>NZ_JAESVN010000002.1 GCF_016765775.1 Szabonella alba | reverse complement strand
CGTTCGCCGCCCAGAACTGCAAAATCCTCGCTCCAGTCAAACTGGAAGGCATCGCCCGGGTCAAAATGCAGCGGCACAAAGGTCCCGCGCCCCGTCGTCTGCTGCTCGCGCTGCCGATCGGCACGCCACCGTCGTGCAAACGCCGCGACCCGGGCATAAGAGCCGGTGAAGCCAAGCGCCACGAGATCGGCGTGCAACTGCTTCATCGTCCGCCGCTGCTTGCGCGACTTCCCTGCCTCGGTCTTCAGCCAGCCCGCCAACTTATCGGCAAAGGGATCGAGCTTGCTTTGCCGCTCCGGCGTTGCGAACTGCGGTTCAACCGTCCCGGCCTTCAGATGCTTCTTGATGGTGTTGCGGGATAGGCCGGTGCGTCGGGCGATCTCGCGGATCGCAAGCCCATGCCGCAAACGCAGCGTTCGAATGACGTTCAATAGTCCCATGTTTATCACTCCATTGCCCCCCGTCGCTCACCGCGCGGGAGAAGGGTCACATGGGTCAAATCTCAATGAAAATTACACGCCTACCCGGGTCAGTTCTGGGTGAAAATCAACAATGGACCCGAACTTTGTTGCTGATGCAGGTCGCAAATGGGCAGTCTTGCCGCCCATTGCACGCAAGGCGGGCATTGAACCGATGCCTCGACCCTTTGCGCTTTTTGGGCGACCGAAGGTGAAGGTGTGGGTGCTTAGGAACGCACAGCGGTGGCGGGGTGCCCATTTGCTGGCCGTTGAAAGCGAACTGACCCGAATGCCCGGACCCATTGCCTCCCTTAGCCCCCCGGCATGAAAGAGGGCCAAATGCCCCCCGGCTACCCCTGCGCCCCCCTCCCTAAAAAGGGCAGCACAATGGACATACCCGATTTTCCCCATGCAGCACTTTATGCAAAGGGGGGCTTTGGGGAGGGGCCGGGGGGCGGCGGGCATCAGTTCAGCCGACCGCCAAGCTATTGGTTTGTTGGGCGACGATACCTAAGCGACGGGGACAGTTCTGGTTTGGGCGAGGGACGAAAACGCAACCTAGCCCCCTGCCTGCCGCGCCGTTGAACCAAGTGTGCTGCGCAGAGGGCAGGCGAGGGTGGCGTATAGGGCGCGCGATGGCTGTGCTGGCGCTATGGTGCGGGCGCAGGGTGCAGCGCGGCAATGGTGGCGGCTGGTGCGGGCCAGCGCTGTGCGGGGCGGCTGTGCCCGGTGATGGTGGCATCCCAAGCAGCGAAGCCTGCCCAAAAAACCCACTCAACGTAGAGTCCTACTCTTTGTCAAAAAGTGAAGGCTGGCCGCGCGATGCCTCTACGGCGGAGTAATCCCCAAGAATCGCGCTGAGAGCATCATGGTCGAGCGGGTCAGCCAACTTATCACCGTTGAACTCCAAGACCCGGAGAACACGTCGATTCTTCGGTCGCCCGTCCACCATCTGATACGCCCATTGAACCCTTAGCCTGTCGAGGACCTCCACATGTAGAGACTTGCGCTTCACCAATTGCCAAAACTCGCGGTCCTCGATTACGAAGTAGCAATCCCGGCGAATCTGGTCCTTACCTTTCCACTGCCTTGCCTTTTGATCCTCCTCGTCCCAGTTGGGCGAGGTGACATAAATGCTTTCAACGGCGGAAATCCATTCTGGGGCGGACTCGTCTGGCTCTTTGCGAGAAGGCTTAACAGCTCTCGACGGGAATGAGTTTCTCGGTATCGGAAAGTCATCATCTGGTGTAAAGCCAATCCGCTTAACTTCTCGATCCTCAATACAGGCAAGGTAAAAGTCCGCCCGTGCGTCAAGTGCCTCAGGCAGATCGCCAATCTCCATGCCAACTTTCTGGAGTCGCTCGGGACTGCTTTCAAGAATTGCTCGGGTAAGCTCCACCGTGATCCGGGCAGTTTCGCGACATGCAGCCTCCTCTTCACTCCTCTTGGCACCCTCATCTTCCGGTTCTGCGCTCGGTGCCACTAACTCCCCTACTTCATCCAATATCGCGCGAGTTCCTTTTCCTGCCTCTGCAGCCCAATGCGATGGTGGATGCCCGGTCAGGCCTTCGACAAACGCTGCACCCGTGCTGGTGTTAATGAATGCAAATACTGCCGAAGTGCCACCGACCACCCAGAGCGCCAATTTGGACAGAAATGATCCATCTTCTGGCGGGACAACAACAACTTCATAATCAAGGGAGCCACCGAAAAACGTGGCATCCAGCGCTTCAATGACGCGCCGAGCACTTTCTGCTGTCTGAATGAAGGTTTCAAGTTTGAGCGCGTGCCCCTTAACGTCGAAGTGGAAATATAAATAGTCGGATCGCTCTGAAAGTGTCCAATCTGACAGTTCCACCATCCGCCGCCCCATTTCCTCGCTACTTTGTGAACTTAGCGTCACGATTGGCCGTCCGCCAAGGAAAACTTTGCTGGCTCCTTTGACAGCTACGCTTGCAGCGCTGCGCACAGCCGCGCTCGGCATAATGGGCACGCATGGTGAGCTACTCCCCGATGCTTGGACAGTTTTCGGGGATATTTAAGCTACCGCCTGCGCCTGCTGATCGGTTTCGATGCTGTTGAAGTAGACCACGGCAGGCGGTTGGCCGCCATGGGCAGTGTGGGGTCGTCGATGGTTGTAGAAGGTGATCCAGGATGTGATGGCGGCTTTGGCCTGCGATCCTGTTTCCCAGGCGTGCAGATAGACGCATTCATACTTCAGCGATCGCCACAGACGCTCGATGAAGACATTGTCGATGCAGCGCCCTTTGCCATCCATCGAGATCCGTGTGCCAACGCGTTTCAAGCGGTCAGTCCAGGCGAAGGACGTGAACTGTGAACCTTGGTCCGTATTCATGATCCCCGGCGCGCCGAAGCGGTGGATGGCCTCGTTCAGCGCCTCGACGCAGAAGTCGGCTTCCAGCGTGTTGGAGATGCGCCAGGACAGCACCTTGCGGGTGAACCAGTCCATGATCGCCACCAGATACAGAAAGCCCCGCCGCATCGGCAAATAGGTGATATCAGCGCACCAGACCTGACCGGGCCGATCCACGCGCAACCCGGCCAAAAGATAGGGATAGGTCTTGTGGCCCTTTCTCGGCTTGCTGGTGTTGGGCTTCTGGTAGATAGGCATCAGGCGCATGAGCCGCATCAGCCGCCGGATGCGCTTCTGGTTCACACCATACCCCTCGTTCTGCAGATGCCAGGTCATCTGCCGGACACCGTAGAAGGGCGTGTCGAGGAACTGCTGGTCAATGACCCGCATCAGCCCGAGGTTCTGCTCCGTCTCTCCGACCGGTTCATGATAGTAGGACGAGCGCGAGATCGACAGCAGGCGGCACTGCGCGCCGATCGACAACGCCGGATGGCACCGCTCAATCATCCTACGCCTCACTTGCCGGTCCACGGCTTGAGCTTTCGTGACAAAAAATCGTTGGCGACGGCCAGCTCCCCAATCTTGGCGTGCAGCGACCGAACCGTCTCCTCATCCACTTCCGAAACGGGCTTTCTGCCGCCGCGCTCGAAGATATCCGCAGCCCCGTCGAGCAGCGCCTTCTTCCACTGATGGATCATCGTCGGATGCACGCCGTATTCGGCCGCCAACTCCGACACAGTGCGCTCGCCCTTAACGGCCTCAAGTGCCACGCGCGCCTTGAAGCCCGCGTCATGGTTCCTGCGTTTCCGCATGCCTGATCTCCTCGTCCTTGGAGACCAGCAAACGTCAGATCGTAGCTTCCGTCACTGTCCGATTTCCGGGGAGGAGCTCATGGTGGCCCATGTCGTGATCAGCGCTGTAGCCGCCGCACAGCGAGCACAGAGCGCTACCCTGCGGCGAGGTGCAGTGAAACACCTAGTAGTTTCCCGCTGCATCTGTATCGAGGCCAGTCGCAGCGAGTGCAACGCAGGGGCATCGTGCCAGTGGCTCGACCTTCATATCCGCTGTATGGGGCAAAACGGACCTAAGCCACTGATCCTATTGCGGACTTTCATTGAGAGCAGCTACCATAACAGCAGCATTCCAGCCGTATCAGGGGTTAACAGCACCATGTCCGAGAAAATCAACGTCCGCGTCTCCGCAGACCTGCACCCTGAATTGGTGCTTGGCCTTGAGGATGTGACCGAGGAAACCGCGCCTTTCGTCGCGCCGGCGGTTGAGGCGTTCCAGAGCGCCTACCAGTTCATTTCCGCAATCCACGAGGTGCGCGATGCCGCGTTTGCCGACCCGACGCTCACCGATTCCGCTGCGCTGCTCAAGGCGGATGACTATGCCCGCAGCAAGTTGAAGGGTGTCACCCAGAAGTTTGACGCGGCGGCAGTGAACCTCAAGCGCGGCATCGACTACCTCGAAACCGAACTTTCCCAGCCGGTGAAGGAACGGGCATCGTCGATGATCTCGGGCGAGGTGCGCGCCACCCTGAAGGGGTCAGACAAGCGCACCGAGATTCTGGACCGGGCGCTGGCAGAGCGCGATGACGAGGTGCTGTCGGCGGCGTTGGGCGGCCCGCCCATGCTCAGCGGACTGACGAAGGAACAGCACGCCTTCTACCTGCGCCGCTACAACGAACAGCGCGAACCGGAGAAGATGGCACGCCTGCGCGCGATGGTCGCTGCGCGGGAACATCTGCTGTCTCGGGCAAGCATCGTGTTCAAGGACATGGATCGCGCGGTGGGCGGCATCCCGGTGCAGGGCGCACAGGGTCGCATCGTTCGCACCATCACGCCTCAGGAGGTTCGCGCCAAACGTGACGCCTCCGCCGCCATCTATTCGCGCCATGCGTCCTGATCGAAAACTGCTCAAATCACGGAATACACCGCATGACGGAAGCATCTGAAACCGCCGCGCCCTCCAAGTGGACGCCGGGAATGCCCAGCCCGAACCCCGCTGGTCGTCCCAAGGGCATCATCGACAAGCGGCAGAAGCTGCAAGCTGCCTTTGCGGACGACGCCGTTGCCATCGCCAAGGTTGTCACGGCGAAGGCGTTGGAGGGCGACATGCAGGCGGCGAACATCGCCCTTGCCCGCATTGCGCCGCCCATCCGGGCGCAGGCGGAACGGGTCCAGTTCGAGTTGAGCGACGACGCGCCCCTGTCCGAGCAAGCCCGCCAAATCCTTATCGCGGTGAGCGAGGGCAAGCTGGATGCCGACACAGCGCGCATCCTTATCGGGTGCATCCAGTCGGTCGCAGGCATCCGCGCGGTGGAAGACCTTGAATCCCGCATCATCACATTGGAGGCGAAGCAAATCTGATGGCTATTCTCAAGACCGACCGAAACACCGTCTACGCCTATGAACCGTTGCCCGAGGACAGCTTTGTGCAAACCTACCTTGGCACCCCCGAGGGGCGAAAGCTGCTGACCACATGCCCCGTGGCAGACTATCGGGCCGCTGTGGGCTGGGCGGTGCGCATGGCCGACCGCATGGCATACCCCGTTGAACTGGTGCCGATGACGGCTGGCGAGTTTACCGCCAAGCACCGCGACAGGCTGGCCCAGATGCACGATCAGGCACGCGGCAGGCTGCGGCAGGTAGCAATCGCGTCCATGCTGGAGGTGATGCGCGACTGCGACGACCCTGACACGCGGGCTGAGGCCTATGCAGTTCTCCAGACATTGAAGGTGGCACCATGACGAACGATGACGACCGACCGCTGAAAGCTGGTGGCGAGCGCGCTACCCCTCCAACCCTTGAAGATCGGCAAGCCATCCACCAGCGGGACGCTGAGGCGGTCGCAGCGCGCAAGCGCTATGCCGACCAGCACCTCGCCGCCGCCCCGCGCCTTGGCGCAGCATTGCGGGCGCTGGACAAGGATTGATCTGTGCCCAGCGTCCGCACCCTGCTGGCGCGCGTCCAGCGACTTGAGACAGCCCGCACCGCAACCCCGTCGCCTATCGTCCAGCTATACGGGTCGGTTGATGGTTTCGCTGAGGGTGCCGAGGGGCTGGACCGCGTAGACTTCCCGCTTGTGCTCGCTGCCCTGCGCCGATGGGAGCGCGACCGGGTGTGGGATCACTTGCACCGTCAACGGAACGGCATTTGGGAAAGCTCAGTGCCATGAGAAACTGTCAGGAGGTTTGGGGCTGACAGGCGCAGCAGGTGTCGCTGCGACGAGGACAAGGAAACCGTGCCTCGATAATCGAACGGGACCAGCAGCGGGGCTTGCCCTTTCGTTCTCCGGGTCCGACGCTGTAGCGCCCTCACCGCAAGGTGGGGGCGTTTTGCTGTCGGCATGGGGATTCGGTCGATAACGCTACCAAGCTAGCACAGCGCTATGATGCTACCGCGCAAGGTGCGCCGCGCCCCCGAGGGGTGTTGCTAAGCTGTTGTTACTGCGGGATTTTATTGGTCGGAGCGAGAGGATTCGAACCTCCGACCCCCTGCTCCCGAAGCAGGTGCGCTACCAGGCTGCGCTACGCTCCGACCGTGGGCAGCGGGTTAAACACTTGGCCGGTGATTTGCAAGGGGCTTATGTGTGCTTGTTCGGGTGACCCGTTCCCGCCAGCGGTCACGCATCCTCGGGGCCGCCGGATTTCGCGCCACGCCGCAGCATGACACTGATGCGCGGCATGATCCCGGTTTCGGGCCGCGACCGCGATTGCAGCACAGGACTGTGGCGTGACACATTCAGGCGACTTTCGCGCATCACGATATAAAGGCCGCTGGCGATGATCACCGCCGCCCCCAGCAGCGTCAGCGCATCTGGGGCCTCGTCAAAGATCAGATAACCGAAAATCGCGGCCCAGATCATCTGGCTGTATTGCATCGGCGCCACGATCACCGCCTCGGCGGCACGGTAAGCGGCGATCACGAACAGCATCGCGACAAAGGCGAACAGCGCGATGAATCCGGTCATGCCCAGATGCAGCACCGGCATGGGCTGATAGACGAAAGGCAGCGCCAGACCCAGCACAATGAAATTGCCCAGCATCGGATAAAGCAGCAGCACGACCGAGCGTTCCTCTTTCCCGATGCGCCGCACGATCACCGAGGCCAGCGAGGAGGTCACCGCTGCGACCAGCGCCGCCGCATGGCCAAGGGCCAGATCCGCCCCGCCCGGCCGCAGCACGATCAGCACGCCCAGCATACCCACCACAATCGCAATGCCGCGCCGCAGGCCGACCTTTTCACCCAGAATGGGGATGGCCAGCAGGGTAATCAGGATCGGCGTGGCAAAAAGGATCGCATAGGTCTGCGCCAGCGGCAGCACCGAAAACGCATAAAAGGCCGTCACCCCGGTAATCACCGCAGCAACCGTCCGCGTCAGCGACCACCACGGATGCCGCGCGCGCAGATTGCCATCCATCGGATCGCGGATCAGCATGATCGTGACCAGCGGAAAGCCGAACAGCACCGAGAAAAAGATGATCTGCACCGGCGAATAGCTGGCGCCCAGAATCTTCACCACCACGTCATGCGTCGCGAAAATCGCAAAGGCCATAAGCGCGAACAGCGCACCGCGCAGGTTGGGATTGGCGATTCGCATGGGCTGGTATCCACTTCAGGCTTACTGGTATGGAAAGGAAACTGACCCGCAGCATCCCGGAGCGCAAGGCAAAATGACCGCAGCACCGCCCCCGCCGGGCCAGGATCGACGCCCACTTGCCGGGCTGTTGCTGGGCTTTTGTGGCGTGGTCATCTTTGGCGGCACATTGCCCGCCACCCGGATCGCGCTGGACGGGTTCAGCCCGCTTTTCATCATGTTTGCCCGGGCGCTGATCGCGACGAGTGCCGCCGGGCTGGCCCTGGCTTTGCTGCGCCGCCCCCCGCCCCTGTCGGAATGGCGGGCCTTTCTGGTGGTCGCGGCGACGCTGGTCTTCGGCTTTCCCGGCTTTCTGAATGTCGCGATGCAGACGGTTCCGGCGGCCCATGGCGGTATCGTGCTGGGCGTTCTGCCGCTGCTGACCGCCGGGATTGCCGCGCTGATTGGGGGGGAACGCCCCGGCCCCGCCTTCTGGGGGTGGAGCCTGTCGGGGGCGGCGCTGGTCATCGCCTTCACCCTGCGCGGCAGCGGGATCGCGCCCGGAATCGGCCATCTGTGGCTGCTCTGCGCGGCGGTGGTCACGTCACTGGGCTATGTCGTCTCGGGCAAGCTGTCGCGCACACGGCCGGGATGGGAGGTGATCGCCTGGGCGCTGGTGCTGGCGCTACCGGTCACGGCGGCGGGCACATGGGCGCTGTGGGACAGCGGCATCGGCGCGCCCGACGGCAGGGCGCTTGCAGCACTTGCCTATCTGGGGCTGGGGTCGATGTTCGCGGGGTTCATCTTCTGGAACCGGGGCCTTGCCATGGGCGGCATCGCGCGGGTCGGGCAGGTGCAGCTTTTGCAGGTCTTCGTGACGCTGGCCATCGCCGCCGCCCTGCTGGGTGAGGCGCTGACACCCGCCATGCTGGGCTTTGCCGCAGCCGTGGCCTTCACCGTCTGGAAGGGCAGCCGCGCACGGATCGGCTAGGCGGCACGCCTGTCAGACGGCCCCCCGCACGCCGGGTGCGGCAGGGGACCGTCTGGAATTTCAGCGCAGGGTCAAAGGCTTGCGTCCAGCGCTGCCACGACCGCATCGCCCATGGCCGAGGTGGACACCGGCGTGCCGCCCTCGGGGCCCATCAGATCAGCGGTGCGCAGACCGTCGGCCAGCACCTTTTCCACCGCCTGTTCCACGCGCGACGCCTCATCCCCCAGATCAAAGCTGTAGCGCAGCGCCATCGCGAAGCTGAGGATACAGGCAATCGGATTGGCCTTGCCCTGTCCGGCAATATCGGGAGCCGAGCCGTGGACCGGTTCATAAAGCGCCTTGGGCCGACCATTCGCCGCCGGCGCGCCAAGGCTGGCCGAGGGCAGCATGCCCAGACTGCCGGTCAGCATCGCCGCCAGATCCGACAACATGTCGCCGAACAGGTTGTCGGTCACGATCACGTCGAACTGCTTGGGCCAGCGGGTCAGCTGCATCGCGCCCGCATCGGCATACATATGGCTGAGTTCGACATCGGGATAGTCCTTGTCATGCACTTCCTGCACGACCTGCCGCCAGAGAATGCCGGATTCCATCACATTGGCCTTCTCCATCGAGCAGACCTTGTTGTTGCGACGGCGGGCCAGTTCAAAGGCCGAGCGCGCGACACGGGCAATTTCGGATTCCGTATAACGCTGGGTGTTGATGCCGACCCGCTCATTCCCTTCGGTGATGATGCCGCGCGGCTCACCGAAATAGATGCCCGAGGTCAGTTCGCGTACGATGACGATATCGAGGCCCGCCACGATCTCGCGCTTGAGCGAGGAAAAATCGGCCAGCGCGTCGAAACACTGGGCGGGGCGGAGGTTGGAATAGAGATCCATTTCCTTGCGCAGGCGCAGCAACCCGCGTTCGGGCTTTACCGAAAAGTCCAGATTGTCATATTTCGGCCCGCCGACAGCGCCCAGCAGAACCGCATCCACCGCCAGCGCCTTGGCCATGGTGGCATCGGTCAGCGGCGTGCCATGCGCGTCATAGGCGCAGCCGCCCACCAGATCCTCGGAGACATCGAACGCGATGCCGCGCTTGGTGCCGAACCAGTCGATGATCTTTTTCACTTCGGTCATGACTTCGGGACCGATGCCGTCACCGGCGAGGATAAGAAGAGAGGGATTGGCCAAGGGACGCTCCTGCGGTCTGGGGAAACGGGACGGCATGGGCGTAGCCCCTTGCCCCCCCGGGGTCAAGGTCATGGTCAAGGTCAGGGGCGACGCAACGGCAAGCGGCGCGGCGGCGGTTCAGGCCGGAACGCGCCCCTCCTCGACCGCGTGACAGGCCACGCCCGCGCGCAGGTGCGGCACCTCGCGCCGGCAGCGGTCATTGGCCAGCGGACAGCGCGGATGGAAGGTGCAGCCCGGCGGCGGCGACAGCGGCGAAGGGATTTCCCCCTCGACCTTCCTGCGGCCCCGGCCCGTCATCTCGATATCGGGCACCGCGTCCAGCAGCATCCGCGTATAGGGATGGCGCGGCGCGGCAAACAGGCCCGCCGCCGAATTCACCTCGGCCAGGCGCCCCAGATACAGCACCCCGATCTGGTCGGACATATGCCGCACCACCTGCAGGTTATGCGAGATGAACACATAGGTCAGGCCGAATTCACGCTGCAGATCCTTCATCAGGTTCAGGATCTGCGCCTGCACCGACACATCCAGCGCCGAGGTGGGTTCGTCGCAGACGATGAATTCGGGACGCGCCGCCAGCGCCCGGGCAATCGCGATGCGCTGGCGTTGTCCACCCGAAAACTGATGCGGAAACTTGACGCCATCCTCGGGCGACAGCCCCACCAGCGTCAGCAATTCGCCCACCCGCAACCGGCGCTCACGGTCGGCCATGCCGCCCTCGAACACGCGCAAGGGTTCGGCGATGATATCGGTGACGCGCCAGCGCGGGTTCAGGCTGGCCAGCGGATCCTGAAAGATCATCTGGAACCGGCGGCGCAGACGCCGCGCCTCGGCCCCGTTCAACCCCTTGGCCAAGGATTGCCCGTCAAAGAAAATCTCACCGGCCGTGGGTTTCAGAAGGCCCACGATCAGCCGCGCGATGGTCGATTTCCCCGACCCGCTTTCCCCCACCAGCGCGAAGGTCTCGCCGCGGTTGACGGTAAAGCTGACATCGTCGACGGCCTTGACATAAAGCCGCTCCAGCCCCTCGATCTTGCGGTTCAGCCAGGGTTTCGACACGTCGAAGCGACGCGACAGGTTGCGCACATCCAGCAGCGGTCCGCTCATGCCTGTGCCTCCTCGGGATAAAGCCAGCAGGCGACGCGCCGCCCCGGCACGGGTTCCAGCAGGCCCGGACGATCTACCCGGCAGCGATCCATCACGCGCGGACAGCGCGGATTGAACGCGCAGCCCTGCGGGATGGCCGACAGGCGCGGCATCGCGCCGGGGATCTGGCTCAGCCGGTCAAGGTTCTCGCCCAGTCGCGGGATCGCCCCCATCAGCCCCGCCGTATAGGGATGCATCGCGTGTTTGATGACATCGCGCACCGGGCCGATTTCGGCGATCCGGCCCGCATACATCACCGCCACACGGTCGGCGGTCTCGGCAATCACGCCCATGTCATGCGTGACCAGCAGGATCGCCGCACCGCGCTCGGCGCAAAGCTGTTTCATCACCTCGATGATCTGCGCCTGCACCGACACATCCAGCGCCGTTGTCGGCTCATCCGCGATGACCAGATCGGGTTCGGCACAAAGCGCCAGTGCGATCACAACCCGCTGCCGCATGCCCCCCGAAAACTGATGCGGGTAATCGTCGATCCGTCGTGCCGCATCGGGAATACCGACATCATCCAGCAGCCCGATCGCCCGTTTCAGCGCCGCATCCCGCGACAGGGGCAGATGGGTGCGGATGGTTTCCACCAACTGATCCGAGATGCGGTAAAGCGGGTTCAGCGAGGTCAGCGGATCCTGAAAGATCATGCCGATGCGGCGGCCCCGGATGGCGCGCATTTCATCAGGCGGCAGATTGTCGATGCGCTGCCCCTTCAGAAGCACCTCCCCCCGCGCGATGCGACCCGGCGGTTCGATCAGCCCGATGATGGCATTGCCGGTCATCGACTTGCCCGCCCCGGATTCGCCCACCATTCCCAGCACTTCGCCGGGCATGATGTCGAGGTCGATATCCTCGACCGCGGTCAGGATGCCGTGACGGGTCGGAAATTCCACCGTCAGGCCCCGCACCGAAAGCAGCGGTTCGGTCATGGTTTTCTCCTCAGCGCAGCTTGGGGTTCAGGGCATCGCGCAGCCAGTCGCCCAGAAGGTTGACCGAAAGCGCCAGCAGGATCAGCGTCATGGCCGGGAAGAACAGGATCCACCATTCGCCCGAGAACAGATATTGCTGACCGATGCGGATCAGCGTGCCAAGGCTGGGTTGCGTCGGCGGCACGCCCACGCCAAGGAAAGACAGCGTCGCCTCCTCGATGATCGCCAGCGCCAGCCCGATGGTGCCGATCACCAGCACCGGACCCAGAACATTGGGCAGGATATGGCGCAAGAGGATCAGCACCGGATGCACCCCCATGATGCGCGCGGCGGCGACATAGTCCTTTTCCCGTTCAACCATCGTCGCCCCGCGCACCGTGCGCGCGAATTGCGCCCAGTTCGACAGGCCGATGGCCAGGATCAGCACCCAGATCGCCATGCTTTCCTGCTGGTTCGCCGGGATCACCCCGCGCGCGACACCAAAGATCAGCAGCGCAATCAGGATGGCGGGGAAGGAAAGCTGGATATCCGCAACGCGCATGATGACCGCGTCAATCATGCCGCCATTGTAACCGGCGGCCAGGCCCAGCCCCATGCCCATCACCACCGCGAACAACGTCGCCATGAAGCCGACGAACAGCGAAACCCGGCTGCCATACATGATCGTGGACAGCACGTCGCGGCCCTGATTGTCGGCCCCCATCAGGAACCAGTTGTCCGAAAAGGCGCTGGCGCTGGCGGGCGGGGTAAACCCGTCCATCAGGTTCAATGACGCCGGATTGAACGGATCATGCGGCGCGATCAGGGGCGCCATCAGCGCCATCAGAATCAGAAACAGCGCGGTAAAGGTCGCGATCACCGTGACAGGCGAGCGTTTCCACGAATAGAAGATATCGCTGTCCAGCATCCGGCGCAGGCGGCCCGTCGGGCGGGGCGGGGCGACCGGGGCAGGGGTTCCGGGGGCGGGGGCTGGGGTCATGTCCTGGCTGCTCATGGCTTATTTCCCGCTGCTGCCGCCATCCACCCGCAGACGCGGATCGACAACGAAATAGAGGATATCGACGACAAGGTTGATCAACACGAAGACCAGCGCGATGAACATGAGGTAAGCCGCCATCACCGGCACATCGACGACCTGCACCGAGGTGATGAACAGCGACCCGACGCCCGGCCACTGGAACACCGTTTCGGTCACGATGGCAAAGGCGATGACTGATCCCAGTTGCAGCCCTGTGATGGTGATGACCGGCACCAGCGTGTTCTTCAGCGCATGGCCGAAATTGATGGCGCGCTGGGTCAGCCCGCGCGCGCGGGCAAAGCGGATATATTCGGTGCGCAGCACTTCCAGCATTTCCGCCCGCACCAGCCGCATGATCAGCGTCAACTGGAACAGCGACAGGGTGATCGCGGGCAGGATGAGGGATTTCAGCCCCGTCTCGGTCAGAAGCCCCGTGCGCCACCAGCCCAGATCGACCACCTCACCGCGTCCAAAGGAGGGCAGCCAGCCCAGTTCGACTGAAAAGATATAGATCAGCCCGATCCCGATCAGGAAGGTCGGCAGCGAGACCCCGATCAGCGAGGCCGACATGACGGCACCACTCAGCAGGCTTTTGGGTTTCAGCGCGGTAAACACCCCCAGCACGACGCCGAACACCAGCGCGATCATGGCCGAGGCGAAGGCCAGTTCAATGGTGGCGGGCAGACGCGACAGGATCAGTTCCGTCACCGGCTGCTGAAGGCGGTAGGAAATGCCGAATTCCCCCTGCATCGCATTGCCGACAAAACGCAGGAACTGGATCACCGCAGGATCATTCAGACCCAGTCGGTCGCGCATGATCTCCTGATCTTCCAGCCGGGTTTCGACGCCCACCATGCTGGCGATGGGATCGCCCACATAGCGGAAGATGACAAAGGCGATCAACGCCACGAAAAGCATGACCAGCACCGACTGCGCCAGTCGCCGGATGATGAAGGCCAGCATCGACCACCTCCGTCAGGAAAGGAAAACCGCCGCGAGGGACCGGGGTCCGTCGCGGCGGCAGGTCAGGTCGGGTCCGCTCAGTCCGCGAAGGTGACCGAGGTCAGAAGCGGCTGGTTCTCGGGATGGACCGGCAGGGTGATCCGGTCGGCCATGGCATAGGCCAGAACCTGATTGTGGATCGGCAGCAGGACGCGGTCCTCTTTCACCACCTGCCAGATCTCGGCCACGGTCGCGTCACGCTTGGCCAGATCGGTCTCGGTGCCCAGCGAGCGGATCTTTTCATCCAGTTCCGGGTTGGAATAGAGCCCGCCGTTATAAGCGCCGTAGCTGCCATCCTTGGTATGGACCAGATCGTTGAAGACATAGGCGGAATCGAAGGTCGGAACGCCCCAGCCCAGCAGGTAGAAATCGGTCTCGTTCGAGGTGACAAGCGGCGAATGCTGCGCCACCGGACGCGAGGCCAGCGTGACCTGAATGCCGATCCGGCCCAGCATGCCGACCACGGCCTGACTGATCGCCTCATCGTTGACATAGCGGTTGTTCGGCGTGTCCAGCGTGACGGTGAACCCGTCGGGATAGCCTGCCTCGGCCAGCAATTCGCGGGCACGGTCCAGATCGACGGCCGGATAGGCATCAAGCTCGGGCGTCCAGCCAGCCACGAAGGGCGGGTTGGCAACGCCCGTCGGCACCGACTGCCCGCGCATCACGACCTGTTTGATCGCGTCCCGGTCCACAGCCAGTTCCATCGCCTCACGCACCAGCGGGTTGTTGAACGGGTTGCCCTCGGTGACATTCGAGGTTTTCAGCGGCGCATCGCCGAACTTGTAGCCGAAATAGATCACGCGGTTTTCCGGCCCGGTCTCGACCTTGATGCCGTCGGTTCCGGTCAGCCGTTCGATATCCTGCACCGGCACGTCCTGAACGATATCCACCTCGCCCGACAGCAGGGCCGCAACGCGGGTCGCGGCATCCGAGATCGGCAGATAGATGATTTCGGTCACGGCGGGCTTGTTCTCGGCCCAGTGGTCGTCATTCACGGCCATGACCGACCGGACATCCACCTCACGCGAGACCAGCTTGTAGGGGCCGGTGCCATTGGTGTTGCGCACGGCGTAATTGTCTTCGCCCGCCGCATAGTCCTGCACCTCGACCACATTGTTGGTCTCGGACCAGGTCTTGTCCATCATGAAGGTGTTGGTCAGGTTATTGACATACAGCGGCGACGGGCCCTTCATCTTGACCTCGACGGTCAGATCGTCAACGGCGGTCACGCTGTCCACATCGACATGCAACTGGCGCATGTTGGATTTTTCCGACCGCGCGCGGTCCAGCGAAAACACCACATCCTCGGCGGTGAAGGCCGCGCCGTCATGGAAGGTCACGCCTTCGCGCAGCTTGAACACCCAGACGGTCGGGTCATCTGCCTTGATTTCCCAGGACAGGGCCAGACGCGGTTGCAGCGTGCCCTCGACATCGCGGTCCACCAGCGTTTCATAGATGTGATGGGCGAAATTATGGGTCACGCCCTGATTTTGCGAATGCGGGTCCAGCGTCAGCGCATCCGAGCCGCGCGCCCAGCGGATCGTTTCGGCCGAAACCGAGGTCACAAGCATTGTCGTGGACAAGAGCGCGGCACCAAGGCCGGCGATCACCGTTTTCATATGGAGACTCCCATGTTGTCTGTTCCGCCCTCTCTTTTCGGTGGGCAATAGTCTTCAATGACCCGGTTTTCCATTCTGTTGCAAGCAATTTTGATTGCCCGGTCAAAGCGCCCGGCCAAGCCCGCGACATGACCTTGCGTCACAGCCCGGCCTGTCCTTGCCGCGATGAAAGAGGGGGCATTTCACGCAGTGCCGGGGCCTCCGGCAGACCGTTCGGAGGCGCCGCGGGACAGGCGCAATCAGGCCGGTCCCGTCAGACAGGCAGCCCGCGCAACAATCGCGGCAGATCGCCCTCCAGCCCTGCCGCCTCGCGCATGAAGCGCCGCCGCAACGCGGGCAGGGCCGAGACCGCGCCCAGGCCAAGATCGCGCCCCAGACGCAGGATGGGGTTGTCGTTCGAAAACAGCCGGTTGACCGTATCCATCCCCAAAGCCATCACCACCGTGTCGAAGCGCCGCCAGCGTTCATAGCGTTCCAGCACATCGGCGGCGGCAAAATCTTCACCGCGCCGTGCGGCCTCGGCCAGCACCTCGGCCAGGGCCGCGACATCGCGCAGGCCAAGGTTCAGCCCCTGCCCCGCCAGCGGATGCACCCCATGTGCCGCATCGCCAACCAGCGCCACGCGCGGCGCTACGAACCGGTTGGCCAGCGTCAGGCTGAGCGGATAGGTAAAGCGATCCCCCGCCAGCGCGATATCGCCCAGAAAATCGCCGAAACGCGGACGCAGGGCAGCAAGGTAACCGGCATCGGGCAGGGCCTGAACGGCTGCCGCCTGCGCAGCCCCCTCGGACCAGACAATCGAGGACCGGTTGCCCCGCAATGGCAGGATCGCCAAGGGGCCGCCCGGCATGAAAAACTGATGCGCGATCCCGTCATGGGGGCGTTCGTGATCCACCGCCGTCACCAGCGCGGTCTGCCCGTAACCCCAGCCCGTCCGCCCGATGCCCGCGCGGGTTGCCGTGCCGCTGGCGCGACCGTCGCAACCCACCAGCAGCCGCGCCGAAAGATGGCCGCCCGAGGCCAGTTGTACCCGCACACCGCCTGCATCGACCGTTTGCGCGACAACGCTTTCGCGCGACCACAGCCGCACGCCCGCCACCGTCATCTCCTCAAGAAACGCGGCATAAAGATGCCGGTCCTCGACCATGAAACCCATCGGGCCGTCCTCGGTCTCGGCGGAATCGAATTGCAGAAAGAACGCTGCTGCCCCTTCGCCCGCGCGCCCGTCGCTGGCCTTGATCTGCAGGATCGGCTGGGCCAGTGGGGCAAGGCCGGGCCAGATTCCGATGGCCGAAAGCAGCCGCTTGCTGGCCTGCGCCAGCGCATAGGCGCGCCCGTCAAACCCGGCCTCGGCCCGTGCCGGAGCCGGGCGGGCATCGACCACGCCTACCGAAAACCCGGCCTGCGCCAAGGCCAGCGCCAGTGCGGGGCCGTTCAGCCCACCGCCCACAATCAGAATATCGCAATCCCGTTCCATGATGCGAAGATGGGGCCGTCGGGCGGGATTGTCCATGCGCGCCAGTGACGCTAACGTCGCGCGCGGACAGGCGGAGGGCGGATTATGTCGGGCAAATGGCTGTGGATGACGGCGGCGGATCTGGGGCGAGGGATCGGCGCGGGCAAGATCAACGCGATGGAACTGACCGAGGCCTATCTGGACGCCATCGACAGCCACCCCGAGGCCGCGCGCATCTATTCGCGCAGCACGCCGCGCCGCGCGCGTGCCATGGCCATCGCCGCCGCCGACCGGGCCAAATCCGGCCATCGCATCGGCCCGCTGGACGGGGTGCCGATCTCATGGAAGGATCTGTTCGATGCGGCAGAGGCCCCGTGTGAGGCGGGTTCCGCCCTGCTGAAGGGCCGGGTGCCGGACACCGATGCCGAGGTGCTGCATACCGCCACCGCGCAGGGGCTGGTCTGTCTGGGCAAGACCCATATGTCGGAACTGGCCTTTTCCGGGCTGGGGCTGAACCCGGTCACCGCTACCCCGCCCAATGTAAATGACCCCAGTGCCGTGCCCGGCGGGTCGTCATCTGGCGCGGCGGCCTCGGTTGCCTTCGGGCTGGCGGCGGCGGGGATCGGGTCGGATACCGGCGGATCGGTGCGCATCCCGGCGGCGTGGAATGATCTGGTCGGCCTCAAGACCACCGAGGGGCGGCTGTCGCTGCAAGGCACGGTGCCCCTGTGCGAGACCTTTGACACCGTGGGCCCGCTGGCGCGCAGCGTCGAGGATTGTGCGCTGCTGCTGGCCGCGATGGAAGGCGGCAAGCCCGCCGATCTGGAAGGGGCAAGCCTGCAGGGCGCGCGGCTGCTGGCGCTGGAAACCGTTGCCCTTGACGATCTGCGCGACGAACCCGCCACCGGCTATGACGGTGCTACCGACCGTCTGGCGCGTGCGGGCGCGCGGATCGACACGCTGCGCCTGCCCGAACTGTCCGAGGCGATGGGCCTGTCCGCGCTTCTGTTCACCGCCGAGGCCTATGGCATCTGGCGCGACACCATCGAGGCCGCGCCGGAAAAGATGTTTC
This sequence comes from Szabonella alba, assembly GCF_016765775.1. Taxonomy (GTDB): domain Bacteria; phylum Pseudomonadota; class Alphaproteobacteria; order Rhodobacterales; family Rhodobacteraceae; genus Szabonella; species Szabonella alba. The sequence continues at coordinate 640,608 of NZ_JAESVN010000002.1, read as the reverse complement.
CCCGCATCCTTGAACGCTTCCGCTCCGGCGCGGATTTCAAGGCCGCCGATTACGTCGCAGGCTGGCGCCGCCTGCGCGAGATCCGCCGCATCTGGGCTGACCGCACCGCAGGCTATGACGCGGTGATCATGCCGACCTGTCCGATCCTGCCCCCCGATGCGCAACGCCTGCTGGAAGATGACGCCTATTATGTCACCGAAAACCTGCTGACACTGCGCAACACCCGCATCGGCAATCTGATGGGCCTGTGCGGCCTCAGCCTGCCCACCGGCCAGCCCTCCTGCGGGATCAGCCTTCTGGCCGCACCGATGGCCGAGGAACGCCTGCTGCGGCTGGGGGCGGCGGCAGAGCGGGCGCTGGGGTAGGAATGCCGAGGGCTGGGGCGGACCGGGAAAAGCACCGCTTTTCCCCGCCTGTCACGCAACCCTTGCTCCGGGACTGCCAGCCGGACGAGCCGACAAAGGACAGCGCCGGCCCGGGCGGGGGCGAAGCGCCCGGCCGTTGGGGTAGGCAGGCGCTGTCCGGCGGCCTTCGGGGCGACCGCTTCGCATGACCGGGGCGATGGCCCCGGCCAAGGAATGCGGGGCCTGCCCGGCCTTTAACCCTACGGCCCTAACCCTCCTGCCCCAAGGCCCGCAGCACCGCCGCTTGGCAATGCAGTTCGGTGGTGGAAAAGGCCGGAAGCGGGGACTGTTCCGGCGTCAGCAAAAGCGGGATCTCGGTGCAGGCAAGCGCCACGCAATCGGCCCCCCGGTCCCCCAGATCCGCGATCAGGCGCTGATAGGCCTGCCTCGTGCCATCCAGAAACCGGTTCTGCACCAGTTCGTCATAGATGCTGTCATGGACGAAGCGCTTTTCCTCCTCCTCCGGGATCAGCGCCGCTATGCCGTGGCCGGCAAGGACGGACGGATAGAAATCGCTTTCCATCGTCTTGCGCACGCCCAGAATTGCGACCCGGCCCAGACCCCGCTCCGCGATGGCCTTTGCCGTCACCTCGGCGATATGCAGGAAGGGAATGTCGATCTGCCGCTGGATTGCGGGGACGAAGCGATGCACGTCATTGCAGGTGATGACGATGAAATCCGCCCCCGCCGCCTGCAGTGCCTGCGCCGATTGCGCGATCTGGGCACAGGCCGCGGCCTCATCCTGCCGGTCGATCACGGCGGTCACATAATCCTGCCGGTTCACGCTTTCCAGAACGATCCGCGCGGAACTGACCCCGCCTGCAAGCTCTGCCGTCATCTCATTGACGCGCCTGTAATATTCGGCAGTCGAAACCCAGCTCAGCCCGCCGATCATGCCGATTTTCTTCATCGCCTTGCTCCTTTGAGGCGGACCCTAACGCCTGCCCCCTGCCCCGACAAGACCGCTGCCGCCGCCGGGGCGACAGGCCCGGAAAACCATGTTAGCCTGCGCGGGACAGACCCCGGCACCCCCCCGCCGGCACCCCCCCGAAAGATTCGCGACAGGCCCCCTCACAGGACAGACCATGACGATCACGAAACAGGAAGAACTGGACGGGCTGCGCGCCATCGGGCGGATCGTGGCGCGGACCATGCATCAGATGGCCGCCGCCATCGAGTCGGGCATCACCACCGCCGAGCTTGATGCCATCGGCAGCGCCGCGCTGGAGCGCGAAGGCGCGGTTTCGGCGCCGCAATCGGCCTATGGCTTTCCCGGGGCAACCTGCATCAGCGTGAATGAACAGATTGCCCATGGCATCCCCGGCAAGCGCGCCATCGCGGCAGGGGATCTGGTCAATATCGACGTCTCCGCCGCAAAGGACGGCTATTTCGCCGATACCGGTGCCACCTTCCGCGCGGGAAGGGTCCGTCCGGCGCTGGAGCGGCTGTGTCAGGACGGCGAACGCGCCATGCAGATCGGCATCGCGCAGGTGCGCCATGACCGCCCGCTGGCGGGCATCGGCACGGCAATCGGACGCTTCGCCAAGGCACGCGGCTATACGCTGATCCGCAATCTGGCCAGCCATGGCACCGGGCGCGCCCTGCATGAAGAGCCTGAGGCGGTGCCGACATGGCCAGACCGCCATGAACGGCGCCGCATCCATAAGGGGCTGGTTCTGACGGTCGAACCCTTCCTGTCGCGGGGCGGAGAATGGGCCCGCACCCAGCGCGGCGATGACTGGACACTTTACAGCGATCCGCCCGCGCCGGTGGTGCAGTTCGAACATACGGTCGTGGCCACCCGGGGCGGGCCGATCATTGTCACGCTGGCGGCCTGAACCGCCGCGCGCCTCCTGCCCTGCCCGCCCCCGCTGCGCCGCCTCCTTGCGCGCGCGCCGTCAGGACCGAAAAGCCACAATTCCGCGTGCCGCCACAAATGCTTGCGGCCTTTGACTGGACCCGCGCCGGTCGGGACGCTACTCTGTCCGCAACGGGGCGCCCTATGACCCCGACGAACGAGGCAGCAATGGCATTTCCTGAGCGGTTTTCGAACCTGCCGGATTACGCATTTCCGCGACTGCGGAAACTTCTGGATGCGCATCCGCCCGGCGGTGATCCCATCGCCATGACCATCGGTGAGCCCCGCCACCCGAAGCCCGCCTTCGTCGGGCCGGTGCTGGCGGCCCATCTGGACGGGTTCGGGGTTTACCCCCCCAATGACGGCACGCCCGAATTGCTGACGGCAATCTCGGGCTGGCTGCAGCGACGCTATGGCGTCGCAATGCCCGAAGACCACATCATGGCGCTGAACGGCACGCGCGAAGGGCTGTTCAACGCCGCCGTGGCCCTGTGTCCGGAAACCAAGGCGGGCGCGCGGCCGGTCGTTCTGATGCCCAATCCCTTTTATCAGGTCTATGCGGTGGCGGCGCTGGCTGTCGCGGCCGATCCGGTCTATGTGCCCGCCATCGCGGCAACCCGCCATCTGCCCGATTTCGCCGCCCTCCCCGCCGAAGTTCTGGACCGCACGGCTTTGTGCTATATCTGTTCGCCCGCCAATCCGCAGGGTGCGGTGGCATCAACCGAATACTGGGCCGATCTGCTGGCGCTGGCGGAAAAGCATGATTTCCGCATCCTTGCCGATGAATGCTATGCCGAGGTCTATCGCGACACGGCCCCCCCCGGCATCCTTGAGGTCGCCACCCGCATCGGCGCCGATCCCGACCGGGTGCTGAGCTTTCATTCCCTGTCGAAACGGTCAAACCTGCCGGGGCTGCGGTCCGGTTTTGTTGCGGGTGGGCCGCAGGTCATGGCCCGGCTGCGCCAGTTGCGCGCCTTTGCCGGTGCGCCGCTTCCCCTGCCCTTGCAAAAGGTCGCCGAGGCCGCCTGGCAGGATGAGGCGCATGTCACCGCCTCCCGCGCGATGTATGGGGAAAAATTCGCGCTGGCCGACCGCATTTTCGGCGGGATGCAGGGCTATCAGGCGCCCGAGGGTGGGTTCTTCCTCTGGCTGCCGGTGGCCGATGGTGAGGCGGCGGCGCTGCGGCTCTGGCAGGAAACCGGGGTGCGTGTGCTGCCGGGGGCATATCTGTCGCGCGATGTGCAGGGTGAAAACCCTGGCAAAGGTTATATCAGGGTGGCACTGGTCGCCCCAATCGAAGAAACGCAGCGCGGGCTTGAACGGCTCTGCGACTGTCTTTTCGGGCAAGGACGGTAACGAATGGCATCCTACAACATCAGGCAGCGCGATCCGCTTCTGGATCAGAACACCCAGGCCATGCTGGAACGGCGGGGCCGGGAATTGCTGGGGATTGGCCTTCTGGTGGCGGCCCTTGCCTTTACCGCGATGTTTGCCAGCTATACCGCCGATGATCCGGGTTGGATGGTCGCCTCCGAGGCGCCGGTGCATAACTGGCTGGGCCGTTTCGGCGCGGCGGTCGCGTCAACGCTGTATATCATCGGCGGTCAGGGTGTCTGGGGCATTCCGGTGATCCTTGGCATCTGGGGCGTGCGTTTCGTCGCCCATATCGGACAGGATCGCGCACCGGGGCGCATCGTCTTTGCCGTGATTGCGGTCGCCTTTGCCTCGGTCTTTGCCGCGACGCATGTGCCGGGGCCGGACTGGCCGCATCCGGCCATCGGTCTGGGCGGGCTGTTCGGGGACACGATGCTGGGCGCATTGCTGGCGGTGCTGCCGGTCGGGGCAGGGTTCGGGCTGAAGCTGCTGTCGGTCATTTTCGGCGCGGCGCTGCTGACGATGGGGCTTTACGTCACCGGATTCGACATGGCCGAACTGCGCCGCATCGGGCGCTTCCTTCTGATCGGCTCGACATTGGCCTATGCGCAGGTGCTGACCCTTGCCGGGCGATCTGCCGCAGGCACGCTGCGCGCTGCTGCCGCGATGCAGGAACGCGCCCGCAGCCGCCGGGAAATGGCCGCCGAGGCGCATGACCCGGCCCCGGCCCTGATTGCCCATGGCGAATTGCACCCGGCACCCCTGCACCGGGCCAACCGGGGCGTTGCGGCCACGCAGGCGCCTGCCGGTTTCGCCCCCGCCCCCGCCTTGCGTGGCGCGCGGCGGGTTGAGACCGAACCGGTGATCGAGCCGGCCCAACCCCATCACCAAATGGCCGAAGAGCGCGCAGCGGAACCGCGGAGCGGGCTGTTGTCCCGGATGCCGCAACTGATCCGCCGCGCGGTGCCGGTTGAACCTCTGGTGACCGCCGCCGCCGCAAGCACGGCCGCCTCGATGGCAAATGCAGGTCCGGAAGATCGGATCAAGGCGCGGATCAATGACGTGATCCGGTCGCGGGTGCGCCCGCCCATTCAGGCACAATCGCCCTTGCAGGCCGCGATCTCGCGGCGTGAGCCTCCGGTCAACCGGCGCGGACCGCAGCCGCTGATCGCGACCCGCGCGCCCCAACAGCCCGCACAGGGCGTCCCGGCGTCTGCGCCGCAAGCCCGGATTGCCCTGCCGCCCGAACCACCCGTCACCGCAAGTGACCTGCAGGCCCTTGCCCCGGCCCATGACGGCAGCGCATTGCAGGACTGGCAGGCGCAGGACGCACAAGATCACGATTGGCAGGCGCAGGATTGGCAGGATCACGACGCCACAGCGCCGGACCATGCGCTGACCGATGTCGCGTCCGCCACTCCGCAGAATGCGCCTTGGGATGACGACGCACGGGATGATTTCGATGCGATGGACGATGATGACGATTACGGCCCCGAACCGCAGATCGTGACCGTCTCGGCCCCCCTGTCCCGCGCCACGATGCCCGAGGCCCGCCGCATCGTGCAGCCGGTCACGCGCAAGCCCATTGCCCCCTCACGTCAGGCCCTGTCCGAGGCGCAGCCCAGCCTGCGCTTCGACGAAACCAAAGCGGTGCAGTATGAACTGCCGCCCCTGAACTTGCTGGCCAGCCCGGATTCCGTGCAGCGCCACACCCTGTCCGAGGACGCGCTGGAGGAAAACGCCCGGATGCTGGAATCCGTGCTGGACGATTACGGCGTGAAGGGCGAAATCGTCTCGGTCCGCCCCGGCCCGGTCGTCACCATGTATGAACTGGAACCCGCCCCCGGCCTGAAGGCCAGCCGGGTGATCGGTCTGGCCGATGATATCGCACGGTCGATGTCGGCGCTTTCGGCGCGGGTCTCCACCGTTCCGGGCCGGTCGGTCATCGGGATCGAACTGCCGAATGCCTGGCGCGAAAAGGTCGTGCTGCGGGAAATCCTTGCAGCCCGCGATTTCGGCGACAGCAACATGCGCCTGCCGCTGGCGCTCGGCAAGGATATCGGCGGTGAACCCATTGTCGCCAACCTTGCCAAGATGCCCCACCTGCTGATCGCGGGGACGACGGGTTCGGGCAAGTCGGTGGCGATCAACACGATGATCCTGTCGCTGCTTTACAAGCTGACGCCCGAGGAATGCCGCCTGATCATGATCGACCCCAAGATGCTGGAACTGTCCGTCTATGACGGCATCCCGCATCTTCTGTCCCCCGTCGTGACCGACCCGAAAAAGGCGGTTGTCGCGCTGAAATGGGTCGTGGGCGAGATGGAGGAACGCTATCGCAAGATGTCCAAGATGGGCGTCCGCAATATCGAGGGCTATAATGGCCGCGTGCGTGAGGCGCTGGCCAAGGGCGAGTTGTTCCGCCGCACCATCCAGACCGGATTTGATGAGGATACCGGTGAGCCGGTCTTCGAGACCGAGGAATTTGCCCCCGTTGCCCTGCCCTATATCGTGGTCATCGTCGATGAGATGGCCGACCTGATGATGGTCGCAGGCAAGGAGATCGAGGCCTGCATCCAGCGTCTGGCGCAGATGGCGCGGGCCTCCGGCATCCATCTGATCATGGCCACGCAGCGCCCCTCGGTCGATGTGATCACCGGCACGATCAAGGCGAACTTCCCCACAAGGATCAGCTTTCAGGTCACGTCGAAAATCGACAGCCGCACGATCCTTGGTGAAATGGGCGCCGAGCAACTGTTGGGCATGGGCGACATGCTGTATATGGCGGGCGGCGGGCGGATCGGGCGGATCCACGGCCCCTTTGTTTCGGATGAAGAGGTCGAGGAGATCGTCAACCACCTGAAAAGCTTCGGCCCGCCCTCCTATATGTCGGGCGTGGTCGAAGGCCCGCCCGAGGACAGCGCGTCCGATATCGACCTTGTGCTGGGCTTGGGCGGCAATACCGATGGCGAGGATGCGCTTTACGATCAGGCCGTCTCGGTTGTGGCCAAGGACCGCAAATGCTCGACCTCCTATATCCAGCGCAAACTGGGCGTCGGCTATAACAAGGCCGCGAAACTGGTTGAACAGATGGAAGAACAGGGCGTCGTCACCCCCGCAAACCATGTGGGCAAGCGTGAGATACTGATCCCCGAGACCTGAGAAGTCGCAGGGCGGGCGGTTGCCGCCCCCCCTCCCCTGCCCCGCATCAGCGCATAGCCCTCAGACGCAGGAAATTTGGGGGCGCAAGCGATCAATACCCCCGGGTTCGGGTGTATCGGACTTCAGATTGCTTTGGCCGTCAGCCTGTTTTTCAACCCGCGATCAGGCGGAACAGGAAGAAGACCCCGCCCGCCAACAAGGCCGTGGCCGGAACCGTCACCACCCAAGCCGCGATGATCGTCAGGAAATGCGACCGCCGCACCAGCTTGCGGCGGCGGCGTTCCTCGACGGCGACGGCTTTGCCCTTTTGCAGTCCCAGCATCCGGGCGCGGCGTTCGGCATGCCATTCGCGGTAGAACCCGACGCCAAAGATCGCTCCCACCGCGATATGGGTTGAGGACACGGGCAGACCCAGCCAGCTTGCCACGATCACCGTCAGTGCCGCCGACAGCGCCACGCAATAGGCCCGCATCGGATTGAGCTTGGTGATCTCACCGCCCACCATGCGGATCAGTTTCGGGCCGAACAGCATCAGACCAAAGCTCAGCCCCGCCGCACCGATCGCCATGACCCAAAGCGGAATGACCACCCGCGACGCCGATCCGCCATCCTGCACGGCATGGACAATCGCCGCCAGCGGCCCCACCGCATTGGCCACATCATTGGCCCCATGCGCAAAGGACAGCAGCGCCGCCGAAACCACCAAAGGCACGGCGAACAGCTTTTTCAGCGATTTCTTGCGGTTCTCCAGCCCCTCGGACTGTCGCCGCACCATCGGCACGCTGCCCGCCCAGACCAGCCCGCCGACAACGCCCCCGATCCCCAGCGCCATCGGCATCGAGACCCGCACCACCTTTGACAGACCCTTCAGCGCCAGATAGGCCGCGAAAGCCCCCGCCATGATGGCGATCAGCACCGGCACCCAGCGCCGCGCCGCGCCGATCTTGTCCTCGGCATATTCGATCCGCGCCTTGATCAACGCCAGAAACAGCGCCGCAATCACGCCCCCCAGAACGGGTGAGATGATCCAGCTTGCCGCGATCCGCCCCATCATCGGCCAGTTCACCGCCATCAGGCCTGCCGCAACGATGCCCGCCCCCATCACGCCCCCGACCACCGAATGCGTGGTCGAAACCGGCGCGCCAAGCCATGTCGCAAGGTTGATCCACAGCGCAGCGGCGATCAGCGCCGACATCATGGCCCAGATGAAAACCGAACTGTCGGCAAGGCTTTCGGGTGCGACGATCCCGCCCGAGATCGTGTTGACGACATCGCCCCCGGCAATCAGCGCGCCTGCGGTTTCAAACACCGCCGCAATCGCAATTGCGGCCCCCATCGACAGCGCATTGGCCCCGACGGCGGGGCCCATGTTGTTGGCGACATCATTCGCGCCGATATTCAGCGCCATATAGGCCCCAAACGCCGCCGCCGCGATCACAATCAGCCGGTCGGGCGATCCGCCCGAAAACACCGCCGCCAGCACCGCGACCAGCACGATGAAGGCCAGCCCCAGCCCCGGCGCGATCAGGGGACGGGCGACATATTGCGTCGCCAGTTCCAGCCGTGAAATCCGCCCGAGATCCTTGTCCAGCGTCTTCCAGCGATTGATGCCTGTGCGATCTGTCTCTGTCTGCGTCATCCCCGCCCGCCGTCACCGAACCGTTACAATCCGGGCGCGACTATCCGGTTCTGGCCCCGGTGACAACGCAAATAGGCGGCATCTCAGACGCCGAACCGCCGGATCAGGTCGGCAAGATCGGCCTCATCCACCTTTTCTGCGGCCCGTTCCGGGCTGAACCAGCGCCGTGTGCGAAACCCGGCCTCGGGGTAGTCGCGGGCCTCATCCTCGACCGTCAGCACAAAGACATGCGCCTCGCAGGGTTCTTCCAGCCCGCCCTTCAGCCGCTTGTCATAGCGGATCCACCCGATGGCCTCATCGCCGATACGCCCCGTCACCCCGGCTTCTTCCCAGGCCTCGATCGCGGCAGAACGGGCCAAGCTTTCGCCCTTGACCGGCCAGCCCTTGGGAATGATCCAGCGGCCACTGTCCAGGGAACGGATCAGCAAAACCTCGTTCTCACCGGATTTTCTGGCAGCATTGGCGCGTAGGCACAGGGCGGCGGCCTGCACCTTGGGGGGCGGGCGCAGGAAGGCGCGCAAGGACCGAAGCCAGCGACCGATCATCCCAGAACCCGGTCGGCGCAGAGCAGCGCCCGCGCGATATGACTGCGGTTCACCGGATCATCCGGGGCAAGGCGCGGCATGGTCCAGCCGACCGAGGCCAGCGTGCGCGCCAGCGTGAACAGATCGACAAGGGCCGGGTCGGCGGGACGCAGGGTGCTGTATCCTTCGATCAGGGCGGCGCGGATCTCCTCCCGCGCGGCTTCGTAAAGGTTTTGTGACAGAACCGTACCCAGATCGTAAAGCCGAAACCCCGTTCCGCAGTCGTCAAAGTCGATCAGCGACAGGGTTTCACCCGCAACCAGCACATTTTCGCGCAGGACATCGGCATGAACCGGAGCCGGAACCTGCCCCTGCAGCGCCCCCGCCAGCCGGTCGCGCAGGGCAAGCCGAACCCCGGCCATCCGCGCGGCCTCGGGCGCGGTCAGGGCGGGGTGTTCCCAGAACCGTCCCCAGAACGGGGTATCCCCCAGCAATCCGTCCAGACCCCAGCAAGGCCGGTCGAACGTGCCGGGCATCTGCATCGCGTCGGTCGCATCATGGATCCGCGCCAGAAGACGGCCAAGCGCGTGATGGCGGCGCAACTGCATCTCAACCGGGGCGGCAAGGGGCTTGCCCGCCTCGCCCAGCGGATCCCCAGGCAGCCATTCGACCGCCGAGGCCAGCCGCCCCCCCGCCAGCCGCATCAGCAGCCCGCCATCGCGTCCCGGCAGCGGGCGGGGCACCGGCAGTCCCTGCGCCGCCAGCGCCCCGCACCACCAAAGTTCCGACCCGATGGCGCTTGCGCTCTGATACCCCTGCCGGTGCAGCCGCAAGGCCGCCCTTCTGCCCCCGGGCAATTCCATGCGAAAGACCGCGTTCTCACGGTTGCGGATCAGCGCCAGCGGCCTGCCCCCCCAATGCGCCGCCGCCTGCGCCGCAAGGGCGGCAAGGGTCATGCGCGCACCGGGGTGCTGGCCAGAGCCGCCTCAAGCGCATCCATCAGCAGATCAGCTTCGGCAATGCCGAAGGGCATGGGCGGTCGGATCTTGAGTGTATTTCCCGCCCGCCCGATCCGGTTGAGCAGAAACCCCCGCGCCACCATCGCCTCAACCAGATCGGCGACAAAATCCGTGGCGGGGGTCTGGTCGGCGTCCAGCACGAATTCGGCGCCGAAGAACAGCCCCGCCCCCCGCACCTCGGCCAGCAGCGGATGGCGCAGCGCGCGCAACCGGTCCATCCCATGCGCGCTGACGCGGGCGGCATTGTCCTGCAACCCCTCCTCCTCGATCACCTGCAGCGTGGCCAGACAGGCGGCGGCGGAAACAGGATTGCCCCCGAAGGTGTTGAAATAGCCGAACGCATTGCGGAAGGCCGCCATGACATCAGGCCGGGCCAGAATGGCGGCGACCGGATGGCCATTGGCCATGGGTTTGCCGACCGTCACCACATCGGGGGCAAAGCCCAAAGCCTCATGCCCCCAGAAATGACTGCCCATGCGCCCGAAACCCGGCTGCACCTCATCACACAGCACCAGACCACCCGCCTGCCGGATCACCGCCGCTGTGCGGTCAAAGAAACCGGGCACGACCGAGGGGATGCCTTCATTGGCAAAGGCCGGGCACAGCATCATGCCGGAAAACCCGTATCCCGCCGCCTCAAGCCCGGCAATCGCGCGGGCGACATGACCGGCAAGCACGCTGCCATCGGGGTCGGGATTGCGCAGGCTGTCGGGTGCGGGCACCAGCCGGACATGCGGTGGATATCCCCCGATCGGCGGGCGGCGCGAGGACAGCGCCGAGGTTGCCGCCGTATTGCCGTGATAGGTGTTGTCGGTTGCAATCACACCGGTCTTGCCCGTCACCGCCTGCGCCATGCGCAGCGCGATGTCATTCGCCTCGGACCCGGTGCAGACCATGATCGCCTGACTGATCCCATGCCCCAGCCGCGCGGTCAGCCGCTCGATATAATCCAGCACCAGATCATGATGATACCGTGTATGGGTGTTCAGCTCTGCCGCCTGCCGGGCAATCGCGCCCACCACCGCCGGATGGCAATGCCCGACATGGGCCACATTGTTGTAGCAGTCCAGATAGCGCCGACCCGCCGCATCCCACAGCCAGACCCCCTGCCCCCGCACGATATGCACCGGGTTGCGATAGAAGGTCGGCACATTCGGCCCCATCAGCCGCGCGCGGCGTTCGGCAAGGGTTTCGGTCATTCTTCGATCTCCGGTCGGCCACGCAGCGATTTGACCGCGCCGCGCTGCACCTTGGCCGCGATGCGGCGGCGCTGACTGCCCAGCGTGGGTTTCGTCGCGATCCGCCGTTTCGGCGCGATCAGCGCCTCGCGGATCATCTCGGCCAGCCGTTCGCGGGCCAGTTCGCGGTTGCGGATCTGGCTGCGGGTTTCCTGCGACTGGATCACGATGGCCCCGTCATTGGTCCAGCGCCGCCCCGCGATCCGCTTCAGCCGCGCCTTGACCGGCCCGGGCAGATGGGGGGATCGTTCGGCCTCGAACCGCAGTTCCACCGCCGTTTCCACCTTGTTCACATTCTGCCCGCCCGGCCCCGAGGCGCGGGTGAAACTTTCGGTCAGTTCCCAATCTGCAAGGGTGATCTGGTCATTGATGCGCAGCATGGACATCAAGCTATCGCAAATCCCGGCGGGGAAAACCCCCCTTGCACCGGGCCGCATCGCACCCTCCTGCCCGCGCATTTCATCTTGGCCCAAATACCTCCGCCGGAGGCCCGGGCTTTCGGCAGAAAGCCCGATAAGGGAAACAAGGCTTTCGTTAGAAAGCCCGGTCATCGCTCCAGCAAGCCAAGCAGTCGCCGGGACAGCCCGCTTTCTGCATCCGCCAGATCAAGGATCACATCGAAATGATTGCGCCCCGGAATGGTCAGGCATTCAGCATCTAGCGCCGCCGCATAGGCCGCCGATTGCCGGGTGAAACCTGCCGTCTCCCCCTCGGCCAGCGCGACAAGGCTGGGCGCGGTGCCGGGGATATGGCGCGCAGGGCTCAGCCGCTGCACCTCCTCGGGCGTCAGGGACATCCAGTCCTGCACATGGCTGGCGGCGATTGGGGCCAGTTCGAACAGCCCGCTGACCGGCATTGCGGCATGGACCGCATCGTGCGGCAGACCGAATTCCGCCTGCCAGCCCGGCATGGCCAGCGCCGCCGCCAGATGCCCGCCTGCCGAGGACCCACCCACCACGATGCGCCGCCGATCGATGCCCAGATCGCCCGCATTGTGCCACAGATGCGCAAAGGCCGTGCGCATCTGGCGGGTGATCTCGGTCAGGCCGGCCGCCGGGGCCAGCGTGTAATCGGGCACGGCGGTCGCGATGCCCCGCGCCGCCAGCATCGGCGCCATGAAGGCCGAATGCCCGCGCGACAGCGCCCGCCAATATCCGCCATGGATGAACAGAAAGGCCGCGCCGCCCTGACCCGCCCCGAACACATCCATCCGTTCGTCACTGACCGGGTCATAGGCGATACCCGGCCTTCTGCCCGGCAGGTCCCTCGCCGGAAGGGACAGCGTGGCATAATCGGTGATGATCCGCGCGAAATCATCGGCGCTGACGCAATCGCGCGCGGTGTAATCGGCATCCAGTCTGCGCCGCGGCCAGCCGCCCTCATCCTTCATGGCATCCCGCATCAGATCACCAGCCCCCCGGCCCGGTTCTCGATCAGCCGCAACAGCGACAGAGCCGTCAGTTCTGACGATTTCGGATTGCCCGCCAGCGGCCGGTTTTCCAGCGTGATGGTCATGGTTCCGAAATCCCCCCGGGCGGTGATGGAATGGCGGTTCATCGTGGCCCCCGGATCAGCGGTCAGGGCCACCATGGTCCGGTCCAGCCCGATCCCCGCCATGGCCGAGATCACCGCCACATTGGCATTCTGCGGAAAGCGGTCAGCCGCTTGCCGCGCGCTGCCCTCGAAAAAGGTCAGCGGCGCGGTCAATGCGGCCAGATCGCAGACTTCTTCGGCGGCGGTGCCCGCCCATGCGCGCGCCGGTTTCACGATCTCATGCCGCACCATGTCCATGTTCAGCCGGGACGCCGCCGCCAGCGCGTCGATCCCGCCAAGGGCACCCGGCGGGATCAGGATCTGCGCGCCAGTTGCTTTCGCCTGATCCCGCAGGTCAGCCAGCAGATCCGCATCGGTCAGCGCCGAGGTCGAGGCGATGGCCAGATCCCAGCCCCGCGCCAGCGCTGCCATGGCCCAGGGGCGCAGGGCAGCACGGCCCGCCGCCTCGACCAGCAGATCGGCCTCGATGCCCTCCAACGCCTCTGGACCGGCGATCAACCGCGTGTCCGGCGGCAGCCCCTGCCGTTTCGCGCCGGTATCGCGCACCCCGACCGCAACAATCCGCACCGGTGAGGCGCGTGCAGCCAGAAGGCCCGCCACCCGCGCCCCGATGGCGCCCCAGCCGACCAGCACAACCCGCAGGTCAGAGCCCGACATAGGCCTGCACCCTTGCCGCATCGCGGTCCAGATCCGCGCCGGTTCCCTGCCAGACGGTGCGGCCCTTCTCGATGATGTAATGCTGATCGGCGAGCCGCTTCAGCACGCCCAGATTCTTGTCGATCAGCAGGATCGACTGGCCCTGCGATTTCAGCCTTTCGATCACCTGCCAGATCTCGCTGCGGATCACTGGCGCCAGCCCCTCGGTCGCCTCGTCAAGGATCAGAAGCCCCGGATTGGTCATCAGGGCGCGGCCCACGGCCAGCATCTGCTGTTCCCCACCCGACAGGGTTGCGGCCATCTGGCCCGCCCGTTCCCCCAGTCGCGGAAACAGGTCATAGACCCGCTGCAGTGTCCAGGGCTCGTCCCGTTTCAACCGGTTCGCCGCCGTGGCGAACAGGTTTTCATGCACCGTCAGCGTCGGAAAGACCTGCCGCCCCTCGGGCACCAGCCCGGCCCCCATCCGGGCGATGCGTTCGGGCGCCATGCCCTGCACCTGCCGCCCGCCAAAGGTGACCGTCCCACCCCTTGCGGCCAGAAGACCCATCACCGTGCGCACGGTTGTGGTCTTGCCCATGCCGTTGCGGCCCAGAAGGGTGACGACCTCCCCTTCACCGATCTCAAGCGAGACATCGAACAGGACCTGACTGGCGCCATAGGCGGCGGCAAGATTGGCGACATTCAGCACAATTCATCCTCCGCGCCCAGATAGGCCTCGCGCACCTCGGCATTGGCGCGGATCTCGGCCACGCTGCCCGAGGCGATGATGCGGCCATAGACCAGCACGGAAATGCGGGTCGCCAGCGCAAAGACCGCCGCCATGTCATGTTCAACCAGCAGCATCGGGACGGACCGGCCCACCTCACGCAGACGGGCGATCATGTCCTGGCTTTCGGCATGGCCGAGGCCCGCCATGGGTTCGTCCAGCAACAGAAGGCGCGGTTGGCGGGCCAGCGCGATCAGCAGTTCCAGCTGCTTGCGCTCCCCATGGCTGAGGTCATGGACCACCACATCCGCGCGCCCCGCCAGCGCCGAGCCGTCCAGCACGGCATCGGCCTGATCCCACAAGTCGCGCCGCCCGGCGATCCGGTCCCAGATGCGGAAATTGCCGCCCTGCCGCGCCTGCACCGCCATCGCGATGTTCTGGCGGCAGGTCGCGTCGCCCAGCAGGCTGGTGATCTGAAAGGTCCGCCCCAGCCCCAGTGCCACCCGGTCCGGCACCGGCATGTTTGTGATATCCTGCCCGGCCAGACGGATGCGCCCCTCATCCGGCGCGATCTCACCGCAAAGCTGGTTGATCAGCGTGGATTTGCCTGCGCCATTGGGGCCGATCAGGGCGTGGATCTCGCCGTCCTCGACCGTCAGGGACACCTGATCGGTGGCCAGCAGGCCGCCGAAACGCTTTACCAGCCCGTCAATTGCCAGAATGGTCATGCGCCCCTCCGGAAGATGCGGGCCAGCAGGCCGTTGATGCCGCCCTTGGTGGCCAGCACGATCACCAGCAGCACCGCCCCCAGCAAAAGCTGCCAATGTTCAGTCCAGCCCGCAAGGAAGGTCTCAAGGATCATGAAGGCGGCGGCCCCGAAGATCGGGCCGAAGAAACTGCCGACCCCGCCAAGGATGACCATAATCATCAGCTCACCCGATTTGGTCCAGTGCATCATGTCGGGGCTGGCATAGCGCAGGAAATTCGCCATCAGCGCCCCGGCAAAGCCCGCCCCCATACCCGACAGGATGAAGGCATAAAGCTTGTAGCGATAGGGCGCGAACCCAAGGGCGGCCATGCGCCGTTCATTCTGCTGGATGCCGCGCAGCACCGCCCCGAAGGACGAATTGACCATCCGCCACAGACCAAGGAAGAACAGCACCGCAAAGCCGAGGATGACGTAATACAGCGTCACCCGGTCGCGCATGTTCAGGCCCGCCAGTTCATTCGTGCGGCGGATGATGATGCCGTCCTCACCCCCGTAGGCCTTCAGCGCGACAAAGAAGAAGAACAGCATCTGCGCGAAGGCCAGCGTGATCATGATGAACTGCACGCCGCCGGTGCGCAGCGACAGCGCCCCGATGGCCGCCGCGAACACGCCCGAAACCAGCACCGCCGCAGGCAGGGTTATCAGCATCTGATTGCTGCCGGGAATGAAGCCGAACAGCAATTCGCCCGAGGCGAAATGCGCATAAAGGATGCCGACCGTATAGGCCCCGACCCCAAAAAACGCCGCATGGCCGAAGCTGATCATCCCGCCATAGCCCAGCACGAAATTCAGGCTGGCCGCCGCCATGGCATAGATCAGGATACGGCAGGCCAGCGCCAGCAGCGACGGGCGACCGACCAGATCGGTCAGCATCGGGACGAAGAACAAGAACAGCAATGCTGCGGTGACAAGTGTGGCGACAAGCGGTCTCATGATCCCGTCAGCCCCCCGCCGCGAACAGGCCACGCGGCCGCACCAAGAGGACCAGCGCCATCAGGA
Source organism: Szabonella alba (assembly GCF_016765775.1). Classification (GTDB taxonomy): domain Bacteria; phylum Pseudomonadota; class Alphaproteobacteria; order Rhodobacterales; family Rhodobacteraceae; genus Szabonella; species Szabonella alba. The sequence continues at coordinate 624,705 of NZ_JAESVN010000002.1, read as the reverse complement.
AATAGATCCCCATTGACGCGATCCCGATGCCCAGCGCATCGGCCTCGGAGGCGTTCATCACCTGCCGCAGCATTCCCGGCAGAAAGGCGCGCAGCATCGTATCGGCCACGCCCAGTGCGATGCCCGCCACAAAGGCGCCCTTGATCGAGCCGACCCCGCCCACAACAACCACGACGAAGGTGGCCAGCAGGATCTGTTCACCCATGCCGACCTGCACCGCGGAAATCGGCCCGGCCATATAACCTGCAAGCCCCGCCAGCAGCGCCCCCAAACCGAACACGATGGTGTAAAGCAGCCGGATATCCACGCCCAGCGCGCGCACCATTTCCCGGTTGGTGGCCCCTGCACGCACCAGCATGCCGATCCGCGTGCGGTTGATCAGGATATAAAGCCCCCCCGCCACCGCCAGCCCGGTCGCGATGATCAGCAACCGATAGGTCGGATAGGGCAGCCCCGGCAGCAATTCGACCGAGCCGGAGAAGGCCGCAGGCAGTGAGGTGAAGACCGGTTGCCGCCCGAAACCGATGGTGATCAGTTCATTGAAAATCAGGATCAGCGCGAAGGTGGCCAGCACCTGATCCAGATGATCGCGCGCATAAAGCCGCCGGATCACCAGTGTCTCGATCACGAACCCCGTCACCGCTGCCGCGATCAGCGCCGCAGGCAGGCCCGCCCAGAAACTGCCGGTCTGAAGTGCGACCCATGTGCCCGCATAGGCGCCCACCATGTAAAGCGCGCCATGGGCAAGGTTGATGACTCCCATGATCCCGAAGATCAGGGTCAGCCCCGCCGCCAGCAGAAACAGCATGACCCCGTATTGCAGGCCATTGAGCAATTGTTCGGCAATCAGGATCATGCGCCTGTCCGGTCCGTCAGGGTGAAGGAAACGGGCCGGGGTCGCCCCCGGCCCAGAGGCAGATCACATCTTGCAAAGTTCGGCGTAGGAATCGCCGTGATCTTCCAGAATGACACTGTCGGTGACCGCGACCGGGGTGCCATCCTCACCGGCGACGATGTTCAGCACATACCAGTCATGCACCGGATGCTGGTTGGCGCCGAAGGCGAAATCGCCCCGCACGCTGTCAAAGTCAGCCTCGCGCAGCGCGGCGCGGAAGGCGTCGATATCGTCCAGCCCGCCAGTTTTCTCCAGCGCCGAGGCGATCAGCAGCGCGGTGTCATAGCCCTGACTTGCGTAATACGTGATCGGACGGTCGCCATGTTTCGCAACCCAAGCCTCGACAAAGGCCTTGTTCGCCTCATTGTCGAAATCGCGGTTCCAATGGGCGGTTGCGGTGATGCCGATGGCGGCATCGCCAACGGCCTGCAGAACGACCGCATCGGTTGAAGGTTCGGACAGGACCATCGGGATCTGACCCTGCAGCCCCGATTGCGCATATTGCTTCAGGAAGGCAATGCCCAGCCCGCCGGGGTGGAACTGGAACACAACCTCAGGGGCTGCCGCGCGGATCTGCGCCATCTCGCTGGCGAAATCGGTCTGGTCAAGCTGGGTGTAGATCTCGGTCACTTCGCCGCCGAACATCCGCTTGAAGCCTTCGATGGCATCCTTGCCCGCCTGATAGTTGGGTGCCAGCGCCACGGCCTTGGTATGGCCCTTGGCCTTGGCTGCAGCACCCGCCGCCTCATGCAGGGCGTCATTCTGCCAGCTGACGACAAAGTAATTCTCATGGCATTCCGCACCGGCCAGATTGGACGGCCCGGCATTGGGGCTGACATAGATCGCGCCGCTGTCCACGATATCGGGAATCGCGGCCCCCGCGACGTTTGAAAAGATGATGCCAGTCAGCAGCTTCATCCCGTCATCCTGCAGGAATTTCTCGGCGATCTGGCGGCCGGTGCCGGGGTTCAGCCCGTCATCCTCGACCACGAATTCGACCTCGACCCCGCCCAGCTTGCCCTCGCCCATTTCAAGCGCCAGAAGCATTCCGTCCCGCGCATCAGCGCCAAGATAGCCCGCAGGGCCGGACAGCGTGGTGATCACACCGATCTTCAGCGGATCGGCAAGGCCCGGCCCGGCCATCAGGGCGGCAAGGCTGGCAGCAGTCAGCAGTTTCTTCATTTTCGTCTCCCGTTGGTTGTCTGGCCCGGTTTTGGCCCGGTTTCAGGCGCATTGCTTGCCGGTCAGCATGGCGTTGCGCCCTTATTATTTCAAGTATAAAATATTCAGAGTTGAACCCATCCTTCCGGCGGTTCCTTGCCCGGATGCAACACACCGCATTCGGGGCATGTTCGGGCGTCTTCGTCAGCATAGAAGGCTTTGTAGATCGGCGGCAGATCCTCGACGATGCTGGTCAGATCCACCTCGGCGCGATGCACAAGGCTTTGACATTCAAAGCAATACCACTCGATCGCATCCAGCGCGCCCTCGGGGCGTTCAGGTTCGATCACCAGCCCGATGGATCCTTCCTGCGGGCGCTGTGGCGAATGGCGGATATGGGGCGGCAGCAGGAAGATATCGCCTTCGCGGATCGGCACATCGTAGAATTCACCGGTCCCGGTGTCATGCAGTTTCAGCAGCATGTCACCTTTCAACTGATAGAAGAACTCCTCGACCGGATCATCATGGTAATCGGTGCGCTTGTTCGGCCCGCCGACAACGGTGACCATCAGCCCGGCATCCTGAAACACCATCTTGTTGCCGACGGGTGGTTTCAGCAGGTGTTTGTGCTCGTCGATCCATTTCTGGAAATTGAAGGCGGCCAGTCTCGTCATCGCATGTCCCCTTTCAGGTTGGAGTATCAGAGCAAAAGCCCGCATTCGTCAAATGCGGCGCGGGTGCGGGTCTTTTCCCGCTCGGTCAATTCCAGCAAAGGCGCGCGCACATGGCCGCCGGTCTGGCCCAGCAGATCCTGCCAGTATTTCTGATGGGCATGGGGTTTTTCGGCGGGCCGGGTTTCGCGCAGCGCCTCACGCACGCGTTCGAGACTGTCGCGGATTTCCCGCGCCCGGGCGAAATCCCCAGCAAAGGCGGCATCGGTATAGTCGCGCATCCGCCGGTCTTTCGCGGTCTGGATCAGGTAGGGCGGTGAGGAACAGAGATAAAGCTGCCAGCCCAGCTCCTCGATATTGTCCAGCCATTCCTCCTCGGACGCGGTGGACACAAGAATGCGGTCGGCGGCCATCTGCGTCAGTTCCCGATACATCGGGCGCGGCACGGAATATTTGATCGCCACCACGGTTTCCAGATCGGCCAGCCGGTTGCACAGGCGCGGCGTCATCAGATAGCCGCTGTCAGGATGTGACCAGAGCGCGATGCCGATATCCACCTTTTCGGCAATGGTCTGGTAATAGCGCATCAGCGTTTCATCCTGCGCCTTGTGGAAATGCAGGATCGGGGCATGGACGACGATGTAATCCGCCCCGCAGGATTGCGCATGGCGCGCCAGATCAATCACCACATCCATGTTCTGATCGGAACAGGACATGATCGTCTGCGCCCGCCCGTCCGCCGCCTGCACCGCCAGATCGAAGCAGCGTTTTCGTTCCTCGGCCGACATCGAAAAGAACTCTCCCTGCTTGCCCGCGATGAAGAAGCCGTCGATGCCCAGATCGGTGATCCAATGCTCCATATTGGCGCGGAATCCAGCCTCATCCATTGCGCCATCCTCGCGGAAGGGCATCAGGGCGGCGGCCCAGATGCCGCGCATATGCGCGAAAGCATAGGATTTGGCGGTCTTGCGGTCGTATTTCATGGCGTCATTCCGTTCAGCGCGCGCCAGAGCTTTTCCGGCGTCAGGGGGAGGGACAGATCGGGCGTGCCCGGCGGCAGCGCGTCCATGGCGGCGTTGAGGATCGCGGCGGGGATGCCGATACACCCTGCCTCACCCACACCCTTGACGCCCAGCGGATTGGCGGGTGACGGCGTGGGCTGGCTGACAAGGCGCAGGGGCGGCATGTCGGCGGCGCGGGGCAGGGCGTAATCCATCAGGCTGCCGGTCAAAAGCTGGCCATCCTGATAGACGATCCGCTCCATCAGCGCAGCGCCGATCCCCTGCGCGGCCCCGCCGGTCAACTGCCCCTCGACCAGCAGCGGGTTCAGCACCGTGCCCGCATCATCGACCCATGTGATGCGCTCCAGTTGCGGGGTGCCGGTCTCGGGGTCAATCGTCAGTTCGGCAAGGATCGCGCCCGAGGCCCAGGCCTCGGCCCCCGCCTCATGCCGGATATCGACGCGGACCGGGCCGGCACGGCGGGCAAGGGTGGCCCAGTCCAGCAGCAGCCCGCCGCTTCCGCAGATCCCCTCGGGTGCAAGGCGCAGATCGGCCTCGGCCACGTTCAGCGCGCGGGCGGCAGCGGCCAGCAGGCGGTTGGCCATCGCCCCTGCCGCCCGCCACATGGCCGACCCGCCGATGGCGGTGGACCGGCTGGCCAATGCGCCGATGCCTTCGGGCGTGGTGGCAGTATCGCCTTGCGCCACATCGACCAGCGCGGGGTCGATGCCCAGCCCCTCGGCCACGATCTGCGCCATGGCGGTTTCGCGCCCCTGCCCCTGCGCCGACGCCCCGGTCGTGGCGGCAAAGCGGCCCGTGGGCGTCAGGGTCAGACTGGCGGTCTCCCAGCCCTGCCCGCAGGGTTCGGTGTAAAGCGCCAGACCCAGCCCGCAGACCTCACCCACCGCGCGGCGCGCGGCCTGACGGGCGCGCAGGTCGGCATAGCCGGTTTCCACCTCAAGCCGGTCCAGCAGCCCGGCATAATCGCCCGAGCAAGGCCGGTCAGGGCCGCCCCGCAAGGGCGCTGCCGCGATATTGCGGCGGCGGATTTCCAAGGGATCGAGGCCCAACCGCGCCGCCGCGCGATCCATCAGCCGTTCCATCAGGATGGCCGCCTCGGGCCGCCCCGCGCCGCGATAGATATTGACGGCGGCCCCTTCGGTCATCCGGCCCGCGCCCCGGACATGGGCGGGAATGGCATAGGGACCGGGCAGGATGCGCCCGGCATTGCGCAGGGGCGCTGCAGCGGAATAGGGCATCCAATGGCCCAGCGGAAAGGCCAGATCGGCGCGCAGACCAGTCGCGCGGCCCGTGACATCGACTGCCATTTCCGCCGTGACCAGCGCGCCGCGTCCTTGCGTTGCGGCCAGAAACTCCTCAGCCCGGTCGGCGGTCCATTTCACCGGCTGCCCCAGCCGCAGTGCTGCAAGGGCGGTCACCGCATCCTCGGGCATCAGGCTGGCCTTGCCGCCAAAGGCGCCGCCGACATCCGGGGCGATGACATGGATCCGGTCGCCGGGCAGGCCAAGGATCAGCGCCAGATCGTCGCGCCCGCGCTGCGGTGTCTGCGTGGACAGCCAGACACGCAGTCCCGCGCCATCGGGTTCGGCCAGTGCCGCGCGCGGTTCCAGCGCGAAGGGCGCCAGCAGCGCATGGTCGATCCGGGCCGTCACGGGTTCGTCGAAGGGCGGCAGGGGCGTGCCCCATTCCGCCATCAGCCCGCCATCGCGCGGTGTACCTTCCTCTTCGACCTCAAGCAGGATCGCCTCTGCCGCGTCACGGGCCTGCGCGCGGGTTTCGGCAATCACCGCCGCAACCGCCTGACCCAGCGCCTGAACCCGGTCCCCGGCCAAGAGTTCCATCGCGGCGACCTGCCCGCCGGGCAGCAGCGGGTTGACCCCGGCCTGCCCGGTCCCCGCCAGATCGGCAGCCGTCAGCACAGCGCGCACGCCGGGCATGGCCCGCGCCGCCGTGATATCCAGTTCGGTGATCTTGCCCGCCCGGTTCGGGCTGCGCAGAAAGGCCAGATGCAGACAGCCCGCAGGGGCGATGTCATCGACAAAACGCCCCTCGCCGCGCAGCAGCCGCGCGTCCTCACGCCGCGTCATGCGCTGGCCGATCCAGCCGGATTTGCGGGTGGCTCCGTCCATATCGCTCCCCTGTTGCGGGGATCAGCAAAGCATCGCTGGACCTATAATTCAATCCATGGCTTAATTATCAATTCATAATCAAAAGCGATAAATCATGCGCCCCAGTCTGCGCCAGATCGAGATCTTCCTTGCCGTGGCCGAAACGGGCAGTTTCTCGGCGGCCGCAGTGCGTCTGGGCATGGCGCAGCCGGGCGTCAGTCAGGCGATCCGCGATCTGGAAACCCTGCTGACCCTGCGCCTGTTCGACCGCACCACGCGCCGCGTCCTGTTGACCGAGGCGGGGGCGGCCTTCCGCGCCGATGCGCTGGAAAGCCTTGCCGCGCTGGACCGGGCGGTTGCGGGCGCGCGCGACCGGGCAGCGCTGCGCCATGGCAGCCTGCGCCTTGCCGCCCCACCCTTTCTGGCCGCGACCGTGCTGCCGCGCATCCTTGCCGCCTTTGGCGCCGCCCATCCCGGCATCGCGCTGCGGCTGACCGATGGCACGACGGGGCGGATCCTTGATATGGTGCGCGGCGGGCAGGCCGATCTGGGGCTGGGCACCTTTCCGCCCGGCGAAACCGAGGTCAGCCGCCGAACCGTGCTGCGCGATGAGATGCTGGCCGTGGCGGCCGCCGATACCACCCTGCCCGACCGCCCCCGATGGGCCGATCTGGCGGATCACCCGATCATCGCGCTGTCGCCCTCCTCGGCGCTGCGGCTTCCGGCCGAACTGGGCTTTGACGCGGCGGGGCTGACTTTGCGCCCGGCCTTTGAGGTGGAACAGATCGCGACCGCGCTGGCGCTGGCGGCGGCAGGGCTGGGGATCGCGGTTCTGCCCGGCTATGTCCGGGCGGGCCTGACCCCGGGCGTGATTGCCCGTCCGCTTGGCGCCCCGGTGATCCATCGCGAACTGGCCCTGATCCATGCCGCAGGCCGCAGTCTTGGCGCCCCGGCACAGGCCTTTGCCGATCATCTGACGCAAAGTCTGCGCCGCCTTGCCCCGGTTTCCTGACCAAATGCGCAGAACCACCACCCAATCGACCGATGCAGGGAACCAGATCCGGCGGTGCGCGTTTCTGCCACTAACTTAAAGGAAGGACATCTTCGAATGATTGACCGAGTGACCCGTATCGCTGCCATCTCTGCCACAACCTTCGCGCTTGGTGCGCCGGCCTTTGCCAATGCCCCGGCCCTGTCCGAGGTCATCAAGGGGTTTGAGGATCGCGGCTATCAGATCATCGATATCGAGGTCGAGACGCACCGTATCGAGATCGACGCGCTGAACCCGGACGGGCAGAAGGTGGATATTGATGTGGACCGCATGACCGGTGAGGTTCTGAACGAACGCCGCGACGACTGAAGCTGTCACGGCCCCGGCGGCCGCAGAAAGGACCAGACTGCGCGTGAATGCAAGGGATCAAGGGGGCCGCAACCGGCCCCCTTTGGCGTTTCATCCGGTCTTCAGTTGCGCAAACGGAACCGCTGAATCTTGCCGGTCTGCGTCTTGGGCAGCGTGTCGGTGAACAGCACACGGCGCGGGTATTTATAGGGCGCGATGGTGGCCTTCACATGATCCTGCAGGCGCTTGACCATTGCCGCATCCCCCGTCAGTCCGGCGCGCAGCACGACATGGGCAACGACGATCTGGCCGCGTGCCTCATCAGCCTCACCCACCACGGCACATTCCTGCACATCGGCATGGGCCAGCAAGGCCGCCTCAACATCCGGCCCGGCGATATTATAGCCGGCCGACACGATCATGTCGTCAGTGCGGGCGGCGAAATGGAAATGCCCGTCCTCCCCCTGCCAGAACGCATCTCCGGTCAGATTCCAGCCCTTCTGCACATAGGCCTGCTGCCGCGTATCCTGCATATAGCGGCAGCCCGTCGGCCCGCGTACGGCCAGTCGCCCGACCTCCCCGCGCGGAACCTCATTCCCGTCGGCATCGACAATCTTCGCCTCATAACCCGTCACGGGCCGCCCGGTGCAGCCGGGGCGATGATCGTCAAAGCGGTTGGTCAGGAAGATATGCAGCATTTCGGTTGCCCCGATCCCGTCCAGCATCGGCTTGCCCGTCCGCGCCATCCAGTCTGCATAGATCGGCGCGGGCAAGGTTTCGCCCGCCGACACGGCGGCGCGCAGACTGGACAGATCCGCGCCCTGTTCCATCGCGGTCAGCATCACGCGATACGCGGTCGGCGCGGTGAAACAGACCGTGGCGCGGTATTTCTGGATGATCTCGATCAGGTTGGGGGGGGAGGCCTGTTCCAGCAGGCAGGCCGCCGCCCCGAAGCGCAGCGGAAAGACCGCAAGCCCGCCCAGCCCGAAGGTGAAGGCCAAGGGCGGTGAGCCGACAAAGACATCCTCGGGCACGACATTCAGCACTTCCTTCGCATAGCCATCCGCGATGATCAGCAGATCACGGTGAAAATGCATCGTCGCCTTCGGCTCTCCGGTGGTGCCCGAGGTGAAACCCAACAGCGCCACATCATCCCGCCCGGTGCGCGCGGCCTGAAAACGCACCGGTTTGCCAAGCGCCGCGCGGTCCAGTTCGGCATCATGGTTCGCCGTGCCGTCAAACCCCACCACGCGGGTCAGCACCGGGCAGGCCGCTGCACAGGCCGTCATCTCGTCCATCAGCCGCGTGTCGCACAGCGCAAGGCTGATCTGCGCCTTCTCCACGATTTTCGTCAGTTCCCCCGCCCGCAGCATCGGCATGGTATTGACCACAACCGCCCCCGCCTTGGTCGCCGCCAGCCATGCCGCCACCATGGCCGGATTGTTGGCCGACCGGATCAGGACGCGATGGCCGGGCCGGATGCCGTAATCCTCGACCAGCGCATGGGCAATGCGGTTGGTCCAGTCCGACAGTTCCTTATAGGTGCGCAATCGCCCGTTGCCGATCAGTGCGGTATGGTCGCCAAAGCCGCGTTCCACCATCCGGTCGGTCAGTTCCACCCCGGCATTGAGCCATTCGGGATAATCGAAGCCCGCGACATTGATCTCGGGCCAGTCCCCTGCGGCGGGCAGGCGGTCGCGGGTGAAGCTGTCGGTATGGCCGCTGGGTCCAAGCTGCATGATCGTTCTTTCAGGATTGGGATGCGGTTGGAAATGCCGGTTCGGGGATGACCGCGGTGGCCTCGATCTCGACCAATGCGCGGTCCTCGACCAGCGCCACGACCTGCACCAGCGCCATGGCCGGATAATGCCGCCCGATGATCGCCTTATAGGCGCGGCCCAGATCCCGCAGACTGTCCAGATAGGCGCGCTTGTCGGTCACATACCATGTCAGACGCACCAGATGTTCCGGCCCCGCCCCCGCCTCGGCCAGCACGGCCACGATATTGCGCAGGGCCTGCGCGGTCTGGGCGGCGAAATCGTCGGTCTCGAATTCCTGATCGGCATTCCAACCGACCATGCCGCCGGTAAACACCATCCGCCCCGAGGCGGCCATTCCATTGGCATAGCCGATGGCGGGTTTCCAGTTCTTCGGATGCAGGGTCTCATGCGGGCTGCTCATGCCACGCTCCTTTCCATGAAATCGGTCAGACGCTGGCGCAGGCTGTCGGGCCAGGGTTCAGCCCGCCCCTCCACGCTGATCCAGACCAGCACCAGATCGGCGGTCAACCGCAGGATACCGCCGCCCGCAGCCTCGATCCGCAACCCGACTGAGGCGCCGCCCACCCGAGTCACCTGCAGCGTGAAGATCAAACGCTCCCCCAGACGGGAGGGCGCGCGGAAATCCACCTCAAGCCGCGCGGTCGGCACGCCGCGCCCCTCCTCCATCGTGATGCGCGAAAACGGATAGCGCAGCACATCGGCAAAGAAGTTTTCCACCACCGAATTCGTCATCTCGAAATAACGCGGGTAAAAGACGATCCCCGCTGGATCACAATGGTTGAACTCGATCTGGATCTCGCGGCTGTAGCTCATGACAAAAGGCTCCGCGCGATGACGATGCGCTGCACGTCGCTGGCCCCTTCATAGATGCGCAGGGCGCGGATCTCCCGATACAGGCTTTCCACGACAAATCCCTGCCGCACCCCGTCGCCGCCATGCAGTTGCACCGCCATGTCGATCACCCGCTGCGCGGCCTCGGTTGCGTGGAGTTTGGCCATCGCGGCCTCGCGCGTGACCCTTGCCGCCCCCTGATCCTTCACCCATGCGGCGCGGTAGACCAGCAGGGCCGAGGCGTCGATTTCCAGCGCCATATCGGCCAGATGCCCCTGCACCATCTGCTGCGCCGCCAAAGGCTGCCCGCCGATCTGCCGCGCCTGCACGCGCGCCAGCGCCTCATCCAGCGCACGGCGGGCAAAGCCCAAAGCGGCGGCCCCGACCGTTGAGCGGAAGACATCCAGCACCGACATGGCGATCTTGAACCCCTCCCCCGGCTGGCCGATCAGCGCCGTGTCGGGCAGCACAACGCCATTGAACCGCAGATGCGCCAGCGGATGCGGCGCGATCACCCCGATACGTTCGACCACCTCCAGCCCCGGCACATCGGCAGGCATCAGAAAGGCCGAAAGCCCCCTGGCCCCCGGCGCCTCGCCTGTCCGGGCGAAGACGACATAGAGATCGGCAATCCCGCCATTGGAAATATAGGTTTTTTCGCCGGTGATCCGCCAACCGCCCGGCACACGCTCTGCCACAGTTGCCGTCGCCGCCACATCCGAGCCTGACCCCGGTTCGGTCAGCGCAAAGCCCGAAATCGCCGTCCCCGCCCGCGTCCGGTCCAGCCATGCGCGCTGCGCGGGCGTTCCGAGCAGGCTGATCGCGCCCATGCCCAGCCCCTGCATGGCAAAGGCGAAATCGGCCAGCCCGTCATGGCGCGCCAGCGTCTCGCGGATCAGGCACAGGCTGCGCACATCCAGCCGCTCGCCTTCCCCCGCGCCGGAATGGCGCAGGACCCCCGCCGCGCCCAGCGCCGCGACCAGCCCCCGGCAGGCCGCATCGACATCGCCGTGATCCACCGGCAGATTGGCCGCGCACCATTCTTCCAGCGCCGCCCGCATTTCCCGATGGCGCGGCTCAAAGAACGGCCAGTCCAGAAACGTCTCATCCGCCATGGCAAGTCATGCCTTTCATCTTGGCCCAAATACCTCGGGGGTGCGGGGGCTGGCCCCCGCTCCCGCCGTCAGTTTCCCTCGAACACCGGCTTTTCCTTCGCGACAAAGGCCCGGTAGGCGCGTTCGAAATCGCGGGTCTGCATGCAGATCGCCTGCGCCTGCGCCTCGGCCTCGATGGCCTGTTCCAGCCCCATGTTCCATTCCTGATTGATCTGGGTCTTGGTCATGCCATGGGCAAAGCAGGGCCCTTCGGCAAGCCGCCGTGCCAATGCCATCGCCTCGGCCTCCAGCACCTCCGCGCCGTGCAGCGCGTTCCAGAAGCCCCAGCGCTCCCCTTCCGCCGCCGACATGCTGCGCCCGGTATAAAGCAGTTCCGCCGCGCGTCCCTGTCCGATGATGCGCGGCAGCATCGCGCAGGCCCCCATGTCGCAGCCCGCCAGCCCGACCCGCGTGAACAGAAAGGCGCATTTCGCCTCGGGGCTCGCCAGCCGCAGGTCTGCGGCCATGGCGATGATTGCCCCGGCGCCGACGCAGATGCCGTCAACCGCCGCGATCACGGGCTTGCTGCAGCCGATCATCGCCTTGACCAGATCGCCGGTCATCCGGGTGAAGGCCAGCAGGCCCTTCATGTCCATGCCGACCAGCGGGCCGATGATGTCATGCACATCCCCGCCCGAGCAGAAATTCCCGCCATTGGAGGCAAAGACCACCACATCCACATCGCCCGCATAGGGCAGCGCGCGAAACAGATCGCGCAATTCGGCATAGCTGTCGAAGGTCAGCGGGTTCTTGCGGTCAGGCCGGTTCAGCCGGATCACGCCCACGCGCCCCTCGACCTGCCACAGAAAATGTTTCGGTTTCAGCCCGGCCAGATCGGTCATTCCGCCCCCTTTTCAGTGTTTCCGGGGCGCAGCGATTTCAGAATCGCGGTCAGCGCCTCCACCTCGGCCTCACCCAGCGCGGCGAAAAGCCGGTTGACCGCTGCCTCATGATCCTCGGCCTGCGCCTCGAATGCGCGAAGCCCCTCATCCGTCAGGGCCACATGCACGGTGCGCCGGTCGGTGGGCAGCGGCGTGCGCCGCGCCAGCCCGTCCTTTTCCAGCCGGTCCACCACCGCCGTCGCATTGCCGTTGGAGACCAGCAACATCCGGCTCAGTTCACTCATCGTGACGCCCTCGCGCCGGCGCCAAAGCGCCGCCATCACGTCGAAGCGGGGCAGGGTCGTGTCATGGTTCACCCGCAGATGGTCGCGCAGATGCGCCTCGGCGGTGCGGGTGACGCCCAGCAGCCGGATCCACAGTTTCAGCCGCCGTTTCGACAGGGGATCGGGCATTGCGTCCGTCATGCCTCCCCCCCCGTCAGCGCCATCGCATGCCCATTGACCGAGGCCGCGGCGGGGGAGGCCAGATAAAGCGCCGCCGCCGCCACCTCTTCCGGCGCGATCATCCGGCCCATCGGATTGCCTGACACCACCTCGGCCAGCGCCTCGGCCTCGGTCACCCCGTGCCGCGCCTGCACCGCTGCCACCGCCGCGCGGCCCAGATCGGTCTCGACGAAACCGGGGCAGATCGCATTGCAGGTGATGCCGCGCCGCGCCACATCCAGCGCCACCGACCGCACCAGCCCGACAACCCCGTGTTTCGCCGCCGCATAGGCCGGGACCGTGGCGCCGCCCTTCAGCCCCGCGACCGAGGCGACGGCAATCAGCCGCCCCCCCGGACCCATGCCGCGCAGGCCTTCGCGGAAGGTCAGGAAGGTGCCCGTCAGGTTGACGGCAAGCGCGGCATTCCAGTCGGCCAGCGACACCCCACCGATCCGCCCCGCGACCGCGCCGCCGGCATTGGCTATCACCACATCGAAGGGCACATCGAACAGCGCCGCAACCTGTGCCTCATCCGTGACATCGGCCACATGCGCAACCATCCCGCGCCCGGCATCGGTTTCCGCCAGCGCATCGGCCCGCCGCCCCGCGATCGTCACCCGGTCGCCCGCATCGGCAAAGGCCCGCGCAATGGCCCGCCCGATGCCGGAACCGCCGCCGGTGACCAAAACCCGTCTGCCGCCTGCCCTGTTCATTCCCGCGCCCGTCATGCCCTGATTGCCTCGGCCGACCGCTGGACCAGCCTGCGCGCCTGATCGGCGCCCGCCGCATAGGGTTGCGGCCAGACTGCACCTTCATCGCCCAGTGCCAGCGCCGCGCGCAGCGTCCAGTAGGGATCGGCCAGATGCGGGCGCGCAAGGCACACCAGATCGGCTCGCCCTGCCATCAGGATGGAATTCACATGGTCTGCCTCGGTGATATTGCCCACGGCCATCGTGGCAATTCCGGCCTCATTGCGGATCCGGTCGGAAAACGGGGTCTGGAACATGCGGCCATAGACCGGCTGCGCCTCAATACTGGTCTGGCCTGCGCTGACGTCGATGATATCCGCCCCGGCAGCATGGAAGGCCCGCGCGATCTCAACCGCCTCGGCCGGGGTCACGCCTTCATCACCCAGCCAGTCATGGGCCGAAATCCGCACCGCCATGGGTTTTCCGGCAGGCCAGACCGCGCGCATCGCCGCGAAAACCTCAAGCGGCCAGCGCAGGCGGTTTTCCAGATTGCCGCCATAGGCATCGGTGCGGATGTTTGATTTGGGCGAGATGAAGCTGGAAATCAGATAGCCATGCGCGGCATGCAGTTCGATCATGTCAAAGCCCGCCCGCGCCGCCATTTCGGTTGCCGCCACGAATTGCGCCGTCACTGCCTCCATATCCGCCCGATCAATCGCCTTGGGCATGGCATTTTCGGGTGACCATGGCAGGGCCGAGGCCGACAGCAGCGGCCAGTTGCCTGCGGGCAGCGGCGCGTCCATCCCCTCCCACCCGATCCGGGTTGATCCCTTGCGGCCCGAATGGCCGATCTGGCAGCAGATCTTTGCCGGGGTTTCGGCATGAACGAAATCCACCAGCCGCTGCCATGCCGCCTCATGGTCCGGCGCATAAAGACCCGGGCATCCGGGGGTGATGCGTCCCTCGGCGGAGACGCAGGTCATTTCGGTATAGACCAGCCCCGCGCCCCCCTTGGCGCGTTCGCCGTAATGGACCAGATGCCAGTCGGTCGGGCAGCCCCCCCGCGCCTTGTATTGCGCCATGGGCGAGACGACGACACGGTTCGCCAGTTGCATGTCGCGCAGCCGGTACGGCGCGAACATCGGCGCGCGGCCGGGTGTTCCGCCCGCCTGCTGCTGAAACCAGTCCTCGATCCCGCGCAGCCAGTCCGGATCGCGCAGGCGCAGGTTTTCATGGCTGATGCGCTGGCTGCGCGTCAGCAGGGAATAGGCGAATTGCTGTGGCGGCATGTCCAGATAGCGCTCGACCTCTTCGAACCATTCAAGGCTGTTGCGCGCCGCCGATTGCAGGCGCAGCACCTCGATGCGGCGTTCCTCCTGATAGCGGCGGAAAGCATCCTCCATCGTCGGTTCGGAATGCAGGTATTCCGCCAGCGCGATGGCGCTGTCAAAGGCCAGCCGAGTGCCGGACCCGATGGAAAAATGCCCCGTCGCCGCCGCATCCCCCATCAGCACGATATTGCCGTGATACCAGCGCTCACAGATCACCCGGGGAAACTGCATCCAGACCGCCGAGCCGCGCAGATGGGCGGCATTCGACATCAGCGCGTGACCGTCCAGATGACGCGCGAAGATCCGGCGACAGGTCTCGACCGTCTCTTCCTTCGTCATCGCCTCAAAGGCCCAGCGGTCCCATGTCTCGGGCAGGCATTCCACGATGAAGGTCGCAGTATCGGCATCGAACTGATAGACATGGGCCCAGACCCAGCCATGTTCGGTTTTCTCAAAAATGAAGGTGAAGGCGTCATCGAATTTCTGATGCGTTCCAAGCCAGACGAACTTGCAGCGCCGGATGTCGATATCGGGTTTGAACACATCCGCATGGTCGCGGCGCACGGCGGAATTGATGCCGTCACAGGCGACGACGATGTCGTATTCGCTGCGGTATTCATCGGCCGTGCGGAACTCGGTCTCGAATTGCAGATCGACCCCCAGTTCGCGCGCCCGCGCCTGCAGCAGGATCAGCATCTGCCTGCGCCCGATCCCGGCAAAGCCATGCCCGCCCGACACGCTGCGCTGCCCGTCATGGACCACGGCGATATCGTCCCAATAGGTGAAATGCGACCGGATCGCCGCGGTTGAGACGGGATCGTTCTTCTGCATCCGGGCCAGCGCGTCATCCGACAGCACCACCCCCCAGCCGAACGTATCATTGGCGCGGTTGCGTTCCAGCACCGTCACCTGATGCGAGGGATCACGAAGTTTCATCGAGATCGCGAAATACAGCCCCGCCGGACCCCCCCCCAAGCACAGAACCTTCATCACGACGCCTCCCGTTCCCGACAGGACCAGAGTGGCATCGCCGCTTTATTATTTCAAGCTTGAAATTTTAAACCCGAAAGGGCAGGCTGAACCGGGCCGCGCAGGGCGGGGCAGCGACGGGACAGGGGAGGATCGCATGACCGTGATCGGCGTGGCGGGTCTGGGGGTGATGGGGCTGGGCATCGCGCAGACCTATGCGGCGGCTGGGTTTGACGTACTGGCCACCGATACCGAGGCCGGGGCGCGGCAATCGGCGCTGCAACGGCTGCGGGCAGGACTGGCACCGCGCGTGGCGGCGGGCAAGATGACCGCAGCCGCGCTGGACGCTCTTTGCGCCCGGATCCGGGTCGTTGACAGCGTTGTGGATTTCACCCCCTGCGCACTGGTCATCGAGGCGATTGCCGAGCAGATCGAGGCCAAGCGCGCGCTGTTCCACGCCATTGCCGGGGCGGTACCGCAGGCGGTGCTGGCCACCAATACGTCATCGCTTTCCGTGGCCGCGATCCGTGCGGACCTGCCCGAACCCGCCCGCTTGCTGGGGCTGCATTTCTTCAACCCCGCCCCGGTGATGAAACTGGTCGAACTGGTCGAAACCGGGGCCGATCCGCAGGCGCTGGCCGTGGCCCGGGCGCTGACGGAAGGTGCGGGCAAGGTGGTGATCGACTGTGCCGACCGTCCCGGTTTCATCGTCAACCGCTGCGCCCGCCCCTATTACGGCGAGGCGCTGGCCCTGCTGGAAGAAGGTCACAGCGCCCTTGCCATCGACGCGGCGATGCGGGCGGCGGGTTACCGACTGGGGCCTTTCGCGCTGATCGACCTGATCGGGGCCGATATCAACCTTGCCGCCAGTGAACAGATCCATGCCGCCATGGGCGGGCATCCGCGCTATCACGTCTTTGACGCCCTGCGCGCGCAGGTGGCCAGCGGCGATCTGGGCCGCAAGACGGGCCGGGGCTTTGTCACCGGACCCACAGGGCCCGACACCGTGCCGCCCGACACCATCGCGCCCGATCCGGCCCTTGCCCTGCGGATCGAGGCGCTGCTGGCCAATGAGGCCGCAACCCTGCTGGAGGAGGGGGGAGTCACAGCCAAGGATATCGACACCGCCCTGCGGCTGGGGCTGAACTTTCCGCAAGGCCCCTTTGCCGCCGCGCAGTCCTGGGGGGCAGAGGTTGTCGCAAGGGAACTCGCGCGGCTGGAACGGGCCGCCCCGCCCGCCCTGAAGCCACGCTACCGCCTTTGCCCCGCCCTGATCCCGGCGCTGGAACAGGCGCGAAATGCGCCTTAGGCGGATCGCGCAGATTCGCGCGCCTGAAACGAAAATGCGCGCAAATGATGTCATCCGGCCCGCAAATTTCGGGCGGAAGGCTCCTGGCGGACGAATTTTGCGTCTCTTGACGCCCTGACGCTGCGTTTTGACGCGCGATTGACGTGGTGCCTCTGGAAATTCGGGCCGCATTTTGGCATGTTTTACGCTAGGTCATCCCCGGAGCGAACCATGCCGTCCGAAGCGCGAGTCGAAGATTTTCTGCGCATCCTGATCGTGGCGCCCTGCCCCTCGATGCTGATTGCCGCGCCGACACTGGCGCAGCATCTTCAGATCCCCACGCAAGAGGCCGCGCGTCGGCTGTCCTCGGTGCCCTCGACCCTGTGCGAAAGACTGCCGCTGGCCGATGCGAAACGGCTGGCCAATCTGCTGGCTGCAATGGGGGTGCAGGTCCGGCTTGAGGCGGTAAGCCTGCCCGAAACGCCGGAAACCGCGATGGTCGATGTCTCGCTGCAACCGGTTGAAAGCGACCGGCTGGGCGAACTGGCGCAGGCCATCGCCGCCTGGCTGCCGCCCGTGGGCGTGACCTCCTGCGACCGCAGCGCCACCGGTATCGAGACCGAGCTTGCCGGTCCGGGCGGTCTGATCCTGTCCTCGGTCTCGGTCGCGGATGCCGAATTGCTGCGCGGGGTGATGCGCCGCATTGCCGGGCTGCGCATTGCCGTCTCGGACCCGCGTCAGGCGCTGTATGACCTGCTGGCCGATCATCGCGCACCCTTCGCCGTGCCGCCCGCGGTGACAGAGACGCTGCGCCGGATGGGGCTTTCGCCCTGCCGGCTGACCGGGGCCGTAGCCTCGAAACTGGACCGCGCCACCCGCGATCTGATCCTTGCCCGCTTTCACCGCGCACCGCTGGTCGCGATGAACCGCGATTTCCAGCGTTTCGATCTGTTCCTGACCGGGGTGCGCAATGTCTCTCCGCGTGAACTGGCGGATTTCCTTGTGGCGCGGTCGGACCTGCCCCGCGCGATGCTGGAACGCATGCCGCGCCCGCTGCGCATCGAATGCGGCCTGACGCGGGAAAACGCGCTGGCCTTCCAGTCCGACTATGCCGCACTCGGCTTTGAAACCTGCGCCCGGTTGCGGGTCTATCACCCGGTTCTGCGTCATCCTGTCGAAGCGCGCGTCGGCCCCTGACACACGGCCCCGCTCCCGGGCCCCTCATGTGCTGGCCGTTGGCGGTCCTGATCTTCAGGGCCGCCTTCGCCATTATGGCAGAATTGCGGAATTTCAAGCGATCTTGAAGGGTTAACCCGCGCTTCATCGCGCTGCGCTACTGGTATGCCCGGGTGTTGTGACGGGTGGTGCCATGGACGGGCAGAAGAATGCCAGACCGGCCATCATCAAGCGCAAGAAGGTCATCAAGGGTGGCGGTCACCATGGCGGGGCATGGAAGGTCGCCTATGCCGATTTCGTCACCGCGATGATGGCCTTCTTCATGCTGATGTGGCTGCTGAATGCAACGACAGAAAAACAGCGCAAGGGGCTGGCGGACTATTTCAGCCCGACCATTCCGGTGAACCGCATTTCGGGCGGCGGCGATGGCGCTTTTGGCGGCGACAGTGTCATGTCGCAAAAGGCCCATACCCAGAACGGCACCGGGGCGCAGGGCGTTCGCACCCGCGTGGCCGAGGCCGATGGCGGCCGGATGAACGATCAGGACACGGTTGAGGAGGATCGCCTGCAGGCCCAGCTGGACGCGATCGAAAGACAGCTTTCCGCCCTGCGCGGCGAAAGCATGACCATGCAGCGCGCCCTGCGCCATGTCGTGACGAAAGTCACCGATGAGGGGCTGGTGATCGAGATCTTCGATCTTGAGGATGCACCGCTTTTCGACGGCCCGACGGCCCGGCCCCAACCCGTCACCCGCGATATCGCCGCGCTTCTGGCCGAGGTTCTGGCCATCACGACCAACGGGCTGGCGGTCAACGGCCATGTCCGCACCTTCCCCATCACGCTGATCGACAATCCCGCATGGGATCTTTCCGCCGCCCGCGCGCAGGGCTTTCGCGAATTGCTGACACAGGCGGGCATCGATGGCGACCGGATGCGCCGCATTTCCGGCCATGCCGACCGCAAGCCCGTCACCGCCAATGCCATGGCGATCCGCAACAACCGGCTGGAAATTGTCCTGCTGCGCCGGGACCGCTGAGCGGAATGACCGGCATTTTAGGCATTAGGCGGATCTTAAGCCGCAGCGTGCAGCCTTGGCCGTGACCTCGGGTCGATGCTGCAGAAAGGTGCGAACCAATGACAATCTCTTCCTCGCTAAATGCCGGGGTTGCCGGGCTGAACGCCAATGCGACACGGCTGGCGACGATTTCCGACAATATCGCGAATTCCGGAACCTATGGATACAAACGCGCCGCGGCCGATTTTGCCAGCATGGTCATCACTCAGGCACAGGGCGCGGGGGTCTATGCGGCGGGCGGGGTGCGCGCCTCGACCGCGCGGCTGATCGACGAACGCGGCGCGCTGGTTGGCACCGGCAATGCGCTGGATCTTGCGGTGTCCGGCCGGGGCATGCTGCCGGTCGTGCCGTCGGTCGGGCTGGCCGAAGGTCTGTCCAATTCGTCCCTGACCATGACGACGACCGGTTCGTTCCGCCCCGATTCCAATGGCACCCTGCGCACTGAATCAGGCATGGTGCTGCTGGGATGGCCCGCCAATGCCGATGGCACCATTCCCGTGCTGCCCCGCGACACGATTGCCGGGCTGCGCCCGGTCACCATCAATGCCAATCAGCAGGCGGGCGATCCGACCACCACCCTGAAACTGGGCGTAAACCTGCCCGCCACCCAGACCCTTGCCGATGCCAGCGGCGATACACTGCCGCTGGCGGTGGAATATTTCGGCAATCTGGGCACGTCCGAAACGCTGGATGTCGGCTTTACCCCGATCCTGCCCGCAATCGGCAGTTCGAACCGCTGGACCCTGCAGATCCGCGATTCGGCGCAGGGTGGCGCATTGATCGGCGAATATGAACTCACCTTCGATGATACCCGTGGCAATGGCGGCACGCTGGCCACGGTCACCACCCTGTCGGGCGGCGCCTATGACCCGGCAACGGGCACGGTCGAACTGGGCCTTGGCGGCGGCCCGCTGACGGTGCAACTGGGGCGACTGGGCGATGCCAATGGCCTGACCCAGCTTTCCGACAGTTTTGCCCCCACCTCGATCACCAAGAACGGCTCGCCCGTGGGCAATCTGACGGCGGTTGAGGTGGATGAAAACGGTTATATCAACGCCACCTATGATACCGGCTTCACCCGCAGGCTCTATCAGATCCCGCTGGTCGATGTGCCCAATCTCAACGGGCTGAATGCGCTGAACAACCAGACCTATTCGATCTCAACCGACAGCGGCTCCTTCTTTCTGTGGAACGCTGGTGAGGGGCCGACCGGCGCGGTCGTGGGCTATGCGCGCGAAAACTCCACCACCGATGTCGCGTCGGAACTGACCAACCTGATCCAGACCCAGCGGGCCTATTCCTCCAACGCCAAGGTCATCCAGACCGTGGATGAGATGCTGCAGGAAACCACCAATATCAAACGCTGACCCCAAGCCGGAGGACTGAGCCGTGACATTATCCGCATCCCTTGCCAGCGCCCAGTCGGGCCTGAATGCCGCCTCGCGCGGGGCCGGGGTCATCTCGGCCAATATCGCCAATGCGCTGACCGAAGGCTATGCAAGACGCGAGATCCGGCTGGGCGCTCAGCATTATGGCACGGTCGGTCAGGGTGTTCAGGTTGAAGGCATCTCACGGCAGGTCGATGCGCTGCTGCTGCGCGACCTGCGGCTGGCCCACGCCATGGCGGAAGGTCAGGACTTGCGCGCCGCCTTCCATGGCAGGCTTGACGATGTGATGGCGGGTCCGGGCAATCTGGCCGGCCGCATCGACGGTTTCGATGCGGCGCTGATTGCCGCCGCCGCCCTGCCCGACAGCGACACGCGGCTGGCCGATCTGCTGGTTCAGGCCGGTTCCGTGATCGACGGGTTCCGCAGCAGCGCCGCTGCGATCCAGTCCGCGCGGATGGATGCAGATGCCGCGATTGCGGTGGATGTCGCCCGCCTGAACAACGCTCTGGACGGTATCGCCCGGTTGAACGCCGATATCGCCGCGATGGGCGCGGGACGCCGGGACAGTTCAGCCCTGCAGGATCAGCGGCAGATCCTGATTGATCAGGTCGCCGCCATCGTGCCGCTCCGCAGCCTGCCCGATGCGCAGGGGCGCGTGGCGCTTTATTCCACCGGCGGGGCGGTGCTTCTCGATATGCAGCCACGGGAACTTGGCTTCACCCCCGCTGGCGTGATTACAGCCGACATGACACTGGCCTCAGGTGCACTGTCGGGTCTGACACTGGACGGTCAGCCTCTGCGCAGTGATGACGGTGGCCCCTTGGCAGGCGGACGGCTGGCCGCCAATCTGGCGATCCGCGACGTGCTGGCCCCCGGCGCGCAGGACCTGCTGGATGCGATGGCGCGCGATCTGGTGGAACGCTTTCAGGATCCGGCGCTGGATCCGACCCGCGCGCCGGGCGGTCCGGGCCTTTTCACCGATCAGGGCGCGGCCTTTGATCCGGCCGATATGGTCGGCCTGTCTCAAAGATTGCGGCTGGCGCCAGCGGCGGATCCGGCACAGGGCGGCGCGCTGTGGCGATTGCGCGACGGGCTGGGCGCCACGACCCCCGGCCCCACCGCGCAGGGCATATTGCTGCAGGAACTTCGCACCGCGCTGAACGCCGCGCGCATCGCGACGGGCCCGCTGCCCCCGGCAGGGCGCAGCCTGTCGGATCTTGCAAATGCAACCATCACCACACTTTCGGCGCAGCGCCTGCAGGCTGAAACCAGCGCCGGTTTTGCCATGGCCCGGGCCGCGACATTGGAACAGATGCATCTGGCCCAGGGCGTGGACAGCGACCGCGAATTGCAGGATCTGCTGCTGATCGAGCAGGCATTTGGCGCCAATGCAAGGGTCATCAGCACGGTAGATGACATGATTCAAACGCTTCTGGGGTTGTGACATGGCGATGCAAGGCATTGGCGATCTGTCCCGCAGCCTGATGCTGCGTCACCAACTGGCCGCCCTCAAGGACAGGGCGATGGTCGCGGCGCAAGAGGCGACAACCGGCCAGACGGCAGACCGGCTGCGCCATCGCGGCGGCGATCTCGGCCCGCTTCTGGGGATCTCCTCCTCCCTGACCCGGCTGGGGGCCTTCACCCGCGCTGCCGAAGATGCCGCCCTTCTCGCAAGCCGGATGCAGACCGCGCTTGCGACGGTGGAGGGCCAGACTGCTGGCCTTGCCGACGGGTTGCTGACTATCGGCCTGGTCGGTGAGAAACAGACCCTTGCCGCACTGGGGCAGGATGCGGAACAGCGTCTGGATGCGGTGATCGCAACGCTGAACCAGCAGACGGGCGGTGTTGCGCCTTTCGCCGGCATCGCAGGCAGCGGTGCGGCGCTGGCGCCTTCCGGGGCCATCCTTGGTGCGCTGGAAACCGCGATTACCACATCGGGCGCCACCGGGGCCGGGGCGGTGGCGGTCGTGATCGCCGACTGGTTCGAGGATCCGGCGGGCTTTGCCGCGCAGGGATATCTGGGCGGCCCACCCCGCAGTGCCATCCCGCTTTCGCCCGAGGACAGCGTGACGCTGGATGTGACCGCCGCCGAACCGGCGCTGCGCGACACGATCCGGGCGCTGGCCATGGCGGCGCTGACCGGGCGCGGTATCCCGGCCGGTCTTGCCGAACGGTCAGAACTGGCGCGCCTTGCGGGGGAGGATCTGTTGCAAGGGGCCACCGGTCGCACGGCGCTGGCCGCCCGCATCGGGCTGGCCGAGGGCCGGATTGGGGCCGCTATCAGCCGCAATGCAGCAGAAACGGCGACGCTGCGCCTGTCGCAGACCGGGTTGCTGGCCATCGATCCCTATGAGGCCGCAACCCGGCTGGAAGAGACCTCGGGACAGATCGAAACCCTTCATGCCGTCACCGCGCGGCTGTCCCGTCTCAGCCTCGTGGACTTCCTCAGATGATCCGCCTTCTGTGCCTTCTGGCCTGTCTTCTGCCACTTGCCGCCGGGGCCGCGCCGATCCGCATCAAGGATCTGGTCGAATTCGACGGCGTGCGCGGCAATGATCTGGTCGGCTATGGACTTGTCGTCGGGCTGAACGGAACCGGCGACGGCATGCGCAACGCGCCCTTCACCGAAGAGATCCTTGCCAATCTGCTGGAGCGTCTGGGCGTCAACGTCACCGGAGAGCAATTCCGCCCCCGCAATGTCGCGGCGGTGTTCGTGACGGCCAGCCTGCCGCCCTTTGCCCGTCGCGGCGCGCGGATCGACATTTCGGTTTCGGCCATCGGCGATGCGCAAAGCCTGCTGGGCGGCACGCTGGTGATGACCCCGCTCAGCGGGGCCGATGGCAAGATCTATGCCGTGGCGCAAGGCACGGTGATCGCCGGCGGCATCAGTGCCGAGGGGGTTGCCGCCCGCGTCGTGCAAGGGGTTCCCACGGCAGGCGTCATCCCCTCGGGCGCGCGGGTGGAACAGGAGGTGGATTTCGATTTCAGCGGATTGCGCCAGATGCGGCTGGCGCTGCGGGTGGCCGATTTCACCACCGCAGGCCGGATCGAGGCCGCGATCAACGGCGAATTCGGGCGCCGGGTTGCGGTCATGCTGGACAGCGGCACCGTGGCGCTGGATCTGGGGGCCGCGCGCATGACCTCTCCCGCGCATGTGCTGGGCCGGGTAGAGAACATCCTTGTGCAACCCCAGACCCGGGCGCGGGTCGTGGTGGATCAGCGATCAGGCACCATCGTCATGGGTGCAGATGTGCGGATCAGCCGCGTCGCCGTCGCCCAGGGCGGGTTGACCCTGCGCGTTCAGGAGCAGCCCCTGGTCGTGCAGCCCAATCCCTTTGCCGAGGGCGAAAGCATCGTGATCCCGCGCAGCGAAGCAGCCATCGAACAGGATCCCGGCACCGGACTGGCCGAGATCGCATCCTCGACCGATCTTTCGCAGGTCGTGGCCGGGCTGAACGCCCTTGGCGTGGCGCCGCATGACATGATCGATATCCTCAAAAGCATCAACGCAGCTGGGGCTCTGCATGCCGAATTCGTGGTGCATTGAGCGTGATCCGGGGCCTTCCGGGGCCGCAATGACCGGCAGGCGGTCTGGCGGTCACAGCGGCGGGGCGGGGGAACCGGACAGATCGCAGCCAGGCTCTGGCGCTGCGCGCCGACGAAAAGCGCGGGAAAGCCGGGCAAATGCTTCGTTAATCAGGCCGACGGGGGGTGGACAGCCGCAACCCCAGACAGTGGCACGAAGATCGGAGCACGAAGATCGGGGCATGAAGACTGCAGCGCGAGGGCGGTGCATGAGCACAGAGAGGCGGGGTCAGAAGGGCAAGAATGAAGGGGCAGAGGCGGAGAGACAAAGACACCGCAGGAGATGCATGGGAGCAAAGACGCCGCGGCCGCGAACAAGCCCCGGGGCGCGCTGAAAGGTGCCCGTTGCAGCACCATCACCGCCGGCCGGGGAATTTCGGAAAAGCCCTATCCCGGTCCGGTGACCGCTCCTTGACCGGCGCGGCACATTGGCAGCTTTGTCAGGCGTGTCGCCATCGTGAAACTCCGACGACTTTTCCTGGCCTGCACAGTTCTGCCCGCCCCTCTGTCCCACCGCGTGGCAGGGGCGGCCCCTGTTTTGCCGACCCTCAGCCTGAGGATACCGGCCCCACAGCACCGGATCTGCCGGGACAATGCGCAAGGGCGTCGCCGTCGGCGAAGGCATAGCGCAGCATCAGCGGCCATCCCCGGGTCAGAAATAACTGCGTACCAAAGCGCCCGAAACCAGCGCCCAGCCATCCGCCACAACGAAAAAGGCCAGCTTGAAGGGCAATGAGACAATGGCGGGGGGCACCATCATCATTCCCATCGACATCAGCACGGCCGCCACCACAAGGTCGATGATCAGAAAGGGCAGGAAGATCAGAAAACCGATCTCGAAGGCGCGCTGAATCTCTGACAGAAGGAAAGAGGGCACAAGCAGCGAAAGCGGTGCCGCGACCGGGCCCCGGGCAGGGACCGGCGTCCCGGATGTATCGCTGGCCGGATCGGTGCCGCTGCGCAACGCTTCCAGCGTTGCGAATGTATCGGGGTCCAGCCGGGCCGCCATGAAATGGCGAAAGGGATCCATGACCGCGCGGAACGCTTCGGCCGGCTCAATCGCCTGTCGCGTCAGCGGCTCCAATCCCCGGGTCCAGGCCTCGGTCAGAACCGGATCCATCACGAACCAGGTCAGAAACAGCGCAAGACTGACGATCAGCATATTGGGCGGGGCCTGTTGCAGCCCGATGGCCTGCCGCAGGATCGACAATACCGTGACGATGAAGGGAAAACAGGTGATCATCACCGCAAGCCCGGGCACAAGGCTCAGCACCGTCAGCAGCGCGATCAACTGCAGCACGCGCGCCGAAAGCGCCGTGTCATCCCCAAGATCAAGGGGCAGGTCCTGCGCCCCGGCGGGCAGTGCCAGAACCAGCAGGACCAGTGCGGCCCGGAGAAGCCGCCCTGTCACAGCCCGCCGCGCAGATTAGCAACCTCGGTCAGGCGGACGGCAAGCTGCCCCGCCTGCTCTCCCTCCAGTTCCTGCAATTCTCCCCGCGCAATGAGGCGGCCCGCAACATACAGCTCCACCGGATCCTCCACCCGCCGGTCAAGCGTCAGGACAGCATCCTTTTCAAGCCGCAGCAGATCACGCACCTGCGGACGCGCCCGACCGACCGAGATCGTGATCTCGATCGGCACCTGGCTGAAGGGGTTGGAGTCGCTTCGGTCATCCATGCGGGGTCTCCTGCTTGGAAAGGGTGAAGAATTCCTCGGTCGCCTCAAGAATGCGGCGAAGGGTCGTATCAAGATCAAGCCGCGCCTCGCGTCCGTCCAGCCGCAGATAGACCTGCCCTTCGCCCAGACTGGGCTCTTCGCGCAGCTGGACCGGCAGACCGTCCGCCGCCGTCACCGCGGCCTCGACCAAATCGCGGATCGCGGGGTTGAAGGTCATCACCGCCGGAGAACCGGCAGCCTCACGCGCCAGCGGCAACAGCATGTCCACAATCATCGGTCCCAGCGTCCGTTCGGCGAGTGCGGGCAGAACATGACCGACCAGTTCGCGCAGCAGGGGTTCCACCCCGCCCATCACATGGCTGCGCGCCTCGTGATAGGTGAAGCCAAGCGCCTGCAGATTGCGCGCGACATCACTGCGCAGCCGGTCCTGCTCATCCGCCTGCGTGGCGGCGGCATCCTCCCACCCGGCCTTGTAGCCCTGTTCATAGGCGGCCAGCCTTGCCTCCTCGATGGTATCGAGATCGGTCACGACGGTTTCGGCCTCTCCAGCCCCGGCAGATTCGAAGACTTCCAGACGCAATGAGGTCATGAGGTCCGCTCCTCCTCGGCTTCCATCCAGCCGCGCAGGATCTCAAGCGATTCGGCCTGCCGTTCCGCGATCAGGTTGCGCAGACGATCCACCGGGTCGGGATCGCCGGGCGAGGGGGCGGCCTGCGGCCGGGGGGTATAGGCGATCATCGGGCCGGGCGGATCGCTGCCGTCGTCGATCTCGCCAGTCAGCACGGTCCGGGCGACCCCTTCCGGCGCCGCTCCGGCGGGCGGTCCCAGCATCGCGTGGTCCTCGCGCCGCGCCGGGGCCGACAGCAGCAGCGGGCGAAGCACGAACAGCGCAAGCACCAGAACGACCAGCCCCAGCACGGCGATCTGGATCAGCCGCATGATGTCCAGCGGGCCGATCTGCGCCAGAAATCCCGCATCGGAGGCGGCCAGCGCCTCGGGCAGGGGTTCGAAGATCATGGATTTCAGGGTCAGCACATCGCCGCGCGATTCATCTATCCCGGCAGCCGAGGCGACAAGTTCCCGCAGGGCGGTCAGTTCCGCCTCGGCGCGCGGCTGAAAACTGCGGCTGCCATCCTGTGCTGTCACGGTTTCCCCGTCGATCAGCACCGCCACCGAAAGCCGCCGCACCCCCCCGGCCGCGCGCTGCACCTCGCGCCGGGTTTCGGACAGCTCGTAATTCACCCGCTCGCGGCTTTCGCTCTGGCTGCTGGATCCCTGCGCCCCGGCCCCGGCATCGCCTTCGGGCAGGTTTGAGGCCACGGTGACCGCCCCGGAAGGCTCGGTCGCAGAGCGGCTGTTTTCCTCGGTATCCGAAGAAATCACCACCCGCCCCTGCGGATCGAGCCGCCGCTCCACCACCGATTCGCTGGCCGTGTCCAGATCAACGGCCACCTCGACCAGCGCCCGGCCCGGCCCGACCCGCGCCGAAAGCAGCCGCTCGATATTGCGCTTCAACTCAGCGGCGCGGGCATCCCCGGCCAGCGCGGGAACCGCCGCATCGTTGCTCGGCACGACGCCGTTGACCGAATCGATCACCGCCACATCCTCGGGCAGCAGCCCCGGAACCGCCGCCGCCACCAGATGGCGCAGCGCGCGGGCCTGATCGGCCGAAATCGCGCCCCCTGCAGGCGTCACGGTGACTGACGCGCTGGCCTTCCGGTCGCGCTGAAACGGCTGCGTCGGCGCCTGCGCGATATGGACCCGGGCCGCGCGGATGGCGGGGCTGGCAAGGATGGTCCGCGCCAGCTCTCCCTCCCGCGCGCGCCAATAGGCGGCATCGAACATCTGCGCGGTCGTGCCGAACCCCGACAGACCGTCCAGCAGCTCATAGCCCGCTGTGCCGGTGCGCGGCAGCCCCTCGGCGGCCAGGGTCATGCGCAGACTGTCGCGCTGCGCGGCATCGACGCGGATCGAATCACCCTCGACCGCGAAGGGCACACCGCGTTGTTCCAGCGCCTGCACGACCTGCCCTGCTGCTGTCGGGTCCAGCCCGGAATACAGCAGCGCCATCGTCGGCCGGGCCGCCATGCGCGTCAGCCCCAGAACCGCGAGGAACACAAGAAGGGTGGCCCCGGCGACAATCACGCGATGCCGCATCGGCATGCCGGACCAGAGGGTGACGAGGTTCTGCACGCAGCGTCCTTCCGATAACCTTTGCCGCGGTGGCCTTCTGCCCCGCTGCACAAGCTTTCGCGGATCGGACTTAAGAATCGGTTAGTGTCCTTGCGGCTATACCTGCCTCGACACCGGATCGAGGATGACCCATGGCCGATACCGCCACCGCCGAGCCACCCCCCGTTGCAAAACGCAGGCGCCTGCCGCTGCTGATCGGGCTGCTCGCCGCGCTGATTGCCGGCGGGGCGGGGTTTTATGCCACATGGTCGGGCTTGATCGGCGGCAGCGGCACCGCAGCGGAGGCCACCCCGCCGCCGCGCCCGATTGCCGATCTGGCCTTCGTGCCGGTCGATCCGATCGTGGTTTCGCTGGGGCAAAGCGCACGGTCGAAGCATCTGCGCTTCACCGCCCAGCTTGAGGTGAACCGCAGCGCCGAGGCCGATGTCGCGCTGCTGATGCCGCGCATTCTGGATGTGGTGAACGGCTATCTGCGGGCCGTCGATGTCGCCCGGCTGGAGGATCCGGCAGCGCTTGTGGTGCTGCGCGCGCAGATGCTGCGCCGCATCCAGCTTGTCACCGGTGAGGGGCGGGTGCGCGACCTGCTGATTACCGAATTCGTGCTGAACTGAAGGGGGCGAGATGGAGATGATCGCGGATATTCTGCTGGCTGCCGGGGCGTTCGGGGCGGCGGCCTATTGCTATGTGCTCGCTCTGCGGCTGAAACGGCTGCAGACATTGGAAAGCGGTATGGGCGGGGCGATTGCGGTTCTCTCGGCGCAGGTCGATGACCTGACCCGGACGCTGGCACAGGCGCGCAAA
The DNA here is from genome assembly GCF_016765775.1 of Szabonella alba. Taxonomy (GTDB): domain Bacteria; phylum Pseudomonadota; class Alphaproteobacteria; order Rhodobacterales; family Rhodobacteraceae; genus Szabonella; species Szabonella alba. The sequence continues at coordinate 596,247 of NZ_JAESVN010000002.1, read as the reverse complement.
TCCGCTGATGGGCAAGTGACCGCGCTGGAGGATCTGACCCGCCGGGGGGAGGGCGTCGCAGCCCGGCTGGAGCTTTTGCTGGCCTCGATGCACGATCTGCCTGACGAACCCGGCCCCGCCCCGCAGACCACGGCCCCGCCACCGGATGACCTGTCCATGCGACGACCGCGCTATGTGCGCAGGCGCGCCGCCAGACAGGGCGTCGAGGCCGCGGAATGACTGCGGCAGCGACAGTCCCGCGCCGGACGGGCCGACGCAGCGCCGGGCGCGGGGCGCTGGTGATCCTCGCGCTGTTTCTTGCCTCTTCAGGGGCGCTGCGGCTGGGATCGGGGCTGGGCGGCGCCTTTGCCCGCACCGCCGAAACAACGGCCGGGCCTGCGCCACCGCTGGAATGCCCCCTGCCCCCTGCCGCCCTGCTGGAGGCGCTTCAGGAACGCGAGGACCGGATCAGCGTGCAGGAGGCGGCACTGGCGGACCGGCAGGCCGCAGTGAACCTTGCGGAAACCGCCGTCGCAGGACGGATCGAAGCACTGGAGGCCGCCGAATCACGGCTGGCGGCGACGCTGGAACGGGCGGATGGCGCGGCCGAGGCCGATCTGGCACGGCTGACCGAGGTTTACGAATCGATGAAACCGAAGGTTGCCGCCGGTCTGTTTTCGGCCATGGCACCGGAATTCGCCTCGGGCTTTCTGGGCCGGATGCGTCCCGATGCGGCTGCGGCCATCCTGTCGGGCATGACGCCCGAGGCCGCCTATACGGTCAGCGCCCTGCTGGCCGCCCGCCATTCCGACGTGCCCAGAAACTGATGCGGCAGAGACGGATCCTTAACCCGGTTCTGGAACCCTGCGGACAGAATGGACAGGCAGGCCCGGGCGGGGCGGCCCATAACGATGGAACAGCCCCATGATCGGCGCAATCGGCATTCTGGTGATCTTCGTGATGGTCTTTGGCGGCTATATGCTGGCCGGGGGCAAGATGGGGATCATCCTCGCCGCCCTTCCGTTCGAGATGATCATGATCGGCGGGGCGGCGACCGGGGCCTTTCTTTTGTCAAACGATGCCGCAGGCGTCAAAACGACGGCACGCGACATCGCCAAGGTCTTCAAGGGACCGAAATGGAAAAACGCCGATTACCGCGATCTGCTCTGCCTGCTGTTCGAACTGATCCGCATCGCCCGCGCCAGCCCCGTCGCGCTGGAGGAGCATATCGAAAACCCCGGCGAATCCCCGGTTTTCGCCCGCTATCCGCGCATCCTTCAGGATCACGAGGCGGTGGATCTGATCTGTGACACGCTGCGCGCGGCCTCGATGAATTACGACGACCCGCATCAGGTGGAGGAGGTGCTGGACAAGCGGATGGAAACGAATCAGCACCATGCGCTGCATTCCAGCCATGCGCTGCAATCGGTGGCCGATGCGCTGCCTGCGCTGGGCATCGTCGCCGCGGTGCTGGGGGTCATCAAGACCATGGGTTCGATCGACCAGCCGCCCGAAATTCTGGGCAAGATGATCGGCAGCGCGCTGGTGGGCACCTTTCTGGGCGTCTTTCTGGCCTATGGGCTGGTCGGTCCCTTCGCCAACCGCGTCAAATCGGTGGTTGAGGAGGATAGCCATTTCTACCTGCTGATCCGGGAGGTTCTGGTGGCCAATCTGCACAATCACCCGGCCAATATCTGCATCGAGGTCGGGCGGCAGAACACACCGCATCATGTCCGCCCGGGATTTTCCGAACTGGAAGAGGCGCTGCGCGGTCTCAAGCAGGAGGCCGCCTGATGGTCCCGCAAAGGCTGCACCATGCCACGCTCATCATCTGGCTTCTGGCCGGAATGGCCCTGGCCGGGGTGCAGAGGGCCGAGGCGCAAAGTGTGCGGGTGACCTCGGGTGAACATGACGGGTTTTCCCGCATCGTGCTGCAATATTCCACCGCGACCGACTGGCGGCTCAGCCGGACCGAAACCGGCTATGCGCTGGCAACTGGCGGGCCGCCCCCGCGCTATGATCTGACGAATGTGTTCCGCCTGATCCCGCGCGACCGGCTGACAGCGATCTTTGCCGATCCTGCGGATGGGGGACTGCGGCTCGGCATCGGCTGCGCCTGCCATATTCTGCCGTTCGAACTGCGCCCCGGTCTGGTGGTGCTGGATATCCGCGACGGCCCGCCGCCCGAAGGCTCCTCCTTCGAACGGACCGCCGCAGGTGACATTGCCCCGCCGCTTCAGATCAGCTTCCGCCCCCCGGCCCGTCCCGCTGCACGACCCGGCGATCCGCCGGACCGCCCCGCCCTGCCCCCGGAGACCGGGGCGCTGAACTGGCGTCAGGATGTGGCCGAGGCTTCCCGCCTTGCGCCACCCGCGCAGGATCTGCCCTTGCCGACCCCCGGTCTGGAAGAGACGCGGGACGCGATCCTGCGCGAGCTTGCGCGCGGTGTCGCCGAAGGAGTCGTCGATGTGACGCAGGACCTGCCGGGGGCCACGCGCCCGCCCCCCGGCGGCCGGGTCGACAGCCATATCCGCATCGGCCCCGAGGCGCCCGCCGCCCCGGGCATCGACCCGGCCGCCGCACGGCGGCTCCCCGGCATGCTGACGGCAGATGGCCGGGACTGTATTGCCGATGACAGGCTCGATCTGTCGGGATGGGGCCGGGAAGGCGATGTTGCCGCCACGATCGGGCTTCTCCGCGGCCGGTTGCTGGGCGAATTCGACCGCCCCGACCCCGACGCAACCGCCGAGGCGATCCGATATTTTCTGCATCTGGGCTTTGGCGCCGAAGCCCGGGGGCTGATCGATTCGTTTGAGATCGCCTTGCCCGACGCTGATCTCTGGCGCGGCCTTGCGCTGCTTCTGGATGGAGAGGCCCCCGATCCGGACGTCTTTGCCGGGATGCAGGTCTGCGATTCCGCCGCCGCCTTATGGGCGGCACTGGGGCTTGCGGATCTGTCCCGCCATCCGATGACCGACCGCGCCGCGGTGGCGCGCGGCTTCTCGGCCCTGCCGCTGCATCTGCGCCATCATCTGGGGCCACGGCTTGCCGAGACCTTCCGCGCCGCCGGAGATCTGTCCACCGCCAGCGCGATCCGGGATGCAATCCTGCGCGCCCCCGGCGATCCCGGACCAGAGGTGCGCTTGATGGAGGCCGGACTTCGCCTTGCCCGGCAGGACGCAAACGAGGCGGATCTTGCCGCCCGCCCCCTGCTGGAGCCGATTATGGCCGGGTCCGGGCCTTCGGCCATCGAGGCAACGGTCGCCCTGATCGAGGCGGAAATCGCCGCAGGCCGCGTCGCCGGCGCAGACCTGACGACCACCGCCGCCGCCTTCCTGCATGAGGCGGGCAACAGTGAACGCGCCGGGCCTCTGGCCTCGGCGCTGGCGCTGGCGCTGGCCTCGCAATCGCGGCTGGACGAAGGGCTGGCCCTCTCCCCCCTCTCCCCCGGAACCGAGCAGCGTGCCTGGTCGGTCTTTGCGGAGACGGCGCGGCAGGATGCCCTTCTGGCTGCGGCGGTCGGGCGCAACCCCGTGGAAATCACCCGCCAGCCGCCCGAAACCCGCCTGATCGTCGCGGAGCGGCTGGAACAGGCCGGGCTGCAGCGCCCCGCCCTTGACTGGCTTGCTGGGCTGGAGGGAACAGCGGCACGGCTGGCCAGGGCCCGCGCCCATACAGGGCTGCGCGACTGGCGTGCCGTGCTGCGGGGACTTGCGGGGCTTGAGGATGAAACCGCCCTTCGCCTGCGCGCCCGCGCCTTCGCGGCGCTGGGGGATCCCGGGGCGCTGGCGCTGCTGGCCGGGCCGGACGCGGCCGGAGAGCGGCGCGAAACCGCAAAACGGCTTGAGGCCTGGCCTGCACTTTCCAACCAGGGCGACGACGATATCTGGGGCCGGGCCGCGGCGCTGGTCACGCGAGGCAACGCATCGCGGGATCCGGCCAGCGCCCCGCCCGCTGAACCCGCCGACGATCCACCGGATGCGCCTGCTCCTCCCGACAGTCCCGAGGCGCCGGTCGAAGACGAGACCGGGGATCCGGGTAATAACCTCCAAGCACAGGACGCAACAGGCGAGTTGGAAACCGCGCGGCAGCTGATCGAGGAAAGCCGCGCGGCCAGAGCGACGATCAAGGCCCTGCTGACTGCGTTGCCCTGACCGGTTACCGCGCGATCCGTGGCTTGGGATGCCCGTCCTGCGATGCTGGCCCGTATTTATGGGCCCGTGTATCTGCGCAAATGTATCTGAACCCGTATTTCGAGCTCAGAATGCTAAACCTGCGATCCCAGGCCCGCGATCCTTGCCTCGGGGCGCAGAATTTCACGACCGATAACGCTTTGCAAAGATTCGGTCTTTACCATCATCCCATCGGCAGAAGGCCGGTGTGATCCTCTCTTGAAGCGGAGATGGCGATGGGTGGTATCGGGCGGATGGCAACCCTTGCATTGGGATTGGTGGCGCCCACCATGGCGGCGGCGGCCGGCAATCCCTGCCTGCAGGCAGCGGCGGCTGCGGCAGCGCGGCATGGCGTACCTGTCGCGATCCTGCGCACCATAGCGCAGGCGGAATCAGGCATCGGCCCGGGGCGGAGGCCCTGGCCCTGGACGCTGGGTCAGGCCGGGCGGGGGCTGCGTTTTGACCGCAAGGAAACTGCGCTGGCCGCCCTGCGCGCCCGTCTGGCCGCAGGGCAGACCAATCTTGATATCGGTTGTTTCCAGATCAGTTATCGCTGGCATGGCCGGGCCTTCCACAGTCTTGAGGACATGATTGCCCCCGCCTCCAATGCCGATCATGCCGCCCGTTTCCTGTCCGACCTGCAACGCGAAACCGGAAACTGGCGCGACGCTGCCGGGGCCTATCATTCCCGCCGCGCCAAGGCTGCAACAGGCTATATCCTGCGGCTGGAGCGGATCCATGCCGAAAACCGCGCCGCAGCGGCAAAGCTAACCGCGGTCCATCCTACCCCACGGCATGCTGAATCCCGTCTGGCCGACACCCCGCTGCCCATCCACGGATTGACCGCCCCCCCTCCTTCCCCACCCCCTCCTGCCCTGCCGCCGATGCACAGCACGCGCCCCGCCCCACCTTTGCCCGTCGCGCCGGTCATCCTGTCGCCCCGCCCGCCCCTTGCCCTGCGCGACCGGCCCGCGCTCCATGGCGGGCGCGGGATATGAAGGGCCTGACCCTGCGGACGCTTTTCAGCCCGACAATCCTGCTGGCGCTCGCGCTGATGGCGGTGATCGTGATGATGGTGCTGCCGGTGCCGGCCTGGATGCTGGATCTGGGGCTGGCGCTGTCCTTCGCGCTGGCGATCCTGATCTTCACCGTCACCCTTTTCATCGAGCGGCCGCTGGATTTCTCGGCCTTCCCGACGATCCTGCTGGCCTCCTTGATGCTGCGGCTGTCGCTCAATGTCTCCTCGACGAAACTCATCATCGGGCAAGGCCATACCGGCACTGACGCCGCAGGTGAGGTGATCGAGGGGTTTGCCCAATTCATCATGGGCGGCTCGGTCCTGCTGGGCGTGGTGATCTTCTGCGTTCTGCTGATCGTCAATTTCATCGTCATCACCAAAGGCGCGGGCCGCATGGCCGAGGTCGGGGCCCGCTTCGCGCTGGACGGGATGCCGGGCAAGCAGCTGGCCATCGACAGCGATATGGCGGCGGGGGCAATCGACCATGCCGAGGCCAAGGCGCGGCGGGAACGGGAACTGGCCGAGACGAATTTCTTCGGCTCGCTGGACGGGGCCTCGAAATTCGTCAAGGGCGATGCGGTGGCGGGGCTGCTGATTACACTTCTCAATATCGTGATGGGTCTGGTGATCGGCACCGTGGTGCATGGCATGCCGCTGGGACGCGCCTTTGAAACCTACGCCATCCTGACCGTCGGCGACGGTCTGGTCAGCCAGATCCCCGCTGTCATCATCTCGATCGCGGCGGCGCTGCTGCTGGCGCGGGGCGGGGCCACGGGCGCGGCGGATGTGTCCTTCTTCGCGCAGCTCGGGCGCTATCCGGCGGCCATGGCCACGGTGGCGGTGCTGATGGCGCTGTTCGCGCTGGTGCCGGGCCTGCCCTTTCTGCCTTTCGTTCTGGGGGCCGCAGCTTTGGGACTCGCGGCCTGGCTGGTCCACAAGGCCCCGCCGCCCGCCACCGATACTGTTGATCCGCAGCCTGCACCCGCGCGGCATCTGATGGGCGATGTGTTGGATTTCGACGAGATCCATATCGAATTCGCCCCTGATCTTGTCGCGATGGTGCTGGATCCGGCGACCGGGCTGGATGCCAGGATCGCCAGCATGCGCAACCATGTCGCCAGCAGCTTCGGGCTGATCCTGCCCGAGATCCGCATGACGGATGAACCCTCCCTGCCCGACGGCACCTATCGCATCCGCCTTCAGGGCGTCGAAAAGGTGCACGACCGCCTGATGCCCGACCGGATCCTGTGCCTCGCGGCCGAGGGGGCGGATCTGCCCGCCGGCAGCGATGTGCGCGAGCCGGTCTATGGCGCCCCCGCGCGCTGGATCCTGCCCGATCAACAGGAAAATGCCGCCCTTGCCGGGCTGAACGTGATCACCCCGGCCGAGGTTCTGTCGACCCATCTGCTGGAGGTGCTGAAGGGCAATCTGTCCCGGCTGCTCAGCCTGCGGGGGCTGCGCCGGCTGCTGGATGAATTCGTGACCCTGTCCGACCCCGCCCGGGCCGAGTCCAATCGCCGCCTGCTGGAGGAACTTGTGCCTGAAAAAGTGCCGGTCGATCTGCTGCTGGCGGTGCTGCGCCTTTTGCTGGAGGAACGCGTGTCGATCCGCAACCTGCCACTGATCCTTGAATCCATCGCCGAGGCGCGCGGCCTCGCCCTGCCCGAGGCGATCTGCGACCATGTGCGCCAGCGGCTGGGTTTCCAGATCATCGCCGAACTGCGCCGCAAGGATGGCAGCATCCCGCTGATCCAGCTGGATCCGGAATGGGAAAAAACCTTTGTTGCGCATCAGGTTGACGGGGATCGCGGTCAGCGAGACGTGGCGCTTCCGCCTGCGGTTTTCGCCCGTCTTGCCCAGGCGATTGCCGAGCGGTTCAATCAGGCGGCCGAAGGCGGCACAGCACCGGCGCTGGTCACATCGACACTGCGGCGGCGCTTTCTGCGCACGGTGGTGCAGGCGCGCGGCCTGCATCTGCCCGTCCTCTCCTATGAGGAAATCGGAATGGAGGCCCGCCCCGCCATGGTCGGGCAGATCGCGGCATGAACGCGATGATCGCCCTTCTGACCGGCTATGCCGGCCTTGCGCAAGAGGTGCTGGCGGCGGCCGTTCTGGTTTTCCTGCGGGTCGGGGCGGCGATGGCGTTGCTTCCGGCCTTCGGGGAACGCATCGTGCCGCAAAGGGTGCGTCTGGTGCTGGCGCTGGCCTTCACCGCCATCGTCCTGCCCGCCGTGACGGACCGGCTGGCAGGGATCGACCTTGCCGCCTTCAGCTTCCGCTGGATCTGGACGGAAACGGCGGCAGGGCTGCTTCTGGGTTTCGGGCTGCGCTTTCTGGTCATGGCGCTGCAGATCGCCGGCACCATGGCCGCGCAGGCCACTTCGCTGGCGCAGCTTTACGCCGGGGCTGGGGCCGAGCCGCAACCGGCCATGTCGCATCTTTTCACCATGGCGGGGCTGGCGCTTGCCGTGGCGGCGGGGCTGCATGTGCAACTGGCCCGCTTCCTGATCCTGTCCTATGATCTGCTGCCTGCGGGCCAGCTGATCCCGGCAGCGGACGCGACCGGCTGGGGCGTGGCGCGGGCGGCCCATGCCTTTACCCTTGCCTTCACGCTGGCCGCGCCCTTTGTCATTGCCGCGACCGTCTATAATGTGGCGCTCGGCGCGATCAACCGGGCAATGCCACAGCTGATGGTCGTCTTTGTCGGTGCCCCGGCGCTGACGCTGGGGGGGCTGGTGCTGCTGGCCCTTGCAACCCCGGCGCTGCTGACGGTCTGGCTGGGCGCGCTTGGGTCCTTTCTGGCCGATCCGATGCCGTCCCGGCCATGAGCATGACCGAAGACAGCGCCGAAAAGGAGCATGAACCCTCGGCCCGCAAGCTGGAAGAGGCTCGCCGCAAGGGCGAAATCCCGCGTTCCGCCGATCTGACCACGGCAGCAAGCTATGCCGGGCTCTTGCTGGCGGGCCTTGCCTTCGGGCCCGCACTTCTGCTGGCTTTCGGCAGTTCGGCCATGGTCTTTCTGGATCAGCCTGAACGGATGGCGGGGCGGTTTCTGGGCGGTGGCGGCGGGTTGGGCGGGGCGGTTCTGGCCGGGACCGGCGGGGCGGTCCTGCCGCTTTTCCTGCTTCCGGCCGTCGCGGCCCTTGCGGTTCTGCTGGCACAGCGGGGGCTGGTCTTTGCCCCCGGAAAGCTTGCGCCAAAGCTTGAACGGATTTCCCCCATCGCGGGCGCAAAGAACAAGTTTGGCCGCAAAGGCCTGTTCGAATTCGCGAAAAGCCTTGGCAAGCTGGTCATCACTTCGATCCTGCTCTGGCTGTTCCTGCGGGGCCGGGCGCAGGAGATCCTGACCACGCTGCATCTTGCCCCCGGACCTGCCGCTGCCCTGATGATGCGCCTGATCCTAGATTTTCTGTTGCTGATCTTCCTGCTTGCCCTTGTCATCGGGCTGGTCGACCTGTTCTGGCAACGGGCCGAACATCTGCGCCAGCACCGGATGACCCGCAAGGAAATGCTGGATGAGCAGAAATCATCCGAGGGCGATCCGCATATGAAGGCGCGGCGGCGCCAGCGTGGGCAGGATATCGCGACCAACCGGATGCTGGACGATGTCGCGAAGGCCGATGTTGTCATCGTCAATCCCACGCATTTCGCCATTGCCCTGAAATGGGACCGCGACAGCCGCCGCGCGCCGGTCTGTCTGGCCAAGGGCGTCGATGAAATCGCCGCCCGGATCCGCGAAAGGGCGGCGCTGGCGGGGGTGCCGCTGCATCACGATCCGGCCACCGCCCGCGCGCTGCATGCCACGATCGCCATCGGTGACGAGATCCATCCCGACCATTACCGTGCCGTGGCCGCTGCCATCCGCTTTGCCATGCGGATGCGCAAAGGCGCCCGAGGCCGGGCATGACCGGGCGGGCGCGGCTTGACATCCTGCGGCAACTTTCCCGGATGCGGCTGGATCGCGACCTGATGGCGCTGGCCGAGCTGGCCCGGAACCGCGACAGGTTGCAGGAACGGTTGGATGGACTGAACCCTGCCCCCGCGCCGGACCTGGATCCGCTGATCGCCGCACGGATCGGCGCGCTGCATCAGATCTGGGCCGATGGAAAACGCGCCGAGATCAACCTGTCCCTGGCGCGCAGTAGGGCCGAATGGATCACCAGGCGCGACATCGCCGCGCACAGCTTCGGCCGCTGGCAGGTGCTGTGCCGCCTGAGCCCACCAGATTAGATCAGCTGTCCTGCCGCACAATATCCGCGATCAGCACATCCAGCACATCCCGCCCCATCACGCGCTGCGCGGCCTCATGCAGGGCGCGGCGCAGAAGCATCAGATTGGCCCCGTCAGTGAAGGTTCCGCGAAATCCGCCCGCATTGGCATGGTCGAACAGCACCTGCAGCAGCGCATCGCGGATCCGGGGTTCACGCGCATAAACGGCCTCGGTGCCACCGGACACGACCTCAAGGCTCAGCGACAGGATCACCAGTGACACGATCTGCCCCTGCTCCAGCACCGGGATGACGAACTGATTGTTCAGCCGGACGAAATCAGACAGGCCGGGCGGGGGCGTCTCGGGTTCCGGCACCGCGGCCGCATCGACAGCCTCAGAGGCCGGGCGCAGCATCATTCCCGCCCCTGCCCCGGCGCCAAGGCCGAGGATCACAAGAAGCAGCGGAAGGATCTTGCCCATCGGGAACCTCAGAATGGCAGAAGGATATCGGCGGCCTGTTCGCCATAGCGCGGCTGCTGCACGGTGGTAATCTGCCCGCGACCGCCATAGGCGATGCGCGCCCCGGCGATCCGGTCGTAACGAATTTCGTTCTGGCGGCTGATATCGGCGGGACGCACATAGCCCGTCACGATCAGTTCGCGCAGTTCGAAATTCACCCTCACCTCCTGCTGGCCCTCGATGCGCAACACGCCATTGGGCAGTTGTTCCACCACGGTGGCCGCGATGCGCAGCGTCAGTTTTTCATTGCGCCGGACCGAGCCCTCACCCGCGAAGGTCGAGGCGGAATTCGTGCTGACGGCCTCGGCCATACTTGCCCCCTCGGGCAAGGAACGGTCAATGCGCTGCGGCAGGCCGAAAAGCTGCGGAATGCCCATGCTTTGCGCGCCACTGCGGCTGCGCCCCGTCGAGTTGGAAATCTCCGCCTCGTCATCGATCTCGATCACCACGGTCAGTATATCGCCCCGCCGCGCGGCCCGCCGGTCCCCGAAAAGCGATTCCGCCCCGGCCGACCAAAGCGAGGAGGCCGCCGTCACCCCCGGGGTCGGCCCATGTTCCGGCAGCGGGTTCGAATACATCGCGTGATGCTGGTAACTGCCTTCCAGCGGGGAAAAGGCAGGCGCGCGGCCCACCTCCCCCAGCGCGGCGCAGCCCGCCAACAGACCGGGCAAGAGCATGAAACAGCACCGCATGTCAGGGTTCCTTACTGTCCGGGCCGACATGAACCGTGCCGTCGGCACCGATCCGGCCGGTGATGGTCATGCGCGAGGTGAGGTTCATGACCCGGATCCGCGCGCCCCGGGCGCCACGGTCCAGCGCCCTTCCCTCGGCCGTGATGTCCAGCCCGCCCTGCCGATAGACCAGCGTGACAATCCCGTTGCGATCAACGAGCGCGGGCGGGGCCAGATCATCGCCCCGGATCGCGCGGCCCGCATATAGCGTCACCCGCGCCTCCAGCCCGATGGCCGCCTCGGGCTGCGTCAGCGCGCCGGGAATGACCGCCGCGACCAGCGCCATGTCCTGCGGTGCCAGCACCGTCTGGGCGCGGATGGTCCGGGTCGCGACCAGACTTTGGCCCGCACCGGATGGCCCGGCCATGGCGGAAAGCGGCAAAAGCGCAAGGAAAAGGGCCCTGCGGTTCATCGGATCTGTGTCGTCGCGGACAGCATCTGATCGGCCGCCGTGATGACCTTGGCGTTCAGTTCATATCCGCGCTGCGCCTTGATAAGTTCGGTCACCTCGCGCACCGCATCGACCGAGCTTTCCTCAAGATAGCCCTGCCGCAATGTGCCCAGCCCGTCCTCACCGGGCAGGCCGGGCGTCGCAGGGCCCGAGGCCTCGGTCTCAAGAAAAAGATTGGCGCCGATCGCCTCAAGCCCCTTGTCATTGGTGAAACCGACAAGGGTGAACTGGCCCAGCAGTTCCGGTTCCACCCGGTCATTGAAATAGGCATAGACCTCACCGGCGGGATTGATTGACAGACTGCGCGCATCGGCGGGAATGGTCAGGCCGGGCGCGACCTCATGCCCGTCCGAGGTGACGATCAACCCCTCACCCGTGCGTTTCAGCCCGCCATCGCGCGTATAGGCCGCCGCACCCGAGGGCAGCGTGACCTCCAGATAGCCGCCGCCTTCGATGGCGACATCCAGATCACCGCCTGTTGCACCGAGCGAACCCTGCGCCAGCACCACCGAAACCGCCGCCGGGCGCACACCAAGGCCAACCTGCACCCCGGTGGGAAGCTGCGTGCCATCGGCCGCCGCGATGGTTCCGGGACGGGCAAGCTGCTGATAATGCAGATCGGAAAATTCGGCGCGACGGGCATTATAGCCGGTCGTCGACATATTCGCGAGATTGTTTGAGACGACATCGACCCGCATCTGCTGGGCCGCCATGCCGCTGGCCGCGATCTGAAGTGCCTTCATTCTATCCTCCTATCGGCCAAGGGTCTGGATGACGCCGCGCACCCGCGCATCCTCCTTGTCCAGAAATCCCTGCCCGGTCTCATAGGCGCGCTGCACCGCGATCATGCGCGCGATTTCCGAGATCGGGTTCACATTGCTTTCCTCGAGCATCCCCTGCAGCACCTTCGCGCCCTCAGCCGGTTCGATCGCATCCGCGTCAAACAGCGTGCCGGACTGATGGCGCAATGTCAGTGGATCGGCGGGTTGCCAGAGACCGATCTGGCCGACCGGCACCGCCCCGACCGACAGCGTGCCATCGGGAGCAAGCGCCACATGGCCCCCGATGGGGGGAATGACGAGTGGCGCACCGCCAAGATCCAGCAGCGCATGGCCGTCGGGATTAACCAGTTCGCCGGTGGCATCGGGAGTGAAACTGCCCGCACGGGTCAGGCGCGGCCCCTCGGGCGTCCGGATCTGGAAAAATCCTTCGCCCTGAATTGCGAAATCGAAGCGCCCGCCGGTTTCCACCAGCCCCGCCTGCCGCAGATCGACATGGCGGGCCGAAGCATGACCCATCGACAGCGACGGGCCGCTGCCCGTCCGCCGCACATGTTCCGCAAAGATCACGCCTTCGCGGCGGAATCCGGTGGTCGAGATATTGGCGATATTGTGCGCCACGACCTGCATTTCGCGCATCAGGCCGGATTGGCGCGTCAGGGTGACATAGGTGGGCGCGTCCATGGTCTAGCCCCCCGCGATCATCGGGATGATGCGGTCGGCGAAGAAACTGACCAGCGTCGAGGTCATGAAGGACATCGAAACCCAGAACACCGCGATCATCGCGCCGACCTTGGGCACGAAGGTCAGCGTCATCTCCTGCACCGAGGTCAGCGCCTGAAACAGGCCGACCGCGACCCCGGCCACCAGCGCCACCATCAGAAGCGGCGCCGAGATCAGCACCGCAACCCAAAGCCCCTGCCGCAGGATGTCGAAGATATGTCCCTCGCTCATCCCCGGGGTCATACCGGCATCCTCAGGATTTCCTGATAGGCCTCAACCACCTTGTCGCGCACGGTGACCACGGTTTCGACCGCAGTCTGGGTGGCGGCCAGCGCCTCGACCAGCGCATGCGGGTCGGCGCCGCCGGTCATGGCCGCCCTGGCAGTGCTTTCGCCGTCCTGCAGGGTCTGGGCGAAAGAGGCGGCAAGCCGGGCAAAGCCCGCATCGTCGCCCCCGCCCCCCCCGGTCCCCGGCGCGGCAGCCTCACGCGCCTGCAGGTAGGATTGTGCTGCAAAGGATGGTCTGATGTCCATTTCGGCCCCCTATCGGCGAAGAAGTTCGAACAGGCCCTGCGTCATCTGACGCGCCTGATCGAAGAGTTTCAGATTGGCCTCATAACTGCGCTGCGCCTCGCGGGCGTCGGCGATCTCGATCACCAGATCGACATTGGAGCCGTCATAATGACCCGAGGCGTCGGCCAGCGGATGGCCGGGATCATGAATGCGCGAGAGTTCAGAGCGGTCGAGCCGCACGGGGCCCGGGCGCACCGCACCGCTTTCGGCCAGGGTGCGGAAATCAAGCGTCTTGCGGCGATAGCCGGGCGTATCGGCATTGGCGATATTCTCGGACAGATGGCGCAGGCGTTGTCCCTGCGCCTCCATCCCCGAGGCGGAAACTGCAAGTGCGCGCAGAAGGTCGGACATGGCCTAGCGCCCCCGCCCAAGTGCAAGTTTCACGATATCCGAGGTGCGGGAATAGACGGCCAGCGCCATGTCATGCTGCTGCCGGATGCCGGCGGCGCGCATCATTTCCCCTTCAACCGAAACGGAATTGCCATTGGGGTCAGCGGGCAGATCCAGCACCAAGGGTACGGGCGTGGGCGATCCGGCGCCGCGCAGATGTCCGGCCCGCGTCGCCCGCATTTCTGTGCCGGTTTCCGTCTCCGCGCCCCGATAGGTGGCGGCAAAATCCGGCAGGTCCTGCGCCTTGTAGCCCGGCGTATCGGCATTGGCGGCATTGCGCGCCACGATGCCCATCCGGGCCCCGGCATGGGCCGCCATGGCCTGCGCCATCCGTGTCAGTTCCAGTTTCGGCAACATCGGGGATTCTCCCTCATTCGGTTTCACCAAGGCTTAAGGGTGATTCGTTTAGAAAGCGTAATCGGCGAACAAAGGGAGAATCCCGTGACCGGTTATTTCGATGGATTGCGCGGCCGCCTGACGGAAATCTCGACCCTGCGGCAGTTCGGCAGGGTCGCGGAAATTGGCGGGCCGATGTTGCGGATCACCGGGCTTGGCCCGGATGCCGGTCTGGGCGACCGGCTGCGCATCGCGGAGGTGCTTCATGCCGAGATCCTGCGGCTGGATGCGGGCGGGGCCTGTGCGCTGGCCGAAGGGCCGACCGAGGGACTGCGGATCGGCATGCCCGCCGAGGCGCTTGGCAAGGCGGAACTAACCCCGCATGAGGGCTGGATCGGCCGTGTCGTCGATCCGTTCGGCGCGGCACTGGATGGTCGCCCGCTGTTTCCTGGCCCGCAGGCGCGCCCGCTATGCCCCGCCCCGCCCCCACCCGCGCAGCGCCGCCGTCTGGGGCCGCGTCTGGCCACCGGGCTGGCGGCCTTCGACACATTGCTGCCCATCGTGCGGGGGCAGCGCGTGGGCCTGTTCGCGGGGTCCGGTGTCGGGAAATCCTCGCTTCTGGCGCAGTTGGCCCGGGGGGTGGAGGCCGATGTGATCGTGATCGCCCTTGCTGGAGAGCGGGGGCGCGAGTTGCGCGAATTCACCGATCACGTTCTGGGCCCCGAGGGCATGGCGCGCAGCGTGGTCGTGGCTGCGACCTCGGACCGGTCTCCGCTGTTGCGGCGGCGCTGCCTTTGGTCGGCGATGGCGGTTGCGGAATATTTCCGCGACAGCGGGCGTCAGGTCCTGCTGCTGGCCGACAGTGTGACCCGCTTTGCCGAGGCGCATCGCGAGGTCGCGCTGGCGGCGGGCGAACCGGCGCATCTGCGGGGCTATCCGCCCTCGGTCGTGCAGACGATCATGGCGCTGGCCGAACGGGCCGGACCGGGGCGGGCGGCCCCCGATTGCGGCGATATCACCGCGGTTTTCACCGTGCTGGTCGCAGGGTCCGATATGGAAGAGCCGGTCGCCGATATCCTGCGGGGGGTGCTGGACGGGCATGTCGTGCTGGACCGCGCCATTGCCGAGCGCGGGCGTTTCCCCGCGATCGACCTTCTGCGATCCGTCTCGCGCAGCCTGCCACTGGCCGCCAATGAGGCCGAAAACCGGCTGATTGCCGATGCAAGGCGGGTGTTCAGCGCATGGGACCGGGCCGAACTGATGGTGCAGGCCGGGCTTTACAGCAAAGGATCGGACGCGGCCATCGACCGGGCGATCAAGGTCTGGCCGGCGCTGGATGCCTTTCTGGCCGAGATGGGTCCGGACGGGGTTGCGGGCAGCTTCAAGCGGCTGGAGGACATCCTTGCAACCTGAGCGCAAGCAGGCCAGACGCCGGGAAGGCATGGCGGTGGAAGGGATGAACAGGGCGGAAGGTGCGCTGGCAGTGCTGCGCTGACGACAGGGTCCGGCAACCAGCAATGCGGCCTTGCGCCAAACGGGGCCAGCAAACGCCCGATCCCCGGATCGGGCCAGAGAGGCAAAGGCAAACGGACGCAATACCGAGGACCCAGACCGGACAGGATCGGCACAGGGCGCGCTATCCGGTCGGAGTAAAGGCAGGTCACGCCGAAAACCAGCCCGCCAGAACCACCCGAAGCGGAAGAGACAGACAGAACAAGAGGACGCGGGAACAGGGGAACAGGGGAACAGGGGAACAGGGAGCGGGAACACCCGGCCCCCTTTACGCGCAAGGACCGGAGGTCCCCCGATCCATCGCGGGCAAAGCCCGTCCGGCACCGGACTACCCCCCCCGCCTGCGATATCACACGGTTCAGCGCGCCATGGATTGCAACAATTGCAACGCCCCGGCTGCGGGGGAATAGGAGGCGGCCATCGACTGGATCTCGGATCGCAGCAGGAAATTGCGCAACAGTTTTTCGCGCTTCTCCGGATCGGCAAATTGCGCAACCGTGCTTTCACCGAAGATCCGGCTGGCCTTGTCGCGGAATTCCGTCAACTGCCGGTCCAGATCCAACCCCGAAAACGCGGAAGGCAGGCCAAACGCTCGTTCGAAAACCTGACGCAGGGGCGGATTGCCCATGACGGTGAACCACATCACCTCATCCCCCATGTCGCGGGCGGCAAGGCGCTCGATCTCCCGCTCGGCATTCAGCGACAGGCGCAGATCGTTGTGCTGCGCGCCAACGGCCTGTTCGAACTGCCTTGTGCGGTAATCCGTCAGGATCGTATCGGCGAAATCCGACAGTTTCGTGCGGGGCACCGAGAAATCCCCAAAGCCGAAAGCGGCGGAAAAGGCGCGATACTGCTTGTCGGCCAGACGGTTGGACAGCGCCTGATCCTTCAGCGTGCCATCCTCCAGCACCTTGCGGATGAAATACCGGTTGTTGATTTCGCCCTCCAGCCCGAAGGCCCCGAGGGCCACGCGCAAGAGGCGGCGGTCATCGACCAGGCCTTCCGCCGTCGAGATGCTGCCGATACGTTCGCGGAAATAGGCCTCGTCGCGCTGACGCTGCGGGCTGGCATCGAAGTGCCGGGTCTGCATTTCCATCGTGCGCTGCAGGAAGCTCCACCCCGCCAGCCCACCAAAGGGAAGGATCGGTGCGAAACTCATGCCCGATGCGCAGCCATGAGCCGCTCCTCCCGGGGCAGAAGCCCCCGCAGTGCCTTAAGCGCCTGATAGGGATTGCCCTCCACTACCCCGACAGTGGCCTGCGCCAGCAAGGCGCGGCTGTCGGGATCGGTCAGCACCTGACTGAGTTGTTCAATCCCGCGCAGAAGCTGGAGTTTCGCCGCACCGGGTTCGGCATCGCCCGACAGAACAAGCTGCGCAATATAACAGACGCGCCGCACCGGGGTCGTCACCTCTTCGGGATGGATCGCGTCGCGCAGGCGCAGGATATGCGCATGCGGCGTCATCACCGCCAGCCGCGTCCGCCGCTCACCATTCTCGATCACCGCGCCGTTGATCAGCACCCGTTCGCGCGGCCCCAGTTTCAGGACCAGCCCGGTCATTCCCCGCCCCCCGGCCCGCTGCCCGCATCGCCCCGCAAGCCGCGCATGATGGCGGTATTGATGTCGATCAGCACCTCGGCCGAGGCGCCCTCTTGCAGAATGCGCCGGGTCTGCAGCGTGGTGAATTCATGCAGGTAGAACAGTCTGGACCGGAGCGCCGCAGGCAGGGCATTGCCGGGATCGGCCACATCCAGCGCCAGCGTCCGCCAAAGCCGGTCATTGTCATGCAAAGCCACGGCAAAGGCGGGAAAATCCGCCGCGCGCGCACGAAAGGCAAGTGTCAGACGACGCGTTACCCGGGCGAAGAGATCATATTCGACGGTGCGCGCAGGGCGCAGCGGCGCGTCGGGGCGGGAATAGGCGTCACGGGCAAGGGAATGCGAGGTCATGAACGATCCTTCCGGGGGTGCGGGTCATCAGGCGGGGTAATCGAAGGCCAAGGCAGGGGGGCGCGCGCGACCGGCACGCCCCCCGCAGATCCGGATTACCGGAAGAGCGACAGGATGGATTGCGGCGACTGATTCGCGATGGACAGGGCCTGAATCCCCAGCTGCTGCTGCACCTGAAGCGCCTGAAGCCGGGCCGAAGCCTCTTCCATATCGGCATCGACCATCGTCCCGATCCCCGCCTTCAGCGCATCCGACAATTTGCCGACGAAATCGTTCTGGATGTCGATCCGCTTCTGCGCCGAACCGAAATCAGCGGACGCCTCGATCGCCCGGTTGATCATCCCCTCGATATTGTCCAGCGCCGAAGCCGCCTGTGCCGTGGTTGACACATCGATCCCGTCCAGTCCGAACAGCCCGCCCGAGGCGGTTCCGCCCGCATTTCCGACGGCGGCCAGCGTCATGTCGGTCACAGTGTCATTGTCGATCTTCAGCTGCCACGCCCCGGCACTGTCCTGCGCGACCCTTGTGGTGATGCCGTCCAGCCCTTCACCATCAATGGCGGTTTTCAGACCGCGCGCGACATCTTCCATGCTCTGTCCGGGGCCGGCAACATAGGTGAAGGTATTGCCGCCGAAGGAGACACGATAGCCATCCCCGTCATTGACGGCGGCCGCCGGGTCGAAGGTCACATTCTGCGCCCGCTCGGCGATCTCCCCCAGTGTCAGATTGACCGGATCACCGTTGAGCGCGGTGATCTCGGTGCCTGCCGCCGCACCGCCCAGACCGCTGATCTCGACCGCCGCCCCTTCGAAGGCGCGCGCCGAAGTGATCTCGACCACCGCGCCGGTGGCACTGGCCGAGATGCCCTCGATCCCCAGCGCGTTGATCCGGCCGGCAAGAATGCCCGCCGCCACGTCCTGATCGTCCGTGGCCCCGCCCAGTTCCCCGGCGGCAAAGCTGAAGGATACCCCCCCGACCGAGAATGTCCCAGCGGCGGTGCTGTAATCGGCGGCGGCCGTCAGCGTGATTTCGGCGGTATTGCCCTGATTGTTCAGCGCATTGGCTGCGGTGTCAGAGACGGTCGCATTGGGCGTCAGCACAGTACCGCTGCCATAGACCCCGGCGCCCGAGGTCAGGTCCTGCCGGTTCACGGTGATATTCGAGGCCGTCACCGACCCGTCCGAGGCACGGTCCAGCGAGGACAGGATGTTCACATCATCCGTCCCCTGGATCATGTTCAGACCGTAGAACTGCGCCGCACCGACCACTGATTTGATCTGGTCGCGCAGGAAACCGATATCGGTCTGGATCTTGCCGCGATCCACATTCTCCTCCTGCGCGGCGACGATCTTTTCCTTGATCTCGATCAGCAGATCGGTCACCGATTCTGAGGCCTGCCGCGCCACCGAAATCGTCGAGGAGCCCAGCGAAAGACTGTCGGCAATGCCCTTGAAGCCCTGCACATCGCTTTCCATCACCTTCGAGATGGCCCAGACAGCGGCATTGTCCTTGGCACTGGCCACGGCCTTGCCCGTGGAAATCTCGTTCTGGACCTTGGCAAGATTGCTGTTGATGCTTTTGAGCGTCTGCAGCGCGACCATGGCGCTGGTATTGGTCAGAATCGAAGACATCATTCATCCCTTCTTCGGGCCGGTGCTTTGCACGCGGCAGTTCATGCCATTGCAATGGCGGAAAGGGCATTCTTGCCGTTGCGGCCCCGGGGATTTCCCGTCCGCGCCACCCCGATGCGGGATGCAGGGCCATTGATGCGCCCCAAACGCTAAGGGATGGCTAAAGTCAGCCGCCCCCAAAGTCCGAAATGAGGAAGATTTGACGCAGTTGCGTCGGATGCTCCGGCGCGTGGCCTCTGCGATGCAGGCATCGGCCACGGAATGACAAAGGTTCGGGCAGGGTGGAATGCCCCGGCATCAGGCACGGCGGGCAAGGCGCCCTTCACCGGGGGCGATCAGACGGCTGCGGCCCTGATCGTCATAGATGCGCATGCCTGCCTGCGCATCGCGGATCTCGGCCAGCCTGCGCCGCGCGGCACGGATGCCGCGGCCGGCCGCCTCAAGACAAGCGGCATTGCGCGCGGCAAGGGCGCGCAGATGCTGCACCGCCCGTTCGGACGGGGCGGCGGGCAGATCCTGCAGCGCCTGTTCGGTGCGCCGGGTCAGATCGGCAAGGCGCGACAACTCCCCCCGCCGCAGGGCCGTATGGGTTTCCTGCAACAGGGTTTCCAGCAGGGTGATGGCAGGATCAGCGGCCATCGGCATCACGCCCGGCCGCAAGGGCGTGGAACAGGCGCTCGGCCAGACCGATGCCCCCGGCCCGGACCATGGCGCGCGCCTGTTCATCGCGCAGGAAGGAGGCAAACTGTTCCTCCCCAATGCCACCGCCGAAATTGCCACTGAGACTGCCGCCTGCCGCGCCAAGCCCCGCATGGCCCAGCATTTCCGACAGAAAGGCGGCCTCAAGCTCCTCCGCCTTGCGGCGCAGCGGGTCGGGCGCGGCAGGCGGCGCGGCCTGCGCAAGAGGTGCGGGGCGCTTTGCCGGTATCGGCGCTGCTGGATCCATCATGCGTCCTTTCGGCGGCTCGGGATCAATATGTCCGCGTCCGGTAAACAACCGGTAACCCGTTGCCGCGATAGTCGGAACCGGGCCAGAGCGGTCCAGCCACACAGGACGGGCGCACGATGACAGTGATTGAACAGAGCCCGGCCTTGCCGCCACGCATTGCATTTCCGGCGGGCAAGGAGGCAAGGGAAACGGCTGAGCGCATTGATTTTTTGCAGTTTTTTGCGCAACCTCCAGCGGATGCACAACCCACCCGCGCCGGTGCGGCGGGCAGCACAGCCCCCGCCCCGCAGCGAAGGGACGGCACGGCAGCGGAGGGGCCAGCAAGCGATTCGCCCGCTGGCGATGCGGCAGCCGGGAAGACCGGGGGCGGAGAGACAGCGGGCGGGGAAACGGTGGGTGCAAAAGTGAAGGGCCTGGGGACGACGGTCAAGGGCGCCTTGCCCGCTGCAAGCCTCCCCATCGCGGGCCAAAGCGATCCGACCGCAACAAGGGGCCCTGAGGAGGCGGAGGAACAGACCGCCAGCCCGGTTGCCGATGCTGCACCTGCGGAACGGCGCGGCGATGCGGCCCCCCCGCCGCAGGATGAGACCGCGCCTGCACATGAACCCGTCGCACAGGTCACTGCGGCGGAGGCGTTGTTGGCCGCCCCACCACCGCTTGCGCAGCAAGCTGCGGATCCATCCCCCTCGGGGATCGACCCGCAGCCGCGCTTGCAGAATGGCGGAATTTCACGCCGCAGCCTTTCGGTGCCGCAACCGGCAGCGGGGGCGACCGGGGTAACGCGGGCCGATCCCTTCCTTCTCGACCATCCAGCGGAGGGTGCTGCAAAACGCCCCGCTGCCCCCCTTGCACCCTTGGCGCCGGTGCAGGCCGGGGATGCGGCCCGCCCACCGCCGCCAGAACAGGGGCCCGGGGCACAAGGCCCGGCCCTGCCGCCTGCGACGGCACCCTGGCCCCACGTCCCGCGCAATTCGGGTGGCATGGCTGATTCCACTCCCTTGTCACTTGCCAATCGCATCAAGGCCGACCCCACCAGCGCGCCCGGCCCGGGCGCTGCCGCACTGGCCGAGGTCCCGCTCCGATTTTTGCCCGGTTCCGCTGCCCCGCCGGCCCCGCAGTCGCAGCCCCCGACAGTTCCACCCGAACATCTTGCCACGGTCATTGCCCAGCGTTCCGCGTCCGGTCCCGGCATGACCGAGCTTTCCCTTGCGCCCGAGGAACTGGGCCGTTTGCGGATACAGCTGACCCCCGAGGGCGACCGGATCCGCATCGTGCTTTCGGCAGAACTGCCCGAAACGCTGGATCTTCTGCGCCGCTCGGTCACCGAATTCACCGAGGATCTGCGCCGCATGGGCTTTGCCTCGGCCAGTTTCGACTTTGCCGGATGGGACGGCAGACAAGGGACTGCATCGCCACCCTTTGTCGTCGATCCGGAGGCCGATTCCGGGGCCGGTCCGAAGGCGGCCGAGGCACCGCTTGTTCTTCATCTGGCCGCGCCGCGTTCGGCGGGGCTGGATCTGCGACTTTGACAGGAAAGGGTACAGAATGGACGCAACCGACATCGCATCCTGGTATCGGGTGCAGCCCGACACTTCGGGTGCCTCCGGCCCCGGGGACGCCCGCAGGGGCGGGCGCGAGGAAGCGCCGGGCATCTCCTCGGATTTCGACACATTCCTGAAAATGCTGACCACGCAGATGCAGAATCAGGATCCGCTCAACCCGATGGAATCCACCGATTTCGCGGTACAGCTTGCGACATTCTCAGGGGTGGAGCAGCAGACCCGGACCAATCAGCTTCTGCAAGGGCTGGAAGGGCAGTTCGCGCTTCTGGGCATGGCGCAGCTTGCCGCTTGGGTCGGTCAGGAGGCGCGACATGCCGGGCCGGTGGGGTTCGGGGGGGATCCGGTCACCCTTCTGCCCGGCCAGAATCCGCAGGCCGACCGGACGGTTCTGGTCGTGACCGATGCCGCAGGCACGGTTGTCGGGCGTGAGGATATCATCCCCGGCACCGAGGAATTCCTATGGGAAGGGCAGTCGATCACCGGCGCGCCCCTGCCGCCGGGGCAGTACCGGCTGAGCGTCGAACAGTATCGCGAGGGGGCGTTTCTGGGCAGCGGCCCCGTGGAAAGCTATGGCAGGATTCTTGAGGCGCAGGGTGGGGCGGGCGGCAACCGCCTTGTGCTGGCCGGGGGCGTGACGCTGGACGCGACCGAAATCACCGCGCTGCGCATGGCGCCGTGACCCCGGCCCCGCGTCAGGCGCTGGCCGGTGGCCGGGATACGACAATCACGGGACCGGCGCATTGCGCGGCCCCATACCGGCCCATGCCGGGCCATGATCAGCGGCGCGGCGCATCGCCCCCCGGGCGATCCGTCGGATACGGCCTGCGGTATCGGCCTTGCGCCCCTTGGGCGCGGCCATCGCCTCGGCTCATGTGTCCCGTGCGCCCAAGGGGCAAGATGTGCCCATGGCTGGCCGTCATCATCCCCACCGGCCCCTGTGCCCGGGGCGAGGCCCGGCTTGCCCCGGACGTGCCAAGCTGCCTGCCCGCGATGCCCCCACGATTTCCCTGTCCTCCGGTCTCCACGGCCACCGGTCCCGAGGACCGCAGAACCGGCACAGGGCTGACCCTGACCCGCAACGCAAAGGCTCCGCCGCGCGGCACCCGGGCCTTTACCCCCGGGCCAGTCCGGCATCGGCAAGCTGTTCGGCATCGGGCAGGTCCTGCAGCGTTTCAAGATCGAAGGCTGCCAGAAACACCTCGGTCGTCACGAAAGTATAGGGCGCGCCACGGCGGGGCGCGCGAGGGCCGGTGGTGACAAGATCGCGCTCGGCCAGCCGCCCGATCAGGTCACGGCTGACCTCACGCCCGAAAATCTCCTTCAGCCCCTCGCGGGTGATCGGCTGATGAAAGGCGATGGCCGCCAGCACCGCCAGATCGAATTCGCCGAGGTTCAGCGCCTGCGGTCCCGGATCCGCCACCGCCCGGATCACCGGCGCATAGGCGGGCCGCGTGCGCAGCAGCCAGCCCGGGCCGCTGCGGACCAGTTCATAGGGCCGGTCCGACAGATCCGCCGCCAGATCGGCGATCAGCAGGTCCAGCGGCACGGCCTGCCCCACGATCCGGGCCAGATCTTCCCGCGCGACGGGCTGGGATGAGGCAAACAGCACCGCCTCGATCCGCCGCATCCATTCGCGCCAGCGCAGATCGGCGGGCAGGGCCGCCAGTTCGCGGTCGAACCCCGGTTCAGGATCCTTGCGCGCCATGTCAAAGCCCGTAAAGGCGGAAACTGTCCCGCCCCGTGAGTTCCCGCAGCGCCCCCAGATCCACCAGCCGGTCACACAGCCTGCGGGCCGCGCGATCAGACATGAAGGCGGTCAGGGCAGCCGGGGCCAGCGCATCCTGACGCAGGAACAGGGCAACCGCGCGTTCCGCTCCCTTTGCACGCAGTTTCGGCGCGACGGTCTGCAACCGCGCCGCCCGGCGCGCCAGATCCGCCGCCAGCCCCAGCGCCGGGCCCGCCGCGCGCAGAACGGCGCGATGACAGGCCAGCCGCAGATCCGCATCGCGCCGCTGCAGATCACGCGGTTTCAGGCCCGATCCCAGCAGCGGCAGCAGATGGTCCAGCCCCAAAGCGCGCGACAATGCGGCATCGGCAAGGACCAGCGCCGGAAGGGCGGCGCGCGGATGATGCGTCAGCACCCTTTGCAGCGCCATCGCCGCGCAGGCCACGGGGCTGCCTTCGGCCCCCGTCCGGGTCAGTGCCTCGGTGATAAGGTCAGGCTCCAGCGCGGGCAGCGTCGAGGTGAGGGTTTGTGTCGAAATCCGGCGTGCGGCGGCCCGGTCCCAATGGCGCCAGATCTCACCGCCCGGGCCGGGCTGGTCTCCGGGGCGCAGGAAGGCCAGCGCATCGCGCAGCGCGCCCGCCCCGTCGCGCCGCCCGGCAAGGGTGGCCCCGTTTTCCGCCGCGCCAAGCGCCAGTCGCGCCCGCCAAAGCGGCTGCGGCACGCCCGGATGACGGGCCGCAAGCGCCAGATGCGCCAGTGCCGCGCCCGACCGGAAGGCGGCATCCTCGGGGTCTTCCCCGGACGCGCCCCGGCTGATCCAGCCCGCAAGCGGGGGAAGGGGCAGGAAGTCCTGCAAGGGCGGGGCGGTGTTCATGGACGCAGCCTAATGGCTTGCGGCGCTTTGTTCCAGATTGATCCGCGCAAAGCGCCGCAGGAGGGAGATGGCAGAACAGAGTGCCGCCAGCCTAGCCGCAGGTCGAGATCAGAATCACGGGCGACAGGGTCAGCAGCGTCGCGACAAGGCCGATCCCCGCGCCCAGCCGGGGCAGGTGCTCGGCCCGCGCAGTCCCCTGCGGCAGGCGCAGCAGGATCAGGACATGCAGCGCCAGCCCGGTCAGCCAGAGCAGCGCCATGGCAACCAGATGCAGATTGCCAAGCGGGGTGGCGATTGCAGGCCAGCCACGCGCACAGCCGATGCCATGCAGGGCATAGACTGCTGCAAACAGGATTGCCCACAGCATCGGCCCGGCCAACACCCGGAACAGCCAGCCCATCACAGCACCTCTTGCCCGATGACCAGCAGGGCCGAGACAAGGCTGGTCGCCAGCGCGAAATCCTGCCAGAGCCGCCAGACCGGTGCCGCCCCCCGGCGCGCGGGCCCCATGCGCCCGTCACGCAGGTCGCACCATGTGCGCCACGCGAAGATCAGCGCCAGCGCCACGTGGAACAGGGCAAACCCCAGCAGCACGCCGCGCAGCGCGTCGCGGGCATGGCGGCGCGGATCGTCCAGCATCAGGGCCAGTCCGGCCAGCGCGACCAGCGCGACAAGGCCCGCCAGCACCCCCGTCAGCGCCCAGCGGCGGCCCGCCGCTTCGGCCCGCAGCGCCTCGGTCCGGCGCGCGGCAAGGCTGGCCAGCCCCAGTGCCAGCAGGCAGGGCAAGGCGAGCAGCAGCGTCAGGGCCGTGCCAAGCCCCGATTGCGGCGCGGGCCATTGCGGTGCCACGACCGACAGAAAACCGACACCGAACAAGAGACAGGCATAAAGCGCCCCGTCCGCCACCAGCGTTGCCACCGCGCCAGCATGGGCCAGTGTCGCGCGGCAGGTCCAGTGCAGCGGCAGCACCAGCCCCGGCGCGGCCTTGACCGGCGCAGGGTCTTGCCTGCATCCCATGAACGCGCCCCAGCGCCAGCCGACCAGCACGATCGCGATCAGCGCAAGTGGCGTCAGCGCGTAAAGCCCCGCCAGCATCAGCAGGAAGAAACTGCCGATGGTGGCGGCGGTTGCCAGTGGCAGCAGCGTGTTGCCGGGCAGGACGGCAATATGCTGCGGCGCTCCGCTGCCCGGCTCGACCACCAGCACCTCACGCCAGCCGCGCGGCGCGCCGGGCAGGATCCCCTCCCCTCGTGCCAGCGCCAGAATTGCGCCCGCATCGTCCCGCCCGGGCAAAGGCAGCGAGGCGAAGTTATAGGCAGGGGCGGGCAGCGGCATCGCCCAGTCCAGCGTCGGCGCCTGCCACGGGTTGCGGCGGCTGCGCGCGCCAAAGATCCATTGCAGCGCCAGATCAAAGGCGAACAGCGCGAACCCAATGGACAGAACCATGCCGAAGATCGACGAAATCAGATTGGGCAGCACCCATTCGGGATTGTCAGGATAGATGTCGATCCGGCGCGGCATTCCCAGCAGCCCGGTCAGATGCATGATGAAGAACGTGCCATGAAAGCCGATGAGGATCAGCCAGAACGCCGCCTCACCCAGCCGGGGGATCCGTTCGCGACCCGAAAGCAGCGGCATCCAATAGGTCAGCGCCGCCATCATCGGAAAGACGAAACCGCCGATCAGCACATAATGCAGATGCGCCGTGACAAAGGCCGTGTCATGCGCCTGCCAGTTGAAGGGCACGATGGCCAGCATCACCCCGGTCAGCCCGCCCATCACGAAGGTCAGAAAGAACCCCAGAACATACAGCATCGGCAGATGCAGTTGCGGCCTGCCCTGCCGGATCGTGCCGATCCATGCAAAGACCTGCACCGCTGTCGGCACCGCCACCAGCGCCGAGGCCGCCGAGAAAAAGCCCAGTGCCATATGCGGGATGCCCACGGTGAACATGTGATGCACCCACAGACCGAAGGACAGGAAGACCAGCCCGAGGATCGCCGCGACAATGGCGCTGTAACCCAGGATCGTGGTGCGACACAGCACCGGAATGATCGTCGACAGCGCCCCCGCCGCAGGCAGGAAGATGATATAGACCTCCGGGTGCCCGAACAGCCAGAACAGATGCTGCCACAGCAGCGGGTCACCGCCCCGCGCCACATCGAAGAAGGGCCAGCCGAAGGCGCGTTCCACCTCCAGCAGGATCGAGCCGAGGATCAGCGGCGGAAAGCCCACCAGCATCATCCCGCTGGTGCCCAGCAGATACCAGCCCATCAGCGGCATCCGCGTCAGCGCCATTCCAGCGGCGCGGCAGCGCAGGATGGTCACGGTGATCTCGACCGCAGCCGCCACGGCGGAAATCTCGACAAAGGTGATGCCCAGCAGCCAGACATCGGCATTGATGCCGGGCGTATGGGTCTTGTCGGACAGCGGCACATACATGAACCAGCCGCCATCGGGCGCGACCCCGGCCAGCAGCGAAATCAGGATGATCGTGCCGCCGAACAGATAGCACCAGTATCCCAGCGCCGAGAGACGCGGAAAGGCCATGTCGCGCGCGCCGAGGATCTTGGGCAAAAGCCACAGCGCCAGCCCTTCCAGCATCGGAATGGCGAACAGGAACATCATGATGCTGCCATGCATCGTGAAGATCTGGTTATACAGGGCACTGTCCAGAAAGGCCCCGCGCGGGGTGGCAAGCTGCGCCCGGATCAGCATGGACAGCACGCCGCCGATGGCAAAGAAGAAACAGGCCGTCGCCATGAAGCGCCGCCCGATGCTGGTATGGTTGACCGAGGCGAGCCAGCCATAAAACCCCGGCGCATCCGACCAGACACGGGTCAGTTCCCGGTGCAGCCGCAGCGCGCGCTGCGGCGGGTTGGCGCGCAGTTCCGGGGCGGCAGGACCGGGCAAGGGATCGGGCAGATCATCGGGGCGGACAGGTCCGGTCATGGTGCCTCCGCGCCGTCGCGACCGGCAGCGGTCGCGGTCTGGTCAATCTCGGGGAAGGCCCCCGGTTCATAAACGATCACGCTAAAGCGCATCGCGGAATGGCCCAGCCCGCAAAACTCGGCGCATAGCCCCTCCAGCTCTCCCGGTGTGCCGGCGGTCAGCCGCGCGACATTGATGCGGCCGGGCACGGCATCCATCTTGCCGCCCAGTCGCGGCACCCAGAAACTGTGGATCACATCGGTTGCGGTGATCTCGATATCGAAGGGCTGGCCTGCGGGAACATAAAGCACATTCTCGGTGGTGACCGGGCGGCCATCCGGGCCGGGCTGGGTGAACTGCCAGCCCCATTGCCGCGCCGTGGCGGTGACGCGCAGCGCCCCGTCATCGCGCGGCAGGATACGCTCCCCGACCCAGAACCCGTAGCCGACCAGCGCGGCCAGCACCGGCAGGGTCAGGCCCAGACCAAGGCCCAGCGTCCAGACCCGTCCGGTCGCGGCCTCTTGCCCCGAACGGCCCCAGGAAAACGCCAGCAGTACCAGCACGAAAAGCGTCAGAGCCGCCGCCCCCGCCAGCATGACCCACCACAGCCCCGCAATCAGCCCGGCCGAGGGACCGGCCGGATCCAGCGTTGACAGCGGCCCGCCGCAGCCCGCAACTAACGGAACCGGAAGCAGGCAAAGGGGCTTTAACCTTCGAAGGACCTTCCGCCACCGGCAGGCCGCCTGCGGCCCGCCCCCCGCCAGACGAGACCAGATATGCGCAGAAAACCCGGCCCGGCCCGGCGGCTGAAAGATCCCGTGCAGGAAAGCGCCAGTTTCGACATGACCGAATCCCGCGTCGCACTGGCGGGCCATCCGCTGCATGCGATGATGGTGGCCTTTCCCATCACGCTGGCCTTTTGCGCCTTTGCCGCCGATGGCCTGTATTGGTGGACGGGTGACGGGTTCTGGCCGCGCGTCGCGCTGTGGTCCACGGGCGTGGGCTTTCTGGTCGGGGTTCTGGCCGGGCTTGTCGGAACGCTTGAACTCTTGATCGTGCCGGGCATCCGCATCCGCTCGGCCAGCTGGAACCATTTTATCCTTGCGGTCATGCTGCTGTCGCTGCTTGGCGCGAACTGGATCATCCGACTGGAGGATGCGACAGCGGCCGTGCTGCCCTGGGGCATCCTGATGTCGATGGTGACGGCGGGCATGACCGCCATCACCGGATGGCATGGCGGCAAACTGGTCTTCGACTATCAGATCGGTACGCAGCACAATCACAGGGATCCTCCCTGAGGTTGCAGCAGCATCGCAGGCAGCAGATCCGCGATCCAGCCCAGATCGGGCTTGTCGAGCACCAGCCACAGCACGATCGTGATCTGCGGCAGCAAAAGCGCCAGCGCGATCAGGGGCTGCGGCATGCGGTAGCGGCCCCGGCTTTCGCCGGTGCGCAGGATCAGATGCCCGATCCAGGCATGGACCAGCACCATGCCGCAGACGAAGATCAGTTTCACGAGCAGCCAGGTCTCGCGTATATCGGCAAGGAAGATCAGCGCCGTGCCCGCTGCAATCGCGATCACTGCGGCGGGGGTGGCAAAGGCGACATGGCCGTAATGCGTCAACAGCCGGTATTCGGTAAAGCGCGACTGATCACGCGTGCCCCGGTAATGATGCAGCAGCAGCGGAAAGCCGATCAGCGCCGCGCACCAGCACAGCAAGGCCGCGATATGCAGGAATTTCAAGAGCGCAATCACGCGGCAAATTCCCGTCTCCAGCCCTGACGCAGCATCCAGAAGCCGAAGCCCGCCACCGGCAGGAAACCCGGTACCCACATGACAAGTCCGGCAAGCTGCTGATCGGCCAGCAGACCAATGCCAAGCGCCTCGGCCCCCGGCAGGTGATGGGGATAAAGCGCGACCGGCGCGAAGGTCAGCACCGCCCCGATCAGCCCCATCACCCCCGCCAGCCCGCCCACCAGCAGCGCATGACCGAACAGTGCCGCCGCCCCTTGATCGCGCGGGTTCAGCACCGCCGACCAGAAAATCCAGCCGGGCAGCAAAAGGGACGCCTGCAGCAGCCAGTAAACCGCATCACTGCGCCATGCGGCGTCATAAACGTCTGGGACATGCCAAAGCACCAGTGCAAGCGCAGTCAGCGCCAACCCCACCGTCGCAGGCAGGGCCCGCAGCGGCAGGGCCAGCGCCAGCGCGGGGGCAACAAGGCAGATCAGCACCAGATGATGCAGCGCCCGGGCCGAGAATATCGCGACTGTCGCGGCGCAAAGCGGCGACAGGAAGGCAAGCCCCAGCCCGGCAAAGGCGATGACCAGCGCCCGGTCAGACCCTGCCCTGCCCGCCACATCGGCTCTTTGATGAGCAAGCATCACACCAAACGCGCAAACCAGCCCGGCAATCAGCCAGGGATCGGTATTCCATGCCGACCACAGATCCTGCGGCGCGACAAGCGGGCCGCAATAGGGCACGGCCTGTACCCCGGATCCGGGTGCAGCGGTCAGATCCATGGGACGAGGCCCCCTTTGCTTCGGTTCGGCATCGGCACTCCCAGACCACCGTTTCACGCAAGACCTGCCCGGCTCTGGGACCGGGCGACCTTGTCCTTGATGGGACAACGACCTGCCCTGCGAAAGGTTCCCGCCCCGGTGCGGCTTTCGAATGCGCAGATCTGCAACCGGCCTGAAGGCCACAGTCCGGCGCTATTCTGCGGGCTTTCTGCCTGTTTTCTGCGGGAATGGTAAAAACCGCAGCATCAGGCGGGAACGCCAATGCCCCCGGCGCCGTTAGGGTTCCATGGATGCCAGACCCCGCCCCGATGACAGTGCAGCCCCCGCCCCTGCGGATGGTTCGGCTGCCGCGCGGTTCATCCGTCCTGCCGACCGGCCTCTGGCGGTCATGCTGCGGGCGGGGTTCTGGCTGACCGTCGGTTTCGGCGGGATCGCGCTGCCCTTTGCCGTGCTTCTGACCGGATCGGCGCGCCCGCCGCCGGTTGGCCTGCTGTGGGATTTCGCAATGGGATGCGGCTTTGCCGCGCTGGCGATTGCGGCGATGCAATTTGCCCTGACCGGGCGCATCAAGGCGCTGACCGGCCCGTTCGGGGCCGATATCGTCTATGTCTTCCACCGCTATCTGTCCTGGGGCGTGCTGGGACTGATGCTGCTGCATTTCGCGGTGCTTTACATCTGGTATCAGCCCGCTTTGGGAGAGTTGAACCCCCTGACCGCGCGGTGGGAGCTGACGATGGGGCGCGTCGCGCTGGTCTGTTTCGGCCTCTTGATCGTGACCTCGGAACTGCGCAAATGGCTGCGGCTGGACTATCACTGGTGGCGGATCCTGCATCTGGCGCTTGCGGTCACCGGCTTTGTCGCGGCCATTTCACATGTGCTGGGGGTCGGCAATTACAGCAGCATGGAAAACGCGCTGGCGCTGTGGCTGGGCGTCACGCTGGTCTGGCTGGGCTTCTTGATCTGGTCGCGCCTGCTCCGCCCGGTCGTTCAGACCCGCAATCCCTGGCGCATCACTGCCAATGAGGTTGAACGCGGCGGTGTGCGCACCCTGACCCTGCGCCCCGAGGGCCGCGCCCTGCAGGACTGGAAGCCGGGGCAATTTGCCTGGCTTTCGGTCGGTCATTCGCCCTGGGCAATGCGGGAAAATCCCTTCACGATCTCGACCGCGCCAGATCACGGCCCCGAGATCTCCTTTTCGATCAAACCTCTGGGCGATGATTCCGCGCGTCTGGCAAAGACCACCCCCGGCAGCCTTGCCTATGTTGACGGCCCCTTCGGCACGTTTTCGGTGGATCGGGAGCTTGATGCGGCAGGGTTCGTGATGATCGCGGGCGGGGTGGGCATCACGCCGGTCATGTCCAATCTGCACGCCCTGCGATCGCGTCGCGACCCCCGGCCCGTGATCCTGATCTATGCCAATCCGGAGTTGAACGACGCGTCATTCCGCGAAGAACTGGACAGCATCGCGCGGGACATCGACCTGACGGTGATCCATGTGCCCGAGGAACCGCCCGAAGACTGGCAAGGGGAAAGCGGCCGCGTGGACAAGGCCCTGCTGACGCGCAACCTGCCCGGGGTCACCCGCGACTGGCCGCATATGCTGTGCGGTCCGCCACCGATGATCGCGGCGGCCAGCGCCGCGCTGCGCGATCTGGGCGTGCCCGCGCGGCGGATCAGTTTTGAAATCTTTGAACTGGTGTAACCGATGCGACAGACCTATGCCCGCCTGCTTGCCGCCCTGATGATTGCCGTTGCGCTGGCCATGGCGCTTGGCTTTGCGCTGGTCGTCAATGGCTGAACGCAGGCAGGATCAGCGCCCCCGCGTCCAGTCCGCGCGCTGACGCCCCATGCACACGGCCAGCGTGACGGCGGCATAGGTGGCAAAGCCGACCGGATCGCGCAGCGCCAGCAGCGCCAGCGTCGCCGCCGTCGGACGGGTCTTGCCCTCATTGCGCAGCAGGACGGGCCAGAGGCGCGCAATCTCGGCCACGCCCGCATCCTGCCGCCGCCGCACCCGGACCAGCGCGGCAAACCCCTCGATCATCGGCCAGCGATAGGGGGCGGGCAGGCCGATCCGTTCCTCCGGGGTGAAATGCAGCCGCACGAAAGTGTCATCTGAAATGATGTCCGGAAACGCGCCCCAACGCGCGCGCCCCGCCCGGTTGACCGCGAAAAGCCCGTATCCCGGTGCCTCGGACCGTGCAAAGGGAAGGCGCTGCCAGAACCGCGCATAGGCCCGCGTCACGCCCGAGGCCGCGCGCGGGATCTCGGCCCGGCCCGAGGCGTAAAGTGGGCGGTCAGGCAGCAGCGCCATGACGATCTGCGCCATCAGGGTGGGGCTGACCTCGACATCCGCATCCAGATAGGCGCGCATTTCCCCTGCCGCCGCCGCATCGCCCGCATTCAGCGCTGCCGGTTTGCCGCCTTCGGCACGCTCGATCACGGTCAGCCGCCATCCCGCCGCCTCGGCGAGCGGCGCGCAGGCGCGGGCACGGTCGGCGGTATTGTCGCGGCAGCCATTGGCCACGACAATAACCTCGGCCCCGCCCGGCACGGGGTCTGACCGGAACAGCGCGGTCAGGCAGGCCGCTATCCAGCCGGATTCGTTCGAGGCCGGGATGATGACACTCAGCACCCCGGACAGCCCCCGGCCATGGCGCGCCAGCGCGGGTTGTCGTCGCCCAGATGGCGCAAGCCGCCCCAACTGCCCCATTTCGTCGGATGCTCGACATCGTTGAAGGCGGTGAAGGGCGCATCGGTCAGCCCGGCCCATCCCTCCAGCAAACGGGAATACAGCGCGCCCATTTCCGGGCTGTAATTCAGATGGTGGTAAAACTCGCTGAACATCCGGTCCTCAAGCTGCGCGCCAATGCCGGTGACATGGGTGCCGCCTTCATACATCACCAGATCCAGCCCGCGTGCCTGTGCCACCCCGGCATGATAGCGCAGGGTCATGGTCAGCAGATGGTCCAGCGTATCCTGCGCATCGCCGGTCACGGACCCGTCCTGCAATTCATCCGCCGCACGCTCAAGGGCCAGATCAAAGCGATGCGTGGCAAGGAAATCTTCACGCGCGCGCCCCGTCAGCGCCTGCTGGTCCGCCTGCGCCTCGGCGCTGCGCAGGCTTTCCCCTAGCCAGCCGCGCAGGGTGGGGGCCTTGTCATCCACCCCCAGTGAGGCCGCGAAATACCCCGTCACAGCATAGCTGTCGAAGCTGTCCACCGGCGCGGGCCGTCCCTCGGCCCGGACCAGCGGCGCATCAAGGATCGCCGCCTCCAGCCCCAGCCAGCCGGTCTGGGTTGAAATCACCCGGTTCAGCCGACTGTTCGCCTGATCCCCGAAAACGGCGGTCCAGAGATCGGCCATCTCAGCGGCGCGCAGCGCATAGAACTGCACCCAGGCATCGCCCTCGGCCTGCCAGCGGTCGCGCGCCTGCGCCTGAGCCCAGCGGGCCTGTTCGAACTGCCAGTTCCAGACCTCATTGGAAAACTCGACATGGGCGCGCAGGTCGGGCGACAGCGTATCGCGCACCTCCCCGGCCCAGAGGCGGATCAGATCATCAGAGGCCCGATGCGGCAGGGTGAACCACGGTTCAGCCTGCAACCCGTTGGCAAGTGCGAGCATCACCGACATCGGCACGCCCTGCAGCGCCCAGGTGAAATCATCGCGGCGGGGCCGGTCACCGGCCTCGGCAAGCGTCGCGTTGTTCGTGGCCATCCAGTCCATGAAGCGCAGCACCCGCGCGCCCCGGACAAGGTTCAGCCAGTCGGGATTGAACACCTCTCCGGCGTCAAGGGCTGCCTCACGCTCCTGCCGCACCACGGATATTGCGCGGATCGGATCATCCGGGTCGGTTTCGGTAATGGTCAGGATCACGCCGCCCTCACCGGGGGCAAAGCGGAACTCCACCCGCCCCGGCGCGCGGGACAAAACCCTTGCGCGCCCCTCGATGCGCAATTCGCCACGCCCCTGATGGCGCAGCACGTAACGCCCCGCCACGCCGCCTGCATCGGGCGGCAGGTCGGTCAGGATCAGCGTCGCAATGCCCGTCACGCCCTCGGGCAGGTGCAGCGGCCAGCCCTGCGCATCCAGATAGCCGCCCGCGCGCAAATCGGCATATTCCATCCCGCCCCACCGGCCCGGCAGATGGCCGATCCAGGGCCGGGCGGTTTTCATCACATCCAGAAAGGGTTGCTGCACCGACCAGTCCACAACCGGCGCAAGGTTCAGCGACAGGCGCGGATTGGTGATGCCGCGCGGGCCGTCGGGCACAAGAATCGGTGGCAGCGCCCCGTCTTCCGTCCGATCCGATGGCGCGGCGGGTTCTGCTGTGGGGGGGGGCGACAGGATCGTGGTCTCCGCCGTGTTTTCATCCGGCAGATCCGGGGGGGGCAGATCGGCGGCGGACGGGTCTGTTTCAGCCGGATCAGGCAGCGGTGCGGGGTCGGGTGTCGCTGTCTCCGGCGGCGCTTCGGTGGCGCGAACCTGCCGTTCCGCCTCAACCGCGCGGTAATCCCGCACGGTTTCCCATGCGATTCGCTGGAACACCGCCGCCTGTTCGTCGGTAATGACCGCCTCACGGCTGGGCCAGTGACGGGTCAGCTTGGCCGGCAACCCCTCGGGCGAGCGGTCCGAAATCGCGGCGATATGGACCAGCGCCAGAAAGCCAAGCCCCCGGTCCGAGGGATGGATCTCATCGTCGAACAATTCCTCGATCCGGGCGATGCCCGGCACCTGACCCGCCGCGATGGCATCGGCAAGCCGTCCCATCGCCTGCCCTGCCGGGATCAGCCGCAGCGGCGGTGCGCCGTCGGGGCGCGCTTCATTCGCAAGTGTTGTCAGGCTTTCCCAAAGCGGCAGATCGGCGGTGATCCGGTCGCGCCATGCCATGCCCGCGCCCGGGTCATCGCGAATGTCCGCCCCCGGTCCGCTGTGCAGGCTGTGCCATGTCTCATAGACGTATACCTGCGTATCGGGGCGCATCTGCCATGCCAGACCGGCGAAGCGCGCAACATGGGCGGCGCTGTCATTCCATTCGATCTGCGCGGCCAGCGGGATCGCCTCGGTCAGCACCAGCACGCGGCTGCGGCCTTCGGACAGGGCTTGCCTTGCGTTTTCGCCCTCGGCCGCCGCGCCGTTCTCCCAATTGTATTTCAGCGGCGCGCCATTGATGATCTGCGCCGCCACCTGCATCTCCATGCCCTGCCGGGCCAGCCCTGCCTCGACCATCGCGGGCAGGGTCGGGCCGACAAGGCTGTGTCCCACGAACAGGATATCGGTCAGCAGAGTCAGGATGGACATGCTCCGGCCTCGACAATCACGCCCGCGCGCGGACTCCGCTGCCAGCATAGCCCGTCACGACCTGCCAGACCACCCGCTGAACATCCTCCGCCGCCGGATCCGGCAAGGGGTCGGCGGGCGATCCGTCCGCAAGGGCAAGCCGATGGGGCAACCCTTCCGGGGAAGCATGGTAAAGCGTCGCGAAATGCGCGGCCGCGATGACATAAGCCCCAAGATCGCCAAGATGGATCGGATCGACCGCGCCTTCGGGTGTGCGGGCAAAGAAATCCTCCGCCCCCGACAGCCCTGCGATCTGCCCCGCCCCGGCAGCGGCAATCACGGCGGCCAGCACCTGCCCGCCCGGAATAATGCGGATATCGCCGCTGCCCTCATGGCCAAGGGCTGCGCGCAGGATATCGCCCTGCCAATGGCGGGGCAGGTCGGCGGCCACCCGCGCCGCCCAGCCCTGCGGATCGTCCAGCCGATGCCATGTTTCATAAAGATAGATCCGCGTATCGGGGTTCGCCGCCCGCGCCGCCTGCGCCCAAAGCGCCAGATAACGCGCGCTGTCGTGATAG
Source organism: Szabonella alba (assembly GCF_016765775.1). Lineage (GTDB taxonomy): Bacteria > Pseudomonadota > Alphaproteobacteria > Rhodobacterales > Rhodobacteraceae > Szabonella > Szabonella alba. Next base: position 560,852 of record NZ_JAESVN010000002.1, on the reverse strand, counting down.
CGGATCGCATCGCGGATCTCGACCATCTCGGTCAGCACCAGCGCATCGATATGGCCTTCGGCAAGCGCCTCACGGCTGGGGCGGTGGCGGGGATGGGCGTTTTCGGTCTCGAAACCCGGCACGGGTTCGTCCGGTTCCCAATGCTGGCGCAGGCTGGCGCCCCAGCCCAGTTGACTGGAATGGCTGTGCCCGACGAACCCTGCCGCATGGGCAAGCTGTTCCAGCATCGCGGGCATGTCGCGGCCCACAAGACTGTGGCCCAGATGGTGAACCACCAGCCCCGCACCGGGCGGGGACAGCGGCCGCGCAAAGCGGGCGGCCAGATCCTCGGGCGAAACCGGACGCGGCGTCCGGCTGCGCCAAAGCAGCCCGCCCCCGCCCGCCAGCGCGGTCAGTGCGGCCATGCCTGCGATCCAATGCCGTCTTTTCATCCCGAACCCCTGTTGCCCGGTGCCAAATCTGGTATCTCTGGACCGGGAAGCCAAGCCGGGAGGGCGGAAATGATCGGTTTTCATTTGCTGCGCAATCGCGGCGGTCAGGCGCGCTATTACCGCGTCGATGTGGATTACAACCTTTTCGGTGAATACTCGGTGCTGCGCGAATGGGGGCTGAAGGGCCGGCCCGGCGCGACCACAGGACAGCGCCGCGTCGACTGGTTCGCCAATCTGCGCGAGGCCGCCCTTGCCGCCGAAAGCTGGCAGAAACGCGCCCAGCGCCGGGGCTATGCCCGGCTGGCCGAAGGATAGGAACGCAAGATGACGCATATCTGGGTCCGCGCCGAACAGCGCGCCAACGAGGAACGTGTGGGCGTGACGCCCGAAGGTGTTGCGGCGCTGCTGGCGGCAGGGTACCGCGTGACGGTCGAGGAAAGTTCGGTCCGCGCCATTCCGATCGACGGCTACCGCGCGACGGGTTGCGATATCGCGCCAGAGAATTCCTGGCCGTCCGCCCCCGCCGATGCCATCATCTTCGGGCTGAAGGAATTGCCCGAGGATGGCACACCCCTGCCCCATCGCCATATCCTGTTCGGCCATGCTTATAAGGGCCAGCCCGCCGGGCAGGATCTGCTGCGCCGCTTCCGGGCCGGGGGCGGCACGATGTATGATATCGAATATCTGGTGGATGAAAACGGCCGCCGCGTCGCGGCCTTCGGCTATTGGGCAGGCTATGCCGGGGCGGCGGTCGCGCTGAAATGCTGGATCGCGCAGGCGCGTGGCGGCATCGCGGGGCCGGTTGCGCGCTATGCCGGGCGGGATGCGCTGCTGGCCGATCTGACCGCCGAGATGGAAGGGCTGTCCGAGCGCCCCCGCGCGCTGGTGATCGGCGCATTGGGCCGCGTCGGCACCGGGGCCACGGATCTGTGTCAGGCGATGGATTTGCAGGTCACGCAATGGGACATGGCCCAGACCGCCCATGGCGGGCCCTTCCCGGAAGTGCTGCAGCATGAGATTTTCCTCAACTGCATCCTTGCGCGGCCCGGTTGCCCGGTTTTCGTGCCGCAATCGGCGCTGACCGCCCCGCGCGATCTGCGCGTGATCGGCGATATCGCCTGCGATCCGACCTCGGATTTCTCACCCGTCAAGGTTTATGACCGGGCGACGGACTGGGCCGCCCCGGCGCTGCGGGTCGCGGATAATCCGCCACTGGATGTTACCGCCATCGACAATCTGCCCTCACTGCTGCCGGTGGAAAGCAGCGAGGATTTCGCGGGGCTGCTGCTGCCGCATCTTCTGACGCTCGATGCGCTGGATCGCGGCGTCTGGGGCCGCGGGAAAACCACGTTCGACGCGCATATCGCCAATGTTTGAAGGAGTTCACAGATGACGATCCATTGGTGCGGAACCGGCCTGTCGGCCATCCCCGGATTGCGGCGGCTGATCGCGGCAGGCCATCCCGTCACGGTCTGGAACCGGACGGTCACCAAGGCGACCGAGGCGGTGGGCGATGTCGCGACCGATATCCGCCCCTATACGCTGGAGGCGCTGACGGCGGCGCTGCAACCCGGCGATGTGGCGGTGTCCATGCTGCCCGCGGACCAGCATGTGCTTGTGGCCAAGGCCTGCCTTGCGGCGGGGGCACATTTCGTGTCCTCCAGCTATATCGCGCCGGACATGCGCGCGCTGGACGCGGAATTCCGTGATAAGGGGCTGGTCAATATCAATGAAATCGGGCTGGATCCCGGCATCGACCATCTGATGGCGCATGATCTGGTGGCGCGATATCGCGCCAGTGCTGCCTATGACGCGGGCAATGTGATCTCCTTCACCTCCTATTGCGGCGGCGTGCCGAAAGTGCCCAATGCCTTTCGCTACAAATTCTCATGGTCGCCGCTGGGGGTGCTGAAGGCGCTGCGATCACCTTCCGTATCCTTGCGCAATTTCAGTGAATTGCGGGTGGCCCGGCCTTGGGATGCGATCACCGCCTATGACGCGCCGCTGCCGCAACCCGAAAGCTTTGAGGTCTATCCCAACCGCGACAGCCTGCCCTTCATCGCCGATTACCGTTTTGATCCCGACTGGAAGCTGCGCGATTTCGTGCGCGGCACGATCCGGCTGAACGGCTGGTCCGAGGCCTGGGCGCCGGTCTTCCGCGAGATCGAAGGCCTGAGCGGGGATGCCGGTGAGGCGCGGTTGCGCGAGATGGCCGATCAGTTCTGGCGCGACAATGCTTACGGCGAAGGCGAACCCGACCGCGTGGTGCTGTTCGTGTCGCTGAAGGCCGAGCGCGAAGGGCGCGCGGTGTTTCATGAAACCTGGGCGATGGATGCCTGGGGCGATGCGCGCGGCACGGCGATGGCGCGACTTGTGTCTGTGCCGGTGTCGCTGGCGGTCGAGGGGGTCCTGTCCCGCGCCCTGCCCGCAGGCGTGCATCCGGCACCTCATGATCCCCGGCTGGTCGCGGCATGGCTGGACCAGGTCAAGGGACTGGCGCAATATATGGCGCGGGTGGACCATCTGGGCTGAGGGCAGCGCGGGTTGAAGGTGAAGCCGGGGGTTTCACGCCCCCGGACCCAAGCCAGAAGCCGGGGGTTTCACACCCCCGGACCCCCCGTGGGATATTTGAGAACAGGTGAAAAGGATTTGCGGCGCTATTTTGGCGCGAAAAGCCGGTAATAAGCCCAGTCGGGCAGAAATTTCGACAGGCGGAACAGCCATGAGAACAGCATGGGAAAGCTTTTCTTGAAATGGTCGGTCTGCATATGTTCGAACATTTCCCGCGCGGCGGTGTCCGGATCCATGATGAAGGGCATGTTGAAATCGTTCTTGTCGGTCAGGCGGGTGCGGATAAAGCCCGGATTGGCAAGCTGCACCTCGACGCCCGTGCCACGCAGATCGGCATGCAGGGATTCAGCCAGCGCCATCACCCCGGCCTTGGACGCCGCATAGCCCACCGCGCCCGGCAGCCCGCGCATGCCCGCCAGCGACCCGGTCAGCACGACATGGCCCTGCCCGCGCGCCACCATTTCGGGCAGCACCGCGCCCAGCATCCGTGCGCAGCCGGTGAAATTCACGTCGCACATCGCCTCAACCTTGTCGGTATCCCAGTCCTGCGCCTTCATCGGCCAGTAGACCCCGGCCAGAAACACCAGCCCGTCCACCGGGCCGACCGTCGCGGCGGCCGAGCGGATCGAGGCGGAATCGGCCACATCCAGCGCGATATGGGACACGCGACCGGGCATTCCGGCGGCGGCGCGGGCAAGGCGTTCATCGTCACGGGCCGAAAGGATCACCTCGGCGCCTGCAGTGCTGATCTGCCGGGCCAATGCCAGCCCCAGCCCCTCACTTGCGCCCACCAGCCAATACCGCTTGCCTTGCCAATCCCTCATCCCGCTGTCCTTTCTTCCATCCTGCACTCATCCAATCGCCGCAGCACCCGCCGGAACGGTGGGGTTCTGCCTGCCTCCTGACCGGGGGAAACCCGGCGCGGCCCCCGATGGTTCCGCAGCCCACCCCTCTGCAATGCCGAAAGGATACCGGGTAGATCCCCGATAATCGACCCTTTGGCGCGCTTTTCCTGCGTCGGATGGGCGGTTTTGTTCCCCGGATATGTCAAAGCGGAAACCTTTGCCCTCCGTCCCCTTTTTGGCCAGCCCTCAATCCGGCAGCGCGCGACTGCGCCAGAGCAGCGCAATCGCCCCCAGTTTGAGCGCGCAGGGCAGCCCCGCATAAAGCAGCGTCAGCGCCTGCAGCGCGCCCGCGTCATTCGCGCCGCCTGCGCGGAACCCGGCAAGATCCAGCAGCGGAAACAGCGTCACCGCCGCCACCGCCAGCATGGATTTCGAGGCGAATGACCACAGGCCAAACCCCATCGCCTCGGCCCCGCGCGCCGCCAGATGGCGCGCAAGGATCGCGGGCAGCAGCACCATATCGGCGGCCAGTGCCGCGCCCGAGGCGGCACAGATCACCGCGAACAATGCAACCTGCCCGGGCCCCAGGGTCAGCGCCAGCGCGAAGGCCGGGATCGCCAGCCCCATGCCCGCCAGAAGGGCCCGCCGCGCCCCGATGCGGTGCGCAAGGCGGCCCCATGCCGGCGCTGTCAGTGCCGCCGACAGAAAGAACAGCAGCAGCAGCGGACCGGCAAGCGCGGGCTCGGCCAGACGGCTTTCGACGAAGAACAGAAACAGGGTAGAGGTCACAGCGACCGGCGCGGCATTGACCAGCGCCAGCAGCAGAAGGCCGCGCAGGGCAGGATCGGCCAGCAGCGCGGCAAAGGACGGCCCTGCCGGTGCTGCCACCGGCGGCGGGGCGGCGCGCCATTCCCGGCGCATGGCAAGGGCGGCAACCAGCGCCAGCACCGCAAAGCCCAGCGCAAACCCCGTGAAGGGCCGGTCGGTCAGCGGCGCAAGGGCAACCGGGGCGATGGCGGCAAGGGAAATCCCGATCAGCGCCCCAGTTTCACGCCAGCCGGCAAGCGCCAGATGCCCGCCGGGCAGCGCGGCCCCCCGCACAACCCCCTGCGCATAGAAACAGATCGTCAGAAAGGAAAAGGCCGAGAACAGCAGCGCCAGCATCAATGCGAACCATGCAAGCGGCGCAATTGGCGGCGGCAGTGCGAACAGCCCCGCCATCGCCCCGGCAATCAGCAGAACCGCGCCCGCGACCAGGACCCCGCGCCGCCGTCTTGTGCGTTCCGCAAGCCAGCCCAGCGCAGGATCCTGCACCACATCCAGGAGCCGCAGTGCAAACAGCGCCACCCCCAGCGTCGCCAGCGGCACGCCATAGGTGTCGACATAGAATTTCGGCGCATGAATGTAGATCGGCAGGCCCGCCGCCGCGATCAGGGCCGCAAAAAGCGACCATGGCAGCAGCGACAGCGCCGGGGCGGGGCGGCTCCTGTCGTCTTGGGCCCTATCGTTCTGGGCCATGTCTGTTCGGGGCGGGCCGCTCAGCGCGTCACCTCTTTCTGGGGCGGTTCGGGCCGGGTGAAGAAACGCGCGCCCTTCCACCAGAGTTTCAGCGCCTGCCAGTGGATCAGCGCCAGCACCCTGCGCGACCCGAACGGACGGCGCAGGCAGATGCCAAGGATCCGCGTTGCTGTCAGCGGCTGCAGGCGGCCCGTCAGCGTCGCATAAACACCTTCGGGGCCTGCACGGAATGCGATCCAGATACCAATCCGGTCCGGCCGGAAATCGAAGCGGAACCGATAGCCGCCCGCAACCGGCTGAAAGGGCGAGACATGAAAGATTTTCTGCGCGTCGATGCGGTCATGCCGGGTGATCGGGGCGTGATCCTCCCGGTGGCACAGATAGGAGTGACGGTCCCCGAACGTATTCGTCACCTCGGCGATCACGCAAAAGACGCCGCCCGCTGCATCCTCACACAGCCAGAAGGAGACCGGGTTGAACACATGGCCCAGCACGCGCGGTTGCGCCAGCAGGCGGATGCGCGCCGGATCAGGCAGGCCATGGGCCGCCAGAACCTCATGCACCCAGGGCAGGCCGCGCCCCGCGCCGGGGGCTCCACCATGGTCACGGTCCCACAGCGACATCAGATTGCCCCGGTTGCGCGAAAACAGACGCGGCACCTGCGGCCCCTGCGCAGTCGCGGGATCCAGCAACACATAATCGACATGATAGCGGAAGGCGTTGGCGATATCGCCGCGCCGCCCGTGAAAGGTCTGCCCCGCAAGATGGGCAATGCCGGTCATGCCGCAATGGCCCTTTCATCGGCGCGCAGACGTTCGACAACATCGACCGCCGAGGCGAAGCCGTCCTCATGAAATCCGTTGCGCATCCATGCCCCGCAGAACCATGTCGCCCTTGCGCCATTACCCGCCCGCAGCCTTTGCTGCGCGGCAAGCGCCTCAAGCGTATAGACCGGATGGTGAAAGGTCACCTGATCATGGATCAGGTCTTCACGGATGCGGGCATTGGCGTTCAGCGTCACGAAAAGAGGATCCTCCATCGGGATCGGCTGCAGGGAATTCATCCAATAGGTCAGGTCGATCCGGTCGGCGCGCGGCCCCGGTTTGCCACCTGCCTGTTCGACATAGACCCATGAGGCCCAGGCCCCCTTGCGGCGCGGCATCATCGCCGGATCGGAATGCAGCACCACATCATTCGGCTGATAGCGGATCGCGGCCAGATCGCGCGCCTCGGCCGCATCGGCATCGGCCAGAAGGCGCAGGGTCACATCGGAATGGGTGGCAAAGATGACCTCGTCGAACATTTCCCATTCGCCACCCCGGCAGCGCAGGCGCGGCATGCCGGCCTCACGCAGCACGGCCTCGACCGGGGTGCCCAGCCGCAGATCGACACCGGCGCGTTCGAGTGCGCCCTGCAGGCGGCGGACATATTCAACCGACCCGCCCCGCACGGTGCGCCACTGATGCTGCCCCGTGACGCCCAGCAGCGCGTGATTGCGGAAAAAATCAATCATCGCCCGGGCGGGAAAGTCCAGAATGCCCTGACAGGGCGTTGACCAGATCGCCCCCGAGAGCGGCAGAAGATAGCGGTCGCGGAACCAGTCGCCCGTTCCCAGCAGATCCAGAAATTCGCGGATCGACATCGACCCGTCCCCCGCCAGCCGCTCGGCCTCGCGGTTGAAGCGCAGGATATCGCGCAGCATTGCATAGTAGCGCGGATCGGCAAGGTTGGATTTCTGCGCAAACAGGCCCTGCCAGTTGCGGAACCCGTATTCGAACCGCCCCCCGCCGATGGAAGCGCCGAAACTCATCGAGCTTGGCGCGGTCGGAACATCGAGATCGCGGAACAGCTGGGTCAGATGCGGATAATTCACCTCATTGAAGACGATGAACCCGGTATCGACCGGCTGATCCCCGCGCTTTCCGGCCAGCACGGTGCGCGCATGGCCGCCCAGACGCGGTTCGGCCTCGATCAGCACCACCTGATGGTCGCGGGCCAGAAGATGGGCGGCGGCCATGCCCGAAATGCCCCCGCCGATCACGGCAATACGGCGGGTGGCGGGGCCTTTGGTTTCAAAGGGCATGGGGTCTCCTGACAGGCGGAACAACAGGTATTCCGCAAGGTTACGCTGCAGGGAGGCCAGCGGATCAAAATGCCCGTCAGCAGAAATTTCGTCTTCTTGCGGCAGGCCCGAGTGATCCGGTTGACAGTCTACCGCGTAATCCCGCCATGTTCGATATGCAGCCCTGCGAAAAACCGGATGCGCCTTTCGTCGCAGATGCCTATGCTGCATCTGCGGCGCGCACCGTGACGCGCATGGGAAGGGTGACCGTGACCGAAGGCAGGATCGGGGATGACTGGGCAGCACTTCTGATCCGGGTGCGTGACGACAGGGATGAGGCGGCGTTTGCCGCCCTGTTCCGGCATTTCGCGCCCCGGGTGAAGGGCTTCCTGATGAAATCGGGTGCAAGTGCCGCGCTGGCCGAGGATTGCGCGCAGGATGTGATGGCGGTCTTGTGGAACAAGGCGCATCTGTTCGATCCCGCCCGCGCCTCGGTCGCGACATGGGTGTTCACCATCGCCCGAAACCGACGCATCGACGCGCTGCGCAAGGCGCGCCGCCCGGAACCCGAGGATCTGCCCTGGGGCCCCGAGGCAGAGCCGGACCAGCAGGCGGCACTGGAAATGCAGCAGGATACCGAGCGTCTGGGCGAGGCCATCGCCCGGCTGCCCGAGAAGCAGCGCGTGCTGATCGAGCGGGCCTATTTCGGCGATCTCTCCCATACCGAGATTGCCGCCGAAACCGGCCTGCCGCTGGGCACGATCAAATCACGGATCAGACTGGCGCTGGAAAGACTGCGCCACAAGATGGGTTGAAGGCCAACGGAATGACGATGACGATCAAACATCATATCTCGGATGCGCTCTTGATGGGCTATGCGGCGGGCCAGTTGCCCGAAGCCTTCAGCCTTGTCGTCGCAACCCATCTGTCGCTGTGCGACGACTGCCGCGCGCGCTTTGCCGGGTATGAGGCCGTCGGCGGCGCGGTGATGGAATGCGCGGGCGCGGTGGCCATGTCCGAGCACAGCCTTGCCGCCACGATGGCGCGGATCCGTTCGGCCCCGGCCCCGGTTTCGCGCGATGCGCCGCGCCGCATGGGCATCTTTCCCGCGCCGCTGGCGGCCATGGTCGGCGGCGGCCCCGAGGCGGTGAAATGGCGATCCATCGGCATGGGCGTGCGGCAGGCGATCCTGCCCACGGAAAACGGGGCGCGGGCGCGGCTTCTGCATATCGCCGCCGGGCAGAAAGTGCCCGATCACGGCCATCGCGGCATGGAACTGACGCTGGTGCTGCAAGGCGCCTTCCGCGATGAAACCGACCGCTTCGGCCCCGGCGATCTGGAAATCGCGGATGAGGATCTGCATCATCAGCCGATTGCCGAGGCGGGAGAGGATTGCATCTGCCTTGCCGCGACCGATGCGCCCTTGCGCTTCAACGGTCTGGCCGCGCGACTGGCGCAACCCTTCCTGCGGATCTGACGGCCCTCAGAGCTGTGACAGGCCATCTGCAAAGGTTTCCGCTTGCTGTCCGGTGGCCCAGAGGCCGCCGCGCTGGTGCTGTCCTTTGTCGGCGCGCGGGGCTTGTGGTGCCGGGGCAATCGCTCCCGCAATGCAAAACGGACTGAGTCAACCTCACGTCGCACCCCGAAATGGCTTTTCAGCAGCCTGTAGGGGTCTCAGCTTCAGGTCACACCCGCCTGCAGCAGGACCGTCATCGCACTGTCGAAATGGTCCGACATCGCGGCCTCGGCGCGGGCCGGATCCTGCACGGCGATGGCGGTGGCGATGCGTTCATGGCAGCGGATATTCTCGCGCCGGTTTTCCGCCGTGGCGCGGCTGCGCCAGCCGATGGCCCATGTCTGGCTGGTGATGACGCGGAAGGATCCCACGATCAACCCGTAAAGCGGATTCCCCGAGGCGCGGGCGATGGCCTCGTGAAAACCGATATCCAGTTCCATCAACCGGTCCGGCGCGTCGATGGCGTCAAACATCTGGTCCACCATCCCCTGCAGGGCGCGCGCCTCGGCATCCGACCGGCGCAGCGCGGCAAGACTGGCGGCGCGCAGTTCCAGCGTGCGGCGCATATCAAGGATCTGCTGGATCGAGACCTCTTTCATCTGCACCGTATGGTCCAGCACCACCGACAAAGGTGCGGCATCGGGATGGGCCACCCGCGCCCGCCGCCCGTTGCCGATCTCCAGCACGCGAAGCGCCGACAGAGCGCGGAACGCCTCACGCACCACGGGGCGGGACACCGAAAGCGCCTCGGAAATCGCGGTCTCGGATGGCAGCGCCTGCCCCGGCATCAGCCCGCGTTCGCGGATCAGGCTGCGGATATCGGCGATGGCTCGCTCAACCAGCCCCGGGGATTCAGCAAACTGTCTTACAGGTTCATTCATTATTGTTGCCACTAATGCCAATATTGCGATACAGACCTTAGCAGAATCGCGCCGCACCGCCAATCCACTAGGGACAGCCCCCATGAAAATCACCGCCATCCGCACCTACCGGACCGAGGAATTCGCCAATGTGCTCTGGGTCCATGTGGAAACCGATGCAGGGATTACCGGTCTGGGCGAGACCTTCTACGGGGCCGAGGCGGTGGCGGCGCATATCCACAACACGCTGGCGGTGCGCCTTCTGGGGCAGGATCCGCTGCGGATTGAACATCTGCATCGTGAGATGCTGAACCTGCCGATGGCGCAAAGCTCGACCGGGGTGGAATATCGCGCGGCCTCGGCCATCGACATCGCGCTGTGGGATATATTCGGCAAGCTTGCGGGTCTGCCGGTCTGGCAGATGCTGGGCGGCCTTTCCTGGGAAAAAATGCGCCTTTACAACACCTGTGCAGGCACGCGCTATGTGCGCAGCAATGTCATCAAGCCGGTGGACACATGGAACCTCGGCACCGCCGACGGACCCTATGAGGATCTGGACGGTTTCATGAACCGCCCCGCCGAACTGGCCGAAAGCCTGCTGGACGAAGGCATCACCGCGATGAAGATTTGGCCCTTCGACCCGGCTGCGACCGAATTCAAGGGTCAGTATATCACCGCTGACGCGATGAAGGCCGGGCTGAAACCCTTTGAGGAGATCCGCCGCACCGTGGGCGACAAGATCGACATCATGCTGGAGATGCATTGCCTTTGGAACCTGCCCACTGCGATGCAGATCGCGCGCGAGGTGGCCGAGTTCAAGCCCTTGTGGTTCGAGGATCCGATCCGCATGAACAATGCGCAGGCGCTGGCCGAATTTGCCCGTGCAACCCCGGTGATGACCTGCGCCTCGGAAACGCTGGGGTCACGATTCGCCTATAAGGAGTATCTGGACCGTGATGCCTGCCATGTGGTCATGGCCGATCTGTGCTGGACCGGTGGCCTGACCGAAGGGCGCAAGATCGCCGCCATGGCCGACAGCTATCACCGCCCCTTTGCCGCACATGACTGTATCGGGCCGGTCGGTTTCGTCGCGGGCATCCATATGAGTTTCAGCCAGCCCAACACGATCATTCAGGAATCGGTGCGCGCCTTCTATCGCGGCTGGTATCTTGAACTTGTCACCGACATGCCCCGGATCGAAGGCGGCTATGTCCATCCGCCCGAAGGCCCCGGCCTTGGGCTGGAACTGCAACCGGCGTTCTTTGAACGCAGTGATCTTGTCACCAGAATATCGGAGCTTTGAGCCATGAAACTTTTCGACCTGACCGGTAAAACCGCCCTTGTCACCGGATCATCGCGCGGGCTTGGCCGGGGCATTGCCGAGGGGCTGGCCGATGCGGGCGCGCGGGTTGTGCTGAACGGCGTCGATCCCGACCGTCTGGCCGAGGCCGCAGCCGAGATGACGGCCAAGGGGCATGAGGTTCTGACCGCATGTTTCAGCGTGACGGATGAGGCGTCAGTTCTGAAAGCCTTTGAAGGTTTCGATGCGACGGCGACGCAGATCGACATTCTGGTGAACAATGCGGGCATCCAGCACCGCCAGCCGATGCTGGAACTTTCCACCGCCGACTGGCAGCGCGTGATCGACACCAACCTGACCGCCGCCTTTGTCTGCGGGCGTGAGGCCGCGCGCCGCATGGTCGAACGCGGCGCGGGCAAGATCATCAATATCGGTTCACTGACATCCGATCTCGCCCGGGCCACGGTCGCGCCCTACACGGTCGCCAAGGGCGGCATCAAGATGCTGACCAAGGCGATGGCCGCCGAATGGGGCGAAAAGGGCGTGCAGGCCAATGCGATCGGGCCCGGCTATATGGCGACCGACATGAACGAGGCGTTGATGAGCAACCCCGATTTCGACAAATGGGTGAAGGCCCGCACCCCCGCCCGCCGCTGGGGCCAGCCCGAGGAATTGCAGGGGGCGGCGGTGTTTCTGGCCTCGCGCGCCTCGGATTATGTCAACGGGCAGCTCATCTTCGTCGATGGCGGCATGATTTCGGTGCTCTGAGCCATGAAGATCGCATTTCACGGCGCCAATGCCGAAACTTTCCTGCCTGGCTTTGCCGATCTGCTGGATACACCGCAGGATCTGATCCTGCTGTCCGATACGCTTGCCGGGCCGGGTGAGGCGGAGGCCTTTGCCACGGCGGATATGGTGATCGGGGTGAAATATGCCGCCGGCATGCCCGCCTTGTCCGCGCGACTTTATCAGGTGCCGGGGGCCGGCTATGACGGCATCGATCTTGCGGCCCTGCCCGGGGCCACGGCGCTGTGCAATGTCTTCGGCCATGAGGTGGCGATTGCCGAATATGTGATGGCCGCACTTCTGTCCTTCCATGTGCCGCTGGCGCAGGCCGATGCGCAGTTGCGTCAGGGGGACTGGAGCCTCTGGGCCGGTAAACCGACCGGCCTGCGGACCGAGCTTTCGGCGCAAAGCGTCGGGATCGTGGGGTTCGGCCATATCGGCAAGACCTTGGCGGCGCGCTGTGCGGCCTTTGGCATGGAGGTGCATGTGGCGAACCGCTCACCCGTGTCGGCCCAAGGGGTCACGATGCATCCGCTGACCGGTCTGGCGGCGATGGCGGGGCAGGTCGACTACCTGATCAACACGCTGCCGCTGACCGACAGCACGCGCGGTCTGATCGGCGCCGAGGTGCTGGCGGCGCTGCCCGCGCATGGGGTGGTGATGAATGTCGGGCGCGGCCCGGTGATCGCCGAACAGGCGCTTTACGATGCGCTGGCCTCGGGGCGGATCGGCGGGGCGGTGATTGACACATGGTATGTCTATCCCGGCCCCGATGCGCCGAACCCGCATCCCGGCACCCTGCCGTTTCACGAATTGCCCAATGTCACCCTGACCCCGCATATGTCGGGCTGGACCCATGGCACGATTGACCGCCGCCGGGCGGTGATGGCCGAAAACGCCAACCGGCTGGCGCGGGGGGACGAATTGCTGAACCGTGTTCGCTGACCGGACGGGCGGGGCGGTTCAGGGATCCCCGGCGGGCCGGTAGGCGGCGGCGGGACGGCGGGCGCGGGACCACAGATCGGCGCCTTCGGTCCGGGCATCCCCATGGCCCGACGCGGCAAAGGCGGCCTCGGCCTCGGCTGCGGCCTCATCAAGGATCGCCTGCGTATCCAGATGCGGAATGCGGCGTTCCTCCATCAGCACGCGGCCATCGGTGATGACCGTATCCACATCGGCGGCATTGGCGAAATGGGTGATGCGGTTCAGCGCCATCACCGGCGGCCACAGATGCGGTGCGCGCCCGTCCAGAAGGATGATATCGGCCTTCTTGCCGGTCTCCAGCGATCCGATCTCCTGCTCCAGCCCAAGGGCCCGGGCCGCGTCGATGCTGCACATTTCCAGCGCCTTGCCCTCGGGCAGGACTGCGGCATCGCGGAAATGGCGGCGATGGTAATGCATGGCCTGCGCCATATGGCGGAACATGTCGAACCCCCGGTCGGGCGCGCCCGCATCCGACCCCAGACAGACATTGATGCCTGCCTCGATCAGTTCCGGCACCGGGCAGCGGCCCGAGATCGACATGATCGCCGAGGGGTTATGGATGATGCTGGCCCCTGATTGACGCAGCGCGTCGAAATCGGCGGGCGTCAGCTCGATACTGTGGCCAAGCGCGGCCCGGGGCGACAGCAGGCCGAGTTCGGCGGCCAGCGCGATGGACCCGCTGCGATGCCCGTCCTGCGTGAACAGCGCCCCGGTCTTCGCCTGAAGATCGGCCATCGCCCGGGCCATGGCGCGGATCACATTGCCATCCTGCTGCATATGCGCCTCAAGATAGACCGGCAGGATCAGGGCGATCCCGGTCCGCCGCGACAAGACAGCGTCATGCCGTGCGATCAGATCGGCCGCGACCTCCATCTGTTCGGCAAAGCCAACGGCGCGGCGGTCCGGTCCGAAATGGCGCGGAAAGGGCAGGCGGCCCGGACCGACGGCAAGGATCGTGCGCAACCCGGTTTCGCGCGTGGCGGCACAATGGGCATCGCCCGCCTCGGGCGTGTCGGTGCGGTAGACATCCGCCCCGCCACCCAGCAGGGCCACGGCGGTGGTGACCCCCCCGCGCAGACGTTCCAGCGCCGCCAGCCGCGCCTCGGCCCGCCAGAAGGCAGGCGTGGCGACCCCGGCATAAATCGCCTCACAGATCGCGAACCAGCGGTCGCCGTCACCATCGCCCGCTGCGCGCACCAGCCCGTGACCGGCATGGGAATGAGCGTCGATCAGACCCGGCAGGGCAATCAGCCCCGGCCGGTCGATCACGCGGGCGGCCATGCGGGCCACCTCGGGTGCCGGGCCGCTGCCGATGCCGCTGATCCGGTCGCCGGTGACGGTGATCCAGCCATCCTCGATGACCCGTCGTGCGGGATCGACGGTCACGATGGTTGCACAGCGCAGCAAGAGGTCGGGCAGGGTCATTGCAGAAGGTCCTTCAGGTCGGTCTGGCGGGCAAGTTCGTCGTCAAGGTCCAGCGTGCCCTCAAGATGGTCCATATGGTGATCCATCAGCGCCATGGCGGTGGCCGCATCCTGCGCGGCGATGGCGGCCACGATGTCCGCATGTTCATCCGGGCCGCAATCGGTCTGGGACCGGCGCTGATACATCACAAGGATCAGTGAGGTGCGCGATACCAGATCGCGCAGCACATCGCCCAGATAGGGGGACCCTGCCAGTTCCCCGATCAGCAGATGAAACCCGCCCGACAGCCGCACACAGTCGGTCTTGTCGCCGCGCTTGCGCGCGTCGCGTTCAAGGGCGACGTGATCTTCCAGCCGGGCAATGGCGCCGGGCGTGCGCGTCGCGCAAAGCCGGTTGACCAGCTGCGATTCGATAGTGCGGCGGGCAAAGAAGATATCGCGCGCCTCCTCGATCGAGGGTTCGGCGACAAAGGCGCCCCGGTTGGGCACCAGCGTCACCAGCCCGTCGCGCTCCAGCGCCGACAGGGCCTGACGCACCCGCGCACGGCTGACCGCGAAGATCTCGGCCAGCTGTTCCTCTTTCAGCCGCGTGCCCGGACGCAGCTTCCGTTCGGCGATGGATTGCCAGATCCGGTTGTAGATCACGAGATGTGGCGAATCACCCGGGCCGTCGGTTTCCAGACTCATACCTGCTTCCACTTTGTGCCTTTGCGACCAGATTCCGGGCAGTTACACGAAAGTCAACAAAATACGAATACGCTGCAACAAAATTGTAGACAATAAATGGATGCTGTGTAACCAATATTGTTACGGGCGGCGCCAGAACTGCCTTCCTTTCCCGACCACCCGCGCAAAACAACCTTTCGCGTCCAACCCGGAGCCTTCCCATGATCCGCAGCCTGCTACTGACCGCAGCGATGTCCCTGCCGCTGACCGCGCCCGCCGCGGCCGAAACCCTGAAATGGGCGACGGCGCGCGATGTTTACGGGCTTGACCCCCATGCGGTGACCGACAGCTTCACCAATATCTTCACCCATCACCTGTATGAGCCGCTGGTGCGCTACGATGCCGAACTGCGCATCGAGCCCGCGCTGGCGACCCGCTGGGAGGTGATCGAGCCGAACCGCGTGCGGTTTTTCCTGCGCGACGGCGTGACCTTCCATGGCGGCGAAGCCTTCGATGCCGATGATGTCATCGTGTCGCTGACCCGCGCTGCCGATCCGAAATCGCCGCTGCGGGGCAACCTGCCGGGCCTGACGGCGGTGGAAAAGGTCGATGACCTGACCGTGGATGTGGTGATGGAGGGGCCGACGCCGCTGCTGAACAACTACCTGACCAATATCTTCATCCTCGATTCCGGCTGGCTTGAGGCGAATGGCGCGACTGCGCCCATCGACGCCTCACGCGGGGAAGAGGGCTATACCACCAACAACGCCAATGGCACCGGCCCCTTCCGTCTGGAAAGCCGCCGCCCCGATGCGCTGAACGTGCTGGTCGCGAATGAGGGCTGGTGGGACACGCCCGCCCATAACCTGACGCGGATCGAACATTCCCCCATCGCGTCGGCCGCGACCCGGGTGGCAGCCCTGCTGTCGGGTGAGATCGACCTGATCGAGCCCGCGCCTTTGCAGGATGCCGCGCGGATCGAGGCGGCAGACGGTGTGCGGATGCTGGAAAATCCCGGCCTGCGCAGCATCATGATGGGCATCAACATGGGTGACAGCCTTGTGGATGGCAATGTCGAGGGCAATCCGCTGAAGGATCTGCGGGTGCGTCAGGCGATGATGCATGCGATCAACATGGATCTGATCCGCGACCGCATCATGCGGGGCAAGTCCCGCGTCACCGGCTCGCTGATCGCGCCCGAGGTGCAGGGCTATACCGAGGCGATGGACGCGCGCCTGCCCTATGATCCCGACCGCGCCAAGGCACTGCTGGCCGAAGCGGGCTATCCCGAAGGCTTCGCCTTCAACCTGAACTGCCCCAATGACCGCTATGTGAATGATGAGGCGATCTGTCAGGCCATGGCCGCGATGCTGACCCAGTCCGGGTTCCAGCCGCGTCTGGTGACCGAACCGCGCCAGATCCATTTCCAGAAGGTCGATGAACGCGCAGTCGATGTGTTCATGCTGGGCTGGGCAACGCTTCCGATGCTGGACGGGTTTTCGGTGCTGTCGGCGATGCTGGCCTCGCCGGATGGCAGCTATGGCACCTTCACCCCTGCGGGCTATTCCAACCCCCGGCTGGACGAACTGACCCAAGCCATCGCCATCGAGATGGATGAGGAAAAGCGTCTGGCCATGCTGTCCGAGGCGCTGATGCTGGCCCATGAAGATATCGCCTGGCTGCCCGTCCATCAGCAACCGCTGAGCTGGGCGGCGCGTGACACGGTCGAGGTGCCGCAGGCCGCCGATGATCTGGTGCGCCTGTGGTATGCCCGGGTGAATAACTGATCCTGCCAGATGTGCCTGACCGCCGCGCCCGATAGGGCGCGGCCCCATCCCCCGCCGGAAAGGGTCTGCCATGTTCGGATTTCTGGTTCGCCGCATCGTCCAGTCGGTTTTCGTGATGCTGGCCGTGGCGCTGATTGCCTTCATGATGTTCCGTTTCATGGGCGATCCGGTCAATTCCATGGTCTCGGAAAATGCCTCGGTCGCGGAACGGGAAGAGGTGCGCGCGCGCCTTGGCCTCGATCAGCCGCTTTATGTGCAATATGCCCGCTTCGTGACCCGGGCCGCACAGGGGGATTTCGGCCTGTCATGGCGCAATGCGCGGCCTGTCTCCACCCTGTTGGCTGAACGTTTTCCGGCCACGGCGGAACTGGTGCTGGTCGCGGCGGGCCTGTCCTTGGTGCTGGGTATTCCGCTGGGCATCCTGACCGCGCTGCGCCCCCGCGCGCTCAGCACCCAGACGCTGCAATTCATCTCATTGGTCGGGATCTCGCTGCCGACCTTCGTGACGGGGATTCTCCTGATCCTCACCTTCTCGGTCTGGCTGGGCTGGCTGCCCTCTTTCGGGCGGGGCACGGTGGTTGATGTCGGCTGGTGGTCCACCGGCTTTCTGACCACGACGGGGCTGAAGGCGCTGATCCTGCCCTCGGTCATGCTGTGCCTGTTTCAGCTGACGCTGATCATGCGGCTGGTCCGGGCCGAGATGATGGAGGTGCTGCGCACCGATTACATCAAATTCGCCCGCGCCCGGGGCTTGTCGGACCGCGCCATCCATTTCCACCATGCGCTGCGCAATACGCTGATCCCCGTCATCACGATCTTCGGGCTGCAACTCGGTGGGCTGATCGCCTTTGCCATCATCACCGAGACGGTGTTTCAATGGCCGGGCATGGGCGCGCTGTTCATTCAGGCGGTCAGCTTTGGCGATGTGCCGGTGATGGCGGCCTATCTGGTGCTGGTCAGCCTGATCTTCGTCACGATCAACACCATCGTCGATCTGCTTTACGTCGTGCTGGATCCGCGCCTGCGCGTTGACGGCGCCCGTGGCGCGCATTGAAAGGGAAATCCATGGCGACCCCGACCCCCGCATCCGCCCCACCCCGTCCCGCCCCTGCGGGCCTGATTGCCCGCGCCCTGTCCGGCGATGTGGCATGGAGCTTTCGCCACTCATGGTCGGCGCGCATCTCGGCACTTGTGCTGCTGATCCTGTTTGCCGCCGCGATCCTCGCGCCATGGCTGGCCAATCAGAACCCCTATGACATCGGTGAACTCAGCCTTTTTGACAGTGAACTGCCCCCTGCATGGGCCGAAGGCGGCGATGCGCGCTACTGGCTGGGCACCGATACGCTGGCGCGTGATGTCTATTCCAGCATCCTTTACGGGCTGCGCCTGTCGCTGATCGTGGGCTTTGCGAGCGTGGCACTGGCGGCGGTGGTCGGCATCTCGCTGGGCCTGCTGGGCGGGTTTGTCGGCGGGATCGTCGATGCCGCGATCATGCGCTTTGCCGATGTGCTCTTGTCCTTTCCCACGATCCTTGTGGCCCTGCTGGTCAATGGCATCATGCGCGGCGCGCTGCCGCCCGCGCAGCATCAGCAGGCCGCGATCTGGGTGCTGATCTTGGCCATCGGCCTGACCAACTGGGTGCAATATGCGCGCACGGTCCGGTCCTCGACCATGGTGGAACGCAACAAGGAATATGTGCAGGCCGCGCGCATCAACGGCGTGTCGCGCGCAGGCATCATGGTCAGCCATATCCTGCCGAATGTTCTGGGCCCGGTGCTGGTCATCGCCACGATCAACCTTGGCATGGCCGTGCTGACCGAGGCGACGCTGTCCTTTCTGGGCGTCGGCATGCCCGCGACCCAGCCCAGCCTTGGCACGCTGATCCGAATCGGCAACGAATATCTGTTTTCCGGCATCTGGTGGGTGGTGATCTTCCCCTCTGTCGTTCTTGTCGCGCTGGTGCTGGCGGTCAATCTGCTGGGCGACTGGCTGCGCGACGCGCTGAACCCGAAATTGAGGTAACGCCATGGCCCTGCTGACCGTCGAGAACCTGACCGTGACCTTTCCCAGCCGTCACGGCAGCACGAACGCCATCGAAAACGTCACGATCCATGTCGAACCCGGTGAGATTCTGGGCATGGTCGGCGAAAGCGGTGCCGGCAAGTCGATGACCGGTGCGGCCATCATCGGGCTGCTGGAACCGCCCGGCCATATCTCCAGCGGTGAGATCCGGCTGGAGGGGGAGCGGATCGACAATCTGCCCCCCGCCGCGATGCGGCGCATCCGGGGGCGGCGGATCGGCGCGATCTTTCAGGACCCGCTGACCAGCCTCAACCCGGTGCTGACCGTGGGTGACCAACTGATCGAGACGATCCGCGCCCATCTGCCGCTGACGAAGGAGGCGGCGCGCGAACGGGCCATCGACTGGCTGCGCCGTGTCGGCATTCCGGCCCCGGAAAAGCGCATCGACACCTATCCGCATCAATATTCCGGCGGGATGCGGCAAAGGGTGGTGATCGCGCTGGCGCTGTGCGCCGAACCGCGCCTGATTATCGCGGATGAGCCGACCACGGCGCTGGATGTGTCTGTGCAGGCGCAGATCATCGCGCTTTTGCGCCGACTGGCGCGGGAAACCGGGGCGGCGGTCGTCCTTGTCACGCATGACATGGGGGTGATCGCTGAAACTGCCGACCGCGTGGCGGTGATGTATGCGGGCCGCATCGTCGAGGTGGGGCCGGTGGCCGAAGTGCTGACCCATCCGCGCCATCCCTATACGGCGGGGCTGATGGCCTCGATCCCGCGCATCGGGCCGCGCCCCGAGATCCTGCCGCAGATCGAAGGCGCCATGCCGCGCCCGGCATCGCGCCCGGCGGGCTGTGCCTTTGCGCCGCGCTGCCCGTATCGCATTGACCGCTGCATTGCCGAACGTCCCGCCCTGCGCGGGACCGGGGCCGCGCAGGTATCCTGCCATCTGGCCGAGGAGATCCCCGTATGACTGACGCTCTGGTGCAGGTAACCGGCCTGAAGAAGACATTTGATCTGTCGCGACCGCTGATCAACCGCATCCTTGACCGCAGCGGGCGGCAGGTCGTCCATGCGGTTGATGGGGTAGATTTTGCCATTCCGCGCGGCCAGACGCTCAGCCTTGTGGGGGAATCGGGTTGCGGCAAATCCACGGTTGCCAAGCTGTTGATGGGGCTGACCGCGCCTTCGGGTGGCAGCATCCGCTTTGACGGGGTTGAACTGGCGGGCCGTCCGGCAGGCAGCCCGCCGGAAACCCGGCGCCGGATGCAGATGATCTTTCAGGATCCCTATGCCAGCCTCAACCCGCGCTGGCGCGTGGCGCGCATCATTGGCGAGCCGATGAAATCCTATGGCACCCATCCCGACCCCGCCGACCGGCGGCGTGAGGTGGACCGGTTGCTGGAATTCGTGGGCCTGTCTGCGGCAGATGGTGAGAAGTTTCCGCATGAATTTTCCGGCGGTCAGCGGCAGCGCATTTCCATCGCGCGGGCCATCTCGACCAAGCCGGAATTTCTGGTCTGCGATGAACCCACCTCGGCGCTGGATGTGTCGGTGCAGGCGCAGATCCTGAACCTGATGCGGGAATTGCAGCGTGAACTGGGGCTGACCTATCTGTTCATCAGCCATGACCTTGCCGTGGTGAATTACATCTCGGACATGATCGGCGTGATGTATCTGGGCCGTCTGGTCGAACTGGCCCCGGCCGAGGAAATCTTTGCCCGTCCGCAGCATCCCTATACGCGGCTTCTGCTGGACACGATCCCCGATATCGGCATGAAGAACCGCGATATCGACCGCCCGGCGGGCGAGGTGCCGAACCCGATCACGCCGCCCCTTGGCTGTCACTTCCACCCGCGCTGCCCCCATGCCGATGCGCGCTGCCGCTCTGAGGCTCCGCAATTCCTGCCGCAGGGCGCAGCGCAGGTGCGCTGTCATGCGGTGGCCGAGGGGCGGCTGTCGCCCGAACCGCTGCGAAAGGCCGGATGATGGAGTTCGATTTTACCCAATTGCCCGCCGCCGACCGCTATCGGCTGCTGACCAATTTCGTGGGGCCGCGCCCGATTGCGCTGGTCACCACGCGGTCTGCGAACGGGCAGGGCAATGCCGCCCCGATGAGTTTTTTCAACGTCTTCGCGCATGAACCGCCCATCGTCATCATCGGTTTCAGCGCCCGGCCCGATGGCAGCGAAAAGGATACGCTGGTCAATCTGCGCCGCAGCGGGGAATTCTGCGTCAATATGGTGGATCTGGAGCTGTCCGAGGCGATGATCCTTTGCGGTGTCAATTTCGCCAGCGATGTGGATGAAACCGAATTTTCGGGTCTCGCCACCAGCCCCTGCCGCCAGATCGACGCACGGTTCGTCACCCGCACCCCCTGTGCGATGGAATGCCGGGTGGAGCGGATCATCGACTATCCCCGCCGCGCCATCGTTCTGGGGGAGGTGGTGGAAATGACCGTGCGTGACGACTGCATGGATGCGCAGGGCCGCTATGTCGATCCGGGCGTTTATCAGCCGCTCGCCCGGCTGCATGCCGACAACTACATCGTCGCCGACCGCCAGTTCGAACTGAAGAAACCCGAGGCGATGACCCGGCATGAGGTCGGCCAGAGCGCCGCCACACCCGGACCGGCCCGTTCCACAAAGGATATCCGCTGATGCTGCTGCATCTGGTCAATCCGAACTCCACCGCATCCATGACCGAACAGGCCGGACGGGCGGCGCGGCGCGTGGCCGCCGCCGATACGGTGATCGAGCTTTGGACCCCGCCAGACACGCCCGCCTCGATCGAGGGCTATGCCGATGAGGCGCTGGCCGTGCCCGCCATGCTGGCCGCGATCCGGGCCGCCGAGGCGCGTGGGGCGGCGGCCCATGTCATTGCCTGTTTCGACGATCCGGGGCTGAACGCGGCGCGCGAGGTCGCGGCGGGCCCGGTGATCGGCATCTGTCAGGCCGCGCTTCAGGTCGCGATGACGCTGGCCTCGCGCTTTTCCATCGTGACGACGCTGCCGCGATCCGTGCCGATCATCGAGGATCTGGCCGAGGCTTACGGTGCGGGCCGCCGCTGCCGCCGGGTGCGGGCCATCGACCTGCCGGTGCTGGCGCTTGAGGAAGATCCCGCCATGGCGCGCAATCTGCTGCGCACCGAGATCCTGAACGCCGCCACGCGCGACGGGGCCGAGGCGGTGGTGCTGGGCTGCGCGGGTATGGCCGAGCTTTGCGACTGGCTGGCGCGGGAAACCGGGCTGCCGGTGATCGACGGGGTGACGGCCGCGGTAAAACAGGCCGAGGCGATTGTCGGTATGGGTTATCGCACCGCCAAGACCGGTGCCTATGACTGGCCGCGCGCGAAACGCGGCGGTTTGTTTTCCGAGGTGGCCTGATGGACCTTCTGCTGCGTGACGTTCGCCCCATGGGGGCCGCGCCCGCCGATATCCTGATCCGGGGTGGCCGGATCGCCGAAATCGGCCCCGGGCTGGACGCGCCGGGCGTGACGGTCGAGGAGGGCGCGGGCGCCATCGCCGTGCCGGGTCTGGTCGAGGCGCATACTCATCTCGACAAGACCGTGATGGGCATGGGCTGGTATGAAAACGCGGTCGGCACCGCGCTGCGCGACATGATCGACAATGAACGCGCCGCGCGTCACCGGCTGGGCCTTGATCCGCACCGACAGTCGATGCGCCATGCGCTGGCGCTGATCGGGGCGGGCACGACCCATATCCGCAGCCATGTCGATATCGACACCGATCACTGTCTGGCCATGCTGCGCGGCGTGCTGGCCACGCGGGAGGCGCTGGCCGGGCAGGTGGAGATCGAGATTGTCGCCTTCCCGCAATCGGGGCTGATGATCCGCCCCGGCACGCTTGAATTGCTGGACGTGGCCCTGTCGGAAGGCGCCGATCTGGTGGGCGGACTGGACCCCTGCGGCATCGACCGTGACCCGAAGGGGCATCTGGACGCGATTTTCGCGCTGGCCGACCGGCACGGCAAGGGCATCGACATCCATCTGCACGAACCCGGCGAACTGGGGGCATTCTCGGTTGAGCTGATGCTGGAACGGATCCGCGCGCTGGACATGAAGGGCAAGGTGGCGATCAGCCATGCCTTCTGTCTGGGCATGCCCGACTGGCCGCGCGCCGGGGCGCTGATTGCGGCGCTGGCCGAACAGGATGTCGCGATCCTGACCACCGGCGCGCCCTCCCGCGAGGTGCCGCAGGTCACGCGCATTCAGGCGGCGGGGCTGCGCATGGGCGCGGGCTGCGACGGGGTGCGCGACACATGGAACCCGTGGAACCGTCCCGACATGCTGGACCGCGCGCGGATCGTGGCGCTGCGCAACAACCTGCGCGCCGATGCCGATCTGGAGCGGGTGCTGGCGCTTTGTTCTACCGGCGGCGCGGCGGTGATGGGGCGGGCGGATCATCGCCTTGCCCCCGGATGCCCCGCCGATCTGACCTTGCTGACCGGCAGCACGCTGGCCGAGGCCGTGGCCGAAGCGGCCCCCCGCCCCCTGACGATCAAGGCCGGGCGGGTAACCGCCCGGCATGGACTTGCCCTGACCGAGGCCCCCTGATGCTGGAAACCCTGACCCTTGGCGCGCGCCCCACAGGCCGCACCGCGCTGGCCGCCCGCTGGATCGTCGCCCATGTTCCGGACGGGGCCCAAGGCGGGCACCGCCTGCTGGAAAACGGCGAGGTGGTGATCGAAGGGGACCGCATCCTTTATGTCGGCCCCCGCTTTTCCGGTGAGGTCGCGCAGCGCTTCGATCTGGGGGAGGTGCTGATCTCCCCCGGCTTCATCGACCTTGATGCGCTGTCCGATCTGGATACGACGATGCTGGGGGTCGATTGCGGTCCGGCATGGGCCAAGGGCCGCGTCTGGCCGCAAAGCTATGTCGAGGCGGGCCCCTATGAAATGTATACGCCCGAGGAACTGGCCTTTCAGAAACGCTTCGCCTTCGCGCAGCTTCTGTGCAACGGCATCACATCGGCCCTGCCCATTGCCTCGCTGTTCTATCGCGAATGGGGGGAAACGGTGGCCGAATTCGAAGCGGCGGCCGAGGCGGCGGGCGATCTGGGCCTGCGCGTCTGGCTGGGCCCGGCCTATCGGTCCGGCGGGATGGTCTGCACCGCCCCGGGCGTTCTGGAACCGCGGTTTGACGAGGCGCGCGGGCTGCGGGGCCTTGAGGATGCAATCGCCTTCATCGGCGCGCAGGCGGGCCGGTTCGGCGGGCTGGTGCAGGGAATGCTGGCACCCGACCGGGTGGAAACCTGCACCGAGACGCTGCTGACCCGCACCATGGCGGCGGCGCGCGATCTGGACGTGCCGGTGCGCCTGCATATGGCGCAGGGCCTGATGGAGCGTGAGGCCGTTGCCCGGCTGCATGGCACGACCGCGCCGCAATGGATGGCGGGGTTCGGTGCGCTGACGGACCGGCTGATCGCACCACATGCGGTGCAGGCGACTGAAACCGATCTGGCGCTTTATGCCGAACATGGCGTCACCATCGCGCATTGTCCGCTGGTCTTTGCCCGGTCCGGCACAGCGCTGAACTCCTTTGCCAGGGTCCGCGCCATGGGCATCGGCATCGGCATGGGCACTGATACCGCCCCTCCCGATATGGTGCTGAACATGGCTGTGGGCGTGATGGCGGCGCGGATGATGGGCGACAGCCTTGACCAGACCGGCCCGCAGCAGATGTTCGACGCGGCCACCATCGGCGGGGCCGACGCGCTGCGCCGCCCCGATCTGGGCCGCCTGATGCCGGGGGCCAAGGCCGATATCGCGGTGTTCGACATGGCCGATCCGTTGATCGCGCCGCGTGTCGATCCGGTGCGCAGTCTGGTGCTGGGGGCGACGGGGCGGGTGACGCGGGCGGTCTTCGTCGATGGCCGCCTGTCGATGCGCGAAGGCGCGGTTGCGGGCATGGACATGGCCGCCGCCCGCACCCGCGCGCAGGCACAGTTCGATGGTCTGCGCCGGAAATATCCGGACCGCACATGGGGCCATCCGGCGGAATCCGAGATTTTCCCCCCCGCCTATCCGGCGCTGGACTAGGTCTTTGGATGGCCGGGGCCACTGCTCCGGCTTTGCGGAGGGGTTTTCGCTTGCTGTCCTCTGTTGTCGTGCGTGGCAGGTGGTCCCGACGCAATTGCAACGGCAACGCAAAACGGATTGATATCCCTCTCGCACTGCCCTGAAATGGATTTTCAGCCGCCTGTCAGGGCATCGGGGCTGCAGGCAGGCTGACGGCAATCGCCGGGCCCTGCATCTGCCAGTCCAATGCGCCCTCGGTCAGGATCAGATCGCCCGCGGCAACCGCTTGGCCATTCACCTGCCCGCCAGCCAGCGCATAAAGCGCCGCGATGCCGTCAGCGATCACGATCCGCCCTGCATCGGCGACCGTAACCCCGGGACGCGGCAGATGGCGCGCGGTCATCACGTTGAAATCGTCGCAAGGGGCCGTTACCCCTTGGGCACGGACCGGCACATCGCCCGCAAAGGCCACAGGGCGCAGCGGGTCGGCGCGCAGATCCCCCCCCATGCCCACCAGATCAAAGCCGGGTCCGGTCAGCACGGTCAGGTTCCGTTCGATCCCCGGGAAGATCGAGAAATCCCCATCCTCGACCACCGAGGCGCGCGACAGCCGCCACAGCATCGCGCCAGCGCGATCCGCGCGCGCCAGTTCCAGCGTTACGCCCTTGCCATTGGCCCAGGGCATGCTGCGGAAATCCGCTGCCGTCAGATGCCGCATCATTCCCCCTTTCCCTTTGAAAGCGCAGGCAAGGGCACGGCCTCGGGCACGATCTCGGGGCCCAGTTCCTCAAAATCGAAATTGTCCAGTTTCGCGGCGCGCTTGCCCGCCCGTTCCGCCGCCGTGCCAATCCCGTCCAGATCGGCCCGGGCCTGATTGAAATGGGTGTCCAGCTTCTGCACCCGTTCGACCACCAGTTCCACATCGCGGTGCAAAAGCCGCAGGGTGGAGCGGATCGCCCCCGCCTGTTCGCGCATCCGTGCATCCTTCAGCACCGCGCGCATCGTGTTCAGGGTCGCCATGCAGGTGGTGGGTGACACGATCCAGACCTTCACCTCGAACCCCTCGCGCACCAGTTCGGGGAAATTCGCGTGCAATTCGGCATAGACCGCCTCCGAAGGCAGGAACATCAGCGCGCCATCCGCCGTTTCGCCCTCGACGATATATTTCTCGGCAATCGCCCTGATATGCGCGCGCACCGAGGTCCGCATCATCCGCGCGGCCTCGGTCGCCTGCAATGGCGTTTCCGCGCGGCGCAGCGCCTCATAGGCCTCAAGCGGGAATTTGCTGTCGATCACGATGGGCCCGGGGGGTTTGGGAAGATGGATCAGGCAATCGGCGCGCTTGCCGTTCTGCAAGGTCGCCTGCATCGTATAGGCGTCGGACGGAAGCGCCTTGCGCACGATGTCATTGAGCTGGATTTCCCCGAACGCCCCCCGCGTCTGCTTGTTCGACAGGATGTCCTGAAGGCTCAGCACATTGCCCGACAGTTTTTCGATATTGGCCTGTGCGCGGTCGATGGTTTCCAGCCGCTGCTGCAATTCGCCCAAGGACCGCGCCGTGCGGGTCGATGTGCCCTGCAGGCTTTCGGTCATGCCGCGCTGCACATCCGCCAGCCGCTGTTCCATCACTTTCAGCATCGCCGTCTGGCTATGCGCCTGCGCCTCGGACACATGATGCAGGCCGCCCGCCAGCCGCTCCTGCCCTTCCGACAGGCCCTGCACCCGCTGTCCCAGCCAGGCCATTTCGCGCATCAAGGGTTCGGTTGACCGCGCCGACCGGCCAAGTGCGCGCAGGATCAGCAGGAAGAACCCGACAACCACAAGCGCGACCCCGGCGGCGATCAGCACCGCAGGGTCATTCCATGCGTAAACCTGTTCCCCGATGCGGATCATCTGCGCCCGAACAGCTTTTCAATATCGGCCAGCTTCAGTTCCACAAAGGTCGGCCGCCCGTGATTGCACTGGCCCGACAGCGGCGTCGCCTCCATTTCCCGCAAAAGCGCGTTCATTTCTTCGGCGCGCATCTGGCGACCCGACCGGATGGAGCCATGACAGGACATGCGGGACAAAACCGCGTCAATGCGGCCGCGCAGGCGTTCGCTGCCGCCCGCATCCGCCAGATCGTCCAGAATGTCGCGGATCAGGGCGCTTGCATCAATCCGGCCCAAGATCGCCGGGGTTTCCCGCACGGCAATCGCCCCGCCGCCGAAAGCCTCGATCCCCAGCCCCAGTTCGGCCAGATCGGGGGCCAGTTCCAGCATCAGCGCGGCCTCGGTCGCGGACAGTTCCACAATCTCGGGGATCAGCAGCGCCTGCGCCGCGATGCCCTTGCCCGCGCGTTCGGCCTTCAGCCGCTCATAGACCAGACGTTCATGCGCGGCGTGCTGATCGACGATCACGATGCCATCGGCGGTTTGCGCGATGATGTAGTTTTCATGCAGTTGCGCCCGCGCGGCCCCCAGCGGATGCGACGCGACCGGGGCTGCCTGCTCATCCGGCAGGGTGGCGGGTTCAGTGCGCGCGCCCGGTGCCTCGGCAAAGCCGAATGCCTGTGGCGGCGGGGCAGGTTCATACCCTTGTGGGGCCTGCATCCGGTGGCTTTGCGCCAAGGCGCCCAAGGACGGGCGATCCATCTGATAGATGCGCGGGGGGGTGGTTTCGCCAGCCTCGGCCCGGAAACTGGCCAGCGTTTCCGCCCCCACGGTTGATGACGCCCGATGCCCCGCCTCGGCCAGCCCGTGCCGAAGCGCGGTAATCATCAGCGACCGCGCCCCCGCCGGATCACGGAACCGAACCTCGGATTTCGCGGGATGGACATTCACATCCACCTCTTGCGGATCGCAGCGCAGGTTCAGCACCACCGCCGGATGCCGGTCGCGGCTCAGCACATCCATATAGGCCGCGCGCAAGGCACCGAACAGCGCCCGGTCCTGCACCGGACGGCCATTGACGAACAGGAATTGCGCAACGGAACTGCCGCGCGAATAGGTCGGCAGTCCGGCATAGCCGACCAGATGCAAGGGCGCGCGTTCGGCATCGACACGGAAAGCGTTGTCGATGAAATCACGGCCCAGAACGCCACCCAGCCTGCGCGACAGGCTGTCGAAGAAATCGCCCTGTTCGGGATCGGCGCGGAAGACCACGCGCCCTTCGCCCCCGCCCGACACATCGCGCAGGGTGAAGCCGACGCCGGGTTCTGCCAGCGCCAGCCGTTTGATGACATCGCCGATGGCCTGTGCCTCGGCCCGGTCGGTGCGCATGAATTTCAGCCGCGCGGGCGTGGCAAAGAACAGGTCGCACAATTCGACGACCGTGCCGCGCGTCAGCGCCGCCGGGCGCACCGGATCAGCCCGCCCACCCGAAACCGCGATCACCGCCGCCTCGTCCCCCTGCGCGCGGGACGTGATGGTCAGACGCCCCACCGCCCCCAGCGAGGGCAGCGCCTCCCCCCGGAAGCCGAAGGAATGAATGTTCAGAAGGTCGGATCCGTCGATCTTCGATGTCGCATGGCGCGACAGGGCCAGCGGCAGATCGGCGGGCGTCATGCCGCAGCCGTCATCGGTGACGCGGATCAGGGTCTTGCCGCCATCGGCATAATCGACCGCAATCCGCCGCGCGCCTGCATCCAGCGCGTTTTCCACCAGTTCCTTGACCGCCGAGGCAGGGCGTTCCACCACCTCACCCGCCGCGATGCGGTTGATCGCGGCCTCATCCAGTTGACGGATCACGGGGCGCTGTTCGGCGCCTATCTTGGGGGTATCCAGCATCATGCCACCAGTCCTAGCATGGTGCCGCAGATTCGGCCAATGCGAAACCGGGGCAGAAACCAGTCAGCGACAGCCATGGTCAGGGCTGGGTCGGCTCCATCCCCTCGGGTTGGCCCACCACCACGAAATGCAGATCGGCCGGGCGGATCAGGCCCCGGGCCACGCGGGCCACATCCTCCAGCGTCACCGCCGCAACCATCGCATTGCGGTCGGTCACATACTCGACCGGCAGCCCGTCCATCTGCATGCCCACAAGAATCCGCGCGATGGGGCCGTTGCCGTCAAAGCGCAGCGGATAGGCCCCGGTCAGATAGGTCTTGACCGCCTCAAGCTCGGCCTCGGTGACCCCAGCCGCAGCCTTGGCCCATTCGGCGCGCAGGATGCCGATCGCCTCTTCCACGCTGGCATTGGAGGTGGCGAACTGGCCGATATACAGCTCGGCATGGTCCAGCGGCGACAGATAGCTGTAGATGCCATAGGTCAGCCCGCGCCGGTCGCGCACTTCGGTCATCAGCCGCGCCGAGAAGCGCCCGCCCCCGACGATTTCATTCAGCACGAAGGCCGGGATGAAATCCGGGTCATCGCGCTTGATCCCTGAATGGCCGAAGCGGATCACCGATTGGGGTGAGGGGTAATCCACCACCGTCACACCGCCGGTCATCTTCCACTCGGCCCGTCCGGGCAGGGGTGCGCCGGTCGCGGGCAGATCGGACAGCAGCCGGTCCAGCACCGCGCCCAGTTCCTCGGCCGAGATATCGCCCGACGCCGCCACATAAACCCGGTCCCGCGCCAGCGCTGCCTGATGCGCGGCAATCAGATCGGCCTGACTGAGGGCGGCGACACTGTCGCGGCTGCCCTGCCCCGAGGCGCCGTAAGGATGCATGCCGAAGGCCAGCCGCGCAAAGGTTTCACCGGCGATGGCATTGGGGTCGCGCTGGTCCGAATCGATATTCGACAGCACCTGCGCGCGCACGCGTTCCACCGCCTCGGCATCAAAACGCGGCTCGACCAGCGCCTGCCGCAGCAGCGCCACGGCCTCATCCCGGTTTTCGGTCAGGAACTGCGCCGAGACCGAGATCACATCCTGCCCGGCATCGAAGCCGAATCGCGCGGCCAGATCGTCGCGCGCAGCAGCAAAGCCCTGCGCGTCAAGATCGCCCGATCCTTCCTCAAGCAGCGCGGTCATCAGGTTGACGACGCCGCGCTGATCGGTCGGATCCAGCGAGGTGCCGCCCCGGAATCGCAGTTCCAGCGCGGTGAAGGGAATCGTCGGATCCTCGACCAGCCAAGCCTTGTGCCCGTTCGGCGAGGTGACCTGCTGGATCGCGATTTCCGCCTGTGCGGGCAGGGCAAGTGCCAGAAAGCCCGCAAACATCAGGCCCGCCGGTGCCAGCCGCGCCGCAATCCGTTGCATCGGGAAAAGCCGCAGATGGATCATTTTTGCGCTCCCTCGCCCTGATCGGTTTTCATCGGAACCTCCCCCTGCACTGGTGCCGGATCGACGGCGGGAGCCGGAGACGGAGGTTCGGCATCGCCGGTCCCGGTTTCCTCCTGCATCAGCCAGCCGGTGACCGAGGCGCGGCGATCCAGCACGGACTGCGCCGCCGCCATGACATCATCCACCGTCACGGCCTGCAGGGCGGCAGGCCAGCCCTGCACATCCGCCACCGTCAGCCCCGTGGTCAATGCCGTGCCATAGCCGCGCGCCAATTGTTCGACATCATCGCGCCTGTAGATTTCCGAGGCGCGCAACTGCCGTTTCACCCGCTCGAATTCCGCCTTGTCCACGCCATCCTCCAGAAAGCGGGTCACGACCGCATCCATTGCCGCCTCACCGTCTTCAAGACTGACACCCGGAACCGGCACGATGATCAGCCCGAAATTGCCGCTGTCCAGCGCATTGCCGTCATAGAAGGCCGCCGTATACAGCGCCTTCGCCTCGGCCCCGAACTGCAGCGCGCGCGCCATGACCGAAGTCGTACCGTTGCCGCCAAGGATTTCGGCCAGCACCGTCAGCGCCGCCGCCTCGGCCTGATCGCCTGCCCGGCGCTGCGGGGCCAGATAGGTGCGGATCACATAGGGCTGCGCCACGCGCGGATCGGCCATGGCAAGGCGGCGTTCCACCAGATGCGGCGGCTCGGACGGGCGGATCCGGGGCGGCAGGTCGGGTGTCGGCGCAATCGGGCCGTAATGGGTTTCGGCCAGCGCGCGCACCTCTTCGGGTGTCACATCGCCCGCGACGATCAGGATGGCATTGTTGGGCGCATAGAAGGTCTGGTAGAATTCCAGCGCATCGCTGCGGTTCAGCGCCTCGATCTCATGCCGCCAGCCGATGATCGGCAGACGATAGGGATGGTTCAGGTAAAGCGCCGCGCGCCGCTGTTCGCCGAAAAGACTGCCCGGATCGCTGTCGGTGCGCTGGTTGCGTTCCTCAAGGATCACGTCGCGTTCGGTCGCCACGTCCTGTTCCGACAGGATCAGGCCGCGCATCCGGTCGGCCTCCATCCGCATCATCAGATCCAGCCGGTCAGCAGCAACGCGCTGAAAATACGCGGTGTAATCCCATGAGGTGAAGGCATTGTCATCGCCGCCCTGCGCCTCGACCGTCGCGGAAAATTCCCCGGGCGCCATGGTGTCGGTGCCCTTGAACATCAGATGTTCAAGAAAATGCGCGATGCCGGATTTCCCCGGCGGTTCATCGGCTGCACCGGTGCGATACCACATCATATGCACCACCACCGGGGCACGGTGATCCTCGATCACCACAGCCTCAAGCCCGTTGGGCAGAGTGAAGCGCGCCACATCCTCGGCCCGGACCGGCAGCGCCACCAGTATCGCCAGAACCATCGGCGCGAACAGCCGTTGCAGCATGCGTCATTCTCCCGCTGTGATGTCCCGCAGCAGATACGCAGCATGGCGGGACGGTCAAGTGCCGCAAAGCGCGCCTGACGGTGACGTGAAAGGCTGGCAGCGCTGGATTATTCGCCGCTCTGGCGGGGGGGGGCCGAGACGTTCTGCGCACCGGCCCGGCGCCAGCGCGCCAGTTCGGCATGCTGGTCGAGTTCCTGTTCGCGATAGGCGCGGTAATAGACATTCGATCCGAACAGCCGCTCCAGCAGCCGCCCGTCATTGCGGCGGCGGTGGTCCAGATCGGCCACAGCCAGATCTTCACGGATCGTGCCGCTGACACCATTGCGTGACGCATGGTTGACCAGCCCCGCATCACCCGCCGGCACGCCGCGCTGGGCGCCGGGGCGCCCGCCCAGTGCGATGATGGCATCGGCCTCGGGCGTGGGATCGGTCAGGTTGGTCCCGCCCGGCGTCGGCGCGGGCAGCGCGGCCAGATCTTTGGGCATTTCAAGCGGTTTGGGCGGGATGATGGCAAATTCATCCGGCCCGTTCGTGGCAGAACGCAGGTTCATCAGACGCGGTTCATCCGACCCGCCGGAACAGGCCGCCAGCCCCAGCATCGCCAGTGCCGCGAACGCCAATGCCCCTTTTGCTGCCTGCATCTGCCTCTCCTCTGCGCCGTCTTGCGCCCTGTTTAGCCTAAAGGTCCGCGCGCGTCACGGGTCTTTCAACCGCTTTTGCCATCCTTTGCCTTGGGATCGGCGGCAAAAAGCACCAGCCCCGCCGCCCCGGCAAAGATCGCGATATCGGCCACGTTGAACGCATAGGGATTGTCAAATCCGCAGCAGGACATGTTCAGGAAATCGGCAACCGCGCCATACAGCACCCGGTCCACCACATTGCCCAATGCCCCGCCGATCAGCACGCCCGCGCTGATCTGCGCCATGGGCGGCTGACCGGGCTTGCGCATCCAGATCCAGACCCAGCCCGAGATTGCCAGCGCAACCGCAATCAGGATCCAGCGCGTTACATCGCTGTCACCTGCGAAAAGCCCGAAATTCACCCCCCGGTTCCACGCCATCCGGAAGGTCAGGAAGGGCGGCCAGACGGCAATCTCACCCCGCTCGATCAGGTTCATTCCGAACACCACGGCGACCTTGCTGATCTGATCGGCCAGAAAAATCGCAAGGGCCGCAAGATAAAGGCGCATCGGTCAGTGCCGGAAATGGCGCTGGTTGGTGAAGACCATCGCCAGCCCCGCCGCATCGGCCGCGGCGATCACCTCATCATCGCGCATCGACCCGCCCGGCTGAATGATTGCCGTGGCCCCCGCCTCGGCCGCCGCGATCAGACCATCGGCAAAGGGAAAGAACGCGTCCGAGGCCACGACGGACCCTTGCGTCAGCGGCGCGGACAGCCCCAGCACCTCGGCCATGTCCTGCGACTTGCGTGCGGCGATGCGGGTGCTGTCGATCCGGCTCATCTGACCGGCACCAATGCCCACCGTCGCGCCATCCTTCACATAGATGATCGCATTGGATTTCACATGTTTGGCCACGGTCCATGCAAACAGCAGATCGGCCATTTCCGCGTCGGTCGGGGCGCGTTTCGTTACCAGTTTCAAATCGGCGCGTTTCACATTCGCCGCATCGCGGTCCTGCACCAGAAACCCGCCCGCAACCTGCCGGAAGGCCAGCCCCCGCGCCGCCGCATCGGGCAGGCCCCCGGTCGTCAGCAGCCGCAGGTTCTTCTTGGCGGCAAAGACCGCGCGGGCCGCGTCACTGGCACCCGGCGCGATCACGACCTCGGTGAAAATCTCACAGATTTTTTCCGCCGTCTCGGCGTCAAGCTCCTGATTGAGCGCGACAATCCCGCCAAAGGCCGAGGTGCGGTCGCAGTCATGGGCGCGCGAATAGGCCTCAAGCAGGCTTTCCCCCGTCGCCACACCGCAGGGATTGGCGTGTTTTATGATGGCGCAGGCCGGGGCCTTGCCGGCAAATTCCGCCACCAGTTCAAAGGCGGCATCGGTATCATTGATGTTGTTGTAGCTGAGTTCCTTGCCCTGCCACTGTTTCGCGGTGGCAACGCCGGTCCGGCCCGACCCATCGGTATAGAAGGCCGCCGCCTGATGCGGGTTTTCGCCATAACGCAGGGTCTGGGCCAGTTCCCCGCCAAAGGCGCGGCGGCGGGGGGCGGATTCCTTCAGCGCGCCCGCCATCCAGTTCGACACCGCCGCGTCATAGGTCGCGGTGCGGGCATAGGCGGTCAGCGCCAGTTTCTGGCGGAAGGCCATGCCGGTTGCGCCGTCATTTCGGGCCAGTTCGGCCAAGAGACCCGCATAATCGGCCGGATCGGTGACGACATTGACGAAACGATGGTTCTTGGCGGCGGCGCGAATCATCGCCGGGCCGCCGATGTCGATATTCTCGATACAGGTCTCGTAATCGGCACCGCGCGCCACGGTCGCCTCGAACGGATAAAGATTGACCACCAGAAGGTCGATGGGTTCAATCCCATGGGCGGCCATGGCGACCAGATGTTCGTCATCGTCGCGCAGCGCCAGCAATCCGCCATGCACATTCGGATGCAGCGTCTTGACGCGGCCATCCATCATTTCGGGAAAGCCGGTCACCTCGGCCACATCGCGCACGGCAAGCCCCGCCATGCGCAGGGCAGCGGCGGTGCCGCCCGTGGAAATCAGTTCGATCCCCCGCCCGGCCAGCGCGCGGGCAAGGTCGATCAGGCCGGTCTTGTCGGAAACGGATATCAGGGCGCGTCCGACGTGAACGAGATTGGTCATGGGCGGGCCTCCGGTGCCTTTGGTCAGAACAGCGGGTCAGAACAGGAGGGGCGGGTCGTCCCGTTCCAGATCGCGGATGGCCAGCGGAGTATCCTGTGCCTTCGCCAAGGTCCAGCCGATCCGGCAGCCGAAATCGTCCAATTCCGCCGAAACCACGATCTGTCTGCTCGCGCGGGGGCTGATCCGGCCCTTTTCCAGATAAACCGAGGGTTCCAGCGCCAGGCCGCGCGGGCGGTCATGGCGGAAGACCCAGATCTCACCGCTTTTCAACGCCAGCGACACCGCCGCCCCGCCCATGTCGATCTCGGCATCGACATCGGGGTGCAGATGGAACCGCAGCGCAAGGCGCAGCTTGCCTGCGGCGCTGCGGCCCAGTGCCGTCTCCAACCGGGCGCGGTCCGCCTGGGATTCCGCGCGCAATTCATCCTGCCCGCCGATATGGCGCCCGTCGGTGGACAGCACCAGCAAGCGCCCATGGATCAGACCATGGGTGCGCCGCCAGCCATCCTGCGCCAGTTGCAGAACCTGCCCTTCGGCGGTGCGGGCCGGGCGCAGCAGCGTCACATCGGCGCGGTCGGCCAGCATCCCGACCGCGCCCCGGTCCAGCCGGGATGAGGAATACCCTTCAACTGCCAGCGTGGAATGGGAGGCCGTGGCCCGCCCCGCCCGGTGCCAGTCCGCCCCGAAAGGCGCGCCATTGCCGCAGGACACGATGACCGGTCTGCGGCCTGATGTCATCTCGAAGGCAAGGGTCGAGGCATGGGCCGAGGCCCCCGCCCGCCCGCCCGGCGGGGCCGCTGCATCGACGATCAGCGTCGTGCGGCCTGCGGCCAGACGCAAGAACCCCATCGCAGACCCCGGACCCGGCAGCGCCTTGACGCCCGACGCGGCCAGCGCCTGATCCAGACGCCCCTCCCCGCCGCGCCCGCCGCCATGAAACCGCGCCAGACCGCCATCGGCATGGCGCAGCGCGCGCAATGTCGGGGCGATCCGTTCAATCGCCTGCCGGATCGGCGGCGGCAGGGGTTGGCCGACCTCCCCCAAGGCCTGCGCGGCCCAGTTCAGCAGGGTAAACACCTCCAGCAATTCCTCGGGGTTGCGGGTGGGAAGGCCGCCTTCGGCGTCAATCTCACGGTCGCATTCCCCCGCAAGCGCCGTCACCGCCGAGGCGGTCAGCGCATCCAGCCCGGTCAGCGCCAACCCCGCATAGATCAGCCCGGTCAGCGCCTCGAATCGCGGCAGACCGGGCGCTGCCGCCTGCCAGCGGCGCGACAGGAACACGACCTGCACCGTCAGCGCGCGGAAAAAGGCGTGGTTGTCTTCGGTGCTGCGCCCGTTCATCAGGAAAATCGCATGGTTGATCCAGCGGATCAGCCGCCGCCCCGTAAGATCGGGGGTCCAGCCCGGCCCTCGCCCCCGGCCATAGCGGGCGATCCAGTCCAGAACCCAGCCCTGCGCCACCGAACGCGCCCGCGCATCCGCCACCGCCGCGAGATCATCGAGCCACAGGAACCCCTGTGCCGCCTCATGAAAAGCCGTCGCCCCGGTCGGGACATCCCAGATGCTGGTGCCCGGCGCCTCGACCAGATGACCCGCCAGCAGGAAATTTCCGGCCAGCAATTGCCGCCCCCGCGCGACAAGACCGATGCTGCGCGGTTCGGGCTGCGAGACGAAACCGGTCGCGGGCGGGGCCGCGCAGGCGCGCCAGACCGCATAGCGGTTGGCAAGCCGCGTCATCGCCCCTGACAGGCCCTGTTCCCGGGGTGACCCCACCTGCGCCTCGCCTTGCTGCCGCCTCATCCACCTGTCGTGCCGGTTCCGTATCCGGCACCGCCGCCACCCGTTCCGGGTCTTGCCTGCCCGGACGATAGCGCGCGGGCGCGGCGCTGTCACCGGGCATTGACCCCGCCTGCGGGGTCGGGTACCGGGCAATGCCCCCGCAGGCGGGGTCGGGCACCGGGCATTGACCCAGCAGGCGGGGACGGGATCAGTCCGCCAGACGCAGCAGCGCGATGTAGAAACCATCCATCCCGCCCCGCTCGGCCCAGTGATCGGGGCGCAGGCGCAGCCCGCCTTCGGGCGAAATCCAGTCCGGATCGACCCCCGGCAGATCGGGCCGTTCCACCCGCAGCCCCGGATGGCGCGCAAGGGCGGCGGTGATCTGCGCCTCCCCCTCGGCAGGCAGGACTGAACAGGTGCAAAAGACCAGCCGCCCCCCCGGCGCCAGAAAGCCAAGCGCCCGGTCCAGCAGCCGTGCCTGCAGATCGGCCAGCGCAGGCAGGTCGCTGCCATCCTTGACGAAAGGCAGATCGGGATGCCGCCGCAGCGTGCCGCTTGCCGAACAGGGCGCATCCAGCAGGATCGCGGCAAAGGGTTCCGGCGGCGTCCAGTGCAGCGCATCCGCCGTCACCACCCCGGCGCTCAGCCCGGTGCGCGCCAGATTGTCCTGCAACCGGCGCAGGCGCGGCCCCGAGATGTCCAGCGCAGTGACGCTTGCCCCCATCGCGGCGGCCTGCAGCGTCTTGCCCCCGGGTGCGGCACATAGGTCCAGCACCCGTTCACCGGCTTGCGGGTCAAGCAGCCGCATCGCCAGCGCCGCCGCGGCATCCTGAACCCACCAATCGCCTTCCGCATAGCCCGGCAGGGCCGAAACCTGCCCGGCCGAGGCCAGCCGGAAACTGCCCGTCGGCAGCGGCTCCAGCCCGTCGATCTGCGGCACCATGCCCGGTTTCGCGGTCAGGTCCAGCGGCGCGGGCTGGGACTGCACCGCCTCCATCGCCGCAACGGCCGGGCGGCCCCATGCATGGACCAGCGGCTGGCGCAGCCATTGCGGCATTTTCTGCACCGGCAGGGCGGCGAACCCTTCACGCCCCTCGGACACGCGGCGCAACACGGCATTGGCCATCCCCGCCAGTCCGGCAAGATGCGGATCGGCGCGCAGGATCGAGACGATGGAATTGACCACCCCATGCGGCGCGGCCCGATCGACGCCCAGTTCCACCGTACCCAGACGCAGCGCATTCAGAACGGTGGCGGGTGGCGTCTTGCGCAGAAAGGGCGACAGTGCGCGATCGGCCTGATCGAGATGGCGCAGCACTGTCACCGCCAGCCGCAGCGCAGTCGCACGGTCCGCCGGGGCCAGCGCGGTCAGCGGGCTGTCGGGTACTTCGGCGATCTGGCTCAGCGCCTCGCCGTCCGACAGCACGCGATCCAGCAATGCAATCGCCGCGCGCCGTCCCGCAATCCCGTCCTGCCGCGCCATCTGGTGCCCCCGTCTGCCCTTGCCTTGCCTGTCCGGCCTGTCCGTCCGGCTTGTCCGTCCGGTTCTGCGGGGTATATCATGGAACCGGACTGCACAAGGAAAGCCCAGAGGAAAGCCCTGCCCGATGCCCGATGCGCCCAAGGACAGCTCCCCACCTGATCATGCTGACGATCTGCCGCCCGCAGCCCGCCGCGCGCTGGCCGAGGCCGAGGCCCGCCGCAAGGCCGCCGCTAATTCCGGACGCCCGCCAGAGGAATTCGGCGGCCGCAACGGACCGGAGCCGGTGCGGTTCGGCGATTGGGAAAAGAAGGGGATCGCAGTTGATTTCTGACCGGTGGCGCTCGCGGTGGCGCTCAGGGATGTGCCGGATGCGCGAATGCAGCCGCCATGTGCCTATTTCAGCCGCAGATCGGCAAATTGCCCGCGCCCCGCATCCGAGATGAAGCGCAGCGTATCGCCATTGCGCTGCACAAGCTGGCAATTCGCGCCCAGATCACGGCTGCCAAAATAGAGATCACGGCAGAAAAGCCCGTCGGACCAGCGCCAGGCCCCCGTCACCGGCTGACCGAAGGCGCGCCCCTCGATCTGGCCATTGGGCGTTACGTTCAAGGAAATACCCAGCCGCGTCAGCGCCTTGCCGTTCACCAGCCCCAGAAATTCCTGCTTGCCGCGCACATCGCTGAACCCGTCCGCAAAGGCGGACACGGGGACCGACAGGGCGCAAAGAAAGGACAGGATCGCCGCCCCGAACAATCTGGTCATTACATCCCTCCGCTTACTGTACGCGAAGGGCTACGCAAGCCGCGGCCAAGCGGATCACCCCGCGCGCAAGATGCGGCAGATATCCGCGCTCAACACTCCGCCGGACATCACAAGGGGAATCAGGGCCGGATCAAAGCCCCAGCACATCCATCATGTCATACTCGCCCGGCTTCTGCCCCTGTCCCCAGATCGCCGCCTTCAGCGCCCCGCGCGCGAAAATCGCGCGGTCGGTCGCCAGATGGCGCAGCACGATCCGCTCTCCTTCAGCGGCGAAGATCACGTCATGTTCGCCCACCACATCGCCGCCCCGGATCGCGGCAAAACCGATGCTGCCCGTCCGCCGCGCGCCGGTGATGCCGTCGCGGCCCCGGTCGGCCATTTCCGTCAGATCGACACCGCGCCCCGCCGCCGCCGCCTCCCCCAGCATCAGCGCCGTGCCCGAGGGCGCATCGACCTTCATGCGGTGATGCGCCTCGACCACCTCGATATCCCAGTCGGCATCCAGCGCCGCCGCCACTTTCTGCGTCAACCGGACCAGCAGGTTGACCCCAAGGCTCATATTCCCGGCCCGGACGATCACCGCATGGCGCGCGGCAGGTTCCAGCGCCGCGATATGATGCGGCTCCATCCCGGTGGTGCCGATGACATGCACGGCGCGGGCCTGCGCCGCCAGCGCCGCGAACTCCACCGTCGCATCGGGCGCGGTGAAGTCGATCACGGCCTGCGCCTGCGCGAAAGCCTCCAGCGGATCATCGGTCACGGCCACGCCCAGCGCGGCGCCGCCCATCGCCTCACCGATATCGCGCCCGATCCAAGGATGGCCCGCCCGTTCAACACAGTCGACCAGCCGCGCGCGGTCGGATGCGGCAATGGTCCGCACCAGCATCTGCCCCATCCGGCCCGAAGCACCCGTCACCACGATCCCCGGCAACGCCCTGTCTGTCTGTTCCGCCATGTCCCTGCCCCGTTGCGCCAGATTTACCCCCCGCTTACCCCGTTCCGCCCCGGCCCGCAAAGCCCCGTTGCGGTATCGCGGCAAAGCGCCTAAATGGGGCGCATGGCAAAGAACCGTTTTTCCTCGGGCGAAGGCCCCTCACAGCGCCAGTTGCGCGTCGGCGAACTGATCCGGCGCATCCTGTCGGATGTGCTGAACCGGGCCGAGATTCATGACCCCGACCTGAACCGCCGTTCGATCACGGTGGGAGAGGTGCGCACATCGCCCGATCTGAAGGTCGCGACGGTGCATGTCATGCCGCTTGGCGGGCAGGATGTCGAAGGCGCCATCGCAGCACTGGCCCGCAACAAGGGCGAATTGCGCCACCTTGTGACCAAGGGGATGACACTGAAATACGCGCCCGACCTGCGCTTCCGTCCTGATGAGACCTATCATCAACTGGATGAGACGCGCCGCCTGTTTGCTGACGCGCGCGTGCGCCGGGATATCGAGGCTGGTGAGTCCGATCCCGACGCGGCGCCGGACAACCAGCAGGATCAATGACCGGGGCGCGGATCGCGGCAGGGCGGCAGGATGCGGGCAAGGCCCGCCTGCGCGCGCTGCCGGGGCTGACAGCACTTATCCTGCGAGTGGGGCTTGCCGCGCTTTTGCCTTTGCTTGGCGCGGCCGCGCATGCCCAGACCGCCGTCTCGGGCTGCCGTGAGGTCGTCCATGCCGAAAACCGCTATACGCTCTGCACCGTGACGGCGGATGCCGATCTGCGGATTTTCCAGACCGATGCCTCGGGGGGGCCCTTGGGCAGTTTCACCCGCGTGAACGCCCTCCTGGCCGCCGAGGGGCGCCGCCTTGCCTTTGCAATGAATGCGGGGATGTATCACTCCGACCGCCGCCCCGTCGGGCTGATGGTTGAAGAGGGGACCGAGCGCGCGCCGCTTGTCACCGCTGAAGGTCCGGGCAATTTCGGGATGCTGCCCAATGGTGTCTTCTGCATCCTGCCCGACCGATTCGCGCTGGTCGAATCGCGGGCTTTCGCCGCCGCGCCGCCCGATTGCCGTTTCGCAACCCAATCCGGCCCGATGCTGGTGATCGACGGCGAATTGCATCCGCGTTTCCTCGAAGGTTCCGACAGCCGTTTCATCCGCAATGGTATCGGCATCAGTCGCGACGGGCGCAGCGCGCATCTGGTCATTTCACGCCAGCCGGTGAACTTCATCGACTTCGCGCGATTCTTCCGCGACGGGCTGGACAGCCCGCAGGCGCTGTATCTCGATGGCAAGATCTCGCGCCTTTACGCCCCCGATATCGGGCGCAATGATTTCGGCCTGCCGATGGGGCCGATTGTCGGGCTGGTCGTGCCCGGAACACCCTGAACGCGGAACCCGTATCGCGGCCCCCGCAGGAATCTGCCGCCGATCTGCATTTTGCCTCTTGCAGCGCCGCGCGTCTCTTTATACATCACCGCCTACCGAAACGGAGTGCGGGCGTAGCTCAGGGGTAGAGCATAACCTTGCCAAGGTTAGGGTCGTGAGTTCGAATCTCATCGCCCGCTCCATTCGGTGAAGACCGCCCATGCGGTCGCAATTTCCAGAAAAAATGCAGGGCAAGGCAAACAGGTTTCGCGGCCCGCTTTTTCACATTGGCCCAAATACCTCGGGGTGAGCCGCCGCAGGCGGCGAGGGGCAGCGCCCCTTGCCCTTCTTCCTGCGGCCCTTCTTCCCGCGGCCCGTCTTCCCGTGACACGGTTGACGCCCCCCGCCGCAGGCTTTATCCGCCACCGCTTGCAACAAAGGGTGCAGGATGGGCAGGAAACGCAAGGGTCGCGCAATCTCGGGCTGGGTGGTGATCGACAAGCCTGCGGGCATCACCTCAACGGCCGTCGTGGGCAAGGTCCGCTGGGCCTTTGACGCGCAGAAAGCGGGCCATGCAGGCACGCTGGATCCCGATGCGACCGGCGTTCTGGCCGTGGCTCTGGGAGAGGCGACCAAGACCGTGCCACTGATCGCGGACGCGCTGAAGGCCTATCGCTTTCGCGTGCAACTGGGGGCTGCGACCACGACCGATGACGCCTCGGGCACGGTGATCGCCACATCCGGCCTGCGCCCCGACCGCGCCGCTATCGAGGCCGCCCTTGCCGGGTTTCGCGGTCAGATCGATCAGGTTCCGCCGCAGTTTTCCGCCGTGAAGGTCGAAGGCGAACGCGCCTATGACCTTGCCCGCGAAGGCGAGGCAATGGACCTTGCTGCCCGCCCGCTTTGGGTCGACAGTCTGGAGATCACAGACCACCCTGCCCCTGATCTGCTGGATCTGGAAATGGTCTGCGGCAAGGGCGGCTATGTCCGCTCCATCGCGCGCGATCTGGGGCAGGTTCTGGGCTGTTTCGGCCATGTTCTGTCGCTGCGCCGTATCTGGTCTGGCCCTTTCGACGTCGAGGATGGCGTGACGCTGGAGCGGATCGAGGAACTGGCCCGCAGCAATGACATCGACGCGCTGCTGCTGCCGCTGGAAACCGCGCTGGCCGATCTGCCCGAACTGCCCGCCACCCCCGAAGGCGCGCTGCGCCTGCGCAATGGCAATCCGGGCATGGTGCTGACCGGGGGTCTGGATTACGGCACACAGGCCTGGGCCAGCTTTCAGGGCCGCGCGCTGGCCATCGGCCAGTATCGCGCGGGCGAGTTGCACCCGACCCGGGTCATCAATCCTGATCCGGAATGAGTGCGACGGAATGATCGGCCGGGGTGATCCGCCCGTTATCCGGCGGCATGACAGTGGCGATACGGTCAGTGAGGCGCAATATTCCGCCTGCGGGCAGTATCGCTATGCACTGACCCGGATCTGGCAGCCCGATGCGCCCCGGCTTCTGTGGGTCATGCTCAATCCCTCCACCGCCTCGGAACTGCGCAATGACCCCACCGTGGCGCGTTGTGAAAACCGCGCGCGGGCGGGGGGCTTCGGCGGTTTCCGGGTGGTCAATCTCTTTGCCTTCCGCGCCACCGCGCCGGCCGATCTGCGCCGTGCAGCCGATCCGACGGGACCGGACAATGATGCCGCAATTGCCACGGCCGCCACTTGGGCGTATGTGATTCTTTGTGCATGGGGGATGCATGGCGACTGGCAGGGCCGGGGGGCGGCCGTCGCGGCCCGCCTGCGCCGTGCGGGCCATGCGCTGCACCATCTGGGCCTGACGCAGGCCGGGGCACCGCGCCATCCGCTGTATCTGCCGCGTGCCACGCCAATGCAGCCATGGACCGGCGCTGATCCGGCCACGCAGGGCTGAATACAGTCGGCACCTCTGCCCCCATCGCCCTTCATGCGCGCGCCATCACCCCTGTCACGCGACCGGCGGCCCGGGCAGATCGGTCATGGGCATGATCCGCAGTTGCGCCACATCCAGCCCCGCCCCGCCCGCGATCTGCGCCAGCGGGAAACCGTCCAGCATGACCACGACATCCTGTTCCCCCTCCCCCGGGATCAGCGTCACCTGCGGGTCGGGATGCGCCTCGGCATCATAGATCACCACGATCTCATCCTCGGCGGGGTCGAAATCCGCGATCCGGGCAAAACCGCCCTCGCCGATCCAGTCACCGATATGGAAGTGATCGGCCCCGTCGCCGCCATGCCCATGGTCATTCGCCGCGAGCCAGAGCCTGTCATTCCCCGCCCCGCCATTGAGGAAATTCACACCGGGCGCTGAACCGCCACCCGCCCGCGCCGCGCCCTCATCCGCAGGATCGAAGCCGAACAGCGTGTCATCGCCATCATTGCCATCCAGCGTATCCATGCCGGGCCCGGCATGCAGCAGGTCATTGCCGCCGCCACCCGCCAGCCAGTCATCGCCGGTTCCGCCCGCCAGCACATCGCCCCCCGCGCCGCCCAGCAGCGTGTCATCCCCGGCCCCGCCCCGGACCCGGTCATCCCCCTCCTGCCCGGTCAGCAGATCCGCGCCTGCGCCGCCCGCAATCCGGTCCGCGCCATCCCCGGCATGGATGGTGTCACTGCCCGCGCCACCCGACAAACGGTCCGCGCCCGTGCCGCCATCGATCACATCGCGCCCTGCGCCACCGTCGATCCGATCATCGCCCGCGCGCCCGCCCAGCAGATCATCGCCCGGCCCACCCAGAACCGTATCGGCACCGCCCGAACCGGTCAGAATCGTATCCCCCGCCCCGGTCTGCAGCGTCAGGGGCGGATCGGCAGGCAAGGGCAGATCAGAGGATTCCGGCCCTTCGTCGCGTGAATTCGTCGGATCAAGCGGCGGTCCCGGCGGCGCGAAGTCCGCCAGACCGTCAGAGGCATCCAGTGCCGCACCGATCACGGTGTCCAGGGCCGGGTCATCCATCCAGTCCAGCATGTCGCCGGGCGGGGCGTCCTGTGGCGTTTCTGTGGTTTCTGCGGCCCCGGCGGGGTCAGAGGCGCTTCCCGCGTCTTCATCCCCTGCCTTGCTTTCGGTTCTTGCACTCAGAACGCTGTCAGCCAGCAACCCGGCACAGACAGCCCCGAACAAACCCAGTATCGCCAGCATGACAAAACCCCTCGACCAACCCGGAACAGCGGGCCCCGAACATCTGGCCGGTCGCAAGCGTTGGTCGCGCCGTTCCAGCCCCCTCGCAACAATCGCGCCCGGGCATGGCACAAAACGGACAGCATCCACAGCGCAACCCGGCAGGATTGCGGCGTTTTCTGACAAGTTGGTTAAAATGCACTAATGCACCCAGCCACCCTTGCCGCGCGGCGCCGAAATCGGTGCTTCCCTTTCCAGCGATTCTGACCTAAGTGCTCCCATCCGCCGCTGATGTGGCGGGCAAGGGCCCTGCTGGACGACATCCCGGCTTGTGCCGTCACCCGAACCGAAGGAGATCCCGATGTCGATCACTGCTGAAGAAAAAGCCCGCCTGATCAAGGAATACGCGACCAAGGAGGGCGATACTGGCTCTCCGGAAGTGCAGGTTGCGATCCTCAGCTCGCGTATCGCGACGCTGACCGAGCATTTCAAGGGCCACAAGAAAGACAACCATTCCCGTCGTGGTCTGCTGATGATGGTCGCGCAGCGCCGCAAGCTCTTGGACTACGTCAAGGGCAAGGACGAGTCGCGCTACCAGTCGCTGATCCAGCGCCTTGGCCTGCGCCGCTGATCCCGGCCCATTCCGCAAGACCGGACGCCCGCCCCGAAAGGTGCGGGCGTTTCGCATTTCAAGGCCCGCATGGCGGGTCCGGCACCTGCCCGCCCCGAAACTCCCCGCTTTCCAATCGGGCCATTTTCCTG
The DNA here is from genome assembly GCF_016765775.1 of Szabonella alba. Lineage (GTDB taxonomy): Bacteria > Pseudomonadota > Alphaproteobacteria > Rhodobacterales > Rhodobacteraceae > Szabonella > Szabonella alba. The sequence continues at coordinate 516,386 of NZ_JAESVN010000002.1, read as the reverse complement.
TATGCGCCCGCAATCTGCGACGTGAGGCCATGCCCCCGGCCACATGCGAAGGATTGGGGGGCGGCGGCAATGGGGCCGCCATGCAAAAGGGACAGACGGCAGGGGCCGGGCTTGTTCCAGATAGGATGACAGATGTTCAATGTGACGACGAAATCAATCCAGTGGGGCGGACAGACGCTGACACTGGAAACGGGCAAGGTTGCCCGTCAGGCAGATGCCTCGGTGATTGCGACGCTGGGCGAAACCTCGGTGATGGCCAATGTGACCTTCGCCAAGGCCGCCAAGCCCGGGCAGGATTTCTTTCCGCTGACCGTGCATTATCAGGAACGCTATTACGCGGCCGGCAAGGTTCCCGGCGGCTATTTCAAGCGCGAAGCGCGTCCTTCCGAAAAGGAAACGCTGACCTCGCGGCTGATCGACCGTCCGATCCGCCCGCTGTTCGTCGATGGCTTCCGCAACGAGGTGCTGGTGATCTGCACCGTGCTGAGCCACGACCTTGAGAATGAACCCGATATTCTGGCGATGATCGCGGCCTCGGCGGCGCTTACCCTGTCGGGCGCGCCTTTCATGGGGCCGATCGCGGGCTGCCGCGTGGGCTTTGTCGATGGCGAATACGTTCTGAACCCCGACTGCGACGACATGGTGAAACTGCGCGAAAACCCCGATCAGCGGCTTGATCTGGTGGTCGCGGGCACCAAGGACGCCGTGATGATGGTGGAATCGGAAGCCTATGAGCTGTCCGAGGCCGAAATGCTGGGCGCGGTGAAATTCGCGCATGACAGCATCCAGCCGGTGATCGACCTGATCGTTGATCTGGCCGAAGATGCTGCGAAAGAGCCCTTCGACTTCACGCCCCCGGATTACTCCGCGCTGTATGGCCGGGTGAAGACTGCGGGCGAAACGCAGATGCGCGCCGCTTTCGCGATCAAGGACAAGCAGGAACGCACCAACGCGATTTCCGCTGCCGTTGACGCGATCAAATCCGCCCTGTCGGAAGACGATCTGGCCGATGCGAACCTTGGTTCCGCGATCAAGAAACTGGAAGCGGGCGTTCTGCGCGGCGACATCATCAACGGTGCGCCCCGGATCGACGGCCGCGACAGCCGCACGATCCGTCCGATCACCTGCGAAACCGGCATCCTGCCGCGCACGCATGGTTCGGCGCTGTTCACGCGCGGGGAAACGCAGGGTCTGGTCGTCACCACGCTGGGCACCGGCGAGGATGAACAATATGTCGACGCCCTGACCGGCAACACCAAGTCGAACTTCCTGCTGCATTACAATTTCCCCCCCTATTCGGTGGGTGAGGTTGGCCGCTTCGGCCCGCCCGGACGTCGTGAGATCGGCCATGGCAAACTGGCATGGCGCGCGCTGCAGGCCGTTCTGCCCGCCGCGACCGATTTCCCCTATACCGTCCGCGTCGTGTCCGAAATCACGGAATCGAATGGCTCCTCCTCGATGGCGTCAGTCTGCGGCGGTTCGCTGTCGATGATGGATGCAGGTGTTCCGCTGAAAGCCCCCGTGGCCGGTGTCGCGATGGGTCTGATCCTTGAGGATGACGGCCGCTTCGCGATCCTGTCCGATATCCTTGGCGACGAGGATCACCTCGGCGACATGGATTTCAAGGTGGCAGGCACCGAGAACGGCATCACCAGCCTTCAGATGGACATCAAGGTTGCCGGCATCACGCCCGCGATCATGGAGCAGGCGCTGGCGCAGGCCCGCGAAGGCCGGATGCACATTCTGGGCGAGATGGCCAAGTCGCTGACCTCGGCACAGGCCTTCAGCGCCTATGCGCCGAAGATCGAAACCATGACCGTGCCCACCGACAAGATCCGTGAAGTGATCGGTTCGGGCGGCAAGGTGATCCGTGAGATCGTCGAGGTTTCGGGCGCCAAGGTCGATATCAATGATGACGGTGTCATCAAGATCGCGTCCAACAATGCCGAGGCCATCAAGAAGGCCTATGACATGATCTGGTCGATCGTGGCCGAGCCGGAAGAAGGCAAGGTCTATACCGGCCGCGTCGTCAAACTGGTCGATTTCGGCGCTTTCGTGAACTTCTTCGGCAAGCGTGACGGTCTGGTGCATGTGTCCCAGATCGCCAACAAGCGCCTTCAGCACCCCAATGAGGCGCTGAAGGAAGGTCAGGAAGTGAAGGTCAAGCTGCTGGGCTTTGACGATCGCGGCAAGGTCCGGCTGGGCATGAAGATGGTCGATCAGGACACCGGTGAGGAAATCACCGAGAAGAAGGAAGAATCGGCCGAAGGCTGATCCCTCTTCCGTTCCCGACATGGCGGCCCCGGGCTTTCCCGGGGCCGCTTTTTCATGAACCCCTGCGGGCCGCACCGTCCCCTGTCGGATCCAAGCGACAATCCGGCTTTACTTGGCGGCGGGGCTGGTCTCAAATTCCGGCATGAACATTCTTCTTGTGGAAGACAATTTGGACATCGGCGAAGCGGTGGAGAAACGCCTGCAGGCCGCCGGTCACCTTGTGGTCTGGAACAGTGACGGCTGCGATGTCGACCGCGCGCTTGAGGATGGCACTGTTGATGCGGTGATCCTTGATCTGACCCTGCCCAAGGCCGATGGCATCACGATCCTGCGCCAGATCCGGCAGTATCGGCAGGATCTGCCGGTTCTGGTCATCACCGCCAAGGCCGAGATCGATGACAAGGTCAGCCTGCTGGATCTGGGCGCCGACGATTATCTGGTGAAACCCTTTGACATGCGTGAGATGGAGGCCCGGCTGCGCGCGCTGGTCCGCAGGCCCGCGGGGCATTTCACCTCGGCGCTGCATCTGGGCGGTCTGGAACTGGACGCGGCGGGGCGCATCGTGTCGCAGGCGGGCCGCCTGCTGGATCTGGGGCGACGGGAATTCGGCCTGCTGGAGGCGCTGATGTCACAGGCGGGCCGGGTGGTCACGCGCGAACGGCTGATGTCGCGCCTGTCGGATCTAGAAGATGGAGGGTCGGACAATGCGCTGGAACTGCTGGTGTCGCGCCTGCGCCGCAAGATCGCGGGCAGCGGGGTCGAGGTGGTGACGGTGCGCGGTGTCGGCTATCTGCTGCGAGAAACGCCGAATGAAGCGGGCTGATGCGCCATCGCTGCGGCGGCGCATCCTGACACTTGCGGCGGTCATGCTGCTGGTCGCGGCGGCGCTGCTGGTCACATTCATCCGCGACTATGCCAACCGCGCCGCAGATCAGGCCATGGACCGCCTTTTGTCGGCGGCGGCGCTGTCGATTGCGGGATCGGTACTGGTCGAGGATGGTGCGGTTCTGGTCGAACTGCCCTTTGCCGCCTTCGCCATGGTTTCGGGCAATGAGCGGGTCTTTTATTCGGTGCGCGGCCCGGCCGGGGAGCATGTGACCGGGTATCCCGATCTTGCCCCCGATGCGCCACTGGCAACCGATGTGGGGCCGGACTTCCGCGACAGCCACCATAATGGCGACCCGGTTCGGCTGGTGCAGCTGGGTCGGCTGATCTCGACTTCGGAAGGCACCGGCTGGGTCACGATCATGGTGGCCGAGACGCGCGGTGCACGCGTTGCACTTGCCGCTGAAATCGTCGGCGCGGCGCTGGTTCCGGTCGCGGTGCTGACGGTGCTGGCGCTTATTCTGGTCTGGATGGTCGTGGGCCGCGCCTTCGCGCCGCTGGCGGTGCTGGACCGCGCCCTGCGGCAGCGCCGCCCGGATGATCTGTCGCAGGTCGATGTGCCGGTCCCGGTCGAGGTTCAGCGCCTTGTCGGCGGACTCAATCATTTCATGGCGCGGCTGGAACAATCGATGGCGCGGATGGGCGGGCTGGTGGCCGAGGCCGCGCATCAGGTGCGCAACCCACTGGCCTCCTTGCGGGCGCAGTCGGAACTGGCGATGGTTGAGACCGACAGCGCGCAATTGCAGGCCCGCGTCGCACGCATCCACGATTCGGCGGTCGAAGCCAGCCATCTGGTCACGCAACTTCTGATGGATGCCACGATCTCGCACCGTATGGACCGGAACGAGGCGCAGGCGCTGTCACTGTCGCTGCTGGTGGATGAGGTGGTCGGACGGCTGGATCCCGACCAGCGTCACCGCGTCAGCACGGTATTTGATCCGGGTGCGGCGATTGCCGTAGTGCAGGGTGACCGGGTCGGCCTGCGGGAGATGCTGCGCAATCTTGTCGGCAATGCGCTGGCCTATTCCGATGGCCCGATCGAGATCGAGGCGACATTGGCGCCACAGGACCGGATCCGCCTTGCCGTGCTGGATCACGGCCCGGGCATCTCTGATGCCGACAAGGGCCGGGTGCTGCAGCGTTTCGTGCGCGGCCCGGGTGTCGAAGGCAAGGTCGGCTCGGGTCTGGGGCTGGCGATTGCGCACCGCGTGGTCGAGGGGCATGGCGGGGGGCTGACCCTGCAGGACCGGCCCGGCGGCGGGCTGGCGGTGGTCGTGATGCTGCCCGCCCTGCCCGGCACCGGGCCTGCCGCCCCTGACCATGACCCCGTTCAGGCAGGGTCCAGTGCTGCGCGTCTGCTGGCGCTGGTGGCGGGTTTGTCGGCGCTTCTGTCTGCGGGGCCGGGGGCAAGGGCCGAACCGCTGCTCTTTCCTGCGCCGCAGACTGAAACCCGGCGGCTGGCGATTGCGGGCACCACCGACACCGCGCTTTTCACGCCCTTCATCGCGGCGTTTCAGAACCAGAATCCCGATCTGGCGGTTACCTATCAGGAAACCGACAGCCTTGCGCTTTATCAGGGCTATCTGGCGGGCAGTCTGGACCCTGCGCCGGATCTGCTGATCAGCTCGGCCTCGGACCTGCAGCTGAAGCTGGCCAATGACGGCCATGCTCTGCCCCATTCCTCCCCCTGGCTTGCCGGTCTGCCCGATTGGGCGCAATGGCGGGCCGAGGTGATCGGCTTCACCTATGAACCGGCGGTCATCATCTACAATCCCACCCTGCTGCCGCCCGGCACCCAGCCCCGCACGCATCGCGAACTGGCGGAACTGCTGGAACGCGACCCCGCGCGCTTTGCCGGGCGGGTGGCGACCTATGACATTGCGCGCAGTGGTGTCGGCTATCTTCTGGCCTCGCAGGATCAGCAGATCTCATCGCATTTCTGGCGGCTGGCGGCGGCTTTCGGGCGGGTCGGCGCAAGGCTGAGCGATTCCAGCCCCGAGATCATCGACGATGTGGCCAGCGGCGCACTGGCGCTTGGTTACAATGTTCTGGGCTCTTACGCCTTCGCCCGGCAGGCCGAAGGCGCGCCCATCGGGATCGTTGTGCCCGATGATTATGTGCTGGCCCTGACGCGCAGCCTGCTGATCCCGCGTCAGGCCGCCAATCCCGATCTGGCGGCGGGTTTTGTGGATTTCGCGCTTTCCCCTGCCGGGCAAGGCATCGCGGCCGGACGTTCGGCCCTTGGGGCGGTGATGCCGGACAGTCCGGGCCTCTGGACGATGGACCGGATTGCAACCATGGGTCAGGGCGTTGCACAACCCATTGCCCTGTCTCCGGTTCTGATGGTGGCGCTTGATCCGCAGCGGCGCAGCGGATTTCTGGCCGCATGGCAAAAGATCGTCGATCCGCCGCAGCCTTGACCGGCGCGGAACGCTGACCGCGATAACGGGGCCGTGATGACAGGACGGTGACAGGGAAGGCCGCTAGACTGTCCTGCAGCCGGACATGGGAGGTGCCGGGCCTTTGCCGCGACAGCCTGTCGAGCGTTCCTTCATGGCAGAAATGCCCTGCAGGATCACGGGAAAGCCCTATCCGCCTCCTGTCTCCGGTTGCGACCCTGAAGATCACAACTGATGTCTTGGGAGGACTCAATGAAAAAATTCGGTATCGCCGCCTTTGTCGCGGCGTCCCTGATCGCCCCGATGGCCGGCGCGCAGATTTCAGAACTGCGCATCATGGCACCGGCGGGACCGGGCGGCGGCTGGGACCAGACGGCCCGCACCATTCAGTCGACGCTGCAGGCCGAGGGGCTGGTCGCCAATATCCAGGTTGAAAACGTGGCGGGCGCGGGCGGCACCATCGGGCTGCAGCAATTCGTCAACCGCTCGTCGGGCGATGCCAATGCCACCATCGTCGGCGGCTATGTGATGGTCGGCGCGATCATCGCCAACAATTCCAATGTCACGCTGGCCGATATCACACCGCTGGCACGTCTGACCGGTGAATATGTCGTGGTCGTCGCCGCAGCCGACAGCCCGATCAACACGGCCGAGGATCTGGCGGCAGCCATGCGCGACGATATCGGCGGCGTCACCTGGGCCGGCGGTTCGGCGGGCGGTGTCGACCATATCGCGGCGGGAATGTTTGCCAAGGCGGCGGGCGCCCCCCCGGAAGAGATCAACTATATCCCCTATTCCGGCGGGGGTGAGGCGCTGGCCGCCATTCTGGGTGGGCAGGTCACGGTCGGGGTTTCCGGTTTCAGCGAGTTCTCCAGCCAGATCGAGGCCGGTGCGCTGAAGGTGATCGGGATCACCGCGGCCGAGCGTCAGGACTATCTGGATGCGCCGACCTTTGCCGAACAGGGCTTCGATATCGATCTTCAGAACTGGCGCATGATCGCGGGCGCGCCCGGCATCACCGGGGAACAGCGCGCAGCCCTTCTGGACGTGATCGGCACGATGGCCGCATCCGACAGCTGGAACGCGGAACTGGCGACCAAGGGCTGGGTCAATACCTATCTCGCCGGGGATGAATTCGCCGCCTATCTGCAAGAAGAGATCACCGAAACGGGCGCGATCCTGAAAGAACTCGGGATCACCGAGTGATGTCGGACGGGCCGCAAAACACGTCAGCCGGGGAAGAACCCCGGCTGCATTACGAGGATGAGGCCGGGCAGGGCACTGGTCGCCGCGACCTTGCCGGGCTGGCCATCGCCGTGGCGCTGTTCGTGCTGGCCGCGATCATCGTCAATGACGCCTCGGGCTATGTCATCCGCCGGTCCTATGCACAGTTCGGCCCCGAGATCGTGCCTTATCTGGTGGCCGCGGGCATCACGGTTCTGGGTATTCTGACGGTGGTGATGGCCCTGCAGGGCCGGTTCGAGGCGCGCGAGCGGCTGAACATCGGCGGGATCCTCTGGCTGATCGGCGGGATTCTGGCCGAGATTGCCATGCTTTACGGCGGCACCGGGTTCATTCCCGGATCGGCGGTGCTGTTCGCCTGTGCCGCACGGGCCTTCGGGCAGACCACCTTGCCGCTGAACCTGTTGGTCGGCGCGGTGCTTTCGACGCTTCTGTTCCTGTTGTTCCGCTACGGGCTTGGCCTTTCGCTGCCCGCCGGACCGCTGGAGCGGACAATCGACCTTCTTCTTCGGTAGGCACATGGATACCTTTATTCTGCTGTTCGACGGTCTTGGGACCGCCCTGCAACCGATGAACCTGATGTTCGCGCTGGTGGGCGTGATGCTGGGAACGGCGGTCGGCGTCATGCCGGGGATCGGCCCGGCGCTGACCGTGGCGCTGTTGCTGCCGGTCAGCCTGTCTTTCGGGGCAACCGGTTCGATGATCATGTTCGCGGGCATCTATTACGGCGGCATGTATGGCGGGGCGATTTCATCCATCCTGCTGAACACACCCGGGGAAACCGCGTCAATCATGACGGCGCTTGAGGGCAACCGCATGGCCAAGCGCGGCCGGGGCGGCAAGGCGCTTGGCGCGGCGGCCTTCGGGTCGTTCTTCGGCGGCATGTTCGCGACCATGGGGCTGGCGGTCATCGCGCCCTTCATGGTCATGGTCGCGCTGTCCTTCGGCACGGCGGAATATTTCGCCCTGATGGTGCTGTCCTTCATGACCGTTTCGGCGGCCTTTGGCGGCTCGATGCTGCGGGGGCTGACGGCCCTGTTCATCGGCCTGACCATCGGCATCGTCGGTACGGACAAGCTGACCGGGCAGGTGCGGCTGGCCTTCGGCATCCCGGAAATGAGCGACAACATCTCGATCGCGATTGTCGCCGTGGGGCTGTTCGCGATTGGCGAGACGCTGTTCCTTGCGTCCCAGCATATCAACCACAAGGAAAAGGCGCAGGCGGTTTCCGGCTCGGTCTGGCTGAACTGGTCAGATCTCAAACGCTGCATCCGCCCCTATATCCGCGGCACCGGGTTTGGCTTTCTGTTCGGGCCGCTGCCGACGGGCGGGGCCGAGATCCCCACCTTTCTGTCCTACACGACCGAAAGACGGCTGGCGACGGGTGAGGCGCGGCGCGAATTCGATGAAGGTCTGGGCGCCATCGAGGGCGTTGCAGGGCCCGAGGCGGCCAACAACGCCTCGGCCGCAGGAACGCTGATCCCGCTGCTGACACTGGGGCTGCCGACCTCGGCCACGGCGGCGATGATGCTGGCCGGGTTTCAGCAATACGGGCTGCAACCGGGGCCGCTGCTGTTTACCAACAATGCCGAACTGGTCTGGGGTCTGGTCGCAAGTCTATTCATCGCCAATATGATGCTGGTCGTGCTGAACGTGCCGTTCATCGGCATCTGGGTGAAGCTGCTGACCATCCCGCGCCCATGGCTTTATGCGGGCATCCTGACCTTCGCGACACTGGGCATTGTCGGCGCACAGGGGTCCCCCTTCGCGCTGGTGCTGCTGCTGGGTTTCGGTCTGATCGGACTGGTCATGCGGCGCTTCGGCTATCCTCTGGCGCCTGCGCTGGTGGGCGCGATCCTTGGACCGCTGGCCGAAGAACAGTTGCGCCGGGGCCTGATGATCAACCGGGGCGACTGGCTGTTCCTTGTCAGTTCAAACATCGCGCTGACGATCTATGCGATTGCAATCCTGTCGGTCTTTGGCCCGCGCCTGTGGTCACTGGCCCGGAAATTACGGCGCAACCCGGCCTGAGCCGTCCAGACCCGCCCCCCTGCGCGATTGGACGCGTCAGGGGGCGGTTGCCCTTATCCCAGATAAATCCTGCCTTCGGGGTAGCGCACACGCGGGGCCACGCGCGTCGCCAGAAAAAAGCCCAGTGTCAGCGGCCCGACTCGTCCCAGAAACATGATGAGGATGATGACCGCGCGGCCGAATTCGGACAATTCACCGGTATAGCCGCGCGACAGGCCGACCGTGCCGAAGGCGCTGGCCACCTCGAAGCTGATATCCAGAAAATGCCCGTCATGCGATGCGGTCAGCAGAAACACCCCGACAAAGACGAGGATCATGCTGATCGCCGTCAGGGCCATGACCTTGAGCACCTGATCCAGCGCGATGCTGCGCCCGAAGGCGTGAAGCTGCTGCTGCCGCCGGAAAAACGCCACTGTCGCGATGATCATCACCACGAAGGTCGTGACCTTGATCCCCCCCGCGGTCGAGGTGGGGCCGCCGCCGATCAGCATCAGGGAAATGAACATCATCGAGGTGCTGTCATGCATCGCGCCGATATCGGTGGTGTTGAACCCGGCGGTGCGGGTCGTCACGCCCTGAAACCAGCTGACCGCAAGGCGCGCGGTGATGCTGTCGAACTGGCCCAGTGTGCCGGGATTGTTCCATTCCAGAAAGGCGAACATCGCGACCGACCACGGGATCAGAAAACCCGTGCCCAGCAGCATGATCTTGGTATGCAGCGACCATGCCCGCCAGCTTTTCTGCGTGAAGATGTCATGCAGCACGACATAGCCGATACCGCCGATGATGAAGAGCGCGGGAATGACGGTATTGACCACGGGATCGGTGGCATAGGGGACCAGACCGTTGGGAAAGGTCGAGAAACCCGCATTGTTGAAGGCCGAAATCGAATGGAAGATCGATTCCCAGATCCCCTGCCAGAAGCCGTAATGCGGAATGAAGGTCAGCGACAGCAGCATGGCCCCGGCCACCTCGCAGCAGACCACGACCTTGAGGATGGTGACGACCAGTCTGGACAACTGGTCGACTGAGCTCTGGTTCAGATCCTCGCGCAGATAGAGCTTGCCGGTGATGCCGACCGGCAGGCCAAGCGCGCCCAGGATCAGGACGGCAAAGGTCATCAGACCCAGCCCGCCCATCTGGATCAGAAAGGCCACGATCATCTGGCCGAACAGCGTCAGATCGGCGCCGGTATCCATGATGACAAGGCCGGTCACCGTCACCGCCGAGGTCGATGTGAAGATCGCATCGGACCATGTGATCGGCACGGTATGGGACAGCGGCAGTTTCAGGGCCATGGCCCCCAGCACGATCAGAACGGCATAGAGCGCCGACAGGATCATGGGTGGCGGCAGGCCGGAGGCGGCCCTAGACATATGCATGAGAAGCGGTTTCATGGCTGTGCTGCGGGTCAGAGCGCGTCGCCGAAGCGGCGCAGTTCGGGCCGTTTGCCCAGCAGAATCAGCTTGTCCTCCGCCTGCAGCACCAGATCGGGCGCGTCGCAGGCGCGGAATTCCGTGCCCCGCATCAACCCGAGAAGCCGCAGGTCATAGGTCTTGCCGATGCCAAGCGAGGCCATGTCGCGCCCGGTCAGCCGTCCGGGGATGACGATATTGACCACGCTGAACCCGTTGCCGAGGCTGACATAATCCTGCACCACCGGATTGTTCAGCATCTGCGCGATATGGCGGCCCATTTCCTGCTCGGGCAGAATCACCCGGTCCGCGCCCAGCTTCGACAGGATGCGGTGATGGGTGCGGTTCGATGCCTTGACCCAGATCGTGCCGATGCCCAGCATCCGCAGGTTCATCGTGGTCAGGATGCTGGCCTGAATGTCGCGCCCGATGGCGATCAGCGCGACATCATACTGGTCGATCCCCGCCTCTTTCAGCGCCATGTCATCCGTTGTGTCCAGAATCATCGCCGAAGACAGCACCGAGGCCATCTGCGCGACGCGCCGTTCATCCAGATCCACACCGATGACTTGATTTCCAAATCGTGCAAGTTCAGACGCAACTGCACTGCCGAACGCCCCGAGGCCGATAACGGCGAACGAGCGTGTTTCCTTAGCCATGACGCATACCTTTTTGAACCGTCAAAACCGTCGGATGCTGCGCCGCGGCATCACCATTGTCAAGAAATCCTTGAAGGGGCAGCACTGCGACAGCCCCCGCCCCGCGTCACCAGCGCAGCACCAGCCGACCCAGAACCGCACCGGTCAGCGCCGCCAGCGCGATGCCAGTTCCATACCAAAGCACGAAGAACAAAGGCGAATCCTCCGTGCAATGCAGCGCATAGCCCGCCGCCACCCCTGCCCCGACGGCAAGGCCCAACAGCCCCCCGGTCAGGCCCGGCCGCGTGGGCGCACCCCGGCGCATCAGCCACAGGCCCGCCATCAGCGGCAGCGCCGACAGCGCGGTGATCGACATCAGGCAGGCCAGCGCGGTCTGTCCCATCATCTCGGCCCCCGCCATGCCCGGCGGCACTGCAAGCAGGCGCTGCAGCACAAGGGCAGCGGCGACCAGCCCGGGCAGTGCCAGCGGCCAGAGACGCAGCGGTGCCGATGGACGGGCCGATGCAAGCGCAAGGCCAAAAGCGGGCGCAGCCAATGCCAGCGCCAGCAGCGACTTGGCCTGCACCGGCAGCGCGGTCACGGCCGAGGCCAGATCGGGCCGGAAGCCAAACAGCCCCATGAACAGCGCCAGTCCCAGCCCGATCAGACCCAGCACCATGCCCAGCAGCGCCCCCGGCGCATAGGGCTGCGGCAGCGGTCGGACCGCGATGTCGCGGATCAGATTTTCTGTGCGGTGTTCGGGGGTCATTTCATCATCCTTTCGGCGATCTGCGACAGACGCCGCATCGCGCGGTGCAGCGCCACCCGCGCCGTGCCGGCCGACAGGCCGACGGCCTCACCCGCATCCTCGGCGGACTTGCCTTCAAGCGCGACCGCACGCACCAGCGCGGCGGACCGCCCGTCGATCATGCCCAGCATGGTTTCGGCATCCCGCGCCGACAGCGGCGCCTCGCCTTCGGGTTGGGGCAAGATGTCCACAAAGGCCTCGATCGGCAGATGCAGCACTGCCCCCCGACGCCGGAAAGCATCAACCACCTTGTAACGCGCCAGCGCATACAACCATGGCCTCACCGGCATGTCCGCGCGCCATGTCAGCCGCTTCAGATGGATGGCCAGCAGAACCTCTTGCAGAATATCCTCATGCTGGTCGGGTGGCAGGGCCATGCCCCGGCGGCGGATCACGGCGCGCAATGTCGGGCTTACCAAGGTCAGGAACCGGGAAAAGGCCGCCGCATCCCCGCCATTGGCGCGGGCCAGCAGCGATTCCCATGTCTCAGTATGCTCCAAATCGTACCCCTGCACCGCAACCCGATACAATCTAACAGGCGCCGTGCGCGCAAGACAGTCGGTGTTTCGCAATGCAGCGGTCACGATCATCCTGCCCTTCAGGCACGCAGCCCACGGTCCAGCCCGGTCACATGGTCCAGCGACCAGCGCCCCGGCCCGCGCGCCGCGACGGCCAGCAGCGACGCGGCCCAAAGACCATGCGTCACCCATGCCCCGGGATAGACGAAAATCTGGATCACAAGCGTCATCGCCAACAGACCCAGCGCCGAAAGCCGCGTGAACAGCCCAAGGACCAGCAGCACCGGCAACAGATGTTCGGCAAGGGTCGCCATCACGGCGGCCAGTTCGGTCGGGATCAGCGGCAGGGCATATTCATGCTCGAACAGGAACCAGGTGGACTCCTTGATCGAGAAGCCCTCGACCTTGGTGCGACCCGAGTTCCAGAACACCACGGCCGGAAACAGCCGCAGCAGAAAGGCGACCGGTGCATTAGGGATCATCCCGATCCGGTGGTGAAGGGCGGTCAGAACCATCATCAGTTATTCCTCGGCATGGGTGATGGCGCCCGCGCGCAGCAGCGCGACAAGCAGCGGTTGGGGATTGTGGTCCGACAGGGCGGCCTGTGCCTGTTCGGCCGCCCCGGCCAGTGTTGCGCCCTCCAGCAGCGCGCCGATCAGCGCAGCCTCCCCGACATCCAGCGCGCGCACCGGCACATCAAAGGTCGTATCACGCAGGATCAGTGCGGTTTCCGGTCCGGCGGGCAAGGCACCCTTTGCCCCGGCCCCGGGCTGATTGCGCTGCCAGATCGACACCGCCGGATGAGCCAGCGACAGCAGCGTGACCGACGGGTGCAGACCCAGCCGCAGGCGCCCCGGATCGGCCATCGCAAAGACCGCCGGATCAACGGGAGCGGCATCGGCGGCATGAAATGCGCGGCCCCGCGCATATTCGATACGCGCGACATCGCCCATATAGGGATAGGCCGCCAAGGGGGGAAAGCGGTCCAGAAACTCCGAAAATCCCGCACCCCATTCAGCCAGCACCGGCGAGACGGGGCGCTCGACACCCGCATAGGCGCGGGCAAGGGCGGCAAAGAAATCTTCCCCCACCAACCGCCGGATCACCGGAAAGCGCAAGGCCAGCGCCTGCGACAGACCCACGGCCTGATTGTTGCGATAGACGGCAAAGCGGCGTTCCACCTCAGCCGGGTCACGCGCGGTCAGGCCCGGTGGCAGATCCCCGCCCCGCAGGCCCGCCTCAAAGCGCGCGATGAAATCAGGATGCGCGGGCATGATGCCGCCTTTCCTGCGCCAGAATGGCCCCCGCCCGCGCCGCCTCGGCCGCCAGAACCGGCCAGTCGGGCAGATCATTGTCCCATTCCACCAGCGTCGGCAGCGGCCCGGCCCTGTCCACAACCTCGGCATAAAGCGTCCAGACCGGATCGGCCACAGCCGCGCCATGGCTGTCGATCAGCAAGGGGCCCGAGGGCAGATCCTCGGCATCATGTCCACCCAGATGGATTTCCCCGACCAGATCCAGCGGCAGCGCCGCCAGCCATGCGCGCGGGTCGCTGCGGTGATTGGTGCAGGACACAAAGACATTGTTCACATCCAGCAGCAGGCCACAGCCCGTGCGCCGTGCGATCCGGGTCAGGAATTCGGTCTCGGGGATCGACGAATTGGCAAATTGCAGATAGGTCGCCGGATTTTCCAGCAGCATCCGCCGCCCCAGCGCCGCCTGCACCTGATCGACATGGTCGCAGATCAGCGCAAGCGTTTCCTCGGTATAGGGCAGCGGCAACAGGTCGTTCAGATACTCCGCCCCATGGCTGGACCATGCCAGATGTTCGGAAAAACTGTCGGGTTCATAACGGTCGCAAAGCTGCCGCAGCCGCGTCAGATGCGCGGCATCCAGCCCTGCCGACCCGCCGATCGACAGGCCGACGCCATGGATCGACAGCGGATGATCGGCCCGGAGCGCCGAAAGCTGGGCATGGGGCAGGCCGCCCGCGCCCATGTAATTCTCGGCATGGACCTCAAAAAACCCGATGCCCGCGGCATCCTTGCGGATGGCGGCAAAATGGTCCGGCTTGAACCCGACGCCCGGCGCGGCTGGCAGCATGGTCATCCCCTTTGCATGAAGGGGGCGCGCGGGTCCGGCCCGCGCGCCCGTCTGGTCAACTGGCGATCAGCTTGCCGGAACGTCGCGCTCAAGCGCTTCAAGCGAGCCCATGCGGGCCATGCCATCGGCAGCCGCTGGAAGTTCCGTCGTCACACAGCTGCCCGCCGGAACCAGCGTCCAGGCATTGCCCTGATAATCGACGGTCGAGGAACCGGCACAGGTCGTGCCCGGCCCTGCGGCGCAGTCATTCTGTCCGGCCAGCGAAACGCCGAAACATTTTTCCATATCCTGTGCCATCACGGGCGTTGCGGCCATTGCGCCAAGGGCGCAGGCCAAAGTGGCACCGAGGGCAAAGCTGGTCTTGGTCGCGGTCATGTGAAACTCCCTGTCATCACGGAAAGGCTGATCTGCCTTTCCCCGATCATTTCGCGACAGGCCCCGTTGGCGTTACACCACTCGCGTCTTCGTGATCCCGCGTTGCAGAATGCCCGGGGCCTGCGCCATTGGCGGCGTCAGGCCCCGCCGCTTCCCGGCGATGACGCAGGGAGGCGTGGGGGATCAGAGATTTTCCGGCGGGGTCGCGAAAACCTTGCGCAGTTTCATCGCAAGCTGTTCGCGGCCATAAGGTTTGCTGATCAGTTCCACCCCGGCATCCAGCCGTCCGTTATGGACGATGGAATTCTCGGTATAGCCCGAGGTGAACAGCACCCTCAGCCCCGGCCGCATCTTGCGCGCCGCCTCGGACAATTCGCGCCCGCCCATGCCGCCCGGCATGACCACATCGGTAAAAAGCAGGTCAATCGACGCCGTCTTTGCCAGAACCTGAAGCGCCTCATGCCCATTCGAGGCCTTGATCGCAGCATAGCCCAGCGATTTCAGCAGCCCCATCACATGGTCACAGACCAGGTCGTCATCCTCGACCACAAGGATGGTCTCGGTTCCGCCGATGAATTTTGGGGACGGCGGGATCGCCACGCTTTCCTTTGCAAAGGTCGCCAGATGCGGGAAATACAGTTTGACCGTCGTGCCGTCCCCCTGTTCGGAATAGATGCGGATATGGCCGTTCGACTGCTTCACGAAGCCGAAAACCATGCTCAGCCCCAGCCCCGAGCCCTTGCCGACTTCCTTGGTTGTGAAGAAAGGTTCATAAACCCGGTCCAGCAGTTCGGCGGGGATCCCCTGCCCGGTATCGGTGACGGCGACCAGAACGTAATCACCGGCCACCAGTTCGGGTTCTGCCGCCGTATATCCCTCATCCAGCGTGGCGTTGATAACCTCGATGGTCAGGTTTCCGCCGTCGGCCATGGCATCGCGGGCATTGATGACGAGATTGAGCAATGCGGATTCGAATTGCCCCGGGTCGATCTCGACCGTGTGGATATCTTCGGCGCAGACGATCTCAAGGTCGATGCTTTCGGGAAGGGTCCGGGCCAGCAGGTCTTCCAGCCGTTCGACGACATGCCCGATATCCACAACCTTCGGTTCCAGTGGCTGCTTGCGCGAAAAGGCCAGCAGGCGGCTGGTCAGTTCCGCGCCTTTTTCGGCCGCCTCCATGGTCATGACGGCCAGTTTGCGAAGCTCGGGAAGTCCATCAAGACGTTCGGCGATAATTTCGGCGCTGCCCAGAATGACGGTCAGCAGATTGTTGAAATCATGCGCCACACCGCCGGTCAGCTGGCCCACGGCCTCCATCTTCTGCGCCTGCCGCAGCCGCTCTTCCAGGTGCAGGCGATCCGAAATATCGGTCAGGCTGCCGATGACGCGGACAACGCGATCCTCATCATCCCGGATTGCAAAGGCACGGTCCTCGACCACGGTCCAGATACCGTCGGCCCGCCTGAAACCATATTGCTCCCGCAGGCTGGACACCGCACCGGACAGAAGGTCGGCAAGGGCCCTGTCAACGCGCTCCATATCATCGGGATGGACATTCGCCTTCCAGATCGTCGGAATCGTGGCCGCAGGATCTGTGTCATGCCCGAAAATCCGCGTCATCCCATCGCTCCACCACAGCCGGTTCTGCGGCACATCCCAGTCCCAGATGGCGGTGCCCGTGGCCGTTGCGATCAGACGGAAGCGTTCGTCGGTCGTCTTCATGGCCTGCTCGGCCAGCTTTCGTTCGGTGATATTGCGTTCGACCGCAATCCAGTGCGTGTAGCGGCCGGTCTTATCGGCAACCGGGGCGATATCCAGTTCGACCCAGACCTCCTTGCCCGATCTGGTGTAATTGATGAGTTCGGCGCGGACCGACCGCCATTTCCGCATGGCCACCGCGATGCGGTCGAGTTCATGGCGCTGCGTCTTGCTGCCCTGCAGGATGCGCGGCGTCTTGCCGATCACCTCGTGCCGGGCATATCCCATATGCCGGGTGAAGGCCTCGTTGACATAGACGATCCTGGGCCCGTCAGGCCCCAGAACATCTTCCGCCTCGGTGATGACCACCATATCGTTCTGGCGTTCGACAGCCGCCTCCAGAAACCGCAGATGGTCATCGCGCTGGCGCTGGCGCGTCACATCCCGGAAATAGATGGCAACCCCTTCCGGCGTCGGATAGGCGCTGACCTCAAACCAGCAGTCAAGTGGTGCGAAGAATTCCTGAAACCGCACCGCCTCATTGGTGGCAACGGCGCGTTGATATTCGGTCTGGAAGCGGCTTCCGACGGCATCGGGGAATTCATCCCAGACATTCCTGCCGATCAGATCCTCCCGTCTGCGCCGCAACAGGAATTCACCCTGGCTGTTGAGGAAGGTACACCGCCAGTCGGTGTCGAGCAGCAGGAATGCATCGCTGATGTTCTCCAGCGTTGCCCGCAAGCGTCGCGCGATCTCATCCGCCGCGACGCGGGCCTCGACCATGTCGGTGATATCCTGAAACGCCCCCTCGATGGCGATCACCTGATCGTCAAGATCATAGACCGGCGCCCCGATTGCGCGGATCCAGACAGACCGCCCCCGTCCGGTGATGATCTGCAGCGTCTCGTCAAAAGGCTGGCCTGTGCGGACGCAGCCTTCAAACGCGATGCCGAAGCGTTCCCGGTCGGCTGTGATGCAATGGCGCACCAGTTCCTCAAATCGCGGTGGCGGGTTTTCCGGCAGCTCGAAAATCTTTGCGGTCTCGGCACTCCAGCTGAGGCTCTGGCGGAGCAGATCCACGCGCCAGCCGCCGACCTTGGCGATATAGCCCGCGACCTTCTGGATGCGCAGAACCTGACGCAGGTGTTCTTCGGCCTGCCGATAGCCGGAAATGTCCTGCACGAAGCCGACAAGCATGTCATGCCCGCCGATCCGGTGCCGGGCGCCCACGGCACGGATATGCACGCTTTCCCCATCGGGCCGGATCAAACGGTGCAGGAATTCGACCTCGGGCGCGTCGCCTTCGATAAAGGCCTCAAACGCGGCGGCCGTCGCCTTGCGGTCATTCGGATGCACGATCTCCATATATTGTTCGAGATCGGATTCTCCCATCTCGACGGGAATTCCGGTCAGGTCGAAAACACGGGCCGACCAGCGCACGGTTCGTTTGTGCAGATCCATCTCCCATGATCCGACATCCAGCAGACGCTCGGCCGCCTTCAGGCGCTTGTCGCGTTCCTGAAGCGCCAGCAAGGCCGTGCGGACCCGCATCAACGGCAGGGTGTTCTCCATCGGGACAGCGTTTTCCGGCCAGTCCGGCAGTTCGGTCACATCCTCGACCCGGTGCAGGATGAAACCAAGCTGCCCCTCCGCATCGAAAACCGGTTTGTTCACGATCAGACAGGACCGCCCGTTCAGGCTTCCATCCGGCAGCGGCAGAGGGAAGTCTGGAATGTTCAGGACATCGGGCACATTCAGATCACGCACACGCTGCAGCGAGGCGCGCAACGAGGACAGGTTGCGCAATTCGGGATGGGCCGGATCCTCGGTCAGCAGATCGAACAGCGGCAGCCCGATCAGATCATCGCGCTGGCGCAGCATGGTGCGCGCATAGTCGTCGGTGACGGCGACGATCCTGTAACCCGGCAGCGACAGCACCGCCGTCATGCCGGGCAGTGCCGCGATCACCTCGGCAAGATGACGACCGGGCAGGGTGGCGTACAGGCGCTGTGGCGCGGCCTGCGTTGTTGCGGGCTTCGAACTGTCCGCCGTGCCGGTCGGCGTGATATCGTGAATGCTGGCAAGGATCGCATCCTGCCCCCCGACGCGCAACCTGCGCCAGTCGGACCGGACGGTATACCTGTCCCCGGTCCGCGAAACCACCGTCCAGAGCCCCCCCTCCCCGGCCAGATGCTGAAAGTCGCGAATGCGGTCACGGATTTGCGCCCGGTCCTGCAATGGGCAGATCTCATCTATCGCCATTGAATGGAACGCATCGGCGCTATGGCCCAGCCAGTCCCGTGCGGCAGAATTGGAGGCGATGATTTCAAGTGTCTCTACTGAGAAAATCCAGACCGGCACGGAAAGCAACTCATATGCATCACAGGCAGAGCTGGGCAATTCCAGTAAGCCGTTCATCATTGTCTCCAGGACATTAAACCATGCAGGCAGGTCGTTCCCGACCGAATGGATACCATGCGATCAGAAGCCCCTGTCAAAAGTCCCGGATCGCGCCTTTCAGGGAAAAGACAGAACCGGATTCAGGGGTTCGGGCAATCGATACACCCGCAAGGTCTTGGCTCAAAGCAATAAATTCAGCACCCTTGCGCCTGAACTGTTGCGCGAACAGAAAAGGCAGGCGCAGTCTGCGGATCAATGCCGCCTGAACGGCATCAATGACGGAATTATCTACTCGGACAGAATGCGCGCAACCTTTGCAGCAAGTTCAATGCGGCGATAGGGTTTGCTCAGCAGCTCCACATCCGGGTCAAGACGTCCCTGATGGACAATCACATCCTCGGAATATCCCGAGGTGAACAGAACCCGCAGCGACGGATCCCTCAGCAGGGCCTGATCGGCAAGCTGCCGCCCGTTCATTCCGCCGGGCATGATGATATCGGTGAACAGCAGGTCGAATTTGCCGGCCCCGTCCAGCAGGGCAATGGCGCCAATGGCGGACGGTGCGGCCTCGACCTCATAGCCCAGACTTTGCAATTGCATCACCACATGTTCCCGGACGATTTCGTCATCTTCCACCACAAGGATCCGACCTGAGGCATTGTGATACTGGCTGGGAACCGGCTCTCGCAGGGTTTCGACGACCTGCGAATCCGTGGCAGTCGGGAAATACAGCCGGACCTTTGTGCCCTGCCCCGGTATTGACCGGATCCGGGCATGACCATTGGATTGTTTGACAAAGCCCCATACCATGGCAAGTCCCATCCCCGAGCCCTTTCCGGGTGCTTTTGTTGTAAAGAAAGGTTCGAATGCGCGCTCAACAACCTCGGGCGGCATTCCATGTCCGTTATCACGGACTTCGATCATTACGAAGTTTCCGACATTTTTGCCTTCAAGATGCTGTTCATCCTGATCATCCAGCACAAGATTGCGGATCTCTATGCCCAGTTTGCCGCCCGCAGGCATCGCGTCGCGGGCATTGATGACCAGATTGAGAACCGCATTCTCGAACTGGCCCGGATCGACCTCGATATCCTGTGCCATCGGATCTGCGATGAATTCGATCTCGATATCCTCATTGATCGTGCGCTGGATCAGCCCCTGCAGAGAATTCAGCAGCTTGCCCGGCTCCAACTGTCTGGGCGCCAATGGCTGCTTGCGCGCAAAGGCCAGCAGACGATTGGTCAGGTTTGCGCCGCGTTCGGCGGCCAGCATCGTGGTTTCCGCAAGCCGCTGCATCTTGGCGTCATGCGCGGTCATCTCGGACAGGATTTCCGCATTGCCCAGAATGATCGTCAGCAGATTGTTGAAATCATGGGCGATGCCACCGGTCAGCTGGCCGATGGCTTCCATCTTCTGCGACTGGCGCAGCTTGCGTTCCAGATCGCGCAGGCGCGTCACATCTGTGGTGCTGCCGACCATCCGGATCGGCTGGCCCGCCTCATCGCGCAGCAACAGCGCGCGGTCCACAACTTCCATGACGCGGCCATCGGCGCAGATCAGGCGGTATTCCGCACCCCAGTGACTGCCTGCCCCCTCCATCACCGCCTGCAGCCCGCCCAGCACGTTTTCGCGATCCTCGGGATGGACCCAGCGATCCCATGCCTCAAGGTCGCGGCTCAGTTCGGCCGGATCATAACCATAGACATCCTGCAGCGCGTCATTCCACCAGATCCGGCCGGATCTGAGGTCCGCATCCCAGATCAGATCATTGGTGGCGCGGCTCAGCAGTCGGAACCGTTCTTCATTGACGCGCAGTTCATCGGCCCGTCGAAGGGAAGCCTCAACCTCGGCCATATGCCGGATCTCGGCATCGCGATTGCGCGCGTAAAGGCCGACACACAGCACGAATGCGACGAAACTGGCCAGAAAGGTCACGATCGCATCGAATTCCTCGATATCGAAATCCCCGGCCAGATGGATCATCACAACCGTGACGATCGGCAAAGGCCCCAGTCGGATCAACAGGTCGATGGGTCTTTTGTAAAAGCCCATATTTGTGAAGTAGTGGAAGATCACCAGCGGAAAGAACCACGGCAGATAGGGAAGCGTGCGCAGCAGGCTTCCACTCTGATTGAAGGCGACAATCGAACCCGCATTCAGGTGAAACACGAAAAAGATGCCCAGCAAGCCTGCGATCACCCCGCTTGCAATCTTAGGTTGCAATAGAGCAACAACCAGCAGACCCCCTGTCACAATCATGCAAAACCCGACAATCAGGGCCTCCACACCCGCAACAACGCCGGCCATAATTCCGAAAGCCACACCGAAGACCGAGCCCAGAAAACTGATCGCAAGCGCAAGCAGCAAGGCGTATCTGGCCTGCCGGTCGCGGTGCTTTGCCGGTGTGGCACTCATCGGAGCCATGTTTTCATGCGCTTTCTGCCGGAACGCCCCCAAAACCTAAGCCCACCCTGCCGGTCGGGAATGCGTACTGAGTCTATTTTACCAAGTTTACGAGACCGTGACTTCCAGTGGCGACAGATCCGATGCGAACCCGACAAGCCGACGACCCTTTCGCGTGGAAGGAACCATCAGCCTGTGGTTGATCCATATCCAAAACTTTGTGTCGATAATGTCGCCTTGGAGTTGCTAATGTGTCAGAGGCAGGATTAATGTGCAATGAGGGCATTGTAACCGGATAAGTGGAGTCCTGTGCGGACTGACAGGGATCGGGCAGGGTTCGGCGCGTCATCCTGCGGCCCCGAAAAGAATCAGGCTGGAAAACATGAGAAGTGCGATAGACGGGATTATCTGGAGGGCCGACGCCGACACTCTCAGGTTCAGTCACATCGATGGAAGTGTAGAAGAGATTCTGGGCTTCACGGCTGAAAATTGGCTGGAACAGACGGATTTCTGGCAGTCACGACTGCATCCGGATGATGCCGTGCGGGTGATGGAAACCAGCCTTGCGGCGCGCAGGGCACGCCAGCCGCACAGGCTCAGCTACCGCATGATTGCCGCCGATGGCCGCGTCGTCTGGCTTCAGGACAATGTGAAGGTCATTCTGGAAGAGGACCGCGCGACGCTTTGCGGTATCATGATCGACGTGACGGAACTGGCGACGCAGCGGCAGGATCCGATGACGGTGGCCGACCAGAACGCCCGCTATCGCACGCTTTATGATCTCGTACCCGTCGCGATATGGGAAGAGGACTGGGCCGGGGTGCTGGACCTGCTGCGCGATCTGCGCGACCGGGGCCTTCGGGATATTCATGACCATGCGGCGCAGGAGCCCGGATTCGTGGATCAGGTTCTGCAACACCTGAACGTGATTTCCGTCAACCGGGCCGCGGTCGAGATGTTTCGCGCAGACTCCCCCGAAGAGTTGATACGCCGCAGTTCCGAGGTGTTTCTGGCCGACCGGCCGCATTCTGTGCTGCTGACTGCCCTGGACTGCATCCTGAACGGAAAGACCGAGATCGAGGGCGTGAACATTCTGCGCCGCCTGAATGGCGAAGCGGTGCATGTGATGTATCGCATCTCGCTTCCGCATATCGAGGACAGGGCCGCCCGTGTCGTGATCTGCGAAATGGATGTCACGGCTGAACATATCTCGCAGGAGCGGTTCGAGGCGGTCTCGCGTGCCTCATCCGATGTGATCTGGGATTTCGATATCGCCAAGGACACGCTCTGGGCCAGCGAGGGCTTGCTGCGGACATTCGGGCTTGATCCGGCCAGCATGTTTCACGGGCTTGCGAACTGGACCTCCCGGATTCATCCGCAGGACATCGACGGGGTGATGGCCAATTACGATGAAATTCTGACCAATGGTGAAATTGATTGGAACCAGACCTATCGGTTCCAGCGCGCCGATGGCACCTATGCGGTGGTGCGCGATGTCGGATCAGTTCTGCACGATGAAACCGGGCGGGTCGTCCGGATGCTGGGAAGTCTGAGCGACATTACCGATCAGACCGACATGGAAGAGCGGCTGCATCAATCGCAGAAACTTGAGGCGATCGGACAGCTGACCGGCGGGATCGCGCATGATTTCAACAATCTTCTGACGGTCATTCTGGGCAGCGCCGAGGAACTTGAGGAACAGCTTGAACAGGCGCCGCGCCTGCGCAAACTGGCCGAGATGATCGCAAGCGCGGCCGAGCGGGGGTCTGAACTGACCAACAGATTGCTGGCCTTTGCGCGCAAACAGGCCCTTGAACCAAGACTTCTTGATCTGAGCGGGCATGTGCTGGGAATGGAGGGCCTGTTGCGGCGGACCCTTCCCGAACATATCGACATCCGGATTTCCGTTCCGGAAGCCCCGGCGCAGACGCGGGTCGATCCCGGCGCGCTGGAATCCGCATTGCTCAACCTTGCGCTGAATGCGCGCGATGCAATGCCGGACGGGGGTGTGTTGGCGATAATGGTCGACAATGTGACACTTGATACCGAGGATCTGGACCTGAAACCGGGGCAGACCGGCTGCAATCATGTGATGATCTCGGTCACAGACACCGGATCGGGCATTCCCGAAGACGTGCTGGACCGGATCTTTGAACCGTTCTTCACCACCAAGGATGTCGGCAAGGGCTCCGGTCTGGGGCTGAGCATGGTCTATGGTTTCGTCAAGCAATCCGGAGGCCAGATCCGGGCGGAATCCGAGCTTGGCAAAGGCACGTCGATGATGCTGTTCTTTCCACGCTCAGACATCGCCGAGAAAAGCCGCGATGCCAGGACAGAGCCCCGGAACGCGGCAGGTGGCAGCGAAACAATCCTTGTGGTCGAGGATGATGCACTTGTGCGCCAGAACCTGACCGATCAGTTGCGCAGTCTGGGCTATCGCGTCCTGACTGCGGCGACAGCGCCCGAGGCTCTCGATATCATTTGCAAAATATCCAAGATTGACCTTCTGTTCACCGATATCGTGATGCCGGGCGGCATGGACGGGCTGCAACTTGCCAGGGCGGCCAGATCGCTTTGCCCGAAATTGCAGGTGCTTTTCACATCGGGATATCCCGAGCATTCGGCTTCGGATTCAGATTGCAGCACTCTGCTGGGCGACCTGCTGGGCAAACCCTATCGCCGGTTCGAGGTGGCCTCGACCGTGCGCAGATCCTTGGCGCGCATCCACGCCCCCGCCCAGCTGACCGCGCAGAACTGCCCCCCAAACTGACCGCACCGAACTTTCCCTGAGGCATTGCGCCTGACCGACCGGTCAGACCGCCCCCCGGTCAAGCGGGCGGTTGCCCATTTCGCGGCGTTCCGGCGACCAGGGACTGATCGGCAGGGCCCCGCTGCCGCGACAGCGAAAAGCCCTGCGGGCGGAGCCGCAGGGCAGGTGGATTACCGTTTGCAGGTTTCTCAGGCGTGGAAGCTTGCTTCCTGCATGGTGACGCTGTCGCGCGTGGCGGCGACTTTCAGTCTCTGTTTCTCTTCCGGAACATTGTAACGATATCCCAGACTGTAGACCGCCTGAATGCAATTGAAGGACGGGTCAATCTCACGGATCTTGGAACGGATGCGCTTGATATGGCTGTCGATCGAGCGGTCATCGACATAGCCTTCATCATCATGGATCACGTCGATCAGCGAGTCCCGCTGCCGCACGATGCCGGGGCGCGAGGCCAGCGACGACAGCAGACGGAATTCCGAAATCGTCAGCGGCAGCGCCTGCCCGCGCCACATCGCCACGAAACGGTCCGGCTCCATCACCAGATCACCGGCTTGGATCTGGCGCTGCATCTGGTTGCCCGGCTGCGCAAGATCGGTCAGCGCCTGATGCCGTTTCAGAAGCGACTTGACCCATTCGCACAGCAGATGCTGCGAGATCGGCTGACGCAGCACCGCGTCGGCGCCCAACCGCAGGCCCATGATCTCGTCAATCTCTTCCGAGCTTTCGGTCAGCAGGATGACCGGCGCGGTCGATTTGTTGCGGATCCGCTGCATCAGTTGCAATCCATCCAGCGACTCATCGCTCATGTTCAGCAAGATCGCCGAGGGAGCCGACCAGTTCAGCGCGTTGAGCGCAGGCCCGGTGCTGCGGAACACTTCGACGGCGAAACCCGCAGTTTCAAGGACCGTGCGGCAGTTCTTCGTGAACTCGGCATCACGATGGATAACGTAGATTTTCTTCATTTTTCCCAACCCATTTTTAGTTCCCAAGGATCCTGGTGGTCCTTGCAGGAATGCCCCCCGGCAATTTGCCCTTCCGGACGGTCGTCAGTATGCAAGCGTCTGTTGCACCGATGCCGGATTGACCGGCGGCATCGGGCGCATTTTCGGAATGACCTGCGTGTTCGGCATCACCATCATCGCGGGCGTCAGCTCAAACCGCAGGATGTCAGCGCCCTTGTTGCGGCGGGCCAGCGCCACGATGCGGCCCTGACGTGCCTTTTCGGCCATCGAGGGCGCCTTGGCGGCTTTCGCCTCTTCGTTGAGCAAGTGAAGACGACGTGCGACGACATATTCGCGGCTTGACCGGGCTTTATCCATCATTTTGTCCTGCATTTTTTTCTCCACTTGATCCGGCACTGGATGCCGACCGCGCCATTTCCGTTCCGATCCGCAGGTTCGGGGCCGCTGCTCCGCCGTCTTTCCTGCCTACGAAGAAATGATTAACCGTGATATCTGCAAAGCATTCGCCGCAGATGTGTAGAAATGTGGAGGTATTTGGTTTGCATTTCCCGCAGCGATGCATATCGGGAAAACAGGCATCGCCTGACGGCCGCAGCCAGTTCAGGACGGAGCCTCATTGCCTTTGCGATAAGCCGGACAATAGCCCGCACCATGTCGCAATAATGTCGGAACCGGGTCGGCCCGCGCGGGGCGATCTGTCCGGATGACGCGGTTACATCGCAGGCTTTGTCAGCAGATTCTGCATACGCTCAACAATATCCGAGCGGCGATAGGGTTTTTTCAGGAAATCAATCCTGTCCTGCAGACCGCCGGACAGAATCTCGATATCATCGGTAAAGCCCGATACCAGCAAGATGGGCGTCTCGATACCCGAATCCCGCAGGGTTCTTGCAAATTCCACGCCATTCATTCCGCCCGGCATCACGATATCCGAAATGATAATGTCGAAATGCTGCCCGGCTTCGATCAGCGCAAGCGCCTCATGCGGAATGATGGTGGCTGTAACCTCATGGCCCATCGACTGAAGAAGCGCGACAAGATGCTCGCGCACCAGAGATTCATCCTCGACCACAAGAACGGCGGCGCTTGCCATGCCATGTTCCGCAGGTTTTGCATCTGTCGCGATGATTTCGGTTGATTCCGGCTCGATGGCAGGCAGATAGAACGAGATGGACGTACCGGCCCCCGGTGCGCTTTCGACACGCAGATGACCGCGCGACTGTTTCACGAAACCGTAAACCATGGGCAGGCCCAGACCGCTGCCCTTGCCTGCCGGCTTGGTCGTGAAAAAGGGTTCGAACATCCATGCCCGCACATCGGCGGACATTCCGGTGCCGGTATCGGACACGGTGATCTCGACATACCGGCCAGCCTGTGGTTGTTCGAAATCGCCCTTCTGCCAGGACCCGTCCAGCACCCGGTTCCGGGTTGATATGGTCAGCCTGCCGCCCGAGGGCATCGCATCGCGGGCGTTCACACAAAGATTGAGTAATGCGCTTTCAAACATCGGCTGGTCGATGGACGCGAAATGCGCATCCGGTGCCAGATCCAGTTCAAGGTGGATCGCGGGCGTCAGTGACCGGTGCAGAAGCGTATGTGTTCTGCCGATGACAGCGTTCAGATCGGTCGGTTTCGGCACCAGCGCCTGCTGACGCGAGAAGCCCAGCAGATGCGCCGTCAGTTCCGACGCGCGATCAGCGGCCTGATCGATATTCTCGACCATCCGCCGCTCTGGCGTGCCCTCGGGATGATAGTCCAGCAGGAATTCCGCATTCCCGATGATGATTGCCAGAATATTGTTGAAATCATGGGCAATCCCGCCGGTCAGGCGGCCCACAGCCTCCATCCGCTGCGACCGGCGCAGGCGTTCCTCCAGCGATTTCTGTTCCGAAAGGTCGGTCATGTTACCGATTACCCGGACAGCCTTGCCCGACAGATCCCGCACGATCACCGCGTTTTCGCGGACCGGAACGAATTCGCCCGCGAACTTGCGGAAGCGATATTCATGCGACCATTCCGCGCCATCGGTGTCAATCGCCCGGTCCATCTCGGCCACAACCCTGTCGCGGTCCTCGGCATGGACATTCTCGATCCAGAAGCTTCGCGGATGCCCCTCATGAAAAGGTGGATATCCGAAATGCTGCGACAGGCCGTTGCTGACCCAGACATGATCGGCCGCAATATCACGTTCATAGATCACATCGCTGGTGGCCTGCGCGATGGTGCGGAACCGGTGCTCGGCCTGAATCTGATCGGTCAGATCCATCTCGACCACCAGCAGGCGCGAACTTGTGGGCGTGGCCCGGATGATCCGCAGCAGGATGTCGTGGGATTTGCCGTCTGCGTCCGTGATCGTCCGCTGGCTTTCATAGTATGTATCATCTGCGAAAAGGGCGCAAAGATGATCGGCGAAATCCGGACGCAGCGCCGGATCCGCCCCGAAGGTGGCAAGCCGTTCGGCAAGCGCGTCGACCGAGGCGACACGATGCACCGAAAGCGCCGCCTGATTGACGCCGACAATCCTGATCTTGCGGATCATTTCCACAACGAAATCCGGATTGTCATCAATCCATGACCGGAAATCGACCAGACCGCCGCGTTTCAGGGCCGCCAGGTCTTCCAGCACGACCGAGACATCCTCTTCCCAGACCGAGACGGGCATCAGATCGAACAGCGACCGGTACCGCTCTTCGCTTTGTTGCAGCAATTCGCGGTCTCTGGTGGCCGACAATGCCAGAAAGACGAATTCGGAAAGCCGCCGCGCGGTCATGATCTCGGCATTGGACAACTGGAACGGCTTGAGAAAATGCAAGGCCAGCGTGGCCACGCTGTTTCCGGCCTCATCCAGAACCGGGCAGGAAATCGACGACCGCAGCCCATAGGTGAAGGCCAGTTCACGGCAGTCTTCCCACAGCGGATCTGTCAGCGTATCCTCGACGATGACCAGTTCGCGCCGGTATGCGGCGGTTCCGCAGGACCCCGCCTTTGCGCCGACAGGCATGCCCTTGCAGGCGTCGATAAACGCGGCCGGCATGCTGATCGAGAACCCCTCGCCGATAAATCCATCCGGCGCGATATGGGTAATCACGGTGCGGGCATCGGGCAGCAGGTCCTCGATCTTGTGGCAGATCAGGGTAAAGATCTGCTGCAATGTGCCGCCCGTGCCGATTGCGCGCAGAATCTCACTCTCGATCTTGCGGAATTTCAGCTCAAAGGCGCGCTCATTCTCGGCGTCCCGCAGGCTTTGAATATCGGTCACGGTGCCGAACCAGCGAACGATCTGGCCATCCGGCGAAAGCTGCGCGCGGGCACTGACCAGATTGGCCCGCCAGCTTTGGGTCTGTTGGGACCAGACCCGCAGTTCTGTCGTGTAACTATGGGCCGCCTCACGCGACCGGACCCAGCTTTCCGCCAGCTTGCCGCGATCATCGGGATGAACCGCCTCGACCCAGCCATGTTGCGCATTCAACGCATCCGAGAACCCGGTATATTGCTCAAATTCCCGGCTGAACCAATCGACCCATCCCCCGGGCTGTGCCGTCCAGACGATATGGGGCAGCGACTGCACCATATCGGCATGGGAGGGCTCTTCCGGCTGAAAGTTGCGGGAACTGGGGGTAATCATGGGACGGGACTCCGGCGCTGCGGCTCTGCTTCGGGCAGCGATTTCAGCGATTCGCTGCGACTTCCCGATCATTACCAGACGGATGAAAGGCCCGATCAGGCCCGTTCAAGTCAATAAAAACCGGCAATTTGAACAAACTTGCAAATCTTGCAACTTCCGGTTTTGTCGGATTGGGCCAGGGTTATCTGGATGCCCCGGCGCATCCCGGACACCGCATCCTGACATCAAGACTGCGGCACAGCCCCGATCATCACGGCGCGCGACGGGGTTGCCTGACGCCGGCAATCTGCGCTTAATGGCTCCCGGCAACGGATCCGGCTGACCAGCCAAGATTCTCGGAGACATGTGTGAGTAAGAGTCCGTATCAGTCCCTGCCAGCGCAGGCATTCTGGCGCAGTGCCGTCGCCGAGGCAGGCCTCTTCGGTCTTGCCGATCTTTGGAAATCCCCCTGGATCCTTCCTGCGGATGCGGTTTTTGTCACCTATGGTTCCTGCTTTGCGCAGCATATCAGCCGCGCCCTGCTGTCACGCAAGCTGAACTGGCTGAATGCCGAACCGGCACCCGGCGGCACCTCCGATGGACTGGCCCGGAAATACAATTACGGGATCTTCTCGGCCCGCACCGGCAATATCTATACTGCGGCCCAGATGCTGACATGGGCGCGGCTCGCCGCCGGACTGGATCAGGCAGACTCGGTCGAACTCTGGACCGATGCGCAAGGCTACGTTCACGACCTTTTGCGCCCGAAGATCGAGCCGCAGGGCTTCGCCGACGCATCGGCGGCCCATGCCTCTGTTGAATCGACACGCCGCGCCTTCCTGCGTTCGGTGCGCGACAGCGATGTGTTCGTCTTCACGCTGGGGCTGACCGAAGGCTGGGTCAATCTGGAAACCGGTCGCAGCTATGCGATCTGCCCCGGAACCTCGGTCGGAACCTTCAACCCGGACATCCACGCCTTCCGGAACTACAGCTATCCCGAGATAATGGCGGATCTGGAAACGGCGTTCGATCTGTTGCGCGGGATCAATCCTGATCTGAAGATCCTGCTGACGGTTTCCCCCGTCCCGCTGGTCGCCTCTGCCTCGGGCCATCATGTGCTGACGGCGACGCAATATTCCAAATCGGTGCTGCGCGCGGTCGCAGGCGATCTGGCACAGCATGCCGGCCATATCGATTACTTTCCATCCTATGAGATCATCGCCGCCCCATCCGGTCGCGGCACTTTCTTTGAGCCGAACATGCGGTCAGTCGCGCAGCAGGGCGTCGATTTCGTGATGTCACATTTCTTCAGGGGCCTGAATGTTTCGGGCCCTGCACGACCTTCCGGCCCGGATGCCGCAACTTTGTAAATCGAGCGTTCCAAGGCAGAAATGACTGCTGAAGACCTTGTTTGTGAAGAACTCCTGCTGGATCGATTCAATGGGCATTGATCTCATCATTCTGGGCGACAGCCACAGTCGTGCGCTTGCCGAGGGGGCCCGCAATCTTGGCCTGAATATCCGTGACGTGACCTTTTCCGGCGCGCTTTGGCACAGCGGGCGTTTCCGCTATGGAAAGTCCGGTCTGGTTCTGGGCGCGGTGGGTACAGCGAATGCGGCGATGGCATCACTTCAGAAAGAACTGGGCCTGTCCGACATCCTGAAGGCGGGTATTCCCGTCCTGACGACCATGGGCTTTCATCTGGGGCGGCTTGTCCCCCCCTTCGGATGGCACAATCACTGTGCCGAGGCCGGGGACCTGCACCAGTACGGTCAGGCACTTCATGCCTCGGCGGGTTTTCTTCATGACTATGTCGATGCGTTCCGCGCCAAACATCTGAAAGTTTTGCGGCAGCTCAGCAAGAGCAGAACGCTCATCGTTGTGGCGCCCCCTGTGACCTTCTCGCGGGCAAATTATTCGGTGTTCCGGGATCATATCAAACAACGCCTGATCGGCGCGGGTGTGACGCTGTTCGATCCGATGGAGGACCTCGCGGGCGGGGACGGCGTCCTGCCTGCGGATCTGATTGCAAGCGACGGAACGCATGCAAACAGTCTTTATGGCGCGCGTGTCATCGAGGCATTGCAGCGCAGGGCGATGATCTGACGCCGGGCGGGCACGGGCCGTGCCCCTCCCCTGATCCGATCCGGCCATCGACCGCCCCCGCTTGCAAAGCGTCGTCAGGGATGCAGTCAAGGCAAGCCATATCGGGGATACGGCGCAGCGTTCAGACCGTGCCAAGCCGCCGCGCCGCCAGCCAGCTGGCCAGCGCCATCACCCCCGCCGTCGCAAGGCATAAAGGCAGACCGCCGACCTGATAGCTGAGCCCCGACAGAAGCGTGCCGATCAAGCGCCCCGAGGCATTGGCCATGTAGTAGAATCCCACATCCCGCGTGATCCGTTCAGCCGATCCATAGGCCAGGATCAGATAGGAATGAACCGAGGAATTCACCGCAAAGACGAAACCAAAGACCAGCAGCCCGCCGATCAGTGTGGCCGTCAGCCATGGCGCGGGATCCCCCGCCATCCATGCCGCCCCCGCCAGCAGAAAGGGAACGGGAACCAGAAACCCGGCCCAGAGGATCGCCTTGCGTGTGGTCTCGGCCTCGGACTGCGCCCGGCCGCCAAGGATACGGGGCGCGGCGGCCTGCACTGCGCCATAGGCGATGATCCAGAGCGCGAGGAAACTGCCGATCAGAAAAAACGCCTCACGCCGCCCCTCGGGTGTGCCATCGGACAGAACCGCCTGAAAATAGACCGGGATGCCGACGACGAACCACACGTCCCGCGCGCCGAAGAGGAACATCCGCGCAAGGCTGAGCCGGTTGACGCGGCGATCCTTCGACCGCCAGCCGCCCCAGGCCTCATCCGATTTCATCCGTCCCGGCAGACCTGCGGGCAGAAATACGACCACCGCCGTCAGGATCACCGCCAAGACCCCGGCCATGCCCCAGACCGCCGTCTGAAACCCCGCCAGCGCCAGAAGGGCGGCGCCAAGGAAGAAGCCGCAGCCCTTGACCGCGTTCTTCGACCCGGTCAGGGCCGAGACCCAGCGAAACAGTCCGCCATTCTCCTGCGGGGCCAGAAGCTTCACTGCGGATTTTGACGACATCTTGGCCAGATCCTTGGCCACACCCGAAACGCCCTGCACCGCCATGACGAAGGCGACCGAGGCGGCGATGCCCCAGCCCGGATCCAGTTGCGCCAGCGCCACCAGCGCGCCGATCTGCAAGGCCAACCCGCCGTAAAGTGTTGCGGCAAGACCGAACCGCGCCGCCAGCCAGCCCGCGGCCAGATTGGTCACGATCCCCGCAACCTCATAAAGCAGGAACAGCCATGCCAGTTGGATCGGGGAAAAGCCAAGACTGTTGAAATGCAGCAGCACCAGCATGCGCAGCGCGCCATCGGACAGCATGAAGGCCCAATAGGCCGCCGTGACGGCAGCATAGGCGCGGATGGGGTTGGGTGCGGACATCTTGGCTCCTGCCGGGGCAACCGGGGGGCCAGCCCCCCGGACCCCCCGGGATATTTGGCGACAGAAAAAGGATCAGAGCGTTGCCGCGATCATCCGGGTGATATCGGCCAAACGGCAGGCATAGCCCCATTCATTGTCATACCAGGCGTAGATCTTCACCTGTGTGCCGTTGATCACCATGGTCGAGGGCCCGTCGATGATGGCCGAACGCGGATCATTGGTGAAATCGCACGAGACCAGCGCACGGGATTCAAAGCCCAGAATGCCCTTCAGCGGGCCGTCTGCAGCGGCGCGGAACAGGGCATTGACCTCTTCCACCGTGGTTTCACGGTCCAGTTCGAAGACGCAATCGGTCAGCGAGGCATTGAGCAGCGGCACGCGCACAGCATGGCCGTTCAGGCGCCCCTTCAACTCGGGATAGATCAGTGTGATCGCGGTGGCGCTGCCGGTGGTGGTGGGGATCAGGTTCATCAGGGCCGACCGGGCGCGGCGCATGTCCTTGGCCGGGCGGTCGACGATGGTCTGGGTATTGGTCACGTCATGGATCGTGGTGATCGAACCATGACGGATACCAAGATTTTCATGGATGACCTTCACCACCGGGGCAAGGCAGTTGGTGGTGCAACTGGCCGCCGTCACAAGGGCCTGCGTACCGTCATAGAGATGATGGTTGACGCCGTAGACAAGGTTCAGCGCCCCACCATCCTTGACGGGGGCCGAGACCACGACCTTCTTCACCCCGGCGGCATAATAGGGCGCAACCTTGGCAGCGGTCTTGAAGACGCCGGTGCAGTCGATCACCAGATCGACGCCCAGTTCGGCCAGCGGCAGTGCTTCGATGGTCTTTTCATGGGTCAGGCGGATGGTCTGCCCGTTCAGCACCAGCGCGCCCTGCCCCGCCGCCACCGGCGTGCGCCAGCGGCCATGGACTGAATCGAATTCCATCAGCAGCGCATGCTGTTCGGCATCGCCCACCGGATCGTTCAGCAGCACAAGATCCCCGCCCGCGCCACTGTCGATCAGGTCGCGCAGCACCAGTTTTCCGATCCGGCCAAGGCCGTTCAAGGCGATACGGGGCATGGGTCAGACCTTTCTGTCGGTTTCGGTGGCGATGGCATCAACCGAGGCTTGCAGCGACATCCGGCTGAGGCTTTCGAACGGCAGTTCGACAAAGGCCATGATCCGGCGGCGCAGCGCGGCATAGGTCTGGGCAAAGACCAGCGCCTTTTCGGCATCCGTGCCGGTGGCCTTGACCGGGTCGGGCAGGCCCCAATGGCCGGTGATCGGCTGCCCCGGCCAGGGCGGGCATTCCTCGGCGGCAGAGGTGTCGCAAACGGTGAACACGAAATCCATCACGATGGACTCCGGTTGCTGGAACTCAGAAATATGCTTGGAGCGCAGGCCTGCAATGTCATGGCCGTTGCGCTGCAGGATCTCCAGCGCGAAGGGGTTCAGCTCGGTATTGGGGCGCGTTCCGGCGGAAAAGGCCTGAAACCGCCCCTTGCCCAGATCGCGCAGCAGCGCCTCGGCAAAGATCGAGCGCGCGGAATTGCCCGAGCAGATGAACAGCACGTCGAAATCGGTATCACGGGAAGGGGTCGTCATCGGAGAGGCATCCTTTTGAAAGCCAAGCAGCGGGGCAAGAAGGTCAGGCCGGGCGCGGCCCACATCGAGGGCGAGATAGCCGATCAGACCTTCGGCGGTTTCAAGATCGACGGCATAGAACAGCGATCGTCCCTGCCGCGTGACCCCGACAAGGCCCGAGGCGGTCAGGTCGGCCAGATGATGCGACAGGGTGTTCTGTTTCAGGTCAAGCGCCCCCGCAATCTCGGTCGGGCGCACGCCTTGCGGGGCAAAACGCATCAGCAGGCGAAACACCGCCAGCCGACCGGGATGACCAAGGGTTGCAAAAGCATGGGCGGCGCGATTCTGTTCCATATTTCCTGAATAACGGAACTAAAATT
The DNA here is from genome assembly GCF_016765775.1 of Szabonella alba. GTDB lineage: Bacteria > Pseudomonadota > Alphaproteobacteria > Rhodobacterales > Rhodobacteraceae > Szabonella > Szabonella alba. Next base: position 482,422 of record NZ_JAESVN010000002.1, on the reverse strand, counting down.
ACAGGTCCAATGAAGCTTTCATGACAGGGCGGCGTCAGGTCGCCTGCGACAGGTTCACCCGGTCCATCAGCGCCGCCGCCGTCTCCTTGCGCTCGGAATAGCGGTCCACCAGATATCCGGACCGGTCCCGCGTCAGCAGGGTGAATTTCATCAACTCCTCCATCACATCCACGATGCGGTCATAAAGCGGTGAGGGGCGCATGCGCCCGGCCTCATCGAATTCCTGAAACGCCTTGGGAATCGAGGACTGGTTGGGGATGGTCAGCATCCGCATCCAGCGGCCCAGCACGCGCATCTGGTTCACCGCATTGAAGCTTTGCGACCCGCCCGACACCTGCATCACCGCCAGCACCTTGCCCTGCGTGGGCCGCACGGCACCTTCCGACAGCGGGATCCAGTCCACTTGCGTTTTCATCAGCCCGGTCATCGCGCCATGACGTTCGGGGGAGGACCAGACCATCCCTTCGCACCAGGCGACCAGATCGCGCAATTCGCGTACCTTGGGGTGGCTGGCATCGGTGCCGTCATCGACCAGCGGCAGGCCAGACGGGTGAAAGAACCGCACCTCAGCCCCCAGCCGGGTCAGGATGCGCCCGGCCTCCTCGGCCGAAAGCCGTGAAAAGCTGCGGTCGCGCAGTGATCCGTACAGGATGAGGATACGCGGCGCATGGCCGGATGCGGCGCCCAGCCGGACCGGATCGGGGCCGGGCAGCAGGTCGTCGTCGATATGGGGCGTGTCATGGTCAGGCAAGGCGCTTTCCTTTCGCAAGAAGGTCCTGCAAATGCGGGCGGGTCCAGCCTTGGGCCAGATCGTCGATCACGACGGGCGCGGAACCCGCCGCCCGCAGGATCGCCAGATCAATGCGCAGGGTGCCGCAACCGGGATTGTGGCGGATGACATCGGGAACGCTCATGCCGGGAACCTGTCGCGGGTGCGGTTGGCATAGGCGACCAGCGACAGCATCACAGGCACCTCGACCAGCACGCCGACGACCGTGGCCAGCGCCGCGCCCGAGTTCAGTCCGAACAGACCGATGGCCACGGCAACCGCCAGTTCAAAGAAATTCGACGTGCCGATCAGCGCGCAGGGGGCGGCCACCCGATGCGGCAGCCGCCACGCCCAGGCCCAGGCATAACCCAGCGCGAAGATGCCATAGGACTGGATCACGATGGGCACGGCAATCAGCGCGATCAGCAGCGGCTGCGCGATGATCACCTGTCCCTGAAAGCCGAAGAGCAGCACCACGGTCAGCAGAAGCCCGATGACCGACACAGGCTTGATCCGCGCGGTGAAATCCTCGACCGCCGAAAGCCCGCCCCGCGCCATCAGCACCCGACGCGTCAGCGCACCTGCGATCAGCGGAATCACGATATAGAGCACCACCGACAGGATCAGCGTTTCCCACGGCACCGAAATATCGGTGACCCCCAGCAGAAAGGCCACGATGGGCGCGAAGGCCACGACCATGATCAGGTCATTCACCGAGACCTGAACCAGCGTGTAATTCGGATCCCCCTTCGTCAGTTGCGACCAGACAAAGACCATCGCCGTGCAGGGCGCCGCCCCCAGAAGGATCAGCCCGGCGATATATTCCGGCGCACGGGCCGGGTCGATCAGCCCGGCAAAGACATGGTTGAAGAACAGCACCGCCAGTGCTGCCATGGTGAAGGGCTTCACCAGCCAGTTGATGACCAGCGTGATCACCAGCCCCCGGGGCCGCTTGCCCACATCCTTGAGCGCGCCGAAATCAATGGCGATCATCATCGGCCAGACCATCGCCCAGATCAGCAGGGCAACAACCAGATTGACCGAGGCATATTCCAGCCCGGCCAGCGCGCCGAACAGGCCGGGCACCAGATTGCCCAGCACCAGCCCCGCCAGAATGCACAGCGCAACCCAAAGCGTCAGCCAGCGTTCAAACAGGCTCATGTCATTTCCCTTGCGGCAGGGGCGCAACAGGCCCCATCTGGCGGCGGGGTCAGACCGGAGATGAATCCGGTCAGCGGGGTCAGCGCCTCGGGGTTCAGGGCATAGCAGATGCGCGGGCCGTCAATCTCTCCCGTGATGATCCCGGCGGATTTGAGGATGCGCAGATGTTCGGACACGGTCGATTGCGCCAGCCCCACCGCATCAACAATCGTGCCGCCGATGCAGCCGGGCGTATCGCGCAACAGCGCCAGAATGCGCAGCCGCGCCGGATGGGCCAAGGCGCGGGCAAGATCGGCAAGCTGGATTTCCTGAGACATGCGGCACCTTTCAAATCGTTGATCGTCGATAAACGATTTGCAGGCCCGGGACAAGGTGCCGTGCCACCCGCGCAGGGCCGTCACTGTCAGCGGATCAGGACGACCGGCACCTTGCAGGACCGGATCATCGCGGTCGTGGTCGATCCGATGATCAGGCTGCGGATACGCGAATGGCCATAAGCCCCCATGACCAGCAGATCGAAGGGCGTATCCTCGACCAGTTTGCCCAGCACGGCTTCGGGCTGGCCCGGCAGGATGGCGGTATCGGCTTCCAGCCCCGCCGCCTGCAGCACGGAACAGGCCTCGGCCAGCGCCTGCTGCGCTTCGGGCGTGTCATGGCCCACCGTGACCAGTTGCAGCACCAGGCCCTGAAACAGCGTGCTGCGGGCAATGTGATCCACCGCGCGCCGCGCCGATGCGCCGCCGTCAAAGGCCACCAGCACCCGCGTGATCGGCCGGAAGGCGCGCGAGGCCACGAAAACCGGCTTGCGGCTGGCGCGCACCACACGTTCAAGGTTTGATCCCAGATGCCCCCTGGCGAAATCCGCCGCCTCGCCCCGCTTGCCGATCAGGACAACGCGGGCCTCGGCCTCGACCTCGGCCAGCGCCTCGATCATGTCGCCATGGCGCAGGCGCGTGGTGACCCCGGCCACGCCCGCCCGGTCCAGAATGGCGCGGGCGTCCTCAAGAATCGCGCGGCCGCGCTGGCCCACCAGTTTCGCGCGCTGCGCATCCAGTTCGGCCAGTTCCTCCAGCAGGGCACTGCGCGCGCCCAGGGCGATGGCCCCGGACAGATCCTGCTTTTCCGGGGCCTCGCGGCGGCCCAGCACATGGATCAGCTCAACCGGTGCCCCGGTGCGGGAGGCCAGCCATGCGGCATGGTCACAGACGCTGGCCGAATAGGCCGACCCGTCCACCAGTGCGACAATCTTTTGCGGCTGTTCGGTCATGTCATCCTCCCTCAATGCGCCATCAGCTTGTCCATCGCACCGGGCTTGTCATGCAGGGCAAGCCGGTCAACGAGGGTTTCCGAGGCTTCGTTCATGCCGATGATCTCAACCTCCGCCCCGTCGCGGCGGAATTTCAGCACCGCCATGTCCAGCGCCTGCACCGATGAGATATCCCAGATATGCGCGCGGCTGACATCAATGATGACCTTGTCCACCGCCTCCTTGAAGTCGAAAGCCGCCATGAAATCCTCGACCGAGCCATAGAACAACTGGCCCTCGATGACATAGCTGCGCACCCTGCCATCGGGGGTGATGCTGCCGGACACCTTGAACAGTTGCGCGATTTTTCCGGCAAAGAAGATGCCTGACAGCAGCACGCCCACCAGCACGCCAATGGCAAGGTTATGGGTCCAGACCACGGTCACCACCGTCGCGATCATCACTATGGAAGACGACCTCGGGTGGGTCTTCAGGCTTTTCAGCGATGACCAAGAGAACGTGCCGATTGAGACCATGATCATGATCGCGACCAGCGCGGGCATCGGGATCTGCGCCACCCATTCGCCCAGAAACACCACCATGATCAGCAGCACCACACCGGCGGTGAAACACGAAAGCCGCCCCCGGCCGCCGGATTTCACGTTGATCATGCTCTGCCCGATCATCGCGCAGCCCGCCATGCCGCCGATGAACCCGGTGGCGGTATTGGCGATGCCCTGTCCGATACATTCCTGATTGCGGTCGGATTTCGTGTCGGTCAGTTCATCGACCAGATTCTGCGTCATCAGGCTTTCCAGAAGGCCCACCACCGCAATCGCCAGCGCATAGGGCAGGATGATCCACAGCGTTTCCAGCGTCAGCGGGATCTGCGGGATCAGGAAGACCGGCAGTGTATCGGGCAATGCGCCCATATCGCCCACCGTGCGCACATCCCAGCCGAAGGTCATGGCCAGCGCGGTCAGCACGACGATGGTGACCAGCGGCGAGGGAATTGCCCTGGTCACCAGCGGAAACAGATAGATGATCGCCAGCCCCGCGGCGACCAGCACATAGGTCAGCCATGTCACCGCGCCCGGGTCGAGTTCAGGCAGTTGTGCCATGAAGATCAGGATGGCCAGCGCATTGACGAAACCGGTCATCACCGATTTCGACACATAGCGCATGACGAAGCCCAGCCGCAGCAGGCCCATGGCAATCTGGATCATCCCGGTCAGCACGGTCGCTGCCAGCAGATATTCCAGCCCGTGATCGCGCACCAGCGTGACCATCAGAACCGCCGTGGCGGCGGTGGCGGCGGAAATCATCCCGGGCCGGCCGCCGGTAAAGGCGATCAGCACCGCGATGGAAAAGCTGGCATAAAGCCCCACCTTGGGGTCGACGCCCGCAATGATGGAAAAGGCGATGGCTTCGGGGATAAGCGCCAGCGCCACGACCAGCCCGGACAGCAGGTCACCCCGGATATTGCCGAACCATTGGGTCCGGTAGGCATCAAGTGAAATCATCTGGATCCGTTCCTGACCGATCAGCGCCCCTTCGGGGCCGCATGTCGGTATCATGTCTTCTGCATGGGTTCGGTTGTCCGGCGGATCGGCGGCCGGAAGAGCCAGCCGGGAATTGCACCCGGCTCCTTGTTCGCTGACCCCGGCATACGGCCATTGCCCCCGAAAGCCAAGCCGATGATGCCGCAATCGCGGAATGAACGGATTTACTGTGTTTTTGCCGGTTGCAACAGAGTCAGTCGCGACAGGGCGCGATCGTCAGAACGCGCGCCCTGCCCTCGACGATCAGGCGGCAGGCTCAGCGCCCGGTGATTTCAACCGACAGGTTGCGCGGCGCCCCGGCGGGGGGGGGCGGGAAGGGGGCGGCGCGACGAATATGGTCCAGCGCCTGCGCGTCCAGCTTGGCACTGCCCGAGCTTTGCACGATTGCCACCCGACCCAATGCGCCACTATCGGCAATGACGAAACCTACCACGGCGCGTCCGCGTTCGGCGCTGCGCGCCTTGCGGGTGCGGGCAATCTTGCGCATCACATCCTGCCCGTATTTCGCCGCCGCCCGGGCCGAACCGCCATTGCCCGGCGCGGGTTGCGCGGCGGCGGCGGTCTGGCTGCGTCCAGTTTCGGTGCCTTGCGTGCTGCCGCGCCGCGCCGACTGCTGGGCATTGCCCGCCGGGGCGGGTCTGGGCTTGGCCTGCGGTTGTGGTTCGGTCCGGGTTTCCGCCTGTCGCTGGGGACTTGTCTCGGACCGGGTCTTGGGCCGGGCCTCGGGCCGCGCCCGTGGGCGGGTCGAAGGCGCGTCGACAAGCGCCATGTCCGCCTCGGGCGGCGGATCAACCCGGCGCAGCGCCTCGGGCGGGGGGGCGGCCTCGGCCCTCTCGGCCGGGGCTGCGGGGCGCAGCGGTTCAACGGCAAGCGGCTGCACGGTTTCAACCGGGCGTTCCGGCATCGCCTCGGGGGTGACCGGCGCCAGCGCGGCAACCTGCGGCAGGGCGGCGGTCCGCCGCGTGTCCGTCACCGGCTGCTGCGTCTCGGCGGGGGTTGGTGTCAGGGTATGGGGGGCAACCGGGGTGGTCTCTGCGCGGTCGGGTTCGACGGGCACCGCCATGCCTTCGGCCATATCGGCAAAACTGTCGCCCAAGAGCGGCGGCGCATCGGCCTCACCGCCCGCATCCAGCACCGATTGTTCTGGCGCGATCCGCAACAGCGCCGCCGCATGCAGCGCGCCGGAAATGCCAAGCGCGGTCAGGGCGACCAGGGCGGACCGGCGGAAAAGCGGGGTCGGGCGAGTCATTGGGCCTGCCCCCGCTCGCCGGTCAGCCGCACCTCGACCGCGCCTGCCGCCTGCAATTCGCGGGCAATGCGGATCAGATCACGCGCAGGCAGATCCCGGTCCGGCATCAGCCGCACGATCCCCGCCGCCTCGGGTGGCAGCGCGCTGACATAGGCGGCAGGATCGACCGCCCGCCCCTGCCCCAGCGTCCGGCCATCGGCGGTGACCGCCAGAACATCGGGCGGCACCACCGGATCGGCCCCGTCCAGTGACACAAGCCGCACATCCGAGGGCGGCGACGGCGCCATCGTGCCCGCAACCAGAAAGAAGGTCAGCATCAGAAACACGACATTGATCAGGGTGATCGTCGGATCGGGCTTGCTGCGAAGGGACGGGACACGGCGCATCAGATCACTCCAGAACCTGAACCTGCGCGCCCGGCAGGCCACGCAGGCGCATCAGAAGATCGGCCAGCCTTTGCGCATGGACCCCGGGGCCAAGGCTGACCAGAACGCGGGCGCCCGTTTCAGGCGACAGGTCGCGGATGCGCTGCACCACGCCCTCCAGCTCTGCCGCTTCGGCATTCACGCTCAGCGCCTCGGGGTCAAGCCGCAGGAAGACCGGCGCCTCGGTCGAGACAGCCGCCCCTGTGCCCGCCGCCGACAGCGGCAGATCGCCTGTGCGGGTAAAGGTCGTGGTCAGCATGAAGAACAGCAGCAGCAGAAAGATCACGTCAATCAGGGACGTGACCGACAGCCTGCGCCTGCGGAAGGGAACCGCGCGGTCAGCCATTCCCGGCCATTCCCGCCGATGCGGCAACCGGGGCCTTGGCCATGGCCTGCCCGGTCTCGGGCAGGGCGGGACCACAAAGCGTTTCCACCATCAGATCGGCGACACGCCGTTCCGCCGCAATCCGCGCCTCAAAGGCCGACAGGATCAGCGAGACCGGCATCGCGATGGCCAGACCGACCGCGGTGGTCATCAAGGCAACCCAGATCCCGCCCGCCAGAATTGACGGGTCCACGGATGCCCCGGCACCCTGCAATGCGCGGAATGCCTCGATCATGCCCAGAACCGTGCCGAACAGCCCCAGCAACGGCGCGACCTGTGAAATCGCGTCCAGCATGCGAAGTCCGCCTTCGGCCCGCCCGATCAGCGCATCGCCCTCGGCATGAAGACGTAAGCGCAGTTCGGGGGCCGGATCATTGCTGGCGATCGCCCGCAGCCCTAGTGCTGCCAGCGGTGTGCCCGCCCGCCGCAGCGCGGCCCGGGCCGTGGCGCGGTCGCCGTCATTCAGCGCCGCCAGTGCCTCACGCAGGGCGGCATGACGCCCGATGCCCATATGCGACAGATGCCACAGTTTCCACAGCACCGCCGCACCGGCCAGCACCGACAACGCCAGCAGAACGCCGACGACCCAACCACCCAGTTCGATGAAATCCTGAACCGCGATTGCGGCCTCATGCAGCCAGCCGGTCATCCCGACACCTCCACATCATCATTGCGCGATGTCAGCGACAGTGCCCCGGCACAGGTCTCAGCCGCAAGGCCCTCCCCCTCACAGGGGGTTACGGCATTGACAAGCACCCGTCCCAGCCGCGCGCAATCCAGCCCCGGCAGATCGAATTGCCGCACGCGCGGCCGGCCTGCAGGGGCCGATTGCAGGTCAAGCGACAACAGCCGCTCGACCCCGCCTTCGGGGGTGAAGATCACCGCCTCGATCCCCAGTGCCGCCAGATCGGTGCCCAGACGGTTCTCGACGACGAAGGTCAGGCGGCAGGCCTCGCCCACCGTCTCGGCATCGTTCAGCTCCAGCAGCAATGCGGGGGCCTTGGCGGGACCGTCCCCGTCCGTCTGCGCCCACAAGGGGGGCGCAGCCATCAGGGCAAGAAGGGCGGGGATCAGGCATTTCATGGGTCAGAAACTCCGGGCAAGCGCAAGTTTTACGGTCCGCCCCGGAGCCTTGTCCAGTGCGAGGTTTTGGCGATAGTCGCGGTCAAAGAGGTTGTCGACGCCGAATTGCACCTCGGTTCCACCGAAACGGCCGGTCGAGGGTTTCCAGGTCACGAACACGTCATGCGTGTGCCAGGATGAGGCCGAGGTCGTGGCCGATCCGGTCTTGATCGCATCGGCCCAGTTCATCCGCCAGCCCATTGAAAGGTCATGTGCGGGGATCTTGGCCCCCAGCGTCAGGGCCACGGTTTCGGCGGGTGTGTCGGTCAGCACGATGCCGGTGGTCTTGTCCTTGGTTTTCACCTTGGACCAGGCCGCCTGCGCGAACCAGCGTTCGGCGTCATAGCTTGCCTCCAGTTCGGCCCCCCAGAGACGCGCGCGGTTGATGTTGGAATAATAGGGCACAGGACCGGCCCCCGATCCGACTGTCGGGCGCGGGGTAGTCGCGATCAGGTCCTGCACATCATTGTGAAAGCCGGTCACCTTCACCTGCAGGCTGTCGCCGTCACTGAACAGATTGTCACGCTGCCATGCAAAACCCAGTTCGACCGAATTCGCCTTTTCCGGCAGAAGGTTGAGGCTTGGCGTGCGGCCTACAAGCGTCGCGGTCGGGGCGCCCGAGGAATAAAGCTCATCCAGCGTCGGCATCCGTTCGGTGCGCGCGATGGACCCGAACACCGCCCAGTCATCATTGATCTTGTAATGCAGCGCCAGTTTCGGCGAAACGGCGGTCTCATCACTGGCGACCCCGCCTTGTGCGATCACCGCATCGCTGGGCCGAAGACGGCCGAAATCGACGCGGAGGCCGGGGATGATGGTCAGCCGGTCATCATAGACGAATTCGCCCTGCGCATAGAGGCCGATCTTGCGGTCGCGCCCTTCGGGGTGAAACTCCATCGGCCCGGCGCTGGAGGTCGCGATGCGCTGCTGGTTCTGGACCTGAAGACCGACGATCACGCTGTTGTCCCACGCCCCCATCGACAGATCGGATGTGTTCTCGATCTTCAGGCTGGTGGTGCGATAGCTGAAATCGCCGTCGCACAGCACCTGCATCTGCCCCGGCGCGCACATCATGCCGAAGGTGAAGTTGCGCTTGGTGACCGCCGTATCGGTATAGGACAGGGTTGCGGTCAGGTCCAACCACGGATTGCCCGCAAATTCGTGGCGGTATTGCAGGGTCGCCGTATCGTCGATGGTGCGGATGTCGGCATTGCCGAAACTGGGAATGAAGATCGCACCGCCGCTTTGAGCAACGACACTGTTCGGAAGGTCGCCATCGGTGCGCGACATGGACAGGGTCAGCGACTGGTCGGCATTGGCACCAAAGCTGTATTTGCCCTTCAGAAGGCCCGACCAGCGGTCAAATCCCGTCCCGGCAATGGCAACGCCCGCGCCGTCATCGACCTCACCCCGCGTGCCGTAATTCAGCGCGGCAAGGGTTTCGAACTGGTCCGAATAGCGCTGCGCCCAGATCACGCCCGCGCCATAGGCATCGCCATTGCTGGCATAATCGGCCTTGAAGCGCAGCACGCGGTCCTGCCCGTCGGTCAGGAAATCGCTGGCATCCTTGGTCGTGAAGGCCACGACACCGCCCAGAGCGCCCGAGCCGTAAAGTGTGGACGAGGCCGGACCGCGCAGAACCTCGACCCGTTTGAAAAGTTCAAAATCGCCGAAGAACGACCCCATGCGATATTGCTCAAAGAATTTCGGCGCGCCGTCCACGGTGACGATGATCCGCGCCTCGGATGCGGTCTGTTCGGTATTGCCGATCCCGCGGATGTTGAAGGCCTGCCCTGCCGGACGGGCCGAGGCCCCCGCCCCGGAAACGCCCGGAACGGTCTTGAACAGATCGCTCAGGGTTTGCGGGCGGTCGCGGTCCAGATCCTCCTGTTCCACGGTTGAAACCGCCTGTGGCGTGTCGATGGCAACCTTGGGCGACCCCGCCCCCAGCACAATCCGCCCCAACAGGGCAAAGCCGCCGCCGGACTGTTGCGCCGGGGTGGTCTGCTGGGCCTGTGCATGGGGGGCGGCGGCCAGAACGGCCAGCGCGGCGGAAAGCATGAGGCGCCCTTTGGCGCGGATGGGTGAAAAGGCAGTCATGGGTGTCCCTTATCTGCAGATGTCTGCGCAAAGGCTGGCCCGTGGCTGGCGGCAGAAGATTCCGACTTGATCTGTCAGGAAATGCCGCTTAGTTAATCCGACTGTATCTGTCAAGTATATCATCCCGATATCCTGACCAAATTCCAGCGCCTCCAGCCATGGCCCCCGGCCTGCCAGACCTGCGCCAGACATCAAAATCTGCAAAGGACATGCCATGGCCCATCTGCCAGACCCCGCCCCAATCCGCGCGTTGCGCCTCGAAAACCCCAAGGCCCGCGCCCGCGATCTTGCCCATGCCAATGGCCTGACCGAGGCGCAACTTGTCGCCGCCCATGTCGGCCATGGCGCGACCGTCATCGACGCGGTGCCGGATCGCCTGATCCCGCTGGTTGCGGCGCTTGGCGATGTGATGGCACTGACGCGCAACGAATCCTGCGTGCATGAACGGCGCGGCACCTATGGTGACTATCATCCCGGCGCCCATGCCCAGATGGTGCTGGGGTCCGAGATCGACCTGCGGATCTTCCCCTCGCATTGGGTGCATGGATTTGCGGTTGAGGAGACCGGGGCCGATGGCGTCAAACGCTCGGTCCAGATTTTTGATGCGGCGGGCGATGCCGTGCACAAGGTGCATCTGAAACCCGAATCCGATGCGGATGCCTTTGCCGCGCTGGTGGCGGCCCTGCGCCGTGACGACCAATCCCAAATCCTGACGCTGGCACCGCGCAAGCCGGCCCAGCCCGCGAAATCCGACCCGTCCAAGGCCGAGGCCCTGCGCGCCGAATGGGACACCATGACCGACACGCATCAGTTTCTGCGGCTGGTGGGTCGGCTGAAGATGAACCGCCTTGGGGCCTATCAGATCGCAGGCGCGCCGCGCGCACAACGGCTGGATCCGCAATCGGTCACGGAGGCACTGCATGCCGCCGCCGATGGCCAGATCCCGGTGATGATCTTCGTCGGCAATATGGGCTGTATCCAGATCCATGGTGGCCCGATCGAGCGGGTCGTGCCGATGGGGCCGTGGATCAATGTCATGGACCCGCGTTTCAACCTGCATCTGCGCGGCGACCGCATTGCCGAGGTCTGGCTGGTTGAAAAACCCACCAAGCGCGGCCCGGCAATCAGCATCGAGGCCTTCGATGCGGAAGGGGAGATCATCCTGCAGATCTTTGGCTATCGCAAGGATGCCCCACCCGACGCATGGGATGCGATGGTCCGCACCCTGCCGCTGCTGGAAGAGGTTCCGGCATGATCCGCGCCATCCTTCTTGCACTGGCGCTGCCGGGCATGGCCATGGCGGACAGTCCTGCAACCGACAGCGCCGCGCGCGTGGTGTCGCTGGGCGGGTCAGTGACCGAGATTGCCGTGGCCCTTGGCGCGGGTGACCGTCTGGTGGGCCGGGATACGACATCGAACTATCCCGATTCGGTACTCGATCTGCCTGATGTCGGTTATATCCGCGCCCTGTCACCCGAGGGGGTGCTCAGCCTTGGTCCTGATCTGATCCTGTCCGAGGCGGGCGCAGGCCCGGCCGAGGCGGTGACAGTTCTGCAGGCGGCAGGCGTGCCCTTCATCCAGATGCCCGGCGATCCCACGCCCGAGGGAGTGCTGGACAAGATCGACGCGGTTGCCGCGGCGCTGAATCTGCCTGAGGCGGGAGCGGCCCTGCATGACAGCGTGGCCGAGGGGCTGGAGGCCGCGCGCCAGCGGGCGGCGGAAATCACCGCGCCGAAATCGGTTTTGTTCGTGCTGTCCCTGACCGCAGGCCGGGTGACGGCAGGGGGCGCGGGCAGTGCTGCCGAAGGCATCATCGAACTGGCAGGCGGCAGGAATGCCGCCCAAGGGTTCGATGGCTGGAAGCAGATGACCGATGAGGCGGTGATCGCCAGTGCGCCCGACGTGATCCTGATGATGGAGCGCGAGGGCGATCTGGCGGTGACGGACGCGGATGTGCTGGCCCATCCCGCCCTGTCGCTGACGCCCGCCGCCAAGACGGGGCGTATCCTGCGCATGGACGGGATGCTGGTTCTGGGCTTTGGCCCCCGCACGCCCGAGGCTGCGGCGACGCTGCATGACGCGATCTATGGCACCGGGTCCGGTGGGGATTGAAACCATGGTGGCGCTTGCCAATCCCGCCCTGTCCCAAGGGGATCGCAGCAGCCGCGCGCTGCTGGTGTTCCGGCTGCTGCTGGTTCTGGTCGTGACCGTCTCGCTGCTGTCGCTGGGAACCGGGGCGGCGGGCGTGCCGCTGTGGCAGGTGGCGCAGGATCTGACCGGTGAGGGGCTGAGTGCGCGCGACCGCGTGATTCTGATGGATATCCGCCTGCCGCGTCTGGCGATGGGGCTGGCGGTCGGGGCGGCGCTGGCGGTGTCAGGTGCGCTGATGCAGGGGCTGTTCCGCAACCCGCTGGCCGATCCCGGCATTGTCGGCGTTGGCGCGGGGGCGGGGCTGGGCGCTGTCACGGCCATCGTGCTGGGCGGGCTGCTGCCTGCGGGCCTGTCAACGCTGGTCGGGCTGCATCTGGTGCCCTTCGCGGCCTTTCTGGGCGGTTGGGCGGCGACGCTGCTGCTGTACCGGATCGCAACCCGGGGCGGACAAACCTCGGTCGCGACGCTGTTGCTGGCAGGGATCGCCCTTGGCGCCATGGCGGGGGCGCTGACGGGGGTGCTGGTCTATCTGGCCGATGACACCCAGTTGCGCAACCTGACCTTCTGGGGCATGGGATCCGTCGCCGGGGCAAGCTGGTCCAAGATCGGCGTCGGCCTGCCCTTGATCCTGCCGGTGCTGCTGCTGTCGCCGCTGCTGGCGCGGGCGCTGAATGCGCTGTCGCTGGGGGAGGCGCAGGCCAGCCATCTGGGCGTCGAGGTGCAGCGCGTGAAACGCATTGCGGTTCTGGCGGTCGCGGCGGCGGCAGGTGCGGCGGTCGCCATGGCAGGCGGGATCGGATTCATCGGGATCGTCGTGCCGCATCTGTTGCGGCTGGCAACCGGACCCGATCATCGCTGGCTTTTGCCCAATGCGGCCCTGCTGGGCGGGGTTCTGCTGGTCGGGGCCGACATGATTGCGCGGACCATCGTGGCCCCTGCCGAACTGCCCATCGGGATCGTCACCGCCCTGATCGGCGCACCGGTCTTTCTGTGGATCCTGCTGCAACGGCGCGGCTTCGGAGGGCTTTGACATGCTGCTGGCTGAAAACCTGACTGTCAGCCTTGCCCGGCGCGAGATTCTGCGCGGGGTTTCGTTGTGCTGCCTGCCGGGCACGCTGACCGCGATTGTCGGACCGAACGGGTCGGGCAAGACGACGCTGCTGCGCGCCCTGACCGGGGATCTGCCCTATGGTGGTTCGGCCTCGCTCAACGGGCATGAGATCCGCGACACGCCTGCGCCGCAGCTTGCGGCACGGCGCGGCGTGCTGGCGCAATCGACGCAGCTTGCCTTTCCCTTCACCGTGCTGGAGGTCGTGCGGCTGGGGCTGGTCAATGGCGGCGATGAAACCCGCGCCCGGCAGGCGCTGGCCGAGGTGGGGCTGGCGGGTTTTGCCGGGCAGTTGGTGCAGGATCTGTCGGGCGGCGAACAGGCCCGGGTGCAACTGGCCCGCGTGCTGGCGCAGATCTGGGAACCGGTATCGCCCGCCGGTCCGCGCTGGCTGTTTCTGGATGAACCGGTGGCGGCGCTGGATATCGGCCAGCAACTGGCGGTGATGCGGCTGGCGCGGCGCTTTGCCGATGCAGGCGGCGGCGTCGTGGCGGTGATGCATGATCTGAACCTGTCGGCCATGTTCGCCGACCGAGTGGCGCTGATCCATGGCGGCAGACTGCTGGCACATGGCCGCGCGGCCGAGGTTCTGACCGACCGCCATCTGGAAACCGCCTATTGCTGCGCGCTGCGGGTCAATACCGTGCCGATGGGCAATTGCCCTTGGCTCGTGCCGCAGGCGGTGGCGGGCTGACCCCGCCCCCGCCCCTGGCCTTACCGCCTGCGCGCGGCGATCAGGCCGAAACCTCGGCAATCACCGCCAGACAATCCCCGCTTTGCAAAAGCCCCGGGAAATGCCGCGCGGCGATCACGCCTTGCCGCTTGGAATTGACCGTCAGCGGCATCAGCCCCGTGCGGTCCAGCGGCCAGATCCGGGCAATCGGCGTGCCCTTTTCCACCCGCTCCCCCAGATCGGCCAAGGGCTCCAGCATGCCCTCAGCCTCGGCGATGTGGAAACAGTCGTCATCGGGCATGTCCAGCGTGACACTGGGGGTCAGGTCCAGCTCTCCCTGCAGGATACCCGCATGGATCAGCAGATTGCGTGTACCGCGATGCGCTATCCGGGCCGAATTGGCCGTGGCAGACCCGCCGCCGCCCAGTTCGGTCGTCACAAAGACCTTGCCCTGCGATTCCACCGCCGTGTCATACATGCCGACGGAATCAATCTCACGCATCATCAGGGTATAGGGCGCGTTGAACGCCTCGACCGCCGCGACACAGGCCGCCTGCTGGGCGGCGGCATCCAGATAATGCGCGCAGGCGAAGGGCAGGAAATCCAGCGTCTTGCCGCCCGAATGGAAATCCAGCACCACATCCGCCATCGGCACCAGAACATCGTTGAAATAATTCGCGATCTTCTGCGTCGGCGATCCGTCCGGCGCCCCCGGAAAGGACCGGTTCATGTTCACCCGGTCGATGGGCGAAACCCGCGTTCCGGCCCGGAAGGCCGGATAGTTCATATAGGGCACGATGATGACGCGGCCCGTCACATCTTCGGGCCGCAGATCATGCGCCAGCGCCTGCAGGGCGATGGGGCCTTCATATTCATCGCCGTGATTGGCCCCGGTCAGAAGCGCGGTCGGCCCCTCACCGTTGGCGACCACACAAAGCGGAACCATCACCGCGCCCCATGCGCTGTCATCGCGCGAATAGGGCAGGCGCAGAAAGCCGTGATATTTGCCCGGCTGATCCAGCGGGATCGTCGGACTGATCGGATTTGTTGCCATCGCTTACCCCTTAACAAACAACTGACGCGGCACCGAGGCAAGGCATTCCGGTGCCCCGTCCGTGATCGCGATACTTTCGGTGATTTCCAGCCCCCAGTCCTGCATCCACAGCCCCGTCATGAAATGGAAGGTCATGCCCGGGCGCAGTTCGGTGCGGTCGCCGGGGCGCAGCGAACAGGTGCGTTCGCCCCAGTCCGGCGGATAGCTGAGCCCGATGGGATAGCCGGTGCGGTTGTCCTTGACGATGCCGTGCTTTTTCAACACGCCAAAGAAGGCATTGGCCACATCCTCACAGGTATTGCCGGCGCGCGCGGCCTCAAGCCCGGCCTCCATCCCTTCCAGTGTCGCCGATTCCGCATCCAGAAAGGTCTGGCTGGGCTTGCCCAGAAACACCGTGCGCGACAGCGGGCAGTGATAGCGGTGATAGCATCCGGCCAGTTCGAAGAAGGTGCCTTCGCCTTCCTTCATCGGCTTGTCATCCCATGTCAGATGCGGGGCTGCGGCATCCGACCCCGAGGGCAGCAGCGGCACGATGGCCGGGTAATCGCCCCCGAAACCGAGATCCGGATCATAGCGCAGGCCCGCATCATAGATCTCGGCCACAAGGTCGCATTTGCGCAGGCCCGGCTCGATCTTGTCGACGATGCGCTGATGCATCTTTTCCACCAGACGCGCGGCGCGGCGCATGTAATCCAGTTCCTGCGCGGATTTTTCCAGCCGCTGCCAGTTCACCAGCGCGGTGGCATCCAGCAAGGCACCCGGCAGATGGGTCGCAAGCGATTGATGCGCGGCGGCGGTGAACCAGTAATTGTCCATCTCGACGCCGATCCGGCCCTTGTGCCAGCCCCGGTCGGTCAGCCGGGCGGACAGATAATCCATCGGATGCCGCTCGGTCGATTGCACATAATGGTCGGGATAGCCGATCACGCATTCATCCGGCATCCAGCAGGTGCGGACCGCGCCATTGGCATCCTGCCCGCGCCCGAACCAGACCGGATCGCCCGAGGGACCGACCACCACGCATTGATGCACATAAAAGGACCAGCCGTCATAGCCGGTCAGCCAGGCCATGTTCGAGGGATCGGTGACGATCAGCGTGTCGATGCCACGCGCGGCCATTGCCGCGCGGGTCTTGGCAACACGCGCGTCATATTCAGCGCGGGTGAATCGGGGCAGAGGATTGGGCATTTTGACCTGCTCAGCTATGGATGGTGGTGCCCGCTGCGCCCGCTTTCGCAAGCGCGAAAGTGGCGATGGCGGTATCCTGAACGCCGGTCCCTGTCAGATCGGCAATCGTGATTTCGTCGGGGCTTTGCCGCCCCGGTGCGGTGCCTGAAAGAACCTCTCCCAGTTCGGCAAAGCTCTGATCGGAGGCAATCAGCCCGGCCTCGATCGCGCTGCGCAACTCGCCAAGGCTGCGCACCTGTGACAGCCGGTCGGGCACATAACGCGCGCGGGTCAGTGCCGCGGGATCAATCTCGTTCTTGCCATGCTGGTCCGACCCCATGGCCGTGACATGCTGTCCGGGGCGCAGCCAGTCGGCGCGCAGCACCGGGGTCGTGGCGGGTGTGGTCGTGATGACGATATCGGCCGCAGCAACCGCCGCCTGCGGGTCGGCCATCGCCGTCACCGGCATGTCCAGCAGCGCCGACATCCCGGCCGCCGCCGCCCCGGCCTTGTCCGCATCTCGGGCCCAGACCACCGCGCGGCGGATCGGTCGCACAAGGCACAGCGCCTGCAACTGCATCCGCGCCTGCATGCCCGCCCCCATGATGCAGGCGGTCGTGGCATCCGGCCGTGACAGCGCCCGCGCGGCCACCGCCCCCGCCGCCGCCGTGCGCAGATCGGTCAGATAGCCATTGTCCAGCAGCAGCGCCTGCACCTGTCCCGTCCGGGCCGACAGCAGCATCATCAGCCCCGAGGTTGAGGGCAGCCCCAGTTTCGGATTGTCGAAGAACCCCGGGCTGACCTTGATCGCAAAGCCGTCGAGACCCGGCATATAGGCGGTTTTGACATCCACCTCGCCATTATGTTCGGCAATGGCCATGGACAGGATCGGCGGCATCACCACCCGGCCCGAGGCCAGACTGCGGAAAGCCTCCATGATCCGGTCCACCAGATCGACCGACAGGCCAACCACCCCGCGCAGTTCGGATTCCGTCAGGATGCGTATATCGGGCATGGTCCATCCTCCAGATCCGGGGTTTCGCCGTTGATGATGCGCTTGTGATATTCGGGGTCGATATTGCCGCCGGTCAGCGGCAGGATAACCGGGCCGTCGGGCACAAACCTGCCGCCCAGCATTGCCGCCACCCCCACGGCGGCCGCACCTTCGACCGTCGCGCCCTCGGCCAGATAGAGAAAGCGGATGCCCGCAGCGATCTCGGCCTCGGAGACAAGGATCACCTCATCCACCAAGGCCTGCACCATGGCAAAGCTGTGGCGGTTTTCCATCCCGATGCCGCCGCCCAGCGAATCCGCCAGCGTCGGCACCTCGCGGACATCCACGGGCTTTCCGGCCTCAAGGCTGGCGGCCATCGCCGCGCCACGTTCCATCGTGACGCCGATGATGCGGGTTTCGGGGTTCAGCGCCTTCATCGCGCCCGCAACCCCGGCCAGCAACCCGCCCCCGGACAAGGGCACCAGAACGGTCACCGGGCCCGGCACGGCCGCGGCCATTTCCAGCCCCAGCGTGCCCTGCCCCGCAATCACCTGCATATCGTCGAAAGGCGGGATCAGGGCAAAGCCCTCTTCGGCGACCAGACGCTCGGCCTCGCGCATCGCCGCGTCCTGACTGTCGCCGATCACCCGCGCCTCGGCGCCCAGCAACTCAATCGCGTGGCGCTTGTTATAGGGCACCAGTTCGGACAGGCAGATCACCGCAGGCAGGCCCGCCACCACCGCCGCATGGGCCAGAGCGCGGCCATGATTGCCGGTCGAGGCCGTCGTGACCCCCGCCGCCCCGTCGGGCAGTTGCAGCACCGCATTGGTCGCGCCGCGCAGCTTGAAGGCCCCGGTCTCCTGTTCCTGCTCATGCTTGAGCCAGACCGGATGACCGCATTGCTCACTCAGCACCGAGGACAGGAGACAGGGGGTTTCATTGATATACGGCGCGATCCGCGCGGCGGCGGCCTGATAATCGGCCAACGACAAAGACAAGGTCATGACGGCGCATCCTTCAATCGGAACAGCGCACCGGGCCCCGGGGTGTCAAACCCCGCCGCCCGCAGCATGGCCCAGCCAAGCGCCTGATTTGAACTGACCACCGGCTTGCCCAGCATCGCCTCGATCCGGTCGATCAGCGGCAGAACGGGCAGCGCGGTGCAGGCGACGAACATCGCCTCGGCCTCCGGGTGGTCGGCATCCCGGGCAGCGGCGATCAGGGCCTCATCGGTGACCATGGCGATATCGCGGTCATCGGCAATGCCCATGCCGCGCACCCGGACCAGATCGAACCCTGCCGCAGTGAAATAATCGGCCATCGGTGCGGTGGTCTCGGGCACATAGGCGGTCAGCAGCGACAGCCGCCGCACGCCAAGGGCGCGAAACCCTTCAACCGCCGCATGGGGCGGGGTGCGGACCGGAACGCCGGAACGCACCATGCCGATGGTGTCGGCCAGAACCGCATCCCCGATGACCACCGACCCCGAGGTGCAACCATACCCGATGCTGGCCAGCGGGATACCGGGCAGGATCAGATCCGCCGCCGCTGCGATATGCGGGGCCATGGCGCGCAGGTTTTCGGGCGTGGTCGGATTGGCATAGGCCACGCGCGACACATGCAGCCGCGCGCCCTCGGGCATCAGGCTTTGCAGGTCATGTTCGATGGTCAGATCGGTCGCCAGCGCGACCAGCCCCAGACGGGCAGGACCGGAGGACCGGTCGGCATAAAGCGGAGAGGGGGGGGACATTCAGGGCCTCAGATGACAAGCACGGGACAATCCGCAAGCCCCGTCACCTTATGCGACACCGAGCCCAGCAGATAACCCTCGATCGACCCCAGCCCCCGGCTACCGATCACGATCAGGTCGATCTCGCGTTCCTTGGCCCATGCGACGATTGTGCGGGCGGGTTGACCGGGCTTGATGAAGGCCCGCACCTGTTTCGCGCCTGCGGCATGCGCCACCTTTCGTCCATGATCCACCACGCCCTGCGCATGGTCGCGCAGCACAGAGTCCAGATTGCCCGGATCGGCGGGCCGCACCATGGAAAACGAAGCCTCCAGCATGGAATGGTGGCGATAGACCGTCAGCAGGAACAGTTCCGCCCCGGTCAGCGCGGCCAGTTCCACCGCCTTGTGCAGCGCCTGTTCGGCGATGGTCGACCCGTCGAAGGGCACGAGGATGCGTTTGAACATGATGCCCCCTTATTTCGCGAATGCCAGATCACGCAGGAACAGCGCAATTTGCGGGAAGAAGATCAGCAGCACCGCCACCGACAACAGCATGATCACGAAAGGCGGCGTGCCCCGGATCACCTCGATATAGGGCCGCTTGAAGACCGCAATCGCCGTGAAGATATCGCAGCCGAAGGGCGGCGTGGCCGATCCGATAGCCACCTGCAGCACGATGATCGCGCCGACATGCACCGGGTCGAGGCCGACCGATTGCACCACCGGCGCGAAGATCGGCACCAGCACAAGGATCACGACAATCGGATCCACGAACATGCAGCCGACGAAGAAGGCGATCGAGATCACCGCCAGCACGCCGTAAGGGCCCATCTGGTCGATGCCGATGCTGCCCAGCACCGCCTGCGGCACCTGCGCGAATGAGATAATCCACGAGAACCCGGCCCCGGCGGCCACAAGGATGAACACGACTGCCGTAATCAGCCCGGTCGACCGCGCCGTGGCGATCAGCCCGCGCAGATTGACGGTGCGGAACACGACCATTTCAAGGATCAGCGCATAAAGCACGCAGACGGCCGCCGCCTCGGTGGGTGAAAAGATGCCGCCATAGATGCCGCCGATGATGATGGCCGGAAAGCCCAGCGGCCAGAGCGCCTTCTGGAAGGAGGTCACCCGCTCCCCCCAGGTTGCGGGCTCTTCGGCGGGCACATTGTTGCGCACCGCATAGATCCAGCAATAGATCGAGAACATGACCATGATCAGCAGCCCCGGACCGATCCCCGCGATGAAAAGCTCGGCAATCGAGGTGTTGGAGACCACGCCATAGATGATCATGCCGATGGAGGGCGGGATCAGAAAGGCGATATCCGAGGAATTGACGATCAGCGCCAGCGTGAAACTGTCCTTGTAACCCGCCTTCAGCATCCGCGGACGCAACGGCGTGCCGACGGCGACGACGGTCGCCTGCGTGGACCCCGACACCGCGCCGAACATCGTGCAGGCGGTCACGGTGGAAATCGCCAGCCCGCCCTTCTTGTGGCGGATGAAGGCCATGACAAGGTCAATCAGCCGCCCGGCGGATTGTCCGCGTGTCATGATATCTGCGGCGAAGATGAACATCGGAACCGCGATCAGCGAGGCCGGGCGGATCCCCGCCAGCATCTGGGCGACCAGCGTTTCGGTCTGCCCGAAACTGCCGAAGACCATGAACATGCCCAGCCCCGCTGCCGCGATCAGCGGGATCATCATGGGAAATCCCAGCAGCAGCAGAACCACCATTACCGCGAAAATCGTCAATGCCATTGCCGGTGTCCCCTCAGACTTCCTGATCGCTGTCGTCGGAATATCCCTCAAGCACATTGGTCGAGAGATAGATGTCTTTCTCCAGCAGGTTCTTGATTGCCGTCAGTGTGTATTGCAGGCCCGTCATGAAAAACCCGGCCGGAACCCAGACCAGCGTCCACCACAGCGGTATCTGCAGCGATGGCAGGATCCGGCCCCGGCTGAATGTCGTTGCAAGATAGCCCCAGGAATACCAGGCCAGCACGAACATGAAACCCGCCGTGACCAGCGCGATGGTGATCATCAGCGCCTTGCGTCCCGGCCCGGGCAGCATGTCGAAGATCGCCGACATGCGGATATGCCGGCCATGCCGCGCGGCATAGCTGATGCCTGCAAAGGTGATGAGGATGATCAGGATCCGGTTCACCTCTTCGGTGGACTGGATCGACATTCCGAAACCGTAGCGCCCGACGACATTGGCAATCGTATTGGCCGCCATAAGCAACACACCGGCGGCCAGCAGAAAGGCCTCAAGCCGCGCGATGCCGGTGTCGATCCAGCCCAGCGGGCCGGGCAGATCCGAACGGTAGGAGGCAAGGGCCGTGTCGTCATCAATCTCGGCCCGGGGGGCAAGATCGGCGACAGGGCGGGACTCGTTTTGGTCACTCACGGGCGCGATCCGTTTCTGATGGGAAAACCGTTAACAAATAGGGTGCCGGAGGCGCGGCAAGGCGCCTCCGGCAGGATCCGTCACTCGGACGCGGCGGCAAGGTCCGCCTTCATCTGGTCGAGAATGCGCTGACCGCTGTCGCCGGTCATGCGCAGGAACTCGGCTTCGACATCGGCCGAGGCCGCCATGAAGGGCGCGCGCTGTTCCTCGGTCAGCACCGTGACGGTGATCGAGGGCTTGGCCTCCTTGATCGTCTCAAGGGCGCGCTCGGTCAGGCCGTTCTGGTATTCGAGGATATAATCGAAGGCGACATCCACCGCGTCGCGCACAACCTGCTGATCCTCTTCCGACAGCCCTGCAAAGAAATCAGCATTCGCCATCAGCGCCGTGGTGAAGTTGTTATGCCCGGTAAAGGTGATGTGGTCGGTCACCTCATACATCTTCGTCGATTCGACGAAGAACATCGGGTTTTCCTGTCCCTGAATCATGTTGGTCTGCAGACCGCCATAGACCTCACCCCAGGGCAGCGGCGTCGGCACCGCACCAAAGGCGCGATAGCTTTCGACCAGCAGCGGGTTGGTCATCACGCGGATGTTCTGCTCGTTCAGGTCGGCCGGGCTGGTCACCGGGTTCTTGGTGGTCATGACCACCTCGCCCTCGGGATACATCGTCAGCAGTTCCAGACCATGCTGAGCATAAAGCTCGGGGAACATTTCGTTGATCGCGACCGATTCACGGAAGAACTTGTTCAGCGCTTCGCCTTCCTGCGGCAGCAGATAGGGCACGAAGAACACCTGCGCCTCGGGGATCAGCGCGCCGGTGAAGCCCGGGGACTGGTTCACGAATTGCAGGATGCCCGATTGGGTCTGCTCCATGATGTCATCCGATTCCCCCAGCGTGCCGAAGGGGAAAAGCTGCACTTCGTGGTCGGTATTGGCCTCGACATGTTCCTTGAACTGCTGGGCGAAGACGCCCTGCACCTCATCCAGCGCTTCCTCGAAGGCATAGCGCCAGGTTTCGGCATTCGCGGTGGAGGCCATCAGGCCCGCCGTTCCGAGGCCGAGCATCAATGTCTTGAATGTCATTGCATATTCCCTGTCTTGGGCGCCTTGACTGGCGCGCTTGGGTTGGCGTCAGACCGCCCCGACCGGGTTTCACTCCGGAGCGGGCGGCGACGAAATCAGGTCATTCCAGAGCGTTCAAAATCAGCACAAGGCCGGATTCGCCCCGGAAATCCGCATGTGCAGAGACAACGACAAGACATTGTGTCAAGTCAATAAGAACATTAAATCATGACAATTTCAGCCTGCCCATACAGGGCTTCGCAGCGTCTAAAGTGTCAGGAAATCGGGCTCGGGCGTGTTGCGGGCCAGCCGGGAAATGCGGGTCAGCGCCTCGCGCAGCGACTCTTCGTCGGGGGAACCAAGACAGATGCGCACCCCCCGGGAACTCCGCGGGGCGGGTCCGGTCTCAAACGCGCTTCCGGGCGCGATGGCCACGCCCCGCAGCCGCGCGGAATTGACAAAGGCCGCCTCTTCCCAACCCTCGGGCAGGTCCAGCCAGACATGCATTCCGCTGCCCGTGCCGCGCCAGCGCAGCCCCTCAAGACAGTCCGCCGCAATCGCATTGCGCCGCTGCAGCATGCGGCGCTGCCAGTCCACCAGTCGCGACGCCTCACCCGAGGCGATCAGACGCGATGCGATCTCGGCCATCAAGGGTGTCGCCATCCAGTTGGTGACCATGTGGCGGGTGAAGGCGGCGGTCAGATGCGCCTCGGGCACCACCAGCCAGCCCAGCCGCAACCCCGGCATCAGCAGCTTCGACAGGGTGGTGACATAGAACACCCGTTCGGGTGCAAGGGCTGCCAGCGGCGGCGGACGGTCGGGGTTCAGCGGACCGGTCACGTCACATTCGATGATCGTCAGATCCAGTTTGCGCGCCACCGCCACAATCGCCGCACGGCGGGCAGGCCCCATCATCTGCGCACGGGGATTCGTCGGTCCGGGCAAGGTAAACAAGGCGCGCGCGCCGGTTCTGCGGGCCGCCTGTTCAAGCTGTTCGGGCAGGATCCCTTCGCTGTCGCAGGGCAGCCCCTCCAGCTTCATGCCATGCAGCCGCGTCAGGCTTTTCAGCGTGTGATGGCCCAGCTCCTCGGTCAGGACCGTATCGCCCGGCAGGGCCGCCGTGGCCAGCGCGACCGTCATCGCAGGGGTCGCGCCATTGGTGGTCAGCACCTGATCGGTCCGCACCACGACGCCGCATTCGGCCAGCCAGCCAAGGGCACGCTCGGCATGGCGACGCAGCGCCTGACGCGGGCGGAAGGAAAACAGCACCTCGGCCGGAAGATCCCCCGCAAGCCCGGCCAGAACCGCATCCATCGCCGCCGCCTGCCCCGGACCCAGCACCGGGGTCAGCATGGAACAGTCGATGATCCGGTCATCCTGATCAATCCGGTGATAGGGGGGCGGGCGCCCCTCGACCGCCGCTGCCCCCTTGACGAAGGTGCCGCGCCCGACCTCTCCGGCGATCACATCGCTCCGGATCAGCGCCTCATAGGCGCGGCTGACCGTCTGCACCGACAGGCCCAGACGGAAGGCCAGATCGCGATGCGTGGGCAAACGGTCCCCCGGTCGCAACTCTCCCGAGGCGACAGCGGCAGAGATGACCTGCGCGAGCGAACGATAGGCGGGGCGCTTGATCTCCGCCGGGTCTGGCAACCAGATTGACATGAAATCAGCATGACAATTTTGAACTGTCATGCAAGAACTGATTGCAAACCCGGATTGACATGATCCGATCCTTGCCGAAGATGCCCCGATGCGCCCGATTTCCCTTGATGACCGCGATATCGCCATCCTGTCGATCCTGTCCCGCGAGGGCCGGATTTCAAAGGCCGATCTGGCGCGCCGGGTGAACCTGTCACCTACCCCCTGCTGGCAGCGTCTGGCCCGGATGGAGGGGGCAGGCCTGATCCGGGGCTACCGGGCTGACATTGCTCTGGCCGGGCTGGGGCCGCATGTCACGGTCTTTGTCACGATCGAGCTGGAAAACCACCGGGCCGAGAATTTCCGCCTGTTCGAGGCCTCGATTGACCGGATTGACGCGATCACCGGCTGCTGGGCCCTTGGGGGCGGGTTCGATTACCTGATGCAGGTGGTGGCCCGTGACATCCCCGCCTATCAGGCGCTGATGGATGATCTGCTGGACCGCCGCGCCGGGGTGAAACGCTATTTCAGCCATATCGTGACCAAGGATGTGAAATCCGGCCCCCCGCCCTTTGCCGACCTCATGGGCGGATCATCCTGAAACCCGGCCCGTTTTGGGCGATCCATCTGCGGAAACCTGCCAGAACAGGGCGAATCCTCCGGCTTGCTGCGCCTAAACTTGGCGCAACAACAGGAGGTTTCCATGTCCGCCTTACCCCGTAACACGCTTTCCCTTGCCGATCTGCCGCTGGCTGACCGTCTGGCCGATGCCGGCCTTCTGCGGAGTGAGGGCTATATTTCCGGCTGGACCCGCACGACCGACCGCTTTGCCGTCACCGACCCGGCAACCGGCAATGCCATGGCCAATGTCGCCCGCCTGACCGCTGATGACGCGCGCCGCGCCGTCGATGCCGCCGAGGCCGCCTTTCCCGCATGGGCCGCCACCCTGCCCCAGACCCGCAGCGCGGCCCTGCGCCGCTGGTTCGACCTGATCCGCCAGCATCGGGAGGATCTGGCCCTGATCATGGTGGCCGAACAGGGCAAGCCCCTGTCCGAGGCGCGGGGCGAAATCGACTATGCCGCCGGTTTCATCGAATTCTATGCCGAAGAGGCCAAGCGCCCGAATATCGAGGGCGTCACCTCGCATCTGGCCGATGCCGAGCTTGAGGTCTGGCGCGAACCCGTCGGCGTGGCCGCACTGGTCACCCCCTGGAATTTTCCCTGCGCGATGATCACCCGTAAGGCGGCGGCGGCGCTGGCGGCGGGCTGCCCTGTCGTGATCCATCCGTCGGCGGAAACCCCCCTGTCGGCACTGGCGCTGGCGGAACTGGCGCAGCGCGCCGATTTCCCGCCGGGCCTGTTCAGCGTGATCCCCGGCGACGCGCCCGAGATTGTCGGCGCATGGACCGCCGATCCGCGCGTGCGGGTGCTGTCCTTTACCGGATCGACCGAGATCGGGCGGCTGCTTTACCGGCAATCCGCCGATACGGTGAAACGTCTGGTGCTGGAACTGGGCGGGCATGCGCCCTTCATCGTCTTTGCCGATGCTGATCTCGATCAGGCGGTGGAAGAGGCGATCAAGGCCAAATTCGCGACCACCGGGCAGGATTGTCTTGGCGCGAACCGCTTTCTGGTCGAACGCCCGGTCTATGAGGCATTCTGCACCCGCTTTGCCGAGAAGATCGCGGCGCTGACGCTTGGCCCGGGGATGGAGGATCGCGACCTTGGCCCGCTGATGAATGAAAAGGCCGTGGCAAAGCAGGAGGCCCATGTCGCCGATGCGCTGGCCAAGGGCGCGCGACTGGTGGCCGGGGGCGGGCGCGATGCACAGGGGCCGCTGTTCTATCAGCCCACATTGCTGGTCGATGTACCCGCCGATGCCGCGATCATGGCCGAGGAAACCTTTGGCCCCGTCGCCGCCGTGGCCCCGTTCGATACCGAAGCCGAGGCCGTGACCCGCGCCAATGCCACCGAATACGGGCTGGTCGCCTATCTGCACAGCCTTGATCCGCGGCGGATCTACCGTGTGACGCGGGCGCTGCAATTCGGCATGGTGGCGGTGAACCGCACCAAGGTCACCGGCCCGCCCGTCCCCTTCGGCGGCATGAAACAATCCGGCATCGGCCGGGAAGGTGCCCGCTGGGGCCTCGAGGCCTTCACCGAAATCAAATATGTCTGCCGCGACTGGGCCTGAGCCCTGCCGCGACCCAAGGAAAGGAAAAGACCATGTTGACCAATGACATCCTGTCGCAATGGGACCGGGAAAACTTCTTCCACCCCTCCACCCATCTGGGCCAGTTCGCGCGCGGTGAGGGCGCCCAGCGCATCGTGACCGGTGGCGAGGGCTGCCATATCACCGACCGCGACGGCAACCGGCTGCTGGATGCCTTTGCGGGCCTCTACTGCGTCAATGTCGGCTATGGCCGCACCGAAATATCCGAGGCTATTGCGAAACAGGCCCGCGAACTGGCCTATTACCACGCCTATGCAGGCCATGGGTCCGAGGCGTCGATCACGCTGGCCAAGATGGTGATGGACCGCGCGCCCGATCATATGGCACGGGTCTATTTCGGGCTGGGCGGGTCGGATGCCAATGAAACCAATGTCAAACTGATCTGGTATTACAACAACATCCTTGGCCGCCCCGCGAAGAAAAAGATCATCTCGCGCTGGCGCGGCTATCACGGCTCGGGCCTGATGACCGGGTCGCTGACCGGGCTGGAACTGTTCCACAAGAAGTTCGATCTGCCGCTGACGCAGGTCATCCACACCGAGGCGCCCTATTACTTCCGCCGCCCCGATCTGGCGATGACCGAGGCCGATTTCGTAGCCCATTGCGTGGATGAACTGGAAAAGCTGATCGCAGCCGAGGGCGCCGACACCATTGCCGCCTTCATCGGTGAGCCGGTTCTGGGCACCGGCGGCATCGTGCCGCCGCCTGCCGGATATTGGGAGGCGATCCAGAAGGTTCTGGCGCGCCACGACATCCTGCTGGTCGCGGATGAGGTCGTCACCGGTTTCGGCCGTCTGGGCAGCATGTTCGGGTCGGACCATTACGGGATGAAGCCCGATCTGATCACCATCGCCAAGGGGTTGACCTCGGCCTATGCGCCGCTGTCGGGGTCCATCGTGTCCAGTGCCATGTGGGAGGTTCTGGCGCGCGGCACCGATGAAAACGGCGTGCTGGGCCATGGCTGGACTTATTCCGCCCATCCCATCGGCGCGGCGGCGGGGATTGCCAATCTTGATCTGATCGACCGGCTGGGGCTGGTGGAAAATGCAGGCAAGACTGGCGCTTACCTCAACCGCGCGATGGCGGTGGCCTTGGGCGACCATGCCCATGTCGGCGATATCCGGGGCGAGGGGATGCTCTGCGCCGTCGAACTGGTCGCGGATCGTGAGACGCGGACCTTCTTTGATGCCTCCGCCACCACCGGCGCCAAGGTCGTGGGCGCGATGCTGAAACGCGGGGTGATCGCCCGGGCCATGCCGCAGGGCGACATTCTGGGCTTCGCGCCGCCGCTGTGTCTGACCGAGGCCGAGGCAGACCATATTGCCGGGGTCACCGCCGAGGCGCTGCGCGAGGTTCTGGGCTGACCGACGGCGGTGTTCACATCGGACGGGCGCGACAGCAAGCATTGCCGCGCCCGCCCGCCTTGATCCGGCTGGGCCGGTCGCCCGCCCCCTGTGCAAGGCAAGTCCGGTGGCGATGCAGATCCGGTTTCGCCCGCCGCCCCGCTACCGTTTGATCGTTCAGCGCTTGGCCTTCACGAACGGCGCAGCCTCGCCCCACAATTCCAGCACCCGCGCATCCCGCCCGCAAGAGGCGCGGTAGAACTTGTAGGCTTCTGATTGCCGTTTCGGGCCCGCGCGGGTCAGCACGATGTTGCTCCCCTTGTAATAGTCCTGATGATAGTCTTCCGCCTCCCAGAAGACGGTCGCCGGCAGGATCGGAGTGACGACCTTCTTGCCCAGATCCCGCGTTGCGGCCGCCTTGGCCGTCTCCGCAGCCGCGCGCTGGCGGGCATCAAGCGGAAAGATCGCGGTGCGGTAACTTTCCCCCCGGTCGCAGAACTGGCCACCCGCATCGGTCGGGTTCACCGACCGAAAGAACATGTGCAGGATCTGGTCATAGCTGATCCGCGCCGGATCGAACCGGATCTCCACCGCCTCATAATGGCCGGTGCCGCCTGCGGTAACCTGCTTGTAGGTCGGATTCTCAGTCCGCCCGCCAGTATAGCCGGAAACCACCTCGGACACCCCCGGCACCCTTTCGAAATCCGCCTCGACGCACCAGAAGCACCCACCCGCAACGATGGCGCGCTCTGTCGCCGCCTGCGCGGTTCCCGCCATTAGCGCCAGGGCCGCCGCCCAGATCCATCTCGTCATGTCACATCTCCTGTCGCGTCCCCCCTTTCCCTTCGCATGAACTGGCCCTAGCGTTACGTCACGAAATCGGGAGCCACCAGATGACCGACCATGTTTCCACCCATCAGGCCGAAGAGGATGCGCGCAACGAAACGCTGCGCATCTGGCTGAACGGCCGCATTGTTCCCAAGGCCGAGGCGCTGGTCTCGGTCTATGATTCGGGTTTCATGCTGGGCGATGGCGTGTGGGAGGGTTTGCGGCTGTACAACGGGCGCTGGGCCTTTGCCGATGAACATCTCGACCGCCTGTACGAGGCCGCAAAGGCCATCGACCTGACCATCGGCCTGACCCACGATCAGCTTATGACCGCGCTGACCGATACGCAGGCGGCCAATGGCATGACCACGGACGCCCATGCCCGGCTTATGGTGACGCGCGGCATCAAGACCCGCCCCTTCCAGCATCCGAAACTGTCGCAGCAGGGGCCGACCATTGCGATCATCATGGAACATTCCCGCCCCCGCCTGCCCCGCCCGATCCGGCTGGCCACGGTGCCGCATCTGCGCGGCCTGCCGATGACGCAGGACCCGCGGCTGAACAGTCATTCGAAACTGAACTGCATCCTTGCCTGCATCGCCGCCGAAAAGGCCGGCGCGGATGAGGCGCTGATGCTGGATATCCATGGTTTCGTGAACACCACCAATGCCTGCAATTTCTTCATCATCCGCAAGGGCGAAGTCTGGACCTCGACCGGTGACTATTGCATGAACGGCATCACCCGCCAGAAGGTACTGGACCTGTGCCGCGCCAACGGGATCACGGCGCGGGAGCGTAATTTCTCCCTCGTCGATTGCTACAGCGCGGATGAGGCCTTCCTGACCGGCACTTTCGGCGCGCAGACGCCGGTGGGCCAGATCGACGGGCGCGTGATCGGGACGGGCGAGATGGGGCCCGTCACCGCCCGGCTGCGCGATCTTTACAAGGCGCTGGTCCTTGCCTGATCGTCCGCCCGTCGCGACTGTCCCGCCAAGCAAGGAACGCCCATGAAAATCGCCATGTGGTCCGGCCCGCGCAACCTTTCGACCGCCCTGATGTATGCGTTTGCGGCGCGGGGCGATTGTGCGGTCTGGGATGAACCCTTCTATGCCGCCTATCTGGCCGCTTCGGGCATCGACCATCCGATGCGCGACCAGATCATCACGGCGGGCCCGACCGATCCGGCGCAGGTCGCCGCCGCCTGCACCGGCCCGCATCCCGAGGGCAAGCCGCTGTTCTACCAGAAGCACATGACGCTGCACATGATCCCGGCCTTTGACCGGGGCTTCATAGCAGGGCTGACCAATGTCTTTCTGATCCGTCACCCCGCCCGGGTCGTGGCCAGCTATGCCCAGAAACGCGAAAGCCCGACCCTTGCCGATATCGGTTTTCTGCAGCAGGCGGCCCTTTGGGATGAGCTTGCCGACCGGACCGGCCGCGCGCCGCTGGTGATCGACAGCGCCGATATCCGCGCCGATCCTGCCGGAATGCTGGGGCGGCTTTGCAGCGCCCTGGGAATTGCCTTTCTGCCGCAGATGCTGCATTGGCCTGCCGGTCCGAAACCCTTTGACGGGGTCTGGGCGCCGCATTGGTATGGGGCCGTCCATCGGTCCACCGGAATCGACGGGGCCGAGGGGCCACTACCCGACCTGCCGCCCGCCTATGCGGATCTGGCTGAACAGGCGCTGCCCGCCTATGAAACGCTGCGCGCCCGCGCGTTGTAGCGTCTCAGCCCAGCAGTTTCGCCAGCCCCAGCGCCACCGTCGGATTGCCCGACAGCCGCATCTTGCCGGTCGCAACCGCCATCATCGGATTCAGCTTGCCCTTCAGCAGGCTGATCAGGTTTTCCTGGCTCAGCCGCAGGGTGCAATCGGTGTCACGATCCGTGGTGGACGCCGTGCCATCGGCCAGCACGATCACGCCTTCATCGCCGCAATCGAATTTCAGACTGCCCGAGAATGTCCGGGTTTCCAGAACCTTGCGGATATCGGCGGCGATGCGTTCCATGGCGTGACCTTTTCCTCATGTCCCTCACGCGCAAGGAATTGGGGCAATCGCGACCCTGCTGCAACAAGGCCGTTGCGTCACTGCGTCGGATCAGGGTGCGTAACCCGCCTGCAACACCAGAAAAACCACCAGCCCCCCCAGAAGGCCCAGCAGCAACATCAACTTCAGCGGGGCGATCAGCAACATCCGCACCGGCAGGAACAGGATCCTGAGCGGCAGCAGGATGAAGATCCGCAACAACAGGCGCAGCATCGGTCTTTCCGCCAAAGGAAAGGCCGCGCCGGTAAGGGCGCGGCCATGGGTCAGATCAGGGCTGTATTACTTGCCCGCCACCCGCGCATTGCGCGTCGCGATCAGTTTCAGCCGCAGCGCGTTCAGACGGATGAAGCCCGCCGCGTCCTTCTGGTCATAGGCACCGGCATCGTCCTCAAAGGTCACATGTGCCTCGGAATAAAGGCTGTGATCGGACCAGCGCGCCACGGTGCGGACCGACCCTTTGTAAAGCTTCAGCTTCACCATGCCGGTCACATGTTCTTGCGTCTTGTCGATCAGCGCCTGCAGGGCCTCACGTTCAGGGCTGAACCAGAAGCCGTTATAGATCAGTTCCGCATAGCGCGGCATGATGCTGTCCTTCAGATGGCCCGCACCGCTGTCCAGCGTGATCTGTTCAATGCCGCGATGCGCCTCCAGCAGGATCGTGCCGCCGGGGGTTTCATAGACGCCGCGCGATTTCATCCCGACAAAGCGGTTTTCGACGAAATCCAGCAGGCCGATCCCGTGGCGCGCGCCGTAATCGTTCAACCGGGCAAGGATCGTGGCGGGGCTCAGCGCCTCACCATTGATCGACACGGCATCGCCCCGCTCGAACCCGACCTCGATGAATTCGGGCGTGTCGGGCGCGTCTTCGACTGCAACGATGCGCTGCGCGACATAATCGGGGGCCTCATCGCCCGGATTTTCCAGAACCTTGCCCTCGGATGAGGTGTGCAGAAGGTTGGCATCAACCGAGAACGGCGCCTCGCCGCGCTTGTCCTTGGAAATCGGAATCTGGTTCGCCTCGGCGAATTCCAGCAGCCGGGTGCGGCTGGTCAGATCCCATTCCCGCCAGGGCGCAATCACCTTGATCGACGGGTCCAGCGCATAGGCGCTGAGTTCGAAGCGGACCTGATCATTGCCCTTGCCGGTCGCACCATGCGCCACCGCATCGGCCCCGGTTTCATGCGCGATGCGCACCAGATGCTGTGAAATCAGCGGCCGCGCGATCGAGGTGCCCAGCAGATACAGCCCCTCATAGACCGCATTGGCGCGAAACATCGGGAAGACGAAATCGCGCACGAATTCCTCACGCACATCGACGATATGGATGTTTTCGGGTTTGATGCCCAGCATCAGCGCCTTTTCACGCGCGGGCTCCAGTTCCTCGCCTTGGCCCAGATCGGCGGTGAAGGTCACGACCTCACAGCCATATTCGGTTTGCAGCCATTTCAGGATGATCGAGGTGTCGAGACCGCCCGAATAGGCAAGCACGACTTTCTTGGGTGCGGACATTCCGAGGCCTCCGTTGCGGCGAATTTCGGCGGGTTTATTGGCTTTCGGCCTGTCGAACAAGGGTGGCATTGTGACCGTGGCAATATCTGCGGCCTTGCGCTATGAGGCGCCATGCCTTTTGAACCCGAAGCCGCCCGCCTTGCCACACTTGCCCTGCGCGATCTTTTCGATCCGACGCCGTTGCAGCGCAATGACCATCTGTCCACCCGTTTCGGTGCCGAGATCTGGCTGAAGCGTGAGGATCTGTCGCCGGTTCGGTCCTACAAGATCCGGGGCGCGGTCAATGCGATGCGCAAGGTGCGGGCCACGACGCCGGCGCAGGATCGTTTCGTCTGCGCCAGCGCGGGGAATCATGCGCAGGGCGTGGCCTATGCCTGCCGCCATTTCGGGGTGCAGGGCACGATCTTCATGCCGGTCACGACCCCGCAGCAGAAGATCGACAAGACGCGCATCTTCGGCAATGGCGCGGTCGAGATCGTGCTGGTCGGCGATTATTTCGACCAGACGCTGGCGGCGGCCAAAGCGTTCTGTGCCGAAAAGGGTGCGCATTTCCTGTCGCCCTTTGACGATGCCGATGTGATCGAGGGGCAGGCCAGCGTTGCGGTGGAACTGCTGGAACAACTGGGCCGCGCCCCTGATTTGGTGGTGCTGCCGGTGGGGGGCGGTGGGCTTGCCTCGGGTGTCACGGCCTATCTGCGCCATGAAGCGCCCGAAACCGAGTTCCGCTTTGTCGAACCGCAGGGCGGTGCCAGCCTGACGGCGGCGCTGGCGGCGGGGGAACCCGTCACCCTGCCCCGGGTCAATTCCTTTGTCGACGGGGCAGCGGTGGCGCGGATCGGCACGCAGACCTTTGCCATGCTGAACCACATCGCGCCCAATCAGGTGCTGCTGGCCCCCGAGGACCGGATCTGCGGCACGATGCTGGAGATGCTGAATGTCGAGGGAATCGTTCTGGAACCTGCCGGTGCCCTGTCGGTCGATGTGCTGCCTGATCTGGCCGGGCAGATCCGGGGCAAGACGGTTGTCTGCGTCACCTCAGGCGGGAATTTCGATTTCGAACGTCTGCCCGAAGTGAAGGAACGCGCGCAACGCCATGCCGGGCTGAAGAAATATTTCATCCTGCGGATGCCACAGCGCCCGGGTGCCTTGCGCGAATTCCTGATGATGCTGGGTCCCGATGACGATATCGCGCGTTTCGAATATCTGAAAAAATCGGCGCGCAATTTCGGTTCGGTCCTGATCGGCATTGAGACAAAGGATGCCGGGAATTTCGCCCGGATCTTCAGCAGTATGGATGAGGCGGGTTTTGTCTGGCGCGACATCACGGCGGATGAAACGCTGGCCGAATTCCTGATCTGAACCGCAACGGCAACGCGCCAGGCATCCGCACGGCGAACACGAACAGGCTGGTATGGCCGCATGTGCGCCGGACGGAACGGGGCGGAATCAGCCACGGTCCACCGACGCGCTGGACAGCAGCAACGCCCGCCGGTCAGGCTGCCGAAAGCGATCCGACCCCCTTGATGAAGGCCTTGCGCGAGGCGTTGTAGCAGGCCACCAGCCGCGCCAGCGCCTCGGCGGTCATGCGGGGGGTCTTTTCCCCCTGCTGGCACAGATCGGCCAGATCGCGGAACCCCAGATTGAGCGCGCTGCCCTTCAGGAAATGCAGCGCCGCCTGTCGGGTTTCGGTGTCGTCCTGCACGTTCAGGCCTGCCACGGCCTCATCCGCCTCATCCAGAAAGAGAGTTGCGACCTCGGCAAAATCCTCCTCTCCGATCTCGTCGCGCAGTTCCGCGACCCGGTCCCAGTCAATCATGACCCCGCTGCCCCCTTGCCATCAAACCCGCCGACATGCCGCCCCCAACGGCAGACCGGAGAACCATCCTTGCGCATCGCGCTTAACGATTGGTGACCGCTGCCGGGCGGGATAGCGGGAATTTTAGCATTCACCCCGCATTAAGGGATCCGGCGCACAAGAAAGACCGAAGGATGATGAGGGCCCCCGGTGCAGATTGTCGCAGACCGAATCAGTGAAACCATGCCCGGTGCCGAACCGGTGGCGCGGCGCGTTCTTGTCGTCGATGACAGCCGCGCCCAGCGCCATGTGTTGTCGCTGACCCTGCGCCGCGCCGGCTATCGCGTGACCGAGGCTGCCTCGGGCGAAGAGGCGATAGCCCTGTGCCGGGAAACCGATTTCGATTTCGTGCTCAGTGACTGGATGATGCCGGGTATGACAGGGCTGGATTTCTGCCGCCTGTTCCGCGACCTGCCGCGCGAAAGCTATGGTTACTTCGTTCTGCTGACCTCGAAATCCGAAAAGGCCGAGATTGCCGACGGGCTGGATGGCGGGGCGGATGATTTCCTGTCCAAACCGGTCAGTCCCGATGAATTGCGCGCCCGATTGCGCGCGGG
Source organism: Szabonella alba (assembly GCF_016765775.1). Lineage (GTDB taxonomy): Bacteria > Pseudomonadota > Alphaproteobacteria > Rhodobacterales > Rhodobacteraceae > Szabonella > Szabonella alba. Next base: position 448,039 of record NZ_JAESVN010000002.1, on the reverse strand, counting down.
CGAACGCATCCTTGGCATGCAGGCAGAACTGCGCTGCAAGAACCGGCTGATCTCGGCCACGCTGGACGAATTGCGCGGCCTTTACGATTCGCTTGACCGCGACCTGATCGAGGCACGGCGCCTGCAACAAACCCTTGTGCGCGAACGGCAGCGGGATTTTCCACAGGGTCAGGTCTCACTGCTCCTACGCCCCTCGGGCCATGTCGGCGGCGATCTGGTTGGATTTTTCGAAATCGACGCCCGCAGGCTGGGTCTCTATTCGGTCGATGTCTCGGGCCATGGCGTCGCCTCCGCCATGATGACCGCGCGGCTGTCGGGGCTGCTGTCGGGCCAGTCGCCCGACCACAATATCGCGCTGCGGCAGGCCGGGCCGGGCCAGCGCGATGTCTGGCCCCCCGATGAGGTCGCGCGCAGACTCAACCGTCTGATGTTCGAGGAAATCCGTGTTGAACAGTATTTCACCCTCGCCTATGCCGAGATCGACCTTGAGGCGGGGCATATCGCGCTGGTGCAGGCCGGGCATCCGCATCCGGCCATCCTGCGCGCAGGCGGCGGGGTCGATTATATCGGCACGGGCGGCCTGCCCATCGGCCTGATCGAAGACGCCGATTTCGAGGTGACCCGCGCAAGGCTTGCCCCGGGCGACCGGCTGTTTCTGGTCTCGGACGGTGTCACCGAATGCCCCGACCCGGCGGGGCAGGAACTGGGGGAGGACGGGCTGCGCCGGATCCTGACCGCCAATCGCGGGCTGGAAGGCGAAACCTTCCTTGAGGCGCTGGTCTGGGATCTTGCACGCCACAGCGACGGGGGCGAATTTCCCGATGATGTCTCGGGGGCACTGTTCAGCTTCGCGCCCTTTCCGGAACGCCGGATCTGACCGGCTGCGGAACAGTCTTTTCAGGGCCGGCATGCAGGAAAACATTCCCGATGGCACTGCAGTTGCGATCGCTTCGGGCGGAGCAGGAAATGCACTGCTTTTCCCCATCCGCAGCGCAAGGGTTGCCGCAGGACCGCCAGCCCTGCGCGATAACAAAGCACAGCACCCGCCATGGGGCGGGCGGGCGCTGTCCGGCGGCCTTAGGGCCACCGGATGGCAAGGGGGGCCCGCTCCGCATGACCGGGGCGATGGCCCCGGCCATGAAACCAACCCTCTCGCGCCATAGGATGAAACGGCATACGATGAAACGGCCCTGTCAGAACCCTGTTCTGCGCAGGAAATCCGCGAAAAAGGCACGATCACCCGGATTACCCAGCTGACGCGCCGCCTCGGCCATCGGCAGCCAGACCGCCCGATGCGCCGGTTCGGTCGGCGGGCCCCGGCGCAGGATCGGCCGTGCCAGATAGATTGTGCAGATCTTTTCGGCCCAAAGATTGTATTCGGGCATATAGGTGAAACGCCGGAACGCCCCCAGACGGCATTCAACCGCGATGCTCCACCCGGTTTCCTCGAACACTTCCCGATGCAGTGCTGCAACCGGATGCTCCCCCCGGTCGATGCCGCCGCCGGGCAGTTGCAACTCGGGCAGCGGTTCGGTCTGCAGCGTGGCCAGCAGCCCACCATCGACCGGCAGAATCGCATAGACCCCGGCCCGTCTTGTGTAGTTTTGTCCCCTTGCGGGGCTTTCCCCGTAACGCCGGATCATGACTTGCCCTTGGTCCTGTGGTTGCCCTGCCTATATATGGGCGCTATGCCAGAAATGGCTCGCAAGGAAAATCCCATGACCATCGGAACCAAAATCGCCTGGGACGATACCGTTCTGCCCTTTCAGCTTGACCGCTCGGACATCCGGGGCCGCGTCGTGCGCCTTGACGGGGTGCTGGAGGATGTGCTGCGTCAGCACGCCTATCCGCCGCAGATCGAGGCGCTGGTCGCCGAGGCCGCGCTTCTGACTGCGCTGATCGGCCATACGATCAAGCTGCGCTGGAAGCTCTCGCTTCAGATCCGCGGCGAGGGGGCGGTGCGCATGATCGCAACCGATTATTACGGCCCGACCGATGAGGGCGAACCCGCCCGCATCCGTGCCTATGCCATGTTCGACCCCGAGGCGCTGGACGCCGGGGCTGAGCCTTTCACGCAAATCGGAAACGGCTATTTTGCCATCCTGATTGATCAGGGAGAGGGGACGGTGCCCTATCAGGGCATCACCCCCCTCACAGGCAATTCGCTGTCCGCCTGTGCCGAAACCTATTTCGCGCAGTCCGAACAATTGCCGACGCGGTTCGAACTCAGCTTTGGCCGCTCGACCCTGCCGGGGGAGGGCGAACAGTGGCGCGCCGGTGGCGTGATGCTGCAGCATATGCCCAAGGCATCGCCCTCGGTCGCGGGGGAGGGCGGATCGGGGGAGGGCGGGCTTCTGACCCATGCCGATATCCTTGACGGCGATGAGGGCGAGAACTGGACCCGCGCCAATCTGCTGCTGGACACGGTCGAGGATCTGGAGCTGATCGGCCCGCAGGTCGGCCCCACCGATCTGCTGGTGCGGCTGTTCCATGAGGAAGGCCCGCGCATCTATGATCCGCAGCCACTGCGCTTTGGCTGTTCCTGCTCCGAGGACCGGGTGCGCCAGTCGCTGTCGATCTACACCGCCGAGGATCTGGCCGACATGATTACCGATGAGGGCGTGCTGACTGCCGATTGCCAGTTCTGCGGTGCGCATTACGAACTCGACCCTGCAACACTGGGGCAGCAACCGGATGCGGGGGGCGATGGGGCCTGAGGCACTGCGCAGGGCTTTTGACGCGCGGACGGGCGCATCTTCGGATTTCGACCTGAATCCGGGGGTGCACCTGCCCCCCGGGCGTCGCCTGCGTCAGGCCGCTGTGCTGGTGGCGGTGGCGGATGGCCGGGTGATCCTGACCAAGCGGTCCTCACGGCTGAAGCAGCATCCCGGACAGATCGCCTTTCCCGGCGGCAAGATCGACGCGGGCGACGCAGATGCCGTGGCGGCGGCCCTGCGTGAGGCGCATGAGGAAATCGGCCTGCCCCCCGATCTGGTGGAAATACTGGGCAGCCTGCCACCACATGAAACGGTGACCGGGTTTTCCGTCACACCGGTCCTTGCGCATCTGCGCGGCGGGTTTGTCCCGGTCCCCGAACCCGGCGAGGTTGAGGAAGTGTTTTCCGTGCCCCTGTCCTTCGTGCTGGACCCCGCGAATTTCCGGGTGGAGCGGCGGCGCTGGCTGGGGGAATGGCGGCGCTATTATGCGGTGCCTTATGGCCCCTATTACATCTGGGGGGCGACCGCGCGCATCCTGCGCGGCCTTGCCGACAGGCTGACGCCATGAAGATCACGGCGGACTGGCTGACCGATCCCCGGTCGCAGGCGCTGTGCCTTGCGCTGGAGGGGGCGGGCCATGTCGCGCTGTTCGTGGGCGGCTGCGTGCGCAACAGCCTTTTGGGCGCGCGGGTCACCGATCTGGACCTGACCACCGATGCCCGCCCCGAACAGGTGATCGCGATTGCCGATGCGGCGGGGTTTCGCTGCGTTCCCACCGGCATCGACCATGGCACCGTCACGGTGATCGTGAAGGGGCTGGTGCATGAGGTCACGACCTTCCGACGCGATGTCGAAACCGATGGACGCCATGCGCGTGTCGCCTTCACCGCCTCGGTGGCCGAGGATGCCGCACGCCGCGATTTCACCATGAACGCGCTTTACGCGGATCGTGAGGGCTGCGTCATCGACCCGCTGGGCGGTCTGGCCGATCTGACGCAGCGGCGGTTGCGCTTCGTCGGCGACCCCGCCGCCCGCATCGCCGAGGACTACCTGCGCATCCTGCGGTTCTTCCGCTTTCACGCATGGTATGGCGACCCAGATGCGGGGCTGGACCCTGAAGGGCTGGCCGCCTGCGCGGCGGGGCTGGATGGCATCGCGCGCCTGTCGCGCGAACGGATCGGCGCCGAGATGCGCAAACTTTTGTCAGCGCCAGACCCGGCCCCGGCGGTGGCCTCGATGGCGGCAAGTGGCGTGCTGGCGGCGGTGCTGCCGGGGGCGGATCCGACCGCGCTGCCCATTCTGGTTCATGGCGAGACGAAGTATCCGCGCGACTGGATCGTGCGGTTGGCCAGCCTTGGCCCGACAGAGGCGCAGGACGCGCTGCGCCTGTCGCGGGCCGAGGCCCGACATCTGGACATTCTGCGAACCGAGGTTGGGGGGACCCGCCGGGCCGGAGAACTGGCCTATCGGCTGGGCCCGACCATCGCCCTCGACGTGATCGTGCTGCGCGAGGCGATGCTGCAAATCAAAGAACCTCTGGGCTGGCAGGATGACCTGTTCTATGGGGCGACGGCCCGGTTTCCGCTGCGCGCCGCCGATCTGATGCCTCGCTTTACCGGCCCGGCCCTTGGCGCGGCGCTGAAGGAGCGGGAGGATCGCTGGATCGCCTCGGGTTTCCGGCTGGATCGTGCCGCCCTGATGCAGTGACCCCATTCCCGACGGTTCCCCTTTGCCGCGCGCGGGTCTATATGCTTGGGTCTGACAGGATAAAGGTTCCGCCCCGTGTTCCGGTTTTTCGAGGGTCTCGTCGACCCCTACACCCCCTATGCCCAGACCGACACACCGCCCCGGCGGCTGTGGCCGTTCCTGTCGGTCTATATCCGCCCCTTCCGCAAGGTCTTTGCCGTCACGGCGGTGTTTTCCATCGTGACCGCCGCCTTTGATGTGGCGCTGATCTGGTATGTCGGGCGGCTGGTCGATCTTCTGGCCTCGGGAACGCCCGCAGCGGTCTGGGCCAGCCATGGTACCGAGGTTCTGCTGGTCGCCTTTGCGATCCTTGTGCTGCGCCCGCTGTTTTCGGGCACCAATACCGCGCTTTTGCACAATGCGATCCTGCCGAATTTCGGAACGCTGATCCGGATGCGCGCCCATGCCCATGTGCTGCGTCAGCCGGTCGGATGGTTTGAGGGCGATTTTGCCGGGCGGCTGGCCAACCGCATCATGCAGACGCCCCCTTCGGCGGGTGAGGCGGTGTTCCAGACCTTTGACGCGGTGGCCTTCGCCTCGGTCACCATCATCGGGTCGCTGCTGATTCTGGCCGAGGCCGATGCCCGGCTGACCGTGCCGCTGCTGATCTGGTTCGGGCTTTATGCCCTGCTGGTCAACTGGACGCTGCGGCGGGCCGGGCCTGCCGCCAAGGCCAGCGCGGATGCGCGGTCAGCGGTGACGGGCCGCGTCGTGGATGCCTATACCAATATCCATTCGGTCAAGATGTTCGCGCATCACGACCGGGAACTGGGCTATGCCAAAGAGGCGATCGAGACCGCGCGCCAGACCTTTGCCCGCGAAATGCGCGTCATCACCACGATGGATGTGGCGCTGACCGTGCTGAACGGATTTCTGATCGTGGCGGTGACGGGGCTGGCGCTGATCTTCTGGTATCAGGGGCAGGCCACGGTGGGCGCAGTGGCGGCAACCGTGGCGCTGGTCCTGCGGCTGAACAACATGACCTACTGGATCATGTGGGCGACGACCAACCTTGTGCAGTCACTGGGTGTGGTGGCCGAAGGGATGGAAACCATCGCCCAGCCGGTGACACTTGTGGACCGCCCCGGCGCGCCCCCGCTGCGCCTGACCGAGGGCCGCATCCGCGTCGAGGGACTTAGCCATCATTACGGCCGCACCTCGGGTGGCATCAGGGATGTATCGCTTGATGTCGCGCCGGGGGAAAAGATCGGCCTTGTCGGCCGGTCCGGGGCCGGAAAATCCACGCTGATCAAGCTGATGCTGCGGTTTTATGATCCCGAGGCCGGACGCATCCTGATTGACGGGCAGGACATCACCGCCGTCACCCAGAACAGCCTGCGCGCCGCTGTCGGCATGGTGCAGCAGGACAGCAGCCTGTTGCACCGTTCGGTGCGCGACAACATCCTTTACGGCCGCCCCGAGGCGAGCGAGGCCGAGATGATCGCCGCCGCGAAACGGGCAGAGGCGCATGAGTTCATCCTTGATCTGGAAGATCCCGAGGGGCGGCGCGGCTATGATGCCCATGTCGGCGAACGCGGCGTCAAACTGTCGGGCGGGCAGCGGCAGCGGATCGGGCTGGCGCGGGTGATCCTGAAGGATGCGCCGATCCTTGTGCTGGATGAGGCGACAAGCGCACTGGACAGCGAGGTCGAGGCCGCGATTCTGTCCACGCTTTACGGCGTGATGGAAGGAAAGACCGTCATCGCCATCGCGCATCGTCTGTCCACCATCGCAGCGATGGACCGGATCGTGGTGCTGGATCAGGGCCGCATCGTGGAAAGCGGCAGCCATGAGGCCTTGCTGGCAACCAGCGGGATCTATGCGGGCCTCTGGGCGCGACAATCGGGCGGTTTTCTGGGTGAGGACGGCATCGCGGAGGCCGAGGCGGGATGAGCCGTTGGGCATGGACAACGACGGGGCTGAGACTGCGCAGCAATCTGCTGATCGCGCTGGCGCTGGTGATGGTGCTGGCCGCCCTTGCCGCCGGACTGGCGCGGCTGGCTCTGCCGGGATTTGCAGCCGTGACACTGGCCTTCGGCTTTGCCCGGCTGATGGAACGCCCCTGGCTGATCTCGCGCCTTGCGGCACCCGGCGGGGTGCTGGCCCTGTCGCAGACTATGGCGGTGCAGGTGGCGCTGGTGCTGGCGCTATACTGGCTGGGCACCGGCCTGTCGGTCCTGACGGACTGGCAGCCGCTGCTGCCGCTTTGGCTGCCTGCGGCCGTGGTTGTCGGCGCGGCCCTGCTGTCACGGCTGATCTGGCGCCCCCTGCCCCCGGAATGGGATGGCTTTCTGGACGAAGCGACCGAAACGCTGAACAGGATGGCCGCCGAGACTGAGGCGATGAACCGGCCCGAAGACAGGCCTGTAGACCGGCCTGAAAACGGGGATGACACAGCGAAAACGCCCCCCCGCACCCCGGGCGGGCGACAAGGATGACCGAATGACCCTGACACGCCGCATTGGCGATCTGATCGACGCCTTCCTCCCCGCCGACGGCCCTCCGCCGCAAATGCTTGGTGCCTTTTTCCGCTGGTCGCTGCGGGGAAGCTGGCCGATGCTTTGGGTCGCGGCGGGCTTTTCCAGCATCGCGGGCGCGATGGAGGTGGTTTCGGCCCTGTTTCTGGGCTGGGTGATCGACGCGGCACTGGCCAGCGGGCCGCAGGTCTTCTTTGCCGATCACCTGTGGCTGCTGATCGCCTTTATCGGCTTCTATCTGGTGCTGCGCCCCTTGGCCTTTGCGGCGGCGGCGGCCTCGAATTCCATCGTGGTGGGTCCGAATGTCCTGCCGCTGGTGCTGTCGCGCCTGCATCGCTGGACTCTGGGACAGGCGGTGACCTTCTTTGACAATGATTTCGCCGGACGCATCGCGCAGAAACAGATGCAGGCCGCGCGCGCGGTGACCGATGTGGCGACCGAAATGATCAATACCGGGGCCTTCGCGCTGGCCTCGGTCATCGGGTCGGTGATCTTCCTTCTGGCAGTGGATGCGCGGATCGCGTTGGCGCTGGCGGTCTGGCTGGTGGCCTATATCGCGCTGATCCGCTATTTCATGCCGCGCGTCCGGATCAATTCCGCCGCGCGCGCCTCGGCCCGGGCGATGGTTTCGGGGCAGGTGGTGGATACGATCACCAATATCAAGACGGTGAAACTGTTCGCCCATGCGGCGTTCGAGGACCGCGTGGCCCTGCGATCCATGGAAGTGTTCCGCGACCGGTCGCTGGAATTCGGGCAAATCTCGACCTATTTCCGCTTTGCGCTGATGGCGCTGGCGGGGATGCTGCCGGTGCTGCTGATCGGGGGCACGCTGCTGCTTTGGGGTCAGGGCGCGGCCACGGCGGGGGCAATTGCGGCGGCGGGCGCGATTTCCATGCGCATCGCGCAGATGTCGGGGTGGGTCAGCTTCACGCTGATGTCGATCTATACCTCGGTCGGTGAGGTGGAGGACGGCATGAAAACCCTTGCCATTCCCCATACGCTGGCCGATGCGGCCGATGCGCGCGATCTGCCGCGCGTGCGCGGTGCGGTGACGTTTGACGATGTCACCTTTGCCTATGGTCGCCGCAAGGGTGGGGTGGAAAACATCCGCCTGACGATCCGCGCGGGGGAAAAGCTGGGCATCGTCGGGGCCTCGGGGGCCGGGAAATCCACGCTGGTTTCCCTGCTGCTGCGGCTTTACGACACTGAAAAGGGCCGCGTTCTGATCGACGGTCAGGATATCCGCGAGGTCACACAGGAAAGCCTGCGCCGCCAGATCGGCATGGTCACGCAGGAAACCGCGATGTTCAACCGTTCCGCCCGCGACAACATCCTTTATGGCCGCCCCGACGCGACCGAGGCCGAACTGATGGCCGCCACCGATGCCGCCGAGGCCGATGCCTTCATCCGCCAGATGGAGGATCATCACGGACGCAAGGGCTATGACGCCTATCTGGGCGAACGCGGCGTCAAACTGTCGGGCGGGCAGCGGCAGCGCATCGCGCTGGCGCGCACCTTCCTGAAGGATGCACCGATCCTTGTGCTGGATGAGGCGACATCGGCGCTGGACAGTGAGGTGGAGGCCGCGATCCAGTCCAGCCTTGGCCGGGTGATGGAAGGCAAGACCGTTCTGGCCATCGCGCACCGGCTGTCGACCATCGCGGAAATGGACCGGATCGTGGTGCTGGATGCGGGCCGGATCGTCGAGGAAGGCAGTCATGACGAATTGCTGGCGCAGAACGGGCTTTACGCGCGCTACTGGAACCGGCAGAGCGGCGGCTTCATCGGACTTGAGGAGGCTGCCGAGTGAGGCTGACCGTCGAACGACTGGGCCATAAGGGCGACGCCATCGCGCAGGGGCCCGAGGGGCCGCTATTTGCCGGGTCCTTCCTTCCGGGGGAAGAGATCGAGGGCCGGGCCGAGGGCAACCGGCTGGAAGAGGCGCGGATCGTCACCCCCTCGCCCGAACGGGTGAAACCGCCCTGCCCCCATGCCCGCAGTTGCGGCGGTTGTCTGCTGCAACATGCCCGTGACGGGTTCGTGGCGGACTGGAAAACCGATGTCGTCCGCTCCGCGCTGACCGGACAGGGGATTGAGGCGGAGATCAGGCCGATCCTGACCTCCCCCCCCCGGACCCGCCGCCGCGCCACCCTTGCGGGGCGGCGCACCAAGGGGGGCGCGCTGCTGGGTTTTCACGGCTGCGCCTCGGGCACGCTGGTCGCGGTGCCCGACTGCCATTTGCTGCATCCCGATCTGATGGCGGCCTTTCCGGCGCTTGAGGCGCTGGTGCTGGCGGGTGGATCGCGCAAGACCGAACTGGCGCTGACGGTGACGCGCAGCCTAGCCGGGCCGGATGTTTCGGTAACGGGCGGCAAGCCGCTGGACGGCGAATTGCGGATGGATCTTGCCCGGCTGGCCGAGGCCCATGGCCTTGCCCGCCTGACATGGGACAATGAGGCCGTGGCCCTGCGCACCGCCCCGATGCAGCAAATGGGCCGGGCGCGGGTCGCGCCGCCGCCCGGGGCCTTTCTGCAGGCCACGGAACACGGCGAATCGGTGCTGCTGGACCATATCCGCGAGGCCGTGGGCGATGCCGCGCGGATCGTGGATCTGTTCGCGGGCTCGGGCACTTTCACCTTGCCACTGGCTGAACGGGCCGAGGTTGCGGCCTATGAGGGCGAGGCGGCGATGATCGCCGCGCTGGACCGGGGCTGGCGTCAGGCCGAGGGGCTGAAACGTGTGACGGCCGAGACGCGTGACCTGTTCCGCCGCCCGCTGGAGCCGGAGGAGTTCAAGGGTGTCGGGGCTGTCGTCATCGACCCGCCGCGCGCCGGGGCCGAGGCACAGACCCGTACGCTTGCCGCATCGCGCGTGCCGGTCATCGCGGCGGTGTCCTGCAATCCGGTGACATTCGCCCGCGATGCCCGCATCCTGCTGTCGGGCGGCTACCGGCTGGATTGGGTGCGGCCTGTTGACCAGTTCCGCTGGTCGGCGCATGTGGAGCTTGCGGCGCGCTTCAGCCTGTAGAATATGGGCTGACATATCATTTCAGAACAGGGACAGGCCAATCATGACTTTGCGGGCACGGGTGGAGGAATGGCTGGTGAAGCCCTCCACGCAACAGGCGATCACTGCCGTGATCCTGTTCAACGCCGTGCTGCTGGGGATGGAGACATCGCCGACGATCATGGGGGCAATCGGCGGGCTGGTCACAACGCTGGACGCGCTTTGCCTGGCCGTGTTTGTCGTGGAGATCCTGCTGAAGCTTTATGCCCGCGGCCTGCGCTTCTTCCGCTCGGGCTGGAGCGTGTTCGATTTCGTCATCATCGGCATTTCGATCACCCCGGGCGCGCAGGGCTTTTCCGTGCTGCGCGCGCTGCGGATCCTGCGGGTACTGCGGATCATCTCAGTCGCGCCCTCACTGCGCCGTGTGGTCGAGGGCTTCGTGCGCGCCGTGCCCGGCATGGGATCGGTCTTTCTGCTGATGGCCGTGATCTTCTATATCGGCTCGGTCATGGCGACAAAGCTGTTTGGCGGGTCCTTCCCCGATTGGTTCGGTACCATTGGTCATTCGGCCTATTCCCTGTTCCAGATCATGACGCTGGAAAGCTGGTCCATGGGCATCGTGCGCCCGGTGATGCAGCAATATCCCTATGCCTGGGCGTTCTTCGTGCCTTTCATCATGGTCACGACCTTTGCGGTGGTGAACCTTCTGGTCGGTCTGATCGTGAATTCGATGCAGGAGGCCCATAATGAAGAGGCATCCGAAAAGACCGACGAATATCGCGAAGAAGTTATCGGTCGGCTGGAGGTGATCGAGCGTCTGCTGAAAGAAAGATCTTCCAAAGACTGACCGATTCGTATTTTACGAGGGACAGAGGCCAAATCCGCCATCAGAGCGGGGCCGGGCAGTCGAGGGGCAGAGGGCATGGGTATTTTCAGGATCGTTGCGGCGCTGTGTGTGATGTTGGTGGTGGCCTCCTGCGGGCCGCCCTCCAAATTCCGCACCTATCGTGGCCCCGAGGTCACGCAGGTGCTTGTGTCGAAATCCGAACGCAAGATGTGGATGCTGCACCATAATAAGGTGCTGAAGTCCTATGACATCGCGCTTGGCTTCGCGCCCGAAGGGCACAAGCAGTTCGAAGGCGATGGCAAGACGCCCGAGGGACTTTACTATATCGACCGGCGCAACCCCAACAGCCGCTTCCACCTGTCAGTCGGGATCTCCTATCCCAATCCGGCAGACAAGGCATTTGCGAAATCCATGGGCAAGGAACCCGGCGGCGATATCTTCATCCATGGCAAGACCGGCTTCAACGGCGACAACAAGGGTGACTGGACATGGGGCTGTATCGCGGTGACCGACCGCGAGATGGAAGATATCTATGCGATGCTTCGGGACGGCACGCCGATCTTCATCAAGCCCTGACGCGGCCTATCTGACGTGGCGTCGGGGGCAGGGCCACGGCCCAACCCCGCCTTCAACCGGGTTTCAGCCGCCGACGACCAGCGTCCACCAGATCTTGCCGCTTTCTTCCTGGAACCAGGCGAAGCCCATTTCCCGAGCCTGCGGATCCAGAAGGACCGCGCGCGTATCGGGTTTCGCCATCCAGGCCGACAGCGTTTCAAGCTCGGTTTCAAATGTTTCAGAAATCAGTTCCCCGGACAGCCGCCCGGCATAGCCGACCCGCTGCACCCGATCCAGCGGCGAGGATCCGTCGGATCCGAAATGCCAGGGCCGGTTCTGCACCGACATGTCCCGCGCATGGGTGGCGGCGGCAGCATTGAGCTGCGCATTGAGCTGCAGCGGCGACCCGCCCTGCGCCTGACGCAGCGCATTGACCGAATCAAGCATCCGGAACGGGATCTGATCGGACTGTGCCGCACTGATCCGGTAGACCTGCGGCAAGGGGCGACCATCGCTTCCGACCCGGATCTGGGGGGCGGGCGCACAGGCGGCGACTGCGACGGCGGCGCAGAGCGCGACAACTGACAAGGCTTTCATTTCATACCCATCCGAATACGGCCAGGCCCCGTCATATCGCGGCTCCCGGTATTGTTCAAATCCTGCTCTGCGCCTTATTGCCGAAACCCCGCACAGTGTGACAGGTCCGTGAATTGAAACCGGGGGGCAAAAGCGGTAAAGCTTGCGTGAGAAACTTGGGATTCCCCGTCATGTCCGACCATCGCACCAGCTTTCTGAACCGCCGCGCCCTTCTTGCAACCGCCGCTGCCGGGCTGGGGGCCTCGGCCCTTCCGGCCCTTGCGCTGGACAACTCGACCGAGTTTGAAAGCCGCGCGCCGGTGCGCAACAACATTTCCAGCTTCCGGATGCTGGACTGGCGCCCCTATTTCAGCGACACGCGCAATGGGGCGATTCTGGTCGATCTGACATCCCGCGCGCTGCATTTCTGGTCCGAGGATCAACGCACTTACCGGCTTTACCCGACCTCGGTGCCACTGACCGAGGATCTGACCCGCCGGGGACGCACAACGATCACGAACAAGGTGGTCGGCCCCTCATGGCGCCCGACCCCGGCGATGAAGGAACGCAATCCCGAATGGCCCGATTTCGTTGGCCCCGGCCCCGACAATCCGCTGGGCACCCATGCGATGCACCTGTCCTGGACCTATTACCGCATCCACGGCACACATGACACGCGCAAGATCGGGCGGCGGTCGTCCAATGGCTGCATCGGCCTTTACAATGAACATATCTCACAGCTTTTCGAACTGTCGAAGGTCGGGACACAGGTTCTGCTGATCTGACACAGACAGCACCCTGGGTGATTCCGGCACGGGGCGCCAATGGCGCCCCTTTGTATGTGCCGGATCGTCTGTTCAGGGCCTTGAAGCGGGCTATCGCGTCGGAAGTGTTGCCAAATTGACGACACAGCCCATCGCTGGATGGGCCATGCACAAGCCCGATTGCAATCTTCACCGCAAGCTGGTTAGAAAAAATCACGAGGTATAGTCTTGGGTGCGCGGCGTCGTCCTCTGAAAAATTCGGCCCCGCGCGATAACTGGAGGTTACTATGAAGAAACTTGCGCTCGCTGCCGCTCTGACGGTTGCCGCTTCCGCTGCCTTTGCTGGTGGCATGGTCGAACCGATCATGGAACCCGCTGTCGTCGAAGCTTCGACTTCGTCCTCGGCTGGTGGCATTGTCGTCCCGCTGCTGCTGCTGCTGGTCATCGCGGCTGCCGCTTCGAGCTGATTTTCCGGTTCCGGAAAAACAAAAGGACGGCAGGGCAACCTGCCGTCCTTTTTCTTTAGGGCAACTGTATACCTGACGGGGCCTGACAGGGGCCACCTGTCGTGGCCCGCGCCGATGGATCCCTTCCCGGATCAGCGCCGGATCAGCCCAGCCAACCCGCCAGATTTTCACCGATCACCGCCGTCAATGCGGTGATATGGGCCTCGTCATCATTGAGGCAGGGAATATAGGTGAAACTTTCCCCGCCCGCATGTTCGAATGCCTCGCGGATCTCACCGTTGATCTCTTCCAGCGTCTCGATGCAATCGGCTGAAAAGGCCGGCGCCATTACGGCAATATGCTTGCGGCCCTGACGGGCCAGTTCGGCCACATGCTGCACGGTATAGGGGCGCAGCCATTCCTCGCGGCCAAAGACCGACTGAAACGTCGTGTCGATACTGCCCGCCGCCCAGCCCAGCCTTTCGCGCAACAGACGCGAGGTCTTGGCGCATTGGCAATGATAAGGGTCCCCCTCCATCAGATAGCGTTTCGGCATCCCGTGATAGGACGCGACCAGCACATCGGGCCGCCGATCCAGCCCCGCATAGGCGCGTTCGACCGATTGCGCCAATGCGTCGATATAAAGCGGATGATCGAAATATTCCGGTACGGTGCGCACGGCAGGCTGGCGCTTTTCCGCACCCAGCGCGCGGAAGAAGGCATCATTGGCCGTGGCCGAGGTTGCACCCGCGTAATGCGGGTAAAGCGGAAAGAACAGGATCTTCTCACATCCCGCCGCAACCATCGCGCGCACCTTGGACGCGGTGGACGGATTGCCGTAGCGCATGCAGAAATCGACCATCACCCGGTCGCCATGCTGTGCCGCCATGCGTTCGGCAATGCGCGCGGTCTGGTCCTTTGTGATCGTCATCAGCGGGCTTTCGCCCTTGTCGTGATTCCAGATCAGCTTGTAATTCGCGCCCGAGGTGAAGGGGCGTTTGGTCAGGATCACCAGTTGCAGCAAGGGCTGCCACTTCCACGCCGGATAGTCGATCACCCGGCGGTCGGACAGGAATTCGTTCAGATAGCGCCGCATCGACCAGTAATCGTAATTGTCGGGCGTGCCCAGATTGGCCAGCAGCACACCGATCTTTGCCCGCCGGACCGGCGGATGGTCGGCGGGGGCATGGGCCAGCCGCCCCTGCCCGGGATTGTCACCGGCAGAAACCGAACCGTCCCGGCCCTTGTGCTGCGAATCGCTTTCCGGCATCTGCTGGGTCCTTTTGATATGGCCTGACACCGGCTGACATAACGGCAAGCGGCGCGGGGTCAACCTTGGCGCGTTGTCGCATCACCGGGCGGCGGGTCTGCCGCGCCCGTACCTGTGGGGTCGGCGGGGCGCAGAACCTCGGTCAGGCTGCGCATCGCCGATCCGGGGCGCAAGGGCTGTGGCTGGTCGGGATGCGGCGCCCAGCCCGTCAGAAAGATCATCTCGAACGCGGCGCGCAACCGGCCCCCCGGCGCGGGAAAGGCGCGGGCATAGCGGTCCTGGGCATCGGCCAGCAGCGCCCGGGTCAGCGGGCGGCGGGCACGGGCGGCCAGCGCGTTGCCTTCGCCCATGGCGCGCAGATCCTGCATCAGATGCAGGATATCGCGGTAATGCACCTCACGCTGGTCGCTGTCGGCCACCGGCAGGGCCAGCCCCGCCCGTTGCAGCAACGCGCCCAGATCACGGATTTCGGCCATGGGCAGCACGCGCGGCGACAGCCCACCCGTCACCGCAATCTCGGCCTCGGCCAGCACGGCGCGCAACTCGGCCAGCGTTCCGCCCCCGAACAGCGCCGCCAGCAACAACCCGTCGGCGCGCAACGCGCGGCGGCACTGAATAAGCTGTCCCACAGGATCATCCGCCCAATGCAGACACAGGGCGTGGATCACCAGATCCTGACTGCCCTCGGTCAGGTCAAGCGGATCGCTGTCGGACAGGATCCGCGCCCCGGGCAGACGCGCGCGCCAGAGATCGGGAAAACCCGTCACCACGGCGATATCTGTAAAGGTTCTGTTAACCTCGCCCAGTCTTTCCTGAATCTCGTCGGCCACCGCCTCCTGCAGGAACAGCGCCGGGTCGGGCAGGGTCATGGCGCGGCGGCGGTGATGCGCCAGCGCCTTGCGGTCGGTCAGGCGGGGGCCGGTGGGGGCACCGGGATCGGAATTGCGCGCGTCGGTCATGGCGCGGACCATAGGAGGGATGCATGGGATTGCAAGCCGTGTTGCGGATGATCTACCCGCCGCAATGCATTGGCTGCGGCGAGATGGTGACATCCGATTTCGGCCTTTGTGGTGCTTGCTGGCGGCAGGTGCATTTCCTGTCCGGTCTGGTCTGCGACACCTGCGGCACGGCCCTGCCGGGGCAGGATCCGGGCCATGCGGTGCATTGCGACGATTGCCTTGCCATTGCGCGGCCATGGTCGCAGGGGCGGGCGGCGCTGGCCTACCGCGGTATGGGGCGTGCGCTGGTGCTGCGGCTGAAACATGGCGACCGGCAGGATATCGTCCGACCGGCGGCGGACTGGATGCATCGCGCGGCCCGGCCCCTGCTGAAACCCGGAATGATCGCAGCCCCGGTGCCGCTGCACTGGACGCGGCTGTTGCGGCGGCGGTTCAACCAGTCTGCGCTGTTGTCGGCCGCACTGGCGCGTCTGGCGGGGATCGGGCATTGCCCCGATCTGTTGCAGCGGATCCAGCGGACCGGATCACAGGACGGGCGCGACCGCGATGCCCGTTTCGCCAATCTGTCCGGCGCGATCCGCGCCCATCCCCGCCGTGCGGCCCGGATGCAGGGGCGGCCGGTGCTGCTGGTCGATGATGTGATGACCTCGGGCGCCACGCTGACCGCCTCGGCGCAGGCCTGCCTTGATGCCGGGGCCAGTGATGTTGCCGTGGTGGTGCTGGCGCGCGTTGCGAAGGACACCTAAATCCCTATAGTCGGCAAAACCCCCGGGGACAGGCATCATGAAAACCGTTGAAATCTACACTTCCCCCTTCTGTGGCTATTGCCATGCCGCCAAGCGGTTGCTGACCAGCAAAAGCGTGGCCTTTACCGAGATCGACGTCATGGCCGATCCCGCGCAGCGCGCGGAAATGACGCGCCGATCCAATGGCGGGCGCACCGTGCCGCAGATCTTCATCGACGGGCAGCCGATTGGCGGTTCCGATGATCTGCATGCGCTGGACCGGGCCGGCCGGCTTGACGCGCTGCTGAAGGATTAGACGCAATGCGTGCAGCCCTTGCGCAACTGAATGTCACCGATGACCCAACGCTGAACCTGCCCGGAACGCTGGCGCTTGTGCGGCAGGCGGTGGCGGGTGGTGCGGATTTCGTGCTGACCCCGGAATGCAGCAATGCGCTGTCCTCGGACCGGGCCTTTCAGCGCGCGCATTTACACCATGAAGAGGATGATCCCACCCTTGCCGCCCTGCAGGAGGAGGCCGCGAGGGCCGGGATCTGGCTGCTGATCGGATCGCTGGGGCTGCTGACCCGCGATGCCGATGGCCGATTCGCCAATCGCAGCTTCCTGATCGGGCCCGATGGCGGCATCGCCGCGCGCTATGACAAGATCCACATGTTCGATGTGAATGTCTCGGAAACCGAGGTGTATCGCGAATCCGCAGGCTACCGGCCCGGTGACCGGGCCGTGGTCGCCGACACGCCGCTGGGCCGGATCGGCATGACCGTCTGCTATGATCTGCGCTTTCCCGCGCTGCACCGGCATCTGGCGCAGGCGGGGGCGCAGATCCTGACGGTTCCGGCCGCCTTCAACCACATCACCGGGGCGGCGCATTGGCATATCCTGCTGCGTGCCCGTGCGATTGAAACGGGTTGTTTCGTGCTGGCCCCGGCCCAGACCGGGTTTCACCCCGAAACCTCGGGCGGCAAGGGGCGGCACACCTATGGCCACAGCCTTGTCATCGCCCCCTGGGGGGAGGTTCTGGCCGATGCCGGAACCGAACCCGGCCTGACCTTCGCCGAGATCGACCTTGCCGAAGTCGACCGGGCGCGCGCCCGCATTCCGTCCCTGACCCATGACCGTCCGTTCGGGGCGGGGTGATGGCCGAATCGCATGAGGATATCGCCGTTGCCCTGTTCGGGGAGCTGTTCATGGCCGATCAACTGGCGCGCAACCGCGTGTCCAAGGCGCTGCCGCGCGGGATGGAACTGTCGCATTTCGGCGTGCTGAACCATCTGGCCCGCGGGAATGAGGAAAAATCCCCCGCCCAGCTTGCCCGGGCCTTTCATGTCACGCGCGGTGCGATGACCAACACACTGGCCAAGCTGGAATGGGCCGGGCATGTCCATATCCGCCCCGACTGGGACGATGCGCGGCGCAAGTTTGTCTCGATCAGCCCTTCGGGCCGGGCCGCGCGGGATGCCGCCGTGCACTCCATCGCGCCGCTGATTTCCGAATTTGTCGCCGATCTGGGGGCGGACCGGGTGCGCGCCGTGCTGCCGGTGCTGCGGGAATTGCGCACGCGACTGGAAGGCAACGAATAGATGATCGTCCTGCCGTTTCTGGTGACCGGGTCCACGGGGCGGATCGGCGGGGCGCTTCGTGCGGTCTGGCCGGAAACAGCCGCCGCCACGAGTTTGCAACCCCATTGGCAGGCGCGCACATCCCGGCCCGGGTTTTCCACCTGGGATATCGCGTTGGACCCCTGCCCTGCCGGGCTGGCCTCGGGCGTGGTTCTGGGGCTTGCGGGCGGTCGACGGGCAGGGACAGACTCCGGTAACGATGAGACGGCACTTGCGCTGGCCACGCTGCGCGCTGCCCGCGATCAGGGCGCGCGGCATGTGTTCCTGATGTCCTCGGCGGCGGTTTACGGCGCCTCGGATGCCCCGTTGACCGAGGATGCGACCCCTGCCCCACCATCTGCCTATGGCGAACAGAAATACGCGATGGAGGCGGCGGCGCAGGATTTTGCGATGACCGAAGGGATGCGCCTGACCCTGCTGCGGCTGGGCAATGTCGCGGGGTTTGATGCGCTGCTGGGGGGCGCGCGTCCGGGCGTTCCGGTCACGCTGGACCCCGTGCCGGGGGCGGCGGGCGGGCCGCTGCGGTCCTATATCGGGCCTGTCAGCCTTGGGCGGGTGCTGGCGGGTCTGGCGCAACTGGCCGCCGAAGGTGCCGCGTTGCCCGATATTCTGAACATCGCTGCCACCCCGCCGCTGCGCATGGCCGCACTGCTGGATGCCGCCGGGATCGACTGGCGCCATAGCCCCGAAAACCCCGCCGTGCTGCCGCAGGTCGTGCTGGACTGCACAAGGCTTGCCACCCTGCTGCCGCTGCCCGCCGCCAGTGCCGCCGCGATGGTCGCCGAATGGAAGGATCTGCCCGCATGACCCCCGGCAAACGCGCGCTTGATCTGGTGCTGGCGCTGATGCTGGCACTGCTGCTGGCGCTGCCGTTCGCGGTGCTGCTGCTGGTGCTGCTGCTGGTCGAGGGGCGGCCGCTTTTCTATGTCGCGGAACGGATGAAGGCCCCCGGTCAGCCCTTCGGCCTGTGGAAACTGCGCACGATGCCGGTTGCGACCGGGCGCAGCGGCGTGTCTGGCGGCGACAAGACGGCGCGGATCACGCCGATGGGCCGTTTCCTGCGCCGCGCGCGGCTGGATGAGATCCCGCAACTGTGGAATGTCCTTCGCGGGGATATGAGTTTTGTCGGGCCTCGCCCGCCCTTGCGCGAGTATGTCGAGCGTTTTCCCACCCTTTACGCGCAGGTGCTGCAAAGCCGCCCCGGCATCACCGGTCTGGCCAGCCTGCATATCCACGGCCATGAGGAACGCCTGCTTGCCGCCTGCCGCACGGCCGAAGAAACCGATGCCGTCTACACCCGCCGCTGCATCCCGCGAAAGGCGCGGCTGGACCTGATCTATCAGAAGAACCGCTCGGTCTGTCTTGATCTGGCGCTGATCTGGCAGACCGGGGCAGGGGTGATGATCCGTCGCGGTCTGGGCCGTTAGGCAGGGGTGATACCCTCCGCCGTTGCAGGGGATCCCCTGTCAGGCGGGCGGGCGCCCGCCCTTCCCGACCCACACCGCTTGTAACCCCATCGGCATATTGTCTAATCTTGTATCCGGCAGTCCCCGGACGGGGCCGCGATGGCAAGGATGCGGCAGATAGTGAAACCGATCTCGGAAATCAGACGGCCTGAGATTGTGCAGGCCGCGATCCGCACGATCGGACGGCTGGGTCTGCCGATGGCCTCATACGATCAGATCGCGCGCGAAACCGATATGTCGCGGCAGTTGATCCGGCATTACTTTCCCGATTCCGAGGTGCTGATGGTCGCGGTCTGCGATGCGCTGGCCGCGTCCTATCGCGAATGTCTGATGCAGGGCATCCTGAAGGCCAATACCGCCCGGCGACTGCCGATGTTTCTGGATTTCTATTTCAATTTCCTTGCCGGTGAGGGGCTGGCCAAGCCCGCCGATGATGCCGTCTATGACGCGATGTTCGCGCTGGCGGCAGGGTCGGACAAGCTGCGCAAAAATCTGTTCGACCAGTATAACCTGCTGCATCACACCATCGCGCATGAGGTGCAGATCAGCCATCCCACCCTGCCACAATCGGCCTGCCGCGAGATCGGCTATCTGTTTGTCGCGCTGATGTATGGCCATTGGAAAATGGTGGCGACACTGGGCTTTTCGGAGGATTACAACCGCGTCTCGCGGGAGGCGGTGGACCGGCTGATTGACTCTTATGTCGCGCGCTATGACGATCCCGACCTGCGGGACGCGCCGGACACCCCGCGCAGGGGCTGAGACCGCGCCGGTCAGTCCAGCCGCGCCGGAATAAACTTGACCCGCCGGATCGGGATTGACGATTCCAGCGACGCCACCCCCGGCAGTTTCGTCAGCCGCCCGGTCAGGAAGCGTTCGAATTCATGCAGATCGCTGACCGCGACGCGCAGCAGATAATCGAAACTGCCGGTCATCAGCCAGCAATCGACAATCTCGGGAAAGCGGCGGATCTCGCGTTCAAAGGCCACCAGCCGGTCGTCGATCTGCCGGTCCAGCCGCACCGAGATGAAGACGTTGAAGCCGAATCCCAGCTTGGCCTCGTCGATCCGCGCCGAATAGCCGGTGATATATCCCTCGGATTCCAGCCTGCGGATGCGCCGCGCACAGGGTGACGGGGACAGGCCGACGCGGTCGCTCAGTTCCTGATGGGTCAGGCGCGCCTCCTGCTGCAATTCGCGCAGGATGCGGCGGTCGATTTCATCCAGTGTTTCTGTCATTCATGGCTGCTTTCGTCTGTCTTTTACAACTCTACGCCGGATTCCAGCGCAGTTTACCGGAATGCGCAAGCAAATTGACGAAATCCGCCCGGGCTGCGGTTGTAGACTTCCGCGCGAGAGGGAGACCCATGACCGACACAGCGACCGAAACCGCAAAACAGCTTCGCCTCATCGAACAGCGCCTGCTCTGGCTGTCGCATTGGATGATCCACAATGCCAACCACATCCGCCCCAAGGTGGATGCAATCAAGATCGGCGGGCATCAGGCGTCTTCCGCCTCGATGGTCTCGATCATGACGGCGCTTTACTTTTCGGCGCTGCGCCCGGCCGACCGGGTGGCGGTCAAGCCGCATGCCTCACCGGTCTTTCATGCGATGCAATATCTGATGGGCAACCAGACGCGGGAGAGGATGGAAAATTTCCGCGGCTTCGGCGGGGTGCAAAGCTATCCCAGCCGCACCAAGGATGCGGGCGATGTGGATTTCTCGACGGGCTCGGTCGGGCTGGGCGTCGGGATCACGGCGCTGGCCTCGATGGTACAGGATTTCATCACTGCCAAGGACTGGGGCAAGGATATCGCGACGGGCCGCATGGTGGCGCTGGTCGGCGATGCCGAGATGGATGAGGGCAATGTCTATGAGGTGCTGCAGGAAGGCTGGAAGAACAACCTGCGCAACACATGGTGGATCATCGACTATAACCGCCAGTCGCTGGACGGGATCGTGCGCGAAGGGCTGTTCGAGCGGATCGAAAAGATCTTCGGCACCTTCGGATGGGAGGTGCTGCGCATCAAATACGGCGCCCTGCAACGCGCGGCGTTCGAGGAACCGGGCGGCGCGCGGCTGCGCGACTGGATCGACGCCTGCCCCAATGCCGAATACGCGGCCCTGACCTATCAGGGCGGCGCGGTCTGGCGCGCGCGGCTGATGGAGGATCTGGGCGATCAGGGTGCGGTTACGGCGCTGATCGACCGGCGCAGCGATGCCGAACTTGCGGCGCTGATGGAAAATCTGGGCGGCAACTGCGTGGAAACGATGGCGCAAAGTTTTGCCTCGGTCGATCATGACCGTCCCACCTGTTTTCTGGCCTATACGATCAAGGGCTGGGGCACCCCGATTGCCGGGCACAAGGACAATCACGGCGGGCTGATGACCAAGGCCCAGATGGCCGAATGGCAGGCCCATATGGGCGTGCCCGAAGGGCAGGAATGGGACACTTTTGCCGGCGTCGAGGATGCGCAGGCGCTGCGCGATTTCCTGTCGCAGGTGCCGTTTTTCAAGAATCGCACAGGCCGACATGGCGATGCCCGCCTGCCCGTGCCGCAGATCGGGCCTGAAGCGGGACAAGCCGGGGCCGCGCGCGAGATTTCCACGCAGGCGGCCTTTGGCAAGATCATGGATGATCTGGCAAGGGGCGACAGCGATCTTGCCGCGCGGATCATGACCACCTCACCGGATGTGACGGGCACGACGGGACTTGGGGCCTTTGTGAACCGCCGCAAGCTCTTTGCCCGGGACGCGTTGCCCGATGCCTTTATCGAACACCGTATCCCGTCAACCGCGAAATGGAACTTCGCGCCCGAGGGCCAGCATCTGGAACTGGGCATCGCCGAGATGAACCTGTTTCTGCTGCTGGGGGCGGCAGGGCTGGCGCATGATCTTTGGGGGCGACGGATCATTCCCATCGGCACGGTCTATGATCCGTTTGTGCATCGCGGCCTCGATGCGCTGAACTATGCCTGCTATCAGGATGCGCGCTTCATGATCGTGGGCACGCCGTCAGGCATCACGCTGGCCCCCGAGGGTGGGGCGCATCAATCCATCGGCACACCGCTGACCGGCATGGCGCAGGACGGGCTTGCGGCCTTTGAACCCGCCTTTGCCGATGAACTGGCGGTCATCATGGCATGGGCCTTTGACTATATGCAGCGCGAGGGCGGGGCGGACCCGGACGAACGCACATGGCTGCGCGATGAAACCGGCGGTTCGGTCTATCTGCGGCTGACCACCAAACCGCTGGAACAGCCGGGCCGCCGGGCCGATGATGGCTTTCGGCAGGGCGCGATCGACGGGGCCTATTGGCTGCGCCCGCCGGGGCCGAACTGCGCGGTGGTGATCGCCTATCAGGGCGCCGTGGCGGATGAGGCGATTGCGGCGGCGGGTATCGTGGCCGAACATCGCCGCGATGTGGCGGTGCTGGCCGTGACTTCGGCTGACCGGCTGAACGCCGGATGGACGGCGGCACAGCGCGAACGCGCGCGCGGCAATCCGCAGGCGACAAGCCATGTAGAACACCTGCTGGCCGCGCTGCCCCGCCATTGCGCCTTGGTGACCGTGATCGACGGCCATCCGGCAACCCTGTCATGGCTGGGCGCGGTTCACGGCCACCGCACGATACCGCATGGGGTGGAACATTTCGGCCAGACCGGAACCATCGGCGATCTTTATCGCCATTTCGGACTGGACCGGCACGCACTTGCCCAGTCGGTCAGCCGCCTGACCGACGGGCCTGCCATCGGCTGAGGGGACTGGCGGCGGGACCTGCGCGTGTCCGTGGCCAGCGTGAATGGGTGGTAAGGGAATGGCCGGGCCTTTCAGGCCACGGCCGGGGTTCGGGGGGTTCGCTTGCGGGGTTCAAGATGTCCCCTTGCGCCCCCCGCTTGGCCGGGGCGCTGATGGGAGGACGACCGCCCGTCGACGCCTACCGGCGGATCACGATTTCCTTGGTCTTCGGCAGCAGGAACCGCTCGGTATCCAGCGGCGCGACGGGCAGGCCGTTGCCCAGAACATAGCGCAGGTCGGGTCCGGCATGGGATCCGGTTTCAGGATTCTTCACCGGGGCTGCCGCAGGCCGGGGCGCGTTTTCTGTCACGGTCCCTGCCGCCCGGCCCACCCTTTGCGCGTTGCGCTGTGCCTGCCGGTTCTGCGCGTCGCGGATCTGCGCAATGATCGTCACCTTCTCGCCATTAGAACCGACGCAAGGAATGACATCCGTGGTTTTCCAACCGTTCATTGATCCCTCCTTTCGAGTTATCGCGGAAAAGCCGATCACTCTTGCCCCAATCGCGCAAACATCTTCCGGTTGTAGCAAAAAAACAGGCGGGAATCTGCCCAGCGGCGCGGATCCTGCGGCACGGGGCTGCCGGAATGACGGTCGTTCTGCCGCAGCCGTGCCCCGCCCGCAAACCCGGCCTTCTGTGGATGCTGCCCCGAGCACCGCAGCGATCGGATGTAGAATCACCCTTGCGGGACGGCAATCCCCAGGCCGGACGCCCAGCAAAGGGCTCTGGCACCGCCGGGCGGCTGGCACTAGACTGACGGGATGAGTGAACCGACAGATGAACAGGTTGCAGACCTTGCAGGCGCGCTGGACCGGCTGGGGCGGCGCTTCAAGCTGTCGGATACGGCGCAGGGCGGCCGCCCGCTGGCAGAGATCGACAAGCTGATCCTGCAGCATGTCGCGGCGCATCCCGGCTGTGGTCCGTCCGATGTCGCGCGGACATTCGGCGTCGCGCTGACGACGATTTCATCCGCGACGGACCGGCTTGCGAAACGCGGTCTGCTGGAACGTCTCCGCCCCTCGGAAGACCGCCGCGCGGTGGCACTGGACCTGACCGAGGCGGGAAAAACCCATGCCCGCGCCCTGCAGGACATGTATCAGTCCATGTTCCGCGACATGCTGCGCAGGCTGACCCCCGCAGAACGCGCGGTCTTCATTGAGATGGTCAGCAAGATTGCATAAAACGAAGATTGAATAATACGAACCTCGTAGTATATTGATGCCAATCGCAACCCCAGCAACCGCAAGGGATGAAGGCATGGCCATTACAATCAACGGCACGGAAGTCCCGCTTCCGGAGGATCCGCGCATGTCTCTGGCCGAGTTTCTGCGCGACGGGCTGCATCTGACCGGCACCAAGATCGGCTGCAATCAGGGCGGCTGCGGCGCCTGCACGGTGCTGATCGACGGGCAGCGGGTGCTGTCCTGCCTGACGCTGGCCGTGCAGGCCGAAGGGCGCGAGGTGACCACGATCGAGGGGCTGTCATCGGGGGATGATCTGCATCCGCTGCAGGAAGCCTTCATTGCGCATGACGGGTTTCAATGCGGCTATTGCACCCCCGGCCAGATCTGCGCCGCCACGGCGATGCTGCGCGAACTGGCCGAGGGCATGCCCAGTTCTGTCACCGGCGACCTTTCCCGCCCCGCCCCCCTGACCGCCGAGGAGATCCGCGAAAGGATGAGTGGCAATCTCTGCCGCTGCGGCGCGCATAACGGCATCATCGCCGCAATCCTACAGGTCGCGCAGGAGGGGGCGGCATGAACCCCTTCACCTATCGCCGCGCCACCACCGCGCCCGAGGCCGCCGCTGCCGCAGCCTTGCCCGGGCATCGCCTGCTGGGCGGCGGCACCAATCTGGTCGATCTGATGCGCAAAGGGGTCGAACATCCCGAAACGCTGATTGATGTGACCGGGTTTTCGCAACAGATCGAGCTGACACCCGGCGGCGGGCTGCTGATCGGCGGCGCGGTGCGCAACAGCGCGCTGGCCGCGCATCCGCAGGTGCGGCGGGACTATCCGCTGCTGTCGCGGGCCGTTCTGACCGGGGCCTCGGCCCAGATCCGCAATATGGCGACGGTGGCAGGCAATGTGATGCAGCGCACGCGCTGCACCTATTTCGCCGATCCCGCCGCCAGCCGCTGCAACAAGCGCGTGCCCGGTTCGGGCTGTGACGCGCAGGGCGGTTTTACCCGCTATCACGCCATTCTGGGCGGCTCATCCGCCTGTATCGCAACGCATCCGTCGGATATGTGCGTGGCGCTGGCGGCGCTGGACGCGACGCTGCATCTGCTGGGCCCTGACGGGCCGCGCGCGTTGCCGCTGTCGGAATTTCACCGCCTGCCCGGCGACACGCCGCATCTGGAAACCGAATTGCGGCCTGGTGAAATTATCACAGGCGTGGAACTTCCGCCGCCCCTGCCCGCCATGCGATCCGCCTATCGCAAGGTGCGCGACCGGGCCAGCTATGCCTTCGCGCTGGTCTCGGTCGGGGCCTGTATCACGGTGGAAAACGGCCATTTCGCCGAAATCCGGCTGGCCTTTGGCGGCATCGCGCACCGGCCATGGCGTGCCACACGGGCCGAGGCGGCATTGCGCAGTGGTCCCGCCACACCCGAAGCGGTCGAAGCCGCGCTGAAGCTGGAATTCGCCGAAGCCAGACCGCTGGACGGCAACGCCTTCAAACTGCCGCTTGCCAGACGCAGCGCCGCCGCCCTGCTGGCCCAACTGATCGGAGAAACCGCATGAGCCGGGTCCAGAACACGCTGATCGAATCCGTCCGCAAGGTTGTCGGCTGGGTGCCCGAACGCTGGCTGCCGGGGGGCACGCCGGACCCGCTGATCGGGCGGCACGGCGCGGTGGGAACACAGCTTGCGCAACTAGACGGCCCGCAAAAGGTGCGGGGTGCTGCCCGCTTCGCCGCCGAGGTGCCGCTGGAGGGGCTGTGCTATGCCGCGCTGGTCAACAGCCCGGTCACGCGCGGTCGTATCACCCGGCTGGACACGGCAGCGGCCGAGGCCGCGCCCGGTGTGCTGCTGGTGCTGACCTATCGCAACATGCCCCGGCTTGGCCTTGTACCACTGATGGGGGTCACCAATCTGGGCGCGGTCGGCAATAGCGCGCTGCCGATCCTTCAGGATGACCAGATCCGCTATAACGGGCAGGTGATGGCGCTGGTGCTGGCCGAAACCCAGCAGCAGGCCGATCATGCCGCCCGCCTTATCGACCTCAGCGTCGATACGGCCCCGGCCCTCAGCGACTTTCAGGCCGCCAAGCCCGAGGCCCGCACGCCTGCGTCAATCCTTGTGGAACGCAACGAACAATCCGCAGGCGATGCCGAGGCTGCCCTGCGGCAGGCCGCCTTCAGCACCGATGCCACCTATACCACGCCCGGCCATAACCATGCCGCCATCGAACTGCATGGCGTGACCGCGCATTGGACCGGCAACCGGCTGGTCCTGCATGATGCGACACAGGCCGTCGCCCCGACCGCCGCCGCACTGGCCAAACTTTTCGGTCTGCGGCGTGAGGATGTTCGCGTCCTGTCCCCCTTCGTTGGCGGGGGCTTCGGGGCCAAGGGGTTCTGGGACCATCAGGTTCTGGCCGTTGCCGCCGCGCGGATGGTGGACCGCCCCGTGCGCCTGATGCTGAGCCGTGAGGCGGTTTTCCGAATGGTCGGCGGGCGCAGCCCGACCGAACAGCGCGTCGCCATCGGGGCCGATGCCGAAGGGCGGTTTACCGCGCTGATCCATACCGGATATTCGGTGATGCCGCCCTATTCGGCCAGCCCCGAACAATACACATTGGGCACCCGCTCGCTGTATCGCGCGCAAAGCTATCGCTTCGGGCAGAAACATCTCGATCTTGATATCGTGCCCAACACCTTCATGCGTGCACCGGGGGAATCGGTGGGCAGTTTCGCCGTTGAAAGCGCGGTAGATGAACTGGCCCATGCGATGGACATCGACCCGGTCGAATTGCGGCTGCGCAATGAACCCGAAACGCATCCGCTGACCGGCACCCCCTTTTCACAACGCGCATTGGCGACGGCCTGGCGGCAGGGTGCCGACCGCTTTGGCTGGGACGCGCGCAGTACGATGCCGCGTGCGCGGCGTGACGGGGAATGGCTGCTGGGCATGGGCTGTGCGGCGGGCAATTTCCCCTATGTGCGGATGCCATCCGGCGCGCTGCGCATCCGGCTGACGCGCGACGGACAGGCCACCCTGTCCACCTCGGCGCAGGATATGGGCATGGGCACCGCCACCGTGCAGACCCAGCATGCCGCCGACCGGCTGGGCCTTCCCCTCGACGCGATCACCTTCGAGATGGGCGATTCCGACCTGCCCGCCGCGCCGGTCGCCGGCGGCTCGTCACAGACCGTTTCGATTGCAGCGGCAATCGCGGCGGCGGCCAGCAAGCTGACCGTGGAGCTGCTGCGCCTTGCGGGCAATGCCAGCCCGCTGGCAGGCCTGCGCGCCGGTGAGGTGCGGCTGGCCGAGGGCGGTCTGGTCTGCATCGAGGACCCGACGCGCCGCGAAACCTATGGGGATATCCTGACCCGGGCCGGACGGGATGAGATCAGCGTGACCGAAACCGGCGCGCCGCCGCTTGAGATCTTCAAATATGCCATGCTCAGCCATTCGGCCAATTTCTGCGAGGTGAGGGTCAGCGATGTCACCGGCGAACTCCGCGTCACGCGGCTGCTGGGGGTGTTCGATGTCGGCACGATCCTGAACCCGCGCATGGCGGTCAGCCAGCTGCGCGGTGGCATGATCATGGGATTGGGCATGGCGCTGAGCGAGGAAGTGCTGTTCGATGAGCGCAGCGGGCGGATCATGAATCCGGGCCTTGCCGACTACCACATCCCCGCGCATCTGGACGTGCCCGAAATTGACGTGACATGGACCGGCATTCCCGATCCGCGGTCACCGCTGGGGGCGCGTGGCATCGGCGAAATCGGCATTACCGGAGTTGCCGCCGCCATTGCCAATGCGGTGTTCAACGCCACCGGCAAGCGCCTGCGCGATCTGCCCCTGACACTGGACCGCCTGATCGGGGCGGAAGGGGCCTGAGGTCCTTCCGCCCCGATGCGCCCCTTGCCGGTCCCGCCCCCTTGACCGACCTGCGGCACCTGTTCGCCATTCTTTCTGTGCTGCCCCGCTGAACCATCGCGGGACGCCGCCTTGCTTCGGTCCGGACCGGGCGCACACGCCCGGTCCGGCGCCGAGGTGGGTAGAATTCGATATTAAATATTGTATACTTTATCGAGATTGGGCAATCTTGCCCGTGTCGGTC
This sequence comes from Szabonella alba, assembly GCF_016765775.1. Classification (GTDB taxonomy): domain Bacteria; phylum Pseudomonadota; class Alphaproteobacteria; order Rhodobacterales; family Rhodobacteraceae; genus Szabonella; species Szabonella alba. The sequence goes on along the minus strand of NZ_JAESVN010000002.1, from coordinate 419,759 downwards.
TTGGGGATGGGGAGGACCGGAGAAGATGTCTTTCCAAGCAGGATTGAGACGCGACCGGGCTGCGCCTGCCGCCGCTCTTGCCCCTGTCTTTCCACGACCCCCGGCCCGCGATCCGCAGTGCCGGACCCATTGCAAGGCGGTCAAAGGGCGGCACAGACCCGCCCGCGCCGCATCACATCGGAGGAGGAGACCAGAATGACCAACGGAACCATGATCAAGGCTATGGGCCTTGCCGCCGGGTTGGCCCTTGCCAGCGCCGGGGCGGCGATGGCGGAGTTTCCCGACCGGCCGATCACCCTGATCGTGCCCTATCCCGCAGGCGGCGGCACCGATATTGTCGCGCGCACGCTTGGCGCGGAACTGGAGCGGGAACTGGGTGTGTCGATCAATGTCGTGAACCGCGCGGGCGGCGGTGGCATCGTTGGCACGACCGCCATCGCGCAGGCCCGGCCCGATGGCTATACGCTGGGGGTCATCGCCAGCGATATCAGCCTTTACAAGCCGCAGGATCTTGCGGATCTGAGCTATGAAAACCTGACGCCCATCGGCCAGACCAACGAATTGCCGGGCGGTGTCACGGTCAAGACCGACGCGCCCTATGCCGATCTGGCCGAATTGCTGGCGGCAATCGAGGCCAGCCCGGGACAGCTGAGCGCAACCGGCGCGCCGCCCAATGCCAACTGGCATGTGGGTTATGTCGGCTTCATGCTGGCTGCCGGGGCCGATCCGGGCGGCGTGAACTGGGTGCCCACGCAGGGCGGCACCGCCGGGCATCTGGATGTCGCGGCCGGAAACTCGACCTTCTCGACCGCGTCGCTGGTCGAGGCGCGCGCCCTGATCGAAAGCGGGGAACTGCGTCCGCTGGCCCTGTCGGCGGATGATCGTTCGGCAGCCTTCCCCGATGTTCCGACGATGAAGGAACTTGGCATCGACTGGTCCTATGGCCTGTGGCACGGCGTTGTCGGCCCGCAGGACCTGCCCGAGGATGTGCAGGCGCGGCTGCTGGAGGCGGTCGAGAATGCCGCCAACAGCGACAATTTCCGCAACACGCTGATTGAACGCGGCTTTACCCATCTGTGGCGCGGTGGCGACGATTTCCGCGACTTCATGATTTCGGACATGGCCGCCATGACCGAAATTTTCGAGCAACTCGGACAGTAACGGGTCGGGCATGCAGATCGGAGATGCGGTGACCGGCCTGTTTCTGGCCTTGCTTGGCCTGCTGGTCGCCGCTTTCATCACCACTTTTCCCACGCAGGCCGGGTTCTTCGGACCCGGCCTGTTTCCGGGTCTGATTGCCGCAGGGCTGGTCCTGTGCGGCAGCCTGCTGTTGCTGCGTGGCCTGCGCGCGGGCGCGGGATGGCGGATCGCCGTCGATCCCCGGTTTGAACCGGGCAAACTGCTGCAGGCGACCAGGCTGCTGCTGGCCGCCGTTCTGTCCTTCGCGCTGCTGATGGAATGGGTGGGCTTTGCCCCGCTCAGCTTTGCAACCTTGCTGATCCTTGCGCTCTGGTTACGCCGGAGCCTGCTGTTTTCCCTTGGCATGGCGCTGATCGTGACGCTGCTGCTGGATCTTCTGTTCCGGCAAGCGCTGCGCGTGCCGCTGCCGCCGGGATTGCTGGAAGGGGTGTTCTGACCGTGTGGGAAAATCTTGGTGCCGCCTTCTGGCTGGTCGCGGATCCGACGACCCTGCTGACGATTTTCGTGGCCTCGCTGTTCGGTTTCGTGGTGGGTGCGCTGCCGGGGCTGACGGCGACCATGGCGGTGGCGCTGCTGGTGCCGATCACCTTTCTTCTCAGCCCGATCGCGGCCATCGCCTCCATCGTTTCGGCGGCGGCGATGTGCATCGCGGCGGGCGATATTCCCGGCGCGCTGCTGCGGATGCCGGGCACGCCTGCCTCGGCCGCCTATGTCGATGATGCCCATGCGCTGAGCAACCGGGGCGATGCCGGTTTCGTGCTGGGCAGCAGTGCCTTTTTTTCCATGACAGGCGGCATTATCGGCACGCTGGTGCTGATCCTTGCCTCACCGGTGCTGGCGCGGTTCGCGCTGAATTTCAGCGCGTTCGAATTCTTCTGGCTGGGCTGCCTGGGTCTCAGTTGCGCGGTTTTCGTCGCCTCCGAGGATGTGTTGAAAGGCATGGCCTCCTTGATGATCGGTCTGCTGATTTCCACGGTTGGCATGGATTACGGCACCGGCTATCCGCGTTTTACCTTCGGCACCTATGTTCTGATGGACGGGGTGTCCTTCATTCCCGCGCTGATCGGCATGTTCGCCCTGCCCGAGATCCTGCGATCGCTGGTGGCCCCCGGAGAAACGCATCGGGTCGCGCAGGCCAGCATGCGCGAGGCATGGACCAAGGTCTTTGCCGCCGCGCGCCAATACTGGCACGTCGCCCTGCGCGGCAGCGGCATTGGCACGGTTCTGGGTGCCCTGCCGGGGGCCGGGGCCGATATTGCGTCATGGATTTCCTTTGCTGTGGCCAAGCGGTTTTCGCGCGAGCCTGAAAAATGGGGCAAAGGCCATATCGAAGGGGTGATTGCCGGAAATTCGGCCAATAACGCGGCCCTGGCCGCCGCATGGATCCCGGCGATGGTCTTTGCCATTCCCGGCGACACGATCACCGCCATCGCGGTCGGAGTGCTGTATCTGAAAGGGATGAACCCCGGGCCGACCGTGTTCATCAACAATCCCGACCTGATCTATGCGGTTTTCATCGTGTTTCTGATCGCCAATCTGCTGCTGCTGCCCTTCGGCATCCTGTCGATGAAGGTCGCGCGCTGGATCCTGCGGGTTCCGCGCCAGCTGCTGATGCCCGCGCTGCTGCTGCTGGCGGTGACCGGGGCCTATTCGATCGACAATTCGGCCAGCGGTATCCTTGTCATGCTGGCGCTGGGGATCATGGCCTATGGCATGGAATCGGCCGGTCTGCCGCTGGCCCCGGCGGTGCTGGGCATCGTGCTGGGGGCGATTGTCGAGCAGAACATGATCATGGCGCTGATCAGTTCGCAGGGCAATCTGCTGGCTTTCTTCTCGCGCCCGATCTCGGCGGTGCTGGGGGTTGTCACGATCATCGTCTGGACGGTGCCGCTGCTGCGCATGGCGCTGCGGCAATGGCGGCGGCGCAGGGCGGCATCCGCAGAATGACCCCGAATGCGGCCTGAAAGAACCCTCCGGCCCCGATCAGGGGCCGGAGGGCAGGACAGGGTCAGAACCGGACGCTGATCCCCGCGCCAAGCCGCGCCTGCGCGCCGCCCCGATGCCCGATCCGGCCATCCAGCGACAGCCAGCTGACCGCCTGCGGGGAAAGCTGCATCTGTGCCGAAAGGCCGATCCGGCCAAAGGATTTGTCGAAATCCGCCCCGGCCACCGCGCGCGTCGTGCCTGCGCTGTCGACGATCATCGCCATAGACGGGCGCCCCTCGGCCAGTTCGCGCACATAGCGCAGATCCGCAGACAACGTGACCGGCCTGCCCGCAAGCGTGACCTTGCGGGTCATCTGTCCGCCCAGTTGCAGTTCGATGCTTTCGAAATCCAGCTTGCCATAGCTGACCGCCCGGCGGGCGGTGCCCTCACTGTGACCGCCAATGCGCGTCCGGCTGTAGTCGATCCCGAAGACCGGGCCATAGCTGAAATCGGAGTTGGGGCGGAAGACATGGCCGCCCTGCAGGCTGGCATTCAGCGTATAGGCATGGGTATCGACATCGAAGGATTCCTGCAGGAATTCATATCCCAGACCTGAGACCATCGCGAAGTTCCGCACCCCCGACAGGCGCGATTTCGAGAAACCGACCCCGGCCACGACCCACGTGCCACCGCGCTGCCATGCGGCATCCAGCCCGGCCGAAACCGTCTCGGCGGAGATGTCGCCGCCATGCCGCAGGTCACTGTTGCTGCGCTGCAGGCTGATCGTGCCCCCGAAGCTGAGATCGGCACTGTGCTGCCAGACGCCCCCGACATGCGCGGTCAATGACGCGACATCGCCCGCGCCATGGGCCGAACCGCCCTCGGCCCGCGCGGCCCCCTGCACCGTCACGGTCGGGGTAAAGCGCCCGGTTTCCGCCGGTGCGGCAAGACGCCCCCGTGCTGCGCGCAACCGATGGGCGTTCAGGGTGTCCTGCTGCGCGATGACGATATCGGCCATCTGCGCCACGATCCCGCCCGCACTTTGCGCCGAGGCCAAGAGGTCATCGCCGCTGGATTCGGCGGCGATCAGGTTCAGCAGGAAACTGGCCACCCGTTGCAGGGCAAAGGCATCTTCGGCAGAAATGCCCATATCTTGTGCGGCAATCTCTCCTTCGGCAAACAGCAGCGGATCAAGCCCTGTCGTTTCCCCGAACAGCGTCAGCGCGCTGAGATAGGAGCCGTATTTGCTGGCATGGGTGCCATCCTCGAACCACAGGTCAACGCTGCCTGTCGCCTCGGCCTCATTGGCCCAGAAATCCCGTGCAGCCACGCCCGACTGCACGGCGGACAGAAAGGCCTGACCAACCGGAGCGATCCCCTCATAGCTGGTCGAACCCTGTTGCAGCGCGTAATCGAAGGCGTCCTGATAGCCCGCGACCAGTTCGGCGGTGATTTCCTCCAGCGTGTCGTAATGGGTTTCGGTCGATTGGGTATCCAGCCATGACACCGAACCGTCGCTGTCGTCGCGGACCGTGTCAAAGGCGCCATGGATCAGATTGGGTCGCGCCCATGTCTGATAAAGATACACCTGCGTGTCGCTGCTGGCATTGGGGTTCACATATTCGCCCCGGCTGCGGCTGCAGGTCACGCGCGATGATCCTGCCGCCTCACAGGCGGCCTGACGTTCGTCGATGGTATCCCCGTCAAAGGAATCGCGGTCGCGCAATTCGCCGGTGCCTTCGGGCGATTTCACAAGGTTCTTGATCGCATCGGCATAATAGCGGAAGCCCTCGGGATCGGATCCCAGATCATGCCCGTGTTCATTGACCTTGCGCACCAGCGGATTGGCGCTTTGTTCCTGAAGCACCACCTTGTCCCAGGTCATCAGTTCCATATTGCCGCGCAGGTCCCAGTTGGCCGGATTGCTGTTCAGCAGATGCCCGCGCAGCGAGGCCGCGTTGCGGGTGGAGAGATAAACATTGTAGTCCAGCCCCGCCTGATCGGTCAGTTGCTTGAAGATGCCCGGCACGCCGCCCCATGGATGCGGTTCAAAGGCGTGGCTGCCAGTCAGGTCGGTGAATGTGCCCCCCCGCTCGGGTGAGGTCAGGTCGGTCACATTGCCGGAATTGTAACTCATCGCCGGGTCGGTGCGCCCGAAAGTGTAGCTGTTGCCGATGAACAGCATGTTGACGGGTTCGGCGGCCAGTGACAGCGGCGCCAGCCCTGCCAGAACGGCTGCGGATATACGGATCATGTCTGTCTCCTCCAAAACTCGATAGATGCCCCACCCGCATGGATGGCGGCGAATGCGCGCTGCCCGGCCTTTCGTGACCTATCTTGCAGGGCAGATTGTGTCGGTTTCTCCTCCTTGAAACGCCGTCCTGTCGTCTGCTCCGGCCCACTTATGGGGGCGAAAATCACGTTCAGGTTGTCGTCTGGATTTGTGACACATGATTTTGTGCAATTGACGCAAGGGCATTTCCGGCCCTCCGCACAATTGCAGAAGGGTGATGACCGGGCATTGGGTGGGATCGGTAGCATCGCTTTTCGATCATGTTCCGATTTCCGCCCAAGCGGGCCCTGCCCGGCTGCTTCAGGACAACCCGAGGGCAAGGCTCGCCTCCTGCGCAGGGCCGGATCAAAACCACAAAGGCCCTGCCGGGTCGGGCAGGGCCTTTTTCAGTCGCACTTTGCCGTCAGCCGCCCGGTCAGCCGAACCGTTCAGGCAGGAAGGTCACCAGACCGGGAAAGAAAACCAGCAGCAGGACCACCACCAGGACCGGGATCAGGAAGGGCAGCACCGCCATCGCCACCCGTTCAAAGGGCATTCCGGTAATTTCGACCAGCACGAACAGCACATTGCCGAAGGGCGGCGTGATGACCCCGCAGGACAGGGTCAGCACCATGATGACACCGAAATAGACCGGGTCGATGCCCAGGGACTGGATCGTCAGCATGAAGATCGGGGTGAAGATCAGGATCGCCTCGACCACGCTCATGAAACAGCCGACCAGCAGGAAGAACACCACCATGGCCAGCATCAGCATCGTCGGGTTCAGATCCAGCCCCGTCATCAGCATGGCCAGTTCCTGCGGCAGGCGCAGCCGCACCAGCAGCCAGCCATAGAAGGTGGCGATGCCGATGATAAAGAGGATGATCGCAGAGAACCGCACGGTGCTGGCCAGCACGTCCATCAGTCCTGCCCATGTCAGTTCGCGGTAAACCACTGCGCCCAGAAACAGCGCGTAAAGACAGGCAATCGCCCCGGCCTCGGTCGGGGTGAAGATCCCGCTCCAGATGCCGCCGACGATGATCAGCGGCGTCAGCAGCGGCGGCAGCGCCCGCCCGAAAAGCTGCACCAGTTCAGGCAGTTTCGGGCGCGGGGTGGTGGGCATGTCATAGCGGTAGGACAGCGCGAAACACATGACCATGAAGGCCAGCCCGATCATGACACCCGGCAAAAGCCCCGCAATGAACATCTTTGCAATCGAAGTGTTGGACTGCCAGCCATAGACCACCAGCGCAATTGAGGGCGGGATCATCGGCGATATGATCGACGAGGCCCCGGTGATTCCCACCGAAAACGCCCCCGGATAGCCGCGTTCCTTCATCGCCTTGAGTTCAAGCTGCCCCAGCCCCGCCACATCGGCAACAGCGGTCGAGGACATGCCGGAAAACATCATCGAGGCCAGCACATTGACATGGCCCAGCCCGCCCCGGATCGACCCGACAAGGCCATTGGCGAAATTGAAGATCCGCCCGGCCACCGTGCCGACATTCATCAGGGCGGCGGCAAAGATGAAGAAAGGGATTGCAAGGATCGGGAAATTGTTCAGCCCGCGCAGCATCTGGATCGCGAACAGTTCCGCGGGGATCGCGGTGATCCCGTCGCGGATCACCAGAACCGCAAGACAGGTCAGCCCGATGCCCACGGCAATCGGCACACCGATGGCAAACAGAAACACCATCAGCCCAAAGAAGATGATCAGGTATTCCATTCGGCCTCCGTGGCGTAATCCGGCAGCACGGAGCGGTCACCGGTGAACAGTCGGAACAGGAAGATCAGGCTGAACGCGATCATCGAGCCCAGACCCACGACCAGCGCCAGATAAAGCCAGCGAAAGCTGATCCCCAGCGCCGTGGTCGAATTGTTGGCGCTGACCTCCATCATGGACAGCGCGCCCCAGAAGGCGACGGCAAACAGCAGGACCGAAAGCGCCTCGATCACCGCGCAGAACACGGCCAGCCAGCGGCGATTCAGCCGCCGCAAGACAAGGTCGATCATCAGATGGCGGCGCTGGTGCCAGGCGGCGGCCGATCCGGTCAGCACCATCCAGGCCATCAGCCCTGCGCCGACCTCTTCGGACCATGCGACAGGCAGGCGGAACACCTGCCGCCCGATCACCGACCAGGCGATCACACCGACCATGCCCATCATCATCGCCATGGCGGAAAGTTCCAGAATCCGGGCCCAGCCGGATTCGATTCTGGTCAGCATCGGCGCGCTCCATCCTGAAAGGGGCCCGCCGCGCACAAGGCACGCGGCGGGCCGGGCATATGCCGTCAGCGCGTGGCGGCGATGGCAGCCTCGATATCGGTCGTCACACCATCGGCCATTTCCGACAGGATGCGGTCCACCGCCGGGCGGGCCGTCTCACGGAAGGGGGCCTGATCGACGTCGATGAAGGTCATGCCGTTCTTGATAAGCTCGGCCCGGTAGAAATCATCGGCCTCGGCCTCGACGGTGAAGCCATGGCTGCGCGCGGCTTCCACCGCCTCGGTGATCAGCGCCTGATCTTCAGCCGACAGCCCGTCCCACCAGCGCGCGGACGCCACCCAATGCCAGGGGAAGGACAGATGCGCGGTGGTGATGATGTATTTCTGCACCTCCCACATCTGGCGGGTATAGGGCGAGGCAAGGCTGTTCTCATGCGCCTCGACCTGACCCGTGCGCATCGCGAAATAGATATCGGGCGCGGGGATGACCACGGGCTGCACACCCAGTTCGCCCCAGACATCCAGCCAGATCGGGATCTGCGGCAGACGCATGGTCAGGCCCTTCAGATCCTCGGGCGTGTTGATCTCCCGGTTTGAGGTCATGTGCCGGAAGGCGCGCATCTGCGGACCAAGATAGACGATGTTGCCCTGCTCGCGCGCCTTGGCCTGAATGGCCTTGCCCGAGTCGGTGTTCATCATGAAATGTTCAACCGCATTCCAGTCAGGAAAGACGAAGGGCACCGAAACCGCGTCCAGTTCCGGGGCATATTGGTTCATGAACAGCCCGCCGGTCAGCGACATCTGGGTCTGCCCCAGATTGAGCAGTTCCAGAACATCCACCTCGGACCCCAACTGCCCGCCCAGATAAGGGACAATATCGAAACGGCCCGGGGCGCGTTCCTCAAGAAACTCGGAAAAGCGCTGCAGGGCGGCATCTTCGGATCCGCCCGCGCTCATGGTGTTATGCACCTCGATCGTGGTCTGGGCCGTTGCCGGCAGCACCGCCATGCAACTGATCGCAGCCGAAGCCAGAATACCGCCAATCGCGGTCCTCAGGGTCTTGGTCATTCGGGGTCCTCCTTCCCGTTGTGCAGTACCCGGCTCCTCTCCGGACTGCGGTTCTGTCATGTCTTGCCTGCCCCGGCCCGGGCCGACAGGGCCGCGCGCAGGGGCGTCAGGATCTCGTCATTATGTTCGCCCAGCCGGGGCGCGGGCAGCCGCGCCTCGCAGGGGGTTTCGGACAGCTTGACCGGAAAGCCCAGCATCCGCACCGTGCCGTGGCCGGGATGGGGCAGGTCAATCACCATCTCCTGCGCCTGCACCTGCGGATCCTCCAGCGCCTCACGCAGGTTCTGCACCTTGCCCGAGGGCACGCCCGCCGCGTTCAGCCGGTCGATCCAGCTTGCCTGACTGTCGGTCGCCATGCGCGCGTCGATCAGCGCGTTCAACTCATCCCGCCGGGCAAAGCGTTTCGGATTGGTGTCGAAACGCGGATCCTCCAGCAGCATTTCCAGATCCAGCGCCCGCAGGAACCGACGCAGGATGATGTCATTCGAAGGTGCCACAGCCACCTCGCCATCTGACGCACGGAACAGCCCGTAAGGGGCGACCAGCGGATGATCGTTGCCGGTGCGTTCCGGCAGCGCCCCGGTCATCAGATGTTCCGAGGCCAGATAGGCCATGAAGGACAGGATACCGTTCAGCATCGCGGATTCGACATGCTGGCCCCGGCCGTTCAGATCGCGGGCGCGCAGCGCGCTGACGATGCCGAAGGCGGTATAAAGACCCGCCACCAGATCGGTAATCGGCTGGCCACTGCGCAGGGGCGGCTGATCGGCGCGCCCGTTCACGCTCATGAATCCGCTCATCGCCTGCGTGATGAAATCGAAGGCGGGGCGGTCGATATAGGGGCCGGTGCTGCCATAGCCATTGACCGAGGCGCTGACGAGGCGCGGGTTCAGATCGGCCAGAACCTTTGGCCCGAAGCCCATTTTCGCCATGACGCCGGGGCGGAAATTTTCCACCAGCACATCCGCGCCCCGGATCAGTTCGGCCAGCAGCGCCTTGTCGCCCGCATCCCGCAGGTCCAGTTCCACCGATTTCTTGTTGCGGTTGAAGGAGGCGAAATACCAGCTCAGCCCATCCTTGATACCGCCCTGAGCGCGCACCGGATCCCCCTGCCCGGGGGGTTCGATCTTGATGACCTCGGCCCCCATATCGCCCAGCAGCATCGAACAAAACGGCCCCGACAGAACCCTTGTCAGATCGACAACCCGGATACCCTGAAGCGGCTTTTGCAGTCCTGTGCCCTGCGTTTCCGTGCTGTCTTGTTGTGCAATCGTCATCCGCAGGCTGTCCTTACCTCATCCATGGCGGCGGTCTGCAGCCGGGGGCCGGCCTTCATCACTTGCCCTGCCAGCTCATGTCCGATGATCGCCTCCACAGCACGCGCCACGTCGCACAGCGCGTCAAGGTCGATCCCCGTCTCGATGCCGCATTCATGCAGCAGATAGACCAGATCCTCGGTGCTGATATTGCCGGTCGCGCGCGGCACGAAGGGGCAGCCCCCCAGCCCGGCGACCGAGGATTCGTAAATGTCGATCCCCTCGGCGAGCCCCGCCATGACATTGGCCAGCCCCACACCGCGCGTGTTGTGGAAATGCAGCGCGATTTCCAGGTCCGGCAGTTCAGCGCGCAAGCTGCGCACCCGTTCGGCCACCAGCGGCGGGGTGGCAACCCCGGTCGTGTCGCCCAGCGTGATATGGCGGATGCCCAGATCGTGGTAAGCCCGCGCCACCATCAAGACGCTTTCGACCGGCACCTCCCCCTCGAATGGGCAGCCGAAACTGGTGGCGATGGCGCCCTGCATCGGGATGCCCGCCGCATCCGCGATATCGCGCACCTGTGCCAGACCTTCCAATGATGCCGCGCGGGTCCGGTTCAGGTTCTTCAGGTTATGGCTTTCCGATGCCGAGACAAAGACCACCATCGCGCCGATCCCGGCCGCCGCTGCAGCCTCGGCTCCCTTGGCATTGGGCACCAGCGCGGTCAGTTTCACACCGGGGGGATGTCCGAGGGCTGCCAGCAATTCCGCCCCGTCGCGCAGTTGCGGAACAGCGCGGGGGGAGACGAAAGACGTTGCCTCAAACTCCCGCAGGCCCGCTGCGATCAGCCCTTTCAGAACACCCAGCTTGGCCTCGGTCGGAATCCATTCCGCCTGCGACTGAAACCCGTCCCGGGTGCCGACCTCAACCACCCTGACGCGCCGCGGAAAGGCCGCGCCGTTTTGCCCGAATTGATAGATCATGAGGGTCCGGCCTCCCCGACGGATGGTTTTGACGGATGACCCGTCGGGTGGTATACCAATCGGGTACACCGGTCAACGCGAAAGGGTCGCCAGCGTGCCAACCGATGACCAGAACCGGCGCAGTCCGCAGGCAGCGGATGCCGCAACACATTCCGGCAGGACAAGGCCCGACCGCCCGGCAGACCGGGCCGAGGATGTCTATGCAAGTCTGCGGCAGGCGATCCTTGTGATGGATCTGATGCCGGGTGAGGCGCTGTCGGAACGCGCGCTGGAGGGACTGCTGGGATCGTCCCGCACCCCGATCCGCGAGGCGCTGTTGCGGCTTGAGGTCGAGGGGCTGGTGACCCGGTCAGGGCGCAGCCTGCGCGTCACTGCGCTGGAACTGTCGGCCGTGCTGGAAGCCTTCGAATATCGCGAATTCATCGAGGCCGCCGTGGCGCAACTGGCCAGCCAGCGCGCCACCCCCGAGGGGATCGCGCGCATTCAGGCCGTGCTGGACCAAAGCCGCACCCGCGACGACACGGCAAGCTGGTTCGCCATCGGCACCGATTTCCATGTCATGCTGGCGGGCCTGTCGGGCAACGGATTTCTGGTCCGGGCGATGACCGATATCCTGACCCGGATCGAGCGCGCGCGCTGGATCATGTGCTCGCTGCCCTCGGCCCGGTCCGAGGCCTATGCCGAACACAGCCAGATCCTGCGACTGGTGGCCGAAGGCCGCGCGGATGAGGCCGCAGCGGCGCTGGTCGCCCATGGGCGCGGCCTGCGTGACATCCTGTCCGAGGCGCTGTCGCAACAGCGGCTGGGCCTGCGTGGACGCGGGGCCGGGATCGGCCCGGGAACCTGATGCACGACCGGAAAGCGGGAAAGGGCGGCGGTTCTGGGGCCGACCTCAGCGCGCGCGCAGATCGGCCAGATGCTCGATAAGTCTTGCCTCCTCCTCCCTGTTCCAGCCTTCGGGTGCAAGGGCTGCAGCCCAGGCCGGAATGTAATGACGGGCGACATAGTCATGGCCATGGCCCGGCACGCCAAGCGCCACCGCCATATCCACCCCGACCTGCAGCATGGTCACCAGCGGCACCCAGCGCATGCGCGGGGACAGATCAGGTGCGCGCCGCCCAGTCAGCCAGTCGGGGCGGCGCCAGCCCAGTGACCAGTCGAAAAACACGATGGGATCGCTGCCATAGTTCAGCATGACCAGCCGCATCGCGCCCCAGTCGGTGCGGAACTCGTCAAAGCCGGATTGCTGGTTTCCGGTGCGGATCAGCGACCCGTTGCCGAAAACCGGCCTCCAGGCCGGGCTGCCCGCCTCGCGCCGCGCCACGACCATGTTCCAGAAATCGCTCAGAAAGGGTGAACCCGCCCACATCGCCCCGGTGAAGGGGTCGCCCAGCACATCAAGGATCGGCACGGTTTCCTGCGACAGGAAGGCCCCCAGCGACAGGCCATGCAGATAAAGTTTCGGCCGGTCGTCGCGGGGCAGTTGCGTCCAGTGACCATAGACCAGATCAAAGATCGCCTGCGCCTCGGCCAGCCCATGCGTCGGATCGACCACGACCGACACCATGCTGGCAAGATAGCTGTATTGCACAGCCACTGTGGCGACATTGCCGCGCGCGATGTATTCCAGACTGTCCATCGCCCCGGGGTCAAGCCAGCCCGACCCGGTCGGTATCGCGATCACCAGCTTGTCGCGCGCGAAACCGCCGCTGCGCTGCAGTTCCGCAAAGGCAAGTTCGGCCCGCTCCTGCGGCGTGTCGGCGGCATTCAGCCCGACATAAACGCGGATCGGGTCCGGCGCAGGCTGGCCCCAATGGGCGCCGATCGTCGCCCCGTCAGGTCCCGAGGCAACATAGTTGCGCCCCCAGCGGCCCAGGTCTTCCCATGCGACAAGCGAGGCGGCGCTGCCGGATTTCCGGTCATCACCGGGCGGGGCCATCTCGGGCGGGATCATCGCATCGGCGGCCCGCGACGCGCTGTCGATCAGACGCAGCGAGGCCCGCAGCAGCACGCCGTTTACCAGCAGCCCGAAGATCGCAAGCGCGACCAGCAGCCCCAGCAGATTGGCCAGTTTCGGCGTCAGAAAGGCACGGCTGCGGCGGCTGAGCCGCAGAACGATCAGCCGGAAGGTCCGGCCCAGCAGCAACAGCAGCGCAAAGACCAGCGCCGCCATCGCCAGCACCGTGACCGGGGCGGAATCGTCACCCGGCGGCAGGTCCCAGGCGCGGCGGATGGAGTTCTGCCAGTCCACGCTGAGCCAAAGGCAGATGCCCGTCGCGGCCAGCGCTGCCGCCAGCGACAGGCGCGCGGCGATGCGGGCGGGGCGCGCGGGAAGCGGGCGCAGTTCCAACCATGCGCCCAAGAGGCCAAGCAGGAACCAGATGACATAGCCCAGCGCCGCGACGGCACCGCCCAGCACCCCCTGCAGGACCGGGCCGCGCGGAACCATCGAAGGCGTCAGTGCGAAACAGAAGAAGATCGCGGCCAGCACCAGCCCGCCCGCCCGCAGCCGGCCGAACATCACTGCCCCCATGGCCTGCGGCACGGGCAGCCCCCTCTTCATGCGATTGCCGGACCCGTCAGCCACAAGAATACCCCGCCATGGAAAGACGGATGATCCTTAACGAAAACGCGCGGCACTGTCAGCCGCAACTGTCAGGCGGCAGGGCTTTCGCCCGTCGGGCCATTGACGGGCGCCTGCCAGTCCAGACCGGTGAAAGCCTCTCGATGGGCGAAGGTCACCAGATGGACATCGACCACGAAACGCGTCTGGATCAGCCCCTTTGCATCGGCGGCGCTGGCCCGCACCGTCAAGGCCCCAGCCTCGGCGGCAAGCTCCACCAGACCGGGTTCAAGCGCCGCGCGGCCGGTGGTGTCGTCATGGCTCACCTCGGCCTTATGGGCGAAATGCTTGCAAAGTTGCTGAAGGTATTTCGAGGCATGGACGGTCGGATAACGGGCGGTCGAAACAAGCATCGGCAATTTCCTGACAGTTTTACATGGCGTATCCGCTGGACCAGCGGATCACAAGCGGTTAGTCCGGTTGCGTCCGCGTGCAGCCAGACTGTCAGCCACACGCCCGAACCGATCCGAGGCCCCATGCTGCACTTTGCCCGCCCTGCGGCCCTTCTGGCCTGCCTTGCGCTTTTTCCCCTGTCCGCTGTCGCCGATGAGGTGACGATCCGCACCGCAAGGGGCGATGTCACGCTGATGGCCGGGCCGGAGCGCATTGCCGTCCTGGACATCGCGGCACTGGATACGCTGACAGCCCTTGGCGTCACGGTGCAGGGGGTGCCGGACAGGCTTTACGTCGATTATCTCGACCCGGTCGCGGCACAGGCACGACCGGTCGGAACGCTGTTCGAACCGGATCTTGAGGCGCTGGCAGCACTTGACCCCGAACTGGTGATCGCGGGCGGGCGGTCCTCGACACGGATCGAGATGCTGACGGCGCTGGCGCCAACCATCGACATGACGATCTGGAAGGATGTGATGGCCGAGGGGCGGGACCGGATCGCGGCCTATGGGCTGCTGTTCGGGCGCGAGGACCGCGCCGCCGCGATGATCGCGGAACTGGATGCGAAACTGGCCGCGACCGCCGCCGCCGCGCAAGGCAAGGGGCGCGGCCTGATCCTGTCGGTCAACGGCCCCAAGATCTCGGCCTATGGCCGGGGATCGCGCTTTGGCTGGATCCATGACGCACTTGGCCTGCCCGAGGCGCGGGAAAATCTTGATGCGGCGGTGCATGGCGATGCGGTGTCCTTCGAATTCATCGCCGAGACAAACCCCGACTGGATTTTCGTCATCGACCGGTCCGCCGCGATCGGTGAGGACAGCATGGCCTCGGATGTGCTGGACAATCCGCTGGTCGCGCGCACGGTGGCGGCAGAGCGTGGTCAGATCATCTATCTGTCCTCCACCCCGGCCTATATCGCGGGGGGCGGCTTCACCTCGATGATGACGACGCTGGGGGAATTGCTGACCGCCTTTTCCCGGTAGGGTCCGTTGCGCCCGGTCCTGATCCTTTTGCTGCTGGTGCCGCTGGCCGGGGTCAGTGTGCTGACCGGGGTGGCCAGCGTTGCCGATGGCGACTTCCTGGTGCTGACCGTGTCGCGCCTGCCGCGCACCGCGGCGGTGATGCTGACCGGGGCCGCACTGGCCGTGGCAGGGGTGGTGATGCAGCAACTGGTGCGCAACCGCTTTGTCGAGCCGGGAACCACCGGCACGGGTGAGGCGGCGGCGCTTGGCCTTCTGGCGGTGACGCTGCTGGCCCCCGGCGCGGCGCTTTGGCTGCGGATGGGGGTTGCGACACTGGCGGGGCTGGCCGGAACGGCGCTGTTTCTGGCGATGATCCGCCGCCTGCCCCCGCAAGAGATGCTGCTGGTGCCGCTGGCCGGGCTGGTCTGGTCGGGCGTTCTGGGCGCGATGGTACTGCATATCGGCTGGCAGACCGACCTTCTGCAATATGTCTCGATCTGGATGATGACGGGCGAGTTTTCGGGCATCATCGCCGGGCGCTATGAATTGCTGTGGCTGGCGGGGCTGGCGGCGGGGCTGGCGCTGCTGGCGGCGGACCGGCTGGCCATTCTGGGGCTGGGCGACGGGGTGGCGCGCGGACTGGGGCTGAACCCTGCGGCGGTCATGCGGCTGGGTCTGGTGATCGTGGCGCTGGTCACGGCGCTGGTCATGGCGACGGTCGGGATGGTGCCCTTTCTGGGGCTGGTGGTGCCCAACATCGTCAGCCGCGTGATGGGCGACAACCTGCGCGCCAGCCTGCCGGTCACGGCACTTGGCGGGGCGGCGCTGCTGCTGGCCTGTGACATCATCGGGCGGCTGCTGATCCACCCTTACGAAATCCCGGTCGGGGCGGTGCTGGGGGTGGTCGGGGCAGTGCTGTTCCTGTGGCTGTTGTGGCGGGCGCCTGCCCATGGCTAGACCGCTGGTCCTTCTGACGCTTGCGCTGCTGCTGGCCTCGGGGCTTTACCTGCTGGCCGGGCTGGGGCCACGCTGGCAGTTCGTGCTGACATTGCGGGCCACACGGCTTGCGGGGCTGGTGCTGGTGGGTGTGGCGGTCGCAGTGGCGACAGTGCTGTTTCAGACCGTGGCCCGCAACCGCATCCTGACCCCGCAGATCATGGGGCTTGATGCGCTGTTCGTGCTGCTGCAAACGGCGCTGGTCGCAGGGCTGGGGCCGGTGGGCTTTGCCCTTCTGTCCGGTCCCGCCCGTTTCACGCTTGAGACATCGGCGCTGGTGCTGGCGGCGCTTTTGCTGTTCGGCACGCTGCTGGGGCGGGGGGCAAGCGACATTCCCCGCATGATTCTGACGGGTATCATTCTGGGCGTGCTGTTCCGTGCGCTTTCGGGGTTTCTGGCCCGGGTGATGGACCCGAATGCCTTTGCGGTGGTGCAGGCGGAATCGGCGGCCAGTTTCGGGCGGATCGAACCTGCGCTGCTGCCGGTCGCGGCGGCGGTGACGCTGGCGGTGGTCGTGGCCGCGCTGTGGCTTGCGCCGCGTCTGGATGTGCTGGCATTGGGGCGGGTGGCGGCGGTGTCGCTGGGCCTGCGCCATGACGAGATGGTGCTGGCGGTTCTGGCGCTGGTCGCCGTGCTGGTCGCGGTGGCAACGGCGCTGGTCGGGCCGCTGGCCTTTCTGGGGCTGATCGTCGTGGCGCTGGCCCGTCCGCTGGCGGGAAGCGACCGGCATCTGCCGCTCTTGGTGACGGCAATGCTGCTGGGCGCGCTGGTTCTGGTCGCGGGGCAGACAGTGTTCGAACGCGCACTTGGCCAGCAATCCACCCTGCCCGCGGTGGTCGAGTTTCTGGGCGGGCTGGTCTTTCTGGGCCTGCTGCTGAAAGGACGCATCCGATGATCGAGATGAACGGGGTTAACCACAGCATCGGCCGGGCGGCGATCCTGCAGGACATCACCGCGACGCTGCCACGCGGCAGGATCACCGCGCTGATCGGGCCGAACGGGGCGGGCAAGTCCACGCTTCTGTCGCTGATCGCGCGGCTTGAACCGGTTCAGCAAGGCCAGATCCGCGTCGAGGGGCTGGATATCGGGCAGTCCGACAGCCGCGAACTGGCACGTCGGCTGGCGATCCTGCCGCAGAACGCGGGCGTGATGAGCCGCCTGCGCGTCCGCGAGCTGGTGGGTTTCGGGCGCTGGCCGCATCATCAGGGCCGCCCCGGTCCCGCCGACCGCCGCAAGGTCGATGAGGCGATGGCCCGGCTGGCCCTGACCGATCTGGCCGACCGCTTTCTGGACCAGTTGTCAGGCGGGCAGCGCCAGCGGGCGCATCTGGCCATGACGCTTGCACAGGATACCGACTGGCTGTTGCTGGATGAACCGCTGGCGGCGCTGGACATGGCCCATGCCCGCGCCCTGATGGCCGAACTTGCAGCCTTGCGCGATGCCGGGCGCAGCGTGGTCATGGTGCTGCATGAGATCAACCATGCCGCCGCCTGGGCCGATCATGTGCTGGCAATGAAAGGCGGGCGCATCCATGCCGAAGGCACCCCCGCCGAGGTGTTCACGCCCGGAGTGCTGGAACCGCTTTACGACATGCCGCTGCGGATCGCCCAGTTCGAGGGCCGCCCGATGGTGCTGCATCATCTGTGACCGGCGGGCCGGAACGGGGCAGCAGTCCCTGCCCTGCCCCCTGCGGCGCGGCGGGCCTTAATGCACGATGCGCAGATGCCGGTGGGCCGGGGCGAAATGGGTCTGGCGCAGATCAGGCTGGTTGGCCTCATTGCCGCGCGTCGCGGGCCAGCGCGCGGCAAAGGCGAGCCCGGCCTGAACAAGCCCCGCCTCCATCCGCCCCCCGGTCAGTTCCAGCACCGCGCCGCGCGCAATATCGGTGCGGTCGCGCCGCATGGCCTGAACCATCCGCATGAAGGCCGCTTCACATCCGGTAGCCTGCATCCGGCACTGGATACACAAGGGATCGGTGAAGATGAAATCCTGCCGCCGCGCGCCGCGCAGGGCCTGCAACACCGGCAATAGGCCCATGGCGATCTGCGGTCCGCCCGCAAGGTCCCAGCGTTCGGTCGCCACACGGAAGGCCGATTGCCAAGCCTGCGATTCCGGGCGGGAAAAGGCCGTCAGGAAATGCCTCAGCACAGCCAGCAATCCGGTTTCGAACTCATCAAGGCCAAGGCTTGCAACCGGAACCGCATCGGCCGTGGGGGCTTGATCATGGGTCATGTCGCAGCCCTCCGCATCGCGCGGATGGCAGGTCGTGTCACGCGCAAGGCCGCCGTGGCACAAGGAATTTCCGGGTTCATGGTCACTCCTTTCCGCATGGGGCGATCTGGCGGAAGGCTTGATCGGAAATTTCTTATTGTTTTTGTCGCCTATTGGCAAGCCCCCCTGAATCCGCATCCTTCCCGGCGCTGTTGCAGCCTTGCCGCACGGCCTTGCCAGACAGGCCGCAGGCACGGGCCTACCGGTTGCGCGACCGGTGCTGCGGTGCTAACGCAGCCCCAGCAAGGCATAGCCCAGCCAGAAACCCCATCAATCCAGAGGTTTTCATGGCCCGGCCCCTTCCGCGGCGCATCCGCGCCTGTCTTGCATGTTCCACCATCGCCACCGGAGCCGCCCTTGCGCTGGCCGCACCCCCTGCGGCACTGGCTCAGGACTTCGACGAATCGACCCTTCTGGGCACGATTCTGCTGAACCCCGCGCTGATGCGCGCCGAAGATCCGGACGGCAATGCCGCTGACCGCGCCAACAGCCAGTATGTCGCCGAGGCAGAGCTGGACCGCGCCCGCATGGGCGATCTGAAGGATCTTTTCGCGGGCATCGCCTCGGTCTCGGTCGGGGGGGCGATTCCGGTCGCGCAGAAGATCTTCGTCAACGGCGTCGACATGCTGAACCTCGCCGTCAGCGTGGACGGGATCGGCCAGAACAACCGGCTGTTCCACCATGTCTCGGCCAATGCCTTCGATCCGGGACTGATGAAATCCGTCCGGGTCGATGCGGGTGCCGCGCCTGCCGATGCCGGCCCCCATGCAATGGCGGGTGCCGTTGTAATGGAAACCGTTGATCCGGGCGACATTCTGGACCCGGACCAGATGGTCGGCGGCAATGTGCGGCTGTCTTACGGTGACAATGGCCGCACCTTCGGGCGCTCGGCCACGCTGGCCGGGATGCATGAAGGCTTCGAATGGCTGGCCTATGGGAAACGCGCCACCGGTCGCGACTATGAAACCGGCGCGGGCACGGTGGTTGAGGGGAGTGCGGCCGATCTGACGACGACACTGCTGAAATTCGCCTATCAAAGCCCCGAGGGCCACCGGTTCGAACTGTCGGGCCAGCGGATGAAGGATGACGCCCTGCGCCCCTTCCGCGCGAATTTCATCTCGGACGGGCGGCCCTTCCCCTTGCGCCGCTATGACACGCGCCGCGATACGCTGGCCTTCAGCTATGAGAACGTGAATGCCAGCGGGATGTGGGATCCGAAAATCGTGATCGGCAAGTCGCGCGTCCGGCTGGGCGTCGATCAGCCGACCACCCCCGCCCTTGGCGTCAGCCGGGGTGACAATGAAACCCTGTCGGGCAAATTCGAGAACCGTTTCCATTTGGGAATGGGCACGGTCACGGCAGGGATCGACGCTTACGACCGCAACAGCACCTATAGCGACGATACCGAACCGGGGCTGACCGAATCCGCCCTCAATACCGGCCTTTATGCACAGGCCCGTCTGGACCCGACCGATGCGCTGTCGCTGTCCTTCGGCCTGCGGTGGGACCGGCAGGATTTCACCGGGATCAGCGGCTGGAGCGACGATTTCTCGGGGCTCAGCGGCAATGCCTCGGTCTCGTATGCGGTGAATGACAACCTGACGCTGCGCGGCGGCCTGTCCTCGGTCTTTGGCGGGCTGAGCATCGAGGACAATTTCATCTTCAACCCGGCCTGGGATTACAGCAGCCTGAAACCGGCGCGGGCCACGAATTACACGCTGGGCTTCGATTACCGCGCGGGCAATCTCGATCTGGGCGGCGAGGTCTTCCTGACCCGGATCGACAATGCGCGGATCAGCAGCTTCCGCGCCAATGCCAATGGCGATGCGGAAAGCCGGGGCTTCAATCTGGGGCTGGGCTACGGCTGGGATCAGGGCTATCTTCGGGCCAGCTATTCGCACAGCAAGGTCAAGGTGAACGGCGCGGGCGCCGACAGCTATGCAGCGCTTGATCTGGGTGCGCCTCTGGGCGGTGTCTTCTCGGTCGAGTTGCAGCACAATCCTGCAGGCAGCGATTTCACCTTCGGCGGCAGCATCGACGCGGCGACCCGCTACAGCGATGTCGAGGGGGACGCGGAACGGGAGCTTCCCGGCTATGCCGTGCTGAACCTTTTCGCCGAATATGCCTCCCCCTCGATCGCGGGGCTGGTGATCCGGGCCGAGGTCAACAACATCTTTGACAAGACCTATGCCGACCGCGCAACCTATGGGAGCGATTTCACCAGCATCACGCCCTTCTTTGAACCGGGCCGCACGGTGTCGCTGGTCGCGTCGATGAAGTTCTGACGGACCGGGAGGGGGCGCTGGCCCCTCTTTGGCTGCGCCAAATTCACCCCCCGGGATACTTGCGGACAGAAAAAGGAACAGGGCGGATCGCGGGTGGGCGCCCTGCGCGTTTTACGGTCCGCCCGGGCTGGAAAGACCCTGCCCCCGGGGCTAGAATCAAGCGCAGATCAGAGGGGGCCGAGAACCGATGCAGAAATTCCATTTCATCCGCCATGCGCAATCCCATCACAACGCCCTTGCCCGGCCCGGCGAACCCGATCCGATGGTGCGCGATGCTGCGCTGACCGATCTGGGGCACCGGCAGGCGCAGGCGCTTGGCGCGGAAATCGGCGATGCCGAGGGGATCGAGCTTGTCGTCATTTCGCCCTTCACCCGCACGATCCAGACCGGATTGCACGCCTTTACCGGATCGAAGGCGCCGAGGGTGATCCTTGACCTGCATCGCGAACATCTTGACAGCTATTGCGATGTCGGCAGCGACCCGGCGGCACTGGCGCAGAGCTTTCCCGATCTGGATTTCAGCCAGTTGAGAAACCCGTGGTGGTATGTCGATCCCGCCTCGGACGCGCCCTATGCCAAGGAACCGCCCGAAATGCTGGCCGAGCGGGTCGGGGCCTTTGCGGCATGGCTGAAGGCGCGACCGGAACAGACCATCGCGGTTGTCAGCCATGGCACCTTCCTGTGGCATCTGACGGGGCATCGCTTTGCCAATGCCGAACGCCTGATCGCAGGTCTTTAGGGGGTTGCGGGAAAACCCTTTCAGGTCGGCGCAGCCTGCGGCGCATCCTCGCCCCCCGCCAGAAGATGCATCCCGCCGCCCGCGATATCGAGACGCGTCTGCTGCCCCGTCTCTAGCCCTGCAGCGGCGGCATCGGGCAACAGCGCCGTAACAGGCCCTGCCGCCGTTTCCAGATCGACCTGCGTCGAGGCCCCGAGGAAGGAAATCGCCGCAACCGTCGCGGGCAGACCGCTGGGCCCGGGCCGCAGGCTTTCAGGGCGCAGCACGACCGAAACAGGCCCCGGCGCAAGGTCCTCCTGCGCATGGGCAAAGCCGATACCGTCCAGAAACACCTGCGCCCCGTCCCAGGTTCCGGGCAGGATATTGGCCGACCCGATGAAATCCGCGACAAACCGCGTCGCGGGACGGGTGTAAAGGTCGCGTGGGGTGCCGATCTGTTCGATCCGGCCCGATTTCATAACCACCACCCGGTCCGATATGGCCAGCGCCTCTTCCTGATCATGGGTCACATAGACCGCCGTCAGCCCAAGCCTGCGCTGCAATGCCCGGATTTCCGCCCGCACCCGCAAGCGCAGCTTGGCATCAAGATTGGACAGCGGTTCATCGAACAGGATCACGCGCGGCTTCATCACCAGCGCGCGGGCAAGGGCCACGCGCTGTTGCTGGCCGCCCGACAGCGCATCCACCGACCGGTCAGCATAGGCCCCCAACCCGACCAGATCCAGCGCCTCGGCCACACGGGCCGCGATTTCCGGGCGGGGGCGGCGGGCGACCTTCAGCCCATAGGCGACATTCTCGAACACATTCATATGCGGAAACAGCGCATAGGACTGGAACACCATCGTCACATCGCGCTTTTCCGCCGGAAGATGGGTCACATCCTCATCCCCGATGGTGATGCTGCCTGCGGTCGGCTCCTCCAGCCCGGCGATCATCCGCAGCGTCGTCGTCTTGCCACAACCCGACGGGCCCAGCAGCGTGACCAGTTCCCCCGGCGCGATATCAAGGTTGATCGTGTCGACGGCGGGCGCCCCGGTGCCGAAGCTTTTCAGCACGCGCCGCAGGACCACGGCCGCAGGCGCATTTCCCTCGCCCATTCTCATGCGGGTTTTCCTTTCTTGCGGTTGCGGGCATCGACCCGGCGCGAGACCACCAGCAACAGCAGGATCAGCGCCAGCAGCCCGAGGATCAGCACGCTTGCCATGGCCGCCGCGCGGCCCAGCCTGCCCTGTTCGACCCAGCTGAGCAGCAGGACAGTTGCAAGGTTGTTGCCCGCGCCGACAAGGAAGATCACCTGACTGACCGCTGTCATCGCCGAGACGAAGGCAAAGATCAGCCCCGCCAGCAGCGGATAAATCAAGAGCGGCGCCAGCACCTTGACCATGGTGATCCCGGACCCGGCCTTCAGCGTGGCCGAAGCCTCCTCAAGACTGCGGTCGATCTGCGACAGGCCCGAGATCGAGGCCCGGATCGCCACCGGCATGTTGCGAAAGACCAGCGCCAGCACGATGATCGCCGATGTGCCGGTCATCAGGAGCGCGCCATCGTTGAAGGCCAGGATATAGGCCAGACCCATCACCGTGCCGGGCGTCGCGAAGGACAGCAGCGATCCGAATTCCAGATACCCGCGCCCGTAGAACCGGTGCCGCGTTACCAGATAGGCGATCAGCCCGCCGATCATCATGGCCGGAACCGCGCTGTAGAAGGACAGTTTCACCGTGGTCCAGACCGTCGGCCAGCCCTGTTGCCAGAAGTCGATGTAATGCTGGACGGTCAGCGTGTTGTTGATGCCCCAGATCCGCACGAAGGAGCCGTAGAAGATGGCAAGGTAAAGGGCCGCGATCAGCCCGAACCAGACCAGCGCCAGCGCCGTCAGCCCGGCCTCAAGCCCCTTGGGCAGACGCAGGAAGGCACCCGAGGCGGGCTTGCCCGTGACGGTGGTGAAGCCCTTGACCCCCAGCATGATCCGGCTGCCGATGAAGATCAGCCCGACCAGCGACAGCAGCACCACGCCGTAAACCGCCGCCTCGGGCTGCGAATAGCGCCCTGTCAGCGCCAGAAACACCTCGGTCGCAAGGAAATTCCGGTCCCCGCCCAGAACCAGCGGCGTGCCGAAATCCGAGATCGATTCGATCGAGGCCAGCAGCAGTGAGGCCGCGATACCGGGGCGCACCAAGGGCCATGTGATATCCCTGAACACCCGCCAGCGGCTTGACCCCAGCGTGGTCGCCGCCTCTTCCAGCGCGGGGTTGAGCGAGTTGAGCGAGCCGCGGATGATGAGATAGGCCACCGGCGCCAGCCCGAGGATCTGCGCGAAGGACACGCCGACGATGCCGTAAATCGGGTTCATCGCGGGCGGAATGCCCAGAATGTCGAAGGTGACAAGCCCCCGGCGTCCGAACAGGAAGATCATCGAGAAACCGATGACGAAAGGCGGGGTGATGAAAGGCAGGACCGAGGCCACACCCAGCACACCCCGCACCGCACGGCTTTGCGTGCGCTGACCCAGCAGCGCCAGCACGAAGCCCAGCATCGTCGCCGAGGGCGCCACGATCAGCGCGACCAGCAATGTCGAGGGCAGCGCGCCGCGCCCCCAGATCATGATCCCCAGCGCCCAGCCCGCAATCGCCCCGCCCAGAAGCCAGAGCAGCACCGCACCCGCCCGGCGCAACCCGGTCCTGCGGCGCGAGACGCGAACGCCTGAGGCCAGCCCCAGAACCGCGCCGATGCCGCCCAGCATCCCGACCCGGGCCCCTTCGGCGACCTCGGTATAGGGGTTGTCGACAAACAGGAAAAGCGGACTTGCAAAGGTGCGGGCGAATTGCACCAGCGTGAACGTGCCGTCGATCCAGACCGCCGAGCGCATCACCATGACCAGCGGCACGGTGATGAACAGCGTCACGAACAGAAGCATCAGCAGGATGCTGGCCCCCACGAAAGCATCGCCCCGCACCCGCCCGCCATCCGACAGCGCCGCCCCCGCCGCGACGACCATGCCAAGGATGCCCAGCATCGCCCCCCAGCCGAAGGGCACGCCCGCGTAAAGAAGCCCCGCCGCCGGGATCAGCGCCCCAAGTCCCGCCGTCACAAAGGCCAGATCGCCGCGCCGCCGGGGCGCCAGACCAAGGGCGGGGCCTGCAAGGTAAAGCAGCAGGACCGCCAGCGCCGCGACCGCCAGCAGCCAATGCGCGCCCGGCCCCATGGCAACGGCGTGATAGGCGTAATCCAGCGGCAGAAAGCGCCGCCCTTCCCGCGTATAGGGCAGGACGGCCCAGACCAGCAGCGACAGACCGGCCCAGGCCGGGGCCGCCGTCAGGCGCGACCATGGCGAGGCGGTGATCCGCGCTTCGGCCATCACGGCTTCGGTTTTCTGCACATGCACCGTTTCTGCACGAGGATCAGCGCGGCACCGGGAAGATTTCGCTGGTCCAGCGGCCGATCAGCCGCGACTGAAGATCCGGGTCGCCATAGGTCACGAAATCATAGTCGATGATATTGACCTTCGACATTTCCGGCGCGCCTTCGGGCAGGGTGGCGTTCATATTCGCCTTGGGCTGGGGGTTGCCGGTCGGCTCTCCCAGATCCTGGGCTTCCTTGCTCAGCACATAGTCGATGAAGGCCCGGCCCCCTTCGGGATTGGGGCCGTTCTTGACCAGACTGACGCCGCTGATCTCATATCCCGTGCCCTCCTCGGGCAGCACGATCTCGATGGGAAAGCCGTTCTGGATCTCGCGCACGATCGAGGACATGAAGATCACGCCGATCCCCAGTTCTCCCTGACCGACCGGCCCCAGCGCCCCCGAACCCGACCGGGTATAGCTGGCCATGTTCTGATGCATCGCGGCCAGAAGGTCGAAAGCCTCCTCCTCGCCGAACAACTGCACCAGCGTCGCGATCACCACATAGGCCGTGCCCGAGGAATTCGGGTCGGCCATGCCCATCAACCCCTTGTAGGCCGGATTGGCCAGATCGCGCCACGAGGCCGGCATCGGCGCGCCCGCCTGTTCCAGAACCTGTGGATTGACCGCGAAGGCGATGGGATTGGCGTAGATCGGCAGATAGGCCCCGTCGACCGCCGATACGAGGTCAGGCAGCAGTTCGGATTTCAGCGGCGAATCGTGATACTCGGTCAACCCTTCGCGCGCCGCGACGAAATGCGGATCGCCCGTGCCCGCGAAATAGGCGTCGAAGGTGGGGTTGGAGCTTTCCGCGCGGATTCGCACCAGCGCCTCATTGGACCGCAGGTTCAGAAACTCCATGCGATAGCCGGTCGCCGCCTCGAAGGGCGCGCGCATCGCGTCGCACCATTCCGCCAGAACGCAGACCACATTGACCTGCCCCTTGTCCTGCGCGGAAACCGGGGCCGCGAGCCCCAGCACCATCGCCCCTGCCAGAACGGTCGCCTTGCGTGAAAATCCGAACATGCCCACTCCCCCGGGTCTGGTCTATTGGTCCGATCAAACGATTGTGACAGTTTTGTGTCAAGAAATTCCGCGAGGAGGTCGATGATTTGCCCGGATGTCGCCCGCATGCCATGTGCTGCGGCGCGCAGTCGGGCAAACCGGGCCCGGGTTGCGGGCGATGCGGGGGCCTTGTCCGGCAAGGATGGCCGCGCGGGGAAGGCGGCAAAAATAATTCATCCGGTCCGGCTTGATCCCTGCAGGCGCATCGCCACCTTTCACCTGCGGGCCGGGCCCCTCTGGCAACATGGTGTTGTGATGTCGGACCGCATCGGGTTTCCCCCTGACCGCCGCACAGGGCGATGACGGGGGCGGCCCGACCTGTCCGGACCTGTCACAATGCCGCTGGCATCCCTGATTTCGCGCCTGCTGCCCCGCTTTGCCCGGTCCACTTCGGAGCCGGCAGCGGCTTCGCATTCTGATCTTCGGCGACAGGCCGCAAGCGCGGCGCGGGAGCGCTATCTGCGGCGGATGGAGCGGCAGTTTGCGCTGTTTTCCAGCCGCATGCCCTGGCTGCGCGGGGTTTTCGGCTTTCTGCGCGGCAGGTCCGCCGCGATCTTCCGCCTGCCGCTGGGGCTGGCCCTTGTCGCAGGCGGCCTGCTGGCCATCCTGCCGGTCTTTGGCCTCTGGATGATCCCGGCGGGGCTGCTACTTTTGTCAGTCGATCTTGCCCCGTTGCGGCCCCCTGTCTCGGCTGCGATCATCCGGCTGCGCCGTCGCTGGACGCTTTGGCGGCGCAGGACCGGCCCCTGAACCCGACCCACCCTGAACCTTTCTCCCCCCTTTCTGAACCTTTGACCATGGAGACGATCTTGGACTGGATTTTCATTCTCGGCGGGCTGATCGGCCTGTTCCTCGGTGGCGAGGCGCTGGTGCGCGGCGCGGTCGGCATCGCCCGCAGACTGGCAATCCCGCCGCTCCTGATCGGCCTGACCGTTGTGGGCTTCGGCACCTCGACGCCGGAACTGCTGGTCTCGGTCGATGCGGCGCTGCGCGGGGTGCCCGATATTGCCATCGGCAATATCATCGGCTCGAATATCGGGAATATCCTGCTAATCGTCGGGCTTTCGGCGCTGGTCTGGCCGATCCGGGTGATGGGCGGCACGCTGCGCCGCGATACTGCCGTCATGATGGCGGCAGCCCTTGCACTGCTGCCGCTGTTCTGGATGGGACAGGTCGGCACGCTGCCCGGGGCGGCGCTGATCGCCGGGCTGATCGGCTATCTGGTCTGGGCCTACATGCAGCCCGGCCCCGATACGGGAGAGGTGGATACAAGCCCCATGCTGCCGCTCTGGCAGGCCGCCCTCTGGGTAGCGGTCGGGCTGGCTGCGTTGATGCTGGGCGCGCGGTTTCTGGTTGATGGCGCGGTCAATGTCGCGCGCGGCTATGGCATTTCCGAGGCGTTCATCGGCCTGACCATCGTGGCGATCGGCACCTCCTTGCCGGAACTGGCAACGTCACTGATCGCGGCGATCCGGCGGCAATCCGAGATTGCCATCGGCAATATCGTCGGCTCGAACATCTTCAACGTGCTGGGCATTCTGGGCGTGACCGCCGTGATTGCGCCGATCCCCGTGGCCCCGCGTTTCGCCAGCTTCGACCTGCCGGTGATGATCGCGGCCTCGGCGCTGCTGACGGCGCTTTTGCTGCTGCGCCCGGTGATCGGGCGTGTGGCGGGGGTCGGGCTCATGCTGGCCTATGCCGCCTATGTCTGGTCGGCGCAGGGCTAGGCCGCCGCACGGCCCGGCAATCCGCGTTGTATCGGCACGGGCCGCGCCTTATATCTGACCATGGACCGGGTGCTGCCCCGGTCCACGCGGTTTTCTGCAACCCTTTGCGACAGGCCAGCGGTGCGTTCTGACAGTTCCCCCTGCCCGCAAGGGCCAGATATGACAGGCACCCCTGACAGGGGCGTCCGGTGTCCGGCTGCGGGGATCTTCCGGTCAGGATTTGCCCCATGACGACCCGCCCGCTCCAGTCGCTGTTTGCAACGCTGTTCCTGACACTGGTTCTGGCGCTGTCCGGTGCAACGCCGTCGGCGGATGCCTTTTCCGGCCCGGCCGGTCAGTCGGCCAGCGATGCAAGACTGCAGACGGCGGCGCTTGCGCCAGTCGCCCATCGGCTGATCGCAGCCGCCCTGCCCGATCAAAGTGACGACGCCCTGCCCGCGCGCAGGGCCGTTCTGCCTTCCCAGCCGGGCGCGGGTCTGTTTCTTCCCTTCATCCAATCCGTTCCGGCAGCCCTGCCCGGACGGGGCCGTCCTTCGGCACGGGGTCCTCCGGTGGTTGCGTCCTGACGCAGCCCTGAACCGACACCGATACCAAGGATATGCCCATGCGCAGACCTTTCTGGGTCCTTGCGACCTATGCCCTGCTTCTGATCGCCGGAATCGCCCTTGCGATCCCGAACTTCCTGTCCGAATCCCAGCGGGCGCACCTGCCCGCTTTCCTGTCCTCCAACACCGTCTCACTAGGGCTTGACCTGCAGGGCGGCGCGCATCTGCTGCTGGCGGTGGACCGCGCGGCGCTGGCCGACCATGCGCTGCGCGAGGCTGCTGATACCGCCCGCCTTGTGCTGGAGGAGGCGGGCGGCGATCCGCGTCAGGTCCGCATCAGCGAAGCTGCGGTCACCCTGCCCGCCACCGATGCGGTCAGCGCCGCCCTGCGGGCGTATGCGACCGAGGGGCTGGCCCCGACCGACCCGCCCCGTTTCACCGTCGCAACAGAGGCGGGCCGGATCCGGCTGGAGGTCAGCGCCACCGCGCTGGACAGCCGCGCAACCGATGCCGCCGCCCGCAGCCTTGAGGTGATCCGCCACCGCATTGATCAGGTCGGCGTCGCCGAGCCACAGATCAGCCGCGTCGGCGGCGACCGGATCCTTGTGCAGCTTCCCGGGGTCGAGGATCCGGGCCGGTTGCGCGACTTGCTGGGCTCTACCGCCCAGATGAATTTCCACATGGTTGATGAGGGGGCCGCAACCGCCCGCCCCGGTTACCGGATGCTGCCCGCCCGCGATGGCGGCCAGATTGCGGTGACGGAACGAGAGGTGCTGTCGGGCACGCATCTGGTTTCGGCCTCGGCGGCCTTTGATCCGCAGACCGGGCAACCGGTCGTGTCCTTCCGCTTCGATGCGGCGGGGGCGATGGAGTTCGGGCGGATCACCACCGACAATGTCGGGCGTCAGTTCGCGATCGTGCTGGACGATCAGGTGCTGACCGCGCCGGTGATCCAGCAGCCGATTCAGGGCGGAACAGGTCAGATCACCGGCCGCTTCACGGCCGAGGAAACCGGCACGCTGGCCGTCCTTCTGAATTCCGGGTCGCTTCCCGCCTCACTGGAGGTGATCGAGGAACGCACGGTCGGCGCCTCGCTGGGGGCCGATTCGATCCGGGCGGGGCTGGTTGCAGGTCTCGCCGGGCTGGGGCTGGTCGTGGTGATCATGGTCGGGCTTTACGGCATGTGGGGTCTCATCGCCTCAGCCATTCTGGGGCTGAACGTGGCCCTGACACTGGCGGCACTGGGGATGATCGGCGCGACGCTGACCCTGCCGGGCATTGCCGGGATCATCCTGTGTCTGGGAATCGCGGTGGATGCGAATGTGCTGATCTTCAGCCGCATCCGAGAGGAAACCGCCAGAGGTGCGGGCGCGATGAAGGCGCTGGCGCTTGGCTATGACCGCGCCTGGGGCACGATTCTGGATGCCAATGTCACCACGCTGCTGGCCATGGGCCTGCTGTTCATGCTGGGCGCAGGCGCAATCCGGGGTTTTGCGGTGACGATGACACTGGGCATCCTGATCTCGATGTTCACGGCGATCACCCTGATGCGGATCGTGATGGAGGGCTGGGCGCGGCACCGCCGCATGAAGGTGCTGGCCCTGCCGCCGCTGATCGGGCGGGTGCCGGAACCGGGCAACCTGTCCTTCCTGCGCCATGGCGCGCTGGCGCTGGCGGGGTCTGCGATCCTGTCGACACTGGCGCTTGCGGCGCTTGTCTGGCCCGGTCCGCATTGGGGGATCGACTTCACCGGTGGCGTGCAGATGGTGCTGGGATCCGCAGACCCGATACCGCTGGCCGGATTGCGCGCGGCTGTTGCGGGCTTCGGTGATGCCGCCCTGCAGACCTTCGGCGCGCCGACCGAGGTGCTGCTGCGGCTGCAGGGGGATGCGACACAGGCCACGGTGGCGGCCCTGGAAACCACGATCCGCAGCGTGGTTCCCGATGTCAGCTTTGACCAGATAGAACTGGTCGGCCCCACGATCAGCGGTGAACTGGCCTGGACCGGGGCGCTGGCCCTGTCGGCGGCGGTGCTGGCGATGCTGGTCTATATCTGGCTGCGATTCGAATGGCATTTCGCGGTTTCCGCGATCCTTGTGCTGGCACTGGACGTGACCAAGACGCTGGGCGTCATCGCGCTGGTAGGATGGGAGGTGAACCTGACCACCATTGTCGCGCTGCTGACGCTGATCGGCTATTCGGTCAATGACAAGGTCGTGGTCTTCGACCGGGTGCGCGAAAACCTGATGCGGGTGCAGAAGGCGGGTTTTGCCGCCGTGGTCGATCGCAGTCTCAATCAGGTTCTGGCACGCTGCATCTTCACCTCGGGCACGACCCTTGCCGCGCTGATCCCGATGGCACTCTGGGGCGGGCCGGCGGTTGCTGGCTTTGCATGGCCGATGATCGCGGGCGTGGTGATCGCCACGGCCTCATCGCTGTTCGTGGCCGGGCCGCTGCTGGTCTGGATGGCCGCGCATCACCGCCCGGTCGCGATGCCCGCCGCCTGAACGCGACGCACGCCGCTGCGGCCCTGCCGGGTCGCGGCGGCCCTTCCCCCTCTGGCAAGGAGCCCTTCCGATGTCCTCTGATCCGCCTTGCCCGCCGGTCTTTGCCCGATTGTCGGTGGCAAGACCGTTCAGACCAGTTGCGCCTGCCCGTCAGGTGGCCAATTGTATGTAGACCGATTATGCTGGCCGGAGTGATGCGCTTGGATACTGAAACGTCAGAGACCCTGCCCGGAGGCCGCCCCGCGGGCGCTGCCGTCCAGCCTGCCGCGTCGGGCCGTCCGGTGATTTCAGGTCCGACGCCACTGCGTCCGCTGGCCCGAGGCCGCTACAGCCTGCAGACATGGTTTCTGGGGATCATCGCCTTTGGCGTGATTCTGGTCGTTCTGGTACAGGCCCGCTTCATCCTGACCTCGCTGATTTTCGCGATCATGCTGTTCTCGCTGACCACCGATGTGATCGGCTCGATCTCCCGCCTGCGGATCGGGTCATGGCGGATCACCAACTGGCTGGCCTCGCTTGTGGCCTTCGCGCTGATCGCGGCTTTCCTGCTGACGCTGGCGGGGTTCATCCTGTCGCAGGTCAATACCGTCGTCACCAACGCCGTTGCCTTTACCGATCAGGCAATCTCGGCCATTGCCGGGCTGTTCGCCTATATGGGCCCGGATACCGAGGCGGCGGTCGCGGCCTCGATCCGGTCGGTCGATCTGTCGGGCTATCTGCGCGCCGCTGCCGGGCAGGCGGGCAACCTGCTGTCGGCCACGACACTGGTGATCCTGTTCGTGGGCTTCCTGTTCGGCGAACGGCTGTGGTTCAACACCAAGCTGGAAAAGCTGATGGGCGACCCGGTCAGCGCGCAGCGGGTGCGGCTGATCATCAATTCGATCATCCGCCGGGTGAACCGCTATCTGGTGGTGAAGACCGGTGTCAGCACGGTGACCGGGCTGGCGGTCTATGCGATCATGATGGGTTTCGGGCTGGAATTCGCAGTCTCCATGGCGATCCTGACCTTTGTTCTGAACTATATCCCCTCAATCGGGTCGATCATCGCGACGCTGATCGTGGTGCTGGTCGGCTATCTACAGGTGCCCGAACCCGGTTTTGCGCTGCTGCTGCTGGTGCTGGTCTCCTCCACCCAATTCCTGCTGGGATCGGTGATCGACCCGATGCTGATGGGCCGGACGCTGCGCATCTCGGCCTTCGGGATCATCATCTCGCTGGCATTCTGGAGCCTGGTCTGGGGCGTGCCCGGTGCCTTTCTGGCGGTGCCGGTCCTTGTGGCCACGATGATCGTCTGCACCCATATCCCCGCCGCAAGGCCGGTCGCGATCCTGATTTCGCGCGACGGATTGCCGGAATTCGACGAGGACCGCGAAGCACAGGAAACCGCCGCGCAGGCCAAGGCGGCGGCAGCGGCGGAAAAGGCCCGCGCGACGCCGCCCAAGGCCCGGACCGGAACCTGACCAGAACCTGACTGGCCCCGGGCCGGGCAACCCGTCCCGGCCATTATCGGGCAGGTCGCAAATCAATCCTGTCAGGTCGGCATTCTCGCGCGATGCGCGAGAGCCTTGGCATAGCTTGCCCCTGCAAGGTGCCGCTGGTGACAGCGGAGAATTGGGAAGCCGGTGCAAGACCGGCGCTGCCCCCGCAACGGTAAAGGGATTGCGGCCCGACAGGAACCACTGGGGGTCCGCCCCCGGGAAGGTGTCGGACCGGGGCCGCAATGGCCCGCCCCTGAGCCCGGAAACCAGCCCTGCAGGACGAGCCGAACCGCGGCAGGCGGGCGGTCTTGCGGGTTGGGGCCATCCCCGGTTGCGCAGGGCCCCCCGACCACCGCACCCCACCAGTCGCCCATGCGGGGAGGCATGGGCAAAGCGAGGTCAGAATGCTGAGCCAGAACGAAATCCGCGACCAGTTCCAGAACCGCAGGCCGGGCCATGCGCTGACCCGGGACCTTTACTGCGATCACGCCACACTTCAG
The DNA here is from genome assembly GCF_016765775.1 of Szabonella alba. Classification (GTDB taxonomy): domain Bacteria; phylum Pseudomonadota; class Alphaproteobacteria; order Rhodobacterales; family Rhodobacteraceae; genus Szabonella; species Szabonella alba. The sequence goes on along the minus strand of NZ_JAESVN010000002.1, from coordinate 387,340 downwards.
GCTGATCTTGATGCGATCTGGCTGAAGGAATGGCTGTTTGCCGTGCCCGCCTGCGAATTGCCGAAACAGGGCGCCTTTGCCACGCTGCAGATCGGGGATTATCCGGTGATCGTGGTGCGCGGCAGTGACGGGCGGATCCGCGCCTTTCACAATGTCTGCCGCCATCGCGGCCAGCGGCTGTGCGCCAAGGCGACCGGATCGGCGCCGAAACTGGTCTGCCCCTATCACCAATGGACCTATGATCTTGACGGAAAACTGGTCTGGGCGCGTGACATGGGCCCCGATTTCGACGCCTCGGCGCATGGGCTGAAAAAGGTGCATTGCGTCGATCTGGGCGGGCTAGTCTATATCTGCCTTGCCGATGTGCCGCCCCCGATTGCCGATCTGGCCCGCACCGCCGCACCCTTCCTTGCACCTTCGGAACTGGCCGAGGCGAAAGTGGCCTTCACCTCGACCATCATCGAGAAGGGCAACTGGAAACTGGTGATGGAGAACAACCGCGAATGCTATCACTGCGGCGGCGCGCACCCCTCGCTGTGCCGGACCTTCTCGGACAATCCGAAATTCGCCGCGATGGATGGCCCCGATTCCGCCAGCCCCGAGATCCTTGCCCATTGGCAGCGCTGTGAGGCGGCAGGCCTGCCCTCGCGTTTCGTCAATGCGCCGGATTTCCAGTGGCGGCTGGCGCGGATCCCGCTGCTGAACAATGCCGAAAGCTACACGATGGACAGCCGCGCCGCCGTGGCCCGCCGCATGGGTAAGATGCCCTTTGACGATGCGGGCAGCCTGTTGATGTATCACTATCCCAACACCTGGAACCATTTTCTGGCTGATCACGCGATCACCTTCCGCATCCTGCCGATCAGCGCGACGGAAACCGAGGTGCGCACGACATGGCTGGTTCACAAGGACGCGGTCGAGGGGGTGGATTACGACCTGAACCGCCTGACCGAGGTCTGGCTGACCACCAATGACGAAGATCGTCAGGTGGTCGAGGAAAACCAGATCGGCATCCGGTCCCCGGCCTATGAACCCGGCCCCTACTCGCCGCTGCAGGAAGAGGGCGTGATCCAGTTCATCGACTGGTATTGCGACACGATGCAGCGCCGCCTTGCGCCGCAACCCGCGCTGGCAGCGGAATAGCGCGATGACCGCCCGCATGAACAACTGGTCGGCGCAACCCTGGCAGGACAGTGAAGACCTGGAATGCGCCATGGTCGTGCCGGAAACTGCCGATTGCGCGACCTTCACCTTCCGCGCGCCCTCGGGCGCGTGGTTCGACTATCAGCCGGGGCAATTCGTGACGCTGGACCTGCCCGTTGCACCGCATCGCGGCGCGACGGGCAATGTGCAGCGCACCTATACGATTTCGTCCAGCCCCTCTCGCCCCCTGTCGATTTCAGTCACGGTCAAGGCGCAGGCCGACAGTATCGGCACACGCTGGATGCTGGATCATCTGAAACCGGGTATGCGGATCCGGGCCTTCGGCCCTTCGGGGATCTTCAGTTCGCACCGGCATCCTTCGGCGAAATACCTGTTCATCTCGGCCGGGTCGGGCATCACGCCGATGATGTCGATGACGACCTGGGCCTGGGATTCGGGCACCATGCCCGACATCACCTTCATCCATGCCGCGCGGCGCCCCTCCGAGATCATCCTGAAGAAACGGATCGAGCAGTTCGCCGACCGGGTTCCGGGGCTGAAACTGCGCTTCACGGTCGAAGAGCCCGACCCCTTTCAGTCATGGCACGGCTATCAGGGCCGGCTGAGCCAGATCATGCTGGGGCTGATGGCCCCCGACTATCTGGAACGCGAGGTGTTCTGCTGCGGTCCGGAACCCTTCATGCAGGCGGTACGCGAGATGCTGGTCTCGCTGGGCTATGACATGGAGCATTACCATCAGGAAAGCTTCGGCGCGCCGGTGCGGACCGAGGCCGAGGCCCCGGTGATCGACGATATCGCGCCCGATGCCGAAGCCGCCGCCTCGGTCACCTTCAGCGCCTCGGGCGTTACCACCGCCTGTATGGAAACCGAAACGATCCTTGCCGTCGCGCGACGCTCGGGGCTGAATATCCCCTCGGGCTGCACCTTCGGGCTGTGCGGCACCTGCAAGATCCGCAAGACCGGGGGCGAGGTGCATATGGTCCATAATGGCGGCATCTCGGATGAGGACGTGGCCGAGGGCTATATCCTTGCCTGCTGTTCGCAGCCCTTGGGCAAGGTCGCGGTCGAGGTCTGAGGGCGCGCAGCCGGTTGCACGCGCTGCGGCGACGGGCGGAACTGGAACGGGGGAAGCGGATGATCCGGCAGGCCGTGGCAGGCGATGAACCCGCGATCCGCGCCTGCGCGGTGGCGGCATTCGCGCCCTATATTCCCCTGATCGGGCGGCCGCCCGCGCCGATGACCGAGGATTTCACCGCCCGCATCGCGGCCGGTCAGGCCTATGTCGCCACGGACGCGGCGGGCGATCTGACCGGCTTCATCCTCTTTTGGCCCGAGGGGGACGGAATGCTGCTGGACAGCGTCGCGGTGCTGCCCCGGGCGGCGGGGCGCGGGATCGGCGGCGCGCTGATTCGCTTTTGCGAGGATCGCGCGCAGAAATCCGGCCTCTGCGCGGTGCGGCTTTATACCAATGCGAAGATGACCGGCAATCTGCTGCTCTATCCCCGGCTGGGATATCGGCAGACGGACCGCCGCCATGAGGCGGGGTTTGACCGTGTGTATTTCGAGAAAACCCTGAAATGACGCAGCCCCCGGGCGACCGTTTCGCGGCCCTGTGACCGTGACCGCCGTGCAAGGCGGTCACGGTTTCGAGACGATCTATGCCCACCACATATTGACAATACCCCGCCAACAATCCACCAATGCTGGTGTCATGGTTCCTCCGGGGCAGCCCGGGGGTGAAATGGGAATCCGGTGCGGATCCTGATCCGATGCCGGAGCTGCCCCCGCAACTGTAGGCGGTTAGCAACGCTGGAAAACCACTGGGCGAAAGCCCGGGAAGGCCAGTCGCGCATCGACCCGCAAGCCAGGAGACCGGCCCTGACACTGAAAGACCGAAACCATGCGGCGGGCATGGGGGCGGGGTCCCGGGCAACAGCCTTCGCCCGGACCCGGACCCGTTCCCGCAATAAACCGAGGGACCGAGCCGATGACCATCACCGTCTATTCCAAACCCGCCTGCGTTCAATGCACCGCGACCACCCGCGCGCTGGATGCCAAGGGCATCGTCTACAGCCTCATCGACCTGACCGAAGATGCCGATGCGATGGAGCGGGTCACCTCGCTGGGCTATCGTCAGGCGCCGGTCGTCGTGGCGGGTGAATCGCATTGGGCCGGTTTCCGTCCTGACATGATCGGCCGTCTGGCCTGACGGGAATGGGCGGGCTGGTCTATTTCTCATCGGCCTCGGGCAATACCGCGCGCATGGTTGCGCGGCTTGGTGTTCCAGCGCTGCGGATCCCGATCCGTCCCGATGAGGAAATGCCCTGCCCCGTCCAGCCCTATGTGCTGATCTGCCCGACTTTCGCCGATGGCGAGGGGCGCGGCGCGGTCCCGAAACCCGTGATCCGCTTTCTGAACGACCCCGCCCGCCGCGCGCTGCTGCGCGGTGTGATTGCCGGGGGAAACCGCAATTTCGGCGCGACCTTCGCGATGGCGGGCGATGTGATCGCCCGTAAATGCACTGTTCCGCTGCTTTTCCGCTTTGAACTGGCGGGCAGTGAGACCGATATTGCCCGGATCCGCTCCGGGCTGAATGAATTCTGGGGGACGGAATGCTTGACCACGGCCTGAAGGACAGGGGCACCAAGGACGCGCCCGCGCTGGACCACCATGCGCTGAACGCGATGCTGAACCTCTATGACGATCAAGGGCGCATCCGGTTCGAGGCCGACCGCATGGCCGCGCGCCAGTATTTCCTGAGCCATGTGAACCAGAACACCGTGTTCTTTCACAGCCTTGATGAAAAACTCGGTTATCTGGTCGAGGAAGGCTATTACGAGGCGGCGGTGCTGGATCAGTATCCGCGCGACTTCCTGCACCGGATCTGGAATGCGGCCTATGCGCGGAAATTCCGTTTCCCCACCTTCCTTGGTGCGTTCAAGTATTACACCTCCTACACGCTGAAAACCCGCGACGGGCAACGCTATCTGGAACGCTATGAGGACCGCGTCGTGATGGTGGCACTGGCACTGGCGCGCGGCGATCAGGCGCAGGCCATGGCCTTCATGGAGGAAATCATTTCGGGCCGGTTCCAGCCTGCGACGCCGACCTTCCTAAACGCCGGGAAACAGTCGCGCGGAGAGCTGATTTCCTGCTTCCTGCTGCGGGTCGAGGACAATATGGAATCCATCGGCCGGGCGATCAATTCCTCGCTGCAACTGTCCAAGCGCGGCGGTGGCGTGGCACTGATGCTGACCAATATCCGCGAACATGGCGCGCCGATCAAAGGCATTGAAAACCAGTCCTCGGGCGTCATTCCGGTGATGAAACTGCTGGAAGACAGCTTTTCCTATGCCAATCAGCTGGGCGCGCGGCAGGGGGCCGGGGCGGTTTACCTCAACGCCCATCACCCCGACATCCTGCGCTTTCTGGACACCAAGCGCGAGAATGCCGATGAAAAGATCCGCATCAAGACGCTGAGCCTCGGGGTCGTCATTCCCGATGTGACCTTTGAGCTGGCCAAGCGGAATGCGGATATGTATCTGTTTTCGCCGCATGATGTGGAACGGGTCTACGGCGTTCCCTTCTCGGAGATTCCGGTTTCCGAGAAATATGACGAGATGGTCGGCGACAAGCGCATCCGCAAGAAGAAGATCAACGCGCGGGAGTTTTTCCAGACGCTGGCCGAAATCCAGTTCGAATCCGGCTATCCCTATATCATGTTCGAGGACACGGTGAACCGCGCCAACCCCATCGACGGGCGCATCGCGATGTCGAACCTGTGTTCGGAAATCCTGCAGGTCAATGAGGCCAGCGAATATAACGAGGATCTGAGCTATGCCCGGCTGGGCACGGATATTTCCTGCAATCTGGGGTCGCTGAATATCGCGGCCACGATGGACGGGCCGGATTTCGGCGCGACCGTGGAACAGGCGATCCGGGCGCTGACCGCCGTTTCGGAAATGTCGTCCATCGAGTCTGTTCCGTCCATCCGGCGCGGCAATGATGAGGCCCATGCCGTCGGTCTGGGTCAGATGAACCTACACGGGTTTCTGGCGCGCGAACGCATCCATTACGGCAGCGCGGAAGGCGTGGATTTCACCCGCGCCTATTTTGCCGCCGTGGCCTATCACGCGCTGCGCGCCTCCAACGCACTGGCGCGCGAGACGGGGCGCAGCTTTGCCGGGTTCGAGCGGTCGAAATATGCCGATGGCAGCTTCTTTGAGAAATACACCGCCCGCGACTGGCTGCCCGAGACTGACACCGTGCAGGCGCTGTTCGCGCGCTTCGGGGTGGAATTGCCCACCCGGGCGGACTGGGCCGCGCTGAAGGATGCGGTGATGAAGGACGGGCTTTACAACCGCAACCTTCAGGCCGTTCCGCCGACGGGGTCAATCAGCTATATCAACAACTCGACCTCCTCGATCCATCCGATCGTCTCAAAGGTCGAGATCCGCAAGGAAGGCAAGATCGGCCGCGTCTATTATCCCGCGCCCTTCATGACCAATGACAATCTCGAATACTATCGCGACGCCTATGAAATCGGGCCCGAGGCACTGATCGAGACCTATGCGGCGGCAACCGAACATGTCGATCAGGGGCTGAGCCTGACCCTGTTCTTCCCGGCCGAGGCGACGACGCGCGACATCAACCGCGCGCAGATCCTGGCCTGGAAAAAAGGGATCAAGACGATCTATTACGTCCGCCTGCGCCAGACCGCGCTGGAGGGAACCGAAGTGCAGGGCTGCGTGTCCTGCACGCTGTAACCGCGCGCCGGGGGGCCGTATTCCCCCCGGACCCCTCCGGCATATCCACGAACAGATGAAAAGGGACCTTCCCGATGAAGGATCATGTGACAAGGCGGGCGGTGCCCCGGGCGATCAACTGGAACCGCCTGCAGGATGACAAGGATCTTGAGGTCTGGAACCGCCTGACGGTGAATTTCTGGCTGCCCGAAAAGGTGCCGCTGTCCAATGACGTGCAAAGCTGGGCCACCCTGCGGCCGGAGGAACGCGAACTGACCATCCGCGTCTTTACCGGTCTGACGCTGCTGGACACGATCCAGAACGCGGTCGGCGCGCCCACCTTGCTGGCCGATGCCCGCACCCCGCATGAGGAAGCGGTGCTGAGCAATATCGGCTTCATGGAAGCGGTCCATGCGCGGTCCTATTCCTCGATCTTCTCGACGCTCTGTTCCACCAAGGAGGTTGATGAAGCCTTCCGCTGGTCCGAGGAAAACCCGCATCTGCAGGCCAAGGCGCGGATGATCCTTGACGAATATGATGCAGGCGCCGATCCGCAGCGCCGCAAGATCGCCAGCGTCTTTCTGGAATCCTTCCTGTTCTACTCCGGGTTTTATCTGCCGATGTATTGGTCCAGCCGGGGCAAGCTGACCAATACCGCCGATCTGATCCGTCTCATCATCCGGGATGAGGCGATCCACGGCTATTACATCGGCTACAAGTTCCAGCGCGCGATGGAAACCCTGCCCGAGGTGGAACGCGCCGCGCTGAAGGATTTTGCCTTCGCGCTGATGTTCGATCTTTACGAGATCGAGGCGAATTACGCCGAGGAGCTTTATGACGGGATAGGACTGACCGAAGAGGTCAAGGCCTTCCTGCATTACAACGCGAACAAGGCACTGCAAAACCTGGGCTTTGAGGCACTGTTCCCGCCTGCCGCCTGCGAGGTGAACCCCGCGATCCTTGCCGCCCTGTCGCCCGACAGCGAGAATCACGACTTCTTTTCCGGCTCGGGCTCATCTTATGTCATCGGCAAGGCCGTCGCGACCGAGGATGGTGACTGGGATTTCTGATCCTGCCAGACCCCGCCCGCAAATTGCCCGGGCGGGGGCCTGTCGCAGCGGGCTTCAGTCCTTGCCGACGAACCGCGCCAGTTTGCCAAGAGTCTGAAGCCCCAGCGCCTCGGCACCGAAGCCCTTGGCGGTCCGGTATTCGGCCTCGGTCGTGAAGACCATGCCAAGGGTCACATCGGTGCCGCCCCCGGCTTCGTCGAAACTGACCCAGGCATCGGCATGTTTCGGGCCATTCTCCCCCGCCAGCAGGCCATAGCGGATGCGGTCCTCGGCGCGGATCTCATGATACCGGTGATGGTTCGGAAAGACCGTGCCATCCGGGCCGATCATATCGAACAGCCATTCACCACCCGTGCGCAGGTCAATGCGGTCGGTGCGGCAGGAAAACCCCTCAGGCCCCCACCATTGCGGCAGGGTTTCGGGGTTGGTCCATGCCCCCCAGACCAGCGCGCGCGGCGCGTTGATCCGGCGATGCAGCACCATGGTCCGCGCCGCCACACCCGCCAGATTGTCCAGACCGGCAGCAAAGCCCTGACGATAGCCTGCCGCCATATCCGGGCCGTCACCCGCGACATCCGCCGAAAGCTGCACCGTCACCGCCAGATGGCTGCCGCTGCCCTGTGGGGCGAAATCCGCCGTGACCAGCGCCGAGGACAGCGCCTGTCCGTCGCGGGTCACAAGTTCATGATTGACGCTGCGCCGTCCCGGCAACCATTCCATCCAGCCGGTTTCACAGCGGAAATCAGGCTGTCCCGCCACCCTGCACAGCGACACTTCCCGCCCGCCCGGGCCGGTTTCCGAACTCAGGATATCAACCGTCACCTCGGGCGTGGGCGCGGCCCAGACGGCGCGGGCGGCAGGCGCGGTCCAGGCCTGCCACAGGGTTTCGACCGGCGCGGAGATCTGCCGTTCGAATTGCAGGGTCGCGAAATGTCCGGTCATCCCGCCAGACCTTTCGCATAGGTCTCAAGCTGGGTCGCAACCATGCCCCAGCCATCGAAGAAGCCCATGTCTTCATGCGCCTTTCGGGTTTCCGGGCTGCGATGCCGGGCAATCGCGGTATAGGAGGTGCCGCCCCCCGGCGCATCGGCCAGCAGCAGGATCGCGGTCATGAAGGGTTCGGGCGCGGGTTTCCAGCCTTCGGTATAGGCATCGGTGAAGACGAGCTTCTCCTGCGGAACGACCTCAAGATACACGCCCTTGTTGTCCATCGCGTTGCCATCGACATCAAAAACGGTGTTGAAGCGTCCGCCCACCCGCAGGTCGATCTCCACCGCCGTCACCTTATGGGGGGCGGGAATGAAGAAATGCGGGATATGCCTTGGGTTGGTCCAGCAGTCCCAGATCAGCGCCCGGGGCGCGGCCAGAACGCGGGTGAAACTCAGGTCGGTCTGCGGGTCAAGATCAGTCATCATGTCCGGTTTCCTTCATCAATCGCATTACATAGTCATCCAGCCGGTCCAACCTGCCTTCCCAAAGCGCGCGCTGGTCATCCAGCCAGCCATGCACCGGGGCCAGCGCCTCGGGCACAATGGCGCAGGAGCGCACGCGCCCCTCTTTCGCACTGGCGATCAGCCCGGCCTCCTCCAGCACCGCAAGATGCCGCATCACCGTCGGCAGGCGCAGCCCGGTCGGCGCGGCCAGATCCGTCACCGCCGCAGGCCCGCCTGCAAGACGGGTCAGGATCGCGCGCCGTGTCGGATCGGACAGGGCGTGGAACAGAAGCGACAGATCGGGATCATGCTTAGCCATATGGCTAAGTAATCACGCGGACCGAAGTCACGCAAGAAAAAACTTCGCTGATTGGCTAAGTTTTACCGAAAGGCCGCGACGAGAGGGAAATCATTTCGTTTTGCGCCGCGGTTGCGATTGCTTCGGGCGGGGGCGAAGCGCCCAGCCTTGAGGGCCGCCGGGCGCCGTCCGGCGGCCATGGGGCCACCGGACGGCAAGAGGAAACCGTGCCGCATGGCCCCGGCCATGGAAAGACCCGGGAAGGTTCCCCTGTTCTGCCTGTGTCACCAAGGGTCGCAAGGATGATATCAGCAGCCCGCTACACCGAAACCGTGGCGCGCAGCGTGTCATAGCCCAGTTCGGCCTTGGTCCCCTCCATCGCGACCGTGCCGCGTTTGAGCACATAGAACCGGTCGCCCAGACCATAGGCGAATTCGAAATACTGCTCGACCAGAATGATCGCCATATCACCCCGGCTGCGCAGATGTTCGATCACCCGGCCGATCTGCTGGATGATATTGGGCTGAATCCCCTCAGTCGGTTCATCCAGCAACAAAACGCGGGGGCGCATGATCATGGCGCGGGCAATGGCAAGCTGCTGTTGCTGCCCGCCCGACAGATCGCCCCCGCGCCGATGCGCCATGTCCTTGAGCACCGGGAACAGGTCATAGATTTCCGCCGGAATGCGGTGATCCTTGCGGGGCAGCACCGCAAATCCGGTTTCCAGATTCTCGGTCACCGTCAGCAGGGGAAAGATCATCCGCCCCTGCGGCACATTGGCCAGCCCCCGCCGCGCCATGGCCTGCGGTGGCAGTTTTCCCAACCGTTCACCGCCCATCTCAACCGCGCCGCCCGACCGCGGATGCGTGCCCGCCAGCGCCTTGAGAAGCGAGGTCTTGCCGACGCCATTGGTGCCCATGATGCAGGTCACCTCACCGGCGCGGGCCTCCATCGTGATGCCATGCAGGATCTGCGCGCCGCCGTAATGCAGGGTCAGGTTCTCGGTGCGGATCATGCTGCGGCCCTTGGGTTGCGGGACAGGGCGGGGGCCAGCCCCCGCACCCCCGAGGTATTTGTGCCAGGATGAAAGGGGTAAGACACGGCTTCAGCGCCCCAGATAGACGTCGATGACGTCCTGATTTTTCGTCACATGGTCCAGACTGCCCTCGGCCAGAACCGCGCCTTCATGCAGCACCGTGACGCGGCAGTTCAGGCGGCGCACAAACTCCATGTCATGTTCGACGACGACCACCGCACGGGTTTTTGCCAGATCGACCAGCAGCGCGGTGGTCTGTTCGCGTTCGGCCAGCGTCATTCCGGCGGCGGGTTCATCGACCAGCAGAAGGCGCGGCTCCTGCGCCAGCAACATCCCGATTTCCAGCCATTGCTTTTGTCCGTGGCTCAGTTCACCGGCCTTGCGCGGCAGGGCATCAAGCAGACCGACCTGCGTTGCCAGCGCCTGAACCCGGTCCATATCGGCGGCTTTCGGTTTCCACAGCAAGGCGGCCAGCGGGTTGCGGCTGGCCTTGAGTGCCAGCAGCAGGTTTTCGGTCACGCTTTGATCCTCAAACACCGTCGGGCGCTGGAATTTCCGCCCGATGCCGGCGCGGGCGATCTGCGCCTCGGACAGTTTCAGCAGCGAGATGGAGCGTTCACCCCAGATCACGCGGCCCTCATCGGGGCGGGTCTTGCCGGTGACGATATCCATGAAGGTCGTCTTGCCCGCGCCGTTGGGTCCGATGATGGCGCGCAGTTCCGCCGGGCCGATCTGAAAGGACAGGTTATTGATCGCACGGAACCCGTCAAAGGTGACGGAAATGCCCGAAACTTCCAGCAATGTGCTCATTTCAGCGCCTCCCGTTCCTGAAGGGAACCGTCATCCGGCCCCAGATCCGCCCCGCCCCGGGCGGGCGCAAGGCGGCCCTGCACCAGATCGAACAGCCCGCCGATGCCCTTGGGCGCAAACAGCGTGACCAGCACGAAGGACAGACCCAGGGCGATGGACCACCAGTCCACCCATTTGATCGTGTAAAAGCCCAGCGGAATGTCGGGCGCGCGCCCGCCGGTGAACCATGAGGACAGAAGCGACACGAAAGCCGCGCCGATCACCGCGCCGTAAAGCCGTCCGCGCCCGCCGATGGCGACCCAGACCGCCAGATAGATCGAGGCGATGGGGGCCAGTTCGGCTGGGTTGATGATGCCCGCCTGCGGATAATAAAGCGCGCCCGCAATGGCCGCGATCACCGCCGTCAGGGTGAAGATGAACAGCTTGTAGCTTTCGACCGAATAGCCAAGGAAACGCACCCGCGCCTCATCATCGCGGATCGCGCGCAGGGCCGATCCGAACTTGCCCGAAACGATCCATGCCGCCAGCAGATAGGCCATGCCAAGGGCCGCCGCCGAAGCCCAGAAGAACCAGATCGACAAAACCGATTGCGAGACCTGCCCGAGGCCGGGAATGTTCTGCAACCCCGAAAGCCCGTTATTGCCGCGCAACCCGCTGTCATTCTGGAAAAGATAGAGGGCAAGGGCCAGCGTCATCGCCTGTGTCAGGATCGAAAGGTAAACTCCGGTGACGCGGCTGCGGAAGGCCAGCCAGCCGAACAGCGCCGCCAGCAGACCCGGCACCAGCACGACCAGCGCCAGTTGCGCCGGAAGCGAGCCCGCGAAATGCCAGATCGCCGGGATCTCGGACCCACCGACCACGCCGAAGATCTGGTTGCCGATGCCCGCCGCGATCTCTTCGGCCGTGGGGGGCAGTTCGGAACCGGACAGCGACTGGATGACGATGTCTTCGGTCCGGGCATACATCAGCCACATGCCGATCATGTAACCGCCGAGCGCGAAAAACGCGAAATGCCCAAGGCTCAGCACCCCCGCATAGCCCCAGACCAGATCCATCGCGAGGGCAATCAGGCACAGGCAAAGCGTCTTGCCCAGCGTCTTGACGAAAGATGTGGAGATGACGCCGCTGCCCGAGCCCTCGGCCAGCACGGTCACGACCAGCGTGAACAGCGCAAGGATCGCCAGAAAGGCCAGCACGGACGGGTTTTTCGCAAGGAATGAACGGGTCATGTCAGTCTCCTGCCGCGCGGCCCTTCAGGGCGATGATGCCCCGCGGGCGGAACTGGATGAAGATGATGATGAACAGGATCATCCATGTCTGCGCGGCCAGCGTATTGGCCGGGTTCAGCCATTCGATGCCCTTTTGCAGCCCGCCGATCAGCGCGGCCCCGGCCAGCGTACCCCAGATATTACCGACACCGCCGACCACCACGGTCATGAAGCTTTGCACGATGTAATCATTGCCCAGTTCCGAAGTGACCTTGGCGAACAGCCCGATGGCAACGCCTGCCAGCCCGGCAATGCCGGAACCAAGGCCGAAGGTCATCATGTTGATGCGGTCGGGATTGATGCCCATCGAGGCGGCCATCGACGGGTTCTGCGTCACCGCCCGCACCTCCAGCCCCAGCCTTGTGCGCTTCATGATGAACAGGAACACCGCCAGCAGCACCAGCGCCATGACGAAGATCGCGATGCGGATATAACTGATCGAGACCACGTCATTCAGCGCCCATGCCCCGTCCAGCCAGCCAGGCGCGGTCAGGGGGCGGGCCTGCGTGCCGAAGATGTTCTTGGCCAGTTGCTGCAGCGCGATGGAGATGCCGAAGGTTGCCAGCAGGGTTTCCAGCGGGCGCTTGTAAAGATGGCGGATCACCAGCCGTTCCATCGCCACCCCGGCAGCGAAGGTCACGGCAAAGGCCAGCGGCAGGGCGACAAGGATCGAGATGGTGTAATCGGGGATCAGCAGCTGCACGCAATAGCCGGTATAGGCGCCCATCATGATGAATTCGCCATGCGCCATATTGATGACGCGCATCACCCCGAAGGTCAGCGCCAGCCCGATGGCCGCCAGAAAAAAGATCGAGGCCAGAGACAGCGCATCCAGCCCCAGATCGAAGGCCGTCATCGCCCCGACCGTCACAGCGATGGCCTGCAATGCGGCCTCGGCAGCATCGGTCACGGCGGCATCGGGTTCGGCATAAAGGTCGAAATAGCGGAACCCGGCCACGGTCACGGCGATCTCGTCGCTGGTGGCGGCGACGGGGACGGCCCCGGCCTGTTCCAGCGCGGTATAGGCGCGGTCGCGGGCGGCCTGCGTGTCAAGCTGATGGACCGGGATGCCGCCAACCATGCCATTGGCGATATTGTCAATCAGGGCCGTGCGCTGTTCGGCGATGGTCAGGGGGGCGGGCGCCTTGCCATCGGCAACCAGCAGGGCAAAGGCCTCATCCGGCGCGATCTCGCGGTTCAGCCGCAATTCCCGGGCGATATTGGCGCCTTCGGGCGGGGCAGCAGAGACGACGCGCCGCGTGGTGACCAGCGGGTTCAGCGCGCCGCGCAGATCCAGCCCCAGATCAGTGCCGAAACTTTCGATCGCCGCGACACGCGCGGCGCTGTCGGGATCGAAGCGCAGCGTCAACAGACGCTCCAGCCGGGATTTCTGCGCGGCAAGGGCCGGATCGCTGTCATCAAGGGCGGCGCGCAGGGGCGCCAGATGATCGGCCTCGGGGGTCCGGGCGATGGCGCCCAGTGCAGCCGCGCGCTGTGCAGGGTCGGGATCGTCCAGTTGAAAGGCGACCAGCGCCGAGGCGATCAGACCACGCACACCGGAATTGGGGCGGATCTCGGCAATATCGGATTTCGGCGCGGTCCCTGCCGGGCTGCCATCCACCGGATTGGCCAAAGCGTAATCCGTTCCCTGATCGGCAATGCGGAAGATCGCGCCATCGGCCTTGCGCTGGCCCAGCCCGCGATCCGCCCAGGCGGCCAGAAACCCTGCAATCCCGGGATCTTCGGTTGCGGCCAGTGCGGCGATCACCGGCGCGATGGTCTGGCGCGAGGGTTTGGCGATACTGTCGGCATTTTCGGCGATCACCGCCGCCAGATCGGCCCGCGCGAGACCCGGCAGCACCATCAGGCAGGCCGCCAGAACGATAACGAAAATCCTGTGCATTCCTGCCCCCGGTGCAAGGAGGGGCGGCGGATGGTCCGCCGCCCGGCCAGAGTGTCAGTAGTTCGACTTGATCTGCACGCAGGTCTTGGTCTCGGTGTTGTACATCCCGCAGTCCAGACCCGGCCAGTCGGCCTCAAGCACCGCCGATTCCGGCAGGAAATCGGTCCAGGCATCGCCCGCGACCGGCTCGGTCTGGCTGATGATGTCGAACTGGCCATCGGCGCGGATCTCACCGATCAGCACGGGTTTGGTCAGGTGGTGGTTCGGCAGCATGGTCGCGGTGCCGCCGGTCAGGTTCGGCACTTCCAGCCCATACATGGCCGCACGGACCGCATCGACATCGGTCGAGCCTGCCTTTTCAACCGCCTGCACCCACATCTTGAAGCCGATGACATGGGCCTCCATCGGGTCATTGGTCACGCGGTTTTCACCGGCGAAAGCCTTCCATTTCGCGATGAACTCGGTGTTTTCCGGGGTATCGGCCGACATGAAGTAGTTCCACGCCGCCAGATGGCCGACAAGGTTCGATGTGTCGAGGCCGGACAGCTCCTCCTCGCCGACCGAAAAGGCGACAACCGGAATGTCATCGGCGGAAATGCCCGCCGCCGCCAGTTCCTTGTAGAACCCGATATTGGCATCGCCGTTGATGGTGGAAATCACGCCCACCTTCTTGCCATCCGCGCCCAGCGCCACGACGTCCGAGACGATCTTGGACCAGTCGGAATGACCGAAGGGCGTGTAGTTCACGAAGATGTCGCCTTCCGCGATGCCCTTCGATTTCAGATAGCTTTCCAGAATGTTGTTCGTGGTGCGCGGATAGACGTAATCGGTGCCCAGCAGCGCGAACTTCTCGACGCCCAGTTCCTCAAGGAAATAATCCGTCGCCGGGATCGCCTGCTGGTTCGGCGCGGCGCCGGTATAAAAGACGTTTTTCGAGCTTTCCTCACCCTCATACTGCACCGGGTAGAAGACCAGCCCGTTCAGTTCCTCGACCACCGGCAGAACCGATTTGCGGCTCACGCTCGTCCAGCAGCAGAAGATCACATCGACATTCGACACGGTCAGCAATTCGCGCGCCTTTTCGGCGAACATCGGCCAGTCCGAGGCCGGATCGACCACGACCGCCTCAAGCTGCTGGCCCAGCAGACCGCCGGCGGCGTTCTGCTCGGCGATCAGCATTTCCATCGTGTCCTTCAGCGTGGTTTCCGAAATCGCCATCGTTCCCGACAGCGAATGCAGAACCCCCACCTTGATCGTCTCGGCGGTGGCGGTTCCGGCCATGGCGATGCCAAGCCCCGCCCCGGCAATGAATTTCGTGATCCGGTTCATCTGTTGCCCTCTGATCGGGCGCCGGTCCTTCCATGGCCACGAAAAGCGGCTATATCAGGCAGGCAGCCCTTGGTTGCACCCCGTGCGGTGGGGGCGGGTTTTCCAGGTCGGCCGCCACCGCACACCTATTCCTCAACAGGTCTCCCACCCGTTGCCATGTCAGAAGACGCGTTGTGCCGCATCGCAGCAAGGCGGCTGTCATGGCAATCTTCCGAAACGCCAGGGAATGCCGCAAAAGAGCGCAAGATTTGGGCTTGTGATTAATCGCTGTGCAAAAAAGACTCGCGCCGCCCGGTTGAGGGGCGGCGCACTGGCATCGGAACGGGATTCGGGCCGCGCTGTGTCAGCCCCGCATCGCCCAGGGCCCGTGATGGTTTTCGCCGCCATCCAACCGTTGGAACCCATGCGCGCCAAAGAAATCGCGCTGGCCCTGGATCATGTTGGCGGTGGAGCGTTCGGTGCGCATCATGTCGAACCATGCCAGCCCCGAGGCCAGCGCCGGAAGCGGCAGCCCATGGGTCGCCCCCGCTGCCACAACCTTGCGCAGCGCGCCATGGCAGGCCTTCAGATGATCGGCAAAGAAGGGTGCCAGCATCAGGTTGCGCCCGGCATCCTCGGTCAGCGCGGTCGCCATGTCATTGAGCATGGAGGACCGGATGATACAGCCCGCCCGCCAGACCCGCGCGATATCGGGCAGGGGCAGCAACCAGCCGAAATCGGACGAGGCGGCCGAGATCAGCGCGAAACCCTGCGCATAGCACAGGATCTTGCCCGCGATCATCGCCTGTTCCAGATCGCGCAGCGTCAGCGCATCGGTCGGCAGCAATTCGGGTGCAGGCCCGAACACCGCCTGACCGGCGCGGCGCTCCTCCAGCCGGGCCGAGGTGTTGCGCGCCGTCACGGCCGCGTCGATCACCGGGATCGGGGCCGCCAGATGCTGCGCCTCGATCACCGTCCAGCGGCCTGTGCCTTTTTGTCCGGCCCGGTCAAGGATCACATCGAGGATCGGCTTGCGTGCCCGCTCGTCGATCACCCCGGCCACGGCGGCGGAAATCTCGATCAGATAGGATTGCAGCGGCCCCTTGTTCCAGTCGTCCAGCACCGCGGCAATCGCCGGGGCCTGCATCCCCATCCCGTCGCGCATCACGCCGTAAACCTCGGCGATCATCTGCATATCGGCATATTCGATGCCGTTATGCACGGTTTTGACGAAATGACCCGCCCCGGCCTCGCCCATGCGACCCGCGCAGGGATGGCCTTCATATTTCGCGGCAATCGCGTTCAGCACCGGGGCGACGCGGTCCCAGTCCTGTGCATCCCCCCCGCCCATGATGGCAGGGCCATGGCGCGCGCCCTCTTCGCCGCCCGACACGCCGATGCCCAGAAAACGATAGCCATTCGCCGCTGCGGCGCGGCGGTTGGTGTCGCGGAAATTGGCATTGCCCGCGTCGATGATCAGATCTTCGGGATCCAGCAGCGGGCGCAGCGCCGCAATCTGGTCATCCACCGCCTGCCCTGCGGGCACCATCAGAATGATCGCACGCGGCGACCGGATCGAGGCGACCAGCGCCTGCAGCGTCTCGGTCGGCGTGATCTGCGCAGCCAGTTCCCCCGCCTCGGCGGCAAAACGATGCGTCACCTCGGTCGTGCGGTTCCAGACGGAAATCGCAAAGCCCTTTTCGGCGATGTTCAGGGCCAGCATCGCCCCCATGGTTCCCAGCCCGATCAGGCCGATTTCGGATTGACTCATGGTTCTTTCGCACTCCCTGCCGGTTCACTCTGTCTAAGTTATAAGTCCGATCCCCGGCCCTCAGGCAAAGGCGATCTGCGCCTTCATGGCCTGCGTGCGGTCCGAGGCGATGGTAAAGGCCTCCAGCGCGCGGTCCAGCGGCAGGGTATGGGTAATCAGCGGTTTCACGTCGATCAGCCCCTGCCGCATGAAATGCACCCCCGTCGCGAATTCCTCGTGAAAGCGGAAGGATCCGCGCAGATCCAGTTCCTTGGCGGTGATCGCCAGCATGGGCAGCGTCATGTCGCCGCCCATGCCAAGCTGCATGATAACGCCGCGCGGGCGCATCGCGGCGATGCCTGCGGCCAGTGCGGGGGCGGCCCCCGAACATTCGAACAGCACATCGAAGCTGCCCTTGTCGGCATTGTAGTCGGCCAGATCGGCGGCACTGGTCGCCATGTTGATGGTGCGGTCCGCGCCGCAGCGCGCGGCCATGGCAAGCGTGAAATCCGAAAGATCCGTCGCCACGATCTCGGCCGCGCCCGCGCGCCGCGCGACCAGCACCGCCAGCACCCCGATCGGGCCACAGCCGGTGACCAGCACGCGCTTGCCCATCAGATCGCCCGCCCGCCGTGCCGCATGCAGCACCACCGCCAGCGGTTCGGCCAGCGCGGCCTCCCCCGCCGTCAGCCCATCCGCCGGAACGCATTGCCAGTCCTCGGCCACGATTTCCTGCCGGAATGCGCCCTGAATATGCGGAAAGGGCATGGCCGATCCGTAAAAGCGCATGTTCAGGCATTGATTGCGCAGCCCTTCGCGGCAGAACCGGCAGGTCCCGCAGGGGCGTGAGGGCGAGACCGCCACCAGCTGCCCGACCTCAAGCCCCGTCACCCCGGCCCCGAGTTCTGCGACATGGGCGGACACCTCATGCCCCAGAATCATCGGTTCCTTCAGCCGCACCGCGCCGAAACCGCCATTGTGGAAGTAATGCAGATCCGACCCGCAAACGCCCCCTGTGGCCAACCGCAGCCGCACCTGTCCCGCGCCGGGGCTTTCCTCGGGCCGCTCCTCGATCCGCAGGTCATGGGCGGCATGGATCACGATGGCTTTCATCTGAGGCTCCGATAGCGGGCCCGGCGGGGCCGGGCAGGTCTGGGAAAAGGCGTGGACGGGACGGGTCGCAGGCGTGGGAATTCCGGTATACCATAGTGTCCCGCGGCGCTATGCTCAAGCGATCTTGCCGGGGCACAGCACCCCGGCACGGCCAGGGCCCGCAAGGGATGACAGAAACAGGATGGATGACAGCAAGATGCAGCTTTTCGACCTTTCAGGGAAAACCGCCCTTGTCACCGGATCCTCGCAGGGGATCGGGCTGGCACTGGCAAAAGGACTGGCAGAGGCCGGGGCGCGCGTGGTGCTGAACGGGCGGGATGCGGCCCGGCTGCAAACGGCGGCGGCGGATATTCCCGGCGCGCTGACCCTGCCCTTTGACGCGACCGATCATGCGGGCGTGCGCGCCGCCGTCGACGGGTTCGAGGCCGAAAACGGGGCCATCGACATTCTGGTGAACAATGCCGGGATGCAGCATCGCGGCCCGCTGGAGGAGTTCCCCGCCGAGGCGTTTGAGCGCCTGCTGCAGACCAATGTCGCCTCGGTCTTCCATGTCGGACAGGCCGTCGCCCGTCATATGATCAAACGCGGTGCGGGCAAGATCATCAATATCGCCAGTGTGCAGACCGCGCTGGCCCGTCCCGGCATCGCGCCCTATACCGCCACCAAGGGCGCTGTCGGTAATCTGACCAAGGGGATGGCCACCGACTGGGCGCGCCACGGGCTGCAATGCAATGCCATTGCCCCGGGCTATTTCGAGACCCCGCTGAATGCGGCCCTTGTGGCCGATCCGGCCTTTTCCGAATGGCTGGCCAAGCGCACCCCCGCAGGCCGCTGGGGCCGGGTCGAGGAACTGGTCGGTGCCTGCATCTTCCTTGCCTCTCCGGCCTCCAGCTTCGTCAACGGCCATACGCTTTATGTCGATGGCGGGATCACGGCCTCGCTATGACAGTGCGTCTTGTCCTGATGGGGGTCGCGGGCTGCGGCAAATCCTCGGTGGGGGCAGCACTCGCCCCCCGGCTGGGCGCGGTCTATGTCGATGGCGACGACCTGCACTCGCCCGAGAATGTCGAGAAGATGCGCGCGGGCACGCCGCTGACCGATGCCGACCGCTGGCCATGGCTGGGCCGCATCGGGGAAACCCTGCGCGATCCGGGCATCGTGATCGGCTGTTCCGCCCTGCGCCGTATCTATCGCGACCGAATCCGCGAGATGGCGGGCGCGCCCGTGCGTTTCGTGCATCTGACCGGCAGCCGTGACGTGATTGCCGCCCGGATGGGCAAACGGACCGGGCATTACATGCCGACAACCCTGCTGGACAGCCAGTTCGCGACGCTGGAAATTCCCGGACCCGATGAGGCCGCGATTGCGGTCGATATCGACCAGCCGCTGGATGCCATCGTCGCGGCAATCCTTGCCGCCCTACCCGCGACACAATAACCGCCGCCGGTTTCATCCTGGCAAAAATGCCTCCGCCGGAGGCTCCCTTCATTGGATACGGGTGCCTCCGGCAGCGCATGAGGCGCGGTTACAGTCCCAAGGCCTCCAGCCGTGTCTCCACCGGGGTCCAGTCGCTCAGGCGCAGCCGCACCGGCAGGGTCAGCACCTTGCGGCGAAAGGGGGGGGGCAGGCGCACGGCATCCTTTTCGGTGGTGACAAGCTGCGCGCCCCGCAGGGCGGCCTCCTTCTCCAACCGCAGCAGCAGCGGCTCGGAGAAGGGCTGGTGATCGTCCAGCGCCACGCCGCGCAGCACTTCGGCCCCTTCGGCGCGCAGGCTGGCAAAAAACTTGTCCGGGTTGCCGATTCCGGCAAAGGCCAGCACCCGTTCCCCCTGCCAGCCCATCCCCATCGGCAGAACCTCAAGCCGTCCGCGCAGATGCGGCAGGGTCACCGCTCCGGACCAAAGCGTATCGAACCGCGCCTGCGCGTCGTCGCCGCCGATGGACAGCAGCAGATCGGCCCGCGCCAGCCCCGTGCCGACCGGTTCGCGCAGCGGGCCTGCGGGCAGGCACAGCCCGTTGCCAAAGCCCTGTGCGGCATCCACGACGAGCAGCGACAGATCCCTGGCCACAGCCGGATTCTGGAACCCGTCATCCAGGATCACCAGCGCCGCCCCCGCCGCCTCGGCCGCGCGCAGTCCGGCGGCACGGTCGCGCGCCACCCAGACCGGCGCAAAGGCCGCGATCAGCAGGGGTTCATCCCCCACATCCGCCGCGGAATGGCGGGCCGGATCCACCCGGACCGGCCCTTCCAGCCGCCCGCCATACCCGCGGGAAACGACATGCACCGCCCGCCCTTCCATGGCGGGCCGCGTGGCCAGCCGTTCCAGAAGCGCGATCACGGTCGGGGTCTTGCCCGTCCCCCCGGCATTGAGATTGCCGACACAGATCACCGGAATACCCGCCCGGTAAGGCGCGCCGCGCCGCAACCGCCGCGCCGTCGCCGCCGCATAAAGCGCACCCAGAGGCGACAGCAGCCGCGCCCGCAATCCGGGCCGCTCGGGCGGGGTGAACCAGAAACCCGGCGCGCGCATCAGGGGGCCCTTTCCATCAGACGATGGATCATTGCCAGCGCCGCCTCGGTCGCCTCACGCCCGTCAGAGGCAACCTCCCACGCCGCCCGGGCCTGCCGCGCACAACGGTCGGGCGCCATCAGATCGGCCACCGCCTCGCCCAGATCGGCGGCGGATCCGACCAGCGCCGTCGCCTGCGCCCCGGCCAGCCGCCCCAGTGACAGGCCGAACGCCCCCGCCCTTGGGCCATGGATCAGCGCCGACCCCAGCGCTGCCGCCTCCATCGGGTCGCGGCCCGCGCCCCCGGGCGTCAGGCTGCCGCCCAGATAGGTGATCGGGGCCAGCCGATACCACAGCCCGAATTCCAATCCGGGATCCACCAGATAGACCTGACAATCGGGGTCGGGCTCTTCTTCCGCCGCCCGACGCGCCACAGCCCAGCCCTCACGCGCCTGCAACCGTTCGGCCAGCGGGGCCAGCCGCGCCGGATCACGCGGCGCAAGGATCAACAGCAGGCGATGCGAGGGTTTCAGCGCCGCGCGATGCGCGGTGATGACGCGGTCCTCTTCCTCTTCCGGCAGATCGGCGGCAAACCAGACCGGACGCGTCGCCAGAAGGCGGGCCAGTTCCGCGCGCTCGGCCTCGGTGCAGGACAGCGCGACTGACGGATATTCCAACCGTCCCGCGACGCGCAGTGCCTGCGGCGGAACGCCTGCGCGGCGCAAGGCACGGGCGGCGCCCTCATCCACCGCATGCACCTCGCGGAAGGCGCCCAGAACCGCGCGCATCAGCCCCGGCCACCAACCCTCACGCCCGCGCGCAAAGGCCGGAGTCCGCGCCTCGACCATGGTCAGGGGAACGCCGCTTTCCTCGGCGTGATGCAGCAGGGCGGGGCGCAGCTCTCCCTCGGCCATGACGGCAAGATCGGGGCGCCAGTGATCCAGAAAGGCCCGCACCTCGGCCGGAATATCGGGGGGAATCACCTCGGTCAGAACCGAAGCAAGACCGGGCATCTTCCCCTCAGCCCCCGCCTGCCCCTGCGCCTCCTGCCCGGAACCGGCCTCAGGCCCGGTCGTCAGCAGCACCGAACATTGCCCGTCCTGCTGCACCCGGCTGGCAAGCGCGGCCATCTGCCGCCGGCTTTCCATCCCCGGCGAATGCAGCCACAGCAGCGGGCCGGGCGGTCTGGCCTGACGCGCAGGACGCCCCGGAAGGGCCACGCCACGGCTGGACAGATTGTAGAGCGTCAGCCCGAGGGAATAGGCCATGATGCGGGATCAGGCCCCCAGTTCCTCGGTCGCCGAGGCGGGATGTTCCTCATCCCGCAACCTGTGGATATGCGCGATGAAATAGCGCATATGCGCATCGTCCACCGTGCGCTGCGCCTCGGCCTTCCAGGCGCGATGGGCCGAGGCATAATCGGGGAACATGCCGACGATATGAATCGCCGCCGGATCCTTGAAAACCGTGCCGGAGGGGCTGATCAGCTCACCTCCGAAGACCAGATGCAACCGTTGGGTCATGGGCCGTCCTTCCCTTGAAACCTTTCCTGAAACTACCGCTTGCGGCAGGGAGGGTAAAGCCATGCACCACGCTTTTCGCCGCAGTGCAGCTTTGACCATATACAGCGGCGGCCATTCCGTGTATGCCGCCCCCTTCGGCACCCGCATCACCCGGGGGCCGGCGGGCAGGCATGACCCCGCCGGACAGGGATAGGAAGGCGCCGCCCATCGGGCCACAGCGCGCCCCCTGTCAGGTAATGAAAATGATCGACACATCCATGATCGCCGGGCCTTTGGCCACGGCGCTGACCGCCAAGGGTTATGAAACCCTGACCCCCGTGCAAGAGGCCGTTCTGGCCGAAGGCGTCGCGGGCCGCGACCTTCTGGTTTCGGCCCAGACAGGTTCGGGCAAGACCGTCGCCTTCGGGCTGGCCATCGCGCCTGACCTGCTTGCGGGCGGTGAGAAATTCCTGTTCGCCGATGTGCCCGCCGCCCTTGTCATCGCGCCGACGCGCGAACTGGCACTGCAGGTTGCGCGCGAACTGGCCTGGCTGTTCGCCGGGGCGAATGCACAGATCGCAACCTGCGTGGGTGGCATGGATTACCGCACCGAAAAGCGCGCGCTGGAACGCGGCGCGCATATCGTTGTCGGCACGCCCGGCCGGTTGCGCGACCATATCGAGCGCAAGTCGCTGGATCTGTCGGCCACCCGGGCCGTGGTTCTGGATGAGGCGGATGAAATGCTGGATCTCGGATTTTCCGAGGATCTGGAATTCATCCTTGCCGCAGCGCCCGAGGATCGCCGCACGCTGATGTTCTCGGCCACGGTGCCCAAGGAAATCGCCGAACTCGCCAAGACCTTCCAGAAGGATGCGCTGCGCATCCAGACCGTCAGCGGCACCAGCCAGCATGCCGATATCGAATATCGCGCGCTGAATGTGCAGGTGCGCGACCGAGAGCATGCGATTTTCAATCTTTTGCGCTTTTACGAGGCGCGCACGGCCATCGTGTTCTGCAAGACGCGGGCCAACGTCAATCATCTGATGGCACGGATGGGGAACCGGGGCTTTCAGGTCGTGGCCCTGTCGGGTGAGTTGAGCCAGCAGGAACGCACCAATGCGCTGACCTCGCTGCGTTCGGGCCGCGCCCGGGTCTGTATCGCCACCGATGTGGCCGCGCGCGGAATCGACCTGCCGGGGCTGGATCTGGTGATCCATGCCGATCTGCCCACCAATCCCGAAACGCTGCTGCACCGGTCGGGCCGTACCGGGCGCGCGGGGTCCAAGGGGGTTTCGGCGCTGATTGTCACGCCGTCGGATTTCCGGAAGGCCAGCCGCATCCTGCAAGGCGCGAAGGTCGTGGCCGAATGGGCCAATGCGCCCTCGGCCGAGGAAGTGCAGGAACGCGACGATCAGCGCATTCTTGAACATCCCTCGCTGGGGCCGAATGAAGGTGAGGATCTGGCCATGGCCCAGACCCTGCTGGAGCGGTTCGGCGCCGATCATGTCGCACAGGCCTTTGTGCGGCTGTGGCGCGAAGGGCGTTCGGCCCCTGAGGTCCTGTCGGAAGTGGCCGCCCCCGGCGCCCCGAAACCGCCGCGCGAACGCAGCGAATTCGGCGCGTCGGTCTGGTTCACTGTCTCGGTCGGTCATACGGCCCGGGCCGAGGCGCGCTGGCTTTTGCCGAAAATCTGCGATGCGGGCGCCATCACCCGCGACGCCATCGGCGCGATCCGCGTGCAGCAGACCGAAACCTTCGTGCAGATTGCCGAAGGGGAAGCCGCGAAATTCGGTGCGGAAATGCTGATCGACACGGATGTGACGATGCGCCGCCTGCCCGGTGAGCCCAATCTTGCCCGTCCCGAACGGGCCCCCGGCGGTGCCCGTGCACCGCGCCCGGCACGCGATGACAGCGCGCCGCGTCCGCCACGCGGCGACAAGCCCGCCTACAAGCCGAAACCGTCGCGTTTCGTTGAGGATGAGGCCGCCCCGCGCGCCCGCCCCGCCGCCGCCGAATCCGCGCCGCGCGAAACCGCCCGCAAGGCCCCCGCGCGCCGCGATCAGGACGATGCCGCCCCCCGTCCGGCAGCCCGTTCCGAACCCCGCCCCCCGCGTGAGGAAAGCCGCGACGCGGCCCCCGCCTGGACGCCGCTGGACCGGCCCAAGGCAGCCGCCCGCCCTGCCGAAGCCCCCCGTGAGGGGGCCGAGCGCAAGGCCCGCTGGAAAAAGGACGATCGCAGCGAAGGCAAACCCGCCTATGCGCGGCCCGAAGGCGGCAAGCCCTATGGCGCCAAGCCCGCGCCCCGCTCGGCCGGGTTCAAATCCCATGGCGGGGGCGCCGCTGCAGACCGTCCCGCCCGTGCTGCTGGCTTCAAAACCCATGCCGGCAAAAGCGCCGAGGGCGGCGCGCGGGATGATGCGGGCAAGCCCCGGGCACCCCGCGCCGAAGGCGCGAAACCCTATGCACCCCGCGCCGAGGGGGCGAAGCCCTACGCACCGCGCAGTGACGGCGCAAAACCCTATGCGGCCCGTCCCGAAGGCGGCAAACCCCGCGCGCCGCGTGCCGAAGGCGCCAAACCCTGGGCCAAGCCGCGCGATGGCGAGGCAGGCCCGAAACCCCGGCCCTTCGTCAAGCCCGGCGACGGCCCGGATGCCCGGCCCTCGCGCGCGGCGGGTTTCAAATCCGCAGGCCCGGGCAAGGGTGCGGGCAAACCCGCGGGCGGCAAACCGGCCGGGAAATTCGCGGCCAAAACCTTTGCCAAACCCGCACGGCCCAAAACCGATGCCAAGGATACCAGCAAGCGTTTCGTGCCGCCGAAGCCCAAGGGCTGACCGCGCCACCGGCATCCACAGACCCCAATGACAAAGGGCCGGAGCATCACTGCTCCGGCCCTTTGCCTTTCGTTCAACGGCCCGTCTCAGCCCACGTCGAATTGCAGCGGCTTGACCTGCTGAAACATGCCGGTCGATTCCAGCGTGTCCACCACTTTGGGATCAATCGCCTGATCCAGATAGAGCAGGGCAATTGCCTCGCTTCCGGCAGAAGACCGGCCAAGGGTGAAGTTGGCGATGTTCACGCCGTTCTTGCCCATGGTCATGCCCAGAAGGCCGATGATGCCGGGCACGTCCTCATTGGTGGTGTACAGCATATGCGCACCGATCTCGGCGTCGATATTGATGCCCTTGATCTGGATGAAACGCGGCTTGCCATCGGAAAACACCGTGCCCGCGATGGACCGTTCCCGCTTGTCGGTGACCACGGTCAACTTGATATAGGCGTCAAAAACGCCCGATTTCTCTTGCCGGGTGGTCGAAATCTGGATGCCGCGTTCCTTGGCCACCACCGGGGCGGACACCATGTTCACATCCGGATTCGTGGCTTTCATGATCCCCGCAATCGCCGCGCAGTTCAGCGCGGCAAGGTTCATCGCCGCCACGCTGCCATCATACAGCACATTGATCGCCTTGATCGGCTCATCCGTCATCTGGCCCACGAAAGCGCCCAGATGCCCGGCCAGTTTCACCCATGGCCCCATGACGGCGGCTTCCTCAGCGGTGACCGAGGGCATGTTGAGCGCGTTCTGCACCGCGCCAGTCAGCAGGTAATCCGACATCTGTTCGGCCACCTGCAAGGCGACATTTTCCTGCGCCTCAGAGGTCGATGCACCCAGATGCGGCGTCACCACCACGTTCGGCAGGCCAAACAGCGGGCTTTCGGTTGCAGGCTCCACCTCGAACACGTCAAAGGCAGCACCCGCGACATGGCCCGATTTCAGCGCCTCGGCCAGCGCCGCCTCATCCACCAGACCGCCGCGCGCGCAGTTCACGATCCGCACGCCGGGCTTGCATTTCGCAAGGCTTTCGGCGGACAGGATGTTGCGGGTCTTGTCGGTCAGCGGCACATGCAAGGTGATGAAATCGGCCCGCGCCAGCAATTCATCCAGATCCACCTTGGTCACACCCATCGCGGTGGCGCGTTCCTCGGACAGGAAGGGGTCATAGGCGACGACCTTCATATGCAGGCCCAGCGCCCGGTCGCAGACGATGCCGCCGATATTGCCCGCGCCGATCACACCCAGCGTCTTGTTGAACAGTTCCACCCCCATGAAGCGGGATTTCTCCCATTTCCCGGCATGGGTCGAGGCATTCGCCTCGGGCAGTTGCCGCGCAACCGCGAACATCATCGCGATGGCATGTTCGGCGGTGGTGATCGAATTGCCGAAAGGCGTATTCATCACGATCACGCCTTTTTTCGAGGCCGCCGGGATATCGACATTGTCGACGCCGATGCCCGCACGCGCGATGACGCGCAGGCGGTCGGTGCTTTCCAGCAGTTTCGCGGTGACCTTGGTGGCCGACCGGATGGCAAGACCATCGTAATTGCCGATGATCTCGGCCAGCTTTTCCTTGTCCTTGCCGAGCTTCGGCATGAAATCCACGTCAATGCCACGGTCACGGAAGATCTGGACGGCGGTTTCGGACAGTTCGTCGGATACAAGAACCTTGGGGGCCATGTCTCTGGGCTCCTTTGAAGGGTTGGGAGGGCGCACCGGCCCTGTCGGCCCTTCATCGCCGGGATGGGCGAGAAGATCCGTCAGGACCGAGGGGCGAAAATGCTCAGGCCGCCTGGCTCAGCGCGGCGATCTCTGCGTCAAAGGCCCATTCGATCCAGGGCATCAGCGCCGCGACATCCGATGTTTCCACCGTCGCACCGCACCAGATACGCAGGCCGGGGGGCGCATCACGGTAAGCCCCTGCATCCAGCGCCACGCCCTCTTTCTCCAGCCGCTTGGCCACCGCCTTGGCGAAGGCCGCCCCGTCGGTGATGCGCGGATCGGTGAATTTCAGGCAGACCGAGGTGCAGGAGGCCGTTGCCGGATCCACCGCCAGATTGGCAATCCAGTTCCGCCCGGCGATGAAATCCGCGACCGCCTTCGCATTGGCCTCGGACCGCGCGATCAGGCCCTTGAGCCCACCGATGGACTGCGCCCATTTCAGCGCGACCAGATAGTCCTCGACGCACAGCATGGACGGCGTGTTGATCGTCTCACCCTTGAAGATCCCCTCGATCAGCTTGCCGCCCTTGGTCATGCGGAAGATCTTGGGCAGCGGCCAGGCCGGGGTGTAGCTTTCCAGCCGTTCCACCGCGCGGGGGGACAGGATCAGCACGCCATGCGCGCCCTCCCCCCCCAGCACCTTCTGCCAGGAGAAGGTGACGACATCCAGCTTGTCAAAGGGCAGGTCCATCGCAAAGGCGGCGCTGGTCGCGTCGCAGATCGTCAGCCCCGCGCGCGTCGCCGGGATCGCATTGCCATCCGGCAGGCGCACGCCCGATGTCGTGCCGTTCCAGGTGAAGACCACATCCTTGTCGAAATCGACCTGCGTGAAATCCACAATCTCACCATAAGGGGCCTTGCGCACCGTGGCGTCGAGTTTCAACTGCTTGACCACATCCGTGACCCAGCCTTCGCCGAAACTTTCCCAGGCCAGCATCTCGACCGGGCGGGCCCCCAGCATCGACCACAGCGCCATTTCAACCGCGCCGGTATCCGAGGCGGGAACGATGCCGATGCGGTAATCGGCCGGAACGCCAAGAATTTCGCGGGTCAGGTCAATGGCCTCGGCCAGTTTCGACTTGCCGACAGCCGCGCGATGCGACCGGCCCAGCGGCGCATCGGACAGAAGGTCAAGGGAATAGCCGGGGATCTTGGCACAAGGGCCAGAGGAGAAGCGCGGATTTGCCGGGCGCGCGCCCGGGGTCTGCAGGTCAGACATGGTATCCTTCCAGATAAATGCCTCTCGTTGGGGAGAGGTGTCCCACCGCCGCCTCTACGCCCGGGCCGAAAAACAAGCAAGAGAAAAAGGAGGTTGCACCGCCAGCGATGCGATCCGAATACGGCCATGCTCGCGCGGCTGTCCCTGTGGCGGCACCCGGCGGCCCCGGTCAGACTGAACTCAGCAGGATCGAGGTTTCGCTGTTGGTAATGCCGGGAATGCCGCGGACCTCGCGCAGGATGCGGTCGAAATCGGCAAGGCTTTCGGCGCTGAGATGCGCGACCAGATCCCAGTTGCCATTCGTCGAATGCAACTGATGCAGCGCCGTGATGCCGCGCAGGCTGCGGATCACCTGGGTTGTGGACTGGCCCGAAACCTCGATCATCATGATGGCGCGCACGCCATGCGGGCCGCTGTCTTCGCGGGCGCGGATCGTGAAGCCCAGCACCGCACCGCTGTTCAGCAGGCGGTCGATCCTTGCCTGCACGGTTGCGCGCGACACTCCCAGCAGCACCGCCAGCTTGGACACGGCGGCGCGCCCGTCATCACGCAGGATCGCAACCAGCCTGCGGTCAAGGTCATCATAGCGATGCATGGCAAATCTTTCAGTATCTCTTATCATAATGCATAAATTAACTGTGCAGATCAATCATCATGGCGATGCAATCTGCCAGAACACCCTGATAGGCTGATAGCTTCATCACAACAGGGACGCGACCGCCATGCCCCGATCGTCGCTTCAGGCTCCGGCTTCGATCGTCATGATCCGGCCGCATCATTTTTCGCCCAATACCGAAACCGCGCGCGACAACCATTTCCAGACCATTGCCGGTTCCGACACCATTGCGGTCGCGCTGGCCGCGCATGAGGAAGTGACCCGCGCCGCCGATGCGCTGCGGGCCGAAGGCATCCGGCTGCATTTCTTTGAGGACGAGACCCGGACAACCCCGGATTCGGTCTTTCCGAACAACTGGTTCTCGACCCATCCCGGCGGGCATGTTGCGGTCTATCCAATGTATTCGCCCAACCGCCGCGCCGAGCGCAGGCAGGATGTGCTGGAGATGCTGAAACGCGATTACCGGGTGCAGGACATCATCGACTATTCCGGGCTGGAACAGGACGGGCTGTTTCTGGAAGGCACCGGCGCGATGGTGATCGACCATCTGGAACGCGTCGCCTATGCCGCCCGCTCAAACCGCACCAGCGAGATCCTGCTGGAACGGTTCTGCACCCATTTCAACTATGAACCCGTGGTCTTCGATGCCGTCGATGCCCGGGGCAAGCCGATCTATCACACCAATGTCCTGATGTGCATCGGCACCGGTTTCGCGCTGATCGGGCTTGAGGCGATCCCTGATGCGGCGCGCCGCTTCGAACTGGCCGAAAGGCTGCGCCTTGGCGGGCGCGACATCATCGCGCTGTCCCATGCCCAGATCGCCGATTTCGCAGGCAATGCGATGGAGCTGCAAGGCCGCGACGGTCTTGTGCTGGCGCTGTCCTCGCGGGCGCTCCGCTGCCTTGAGGCGGACCAGCGCGCGACGCTGGCGCGGCATGTGACCCTGCTGCCGCTGGAGATTCCGACCATTGAACATGCGGGCGGGTCGGTTCGGTGTATGATTGCCGGACTGCATCTCAGTGCCCGTTCCCCCCACTCTTTCTGACGAGGTTTCCATGTCGCCGCATCCGTCCAAACTTGCCTATGTTCCCTTCGTTTCGGTCGAGCACATGATGGGCCTTGTTCATCATATCGGCGTCGAAACCGTGCTGAAGGATCTGGCCGCCGAGATCGAAGCCGATTTCCGCCGCTGGCCGCTTTTCGACAAGACGCCCCGCGTGGCGTCGCATTCCGATGTGGGCGTGATCGAACTGATGCCCACATCGGATGGCGAAACCTATGGTTTCAAATATGTGAACGGCCATCCCGGCAACCCGGTCGCGGGGCTGCAGACCGTGACGGCCTTTGGCCTGCTGGCGGATGTCGCCAGCGGCTATCCCAGATTGCTGAGCGAGATGACCCTGCTGACCGCACTGCGCACTGCGGCAACCAGCGCGATGGCCGCCCGACATCTGGCGCCGAAGGGCGCGCGCTGCATGGCGATGATCGGCAATGGTGCGCAGTCGGAATTCCAGTGCCTTGCCTTCAAGGCGGTTTGCGGCATCGACACCGTGCGGCTTTATGACATCGACGCCTCGGCCACCGCGCGATGCGCCAGAAACCTTGCGGACAGTGGCCTCAGCGTCGTGACCTGCCGGTCCGAGATGGAGGCCATAGAGGGCGCGCAGATCATCACGACCTGCACTGCCGACAAGCAATATGCGACGATCCTGACCGACAACATGGTCGGCGCGGGCGTTCATATCAACGCCATTGGCGGCGACTGCCCGGGCAAGACCGAATTGCATCGCGACATTCTGCTGCGGTCTTCGATCTTCGTCGAATACCCGCCGCAGACCCGGATCGAGGGAGAGATCCAGCAACTGGACCCCGACCATCCGGTGACCGAGCTTTGGCAGGTCATCACCGGGGCGGCGCGGGGTCGCAGCGACGACCGGCAGATCACGCTGTTTGACAGCGTGGGATTTGCGGTCGAGGATTTCAGCGCCCTGCGCTATATCGCAAGGGCGATCACGGGCACGCCCTATTTCACCCGCCTTGACATGATCGCCGATCCCGATGATCCGCGTGATCTTTTCGGTATGTTTCAGCGCGCCCGGCCCTGACCCCTGCACAGGGGGCGCGGCCCGGCCCGTGATATCCCCGGTTGCAGCCCGGCCCGGAATTCGCCAAAGATCGCCCCGGATGGTTACAAACCGGCGCGGCCAAGGCCCATCCGCCGCCGCAGCAGCAGAAAGGACCAGCGCATGTCCGCCCTTTTTTCCCCGCTTTCCATCGGGGCGCTGACCCTGCCCAACCGGGTGATGATTTCGCCCATGTGCCAGTATTCCGGCAAGGGCGGCGTCGCGCAGCCTTGGCATATGGCGCAATACGGGCGGCTGGCCATGGGCGGGGCGGGACTGGTCATGGTCGAGATGACCTCGGTTTCGGCACAGGGGCTCAGCACCCATGGCGATCTTGGTCTCTGGACCGATGAGCAGGAAGAGGCGCTGGCCCGCATCGCCGATCTGATCCGCAGTCTGGGCGCGGTTCCGGGCATCCAGCTGGGCCATGCCGGGCGCAAGGCCTCCAGCCAGCGGCCCTGGCATGGGGGCAAGCCGCTGTCAGAGATTGATCTGACCGAACGCGGCGAAACGCCCTGGCGCATTGTCGCGCCTTCGGCGGTGCCGATCACGCCCGCCCACCCGGTGCCCGCGGCGCTGAGCCTTGAGGAGATCGAGACGATCAAGGCCGATTTCGTGCAATCCTCGGCGCGGGCGATGCGCGCGGGCTTTGATCTGGTCGAACTGCATGGCGCGCATGGCTATCTGCTCAATCAGTTCGTCTCACCGCTGTCGAACCTGCGCGATGATGCCTATGGCGGCGACCTTGCGGGGCGGACCCGTCTGCCGCTGGAAATCTGCCGCGCGGTGCGGGACAGGATCGGGCCGGAAAAGGGCCTGTTCATCCGTCTTTCGGTATCCGACGGGGTGGATGGCGGGCAGGAACTGGAACAGACCATTGAATTTGCCCGTGCGCTGAAAACCGCCGGAGTCGATGCGCTGGACTGTTCCAGTGGCGGCATCGTGGGGGCGGCCAATGCAACCCGGCTGGTGCGCGGCCCGGGTTATCAGGTGCCCTTTGCCCGCGCATTACGTGAAACGGTCGGGATCCCGACCATCGCGGTCGGGCTGATCCTTGACGGCCCGCAGGCCGAGGCGGTGGTGCAGGACGGATCGGCCGATATCGTCGCCATCGCCCGCGCCGCACTGGATGATCCGAACTGGCCGCATCATGCGCGTGAGGCAATCAGCGGGCGCGATTACAGCGACTGGCCTCCGCAGGCAGGCTGGTGGCTGCAGAACCGCGCGGCGCTGCTGGACCGGCTGGCGGCGGGCGAATAACGGCCCGACCGCAGGCCCCTTGCCAACAGCCGGGGCCTGCGGTCCGGGGCTTTCTACGCCTCAACCCCGGCCATGCGGCAGACGATCTGCCATTCCTCATCGGTCACCGGCTGCACCGACAGGCGTGTATTGGTGACCAGCGCCATCTTTTCCAGCCCCGGTTCCTGCTTGCATTGCTCCAGCGTGACGGGCTGCTGAACCGGCTTCACCGCCTTGATCCAGACGCAATCCCAGCGGGGATCGTCGGTGGTGCTGTCGGGGCAGCTTTCCCGGCAGACCTCGACAATGCCCACGACCTCCTTGCCGATATTGGAATGGTAGAAAAACCCCCGGTCGCCGATCTTCATGGCGCGCATGTTGTTGCGGGCCTGATAATTGCGCACGCCACCCCATTCCTCACCCGTATCACCCTTGGCGACTTGCTGATCCCAGCTCCAGGCATCGGGTTCGGATTTGAAAAGCCAACAGGCCATCAGCCGATCACCTTCTTCCATTCCGTGATCGTCACGCTGTCAAACAGTCCGGCCTGCGCATAGGGGTCGGCGGCGGCCCATGCCTCTGCCTCGGCCAGTGTTTCGACCGTCAGCACGACCAGTGATCCGCTCATCTGTCCTTGCGCGTCCAGAAAAGGCCCCGCCATTTCCACGACGCCCGAGGCCTCGATATGGGCCAGATGGGCGGCACGGTTGTCCAGACGGGTTTGCAGCGCACCGGGTTTGTCGGTGCAGATCAGGGCGACGCGCATTTCTTACTCCTGTTTCAAGGGCCGGGACATCAGCAGCTCGATCGCCTCGGGCAGGGCAAGACGCCCCGCCGTCAGGGCGGCGACCATCGTGGCGACCGGCATGGCGATGGTTTTCTCGGCGGCCAGTCTAGTGACCGCCTGCGCGGTCGCAACCCCTTCGACCGTGCTATCGCCGTCAAAGCTGCGGCCCGCGCCAAGCGCCTGACCATAGCGGAAATTGCGCGACTGTGCCGAAGTGCAGGTCAGCACCAGATCGCCGAAGCCCGACAGCCCGGCCAGTGTTTCCGGCCTTGCACCCAGATCCAGCGCCAGCCGCTGCATTTCGGCAAATCCCCGTGTCATCAGCGCGGCCCGGGCGGAATCGCCCAGCCCGGCCCCCATCACGATGCCCGCCGCAATGGCAATGACATTCTTCAACGCGCCGCCCAGTTCAGCCCCCGTCACATCGGTCGTGCGATACAGCCGCAGGACCGGGGTGGACAACCGCGCCTGCAGGTCTGCACCGGTCGCATCATCGGCGCAGGCCAGCGTCAGCGCCGTCGGCAGACCCCGCGCGATATCGGCGGCAAAGCTGGGGCCGGTCAGCACCGCAGCAACCGCATCGGGCCGCGCGGCGGTGATCACCCCGGTCGGGCCGCGCCCGCTGACCAGATCCATGCCCTTGCAGCAGGCGATCAGACGGCGGGCCGACAACGCCGCGCCATCCCCTTGCAGAAACGCCGCCAGCACCTGCATCGGCAGCGCCAGCAATACCGTGTCAAACCCGGAAAGATCCGTGATTTCTGCCGTCACAGTGACGTTTTCGGGCAAATCGACCCCCGGCAGACGGCGCAAGGCGCGCCCCTGCAACCCCCGCCCCCACAGCGTGACCGGACCCCGCCGCGCCAGCGCCACCGCCAGCGCGCCGCCAAAGGCGCCGGCCCCGACTATTGCAATCCCGCTCATGCCTTCGCACCTTTCTTGCCGGATCCGATCAGGGCCGGGCTGCGGCTGTCCAGCGGCCAGCGCGGACGGGCGGACAGGTCCATCCCGTCGCGCCCATCTGCCCGGAACCGCGCGATGCCCGCATAGGCGATCATCGCGGCATTATCGGTGCAAAGCCGCAGCGGCGGCGCGGTGAAACGCACGCCCCTTTCGGCGCAGACCCGTTCCAGCGCGGCGCGGATGGTGCTGTTCGCGGCAACCCCCCCGGCCACAGCCAGCGCCGGAACGGCGCTGAGATCCAGCGCGCGGCGGGTCTTTTCGGCCAGAACATCCGTCACCGCCGCCTGAAACCCCGCGCAAAGATCGGCCCGGTCCTGCCGGAAAAGCCCGCCCTGCGCCGCCAGCAACCCGTCGCGTGCCCGCAGCACCGCCGTTTTCAACCCGGAAAAGGACAGATCGCAGCCGGGCCGGTCCAGCAGGGGACGCGGCAGCGCGAAACGGCGCGGATCGCCTGTCATTGCCTCAGCCTCGACCGCCGGTCCGCCGGGTTGCGGCAGGCCCAGCAGTTTCGCAACCTTGTCAAAGGCCTCACCGGGTGCATCGTCGATGGAACCGCCCAGCCGGGTGAAATCCTCGGGCCCCGAAACCGTCAGGAACTGACAATGCCCGCCCGAGACCAGCAGCATCAGATAGGGATAGGTCAGCCCATCGGTCAGGCGCGGGGTCAGCGCGTGACCGGCCAGATGGTTGACCCCGACCAGCGGCAGGCCGGTTGCGGCGGCCAGCCCCTTGGCGCACATCACGCCCGACAGCACCCCGCCGATCAGCCCCGGCCCTGCCGTCACCGCGATCCCGTCCAGCGCATCCAGCCCCAGACCGGCCTCTGCCAGCGCCGCCTCGATACAATGGTCGATGCGTTCGGCATGGGCGCGGGCGGCAATCTCGGGCACGACACCGCCAAAGGGCGCGTGAAGCGCAACCTGCCCTTCGACGACCGAGGACAGGATTTCCGCCCCGCCCGGAGCGTCGCGCACGACTGCTGCCGCGGTATCGTCGCAACTGCTTTCGATGCCCAGAAAAACCAGCGTTCCGTCCATGCCTGCGCGACCCCGCCGCCGTTGCCAGAAACCGTCCCAGCAGGTAACACCGGGGGGATGATCCCACAATCCCGCCGCCCCGCCTTTCTTCTGACGCGGCCCGAGCCGCAGGGCAGCGCCTTTGCGGATCTGCTGCGCGCCCGGCTGGGGCCGGATCTGCGCCTTGTTTCAAGCCCATTGCTGGCGCTGCAGATCCTGCGCCCGGAGTTGCCGACGGGCGACTTTGCGGCGGTCATCTTCACCTCACAGGCCGGGGTCGCGGCGGCACAGGGGCTGCACGGTCTGCCCCGCCGCGCCTATTGTGTCGGCAACCGCACAGCAGCGGCGGCAGCGGATGCGGGCTTTGCGGCGGTGTCAGCCGATGGCGCGGCGGATGATCTGATCGCCCTTTTGCTGCGGCAGGGTGCCGGGGGGCGGCATTTGCATCTGCGCGGGCGCGACAGCCGGGGGCAGATCGCCGCAAGGCTGAACGCCGCAGGCGTTGAGACCGCCGAGGCCGTGATCTATGCCCAGACCGAACAGGCGCTGACGCCGGAGGCCGTGGCGCTGATCCGGGGGGTTGATCCGGTGATCGCACCGCTGTTTTCCCCCCGCAGCGCCGGGATCTTCGCGCGGCAGTGGTATGGGGCGGGCGGCAGGGCCCCGCTTTTCCTGCCAGTGCTCAGCGATGCCATCGCCGACTCCCTGCCTTCGGATCTGAATGCACGCATTTTTGTTGCAACCCATCCGCAGGCTGAAGCGTTGGCTAAGGCTTCGGGTGCCGCCTTTGACGCAGGGCTGGCCCCTTGAGGCATCGGCGCGGGCGGTCTAGGGTCGGGTCTAAGGGTTGTGACAAGTGTGACGAGAACGAGGCTGGCATCGTGAAAGCCCAATAAGAAACGGAGGACTATGATGGCAACGCCAAAGACGCCCGGACGCCGGGGTACCAAACCTCCTGCGCAGGATGAAAAGGCCAAAAGTCCTGCCACGGCGTCCCAGACGACGCCGGATACGGGAACTGAAACCGCGACCGGGTCCAAGCCTGTCACTGATGCGGGCAGTCAGACACCGCCCGCCGCCGCAACAGACAGCAAGGCACCTGCCGCGCCGGACAGTAGCGCGAAAGCCGTGGAATTGAAGCAGCCGGACGCAAGCGCCGGGAAGACCAGCGCCCCGGTCAAGCCCGGCGAAGCACCCTCCGCCAGCTCGACGTCCGATGGCACCAAACCCGACGCCGCCAAGACAGGTGCAGCGCCGGTTGCCGCTGCTGGAGCTGCCATGGCTTCGGTCTCTTCAGGCGCCACGTCTTCGGCCCCTGCCGCATCCACATCGAACTCCGGATCAACCCCTGCCGCAGCGGCACCCGGCATGGCGGGCAAGGACAGTTCGGCGGCTGGCGGCTCAGGCCTTGGCGTTTCGGGACCGGGTGCTTCGGGACCGGGCGGAACCTCGGACCCTGCAACCCCGAAACAGCACAGTTCGGTGACATCCGCACCCCCGTCGGGCCCGGATGGCGGCCCCGCGAAATCCACCCCGGCAACGGCCTCGTCTGGCGGGGCGACGAAATCCTCACCTTCCGCCCCTGCCCGTTCGGGCGGCGGCTTTTTCGCGCTCTTCATGGGCGGGGTCGCCGCTGCGGCGCTTGGATTCGTGATGGCCCGCTATGTTGTGCCCGAGGGCTGGCCGCTTCCCGGATCCTCGCCTCTGCAGGCGCAGATCACGGCGCAGGCCGATGAAATCGCGGCCCTGCGTGCAGAACTGGCAGCATTGCCCCCTGCGCCCGACCTCTCGCCCGAGATTGCCACCTTGCAGGAGCAGATCGCTGGTTTGCAGCAGGCCAGCGAGGCTGCCGCCAATGCGCCCGCGGACCTGCCCGAAGAGGCCGCCAGCCGCCTGACGCAGATCGAGACCGGTCTGACCCAGCTGGGTGAGCGGCTGACAACGGTCGAGAACCGCACCGATCAGCCCGATGGCGTTGCCGGGGCCGGTGAGGTCGCCGATCTTGAGGCCGCCATCGCCGCGCTGCAGGAAGGTCTGGCCGCGCAAGAGGCCCGGACCGCCGAGGCCGCCGAGGCAACGCGCGCCGAAATAACCCGCATTCAGGACGAGGCCGAGGCCGCCCGGCAGGCCAGCGCCGCCGAGGCCGGGGCCACGCTGGAACAGGCTGCGCTGGCGCAGGTCGAGGCTGCCGCCATCAATGGCTCCCCCTATGGTGAGGCACTGGCCAGCCTTGCCGCCGCAGGGCATGAGATTGCGCCGGTCCTGACCGAGAATGCCGAAAGCGGCCTGCCGACGCTGGCCGGTCTGACCGAACGCTTCGACGAACCCGCCCGCGCCGCCATTGCCGCCGAATTGCGCGCCGATATGGGTGACAGCCTGACCGACCGGGTCGGGTCTTTCCTGCGGGCACAGACCGGGGCGCGGTCGCTGTCCCCGCGTGAGGGGACGGATGCCGATGCGGTTCTGTCACGGGCCGAGGCGGCGCTGCGCGCTGGCAATGTCGACGGCGCGCTGACAGAAATCAATGCCCTGTCCGAACCCGCAAAGGCCGAAATGGACGCCTGGGTCCTGCAGGCCGAACGCTATCGCGATGCGGGCGCAGCACTGGCTGCGCTTTCGACGGTTGTGACAGAAAGGTAAGACCCGGATGATCTGGTCACTTGTGAAGGTTCTTTTGTTCATCGCCGCGATTGCGGGCCTGACCTATGGCGCGGGGTTTCTGGTCGA
Organism: Szabonella alba; assembly: GCF_016765775.1. Taxonomy (GTDB): domain Bacteria; phylum Pseudomonadota; class Alphaproteobacteria; order Rhodobacterales; family Rhodobacteraceae; genus Szabonella; species Szabonella alba. The sequence continues at coordinate 350,186 of NZ_JAESVN010000002.1, read as the reverse complement.
TACCGGTGGCGGGATCCGTATCTCGCTGGCCGCGATGGAATTCACGCTGGGGCCGCTGCAGACGGTGATCGGCATTCTTGTGCTGATGCTGCTGTTGTGGCTGCTGCTGAAGCTGGTCGGCTTCATGGTCGCAACGCTGCGCTTTCTGAATGGCGATGAAACCGCGATTTCGCGCTATTTCGACCGCAACCGCGAACGCAAGGGGCTGAAAGCCTTGTCCGAAGGGATGATGGCAATGGCCTCGGGCGAGGGGCGCGTGGCGCTGGCCCGGGCGCAGAAGGCCGACAAATATCTGGACCGGCCCGAACTGACCACGCTGCTGATCGCGCAGGCCGCCGAGATGACCGGCGATTCCGCCCGCGCCGGTGAGGCCTATCGCCGCCTCCTGGAGGAACCGCAAACCCGCTTTGTCGCGATCCGGGGCCTGATGAAGCAGAAGATCGCCAGCGGCGACACCGATACCGCGCTGAAACTGGCCGAGAAGGCCTTTGCGCTGAAGCCGAAACACAGCGAGATTCAGGATATCCTGCTGGGGCTTCAGGCCGATCATGCCGATTGGAAGGGCGCGCGGGTCACACTGGGGGCCAAGCTGAAATCCGGTGCCTTGCCGCGCGATGTCTATCGCCGCCGCGATGCGGTTCTGGCGCTGCAGGAAGCCCGCGTCGTGATGGATGACGAGTCCAGCATCGAGGCCCGCGAGGCCGCGATCGAGGCCAACCGCCTGTCGCCTGACCTGATCCCCGCCGCTGCCATGGCCGCGCGCAGCTATATCGCGAAACGTGAAAGCCGCAGTGCGGCACGGGTGCTGAAAAAGGCATGGGCAGCCCAGCCGCATCCCGATCTGGCCGCCGCCTTTGCCGAGATCGCCTCGCAGGAAACCCCGGCCGAGCGAATCAAACGCTTCCGCGCACTGATCGCGGCCAATCCGGGCCATGACGAATCGCGCCTGCTGCTGGCCGAACTGCATATCGCCGCCGAGGATTTCCCCGAGGCCCGCCGCGCGCTTGGCGATCTGGCCACGACCCGGCCCAATACGCGCAGCCTTGCCATCATGGCCGCCATCGAACGGGGTGAGGGCGCGTCGGATACCGTCGTGCGCGGCTGGCTGGCACGGGCGCTGAGCGCGCCGCGCGGCCCACAATGGTGCTGCGACAAATGTCAGGCGATCCACGCCCATTGGACGCCGGTCTGCGACAATTGCCACGGTTTCGATACGCTGTCCTGGCGTGAGCCGCAGGAATCGGCGGCAGGCAGCGCCACGGGAACCGAGCTTTTGCCGCTGATCGTGGGGCACCCCCCGGCACGCGAGGAATCCGAGAACGACGCAGACCCGCTGGACGCCGCCGGGGAAGCCGACACGATCGAAGGCCGTCCCGCATCGGGCTGAGAGCCGGTCGGACCGGCACACAGCACCTCTTGCGGCGGCGCGGCCTCTGGCTCGGCTACATCATGTTGTAGCCCGCCAGAAACTCATTCCCGCATTCCAGACCACAGCCTTCACAAAGCCGGGCACTCTGACCGCGCGTATTCATACCGAAGGGTATGGCCGCCCGCAGGGCAAACGCCGGGCCCTTGCCGAAATTGTAATAGGCCGCCGTATAACCCATATCGACCGAACGGGTTGAGATCGCATCGAAAAGCCCGGAAAGCTCCACGATCTCACCCGCGATGACCGAGAAGCATCGCCCCCGACATGATGCTATGAGCGGGTCGTGGTCGCGCAATTCACGCTTCACGTTCAGGGCCGCCGGTGACCTTCGCAAGACGGTCACACAAGGTGCAAAGGGCGGGCCTGCTAAGCCCGACGCAGGGACTGGCGCAGCAGAAGGCCCGCTGTGACCGGCGCAAGCCCGGCCAGCGCCATTCCTGCGGCGTAGCCTCCGGTCAGGGCGAAAAGCCCCTGCATCACCAAAGGCGTCACGACGAACCCGGCAAAAAGGATGAAGGTGCCGACGCCCGTGATCTCACCCACCCGGCCCTCGGGCGCGGCCTCGGCCAATCCGGTCAGGAACACACCGTTCCACGAGATCACTGTCAGCCCGGCAAGGCATGAGACCAGAACCATCCAGACCGCCGGGGTGTCAGGGCCGAACCCCGCCATCAGCAGCATCGTCGCCCCGGACAGAAAACACAGCCAGACCAGCATCCGCCCGGTGCTGCCGATCCGGTCGGCCATCCAGCCCATGCCGATCCGGCCTGCGATGCCAAGCGCCTGCAACAGACCGAACAGCGCCCCGGCAGCGGCAAGCGACCAGCCGACATGCGCCGTCATATAGACCGGGAAATAGGCCATGATGACGCCCTGACCGATACCCAGCGTGAAACCCGCCGCCATAGTGCGGCGCAGTTCCGGCACCGTGGCCAGCAGCGGCAATGAACGCAGCGGTGCGCGCAGCAGCGCCAGCATCCGCGCAAGGAACGGTTGCGCCCGGTCTGCCGCAGCCGGTTCCAGCGACAGCGGCCAAAGCCCCAGCAATGCCGCCGTCACCAAGGCCAGACCCGCCGCCGCCGCGATTGCCGCATCGACCATCCCCGTCGCCGCCGCGATCAGGGGCAGTGCCATTCCCGCAACCATCCCGCCCAGTGGCACGCCGGCCTGCTTGATCGAAAAGATCGTCGACCGCCGCGCAGGGGGCACGATCCGCATCAGCACATCGCTGCCCGCCGGGGTTGCGGGGCCGTAGCCCAGACCGATGGCAAGGGCCGCCAGAACCATGATCCACCAGACCGGGGCCAGACCGGCCAGCAGGGCAATGGCCGCAAGCACCAGCCCGCCCTGCAACTGTCGTCGCGCCTCGACCCGGCGCAGGAATTCCGGCCCCCAGAGGAAAAACACCATGCTGCCGAAGGCCGTGGCCGATGCAAGCTGTCCCACCGCCTCGGGCGGCATGCCTGCCCGCGCGGTCAGCGCCACGCCAAACAGCGGCATCGTGCGGGTCAGCAGCGCCAGAACGGCCTGCACCCCGGTGATGGCCAGCACCACCCCCCGCCACGGCACTTGCGTATCGGAGGGCGTCAGATCACCCATTGAAACCCGTCAACGGAAATGTCCTGCCCGGTGATGAAACAGGGGTCAGACAAGGCCAGAAAGGACACAAGCTGCGCCACATCCGCCGGGGTGCCGATGCGGCCCGCCGCAATGCCCCGCGTGAATTCCGCCCGCCGCGCCGCGATCATCGCGGCGGTGGGTTCGGTCTCGATCATGCCGGGGCAGATCGCGTTGACCAGAATCCCCGGCCCCAGTTCCTTGGCCAGCGACCGGGTCATGCCCAGAAGCCCCGCCTTGGCGGCTGCATAGGCGAATTTGCTGACAGCACTTGTTACCCCGCCGCTATGGGCATTCAGCGAGGACATCATGATGATGCGCCCGGCCCCCGCCGCTACCATACCGGGCGCCACTGCATGGGTCCAGTTGAAGGCGCCTTTCAGGTTCAGGGCAAGGGCGCGGTCGAATTCCGCCTCGGTAATGTCCAGAATCCCCTCTGGTGCGGGACCGCCTGCATTGTTCACCAGAATGTCGATCCGGCCAAACCGTGCCTGCGTCTCGGCCACGATCCGGTGACTGCGGTCAAAATCGGTCACATCGGCCTGATGACAGACAACCTGCGGTCCTTCGGCACGGCAATCCCTTGCCGTCTCCTCCATCCCGGCGGCGTCCAGATCCACCAGAACAAGGTTCACGCCTTTTGTTGCCAGATCGCGTGCGCAGCCGCGCCCGATGCCCCGGCCCGCACCGGTGATGATCGCCACCCTGTCCAAGCACTTTCCCCCGCCGTCAGGCCGCATTGCCCTTCGCCCATTCCGCAATTTCGGCATGGGTTGCGAACCAGCAATCGCCTTTGTCCTTCATCAGGGCCACCAGATCGCGCAGGATCCACAGGCGCGACCGATAGCCGGTCACATGCGGATGCAGCGTCAGCTGGAAGATGCCGCCCTCGTCATGGGCCGCCTCAAACTCACGCCGGAAAATGTCGAACACCGCCTCGGGCGGCGTATAGGGGCGCAGCGCGGCAAAACGGTTCATGTTGAAATAGACCGCATCATCGCGGATCCATTCCACCGGCAGTTCGACAAGCCCGGTCGGCTGCCCATCCAGCAGCAATTCATGGCAGTCGACATCGGCCATCAGCGAGGAATCGTAAAGCAGCCCCATGTCGCGACTGATTTCCAGCGTGACATGCGAAAAATCCCAGGACGGGGTGCGGATGCCCACCGGGCGCTGCCCCGCGATCCGTTCCAGCACATCGGCAGCACGCAGTTGCAGGTCACGTTCGGCCGCAGGGGGCAGGATGGAATTGCGTTCGTGAATCCAGCCATGCAGCGCCACCTCACGGCCTTCGGCGGCGAACATGCGGGTTTCATCGGGATACAGCAGCGCGACCACCGCAGGCACATAGAAGGAGACGCGCAGATCCTCGCGCCGGATCAGGTCCATGATGCGGGGAACGCCCTGCCGGTTGCCATATTGTCCCCGGCTCATCGCGCCGATGGAGGCACCACCATCGCGCAGTTCATTGGTTTCATGGTCCACGTCAAAGGACAGCGCCACCGCACAGCGCGCACCATCGGGCCAATGGGTGGGGCGCAGCGGACGACCCGCGCGGACCCGATTCACCTTGCCGCGCCAGACGGATTCATCCCATTGCCAGGGTTCCGGTGTGCCGGTCATTCCGGTCTCTCCATCGCGGCCAGCCGGGCCAGATAGGTAACCCAGGCGCGCAGCCCGTCCTGCCAGCGTTCCAGCCGGAAAAACTCATTCGGGGCATGGTAATCCTCATCGGCGGTCGAGAAGGAAAAGAACACCGTGCCCATGCCCAGCACCCGGTCGAACATCTCGGCGATGGGAATGGTCGCGCCCATGCGGACGGCGCGGGCGGGCTGGCCGTAGATCTCTTCCAGCACTTCCATCGCCAGCCGCAACCCCGGATGGTCGAGCGGCAGGGCCGAGGGCCAGGCCACACCGGGCTTGCGCGCGAAACTCACTGTCGCGCAATCGGGGCAAAGCCGGGTCAGTTCCGCCTCCAGCAGGTCCAGAATGCGGCCCGGATCCTGTCCCGGCACCAGCCGACAGGAAATCTTGGCCTCGGCCACAGCGCCGATCACGGTCTTGAAACCGGGGCCGGTATAGCCTGATGTCAGCCCGTTGATCTCCAGCGTCGGGCGCAGCCAGTTGCGTTCCAGAAAACTGTAGCCCGCCTCACCCGTGCCTTGCCTGACCCCCAGACCGGCCAGAAACCCGGCCTCGTCAAAGGGAATATCGGCCAGTGCCGCGCGGGTTTCAGCGTCGGGCGGCACAACACCATCATAGAATCCGGGCACCGCCACCGCCCCGGTTTCAGGGTCATGCAGCGCGGCCAGCATCGTGACCAAGACCTGCGCGGCATTGGGCACGCCCCCGCCATAGCGACCGGAATGCAGGTCTTTCGCGGCCCCCCGGACGGTGACATTCAGCGCCGCCATGCCCCGGCTGGCAACCGTGACCGTGGGCAGATCCGCGCGCCACATCGCACCGTCCGCCGACAGCAGGAAATCCGCCGTGACAAGGCCGGGATGGGCGGTCACGAAATCCTCCAGATGGGCGCTGCCCATCTCCTCGGCGCCTTCGATCAGCAGGCGCACATTGACCGGCAGACCGCCCGCAGTCGCCATCAGCGCCTCCATCGCGCCAAGCGCCACCATCAGCGGCCCCTTGTCATCCGAGATGCCGCGCGCATAGATCCGCCCGTCGCGCAATTCGGGTTCGAACGGGTCCGAATGCCATTGATCCAGCGGGTCGGGCGGTTGCACATCGTAATGGCCATAGACAAGGATCACCGGTGCGCCTGGGGCCCCCATCCATTCCCCCGTCAGGATGGCATGGCCCGGGGTCGGATTGACCGCGACGTGATCAAATCCAATCTCGCGCAGATAGGCGGCCAGAAACGCGGCGCCATTCATCATGCCTTGGGCATAGGCAGGATCGGTGGACACGCTGGCAATGCGCGCGAAATCATAAAGCCTTGCGCGCAGCGCCGGTTCCTGCGCGTCCAGCCAGTCATGCGCGGCGGCCCCGGTCATGCGCGGCCCCCGTTCACCTGAATGACCTGTCCGGTGATCCATTCCGCCCGGTCGCTGGCCAGAAACAGCGTCAGGCCCGAAATATCCTCAACCCGACCGGTGCGGCGCATGAAGATGCTGCCGGTCAGACGCTCCTGCCCTTCGGGACCGTAAGCGTCCCATTGACGTTCGGTCGTCGGGTTTGACCGCACGAAGCCGGGCGCGATGCTGTTGACGGTGATGCCAAAGGGGCCAAGCTCATGCGCCAGTTGCCGGGTCAGGCCGATTTCCCCTGCCTTGGCGGCGGCATAGGCCTGAATGCCGGTCAGACTGACGCCCAGCCCGGCACCCGATGAAATGGTGATGATCCGCCCGCGCCGCAGTTTCTTCATCTCGGGCACCACGGCCTGCGCCATCAGGAAGGCGCCTTTCATGTTCACGTCAACGATATCCGACCAGTCTGCGGGCGTGATCTCTTCCAGCGGGCGGCCGACCTGCCCCCGCACCCCGCCCGCGCTGTGCACAAGGATCGAGGCGGGGCCGAAACCTTCGACCACAGACCGCACCGCAGCCGGGTCGGTCACGTCAAGCAACCCGGTCGTCAGAAGGCCCTCGCCCCCCCCGGCCGTTTCGTCCAGACCCGCCTTGTTGACATCGAGTGCCAGAACTTCGGCACCAAGCGCCGCGAATTCCTGCGCGATACCGCGTCCGATGCCATGGCCCGCGCCGGTCACGATGACCCTTTCGCCGTCGAATCTGATCTCCATGACGCTTTCCTTTCTAGTCCTGACCGGGGAAATGGCAGGCCGCCCAATGGCGCGGCGCGACTTCCTGCAAGTGCGGAACCTCGGCCGCACAGCGCGGCTCTGCCCGCCAGCAGCGGGTGCGGAACGGGCAGCCCGAGGGCGGATTGCGCGGGCTGGGCACATCGCCCTTCAGGATGATCCGCCGCCGCCCCGTCGCGGCCTCACCGCCGGGGATCGCCGACAGCAGCGCCTGCGTATAGGGCATCATGGGGCGGGCATAGAGATCGCCCGCATCCGCCAGTTCCACCATCCGGCCCAGATACATCACCCCCACGCGGTCCGAGATATATTCGACCACACCCAGATCATGCGCGATGAACAGATAGGTCAGCCCGAATTCGATCTGCAGATCCTTCATCAGGTTCAGAACCTGCGACTGCACCGAAACATCCAGCGCCGAAACCGGTTCATCCGCGACGACCAGTTTCGGGCGCAGCGCCAGCGCGCGGGCGATACCGATGCGCTGCCGCTGCCCGCCCGAAAATTCATGCGGATAGCGGTCCAGATGTTCACGCCGCAGCCCGACGATCTCGATCAGATCCTCGACCCTTGCATTGCGTTCGTCGCGATCGATCCCGGCGATCACCAGCCCTTCGGCGATGGTCCGGCGGATCGTCATGCGGGGGTCAAGGCTGCTCATCGGGTCCTGAAAGACCATCTGCATATCACGCCGCAACGCGCGCAACCGGGCGACGGGAACGGTTGCCAGATCCTCACCGCCGAACAGGATTGACCCGGAATGCGGTTTTTCCAGCCGGATCAGCGCGCGGCCCAGACTTGACTTGCCGCAACCGGATTCGCCCACAAGTCCCAGCGTTTCCCCCTGACGGATATCCAGCGAAACGCCGTCCACCGCCCGCACCCAGTCAGGTTTCCCGAACAACGACCCCTTGCCGCCGTACCAGACGCGCAGATCGCGCACCTGCATCAGCGCATCCTTGGCCTGTTCCGGTTTCGGCATCGCTTCGCCCGTCATGCCTGCGCCCCCTCTTCCAGCCAGCAGGCAACGCGATGCCCTGGTGCCACCTCAACCGCTGCGGGCCGGGTTTCACAGACCGGCATCGCCCGGGGACAGCGCGGCGCGAAGGGACAGCCGGGTGGCATGGCCAGCGGGCTGGGCACCGATCCGGCAATCGCGTTCAGCCGCTGCCCGCGCTGCGCCGCCGAGGGGATCGAGGCCAGCAGCCCCGCCGTATAGGGATGGCGCGGCGCGCCGGTGACAGCCCTGACCGGCCCGTGTTCCATCACCCGCCCGCCATACATCACGATCACCTCATCGCACATTTCCTGCACCACGCCGATGTCATGGGTGATCAGCAGCACCGTCGTATCGGTCAGCCCCTTCACCAGATCGAGGATCTGCGCCTGAATCGTCACATCCAGCGCGGTTGTCGGTTCATCTAGGATCAGCAGATCGGGCCGGTTCGCCATCGCCATCGCGATGGTGACGCGCTGGCGCATCCCGCCCGACAGGTTATGCGGAAATTCGTCGACGCGGCGTTCGGGATCGGGAATGCCGACCATGCGGAACAGCTCGATCACCCGTTTCCGCGCAGCGCGCGCGGAAATATCGGTATGGGCAAGGATTGCCTCGGAAACCTGCCGACCGACCCGGTAAACCGGGTTCAGCGCCGTCATCGGATCCTGAAACACAAGGCACAGCGCCTGTCCCCGCAGCCGGCACATCTCGGCCTCAGACAGGGTTGCAAGATCCTGCCCCCGGAACAGGATCTCACCCCCGGCAATCCGGCCCGGCGGGTCCAGCAGGCGCATGACCGACAGCGAGGTGACGCTTTTGCCCGAACCGCTTTCGCCGACGATGCCCAGCGTCCGGCGCGCCCGGATATCGAAACTCAGCCCGTCAACCGCCCGGACGGTACCTGCGGGCGTGTCGAACCATGTCTGAAGGTCGCGCACCGACAGCACGACCTCATCGCTTGTTTGTGCCGCAGCCGGTTCCATGTCAGCCCGGAACGGTCATGGCCTGCGCCGCCCGCTGCGCGCGCGGGGTCGGCAGATGGTCAACACCGCCTTGCAGGATCAGGTCCAGATCGTGCAGGGCTGCCAGATCCTCCAGCGGGTTGCCTTTGACGACAATCAGATCGGCCAGAAGCCCCGGCGCAAGGATGCCGCGATCCTCAAGGCCGATCACCCCGGCGGCGCGGCCCGTCGCAGCGGCGATGCAGTCGGAAACCGCCATGCCGCCCTGTTCCATCATCTGCAGTTCCAGCACCAGACTGTCGAAAGAGGTAAATCGCCAGCCCGCATCGGTGCCCGCAACGAAGGTCACGCCCGCCTCGGACAGCCGGGTGAACTGTTCGACATTCTCGGCCAGCATCCGCTGCCAGCGGGCAAGGAAGGCGTCCTGTTCAGGGCTGCGCCCTTCGATCTGCTGCATGGCATTGATCGCCGTCGCCCCCACGGCCAGCGTGGTCGTCACCGGAATACCCGATTTCGCCAGACGTTCAGCCACGGCAGCATCGTAATGCTGCGGTGCATTCCTGCGGATGAATCCCGCATGTTCGATCTGGTCCACCCCGGCCCGCACCGCGATGTCGATGGACTCGGCGCAGAGGCAATGGACCGTCACCCGGCGTTCATTGCGATGGGACTCGGACACGATGGCATCCATCTCGTCCTGCGTGAAGGCAGGCCGCCATGACGCCGTGTTCAGCGTGCCGCCACCGCTGCCCATCACCTTGATGAACTCGGCCCCGTCCTTGATCAGCGCACGCACCTTGTGGCGCAGCGCTTCCTCGCCGTCGCATTCGCCGCCCATATACCAGGTATGGCCGCCGGTGATGGTGATCGGTGCCCCCGCCGCCATGACCCGCGCGCCGGTTGCATAGCCAAGTGCAAGCGCGCGCCGCACCGAAAAGGCGGTGGTGCCGAAACAGCCCACATCGCGCACCGTCGTGATGCCCGCGCCCAGCGCCTGCAGGGCCGAGCCGACCGAGGTGGCCAGCATCACCTCGACGCCCTCGCGCATCACCTCTTCCAGCAGCATCCCGTTGCCGGGCATGTTCAGATGGACATGGGTGTCGATCAGGCCCGGCAGGATCGTCGCATCGCCGAAATCGCGCAACTCTGCGCCTTCGGGGGCGTTTTCGTGCAGCGCGACGATCCGCGCCCCGTCGATCTCGACCACCGGCTGTCCGGTCATCACGCCGCCCTTGCCGTCGATCAGGCGGCGGGCCGTTATGAAGCTGCGCATTTCTGTCATCCTTTCTGCTGGATAATCGCCGCGACCGGGGGAGCGTCCGGTCGCGGCTTCGGGCGGAACCCGCTTCAGTCCTCGATCTTCACCGCGCCGAAGTACTGAAATCCGCCACCCGACCAGGTGATGCCGGTCACGTTTTTCGCCGACATGGTCAGATCCAGATTCTGGCGGATCGGCAGGATCACGGCATTGTCCAGAAGAATGCGCTGCGCCTCGCGATAGGCCTCGGCGCGCGCGCCTTCATCCGCAAGGGCCACCGCCTCATCCAGAAGTTCGGTGAACGCCGGGTCGGTCCAGTGCGACCAGTTGAAATACTGGCCTTCCGTGAACCAGAAACGCAGCGCGTCGGGGTCGACCGCGATATATTGCAGCGGGGTCAGGTTCATCTCACCCGCGATATTCGCGGCATTCCAGGCCGGCGATGTCATGGGTTCGAGTGTCGCCTCGATATTGACTGCTGCCAGATAGCCCTGGATCGCCTGCGCCAGCGCCATGTAGCTGGCGTTTTCGGAAATCGCGGTGATCTTCAGCGACAGGGTGCGACCGTCCTTTTCCCAGAACTGGCTTCCCATGGTCCAGCCAGCAGCCTCCAGCACCTCGGCCACCTTCTCGGGATCATAGCCATAGCCCTCGGCAAGCGCGGGATCATGCCCCAGAAGCCCCTCGGTCAGGGGTGTGCGGCTGACCGGAAAAACCCCGGCCTCGGCCAGTTGCACGACGCCCTCCTGATCCACGGCATGCAGGATGGCCTTGCGCACCGCCAGATCATCGGTCGGGAAGGTCGAGGCGTTGATCGGGGCGAAGATGCCCAGACCGCTGATCGGCACCTCATAGGTGTTGTAGCGCCCCGATGCGCCAAGCGTTTTCCAGTGCAGTCCCGGAACCCGGTGCATCACATGACTTTGCCCGCTTTGAAACTGGCTGACGCGGGCCTGCGAATTGGTGACGACCTGAAAGGTGATCTTCTCGATATTCGCGGGGCCTTCATGGTTCAGCGAGGCCGCCATCCAGTTGTAATCGGGGTTGCGTTCAAGGACCACGCTGTCATCGGACATAAGTTCGACAAACCGGAACGGACCCGTCCCGACCGGGTGCTGACCCAGATCGGCGCCATAGGTCTCGATCGCGGCAGGGGACTGGATGCCCAGATAGGGTTCGCCGATCTGCGCCAGCAATGCGCCATAGGGCTGACCGCAGGTGATCTTCAGTTCGAACTCGCCGGTCGCCTCGGCGGTCCTGCAGGGGCCAAGCAACCCCAGTGAGATCTTGGACTGCGTATCGGGGTCCATGATGTATTCAAAGTTGCGGACCACCGCCGCTGCATTGAACGGGGTGCCGTCATGAAAGGCGACATCCTCGCGCAGTTTGAACGTATAGCTCAGCCGGTCCTCGGAAACGCTCCACTCGGTCGCCAGCAGCGGCTCCACCTTGAAATCCGGTGTCAGCCAGACAAGCGTATCAAAGATGTTCGACAGGATCGGGCCGGTATCGCGCCGCCCCGTGGTAACAGGGTTCAGCGTGTCATTCGGCGCGGACCAGCCTACAACCAGCTCCTGTGTCATCGCGGCAGGGGCCGTGAATGTCAGGCCAAGCGCGGCAAGAATGAGGGGCAGTTTCCGTTTCATGGTCTTTTCCTCTGTTGGGTTCGTTATTTTGAAAGTGTCGGGTCAAGCTCATCGCGCAGCCCGTCGCCGATCAGGTTCACCCCAACCACGAAGAGCGACAGGAACAGCCCCGGAAAGACGGTGATCCACCATGCAAGGGTCAGATAGGCCTGCCCGTCATTCAGGATCGCGCCCCATTCTGGCTGCGGCGGCTGCACGCCCAGCCCGATGAAGCCCAGCGCCGTGATCCAGAGCGCCGCAACGCCCAGCCATGAGGTCGTCATGACGATCACCGGCGACAGCACATTGGGCAGGATATGGGTTGCCATGATGCGCAGCGGTCCCGCGCCCAGCGTCACCGCGGCCTGCACGAAAGGCAGGGCGCGGACCTCGGCCGTCGCGCCTTCGACCAGTCGCGCATAGACCGGGATCAGAATGATTGAGATCGCGATGACCCCGTTGATAAGGCCCGGTCCCAGAATGGCGGTGATCGCCAGCGCCAGCAGGATGCCGGGAAAGGCCAGCAGCAGATCGACAAAGCGCATGATGACGAAACCCGTCGCCCCGCCGACATATCCCGCCACCAACCCGAAAATCGTGCCGAAAAACGCACCCAGCACCACCACCGTCAGGCTGGCCAGCATCGTGACGCGGCCGCCATAAAGCACCCGCGCCAGCATGTCGCGGCCAAAGGCATCGGTGCCCATCAGCGCCTCGGCCGAGGGTGGCTGAAACGTCATCATCGCGCGTTGCATATTGGGATCGGCCGCTGTCAGCAGCGGTGCCGCCGTGACCATCAGCACCAAGAGCAGACAGATCACCGTTCCGATGGCCAGCGCGCGGTGGCGATATGCCCGGCGCAACCGGGTCCAAAGCGGCGTTTTCGGGGCAAGGCCTTGGGCGCTGTCGGCGGTCTGTGCGTTTTCGGAAGAAACTGTCATCTGGTCCATCCCCCGTCAGCGCCGCGCGATCCGGGGGTCGAGCACCGGATACAGCAGATCGACCATGAAGTTCACCAGCGCGTAGATCAGCGCAATGACCAGAACGACGGCCTGAATGGTCAGGTAGTCCTTGGACAGGATCGCATCGACCAAGAGCCGCCCAAGCCCGGGACGGGAGAACACTGTCTCCACCACCACCGTGCCAGACAGCAGATTGCCCAGTTGCAGACCGACCACCGTCAGGATCGGCAGCAGCGAATTGCGCAGCACATGGCGCAGAAAGACGACATGGCGCCGCAACCCCTTGGCCCGCGCGGTCAGAACGTGCTTCTGGCTCTGCGCCGCCAGCAGCGATGAGCGCACGAACCGCGCGTTGAACCCGATCGTGCCCAGCGCCAGCGTGACGGCGGGCAGCACCAGCCCCTTGAACGAGGTACCCCCCACCACATCAAAGATCGGCCATGTCACCGCGAACAGCAGGATCAGCAGCAGGCCCAGCCAGAAACTGGGCATCGACATGAAGGCCAGCGCCAGCCCCATGCCGATTGTGTCGGGCGCACGGTTGCGGCGCACCGCAGCCCATGCGCCCAGAAGCAGCCCGAATGAGACGGACAGGATCAGCGCGGCGAGGGTCAGTTGCGCCGTCGGGCCGAAATTGATGCTCAGCAGTTCCAGAACCGGGCGCTGCCGACCATAAGAATAGCCGAAATCGCCCTGAAACACATTGCCCAGCCAGATCAGATATTGCTGGATCAGCGGCTCGTTCAGGCCAAGCTGCCCGCGCAGCCGCTCGATCATCTCGGCATTGCCTGCCTGCGATCCCAGAAGGGCAATCACCGGGTCCCCCGGGATCAGCCGGATCATGAGAAAGACGAGCACGCTGATGCCGAAGGCAAGCGCAATGATGGCGGCCAAACGACCACCGATATATTTTAACATGACAAAAGCCCTGTTAGGGTGCCATGGCATGGGACGGGTCTGCACCGCCCTGCCATATTGTTACATTCTAGTAATACAGTTTCGCGTTAAGATCGTTCTGTCAACGAATTCCCGACCGCAGATGCGATCCGGGAAAGATTTCCTGTAACACTGCACAAATTTCACGCGGATCGGGATTCGACCAAGTTGCCCGGGTTATGGCTTCATCTTCCTGCCTTATACATTGGACGGTTTGGAAACGAATTTGATCGAATCACCATCCAATCACCCGGTTTTCCCTCAAGACCGGCCGATTCGCTTTGGCCCCGCCGCCTTGTCGCGTCCTGCGCAAACTTCGCCTGAAAAACAGTCATCACCGGATAAACCATCCGCCCCTGACAGCATTATAGTTGCAATATCCTTGCCGAAGGCGCGCAGGCGTCCTAACCATGTGGAACAGTCAGAGGTGTTTCATGGAATTTTTTCTGAACAGACATTCCGAGATTCCGATCCGTCGCCAGCTTCGCGGCATGATCGAATATGCGATCTCTTTCGGTGATCTCGGGATCGGTGCGGCACTGCCTTCGGTGCGCGACCTTGCCGAACAGGTGGGCGTGGCGCCCATGACCGTCAGTCAGGTCTATGCCGAGCTGAAGCGGGACGGTCTTGTCGAAACCCGCACCGGTGCGGGCACCTTCGTCGCCGACAGCGCACGCGCCCAGATGGCGGCGCGCACCGATATCACCGAATTGCACGGCGCGATTGACCGCTTGCTGGACGAGACGGATGCGCGCGGCATCGGGCTGGACGAATTCCGCCTGCTGTTCAATGCAAGGCTGGATCATCGGCTGGCCACGGGGCGGCGCCGCACCATCGTTGTGGCCGGATTGTTCGATGACGCGACCCGCAGCTATGCCGATGCCATCGCCGCACAGATCGGGCCGGGGGCCTCGGTCCAGCCCGTCACGGTCGAGGCCCTTGAAACCGATCCCGCCCTGCGCAGCCGGACCATCGCCGCAGATATGGTGGTGACCTTCCTGACCCTGCGCGACCGGCTGGTCGAACTGCTGCCCGGCACCAAGGTCGTGCCGATCCGGTTCATTCCGTCCGAGCCGACGCGGCTTGCGCTGGCCTCCATCGACCCGATGGCCCCGGTCGCGGTGGTCTCGCATTTCCCGTCCTTCCTGCCGATCCTGCGGTTCGGCGTGCAGCGTTTTGCCGCCCATTGTCAGGACATCCTCACCATTTCCGAGGACGACCCCACCTTGGCCGACCTGCTCGGGGGTCGTGAGGTGCTGATCCATGCAACGGGGGCCGAAGGCAGCATCGCCCTCGCGCGTCCCGGCATCACGATCATCGAATACCGGCACATCCCCGATCCGGGCGATATCGACCGGTTGGTGAAACCCCTCAATGGCGCGACAGCCCAACAGACGAATCGAAAGGAAGTCGTATGAAGATCTCGGATATGAACTGGCGGCAGGTCGAGGATTACCTGCAGACCGACAATCGCGCGATCCTGCCGCTGGGTTCGACCGAACAACATGGCGGCCTGTCGCTTTCGGTCGATTCGATCCTGTCCGAAAAAATCGCGCTGGATGCGGCCGAACCGCTGGGAATTCCGGTCTTTCCGGTTCTGTCCTACGGGCTGACCCCCTATTTTCTGGCCTTTCCCGGCAGCGTCAGCCTGCGGGTGGAAACTTATGTGCGGATGATGCGTGACATTCTGGACTGCCTGAAACGGCAAGGTTTTCGCCGCATCCTTCTGGTCAATGGCCATGGCGGCAATCAGCCAGCGGCGAGTCTGGCCATTGAATGGATGGCCGACAATCCGGATGTGGCGGTGAAGTTCCACAACTGGTGGAACGCGCCGCGCACCTTTGCCCGCGTGCAGGAAATCGACCCCGTCGCGTCACATGCCTCATGGATGGAGAATTTTCCCTGGACGCGGCTGCCCGGTGTCATCCAGCCCGCGCAGCAAAAACCCATGGTCGACGCGGCCCGCCTGCGGGTGATGGGACCCGAGGCGGTGCGCGCCTATCTGGGCGATGGCAATTACGGCGGCTATTACGAACGCCCGGATGCCGAAATGCTGTCGATCTGGTCCGTCGCGGTTGAGGAAACCCGCGCCCTGATCGAAGGCCCCTGGGCATGAGCGGACCCATCCTGATCTGGGGCGCAGGCGCCATTGGCGGCACACTGGGCGCAGCCTTGCTGCGGGCCGGTGAAACGGTGGTTTTCGTCGATACCGATGCCGCCCATGTGGCGGCGATCAATGAAACCGGCCTTCGGATCGAAGGCCCGATCTTTCGCGATCTGGTGCAGGCCCCGGCCTTTACCCCCGATCGGGTCACCGGCGTTTATGACCGCATCTTTCTATGCGTGAAGGCACAGCACACCGCTGCCGCAACCAAAAGCCTTGCGCCGTTCCTGTCACCGCAGGGCTATGTCCTGTCGGCGCAGAACGGGCTGAATGAACTGGAGATTCAGGCCATCATCGGTCCGGAACGCACCATCGGCTGTTTCGTGAATTTCGGCGCGGACTGGATGGAACCCGGTGTCGTTCACTACAGCGGTCGCGGCACCATGGTCATCGGCGAGTTGGACGGCGATATCAGCCCACGTCTTGAAGCCCTGCATATGCTGTTGCTGGGCTTTGACGAAAATGCCCGGATGACGAGTGCAATCTGGAGCTATCTCTGGGGCAAGCTGATCTATGGCGCGCTGCTGTTCGGCACGGCGCTGACCAATGAAAGCATCGCCGATGCGCTGGAGGCCGAAACATGGCGCCCGGTCTTTCTGCGTCTGGGGCAGGAAGTCGTTCGCGTGGCGCAGGCGCAAGGTGTGACACTCAGGGGTTTTGACGGGTTTGAACCGGATGCCTTTCTGCCCGGCGCGGATGCGGCGGTGATCGCGGATTCCTTTGCCCGCATGGTGATCCAGAACCGCCGGTCCACCAAGTCGCATTCCGGCATCTGGCGCGATCTTGCCATCCGCAAACGCCGGACCGAGGCCGATGCGCAGATCGGCCCCATCGTCACCATCGGTGCAAAGCTGGGGGTGGCGACGCCGGTCACCGCGCGACTGGTCGCTATGATCCATGAGATCGAAGAGGGCCAACGCCCGCTTGCCGCCGAAAATCTCGACATGCTGGACCGGGAAACCCGGGGCGCCTGATCCGCGCCCCCCGTCCCCGTCGGGGCCGCGCGATCAGGCCGCCGCGCGGAACCGGTCGATGCGGAAATCCTGCAAGGGTGTTTCGGTCGCACCTGTCGCGATCAGTTCGGCCATCACATCGCCCACGCCCGGGCCAAGCTGAAACCCATGCCCGCAAAAGCCGAAGGCGTGGAACAGTCCCGGCGTTGTGCCTGAGGGCCCCATGACAGGCAGCATGTCGCGCATATAGCCCTCGCATCCTGACCATGTGCGGATAACCGACACATCCGCCAGGGCGGGCAGCATCCGCAGCAAGCCGCGCAACTGGACCGGCAGGCGGGCCGGATCGTATTTCGCATGGCCGGGGTCCAGATCGACATCGACCCGGCCCGCGCCGCCCCCGAATACGATATTGCCCCGCTCCACCTGCCGGAAATAGCCGTCCGACGCATCCCGCGTCCAGACACCCACCACCGGCAAAATCCGGTGCGGCAGGGGTTCGGTGACGCCCATCTGCGGGCCTTTCGGGGTCAGCGGTACCTCTTCGCCGAAACGCGCGGCGATGCGCGCACCCCATGCGCCCGCCGTATTCAGCACCACCCCGGCGGCAAGCGGCCCCCGGGAGGTGTCCAGCCGGAACCCCGCGGCGGTCGGCGTGATCTCCAGAACTTCCGTATCCTCCAGAATCTCAGCCCCAAGCCCGGCCGCGGCCGCCGCGAAGGCAGGGCAGATCAGCCGGGGATTGCCGCAGCCATCCTCGGGCGACCATGAGGCTCCGATCGCTGTCGGCCCCAGACCGGGAAAACGGGCATGAAGCTCACGGGCTGTAAGTTCTTCAAGCTCCAGCCCCCAGGGCCGGGCATCCGTCGCGAATTTTCGCATGTCCGCACGAGAATCCGCGTCAAAGATCAGGCGGATATGCCCGGTCTTGCGGAACTCGACATCCCGCCTCAGCAGTTTCTCGGCCTCCCTCCAGATCGCAAGTGACCGATGCGCAAGCGGCAGTTGTGGCAGATAGCGCCCGCTGCGCCGGATATTCCCGAAGGAGGCGACCGTGGCCCCGGTGCCCACACGGTTGCGCTCGACAAGGGTCACGCGCAGCCCGCGCCGGGCAAGGAAGAAGGCCGCAGAGGTGCCCATCAGGCCGCCGCCGATCACGATCACATCCATTCTTCGCCCGTCCCCCATTCTTCGCCCGTCCCCTGTCCGTTCGGCTGACCGGGCAGGTCTTGCCGCCCTCGTCTCAAACCTGAGCGGCCCTGCCGCGCCGGTCAAATTCGGGATCGCGCGCATCCCATAAGGCATGCCTATGGCCGCGTCGCAACGGCCCGGCCCGGCATGCCGCAGGTGCATAAGCGGGACTTATGTCGGTTGGCGGATTGCAACTTGGACCCGTCGCACCGGCCCGTGCCAGCTTTCTGCAAGGCATCAGGAAAGGGTGACAGATGGACGGTGCGAGGGTTCCCGGCTCCGGGGACGGCGGCGGCAAGGCAGGTGCGGCGGACTGGAAGATCGGCGTCGATATCGGCGGCACCTTCATTGATTTCTGCGCGCTTGAGGCACGGACGGGCAGGGTTGCCTCGCTCAAGGTGCTGACCACGCCGGACGATCCGGGCGCGGAACTGCTGACCGGGCTGACGCTGCTGTCCGAACGTGAGGGGCTTGATCCGGCTGCGGTCTCGCGGTTCGTGCATGGCACCACGGTCGGGATCAACACCATCATCCAGCGGCGCGGCACGGATCTGGCGCTGATCACCAATGCGGGCTTCGAGGATGTGATCGAACTGGCCCGGCTGCGGATGCCCGAGGTTTATTCGCTGTTCTGTTCGCGGCCCGATCAACTGATCCCGCGCGACCGCATCTTCGGCATTCCCGCCCGGATGCGCGCCGATGGCAGCGAAAGCCTTGTGCCCGACCTGTCCGTGCTGGAAGGCATCCTTGCCACCGCACGGGCGCGGGGGGCGAAAGGGCTTATCGTCTCGCTTCTGCATTCCTGGCGCAATCCGGCGCAGGAAGAGGCGGTCAAGGCCGAGATCCTGCGGCTGGCCCCCGATCTGTTCATCTTCACCTCATCCGAGGTCTGGCCCGTCATCCGTGAATATGAACGCACGACTACGGCAATCCTGAACGGCTATGTCCATCCCCGCGTTTCAGGCTATCTGACCGCGCTGGAGGACCGGCTGGCCGCGCGCGGCGTTCCCGCAAAGCCGATGCTGACAAAATCAAACGGCGGGGTGATGAATGCCGCCGAGGGCAAGCGCTCCTGCGTGAACATGCTGCTGTCGGGAACTGCCTCGGGCGTGATCGGCGCGGCATGGCTGGCCCGGCAGGCGGGCGAAAGCCGCATCCTGACGCTGGATATCGGTGGCACTTCGGCGGATTTCGCCCTGATTATCGAAGGCGAGGCCCAGTTCGGCACGGGAGAGTTGATCGGGGAGTTTCCGCTTTACATCCCCTCTGTCTCGGTCTCCTCCATCGGGATCGGCGGCGGGTCCATCGCCCATGTCGATGACCGGGGCGTGTTGCGCGTCGGGCCTGAAAGCGCAGGCTCCACCCCCGGCCCGGCCTGTTACGGGCGGGGGGGCAACCGCGCCACGGTTACCGATGCGATGGTGGTCTGCGGCTGGCTGGGGCATAGTGACATGGCCTATGGCCAGTTGCAGATGGATTGCGACCGGGCGCGCGCCGCCGTCGATGTGCTGGCCGCCCAACTGGGGCGCAGCGCCGAGGAAACCGCACAGGCCATCCTCGATATCGCCATCTCGGAAATGTTCGTCGAGGTGGAAAAACTCGCCTCGCGGTCAGGCGTCGATCTGCGTGATTTCACCCTGATGCCCTTTGGCGGGGGCGGGCCGATGCTGGGGGCCTTCCTTGCACGGGAAATGGGGATGACGCGGGTCATGGCCCCACGCCGTCCGGGGGTGGTTTCGGCGCTTGGCGGGCTGGTTGCCGATCTGCGGGGTGATTTCATCCGCACGATATTCGCCCGTCTGGACCGCGACACCATGCCCGCGCTGAAGGGCGCGATGCAGACCCTGATGACCGAAGGGCGCGACTGGCTGATCGCACAGGGACATGCGGGCCCGGCGGATCTGCGGCTTTCGGCCGATATGCGCTATGCCGGGCAAAGCTATGAGATCGAGGTGCCGCTGATGCCGCACTGGATCACCGAGGCACGGCTTGACCCCATTGCCGATGCCTTTCATGCCATGCATGACCGGCTTTACGATTTCCACGACGATGACAGCCTGATCGAGCTGGTCAATCTGCGGCTGTCCGCGATCGGCGCCGGACCGGAACTGCATTTCCCCGAGGCCGAAGAGGTTCCCGTTGCCGCGCGCGCGCAGCGTCAGGTGCCGGTGTTCACCGGCGGTGAAACCCGCGACATCCCGCTGTTCCGGCGTCGCGACCTGACCCCGGGCGCGGAATTCGAGGGGCCTGCCGTTATCGCGCAGGATGACACCACCTTTGTCATCCCCGCGGGGTCGAAGGCCCATGTCGACCGTCACCTGAACCTTCATCTGACTTTCGCGGAGTAAACCATGTTCGACCGCATGAACCTGCAGGTTCTCGCCAACCATGCCCGGGCCGCTGCCGAGAACATGGGCTATACACTGCAACGCACCGCGCATTCCGCCTTTGTCAAGGAAACCGAGGATTTCACGGTCATGCTTCTCAACCGCAAGGGAGAGACCTTTGCCGTGCCGATGGATCTTGGCGCGACATGGTATGTCGGCCTGACCTTCGGGCGCGCCATTGACCAGATCGCCGATTACAAACCCGGCGATGTGGGCTTCACCAATGACACCTATGCCGCCCATGTCGCGACCCATACGCCCGACACGGTTCTGTGGAAACCGGTCTTTTATGACGGTGAGATCATCGCATGGACCGGCGGGCATATCCACAATACCGACATGGGCGGGGCGGTGCCCGCGTCCCTGTCGCGCGCGCTGACCGAGATCCATCAGGAAGGCATCCGGTTTCCCCCGATGAAGATCGTGAATGAGGGGGTCTTTGACGAACAGATCCTGAAGATCATGACCGCGAATGTGCGCAAGCCCGACCTGAACCTTGGCGATATCAAGGCGCTGGTCGGCGCGCTGAACACCGGAGAACGCAAGATCCTCGCCATGGTCGAGAAATTCGGCAAGGACGCCTTTCTGGAAGGGGTCGAGCAGTTGCTGGACCATTCCGAGGCCCAGGCCCGCGATATCCTGCGGTCCATGCCGGATGGCACATGGGAGTTCATCGACTACGCCGATGAAGATTCCGTCGAGGCGAATCCCTGCCGGCTGAAGCTGACCCTGACCATCAGCGGCGATGCGGCAGTGCTGGATTTCACCGGGTCCGATCCGCAGCTTGGGTCATCGCTGAATGTACCCTCGGGCGGGGATCCGCGCCATTCCATCCTTCTGGTGGCGATTTACTACATTCTTTACACGCTCAACCCCAAGATCCTGCTGAACACCGGACTGACCCGGCCCTTCACCTGCATTGCGCCGCATGGATCGGTCCTGAACCCGGTCAGTCCGGCGGCGGTTGGGATGCGGTCGCTGACCTGCGCGCGGCTGCGCTCGCTGATCTTCGGCGGATTTGCACAGGCCGTGCCGGACCGGCTTCCAGCCGCCCCGGCGGGCAATAATTGCATCGTGAATGTCATGACGACGGATGAACGCAACGGCCAGCGCATGATATCTGCGGTGAACCCGGTTTGCGGCGGTGGCGGCGGCATGCCGCATCGTGACGGCACCAACGGATCGGGGGCCGATGCGGCCTATCTCAAGAATACGCCGATCGAGATCACCGAAACCGAAACCCCGATCGAATTCGTCCGCTACGGGCTGGCGACCGATACCGGCGGGCCGGGGCGCTGGCGCGGCGGGCTGGCAACCCGCATGGCCTTTCGCGTCTTTTCCCCCGACAGCCGGATCACGGCGCGCAACCGCGACCGGTCGCGGTTCCGGCCCTGGGGCATGCTGGGGGGACGCGCGGCAGGACTTTCGGACATGCACCTGAACCCCGGGCGTGAGGATTGTCAAAGGCTGGGCAATATCGACACCGCCGTTCTGCAGCCGGGCGATGTGCTGGATATCGTCTCGGCAGGCGGTGGCGGGCGCGGTGATCCGCTGGAGCGCGAACCCTGGCGCGTCGCGCAGGATGTGGCGCGCGGCTATGTCTCGGTCGCGGCGGCAGCGCGCGAATATGGTGTGGTGATTGCCGACGGCGCGGTGGATGAGGCGGCAACGGCAACGCTGCGCGGCACCTTCCCGCCCCCGGTTCAACCTTTTCACTATGGGGCCGAACGTGACGCGTATGAAGCGCAATGGACGCGCGATGCCTATGACCTTCTGACCGAAATCCTGTCGGGTCTCCCAATTCACTGGCGGTTCTTTGCCAAGACGGAGATTTTCCGCCGCATGGACCGACGGGCGGGTCCGGGGGGCGTGGCCGAGGCATTCGCCGAAGTGCGCAAACGCTTTCCCGAAATGCCCGAACCCGGCGCGCGCCTGCCGGAGGCCGCCGAATGACACGCCCCGATGCCCGCATCACACGGCTTGCCGAAACCGGGCGCACGCCGCTGTGGTTCCGGCTGGACGGGCGCGAGGTCGCAGCACTGGCGGGCGACAGCGTGCTGACCGCCGTGCTAGCCAACGCGCCTGCGCTGCGTCTGGCGGAATTCGGCACCGAAGGCCGGGCGGGGTTCTGCCTGATGGGCGCCTGTCAGGATTGCTGGATCTGGCAGGAGAACGGCCCCCGGATCCGCGCCTGTTCAACCCCGGTGGCCGAGGGGATGCGCCTGTTGACCCGAACGCCGGAGGCATGGCCATGACCGCCATTGAAACAGCGCGACCCACTGCCCCCCGCATCGTCATTGTCGGTGCAGGCCCTGCCGGGATCCGGGCCGCCGAAACATTGGTCAAGGCCGGGCTGCGCCCCGTTGTGGTGGATGAGGGCGCGCGCGCCGGTGGGCAGATCTATCGCCGCCCCCCTGCCGGGTTCCAGCGCAGCGCCGAACAGCTTTACGGGTCCGAGGCTGGCAAGGCCCGCTCCCTGCATGACCTTTTTGACCGGATGGCCGCCACGGGCGCGCTGGAGCATGTCGCGCAAAGTTCGGTTCTGGCCGTTGGCGGCGGGGGCAAGGATGCGGGGCTGCATGTCCTGACGCCCGATGGCCGCAGGGTTCTGCCCTGTGACCGGCTGATCCTTGCGACCGGCGCGACCGACCGGCTGGCCCCGCTGCCCGGCTGGCAGGCGCCCGGGGTCTACAGTCTTGGCGCGGCACAGATCGCGCTGAAGGCGCAGGGTGTGGCACTGGGGCGTCGGATCGTTCTGGCCGGATCGGGGCCGTTGCTGACGCTTGTGGCGGTGCAGTTGCGCAAGGCCGGGGCGGATATCGCGGCGGTGCTGGACACCGCGCCGTTGACGCGGCAGGCGGCGGCGCTTCCGGCGCTGCTGGCGCGGCCGGTCTTTGCCCTGCGCGGCATGATGATGCGCGCAAGGCTGGGGCGGCTTTACCGGTCCGGGGTGACGCTGCAAGAGATTGAGACGGACGAAAACGGCCCTGTCGCGATCCGCTGGACCAGTGCCGCAGGCCGGGTGCAGCGCAGCGAATGCGACATGGTGGGTCTTGGCTGGCATCTGCGGGCCGAGACGCAGCTTGCGGGGCTTGCGGGCTGCCGCTTTGAATATAGTGAACTTTGGTCGCAATGGCTGCCGCAGGCCGACCGGATGGGACGCGTGGCGGACGGGGTGTATCTGGCGGGCGACGGACTGCGCATCCTTGGCGCGGACGGGGCCGAGATTGCGGGCCGGCTGGCCGCCACCGCCTGTCTGCAGGATCTGGGCCTTGCGGCGCCCGATCCGGCGGCTGACCTGCAAAGGCTTGCCCGGATGGAGCGGTTCGCAACCGGCATCGCCCGCGCCTTTCCTTGGCCCGCCGCGCAGGTGCAGGCCCTTCCCGATGCGACGGTCATCTGCCGGTGTGAGGGGGTAACAGCGGGCCATCTGCGCCAGACCGCCGCCTATGGCGGCGCCGAGGCGAACCGCGTGAAATCACTTGGCCGGATCGGCATGGGGCGCTGTCAGGGACGGTTCTGCCAGATCGCCGCAGCCGAACTGATTGCCGGACAGGCGGGATGCAAGCCTGCCGAAATCGGCCGGTTGCGGGATCAGGCCCCGGTGCGACCGGCCCCGGTCGGTGCCTGGGTGCAGGATGCGCCGCCCTGAAGGACCGGCCGGGACGGGGCCGGCACCATGACCGGCATTCACAAGATGCCCAAGAACTGACCTTCAAGGCCCCCCTTTTGCCCGACAGCGCCGGAGAGGGAAGAACCAGACCGCAAGCCGCGTCGAAAGAAGGAGGATAGTGATCTGATATAATGAGGAAAAATAGAGGTTTCTGAAATCTGGACGGGGCTCATAAGGCGGACTTAAGGCCGGGCCATGAAAACAAATTGCCGTTTTCTTGACGCATGCTGCACCCGACCCGCAGACTTGGTTTCACAGAACGGACATGCAGGAACGCCGCCCTGCATGGGTCTTCAACCGACGGCGACAACAGGGAATGACCATGACATATATCAGGATTACCGGCCTTGCCGGCGCGATTGCCCTCCTGACCGGAATGGCGGGGGCCGAGACCTTGACCATCGGCGTCCGGGGAGGCCCGGAATCGATGGATCCGCATTATTCCGCCCTTGGCACCCATGCGGAAGCCGCGAAACATATTTTCGATACGCTGGTCTGGGCGGATGAAGCCCTGCAGATCGCGCCCGGCCTTGCGACCGAATGGTCCCCCGTCGATGACGACACATGGGAATTCAAACTGCGGGAGGGCGTCAAGTTCCACGATGGCAGCGATTTCACCGCCGAGGATGTGAAATTCTCGATCTCCCGCCCGCCCATCGTGACCGGCCCGACCACCACCGCGATCTATGTGCGCCGCGTGCAGGAGGTCGAGATCATCGACCCCCACACGATCCATATCCATACCGACGGACCTGCACCGTCCCTGCCCTATGATTTCGTGCGGCTGTTCATCGTCAGCCACACGGCCGCGGCGGATTATTCGACCCCCGAAACCGCCGCCGAAGGCTTCAACAGCGGCGTGGCCTCCATCGGCACCGGCCCCTTCAAACTGACCAGCTGGGAGCCGAAGGCCGATCTGGTGCTGGACCGCTTCGACGACTACTGGGGCGGACCTGCGGCATGGGAGCGCGTGATCCGCAAGGAAATGCCCAACGATTCCTCGCGCCTTGCCGCGCTGATGGCCGGGCAGGTGAACCTTGTCAACGATGTCTCCTCGGCCGATTACCTGCAATTGCAGAACGATCCGGCCGTGGACATCTTCGTCGGCGACGGCATCTATATCATGAACATGCTGCTGGATCAGCGCACCGATGAAATGCCGGGCCTGCGCGCCAAGGACGGCTCGGCCCTGCCGGAAAACCCGTTGCGCGATATCCGTGTGCGGCAGGCGCTCGACAAGGCCATCGACCGCGAAACCATGGTCGAGATCGTGCTGGAAGGTCTGGGCAAACCGGCGGATCAGGGCATGCCGCCCGGGTTCTTCGGCTATTCCGAGAATGTGCCCAAACCCGTCTATGACCCCGAAGGCGCCAAGGCCCTGCTGGCCGAGGCCGGTTATCCCGACGGGTTCGAGATGGACCTTTACTGCTCCTCCGACCGTCTGCCGGGCGATGCGGCGATCTGTCAGGGGCTTGGCCAGATGCTCAGCGTGATCGGCCTGACCGTGAACGTCAACGCCACATCGCGCACAGTCTATTTCCCGGCGCAGGCGCGCGGCGATTACAGCGTCTCGATGAATGGCTGGGGCACCCTCACGGGTGAGGCGACCTATACGCTGGGTGGCCAGATGCACACGCCCGATGCCGATAAGGGCCTCGGCGGGTTCAACCGCATCAGCTATTCCAACCCGGATCTTGATGCGCTGATCCAGCAGGGCATGGTCGAGCTGGATGAGGACAAGCGCCGCGAAATCCTTGAAAGCGCAATGGAACTGGCCGCCGATGACAAGGTGCTGATCCCCATCGTGCAGTTGCAGTCGGTCTGGGCCGCCCGCGCCGGAGAGCTTGATTTCACCCCGCGCACCGATGGCGATACGCTGGCCTATCCGATCAAGCCGAAACAGTAAGACATCCGGCCGGGGCGCGTCCCGTCACGCGCCCCGGCCCGCCCGACCCCGCCCCATCCAAGCCCCTTCCCGTCCGGAGATATCCGCCAGGATGCTCGCCTTCATCATTCAACGCGCCCTTCAGGCCGCTCTTGTGATGGTCGTCATGTCGATGATCGTCTTTCTGGGGGTCTATGCGGTCGGGAACCCGGTCGATATCGTGATCCCCCCGGATGCCACCATCGCCATGCGCGAAGAGGTGATCCGCCGTCTGGGTCTCGATCTGCCCTTGTGGAAGCAATACGGCATCTTCGCCTGGAACCTGCTTCAGGGTGATTTCGGGCGGTCCTTCATCTACAACATGCCAGTTCTGGAACTGATCGGCGGACGCCTGCCCGCAACGCTGGAACTGGTGCTGATCTCGATCCTCTTCGCGACGGTCACCGGGGTTTCACTGGGCATCTATGCCGGGGTAAACCCCGAAAGCCGGATTGCAAAGCTTATCATGGGGCTGTCGATCCTTGGGTTTTCGGTACCCTCCTTCTGGGTCGGGCTGATCCTGATTCTGACCTTTGCGGTTCATTTCGGTATCTTTCCGGCGGGCGGACGCGGTGAAACCGTGATGGTTTTCGGCGTGGAATGGAGCTTTCTGACCGCCAATGGCCTTAGCCATATCGTGCTGCCCGCGCTGAACCTTGCCTTGTTCAAGATGGCCATGATGATCCGCCTGGCGCGCGCCGGCACGCGCGAGGCGATGCTGTCGGACACCGTGAAATTCGCCCGCGCCGCCGGGATATCCGAGGCGACCATCCTGCGCCGCCATGTGCTGAAACTGATCTCGATCCCGATCATCACCGTCTTCGGGCTTGAGCTTGGGTCAACCCTAGCCTTCGCCGTCGTGACCGAAACGATCTTTTCATGGCCCGGCGTGGGCAAGCTGATCATCGACTCGATCACCGTTCTGGACCGGCCCGTGATGGTGGCCTATCTGGTGCTGACCGCCTTCGTCTTTGTGATGATCAATTTCACCGTCGATCTGGTCTTTGCCCTGATCGACCCGCGCATCCGCAGCGGAAGGCAGAAATCATGACCCCGAGCAATCCCAAGGCCCCGACGGAAAATCCCCCGGTCGGAATGACAGAAACAGGCAAACCAACCCCGCCGATCCTGCTGTTCTGGCGCGAATTCCGGCGCAACCGGATTGCGACCGTGGCCCTTGGCATCACGATCCTGCTGGCCTTTGTCGCCCTGTTTGCGCCTTTTGTCGCGCCGCAGGATCCCTATAACCTACAGACGCTGTCGCTGATGGATGCCCGCCGCCCGCCGGGCCATGTGGGATCGGGCGGATATGTCCATATCCTTGGCACCGATGCGCAGGGGCGCGATCTTCTGTCGGCCATCCTTTACGGGCTGAGGATCTCGATCCAGATCAGCCTTGCCGCGGGCTTCATCGCGCTGACCATCGGCGCGACAATCGGGGTTCTCGCGGCCTATATCGGCGGCTGGGTCGAAACGGTCCTCATGCGGATGGTGGATCTGCAGCTGTCCTTTCCCGCGATCCTGCTGGCGCTGGTGCTCTCGGCGCTGCTGGGACAGGGCAAGGCGCAGCTGATTACCGCGCTGGTCGCCGCGCAATATGCCTATTTCGCGCGCACCGCCTATGGTGCGGCCACGGCCGAACGGCGCAAGGATTATATCGAGGCCGCGCTGGCGACGCCGCTTTCCGCCCGGCGGGTGATCTTCCGCCATCTGTTGCCCAATTGCGCCCCGCCGCTGATTGTTGTGGCCACGGTGCAGATCGCTTCCTCCATTTCGCTGGAGGCCACGCTGTCCTTTCTGGGCCTTGGCCTGCCGGTGACCGAACCGTCGCTGGGCATGCTGATCGCCAACGGGTTTCAATACATGATGAGCGGTCGTTATTGGCTGTCGGTCTATCCGGGGCTGATGCTGATCCTGCTGATCATGGCCATCAACATCGTCGGGGACCAGATCCGCGACCAACTCAACCCGAGGCTGCGCAGATGAGTCCCGTTCTGGAAGTCCGCGACCTGCGGACCGAGTTTTTCACCGCCGCCGGAACCCTCCGTGCCGTCAATGACGTGTCCTTCTCGCTGAATGAGGGGGAGATCATCGGACTTGTGGGCGAATCCGGTTCGGGCAAAAGCGTGACCGGCTTTTCCCTTCTGGGCCTGATCGACGCTCCCGGAAAAATCACCGGCGGGTCGGTCCGGCTGAAGGGCGATGAACTGGTCGGCATGGCGCAACCCGATCTGCGGCGCCGCCGGGGACGCGACATCGCGATGATCTTTCAGGATCCGATTGCGACGCTGAACCCGCTCTTGACCATCGGGCAGCAGATGGAAATGGCGCTGGCCGCGCATGAACGACTGTCCCCCCGCGCGTCCGAGGATCGCTGCGCCGAAGCGCTGGAACGGGTCGGCATCCCCTCGGCCCGCGCGCGGCTGAAGGCCTATCCGCATGAATTTTCAGGCGGGATGCGACAGCGGGTCGCCATTTCCATCGCGCTGCTGCACCGCCCGGCGGTCATCGTCGCGGATGAACCGACAACCGCACTGGATGTGTCCATTCAGGCGCAGATCGTGACCGAGATGAAGATGCTGGCGCGCGAATTCGGGGTCGCGATGATCTGGATCAGCCATGATCTTGCCGTGGTGTCCGGCATCGCCCAGCGCATCGCGGTCATGTATGCCGGACGGATCGTCGAAACAGGTCCGGCAGCACAGGTGCTGCGCCAGCCCCGGCATCCCTATACGCGCGGCCTGCTGGATTCGATGCCCCATGCGACAGCGCCGGGGCAGGCGCTGCGGCAGATCCCGGGTTCGATGCCCTCGATGATGGCGCTGCCGCCGGGATGCGCCTTCGCGCCGCGCTGTGCCTTTGCCAGCCCGGCCTGCACCTCCGTTCCTGAACTGACCGAGGCTGCAGGGCGAAGCTGGCGCTGTTTCCATCCGCTGGACCAGCCCGCGCAGGAAGGGATCACGTCATGAACCAGCATCGTGAAACCTATCTGAAAATCGAGAATGTCTCAAAGATCTTCGGGCCGCGTCTGTCGATGGGCGACCGGATCCTGCGCGCGGCGATCCGCCGGGGTCCGCCACCTTCGCTGACGGCGGTTTCCGGTGTCTCGCTGACGCTGGCGAAGGGTCAGACGCTGGGCCTTGTCGGGGAATCGGGTTGCGGAAAATCGACGCTGGGCCGTGTCATCGCGGGGATCTATCCGCCCACCACCGGCAAGGTCATGCTGGACGGGCTGGCCCTGATGGAGGAAGGCCGCAAGGTCACCACCGCCGTGCAGACGGTGTTTCAGGACCCGTTCGCATCCCTTGATCCGCGCATGAAGGTGGGCGAGGCGGTGGCCGAAGGCCCGGTTGCCCATGGCATCGTGCCGCGCTCGGGCGCCCGCGCCCATGTCGCGAAATGGCTGTCGCACGCGGGGCTGGACCCCACACTGGCCGACCGCTATCCGCATCAGTTTTCCGGCGGTCAGCGGCAGCGCATCGCGATTGCCCGCGCGCTGGCGATGCAGCCCAAGCTGTTGATCTGCGATGAACCCGTGGCGTCACTGGATGTGTCGATTCAGGCGCAGGTCATCAACCTCTTTCTGGAATTGCGGCGCGATCTTGATCTGACCTGCGTGTTCATCAGCCATGATCTGTCGGTTGTGCGCCATGTGTCCGACCGGGTGGCGGTGATGTATCTGGGCCGGATCGTCGAACTGGGCGAAACACATCAGGTGTTCGGGCGGCCAAGCCATCCCTATACGGCGGCGCTGCTGGATTCGGTTCCGCGCATCGCCGCCGAGGGGGAGGTGCTGATGGAGGTGAAGCCGATCAGCGGTGAGATCCCTTCGCCGCTGAACCCGCCGCCGGGATGCCATTTCGCCCCGCGCTGCCCGCTTGCGACCGCCCGTTGCACCGCTGAAATCCCGTCCCTGCGCGAAACCGCGCCGGGACAGCGCGCCGCCTGCCATCACGCCGAAAGCCAACTGGCAGAACCGGAGCGCGCCGGGGCCTGACCCCCCGGCACCACTTGACCCCGCAACCCTGCGATGCGCCCGGCACCGCAGTCTTTCTCCATGGCCTTCGGGCCCCTCAGTTTCGGAGTTCCGATGACCTTTCGCGTTGGTGTCGATATTGGCGGTTCCTTCACCGATTTCGCCTTTCTGGATGATGAAAGCGGTGAAATCCGCAGCCTCAAGGTGTTTTCGCGTCCCGATGATCCGGGGTCGGAAATTGCGCGTGGGATAGCCCGCGCGGAAGAACTGTATGGCATCCGGCCCGACGATATTTCCTATTTCACCCATGGCACGACGGTTGGCATCAACACGGTCATCACCCGCACGGGCCTGAAACTGGCGCTTTTCGTCACCGAAGGCTTCCGCGATGTGCTGGAACTGGAACGGCTGAAGATCCCGGCGATGTATAACCTGCTGTCGAAGCGGCCCGAACCGCTGATCCCGCGTGACATGGTCCGGGGTATTCCGGGGCGGCTGAATGCGCTTGGCGAGGAGGTCACCCCGCTGGATGAGACGGCGCTGCGCCGGGCCGCCCGTGCCGCCCGCGATGACGGGGCCGAAGGGGTGGTAATCGCCTTCCTGCATTCATGGCGCAACCCGGCGCATGAACAGGCCGCAGGCCGCATCGTGGCCGAGGAAACCGGTCTGCCGGTCTTTCTGTCCTCGGGGACATGGCCGATCATCCGGGAATATGAACGCACCATCACCGCCGTGATCGGCGCTTATGTGCAGCCCCGCGTCGCGCATTACCTGACGCGGCTGCAGGCGGCGCTGAAAGGCGCGGGTGTGGTGCCAGAGCCCCGGCTGACGAAATCAAACGGCGGGCTGATGACCGCCGAGGAGGGCAAAAGCCGCTGTGTCGACATGATCCTGTCCGGCACGGCCTCGGGTGTGATCGGCGCGGCCTTCGTGGCCGGGCAAAGCGGCATCGCGGATTGCCTGAGCCTTGATATCGGCGGCACCTCTGCCGATGTGGCGGTGATCTCGGACGGCAGACCCGCCTTCGGCACCGGCGAACAGATCGGCGATTTCCGCATTCACATCCCCTCGGTCTCGGTCTCGTCGATCGGTGAGGGGGGTGGGTCGATCGCCTGGGTGGACCGGCAGGGCGTCCTGCGTGTGGGGCCGGAAAGCGCAGGCTCCAGCCCCGGGCCTGCCTGCTATGGCAAGGGCGGTGAAAGGCCGACGATCACCGATGCCTTCGTCACGCTGGGGCTGATCGGCCATGCCGGGCTGGGCTATGACACGGTCACGGTCGATGCCGACCGCGCCCGCGCCGCCATTGCGCCGCTTGCCAAGGCGACCGGACAAAGCCCCGAGGAAACCGCCGAGGCGATCATCGAGATTGCGGTCTCGTCGATGTTCGCGGGCACCTCGGGGCTGATTTCCCGCTTCGGGATCGACCCGCGCGATTATGCGCTCTTGGCCTTTGGCGGGGCGGGGCCGATGCTGGCCTGCTTTCTGGCGCGGGAACTGCATCTGCGTGAGGTGGTCGTGCCGGTGACGCCCGGCGTCCTGTCGGCCCTTGGCGGGCTGATTGCGGATATGAAGAACGATTTCGTCCAGACCATCTATGCCGATCTGACGCCCGCGCTGATGCCGGATCTGGCGGACCGCTTCGCATCCATGCAGGCGGCGGCCCTGCACTGGCTGCATCTGGAACAGGGCCATGAAGGCGCCCATGCCCTGAGCCTGTCGGCAGAAATGCGCTATCGCGGCCAAAGTTTCGAGATCGAGACCCCGCTGACGCCGGATATGCTGACGGGCGACGGCACGGCGCTGGCCGAGGCCTTCCATGCCGAACATGCCCGCCTTTACGGCCATTCCGACCCCGGCGCCGCGCTACAGGTCATTGCCCTGCGTCTTGTCATTGCGGGCAGCACCGCGAAACCCGCCTTTGCCACCGCGCCCGAGATCGCGGCCCCGGCCACATCCCTGCGCCGCATGACGCTGCGCATGGATGGCGCGCTGCGCGATACCGGCATCTACCGCCGCAAGGATCTGCTTCCCGGCCATCACTTCACGGCCCCGGCCGTGGTCATTCAGGACGATTGCACGACCGTCATTCCCCCCGGATTTGCGATCCGGGTCGATGGGTTCGGCAATCTGCGCATCACCGAGGAGAACTGACCATGGCCCGCACCGCCCCGTCCCGGCTGCAAGTCCTTGCCAATTTCTGCGCCGCTGCCGCCGAAAGCATGGGCTATACGCTGATGCGCACCGCCCATTCGACCTTCGTCAAGGAGACCGAGGATTTTTCCTGCCAGATCCTGTCGCGCGAGGGGCTGACCGTCGCATCCCCCACCACGATGGGGGCGACATGGTATACGGGCCTTGATTATTCCCGCGTCATTGGACGGTTCGATTATCGCGAAGGTGATATCTGCGTGGTCTCGGACCCCTATTCGGGCTTCGTTGCGACCCATGCGCCCGATCTGCATATGTGGCGCCCGGTGTTTCATCAGGGCGAACTGATCTGCTTTGTCGGCAACCATATCCACAATACCGATGTGGGGGGCGCGGTTCCGGCCTCACTGTCGCGGACCCTGACCGAGGTGCATCAGGAAGGGCTGCGCATTCCGCCGATGCGCCTGATGCGCGATGGCCAGATGAATGAGGATCTGCTGGCGATGATAGAAACCAATGTCCGCCTGCCGGACCAGAACCATGGCGACCTTCTGGCGCAGATCGCCTGCACCGAGGTCGGTGCGCGCAAGATGCAGGATGTCATCGCCCGGTTCGGTCCTGCGGATTTCACCGAAGGGCTGGCCGGTCTCTTGGATTATGCCGAGGCGCAGGCCCGCGCGATCATCCGCGACCTGCCGGATGGTGAGTATTGCTTTGCCGATTACGCCGATGAGGACCAGACCGGCGGCTATCCCGTCCGCATCTGCGTCACGCTGCGCGTCCGGGGGGACGAACTTGAAGTGGATTACACCGGGTCGGACCCGCAACTGGTGTCCTCACTGAACATGCCGACGGGGGGCTATCCCCGGCATTCGCTGGCCATGGTCGGGGTGGTCTATGCGCTTTACTGTCTCGATCCGACGGTGATGCTGAATTACGGGCTGGTGCGTCCGGTTCGGGCGGTCCTGCCCGAAGGGTCGGTCGTGAACCCGGTGAAACCTGCCGCCGTGGGGATGCGCAGCCTGTTGTCGAACCTTGCCCAGACTGCCGTGATCGGGGCCTTTGCACGGATCGTGCCGGACCGGATGCCCGCCTCACCGGGGAACGGGTTGTCGATCCTCAATGTCCGCACCTCGACGCGCGACGGACGCCCCGTCATGGCCTCCATCGGGCCGGTGGGCGGCGGGGCGGGCGGAGGGCCGCGCGCCGACGGGGCCGAGGGCTGCGGCGCGAATATGTCATTCCTGAAAAACACCCCGGTCGAGATCAATGAGGCCGAGGTGCCGATTGATATCCTGCGCTACGGGCTGGTGCCGGATTCGGGCGGGCCGGGGCGCTGGCGGGGCGGATCGGGGCTGGAGATGGAATTCCGTGTCTCTGCCCCGCAAACCATGGTCACCGCGCGCAACCGGGACCGATCCCGCTTTGGCGCATGGGGGCTTGCCGGGGGCAAGGCGGGCCTGCAATCGACCTTTACCCGCAATCCCGACAGTGAAACGCCCGAGGAACTTGGCTCGATCGACCTTGTGCCCTGTGCGCCCGGTGATGTGATCCGTCTGCGCGGCCCCGGGGCGGGCGGCTATGGCGACCCGCTGGAACGCCCGGTCGATGAGGTGATGACCGATATCCGGCGCGGATTCATCACGCCAGATCATGCGCAGACGCATTACGGGCTGGTGCTGACACCCGGGGGGCTGCCCGATCCTGCCGCCACCAAAACCGCGCGCGCCCGGATCGCGGCTGAGCGTCCGCCCGAGAGTGGATTTTGTTCGAACCGTCAGGAGTTTGAGGCCGTCTGGACCCCGGCGCGTTACGCGGCACTGACAGCCATTCTAGCGGCACTTCCGGTCAACTGGCGCTACTTCATCAAACACGCGATCTTTGCCGAGATCGGCACGACCCCTGCCCCGGATCCTGCCGAGACACACAGGGTGACGGCGGCGTTCGCAAAGCTGCGCGCGCGCTATCCCGAACTGCCCGAGGTCGCGCTGTGAGGCAGTCAACCCCGCCGTTTTCCGAAACCGAGTTCGGCGCAGGCCTCGCGCAGGTAGTCGCGCATCAGGGCGGTGCTGCCGGTCAGGGGCCGATCCTTGCTGGTCAGAAAGGCAACCGGCACGGTGATGCGCGGACGGACCGGCACGCGCACGATGCCGGGAAACTGCTCCCACGGCACCAGACCGTCCACAATTGCGACACCCAGCCCGCTGCGCACGAAGGGCAGCGCGGTCATCGACACGTCAATCTCGATGGCCGGGGCATATTCCAGATCTTCCGCCTCGGCCGCCGCCGCCAGCAGCCGCGCGGGCAAGGTGTCGGTGCGGTAGGAAATCAGCGTCTCATCCTGCAATTCGGCAAAGCCGATACTGTCGAGACCGGCCAGCGGATGATCCTGCGGCATCAGGCAGACCAGATCGACCTGCCCAACGGTTTCAACATCCAGATCGTGATGCGGCATGTTGTTCATCACGATGCCCAACGAGATATCGCCATTGCGCACCAGTTCGACCACATTCAGCATCGGCGCGATCAGCGAGCGCACAACGATATCGGGATGCGCCTCGCGGAAGGTCAGCAGCGCCTTGGGCACCACCGCCATCGAAGGCGGCGCCGAGGCCCCGATCCGCACCAGCCCGGTGCGGCCATAGCGCATGTCCATCGTGCGGCGGCGCAGCGCGCCCAGTTCGGAAAAGATGCGTTCCGCCTCGGGATACAGTTCTTCCGCTTCCTGCGTCGGCACCAGCCGCCCGCGCACCCGGTTGAACAGCTTGAAGCCCAGCTGATCCTCGGCATGCAGCAGTATCTGGCTCAGCGCGGGCTGCGAGATGTTGAGCATTGCCGCCGCACCTGTCACGGTACCGCAGCGCATCAGCATGCAGAAAACCTCAAGTTGTCGCGCGCGCATGAAGGGCTCCTCGCTGGCGGGCGCTGCAGATCACCCTGCAGCGCCGATGCTGGGCAGGGGCGATCAAAACCCCATCCCCCGGCAATGACAAGGGCGTCCGGACCGCATATGCGATATTCCCCGTCCCGAAATTTCCGCAGCAGGAGTCAACCATGACCAATCCCACCATTCCCAGCATCGCAGCCAATGGCGCCGAAATTCCGCAGATCGGTCTTGGCACATGGCAATTGTCCGGCACCGTGCTGGAGGCAGCGGTCGAGGCCGCCGCCAAGGCGGGATACCACCATTTCGACACCGCCCCGCGTTATGAGAACGAGGCCGAGGTGGGGGCGGCCCTGCGCGGCACGGGACTGGCCCGGGACGATTATTTTCTGACCACGAAGGTCTGGCATACCGAATTGCGCGCAGATGCGCTGCGCGCCTCGGCCGAGCGCAGCGTCGAGACGCTGGGCCTTGGCCCGGTCGATCTGCTGCTGATCCATTGGCCCGACCCGACCGTGCCGCTGGCCGAAACCATCGGCGCGCTGGTGCAGGCCAAACGCGACGGGCTGGCGCGGCATATCGGCGTGTCGAACTTCCCCCTGCGGCTGATGGAACAGGCCATCGCGCTTTCCGAGGAACCGCTGGTTGCGAACCAGTGCGAGTGTCATCCCCGGCTGGACCAGTCGGGGCTCATCGACGCCTGCCGCCGCTACGGGCTTGCCTTCGTCGCCTATGCGCCCATCGGGTCGGGCAATCTGCTGGCCGATCCCGACATCGGCGCGGTTGCGGTGGCCCATGGCAAAAGCCCCGCGCAGATCATGCTGCGCTGGCATCTGCAGCGCGGGGTCGTGGCCATTCCCCGGTCGTCAGATCCCGGGCGCGTGGCTGAAAACATCGCGATCACCGATTTCACCCTGTCCGAGGCCGACATGACCCGGCTGACCAACCTGGCCAGCCCCGAGGGGCGCATGTTCAACCCGGCCTGGGTGCGCAGTTGGGAATGAAGGAAACCGCGATGACACCGCTTGAAGGCATCAATGACGACGCCGTTCTGGACCGGCGGCATTTCTTCCATCCCGGCACCGATCTTGCGCAATTCGCCGGGGGCGACCTGCCTTCGCGGATCATCACCGGTGGCAAGGGCATCCATGTCACCGACCGCGACGGGCACCGGATGATCGACGGTTTTGCCGGGCTCTGGTGTGTCAATGTCGGCTATGGCCGGACCGAGATTGCCGAGGCTGTCCGCGCCCAGATGGACAGGCTAAGCTATTATCACAGCTATAGCGGCAATTCGAACGAACCGGCCATTCACCTGTCTGCCCGGATTGCCGGTATGATCGGCATGGACATGAACCATGTCTTTTACGGTCTGTCGGGGTCCGATGCGAATGAAACCAATGCCAAGGTTGTCTGGTATTATCACCGCATCCTTGGCAAACCCGCCAAGCGCAAACTGATCGCGCGGCACCGGTCCTATCACGGGTCGGGCGTGATGTCGGGCAGTCTGACCGGGCAGCCAGGATTTCACGATCTGTTCGGCCTGCCCTTGCCCGAGGTTCTTCATGTGGCCAGCCCGCATTACTGGCGCGACGCGCTGCCGGGGGAAAGCGAACGGGACTATTCCCTGCGTCTGGCAAAGGAACTGGAGGATCTGATCCTGCAGGAAGGGCCCGATACGGTTGCCGCCTTCTTTGCCGAACCTGTTGTCGGGTCGGGCGGTATCCTGCCCTCACCCGAAGGCTATTGGGAGGCCGTGCAAAAGGTGCTGCGCCGCCATGACGTGCTGCTCGTCGCGGATGAGGTGGTCACCGGCTTTGGCCGGACAGGGGCGGCGTTCGGATCGCATCTTTACGATATCAGGCCCGATCTGATGGCCTTGGCCAAGGGGCTGAGTTCCGGTTATCTGCCGATATCCGCCAGTGTCGTCAGCGACCGCGTCTGGCAGGTGCTTGAAGAAGGCACGCGCCAGAATGGCCCCTTCATCCATGGCTGGACCTATTCCGCGCATCCCGTCTGTGCCGCAGCCGCCAATGCCAATCTGGATATCATTGAGCGCGAGGGACTTGTCGCCAATGCCCGCGATACCGGCGCCCATTTCCAGAACTGCCTGCAGGACGCCTTTGCCGGTCATCCGATGGTGGGTGAGGTGCGCGGCGTGGGTCTGCTGGCCGCCGTGGAATTCGTCGAAGACCGCAGCCCCCGCCGCTTCTTCGATCCCGCCCGGGGCATCGGCGCCAAGGTGACCGAGGCCGCACGCCGCAAGGGCCTGATCGTCCGCTCCATGCCGAAATCCGACGGGATCGGCTTTGCCCCGCCCCTGACACTGACAATCGCCGAGGCCGAAGAGATTGTCGGCATCGCACTTGATGCGGCCTTGGCGGTGGCGGCGGACCTGTGACGCCGGGCGCCGCACCGGCGTCACCCGGTGTCCCCGGACGGCGCGGATCTGCCACGGATTTGCCCAGGGCAGATCGGTCGGATCCTGTCACCGCATGGGGATTGCGTTCCGAGACACGCAAACTGCGGCAAGTCAGCCCTCACCTTGCCAGCCCTCACCTTGATCGTAAGGCTTTGAAGTTTTGTGAATAATCGTATTTTTCTGGAAACGTGGTGCCGCTGAAGGGACTCGAACCCCCGACCCCATCATTACGAATGACGTGCTCTACCAGCTGAGCTACAGCGGCACGTTTCCATCAGCAGGCCTTGCCCACTTTACAAGTCTCCACTCAACCCTCTGACTTTGCAGATCATTCCATAGCGGACCCGCTACTTGCGAATAATGTGCCCAATCAGCGCGCTGCCGTGGCGACGAGGGTTCCTTAAACTGTCATTGCGACGGCTGCAAGGTTCCAATCGCGTGGCGACGCGTGTTTCGCGGCGGGTCGGGGGCGGGTTGAGGTCGGGTGAAAAGGCGCTGACCGGCAACTCTTGCTGGACATGAGGGCGGCAGCGCGCCAAGCTGACTGCCATATGTCGATATATTTCGTTTTGAATCAGGATATTCCCCTCTGCCTGCCTGCCCGGCCGCTGCCGACAAGGCCCGATATCGCGTCGGCGGGGCATGGGGGCGCCGCGAGCCGGAGGAATAAGACATGAGCGGAGCGGGGATTTCCCTTCTTGAAACGCTTGCGCGCGTCCGGGGACCGTGGCGCGGGCTGCAATTCGGCGATCTGGGCAATCCGCGCCCCATTGCGCAACCCCTGCCCCCGGATAGGGAACAGGCGCTGCGCGACAGGCTGACCCCGGTGCTGACGCAACTGAATGCCAAACGCGATGCGGCCTTCCGGCAGGCCGAGAATGACCTGCGGCTGAAGGCCGGGGGCGCGGCGCTGGCGGGGCTGGTCCTTGGCTGGACGATGGGCGGTCCGCTTGTCGCGCTGGCGCTGATGGTGCTGGGGGCGGGGTTTGTGATCCTGCTGCTGGCGGGCAAGGTGCAGGAAGCCCCGCGCGCCGCTGCCAAACATGCGATCCTGAAGGTGATGGCCCCGGTATTGCATCGCCTGTCCTCGGTCGCGCCCGGGTCGCGGGCGGCGGCGCTTCCCGTGGGCCGGATCGAGGGCTGGCGGCTGTTCGGTCCGATCCACCGGATCGAGGTCGATGACCGGCTGACCGGCCAGCGAGACGGCTATGATGTGGCGGCCTCACGTCTCGGGCTGCAATTCGGCAACCGGGGCAACCGCAATGCCGAGGCGGGGGCGGGCCTGTGTTTCATCGTCGCCGAGATCACCGCGCCGGATGCGCCCGATGATCTGACCGATGCCATCACCATTGTCGTGGCACAGGATGCGGCGGCGCAGTCGCTGGACGCGCCGCGCCTGACCCATCGCCTTGCCGTCAGCCCGACGGGGGATGCGGATTTCGACGCCCGTTACCGCGTCTATGGCGACGCCGGACCGCTGGGGCCAGCCGCCCGCGCCGCATTTGCCGAACTGGAAAAGGTGACCCGCGCCAATCCCACCGCCACGCTGGAACTGCCTGCAGGCACCGGCCTGCGCCCATGGGCCGTGATCCGGCCCGGGCGGCTGGTGGTGCTGACACCGCTGGCGCTGTTCAATGGCGCGCTGGAGCCCCCGCTGATGCCGCAGCCGCTGACGGCGGATGCGCTGATCCCGGCCTTTGCCGCTGACCTTGCCATACTGGACGATCATCTGACGGCCGCATTGCATTTGATGAAAGGATTTTCCCGATGAACAGATTCTGTTTCCGATGGACGGCGGGGACCGCGCTTGGCCTTGCCTGTGCCGGCCCGGTGCTCGCGGACCGTGTTTCGGTGCTGGTCTTTGACGCCTCGGGATCCATGTGGAACCGGGTCGAGGGCGATCTGACCCGGATTGAGGTCGCGCGCGATGTGATGGGCGATTACTTCGCCAGCCGCGACGGCGCGGTGCCGCTGTCGGTCATTGCGTACGGCCATAACCGGCGTGGCGATTGCGCCGATATCGAGGTGGTGGCGCCAATGGGGCAAGCCGCGCCCGGCACGCTGGAAACCCGCCTACGCGCGCTGATGCCGCGTGGCATGACACCCCTGACCGACAGCCTGCGGATGGCGCGCGGGCAAGTGCCGCCGACCGCCGAGGCGGCCGATATCATCCTTGTCACCGACGGGCTGGAAACCTGCTCGGGCGATCCCTGTGCG
Organism: Szabonella alba; assembly: GCF_016765775.1. Taxonomy (GTDB): domain Bacteria; phylum Pseudomonadota; class Alphaproteobacteria; order Rhodobacterales; family Rhodobacteraceae; genus Szabonella; species Szabonella alba. The sequence continues at coordinate 310,683 of NZ_JAESVN010000002.1, read as the reverse complement.
CTTGCCGCCGAACTGGCCGCCGAGGGCATCGACATCCGCGCCCATGTGGTGGGCTTCGGCCTGACCGGGGCCGAGGTCGAGGCGCTGTCCTGCATCACCGACCAGACCGGCGGCATGCTGTTCCAGACCAATTCCGGCGCCGAACTGGCCGATGCCCTGCGGCAGGTCAGCGCGGTGGAACCAGAACCGGCAGCCGAGGCCGTGCCGGAACCACAGCCCGAACCTGAACCCGATCCTGTGCCGGAACCGGCCCGCGAAGCCGCCTTCGATATTGGCGACAAGGCCGAGGCGGGCTTTGCCTACAGCATCCGCTGGAACGGCGAAGCTGGCTTTGTCGATTACATCGGTTTCGTGCCGCAGGGTGGCACCGACATGCGCGGGGCCATCAGCTATGGCCCGATCGGGGGAACCGAAGCCAAGCCGAACAACCCCGTGACCCGCACCGCCCCTGCCGAGCCGGGGATGTATGATCTGGTCCTGGTCACCACCAGCAACGGCATCATCGCGCGTCAGGCGGTTGAAGTGGTTTCGCCGCAAATGGGGTTTGAGGCCATCGGATCAGTCGAGCCCGGCAGCCGTGTGCGTTTTGCCTTCCGGGGGCCGGAGCGGATCGAGGAACGCATCGTGATTGCGCATCCCGATCAGCCCATCGAGGATTTCCGCAGTCACGCATGGGCCTATGCCCTGCACAAGAACGGCGCGGTTCGTCTGACCGTGCCGGAGGAGCCCGGCGAATACGAGATCCGCTATCTGAACCGGGGCCGGTCCGAAATTCTGTTCGCGCGCCGGTTCGGTGTGGGCATCCCGTTTGCGGATGCCGACCTGACCAGCGCCGCCGATCTTGCCGCCGCTGCCGCTGCCGCCACGCAGGGCGACCCCATGCAGGACATGATCGCCGCCGTCTCTGCCACCTTCCGCCTGCCGCCCGGCCTGCCCGACAGCCCGCTGTCATGGGATGGCATCCCGCTGGACCCCGACATGCAGCCCGAGGCCTGGGCGCCAATGGAGACCGGTCCTGTCATTTCCGGTGAGTTCGAGCCCGGCACATGGCGCATTACCGCCCGCGCACCGGGCGAGGTGATCTTTACCGCCGATCTGGAAATCTTTCCGGGGCAGGCGAATGACTTCACCCTGGCCATGGCGCAGGATGGCGCGGCGGACGGGCCGCTTGGCGCGCTGGATGGCCGCTGGACCGTCTGGGCCATTCCGCCGCGGGACTCAGGCGTCGAACCGCCGCTGATGATGCATGTCACGCTGGAACCCACGCCAGAGGGTCAGGATTACACCGGCAGTTTTGCCACCGACACCAATATGGGCGGGGTGCTGACCTCGGGCGATCTGACCTCGGTCATCATCGAGGATGGATCTCTGTTCATCGAATTCCCGGTGCCGCAGCTTGAACCTGCACCCTTCCGGCTGGCGCTTGCGCCGCAAGGGGCGGGCTTTGTCGGCACGCTGGGCGCCGGGACGAACTCGGTCCCCGTCGCGCTCTGGCCCGAGGGGATGGCGCCCGATCTGCCGCTTTGGCAGGATGCGGCATCGGGGCCTGCGCCGCAGGATGAAACAACCCCGCAAGACATCGCGTTTTCCTGCACCGAGCCGCGCTGCGAGTTGGTCGTGGACGGTCTGGCCGCCACGCTGCAACAGGGCTGGTCGATGGGTCCGCCCGCATGGGTCGGGGCCACCGCCGGGGCGCAGGCGCTGGACCAGCCGCGCGTGGATTTCCACGGGCCGGAGGGCGCGATGCTGCATCTGAACCCGCATCAATGGCTGGACATGAACGGCCCCTGCATGGAAACCGCCGCGGGCCTGCTGTGCCTTTGGGCCGATGGTCCGCCCGGTGCCGCGCTGGCCGCCGTGCAGATGGCCACCTCGCTGCAACTGGTTGAACGCGAGGCCTCGGCGGCACCAGAACCGGGGCCGGTTGATGCGGCAGGCGGGGACCCGCAGGACGGGATGTGGGATCTGACCATCACCGGGCATGATTTGTCGGGCTGCCCCGCTCAGGTCGCCTCGGCCATCGGGGGCGAGGTGGCGATCGGCCAGACCGTCAGCCGTGACATCACATGGCCCCGCCCCTTCAGCCCTGCACCGCTGACCGCCGACAATCCGGGCAACAACCAATGGGCGCAGCAATCCGATGGCAGTTGGTCGACCGATCTTGTCGATCCGAGCGGCGCGGCGGGGTTGACCGCCAGCATGGTCATGCAGGCCCGCGTCATCAGCCCGGTGGAGATTGAGACCGTCTCAATCTTCTCGACCGATGCGCTGAAGATGCTGACGGGGGAGACCTGCGTTTCGACCACGCGGGGAACCGCGCGGCTGCGGCAGTAACCGCGCCGCGCCCGAACTGCGCGCGACCCTGCCCACGGGGCCGGGTCGCAACCTGCCTTTGCGCTTTTGTGCGGGATGGCGTAACGCGGCGGCATGTTCGCCCTGACCGGCCTTTTCCTTGCGGCGCTGCTGGCCGCGACACTGATCCCGGCGCAATCCGAGGCGGTGCTGGTCGCGCTGATCCTGAACGGGGCGCATCCGGTCTGGCTGCTGCTGGCGGTGGCAACGGCGGGCAATGTGCTGGGCGCGGTGGTCAACTGGGTTCTGGGACGGTTCCTGATGCGCTTTGCCGGGCATCCCCGCTTTCCCGTGCCGCGTTACCGGATTGCACAGGCGCAGGGCTGGTATGCCCGCTGGGGCTGGTTCAGCCTGCTGGGGTCATGGCTGCCGGTGGTGGGCGATCCGCTGACCCTTGCGGCGGGCATGATGCGCGAACCGCTCTGGCGGTTTCTGATCGTGGTCACACTGGCCAAGGCGGGGCGCTATGCGCTTCTGGCGGCGGCAACCCTGCAGGCGGCGGGCTGATCAAGGGCGGCCCCGCCCCCGCCCTGCGGCGCAAGGGGGGGCATGGCAAAAATCAGACTGTGGGTGATGATGGCGCTTGCGCGATGCGGCGCGCGCTTTACTGTCAACAGACCGCGCGACACCAAAAAAGAACGCGCAACCTATGGGAGGAGACAATGACCGCAATGACCCGCCATCTTTGCATGACGGCTGCCGCCGCAGCGCTGCTCGGGCTGCTGCCCGCTGCCGGTTCGGCCCAGACCGTATTGAAATGGGCGCATGTCTATGAGGCAAGCGAACCCTATCACACCTGCGCCGTCGCCGCGAGCGACCTGCTGTCCGAGGCGACCGAGGGGCGCTATTCGATCGACGTTTTCCCGGCCTCATCGCTGGGCAAGGAAAGCGACATCAATGAAGGGCTGGGCTTCGGCACCGTCGATATCATCTATACCGGCCAGTTGTTCGCGGGTCGCGCCTATGGCCCGGTCGCCATTGGCGGCGCGCCCTTCATGTTCCGCGATTTCGCGCATTGGGAGAAGTTCCGCGACTCCGATCTGCTGCAGGAGCTCTATGAAGGCTATACCGCCGCATCGGGCAACCATATCACCGCGATGACCTATTATGGCGGGCGCCATGTCACGGCGAACAAGCCGATCCTGACGCCCGCTGACATGGAGGGGCTGAAGATCCGCGTGCCGGATGCGCCGCTTTACATGATGTTCCCGCAGGCGACCGGCGCGAATTCGGCCCCCATCGCCTTTGCCGAGGTCTATCTGGCGCTGCAACAGGGCACCGTGGATGCGCAGGAAAACCCGCTGCCGACGATTCAGGCCAAGAAGTTCTATGAGGTGCAGACCGATATCAGCCTGACCGGCCATATCACCGACGCGCTGTTGACCATCATAGGCGGACCGGCCTGGAATGCGTTGCCCGAGGCCGACCGCGATGCGCTGGTCAAGATCACACAGGACACCGCGACCTGCGCAACCGATGCCATCGTCAAGCTTGAATCCGAGCTTGTCGAATGGTTCCGGGGTGAGGGCGTGAACGTGCATGAGGTCGACCGCACCCCCTTTATCGAGGCGGTGAAGCCCATGCATACCGGATCGACCGCGACATGGGATCAGGCCACCTATGACCGCCTTCAGGCGATCGAGTAAGCCCCGATCCTGACCGATCTCCGAAAGGGCCGTCCCGCCGGGGCGGCCCCTGTTCGCAGCCCTGAATGCCGGTGACATGACCATGACCGAACCCCCTGAACCCTCTGCCACAATTCAACCGCTGAAGCTTCAGGAGGAAGAGATCGACCTGTCGGATCTGCACTGGACCGACACAGGCGTGCTGGCGCTGTTCTGGCTTCTGGCCTTCGTGGTCTTTCTGCAGTTCTTCACGCGCTATGTGCTGAACAACTCCTTTGCCTGGACCGAGGAAGTCGCCCGTTTCCTGCTGATCGGCGTCACCTTTGTCGGTTGCATCATGGCGACGCGCAAACAGTCCCATATCGCAGTCGAATTCGTCTATCGCTGGATCCCGCGCGGCGGGCGGCGGTTCGCACAGTCGGTGATCGACGTCACCTCGACCGCCTTCTATCTGGTCATGGCTTTCCTTTCGGCCCAGATCGCCGGACGCACGCAACAGATGATGGCCTCGATGGATTTTCCGAAATCCACCGTCTACTGGATCATCATGGCGGCCTTTCTGTGCATGGCGGCCTATGCCGCCTGGAACACCTGGCAACATCTTCGCAGCGGCACCTCGCGTCTGATCGACCCCGAGGACTATGCCGACGACATCCGCGCAATCGACTAGGGGCAGCACGATGGATATTATCTGGCTTTTCGTGATGCTGCTTGGCCTTCTGATGTTCGGCGTGCCAGTGGCGGTGGCGCTGGCGGGGTCGTCGCTGATCTTCATCTTCTTCAACGGTGCAACGCCGCCGATGGTCGTGGCGCATCGGGTCATCAACGGGGTCGACAGTTTTCCGCTGCTGGCCGTGCCGTTCTTCATTCTGGCCGGCAATCTGATGAACACGGCCGGGATCACCGAACGCATCTTCAACTTCGCATTGGCCTTGGTGGGCTGGATGCGCGGCGGGCTGGGCCATGTGAACGTGGGCGCCAGCGTGATCTTTGCGGGCATGTCCGGCGCTGCCGTGGCCGATGCGGGCGGGCTGGGCGCGATCGAGATCAAGGCGATGCGCGATGCGGGTTACGATCCGGAATTCGCAGTCGGGATCACCGCCGCCTCATCAACCATCGGGCCGATCATTCCGCCCTCGCTGCCGATGGTCATCTATGGCGTGGTCGCAGGGGCCAGTATCGGGCAGCTTTTCGTCGCGGGCTTCGTCCCGGGGCTGCTGATGGCCCTGTCGCTGATGGTGATGATCGCAGTCATGGCGCGGACAAGGGGGTTCAAGCGTGATCAGCCCTTCTACTGGTCGGTGCTGTTTGTCACCTTCCGCCGGGCCTTCCTGTCGCTGATGACCCCGGTCATCATCGTCGGCGGTATCCTGACCGGGGCCTTCACACCCACCGAGGCCGCCGTTGCCGCCTGTGCCTGGGCGCTGTTTCTGGGCATCGTCGTTTATCGCACCCTGAACATCCGCCGCTTCCTGCGGGTCAGTTTCGACACGATCGAAACCACGGCGGTCGTGCTGCTGGTGGTCGGCGCCGCCTCGATCTTTGCCTGGATCCTGACCTCGAACCGGGTGCCGGAACAGTTTGCGGCGGGGATCCTGTCGATCACCGACCGGCCCTGGCTGCTGCTGCTGCTGATCAACCTGATCCTGCTGGTTGTCGGCTGTTTCATGGAAACGGTCGCGGCGATCACGATCATGGTGCCGGTCCTCTTGCCCATCGCCACGATGATCGGCATCGACCCGGTGCATTTCGGGGTGATCATGGTGCTGAACCTGATGCTGGGACTGCTGACGCCGCCCATCGGCATGGTGCTCTATGTTCTGGCGCGGGTTGCGAAACTGCCGTTTGAACGCTGCGTCGTGGGCACCGCGCCCTTCCTGATCCCGCTGACGGTCGTGCTGCTGCTGGTCACTTTCGTGCCGGCGCTGACCATGTGGCTGCCGACGCTGATCTATCGCTGATCGGTCCCGGAAAACACACGCGCCCCGGCGACGGTTTCGCCGGGGCGCGTGGCGGAAGTCGGGATGGCTCAGACGCCCTCGACCACCGCGAAATGCACCTTGGAATGTTTCTCGCGGATCTTCAGCGCGGCCTGATATTCGGGTGAGTGGAAGCAGTCCAGCGCGGTCTGGTAGCTGTCGAATTCGATGACCACCAGACGGTTCGCCTGCGGCCCTTCGAAGATCTGCCCCTGCCCGCCGCGCACCACGAATGTCGCGCCGTATTTCGCGAATGCCGCCTTGTTGGCCGCGACATAGTCCTGATAGCCCTCGGCATTGGTCACATCGACCATGGCCATCCAGTATCCTTTTTTCGACATATCGTCCTCCTTGTCGTGATGGATGTCTGTCTGTTCCCGCCCCGGCCTGCCCGGACGGATGAAGGGGCGCGCGGCCCCCTTGTTCCTGTCTCAGATCACCGGTGTCGCCCCGCCATCCAGCGCGATCACCGTGCCATTGACCGCCCGCGCCCCGTCCGAGGCCAGAAGCAGCAGCATATCGGCAACCTCCTCAGGGTCGGGGATCCGCCCCGAGGGGGCGCTGGCCGACAGCGCGGCGCGCGCCTCGTCCGGGGTGATGCGGTTCTGGGCGGCATGGGCCGCCACGATATCCAGAAAGCGCCCGGTCGCCACCGGACCGGGATTGACCCCGACGATCCGCACCCCCTGCCCGGCCAGCGCCGCCCCCAGCCCCGTGGTGACCAGCATCAAGGCCGAATTCGCCGCCCCGCCGGATATATGTGGCGTGGTGGCCTTCTTGCCGCCCATGCCGATCACCGGCAGGATCACCCCCCGCCCCCGCGCCGCCATCTGCTGCGCCACCGGGTAAAGGATGTTGATATAGCTGAAATACTTGCGGTCCATCGCCTCGTGGAAATGCGCAAGCTGCAATTCGTCCAGCGCCATCTGCCGGGCCGATCCGGCGCACAGCACCAGCACGTCAACCTCCCCCAGCGTGGCAATCGCGCGGGCCGTGGCCCCGGCGTCGATCAGATCGACGGCAAGGCCCGTTGCCCCTTCGGGCGCCTCACCGCTGCGCGACAGCGCCGTGACCCGGTCACCCGCGCCCAGAAAGGCGCGGACAGAGGCCGCCCCGATGCCACGGCTTCCGCCGGTTACAACGACATGACGCATCGGCCTGTTCCTCCTGCCCCTGGATCCGGTTATTTCTGTATACCAGATCCTGGGCAGGCGGAACGCCCGATCAGCGCGCCAGCCCGGCCTCTTGCAGCCAGCGGATCGAGCCGCGGATCGCCGTCTTGTCGCGCAGCTCCAGAATAAGCCGGGGTTCCGATGTCAGTTCGGCCAGCGCGGCAAAGACCGAATTCCACAGGATCGTGCCCTGCCCGATGGGCCAGTGCCTGTCGGCATAGCCATCGGCATCCTGCAAATGGACATGGCGCAGCCGGTTGCCCGCACGGCGGATGAAGTAATCCACCGGCGGCGCGCCGGTCGATCCATGGGCGTAATGGGCATGGCCCGTATCCACCGAAACCGCGACCGACGCCGAGTTGAAACTGTCGGCCAGCAGGCAGCGGCTATCGGGGTCCTTGTCCTCGATATTCTCGATGACCAGCGTGACGCCCAGTTCCTCGGCGCGGCGCACGACCGCATCCATGATGTGATGGCAGTTCTCGCGCAGCCGGTCATGGCGTGTCAGGCCCTTGTCATCATCCAGATTGTTGTAATCCCATGTCGTATAGGGTGAATGCACCACCATCTGCGTTGCCCCCAGATGGGCGCAGACATCCAGCCCCTGCAAATGCTTGTGGCGCACAAGGGCGGCCATGTCAGGATCGGGATTGGCGATGTCGAGGCCCCAGAACGGGCCATGGATGCCAAGACGGCCCTGATATCCCTCAAGCTGCACCTTGGCGTGATCGGCCACGTCGCGCCAGTCTCCGTTCAGCAGTTTCGAATCGAAGAAATCCTGCAATTCCAGATCGCGGTAATCGTCCAGCAGAAGATCGCGGAACTCGGGCAGAAGGCGCGACGGGATGGCAAGGCCGAGAAGGGGAAGGACGCTCATTGTTTCAGACGGCTTTCATGCTGGGGGAATGGTGATGGTGCAGAAGGGCAAGCAGTTCGGCGCTGCCCCGGGCGATGTGATGCGCCCCGGCGGCGCGCAGGCGTGCCTCAAGTCCCCGGCGATGATCGGCCGGACCGATGAAACCGATGGCAAGGCACCCTGCCGCCCGGGCGCAGGTGATGCCATGGGGGTTGTCATCGACAAAGACCGCGTCCTGCGGCAGCACGCCCAGCCGCGCGGCGGCAAACAACGCCAGATCGGGGGCGGGCTTGGGCTGCGGCACCTGTGCTGCCGAATAGACATGGCCCCGGAAATGACCGATCAGCGGCGTGCGCCCCAGCGAGTGCTCCAGCCGCGCCACGCTGGAATTCGAACAGACCGCCATCGGCAGATCGAAGGCCGACAGCACCGCCCCGATCCCCGGGATCAGGGGAACGGCACGGTCGAACATCGCAAACAGCATCCGGTCGGCCTCGGCCATGACGGCAGGCCCGTCCAGCCCCTGCGCCGTGATCCATGCAGAACTGTCGCGGGCGGCATTGCCGGGAAAGATCGCGCTGGCCTCTTCCGGGGTCATGTCATGGCCCGCCGCCGTGATCGCGGCGGCCAGCGCGGCGCAGCCCATCGGTTCACTGTCGATCAGCACACCGTCGCAATCGAACAGAATCGCCTTCATCCCAGCACCGTCCGCACCAGAACCGGATCATCCGAAACGATGAAGGCCACATCGCGCGCGGCCCAGCGGCGGATCGTGGCGGCATCATTGACCGTCCAGACCGAGGTTGTGCCCATCGGGCGTAGGTCCGCAATCGTCTCGAACTCGGCCTCATACAGCGCGTGATGGATGCCGACGATATCAACCAGCCCCTCGACCCGGCGCAGGAAGGCCGCGATGCCGCCCTGCCGGTCCGCCCAGTCGCGGTTGACCGAAATCAGCCTGCGGAATCCCGGCGCTTGGTCGCGGATCTCCTCGACCGTCGCGATATCGAAACTGTGCAGGACGCAGCGGTCGCGCAGCCCGTGACGGGCCAGAACCTCGGCCACGCGGGCGACCATCCCCGGATAGGGTCGGCCCGTTTCATCAGCCTTGAGTTCCACATAAAGATCCGCCCGCCCGGCGGCGAGGATCGGCAGAACCTCATCAAGGCTGGGCACGCCTTCGTCAATGGGCACGCCATAGGGGTCTTTCAGGCGCAGGGCCTTGCGGCTTGCAGGCGTCAGGGCGCGGACGGGGCCATGGCCGGTCGTCGTGCGGTCCAGCAGGGCGTCATGGATGAAGACCAGTTCCCCCGCATCGGTCAGATGCAGGTCGAATTCGATCGCATCAAAATCCAGTGCGACCGTTTCGATAAAACCAAGGCGCGAGTTTTCGGCCCAGAGGTTGCGGGCCCCGCGATGGGCCATGATCTTCGGCATCGGATTACCTTGCTGTAGGGTCGAGCCTGTCACGCAGCCAGTCGCCCAGAAGCGAGATGGCAAGCGTCGTCAGCACGATGATAACGGAAGGGGCAAGCATGATATGCGGCGCGCGGGTCAGATATTCACGGCCAAAGCCGACCATGTTGCCCAGCGATGTCTGCGGCGGCTGCACCCCCAGACCGAGGAAGCTGAGCCCCGATTCCATCAGGATGATCTCGGGGAAGGTCAGCGTCATCGACACGATCAGGGTCGAGGCGACATTGGGCAGGATATGGCGCAGGTACAGACGGCGCGGCGTGGCACCAAGCTGGATCACCGCTGCGGCATAACCCTGCGCGGTGGCGGAAATGGCCAGCCCCCGTGCGATCCTTGCATAGCGTTCCCAGCCATAGAACCCCATCAGGCAGACCAGCAGCCACATCGAAGACCCGAAAAAGGCCAGCACCGACAGCGCCATGATCATAAAGGGCAAGGCCGCCTGAAAATCGGCCATCGCCATCACGACATTCTCCACCCAGCCCCGGAACTGCGCCGCCAGAAAGCCCAGAACCGTGCCGAACAAGGCCGAAAGCAGCGTGGCACCGAAGGCGATGACCAGTGACACACGGATGGATTGCAAAAGCCGCGACAGCACATCGCGTCCGATTTCATCCGTGCCCAGCAGATGCCCGGGCGTTCCCATCGGGGCCAGCCGGGCCATCAGGTCCATCCTTGTGATCTCATGCGGGCGCAGGACATCGGCCAGCAAGGCGACCACGACCATCAGCATCAGCCAGCCCGCCGAAAGCGCGACCAGCAGCGGCATCCGCAGGCGAAGTCGCGTGATGATCCCGGGTTTGACAGGATCGGGTTTGGCAGGATTTGAATTGCCGGGGCGGGATTGGGCGGGAAAGGCGGTCATCGGATCCTCAATGCGCGGGGCGGCCGGACCGCAGGCGCGGGTCCAGCAGTCCATAGGCGAAATCGACCAGCAGATTGGCGATCACCATGGTTGCGGCGATGACCAGCAACAGGCACTGGACCACGGCCAGATCGCGATTGGCGACCGAGACGACGATCAGCCGCCCGACCCCCGGCCATGAAAAGATGCTTTCCACCACAATGGCTCCGGCGATCAGCGAACCGACCATGAAGCCCACCAGCGTCACGATGGGCACGGCGGCATTGGGCAGCGCATGTTTCCACACGACATCGCGCCAGGGCAGGCCCTTGGCCATTGCGGTGCGGATATAGGGCTGGCCCAGAACCTCAATCATTGCGGATCGGGAAAACCGGGCCAGAATACCGATGCCGCCGATGGACATGGTCACGATCGGCAGCACCGCATGACGCCAGCTGTCCTGCCCACCTGCGGGCAGCAGATCGAAGGTGATCGCAAAGACCAGCACCAGCAGCAGCCCCAGCACGAAGGACGGAATGGTGAAGCCGAAGATCGAGGCCATGATGACGCCCCGGTCCGCAAGGCTTTCACGGTGCAGCGCCGCATAGACCCCGGCGGGGATGCCGATCCCCAGTTTCAGGATCAGCGCCGGAACGGTCAGGGCCAGCGTCGCGGGCACACGTTCCAGCACCAGCGTGATCGCGGCGGAACCGTCACGCATCGAGGTGCCGAAATCACCGCGCAATATCTGGCCCAGATAGGCCAGATATTGCCGCCACAGCGGGTCATCCAGCCCCCAGCGGGCGCGGAAGGTGTCAATCGCATCCTGCGGTGCATCGGGGCCCAGCAGGATCTGCGCGGGATCACCCGACAGCCGCAGCACGACAAAGGCGAAGGTCATGACCAGCAGGATGGTCAGGATGGCCCGCGCCAGACGGGTCAGGATATAGCGGATCATACAGCCTCCCATGCATGCAGGCGCAGGCAGGCGGCACTGCGTCGGCCCTGCGGTTCCAGCACCGGCACGGTCGTCGCACAGGTTGGGACAGCGCGGGGACAGCGGGGATGAAAGGCGCAGCCCGAAGGGCGGCGGGCCGGATTGGGCGGCTCCCCCGTCAGAATGATGCGCCCGTCCAGCCCCTGCCCGGGTTTCGGAACCGAGGACACCAGCGCCTGCGTATAGGGATGGCGCGGATCGGCGAAGATGCGGTCCGAAGGGGCCTCTTCCACGATCCGGCCCAGATACATCACCGCCACGCGGTCGCAGATATTGCGCACGACCTTCAGATCATGGCTGATGAACACCATTGTCAGCTTCTCACGCTCTTGCAGGTCGCGCAGCAGATTGACGACCTGCGCCTGAATCGACACATCCAGTGCAGAAACCGGTTCATCACAGACCAGAAAGCGGGGACGGCTGGCCAGCGCTCGGGCGATGACCACCCTTTGCCGCTGCCCGCCCGAAAGCTCATGCGGATAGTGCTGCGCCTGATCGCGGCGCAGGCCGACCCGCGCCATCAGTTCGGCCACGCGCTCCGCCTCATGCCCGCGATCCAGCCCGTGAATTTCCAGCGGTTCGCCGATTTGCGCGGCGATGGTCATGGTCCGGTCCAATGCCGCCAGCGGATCCTGAAAGATCAGCTGCATCTGCGCGCGCAGCCTGCGCCATGCGGCCGTGCGGGGGGCAGGCATCGGCTTACCCTGCCAGCGGACGGTGCCCTCTGCCGGGACCTCCAGCCCCAGCAGCATCCGCCCGAGGGTCGATTTGCCCGAACCGCTTTCGCCGACGATGCCCAGAATTTCCCCCTCGCGCAACGACAGGTCCACCCCGTCGACGGCGCGCAGCGTGGCGGGTGTGCCGAACAGCCGCCTGCCGGTGACATAGTCCTGTGCCAGCGCCCGGGTCTGAAGGATCGGGGTCATGCGTAAACCTCGGCGCGTTGCGGCAGCGGGACGGGATGGAAACAGGCCAGCCTGCCACCGCCCGCCTGCGGCTTCAGCCCGGGCCGGTCGCTGTGGCACAGCGCACTGGCACGGGTGCAACGGGGGGCAAAGGCGCATCCGCCGGGCAGGGCCTTCGGGTCGGGGACTGTGCCCTCGATCGGCACCAGACGGCGGCGGTCGGCATCCAGATCGGGCAGCGCGTCGAACAGGCCGCGCGTATAGGGATGGCGGGGCGTGCGGAACAGCGGGCCGATTTCCCCCTGTTCGACGATCCGCCCGGCATACATCACCGCCGCCCGGTCACAGACCGCCGAAACCGCGCCCAGATCATGGCTGATGAACACCATCGCCATGCCGGTCTGCCGCCGCAGCCTGCCCAGCAGATCAAGGATCTGCGCCTGTATGGTCGCATCCAGCGCCGTTGTAGGTTCATCCGCGATCAGCAGATCGGGTTCACCGGCCAGCGCCATCGCGATCATGATGCGCTGGCATTGCCCTCCCGAGAATTCATGCGGGTAAAGATTCATCCGCGTCGCGGCCGAAGGGATGCCCACCAGATCCAGCAGGCGGATCGCCTCGGCGCGCGCCACGCCGCCGCGCAATCCGCGATGCAGCGCAAGGCTTTCGCAGATCTGCCGCCCCACCCGCTGCACCGGGTTCAGCGAGGATGACGGATCCTGAAAGATCATCGCGATCCGCGCGCCGCGCACAGCCTCAATCCGGCGGCGGGGGGTGCCGATCAGCTCCGTCCCCTCCAGCATGACGGAACCCGAAACCGTGGCCTTGCCGGGCAAAAGCCCGAGGGCCGCCAGCCATGTGACCGACTTGCCGCAACCGGATTCGCCCACCAGCCCCAAGGCCTCACCCTTGCTGATTTCAAGGTCGATACCGTGCAGCACCTGCACGCCGCTGAAGGAAACCCGCAGGTCACGGATGGAAACGAAGGACATGCGCGACCTTCCTGATTGCAAAGGGAAAGGTGCAGGGCAGGCGTTGCCGCCCGCCCTGCAAGAAGGATCACGCGTTCCAGTTGGCGGCTCGGAAATCCATCGCGAAGGCGGGTGCCGCCTTCCAGTTCAGTTCGGACTTCATGCCGGTAAAGACCGCATTCTGGTGCAGCACCTGATAGGCCGGGTCTTCGCGTTCGCAAATCTCCAGCATCCGGGCAAAGGCCTTCTTGCGGGCCGCACGGTCGGTCGAGGTTTCCAGCACGACCGAAAGCTGGTTAACCTCATCATTCCAGAAATTGCGCTTCTGCTGGGCCTCGCCATTGGGGCCGAACTGCACCACCATCGGCGTGATCGGGTCGTTGATCGTGTTCGAGGCCGACCAGTCATAGACGCCGCGCACCCCTTCGGGATCGTGGATCTGGGCCCAGTTTTCCATCATCTGGATTTCGACATTCAGACCGACCTGGTTCCACATCTCGACAAGGATCTGCGCCGTGGGCGTCTGGTTCGTGTAGTAGTTGTTCAGCAGCCGGTAAGGAATAGCATCGCCCTTGTAGCCGGACTGTTTCACCAGATCGCGGGCCAGTTCGGGGTTGTATTCCGGCACGCTCCAGCCTTCGATGAACATGTCCGAGGCGGCGAAGCTGTCGAATTGCAGACCGGCGGGGACAACCGTTTCACCGCCCCACATGGCATCGACGATCATCTGACGGTCGATGGAATGGGTCAGGGCGCGACGGACCAGCGGATCGGCCAGATGGTCATTCTGCTTGTTGAACACCGAAAGCCGGTGGTTCCAGATCGTCGAGGACTGCACTTCCAGCCCCGGCGTGCCCGAAACCGTCGCAATCTGGTCCGGCGGCAGGTCGCAGGCGAAGTCATATTCGCCCGAAATCAGACCGTTCACGCGGCTGGCCACCTCGGGCACCTCGACGAAACGGATGCGGGCCAGCGGCGGGCGGCCGCCCCAGTAATCGTCATGTGCCACCAGCGTCAGCGACACATCGGGGCGGAAGTCCTCAACCCGGTAGGCGCCGGTGGTGACGGGTTTTGCCGCCCATTCGGCATAGGTCGCGGCCTCATCCCAGGCGCGTTTGCTGGCGATCTGCGATCCATGGGCGTAAAGGCGGCCCTCAAGCGTGACATCGGGCGTCGCGTTGTGCAGGCGCACCGTGTAGCGGTCCACGGCCTCGACCCCGCGCAGGGCGGGCCACATGCGGCGCGCGATGCCCGGAACGGCGGCGGGCAGTTCCTTGGCGGTCTGCGGCTTGAAATTCTCTTCATAAAGCGTGGCGCCGCCGACCGGCGCGGTCCCGGCGAACAGACGTTCATCCGAGAAGCTGAAGACCACGTCTTCGGCTGTCATCTCATCACCATTGTGGAAGCGCACGCCCTCGCGCAGCTTCAACTCGATGGTCATGTCGTCAAGGCGCTTCCATTCGGTCGCAAGACCGGGAAGCGGGCCCTGATTGCCCATCCAGTCGCGCAGGATCAGACCTTCCCAGAGGTTCGGGAAGAAGACCCGTTCCCCGACGTTGGACTGTTCGTTCCAGATGTCGAGCGTGCCGTTATTGGTGATCTTCTGCACGGCAATCGTGATTTCACGGCGGGTGCCCTGTGCGCGCAATCCGCGCGGCAGGATCAGCGACCCGGTGGTGGCCCCGAGCAGGCCCAGTGTCTGGCGGCGATTGATACGCATGGTCCCTCACATTTCTGTCTGGCTGCAGTTCTGCGCCCCGTTTAGGGGGGTTTAATTTCATTTTTGTGACCATCTGGAATAAAATTTCAGAACTTTGCCTTGACTGGAAACGCATCGCTGCCGCAGGACTTCGGGGGTGGGGTCAGGTTGTTAAGGGGCGGGGCATGAAGAACGCGACGGGTGAAAGCGCCCCGACCCATGTGCTGGACCTGTTGCAGGCCAATATGGATGTCCTGCCCAATGCGTTGAGCCGCATCGCAAAATACGTTCTGGAACATCCCGAAATGGTCATCCACCAATCGGTGACCGAGCTTGGCAGTTTCTCGGGCAGCGGTGAGGCGAGCATCGTCCGGCTGTGCCGCAGTCTGGGATTCCGCGGCTATCGTGATTTCAAGATGGCATTGGCGATGGAACTGAGCCGTCCTGCCGGGCTGCATTCCGCCGCGACCGAGGCCAGCCCCTATGCGCCGGTCCGGCAGGGATTTGAGCAAAGCCTTGCCGAGGCCAGCGGCACACTGGATGCGCCGGGGCTGGCACAGGCGGCGGCAATTCTGCTGCGTAGCCGCCGGATCGACATTTACGGGGCGGGCCTGTCCAGCCTGTCGGCGGATATGCTGACCTATCGTCTGCTGCGGTTGGGACTGCCTGCCTTCAGCTTTCGCGATGCCCATATCGCGCATGAGGTGGCACATGGGCTGGATGCCGATTGCGCGGCGGTTGCCTTTTCGCTGTCGGGCCTGACCGATGACACGGTGCGCTTTCTGCGCAGCGCGCGCCATGCAAGGGCCCGCGCGATCGCCGTCACAGGCCGCGCCGCAAGCCCCGTGGCCGAGGCGGCCGACCTTGTGATCCGTCTGGCGGGGCTGCGCAGCCGCAACGCATCCGGCCCGCTTGCGCCGCTGACGGCGAATATCTTCCTGATCGAATGTCTGGGTGCCGAACTGGCACGCCAGCGCATGGCGCCCCTCTGACCGGCGTCCTTTTCCCCCGCAACCCTTCCCTGATGGAGACTGACATGAGCGACGAAAACACCACCGATCCCAAGGCGCGTGACCTGTCCCAGCGGTTCCGTGACGGGCTGGAAACCCGCCGCGCGGTTCTGGGCAGCGATTATGTTGATGGCGCGATTTCCCGCGCGACCGATTTCAACTGGCCGATGCAGGAACTGGTGACCGAATATTGCTGGAACGATGTCTGGAATCGCCCGGGACTGGACCGCAAGACCCGTTCAATGCTGAACCTCGCGATGCTTTCGGCCCTGAACCGCCCGCATGAACTGAAGCTGCATCTGCGCGGCGCGTTGAACAACGGCGTCACGCGCGAAGAGATGACCGAGATCTTCCTGCAGGTCGCGATCTATTGCGGCGTTCCTGCGGCCATCGACAGTTTCCGCACCGCGCAAGAGGTTTTCGCGGCGGAAGACAAGTAACCCGCCAAAACGCGGGCGGATCAAAGGGACTGCCCGGCCGGTCAGGCCGGGCAGATGGTGGCGAAGTGGCGGATCAGGCCATGACCGCCAGACGGTCACACAGATCCTCGGTGATCCGGTCGGACCGGGCATTGCCGCCCAGATCACCGGGCAGGTTGCCGTCAGTCAGACACCCGGCCACCGCCGCGCGCACCCGTTCGGCACCCTCGGTCAGGCGGGCGTCACCGTGCCGGTCGCCCAGCCAGTCCAGCATCATTGCTGCCGACAGGATGGTGCCATAGGGGTTTGCGATCCCCTGCCCCGCGATATCGGGGGCCGAGCCATGCGCGGCCTGGAAAAAGCCGTTCCGGTCCCCGATTTCAGCGGTGGGGGACATGCCCATACCGCCCACCGTTGCCGCACCCAGATCCGAAATAATGTCGCCGAACATGTTCTCGGTCACGATCACATCATAGAAATCGGGCTTGCGGACCAGATGCACCGTCATGGCGTCAACCAGCGCGAAGTCCAGTTCGATATCGGGATAGTCATTGGCCACTTCCTGCGCGACCTTGCGGAAAAACGCCAGGCTCCGCAGCACATTCGCCTTGTCGCAGACGGTGACGCGCCGCCGACCGTCGCGCAGCGCGCCATTGCGCAGCCGCGACAGTTCAAACGCCTTGCGCACGACCCGTTCGGTGCCCGCCCGGGTGATGATCCCGGTATCCGAGGCGATATCGTCGCGCACCAGATTGCCACCGCCCCGCGCGGCATAGAAGCCTTCGGTATTTTCGCGCAGGATGACATAGTCGATCCCGGTCCGCGCCGCATCGGACAGCGGCGAACTGACGCCGGGATGCAGTTTCACCGGGCGGATATTGGCGAAAAGATCCAGCCGGAAGCGCAGTTGCAGGCCGAAATCCAGCCCCGCCTCGGTGCCGTCGGGATAGGTGACGCCGGGAATGCCCGCCGCGCCGTGAAAGATCGCATCCGCCGCCTTGCAGGCGTCATAGGTCGCGGCGGGAAAGGCCGTGCCGGTGTCACGGTAGCAATTCGCCCCCGCCCGGTATTCGCTGAAATTCAGGATGCCGTCGCCGCCCAGTGCCGCGCGCATCACCGCAAGCCCCGCACCGCAGACCTCGGGCCCGATGCCGTCACCCTGCACCACGGCAATCTCATAGCGGTTTTTCGGGTTCTTCGCTGTCATTCTCATGTCTCCTCGACTGGAAATGGGGGGCGGGCCAGCAACCCGCCCGCCGGAAATCAGTTGGCGGCAGCCGCCTCGGTCATGCGCGCATACCAAGGTTCAAGATCCGGAAACTGGGCCACGACCTCGCGCGCCTTTTCACGGAAGGGGGCGCGGTCGATCTCGATCACGGTCATGCCCTTGTCCTTCAGATCCTGCAGGATGGCGGCCTCTTCGACGGCGATATGCTCGTTATACCAATCCGCCGCGGTATCGGCGGCCGCTTCAAGCGCCGCCTGCACTTCGGGGGCCATGGCATCGAAGGCCTCGGCGTTGAACTGGAAGGTGAAGCCGTTCGCCATATGGCTGGTCAGGATCAGATAATCCTGCGCCTCGTTCAGGCTGGCGCTCTGGATCGTGGCCAGCGGATTTTCCTGCGCCTCGATCACACCCTGCTGCAGCGCGGTGAACACCTCGGCCCATGACATCGGCGTGGGGCTGGCGCCAAAGACCTGCCAGGTGACCAGCCGTTCGCGCATCGGCGAGACGCGGATCTTGAGACCGGAAAGATCCTCGATCTGTTCGATCGGGCGTGAGGCGGTCAATTCCCGCGCGCCGCGATACATATGGCCCAGAACACGGAAATTCGCCTCGGTCGCGATCTCTTCCTTGATCTCTTCGCCCACGGGGCCGTTCCAGACAGCGGCGTAATGGTCAGCCCCGTCGAACAGATAGGGCAGGCTTTCGACGCCTGCGACCGGGGTGTAACGCGACAGCGTGCCGATACTTTCGATCACGATATCGACGCTGCCCTGTTGCAGCCCGTCCTGCATCTGCTGGTAATCGCCCAGACTGCTGGCCGGAAAGATGCGGATATCGACATCGCCGCCGGTCTGTTCGCGCACCGTATCGGCGAACAGGGTCGCGGCCTCATGTACCGGGTCGCTGGGATCCTGCCCATGGCCCAGCCGCAGCGTCTGCGCTGTGGCGGGCATGGCCAGTGCGGCGGCAATCGTGGTTGCAATGATGAGATGTTTCATTGGTCTCCTCCCTTGGTTTTTGGTCAGTTCAGCAATCCGGGCAGCCAGAGAACCAGCCCCGGAATGTAGGTGATGAGCATCAGCACGACGATCTGCACCCCGATGAAGGGCAGCGCCGCCCAGGCCGCGCGGTTCAGTGAGACATCCCCGATCTTCGCCGCAAGGTTCAGGCACAGCCCGACCGGTGGCGTGACCAGCCCGACCAGCAGGTTGAACACGACGACGATGCCGAAATGCGTCAGGTCGATGCCGACCTCGGGCAGCACCGGCAGGATCACCGGCAGCAGGATCAGCATGGCCGCCTTCGCCTCCATCACCATGCCGACCATCAGAAAGACGATGTTCAGCATCATCAGGATCGCCCAGGGATTGCGGGTGAATTCAAAGATCCATGCGGCCAGCGCCTGCGGCACCTCAAGGATCGTCAGCACCCAGGCAAAGACCAGCGCCCCGGCGGCAACCGTCATCAAGGATCCGACCCGGACGCCCGTTTCCCACAGGATCGCGGGCAGGGCCGTCACGCGCAGATCGCGATAGATGAACAATCCCACGATCAGCGCATAGATCACGGCAACCGCAGCGGCCTCGGTCACCGTGAAGATACCGCCCAGCAATCCGCCGATGATCAGCAGCGGCAGCACCAGCGCCCAGATCGCCGAGATGAAGCTTTGCGTCAGGAAGGTCAGCGAGGACCGACCGTAAACCGGATAGTTGCGGCGCTTGGCGATGATATGGGTGACAATGGCCAGCCCGATGCACAGCATGACCCCCGGCACATAGCCCGCCAGAAACAGGTTGGTGATCGAGACCTGCGCGATGATGCCGTACAGGATCAGCGTGATCGAGGGCGGAATGATCGGCCCGCAGGTCGAGGACACCGCCGTCAGCGCCACGGTGAAATCGGCGTCATAGCCCTCTTTCTTCATCGCGGGGATCATGATCGACCCGACCGAGGCGGTATCGGCCGTGGCCGAACCCGAGATTCCGCCAAAGAACATCGAACTGAGGATATTCACCTGCGCCAGCCCCCCGGGCAGGAAGCCCACGGCTGCGTTGGAAAAGCGGATGATCCGTTCGGTGATGCCCGAAAAGTTCATCACATGGCCGACCAGCAGAAAGAACGGGATCGCCATGAAGGTGAAGGAATTGATCCCGGCGATGAAACGCTGCGGGAACACCGACAGCGGCATCCCCAGCGCCAGCAGGGTCAGGACGGAACTGCCCGCAAGACAGACCGGCAAAGGCAGGCCGATCAGCAGCATGAAGACCAGCGACAGGACGAGAACGGCAATTTCCATTTATCCGGCCTTTCAGAACGGGCGGGTTTCGCGCCGCAGCGCGAGTTCGGCCAGAAAAACGAGCATCAGCACCGAGGAGGCCACCGCCGAGGCGTAAAGCCATGCATAGGTCAGCCCGAGGCCCGGGCTGGTCTGCCGCAGTCCCGATATCGTCAGATTGATGCCCTGCCACAGCAGGACCCCCGCCAGCGCCGCCACGATCAGATAGCGCAGAACCGCGAGGACGGTGGCCAGCGATCCGGTCAGTCCGACCAGATGAAAGTCGATGCGGATATGGTCCATCCTGCGAAAGGCCAGCGCAAAACCCAGCAGCGCGACCCAGACCATCGACCAGCTTGCCAGTTCCGACGACCAGAAGGTCGGCGTCGAGAACCAGTAGCGCATGATGACCTCATATCCGACGACCACGATCATCACCGCGAACAACATCGCCGAGACGATTCGTGTCGCCAGATCCAGCCAGTCCGCTATGCGCCGAAACAGTTGCGCAAGGTGATCCATGCTGTCTTTCCCCCCTGACTTGTCATTGACTTCCTCCGCCGCATACCAAAAAGTATATTGCTAAATATATCAATGAAAATTTTTGCAGCTTTCCCATGACCTTGCTAAAAACATTCCTCCGGCCTTGCCGCACGACCGGGGCGAGCGGCGGAAAACAGGGAGAGATACGCAATGTCGGCCAAGACGGAGAACGGCATGAAACGCGCCTCGGACACGGCCTATTTCAGCGTCAAGGAACGCATCCTTGCCGGACGGCTTGCCCCCAATGCCCTTCTGGACGAAGGCGAGATCGCGCGCGAACTGGGCATGAGCCGCACCCCCGTGCGCGAGGCGCTGCTGCGACTGCAATCGGAACGGATGATCGAGATCGCGCGCGGCAGGGGGATCCGGGTCTTGCCGATCTCGTTGAAGGACATGCGCGAAAGCTATCAGGTGATCTCGGGGCTTGAGATGGTGGCGGTGCAGCTGCTGGTGGCGCGCAAACCATCAGACGCGGATCTGGCGCCCCTGTCGGGGGCGATTGCCCGGATGCGGCAAGCGCTGGAAAGCGGCAACCGGATGGGCTGGTGCGCCGCGGATGAGGATTTCCACCGTGCCCTGCTGACACTGTCGGGCAATGGCACTCTGGCCGCCGTTGGGCTGCAGTTGCGCGACCTGACCAGCCGCGCGCATATCGTCGCCGTCCGCCTGCAAAGTGAGGAATATACCCGCGTCTCGACCGAGAACCACGCCGCCCTGATCGTGGCATTGCTGGACGGCACGTTCGATCTGGCGATCCAGAAACACCTGCTGCAGCGCCAGCGCGGTGAGGATCTTCTGGTCGGTGCGCTGGAATCGATGAATTTCAGCGCACTGTAAGGCAGGCGCGCAAGGATGCAGAAAGGACAAGCGGAATGTTGAAGGCTTTTGATCTGACGGGCGAACTGGCCGTCATCACCGGCGCGGCCAGCGGTATCGGCGAGGCGGCGGCGCGGATGCTGGCCGCAGCGGGGGCGCGGGTCGCGATTGTCGACCGGGATCGCGATCAGGCCGAAACCGTGGCCGCGACGATCCCCGGGGCCCTGGCGCTTGGTGCGGATGTCGCCTCCGAGGCAGAATTCGAGGCCGCGCTGGATGAGGCAGAGGCCATTGCGGGACTGCCCTCGATTCTGGTCAATTGCGCGGGCATCGCAATCCGCAAAGCGGCAGTCGAGGCCACGCTGGAGGATTGGAACCGTGTGGTCGATGTCAACATGACCGGCAGTTTCCTGACCAGCCGGGCGCTGGCGCGGCGTCTGATCGCGGCGGGGCGAGCGGGGGCCATCGTGCAGACCGCGTCAATCATGGGGCTGTCGGGGGGCGGGATCTATCCCAACATTT
This sequence comes from Szabonella alba, assembly GCF_016765775.1. Lineage (GTDB taxonomy): Bacteria > Pseudomonadota > Alphaproteobacteria > Rhodobacterales > Rhodobacteraceae > Szabonella > Szabonella alba. The sequence goes on along the minus strand of NZ_JAESVN010000002.1, from coordinate 288,994 downwards.
CCTATCAGACCACCAAGGGCGCGATTGTGAACATGACCCGCGCGCTGGCGGTGGAATGGGCGGGCAACGGCATCCGCGTCAATGCGGTTGCCCCCACCTATGTCCGCACGCCTTTCATCAAGGGGTTGATGGACCAGCCCGATCTGATGGCGCGGATCTATGACATGACGCCGCTGCGCAGGCTGGCGGAACCCGAGGAAGTGGCTGCCGCGATCCTGTTTCTGGCGAGTCCGGGGGCGGCAATGGTCACGGGCCATACATTGCCCGTCGATGGCGGCTATCTGGCGCAATAGCGCGCCTTCCGCAGTTTTGACGACCTGACCGGCATCCGGGGCACATGGCTGCCCCGGGTGCCGTCGATCCGGTTTTTTACCCTCCCCGCCATTGCGCGGCTTTCCGGTCCGGTCCCGGCCCAGGGCAGAAAATCCTTTCGGAATCGAATTTGGTATGATAGCTCGATAGGTATACAGCAGGAGGAGCCGGATCGGCGCTGTAGCAAGATCACCAAACCATCAGGGAGGAGAAGCCCATGGCCACTTTCGGAAGCACCATCGCCCTTGCGATGACGGTCGGCGCATCAGTCGCGCTTGGCACCAGCGGCGCGGTTGCGCAGGACAGCATCACATTGAACGCCGCCCATGTCGGCACGGTGCCGGACCACCACTTCAATTACGGTTTTGAAAGCTTTGCCCGTCATCTGGCGGAACTGAGCGGCGACCGGTTTGAAACCATCATCCATCAGGGCACGATGGGCGGACAGCGCGAGAATGTCGAACAGGTGCAGGAAGGTATCCTTGACATCACATCGACCTCGCTTTCGCTTCTGGGCAATTTCGGCGGTCAGGCGGGCGTGTTCGACCTGCCCTATCTGTTCGCCAGCCGGGAAGAGGCCTATCGCGCGCTGGACAGCGACGTCGGACAGCAGGTCGTGCAGGATCTGCGCAACAACAACCTGATCCTGCTGTCCTACTGGGAAAACGGCTTTCGCCACATCACCAACAACGCCAAGCCGATCCAGACCCCGGAAGATATTGCGGGCCTGCGCATTCGTGTGCCCGAATCGCCCGAATATGTCGCCACCTTCGAGGCGCTTGGCGCCCGGCCCACACCGATGTCCTGGACCGAGGTGTTCACCGGGCTGCAGCAGGGCGTGATCGACGGTCAGGAAAACCCCTTCGGCAACACCTGGGACGGCAATATGTTCGAGGTGCAGAAGTTCATGTCGATGACCGGCCATGTCTATGCCGGCAATGGCGTCGTGATGAATCTGGCCCGTTTCGAGGCGCTGACCGAGGAAGAACAGGGCTGGGTTATGGAAGCCGCCCGGCTCGCCCAGGGCGAACAGCGGCAATATGTTCAGGACATGGATGTTGAATTCAAAAGCCGCCTAGAAGAAAAAGGTATGCAGATCAACGAAGTGGCCGACAAAGGCCCGTTCATTGAGGCCGCCGAAGGCGCCTATGAGGCCGTGTTTTACGACAAATACGGACGTGAGTTGATCGACCAGATTCGTGCGGTCGCCCGGTCCGAGTGACCGCATGATCCCGCCCGGACCGAGTGCCCACCGGTCCGGGCGGACTGTTCCCCATCCCCCCGGATAATCAGGAATTCTTCCCGTGATACTGCTTCGTTTCATCGACGGGGCCTGCCGTGCGCTGATCGGGGTTGCCATCCTCGTGATGGTCTTCTCGATCTTCGGACAGGTCTTTTACCGCGTCGCGCTTGACAGCTTTCTGGGCTGGGCCGAAGAGGTCGCGCGTTTCTCGTTCGTCTGGCTGGTCTTCATCGGCTCGGTCAGCGCCTTCTGGGGGCGCAACCATCTTGGCATCGACTTTCTACCCGAGTTGCTGGGCCCGCGGGGCCGGGTCATTCTGGATACAGTGATCTGCGCAATCGTGCTGGTCTTCTGCATCGTGCTGGCGCGTTACGGCTATACGCTGACCCTGCGCACGATGACCCAGACCGCACCGGCCACCGGCATCGTGATGGGCTATGTCTATATGGCCATGCCGCTTGGTGCGGCGTTGACGGCGCTGTTCGCGGCAGTCGATTTCCTGCGCAACCTTTCGGCGCTCTGGCAGGGGGATCTGTCCCGGGCCGCCATCCAGCCACAACAGGCAGGCGTCGTCGAAGCCGCCCTGCGGGAGGACGGTCAATGAGCGGTATCTTCTTTGCCTTCTTCTTTCTCTTCGCCGTTCTGGCGGTTCCGATCGCCTTTTCGCTGGCTGCGGCGGGAACGGTCGCGATCTGGCTGTCCTCATCCCCCCTGCCCTTGACGACCATCCCGCAGCGCATGTTCGCGGCGGTCGATTCCTTCCCCTTTCTTGCCATTCCCTTCTTCATCCTTGTCGGCGACATGATGTCGGGCAGCGGCATCACCCGCAGGCTGGTCGATCTGGCCGCCTCGGTGGTCGGTGCCATCCATGGCGGGCTGGCGATCATCACGCAGGTCGCGGGCTCGATGATGGATGCGATGTCGGGGTCTTCGGCGGCATCGACTGCCGCCATGGGTTCGGTCATGCTGCCGGAAATGGCGCGGCAGAACTATGACAAGGGCTGGTCCGCCGCCGTGGTCGCGGCCAGTGGTGTGACCGGGGTCATCATTCCGCCCTCGATAACCGCCGTGGTCTATGGGTCAGTTGCCGGGGTTTCCATCGGGCAGTTGTTCATGGGGGGCGTGTTGCCCGGTTTCATGATCGTCGCCTCAATGTGCATCCTTTTCGCCATTCAGGCCAAGCGGCGCAACTATCCCAAGCAAGAGGCCAACCGTTCGATCAAGGGGTTCACCCTGTCGCTGCGCCGTTCTGTGCTGGCGCTGATGATCCCGATGATCGTTCTGGGCGGCATCTATGGCGGCATCTTCACCCCGACCGAGGCGGGGGCTGTCACCGCCGTCTATACCTTCATCGTCGGCGTCTTCATCTATCGCGAACTGCCGCTGCACAAGGTCTGGCCGCTGATCATCCGTTCGGCCATCACCACGGCGGCAATCATGCTGGTTGTGGCCGGGGCGAATGTGCTGGGCTTCGTCGTGACCTTCGAACGTGTGCCGCAGGCCGTTGCGGGCTTCATGCTGGCGCTCAGCGAGAACCCGACCATCATCATGATGATCCTGATGCTGATCTTTCTGCTGGCAGGCATGTTCGTCACGGCCTCGGCGGCGGTGGTCATCCTTGCGCCCATCGTGCTGCCGATTGTCACCAGCCTTGGCATCGACCCGATCTTCTTTGGCGTGCTGGCGGTGGTCAATCTGGGCATCGGCACGGTGACCCCGCCCCTGGGCATCAACCTGTTCATCGTGTCGGGCATCGCGAAAGTGCCGCTTGACCGGGTGCTGCGCGAGATCTGGCCAGTGCTGGCCGTGCTGCTTTTCGACCTGCTGATCCTGATGATGTTCCCGCAGATCGTACTGTTCCTGCCCGAACTGATGCGGAACTGATCCAAATTTACGGAGAGACCTGAAATGACTGTCACAAGACCGATCCGCAGCTGGCTGTTCGCCCCCGGCATGGATGCCCGCAAGATGGAAAAGGCGCTGGCGTCAGATGCCGATGCCCTGATCCTTGATATCGAGGATGCCGTTGCCCTTTCGGAAAAACCGAAAGCACGCGAAATGGTGCGTGCGCTGTCGGCGCAGATCTCGCCCGAGCGTCAGGTGTTCGTGCGGGTCAATGACCTGATGACCGGCATGACAGCCGAGGATATCCGCGCCGCCTGCGCGGGCGGGATCGCGGGCATCATCCTGCCCAAGGCGGAATCGGCCGAAATGATCCGCATCGCTTCGGCGCTTGTGGATGAGGCCAGCCGCGCCGCGGGCGTGCCGCAGGGCCAGATCCGCATCGGCGCCATTCTGGAATCCGCCCGGGGTGTCTTGCGCGCCGAAGAGATCGGATCGGCGGGCGGTCGGCTGGAAACGCTGATGTTCGGCGCGGGCGATTTCACCAATGATATCGGAATTCCCACCTCGAATGTCGGAGAACATATCATCAACGGCAAGCTGCAGACCGTGCTGGCCTGCCGGTCAAACGGGCTGCGCCCGCCGATTGATACCGTGTTCTTCGACGTGACCGATCCCGACGGCTTTGCCGCCGATTGCCGGCAGGGGCGCGATTTCGGGTTTCAGGGCAAAGCCGTGATCCATCCGACGCAGATCGCCGTGGCGAATGACGCCTATTCCCCGTCCGCCACCGATATCGCCTTTGCCACACAGGTCGTGGACAGCTTCACCCGCGCCGAGGCCGAGGGCGTGGGCGCGATCCGCGTCGAGGGCAAGCTGGTCGATTACGCGATGGTCAAGAATTCCCGCAAACTGCTCGATACCGCAAGGGCGCTTGGGCTGGCGTGACCGCCGACCCACCCTTTCCACTGGCCGAGACTGAAAAGAGATCGTGAAGATGACCGAAGAACAGACCCATTCCACCGACGATGCCGCATCGAAGCCCCTGCCGCTGGAAGGCGTGCGGGTGCTGGACCTTGCCCGCCTGATTGCGGGGGGTTGCATCGGCACGCTGATGGCCGATTTCGGCGCCGAGGTCGTGAAGATCGAGGCCCCCGGCAAGGGCGATCCGCTGCGCGCATGGTCGGTCGAAAACTCTGAACTCTGGTGGAAGGTCTATGCGCGCAACAAGAAAAGCATGACGCTGAACCTGTCACGGCAGGAAGGGCGCGATATCCTGATGGAGATCCTGCCGCATTTCGACGTGCTGGTGGAAAGCTTCGTGCCCGGCAAGCTGGAGGCATGGGGACTGTCGCCCGAGGCGCTGCATGAGCGCAATCCGGGACTGGTGATCGTGCGCGCCTCGGGCTGGGGACAGACCGGCACCTACAGCCCGCGGCCCGGCTTCGGCACGCTGATCGAATCGATGAGCGGCTTTGCCCATATGACCGGGCAGCCCGACGGCCCCCCCACCCTGCCGCCCTTGCCGCTGGCCGATATGACCGCCTGTCTTTACGGCACCATGGCCACGATGATGGCGCTTTATCACCGCGATCTGCGGGGCGGGGCGGGGCAGGTGATCGACCTTGCGATCTATGAACCGATGATCGCGATTCTGGGCCCATCGGCGGCGGAATATCAGCATTTTGGTATCGTCCAGCAGCGGCGCGGCAATCGCGCGCCCACCAATGCGCCGCGCAACACCTATGAAACGCAGGACGGCAAATGGATCGCGATTTCCGCCGCCACGCAGGCGATGACGGAAAAGACCCTTCATGCCATCGGCCGCCCCGAAATGATTGCCGATCCGCGTTTCGCAACCAATGCCGCGCGGGTGCGCAATGTCGAGGAACTGGATGCAGCCCTGCAGGCCGAGATCGGCGCGCGGCCACAGGCGGAAATGCTGGCGATCTTCCATGCCGCAGGCGTCACCGCCGCCCCGGTCTATGACATCACCCAGTTGTTGGAAGATGAACATGTCATCAGCCGCGAGGTCATCGTGGATGTGCCTGACCGCGACCGGGGCAGCGTGAAGATGCACAATATCATCCCGCGCATGTCCGGCACACCGGGGCGGATCCGGTCGACCGGGCCCGCGCTTGGCGAACATGGCGACGCGATCCTGCGCGAATTCGGTTTTGACGAGGACCGCATCAGGGCTGCCCGTGCCGACGGGCTTTTCTGACCTGACAAAGGTGATCCGGGAAGGAGCAAGAGTGAGATGAGCGACACGATGATGATCGCGGTGGAACCGCTGAAGGAATTCTGCCGTCAGGTGCTGCGCAAGGTGGGCGTGCCCGAGGACGACGCCCGCCTGTCGATTGATGTGCTGGTCGAGGCCGATCTGCGCGGGGTCTATTCGCATGGCGTCGTGCGTCTGCCGATCTATGCCGAACGGCTGCGCGCGGGTGTGATGAATTCCGCGCCGAAAATGGTGACAAGGCGTGAGACGCCATCGACCTGCATCTTTGACGGCGACAATGGCATCGGCATGATTGTCGGTGTCCGGTCAATGGAAGTGGCGATTGAAAAGGCCCGCCGTTCGGGCGCGCCCTCTTTCATCTCGGTCGAACGCAGCAACCATTACGGCGCTGCCGCCTATTTCGCCGAACAGGCCGCCGATGCGGGGATGATCGGCTTTTCCTTCACCATCGGCGGCATCAACCATATGGCGCCCTGGGGTGGGCGCGAGGCGATGCTGGGCAACAATCCCTTTGCCATCGCCCTGCCCACGCCCTGCGGTTTCAACATCGTGCTGGACATGGCCTGTTCGGTGGCCGCGCGCGGCAAGATCATCGTCGCCGCCGCCAATGGCGATCCGATCCCGCCCGACTGGGCGCTTGGCCCCGACGGGCAGCCCACCACCGATGCCGTCGAGGCCCTGAAAGGTCTGGTGCAGCCCGTGGGCGGGCCGAAAGGCTATGCGCTGACGCTGATCATCGGGCTGTTGTCCACCATGCTGTCCGAGGCGTTTTTCGGGTCCGAAGTCACCCATCTTTATGAGGATTTCGACAATCCGCAGAATATCGGCCATCTGCAGGGCGCGCTGCCGATCGAGCTGTTTCAGGATATGGACCGCTATAACGAGCGGATCACCAAGGCGGTCGAGGAAATGCGCAACACCAAGCCCGCCGCTGGCGTCGAACGGGTCTATCTGCCCGGCGAGCGCGAGCATCTGGCGCGTGAGGCCGCAATCCGGCAGGGCATCCCGCTGGGCCATGGCGTTCTGGACGACCTGCGCCAGATCGGCGGCAAGCTGGGCGTGCCCTTTGACGATATCGTCACCGGCCGGGCCTGACCGGCCCCCTTGCCGCTGTCATGACAAGGGCGGACCTAGCCTGCCGAATGGCGGGTCCGCCAGTAGAACTGGGAAACCTCGGACAGATGCTCTCTCATCGCCTGCTCTGCCGCTGCCGGATCGCGGGCGCGGATCGCCTCGAAGATCTGCGCATGGGACGCATAGGCCCGCGCCGCCGATCCGGCCTGACGCAACGAGGTCAGGCGCTGTTCGGTCAGCCATTCGGCCAGCGTCGCGTTCAGCGCGTCAAACAGCGGATTGCCGCAGATCGCCGCCACGCGGTTGTGAAAGGCGACATCGCTGCGTGCAAAGGCATCGACATCGGCCAGCGCGCGCTTGTTCTCGGCCAGATGGCGTTCAAGATCAGCGATATCCGAGGCGCGCGCCATCATCGCGGCGCGGCGCACGATGGCGCTTTCCCAGAATTCCCGCGCATCCTGAAAGTTCCGCAGCCCTTCGCGGTCGCGCAGCAGATTGGCCACAACGCCCGAGAATTCGCCCAGAATGACCGTGGCATCAGGTTCGGTGACAACCGCGCGCCCGCCATTGCGCAATTCCAGCACACCCTTCTTGCTGAGCGCGAAAAGCGCCTCACGCACCGAGGTGCGGCCAATGCCCAGCATCTCGGCCAGTTCGCGTTCGGCAGGCAGGCGGTCCCCGACCTTCAGATGCCCGGTGCGGATCCATTCCTCGATCTTCTCGGCCGCCTCTTCATAGAGTTTGCGGCGCCGGATCTTCTGGTTTGGAACGTCCCACATATGACCTGCCTGTTACCAAGGGTGGCCCAGTATAATCGGCATGTCCGATGACGTCCACGCTTTGCCCGACCGCCCGGCCAACGAATGCCGCCTCTGCCTCATTCCAATCGAAATTCAGGAAAGCTCCGTCCTCCATGTTTGTCGTGACCGTCCATTTTGAAATCCATCCGCCCCTGATCGAAGACTTCCTGCCGCTGATCCGGGAAAATGCGCGCCGTTCGGTCGAGGATGAACCGGGTTGCCGGCAATTCGATGTCTGTATCGACCCCGGTGCCCGGCACAGAGTCTTTCTGTATGAGGTCTATGACGATGCCGATGCCTTCAGCGCCCATCAGCAGACCCCGCATTTCGCGCAGTTCGACGGGGCGTCACGGACGATGGTGGCGGGGAAATCGGTCAGCATCCTCAACCGGCTCTGATCTGGCTGTTGTGGCCGCCCGGCAATGGGGCTAATCGGGGCGGGAAGGCGGTTCGACCATGTTCCCCATTGCAGATGAGTTCAGGCAACGACTGCAATCCCTTGGCGGGGTTCTGGTCGCACTGTGTCTGCTGCTGGCGCTGGCCTATGAGGGCACGGGCCGCCCTGCGCTGGTTCAGGTGGCCGGTCTGGGCATTCTTGTTGCGATCCTGTGTTTCAGCCCGGGTATCAGCAAGTCACGGCTGATCTTTCTGGCCGTCGGCGCGGCGCTTCTGGTCTGGAGCATACTGACCCGGGCCGACTGGATGACCGGGGTTCTGACCGCGCTGCACCGGGGCGGCATCGTGATTGCGGTCTTCACGGCGCTTGCGGCCCTGCGCATGGCGGCCATGGCATCCCCCGCGATCATTTCCTGCGGACGGTTTCTGGCCGAACAGAAACCCGGGCGGCGCTATCTGGCGCTGTCCTTCGGCGGGCATCTTTTCGGGCTGGTTCTGCTTTACGGCTCTATCTCGCTTCTGGGCACGCTGGCGGCTGCCAGTGCCGCCCGCGCGGCGGATCCGCAGATCGCCGAAATCCGCCTGCGCCGGATGCTTCTGGCCATCCAGCGCGGTTTTGCCGCCACCTTGTGCTGGTCGCCCATCGCCTTTTCCATGGTGATCGCGACAACGCTGGTGCCCGGCGCCACATGGAGCGCGGCAGCCCTGCCCGCCTTTGCCAGCGGCATCCTGTTCATGGCGGTCGGCTGGGCGCTGGATACGATCTTCAAGCCACGCACCCCGCCCCGCCCTGCGGCCGGCGACGCCGATCCGGGCGGCTGGATGCAGCATCTGGCGCCGCTGTTCTATCTTTTCGCGCTGGTGCTGGTCGGGGTCGCTGTGCTGCATCATCTGACCGGGATCGAGGTGATCGGTGTAGTCATGGGCATCGTGCCCCTGATCGCGCTGCTGTGGATGCTGCTGCAAGAGGCGCGCCCGGCCAATGAGGGTGAGGCGCGTGAAACGGGAATGGCCGTCACGCGGCTGGGGCGTCGGGTGGGCCGGTTCGTCATCACGGAATTGCCCGGCTATCGCGCCGAGATCCTGCTGTTGTTCATGGCGGCCTTCATCGGCAGTCTGGGATCCTTCCTGCTGGTGCCGCTGATGCAGGACTACGGCCCCGATCTGGGTTCGATCCATCCCGCGCTGATCCTGTTCGCGGTGGTCTGCATCATTCCGCTGGCAGGACAACTTGGGATGAACCCGCTGCTGTCGGTGTCCTTGCTGATCCCGTTGCTGCCATCGCCGGACGTGCTGGGCATTTCCCCGGTTGCCATGGTTCTGGCCGTCACCGGGGGCTGGTCGCTTTGCGGCACGACCTCACCCTTCACGGCCTCGGTCCTGCTGATCGGCAATCTGGGCAAGACCTCGGCCCGGCGGGTCGGTCTGGTCTGGAACAGCGCCCATGCGGCAATCCTGATCCCGGTGCTGGCGGTCTGGGCGATCCTGAACGGCTGATCCGCACACTGCACCGCCAGCTTCATGCCGATGCGGCGGTCAGATCCCCTCGGCGTGGCGGGTATCCAGCAACAGCAGCGTCAGTTCATCGCGCAGCGCCTTCAGGTCCATCGCATCGGCGGGCGGCAGGCCGGGTGCGGCCAGCGCATCATCGAATGCGTCAAGCACCGGTTCCTCACCCTTGCGGATGCTGTCCATTGAACTGCCGTCAATGTCGTCGAACAGGGCGCGCAGGCTGACCATCGCCTTGTTGAGGCTGCCCATGAAACTGCCTTCGGCATCGGGCTCCTGCCCGTGGCGGATCAACATCGCGGTCAGCGCGGCATTGTGCCGGTTATGCAGGGCGCGGAAGCGGTCCACGACAGGGCGGAATTCAGGCTCGGCCTTTTCCACCATCGTCACGAAACCCGCCAGCGCATCGGCGCTGCGCCGCTGCAGGGTCAGCAATTCCCGCACCGCATCGGGTTCGGCGTCGAATTCGGGATTTGCCATGATCGGGGCACCAATCGGTGTCAGCATGGAATGTCCTTTCTCGATCTGGTCACGTCGGGACGCGGCAGAAGTGCCGCGACCTGACAGGAACAACCCCCGCCGCGCCGGAAGGTTCCGAAATTGGCCCGGTTTCCTGTGCAGCATCCGCGTCTCCTGTGCCGCACCTGCCGCCGCCTTGATGCGCATGAATGGCATGTCCAGCGCCATCCAGCCCTTGGCTTCTGCCGCCGGGATGCTTAGGTGCCAGTCAACCGGAGGTTTCCGCATGACCCGATATTCCCTTCTGGATCTGTCTCCCATTCCCGAGGGTGAGACCGCCGCCGAGGCACTTGCCCATACTGTCGATCTGGCCCGCGCGGCCGAGGACTTCGGCTATCACCGCTACTGGCTGGCCGAACATCACAACATGCCCGGCATTGCCAGCGCCGCGACCGCCATCGTGATCGGCCATGTCGCCGCCGCGACCAGCACCATGCGCGTGGGCGCGGGCGGCATTATGCTGCCCAATCACGCGCCTCTGGTGATTGCCGAACAGTTCGGCACGCTCGCCACGCTTTACCCTGGGCGGATCGACCTTGGCCTTGGGCGCGCGCCCGGCACCGATATGGCGACCGCCCGCGCCCTGCGCCGCCATATGGCGCCCGAGGATGCCTTCCCCCGCGATGTGCAGGAACTGATCGCCTATCTGGGCGACATGCCGGACAATGCCGCCGTGCGCGCCATTCCGGGGACCGGCACGCATGTTCCGGTCTGGATCCTCGGCTCCAGCCTTTATGGTGCTCAGCTCGCGGCCTTTCTGGGCCTGCCCTATGCCTTTGCATCGCATTTCGCCCCGGCCATGCTGGAACAGGCGCTGCAGATCTATCGCAGCACCTTCCAGCCTTCCGAACATCTGGACCAGCCGCATGTGATGATCGCCGCCGGGGTCTGCGCGGCGGATACGGATGAGGAGGCGGCCTTCCTGCGCTCCTCCCAGATGCTGGCCTTTGCGCGGTTGCGCACCGGCAGGCCCGGCAAGCTGCCACGGCCGGTGCGCGATATCGGGGCCGAGATTCCGCCGCAGGTCATGGCCGGGGTGCAAGAGGCGCTGTCGGTTTCGGCCACCGGATCGGCCGACACGATCCGCACAGAGCTTGCCGCGATCATCGAACGCTACCGCCCGGACGAGTTGATGGTCACCGGCATGATCCATGACCATGAGGCGCGGCTGCGGTCCTTCGGCATCGCCGCCGGGGTTCTGGCCGATCTGTAACGACCGCCGCAACACCCCTGCAAATGACAAGGGCTGCCTGATCCTGTGATCAGGCAGCCCTTTTTGTATTCGGTGGCCCGCTGTCAGGCCCTTGCTGGAATGACCGGCGCTTCGGGTTCGGGCGCCATCTCCTTGCGCGAGATCAGCACATAGAAGGCCGGCACCACGAACAGCGTGAAGATCGTGCCGACCGTGATGCCGGAAAAGATCACCAGACCCATCGCAAAGCGTGCCGCCGCCCCCGCGCCATCCGCCGTCATCAGCGGCACAACGCCCAGCGCGGTTGCCGCCGTCGTCATCAGGATCGGGCGCAGGCGCTGACGGGCCGAGGCAACGATGCCCTCGGCACGGCTCAGCCCATTTTCATGGCGCAGCTGATTGGCGAATTCCACCAGCAGGATACCGTGTTTGGTAATCAGCCCGATTAGCGTGATCAGCCCGACCTGCGTGTAGATGTTCAGCGTTCCCAACCCCAGATTAAGCGGCACGATCACCCCGAAAATCGACAGCGGCACCGACATAAGGATGATAAGCGGATCGCGGAAGCTTTCGAACTGCGCCGCCAGAACCAGATAGATGACGACGATGGCCAGCGCGAAGGCCACGGCAATCGTGTTGCCTTCGGTCTTTTCAAGCCGCGACTGGCCGGAATAGTCGATGAAGAAGCCCGAGGGCAGCAGGGGTGCTGCGATTTCCTCGATCACGGCCAGACCGTCACCGGTTGACACGCCGGGCAATGGCAAGGCGGTGATCGTGGCCGAGTTGAGCTGGTTGAACTGCTCGATCGTGGCCGGGGCCGCGCGGGTCTCGACCTCGATCACGGCCGAAAGCGGCACCATGTCGCCCGTGGTCGACCGGATATAGATTTCGCCCAGCCGTTCGGGATTGTCGCGATATTCCTGCGGAACCTGCAGGATTACGTCATAGCTGTTGCTGTCACGGTCGAACTGCGACACCGGCCCGTCGCCCACCAGAAGCGCAAGCGTCTGGCCGATCTGGCTGGCGGGCAGGTTCAGCGCCGCCGCCCGGTCCCGGTCGATGCGCACGACAAGCTGTGTCGTGTCGAAATTCAGCGAATTCTGCACAACGATGAACCGCCCCGAGGCCTGCGCCTCCTGCCGGATCTGGTCGGCGACCTCAAAGACCTGTGACGGATCACCGGTGGACTGGATCACCATGGAAATCGGCAGACCACCCCCGGCCCCCGGCAGTGATGGCGGGGCGAAGACGAAGGCCTGGACGCCCGCAACCGGGGCCAGCCGGGCCTGAAGATCGGCCTGAATTTCCGCCTGCGACCGCTCCCGGTCCGCCCAGTCGTCAAAGGCCCAGAGCGCGATAGCCGAACTGGTCTGCCCGCCGAACCCGGTGATCGAGAAATTCGCCGAAAGTTCAGGCAGGTCATCGGTCAGTTCGCGCATCTGGTCGACATAGCGCTGGGTATAGTCGCTGGTCGCATAGCTGGGCGCGTTGACGAAGGAAAACAGCGCGCCGGAATCCTCTTCCGGGGCGAGTTCGCCCGATGTCTTGGTGAGCAGATACCCCGTCACCCCCATCAGCACGACGACCAGAAGCACCGTCACCGGCAGATAGTCCAGCGATGAGGACACGCGCCGTTCATACCAGCCCTCGAAGCGCACAAAACCGCGGTTCAGGCTTTGCTGGAACCGGTTTTCCCCCCCGCGTTTCAGCAACCGGGCCGCCATCATCGGTGAGATTGTCAGCGCCACGATCCCCGAAATGAAGACCGCGCCCGCCAATGTCACCGCGAATTCCTGAAACAGCGCGCCGGTCAGACCGCCGGTGAAGAACAGCGGCAGGAACACCGCGATCAGCGTCAGCATCATTGCGATGATCGCGGTCGAAAGCTCCCGCATCGAGGTAAAGGCCGCCTGCATCGGGCTGAGCCCGTCATCGGCATGGCGCTGCACATTCTCAACCACGATGATCGCGTCATCGACGACCAGACCGATGGCCAGAACCATGGCCAGCAGCGTCAGAAGGTTGATCGAATAACCCATCAGGAACAGGATGAACATGACGCCCACCAGCGACAGCGGGATCGCGACCAGCGGCATCAGCACAGACCGGATGGAGCCAAGGAACAGCAGGATGATGACGGCCACGATCACCGTGGCCTCGATGATCGTGCGCAGAACCTCATTGATCGAGGCCGAGATCTGCTCGGTCGAGTCATACATCATCGTCAGAGTCATGCCCTCTGGCAGGCTGTCGCGGATCGCGGGCAGTTCGGCCAGAACATTGGCCGAGGTGTCCAGCGGGTTGGCCGAAGGCGTCGGGAAAACGCCGATGAAGGTGCCCGGCTGACCGTTGAAATTCACGATCGTATCGGTGCTGGCGGCCTCAAGCGCGATGCGCGCGACATCATGCAGGCGCACGACCTCATTCCCGCTGCCTGAAATCGGCAGCAGGCCAAAGGCCTCGGGCGTCTGCAGGGTCGATTCCATGGTGATCGCATAGGTCACCAGTTCATTCGTGGTGCGGCCCGGCGCGGCAAGAAAGTTCGCGCCGTTGATCGCGGCCGACACATCCGCCGCCGTCAGCCCCTGACCGGCCAGCCGAACCGGATCAATCCAGACGCGCATGGCATAGCTGGCCCCGCCCAGAACCTGCGATTCCGCGACGCCGTCGATGGTGGACATGCGCGGCACCATGACCCGCTCGATATATTCGGTAATCTGTTCGGGCGTCATCGCAGGATTCTGCACGCCCAGATACATCATCGCGAAGGTCATGCCGGTGCCCTTGACGATGCTGGGATCCTCGGCATCCTGCGGCAGGCTTGACCGGACCTGCTGCACCTTGGACATGACTTCGGTCAGCGCGGTATCGGGATTCTCGCCCAGCCGCATCTGGACTGTCACGACCGAGGCCGAGGGGCGTGAGGTGGTGGAGACGTAATCCACGCCTTCGGCCGTCGCCACCGCCGCCGCGATGGGGGAGGTGACAAAGCCCTGAATCAGATCCGCCGAAGCGCCGGGATAGACGGTCGTGACCGTGATGACGGTCTCATCCACTTCGGGATATTGCCGGGTCTGCAGGTTGAACATGCCTTGCAGCCCCAGCAGAATGATGAGCAGCCCCAGAACGGTCGAGGCGACCGGCCGCTTGATGAACAGTTCTGAAAGGTTCATTCCGTTGCGCCTTCCTCTGTCTGAGCCGTTTCGGCGGGCGCGTCGGTCTGCGCTGTTTCGGCCTGCGCGGTTTCTGCAGGCGCGTCGGATAGGGTTACCGGCGAACCGTTCGACAGACGGTTCTGACCGCTGATGACAACGCGGTCCCCGGCAATAACACCCTCGCGGATCTCGATCTGACCTTCCGAGCGGCGGCCCTTTTCGACAAAGACCTGCCGCACGACCAATGTTTCGGGGTCTTCCTCGCCCTGGCGGACGACATAGACGAAATCACCGTAAAGACTGCTGATGACCGCGTTCTGCGGCAGGCTGATGATGCCCTCCTCACGCGGCAGGTCCAGACGCAGCCGCACGAACTGGCCCGGCGTCAGGCTCCCCTCGGTCATGTCAACCGTACCGCGCACCGCGACCAGACGGCTGGACGGATCCACGCGCGGGTCGATGCCGCTGATCTTGCCGTCAAAGCTTTGGCGGTTGTCGTCACTGCGCAGATGCAGGGTCTGGCCGATGAACAGATCCGGCAGGCTTTGCTCGGACAGGCTGAAATCGACGCGCATCACGCTCAGGTCCTGCAGGGTGGCGATGGTGGTGCCGGGCTGCACATATTGCCCCAGATCGACCCGCGACAGGCCGATGGTGCCTCCGAAGGGGGCTGCGACCTCACGCTGTTCGACAACCGCCTCGGCCCGGGCGACCTGGGCCTCGGCGGCGCGGAAGGCCGCGCGCGTGGCGTCCAGCGTCGCATCGGTGGCCACTCCGCGCCGCTGCAATTGCTGCTGGCGTTCCAGATTGGTGCGCTCCAGCTCAAGCTGGGTGCGCGCGGCTTCAAGATCGGCATTCTGCACGACATTGTCCAACCGGATCAGGATATCCCCCGCCGCAACCTCGGTATTGGGCTCAAACAGGACTTCCCGCAGGATGCCCGGCGCCTCGACCGTCAGTTCGACCCCCTGATTCGCATTGACCGTGCCGATGGCATTCAATGCCGGCTGCCATTCGTCGGGCTGCGCCTCGACGGTTTCCACCGGAAGCGGTTGAACCGGCAGATTGGAAAAGATCTGTTCAATCATCCGGTCGCGGAACAGATTGAAACCGATCAGTCCGCCCCCGATCAAAGCCAAAAGAACTACTGCAATTACAAGACGTTTGATCATGGGGTGATCCTGACTCACCGGTCCGGTCCCGGACCATTGTTTTCACCGTCCTGCAGCCACAAATGGCCGCAGGGCGCAACGCGGAAATGCCCCCCTCCGAACAGAGAGGGCGGATGAGGCGACGCTGCGCAAAGCAATACACGCGAACGGCACTTGATCCCAGAGCCGCGTCGCTATACCGTCTGGTCGGTAAAGTCAACGATCCTTGAGAACAGTTGCGCGCATCAGGAAGAAAGGCACGTCATCGAACATCCCGCCCCCGAGATCAGCCGCAAATCCGACACCCGCCGCCGCATCCTGGATGCGGCCGAGGCACTGGCACGATGTGAGGGTTCGGGCAATCTGTCGCTGGATGCCGTTGCCGCGCGGGCGGGTGTATCCAAGGGCGGTTTGCTGTACCATTTCCCATCCAAGGGACGGCTGATGGAGGCGCTGGTCGAGGATTATCTGGGCCGCTTCGCCGCCGCTTTGGGTGCCGAGGAACGCACGGGCCAGCCCGACGCGGTGATCCGGGCCTATGTCACGCAATTCCGCACCGAATGCCGCGACAAGAAGAAACCCGCCTCGGGCCTGCTGGCGGCGCTGGCCGAGGATCCGGACATGCTCAGCCCGGTCCGGCGGCATGAAAGCGATTTTCTGGCGCGGATCCGGGCCAATGCGTCAGATCCGCAGATGGCGACGCTGGCCTTTCTGGCCATCAACGGGCTGCGCGCGATGGATCTGCTGAACACGCAGGTTCTGCCACCAGATGAGGTTGATACCCTGCTGGACTGGCTGGGCAAGCGACTGGAAAGCTGACCCTTTCCCATCCTGCCCATTCCGGCGGACCAGATCGCGGCACAGGGGGTCACAGGCCGCCTTTACCGTTTGCCCCGATCTACTCTCCCGCCCCGTTCCCCTTAGTCAGCCATGACGTCCACCCGACCGGCCCGTCCTGCAACTTTGTTCTGAAACAGAACAATTTGGGCTTCTATGCCCAGTTGGCGTAAATTTTCTTGACAGGTTTCACCTTTTATCCCCCTTATTAGTTCCATGATCGAACAAACGATTCAGGCTGAGCTTGTCGTTGATGCCGCGCCCGCCCCGGTCGCGGCGCTGGCTTCCTTTCCCGGATCGGATGCGGATGGCTGGGGCAGGATCGGGCTGACCGGGCTGACCCCGGCGCTGGACTTCGCGCCAAACCTTGGCTGCTTCCTTGTCCGGCACCGCGACCGGCTGGTGCTGTGCGATACCGGCATCGGTCCGGGGCCGAACATCTATCTGGACGGATTGCGCGGCAGCCTTTTGCAGCGGCTTGCGGCCATCGGGGTTGCGCCGGATCAGATCGACCTTGTGCTGTTCACCCATCTGCATATGGATCACATTGGCTGGGCCTCGCAGCCCGGGCCGGGTGGCGGGCGGATCGCGACCTTCCCGAAGGCACATTACATCGCCGCCGGGGATGAGCTGGATTACTGGTCCTCGGGCGCGGTTTCGGCAAAGGCCCATCACCACGCCGCCTATGCCGAGATCCTGCATCCGCTGGTGGCGACAGGCGCCGTCGCGGGCATCGCCCCCGGAACCGATATCACCCCCGGCCTGCGCTTTCTGGCGATGCCGGGCCATACGCCGGGCCATTGCGCGATCCGCTTTGACGGGGGGCCGCAGCCGCTGGTGATTGCGGGGGATGTCTTTCACTGTCCGGGGCAGGTGGAACGCCCCGACTGGTCGCACCGGGCCGATATGGACCCCGACCGCGCCCACAGGACAAGGCAGGATTTTCTGGAACAGGCCGCCGCCGAAAACTGGCGGATCGGCGCGGGGCATTTCCGCAACGGACTGGCCTTTGGGGAAATTGCGGCAAAGGGCGGCGGATACCGCTTTGTGCCACAGGGAAACGGTCGTTCAGCGACCGGATGGTGAAACGAAAATTGGTCACAGGGAGAATGAGATGAAACAACTTTCGGGACTGCTTCTGACAACCGCGCTGGCGCTGCCCTTGGCGGGGACCGCGCAGGCGGTGGAAATCGAATACTGGCAATATCACTTTGCCGAGCGGGTCGAGGCGATGGATCAGCTGATCGCGCGCTTTCAGGACGAAAACCCCGATATCACCGTCAAGCACACGACCTTTCCCTATGCCCAGTATCAGGCCAAGGTCGCGGCGGCGGTTCCCGCGGGCGAAGGACCGGATGTCGTGCAGCTTTATTACGGCTGGCTGCGCGATTACAACAAGGCGGGCCTGCTGGCGCCGCTGCCCGCGGATGAGTTCGACCCCGCCACGATTGATGCGGAATTTTTCCCCATCGTGCAGTCGATGAAGGTGGACGGCGCCTATTACGGCCTGCCGACCGCCGTGCGCACCATGGCGATGTTCTACAACAAGGATCTGCTGGCCGAGGTGGGCTATGACCCCGAAACCCCGCCCACAACCCTGGATGAGGTGGTCGAGGCGACGCAGAAGATCGTCAAGCGTGACGAGGCGGGCAATCTGCTGGTCGCGGGCATCACCGCCGCCCCGGTATCGCAGGATGCCCATTGGTGGCGTGAGGTTCTGGTGCGGCAGTTCGGTGGCCAGTCCTATTCGGAGGATTACCGCACGGTCACCTATAATTCGCCCGAAGGGGCCGCCGCCCTGCAGGCGATCAGCCAGTTCTTCACCGATCTGGACGTGGTCGATTACGGCTTCATGGATGAGGCGCAGGCCTCTTTCGCCGCCGGAAAGGCCGGTTTCCTGATGGACGGGTCCTTCCGCATCGGCGCCGTCAGCCGCGTCGAAGGGCTGAACTGGGGTGTCGCCCCCCTGCCCACCCATAACGGGATCGAGGGCAATTATTCCTCCTACTGGCTGAACGGCATCAGTTCCCAGACCACGGGGGAAGAGCTTGCGGCAGCGCAGAAGTTCCTGAAGTTCATCACCAGCCCGGACTCGATGCAGCTTTGGCTTGATGTGGTGGGCGAACTGCCCGCGCGCCCCTCGGTGGCGATGACGGATGCCAATGCCAGCCATCCGGTTTACGGCCCTTTCATCGCCGGTCTGGCCCATGCCCATGCGACCGATTTCGTCAATGAGGCCGCCCAGCGCCAGATCTGGCTGGACATGATCGACATGATTGATGTCGGCGGCATGTCGGTCGAGGAGGCGCTTGCAGCCTCAGCCGAGGCCGAACAGGCGCTGATCGACCGCTATTACGCCGAATAATCCGATCCGAAACCCCTCTGCCGTCCGGTCTCCGGGCGGCAGTCCACAGGGCAATGGCCGCATGAAACACCTCTACAACCGGCTGAGTTTTCAGCAGAAGAAGGCCTATTGGGCGTGGCTGTTTCTGGCCGTGCCGATCCTATTCTTCGCGGCGGTGCGGTTCTATCCGACGATCAACGCCGCGATGATCTCCTTTACCGACTGGAACCTGCTGACCGAGGGCAAATGGGTCGGTCTGGCGAATTATGAACGAATGTTCACAGACAAGGTGTTCTGGAAGGTCTTCGCCAATACCTTCCTCTATCTGATCGTGGGCCTGCCGGTCAGCCTGACGCTGGCCTTTGTCGTGGCCTATTACCTCGATCAGGTCCGGTTCATGCATGGGTTCATCCGCAGTCTTTACTTCATTCCCTATCTGACAACGGCGGTGGCCATGGCATGGGTTTGGCGCTGGGGCTATCAGCCCGCACCGATGGGGGTCATCAATCAGATATTGTCCAGCATCGGAATGCCGCAACAGCCCTTTCTGCGCTCCCCCAATCAGGCGCTTTATGCGGTGCTGGCCCCCGCGATCTGGGCGGGACTGGGCTTTCAGGTCATCATTTTCATGGCCGGGCTGCGCGCCATTCCCGAAACCTATTACGAGGCCGCGCGGATCGACGGGATCGGCAAGCTGGCCACGCTGTGGGAAATCACCCTGCCGCTGTTGCGTCCGACCCTTGTTTTCATTGTCGTGCTGACCTCGATCGGCCTGCTGCGCATCTTTGATCAGGTCTATAACATGACGGTGGACGGACAAGGCGGGCCGCTGAATGCCACCCGGCCCCTTGTGCTGAACATCTACAACACCGCCTTCAAGGATTTCGACATGGGCTATGCGACCGCGCAGACCATGGTGCTGTTTCTTGTGCTGCTGATCATCACGCTGATCCAGCTTCGCCTGATGAGGTCGAAATGAACGCCCCCGCCGGCCAGCCCCGCCTGCCCTTCGGGCTCAGCGGCTCACCCGGGCGGATCGTGGTCTGGACACTGCTGTTTCTGGGCGGGGTGGTGATGATCTCACCTTTCCTGTTCATGATCTCAAGCTCGCTCAAGACGCCCGACCAGATCTATGACCTGCGGCTGATCCCCGAACGTCCGACGTTGGAAAACTATGTCGCGCTGTTCCGTGACAGCCTGTTCCTGAAATGGTTCGTCAACTCCTTCATCACCTCGACCCTTGTCACCCTGTCGGTGTTGTTTTTCGATGCGCTGATCGGCTATGTGCTGTGCAAATACGATTTCCGGGGCCGCACCTTCGTCTTCATCGCGATCCTTTCCACCCTGATGATCCCGACCGAGATGCTGGTGATCCCCTGGTATCTGATCAGCGCGCATTTCGGCTGGATCGACACCTATTGGGGCATCATGTTTCCCGGGCTGATGACAGGGTTCGGCGTCTTCCTGATGCGGCAGTTCTTCCAGTCGGTGCCGGATGAATTGCTGGATGCCGCGCGGGTCGATGGTCTGGGGGAATTCCGCATCTGGTGGACCATCGCAATGCCGCTGGTCACCCCCGCCCTGTCGGCGCTGGCGATCTTCACCTTTCTGGGCAACTGGACGGCCTTTCTCTGGCCGCTGATCGTCACCAACAGCCGCGATCTTTACACCGTGCCGGTGGGGCTTGCCTCTTTCGCGGGGGAAAACCTGACGCGGTGGGAGGTGGTGATGACCGGTGCCGCTGTCGCGACCATCCCGACGCTGATCGTCTTCATCATCTTCCAGAAATACATCGTCCGGGGCGTCGTCCTGTCGGGTCTCAAGGGGTAAACATGTCCAGCCATCACGATGCCGACCGGTCGCGCTTTCCCGATCCGGTCTATGCCAGAACCGTTCTGGCGCCGCTGTTCGACCATTCAAAGCGGGAGTTCGCGGGCGAGTTGTCGCGCATCAACCGCGCGCATTGCGTCATGCTGACCGAAACCGCGATCCTGACCGCAGCCGAGGGCACGGCCATCGCCGGCGCGCTGGCGCGGATCGACGCCACGCTGGACCCCGCCGCAATGGTCTATAGTGGTGAGCATGAGGATATGTTCTTTGCCATCGAGGCGGAGCTGAAGGCGATCCTTGGCCCCGACATGGCGGGGCGGCTGCATACCGGGCGCAGCCGGAACGACATGGATCACACGATCCTGCGCCTGCGCCTGCGGGACGAAATCGACGCGCTGGCCACGAAGGGGCGGCAGCTGGCACAGGCGATGCTGAACAAGGCGCAGGCGGAACGTGACACGATCATCGTCGCCTATACCCATGGCCAGCCCGCCCAGCCCACAACCTTTGGCCATTATATCGGGGCGGCACTTGAGGTGCTGCTACGCGATCTTGACCGCCTTGCCGCAGCACGGCAGGTGGTGGACCGCTGCCCGATGGGCGCTGCGGCGATCACCACCACGGGCTTTGCGCTGGACCGCCCGCGCATGGCCACCCTGCTGGGCTTTGCCGAACCGCAACGCAATTCCTATGGCTGCATCGCGACGGTGGATTATGTGACCGCCAGCTATTCCGCGCTGTCGCTGATGATGCTGCATCTGGGCCGGGTGGTGCAGGATCTTCAGTTCTGGACCAGTTTCGAGGTCGGGCAGATCTATGTGCCCAACGGCTTTGTGCAGATCAGTTCCATCATGCCGCAAAAACGCAATCCGGTCCCGGTGGAACATATGCGGCTTCTGGCCTCACAAGCGATGGGGCAAGCGCAGGCGATGGTCGGCACGATGCACAACACCCCCTTCACCGACATGAATGACAGTGAGGGCGAGGTGCAGACCGCCGGTTACCGCGCCTTCGCCCTTGCCGGGCGGATGCTGGATCTGATGGCCGCCCTGCTGCCCAGCCTTGCGGTGGAGGGGGAACGCGTGCGCGCCAATATCGACCGCTCCTGCATCACCGTGACGGAACTGGCCGATACGCTTGTGCGGGCAGAGGGGCTGCCCTTCCGCATCGCGCATGAGATCGCGGCGGATGTGGCGCGCGGCGTCACCGCCCGTCAGACAGCACTCAGCGATGGCCATGACCTGTTCGCGGCGGCCTTCCAACACGCCGTCGGCCGCGCGCCGCGCCTGTCGGCGGCGGATTACGCCCTTGCCGTCTCGCCGCGCAATTTCATTGCCATCCGCGACCGCATCGGCGGCCCCGCCCCGGCGGCCATGGACGAAAGCCTTGCCGTTTACCGTTCCGCGCTGCAGGCCCTGACCGACCGCGCCGAGGCCGGGGCCCGGCGCATTGCCGATGCCGCAGACCTGTTGGCCGGGGCCTTTGCACAACTGACCGAAACCGATCCGCAGGAGGCGCGCTGAATGGCCACCGTCACGATCCGCAATCTGGTCAAACGCTACCGTGAGGCCGAGGTGCTGCATGGTATCAATCTGGACATTGCCGATGGCGAATTCGTGGTGTTGGTCGGCCCCTCGGGTTGCGGCAAATCCACCACCCTGCGCATGATCGCGGGGCTTGAGGATATTTCCGGCGGTGAGGTTCTGATCGGCGACCGTGTGGTGAACCAGCTGGAACCGAAAGAGCGCAATATCGCGATGGTGTTCCAGAATTACGCCATCTATCCACATATGACGATCTACAAGAATATAAGTTTCGGCCTGCGCACCGCGCGCCTTCCCGCTGCCGAAAAGGACCGCCGAATCCGCGCGGTTGCCGAACAGCTTGAACTGACGCCCTATCTGGACCGCAAGCCCGGGCAGCTTTCGGGCGGGCAGCGCCAGCGCGTCGCCATCGGGCGCGCGATCATCCGCGATCCGGCGGTGTTTCTGTTCGATGAACCGCTGTCGAACCTTGATGCGCAACTGCGCGCCCAGACAAGGCTGGAAATCAAGAAACTGCATCAGCGGCTGGGATCGACCATCATCTTCGTGACCCATGATCAGGTCGAGGCGATGACGCTGGCGGATCGCATCGTGATCATGCGCGACGGCCATATTCAGCAGATCGGCACACCGACCGAGGTTTATGACCACCCCGCGAATACATTTGTCGCGCGTTTCATCGGCAGCCCGTCGATGAACCTGCTGCCCGGCGCGGTGACCGCTGATGGTGGCCTTGCGCTGGACGGCAATGGCCCGATTGCCCATCCCGCCGCCCGGGGACTGGCGCCGGGCAGCCGGGTGCTGCTGGGGGTGCGGGCCGATGACCTGCGGGTGCAATCGCATACCGGCGCCACGGACAAAGCACCGGGCCTGCAGCTTTCCGGGCGCGTTTCGGTGGTTGAACCGCTTGGCCCCGATATGCTGGTCTATCTCGATGCCGGGCTCGATGCCGGAACGCAGCAGGTGATCGCCAAGGCCGATACCCGCCAGACCCTGCGCCCCGGCGATGAGGTCACACTGACCGCCGCCCCCGAAACCCTGCATCTGTTCGATGAACAAAGCGGCAAGGCGGTGGCAGTCTGAGCATGGAAACCACATCACCCCAGAAATCCGGCCCGACCCCCGGTTCCGACCCCGAAACCACGCCCCGCAGCGGGCCCGAGACGCGCATGGGCGATCTGACGGCATCGGCGGGGAAATCCCTGTCGCGGCAAGTGTCATTGCGCACGGTGCTGCGCATGGTCCGCGATCAGGGCACCATTTCGCGCGCCGAACTGGCACGCCAGACCGGTCTTTCCAAACAGACAGTATCCGAGGTGGTGGGCGACCTGATGGCGGCGGGCTGGCTGTGTGAGGCAGGGCAAACCTCGGGCACGCCCGGCCGCACTGCGACCAACTACCGGCTGAACGGCAGCCGCGCCCATGTTTTCGGCTGTGATCTGGGCGGCACCAAGATCCGTCTGGCGCTGGCCGATCTGCGTGGGCGCATCCTGCTGGAACGCAGCGTCCCCACCCCGCCCGAGGGCGGTGAGACGGTTCTCGACCAGATCGTAAGCCTGCTGCGCGAACTGATCACCGAGGCGGGGATTGATCCCGCATCCTTGCTGAGCGGCGCAGTCGGCGCGCCGGGTGCCTATGACCGGGCCACGGACAGGCTGCGGCTGGTGTCAAACATCGCGGGGCTTGAGGCGATCCATCCCGCGCGTTTCTTTAAGGACCGGCTGGGCATTCCGATCGCGGTGGAAAACGACGTGTCCATTGCCGCGATGGGAGAGCTTGATCTGGGCGAGGTGCCGCGCGACGGCACCTTTGCCTTCCTTGCCATCGGCACTGGTGTCGGGCTGGGCATCGTGTCCGAGGGCCGTATCCTGCGCGGTGCGCGGGGGGGGGCTGGGGAAATCGCCTCGCTGCCGCTGGGCGGCAATCCCTATGACGCGCGCAATTTCGCATCGGGAACCCTGGAAAGCGTGCTGTCCAGTGCCGCATTGCTGCATCAGTATCACGCGCTTGGCGGGGCCGGGGCGGGTTCAATCTCGGAAATGTTCGACCGTCTGGAACAAGGTGATCCGGTGGCAGCCCGCGTGCTGGACGAGGCCGCGCGCAATATCGCGCTGGCCATTGTGGCCGTCACGGCGATTGTGGACCCCGAGATCGTGGTGACGGGCGGGGCCATCGGGGCGCGGCCCGAACTGATTGACCGGGTGCGCGCGGCCCTGCCCGGCTGCACGCCGAACCCCACGCCGCTGCGCATCTCGACCCTTGGCGCGCGGGCCGGTCTGGCAGGTGCGGTGGTGATGGCGGTAGAAAAACTGCATGAGGATCTGTTTCTGCGCTGACCGGACGAGGCCGCACGGGGCCATCGGGCAAAGCTGACTTTGCCTCCGCGCCGATCCCGCGTAATCTGGGGCCATGACCAAGGAACAGGCAGCGGACCGGCAGGACGATGATGACGCGGTAGGGCCGCTGTCGCTGCCTGCCCATGTCGCCGGGTCGGGCGGGCTGAACCGGCTGGTGGAAACCGCGCGCGACTATGCCCGCGCTGCCGCATCCGAAAACACGCAGCGCGCCTATGCGCAGGACTGGGCGCATTTCGGGCGCTGGTGCCGCAGGCGCGGCGCAGACCCGATGCTGCCCGTGCCTGAACTGATCGGGCTCTACATCACCGATCTTGCCGCCCCGGGCGGCAAGGTGCCCGCCCTGTCGGTATCATCCATTGAGCGGCGGCTGTCAGGGCTTGGCTGGGCCTATGCGCAGCGCGGGCAGCGGATGGATCGCAAGGACCGCCATATCGCCAGCGTCCTTGCCGGAATCCGCCGCCGCCATGCGCGCCCGCCCCGGCAGAAAGAGGCGATCCTGCCCGAAGATCTGCTGGCCATGACAGCCACCCTGCCGCATGACCTGCGCGGGCTGCGCGACCGGGCGATCCTGCTGCTGGGATTTGCAGGCGGCTTGCGGCGGTCCGAGATTGTCGGTCTTGATACCGGCAAGGAGGACACGCCTGACAGCCGGGGCTGGGTCGAGGTGATGGAGGCGGGCGCGCTGGTCACCCTGCAGGGCAAGACCGGCTGGCGTGAGGTGGAAATCGGGCGCGGGTCGGGACCGCAAAGCTGTCCGGTCCATGCGCTGACGCAATGGCTGCATTTTGCGCGGATTGACTTCGGCCCGGTCTTTGTCGCGGTCGCGCGCGACGGGCGATCAGCGACCGGCGCGCGGCTGACCGACAAGCATGTGGCCCGGCTCGTCAAGGCTTGCGTCCGCGATGCGGGTCTGCGCCCTGATCTGCCCGAGGCGGAGCGCATCGCACTTTATTCCGGCCATTCGCTGCGCGCGGGCCTTGCCAGCAGCGCCGAGACCGATGAACGCCATGTCCAGAAACATCTGGGCCATGCCAGTGCTGAAATGTCGCGCCGCTATCAGCGGCGGCGTGACAGGTTCCGCGTCAATCTGACCAAGGCTGCAGGTTTGTAACCGCATCTGAAACCGGGGCGGGCGCATTGCACGCCCTGCCCCGGCAAGCGTTCACCGGATCAGTTCCCGATACGGCAGGCCGCCACCACCGCAAGGTTCAGGATGTCATTCGCGGTCGAAACCGTCGAACAGATCTGGATCGGTTTCGGCACCCCAGTCAGGATCGGGCCGATCACGGTTGCCCCGGCCATTTCCTGCATCAGCTTCACCGAAATGCTGGCGGAATGGCGCGCCGGAACGACTAGGATATTCGCCGGGCCGGTCAGACGGCAGAACGGATACTGCGCCATGATCTCGGGGTTGAGCGCCACATCCACGGTCATTTCGCCCTCATATTCGAAATCAACCTTCATCCGGTCCAGAACGCGCGGCGCCTGATGCATCTTCGTCGCGCGTTCCGACACCGGATAACCGAATGTCGAGAAGGACACGAAGGCCACGCGCGGCTCCAGTCCCAGATTGCGGGCGACCCCGGCGGCGCGGATCGCGATGGTGGCCAGATCCTCGGGTTCGGGCCATTCATGCACCAGCGTATCAGTGACAAAGATGATCCGCCCCTTGTGCAGCAGCGCCGTAACCCCGACCGCCCCATCCCCGGCCTTGGCGTCGAAAACATGGTTCATCAGGCTGAGGATATGTGCGGATTTCCGGGTTGCCCCAGTCACCAGACCATCACCATGGCCATGGGCCAACATCAGCGCCGAGAATACATGCCGGTCGCGCGAGGCGAGGCGGTGGATATCCTGCCGGTCAAAACCTTCACGCTGCAGCCGGGCATAGAGAAATTCGCGGTAGGTATCCAGATGGCGGGTATTGGCGGCATTGACCACCTCAAGCTCGCGGACCGCATCGGCCAGACCTGCCGCCTCCAGCTTTTCGCGCACATCGGCCTCACGTCCCACGACCAGCGCGTGACCCAGACCGGACCGCTGATAGGCGACAGCGGCGCGCAGCACGCGCGGATCGTCGCCTTCGGCAAAGATCATGCGGGCCTGCGCCTGACGCGCCCGCGCATGAACCCCCTGCAGGATCGAGGCGGTGGGGTCCATCCGGCTTTTGAGGGCCAGCGTATAGGCATTCATATCGACGATGGGACGACGCGCCACGCCGGTATCCATGCCCGCCTTGGCGACGGCAGGCGGGATGACATGGATCAGACGCGGATCGAAGGGCGTGGGGATGATGTAATCGCGCCCGAAGGACAGTTTGCGACCGTAAGCCATGGCCACCTCATCAGGCACGTCCTCACGCGCGAGTTTGGCAAGGGCTTGCGCGCAGGCGATCTTCATCTCGTCATTGATGGCGCGGGCATGGATATCCAGCGCACCCCGGAAAAGGTAGGGAAAGCCAAGCACGTTGTTGACCTGATTGGGATAATCGCTGCGCCCCGTGGCCACGATGGCATCGGGGCGCACGGCATGGGCATCCTCGGGGGTGATTTCGGGGTCGGGATTGGCCATGGCGAAGATCACCGGATTATCGGCCATCGAGGCCACCATATCCTGCGTCACCGCCCCCTTGGCCGAGACGCCCAGAAACACATCGGCACCCTTCATCGCCTCTTCCAGCGTTCGCAGGTCGGTCTTGGCGGCATGGGCCGATTTCCACTGGTTCATGCCCTCGGTCCGGCCCTGCCAGACAACGCCCTTGGTGTCGCACATGATGCAGTTGTCGGGTGCGGCGCCCATGGATTTCAGAAGTTCCAGACAGGCAATGCCAGCCGCCCCAGCGCCATTCAGCACGATGCGGCAATCCTGGATCTTCTTGCCGGTCATTTCCAGCGCATTGATCAGCCCCGCCGCGCAGATCACCGCGGTGCCGTGCTGATCGTCATGGAACACCGGAATATCACAGATTTCCTTGAGCCGCTGTTCGATGATGAAACATTCCGGCGCCTTGATATCCTCAAGATTGATGCCGCCGAAGGTGGGCGACATCAGCTTTACCGCCTTGATGATCTCTTCGGCATCCTCGGTATCCAGTTCGATATCGATGGCATTCACATCGGCAAAGCGCTTGAACAGCACCGCCTTGCCCTCCATCACCGGTTTGGAGGCCAGCGCGCCCAGATTGCCCATGCCAAGGATCGCGGTGCCGTTCGAGATGACGGCGACCATATTGCCCTTCACCGTATAGTCATAGGCCGCCTCGGGCCGGTCAGCGATGGCCTGCACGGGCACGGCGACGCCGGGCGAATAGGCAAGGCTCAGATCGCGTTGCGTCGCCATCGGGGTTGAGGCGACCACGTCATATTTACCCGGGCGCGGTTCAAGGTGATAGGCAAGCGCCTCTTCGGCGGTGATCTTGGTCCTGGACATGATGGGCCTCCCTTTGCCCGAACGGTGATAGCCGCCTGCGCACGCCACGACAACGAATTTGCCGCTTTCAGCCGGAAGGGCGGTTTTGTAGGGTCGGGCGCGACAGGCAGGGGGATCCATGTCCGACGACAATGTGACGCCGATGATGGCGCAGTATCTGGAGATCAAGGGGCGCTACCGGGAGGCGCTGCTGTTCTACCGGATGGGCGATTTCTACGAGATGTTCTTTGACGACGCGGTGGCGGCGGCCGAGGCGCTGGATATCGCACTGACCAAGCGCGGCAAGCATCTGGGGCAGGACATCGCGATGTGCGGTGTACCGGTCCATTCGGCCGAGGGCTACCTTCTGTCGCTGATCCGCAAGGGATTCCGTGTGGCGATCGCCGAGCAGATGGAAGACCCGGCCGAAGCAAAGAAGCGCGGGTCGAAATCGGTGGTGGCACGGGATGTGGTGCGGCTGGTCACCCCCGGCACCCTGACCGAAGACACGCTGCTGGAGGCGCGGCGCAACAATTATCTGGCCGCATTCGGCGAGGTTCGGGGCGATTGCGCGCTGGCATGGTGCGATATCTCAACCGGGGAATTGCGGGTGGTGCCCTGCCCGTTGCCCCGGCTGGGCATGGAACTGGCGCGACTGATGCCAAAGGAATTGCTGCTGGCCGAAGGCGGGTTCACCCCCGAAGATATGGCGGTTGCGGTGACACCGCTGGCGCGGTCAGCCTTTGACAGCACTGGGGCGGAGCGGCGGCTTTGCGATCTGTTCGGGGTCGGGTCGCTGGAGGGCTTTGGCAGTTTCGGGCGGGCCGAGATTTCGGCCATGGGCGCGCTGATCGACTATCTGGACCTGACCCAGCGGGGTAAGCTGCCGCTGCTGCAGCCGCCACAGCGCGAAAATCCGGGTGGCGTGGTGCAGATCGACGCCGCAACCCGGCGCAATCTGGAAATCACCGCCAGTCTTTCGGGCGGGCGTGAAGGGTCGTTGCTGTCGGTCATGGACCGCACCTTGACCGCAGGCGGCGGGCGGTTGCTGGAGCGGCGGCTTTCTGCCCCTTCACGCGATGGCGAGGTGATCGGGCGGCGCCTGCAATCGGTGC
Source organism: Szabonella alba (assembly GCF_016765775.1). Taxonomy (GTDB): domain Bacteria; phylum Pseudomonadota; class Alphaproteobacteria; order Rhodobacterales; family Rhodobacteraceae; genus Szabonella; species Szabonella alba. Next base: position 260,124 of record NZ_JAESVN010000002.1, on the reverse strand, counting down.
GGTTTCTGGTGGAACAAAGCCGCCTGCGGGACGATCTGCGCGCCATGCTGCGCCGGGTGCCCGATATCGACCGGGCGCTGTCACGCCTGTCGCTGGACCGGGGCGGGCCGCGCGATCTGGCCGCGATCCGGGGCGGGGTGCAGGCGGCGGCGGGACTGCGCGATCTGCTGACCGCATCCGGGGCGGTGCCCGATCTGCTGCTGCAATCCGGGTGTGATCTGGGCGGGCATGAAGGGCTGGCCGATCTGCTGGAGCGGGCGCTGGTCGCGGAACCACCGCTGCTGGCGCGCGATGGTGGGCTGATCGCGACCGGATACGATACCGAACTGGATGAGGTGCGACAGTTGCGCGACGAAGGGCGCGGCGTGATTGCACGGATGCAGGCGGAGTTCATCGAACAGACCGGCATCTCCAGCCTGAAGATCAAGCATAACAATGTGCTGGGCTATTTCGTCGATGTGACGACCACCCATGCCGACCGGATGCTGTCACCGCCTTTGTCGGAAACCTTCATCCATCGACAGACCACGGCGGGACAGGTGCGGTTCACGACCGTCGCGCTGTCGGAGATCGAAACGCGGATCCTGAATGCGGGCAATCACGCGCAGGAGATCGAGAAGCGGCATTTCACCGCGCTGCGCAAGGCGGTGCTGGAGCGCGCGGCGGCTCTGGCCCAGACTGCAAGGGCGCTGGCCGAGATCGACCTTGCCGCCGCCCTTGCCGATCTGGCGATCAGTGAGAACTGGTGCGAACCCCGGATCGACAGCAGCCGCGCCTTCCGGGTCGAGGGTGGGCGGCATCCGGTGGTGGAACGCGCCCTGCGGCGGCAGGGCGGGGGGTTCATCGCCAATGACTGCGATCTGAGCGCCGGGGACAAGGCCGCGATCTGGCTGCTGACCGGGCCGAACATGGCAGGGAAATCCACCTTTCTGCGGCAGAATGCGCTGATCGCGCTGCTGGCGCAGGCGGGATCCTTCGTGCCGGCCAGCGAGGCGCATATCGGATTGGTCAGCCAGTTGTTCAGCCGCGTCGGGGCCTCGGATGATCTGGCGCGGGGGCGGTCGACCTTCATGGTGGAAATGGTCGAGACGGCGGCAATCCTGCATCAGGCCGATGACCGCGCGCTGGTGATCCTTGACGAGATCGGGCGCGGCACGGCGACATGGGACGGGTTGTCGATCGCCTGGGCGACGCTGGAGCATCTGCATGAGGTGAACCGCTGCCGGGCGCTGTTCGCCACGCATTACCATGAGATGACCGCCCTGGCCGGCAAGCTGGAGGGGGTGGAGAATGCGACGGTTGCGGTGAAGGAATGGGAGGGCGATGTGATCTTCCTGCACGAGATCCGCAAGGGGGCGGCGGATCGCAGCTATGGTGTGCAGGTGGCGAAACTGGCCGGCCTGCCCGATGCAGTGATCGAGCGGGCGCGCAGCGTGCTGGAACTGCTGGAATCGGGCGAACGGTCAGGCGCGGGCAGCAGACTCGCCCTGATCGACGATCTGCCGCTGTTCCGCACAGCCCCCGCACAGCCGCGCATCGCTGCGCCAAAGCCGTCAGAGGTGGAGGCCCGGCTGCGTGAGGTTCTGCCCGATCAGCTGACGCCGCTGGAGGCGCTGGCGCTGGTCTATGAACTGAAAGGCCGGATCAACCCCTGACCTTGCGGTGCAAGGACCACCGCGCCCGGATCATGGCCGGGCGCGTGGTTGATCCGGAAAGCGGGACGATCCGGCATGGACCGGCCTGAGCCTGCCCGGATCTCAGCTTGACGGAGTCTCAGCTTGCCGGAGTTGACGAGACACCGACCTGTGCCGGACGCAGAAGGCGGTCATGCAGCATGAAGCCCTCGGTCATGACCTGAATGATCTGACCCGCCTTGGTGCCGGGCAGCGGTGCCTCAAACATGGCCTGATGCAATTGCGGATCGAAGGTGTCGCCGGTCTGGGGAGAGATCAGCGTAATGCCATGTTTCGTCATCACATTCATCAATTCGCGCAGGGTCAGTTCTACCCCCTCGATCAGGGCAGTTGCCTGACCCTCCGCATCCTGCGCAGCCACATCAAGGGCGCGGCGCAGATTGTCATAGACTGGCAGAATATCGCGGGAAAGCCGGGAACTGCCATAATGCTCGGCCTCACGGCGATCCTTTTCACCCCGCTTGCGGGCGTTTTCCGCATCGGCAAGTGCGCGCATGAAACGGTCGCGCATATCGTCGCGTTCGGCGCGCAGCGCCTCAATCTCGGCGGTGGGGTCGTAATCCGGCGCCTCCCCGGCGAGAGGGTCGATATCCTGGAATTCGGTTGCCTGATCCTGCGGCATCTGGTCTTTCCTCACTTCATTCACGTCTGGGATCATCCTTTGCTTCGTTCGGACAACACGCGCCCGACAAGCTGCGCAGTATAGTCGACGATGGGAACGATCCGGCCATAATTCAACCGGGTCGGCCCGATCACGCCGACAGCGCCGATGATCTTCCGATCCGCGTTCATATAGGGAGAGACCACCAAAGAGGAACCCGAAAGTGAAAAAAGCTTGTTCTCGGAGCCGATAAAAATGCGCACCCCTTCCCCGGTTTCGGTGAGTTCCAGAAACTCGGCGATATCGCGCTTGCGCTCAAGATCATCGAAGAGGATGCGGATGCGGCCCAGATCCTCGGCCTCGGTCGTGCCTTCCAAAAGATTGCCACGACCGCGCACGATCAGCCTTTCACCCGATTCACCGGGATTTTCCCACAGCGCCACGCCGCTTTCGACCAGTTCCCGGGCCAGACTGTCAATCTCCTGACGACGCTGGCGGATCTCGGTCAGGATCACCTGTCGCAATTCCGAAATCGTGCGTCCCGTGGCCAGCGCATTAAGAAAATTTCCCGCCTCTCGCATCGAGGATGGCGTCTGACCCGGCGGCGGTGCGAAAACCCGGTTCTCGACATGACCATCGGCGAAGACCAGAACCACGAGCGCGCGATCAGGCGCCAGCGCGACGAATTCGATATGGCGGATCGGCGCCTCGTATTTCGGGGCAAGAACAAGGCTTGCGCCTTGTGTCAGTCCGGAAAGGGCGGAACCCACCCGGTCAAGCAGGCTGGCGACATCGCGGCCTTCGGGAGCAAGGGTGGCGTCGATGCGTTCACGGTCCTGCGCCTCGACCGCGCCGACCTCCAGCAGGCTGTCGATGAACATGCGCAGACCCATCTGGGTCGGCACACGCCCCGCCGAAACATGAGGACTGCCAAGAAGTCCCATGAATTCAAGGTCTTGCATGACATTTCGGATCGTCGCGGCGCTGACTTTCTCGGACATGCTGCGCGTCAGGCTGCGTGAACCGACCGGATCACCCGAGGCGAGATAGGATTCAACCACGCGGCGAAACACCTCTTTCGAGCGCTCATTCATTTCGGAGAGAATCTGGGAATGGTCGGGCATGGCGGTCTCGCAAAGCAAAGGCGATACTAGGGACCGGAAGCCGCCTTCGTCAATGAGGGTTGCATCCTCGCGCTCTGGCCGGATAGTTGGCGTGGAAACAGAAAGGATGCGATATGCGACCCTCGGGACGAAGCCTTGACGAACTCCGCGCCATAGAGATCGAACCGGGGCCGATGCGCCATGCGGAAGGGTCCTGTCTGATCCGGATCGGGGGCACGCATGTGCTGTGCTCGGCCTCGGTCGAGGACAAGCCACCGCCTTTTCTGAAGAACACTGGTCAGGGCTGGGTCACGGCGGAATATGGCATGCTGCCCCGCGCCACCCATAGCCGCAACCGGCGCGAAGCGGCGCAGGGCAAACAAAGCGGGCGCACACAGGAGATTCAGCGGCTGATCGGACGGTCGCTGCGCGCCGGGGTTGACCGTCAGGCCCTTGGAGAACGACAGATCGTTGTGGATTGCGACGTGCTGCAGGCCGATGGCGGAACGCGCTGCGCATCGATCACCGGGGGCTGGGTCGCGCTGCGGCTGGCGGTGAACAAACTGCTGAAGGCCGGTGTTCTGACCACTGACCCGGTAATGGACAATGTCGTCGCGGTGTCCTGCGGGCTTTATGCCGGGCAGCCGGTTCTGGATCTGGATTATGCCGAGGATTCCGTGGCCGGGGTGGATGGCAATTTCGTGATGACCGGACGCGGACGGATGATCGAGGTTCAGATGTCCTCGGAAGGGTCGACCTTCTCTCGCGCTGAGATGGAGGATCTGCTGGGACTGGCCGAGGCAGGATGTCAGGCACTGGCTGCGGCGCAGAACAAGGCTGTGGAGTAAAGCGATGCGGAAATTCGCAGAGCTGAAACTGCTGATTGCGACCCATAATGCCGGGAAACTGGAGGAAATGGCCGATTTGCTGAAGGATTTCGGCATCAAGGCAATTTCCGCTGGGCAGCTGAGCCTTGCGGAGCCGGAGGAAACCGAGGACAGTTTCATCGGCAATGCGCGGATCAAGGCCCATGCAGCGGCAGCAGCCTCGGGCCTTGTGGCACTTGCGGATGATTCCGGGCTTTGTGTCGATGCTTTGGGCGGCGATCCGGGCGTGCGCACGGCGGATTGGGCCGAGGGGCCAGGCGGCCGGAATTTCCACCGGGCGATGGAGCGGACATGGACGGCGCTGGAGGCGGTTTCCGCGCCGCATCCGCGCCGGGCGACATTCCGTTGCACCCTGGTCATGGCCTGGCCCGATGGGCATGATGAAGTGTTTGAAGGCGGCGTTTCCGGTCACCTGATCTGGCCGCCCCGGGGAGATCTGGGGCATGGTTACGACCCGATGTTCGTTCCGGATGGCCATGATCGCACATTCGGCGAAATGGATCGCTGGGCGAAGAACCGGATGAGCCATCGGTTTGATGCCTTCAGCAAGCTTGCGGCTGGTTGTTTCACGTGAAACTTTCCGCGTCAGCCAATCCCGGCCCCGTCGAAGATTGGCGGCAGGGCGGATTCGGAATCTATCTGCACTGGCCCTATTGCCTGGCAAAATGCCCCTATTGCGACTTCAACAGCCATGTTGCGTCGAATGTGGATCAAGGGGTCTGGGCCGAGCGCTATCTGTCCGAGATCCGCCGTATCGGGCAGGAGACCGAAGGGCGTGTGGTCAATTCCGTCTATTTCGGCGGTGGCACACCCTCCCTGATGGACGGTGAAACCGTTACCGCGATCCTGAATGAAATCCGCGCGACATGGCCCCTTGCCAATGATTGCGAGATCACGTTGGAGGCCAATCCAGGTGCGGTGGAGTTGGGGCGTTTTGCGGCCTATCGCGATGCGGGCGTTGACCGTATTTCCATCGGCGTTCAGGCCCTCAATGACCTGGATTTGCAGCGTCTGGGCAGATTGCATGACGTCACATCGGCCCTTGCCGCCATCAGGCTTGCGCGGTCCCTGTTCGGCCGGGTCAGCTTCGACCTGATCTATGCGCGGCAAAATCAGTCCCTGCAGGATTGGCAGGATGAATTGCAGCAGGCGTTGGACCTGGAACCCGATCACCTGTCGCTTTATCAGCTGACAATCGAGGAAGGCACGGTGTTTGCCAGACGCCATGCTGCAGGGCATCTGAAGGGACTACCGGAAGAAGATCTTTCAGCTGACATGTTCGATCTTACGCAGGAACGATGTGAAAAGGCCGGTCTGCCGGCCTATGAGGTTTCGAACCATGCCAGGGAAGGGCAAGAATCCCGGCATAATCTGATCTATTGGAACGCAGGCGATTATGCAGGCATCGGTCCCGGAGCCCATGGCCGGCTGACCCTGAACGGAACACGGTGGGCAACCGAGGCCCCACGCGCGCCAAATACCTGGCTGAAAGCGGTAGAGGATCTGCGATCTGATCAGCGAACCGCGCTGAGCCGGGAAGATCAGGCAATCGAATATGTTATGATGGGTCTTAGAACGCGGAAGGGCTTGTCAATGTCGCGTCTCAACGCCCTTGGCGCAGGCACATTTTCACCAAACCGCCTGTCTGAATTGCAAGAATCCGGTCTGCTTCTGGTGGAAGACGACCGATTGCGCGCAACCGATCAGGGCCGGATCCTGCTGAATCGGGTGATTGCGCAACTGCTGGGGGCCTGAACCTTAATCGAAATCGGATTCCAGCCCGGAGAGCGCCCGACAAAGATCGTCAAGCTGTTGCAGGCTGTTGTAACGGATTGACAGAAGGCCGCTTTCTCCGCCCGGTTCATGCTTGATGCTGACCGCCATGCGAATATTCGCGGAAAGATCCGCCTCAAGCGCGCGCGTATCGGCATCCTTTTCGGACTCGCGGGGGGCACTGCCATTGCGACGCGGCTTTGCTCCAGTGGCAGCGCGGGCCAGTTCTTCGGTCTGACGAACCGAATAGCCTTTGGCCAGCACTTCGCGGGCCAGTTTGGCCGGATCTTCCGCAGTGATAAGCGCGCGTGCGTGACCCGCGGTAAGCCTACCCTCCCGCACATAGGACTGAACCTCCTCCGGCAGGTTCAGCAGACGCAAAAGGTTTGCGATATGGCTGCGACTTTTGGACAAGGCTTCGGCCAGTTTCTCTTGCGTATGACCAAAACGATCCATCAACTGACGATATCCGAAGGCTTCTTCAATCGCGTTAAGGTCTTCGCGCTGGATATTCTCGATAATCGCGACTTCCAGAACTTCAGTGTCGTTGAAGTCGCGAATCAGCACAGGCACTTCATGGAGTTGCGCGATCTGTGACGCACGCCAGCGCCGTTCACCCGCGACGATTTCATAATGCCCATCAACACCCTTGGATGCGCGAACGATGAGCGGTTGCAACACACCCTTGACGGCGATCGACGCGGCCAGATCTTCCAGCGCGACCTGGCTGAAGGCGCGGCGCGGCTGATCCAGATTGGGATGCAGAACCTCAACCGGCAGACGGAGGATGCCCGGGCGAGCGGCCGGCGCCGTCCCGGCTGCCATGTCACCCTCACGCGGAAGCCCGATATCGGCCATCAGCGCCGACAAACCACGGCCGAGACCGCGACGATCGGCTTTCTTTTCCATCATGCAGGCTCCTTGCTGGTCTGGGGAACGAATCCATAGCGCGTTCCAACCTCGCGCGCCAGTTGCCGATAGGCTTCGGCACCCTTGGATTGCGGATCATAGGTCAGGACGGGCTGTGAATAGGAAGGCGCCTCACTGACGCGGACATTTCTGGGAATGATCGTGCGAAACACCAGATCGCCCAGCGTGTCCCGCGCGTCGGACTCCACCAGTTGCGACAGGTTGTTGCGATTGTCGACCATGGTCATCAGAACACCTTCGATCCGCAGCTCCGGATTGGCGGACTGACGGATCTCCCGGATCGAGATCATCAACTGCGACAGCCCTTCCAGCGCGAAGAATTCAGCCTGAAGCGGCACCAGAACCGAATCGCAGGCCACAAGCGCATTGACCGTCAACAGGTTGAGCGAGGGCGGACAGTCGATCAGCACAAGATCGAAGGCAGGAACATCGGCCCCCGTCTGGCGCAGGGCATCCCGCAGCAGAAAACTGCGCTTCTCGCTGGTAAAAAGCTCCAGATCGGCAGAGGAAAGATCCGAGTTTGCAGGGCAGATCGACAGACGCTCTAGTTGCGTTGAGAAACAGACCTCTGCAAGATCCGCGTTTTCCATCAGAAGATCGTAGCTGGTCCTGACCCTGCGCTCGGGTTCCATACCCAAACCGGTGGAGGAATTTCCCTGAGGGTCAAGATCGACAAGCAGAACCCGTGCACCCAGTTCTGCCAGACCGGCGGCAAGATTGATAGCGGTGGTTGTCTTGCCAACGCCACCCTTCTGGTTTGCAATCGCGATTATCCGCATCTTTTCCCGCATATCATGACTTCCGGAGTAAATCTTGGATTTCGAGGATCACGCCCTCAGGATCCGTCACGCTCTCATGCAGCTTCATCGAAAAATCCCAGTTCTGCCGCGCCTCCTCAACCTCGTTTCTGTAGTTGCGGCCCTTGGGAAACAAGGCGACAGCAGAGGGATCCGCATGCCGTTCCATGAAGCCGCAGAGCACGGGAAGTGCTGCCAATGCCCGCGCGCAGATTCGGTCAGCCTGCTGCGGCGCAGCCCGTTCTATACGGTCGACGATCACTTGCGCGTCCAGCGACAACTCTCGAATGACCGTAGTCAGGAATACCGCCTTGCGCCGATCCGCCTCAATCAGCGTGACGGCACCGGAGGCGCCTTCGGCCTTGCGCAGAATTGCCAGAACAAGCCCCGGAAAACCGGCGCCACTGCCCAGATCGACCCAGGACCGGCCCTCTGCAGCGGACAAATGATAGATCTGTGCCGAATCCAGAAAATGCCGGTGCCGCGCCTCTTTCAGCGTTGCCGGGGAAACCAGATTGATGGCTACGTTCCATTTTGTCAGCAGTGCCAGATAATGATCCAGCATCGGTGCGGCATCGCGGGAAATCATTTCTGTCGGGTCGGGACGCGTCACAGCAAACCACTCAGGCCGATTTGTGCAGATCGCGACGTTTCAGGCGCGACAGCAAAAGCAGCAGGGCTGCAGGCGTCATCCCCTCCAGAACTGCCGCCTGGGCAAGTGTCGCAGGCTGCGCGCGGACAAGTTTCTGCGCCAGTTCGGTCGAAAGTCCGGAAAGCGCCAGATAGTCGAAATCCGCCGGGATCTTCACCTGTTCTTCCTTGCGAAGCCGTTCGGCATCCTGTTCCTGCCGCGTCGCATAGCCTGCATAGATGGAATCCGCGATCAGTTGGTCGAAAATTGCGTCCGGCAGGCCTGCTAACTCGGGGATTGAAGTAAAATAGCGTTTCGCCGGGAAGTTCGGCAGGGCAATGGCCTGCGCTGCGCTGCGCTTTGCGCCGCCATTGCTGACGTTCACGCCCAGAGCGGTCAGGTCCCGGGCCGAAAGCGAAATCGCGTCCAGAACCTGCCTTGCACCAGTCAGCATCGCATTTTTCCGGCTGAAATGCTCCGCCCGTTCTGCCGAAACGCAACCCAAGGCGATACCAAGTTCTGTCAGGCGCTGATCGGCGTTATCGGCGCGGATCGTCAGGCGATATTCGGCGCGTGAAGTGAACATACGATAGGGTTCAGTCACACCCCGCGTAATCAGATCATCGATCAGAACGCCGATATAGCTGTTGGTACGGCTGAAATGCACAGCATCCAGTTCGCGGCTCAGTCTGGCTGCCGAAATTCCAGCCACCAGGCCCTGAGCTGCCGCTTCCTCATATCCGGTTGTGCCATTGATCTGACCGGCAAAGAACAGCCCCGGCAGAGACTTGACCTCCAGCCCCGGTGTCAGGTGGCGGGGGTCGAAATAGTCATATTCAATCGCATATCCGGGCTGCAGGATCGTAACCGACTCCAGACCGGCAATGCTGCGGATATACAGTTCTTGCACCGAGGCAGGCAAGGACGTGGAAATCCCGTTCGGATAGACGGTCGGATCATCAAGGCCTTCGGGCTCAAGAAAGACCTGATGGCTGTCCTTTTCGGCGAAACGAACGATCTTGTCCTCAATAGACGGACAGTAACGTGGGCCGACACCTTCGATATGCCCGCCATACATGGCCGACTGGCCAAGATTGGCCCGGACAATTTCATGGGTGCGCACATTCGTATGTGTGATTCCGCAAGAAATCTGCCGGACGAAAGGTTTGTCATTGAGGAAGGAGAACATGGTCGGTCGGTCATCACCGGCCTGCTGCTCAAGCCGCGACCAGTCGATGCTTCGCCCGTCAAGCCGCGCGGGTGTTCCGGTTTTCAGCCGTCCCCGCGTGAGTCCAAGCGCGCCAAGCTGTTCCGCCAGCAAAACCGAAGAAGGGTCACCCACCCGACCACCAATGCTGCGCTCGGCGCCGATATGCATCACGCCGTTCAGAAAAGTGCCCGCTGTCAGAACAACTGCCGATGCGGACAGGGTACTGCCATCACGCAGACGGATCCCCGCCACCCGACCCGAGTTCTGGATCAGACCGGCGACTTCCGCCTCGATAATGTCGAGACCCTCGATACGCGATAGCATCGCCTGCACCGCATCCCGATAAAGCTTCCGGTCCGCCTGCGTCCGCGGACCCTGAACCGCAGGCCCCTTGCTTTTGTTAAGCAATCGGAACTGAATGCCCGCCCGATCCGCCGCCTGGCCCATGATGCCATCCAGCGCGTCAATCTCGCGCACCAGATGCCCCTTGCCCAAGCCGCCGATGGCGGGATTGCAAGACATCACGCCGATCGTCGCCCGTTTCATCGTGACCAGCGCAGTCCTGACGCCCATCCGCGCTGCAACCGCAGCGGCCTCGGTCCCGGCATGGCCGCCGCCGATAATGATGACGTCAAACTGTTTCACGTGAAACACCTCATTTCCCGATACAGAACCGCGCGAATATCTCACCAAGCACCGATTCCACATCGACGGAGCCAAGCAAGGATGAAAGCGCACGGGCGGCCTGACGCAGATCTTCCGCGATCAGCTCAAGCGCGGCCGACTCGTCTTCTATCGCACTTCGCGCCGAGTCCAAAGACCCGATTGCGGAAATCAGGCAGCTGCGATGCCGCTGCCGGTTCATCAAGCCAGAACCTGCCGCCCTGTCGAGCAGCACCCCGGAAATCGCACTTTTCAAGGCTTCGACTCCTTCACCTGACAGCCCGGAAACACCGTCCGATCCGGGGGTCAGATCCGCCTTGCCCTGAAGCTCGATATCACCGGCGCGCCGTTCAAGCCCGGTGACAACACCCTCCCCGCCCAACAGGAAAACCCGCAGATCGGCGGCATTGGCCCGCGCCCGCGCCCGCTCAACCCCGATCTTCTCAATCCGGTCCTCGGTCTCACGCAGGCCCGCAGTGTCCAGCAAGGTGACGGCAAGCCCGTCCATATCCATCCGGACCTCGATGATATCTCGCGTCGTTCCCGCAAGATCCGAGGTAATCGCAACATCGCGACCAGACAAAGCATTGATAAGTGTCGATTTTCCAGCATTCGGCGCACCAATGATGGCAACCTCGAACCCGTTGCGGACACGCTCGGCCGCGGCAGAACTTTGCAGTTCCTCCTTCAAAGACGCGGTCAACCCGCCCAGAATCTCCCGAACCTCGGGAATGACATCCGTGGGCACATCCTCATCCGCGAAATCAATCGTTGCCTCGATCAGCGCAAACATCCGCAGGATCGCCGAACGCCAGGCCTCTACCTTGCGCCCTATGGCCCCCGACAGCATTTCAAGCGCCTGCAATCGCTGCGATTCGGTTTCAGCCTCAATCAGATCGGCAAGCCCTTCGACCTGCGACAGGTCCAGCCGCCCATGGTCCATTGCACGCCGGGTAAATTCCCCCGGCTCGGCAAGCCGCAGCCCGGGCTGATCCGACAGCGCCGACAGAACCGCCGAAACAACCGCGATACTGCCATGGACGTGAAGCTCCACCATATCCTCACCGGTGAAACTGGCGCCTTTCGCGAAAAGCAGCACAAGCGCTTCATCCAGAACGCGGTCCTGCCAGCGCAAAAGGCGCAAGGAGGCGCGGCGCGGCTCCGGCAAGCTGCCGGCCAGCGCCAAGGTCGCGGCAAAGGCCCGGTCACCCGAGATCCGGATGATCGCAACGCCGGCTTTCCCCCGCGCGGTGGCGGGGGCGAAAATCGTATCCATGGGTCGGACCCCGCTCGAGGCTTGGTCAGGAGTTCATCGAATCGAAGAAATCGGAATTCGACTTGGTCTGTTTCAGCTTCGAAATCAGGAATTCGATGGCATCGGTTGTCCCCATCGGATTCAGAATCCGGCGCAGGACATAGGTCTTCTGCAGATCGGTCTTCTCGACCAGCAGATCCTCTTTCCGGGTTCCCGATTTCAGGATGTCCATGGCCGGGAAGACCCGCTTGTCGGCCACCTTGCGGTCCAGCACGATCTCGCTGTTGCCCGTGCCCTTGAACTCTTCGAAGATCACCTCGTCCATCCGGCTGCCGGTATCAATCAGCGCCGTCGCGATGATGGTCAACGATCCGCCTTCCTCGATATTCCGCGCCGCCCCGAAAAACCGCTTCGGCCGCTGCAGCGCATTAGCATCGACACCGCCGGTCAGGACCTTGCCTGAAGAGGGCACAACAGTATTGAACGCCCTACCAAGTCTTGTGATAGAGTCCAGCAATATCACAACATCTCGCTTGTGTTCGACCAGACGCTTGGCCTTCTCGATCACCATTTCCGCAACCGCCACATGCCGCGTCGCAGGCTCGTCGAAGGTCGAGGACACAACCTCCCCCCGCACCGAACGCTGCATATCCGTCACCTCTTCCGGCCGCTCGTCGATCAGCAGCACGATCAGATAGCATTCCGGATGGTTGACCGCGATGGACTGGGCAATGTTCTGCAACAGCACCGTTTTACCGGTGCGCGGCGGCGCCACGATCAGCGCGCGCTGGCCTTTGCCGATCGGGGCGATCAGATCGATGATCCGCGCCGAACGGTCCCGGATCGTCGGATCCTCGACTTCCATCTTCAGACGCTCATCGGGATAAAGCGGGGTCAGGTTGTCAAAATGCACCTTGTGGCGCGCCCGTTCCGGATCGTCGAAATTGATCCGCGTCACCTTGGTCATCGAGAAATAACGCTCGGACTCACGCGGGGCGGCGATCACCCCCTCGATGGTGTCGCCGGTGCGCAGCGAAAACTGCCGGATCGTATCGGGTGAGACATAGATATCATCCGGGCCGGGCAGATAATTCGCCTCGGGGCTGCGCAGGAAGCCGAACCCGTCCTGCAGGACCTCAAGCACACCATCGCCACCGATCTCCCAGCCTTCTTCGGCATGCTCTTTCAAAAGCGAGAACATCATCTCGCCCTTGCGCATCGAAGGGGCGTTCTCGATCTCCCATTCTTCGGCCATCGCCAGAAGATCCGCAGGAGTCTTGGCCTTCAGATCGGCAAGATTGAGGCGTTCGATTTCGATAATGTCTTCGGTCATGGGAACAGTCCTGAACGTCCAGCCATTCGGCTTGCGTCATATGAGGGTCGCGGGCAATCAAGATCGCCAGATGGGTCGCGAGGCAGGTCACGGGGGAATTCTGACCGGACGGCCAGCGCATTCCACATAGGGCGGCGGGGCGGCTGAGTCAACTCTGCTCCGCCCTTGCCGTTCAGAACTTCACAAAAACCGAAAAGACGATCACCAGCATCAAAACTGTCGGCACCTCATTCATCAGCCGATAGGTCCGTCCCGTCCTTGTGTTGCGCCCCTGTGCAAACTCGGTTCTGCGCCGTGCCAGCCAGTGATGGAACCAGGTCATTCCCAGCACCGCGCCCGCCTTGGTCCAGGGCCAGACCAGCGACCAGTCGACCAGACCGGGCGTTGCCACCAGTGCCAGACCGAACACCCAACTGGACACCATCGCAGGCCCCATGATCGCCCGCAGCAACCGCCGTTCCATGGTCTGGAACAAAAGATCGGTTTTGTTCCCCGATCCCACCTGCTCGACGTGATAGACAAAAAGACGGGGCAGGTAGAACAGCCCTGCCATCCAGGCGATGACGGACACGACATGCAGCGCCTTCACCCAGGGATGCAGGGACCACAGAACTTCACCCATCATTGCCAGCACCGCCCCGTCCTTCTTCTTTATAAAGAAAGATTAATAGAAAGAATGATGATGATATAGGGGCTGGGGATAAGGGAATGAAGCAGATTGTCCCATGATCCATCCCCAGAAGGAATACTGTGGAAAAGTTTGGGACAGTTTCCAAGATCTTGGTTTATGCATTGAAAAATAAAGATTTTATCGGAAATCAGCCAGTGGATTAATTTCATGCTATCCTGCCTGCCTCGTCTTGCCAACACCCCGCCCGGAATATCCTGCACATGGGGAGAACCCGCCCGGGCTTGACAAGAAACCCGGCCCACTTGCACCTGACAGGGCAAGATCCCGGGTCAGACCCGGGTTATCCGCTTTTCCACCTGCAGGAACAAATCGCGTTTTTCCACAGAGCCGCACACAGGACCGCCCATGCCCCCTCCGATCGTTCTGGCCTCCTCCTCCGAGACAAGGCTGCGTCTATTGCGGGCGGCGGGTCTGCCCGTCTCGACCCAGCCCGCGCGACTGGATGAAGAGGCAATCACCGCCTCCCTGATGGCCGAGGGCGCCTCGCCGCGCGATCTGGCCGATACCCTTGCCGAGATGAAGGCCCGAAAGATAGGCGAACGCAGCCCCGGTGCCATCGTTCTGGGCTGCGATCAGGTGCTTGAATTCAAGGGCCGCGTCTTTGGCAAGCCCGCAACGCCCGATCTGGCCCGGACCCAGCTGCAGGCGATGCGGGGCCAGACGCACAGGCTGCTGTCGTCGGTTGTCCTTTATCATGAGGCGCAGCCGCAATGGCGCCATATCGGTGAGGCGCGTCTCACGATGCGGGATTTCTCGGATGACTGGCTTGACGGCTATCTGAACCGTAACTGGGACAGCCTGCGCCATTCCGCAGGCGGATACCTGCTGGAAGAGGAGGGCGTGCGCCTCTTCTCGGCGGTGGAAGGGGATTACTTCACCATCCTCGGGCTTCCTTTGCTGCCGCTTCTCGGATATCTGGGGCTGAGAGGATTCATACCGTCATGACCGATCATCCGCGTCTTCCGCTTGCCGGGGTCATCGGGTCGCCGATCGCCCATAGCCGATCGCCGGTCCTGCATGGCTACTGGCTGCGCCGTTACGGACTCAAGGGCCATTACATTCCGCTGGATATCGCGCAGGCCGATCTGGCCGAGGCGCTCAAGATGTTGCCGCGCATGGGCTTTGTCGGGCTGAATGTCACCATCCCGCACAAGGAATCCATTCTGGCGCTGGCCGATATCGTGACTGACCGCGCGGCCCTGATCGGGGCAGCAAACACGATCATTTTCCGCAAGGATGGCAAGGTCCATGCCGACAATACCGATGGATCGGGCTTTGTCGCCAATCTGCGGCAATATGCGCCGAACTGGAACCCTGCCGCCGGTCCGGCGGTCGTGTTCGGGGCCGGGGGTGCTGCGCGTGCTGTGGTCGCGGCGCTGATTGAGGTCGGCGTGCCCGAAATCCGTCTGACCAACCGCACCCGTCCCCGGGCCGAGGCGCTGCGCGCTGCTTTCGGGGCCAAGATCACGGTTCTGGACTGGGTGCAGTCGCAGGGCGCGCTGTCGGATGCGGCAACCGTGGTGAACACCACCGCGCTTGGCATGGTGGGCAAGCCGGAATTCACCCTGTCGCTGGAAGACATCAACCCCGCCGCATTGGTCAATGATCTGGTCTATACCCCGCTTGAAACCAGTTTTCTGAAGGCCGCCGCCGCACGGGGCTGCACTGTCGTGGACGGTCTGGGAATGCTTTTGCATCAGGCCGCACCCGGGTTTGAGCGCTGGTTCGGCCAGCGCCCCGAGGTGGATCAGGCGACGCGCGATGTGGTTCTGGCTTCATGACCGCTTTCCGGCTGGGGCTGACCGGCTCTATCGGCATGGGCAAGACCACCACCGCCCGCATCTTTGCCGAGGCGGGGCTGGAGGTCTGGGATGCCGATGCCGCCGTGCACCGTCTGTACCGACCGGATGGCGCAGCGGTGGCCCCTTTGGCGGCTGTCTTTCCCGAAGTTTCCGACCCGCAGGGTGTGAACCGTGACGCGCTGTCGCGCCGCATAGCCGGGGATCCCGCGGCCCTGGCGCAGATAGAAAGCATCGTGCATCCGCTGGTGGCAGCCGACCGCAGCACCTTTCTGAACGCGGCGCAGTCCGATATCGTGGTGCTGGATATCCCGCTTCTGTTTGAGAAAGGGACCGAGGCCGACATGGATGCGACACTTCTTGTCACGGCACCTGCCGCGCTGCAGCGAGCCCGTGTAATGGCCCGGCCCGGCATGACCGTCGAGCGGTTCGAGATGCTGCTGTCACGCCAGATGCCCGACCGTGAAAAGCGCAGTCGTGCCACGCATATCATTGAAACCCTGTCGCTTGATGCGGTCCGCGCCTGTGTCGCGGCGCTGATCGCCCATATCCGTTCCGATATCCGGGGCCGTCCCGATGCGTGAGATCGTTTTGGACACCGAAACCACCGGATTTGACCCGGTTCAGGGCGACCGGATCGTTGAAATCGGCGCGGTGGAGCTGTTCAACCATCTGCCGACGGGCAAGACCTATCACCAATATATCAACCCCGAACGCGGCATGCCGGATGAGGCGTTCGGCGTGCATGGCATCGGGCCCGACCTGCTGGCCACCCCGCGCCCGGCCACCCCGGGTGAGGTGACGCTGCGCGACAAGCCGGTGTTCCGTGACATCGCTGCCGCTTTCGTGGATTTCATCGGTACCGCCCGGCTGGTCATCCACAATGCCAGCTTTGACATGAAATTCCTCAATCACGAACTGCAAGCGGTGGGTTTTCCCCGGATGCCCGACAACCGTGCGCTGGATACGCTGGCCATTGCGCGGCAGAAATTCCCCGGTTCTCCCGCGTCACTGGATGCGCTGTGCCGGCGTTTCGGCGTCGACAATTCCGGTCGGGAAAAGCATGGCGCGCTGCTGGACAGCGAAATTCTGGCCGAGGTCTACCTGGAACTGATCGGCGGGCGGCAGCCGGATTTCGCCCTGTCCAGCAGCACCAGCCAAAACAGCGGCCCGGCCAGCGATGACTGGCGCCCGCGTCCGCGCCCCACACCCCTGCCCCCCCGCCTGACCGAGGCCGAGGCCGAGGCCCATGCAGAATTCGTGGCAAAGTTGGGTGAGGATGCGATCTGGTCCAAGCCGCGGTCCGGCTGAAGCCCGGTCAATGCCCCGGCCCTGCCGCCGGATGGCCCCGACCCGCACTGCTGGCCCGCCGGGCGTCCGTTCCGCGATATGGACATGCAGATCGGTGTTGCCGGTTTTGGCCCGCGCACGGCCGGGAAGGCGGCAGGATGGTCCTGCCCCTTCGGATTGGCCGCGCGCAGGGCATTCTGCCCCGGCCCCGGGTTCAGGAAACCGGTTGTTCGGCCTTCTGCGCTTCCATCCGGCGGGCCAGTTCACTGCGATAAAGTGCAAGGAAATCGACCATGTCGATATTCAGCGGCGGAAAACCACCATCGCGCGTCACGTCCGAGATGATGCGCCGCACGAAGGGAAACAGCAGGCGCGGGCATTCGATCAGCAAGAACGGATGCAACTGATCCTCGGGCACATTCTCGACATGGAAAACCCCGGCATAGTCCAGTTCGATCAGGAACAGGGTTTCGTCCTTGGCCTTGTTCTTCGAGGTGATGCGGTATTTCGTGATGATCTCATACTGATGATCGGCCGCCCGCTTGCGCGCATCAAGGCTGACGGAAACCTGCGTGTCGGGCTGCACGTCGCCATCCTGAAGACCGCGCTGCGCCACGCCGTTTTCAAAGGACAGATCGCGCACGAATTGCGCCAGAACCTGCATTTTCACCGGAAGCGGGGAATCCGCCAAACCGTTTTCTTCCGCCATATCCCAATACTCCCTGTCAGATTGTCGGGCGCGTCATAGCAGGTCGCTGGCCCGTCCTCAATGCTCCGTCCAGCCGGAAGGACGCTGACCCGGGCGCCGGGGTGCCGGAACATCGGGCGGCAATCGCGGGCCGCCACGCCCCTCGGGCGTCACGTCTTCCCATTCGCCGTCAATGATGCCGCCGTCACGCGGTCTGCGCCCGGTACTGCCCCCCGGCCCACCGCCCGGAAAGATCCTGACCCGCGATGCGATCCTTGCAATGATGAGACGCCGCAGCGGCGGAATCAGCAGCAGAAAGCCGATCGTATCGGTGAAAAACCCGGGCATCAGCAGCAGAACCCCGGCAATCAGCAGCATCGCGCCATGGGCCAGCGGCGACAAAGGGTCGCGCAGGGCCGCTTGTTCCTGCCGCAGATCCTCAAGCACGCGAAGCCCCTGCCAGCGCACAAGCGCGGTGCCGATCACCGCCGTCAGCAGCACAACACCCAGCGTCGGCCAGAGCGTCAGCAGGCCGCCGACCTGAATGAACAGCGCGATCTCGATCAACGGGATCAGGATGAAGGGCAAAAGAAGCCACATTGTCGACGTCCTTTCCGCCCCTTCCGGGGTCTTTCGGGCATAAGCCTGCGGGTCTGGCGGTAGACTTGCGCCCACCCCTGCCCTACATAAGAGCAAAGCGGGGCGATACCAACCTCCCTGCAACGCCACATGGCCCCGCCGGGGGGATCCGAGGAACCGTATGAACAGCTCGCTCATTCAACTTCTGGTGCTCGCAGGCATCGCCGTCTTTCTGATCCTGAAACTCCGTTCGGTTCTTGGAACTCGCGAAGGGTTCGAGAAACCGACGCTGCCCGCGGATGAGGCCACGCCGGTCCGTCGCCGGGGGTTTGAGGTGATCGAGGGCGGGCCGGATCGCGACATCACCGACAATGTCCCCGAAGGATCGCCTGCCGCAGAGGCGCTGGCCGCGATGAAGGCGGCAGAGCCGTCCTTTTCGGTTTCGGAATTCATGGGCGGCGCGCGCGGCGCCTATGAGATGATCGTCATGGGCTATGAGAATGGCGATATGGACAGCATCCGCCCCTTCCTTGCGCCCGATGTCTTCGAGACCTTCGCCGGTGCCGTCGAGGCGCGCGAGGCGCAGGGCTACACCGTCGAGGCCACATTCGGCGGCGTGCGTGAGGTGGCCGTGCAGGATGCGACCTTCGACGCCGAAACCGCCGAGGGTGAGATTTCGGTGCGCTTTGTCGGGGAACTGACCACCCTTGTGCGAAACAAGGAAGGGGAGATCGTCGAAGGCAGCGCCACCGAGATCAAGCGTCAGCGCGATGTCTGGACCTTCGCGCGGCAGATGGGCGCGGATGATCCGAACTGGCTTCTGGTCGCGACCGGGGACTGATGCTTGCCGCGGCCCGATCCATCGCGCTTGGCCTTCTGCTGGGCCTGAGCGGCATGGACGCGCGCGCGCAGATGCTGGACTTCGAGGCGCTGGACGGCTGGGCGGAGGATGACCACCGCGCCGCCCTGTCGGTCTTTCTGGACACCTGCGATCTGTTGACCGATCCCGACTGGCGCCCGGTCTGCCGTCTTGCCCCGCAGGCCATGACCAGCCGCGAGGCCGCGCGCAGTTTCTTCGAATTGCTGTTCCGTCCGGTTGTGATTGGCGAGCCGCCCGCGCTTTTCACCGGCTATTATGAACCCGAACTGCCCGGATCCCTGACGCGCACGCCGCGGTTTCTCTATCCGATCCATGCCCGCCCGCCCGAAGTGCAGGATGGGGTGCAATGGCTGTCGCGGGCCGAGATCCAGCGGTCGGGCGTGTTGCGGGGCCGGGGGCTGGAGGTTGCATGGCTGGATGACCCGGTTGAGGCGTTCTTTCTGCAGGTGCAGGGTTCGGGCCGTATCCGCCTGCCCGACGGACGGGTGTTGCGGGTCGGTTATGGCGGGCGCAACGGTCATGCCTATCGGTCGGTCGGGCAGGAAATGGTGCGGCGCGGCATTGCGACCCGCGATCAGGTTTCGGCGCAGGGGATCAAGGCCTGGGTGCGCGCCAATGGTGCGGTGGGGCAGGACCTGCTGCATCACAACCCGTCCTATGTGTTCTTCCGCCGCCTGCCGGATCTGCCTGCCGAAAAAGGGCCGATCGGGGCGATGGGTCGATCCATCACCACGATGCGATCCATCGCGGTCGATCCGGCCTTCGTGACGCTGGGCGCGCCGGTCTGGATCGAGAAGGAAGGCCGCGCCCCGATCCGCCGGTTGATGATCGCGCAGGATACCGGCGGCGCAATCAAGGGCGCGCAGCGGGCCGATATCTTTTTCGGCACCGGGCCTGATGAGGGGCTTGCGGCGGGCACGCTGAAAGATGGCGGACGGCTGGTGGTGCTGCTGCCCATCGAACGGGCCTATGCCCTGTTGCCGGAGGGTTGAGCCATGGCCCGCCGCCGCCATTTGCGCCCCGATGAGGAACAGCTCTGGGGGGCGGTCGCCCGATCCATCACCCCGATGCATGGCGCCACCCTGCGCAAGCGGCTGGAACAGCCCGGGGAACCGGCCCCTGATCCTGTGAAACCGGCGACTGAGCCGCCGCCGCCCCCGTTCCGCGCCGGGTTCCGGATCGGGGAAAAGGCCCGCCCCACCGCCACCCGCGACGCCGAAACCGCCCCGGTCCGCATGGATGCCAAGGCCTTTGGCAAGATGGTGCGCGGCAAGCTGATGCCCGAGGCGCGGATCGACCTGCATGGCATGACGCTGAACGAGGCGCATCCCGAACTGATCCGCTTCATCCTGAATGCGCAGACGCAAGGCATGCGGCTGGTGCTGGTCATCACCGGCAAGGGCAAACCGGGGCTGGACCATGACCCGTTTCCCCATCGCCGGGGCATTCTGCGTCAGCAGGTGCCGCATTGGCTGCGGCAGGCCCCGCTTGGGCCTGCGATCCTGCAGGTGACCGAGGCGCATCTGCGCCATGGCGGCGGTGGTGCGCTTTATGTCTATCTGCGGCGGGGGCGGTGACGGGGCGGCGAGATCTTCCAGCGTTGCAGAAGTTGCCCCCTTCCGTTTTCAGTGACCGAGGCCATCGCCTCGGTCAGTTGAAGCACTGAAAACAGACCCGTTCGGTGGCCATGGCCACCGGACAGCGCCTGCCTGCCCCTCGGCAGGCGCTTTGCGCCAGCCCAGTCAGGCGCCGTCCTATGGCATCGCATATTGAAGACGGGCCTGCCGACACTGGGTCGAAGCGGGCGGGGAAAAGCAGTGCTTTTCCTGATCCGCCCGAACACCGCGCCGCGCGCCTGCGTTGGATCTTTTCCTGTGCTGGCCTGATGATGCGGCCTTTGCCGCATCCGGCCAGAAACTCAGCGCGTGATCCGGTGAAGGCGGCCTGCCTCCAGCCTTTGCCAATCACCTTCGCTGCCATCGGGCCAGATCACCCGGACCTCTGCCTCTGTCGCCGTGCCCAGCCCGAAATGCCATGGCACCAGTTGCCCGCTGACATGGCCGCCGCCGATCAGCACTTCGCGCCGCTGCGTCCCCGCCGCGTCGCGCAGTTCGATCCATGATCCGATAGCATCCCGGTTGCCGCCCTCCTGATGCAGCGCCACCGCCAGCCAGTTGCCCGCGCCATCGGTCACATTGCGCCAGATCTGCGCGGGCGTGCGACGGTTCACCACCACCAGATCGGTCAGACCATCTGCATTGAGATCCAGCACCAGCGCCCCGCGCGCAATCTCCATACTGGCAACCCCCGCGCTGTCCGCCATCTCGGCAAAGCGGCCATCCTCTTGCTGCACCAGCAGGTTGTTGGGGTCGCGTTCAGCGAAGTCGGGCATCTTGTCGACATTGCCTTTGGCCACGAAAAGATCCAGCCGCCCGTCATTGTTCACATCCTCGAATTGCGGATGCCATGCGGTCGAGGGGCGCACATCATCCCCGGTAAAGGGCCGGTGCGCCGTCACCCCCAGCCGCCCCGCGATATCAGAGTAACGCGGCCTGCCCGGCCCGCTATCCGGTGGAAAAGTCTGCAGCCGGTTGTCGGCCATCGAGGTCAGGTAGAAATCCGGGTAGCCATCACCGGTGATATCGGCCGACGCGATGCCCATGCCCCAAAGCCGCAGCCGCGCCCAGCCTTCCTCGGCGGTATAAAGGCGCGGTGGCTGGCCGGGCTCCATCCGCCAAAGCTGTTCCTGCCCGCCCTTGAAATATTCGCGGTCATTCGACACCCGCAGATCGCGCCGCCCCGACCGGTCCCAGTCGGAAAACAGCATCGACAGGGGGCAATGCGCGGGTTCCAGCATAAGGGGGGCGGCATAGCCCCCGCCCGCAACGGGCCGGAACAGCGGGTTTTCGGTGCAGGAGCCCCATGGAAACGCCTCCTCCCGCCGGTCGACATAATTGCCGAAGGCCAGTGTCGGCCAGTCATTGCCCGGCTCCCATGTCGCGGCAAAGGCGGTGGTCCAGCCATCGCCGCCGTCAAAACCCCAGGCCTCATTCGCGCGTTCGAACCGGCAATCGCCAAGGCCCCGCAGCAACAGGTTTTCTCCCACCCGCAGCACGGCCAGATCGGTGATGCCATCGCCGTCGATATCCAGCGGATAGGCCCCTGTCACCGCCTTCATCGCCGGGCCATCCGCCACCGGTTCAAACCGCAGCGGGCCGCCGGGTTCGGACAGGTTGCGCCACAGGCCTGCCGGGCCCGCGCCCCCGGCCAGAAACAGATCTGGCAGCCCGTCACCCGAACAGTCAAACCCCGCACCCCCGCCGCCGACCATATAGTCCCAGTCACCGGTGAAACGGCTTTCAACGCCACTGGTCGCGGTTTCCTCGGCGAAACGCGGTGCGGCGGGCGGGTCGGCCAGCGCGGGGGAGGCAATCAGCAGCAGCGTGGCGGAACGGATCATGCCCGTGTCCTCAGCGCCGTGACATGCGCGCCGACACAATATCCCTGATCCAGCCCCTGTTCGATGGCGGTGCGGAAATGGATGCCGCCGTAAAGCCGCGAAATCGCGGCCTCGCTGGCGGCCTCGCGAAAGCCGGTGAAGCTGCGGACCGGCAATCCGTCATCGACATGGGTTGCGTCTTCAAAGGCGAAATCCTCACCAAACAGATGGATCAGAACCGCCGCCGCCGCCCCCGACTGTGTGGAATGGCCCGACGGGTATTCCGGGAAAGGCGGGGTAATCAGAAGCGGTTCCCAGGCCGGATCAACGGCCCGGCGGATCGCGGTGACGGGGCGGATATAGTCATGGTGATATTTCTGCTGCCAGCAGGCGATGAACCCGTCGGCGATCGCGATGCCTAAAAGCGCCAGCCCCTCGGCCAGTCGGTCGGCGGGCAAGGCGTCGCGTTCCGCAATGTCCAGCAGGATCCAGACCCAATGCCCCGGCGGGGTGGGCGACAGCATCGGATCATCCGACCAGAACCGCGCGATGATCTTCTGTTCTTCGGTCAAAGCCTTTGAGACCTCGTAAACCTCGCGCATCTCACGCTGGAACTCCGATGCGGGATCGTCCGAATAGGGCGGCGGGACGGGCAGGGCGCAAAATTCCCCCGGTGGCAGGGCAAAGGGGCGGTTTTTATGCCAGTCCGGCAGCAAGGGCGCCTGTTGCAGCGCAATACCCGAGGTCGGAACCCAGGCATCCGGCGCGTCACGGCGGGGCCAGTCCTGCGGAAATCCCATGTTCAGCACCGGATCACCGCCATCGGACGCCGAGGCGGCGATGACATGCCGGGCAATGGCCTGCCCCAGCGTAATACTTGCGGTCGCGGTTTCAGCGGACAGACCGTCGGTTGCGGCGGCATGGATGCGGCGGTCCATCGCGGCCATGGCGCGCTGGCCGGTCGGGCCGGTATTGCCGAAGAAATGCGGCACCGCCAGCGCCATCGCGCCTTGCAATACTGCGCCCGGATCGCAGGCATGATCGGCGGGAGGCCCGGCCCCGACCCCGCGCAACTGACTGGCCAGCGGTTGCAGGCCGGGCCGGGTTGCCGCCATCGCCTCATGACAGGTGATGCCCAGCCAGGCAAAGGCGCGGCTGGCCACGGGGGGGGAATAGGTGGGCGTATGGCGCACCAGTTCAAGGATCAGTCGATACCATGGGATGATGATATCCCGCGCGGGGTCGGTTGCCGCCTGCGCCCTGCCCGCCCCTGCCCCGATCAGTAATCCTGCCGCGCCCGTCGCCAGCAATGCGCGCCGCGTGATACTGCCCTTTGCCGCAAAACCCATGCCGCATCCTCCGTCCTTCGGGCAAAGCCTAGCCGTTTGCGCCCCCGCTTGGGAACAGGATTTCGCGCAGGCGTCAGACCCGGCTGTGCCGCAATCCCGTCCAGACCAGCAGGCAGGCCAGCGCGAAATAGACCGCGATCCCCGTCATCTGCCGCGGATAATCCAGACCTGCGTCAATCAGCCCGCCGGTCAGCAGCGGCCCCAATGCCGAACCCAGCACCATGACCGAGGCCCCCACCGCCTTGATCGACCCGATATGCCGCGTGCCATAGACCTCGGCCCAGAAGGCGGTGGGTACCGTCGCCTGCGCCCCCGCCGTCAGGCCCATGAACACCATCAGCGGGGCCGCCTGTGCCAGATTGTCGGCCTGTCCCATCAACAGGAAGAAAGCCACCAATGGCAGTTGGTAGAACGCCATCAGCCGGACCGCGCCGACCCTGTCCACCAGCCAGCCAGAACCCAGCATTGCCACGACCGTGGCCGCCGAATAGACCGGAAAGATCGCGACCAGCGCGACATGGGGCCAGCCCTTAACCTCGGCCAGATGCACCTGCTGAAAGAAGAACGCGGTGTTGAAAGCCGCAGGCCCCAGAAGGGCAGGGATCAGGAACCAGAACAGCGGATGGCGCAAGACCTCTGCGCGGGTCCAGTGCCGGCCCTCCATCCCTGTCGATTGCGATTCCGCAGCCATGCTTTGCGGTGTCCGCTCGGCCCGCAACAGCGTCAGGATCACAGGCAAACAGATCAGCAGGATACCCGCCGCCACCAACCAGAGCGTTCGCCAGTCTGCCAGCGCCTTGGCGGCCACAAAGCTGAGGGGCAGGCTGACCTCGCCCATTGAAAATCCTAGGGCAGCGATTGCCAGTGCCCGTCCGCGATTGGCCACGAACCAGCGGGCCATCGCGACGCCTGAAATATGGCTCATCATCCCCTGACCCAGTAACCGCAGGAGGAAGATCGTCAACACCAGCGCCCAGATCGCAGAGGAGACCGACATCAGCACGCAGGCCAGAACCAGACCGGTGATCACTGCAGCCGCCAGCACCCTGACCCGGAACTTGTCAGTCAGAACGCCGGACCACAGCATGACGACCGCCGATGCGGTGGTCGCAACGCCATATATGGCGCCCCAGCCCCCATGCGACAGTCCGAATTCGAACCTGATTTCCCCTGCGAAAACCGATATGAAATAGGTCTGCCCGAAACTGGACAGCCAGGAAATTAGGAACCCCGCGAACAGGAATTTCGCATTGGTCCGCAGGAATGTGAAAATCGGCATCTTGCGCCCTTCGGATGGATCTACATCCCATCGGCACATGAAAAAGGAAAGGGGTGGTATGGCAGAAAGCTGCGGGGAAAGGCCGCCCTCGGCTTAAAGCACATAGCGCGACAGATCGGCCGAACGCGACAGTTCTCCCAGATGTGTCTCGACAAAGGAATCATTCACCGTGACCGCCTCACCCCCCCGGTCGGGCGCGGTGAAGGAAAGCTCCTCAAACACCCGTTCCAGAACGGTATAAAGTCGCCGCGCTCCGATGTTTTCCACCGACTGGTTGACCTCGGCGGCGATGCGGGCAAGGGCTGCGATACCGTCTTCGGTAAAGTCCACGGTCACGCCCTCGGTGCCCATCAGCGCGGTATATTGCAGCGTCAGGGCATTGTCGGTTTCGGTCAGGATGCGCACGAAATCCGCCTCCGTCAGCGCGCGCAGTTCCACGCGGATCGGCAGGCGGCCCTGCAATTCGGGCAAAAGGTCCGAGGGTTTGGCGATATGGAACGCGCCCGAGGCGATGAACAGGATATGGTCGGTTTTCACCGGCCCGTGCTTGGTGGACACGGTCGTGCCCTCGATCAGCGGCAGCAGGTCGCGCTGCACGCCTTCGCGGCTGACATCGGCGCCGCGGGCATCGGCGCGGGCGCAGACCTTGTCGATCTCATCCAGAAAGACGATGCCGTTTTCCTGCACCGCCTCAAGGGCTGCGGCCTTCACCGCTTCGTCATCCAGCAATTTGTCGGCCTCTTCGCCGATCAGCAGGTCATGGCTTTCGGCGACGGTGATCTTCTTGCGGGTCTTGCGCTGGAAGGCCTTGCCGAACAGGTCCTGCAGGCCCTGCATCTGCGCCTCCATTCCGTTGCCCATGCCGCCCATCATCGGAAAGGGGCTGGCAGTGTCGGCCAGTTCCAGTTCGATCACGGTATCGTCCAGCTCCCCCCGGCGCAGCTTGGCGCGGAACATCTCGCGCGTCTGTTCGCGCGCGTCGCGGCCCGCGATGGCCTCGATCACGCGCTCCTCGGCGGCGGCCTTGGCGCGGGCCTTCACCTCCTCGCGCATGCGTTCGCGGGTCTCGATCATCGCATTGTCCACCAGATCGCGGATGATGCTGTCCACATCGCGCCCGACATAGCCCACTTCGGTGAATTTCGTCGCCTCGACCTTCAGGAAAGGCGCTTTCGCGAGCTTCGCCAGACGGCGCGAAATCTCGGTCTTGCCCACCCCGGTCGGCCCGATCATCAGGATATTCTTGGGATAAACCTCATCGCGCAGATCGTCGGCCAGTTGCTTGCGCCGCCAGCGGTTGCGCAGCGCCACGGCCACGGCGCGCTTGGCCTCTTTCTGGCCAATGATAAAGCGGTCGAGTTCGGACACGATTTCGCGGGGGGT
This sequence comes from Szabonella alba, assembly GCF_016765775.1. Classification (GTDB taxonomy): domain Bacteria; phylum Pseudomonadota; class Alphaproteobacteria; order Rhodobacterales; family Rhodobacteraceae; genus Szabonella; species Szabonella alba. The sequence goes on along the minus strand of NZ_JAESVN010000002.1, from coordinate 233,870 downwards.
GAGGTCGGTCATGGGGTCAGTCCTCTGGATGGTGGCGCATCAGCAGGCAATCGCCGGTGCGGCCCTCAAGTTCGGGGATCGGGCGGAAGCCCGCCTTCGCATAGGCCCGGACGGCGCGCAGGTTGGCCGGGTCCGGGTCGATGATGATGAAATCCTGGCCGCGCTGTCGCAGAAGCGCCACGAACGCGCGCAGCACCGTTGATCCGATGCCCCGCGACAAATTCGCGGAATCGGCCAGGGAAAGGTCCACACCCACGCTATGGTCGGGCAGGTCGAGAATCCATGGGGCATTGCCCAGCCATGGCTCCACCCGGTTATCGGCGATGCGCCACATCTGAATGTAGCCACAAGGAATACCTGCGATTTCGAACAGGAAAGGCTCGGTCGTATCGCGTCCCTCGATCATGTCGCGGATATAGCCAAGCTCGGTTTCCGCATCGCCCCACCATTCGCGCCAATGCGGTCGCGCCAGCCAGTCCGCCAGCAGCGGCAGATCGGCAAGGGTCACGGGCCGGAAGGTGATGGGGGCCTCAGCCACCGATCACCTCAACCGTCAGGTTGCCATTGGTATAGACGCAGATCTCCGCTGCAATCGCCATGGCACGGCGGGCGATGTCTTCGGCGGGCATGTCGGTGGTCATCAGACCCCGCGCCGCCGCCAGCGCGTAATTGCCGCCCGACCCGATGGCCGCCACGTCATGTTCGGGTTCCAGCACATCGCCTGCCCCGGTGATGACGTAAAGATCCGCGCCATCGGTGACGATCAGCATCGCCTCAAGATTGCGCAGATATTTGTCGGTCCGCCAGTCCTTGGCCAGCTCCACGCAGGCGCGCGCCAGTTGTCCGGGTACGGATTCCAGCTTTTTCTCAAGCCGTTCCAGCAAGGTGAAGGCATCCGCCGTCGAACCGGCAAAGCCCGCCACGACATCGCGCCCGCCGGGCGACAGGCGGCGCACCTTGCGGGCCGATCCCTTGATGACGGTCTGGCCAAGGCTGACCTGTCCGTCGCCCGCGACCACGACCTGTCCGCCGCGCCGAACGGCAAGGATCGTCGTGCCATGCCAGCCGGGAAATCTGTCATCCGCCATTGCGTCCTCGTCGTTTTGCATCCTTTGGCCCTATATGGCCGGGGCAAAGCCGCTTCACAAGGTGACTGGCTTTCGCAGCAGGCCGCGCCGGTGCAGGATCGCGCGCAACAAAGGGACCGGAATGACCGCGACGGATCTGCATTTCTACCTGCCCAGCCCCCTGCGTGAGGACAGCGCGGCAGGGGCGGTCAATATCGCCACCCGCATCGCGGCGGCGGTGGCGCCGTTCGGCTGGCGCGCGCAATGGCATGGCGACAGCCCGGCCGAGCGGGCCCGCGCCCTTGGCCCCGGCTATCACCTGTTTCACATGCAGGAACCGGTCGGCCCGCGCTGCCTGACCCTGCGCCGCGCCTATGCCTATCCGTTCTGGCAGATCGAGGCGACGAATGAGCGCTGGAATTTCGACGTGGCCAAATCCGCCTTCGACCCGACAGGCGTGGATATGGCCACCGCGCGCCCCTTCTTCCGCCGCATGGGCCGCAAGCTGCTGGGAGAGGGGGATGCCACATCCGAAGGATTCATCTTCATGCCGCTGCAGGGGCGCTTGCGCGAACAGCGGTCCTTTCAGGCCCTGAGCCCCGAAGCGATGATCGCGGCAACGCTGGACCATCTGCCGGGGCGCCAGATCCGCGCCACGCTGCATCCGCGCGAAACCTATGACGCCGCCGATCTGGCGATGCTGGACGGGATCGCCGCCCGCTTTCCCCGGTTTCGCGTGATCCGGGCCGATGCGCGCGACGCGTTGCGCGCCTGTGATCTGGTGGTGACGCAGAATTCGTCTGTGGCACTTTCGGGATATTTCGCGCGCAAAAGGGCGGTGCTGTTCGCAGGCGCGGATTTTCATCATATCGCCGGATCGGTGCCGCGCGACGGGCTGGCGACGGCCTTTGCTGGGCGTGAGGGGCGCGTGCCGTTCGTCGCCTATGCCGGGTGGTTCTTCGGTAGTTGCATCAATGCGGGCGCGCCCGATGCCTCCGCGATGATCCTTGCCCGGTTGCGGCGGCATGGCTGGCCGCTGTGATCGCGGCTTTCTTCCTGCCCCCGACGCGCCTATAAACGCTGCGATTGCCGCAAGACGGGACGCCCCATGACCATCCATCTTTACCGCAACGATCTTCCGGACGGACTGAAACTTGGTCCCGTGGTCGCCATTGATACCGAGACGATGGGCCTTGACCCGCGCCGTGACCGGCTGTGCCTTGTGCAGCTTTCCTCGGGCGACGGGCATGCCCATCTGGTGCAGATCGCGCGCGGCCAGACCGAAGCGCCGAACCTGCAACGCCTGCTGGCCGATCCGGCGGTGCTGAAACTGTTCCATTTCGGGCGTTTCGACATTGCCGCGATGCAGAACGCCTTTGGCACGGTCACCGCTCCGGTCTGGTGCACCAAGATCGCCTCGCGCCTTGTGCGCACCTTCACCGACCGGCACGGGCTGAAATACCTGCTGGCCGAACTGGTGGGCGTCGATGTGTCGAAGCAGCAGCAGACCTCGGACTGGGGGGCTGCCGACCTGACCGAGGCGCAAAAGGAATATGCCGCCTCGGATGTGCTGTATCTGCACAAGCTGAAGGATGAACTGGAAAAACGGCTGATCCGCGAGGGGCGTCTGGCGCTGGCGCAGCGGCTGTTCGACTTCCTGCCGACGCGGGCCGAGCTTGACCTTCTGGGGTGGGATGAACCGCTGGACATTTACCATCATTGACGGGGCATCACTGACCGGGCGGCGGAGGACCGCCAAGCGGTTCGGCAGCGGCTTGGCGCGGTGCGCCCAAGGGATTACCTTTTGCGCGGATGGCAGGGGACGGTCGCATGACGGGCCATGACAATTTCCATTCGGCGCTGGTCTCATGGCTGAAGATCATCCTGCCGCTGATCGCGCTGGCGATCCTGTCGACGCTGTTCCTTGTCGCGCGCACCGTGGATCCGTCCGACGCCATTCCCTTTGCGCAGGTCGATATCGAGGACCGCGTGCGCGAGCCGCGCCTGACCCTGCCGACATGGGCGGGCGTGACCGATGACGGCGCCGCCCTGACCGTTGCCGCAGCCGAGGCCCGGCCCGGGGATGGCAGCCCGAGCGCGGAAAAGCTGGTCGCGCGGCTGGAAACCCCGGACGGGGGCAGCGCCGATCTGGTGTCGGATCATGGAAGACTGGACCCTGAAACCAACCGTCTGATCGTGTCGGGCGGGGTGGTGCTGAGCACATCGACCGGATACCGGATCCGGACCGAAGAGATGAGCGCTGCCCTGGACCGGACCGGCCTTTTGTCCGAACAGCCGGTCACCGCAACCGGACCGGCAGGACGCATCGACGCGCAATCCATGACGCTTTCAGAAAAATCAGGGCAGCCGGGGCAGTATCTTCTGGTTTTCAAGGGCGCGGTGAAGCTGCTATACCAACCGGCAGATTGATCTCTTTTCCGAGGAATGGCATGTTTTCTGGCCTTCGCCCGCTTGCCTTTGTCCTGATCGCCGCAGCACTTGCGCCGATTGCGGCACCATCTGTCCATGCGCAGGGTGCGCAGATCGACTTTGGCGGGATGCAGCAGGATACCTCGCTGCCGGTTGAGGTTACGGCGGATCAGCTTTCGGTCGATCAGGCCAATGGCAGCGCCACGTTTAGCGGCAATGTGCTTGTCGGTCAGGGTGAGATGCGGCTTTCGGCGGCCGAGGTGCAGGTGGAATATACCGAGGGCGGTGGCGGCATCGAACGGCTGCATGCCACGGGCGGGGTGACGCTGGCCAATGCCACCGATGCCGCCGAGGCGCAGGAAGCGGTCTATACCATCGCCAGCGGTGAGGTGGTGATGACGGGCAATGTGCTGCTGACACAGGGGCCGAACGCGATTTCCGGGCAGCGGCTGGTCATCAACCTGACCACGGGCAGCGGCGTCATGGAAGGGCGCGTGCAGACCGTGTTCCAGCCCGGCGCATCGAGGAACTGATGACGCAGCCCGGTCTGAGCGTGACAAAGGGCGATGCGGGACTGGTCATCCGCAATCTGCGCAAAAGCTATAAACGCCGCCCGGTGATCCGCGACGTGTCGATGGAACTGAGCCGGGGAGAGGTCGTGGCCCTGCTTGGCCCGAACGGATCGGGCAAGACCACCTGTTTCTATGCCATTGCAGGGCTTGTGTCACCCGAGGGCGGGCAGGTTCTGATCGACGGGCGCGATGTGACGCCCTTGCCGATGTATCGGCGCGCGCGGCTGGGCATCGGCTATCTGCCGCAGGAAGTGTCGATCTTCCGGGGTCTCAGCGTTGAGGACAATATCCTTGCGGTGCTTGAGATCGTGCTGTCGGACCGTCACAAGCGGCGCGAACGGCTTGAGGAACTGCTGTCGGAATTCTCGATCACCCATCTGCGCCGCGCGCCTGCGCTGGCGCTGTCGGGCGGGGAACGGCGGCGGGTGGAAATCGCGCGCTGTCTGGCCGCCGATCCGAAATATCTGCTGCTGGACGAACCCTTTGCCGGGGTGGACCCCATCGCGGTCGGGGAAATCCGGCATCTGGTCGCCGATCTGAAGCGGCGCGGTATCGGGGTGCTTATCACCGATCACAATGTTCGCGAGACGCTGGAGATCGTGGACCGCGCCTATATCCTGCATGACGGCAAGGTGCTGATGTCCGGCACCACCGACGAGGTCGTGCGTGATGAAAACGTGCGCCGCGTCTATCTGGGCCAGAATTTCCGCGTCGGCTGAACCTTGCCGCCTTTCGCCATGCCCCTCCGGGCCTTGCCTGCCGGGCCGTTGTGGCGGGCGGGCGCGCCTGCGCCGCGACCATGGCGCCCCCACCCCCTGCCCCGACCCAGACCCCATTGACAAGCGGCGGTCCGCTGCGGCCAAATGATCCCAATGCTTGCGATTTCCGCCCGGCGTGAACACATCCTTAAGGATATGTCCGCCTCATCAGGGCGGTGCTTGAAACCCATCGGCAGGACTTTCCGCAAGGTGCGGAAAGGCAACGAGCCGAAGTTAGAAGGAGGGATCATGCGGTATCAGATCAGCGGGAGGCAGATCGACATTGGTGAGGCGCTCACAACCCATGTGAAGGCCGAACTGGGTGAAACGGTCGAGAAATACGCCCAGCGACCCACCGATGCCGTCGTGATCTTTTCCCGCAACGGGCACGAACTTGTCTGCGAGGCGACGATCCACCTTTCGACCGGGCTGAATGCCCAGGCCAAGGGCCATGCCACCGAAATCTATGCCGCCTTCGAATCCTGCCGCGAAAAGATGGACAAGCAGCTGCGCCGCTACAAGCGCCGGTTGCGCGACCATCACCGTGACCGCACGGCACCTGTTGAGTTTGATGGCGGATCCGCCTATATCCTCGCCGCCGAGGAACAGGAGGACGCCGAACCCGACACGCTCACGCCCATGATCATCGCCGAGATGGAAACCAAGGTTCCCTCCATCACCGTGGGCGAGGCGGTCATGCAGCTGGAACTGGCCGGGCAAAGGATGCTTGTCTTCCGCAACGAAGGACATGGCGGGGTAAACGTGGTCTATCGCCGGGATGACGGCAACATAGGATGGATCGACCCGCGCAACAGTAAATGACGTCCCTGCGGGGGCGCGCAGGACGAAAAACCTATGGATCTTTCCAAACTGCTGAACCCGAGTTCTGTCCGATTCATCGGGCAGACCACCAGCAAGAAACGTCTTTTCCAGGATATCGGAGAGGTCGTTGCCGCTGCGCACGGGGTCAATGCCTCGGTCGCGCTGGAAGGGCTGCAGGAACGTGAAAGCATGGGACCGACCGGTGTGGGGCATGGCATCGCCTTGCCCCATGCCCGGCTTCATTCACTTGACCGGATTGTCGGAGTGTTCATGCGGCTGGAAAAGCCGCTGGAATACGATTCGGTCGATCGTCTGCCCGTCGATCTGGTTTTCGCGCTGTTCGCGCCCAAGGATTCGGGGGTCGATCACCTCAAGGCGCTGGCGCTGGTCAGCCGCACCATGCGCGATGAGTCGATCTGCACCAAGCTGCGGGCCAATAGCGACCCGGCGAAACTTTATGCCATCCTGATCGAATCCCGCGCGCCGCAGGCGGCCTGACCGGATATGCCGAGGCCGGTCGATCCCGCCGCCCTGACCCGCGCCCTGCGGGACCGGGCGCGGCAGGAAGGTTTTGCCGCCACCGGCATCTGTGCCCCCGATGCCACGCCGCTGACCGCCGGACGGCTGACCGCCTTTGTCGAGGCCGGGCGGCATGGCGATATGGGCTGGATGGCCGAACGCATGGGCTGGCGCGGATCGGCGGCGGCGCTGTGGCCCGAGGCGCGGTCGGTCATCATGCTGGCAGAACTTTACACGCCCGAGGCCAACCCGCTGCCGCTGCTGGATCTGCGCGACCGGGGCGTGATCTCGGTCTATGCGCAGGGGCGCGACTATCATGATCTGGTCAAGAAGCGGCTCAAACGGCTGGGCCGCTGGCTGCTGGATCAGGCACCGGGGGAGGCGATCAAGGTCTTTGTCGATACTGCCCCGGTGATGGAAAAACCGCTGGCCGAGGCGGCGGGGCTGGGCTGGCAGGGCAAGCATACCAATCTTCTGGGCCGTGATCTGGGCAACTGGTTCTTTCTGGGATCGATCTTTACCACGTTGGATCTGCCGAAGGACGCGCCCGAGATCAGCCATTGCGGAAGCTGCACCGCCTGTCTGGATATCTGCCCGACCCGAGCCTTTCCCGCGCCCTATCAACTGGATGCGCGGCGCTGCATTTCCTATCTGACCATTGAACACAAGGGCCCGGTGGACCTCGACCTGCGCGTGGCGCTGGGCAACCGGATCTATGGTTGTGATGATTGTCTTGCCATCTGCCCCTGGAACAAATTCGCGAAAACCGCGTCTGAATCGGGTTATGCGCAGCGTCACGGCGCCCCGCCGCTGGCCGAGCTTGCAGAACTGGACGATGCAGGCTTTCGCGCGCGCTTTGCAGACAGCCCGATCAAACGCATCGGGCGGGACCGATTTCTGCGCAATGTGCTGTATGCCATCGGCAATTCCGGCGATCCGGCTCTGCGCAGCAGTGCGGCGGCGCATCTGGCCGATCCCGATGAAACCGTGGCCGATGCCGCGCGCTGGGCCTGCGCCCGGCTTGATGCCGTTGCGGCAGGCGCGGCCGCGACCTGACAACTCTTGGTCTGAAATGCGACCTTGTCGCGCGAAACCGACGTAGCGTCACAAACCCGTGAGGGAACCGATTTCCACCTCGTCGCGTTACCCCGCCGAGACGCGCAAGCCGCGCCGTTTCCGGACGACAGCTGTGAAGCCGCGCGGTCGTGTCAGGTGAAATCGTAACAGGAGAGCCCCAAATGGCCAGTTCTGACGTAAGTAATATCCGTTCCGATGCCGCGAAGATTGCCAAGACCGCCAAGGACGGTGCGTCAGCCGCAGCCGCCGAGGCCGAGGCCCATGTTCGCCGCGCCGCCGACGATCTGGGCGAGACGGCAGAACTGACCTATGAAGAAATGAAGGAGCAATTTGCCGTGTTGAAGGCTGATCTGGAAGTGCTGGGAACCAAGATGGCCGATGCTGGCCGTGAAAGTGCCCGCGATGTCTACCGCCGCGCGCGCCGCACCGGTCGCCGTGCCGTTTCTGCCGCCGAAGAAGGGGTCGATTATGTTGGCACCCAGTTCGACGACACGCTGACCCGGGCCGAGAATTTCACCCGGGAACGTCCCGGTACGGCGCTGGGCCTTGCCGCAGGTGCAGGCTTCCTGCTGGCGATGATGCTGTCGCGTCGCTGATGCCCGGAATGTTCCAGAGGATCGTACAGGATCTGCAACTTCAGGCCCGGAACCTTGTTCTGGGCCTGATCGGTGGCATTCTGGTCGCGATCGGGGCGGGCTTTCTGGTAACCGCGCTCTGGATGCTGCTGGCGGAACAGTTCGATGCCAAGATCGCCTCGCTGGTCATCGGCGGGGTGATTCTGGGGGGCGGGCTGATCGTCATGGCCTTGCGCGGTTCCGGCCGCAGTTCGGGCCATCGTTCCAAGTCCGCACGTCTGGATGAAGAACAGCGCCTTGCCGCCGCCGCTGCCGCGCGCCAGTCCCGGCCATTCGGGCCGGGCGGACCCTATCCCGCGCTGATGGAGGCGTTTCTGCTGGGTGTGACCACTTATCTGCAGATCCGTGGGGCCACCCGTCCCCGGCGCTGAAGGATCCGCAGCGGCAGATCCCGCCGAATGACTTGATTTCGGATGCGTTCCGGTATCTGAAATGAGTGAACCGCGTCCGGTGCCTTGCCTCGGGCGCGGTTTTTTGTTGGGCTTTTGTTGGCACGGTCTTTCCGGGGGTTCGGATGACGGTTGAGCAGATCACGCTTCTGTCGCTGTTTGCAGCCGTCATGGGGCTGATGATGCATGGGCGGCTGCGCCATGATCTTGTTGCCTTTGGTGGGCTGCTGATCGGGGTGGTGCTGGGCCTTGTGCCGGCCGATCAGGCGTTTTCGGGGTTTTCCCATCCGGCGGTGATGACGGTGGCGCTTGTGCTGATCGTTTCGGCGGGGCTGATCCGCACCGGGGCGGTGCAGTTGCTGGGCGGACTGCTGTCGCGGCCCGAGGCACCGGTTCCGGTGCATATCGGGCGGATCGGCGTGGTCGGCACCGTGCTATCGGCCTTCATGAACAATGTGACGGCGCTGGCGATTCTGATGCCCATCGACATGATGACGGCGCGCAAGGCGGGCCGCGCGGTGGCCATGACCCTTATGCCGCTGGCCTTTGCGACCATTCTGGGCGGGATGCTGACCCTGATCGGCACGCCGCCCAACCTGATCGTCTCGGGTTTCCGGCAAGAGGCGCTGGGCAGCCCGTTTGCGATGTTCGATTTCGCATGGGTCGGCGGGCTGGTCGCGCTGGCGGGGTTGGCCTTTATCGCCCTTGTCGGCTGGCGCCTGATCCCGGTGCGGCAGGAGGATAGCAGCGAAAGTGATCCGGCCAATGTGATGCGCGATTTCGTGGCCGAACTGGTGGTGCCGGAGGAGTCGCGCGCCGCCGGGATGACGCGGCGTGAGATTGACGTGATTGCCGACAAGGCCGATGCCACGCTGATCGCGGTGCAGCGGCGGGGCAAGCGCGTTTATGGCCGTGCGGGCCTGTGGCAGATCGAACTGGGCGATATTCTGGTGATCGAGGCCACCCCCGCCGTGCTGGAGGAGTTGCGCCTTGAACTGCAACTGGCCTATCCCGACGGGCTGAGCGCGGATGCCCCGCGCGTGGCCGAAGAGGGTGAGGCCCTGATCGAGGTTGTCGTTACCGAAGCCTCGCGCATCAGCGGGCATACGGCGCGGCAACTGCATCTGTCGCGTGATCATGACAGTGTGCTGCTGGGCATCCTGCGGCAGGGCCGGACGATCCGCAGCCGGTTGCGCGATACGCGGGTCCTGCCGGGGGATATCCTGCTGCTGCTTGCCCCCGAAACGCGCGAGGAATCGCTGATCGCATGGCTGCGGGTCCTGCCACTGGAACGGCGCGAAAACGTACTGCGCGAAAACCGCGCGATGATGGCGGTGGGGATGTTCGCCCTTGCCATCGCGATGGTCAGTTTCGGCTTGCTGGACATGCCGGTGGCGCTGGGTCTTGTGGCGCTGGGCTATGTGCTGACCCGCATCCTGAATGTCGAGGAACTTTACGATCATGTCGACTGGCCGGTGATCGTACTGCTGGCGGCGATGATCCCGCTGGGTCTTGCGATGGATACGACCGGCACTTCGGCGGTGATTGCCGGGGGGCTGATCCGGCTGACCGAGGGACAGCCTGCATGGGTGGCGCTGCTCTTGCTGATGGTTTCGACCATGTGTCTGTCGGACATGCTGAACAACAATGCGACCACGATCCTTGCCGTGCCGGTCGGTCTGCGGCTGGCCGAGGCGACGGGGACCAATCCCGACAGTTACCTGATGGGCATTGCGGTTGCGGCCTCCTGCGCCTTTCTGACGCCGATCGGGCATCAGAACAACACGATCATCCTTGGCCCCGGGGGCTATCGTTTCGGCGATTACTGGCGGCTTGGTCTGCCGCTGGAGATAATCGTGCTTGCCGTGGGCGTGCCGGCGATCCTGATGTTCTGGCCGCTGTGACGGATCCGCGTTGCAGACCGCTTCGGGGAGCAATGACAAATCCGGGACAGTGATATTTGTCACCGGACATATTTAGCGGGAACCGTCGGCGGGTTTCCGCGTTTGCCATTCACGAAAAGATGAAACCGTCCCGGCAGTCGCTGCGCAGAGCGCAGGCACCGGGGCCAGTATGACAGGAGCATCGGGCAATGTCCGTGCAATATTCAGGCCTTCTGGGCCTTCTTCACCTCGCGCTGGTCATCTGGGCCGCGGTCTCGATCATCGGGTCGGGGGCAGGCAACGGGGCCAAGGTCTTGTGGATCCTGCTGGTTTTGCTGTTCCCGATCGTCGGGCTGATCATCTGGTTCATTGCTGGTCCGAAATCCCGCTGACCACTGCAGATGCGCAAAGGCGGCGGTTGCCCGCCTGCAGGAAATGCCAGCAAAAGAGGAATAAGGGGGCGGCCTGTCAGGCGGCCCCTTTCGCATTTCAGGGTGGCCATCCGGGCCGTGTGGTGATTGCCCAGGCGGACCGGCGCGGCCCGGGCAGGAAACTGCCTGCCCATGTCACAGACGGGAACCTTTCAGTCATGACCGGGTTGAGGGAGTGAAGGTAAAAGGCCTTGCCGTCCCCGGACGGACCTTGGGCCAGCTCGCTTAATCCGCATCCTGTGCGCCGTGCCCCGCCTGCCGGGTCACGGCCCTTGGTGACTCTGGTAGTGTCCCACAAGTTTTTGAAATAATTTTATTTTCTATCCGGATCAAGGAACCCGCAACAGATCGGGGCGTTGTCTGTCCATAGTGCCCGACGCCGGGCGCGACTCAGAACAGGAGACCAAGATGAAGCATCTCATGCTCAGTTCAGCACTTGTCACCGTCATGTCCTTCGGGGCCATGGCGCAGACGGATCCGGCCACTGAAGTGCCTGCCGATCCGGCGACTGACACCATGTCCGACACCGCGACCATGCCCGATGCCACGGCAGGCAGCGCCCCCGCCGATATGGCTGCAGGCGCCGGCGACATGGTTCCGGCCTTTCTTGCCTCTGATTTCATCGGCATGAATGTTCACGCGATTGATGCAGAAACTCTGCCTGCCGTCGAAAATGCCGACACCGATCCGGCTTTTGACCGTTCGGCACGCTGGAGCAGTTCCGATCGTTTCGCGGCTCAACGTGAAACCTGGGAAGACATCGGCAATATCGGTGATGTTGTCATGACGCAGGATGGCGCTCTGCGCGGTATTCTGGTCGATGTGGGCGGATTCCTCGGCATCGGTGCGCGCACCGTGATGGTGGATATCGAGAGCCTTTACTTCGTTGCCGACGACACCACCGCCGAAGAGCTGAGCGACTTCAATGTCGTCGCGACCTACAGCCGCGAACAGCTTGAGGCCCTGCCGGAATACGATGCCAGCACCCTTGGCACCGGATATCCGATGCAGGACTGGTCGATGAATGACGCGGCTCCGGCGGGCGGCTATGCCGATGCGACCGACCCGGCAGCGGCGCCGTCGGGTGAGATGGCCAGCGATACCGCCGCTGACACGGGCGGCCCTGCGGCTGAACCCATGGCCGAGACGGAGCGCCTGACCACTTCGGAAGATCCGGCCTTTGCTGCGGTCGAACCGGGTGATCTGACTGCCGAGCAGATGATCGGCGCGACGGTTGAGGATGCCGAGGGCAATTCCGCCGGTTCAGTCGAGGATCTGGTTCTGGATGACCAGAATGGCGTTTCGGATGTGATCGTCGATGTCGGCGGCTTCCTTGGGATCGGCGCGCGTCGCGTCGCCCTTCCGATCGAAGGCTCGCAGATCATGTGGAATTCGGAAACCGATGAGCTGCGCATTCAGGTTTCGATGACCAAGGAACAGCTGGAAGAACTGCCCGAACATCAGGGCTGATCTGATCGGTATCTTGTGTAAGTGACTTGTGTAGAAGCTGTGCTGCCGGGATCGACGTTTCCCCGATCCCGGCAGACCGAGGGCCCGCGCAGCGCGCGGGCCTTTGGCTGTTCCGGCGCCAGATTCCGGGGTCTGATCAGACCAAAGTCAGAATCCGGTGCGGATGCGGTGGTCGGGTTGATGGTAAAGATGCAGCAGACCGATTGATTTCTGCCGCGCCCAGCTGATCCGCCGCACCAGCAGAACCGGGGTATCTGGCGCGATGGCCAGATGAAGCGCCGCCGCCTGTGGCGCGGCAATGGCCGAGATTTCGATCGTCACCCGTTCCAGCGGCCGGTTGCGCAGCAGCCATTCGTCAATCGGCATCTGTGTCAGATCGGCCTGCAGGATCTCGGGCGCGGCGAGAAGGTTCAGCACGCGGGACTCGAACTGAAACGGCTTACCATCGGCCAGATGCAGCGCGTCATAGCGAAAGACCCTAGCCCCGGCGGCGATGGCAAGGGCGCTGGCCTCGTCCTGCTGTGCCGGTCCGGTCTCGGCGCGGATCACGCGGAAATCATGGGCATGACCGGCCTTGCGGATCGCATCGCCAAGGATCGGCACCTCCAGCGGGGCCTTGCGCACCGGATTGGCCGCAACAATCGTTCCCCCCCGGCGGCGGCGTTCCAGAAACCCGGCCTGTGCCAGATCGCGCAGCGCCCGCCCGACGGTTGACCTTGTGCAGCCGTAATGCGCGGCCAGATCCGCCTCTTTCGGGACGCCGTCGCCCGGCTGCCATTTCCCGCTCTGGATCCGTTCCAGCACATCGGCACGGATCATCTGCCAGTTCACCGGCGCGGTAAGGGGGGAGGACAGCCTGTTTGTCGTCGTCACTGGGAATCCTTGTCGCCTAGGGTGCTGGTCAGCCGTCCCGATAGGCCGGTTCTGCCCCGGAACCGGTCCTGCGCAAAGACCGGATTCCTGTCGCTGTTCCGAAACCTATCCATTTTTTCGATTGACGCAAGAAATAAGCGTAAGCATATTCAGCGCCAAGACAGGTCCGTTTCCGGCGCTCCGGACGGCGGGCAGATGATGGCCGACGGTCCTGCGGCCCCGACAGAAGGGCGGACCCCGGACAACAGACCCCGAACAACAGACTAAGCCGGTCTCCGGTCCAAAAAACCGACCCATCAAGGAGAAGACAATGATCCAAACCCCGAAATCCCTGTTCGCGCTGGCCGTCTCGGCGGCCATGATCGCGCTGCCCGTCGCAGCGCAGGAACGCGTTTTCGTCGGCATCGCGACCGGCGGCACGGGCGGCACCTACTACCCGCTGGGCGGGATGCTGGCTCAGCTGATCTCGAACACCGCCGAACTGGAAGGCAAGCGCATCTCGGCCACCGCCGAAACCGGCAACGCATCGGTTGCGAATGCGGGTCTGCTGGCCAAGTCCGAGATCGAGACCGCCTTCATCGCCGCCGATATTCTGGATGCGGCCTATAAGGGCGTGAACCAGTTCGACGGCAATGCTGCGCCCAACCTGCGCGCTCTGGGCTCGCTTTACCCTGAAACCGTGCAGCTTGTTGCCCGTGCCGGGGCCAATATCGGCAGCTTTGCCGATATCAAGGGCAAGTCGGTGTCCTCGGGTTCGCCTGGTTCGGGCCAGTGGCAATTGCTGGGCGACCTGCTGGAAGCCCATGGCATGGCGCGTGAGGACGTGACCGAGGATTATTCCTCGTTTGCGCAGTCGGCCGACAAGATCAAGGACGGCAATCTTGATGCCTCGCTGATCACGGCGGGCCTGCCGACCGCCTCGATCACCGAACTGGCCAACGGGCATGACATCGTGGTGGTGCCGCTTTCGGGCGACGAGATTGCGAAACTGCAGGAAGTCCAGCCCTATTACGCTTCGGCCACCCTGCCTGCCGGCAGCTATCGCGGCGTGGATGCCGATGTGGAAACGCTGGCCGTGCGCGCAATCTGGGCAACGCATGAAGATCTGGATGAGGATATTGCCTATGCGATGGTCAAGGCGCTTTACGAAAACACCGAGACGCTGTCGCAGGTTCATGTGATGGGCTCGCAGATCTCGCTGGAGACTGCGCTGGAATCGATCTCGATCCCGCTGCATCCGGGCGCTGAGCGGTATTACCGCGAGAAAGGCCTGATCGAGTGATCGGCCGGGGCCGGTGCGGCATGGCCGCGCTGGCCCCTTTGCTGCTTCTGATCTGCCTTGGCACCGCCGCCCGCGCCTGTTCCCTGCCTGACCTCAGGTTGGAACGGGTGGCGGACGGAGTGCCGCTCTGGCAGGGCGGGGCTGACGGATTTGCGCTGCGCTGGCGCCATTCCGTGACGCTGACGCCGGTGATTGCGACCTATGCCATCGGTCCGGACGGTGCGATCCGCCAGACCGAGGAACGGTTTGAGGCGCATGGCCCCGGAATGGCCCATGACGGGGCGGGCTGGCGGCAGGAGGGCGATCAGATCGTGCTGCCGCTGGACCGACCGATCCCGCGTCTGGTGTTCCGCACCGCACCCGAACATGAAAACCGCCTTTTTGCCCAAGGCACCGAGATTGACCTGACACTCTGGCCCGGCCAGCCGCTGGAACTGCGCGCGCTGCCCTGCAAGGATGATCCCTGATGACGACCACGCCCAAGGATAACGACCTCTCGCCCGAGGAAATGGAGGCGCTGGTCCGCAAATACGACAATGAAACGAATTTCCGGCGGCTGGGCGGGGTCACCGGGCTGCTTGTGGCCGGGGCCAGCATCGTGCTGAGCATTTTCCACATCTACACATCGGGTTTCGGCCTGCTGAGCGAGGTTCTGCACCGGTCCGTGCATATGGCCTTCATCATGCCGCTGGTGTTCCTGCTGTTCCCGCGCCCGACCCATGACCGCATGGGCCGCGCCTGGGGTTTCGGGCTGGCCTTTGCGGCCTTCTACATCTTTCTGGGATGGACGCTGGCCGATGCGCTGTCCGACCGGATTCCGCTGGCGGCGCAATGGGGGCTGATCGGGGTGACGGTGCTGCTGGCGGCGACGGCGCTGCCGGCCAGGGGGTTCGGCGGGCAGGGCGACCGGCTTGCCCCGTTCGACTGGCCGCTGGCCATCGCGGGCGGGGCCTCATCGCTGTATCTGATCCTGTTCTTTGACAGCATCTTCATCCAGAATGTCGGTTTCCCGCAGCCGCTTGATTACATCATGGGCCTGCTGGCCATCATCATGGTGCTGGAGGCCGCGCGCCGCACGATGGGCGAGACCCTGCCGGTGATCGGCACGCTGGCGCTGCTTTATGCGATTTTTGGCCCTTACCTTCCGGGCGATCTGGCGCATCGCGGCTATAACATCATCCGTCTGGTCAACCATCTCTATCTGGGCACCGAAGGGATCTACGGCATCGCCATCGGCGTCGTCGCGACCTTCGTCTTTCATTTCGTGCTGTTCGGCGTGCTGGCGCAGAAATCCGGGCTGGGGCAGTTGTTCATCGACCTCGCCTCTATCGTGGCCGGGCGCTATTCGGGCGGGCCGGCCAAGGTGGCGGTGGTGTCCTCGGGCTTTTTCGGTATGATCTCGGGATCACCCATCGCCAATACGGTGACAACCGGCGCCTTCACCATTCCGATGATGAAGGCCAAGGGATTTTCTGGGCGTTTCGCGGCGGCGGTCGAGGCTTCGGCCAGTTGCGGCGGGCAGGTGACGCCGCCGATCATGGGGGCCGCGGCCTTCGTGATGACCGAGATGCTGGGCATCCCCTATAATGAACTGATCCTGATCGCGATCATCCCGGCGGCGTTCCACTATCTGTCCACCCTGTTCATGGTGCATCTTGAGGCGAAACGTCTGGGCCTTTCGGGCATCGACAAGGACAAGCTGCCGCAGTTCCGTGAAGTGCTGGGCCGGTCATGGCATCTGTTCATCCCGCTGATCGTCATGGTGACGATGCTCTTGATGAAATACACGCCCTTCCTTGCGGCGTTCTGGGGCATCATCCTGACGATCGTCTGTTCCTATATCCCGCTGATCCTGCAGATCTTCGGGCTGGGCCGGGGCATGGATGCGTCCAGCGCGCTGACGCCGGTGCGGCTGAAGGATGCGCTGGAAAACGGCGCGCAGCAGTCGATTTCCATTACCGCCGCCTGTGCCTGTGTGGGCTTCATCCTTGGGGTGACCACGCTGACGGGGATGGGCTTCAAATTCTCGGGCGCGGTGATCGACGGCGCGGCATGGCTGGGCGCCACGCTGACGGCGCTGGATCCGCTTGATCTGTTCACCCAGAACGACGTGACGCTGTTCTTTGCGCTGATCATGGTGGCGGTGGCCTGTATCGTGATGGGCGCGGGCATCCCGACAACGCCGACCTATATCATCCTGGCCGCCATCGCCGCACCCGCATTGCAGAATCTTGGCGTGCCGCTGCTGGCGACGCATTTCTTCGTGTTCTACTATGGCGTTCTTGCCGATATCACGCCGCCCGTGGCCTTGGCCGCCTATGCCGGGGCGGGGATTGCGAAATCCGACCCGATGCAGACCGGCATGACCGCCTTCCGGCTGTCGATGGGCAAGGCGCTGGTGCCGATGATGTTCGTCTATGCGCCCTCGCTTCTGTTCATCGACTGGCAGTTCTGGGATTTCACGCTCGCGCTCAGTTCCGGCATCCTTTCGATCATCGCGCTGTCGGTCGCCTATATCGGCTTCTTCAAGACCGAGGTGGCGCGCTGGGAAAAACCAGTTCTGACCGTGGCCGGGCTGGCGCTGGTGCTGCACAATGTGGTGCTGATCGCCATAGGGGCGGCAGTGGTGCTGACGATCCTGTGGCGCAACCATGTCAAGGCGCAGGGGCAGGGGCCGCGCCCGATGGGTATGGTGCAGGAATAAAGGACAGGCCGGGGTCCTGTCCCGGCCGGTCCCGCCCGGTCCTTTGCAGCCTGTTCCGCAGGATGTCGCGCATTCACCGGAATGCGGGCTTTGGCGGCAGCCGATTCCGCGTTATGCTGGCCGTTCCCAACTGAAAGGAGAAGCAGAGATGACCAGACATCTGGCAGATCATCCGCGCAGCAACGAAGGTGGCCGCGTGAAGCATTTCCTGCGCCTGTCGCGTGAGGCGGCAGGTGACACGCAATGGGCCGAGGCGCAGCGTCAGCCCAAGGCCAAGGCGGAAGGTCAACAGGACCGCCGCGTGGTGGAATTCCTGCGCATCGACCGGGGCCATTCGGCCTGAACCGGACCCCGTGATGTATTGAAAAGGGCCTGCCGGTGTGTTCCACCGGCAGGCCCTGATGCCGGGTCAGGCCCGGACGAGGGTTTCGTAATCGGCAGCGACCTGCTGGACCAGCGCGCCGACCTCAAAGCTGTACTCGCCGATCTGGCCCACCGGGGTGATTTCCGCCGCCGTACCGGTCAGGAAGCACTGCTGATAGCCTTCCAGATCGCCCGGCTCGATCCGCACCTCATTCACCGTCACGCCGCGCTCGCGCAGCATGCCGATCACGGTCTGGCGGGTGATGCCGTTCAGGATTGCATCGGGGATCGGGGTATAGACCTCACCATCCTTGACGAAGAAGATATTCGCCCCCGTCGCCTCGGCCACATAGCCGCGATAGTCGAACATCATCGCATCCGAACAGCCCTTCGCCTCGGCGGCGTGTTTGGACATGGTGCAGATCATGTAAAGCCCCGCCGCCTTGGCCGCATGGGGAATGGTTTCGGGGCTGGGGCGCTTCCATTTCGCGATATCCAGCTTCGCGCCCTTCAGTTTCGCATCGCCATAGTAATTGCCCCAGGCCCAGCAGGCCACTGCCAGCCGGATCGGATTGCGCTTGGAGGCAACACCCATATCCTCACCCGCGCCGCGCCAGGCCAGCGCGCGGACATAGGCATCGGTCAGGCCGTTTGCGGCCAGCACCGCCTCTTTCGCGGCGTTGATCTCTTCGACCGACCAGGGCAGCGGCATGTCCAGCAATTCACCGGATTTGCGCAGCCGTTCCGAATGTTCGGTGGATTTGAAGATCTTGCCGTTATAGCACCGCTCCCCTTCAAACACCGAAGAGGCATAGTGCAAGGCATGGGTCAGGATATGGACATTGGCCCCGCGCCAATCCACCATTTCCCCGTCCATCCAGATCTTGCCGTCGCGATCATCATATCCGGCCATGGTTCCAACCTCCCGCTGTCATTTGCACATATTGCGCAAGATAGGTCCGATGCGGACAGATAGTTGCGCGAAATCCGGGCCGGGCTACCAGTTGAGACTTGGAAAGTCAACAAGGCTGACATAAAATCCCCGCAATCAAAGGGGGCAGGCATGGCACAGGCAACAGGCGGACCGGCAAGTGGCGAAACGCTCCTGTTCCTGACGGATGAACAGTTGCGCAAGGGGATCGAGGCGATGTTCTTCGCCTATCGCAGCTTCACCGCCGACCCCGACCGCATTCTGGAGGGTATGGACTATGGTCGCGCCCATCACCGCGCGATCCATTTCATCCATCGCAGCCCCGGCACAACGGTCAACAACCTTCTGGCCATTCTGGGCGTCACGAAACAATCGCTGAACCGGGTGCTGCGCGCGCTGATCGGGGACGGTCTGGTCGAAAGCCGCGTGGGCCGTCAGGACAAGCGCGAGCGTCATCTGCATCTGACCGCCAAGGGTGAGGGGCTGGAGCGCGCCTTGTCGGATGCGCAGCGCGCAAGGATGCGCGCGGCCTATCGTGCGGCCGGACCGGAGGCGGTGCAGGGATTCCGGCAGGTGCTGGAGGCGATGATGGACGCCGAGGCGCGGCGACAGTATCAAAGCCTGAAGGAGGGCGGCGCATGACAAGTCAGACCGTGGCACATCTTCTGGTCGTCGATGACGATGAACGTATCCGGGGCCTTCTGCAGAAGTTTCTGATGCGCAACGGCTTTCTTGTGACCATCGCGCGGGATGCCGCACAGGCGCGGCGGCTGCTGGCGGGGCTGGAATTTGATCTGATCGTGCTGGATGTGATGATGCCCGGCGAGGACGGCATCGCGCTGACCCGCGAATTGCGGTTGCGTCACACGGTTCCGATCCTGCTGCTGACCGCGCGGGGGGAAACCGCCAGCCGTCTGGAGGGGTTTGAGGCCGGGGCGGATGACTATCTTGTCAAACCCTTTGAACCCAAGGAACTGCTGCTGCGCATCAATGCGATCCTGCGCCGGGTTCCGCAGGTTCAGGCCGAGGCGGGACCGAAGGTGCTGAACCTTGGGGTGGTACGCTATGATCTGGACCGGGGCGAATTGTGGCGCGGGTCTGACCCGGTGCGCCTGACCGCGACCGAGGCGCAGCTGATGCGGATTTTCGCGGCGCAGGCGGGCCAGCCCGTCAGCCGTGAGGCGCTTGCCGGAGATATGGGCCGCAGCGATGAATCTGACGAGGGCGCGCGCGGGCAGGAACGCGCGGTGGATGTGCAGATCACCCGGCTGCGCCGCAAGATCGAGGCCGATCCGAAACAACCGCGTTATTTGCAGACGGTGCGCGGTGCGGGTTACATGCTTGCCCCTGATTGAGCGGCGCCCAACCGGCGCCTGACCTGCACCGGCAAGCCGCCGCGCAGGGCCCGCCGCCCGGATTGACGCGGGGGGCGGTTTGGCTATGGTCGCGGCGGAATTTCCTCGCGCCCGGACACCCCCCGCCATGCTGCGTATCCTGCCCTGCCTTCCGGCGCTTGCCCTGATCGCTGTGCCCGCTTTCGCCGGGTTTTCCGGCCATGTGCCGGGCTGGCGGATCGAACCCTTGCCCGCCGGGGGCGGCTGTCTGGCCAGCCGGGGCCTTGAGGGCGGCGCGGCGCTGCGGCTGCGTCTGGATGCGGGTGGCACGACCGGCGCGCTGCATGTCGTGACGCCGGACTGGGGTCCGCTGATCGAGGGCGATGCCTATGCCTTTCTCTATGATCTGGACGGTGAGGTGACCGAGGCCGAAGGCATGGGCAGTTATCTGGACAACCGCCCCGGTGTTCTGATGGCGCTTGCCTCGCCCGAAACCGTTGACAGGCTTGCCGAAACGCAGATGTTGCGCATCTATTTCGGAGAGGCCGAGATTGTCACTGCCGAATTGCAGGGCGGGGTTGCGGCCGTCGAGGCGGCGCGCGATTGTCTTTCGGCGCAGGACGGCTGAACGGGGCAAAAGGGCAGGGCAGCAAAGTGACCACAGCCTATTTCACCCATCCCGATTGCGATCTGCATGAAAACCCGCCCGGTCATCCCGAACAGGTCGCGCGGTTGCAGGCGGTGAACCGGGCGCTGGCGGGCATGGACCTGCTGCGGATTGAGGCCCCCTTGGGAACCGAGGCCGATATCCGGCTTTGTCATCCGCAGCGCCATATCGACCGGCTGCGCGCCGCGCTTCCCGCGCAGGGCTGGGCGGGCATTGACGGCGATACCTGCCTTGCGCCGGGATCGGTTCAGGCCGCCTTGCGCGGGGTGGGCGGGGCCTGTGCGGCGGTCGATCTGGTTCTGTCGGGGGGTGCGCGGAACGCCTTTGTCGCCACGCGCCCGCCCGGCCATCATGCCGAAACCGAAACCGCCATGGGCTTTTGTCTGTTCGGTACGGTGGCGATTGCGGCAAAACATGCGCTGGAGCGGCACGGGTTGTCCCGCGTTGCGATTGTGGATTTCGACGTGCATCACGGCAATGGCACGCAGGAACTGCTGTGGGGCGAATCCCGCATCCGCTTTGTCTCTTCCCATCAGATGCCGCTTTATCCCGGTTCGGGGGCGCCATCGGAACGCGGGGCGCAAGGGCAGATCAGCAATATTCCGTTGTCCGGCGGATCGGGCGGGGCCGAAATGCGCGCGGCCTATGACGGCTTGGTGTTTCCCGCGCTTGCGGATTACGCGCCTGAACTGATCCTGATTTCCGCCGGGTTCGACGCCCATGCCGCAGACCCGCTTGCCGGGCTGAACTGGCGCGAGGCGGATTTCGCATGGCTGACGCGGCGGATCTGCGATCTGGCCCGCGACCAGTGCGGCGGGCGGGTGGTTTCCTGCCTTGAAGGGGGCTATGATCTGGACGCTTTGGGCGCCAGTGTCGCGGCCCATGTTACTGAACTGATCAAGTCACTGAACTGAAGGACGCGCGCGCATGACCGAAAAGGCCCCCTCCGCCAAAGCCGCCACGGACAAGGCACTGACCGAACTGAGCTTTGAAGAGGCGATGGCCGAACTGGAAAAGGTCGTGACCGCGCTTGAACGGGGAGAGGTGCCGCTGGAGCAGTCCATCGCCCTTTATGAACGGGGTGCAAAGCTGAAGGCCCATTGCGGCGAAAAGCTGAAAGCCGCCGAAGAGCGGGTCGAGATGATCCGCACGCAGGAGGGCCGCGCGACCGGCACCACCCCGGCGGAGGGGATGTGAGCTTCGACACCCGTCTTGCACAGGCGGCGGCACTGGTTCAGGCGCGGCTGGGGGCGGCGCTGGACCCCCTGGCCGATCAGCCGGTGATCCATGCCATGCGTTATGGCGTTCAGGGCGGCAAATGCCTGCGCGGCTTTCTGGTGCTGGAAAGTGCGGCCCTGCACGGGCTGGACACCGACAGCGCCCTTGCGGCGGCGGCGGCGATTGAGGCGCTGCATGCCTATAGCCTGATCCATGACGACCTTCCCGCGATGGATGATGACGACCTGCGGCGCGGCCAGCCGACGGTGCATGTGCAATGGGATGAGGCGACCGCGATCCTTGCCGGGGATGCGCTGCAAAGTCTTGCCTTTGAATTGCTTTGCGATCCCGCCCTTGGTGATGCCGAATGCCGTCTGGCGCTTGTGGCGGGTCTTGCGCAGGCGGCGGGTGCCCGGGGCATGGTGCTGGGTCAGGCGCTGGACATCGCCGCCGAAACCGCACCTGCCCCGCTGACGTTGGATCAGATTACCGCCTTGCAGGCCGGAAAGACCGGCGCGCTGATCGAATGGTCGGCGATGGCGGGGGCGGTGCTGGCCGGGGCCGATCCGGCACCGTTGGCGGCCTATGCGCGGGCGCTGGGGCTGGCCTTCCAGATTGCCGATGACATTCTGGACGTGACCGGCGACAGCGGCACCACCGGCAAGCGCGTGGGCAAGGATGAGAGCGCAGGCAAGGCCACCTTCGTGTCCCTGCTGGGGCTCGATGCCGCCCGCGCCCGTGCCTCTGCCTTGGTGCAGGAGGCCGAGACCGCCCTTTTGCCTTATGGCCCCCGGGCAGATACATTGATTGCTGCCGCGCATTATGTCATCGCGCGGGACAGGTAGAACAGGCGACCCCATGACCGAAGCCGAGAACCGCCCGAAAACGCCCCTGCTTGACCGTGTCACCCTGCCGGTGGACATGAAACGGCTGAGCGACCGCGAATTGCGTCAGCTTGCCGATGACTTGCGGGCCGAGACGATTTCCGCCGTGTCGGTTACCGGCGGGCATCTGGGCGCGGGGCTGGGCGTGGTCGAACTGACCGTGGCGTTGCATGCGGTATTCGACACACCGCGCGACAAGATCGTGTGGGATGTCGGGCATCAATGTTATCCCCACAAGATCCTGACCGGGCGGCGCGACCGCATCCGCACCCTGCGGACCGAGGGCGGGCTGTCGGGTTTCACCAAACGATCCGAAAGCGCCTATGACCCGTTCGGCGCGGCGCATAGTTCCACCTCGATCTCGGCGGCATTGGGCTTTGCCTGCGCGGCCGATCTGGGCGGCGATCCGGGCGATGCGGTCGCGGTGATCGGGGATGGCGCGATGTCGGCCGGCATGGCCTTTGAGGCGATGAACAATGCCGGTGGGCTGAAGAAACGGCTGTTTGTCATCCTCAATGACAATGAAATGTCGATCGCGCCGCCGGTCGGGGCGCTGTCGTCCTACCTTACACGGCTTTATTCCGGGTCGCCCTTTCATGATCTGAAGGCGGCGGCCAAGGGTGCGGTCAGCCTGCTTCCCGAACCTTTTCAGGAAGGCGCGCGGCGGGCCAAGGAAATGCTCAAGGGCATGGCCGTCGGCGGCACGATGTTTGAGGAACTGGGCTTTTCCTATCTGGGCCCCATCGACGGGCATGATCTGGACCAGTTGCTGCCGGTGCTGCGCACGGCGCGGGCGCGGGCGACGGGGCCGATCCTGATTCATGTCATCACGAAAAAGGGCAAGGGCTATGCCCCCGCCGAACGCGCCCGTGACAAGGGCCATGCGACCGGCAAGTTCGACGTGCTGACCGGGCAACAGGCCAAGGCCACCCCCAACGCCCCCGCCTATACCAAGGTTTTCGCGCAGGCCCTGATGGATGAGGCCGCGCGGGATGAAAAGATCGTGGCGGTGACGGCAGCAATGCCCGATGGCACCGGGCTGAACCTGTTTGCCGAACGCTTTCCGCGCCGTTGTTTCGATGTGGGCATTGCCGAACAGCATGGGGTGACGTTTTCGGCCGGGCTGGCGGCGGGGGGGATGAAACCCTTCTGCGCGATCTATTCCACCTTCCTGCAACGTGGCTACGATCAGGTCGTGCATGATGTGGCGATCCAGCGCCTGCCGGTGCGCTTTGCCATTGACCGGGCGGGGCTGGTCGGCGCGGATGGCGCGACCCATGCGGGCGCCTTCGATGTGGCTTTCCTTGCCAATCTGCCCGGCATGGTGGTGATGGCCGCCGCCGATGAGGCCGAGCTTGTGCATATGGTCGCCACCGCCGCCGCGCATGAGGATGGCCCCATCGCCTTCCGTTACCCTCGGGGGGAAGGTGAGGGCGTCGAGATGCCTGCGCGCGGCATCCCGCTTGAAATCGGCAAGGGCCGGGTGATGCGGGAAGGCGCGCGCGTTGCGATTCTGTCCTTCGGCACAAGGCTGGGGGAGGCCCTGCGCGCCGCCGAGGCGCTGGCCGCGCGGGGCATCGCGCCGACCGTGGCCGATGCGCGCTTCGCCAAGCCGCTGGACCGCGACCTGATTCTGCGGCTGGCGGCGGACCATGAGGTTCTGTTGACGGTCGAGGAAGGCGCGATTGGCGGTTTCGGCAGTCATGTCGCGCAGCTTCTGGCCGATGAGGGCGTGTTTGACCGGGGGCTGAAATTCCGCTCCATGGTGCTGCCCGATACATTCATAGATCAGGCCAGCCCTGATGCGATGTATCAGGTGGCGGGCCTTGACGCCGCGCAGATCGAGGCGAAGGCGCTGGAGGTTCTGGGCGTGTCGGTGGTGGGGTCGCGTATGGCGCAGCAGCCCTGACAGGCTGCTGACAAGGTCCTCGTGGTCCTTTCTTTGGCCGGGGCCATGGCCCCGGCCATGTGGAACGCTTCTACTTGCCATCCGGTGGCCTCAAGGCCGCCGGACAGCGCCCGCCCGCCCCATGGCGGGCGCTTCGCTTCCGCCCGGGCAGGCGCTGTCCTCCGGTGTTTCTCTTGACTGCTGGTCCCGGGGCAACGCTCGCGCTGCGGGCGGGGAAAAGCGGTGCTTTTCCCCACCCGTGCCAATCGCAACGGCATCTCAGCGGTTTGCCAAAGCATCGCTCCTGACAAAGGGCGGGATCACCACTCGCCGTCAATACCCCAGCGCGCAGCCATCCTTGCGCGGGTCCGATCCGCCCTCAAGCAAGCCGCTTTCATGGATCAGGATGGCCTGCGACCCGCCAAGCGGCACCTCGGGTTCAACCACCTTATGCCCGCGCGCGGCCAGATCGGCACGCACATCATCGCCATAGCCGCGTTCAACCTCCATCCCCTTCACACCGCTGAAGGCCCGGGGCAGGTCCATCGCTTCTTGCGGCGAAAGCCCGTAATCCACCATGTTCGAAACCAGCCGCGCATGGCCCGTCGGCTGATAGGCCCCGCCCATCACGCCAAAGGGCATCGTCACGCGGCCCTTTTCGGCCAGCATTCCCGGAATGATCGTATGCATCGGGCGCTTGCTGCCTGCCGCCTCATTCGGGTGGCCTTGCGTCAGGGTGAAGCCCGCGCCCCGGTTCTGGAAATTGATGCCGAACCGGTCCGACGCAAGGCAGGCCCCGAACGCGTGATAGACCGAATAGATCAGCGACGCCGCCATGCGGTCGCGATCCACCACGGTGATATAGATCGTATCCCTATGCACCGCCTCGGTCAGGGGTGCAGGGTCGGCCATGGCGCGTCCGGGGTCGATCAGGGCTGCCAGACGGGCGGCGGTTTCATCGGCAAGCATATGGTCCAGCCGCGTGGTGTGGTCGGGATCGGCGAGGAAGCGGTTGCGCGCGTCATAGGCCAGTTTCGTGGCCTCGGCCTCGATATGGATGCGGTCGGCGCCGCGCGGATCCATCGCGGCCATGTCGAAATGCGCAAGGATCTTCAACAGCAGGATCGCGGTCGCCCCCTGCCCGTTCGGCGGATGCTCGATCAGATCCACCCCGCGATAGGGGCCGGAAACGGGGGCAACATAGTCACAGGTGGTGGCGGCAAAATCCTCGGCCGTGTGGCAGCCGCCAAGCGCGCGCAATGACGCGACCATATCCTCGGCCACTTCGCCCTCATAAAACCCCGCGCGGCCCTGTTTCGCGATGCGGCGCAAAACCTCGGCCTGACCGGGGGCGCGGAACAGCTGACCCAGTCGTAGCGGCTTGCCATCGGCCAGCAGCGTTTCGCGCGCCCGGCCCTGCAGCAGCGGTGCGGCCTCGGCCCAGTCGCTTGCCACCCGGGGGGCGACGGGCACGCCCTCCTCGGCATAGCGGATCGCGGGGGCAAGGCTGTCGGCAAGACCCAGACGCCCGTGATCGGCAGACAGGCGGCAAAAGGCATCGACCGCACCGGGCACCGTCACCGCCTCGGGCGCGTAAAGCGGCATGGTGGTCATCCCGCGCGCGCGCAGCGCCGCCGCATCCAGCCCCATCGGCGCGCGGCCCGATCCGTTCAACGCATGGACCTGTTCCGATCCGGGCAGTTTGAACAGCACGAAGCAGTCGCCGCCCAGCCCGGTCATCTGCGGTTCGCAAAAGCCCAGAAGCACCGCGCCTGCAATGGCCGCATCGACCGCATTGCCACCCGATTTCAGCACATCCAGCGCGACGCCCGCCGCCAGCGGATGCGAGGTCGCGCAGATCCCGTTTGTGGCATAAACTCCGGACCGGCCCGGCAGTTGGAAATCCCGCATCGCGCATCCTCCTCTTTCGCCAGAGGCTAGAGTCGGGCGGGTGGAATTCCAAGAGGGAAGAACCTCGGCGCCCCGAGCTGGGTGGGGGCATTTATTCGAGACGCCGAGGGAAGCCGTTTTGCAGCTACACCCTGAGAATCGCGCCAGTCAAAGGCGGCAAAATGAATCCTTCAAGGCAATTTCAGGGCGGTGTTTCCGGTTGTGCAACGATTCTTGCGGGCAGGGGGGATTAGTCCGGTTCAGGCAGGTAATCCGGGGCCGATGCGAAACCGCAGATGATTCCAGCCATCGCGGCGTTCATAGTTCAGATCTTCGGCATAGGCGCGGATCAGCGCCCAGCCGAATCCTCCCTCTGGCAGGTCATCCGACAGGTCCGGCAGCCCACCCGCCGGAGGCTCGCCCAGCGGAAAGGGGCGCCCGCGATCTGAAATGCTGCAGTGCAGCCCGCCTTCCCCGTCCTGCAGCGCCATCTCGATCCGCCCCCCCTCTCCGGCATAGGCATGTTCGACGATATTGTTCAGGATCTCGGCCATGACAATTTCGGCGGTGCCGCGCAGATCTGCGTCCAGATCGCTGAACGGAGGATGCGAAAACAACCGTTCCAGCGCCGCACGCACCGAGGCGGGATCGGAGGTAAGCGTCATTCTGGTAAATCCGGTCGATCCGGGTTCTGCCGTGCCCGTCATGTCAGCCCGCGTCGCGCAATCCGCCAGAGGGCAGGATGGTGAAAACCGTATCCATCCGCGTCAGGCGGAACACTTTCTGCACCGTCGGCGTCAGGCCGGTCAGATCAAGCGGCCGCTCCTCCCCCAGATGCTTGCGCACGGCGACGACCGCGCCCAGCCCGGAACTGTCCAGAAACTGCACCTGCGACAGATCCAGCAGCACCCGGTCCGACGGCGTTTCCGTCACCTCGCGCATGCGTTCCTTGAACTGGATCGCGCAGGCCGCGTCGATGCGGTTTTCCATTACCGTAACCTCCAGCAGCGGGCCGTGTTTCCGTGCCGCAATCTCCATTCTTTCGGTCCTTCCCCGGTTTCGATGGTTGCAGCCTAGACCCTGTTCGTTAGCATCCGGTAAGCGGCGAACAGGGGGGCGCAGATGGCAGATGTGGTGATCGCGGGGGCGGCCCGGACGGCGATGGGCGGGTTTCATGGCGCATTCAGCGGCGTGGCAGCGCCGGTTCTGGGCGGTGCGGCGATTCGCGCGGCGCTGGGCGGCGCGGACCCGGGGCAGGTTGATGATCTGATTATGGGCTGCGTGTTGCCGGCGGGGCAGGGGCAGGCCCCGGCCCGGCAGGCGGGATTCGCGGCGGGCCTGCCGCAGGGCGTTCCGGCGACCACGCTGAACAAGATGTGCGGATCGGGCATGATGGCGGTGATGCTGGCCCATGACCGCATTCGCGCGGGATCGGCGGACCTTGTGGTTGCGGGCGGCATGGAAAGCATGACCGAGGCGCCCTATCTGCTGCCCAAAATGCGCACCGGGGCGCGGATCGGCCATGGTCAGGTGCTGGATCACATGTTTCTGGACGGGCTGGAGGATGCCTATGACCGGGGCCGTCTGATGGGCAGCTTCGCCGAGGATTGCGCGGGCGCTTTCGGCTTCAGTCGCGCCGAACAGGATGATTATGCGCTGCGGTCGCTGACCCGGGCGCTGGAGGCGCAGCAAAGCGGCGCCTTTGGGGCCGAGATCACGCCGGTCACCGTGGCGGGCCGCAAGGGCGATGTGACGGTGCGCGAGGATGAACAGCCCGGCACGGCGCGGCCTGAAAAGATCCCGCTGCTGAAACCGGCCTTTCGCAAGGAGGGCACGGTCACGGCGGCAAATTCCTCTTCCATATCCGACGGGGCGGCGGCGCTGCTGGTCGGATCGCGCAGGGCGGTCACGGCGGCGGGGTTGCCGCGGCGGGCGGTGATCCGGGGCCATGCCAGCCATGCCGGGGCCCCTGCCGATTTCCCGACAGCCCCGGTTCCGGCGGCGCGGAAACTGCTGGCGCGGCTGGGCTGGGATGTTGCGGATGTGGATCTGTGGGAGGTGAATGAGGCATTCGCCGTGGTGCCGATGGCCTTCATGCGTGAAATGGCGCTGTCGTCCGATGTGGTCAATGTGAATGGCGGTGCCTGCGCGCTGGGCCATCCGATCGGCGCCTCGGGCGCGCGGATCATCGTGACCTTGCTGCATGCGCTGGAGACGCGGGGCCTGCGGCGCGGTGTGGCAGCAATCTGTATCGGCGGTGGCGAAGGCACGGCCATCGCCATTGAGCGCCCCTGAAGCCTTTAGAAGGAAAGACCATGCCCGATTATCAAACCCTGTCGCGGGATCTTGACGCGCTGTGCCATAACGAGACGGATGCGGTGGCGCTGATGGCGACCATCGCCTGCGAACTGCACCACGCGCATGAACGTTCCGACTGGACCGGGTTCTACCGCGTGACCGGGCCGGAGATGTTGAAAATCGGGCCCTATCAGGGCGGGCATGGCTGTCTGACCATCCCGTTTTCGCGCGGCGTCTGCGGGGCGGCGGCGCGGACCGGCGAGGTGCAGCTTGTGCCGGATGTCGAGGCCTTTCCGGGTCATATTGCCTGTTCTTCCTCCACGCGGTCGGAACTGGTCATTCCGGTGCGCAACGGGGCGGGGCGGCTTTTGGGGGTGCTGGATCTGGACAGCGACAGCCCCGACGCCTTTACCGAAACCGATGTGGCGGCGCTGGTCGCGATTCTGGACCGGCTGTTTGTCGCGGCGGAATAAGGGCAAGGGGGCTGTCTGCCCCCTTGCCGCAGAAAGTGCAGCTCACCCCCGAAGGTATTTTTGCCAGGATGAAAGGGCCGGGGCCTGACGGTGGGGCTTGTCAGGCAGGCGGGGGCTTGGCAGTATGACGTGAATTCGTCATATGCAGAAAATATCCGTCATGGCCCGTCGCCCGACCGTCAAGGATGTCGCCCGTGAGGCGGGGATCAGCGTCACCACGGTCGACCGTGCGCTGAACGGGCGGATGCGGGTGCGTGAAGACACGCTGCGGCGGATTGCCGAGGCCGCGCATCGGGTGGGCTATCACGCGCGGGGGCGGCTTTCGCAGAATCTGGATGCCGCACGGCCCGAAATGACCTTTGGCTTCGTGCTGATCAAGAAAGCGCAGGAGTTCTACCGCAATTTCGCGCAGGAGATCGAGGCGGCGCTGCAGGCGCGCAACGATATACGCGGTCGCGCGGTGATCCGCTATGCGTCCTCCCAGTCGCCCGAGGATTTCGCGGCGGAACTGCGCCTGCTGGC
The DNA here is from genome assembly GCF_016765775.1 of Szabonella alba. Lineage (GTDB taxonomy): Bacteria > Pseudomonadota > Alphaproteobacteria > Rhodobacterales > Rhodobacteraceae > Szabonella > Szabonella alba. The sequence continues at coordinate 204,490 of NZ_JAESVN010000002.1, read as the reverse complement.
GGGAAAATGCGATGCAGTGGCGGCGGTGGCGGTCAACCATCAGCGCCTGACACAAGCCGTGCAGGAATTGCAGGCCGAGGGCGTGCCGGTCTTTGCCCTTCTCAATGACTTTGCCCAAGGGGTGCGGCGCAACTATCTGGGGCTGAACAACATGAAGATCGGCCGCATCGCCGCCTGGACGATCACCGGGCGGGTGCGGCGGCCGGGCAAGCTGGCGGTTTTTGTCGGGGGCAACCGCTGGCACGGGCATGATCTGCGCGAAGTGGGTTTCCGGTCCTATGTGCGGGAAAACGCGCCGGAATTTTCGATGCTGGAAACGCTGGTCAATCTGGAGACGCGGCAATTCACCTATGAGGCGACGCTGGATCTGGTGCGCAGGCATCCCGATCTGGCGGGGATCTATGTCGCCGGGGGCGGCATGGAAGGGGCCATCGCGGCGCTGCGCGAGGTTCATGCCAGCCCGCGTATCGCGCTGGTGGTAAACGAACTGACCGCCGAAAGCCGGGCCGCGCTGGCCGATGGCTATGCCACCACCGTCATCTCGACACCGCTGGCCGAGCTTTGCACCGATCTGATGGAACTGATGCTGCGTGCGGCGCGGGGTGAGGATGCCGGGATCGCCGGGCAGCATTTCCTTGATCCGCGGATCATCGTTCCGGAAATGGTTTAAAAACGTCATTCAAGCCTGCGAATTTAACGTCAGAAATGACGTGAAATCGTGGTGTGAAGATTGACCGAATCCCCCCTGCAGGTCAGCGTCCTGTCCCAGAGAGCAGGGTCTGGCATCCTGTCGGGGGATAGAACGGCCATGAAATTCGCGTTGAACCAGATGACGGCACCGTATCTGCCGCTGCCTGCCTTTCTGGATCTGGCGCGGGATCTGGGCTGTGCCGGGGTCGAGCTGCGCAATGATCTGGACGGGTTTGGCCGTCCGGTTTTCGACGGGCAGGCACCCGGGCAGGTGCAGGCGATGCTGCGGGATCGCGGTCTGCGCCTGCTGGGCCTCAGTCAGGTTTATCCGTTCAACTGCTGGGATGCGGCCCGCGCTGCCGAGGTGGCAACGCTGATCGGTCTGGCGCAGCGCGCAGGCGCTGAAAGCATCAGCCTGATCCCGCGCAATGACGGTGCGCCGGGCGATCTGCGTCCCGCGCTGGAGGGATGCCAGCCATTGCTGGAAAAGGCGGGGATGGTGGCGCTGGTAGAGCCTTTGGGCTTTGCGCGCTCATCCCTGCGGCAGAAATCGGAACTGGTCGAACAGATCGGGGCGTTGGGGATGGGGGCGCAGTTTCGCATCGTGCATGACACGTTCCACCACCATCTTGCCGGGGGAGGGCCGCTTTACGCCACCGAGACGGGCCTCGTCCATGTCTCGGGCGTGGTGCATCCCGACCTGCCGGTTGACGGGATGGAGGATCACCACCGCGTTCTGGTCGACGGGCGCGACCGGCTGGACAATGCGGGGCAGATCGCTGCGCTGATCCGGGCCGGATATGATGGTGAGTTCAGTTACGAGTGTTTCGCGCCCGGGATTCAGGCGCTGAGCGAACCGCTGCCGGCCCTGCGCCGGTCGTTCGACCACCTTTCCCGCGCGGTCGCTGAAAGAACCGGCTGAGGGGAAGGAGATTCCGGCAGGTAAGCACGGTGCGCCGGACACCGATAACGGGAGGAACCAGAAACATGAAGAAGACCCTTCTTGCCGCCACGGCGGCGGCGGCCCTGCTGACGACGTCGGTTCAGGCGCAGGAGATCGGCGTCTCGATGGCGCTGTTCGACGACAATTTCCTGACCGTGCTGCGCAATGGCATGGTCGAAAGCGCCGCCGGGATGGATGGCGTCAATCTTCAGGTCGAGGATGCGCAGAATGATGTCGCCCGGCAACTGGACCAGATCAACAATTTCATCGCCTCGGGTGTGGCGGCGATCATCGTCAATCCGGTCGACACCTCGGCCACCGAGGCCATGAGTGCCGCCGCCGCCAGCGCGGGCGTGCCGCTGGTCTATGTCAACCGCCAGCCGGTCAATGCCGACAGCCTGCCGGAAGGTCAGGCCTTTGTCGGATCGAACGAAATCGAATCCGGCACCCTGGCCGCGTTCGAGGCCTGCAAACTGCTGCGCGCGGCAGGCAAATCGAACGGCGCGAATGTCTATATCCTGATGGGGGAGCTGTCCAATCAGGCCGCCGTGCAGCGCACCAAGGATTTCGACGATATCCTTGCCACCGACATGTGCAGCTTCATGTCGGTCATCGACCGTCAGACCGCCAACTGGTCGCGCGACGAGGCGCAGAACCTGATGACCAACTGGCTGTCCTCGGGGCAGGAATTCGATGCGGTCCTGTCCAATAATGACGAAATGGCCATCGGCGCGGTGCAGGCGATGAAGGCGGCGGGCATCGCGATGGAGGATGTCGTTGTGACCGGCGTGGATGCGACGCGCGACGCGCTGTCCGCGATGCAGGCGGGTGATCTGGATGTGACGGTGTTCCAGAATGCGGCCGGGCAGGGCGGTGGCGCGCTTCAGGCGGCGCTGGACCTTGTGGCGGGTGAGGCGGTGGACTCGATGGTCTATATCCCCTTCGAACTGGTGACCCCCGACACTGTCGCGGATTACCTGAGCGCGAACTGATCCGACCGGCGCGGCACGGATCCGCAAAATGGGGCGGCGGCAGGCCCGCCGTCCCGCGGGTTCTGAAAGAGCGGGTTCCTGAAAAATTGGGGGAGTAGGGTGCGATGACAGGGGCAACCTTGGGAACGGGCGGGTTGAAATATGACCACGCGAAACGGCACAGGCCGCCGGAACTGAACGTCTTTCTGGCGCTGATCCTGATCGTCGCGGTGTTCGAGGTGCTGGGCCAGATTCTGCCCTATATGAACGGGCAAAGTTTTCTTTTCGACACGCAGGGCCGGTTCGACAGCATTTTCAACGAGGCGCGGCTGAAGATCATCATTCTGCAGGTCGCGATTGTCGGGATCATTGCGCTGGGGGTGACGCAGGTCATCCTGACGGGCGGGATTGATCTGTCATCGGGGTCCATCGTCGGGGCCACGGCCATGATCGCGATGAGTTTCGCGCAGGTGGCCGAGGTGAATGGCAGCCCCAATACCCGCGCTGTGTTCTTTGAACAGGGCTGGGTCGATCTGCCGGTGCTGGTGCCGGTGGTCATCGGGCTGATCTGCGGGCTGGTTGCCGGGCTGATCAACGGTCTTCTGGTCGCCTATACGCGCATTCCGCCCTTCATCGCGACCCTGGGCATGATGGTGACCGCGCGCGGCGTTGCGAAATGGTGGACCATGGGCCAGCCGGTTTCCTTTCCGACCGACAGCTATGCCGCAATCGGGGCCGGAATGACGCCGGTCTATATCTTCGCGGTGCTGGCCGCGCTGTTCTATCTGGTCATGCGCCATACGGTTTACGGCAAGCATACCTATGCCATCGGGTCGAATATGGATGCGGCGCGCATGTCGGGGATCAATGTCCAGCGGCATCTGACGCTGGTTTACACGATTGCCGGGGCGCTGGCCGCGATTGCCGCCATCGTACTGAGTTCCAAGAACCTGACCGCGCAGGCCGGCATGGGCGTGATGTATGAACTGGACGCGATTGCCATGGCGGTGATCGGCGGGATTTCCCTGCAGGGCGGGCGTGGCTCGATCATCGGCACGGCGCTGGGCGCGCTGATCTTCGGGGTTATCCTGTCTGGTTTCACCTATCTGCGGCTGGATGCCTATTATCAGGAAATGGCCAAGGGCGCGATCATCGTCGGCGCCGTGGTTCTGGACCAGTGGCGCCAGCGCCGCGCGGCCCAGCGGTCGTGAAGCGGAGGGAGTGGATATGAGCGATGTAATCCTGCAGACCCGGGGCCTGACCAAGCATTATGGCGGTGTCCACGCGCTGGAAGGGGCTGATTTCACCCTGATGAAGGGCGAACATGTCGCCATCATGGGCGACAACGGCGCGGGCAAATCGACCTTCGTGCGCCAGATCACCGGGGTGGAGCAGCCGACACGGGGCGAGATCCATTTCGACGGCGCGCGGGTTGCGTTCAAGGGACCGCTGGATGCGCGGGAGGCCGGGATCGAGGCGGTGTTTCAGACCCTTGCGCTTGCCGATCATCTGGATGTGCCCGACAACCTGTTTCTGGGGCGCGAACGCACGAAATGGAACTGGCTTGGCCCGTTCCGGCGGCTGGATTACCGGGCGATGCATGCCGATACGATTGCCGCGCTTGAGAAAACCGGGGTCAAGATCCCCTCGATCCGCAACACGATCCAGAACATGTCGGGCGGGCAGCGGCAATGCGTGGCCATCGCGCGCACGGCGACCTTTCATTCCAAGCTGACGATCATGGACGAACCGACGGCGGCGCTGGGGGTTCAGGAGACCGCGCAGGTGGAAAACATCATCCGCACGCTGAAATCGCAGGGTGAACCGCTGATCCTGATCAGCCACAACATGCGGCAGGTGATGGATCTGTGCGACCGGATCGTGGTGTTCCGGCGCGGCCGGATCTGCGCCAATCTGCGCGCTGCCGATGTGACCGGTGAGGAAGTCGTCGCCTATATCACCGGGGCGCTGACCCAGCCCAAATATGCCGTTGACGGCGTGTTGTAAGCACCCGAAAACCCTGTGACATCCGGCGCCGACGCGCCCTCTTGGAGTGACCGAAATGACAAGATTTGCCGTTCTGGGCGCGGGCCGTATCGGACAGGTTCATGCCCGGGCCATCGCCTCGGTCGAAGGCGCGCGGCTGGTCGCCATCGCCGACCCGCTGCCCGGGGCTGCGGCAGCGGTATCTTCGAAATACGGCTGCGAAATCCGCGAGATAAGCGCAATCGAGGCTGCGGCGGATGTGGATGCCGTGGTCATCTGCACGCCCACCGATACCCATGCCGACCTGATCGAACGGTTCTGCCGCGCTGGCAAGGCGGTGTTCTGCGAGAAGCCGGTGGATCTGGATGCGGCCCGCGTGCGCGCCTGTCTGAAGGTGGTTCAGGAAACCCAAGGCCGGGTGATGGTCGGCTTCAACCGTCGTTTCGACCCGGATTTCGCCGCGCTGAAATCCGCGATTGACGCGGGCCGCATCGGCAAGGTCGAGATGGTCACCATCACCAGCCGCGATCCGGGCGCGCCGCCGCATGATTATATCACCCGCTCGGGCGGCATCTTCCGCGACATGACGATCCATGATTTCGACATGGCCCGCTGGCTCTTGGGCGAGGAGGTCGAGACGGTAACGGCGCAGGCCTCGGTCCTGACCGATCCGAAGATCGGGGAGTTGGGCGATTATGACAGCGTCAACGTGATCCTGCGCACCGCCAGCGGCAGGCAGGCCATCATCACCAATTCGCGCCGCGCCGCCTATGGCTATGACCAGCGGATCGAGGTTCTGGGCAGCACCGGTATGGTCAGCGCGAAAAACCAGCATGAGGCGAATATCCAGATTGCCGATGCACAGGGGTTTCATGACGCGCCTTTGCTGAATTTCTTCATGTCGCGCTATACGGCGGCCTATGCAGCCGAAATCGCGGCCTTTGTCGCGGCACTGCAGTCGGGCGGGGCCATGCCGACCACGACCGAGGACGGTTTGCGCGCGCTGGAACTGGCCGATGCGGCGCTGCAATCGGCACAGCAGGGACGTGTGGTGCGGCTGGCCGGTCCGGTCGGAAAGGCCGCGTGATGACGCTTGGCGTTGCGCTGATCGGCACGGGCTTCATGGGCAAATGCCACGCGCTGGCATGGCGCAATGTCGCCGCCACTTTTGGCGGTGCGCAACCCCGGCTGGAAATCCTTGCCGATGCGACCCCTGAACAGGCCGGAGCCTTCGCGCAGCAGTTCGGTTTTGCCCGGGCGACGGCGGACTGGCAGGCGGCGGTCAGTGACGGGGCGGTGGATGTCGTGTCGATCACCACGCCGAACGGGCTGCACCGGCCCATGGCCGAGGCGGCGCTGCGCGCGGGCAAACATGTCTGGCTGGAAAAGCCGATGGCGCTGACGCTGGCGGATGCGGCGGCCATGTCAAGGATTGCCGCAGCCCATCCGGGGCAGGTTACGCTGCTGGGGTATAATTACCTCCGTTCCCCCGCCTTTCAGGCCGCGCGGGCCATGGTGCAGGCGGGCGATATCGGCGTGCCGCTGGCCTTTCGCGGCGTCTATGATGAGGATTACAGCGCCGACCCCGCCTTGCCCTGGTCCTGGCGGATGACGCATCAGGGCGGGGGTCTGGGCGCGCTTGGCGATCTGGGCTGCCATCTGGTCAGCGTCATGGTGGCCCTGATGGGCGCGGTGGAGGAGGTTACCGCCCTGACCGCCATTGCTGTACCAGAACGCCCCGCACCCGACGGTCCGCGCACGGTGGAGAATGAGGACAGCGCGCTGGCGCTGATCCGCTTTGCCAGCGGCGCGCAGGGGTCTTTTGCCACATCGCGCGTGGCGCGCGGGCGCAAATGCCGCTTGCAATGGGAAGTGCAGGGCAGTCTGGGCACGCTGCATTTCGATCAGGAAAACATGAATGAACTTTGGGTCCACCGCGCAGGCGAGGCCGGTTTTACCCGCCATGTCGCCGGACCCGACCAGCCCGATTTCGCCGCCTTCTGCCCGGCCCCCGGCCATGGTATCGGCTTCAACGAACAGAAGGTGATCGAGGCCCGCGACCTGATCCGCGCCATTGGGGGCGGGCCGCCCTGCGGCCCCGATTTCGCCGCCGGTCTGGTGATCGAGCGGATCATTCACGCCATGGCCCGGTCGCAAGGCCGCCCCGTCCGACCCGAGGAATTGCAAGATGAAGCAGCTTGATCTGATCACGATCGGCCGGTCCTCGGTCGATCTTTACGGCGCGCAGGTGGGCGGGCGGCTTGAGGATATGGGAAGTTTCGCCAAATATATCGGCGGCAGTCCCACGAATATCGCCTGTGGCACTGCGCGGCTGGGGCTGCGGTCCGCGGTCATCACCCGGGTTGGCGATGAACATATGGGCCGCTTCATCCGCGAACAGATCGCGCGCGAGGGGGTGGAGACGCGCGGCGTCGTGACCGATCCCGAACGCCTGACCGCACTGGTCCTGCTGGGCATCCGCAATGAGGATCAGTTTCCGCTGATCTTTTACCGGGAAAACTGCGCAGATATGGCGCTGTGCGAGGCGGATATCGACGAGGATTTCATCGCCTCGGCCCGTGCGCTTCTGCCGACCGGCACGCATCTGAGCAATCCACGCACCGAGGCGGCGGTCCTGAAGGCGCTGCGGCTGGCGCGGAAACATAGGGTGAAAACCGCGCTGGATATCGACTACCGCCCGAACCTCTGGGGGGTCGCAGGGCATGGCGATGGCGAAAGCCGCTTTGTCGAAAGCGCCAAGGTGACGGCGAAACTGCAATCGCATCTGCATTTCTTCGATCTGATCGTCGGCACTGAGGAGGAGTTTCATATCGCCGGCGGCAGCACCGACACGATTGCCGCCTTGCGCGCGGCGCGGGCGGTGTCGGATGCTGTGCTGGTCTGCAAACGCGGTGCGGCGGGCGCGGTCGCGTTCGAGGGCGCGATCCCCGACAGTCTGGATGACGGCCAAAGCGGTCCGGGCTTCCCGATTGAGGTGTTCAATGTGCTGGGGGCGGGTGACGGGTTCTTCTCGGGGCTGATGAAGGGCTGGCTGGACGGGACCGACTGGCCGACCGCCCTGAAATACGCCAATGCCTGCGGCGCCTTTGCGGTGTCGCGCCACGGCTGCACCCCGGCCTATCCGTCGCTTGCGGAACTGGAGTTCTTTCTGGAACGTGGCGTGATCCGGCCCGATCTGCGCAATGATGCGGCGCTGGAACAGATCCACTGGTCCACCAACCGCGCCCGCAATCATGGCCCCGATCTGGCCGATATCCGCATCTTCGCCTTCGACCACCGCAAACAGCTTGAGGAGATGCCGGGCTACACCCCCGCCAAGGGGGCCGCCTTCAAGGATCTGTGCCTGCGGGCCGCGCAGGCGGTGCAGGCCGGGCGGGCGGGTTACGGTGTGTTGTGCGATGACCGCATCGGGCGGCGCGCGCTTCATGCGGCGACCGGCACTGGGCTGTGGGTCGGGCGGCCTGCGGAATGGCCGGGATCACATCCGCTGCAACTGGAACCGGCGCTTGGCCCCGATTGCGGTGGCTTGGGCGAATGGGCGCGCGGCAATGTCGTCAAGGTGCTGTGTTTCTGCCACCCGGATGAGGAGGCCGCGATCTGGGAGACGCAGATTGCCACGGTGAACCGTCTGTTCACGGCGGCGCGGCGCAACGGGCTGGAATTTCTGCTGGAGGTGATTCCGTCGCGGGTTGGCCCGGTCGATGATGAAACCACGGCAGCGGTGATTTCGCGCTTCTACGCGGCCGGGATCTTCCCCGACTGGTGGAAGCTGGAACCCCTGACCACCCGCGCCGCATGGGCCAAGGCCATTGCCGCGATCGAGGCGCATGACCGGTATACACGCGGCATCGTGGTGCTGGGGCTGGACGCGCCCGAGGCGGAACTGGCGGCCAGTTTTGCGACAGCGGCGGAATTTCCGCTGGTGAAGGGATTCGCCGTGGGCCGCACGATCTTTGCCGACACCGCGCGGCGCTGGCTGGCGGGTGGACTGGCGGATGAGGCTGCAATTGAGGAAATGCGCGCGCGCTATGCGCGGCTTTGCGCCATCTGGGATGCGGCCCGTGCGGCCGCATCCGTGGCGGCCTGACGGGTGCAAGGGGGGAACTGATATGGGCGGAACGATCCGGCTGACGGCGGCGCAGGCCATGGTGCGCTGGCTGTCTGTGCAAAAGACCGAGACGGGGCAGCGTTTCATCGAGGGATGCTGGGCGATCTTCGGCCATGGCAATGTCGCCGGGCTGGGTGAGGCGCTGGAAGGCATCGGTGACGATTTCCCCACATGGCGCGGCCAGAACGAACAGACCATGGCCCATTCGGCCATCGCCTATGCCAAACAGTTGCAGCGGACCCGCGCGATGATGGTCACCTCCTCCATCGGGCCGGGGGCAACGAATATGGTGACAGCGGCGGCGCTGGCCCATGTGAACCGCCTGCCGGTCCTGTTCGTGCCGGGCGATGTCTTTGCCGGGCGCGGCCCCGATCCGGTGCTGCAACAGATTGAGGATTTCGGCGATGGCACGGTCAGCGCGAATGACTGTTTCCGCCCCGTGGTGCGCTATTTCGACCGCATCCTGCGCCCCGAACATCTGCTGACCGCCCTGCCGCGCACCCTGCGGGTGATGACAGACCCCGCCGAATGCGGCCCGGTCTGCCTGTCCTTTTGTCAGGATGTGCAGGCCGAGGCCTATGACTGGCCCGAGACGTTCTTTGCCCCCCGCATCTGGCGCTTTCGCCGCCCCTATCCCGATCAGGCGGAAATCTGGCGCGTGCGCGACCTGCTGCGCGCGGCGAAACGGCCCGTCATCGTGGCCGGGGGCGGGGTGCATTTCTCGGATGCCTGTGACGATCTGGCCCGCTTTGCCGAAACCCATGGCATCCCGGTCGTGGAAACGCAGGCGGGCAAATCCGCCCTGCCCTGGGATCACGGCTGGAACTTCGGCCCGGTCGGCGTAACGGGGGCGGACAGCGCCAACCGGATCTGTGCCGATGCCGATCTGGTGCTGGGCGTCGGCACCCGGTTTCAGGATTTCACCACCGGATCATGGGATCTGTTCCGCCATCCGGGTCGTCGGCTGGTCTCGATCAATGTCGCGGCCTATGACGCGATGAAACACGGGGCCGAGCCGCTTTGCGCCGATGCGCGCATGGCGCTGACGGCATTATCCTATGAATTGCGCGACCATCGCCCGCCGCCCCCGCCCGAGGGGTTGAAGGCCGACTGGTTTGCGCTGGTCGATCCGCTGACCGATGCGCCTGCTGACAGCAATGCCCTGCCGACCGATCAGCAGGTGATCGGCGCGGTGCAGCGGGCCTCAACCCCCGATACGGTGGTGATGTGCGCGGCAGGCACCATGCCGGGGGAATTGCACAAGCTGTGGAAAGCCCCGCGTCCCGGCGGCTATCACATGGAATACGGCTATAGCTGCATGGGATATGAGATCGCGGGCGCCATGGGCATCAAGCTGGCGCAACCCGAGCGTGACGTGATCTGCATGGTCGGCGATGGCAGCTATATGATGGCCAATTCCGAACTGGCCACGGCGGCGATGATGGGCGTGGCCTTCACCGTCGTCATCACCGACAATCGCGGCTATGGCTGCATCAACCGGCTGCAGATGGGCACCGGCGGGGCCGAGTTCAACAATCTTTACGCCCATGCGCGGATCAGCAATGCGCCGCAGATCGACTTTGCCGCCCATGCCGCAAGCATGGGGGCCGAGACGGCGCGCGTCAGCGATATTGCCGGGCTTGAGGCCGCGCTGGCCGCGCGTCACGACCGCAAGGGTCCCTATGTCATCGTGATCGACACGGACCCCTATCCGTCCACCCCGCATGGCGGGCATTGGTGGGATGTCGCCGTGCCCGAGGTCAGCCCCCGTGAAACCGTCCGCGCCGCCCGTGCCGGATATGAAACCCGGCTTGAGGGCCGTCTGAAGGAACAATCATGATCCGCTTCGGCACCAATCCCATCGCCTGGGCCAATGATGATGACCGCTCCATCGGGGCGGATATCCCGACCGAACGCATCCTGCATGAGGCGGGCGAACTGATCGGCTTTGACGGGATCGAAAACGGCCATCGCTGGCCCGAGGATCCCGAGGCGCTGCGCGCGCTGCTGGCATCGCATGGGCTGGCCTTCATCTCGGGCTGGTATTCCTGCCATCTGCTGACGCGGTCTGTGGATGCGGAAATCGCGGCCTGTCAGGCGCATCTGGCGCGGCTGCGCCATAATGGCTGCAAGGTGATGATCGTCTGCGAAACCTCAAACGCGATCCATGGCAGCGACCTGCCCCTGTCGCAGCGCCCGCCCCTGACCCCGGCAGAGATGACCGCATTTGGCGCAAGGCTTGAGGAATTTGCCGCATGGCTGGCCGGGCAGGGCATCACGCTGGTCTATCATCACCATATGGGCACGATCATCGAATCGCCCGCCGAGATTGACGCGCTGATGGCAGCGACCGGGCCGCATGTGCATCTGCTGTTCGATGCGGGTCATTGCCATTTCGGCGGCGGTGATCCGGTCGCGGTGCTGACGCGGCATGTGGGACGGGTGGCGCATTTCCATGCCAAGAATGTCCGTGGCGCGGTGATGGCGCAGGCGCGGGCCAAGGACATGACCTTTCTGGATGCGGTTCGCGAAGGCGTGTTCACCGTGCCGGGCGATCAGGAAGGCGCAGTTGATTTCGAACCGCTGCTGGCCGTGCTGGCGCAGGCGGGTTATGATGGCTGGATCGTGATCGAGGCGGAACAACTGCCGGATCAGCGCAATCCGCTGCTGTATCAGACGCTGGGGCTGCAGACGCTGAAGCGACTGGCGGCGAAAACGGGGCTGACGGGGACGGCGGGCCAGTGCTGAAATTCTTCGACGTCCATAACCCGTTCTACCGCCCGCTCTGGCGGCGCATTCTGGTGACCGGCATCTGTCTGGGATGGGGTCTCTTTGAACTGGCCACCGGAAACCCCTTCTTTGCCATCCTCTTCGGTGCCGCAGGGATCTATTGCGCGCATCAGTTCTTCATCGCCTTCGACCCGAAGGACCCGGAATAAAGGATCTTCCCATGTCGCCCTTGCTGCGCAGACCCGGCGCCACGACCGGCCTTGTCCATGATGTCACCCCCGCGAATGCGGGCTGGGGCCATGTCGGCTTCCGTCTTTACCGGCTTGAGGCGGGGCAATCGGCCAGCGGTCAGACCGGCGGGGATGAGGCAATTCTAGTGATGGTCGAGGGCCATGCCGATGTGCAGGCCGCCGGGCAGGACTGGGGCCGGATGGGCGACCGCATGGATGTGTTTGAAAAAACCGCGCCGCATTGTCTGTATATCCCGCCCGGGCAGGACTGGAGCGCCAGTGCCACCACGGCCTGCACCGTCGCGCTCTGCACGGCGCCGGGCAAGGGCACCCACCCTGCCCGCCGCCTTGGCCCGGACGGCATCGTGCTGACGCAGCGCGGGACGGGCAGCAATGCGCGCTTCATCAACAATATCGCGATGGAAGATGCCGATGTCGCCGACAGTCTGCTGGTGACCGAGGTTTTCACCCCGGCGGGCCATTGGTCCAGCTATCCGTCACATCGCCATGATGAGGATGATTTCCCCCGCATCACCCATCTGGAAGAGACCTATTACCACCGGCTGAACCCCGCGCAGGGTTTCGGCATCCAGCGCGTCTATACCGAAGATGGCAGTCTTGATGAGACGATGACGGTGCGCAATCATGATGTGGTGCTGGTGCCGCGCGGCCATCATCCCTGCGGTGCCCCGCATGGGTATTCGATGTATTACCTCAATGTCATGGCCGGACCGCTGCGCAAATGGCGCTTCATTGCCGATCCCGATCATGCATGGCTGATGTAGCGGCAGCAAGCTGCGCGCAACCCCCGGCAGTTTGTTGAGCTTGCCCGCCGGGGGTGATAAGCTACCACTACGCCCTGCGCCGGGGCGCGGATCGGCGCGCCTTACTGGAGGACATTGTCCTGTCGCATTCTGACCCTACGACCGGCCTTCCGGTCGGTCCCCGCGCAAGGTCCCGCTCTGCCGGAACCGATGGCAATGACGATACATCCGACCGGATCCTTGCAACGGTCGTTGCGTCGCTGGAGGATGACAAGGCCGAGGAGGTCGTGTCGATCGATCTGCGTGGCCGTTCCGAGATTGCCGATCACATGGTCATCTGCTCGGGCCGCTCCTCCCGTCAGGTGGCGGCGATTTCCGAGAAACTCGCACAGCGGCTGAAAGACGAATTCGACATCGTCGCGCGGATGGAAGGCAAGGAAACCGGCGACTGGGTCCTGATCGATTCGGGCGATGTGGTCGTGCATGTCTTCCGCCCCGAGGTGCGCGAGTTCTACCAGCTTGAAAAGATGTGGCTGCCCGGCGGCCATATGGAGTTGCGCGAGCCCGAGTGATGCGCGTCACCCTTTGCGCGGTGGGGCGGCTGCGCACGGGCCCGGAACGCGATCTGATCGACGATTATACGACACGGTTCGACCGGACGGGGCGGGCGCATGGGCTGGGTCCGCTGGCGGAAGTCGAGGTCGAGGACCGCAAGGGCGGCGGCATGGCGGCCGAGGCGGCGCTGTTGTCGCGCGCCGTTCCGGCAGGCGCGGCCCTGATCGTGCTGGATGAACGAGGCCAGCAGATGACCAGCCCGGAATTCGCCGCGAAACTGGCCGGCTGGCGCGATGGCGGGCGGCAGGATCTGGCTATTCTGATCGGAGGGGCGGACGGGCTGGACCCGGCGCTGCGCGCGCGCGCCGACCTTGCCATCAGCTTCGGCGCGATGGTCTGGCCACATATGCTGGTGCGGGTCATGCTGGCCGAACAACTGTACCGCGCCGCCTCGATCCTGGCCGGAAGCCCCTATCATCGGGCTTGATCGACGCGGCCTGACCTCATGCCCATTCATCTTGGCCAAAATACCTCGGGGGTGCGGGGGCTGGCCCCCGCTCCGCCGGTTCAGACCCTCCGCCGGTTCAGGCCAGATGCTCGCGGAAGGCGTTGACCACCTCTTCATAGACCGCGCGTTTGAAAGGCACGATCGAGGCGATCATCTCATCCGCCGCAACCCATTTCCATTCGGAAAACTCGGGATGTTCGGTCTCGATGCGGATCTGGTCATCGCGGCCCCGATAGCGGAACAGGAACCAGCGTTGCCGCTGCCCGCGATATTTGCCGCCCCAGACCTTGCCCAGCAATTCGGGCGGCAGGTCATAGGTCACCCAATCGGGGCTTTTCGCGACAAATTCCACCAGATCGGCGGTGATGCCGGTTTCTTCCCACAATTCGCGCAGGGCGGCGGCGCGGGGTTTTTCGCCCGCGTCAATTCCACCCTGTGGCATCTGCCATGCGGCTTGCGTCGCATCCAGCCGCTGCCCGGCAAAGATGCGGCCTGCGTCATTGACCAGCATGACGCCCACGCAAGGGCGCCATGGCAGATCCTCGGCCCGGATCGCAGTCCCCATGTCAGGGCCGCGAGGCCACGGCGGTCAGACCCTTGAGGATATCGACCGCATAGGCCAGCTGATAATCCTCTTCGCGCAGCGCGGCCGATTCCTCGGCCCGGGCGCGTTCCTCTTCCAGCAGGCGGCGTTCGTCCTCGGTCATGGAATCGTTGGACAGCGCGCCACGCAGGGTCGCCTCGGACCGGGCCCGGGCGGCGGCCGATGCAGTGGTGTCCTCTTCCTCGGTTTCATCGCGGCGCGGCGGTTGTTCGACCACGATATCGGGGGCCACGCCAAGCGCCTGGATCGAGCGGCCCGAGGGCGTGTAATAGCGCGCCGTCGTCAGGCGCATGGCACCCTCACCCTTCAGCGGGATGATCGTCTGCACCGATCCCTTGCCGAAGCTTTTGGTGCCGACCACGATGGCACGGCGATGGTCCTGCAGGGCGCCTGACACAATCTCGGACGCCGAGGCCGACCCGCCATTGATCAGCACCACGATGGGCTTGCCTTCCGTCAGGTCGCCCGGCGTGGCGTTAAACCGCTCCCCCTCGCCAGCCTGCCGTCCGCGGGTCGAGGTGATTTCACCGGTTTCAAGGAAGGCGTCCGAAACCCGGATCGCCTGATTGAGCAGACCGCCTGGATTGTTGCGAAGGTCCAGAACGACGCCCGAAACCTTGTCCCAGCCGCCCAGTTCCTCGGCCATGTCCTTCAGCCCTTCTTCGACGCCCGTATAGGTCTGGTCGTTGAAGGTGGTGATGCGCAGCACGATCGTATCGCCCACCGTGCGCGGACGCACTGCCGTCAGCTTGATCGTGTCGCGGATGATCGAGACATCGAAGGGTTCCGCCGTGCCTTCGCGCACCACGGTGATGATGATCTCTGACCCGACCGGGCCGCGCATCAGTTCCACCGCGTCATCCAGCGTCAGGCCCAGAACCGATTCCCCGTCGACATGGGTGATGAAATCGCCCGCCTCGATCCCGGCCTGATCGGCGGGGGTGTCATCCATCGGGGCCACGACCTTGACGAAACCCTCTTCCTGCGTGACCTCGATGCCCAGACCGCCGAACTCTCCCCGCGTCTGCACGCGCATGTCATCGAACTGCTTGGGCGCAAGATAGCTGGAATGCGGATCAAGCGAGGTCAGCATCCCGTTGATCGCCGCCTCGATCAGCTCTTCGGTTTCCACCTCCTCGACATACTGGCTGCGGATACGCTCAAAAATGTCGCCGAACAGATCAAGCTGTTCATAGACCGATTTGTTCTGCTCGGCTTCCTGCGCGATCAGGGGGCCTGCGACCTGCGTCGTCAGAAGCACCCCGGCCACGGTTCCACCCAATGCTGCCATCACGAATTTCTTCATCGTGTGTTCAATCCCTTGTTGCGGCGAACCATGGTGCCGGATCGACCGGCTCGGTGCCTTGCCTGATTTCCATATAAAGCGTTTCCGTCTCGCGGATTCCACTCACTTCTAGCGGCGCGGCCAGAAACTCTGCCTCTCCTGCCCCTGCCCGCCCCATCAATCCGAGTGCGGCCCCGGTGGCCACAACCTCACCGACGCTGCCGTAAAGCGTGCCCATCCCGGCCAGAACGAGAAGATAGCCGTTGCCGGGCTCAAGGATAATCACGTTTCCGTAGTCCAGAAGCGGACCAAGATAGCGGATCGTGCCGGGCCATGGCGCGGTGACCAGCGCCTGCGGTCTTGTGGCAAGGGTCAGGCCAGGGCGGCGGCGGCCGATTGTGTCGGCCTCACCGGCGCGCAGCAGGACCGAACCCAGAACCGGCAGGGGCAGGCTGCCCTTGGCGGTATCAAAGGCCATGGGTGCGGCGCCTTCGGGCAGCGGCACAAGGCCCGAGGCGAAGGCATCCAGCGTATCGGCGCTTTGCAGAAGCTGGGTCAGGGCCTGCGGATCCTCGGTAAAACGGCGCGGCAGGGTGGTGCGGTCCGAGATCGCCTGACTAAGCTCGGTCCGCGCGATCTGCGCGGCCTGAAGCCCGGCAGCCAGTGTCGCAACTGATCCGTCCTGCACCCGGCGCAGGTCGCGCAATTCGGCCAGTTCGGTCTGCAGCCGCGTCACCCCGGCCTGCAGGGCGGGCGTCACCTCGGACAGCATCATGCCGGACCGCACGGTTCCCAGAGGCCCAGCAGGATGCAGCAGCAGCAGCGGCGCGGGCGTTGTCTCCATCTGTCCCAGCACCGCCAGCAATTGCGCGACGCGGTCACGCTGCGCGTCGAATTGCAACAACAGGGACGCTTCGCGCACCTGCGCCTGTCGCAAACCGTCACGCAATGCGGCAAGCCCGCTTTCATAGGCGCTGATCGTGCGGGTCAGGGCGGCCACCCGATCGCGCGAACTGCCTGCCGCCTCCATTGCGACAATCGCGGCGGTCAGGTCCGATGCGGCGCTGCGGGCATCTGCGGCCACATCCTGCGCCCCCGTCGCACCCGGAAGACCAATCGTCAGGGCAAGGGCCGCCGCCCGGAACAGAGGACGGATCACGCGGCGGATCACGGGGCGGATCACGGGGCGATCAGGCTTTGCCCGGTCATCTCGGGCGGTTGCGGCAGACCCATCAGCGCCAGCACCGTGGGCGCCAGATCGGCCAGCCGCCCGTCGCGTAAAGACGCGCCCGCAGGCCCGCCGGTCAGGATGACGGGAACGGGGTTCAGCGTATGGGCGGTATGCGGCCCGCCGGTCACCGGATCGACCATCATTTCGCAATTGCCGTGATCGGCGGTGACGATCATCGCCCCGCCCGCCGCCTTCAGCGCCGCCAGTGCGCGGCCAAGGCCCTTGTCCACCGCCTCACAGGCGGCGATGGCGGCGGCCAGATCGCCGGTATGGCCCACCATGTCGGGATTGGCGAAATTCACCACGATCAGATCGAACCCCGCGTCGATGGCCTCAACCAGACGGTCGGTCACTTCCGGCGCGCTCATTTCCGGTTGCAAGTCATAGGTCGCGACTTTCGGCGATTTCGGCATGGCGCGCTCCTCCCCCGCCTCGGGCACTTCCTTGCCGCCGTTCAGGAAAAAGGTCACATGCGGATATTTCTCGGTCTCGGCCAGCCGGAACTGCCGCCGCCCCTGCGCCGCCACCCATTCGCCAAGCGTGTTGACGATCTGTTGTTTCGGATAGGCGGTGGTCATGAACCCGTCATGCATCGTGGAATAATCGACCATCCCCAGCATCGCGGCCCAGCGGGGACGGGCCGCGGCGTCGAACCCATCAAAGCCCGGTTGCCCCAGCGCCAGCAGGATTTCCCGTGCGCGGTCAGCGCGGAAATTCAGGCAGAAGAAACCGTCGCCATCACGCGCACCCGAATAATCCCCGATCACCGTGGGGGCGATGAATTCATCCGTCTCCCCCCGCGCATGAGCGTTGGCCACGGCTGCGGCGGCGGTTTCCGCCCCTTCGCCTTTTGCCGCGACCATCGCCGCAAAGGCGCGTTCCACCCGGTCCCAGCGGTTGTCGCGATCCATGGCCCAATAGCGCCCGATAACCGTGCCGATGCGCGCGCCCGGGGGCATTTCGGTCTGCAACCGGTCGATGAACCCGGGGGCTGAACTGGGGGCAACGTCGCGCCCGTCGGTCACGGCATGCAGCACCACCGGCACGCCCGCCGCCGCAATCGTCTGCATCGCGGCCAGAACATGCGTCAGATGCCCATGCACGCCGCCATCCGACGCAACCCCCATCAGATGCGCCACCCCGCCCGAGGCTTTCAGCCGGTCGATGAAATCCCGCAGCGCCGGGTTCTGCGCGAAACTGCCCTCTTCGATGGCCAGATCAATGGCGCCCAGATCCATCGCCACCACGCGGCCCGCGCCGATATTGGTATGGCCCACTTCGGAATTGCCCATCTGCCCGCGCGGCAACCCGACATCGGGGCCATGGGTGATGAGCGTCGCATGCGGACAGGTCGCCATCAGCCGGTCAAAATTGGGTGTTGCGGCCAGATGGGGGGCATTGGCCTCGGTCCGGTCGGACAGGCCCCAGCCGTCAAGGATGCAAAGAACGACAGGCTTGATCGCGTGCATGGGGGCGCTCTCCTTCACGGGTTCAGCGCCCGTTCTACGCCCGACGGTCCGGCAGGGCAACATCGCGCCACCCATGGCAAAGGGGACATGCCGCAGCCCGCGCCCGGCGGCGATCAGTTCATCTGGAATTGCAGCGGATAGCGCCCGTCTTCAAAATCCCCGAAAAGATCGGGCAGGTCGGGATGGTCCACGGGTTCGCCCGTTTCATCCGGAACAAGATTCTGTTCCGAGACATAGGCGACATAATAGCTTTGGTCATTCTCGGCCAGCAGGTGATAGAAGGGCTGGTCCTTTGACGGGCGGCTGTCCTCGGGAATGTTCTCATACCATTCATCGGTATTGGAAAACATCGCGTCCACGTCAAAGACCACCCCCCGGAAGGGGTGTTTGCGGTGCCGCAGCACCTGTCCGAGATGATATTTGGCGCGCGATTTCAGCATGTCTTGCGTCCCCCGACAGTGGTTAGTAATCCCTATGCGCCGGGTTTGTCCACCGGCCTCCTTCGATTGACCGGAAACAGACTGTGAACCTTATCCTGACAGTCCTGCAGATCGTGGCCCCCGTCGGGGTGCTGGCCCTGACCGGTTTCATCTGGGCAAAGGCCGGTTTCGAATACCGGATGGAGTTTGTCACCCGGCTGGCCATGACGCTGGCGACCCCCTGCCTGATGTTTACCGCCCTGATGAAAACCGAGGTCGATCCGGCCTCACTGGCCGGGGTGGCGGTGGCGGCCTCGGTCTGTTTCGCGGTTCTGGCGCTGATCTGGTGGGGCTTCGTGCTGGTGACCGGGCTGGAGCGGCGCAGCTATATGGCGCCGATGATCTTTGGCAATACCGGCAATGTCGGGCTGCCGGTGGCACTGTTTGCCTTTGGCGAAACCGGGCTCGGCTATGGGCTGGCAATTTTTGCCGTCTCCTGCATCTGGTCCTTCACGCTGGGCGCATGGCTGATGACGCGTGGCGGGTCGGGCTCGGTTCTGGCGGTGCTGCGCGAACCGACGGTCTGGGCCACGCTCTTGGGGGCGCTGTTCCTGTGGCAGGGCTGGCAGACGCCGGACTGGATGACGAATTCGCTGGATCTGATCGGACAGATGGCGATTCCGATGATGCTGATCACGCTGGGCGTCTCGGTTGCGCGGCTCAGCCCGGGGCGTCTGGGGCAGTCCTTCTGGCTGTCGCTGCTGCGCATGGCGGTTTCGATCGCTGTGGCGCTGGGGGTCGGGCTGGCGCTGCAGCTGGAGCCGGTGGCCCTTGCGGTGCTGATCCTGCAGATCTCGACCCCCGTCGCGGTGACGGTCTATCTGCTGGCGGCGCGCCACGGGGCCGATGCCGATGCGGTGGCGGGGCTGGTCATCGTCTCGACCCTGCTCTCGGTCGTCGGTATTCCGCTCACACTTGCGTTCCTGATCTGATTTTTCGGGCGCGCGCCATTTCCTTGACCCGTGATTTGCCCTATTGTCATTAAAAAAATAACCGTGCGAGGGGCATTATGAGCAGCTTTCTACGCGCGTCGGTTCTGTTGCTTCTGCTGGCGGCCTGTGGCGGCGGCGGCAACTTTTCGGCGCCCCGCGATCTGGAGAACGCCTGCGCGATCATCGCAGAACGTCCGCAGTACCGCCGTGCCATGCTGGCGACGGAACGCAAATGGGGTGTTCCGATGCATGTGCAGATGGCGGTGATCCATCAGGAATCGAAATTCATCGGCAATGCCCGCACCCCGCATCGCTATGCGCTGGGGGTGATCCCGCTGGGCCGTCAAAGCTCTGCCTTCGGCTACAGTCAGGCGCTGGACGGCACATGGGAAGAGTATCAGGAGGAAGAGCGTCAGCGCCGTGCCCGCCGCGACCGGATCAAGGACGCGACCGATTTCATGGGCTGGTACATGCACAAGTCGGAACAGTCGCTGGGCATCTCGAAACATGACGCCCGCAACCAGTATCTTGCCTATCATGACGGGCGCTCGGGCTATGCGCGGGGGACGTATAATTCCAAGCCCTGGCTGCTGGCCGTTGCGGGCCGGGTCGAGACGCGCGCGCAGCGCTATCGCGCGCAACTGGCCTCCTGCCGCTAAGGATCCGGGCGGCAGACAAAACGGAAAAAAGGGGCGGCCGTTGCGGGCCGCCCCTTTTCATTTCCTGCAGCCGGGCCGCGCGGCGCCACGCATCAGCGGTTGGAACGCCGCTCAAGTTCGAAATTGATGTTGAACAGCGCGTTTTCCAGCCGCGCGCCCTTGGTCATCTCACCCAGAATGACGGTGGTTTCCTGCCCGCTGTCATCGCGGATCACCCATTGCCGCAACTCGGTCGGATCGGCGGTGAAGATCAGATCGATCGAGCCGTAATTCGGGTTGTCAGGGTCCTGCGCCCGCACGCGGGTCGTGTTGCCGTCCTCACGGTGATCGGTCACCATCCGCGCCCGGCCCAGATCGACATTCTGCGCCAGAATGATGCTGAGCGGCGTGCGCGACAGCGGATACTGTTCTGCCGCCTGGTTGGATTTCGCGTCGAAAATGGCGACCGTGCCCGAACCGGCGATCACCAGATTGCGGTCGGGCGGTGCATATTCGAACCTCACCCGTCCGGGGCGCTGGATATAGATCTTGCCGGTCGAAATCGTGCCATCGGCATTGATCTGGGTAAACTCGGCCTGGGCGGTGGTCAGCGCGTTCAGATAGCGTGACAGTTCCGCCAGCGGGATGCGCGCATGGGCGGGAATGGCCAGCGCGGTCATAAGGGCCATCGCGCCGAAAGGTGCAAGGGCAGTGCGGAAGAAGGATCTGCGGTTCATGCTCGGTCCGTTCATCTTACTGTTTAGGTTCATATAGGCGCGGATTCCGGCCTGCGCACCCCCCTGAAACAGGACCACACGTCAGAGTGAGCGGTCCATCGCGCGCCGAAGCCCCCGCCGCAGCCCCTGTCGAAGCCTATACGTCATTCCAGCGCGCCGAACATCCGAAACAGCCGCATTGCCAGCGGACCGGGCAGCGGCGCGGATCCGGCAGCATGAAGGCAGTGACAGTAAAGCCGGTAAGCCTCACCCCCGCGCATGGCCTGCGCAAAGGCCATGCGATGCCAGTCGCAGGCGGCGTCATGCAGTGCGCCCATGCCGGGCAGGGCCTTGAGTTCGGCAATCTCTGCCGCAAGCGGGCCTGCCCAGACCGCCATCGCGTCATTCTGTTCGCTGTTGAAATTGCGTTCCACCCAATAGGACAGATCGACCGCTTTATCCTTGCGGTTCGCCAGACCGCGCAGCGATTTCACGATGAAACTTTCGGCTGATCGCAGGGAGTAATGATGCAGTTCCGCCAGTGACCGCGCCTCGGGCATGCCCAGCAGCGACAGCCGCCCGTCCCGTTCGGCAAACCAGTCGGGCATCGGCCCCCCCGCGCCGTTCACCCAGCAGGGCAGCGGCGCGTTCTTGCGGCGCTTGGGCCGGTGGATGCCTGCCGCGCGGAAGGATTGCGGACGAAACAGCGTCTTGTAGAACGTGGCCGCGACGGGATGCAGCAGCGGCACCGGCGCGCAGCGGGTGAACTGCGCTGTGACCGGACGGTCGGCAAAACCCGCCACGGCCGCAGCCCCGAACAGCCGCCAGGGCAGGGTGACCGCATCCGCACCCTCGGGCAGGGCCGCAATCAGGTCGGGCAGGCGGCGCGCGCCCGTTTTGACCAGCGGAAATTCGTCGACATCGCTGAACAGCATCCAGTCCGCGGCCTTGCGCGCCGGATGTTTCCAGGCTGCGGCCAGCGCCTGCCATTGCGCGCCTTTCGCGGGGTCAACCGTCTGGCGCCGGTGTTCCACCACCCCGGCCGAGGCGAGCGCATCCAGCAGCGTATCGGTGCCGTCGGAACAGTCATTCGAGAAGATCAGGAAATCGGTCACGCCGATCAGCCGGTGATAGGCGATCCATTCCAGAAGGAACGGCCCTTCATCCTTCATCGAGGTGACAGAAAAGATACGCAAGACCGCCGCCCCCGGAAGGTGTGTTCAGGGGGTAGTGTAGGGGATGCGGGCGGGGGGGTGCAATGAGGGGGTGGGGGACAGTTCAGGGCCTATCCTACCATCTTGCAGATATGCAGGTATTGCCAAAACGTCATACCCCGAGTTCCTTCCGCGAAGCCAAAGCGAGCTTTGTAACCAGTTCTGCGGAGATAGGTTTGCGCGGCGAGAACGTGACGCCAGTTTTGGTGGCCTTGAGGCCGGCGGCGGCGATTTCGTCAGTGAACAGGGCAATGGCATCCTTGCCAACATAGAGGCCACATTGCTTGCTAAAGGCCGCATAGCCCGCAATGACCGACTTTCCGAAGCCAAACCCCGGAATATCGTACATGATCAGTTCTTCTGCATCAGGAAGCGCTTGGGCGAGTTGTGCGCGCAATTGGGTCAAGAGTGGCCGGAATTGCTCAGGGGCCGCAGCAATATACGCATCATGGTCTGTCAACTTCGCCATTCCTTACTCTCCACACCTGTACGTCTCAGAGCAACTGTGTGGGTTTCAATTGGCAAACAGCCGCAACGCCCCCCCCTCAAACCACCTTCCCCGGGTTCATCACCCCCTTCGGGTCAAACGCCGCCTTCACCGCGCGCATCTGCGCAATTTCCGCCGCACTCCGCGAATGTCCCAGCCAGTCGCGCTTCAGAACGCCGATCCCGTGTTCGGCGGAAACCGATCCGCCTCGTTCGCGGACCAGATCATAGGCGATGCGGTCGACCTCATGTGCGGCGGCCTCGGATGGTTCCGTCAGACCCACCGCGACATGCAGGTTCATATCCCCGACATGGCCGTAAAACGACACATGCGCATCGGGAAACCGGGCACGGATCGCGCTGCCGCAGGCGGTGGCGTAGTCGTCCAGCAGGGCGACCGGCAGGGCGATGTCCAGATTGATCAGACCCGGAAACATCCGGTCCAGCGCATGGCCTTCACGCAGGGTCCAGAACCGCGCGGCCTCGGCCTGTGACTGGGCGATCAGCGCATCGCTGAGGATGCCTGCCTCAAACGCCCCTGCCAGCATCGCCTCGAATTCCGCATCCAGCCCCCCGGCGCTGCCTTCCGCCTCGATCAGCACGGTGAAAGGCGGCGGATCGGGGAAAAGCTGCAGCCCGGCTGCGGCGGAACTGGCCAGAACATAGTCGCGCCACATCGCCTCGAACGCCGAAAGCCCGGGCAGGTGGGTGCGCGCCTGTTTCAGCAGCGCCAGCACGGCAGCGAAATCCGGCAGGGCGCACAGGGCGGTTGCCCGCGCCCCGGGCAGGGGGCGCAGCCGCAGCACAGCGCGGGTGATGACCGCCAGCGTGCCCTCGGACCCGCAGATCAGGTGCCGCAGGTCATAGCCGGTATTGTTCTTCACCACCTTGGTCAGCGAGGACAGCACAGTGCCATCGGCCAGAACCGCCTCAACCCCCGCCAGATTGTCGCGCGTCATGCCGTGGCGGATCACCCGCACGCCACCCGCATTGGTCGCCACGATCCCGCCGATCTGGCAGGACCCGCGCGACCCCAGATCGACCGGCAGCAGAAAGCCTGCTGCCGCCGCCGCCTCTTGCGCGGCCTGCAGCGTGGTTCCGGCGCGCAGGGTGATCGTCTGGCAATCGGGGTCGATCTCCTCGACCCCGGCGAAACGCGTCAGGGACAGGGCCACATCGCCGCCCTGCGGATTGGCACCGCCCGCAAGGCCGGTCATGCCGCCCTGCGGCACCACGCCAACCCCGTGCCGGTGACAGATTTCCAGCGCCGCCGATACCTCGTTGACCGAGGCAGGGCGCAGCAGCGCCAGCGGCGGGATGCGCCCCGTTCCGCTGGCATCACTGACAGCGCCCGCCCCGATATCGGCCCCGGTCAGGCAGCCTGCGGCGCCAAGCGCCGCTGCCAGATCCCGCAGCAGCGTCATGCCGCGCGGCGCAGCGCCTGAGCCATGCAATGGATGCCGCCGCCGGTCTTGGAAATTTCGGACATTTCCACCGCAGCGACCTCAAAACCCCGGGCGCGCAACTGCCCGATCAGCGATTGGGATGAGGTCGGCGCGATGACGCGATCCCCGCCCAGCGACATGAAGTTGCAGCCAAGCGCCATCGTGTCCTGAAACGGCACGTCGATGATCTCATGGCCCTTGGCGCGCAACCAGTCGACGATGCCGGGTTCGGTGCAGGCAAGGCAGACGGCGGTCAGTTTCGGCGCGATCGGCACCACCATCAGGTCGATATGGACGTAATATTCGTCGATGAAGGCCAGCCGCACCTCCCAGCCTTCGGCCTCGAACCAGCTTGCCACCTGCCGCGCACCCTCCTCCTGCGTGCGGGCACCACCGCAGCCGATCAGCACGCAGCCCTCTTCAATGACGTTGAAATCGCCGCCTTCGAACGTGCCTGCCGTCACCATGTCATAGATCGGGATGCCAAGTTTTTCATAGGTCCGGATTGCGGCATAATTCTCACCCCGCCGCCACCATTGCGCCATGGCAGTGATGACCGCGCCGTAAGGGGTCATGACACTGGAATCGCGGGCATAGACCTGCATGGGCAGTTCCGGCTCGGGCGTGTGCATGTGAACCTTCACACCGAAATGTTCATAGGCCGCAACCATTTCGGCATGCTGGGCCTGCGCCACCTGCACAGTGCATGGCGCCTCGCGCAGATGTTTGCGCGACAGGCTGGAGGTCGAGAGGTGCCGCAGATGCGCGGGGGACCCCAGCAGCACATCGGTCAGGCGGTCGGTTTCATTGGCGAAACCCCAGCCGGAAAGGGGCGCGGTGCCGCCGCCGCGCTTGCGGCGTTGCAGGCTGAAGGCATCATGCTTGGTCTGGATATTCATGGCAGGTCTCCCATGGGTCAGGCGCCGGGCATCGTGGAGGGGATCCACCAGTCCCGCCCGCGCGGGGTGGTTACATATTCGGGCCAGCGGAAATGGATGGGCGGGTCGTAATCGCATTGCGGGGGCAGCCAGCGGTCGCCGCCGACACCGCCGCCGGTACGGTCGCGGAATTCGGTCCAGGCGGCTTCCCGCAGGCGGGCATCTTCCAGCACGCGCAGCGCCGACAGCGCCAGCACCTCGGCGGCGCGGGTCACCATCGGGTCGATGGTCGCGGGAATGCCGCCAAGCGCATTCATCACCCAGGGCGGATAGGCAAAGCCGCCGGGCGCGCGCAGGGCAGGCCGCGCGATGTAGAAGCGTGCGGTGGGCGCATGCCAGCACATGTCGGTGTAATCGTCGCTGGTGGAATGGGTCTGGCTGGGCGGCAGGTCGCGCCGCAGGATCGCCTCGGCGGCCTCGGGGGCGATCAGCCGTGACATTTCGGGGATGAAGGGATCGTCCATCGGATCAAGGCCCAGCCCCGCCTGCATCTGCCGTGCCACGTCCTTGGCCGCGTCATCCCAGACCGGCGCACCGCGCGATGACAGCACGTCCCAGACCGCGCGGGCCATGCTGTGATTGGCCAGACCCGGGCGCGATTTCGTGACCCAATGGCGTTCCCAGCGGCAGCCCGTCATCGCCGCCGCCGCCGCGGCATTGCGGTCCAGCGCCGCCGTCACCGCCTCGGCCATGGCAATCGTTGGCACGCGCAGCATGAACTGGATCTCGGCCAGTCCTGCCGGCTGATTGTCCGCCGTCGCCTGCCCGGCGGTCAGGATCGCCTCGGACAGGGACCAGCCGCCCTGATGCGGCAGCATGGATTCGCGCAGCGTCTTGCTGGCGGTATACATCAGATGCAGCGCATCATTGGCGCCGGGCGCGCGCACGGCACTATGCGCCTGCGGGATCGGCGCGCCGTCACCCGTGCCCCACCCCTCGGGCGCATCGCAGAGAAAGCGATAGACCATCGACCATCCCGCCCCGCAATGGGTTTCCCAGCGCACCGTGTTGCACATCGGCAGCATGTAGAAGGGATGGAAGGACAGCATCGCGGCCAGCCCGTCATAATAGCCCCTGGCGGCATGGATCGGTTTGGACCCGCGCAGCTTTTCGGCGGGTTCGCCGGTGAAACGGATGCCGCCCTTGATGTCATGCGCCTGCATCGCGGCCTTCAGCGCCAATGCGCCGCCCAAGCCTGCGACGCCAAGGCCGGAATGGGGGTCGGTATGCCCGCCTGCCTGAAATCCAAGACCGGCGCGCGGTTCGCGGCGGGTTGAGGCCGCCTGACAATTGCCGGGAATGCCGTCATATTCGGCATACATGCCGATGACCGGCCCCGATCCGTTATGCCATTCGGCGCAGAAGGCCGTAGGCATGCCGGCCGATCCTTCCTCGACCGTGAATCCCTCGGCTCGCAGTCGTTCGACATACCATTCCGCCGACCGGTATTCCCGCCATGCCGTTTCGCCGAAATCGAAGATCGTGGCGCACCAGTCCGAAAGCTCGGCCCGCCGCGCGGCAATGGCGGCAAGGGCGGTGGATTGGGCGGCGGTCGGGCGGGTCAAGGCGCGCTCCATCGGAGGGACAAGGGCCGGTAGCGGAATGACAAGCCGGCCCCTTTCTATCGCTACACGCGCGACGGTATTTGCGACCAGTGAAACCTTCTTGCCCGAATGACAAACCATATTCACCTAAGGCCCGTGTCAGGCTAGCCTTGCCTAGGTACACCGCGAAAGGCCCGACTCAGCCCATGTCCCGCGTCCCTTCCACGCAGGCGCTGCGCGCGCTGGAAAGCTTTGCCCGCCACGGCACGGTCTGGCAGGCGGCGGATGAGCTGTGCCTGACGCGCAGTGCGGTCAGCCATCAGTTGCGGCTTCTGGAACGCGATCTGGGCTTCCGCCTGATGAACCGGGTTGGCACGCGGGTCGAACTGACACCGCAGGGCATGGCCTATGCGCAGGATATCCGGTCGGCGCTGGCGCTGATCTCGGGATCCGCCACACGCAATGCCGCGCGGGGGATTTCGGGGGCGCTGACCGTGTCCTGCCCGGCCGGTTTCGCGTCAAGCTGGCTTTGCCCCCGGATCGCGGGGTTTTGCGGCGCCTTTCCCGATGTGCTGTTGTCGCTGGTGACCCCCCGCAGGCTGGATGATACCAGCAATCCTGATGTGGATCTGTTCATCACCTTCGGTTACGGCAATGCGCCGGGAATGGAGGTGGAACTGCTGAAAGAGGTGGAATTCACCCCGCTTTGCAGCCCCGCGCTGCTGAACCGGCTGGATCTCGATGTTCCGGAAAACCTGCCTGATGCCCCGCTTCTGCATCTGGGCACGACCGAGGATTGGGAAAGCTGGTTCCGCCTTGCCGGCCTGCCCGAGGAGGTGGCGCAGGGCGGTATCCGGTTTTCCGACATGAATCTGGTCTATTCGGCGGCGCTGGCCTCGCAAGGGGTCGCAATGGGGGATGAGTTCATATGCCAGCAGGCCATGGCCTCGGGTCAACTGGTGCGGCCCTTCGATCTGTCGATTCTGTCGCCGCGATCCTATTTCATGGTCCTACCCCCGGAAAAATCCGGCAATCCCGCCAGTGCCGCCTTTCGCGGCTGGTTGCGCGGTGAAATGCCCGAAGGTTAAGCGCAGCCTGTATCGGCAAATCCTGTTTCACAACCGCGCGAAAAACTTTCGGTTGCCTGTGCCCCGCTCCGGTCCCTAGGCTTGGGTCAATCCCACATTCAGTTCAGGGCCCCCATGTGACCAGAGCAGCGGAAATCGGCGCGCATCAGATCGGCAAGACTTTCGGCAGCTTCACCGCGCTGGCCGATATATCCATGGTGATCGGTCGTGGTGAGTTTCTGACCCTGCTGGGGCCTTCGGGATCAGGCAAGACGACCTTTTTGATGGTCTTGTCGGGGTTTGAGGCCCCGACATCGGGCCACCTGACGCTGGACGGGCAGGAGATGACGACGATTCCCGCGGAAAAGCGCGGCTTTGGCATGGTGTTTCAGGGCTATGCGCTGTTTCCGCATATGACCGTGGCGGAAAACATCGCCTTTCCGCTTAAAGTGCAGCGGAAATCGGCGGCACAGGTCAAGGCCCGCGTCGATGCGATGGTTGAAATGACAGGGCTTTCGGGCCATGCGCATAAACGCCCCACGGGCCTGTCGGGCGGGCAGCAACAGCGCGTGGCGCTGGCCCGGGCGCTGGCCTGCGAACCGCCAGTTCTGTTGCTGGATGAACCCTTTTCGGCGCTGGACAAGAACCTGCGCGGCCAGATGCAGGATGAAATGCGCCGCATCCATCGCGATACCGGCACGACCTTTGTTTTCGTCACGCATGACCAGTCCGAGGCGCTGGCCCTGTCGTCGCGCGTCGCGATCTTTGAAAAGGGCCGCTTGCAGCAACTCGCCCCCCCGCGGGAGGTTTATGAACGCCCCGCCAATCGTTTTGTGGCCGAATTTCTGGGCGATATCAACATTCTGCCCGTTGTGGACGGTACGGTGGAAGGCCGCGCCGTCCAGACGCCGGGGCCTGCGGGCGACCTTGCCATCCGGCCGGAATATATGGGCCTCTCGCTGACCGATCCTGCCGACGGCAATGCGGTGGCGGCACGGCTGACCGACCTGACCTATCTGGGGGCCGAGACGCGGATCCTGCTGGAAACCGCATCGGGCAGCGCGCTGGTCCTGCACCGGCCGACCGCCGATCTGCCCGAGGGTCTGACCCCCGGCGCTGCCGTCTGGGCCACATGGGCCCCGTCGCGCGGCTTTCTGCTCTGATCCCTCCGGCGCTGCCGGTCCGGGATCCAAATATCGACATAACAGGGAGACCGACAATGAACGGACCATTCCAGAAAGACTGTATCGAGATCCTTCAGACCCGGCTTGCCAAGGGCCGGATCAGCCGCCGCGATTTTGCCATGGGGATGGCGGCGCTGCTGGGCGGCACCGCACTCGGCCTGCGGCCCGATGCGGCGCGGGCGCAATCGGGGCAACTGGTTTTCGTCAACTGGGGCGGCGATGCCGGGCCCGCCTATGACGCGGCCTATGGCCAGGCCTTTCTGGCCGATGCGGGCATCACTGTCCGGCAGGACGGGTCAGGCCCGACCGAAGGTGCGATTGCAGCACAGTTCGAAAGCGGCAATCCAAGCTGGGATATCGTCGATGCCGACCCGTTTTCGGCCGAGGCCTTGGGCAAGAAGGGCATGATCGAGCCCATCGACTATGCGATCGTGGACCGGGGCAAGATGCGTGAGGGCTTTGGCTGGGATCATGCGGCATCGAGCTATTTCTACAGCTATATCATCGCCTATGACAAAACCCGCTTTGGCGACAACCCGCCCACCGGCATGGCCGATTTCTTCGATACCGAGAAATTCCCCGGCAAACGGTCGCTTTACAAATGGGGCGTCGGCATGTGGGAGGCGGCGCTGCTGGCCGATGGCGTGGCGCCCGAGGACCTCTATCCGCTGGATATCCCCCGCGCCCATGCCAAGCTTGAGGCGTTCAAGGAACATGTCGTGGCCTATTGGGGCGGCGGATCGGAAAGCCAGTCGATCCTTCTGAACGGTGAGGCGTCGATGGCGCTGATCTGGTCGACCCGCGCCAAGCTGATCGAAGAGGATTCGGGCGGCGATATCGGCTTCATCTGGGATCAGGGGCTGATCGCGCCGGGGTCGATGGCGGTCATCAAGGGCAATCCCGGCGGCACCGAGGCCGCGATGAATTTCATCGCGTCGGCGCAGGATCCCGAAAAGCAGCTGGTCATGTTCCGCATGCTGGCGCAGGGCCCCGCCAATCCCGCCGCCGATGCGCTGCTGCCACCCGATGAGGCGCGGTTCAACCCGGTGGATCCGGCGAATTTCGCGGTGCAGATCCCGCTGGACATGCCATGGTATGAGGAAAATTACGGCCCCGTGCTGGATGAATTCCTGGCCATCATTTCCTCCTGATCCGGTCACCGGCCCCGGCATACGCCGCCGGGGCCGGTGCTTGCCCTGAAAGATCCATCCTTGTCCTGAAAGGCCAAGATGCCCGCCCCCACCCGCGCCCTTTTGCTGATCGGCCCGCTGCTTCTGTTTCTGGCGCTGGTCTATGTGCTGCCCTTTCTGGGCATCCTGCGCTGGAGCGTGACCCTGCCCGAACCGGGGCTGGAGCAATATCGTGCCGCGCTGACCGATCCCTTGGTGCGTTCTGTGTTGTGGCGCACCTTGCGGATCTGCGCGATTGTCACGGTCCTGTCGGTGGTGCTGGCCTATATCGTCGCCCTGATCTGGGTGCGGGGCAGTCCGGTGCAGCGGCTGGTGGTGGAACTGTGCATCCTGATCCCGTTCTGGATTTCGGTGCTGACCCGCGCCTTTGGCTGGC
Source organism: Szabonella alba (assembly GCF_016765775.1). GTDB lineage: Bacteria > Pseudomonadota > Alphaproteobacteria > Rhodobacterales > Rhodobacteraceae > Szabonella > Szabonella alba. The sequence continues at coordinate 174,186 of NZ_JAESVN010000002.1, read as the reverse complement.
TGGCGCTGCTGTCCAATCGCGGCATCGTCAATGGCTGGCTGCAGGCGACGGGGCTGACAAGCGATCCGCTGACCATGGTGCGCAACGAGTTTGGCGTGGTTGTCGGCATGGTGCATTTCCTGATCCCCTTCGCGGTCTTTCCGCTGGCCTCGGCCATGCGGTCGGTGGATGAGCGTGTCCTGATGGCGGCGCGCGGCATGGGGGCCAGCCGGGCGCGGGTGTTCTGGCAGGTGTTCCTGCCGATGACGCGGGCCGGGGTGATCGGTGCGGCGCTGGTCGTCTTCGTCTTTGCGCTTGGGTTTTTCGTGACGCCGGCCATTCTGGGCGGCGGGCGCAGCGTGATGGTGGCCGAACTGATCTATCTGCGCATCTTCCAAAGCCCGAACTGGGGGCTGGGCGCCGCGATTTCGGTGCTGCTGATGCTGGCGGTCGGGGCGATGCTGGCCGCCTTGCTGCGGCAGGCCAGACCGGGGGGCGGGTCATGACATTGCTGCGCCCCGGAATGCTGGCGACGGTTCTGGCCGCGCTGGTTGCGGTCTTTCTGCTGATGCCGCTGGTCGCGGTCATCCCGGTTTCCTTCACGCCGAACCGCTATCTTTCGCTGCCTGACGGGGAATGGTCGCTGCGCCATTACCAGACGCTGATGACCAATCCGGCATGGGCAGAGGGCGCATGGCTGTCGGTCCGCATCGGGCTCTTGAGTTCGCTGATCGCGACGGGCCTTGCGCTGCTGTTCAGTCTTGGGATCTGGATGATCCAGCCGCGTTTTGCCGCGCTTTACATGGGGCTGGCGCTGTTGCCGATGGTGGCGCCGCCGGTGGTTTCGGCACTGACGCTGTATTTCTTTCTCATCACGCTCAGCCAGTTCAATTCGGTCGTGGCCTATGACACATGGATTGGTGTGGCGCTGGCCCATGCGGTGATGATCGCGCCGTTCGCGGTGGTGCTGATTACCGTGTCGCTGTCGCAACTGGACCGGCGCATCGACCTTGCCGCGCGCAGCATGGGCGCCAGCCTGCCCACGCGCATCCTGCGGGTGATCCTGCCCAATATCCGCTTTGGCGTGCTGACCGCACTGTTCCTGACTTTCGTCCTAAGCTGGGAAGAGATCGGCGTGACGCTGTTCATCACCTCGGTCAATGCGGTGACGTTGCCGCGCCTGATGTGGATGGGCCTGCGCGACAATATCGACCCGGCAATCGCTGCCGTGTCGGTGCTGCTGATCGCGATTGTCGTGACGGTCATTCTGGGCAAATACATTGCCCAGAGACTGTTTTCCGAACGCGGCTGAAAAGCCGGGGCTGTTTTCAGCTTTCGGTTTCGACGACCGACCAGGTGGTCAGGTCGCGGCTTTCGACATATTCAGGTGCCACGGCGCGCATGGCCAGAAAATGCGGCATCTGCTGATGCGCGGCAAAGGCGGCGGCATCGTCGTAAAGCTCATACAGGAATGCCTCATCCGGGCGGTCGGGATCGGTGCAGATGTCGAACCGGCGGCAGCCGGGTTCATCGCGCCGCGCGCCTTCGGCATTCTTGCGCATATGGGTCAGGAATTCGGACATCTTGCCCGGCTTGATACGGAAACGGACGGTCACGGCCAGCATGGATATTCCTTTCGGCGGGGAAGGGTCCGGGCAGATTATCCGCCCGGACCAAAGGGTATCAGGCCAGATCGGCAGGCAGGATCGCATCTGGCAAGTTCTGATAGGCAACCGGGCGCAGGAAGCGCCGGATCGCCATTGTGCCGACCGAGGTTGCGCCGAAATTGGTTGAGGCCGGATAGGGCCCGCCATGCACCATCGCCTCGGACACTTCGACCCCGGTAGAAAAACCGTTGGCGAGAACCCGGCCCGCCTTGCGCTCCAGCACCGGCAGCAGGCTGCGGGCCAGGTCGGCATCGCCATCGTCCATATGCAGGGTTGCGGTCAGCTGACCTTCAAAACCCTTGGCCAGCGACACCATTTCCGCCGGATCCGAGACGCGCACGACAAGGCCCAGCGGTCCGAAGACCTCTTCACCCAAAGCGTGGTCCTGCAGATAGGCGCTGGCCGTGGTTTCATACAGGTTGGGATTGGCCGTGCGGCCCGGGCTCTCGGTTTCCAGAACCGGCGCCACTGCATTGCGCCCCTGAAAGCGCGATTGCCCGTCGCGGTAAGCCTTGGCGATGCCGTCGGTCAGCATGGTCTGCGGTGCGATCTTTTCCAGCGCGGCCTTGGTGGTCGCGACAAAGGCATCGGCCTCGGGACCGTCGGGCAGAACCATGATGCCGGGGTTGGTGCAGAACTGCCCTGCGCCCATGGTCAGCGACCCGGCCCAGCCATTGGCAATCGCCTCACCGCGATTGGCCAGCGCCTGCGGCAGCAGGAAATTCGGGTTGACCGAACCCAGCTCGCCGAAGAAGGGGATAGGCTCGGGCCGTTGGGCGCACAGATCGAACAGCGCACGACCACCGCCCAGTGATCCGGTGAACCCGACCGCCTTGATCAGCGGGTGCTGCACCAGTGCCGTGCCGACATCGCGCCGCCCGCCCTGAATAAGGCTGAACACGCCTGGATGCAGACCGCAGGCGGCAATCGCGGCATGGATCGCCTCGGCCACGATCTCGGCGGTGCCGGGATGGGCGGAATGGCCCTTCACCACAACCGGGCAACCGGCGGCCAGCGCCGAGGCGGTGTCGCCCCCGGCAGTCGAAAACGCCAGCGGGAAGTTCGAGGCGCCGAACACCGCAACCGGGCCGATGGGCCGCTGGATCATGCGGATTTCGGGGCGCGGCAGGGGCTGACGGTCGGGCAGCGCCTTGTCATGACGGCGGTCCAGATAATCCCCCGCGCGGATATGCGAGGCGAACAGGCGCAGCTGCCCCGTCGTGCGACCGCGTTCCCCCTGCAGGCGCGCGGTGGGCAGGCCGGATTCGGCCGAACCGACCTCGGTGATGGCCTCAGCGCGGGCCTCGATCTCATCCGCGATGGTTTCAAGGAATTTCGCGCGGTCTTCGCGGCTGGAATAGCCGTAAGACCAGAACGCATCTTCCGCCGCCTCACAGGCGCGGTTCACCAGATCGACCGTGCCGACCGAAAATTCATGGGCGTCGCCGGTTGCGGGCTCGGACCGGAAGGTCGCGCCGCCCCCGACCCATTCGCCCGCGATCAGATGTTTGCCATGGGGTTTGAACGTCATCGTCAAGTCCTCCTGAACCGATTTCGGCTTGGTATACCAATCGGGACGGCACAGGGGAAGCCCGCAGCGGGACAAGGACGGCGGAGTTTTGCGGGAAAACCGGCGCGGGACCGGATCGCAGCGCGGATCAGCGGTTATCAGCCCCGGGCGTGACGGGAAGTGGGATCCGCCCCTTTGGCCCAAGCTGCCAGACCTGCCGGCCCTCGATCACCACCACGGTCAGCGGATTGCCATAGCCCGCGCCGCTGTCAAGATTGACGCGATTGCCGTAATGCACTGCGGCTGCAAGCGCGGTATGGCCATGGACGACCAGCGCGCCGTGGTCGCGCCGGTCCGACAGGAACGGTTCGCGGATCCACAGCAGATCATCCTCGGTCTGGTCGGGCAGGGCCACATCCGGGCGCAGACCCGCATGCACGAACAGGCAGTCCCCCCGGTGGTGATAAAGCGGCAGCGCGGCCAGAAAATCCAGATGCGCCTGCGGCACGCGGACCAGCGCCTCATCATGCACCTTGGCGATGGGGCGGTCCTGCGCATTGGGCACGCCATACGAAGCCAGCGTCGCCTGCCCGCCGATCCGGGGGTTGAGATAGCTGAGCGCGGATTGCAGCCCGGGATCCACCGCCAGCGGATCGTCAAGGAACAGGCCGAACATGCGGTCATGATTGCCCTTGATCGCAAGCCAGGGTTCACGGCCCGCCATGCCCTCCATCAGCGTGTCGATCACGCCGCGCACATCGGGGCCCCGATCAACCAGATCGCCCAGATGGATCACCGGGGCGTCACCGTCGCCGGTGCGGTCGCGATCCTGAAGGATCAGGCGATGGGCCTCTTGCAGGGCAGGCAACTGCCCATGGATATCGCCGATGGCGTAACTGCGTGTCATCATGTGCGGATTGCGCCGGGACCGGAGCCGGGGCGCGAAAAGGGGCTGCGGTTGCCCCTTGTGTTCCACAGCCCCCTCCGGGCGTCAATCGCGGATGCCGGATTGAGGCGATTTCCAGTTGTGTGGGATGGGCCGCGTGGTGGAGGAGGAACGCCGCAAGGGTAAGCATGGTTAGAAAACCGGCTGCAAAAAGGTTGCTTTCGGAATTTCGGCGTTGCGACTTACGGTCTGCCGCGCCTTGCCAGCATCAAAATGGGGGACCCCGCACCCCAGCAGGACCCCCCATCCACCCCGCGTGCTCCCTTTGCACCACACGCGATTCCTGAAAGGTCCCGGACATCCTGCCCTGCGCTTTCACGCATAGCTGATCGGCGTCTTCCACACAAAGACGAAACACGGCGAAATTGAATTAATGTATTGATATACACGATAAAAAGACGCCCGACCCGGATACGGGACGGGCGTCGGATGGGTCAGCGTCGTTCGGTTTACGACCCGTCAGGCGTAGACGGATTCCTTGCCGAAATGCTTGGTCAGCATGTAGTAGACGACCGCGCGATACTTGTTGCGTTCCGATTTGCCATAGGTGTTGACGACGGCGTCGATGGCTTCCATCAGCGCGGGACCATCGGCAAGGCCCAGCTTTTTCATCAGGAAGTTCTTCTTGACCGTTTCAAGCTCGGACATGTCCGATGCGGCCACCGTTTCGCTGTCGGCATTGTAGATCGCCGGCCCGCAGCCGATGGTCACCTTGGTCAGCAGCGCCATATCCGGCTCCATGCCGCATTTGTTGCGCAGATCCGCAGCATATTTCGCGATCAGTTCGTCTCTTTTGCTCATCAGCAAATGCTCCTTGTTGTTCCAATGCTTCAAAATGCGTGTTTCCGCCCGTAAGGAGCGGTGCACCGACAGTCTAGGCGCAAAAATGCAGACCGATAAAGGGAATTCTCAGGTGGTTTTCACCTTCTTGCCCTTGGCTGCCGACACCGGCCGGTTAAACTCGATAATATACTGGTTGGCCATCAGCGTGAGTTTTGCCTGACCGCCAAGCTCGGCGATCAGCGCCTCTACCGCGCGCTTGACCGGCGCACCGGAGGCTTCGGCCTGCCAGTTGAAATCGTCGCCTGTGATGATGCCATCGGCCTTCACCTTTTGCAGGCAAAGCGCCAGATCGTTGCCGATGAAGGGTTCATTGTGGTTGCCGTCGATATAGACCCAGTCCAGCGAGGCGTCGGGCAGGGCTGACAATGCAGCCTCAGAGGTTGCCCGGTGGATTTTCACGCGCGGGTCGTCCTTGAAGGCTGCGACGACATCCTGATACTTCACTTCCATCAGATGCTCGTTCTTCTTGCGGCCAAAACCGGTATTGCCGAATTCCGGCTGATACTGCCACGGGTCGATCAGGTGCAGTTCGGTCGGTTCGCAGATTTCAAGGATGCGGCGGCTGAAGCCCCCTTCCCAGACGCCGATCTCGGCAACTTTCGCATTTTTGGGCAGCCGCGCCAGCAACCGGCCCCGAACGACATCACGCTTACTTTGGTCCATAATCCTCACCACCCTGTCGCCGTTTCCGGACGTTTTACCAAATACAAGGCCAAGGATATACGGAGCCGTGTAAAAGAAAAGGCCCGGCGCATCCGCACCGGGCCTTTCTGTCGAAAGTTCGCAGGTCAGTAGCGGTAATGCTCGGGTTTGAACGGTCCTTCCACGCTCACGCCGATATAGTCGGCCTGTTCGCGGCGCAGTTCGGTCAGTTTCACACCGATCCGTTTCAGATGCAGGCGTGCGACCTTTTCATCCAGCGCCTTTGGCAGGATATAGACGCCGGGTGCGTAATCCTCGCCCTTGGTCCAAAGCTCGATCTGCGCCAGCACCTGATTGGTGAAGCTGGCCGACATCACGAAAGACGGATGGCCGGTGGCATTGCCGAGGTTCAGCAGGCGCCCTTCGGACAGCAGGATGATGCGGTTGCCCGAGGGCATCTCGATCATGTCCACCTGTTCCTTGATGTTGGTCCACTTGTGGTTCTTCAGGGCGGCGACCTGAATTTCATTGTCGAAATGGCCGATATTGCCGACGATGGCCATGTCCTTCATCTCGCGCATATGCTCGATGCGGATCACGTCCTTGTTGCCGGTGGTGGTGATGAAGATATCGGCGCTGCCGATGACATCCTCCAGCAGCACGACCTCAAACCCGTCCATCGCGGCCTGCAGCGCGCAGATCGGGTCCACTTCCGTGACCTTGACACGCGCGCCCGCACCCTGCAGCGACGCGGCCGAACCCTTGCCGACATCGCCATAGCCGCAGACCACGGCAACCTTGCCCGCCATCATCGTATCGGTCGCGCGGCGGATGCCATCCACAAGGCTTTCCTTGCAGCCGTATTTGTTGTCGAATTTCGACTTGGTGACGGAGTCGTTCACATTGATCGCGGGGAAGGGCAGCTGACCCTTCTTGTGCAGATCATACAGGCGGTGGACACCCGTGGTGGTTTCTTCCGAGACGCCCTTGATGGCCGCGCGGGTCTTGGCGAACCAGCCGGGGCTTTGCTTCATGCGCTTCTGGATCTGCGCCTTGATGACCTCTTCTTCCTCGGATTGCGGCACGGCCAGCACATCCTCACCCGCCTCCATCCGCGCGCCCAAGAGGACATAGAGCGTGGCATCGCCGCCATCATCAAGGATCATGTTCGCGCCGACGCCGTTTTCGTCCTCGGGGAACAGGAAGGAACGGTCAAGGTAATCCCAGTGTTCGGACAGGGTCTGGCCCTTGATGGCGAAAACCGGGGTGCCCCCGGCCGCAATGGCCGCCGCCGCATGGTCCTGCGTCGAGAAGATGTTGCAGGAGGCCCAGCGCACATCCGCCCCCAGCGCGGCCAGCGTTTCGATCAGAACGGCGGTCTGGATTGTCATATGCAACGATCCGACGATGCGCGCACCTTTCAGCGGCTGGCTGGCGCCGAATTCTTCCCGGCAGGCCATCAGGCCGGGCATTTCGGTTTCGGCGATGGTGAGTTCCTTGCGACCGAACTCGGCAAGGGTAATGTCTTTTACTATGTAATCCTGCGGCATCTGCCGACTCCTTCGTCAGGTCACGTTGCAGGGGCAGATAGCATTCTATAGGTCAGGCGGCAACAACAGGGGCCATGCAAGCGATCGGGGAGTGCGATGAAACAGCCAAGGGCGTGGCAGCGGATGCTCTCCGGGCGCAGGCTGGACCTGCTGGACCCGACGCCGATGGATGTCGAGATCGCTGATATTGCCCATGGACTGGCCTTCGTTGCGCGCTGGAACGGCCAGACGCAGGGCGACTGGCCCTATTCGGTGGCCGAACATTCGCTGCTGGTCGAACGGATCTTCAGCCGTCTTGATCCCGGTGCGGGGCCGAAATGGCAGTTGGCGGCCCTTCTGCATGATGCCCCGGAATATGTGATCGGTGACATGATCAGCCCGGTGAAATCTGCCATTGGGCCGGGATATGGTGAACTGGACCAGCGGCTGACGGCGGCAATTCATATCCGTTTCGGCCTGCCTGCGGCCCTGCCGGTCCGGATCAAGAAATCAATCAAGGCGGCCGACCGGGTTTCCGCATGGCTTGAGGCCGTGCGCATCGCGGGGTTCACCGAAGCCGAGGCGGATCGCCTGTTCGGAAAACCACCTGTGACGGTTCTGAACGGGCTGCAAATTGACTTGCGACCGCCCGTTCAGGTCCGTTGCGAATTCATCACCCGGCATCAGCAATTGCTGGCCGGATTCTGATCCGTATCAGATCGCCAGATCGTCCGGCGATTTGCCGGCGGCCAACGCATCAATGAACCAGCCTGGCTTGCGCCCGCGTCCTGTCCATGTTTGCGACCGGTCTGCCGGATTGGCATATTTCGGCGAAATCACCGAACGCTTGCGTTGCGCAGGCGCACCCGTCAATTCGGAAAGTGACGAAAAGCCAAGGGCACGCGCCTTCTCTTCCAGTTCGACAAGAGCGGCTTTCTTGCGACGATCTTCGTAACTGGTGATGGCACGGGCCACCTGGGTCTGAAGGTCACGCAGTTCCTTGAGCGAGAGTTCATTCAGGTCGATGTTCAATTAAGTTGTCCCTTTTCAAACGCAAATACACCCCAGAGCGGATACAGTAGCGTAAAGAAAATTGCGCGCCAATGGCTTGCGCGCCCGAAAGGGCCCGGATAGGCAGAATTCAACCTGTTTTGGTCTTCACCCTATTTCGGACTGCGCTTGGCAAGGATCCGTTGCAGGGTCCGGCGATGCATGTTCAGCCTGCGGGCGGTTTCCGAAACATTGCGGTCGCACATCTCATAAACCCGCTGGATATGTTCCCAGCGCACCCGGTCGGCCGACATCGGATTATCCGGCGGAGCGGGAAGCGCCTCCCCCCGCGCCAGCAGTGCATTGGTCACCTCATTGGCATCGGCGGGTTTGGACAGATAATCCGTGGCCCCGATCTTGACCGCCGCCACCGCCGTCGCGATTGCGCCATATCCTGTCAGCACGACAATGCGGCAATCGGGTCTTCGTTCGCGCAGCACCTCGACCACATCCAGTCCGTTGCCGTCACCCAGCCGCAGATCCACCACCGCATAGGCGGGCGGGCGGGCCTGCGCGATGGCCTTGCCCATGGCGACGGTATCGGCGGTTTCCGGCAGAAAGCCGCGCTTTTCCATCGCCCGTGCCAGCCGTTTCAGAAAGGGCTCGTCATCATCGACCAGCAAAAGCGTCCGGTCCTCGCCCAGATCAAGGCTAAACTCGCCTGCCGGATCCCCGTTCAAATCTGTCGTCATGGCGATATGTCCCTTTCATCCCTTGCGGGCACAGGTCCCGCGCCCCCGGGGCCCGATGCTTCGATGCCCCTATCCGTCCAGAAAACAGCTAACCCGTTCGGCGATCCGGTCAGCACTTTCCTCACGCTTGAAGAATTCGGCAAAGCCGGTTCCCGGCAGCATCAGATAGGTGAATGTGCTGTGATCGACGAGATAATAGTCATCAGTCTTGTCATGCGCCTGAGAATAGACCTTGTAGGCCTGCGCGGCCGCTTTCACCTGTTCCTCGCTGCCGGTCAGGGCCTGCATGCGCGGATGGAAGACCTCGGCGTATTCGGCCATCACCTCGACCGTGTCGCGGCCCGGATCGACGGTGATGAAGACCGGGTTCACCTGATGGCCCATTTCCTCAAGGATATCGGCGGCTTCGGCGTTGCGGGCATTGTCCAGCGGGCAGACATCGGGGCAGAACGTATAGCCGAAATAGACCAGCGCGGGCTGCGCCAGCACCTCGGCTTCGGTCACGCTGGCGCCGGTCTGATCGGTCAGGGTGAAGGGGCCGCCGATGGATCCGCCCGCGACCTGCCCGTTCCGGCAGGCGGCATAGGGATCATCGCTGCGCATCAGATAGATATAGCCAAAGGTCCCGCCCAGAAGTGCTGCCGTCGCCGCTGCGGCCAGTCCGGCATAGAGTTTCACCATGGCTGCGCCCTTCCCCACTGCATTTGCGGATGTATCGGGCGACGATCCGCCCTTGCATGCCCCGATTGCGGCACAATACCCTGTGACAGGAAATAATGTCCAAGGGCATGATGGACAATCGGGATATGGCATCTGGCGATGACGTGATGTCGCAGCAGCGAAGGGGGCAGGTTCCGGGTGGGCAGCGGCTGCGGCTGCGCACGCTTGTCCTGCTGCGCTGGACGGCCATCGCCGGTCAAAGCGCTGCCATCGCGGCGGGGCATTTCCACTTCGGCCTGCAACTGCCTGTCGGGTTCTGCGCTCTGGTCATCGGAACCTCGGTCATTGCCAATCTGGTTTCGGCTTTCCTGTTTCCGCCGAACCGCCGCCTTTCGGACCGTGAGGCGATGCTGGTTCTGCTGTTCGATCTGGCGCAACTGGCCTTTCTGCTGTTCCTGACCGGGGGGCTGACCAATCCCTTTGCGCTGCTTATCATCGCGCCGGTTGTGATTTCGGCCTCGGCGCTGCGGTTGCGCACGACGATCCTGCTGGGGGTGGTGGCGGTGCTGCTGCTGACACTGGCCGCCTTTGCTGCCCTGCCGCTGCAATATGCAGACGGGCGCGCGATCTATATGCCGCGTATCCTTGAATTCGGTTTCTGGCTGGCCATTGTCATCGGCATCCTGTTTCTGGGGCTTTACGCGCATCGCGTCTCATCCGAGATCGGGGCCATGTCCGAGGCGTTGCTGGCGACGCAGATGGCCCTGTCGCGCGAACAGAAGCTGACCGATCTGGGCGGCGTGGTCGCGGCGGCGGCGCATGAACTGGGCACCCCGCTGGCCACGATAAAGCTGACCAGTGCTGAACTGATCGAGGAACTGGCCGGTCATCCCGACCTGCAGGAGGATGCAAGGCTGATCCGCGATCAGGCCGACCGCTGCCGCGATATCCTGCGGTCGATGGGACGGGCGGGCAAGGATGACCTGCATCTGCGCCGCGCGCCCTTGGGGGCGCTGCTGCGTGAGGCGGCAGACCCGCATCTGGCGCGCGGCAAGCAGGTTCATTTCGACCTTGAACCCGGCCCGGGCGGTGACAGCGCGCAACCCCTTGTGCTGCGCAAGCCCGAGATCATCCATGGCCTGCGCAATCTGATCCAGAATGCCGTCGATTTTGCCACCAGCGCGGTCTGGGTTTCCGCGCAATGGACCGACCGGCGCATCGTGCTGACCATTGTCGATGACGGCCCCGGCTATCCGCCGCAGGTTCTGGCGCGGATCGGCGATCCTTTCGTGCGCAACCGCCGGGCCGAACAACCCGATGCCGCGCGACCGGGATATGAGGGGATGGGGCTGGGGCTGTTCATTGCCAAGACGCTGCTGGAACGCTCGGGCGCGGAACTGTCTTTTGCCAATGCCGCCAATCCCTTTTTGCGGACCGAGGAATTGCCGCTGCGTCGCGGCGCGATCATCGAGGTGATCTGGCCCATCGACAGCCTGCGCAGCACCGGACAGGGTGCCCTTGGGGAAAACCGTCCCAATTTGCCCTGAATGGTGCAGGGGGTAAGGGCTGTGATCGCGGTTTCTGTCTGTTCAAAGTTAACCCTGCATTAACTTTTTCCCCTCATGGTTGATTTTGTGGGAAAATATCGGCCGACGCCAGTCCGGCGGGTCGGTTTCAGTGGGGACCAGTGCAGGATGACCGATCCGATCCTTTTTGTCGGACTGGGGGTAACGGCCATTCTCTCGGCCATTCTGGGTGTGCTTTTGCTGGCCAGCTTTCCCGGTCCTTTCGCCGAACGTCGTCGCTGGCGATTTGTCGAGACGGGCGACACGGCGGAATTCCTGTTTGACGGTGATCTGCTGGTTGATGCCACCCCGGCAGCACGGGGATTGTTGTGTCTGGGTTCGGGCCGCCGCATCGGGGCCGAACGGGCCCATCTGATGCAGTATCTCGACCGGCATTTTCCGGGCGTGGCCGACCGTTTTGCCATGCTGCACGAAGAAGGACCGCTGATGATGGCGGGTGCAGACGACATGCTGCTGCGCGCGGAATCGCGTGGCGGGCTGATCAGGATCACCCTGTCCGAAACGGGCGCGCCATCTGCCGGTATGCCAGGCATTTCGCTGCGCCATCGTCAGCAGGAATTCGACGATCTTGCGGCGATGGTCACCCAATGCCCCTTTCCGATCTGGCGTCAGGATGCCAGCGGTCAGGTGGTCTGGGCGAATGCCGCCTATCTTGATCTGGTCGCCGCAAGGCTGGGCCCGGGGGATGATATCCTCTGGCCGCTGCCGCCACTGTTCGGGCGGCTTGACCCGGCGGCGGATGGTGCGGCCCAACGCCGGCAGCTTGTTCCGGTGGCGGATGCGCCGCCGGTTCCGGTGGGTCAAAGGGGGGTGGAGTGGTACGATATCGTGCTGCGCGAGCAGGGTGGCCAGCAGCTGCTTTACGCGATGCCTGCCGAAGGCGCGGTGCAGGCGGAACAATCGCTGCGTGCCTTCATGCAGACCCTGACCAAGACTTTCGCGCATCTTCCCACAGGGCTTGCGATCTTTGATCATGCGCGGCGTCTGGCCATGTTCAACCCTGCGCTGGTCGATCTGACCGGCCTGCCGCCGGATTTCCTGTCGGCGCGGCCCTCGCTGATTGCCTTTTTCGATGCGCTGCGGGACCGTTCGATGATCCCTGAACCGCGCGATTACCGGACCTGGCGGGCGCGGCTGACCGATCTGGAACAGGCGGCGGCCAACGGGCTTTACGCCGAGGTCTGGCATCTGCCCGGCGGGCAGACCTATCGCGTGACGGGCCGTCCGCATCCGAATGGCGCGCTGGCCCTGCTGGTCGAGGATATTTCCAGCGAGGTGTCGCAGACCCGGCGCTATCGCGCGGATCTGGAACTGGGACAGGCGGTGATCGACGCGATGGACAAGGCGATCGCGGTCTTTTCCTCGGCAGGGGTTCTGGTGCTGTCGAATGCCGCCTATGCACGGCTCTGGGATCACGACCCCGCCGGGGGGCTGGGACAGGAAGGGCAGGCCGGTGCGGTCTGCGATCACTGGCGGTCCCGCAGCGTGCCTTCGGCGCTTTGGGACCGGGCCGAGGATTTCATCGGCACGATCCAGCCGCGCAAGGCATGGACAGACCGCACATGGCTGCGCGACGGGCGGGCGCTGTCCTGCCGCTTCACCCCGCTGGCGGGCAGCGCGACGCTGGTGGCGTTTGGGCTTGGGAAGGCTGCCGATAGCGCCTCCGCGACCAAGGATTCGGCGCTTGAGGAAAACGGATCGGGTGCAATTCCGGAGCAGGTGGACGGGGCAGAGGGCGACGCGGAAGATGGCGACGGGGCAGGGCGTGACGGGGCAGGGCGTGACGGCATCAGGCGTGACGGGGCCGAACCCGACGAAGCTGCGCGCGAAGGGCCCATGACGGACCGTGCCGAGGCGGACGGATCCGGGGCCGTGCGGGTCAAGGGCGGCGCAAAGGGGCGGCGGGCCGGGGAAACCGCCGCACCCCCTGCCGCCACAGCCCCGAAAACCAAGGAAATCGCCGCCAATCCCGCCCCGGCGGCCCGCAAACGCCACCGCGCCTGATCCTGCGCCCGACGGGACTTGCCGCGCTGACGTACGCCCGCCCCCCTTGCGCTGCCGGGGCCACGGGGTAACATCGCGGCCATGACCCTTGCCGCCCCCGATCCTACTGCCGCGCAGCCCCCCGCCCTGTCGTTTTCACTGGCCGCGCCGGAGGAGACGGACAGGCTGGGCCAATTGCTGGCGACCTGCCTGCGCCCCGGCGATGTCGTGCTGCTGGGCGGGTCGGTTGGGGCGGGCAAGACCCATCTGGCGCGCGCCCTGATCCGCGCAAGGCTGGGGGCCGGGGAAGACGTGCCTTCCCCCACCTTCACGCTGGTCCAGACCTATGGGGCGGACGGGGTCGAGATCTGGCATGCCGATCTCTACCGGCTGGGCCATCCGGACGAGATTGCCGAACTGGGGCTGGAACAGGCGTTCGATACCGCGATCTGCCTGATCGAATGGCCTGACCGGCTGGGCGCGCTGGCACCACAGGGCGCGCTGCATCTGCATCTGTCGGCCCCGCCGGATGGTGAGGGGCGCATCGCCGGTCTGTCGGGCGGGCGTCCGGGGCTTCTGGACCGGATTGCCACGCTTTGGGCCGGGGCGTGACCATGGGCCCGGATCGCAAGGCCCCGGATCGCAAGGCGCTGTCGCAGGATTTTCTGAACCGCGCAGGATGGGGCGGGGCCGCGCGCCACTTTCTGGCGGGCGATGCATCGGATCGCAGCTATGACAGGCTGCGCGGACCGTTGGGCAGCGCGGTCCTGATGGATGCCCCCCCCGGGCGCGGCGACGATCCGGCGGATTTCATCGCCATCGCGGACCATCTGCGTGGCATCGGGCTGTCGGCCCCCGCCATTCTGGCGCGCGATCTTCCCAACGGCTTTCTGCTGATCGAGGATCTGGGCGATGCGCTGCTCGCACGGCTGGTCAAGGCCGATCCGGGGCGCGAGGCCACGCTTTATGCCGCCGCGACCGATGTTCTGGCCCATCTGCAATCCCATGCCGCGCCACCCGGCCTGCCCGATCTTTCGGCGGCGGATTGGGCCGATGCGGCGGGGTTCGCGCCGGACTGGTATGGTTATGCCGCGACCGGGCAGCGCCCCGACAGCGCCGCCTTTCGGGCCGCGCTGACAGCGGCGCTGCGCACCCATGCCGACGGGCCGCGTGTCTTGATCCTGCGCGATTATCACGCTGAAAACCTGCTTTGGCTGCCCGAACGGCAGGGCGTGGCGCGCGTCGGGCTGCTGGATTTCCAACTGGGGCAGATGGGTCAGCCGGGCTATGATCTTGTGTCCTTGCTGCAGGATGCGCGGCGCGATGTCCTGCCCGTGACCGAGGCGGCGATGATCGACCATTTCGCCGCTGCGCGCGGTTTGCCACAGGCCGGGTTTGCCGCCAGCTATGCCGTGCTGGGGGCACAGCGGGCGCTGCGGATCCTTGGCATTTTCGCGCGGCTGTGTCTGGTTGCGGGCAAGGCGCGCTATCTGGCGATGATCCCGCGCGTCTGGGACCAGTTGCAGCGCAACCTTGCCCATCCGGCGCTGGTCGATCTTGCGCCGATCTGCGCCGAGATCCTGCCGCCCCCGACGCCTGAGGTCATCGAAAGGATCGCCGGCCAATGCGGAACCCGACCGGAATGACGCCTGATGCGCTGATGATCTTCGCAGCCGGTTTCGGCACGCGCATGGGGGCTCTGACCGCCGATATGCCGAAACCGCTGATCACGGTTGCCGGGCGGGCGCTGCTGGATCATGCGCTGGATCTGGCGGATGCGGCGGGGCCGGGGCGGATTGTGGTGAACACGCATTATCGCGGCGACCAGATCGCGGCGCATCTGGCGGACCGGCCCGCCATTGCCCTGAGCCATGAGGATGTGATCCTTGAAACCGGCGGCGGGCTGCGCAAGGCGCTGCCGCTGCTGGGGGCGGGGCCTGTCTTCACGCTGAACAGTGATGCGGTCTGGACCGGGCCGAACCCGCTGATCACGCTGCGCGGGGGCTGGCGGGCGGGGATGGGGGCATTGCTGCTGCTGGCCCCGCCGGACGCCTTGCGCGGCCATTCGGGGCAGGGCGATTTCCGCATGGATGCGCAGGGCCGGATCTCCCGCTGCCCCAAGGGTGAGGCGGGGCTGGTCTATCTGGGTGCGCAGATCCTTGACCCTGCGGGTCTGCAGGATTTTGACGAAACCGCCTTCTCGCTCAACCGGCTGTGGGACCGGATGATCGTCCAAGGCCGCGCCTTCGGCATCCTGCATCCGGGGGGGTGGTGCGATGTCGGCCGCCCGGAAGGGATTGCCGAGGCTGAGGCGATGCTGCGGGGGGCGGGCGATGTTTTCTGATCCCGGCCCCCTTGCGGGGACCCCGCGTCTGTTCGGCCTGCCGCCGGGGGCGGATTTCCCGCAGGCACTGGTTGCAGGGCTGATCGCGCGGATGGCGGACCGCCCGCCCGAGGCAATGGCGCGGGTGACGCTGATCCTTGCCTCATCGCGGATGCGAGAGCGGGTGACGGCAGCCTTTGCCGGAACCGGCGCGCGCCTTCTGCCCCGGCTGCGGCTGATATCGGAACCCGAAATGCTGGGCCCGCTGCCCGATCTGCCCGCCGCGCAATCCCCTTTGCGCCGCAGGCTGGAACTGGCGCGGCTGATCACGGGGCTGATCGAGGCCGATCCGGGTATTGCGCCGCGTTCGGCGGTGCATGATCTGGCGCAAAGCCTTGCCGCGCTGATCGACGAGATGCAGGGCGAGGGGGTGACGCCCGAGGCGATTGCCGCGCTGGATGTGGCCGAACATGCCGATCACTGGGCAAGGGTGCGTGATTTCATGCGCATCGTCACCCCGCTTTTCGACCCCGCCACGGCACCGGATGCCGAGGGGCGGCGCAGGCTGGCCGCGCTGGCGCTGGCCGGGCATTGGCAACAGAACCCGCCCGCCGATCCGGTTCTGGTGGCCGGGTCAACCGGGTCGCGGGGCACCTCGCTGTTGCTGATGCAGGCGGTGGCGCGGCTGCCGCAAGGCGCGATCCTGCTGCCGGGGTTTGATGCCGACATGCCCGCAGCAGTCTGGCAAAGCCTTGATGACCCGATGACCGGGCAGGACCATCCGCAATATCGCAACCGCGCGGTGATGCGGGCGCTGGATCTGGACCCTTCGGCGCTGCGCCCGTGGCTCGAGACCGAGACCGCGCCGGATGCCGCGCGCAACCGGCTTGTGTCCCTTTCGCTGCGGCCCGCCCCGGTGACCGATCAATGGCTTGAGGAAGGGCAGCATCTGCCCGATCTGCGCCCCGCCACCGCCGGTCTGGCACTGATCGAGGCCCCGACCCCGCGCGCCGAGGCGCTGGCCATCGCGCTGCGGATGCGGGCTGTGGCTGAAGGGCAGGGCACGGTCGCGCTGGTGACGCCCGACCGGGAATTGTCGCGGCAGGTCACGGCGGCGCTGGACCGCTGGGGCATCCGCCCCGATGACAGCGCGGGCCGTCCGCTGGCCCAGACCGCAAGCGGGCGGATGCTGCGCCATATCGCGCGCCTTGCGGGCAAGGCGCTGCGCCCGCGCGATCTGCTGATCCTGCTGAAACATCCCTTGACCGCCACCGGGGCGGACCGGGGGGGGCATCTGCTGCTGGCCCGCGATCTGGAACTGAAACTGCGGCGGCATGGCCCGGCCTTTCCGGTGCGGGCCGATCTGGCCCAATGGGCGGGCGCGCGGCGGGATGCGGCCACGGCGTTGCCCTGGGCGGAATGGGTGGCGAACTGGCTGGAACGGCTGGCCGCATCCGCCGGCGCCGATCTTGCGCTGCTGGTGCAGCATCATCGCGATCTGGCCGAGATGATTTGTGCCGGGCCGGGCGGCGTTCCGGGCGGGCGGCTCTGGCAGGGGCCGGAAGGCGCGGCTGTGCTGCGCGTCATTGAGGATCTGACCGCCGAGGCCGCGCATGGCGGCGACCTGACGCTGGCCGATTACCGCGATCTGTTCGACTCCGTCATCGGCGGTCAGCAGTTGCGCGAGACGGTCGAGACCCATCCGCGCCTGTTCATCTGGGGCCCGCGTGAGGCGCGGATCCAGGGCGCGGATCTGGTCATTCTGGGCGGGCTGAATGACGGGATCTGGCCTGCGCTGGCCGCCCCCGACCCCTGGATGAACCGCCAGATGCGCAAGGCGGCGGGGCTGTTGCTGCCGGAACGGTCCATCGGGCTGTCGGCGCATGACTATCAGCAGGCCATCGGCGCGGGGTCGGTGATCCTGACCCGCGCCCTGCGCAATGCCGAGGCGGAAACCGTGCCATCGCGCTGGCTCAACCGTCTTGTCAATCTGATGAACGGCCTCCCGGGCAGTCACGGCCCCGGGGCGCTGGCTCTGATGCGGGCGCGGGGAGATGAATGGCTGGCGCTGGCCGAGGCGGTGGAACGGCCCGGCCATGACCCATCCGCCCCCCGCCCTGCGCCGCGTCCCCCGGTGGAAACCCGGCCAAAAAGGCTGTTCGTGACGCAGATCGAACGGCTGATCCGCGATCCTTATGCAATCTATGCCCGGCATGTGCTGCGGCTTTATCCGCTGGACAGTCTGCAACCCGAACCCGATGCACGGCTGCGCGGTTCGGTCCTGCACCGGGTGCTGGAACGTTTCGTGCGCGACCGGGCTGAAGGGCTGGACCGGGCCGCGGCCCATGCGCTGCTGATGCAATCCGCCGATGCGGTGCTTGCCGAGGATGTGCCCTGGCCCGCAGCCCGGCTGATGTGGCGGGCGCGGCTGGAACGGGCGGCGGATTTCTTTCTGGAACTGGATTCCCGGCTGGGCGGGGTGCCGGTCCTGCTGGAAGAACCGGGTGCCGTGCCCTTGGCCCCGCTGGATTTCACGCTGGCCGCCCGCCCCGACCGGATCGACCTCTTGCCGGACGGGCAGGTGCATCTGTTCGATTACAAAACCGGTAGCCCGCCCAGCAGGAAACAACAGGAGCATTTCGACAAGCAGTTGCTGCTTCAGGCCGCCATGGCCGAACGCAACGGCTTTGCGGCGCTTCAGGGGCCGCGCGCGGTGCGGGGGATCACCTATATCGGGCTGGGATCGACCCCGAAGGAGGAAACCACCCCGCTGGACAGTGATGCGCTGGACCGGGTCTGGCAGGAATTGCAGTTGCTGATCGGTCATTACCTTGAGGCCGGATCGGGCTATCCGTCGCGCCGCGCGGTGGCGCAGGACCGGTTCGAGGGCGATTACGATCATCTGGCCCGCTTTGGCGAATGGGACATGACCGACCCCCCCCGGCCCGAGGATATGGCATGACCCGCCTCCCTGATGATGCGACCCTTCGCCAGATCACCGCTGCCGATCCTGCCGCCTCGACATGGCTTTCGGCCAATGCGGGGTCGGGCAAGACGCGGGTTCTGACCGACCGGGTGGCGCGGATGCTGCTGTCCGGGGTCGATCCGGGGCAGATCCTGTGCCTGACCTATACCAAGGCGGCGGCCAGCGAGATGCAGAACCGGCTGTTTGCCCGTCTGGGCGAATGGGCGATGAAAGAGGATGCATCCCTGCGCGCCGCCCTGTCCGATCTGGGCGTGACCGATGCGCTGTCGGGCGATGCGCTGATCCGGGCGCGGCGGCTTTTTGCCCGCGCCATCGAGACACCGGGCGGGTTGCGGATCCAGACGATCCATTCCTTCTGCGCCTCGCTGTTGCGGCGCTTTCCGCTGGAGGCGGGGGTTTCGCCGCTGTTCACCGAAATGGATGAACGCAGCGCGAAACTGTTGCGCGATGAGATCCTTGACGATCTGGCCGGCGGCACCGCCCCCGCGGCGATGGAGGCGTTGGCCCGCGCCTATCGGGGTGAGGAACTGGGAAAACTGGCCGATGAGGTGGCGGCGCGGCGCAACGATTTCACGGATTTTATGGATGAGGACGGCTGCCGCGCGCTGTTCGGCGTGCCCGAAGGGGAAACTGCCGACAGCATCCTTGCTGATGTGTTTCTGGGCGGTGAGGCGGAGTGGCTGCCACAGGTGGCGCTTGCGATGGCCGCAGGATCCGTCACCGATCAGAAATCCGCCGCGCGGCTGTCGGGGCTGGATTTCGCGCGGCCCGATCTGGAACTGCTGACCGCGCTGGAGGGCGAATTTCTGAGCGGGGCCAAGACCAAGGAACCCTTCACTGCCAAGACCGGCAAATATCCGACCAAGGCCACGCAGAGCGCGCTGGGGCCCTTGATGGACCGGCTGAATCCGCTGATGGCGCGGGTCGAGGCCGCGCGGGCGCGACGCGTGGCCCTGTCGGCGGCGGTGCGGGCGATGGTGCTGCACGGTTTTGCGGCCGTGTTCCTGCCGGAATATGCACGGCGCAAGGCGGATCGCGGCTGGCTGGATTTCGACGATTTGATCACCCGCGCACGTCATTTGCTGACCGACCGGGCGGTGGCGCAATGGGTGCTCTATCGGCTGGACGGGGGGGTGGATCATATCCTTGTCGATGAGGCGCAGGATACCAGCCCCGAACAATGGCAGGTCATCGAACATCTGGCCGCCGAATTCACTGCAGGCGAAGGCGCGCGCGCCCTGTCGCGCACGATCTTTGTGGTGGGGGACAAGAAACAGTCGATCTATTCCTTTCAGGGGGCTGATGTCGCGGCCTTTGACGAAAAGCGCGACCTTTTTGCCGGGCGGCTGTCGGCCATCGACCGGCCCTTGCAGGATCTGCAGCTGGAATATTCCTTCCGGTCTTCCCCCACGATCCTGCGTCTGGTGGATGCGACCTTCGATGCCGACCGGCAGGCCGCGCTGGGCGGGGCGATGCATCATATCGCGTTTCGTGCCGCGATGCCGGGGCGGGTCGATCTGTGGCCGCCGTTTGAGCCTGCCGAGAAAGAGGAGGATCGCGACTGGTTCGACCCGGTGGATCTGATCGGGGCGGAACATCACGCCACAAGGCTGGCGGCACGGGTGGCCGAAACCATCCGCGATCTGATCGCGCAGGGTCATCCGGTGCCCGACGGGCGCGGGATGCGCGCCTGCCATGCGGGCGATTTCCTGATCCTTGTGCGGCGGCGTTCGGATGTGTTCGGCGCGATCATCGCGGCCAGCAAGGCGGCGGGTCTGCCGACTGCCGGGGCGGACCGGCTGAAGCTGGGGGCGGAACTGGCGGTCAAGGATATCCGCGCGCTGCTGGCCTTTCTGGACACGCCCGAGGATGATCTGTCGCTGGCCGCCGCCCTGCGCAGCCCGTTGCTGGGCTGGTCGGAACGCGATCTTTACGCGCTGGCGCAGGGGCGTGAGGGCTTTCTTTGGGAACGGTTGCGCCATCGTGACGATGTGGCGGCGACGCTGGCCATCCTGACCGATCTGCGCGACAATTCCGATTATCTGCGCCCCTATGACCTGATTGAGCGGTTGCTGACCCGGCATGACGGGCGGCGGCGTCTGCTGGCGCGGCTGGGGGCCGAGGCCGAGGACGGGATTGATGAATTGCTGTCGCAGGCGCTGGCCTATGAACGTGCCGAGGTGCCCAGCCTGACCGGGTTCCTGTGCTGGCTGGATACCGATGATGTCGAGGTCAAGCGCCAGATGGACAGTGCGGGCGGCAAGATCCGCGTGATGACGGTGCATGGCGCCAAGGGGCTGGAAGCCCCGATCGTGATCCTGCCCGATACCGCCCCCCGCCAGCATCGCGAACGCGGCGAACTGGCCGTTCTGCCCGGCGGGCCGGTCTGGAAAATGCCCGCCGACCAGTCGCCCACGGATCTTACCGCGCACCGGCAGGCGCAGAAAGAGGCCGAGACGGCGGAATCCATGCGGCTGCTCTATGTCGCGATGACGCGGGCGCAAAGCTGGCTGATCGTGGCGGCGGCGGGGCGGATGAAATCGCCCGATGCCGAAGGGGGCACGCCGGTCTGGTATGACCTGATCCGCGACGCTCTGGCCCGGATCGGCGGGCAGGCGGGCGCGGATGGCGGGTTGTCGCTGGCCGAAGGGGACTGGACCGGTGGCGAAGTCGCGGCCGCGCCCCCCGCCGCTGCGCCGCAGGTCACCGCCTTGCCCGACTGGACCGCGCGCCCGGCCCCCGAGGCCCCGCGCCCGCCCCCGATGCTGAAACCCTCAGAATTGGGCGGGGCCAAGGCCCTGCCGGGGGATTTCGGCCCTGCCGAAGAGAATGAGGCCCTGCGCGAGGCGCTGATGGAACGCGGCACGCGGCTGCATCTGCTGCTGGAACATCTGCCCGCCGCGCCCGAGGCCGACTGGCCGCTGCTGGCTGGGCGGTTGTTGCCCGGTGCCGGGGATCGCGACGCGCTGCTGGACGAGGCCGCCGCCGTGCTGCGCGCCCCGCATCTGGCGCATCTTTTCGCCCCCGGCACACTGGCCGAGGTGCCCTTTGTCACCGACATTGCGGGCAGGCCGATGACCGGCGTGATCGACCGGCTGGTGATCGCGCCCGATCATGTGCTGGCGGTGGATTTCAAGTCGAACCACCTGATCCCCGCCCGGGCACAGGACGTGCCCGAAGGTCTGTTGCGGCAGATGGGCGCCTATGCCGATGCGCTGCGCCGCATCTGGCCTGACCGGCGGGTGGAGGTGGCCCTTTTGTGGACGCGCAGCGCCGAACTGATGGTGCTGCCTCCCGATCTCGTGACCGGGGCGGTGGCGCGTGTCGCCTTCCCTTGACCTTGCCGGGGCGCGTCCTTACCTTCAGGCCCAACACATTCCTTTCAGGAGATATGTAATGGCCACCACCGCTGTCACCGACGCGACCTTCGACGCCGAGGTCCGCCAGTCGGACATTCCCGTCGTTGTGGATTTCTGGGCTGAATGGTGTGGCCCCTGCCGCCAGATCGGTCCGGCTCTGGAAGAGCTTTCGGCAGAATATGCCGGCAAGGTGAAGATCGTGAAGGTCAATGTCGACGAAAACCCCGACAGCCCGGCCACTCTGGGTGTGCGCGGCATTCCGGCGCTGTTCCTGTTCAAGGACGGGCAGGTCGTGTCGAACAAGACCGGCGCGGCGCCCAAGGCGGCGCTTGCCAGCTGGATCCAGTCGGCAATCTGATCAGCCCTTCGGGCGCGGGTTTCTGCAAAGGCCCGCGCCGTCCGCCTCCGCTCAGATCGACCCGGCCTCGACCATGAAGCTGGAGGCTGAACACATCTTCGCGTCATCCGAGGCCAGAAACAGCACCATCCGCGCAACGTAAACCGGGTCGATCAGATCGGGCAGGCATTGCCGCTGGCGGTGTTTTTCCAGCGCCTCGGGTGTCGCCCAAAGCTCTTTCTGCCGCTCGGTCATGATCCAGCCCGGCACGACCGCATTGACGCGGATGCGATGCGGCCCCAGATCGCGGGCCATGGTGCGGGTCAGGCCCTGCACCGCGGCCTTGGCGGTGGTATAGGCAGGAAAGCCGCCGCCCGCCTCGAACCAGCTGTTTGATCCCATATTGATGATCGACCCGCCCCCGGCGGCGATCATGTCGGGGGCCACGGCCTGAATGGCAAAGAACTGATGGCGGATATTGGTGTTCTGGCGGTCGTCCCAGTATTCGGGCGTCACCTCACGCCAGTCATGACGGTCGTCGCGGGCGGCATTGTTGACCAGCACAGTCGCGGCACCGATCCGGTCCTTCAGCGCTTCAAAGGCGCGGCGCAGCGCCTCGATATCGCGCAGGTCGCAGATCTCATGCGCGACGCCGGGAAGTTCGGCGCAAAGGGTGGCACTGCGCTCGGCATCCATATCGACAAAGCCGACATTCGACCCCTGTGCGGCGAAGGCGCGCACGATCAGTTCACCGATTCCCGAGGCGCCGCCGGTGATGAAGATGCTGCGGCCTGCAAGGCTGGGATAACGGGCAAAGCCATCGGTCATTAGGTAATCCTTGTACTGGTTGGATCCCGGACCCTGTGCGGGACCGGGATATCTTCGGAGCCAATCTGACCTGTTCGGGCGGCGCTGCCAAGGCAAAGAAGGTGCTTCCGCCCGCCCCCCTGCCGGGGCTAGGATCGGACATGGATATTCGCTGGCTTCAGGATTTTCTGGCATTGGCCGAGTTGCGGAACTTCACCCGCGCGGCGGAATTCCGCAATCTGTCACAGGCGGCCTTTTCGCGCCGGATCCAGTCGCTGGAACATTGGGTCGGCACCGGGCTGGTGGTGAAAGGCTCGCAACCCGTGCGCCTGACTGATGCGGGCGAACAGTTCCGCGAAGGGGCGCAGGTTTCGGTCGAACGCCTTCTGGAAACCCGCGCCGCGATCCGCTCCAGCCAGTTCGAGGTGATGAGCCAGATCCGCCTTGCCATGCCCAATGTGCTGGCGCGCAGCGATTTCCGGCAATTGCTGGGGGTGATCGGGACCGGTGCGCGCAGTTCCTTTTCGGTGATCGTGGGCACCACCGCCGAGGTGACGGCGCGCTATTTGGCGGGGGATGCGGATCTTCTGCTGGCGCATGACTGCCCGATGCTGCCCAGCCATGAAAGCCTTGCCGCGCAGGACCGGCTGGTGCTGCGGGCCGACCGGTTTCTGCCCTATGCGGTGCGGGGGCGCGATTTCGGCTTTCCGGGCACGCCGCGCACGCCCTTTCCGCTGATCGCCTATGCGCAACGCGCCTATTTCGCGCAACTTTTCGAACATATCCTGTCGCGGGCGGGCAACAGGCTATCTTATCGGATGGCGGTGCAATGTGATATGTCGGATGTGCTGAAAGAGGTGATCGTGGCGGGCCATGGGGTTGGCTGGATGCCTGAAAGCGCGGTGGATGCGGCCAGTGCGGCGCTGATCGCCCCGGTGGGCGGGCCGGAATGGGAACTGCCGATGGAGATCTGCGCCTATCGCCCGCGCCGCTCCCCCTCCCCGCAGGTGGATGCGGTCTGGCAGGCGCTGGCGGCGAAGGTGCCCTAGCGACGTTCCGCATGGGTGATGCAGAATTTGCATTGGACGAAAATCCGATCCGGCCCCATCTGTCCGGCAAGCAAACGCAAACCCATGGGGAACCCGAAATGCCCGACCAGCGCCTTGAAGAAGACAGCCTTGGCCAGATGAGCCTGCCGCGCACCTGTCTCTGGGGCATCCACACGCAACGCGCCATCGACAATTTCCCGATTTCCGGCCTGCCACTGGCCCTGTTCCCCGAGTTCATCCGCGCGCTGGCATGGGTCAAGAAGGCCGCCGCCCGGGCCAATCAGGGGCTGGGCGTTCTGTCGGCTGAAAAGACCCGCGTGATCGAGGAGGTCTGCGACGAGATCATCGCGGGCCGCTGGCATGATGCGTTCCGCGTCGACATGATTCAGGGGGGGGCAGGCACCTCGACCAACATGAATGCCAATGAGGTGATCGCCAATCTGGGCCTGCTGAAAATGGGGTTCAAGCCTGGCGATTACGCGCAACTGCATCCGAATGACGATGTGAACCGCTCGCAATCCACCAATGACGTCTATCCGACCGCGATGCGTCTGGCGATCGTTTCGCAATGCTCGGCCTTCATCGACGCCCAGCAACGGCTGGTCGATGCCTTTGCCGAACGGGCCGAGGCGTTCAAGGATATCCGCAAGATCGGGCGCACCCAGTTGCAGGATGCGGTGCCGATGACGCTGGGGCAGGAATTCGCGGGCTATGCCACCACGATCCGTGAGGATGTGCAGATCATCGAACGGCTGTCCAACCTGCTGCTGGAGGTCAATCTGGGCGGCACCGCCATCGGTACCCGGGTCAACACGCCCGACGGCTATGCCGAGGCGGCGGTGGCCGAACTGGCCGAAGTCTCGGGTCTGCAGGCGAAACTGGCGACCGACCTGATCGAGGCATCGTCGGATACCGGGGCCTATGTCACCTTTTCCTCGGTGCTGAAGCGCATCGCGGTGAAACTGTCCAAGATCTGCAACGATCTGCGGCTTTTGTCCTCGGGTCCGCGTTCAGGCTTCAACGAAATCCACCTGCCCGCGGTGCAGGCCGGATCGTCCATCATGCCGGGCAAGATCAACCCGGTGATCCCCGAGGTTGTCAATCAGGTCGCCTTTCAGGTGATCGGCAATGACCTGACCGTGACCATGGCCGCCGAAGGCGGGCAATTGCAGCTCAATGCGTTTGAACCGATCATCGTGCTGAATGTGCTGCAATCCATGCGCATCCTGATGCAGGCGATGGACACGCTGGCGACCCGCTGCGTGCAGGGTATCGAGGCGAATGTCGCGCAATGCGAGGGGGCGCTGGAAAACAGTCTGGTGCTGGCCACGATGCTGGTGCCGCATATCGGCTACGCCAAAGCGGCCAAGATCGCCAAGACCGCGCTGGCCGATGGGGCATCGGTTGCGGATACGGCGGTGAAACTGGGCTTCGGCACCCGGGAAGAGATTGAACAGATGCTGCGCTGATCGCGCGGATCTGCGGGACGACCCGCTTCCGGATTGCAAGGCAGGCGGCCTGTCCCTTGGCGGGGGCGGGCCGTTTTGCGCCGGACAAACCGCAACGCGGCCGCCACAATTGCCCGATTTTCAGGCACAGACAGGCCCAAACCCAAGCGGATG
Source organism: Szabonella alba (assembly GCF_016765775.1). Classification (GTDB taxonomy): domain Bacteria; phylum Pseudomonadota; class Alphaproteobacteria; order Rhodobacterales; family Rhodobacteraceae; genus Szabonella; species Szabonella alba. The sequence continues at coordinate 148,616 of NZ_JAESVN010000002.1, read as the reverse complement.
GGGTCATGAGGGCTGCACCTGCCCGTCACGACATGCCATAACGGGCGACATCATTATCAGGGAACCAGTGCCATGGCGATTCACGCATCCATCCACCATCTGACGCATTATCGCTATGACCGCCCTGTGACACTGGGGCCGCAGATCATCCGCCTGCGCCCTGCCCCGCATTCGCGCACCCGCGTCATTTCCCACAGCCTGAAGGTCAGCCCCGGCGGCCATTTCGTGAACCACCAGCAGGACCCTTACGGCAACTGGCTGGCGCGGTTCGTATTCCCCGAACCGGTGCGCGAGTTCCGCATCGAGGTCGATCTGGTCGCGGATATGACCGTCTACAACCCGTTCGATTTCTTCGTCGAGGACAGCGCCCAGCACTGGCCATTCGACTATCCGGCGGATCTGCGTGACGATCTGTCGATCTATCGCAATCCCGAACCGGCCACGCCGCGTCTGGCCGCGCTGGTTGCGGGGCTGGACCGCAGCCAGACCCGGACAGTGGATTTTCTGGTCGGGCTGAACGCGCAGGTCTCGCAACTGGTGAAATACACGATCCGCATGGAACCCGGCGTGCAGACGCCCGAGGAAACGCTGGAAATCGGGTCAGGATCATGCCGGGATTCAAGCTGGCTTCTGGTGCAGATGCTGCGGCATCTGGGCTTTGCCGCGCGGTTTGTCTCGGGCTACCTGATTCAACTTGCCCCGGACGTGAAGGCGCTGGACGGCCCGTCAGGCACCGAGGTCGATTTCACCGATCTTCATGCCTGGTGTGAGGTTTATTTGCCCGGCGCGGGCTGGATCGGGCTGGATCCGACCAGCGGACTTCTGACCGGCGAAAGCCATATCCCGCTGGCCGCCACCCCGCATTTCCGCAATGCGGCGCCGATTTCGGGGGGCTTTTCCTCGGCAGGCGCACCGGAGGTCGATTTCGAATTCGACATGACGGTGCGGCGCGTCGCCGAACACCCGCGCATCACCCGCCCCTTTTCCGATGAGGCATGGGACCGGCTGAACGTGCTGGGCGCAAAGGTGGATCAAAGCCTGACCGAGGGCGATGTGCGCCTGACCATGGGGGGCGAACCGACCTTTGTTTCCATCGACGATTTCGAAAGCGAGGAATGGAATACCGAGGCCGTGGGTCCGCAGAAACGCGCGCTGGCCGATCAGATGATCCGCCGCTTGCGCGACCGCTTCGCGCCGGGGGGGTTCCTGCATTACGGGCAGGGCAAATGGTATCCGGGCGAAAGCCTGCCGCGCTGGACCTTCTCGCTTTACTGGCGGACGGATGGTGCGCCGGTCTGGAAGAATCCCGATCTGATCGCGCGGGAACAGACCCCCGTTCCGGCGGGGCACGCAGAGGCGGGGCGCTTCATGGCGCGGTTTGCTGAACATCTGGGGATTGAACCCGTCCATGCGCAACCGGCCTATGAGGACCCTGCCGAATGGATCCTGAAAGAGGCCAATCTGCCGCCCAATGTCAGCCCGGAAAACTCCAAGCTGAAAAACCCCGAGGACCGCGCCCGCTATGCCCGGGTGTTCGAACGCGGGCTGACCGATCCGGCGGGCTATGTCCTGCCGATCCAGCGCTGGCAGGCGGCGGCGACACGCGAACTGCGCTGGCGGTCGGAACTGTGGCAGCCGCGCCGGGGCAAGCTGTTCCTTGTGCCGGGCGACAGCCCTGTGGGGTTCCGCCTGCCCTTGGGGGCGCTGCCCTATGTGCCGCCCTCGTCCTATCCCTACAGCTATCCGGTGGACCCGACCGTTCCCCGCTATCCGCTGCCGGATTTCCATGCGGCTGTCGCTGCGCGTGGCAGCGAAGAAGCCTACCGCAGCGCCGCGACCGAGGCCGCCGAACAGGCCGCGATGCTGCCCGAGGTGACCGCAGGCCACAAACAGGCGGTGAGCGAGGGCGAGCGGGATGAAACCGCGCGCCAGTCGGTGATCGGACAAGGCGGTGCCGACCCCGAAACCGGTGAGGTGCGCACCGCCATCGCGATCGAACCGCGCGACGGGCGGCTGTGTCTGTTCATGCCACCCTGTGAATCGCTTGAGGATTATCTTGACCTTCTGGCCGCGGCCGAGGTGACGGCGTCGGAACTGGGCCTGCCCATCCATATCGAGGGTTATTCCCCGCCGAACGATCCGCGCCTGAACGTGATCCGCGTCGCCCCCGATCCGGGGGTGATCGAGGTGAATATCCACCCCGCCCATAGCTGGGACGATTGCGTGGCCACGACCGAGGCGGTTTACGAGGAGGCCCGCCAGTGCCGACTTGGCGCCGACAAATACATGATCGACGGACGCCACACCGGTACGGGCGGCGGCAATCATGTCGTGGTCGGCGGCGCCACGCCGAATGACAGCCCCTTCCTGCGGCGTCCCGATCTGCTGAAATCGCTGATCCTGATCTGGCAGCGGCATCCTTGCCTGTCCTATCTGTTCTCGGGCCTGTTCATCGGCCCGACCTCGCAGGCGCCCCGGATCGACGAGGCGCGGCATGACACGCTGTATGAGCTGGAAATCGCGCTGTCGCAGATCGGCGATCCGGTTCAGGGCGGCAATCTGCCGCCCGCATGGCTGGTGGACCGCCTGCTGCGCAACATGCTGACCGATGTGACGGGCAACACGCATCGCGCCGAGATCTGTATCGACAAGCTGTATTCCCCCGATGGCCCGACGGGCCGGCTGGGGCTGGTCGAATTCCGCGGCTTCGAGATGCCGCCGCATCCGCGCATGAGCCTTGCGCAGCAACTCTTGATCCGCGCCATCATCGCGCGCTGCTGGAATGCGCCTGTGACGGGCCGCCCCGTCCGCTGGGGCACGGTGCTGCATGACCGCTTCATGCTGCCGCATTTCCTGTGGGAGGATCTGCAGGATCTTCTGGCCGATCTGCGCGCCCATGGGTTCGATTTTGATCCGGTCTGGTTCGAGGCGCAGGCCGAATTCCGCTTCCCCTTCTGCGGGCAGATCGAGGCCGAGGGCGTGCATCTGGAATTGCGGCAGGCGCTTGAGCCCTGGCATGTGCTGGGCGAAACCGGGGCCATCGGCGGCACGGTGCGCTATACCGACAGTTCGGTGGAACGGATGCAGGTCAAGCTGACGACCCTGCATCAGGACCGCTACCGCGTCATGGTCAACCGTCGCCCGGTGCCGCTGGCGCGGACACAGACCGCAGGCGTCGCGGTGGGGGGCGTGCGGTTCAAGGCATGGCAACCGGCCATGGCCCTGCATCCGGTGCTGCCGGTCAATGCGCCGCTGGTCGTCGATATCTATGATGACTGGACGGGGCGCGCGCTGGCGGGCTGCACCTATCATGTTGCCCATCCCGGCGGGCGGAACTATGACACCTTCCCGGTCAATGGCTATGAGGCCGAGGCGCGCAGGCTGGCGCGGTTCGAGGCGCATGGCCACAGCCCCGGGGCCTATCGTCCCGCAACCGAAACCCCGCATCCCGAGTTTCCCATGACGCTCGATCTGCGCCGCCCGGCCGGGCTGACATAGCGCAAAGGTTCAGGACCGATCCCATGGCCGACCCTCTTTCCCCCTTGACCGTTCCGCCGCAGGCGGTGGCGGATTACCTGTCGGGTTATCATCCTGCGCCCGGCGTCGCGGATGAACTGTTCGATACCGAAGGGCATATCCGTCCGGTCTGGGCCGATCTTGTCGCGACCCTGCATCAGTTGACGCCGGAGCAGATTGCGGCGCGGTTTGAACAGGGCAACCAGTATCTGCGCGATGCGGGCGTCTATTTCCGGCAATATTCCAACGATCCGTTGCAGGAGCGTGACTGGCCGCTGAGCCATATCCCCGTCATCCTGCATGAAAGCGAATGGGCGGGCATCTGCGACGCACTGGCGCAGCGGGCCGATCTGCTGGAACTTGTGATGGCCGATCTTTACGGCCCCGGCCGTCTGGTGTCCGAGGGGCATTTGCCCGCCGATCTGATTGCAGGGTCGCGCGAATGGCTGCGCCCGATGGTCGGCATAGCGCCGGTGGGCGGGCATTTCCTGCATCTTCTGGCCTTTGAGATCGGGCGCTCGCCGGATGGATCATGGTTTGTGCTGGGTGACCGCACGCAGGCGCCTTCGGGCGCGGGTTTCGCGCTGGAAAACCGCATGGCCACAGGGCGCATTTTCCCCGAGCGCGTGACACGGGCGCGCATCCAGCGGCTGGCGGGGTTTTTCGGGGCATTCCGCGATGCGATCAACGGGCTGGCCCGGGCGCAGGGCCGGGGCAGCGGTGCCGCGATCCTGACACCCGGGATCTCGAACGATACCTATTGGGAACAGACCTATATCGCGCGCTATCTGGGCATGATGCTGCTGGAGGGGGAGGATCTGCTGGTCGAGAATGGCCGCGCCATGGTGCGCACCATCGACGGGCCGCAGCCCTTGGGCGTGTTGTGGCGGCGGGTCGACGGATCCTTTGCCGATCCGTTGGAGTTGGACGGCGCGTCGCGCATCGGCACGCCGGGAATGGTCGAGGCGCTGCGACAGGGGCGGCTGGGTCTGGTCAATGCGCTGGGTTCAGGCGTGCTGGAAATGCGGGCGATGCTGGCCTTCCTGCCGCGCATCTCGAAAATCCTGACCGGGGCGCCATTGGCTATGCCCAATATCGCGACATGGTGGTGCGGCGGCGAGGCCGAGCGCGCCCATGTGCGCGACAATGCGGCGCAGATGCTGATCGGGCCGGCCTTTTCCTGCGATCTGCCCTTTGATCTTGGCGGCGCCTCGGCGCTGGGCGGCACCTTCCGGGGCGATGGTCGACATGGCACGATTGCCGAATGGCTTGAGGCGCAGGCCGGGCAGCTTGTGGGACAGGAGGCGGTGACCCTCTCCACCACCCCGGTCTGGGATGAGGGCCGCATCCAGCCGCGCCCGATGACGGTGCGGGTCTTTGCCGCGCGCACCGCGCAGGGCTGGCGCTTCATGCCGGGTGGCTATGCGCGGATCGGAAAATCCGGCGATGCCACCGCATTGGCCATGCAGCGCGGCGGTTCAGTGGCCGATGTCTGGATCCTGTCAGATCAGGACGTGCCCGAGGAAACGCTGGCCCCACCGCCGCAGGTCGGCGAATTTCAGCGGCAAAGCCCGGGCATCCTGCCGTCGCGCGCGGCGGACAACCTGTTCTGGCTGGGCCGCTATGTCGAGCGGGGTGAGGATGTGATCCGGCTGATCCGGGCGCTGCATCTGCGGCTGGCGGGCACTGACAACACTGCCGATCCGCTGCTGACGGGCCTGCGCACCTATCTGACCGAACTGGGGGTCGATCCCGACCTGCCGGTGCCCGCAGGATTGTTGCAGCGCATCGCCACCGCCCGGGGCTGCGCCGCGCAGGTGCGCGACCGGTTCTCGGTCGATGGCTGGGCCGCGCTGGGGGATCTGGAGCGGACGGCGCAAGGCATGGCCGCAACCGCCCGGCCCGGCGATGACACGGCGCGGGCCATGTCGGTGCTGCTGCGCAAGATGGCGGGCTTTTCAGGGCTGGTGCATGAAAACATGTATCGTTTCGCAGGCTGGCGCTTTCTGTCCTTTGGCCGGGCGCTGGAACGGGCCGATGCGCTGGCGGCGCTGCTGCTGCGCTTTGCCGATATCGCAGCACCGGTCGGATCCTTCGATATCGCGGTCGAGGTGGCTGACAGTGTCATCACCCATCAGCGCCGCTATCGCGTGGAAACCGGGCGCGATACGGTGGTGGACCTGCTGGCGCTGGATGCCGACAATCCGCGCGCGATCCTGTTCCAGATCCGGCGACTGCGTGCGCTGGCCGAGGATCTGCCGGGCGCCGATGACCATGGCCGCCCCGGCCCGCTGCTGACTGCGCTGCTGCCGCTGGAGGCCGAATTGCGCGTGGCGCTGCCCGATGATCTGACGGCGGAGCGTCTGACCGCGATCCGCGCGGGCTTGCAGAACCTATCCGAAATTCTGACCGCCTCCTGTCTGCGATAGGCCGCCATGATCTATGATATCCGCCTTGTGATCGACTATGCCTATGCCGCGCCATCGGACGGGGTGCGCACGATCCTGCGGCTGATCCCGCAGGGGGATGCGGCGCAAAGCGTCCATTCGGCCCTGCTGACGATTGATCCGCCCCCGGATGAGCGGCGCGACTTCACCGATTTCTTCGGCAATGTCACCACGACCGTGGGCTGGCACCATCCGGTGACCGCGATCACCTACAGTCTTCAGACGCGGATCGACCGTCTGCCCGATCCGCCATTTCTGGATCTGTCGCCGCCGCTGGCCGCGCTGGCCGCAACCCTTGCGGCACAACAGGGTCTGGACCCCCTGTCGCCGCACCACTTTTCCGGGGCCTCGGCCCGCGTGGCACCGCTGGAGGAGGTGACCGACTTCGCCCGCGATTGCCTGAGCCCCGGCATGACGGTGTTTCAGGCCGTGCAGGCCATCGGGCAGGCGCTGCATCGCAGGCTGGAATTCGATGCGGCGGCAACCACCGTCGACACAACCCCCGCCGAGGCGTTCGCGCAGGGCCGGGGCGTCTGTCAGGATTTCGCCCATGTCATGATTGCGGCCCTGCGCGGGATCGGGGTTCCGGCGGGCTATGTCTCGGGCTTTCTGCGCACCTTTCCGCCGCCGGGCCAGCCGCGTCTGGAAGGGGCGGATGCGATGCATGCCTGGGTGCAGGCCTGGTGCGGGCCGGAAATGGGCTGGGTTGAATTTGATCCGACCAATGACCAGATGGCGGGCCCCGATTACGTCACCGTCGCCCGGGGCCGCGATTATGGCGATGTGCTGCCCGTCCATGGTGTGTTGCGCAGCGCGGGCGGGCAGACCAGCGGTCAGTCGGTCGATATGGTGCCGGCAGAGGAATGACCATCCGCCGGCATGGGGCGCCGTGCCATCAGGCCAGCATCTTTGTGTCGCCATCGACCGAGATTGCCTGCCCTGAAATCGTCCGCCCCCTTGGACTGGCCAGAAACAGGATCTGGTCGGCCAGTTGCCGCGCGGTGACATAGTCGCGGATCGAGGTATAGGAGAAGGCCGCCGCCTCGATCTCGGCAAAGGTCTTGCCCAGACGCTGCGCCTTGGCCTCCAGCACGCGGCGCTGGCGGTCGCCCGCGACGATGCCGGGAAGGATTGCATTGACGCGCACGCCGTCCTCACCCAGCTCGATGGACAGGGATTTGGTCAGGCCGATCACCCCCCATTTCGCCGCCGCATAGGCCGAGCGCAGGGCGAATCCGTGTTTGCCCGCCGCCGAGGCGAAGTTGATCATGGATCCGTTGTCACTGGCGCGCAGCAGCGGTGCCGCCAGACGGGCAAAGTTGAACTGGCCGGTCAGACAGACATCGACGCAGCGGTCCCAGTCCTCGGGCGCAGTCTCCTCGACCTTTGCGGTGGCCCCGGCGGTGCCCGCATTGTTCACCAGACAGTCCAGCCCGCCCAGATCGGTGGTGGCCTGTGCAAAGAAGGCGGCAACGCCCGCGCGATCCGTCACGTCGCACCGGGCGGCGCGGATCGCGGGGTCGGATTCCGCAAGCGCGTCCAGGGCGGCCTGATCCACGTCGCAGACCCAGACGCGCGCGCCTTCTTCGATAAAGGCGCGGGCGACCTCCAGTCCGATACCGGCCGCACCTGCGGTGACAATGACGCGGCAACCGTTCAGCTTCAGATCCATATTCCGTAGTCCTCCGGGCAGGGTTCAGGGGGCAAGACAGCCCCGGGCAATGATGAATTCGGCGGCAGAGGCGATATCGCGGGCAATCGCGGCGCGTGCCCCTTCGGCATCGCCCGCGCGGATCGCGGCCAGTGCTGCCGCATGGCAGGCCACGGCCTGCCCTTTCTGCAGTCGTTCCGGGCTGGCGCGCAGATCAAGGTTCAGGACCGGCCCCACCCGCAGCCAGAGCGGGGTAATCAGTTCGGTCAGCGTCGGCGACCCGGCGGCGGCATAGACCGCGAAATGGAATTCCTGATTGATCTGCACCGCGCGGGCCATATCACCGGACCGGTCATCGCGCAGGGCGCGGAATGCGGCCTCGGCCGCCCCGATGCGCTGCAGATCGTCCGTGCTGCGGTTGCGCGCGGCCTCGGCGGCGGCGAAACCCTCGACCTCGATCCGCACCTTCGTGATGTCGCGAAACCGTGCCAGCCCCATCAGCGGCACCGACGCGGCCCGCTTGGCCGACACGTCCAGCGCGCCCGAGGCGGCCAGACGGGCCACGGCCTCCCGCACCGGCATGACGGAAATGCCCAACCGGGCGGCCAGATCGCGCAGCGACAGCCGGTCACCCGGCGCGACCTGCCCCGCCATTAGCAGCGCGCAAAGCCGGTCATGCGCCTGATCGCCAAGGGTCGGTTCGCGGGCAATCGGGCCGCCAAGTGCAGAGGTGGGTTCCACGAAAATTCCATTCGACCGGACGGATAGCCTGTGGCAGGATATCTGTGATCTGAGATCACAGCAAGGGCTATGCCCGCCGCCAAATCCACTGCCGAACCAAGGAGGAGATCCGCTTGCCCCCCGAAAACCGAACCGCCGCCATCATCGGCGCGGGCCTGATCGGCCGCGCGTGGTCAGTCGTCTTTGCGCGGGCGGGCTGGTCCGTGCAGATCTGGGATCCGGATGCGGCCACGCGGGACGGGTTTCTTGCGGCCGCAGCAGCGGATGCCGAAATCCTTGCCCGGCACGGTCTGACTGCGCCTGCCGCCGAACTGGTGGCGCGGATGACGGTCTGCGATACGATGGAGGCGGCCCTGCAGGGCGTGTCCTTCGTGCAGGAAAACGGCCCCGAGAACCCGCAACTGAAACAGGATCTGTTCGCCCGGATGGATGCGCTGGCCCCGCGCGACGCGATCCTTGCCTCCTCCACCTCGGCGATCATCCCCGAGATCTTTTCCAAAGCGGTGCCGGGCCGGGCGCGCTGCCTGGTGGGGCATCCGGTCAATCCGCCGCATCTGGTGCCGCTGGTCGAGATCTGTGGCGCGCCCTGGACTGCGCCCAGGGCGATGGCCTGCGCGCAGGATGTTTACCGCGATGTGGGCCAGACACCGATCACGCTGAACCGGTCGGTGGACGGGTTCGTGCTGAACCGGCTGCAGGGCGCGCTGCTGGCCGAGGCGTTCCGGCTGGTCGCTGATGGTGTGGTCAGCCCCGAGGATCTGGACCTGACCCTGACCGACGGGCTGGCGCGGCGCTGGTCCTTCATCGGGCCTTTCGCGACCATCGACCTGAACGCGCCCGGCGGCATCGCGGATTACTGCGCCCGCTATACCGGGTTCTATCGCCGTCTGGCCGATGATCCGGCCCGGGCCGATGTCTATGACGATGACCGGATCGCGCGCATTCTTGCGGCCTGGCCGCATGGGCCTGACCCCGACCGTCTGGCCGTCGCGACGGCCGGACGCAATGAAAGGCTGGCCAGCCTTGCCGCCTATCTCAAGCAGTTCTGACACCGGAAGGAAGCCCGCAATGGCCCGCAAAGTCATCATCACCTGCGCCGTGACGGGCGCGATTCATACGCCGTCTATGTCGCCCGCCCTGCCGGTCTCGCCCGAAGAGATCATCGAGGCCGCCGTGGGCGCGGCCGAGGCGGGGGCGGCGATCATCCATCTGCATGCCCGTCATGCCGATGGCCGCCCCGATCAGTCGGCCAAGGGGTTTGCGCGGTTTCTGCCGGTCATCAAGCAGCGCACCGATGCGGTGCTGAACCTGACCACCGGCGGCGCGCCCTATATGACCGTGGCCGAGCGGGTAAAACCCGCCCGCGATTTCGCGCCCGAGGTGGCCAGTCTTAACATGGGGTCGATGAATTTCGGGCTGTTCCCGATGCTGGGGCGGTTCACCGAGTTCCGCCATGACTGGGAAGCGCAGCATCTGGGCAATCGCGATATCGTTTTCCGCAATTCCTATCAGGATATTGAATTCGTGCTGGATACGCTGGCCGAAACCGGCACGCGGTTTGAATTCGAATGCTACGACACCTCGCATCTGTACAACCTTGCCTATTTTCTTGACGCGGGAAAGGTGAAGGCGCCGCTGTTCGTGCAGACGGTCTTTGGCCTGATGGGCGGGATCGGCGCGCATCCCGAGGATGTGCAGCATATGAAACGCACCGCCGACCGGCTGTTCGGCAAGGATTATGTCTGGTCGGTGCTGGGGGCGGGGCGGCATCAGCTGCCCATTGCCGCCATGTCGGCGGCGATGGGGGGCAATATCCGCGTGGGGCTTGAGGATTCGCTGTGGTCCGGGCCGGGGCGGATGGCGCAGTCGAATGCCGAACAGGTCACGCAGGCGCGCCGCATTCTGGAAGGGCTGGGGCTGGAGGTGGCAACCCCGGATGAGGCCCGCGCGATGCTGGCCCTGAAAGGCGGCGACCGGGTGAATTTCTGACCCGGCAGGATCATCTGACCGGGCCGCGCGCCCGGATTCCGTTTTGAAAAAGGAGATTTGCAATGCCGATCCTTCATCATCTCGCGCAGATCGCGCCGCTGGATCCCGCCATGGCGGCGCGCTGGCGGGTTATTCCGTCTTCGGTTGCGGCCGATATCGGGCCGGATTGCCTGATCGACCCGGCGATCCGCCCGATCTGTCCGCCGGGTGAACAGCCGCCGCTGTTCGGCCGCGCGCTGACCCTGCGCTGCATGCCGCCCGATTTCGGGGCCGTTCAGGCGGCGATGGATCTGGTGGCCGCGGGGGATGTGCTGGTGATCGACGCGGGCGGCGATGGCAGCCATGCGATGATCGGCGATATCCTGTGCGGGCATCTGGTTGCGAAAGGCGTGGCCGGGGTGGTCTGCAACGGCGCGGTACGCGATGTGGCCGAGATCCGGCGCATGCCGGGCCTGTCGGTCTATACCCGCACCGTCAATCCAAGGGGGCCGCTGAGCGCCCGCGAAGGCAGTATCGGCCTGCCGGTTTCCATCGCGGGGCTTATGATCCGGACCGGCGATGTGATCCTTGGGGATGATGACGGGCTGGTGGCAATCGCGCCTGAACGGCTGGAGGCGCTGCTGCCGGGATGCGAGGACAAGCTGCGCCGCGAAGACATGCTGCGCAAACGACTGGCATCCGGTGAGCGCGCGCAGGATATTTTCGGCCTGCCCGATCCGCTGCGCATGGGGTGAGCCCCCGGGCGTCTTTCCCTGCGTCACCGCAACTGATATGCCAGTTTCCGGGCCCGGCATTCCGGCCCGGACGGGACGGTCCCGCCCGGCGGCAGCCCTGCAAGGTGAACCGATGACGGCAAGGCAGATTTCCCCGCGTATCATCTCGGTCGGTGAGGCGATGATCGAGCTTGCACCGGGGGATGCCCCGGCCAGTTTCAGCATGGGATTTGCCGGTGATACGCTGAACACCGCATGGTATCTGCGCCGCGCCCTGCCGGCGGGCTGGTCGGTCGATTACCTCAGCGCGGTGGGCACGGATGCAGTGTCAACGCGGATGCTGGATTTCCTGACCGATGCCGGGATCGGAACCGCGCATCTGGCGCGGTTGCCCGACCGGACGGTGGGGCTTTACATGATCGAACTGAAGGACGGAGAGCGTTCCTTTTCCTATTGGCGTGGCCAAAGTGCGGCCCGCCGTCTGGCCGAGGACCGCGCGCGGCTGGACCGGGCCTTTGCCGGGGCCGGGGTGATCTATCTTTCGGGCATCACGCTGGCGGTGCTGGAGGGGGCGGGCCGCGCGACCCTTCATGCCGCCTTGCGCACCGCGCGGGCGGCGGGGGGGATCGTGGTCTTCGATCCGAACCTGCGGCCCCGGCTCTGGCCCGACGGGGCGGCGATGTGTGATGCGGTGATGGAGGCGGCGGCGCTGGCCGATATCGTCCTGCCCTCGCATGAGGATGAGGCGACACATTTCGGTGATGCCGACCCTGCCGCAACGGCGGCGCGTTATGCGGCTGCCGGGGCGGGGCTGGTGGTGGTCAAGAATGGCGGCGGGGAGATCCTGACGCTGACCGAAGGCAAAAGCGCGCACCATGCGCCCGTGGTCGTGGAACGGGTGGTTGACAGCACGGCGGCGGGCGACAGTTTCAACGCCGGTTTTCTGGGCGCTTGGCTGACCGGGCAGGATCTGTCCGCATCGGTGCAGGCGGGGGCAGGGCTGGCCGCCCATGTGATCGGCCATCGCGGCGCGCTTTGCCCCTGAAGGGGGGGGCGCAAGCCTTCAAGGCAAAGACCTCGCCCTTGCGATTGCCATGGACACGGCCATCGCCGTGGCCACGCACGTCGTTTTGCAAGATGAAAGGCGGGGGCCAAAGCACCCGGCCAGTGCCCGCCCCGCCCATGGCGGGCACTTCTCGCTCGCCGGGGCAGGCGCTGACCTTTGTCGCCCATGCTGAAGCGATCATTTGGCTCACCGGGCGCTGCGGGCGGGGAAAGGCCGTGCCTTTCCTGATCCGCCCGCGCTCCGACGGTTCCTGTAACCTGAACCGGCTTTCAGAAGGGCACCGCCCCCATCACATCACTCGGCCGCGTCGTCCCAGCCCGAGATGGCCTTGACCTCAAGGAATTCCTCGATGCCCCAGATGCCGCCCTCACGCGCGCGGCCCGAGGCCTTGACGCCGCCAAAGGGTGCGGCCTGTCCGCGCGACTTGCCATTGGTTTCCACCATGCCGGATTTCAGACCGCGTGCCAGCCGGTTGCGGCGCTGGCCATCCTGCGTCTGGACATAGTTGGTCAGCCCGTAAGGTGTGTCATTGGCGATATGCAGCGCCTCTTCCTCGGTCTCGAAGGGGATGATCGACAGGACCGGCCCGAAGATCTCCTCCCGTTCGATGGTCATGCCCGGGCGCACATCGGCAAAGACGGTCGGACGGACATAAAAGCCCTTGTTCATGCCTTCCGGCAGGCCGGGACCGCCCGCGACCAGACGCGCGCCTTCGTCGATGCCCTTCTGGATATAGCCCTGAATCTGGTCCCATTGGCGGCGGTTCACCACCGGGCCGATATGGGCGCCTTCCTGACTGGCCGGTGCAACGGCGGTTTCCGATGCGACACGGGCCGCGACCTCGACCGCGCGGTCATAGGCCGGGCGTTCCACCAGCATCCGCGAGGGCGCGTTGCAGCTTTGGCCCGAATTATACATCATATGCTTGACGCCGCGTTCCACCGCCTTGTCATCGGCATCGGCAAAGATCAGGTTGGCGCCCTTGCCGCCCAGTTCCAGCGTCACCCGCTTCAGCGTTTCGGCCGCCGCCTTGGAAATAGCCTTGCCGGCCCGCGTGGACCCGGTGAAGGAAATCATTTCCACATCCGGATGGCTGGACAACTGGCTGCCCACCCCTGCGCCATCGCCGTTCACAAGGTTGAACACGCCCGGCGGCACGCCCGCATCATGGCAGAATTCTGCGAACAGCAGCGACGAAAGCGGCGCCTCCTCGGATGGTTTCAGCACGCAGGTGCAGCCCGCCAGCAGCGCAGGGATCGCCTTCAGCGTGACCTGATTCATCGGCCAGTTCCACGGCGTGATCAGGCCGACAACGCCGATCGGCTCCATCGCGATGCGGGTGCTGGGGGCATGCGGTCCCAGCGGGCGGATCCATTCGACATCGTCAAAGGCCTGCAGGAACCCCTCGATATGCCAGGACACGCAAGGGGCCTGATCGTCGCGGCTCATGCTGATGGGCGCGCCCATTTCAAGGCTGATGGCCTGTGCCATTTCCTCGGCGCGCTTCTTGTACTGTTCAAGAATGCCCTCAACGACCTTCTTGCGCTCGGCGGGTGCGGTTGCGGCCCATGCCGGGAAGGCGGCCTTGGCGGCGGCCACGGCGGCATCGGTATCGGCCTGATCGCCAAGGCTGATGACGGCGCAGACCTCTTCGGAGGAGGGGTTGATAACCTCGCAGTCGCGGGCCTTGGCGGGGGCGACCCATTGGCCGTTGATGTAGAATTCGCGTTTCTCGATCATGGGGATCTCCTTCATGTTGGGCAGAGCCTGTCACCGCAACCTGCCGCCTGCAAGCGCAGGAACGACCGGAATCGTTCCGCAAACCCGACAAAGTGACGAACGCGGTTTTGCCTTTTCATCGAGGTGGGCAAGATTGTCCCGTTTTACAAGGCGGGGCCGAAAGGGGGATGCAGGCCCCCTGCACCGCGCCTATCTGTAAGGCAGACAGCACGGGATAAGGAGATTTCGCATGTCCGTCCGCATCAATGACACCGCCCCCGATTTCACGGCGGAAAGCACCGCAGGCACGATCCGCTTTCATGAATGGCTGGGTGACAGCTATGGCATCATCTTCAGCCATCCGCGCGATTTCACGCCGGTCTGCACGACCGAATTCGGCGCGGTGGCGCAGCTTGCACCGGAATTCGCGAAACGCGGCACCAAGGTGATCGGCGTTTCGGTGGATACGGTTGCGGATCACGGCAAGTGGAAGCGCGATATCGAGGCCTTTGGCGGCGCGCCTGCCGATTTCCCGATCATCGACGACACATCGCTGACCGTGGCCAAGGCCTATGACATGCTGCCCGCCGAATATTACCTGCCGACCGAGGGGCGCGCCCCCGCCCATACCGCGACGGTGCGCACGGTCTATATCGTCGGGCCGGACAAGAAAGTGCGCCTGACCATGACCTATCCGATGTCGGTGGGCCGCAACTTTGCCGAGATCCTGCGCGCGCTGGATGCGGTGCGCGCAACCGATGGCGTGCCGGTGGCCACGCCCGCGAACTGGCAGCCCGGTCAGGATGTGATCGTGGCGCTGAGCCTGAATGACGAACAGGCGCGGGAGCGTTTCGGCGAGCTGGACATCCGCCTGCCCTATCTGCGTTTTGCCAAGGCCCCGGGTTGAGCGGCACAGCCGCCCTGAGCCTGTGACCACCCCGTTGCCCTGCCCCTGACCGGGCGGGGCATTGTCTTTCGGGCTTTGCCGAAGCAAGCTGGCAGGAATGACAGGTTGCGAAAGGGGCAGGCGATGAAGGTCGTGGTGATGGGTGCGGGTGTGATCGGGGTAACGACGGCCTGGTATCTGGCAAAGGGCGGCGCCAAGGTCGTGGTGCTGGACCGGCAGCCGGGTCCGGGGCTGGAAACCTCCTATGCCAATGCGGGCGAGCTGTCCTATGGCATGACCTCCCCCTGGGCCGCGCCCGGCGTTCCGGTGAAGGCGCTGAAATGGCTGTTCATGAAGCGCCGGCCGCTGTTCATCTGGCCGCTGATCAGCCCCACGATGTGGAAATGGGGCGCGCAGATGCTGACCAATTGCAATGACGCCGCCTATGCGGTGAACAAGTCGCGCATGGTGAGGATCTCGAATTACAGCCGTGACAGCCTGCCCGATCTGATTGCCGAAACGGGTATCGAATATGACGGGCGGTCGCAGGGCACGCTACAGTTGTTCCGCACCGAAAAGCAGATGAAGGGATCGAAGGCCGATCAGGAAATTCTGGCCCAGTTCGACAGCCCGTTTCAGGTGCTGGACCGTGAGGGCTGCATCGCTGCCGAACCGGCATTGGCCCAAGTGCGCGAGAAATTCGTGGGCGGGCTGCAACTGACCGCCGACCGGACCGGGGATTGCCGGCTGTTTACCATGGCGCTGGCCGAAAAGGCCGCCGAACTGGGGGTCGAGTTTCATTACGGCCAGAGCATCGAGGGCATCGCGGTTGAAAATGGCCGCGTTGCGGGCGTTGATACCGACAAGGAGGGCCGCGTGACGGGTGACGCCTATGTCTGCGCCCTTGGCCCCTATGGCCCCCGCGTGCTGAACCCGATCGGGTTGCGCCTGCCGGTCTATCCGGTGAAGGGCTATTCCGTCACCTTGCCTGTCACCGATGACGCGATGGCCCCGCAATCGACGATCATGGATGAAACCCACAAGGTGGCGATCACCCGGCTGGGCGACCGCATCCGCGTGGCAGGCACCGCCGAGATTGCCGGATACTCCAACCGCCTTGGCCCGCATGCAACCGATACGGTGCGCTATGTCATCAATGACCTTTTCCCCAAGGGCGGCGATGTCGAGAAATTCGAAGGCTGGACCGGCCTGCGCCCGATGACACCGGACGGCACGCCGGTTCTGGGCGGCACGCCCTATCCGAACCTGTTCCTGAACACCGGGCATGGTACGTTGGGCTGGACCATGGCCTGCGGATCGGGCAGGGCGGTGGCCGATCTGGTGCTGGGCAAGGAACCCGAGATTTCCTTTGATGGCCTGACGCTGGACCGCTACAACATCCGGCTTTGACCGGGCGGGCGGGCCGGGGGATGGGCAAGCCCCCAGACTGCGGTGGCGTCGCGGGCCAGCCTTGCAGCCTCGGCCGCGCGCAGCCGGTTCAGGGCTGCGGCTTCACATCCGGTTTCCGCCAGCGCCCGCCGCCAGATCCGCAGCAGCGAGGTGGCGCTCCACGGCAGGGCGGCCTGTATGGCCCAATGGCGCAGCGGGGCGGGCAGGCGGTCATGGGCGCGCATCGGATCGGTGCTGCGCCAGACCGCCCGGGGGGCAGAGAGGTTCCGCCTCATGCGGCGCGCCGCCATGCCGGGAACGGATCGGCCAGATCGCTCCATGCCTCGGGCGTGAAATCGCCCGCCCGCACAAGGGCCGCATCCAGCGCCGCCGTGATCGCCTCGCGGTCCATGCCGGCACCGATGAACACGATCTCCTGCCGCCGGTCGCCCCAGGGTTCGGCCCATTTCGCGGCGACTTCGGCCAGCATGTCGGGATGGGTCGGCCAACGGTCGCGCGGCACCGAGGCCCACCAGCCCCCCAGCGGCGTGACGGAGGACACCGCCCCGGCAAGGCTGAACTCGGCCACCCAGTTGGGCCTTGTCGCCAGCCAGAAATGCCCCTTGGCCCGGATCACGCCGGGCAGATCGCCGTTCAGCACCGCATGGACCCGGGCGGGATCGAAGGGCGCACGGGCGCGGTAGACGAAGGAGGAGATCCCGTATTCCTCGGTTTCGGGCGTGTGATCGGCGAAACCGTAAAGCTCTTTCGCCCACATCGGATGTTCATGGGCGCGGTCGAAATCAAAGAGGCCGGTATCGAAGATGCGGTCTGCCGCGACGCGGGACTGATCCGTCTCGATCACCTTTGCATCGGGGTTCAGCGCGCGGATGATCTTGCGCGCGGCATCCACCCGTTCGGCCCCGGCATCGGCGCATTTGTTCAGGACGATCACATCGGCGAATTCGATCTGTTCGGTCAGCAGATTGACCAGCGTGCGTTCGTCACCTTCCCCAAGGCTTTCGCCCCGGTCGGTCAGGAAGTCATGGCTGGAGAAATCACGCAGCAGGTTGATCGCATCGACCACCGTGACCATGGTGTCCAGCCGCGCCACATCCGACAGGCTCTGCCCTTCGGCATCGCGGAAATCGAAGGTCGCGGCGACGGGCAGGGGTTCGGCGATGCCGGTGGATTCGATCAGCAGATAGTCAAAGCGGCCTTCCGCAGCCAGCCTGCGCACCTCGGACAAAAGATCATCGCGCAGGGTGCAGCAGATGCAGCCATTGGTCATTTCAACCAGCTTTTCCTCGGACCGCGACAGTTCCGCCCCCTCGCGGACCAGATCGGCGTCGATATTCACCTCGGACATGTCGTTCACGATCACCGCAACCCGGCGGCCTTCGCGGTTGTTCAGCACATGGTTCAGAAGCGTTGTTTTCCCTGCGCCAAGGAAACCGGAGAGCACGGTGACAGGAAGACGGGTTTGCGCTTGCATGGGGGGCCTCGGGTTCAAATTTAAGTTATGTAATAGTATAACTTAAAAATCGCCGATGCAACCGCCTGTACAGGGGGTGGCGAGACTGACCCGGAATGGCATCCTGCGGTCAGGTGCAACAGGAAAATTTCCGGCTCTCAGTTTGGCCGGGGCCATCGCCCCGGTCATGCGGATAGGTTTCTGTCTGCAATCCGGTGGCCCAAAGGCCGCCGGACAGCGCCCGCCCGCCCCATGGCGGGCGCTTCGCCCCCGCCCGAGGCAGTCACCTTGGCGAATCAGGAAATAACGCGCCGCGCCCCCCGCTGCGCCCCTCAGACCACCTCATCCGTGGTCAACAGCGCGTGGCGCAGCGCCGCAAGATCGACCGGCAGGCCCCCTGAATACAGGCCGAAGGCATGGACGCCCTGCCAGAAGAACAGCTCCCACCCCGAAAGGACCGCCGCGCCCGCCGCCCCGGCATCGGCCAGAAACTGCGTATCGGTGGGGGTATAGACCGCATCGAAGACCCATTCCGCGCCGGCCATGGCCGGGGCGGCCAGCGGCGTGCCGCCATAGCCCACCATGCCGACCGGTGTGCAGTTCACCAGCCCGTCGGCCCCGTCCGCCGCTGTCGCAGGATCCGTTTCCAGCCGCAGCTCCAGATCGGGTGCTGCGATGCGCAGGTCGGCGGCCAGCGCCTCGGCCTTGGCGGGGTCGAGGTCGACCAACCGCAATTCGGCCGCCCCCAGTGCCGCCAGCCCGAAGGCCACCGCCCGCCCCACGCCGCCCGTGCCGATCATCAGCACGCGGCCGGGCGGGGTATCGCCCCGCAGACCGCGATAGGCGGCCATGAAACCGCTATGATCGGTGTTGTAGCCGACAGGCCCCCCGGGCGTGAACAGGACGGTGTTGATCGCCCCCATGGCGCGTACCAGCGGATCCGGCACCGATACGCGCGAAACGGCCTTTTCCTTATAGGGATAGGTCACGTTGACGCCTCGCATCCCGGCCGCCTGCGCCGCATCGAACACCGCGTCGAAGGACTGGCCCAGCGCCGGGGGCACCAGCCGGTCATAGCGCACGGTCATCCCGTTCTGGCGTCCGGCCAGAACATGCAGCAGCGGCGACCGCGAGGCCGCGATATTGTCGCCGATCAGCCCGAGGTGATAATCGGGGGCCATGGTCATTCTCCCTTGTTCCGACCGGTTGCGATACGCGCCATCGCCCAGCGCCATGGCGGGGTCTGCGAGGCGAAGATCAGGATCACCGCGCCCAGCAGCACGATGGACAGCGGGCTGGAAAAGACGCCCTCGAAAAAGCGACTCCAATCCTCGCGCGCGGAAATGATCGCGCGGCGCCAGTTGTCATCCAGCAGGCGCGACAGGATCACGCCCAGAATGACCGGTCCCAGCGGATAGCCGTAAAGCCGCATGAAATAGCCCAGCATCCCAAAACCCAGCATCCAGTAGACATCCGAAAGGGCATTGTTGACCGCATAGGCGCCGACAATGGACAGGATCAGGATCAGCGGAATCAGCACCGCGCGCGGCATCTCGACGATTTTCGTGAACAGGCGGATGCCGGTCAGGCCGAAGATAAGCAGAAAGACATTCGCCATGGTCAGCGCGCCGACGATGAACCAGAACATGTCGGGCCGGTCCACCATCAGCATCGGCCCCGGGTTCAGCCCGTGGATGAACAGCGCGCCGATCATGATGGCGGTCACCGCATCGCCGGGAATGCCCAGCGTCATCATCGGGATGAAGGCCCCGCCCACGGCGGCATTGTTGGCGGTTTCGGGGGCAACCAGCCCCTCCATCGCGCCGGTGCCGAAGGGGCGTTCTGGGTTCTTTGTCACGCGGCGGGCATGATCATAGGCCATCAGCGCCGCGATATCGCCGCCGGTGCCGGGCAGCGCGCCGATGGTCACCCCGATGGCCGAGGTCTGCATCGACAGCGGCAGATGTTTGCGGATCACCGGCCATGACGGGATGATCCGCCCGATCTTCTGGCGGATCGCCTGCTTGTCGACATGGTGAAGCTGCAACAGCGCCTCGGACACGCCGAACATGCCGATCATCACCGCGATGAAGGAAATCCCGGAATTGAGCAGCGAGATGTCGAAGGTCAGCCGGGAGGCAAAGGTCAGCGGATCACGCCCCACCGCGCCGATGGCCAGCCCCAGTGCGCCCGCGAAAATGCCCTTGACCAGACTGCCGGTGGAAAGGGAGCCAACCAGCAGGATGCCCAGAACCGCCAGCAGCATGTAGTCGCGCGGCTGAAAGCGCAGCGCGAAATCCGCAACAAAGGGGGCTGCCAGTGCCAGCACGCCGATACCGACGAAACCGCCGATCACAGACATGATGGTGGTCACGCCGATGGCCTGCCCGGCCTCACCGCGCTGGGCCATCGGATAGCCGTCCATCGCGGTTGCAATCGCCGAGGGCGCGCCGGGAATGTTCAGCAGGATCGCTGTGCGTGACCCGCCATAGACCCCGCCCATGAAAATGCCGACCATCAGCGCAATCGCGGGATAGACCTCCCATGAAAAGGTGAAGGAAATCAGGATCGACACCGCCATCGTCACCGACAAACCCGGGATCGCCCCGATATAGATCCCGGCAAAGGTGCCCAGGGCGACCAGCAGCAGCAGATCCGGCTGGGTCAGGACGGTCAGGAATGCCCAGAGCGCCTCCATCACCCGGCCCCTGCGATCAATGCGCGGAAGAACTGGATGATCTCGGCCTCGGGCATCACACCCGCAGGCATCAGCACGGTAAAGACGATGCGGAAGATCACCCAGATTGCCAGCAGCGCCAGCAGCCCCGTGCCAATGGCAAAGCCCCAGCCCCGGCCCAGAATGCGGATCCCTGCGATCAGGAACAGCGCCGTGGTGGGAATGAACCCCAGTGGCCGCAGCAAAAGCCCGTAAAGCACCAGCATCACCGCGAAGATCAGCACGCGCAGGGGCAGGATATCGCGCGAAACCGTCTGATCCGCGGTTTTCGGCAGGCGCAGGGTGCGCAAGGTGACGATGACCATGCAGATCACCATCACCGCCGTTGTGGCCATGGGCACCGTGCCGGGGGAGGACAGTTTGGAAAAGCCCGAGATCCCGTAAGCCTCATGCAGTAGGGCCAGACTTCCCCCCAGCAGAAGCAGGGCGAACAGGGCCTCGCCGGGGCGGCGGGTGGCAGGACTGCCGTCGGTCGCCGCCGGGGGCGGGGTGGTCGGCGCGTCGGTCTGCTGTGGGATATCCCGGTCCATTGCATCCTTCCCTTGCGCCGCCCCTCCGGGCAGAAAGGCGGCGCCGCTGGCCCAATCTGATCCGGGCCAGCCAGATCCGGGCCCAATCAGATCCGGGCCCGACTGGTCATGCTCGGCTTAAGGCCGGGGGATGCCGAAATCCTCGGGCGAGGATTGGGTGATGCCCGCATCATGCAAAAGCCATGTTGTCGTCTGCTGCCAGCGATCCATGAAATCGCGCGCCTCGTCGCCCGCGATGTTCATCACCGTGAAGCCCCGATTGTCCATCAGCTCCAGAAAGTCCGGCTGCGCCACGGCCTCGCCGTAAGCGACCTGAAGTTTCGCGACCACATCATCGGGTGTGCCATTCTTGACGAAGATGCCAAAGAACGGACCCCAGGGCAGCAGCGCCTCATAACCGTCATTGAACGAGGTGACGGTGGGCACATCGGGCAGTTTCGGGCTGGCCTCGGTATCGAAAACCGCCAGCGGCTTCATCGTGCCGGCGCGGATGCCTTCAATCGCGACGCCCAGAACGGCGGGCATCACATCGACCGCCCCGCCCTGCAGCGCCGTGAGCGCCGGACCGTCGCCGTCATAGGGCACAGCGATCACATCCAGCCCGCCCTCGACATAGGCGATCATCGCGCTGATGACCGAAGGCAGGCCGCCCGGACCCGTGGCCCCGAACCGGACCTCACCGGGATTGGCGCGGATATGGTCCATCATGCCCGCGTAATCGTCGAAAGGTGCATCCATATTGGCCACAAGGATCGGCGTTCCGCGTGCCAGAAGGCTGATTGCGGTGAAATCGCTGTAATCCTTGTCGCCAAGCCCCATGACCTTGTAAAGCAGCGGATTTTCCGCGCCCATCAGCAGGCTGTAGCCATCCGCCGCGCCATCCGCGACATGGTTCAGTGCGATGGCGCCCACGCCGCCGGTCATGTTCTGCATGACCACCGTGCCGCCCAGCACAGTTTCGGCATGCGGCGTCACGGCGCGCATCACCACATCGGTGGATCCGCCAGCGCCCCATTGGATGATGCCCTGAATTTCCTTGGTCGGATAATCCTGCGCCGAAGCGCCACCCACCCCGATCACCAGAGCCGTTGCGACCCCGATCACAAAATTCTTCATGTTTTCCTCCCGATTGGCGCCGCTGTCGCGCTCTGCCCGTGGTTATGGAACTGCAGCGCGGGGAGGTCAAATGCCAATGCTGCCCGGCGCGGTCCCGGCATGCGGTCGTCCGGGCCGTTCAGCGCCGTGATGAGGTCACGGTTTCGAACATGCCGCTTTCCGGGCGTGGCCCTGTCATCGGGCGCGTCCCCAGAGGGCGCGCTTCGGGTGCGGCCTCGATTTCGGCCCGCCCTTCCAGAAAATCGACCTGAATTTCTTCAGTCTCGGTCAGGACCAGATAGGCAAGCGTGCAGGTCATCGGGCCGAGGGTCGTGTAATGGGGGGCAAGCACTGCCGTGACCGCCTGATGCGCATCCCCGATGTCTTTTGCGTCATAGAGAAGAATCCAGATCGGCATTTCAAGATTGGGCGCATGCAGTTCGCTTGCCACTTCCTTGAGACAGGTTCCTTCGAGCCGCTTCAGAGCAGCAACCACCGTATCATGCGCGCGGTTGATCGGCACCCAGTCAAGCTTTGTCCAGTCGGGCTTTGTCCGGTCGGGCTCAGGACTCGTCATTCTGCACCTCGCCTGTCCTGTTCGACTGTCGAAACGGTCGCGCATCCTCAAACCCCGAAGGCCAATCGGCGAAGCTTTCGATTGTAACGGCCTTCTGGTCGGGATCGTCGTCATGAAACCCCGAGAGGATGAGCCAGAGATCGGGAAAAACCAGCATCCCGACCTCTTCCCATGCCGGGGCCGCCCGCAGAAAAACGTCAAGCATGTCTTGCGCCGGCTCCAGGAACACATCATGCCCTTGAAAGGTGATGCCTTTCGCCCTGCGCCCGACGCTGATGCCAATGCCGCGACCCTCCTGAAAGCCGATGGCTATGTCATTGGCAAAGAAGCGGGTCTCTTTGGAACCCCGCATATTGCTGGAGACCGGCGGGCCCAGCAGGGCTGCGGCCTCGGCGGGTGACAGACCAAGCCGAACTGGCCCAAGACCGAGGCGGGGCAGTATTTCCTGTCTGCCGGATTTCATACCGGGCCGATCCGGCGGATCTGCTGCCGCCCCGCTGGCGTGCTGCGGGTCAGCGTGAAAGGCTCCATCTGATGGATCAGGGCGATGGCCTCCAGCGCCGGGGCAGGGCGGAAATTTGCGACCTGCATCCCGCCCCCAATAGCCGGGTGCAGACGGGGGGCAAAAATCTGTCCATGCGGTAGCGGGCCATGCGCCTTGACCAATGGCGCGAACAGGCCGTCCCCTTTGGAATCGTAAAGATCGTAGTATTTTCCAACCGTCAGTGGAACTGATCCGAAGGGACTCAGTGCGTCTGTCGCGGGGTCCAATCCTACGGGGTTCCAGAAGTCCGGTGCGGCAAGCTGGTTGGGCAGCACATCGAGTTGAAAAAATTGATGTTTGCGATGCCAGCACCACAGACCACCAAACCCCTTCATGGCAATGGCTGTGCAGTCGTCGGGGGCGAAATCGGGGTCCGCGCGCAGGGTCTGGCGGAGCAATCCGTCAAAGCGGGTCGCGTCGATCACTTGCCATTTGCCGTGCTCCCATGTGCCAAGACCAAGCGTTTCCAGCAAACTGATCAGGCTTTCTGGAACCCGGTCTTGCAGCCAAGTAAGCGAGTCATCTGGATAGGGGCTGCGCGCCTCAAGTTTGCCAAGCCTTTGTATAGCATGGGTTTTGAGGTCATCCGTGCGCGTCATTGGTTTTTCCTTTCATGACATCGGCACAGAACCAGATCCTGTGTCCCCAGATGGGGGAGATGTTGCATTTTCCGGCGCTGAAACGTTGCCATCAGGTGCCCCACCTTCATCGCCACAGACCTCAAGTTCAAGGCCAGACATATCCGCCCCTTCTCTTTGCGCCTGTTCCGCGTAGTCCTGCAATTGTTGCGCGCGCGTTTTCTGGGAATTGGGGCCTCTGTGGCGCCACTGCGACCCGATGGATCGATTTACCGAACGGTTGCCCAAGCCTGAAATCGCGCCACCTCCGCCAGCGACCAGATCGACAATATGGGTTGCATCCAGATTTGCCATTTCATTGAGAAGCCTATCGGTCGCCATTCCCTCAACCTCGGCTTCCGGAAGACTTGGGTTTTCTGTCCTGACCTCCCGCTTGCGGGACTCGATATGGTCCGAAAAATAGCTGTCCCGCTCCCTTTGCCGCTGGGCGGCGTCCCCGCTAGGACGGCCTTGGGTGCGATAGTTGTTCATGTTGTCGAGGATTTCCTCGGGCCGCATTTCGCGCAGCGCATCCTGCTGTTCCTTCAGTTGCCGTTTGAATTCCTCGGGATCAACTCCGTCAGGGGGATTGAAACAGTCAATTTCCCCGCATTCCGCGCAGGTTTCCGTCGCGTCCTCGGTGCTTTCCTCCTCGGCGGCGTCATTGGCGTCATCCATCTGGTTGGCCAGCACTTCCGCCGCCGCGCGTCCGGCGGCGCGACCAACCCGGCTGCCCAGCCAGCGGCCGATCAGCCCTCCTAGCGGCGGCAGGATCGGCGCGCCGATGGCTCCGCCGATCGCCCCGCCCAGAACACCGCCTGCGGCCTCGCCTGCCGTGCCGGCCGCCGTCATGTGCTGCCCGCCCCGCCGCCTGCTTCGCTGCGAAGCGCCTCGGCCGCCTCGGTCATCAATTCCTTGACCCGGGCATCGGGGTCGGGTGCGGACAGAAGCGTTTCGCGCACTTCCGGCAGGTCTGCCGCCGCGCCACGCGACAGCATCATCAGATAGGCCCAGCGGCATTGCGCCTGTTCGCTGCGCAGGCCCAGTTCGCGGCCCGTGCTGTCGGAAATCTGCACCAGTTCAGCAAGCTGGTCATCCGATGCGGCGCGGTATTCCGCAGGCATCGTGCGGCGCAGGTAATCGGCGATACGCTGATGGCTTTCGATCAGGCGCCGGTCCGTGATGGCATCCATCTGATCCGCTGTGAGCCGCAGGAACCCGGCCTGCGGGGCCGGCAGATCACCGGGTATGCGGGCGATGCGCAGGCCCGCGCCTTTCGGGTCATCAATGACGATGGCGCACGCCTTGCCATAAAGCCGTGACCGCTGCACGGGGGTCAGCACCGGCAGAACCTGCGCCAGCACATGCGGATCGGCATGGCGGAACAGGACCTGTTCATACCGGTCCGGCCTTGAGTGCTCTGGCCCTGTCCGTCCGGCATGGTCGGGATATCCGGCGGGGATCTCGACCTTGCCCAGGCCGCGCAGATGACGGAAGATCCGCGCCAGCGCATCCGTCCGGTCCGATCCGGGCCAGAGCCACCAGACAACCGCATCGGCCGGAACCGCGCCGCGCAGATCAAGGACCGCCGCTGCGTCCGGGCAGGCCACCAGATGCGGGCCTGCGGCATGGCCTGTGCCGTTCTTGTGGTTGAAGTAAAGCGGCTTTGGGTCAAGCTGCAGCCGGTGCAGCAGAAGCTGCAGGTTGTCGAGCTTCGCGCCGTCGATCACCGCAAAGACATGCGCGCCGTCTGTGTCCAGCAAGGGCAGGATGGGATCGCCGGGGCCCTCCATCCGGCGTCAGGCCCGCACGAAGGGTGATCCGGCCGCCGCCGCCGCCTTCAGGCAGGGCGCGCCCGCGCCGGACCAGTCCAGCGCGACGATCGGGGTTCTTTCCCCAATCAGCACGGTCGGAAATCCGGTGACCATGGCCCCGCCCTTGGCGGTGTTGTCGCCCATCCGCGCGGCCAGTCGCTTGCCGATAAAGACATTGCGCGAGCCCCGGACAATCGCATCGGGCGGGCCGATGCAGATGCAAAGATCACCCAGAACCGCCTGCGGCAGCTTGCCGGTCAGCACAGTCGGCACACAGGGGCCCGT
Organism: Szabonella alba; assembly: GCF_016765775.1. Classification (GTDB taxonomy): domain Bacteria; phylum Pseudomonadota; class Alphaproteobacteria; order Rhodobacterales; family Rhodobacteraceae; genus Szabonella; species Szabonella alba. The sequence goes on along the minus strand of NZ_JAESVN010000002.1, from coordinate 122,826 downwards.
GACAGGACCGGCCGGGATAAGGGGGCAGGCGTGAAGGTCGGTCAATCGGCTGGCAGGCGGCATCGGAATACTCGTTATTCAACCCTTGGATGAGCAGAATAAGTCGGCGCTGCGACATGGCAATGTCAAAGCGCATGATCCGATTGCGGATTTCCGGGTATAGGCAGATTCTTGCCGCACTGCGGCGCAGGTGGCTGGGCGGCGGCAGTCCGGCCCCTGCGCAAAGGCAGGGGCCCCATCCGGTCAGACCGCGTAGCGGGCCAGCACCTCTTCATTCACCGTGACGCCCAGACCCGGGCCCTGCGGCACGGCAAGCCGGCCGTCCACCAGTTCAAACCGTTCATTCAGCAGTTCGTCGCGCAGCGGATTATGCTTGCGGTCAAATTCAACCACCGGTTCGTTCAGCAGCGGGATCGCCTGCGCGGTAAAGGGAAAGGCCGGGATCGTCGCGATGGCCTGAAGCGCTGCCGCCACCGCGATGCCCGAGCCCCAGACATGCGGCACGGTTCCGATATTGTGACAATTGGCCAAGGTCAGAATTTCACGGAAGGCGGTGAAGCCGCCGCAGGCCGCCAGATCGGGCTGGACGATATCGACACACCCCCCCGCGATCAGGTCGCGGAACCCGTAGCGGGTGAATTCGCATTCTCCCCCCGCCACGGCAATCGGGTTTTCGGACCGCACCTTGCGATAGCCGTCGCGATCCTCGGGCGGGACGGGTTCCTCGAAGAACCGGATATCGAAAGGCTCCATCATCCGGCCCATGCGCACGGCGCTGGCGGCGGTATAGGCGTGGTTGGCATCGACCAGCAGGCCGATCTCCGGCCCCACGGCATCCCGGATCACGCGGATGCGTTCGATATCCTGCGCCAGTGTCAGAAGGCCGATCTTGATTTTCAGAAGGCCGAAGCCCGAGCCCTTGTAGCCCGTCGTTTCCGCCTCAAGCGCGCGCAGCATGGCGGGCATGTCGTGGTAATCCTGCGGGTAATAGCATCCGGTGGCATAAGCCGCGACCGAGTCGCGGAACCGCCCGCCCAGCAATTTGCCCACGGGCATTCCGGCGGCCTGCCCGGCAATATCCCAGCAGGCGATGTCCAGCGCGGCGATGGCCTCGACATAGGTGCCTTTCTGGCCGTAATCGCGAGTATAGCCGTAAAGCTCCTCCCAGATGCGCACGGGTTCGGTCGGGTCGCGGCCGATCACACGGGGGGCCAGCACCGCATCCATGACGGTGGCGACGGGTTCGGCCGGTCCCCATTGCCCGCCCTCCCCCCAGCCGACCAGACCGCTGTCGGTCTCGACCCGCACCAGATAGCTGTTCCGTTCCGGGAACATTGCCTGTGAGGAATAGAACAACTGATCGCCCAATGGCGCGCGCAGGCGATAGGATTTGATGGATTTGATCTTCATGCCGGTCCTCCCCGATTGCCGGTCACCCCGCGCGCAGCGCGATGATCCGGTCCCTAGTGTTTTCCAGATGGCGGCGCATGGCCGCGGCTGCGCGGCCCGCATCGCGGGCGGCCATCGCCTGCGCGATTGCCAGATGTTCGGGCAGCGCCAGCGCATGGGATCGCGGCAGTTCCGACACGATGGTGTTCTGCGCCCAGATGAACAGGCCGGTCTGTTCCGCGATCAGCCGTCCCAGACGGACATTGCCGCAATACTCGCGGGCAAGGTCATGCACCGCCTGATCGTCCGTTTGCAGATCGACCGGCTGCCCCTGCGCCAGACGCGCCGCTGTCGTCTCATAACCCGCGACAAGGTCGGCAAGCAGCGGCGCCGGGATGCGCGGCGTGGCCAGTTCAACGGCCATCGGTTCCAGCGCGATGCGCAGATCGAAGATTTCCCGCAGCGTCTGCTGGTTCATCGGGGCGACAAAGACGCCGCGCCGGGCCTCGATTGTCACCAGCCCCTGCGTTTCCAGACTGCGCAGCGCATCGCGGAACGGTGTCGCACTGATGTTCCATGCAGTCTGATAGTCGGCGATGCTGACACGTGCACCGGGGGACAGGCGGCCTTCGGTGATCTCGCGGCGCAACTCGGCCTCGACCTGTTCGGCAAGCGATTGGCGTTCAAACATGGGATCTCTTTGTCTCCTGATATCTGATGTATCAGATATCAGGATAAGAACAAGCCCCGCCTGCGGGCGCGGGCGGGGCTGTGGTTCGGGCAGGTCCGGAAGGTCCCGGGATCAGATCTTGCTGGCGGAAATCGGCAATTCCAGCTGACGGCTGACAAAGGCATCGCCATGACCTGCGGCCTTGAGCGCGGCAAGCTGCGCCTGTGCGGCGCGCAGGATCGTGCAATCCTCACCCAGCCGTTCCATCATCGTGACGCCATAGCGCAGGTCTTTTTCGGCATTGGCGATGCTGAAGCGGGAGCCGTCGAAATTGCCCTGCAAGGCCGGGCCGACCGCCTTTTCCAGCGTCCCGGACCGGGCAGCACCCACCTGCATCACGTCGTAAAGCGCCTGCCAGTCCACCCCGGCGCGGCGCGCCAGCCCGTAGGACGCCGCCAGCAGTACCATCGTGCCTTGCGTCACGGCGTTGTTGAGCAGCTTTGCCGAATGGCCCGCGCCCACATCGCCAAAACGCCGCACCGAAACCGACCAGCGCGACACCACGGCCTCGATCCGCGCGAAATCCGCCTCGGCGCAGCCGACAAGCGAGGCAAGCCCCCCGGCATCGGCCTGTGCCGGGCTGCCGGTCACGGGCGCATCGGCAAGGGTGACGCCTTGGGCGGCCAGCCGTTGGGCCAGATCCTTCGTAACCTCGGGGTCCGAGGTCGTGGTGTCGATCCACAGCGTGCCCTGTCCCAGCAGGGGCGCGATGCGGTCAGCAAGGGCGCGCATTGCATCGGCATCGGGCAGGCAGGTGACGATAACCGCCGCCCCTTGCGCGACCGCTTCCACGCTGCCCACCTGTTCCGCCCCGGCCTCGACCAAGGGCGCAAGCGCTGCGGCGGACCGGTTGGGCGTGACCCGCACCGGATGCCCCGCCTTGAGCAGGCAGCGCACCATGCCGCCGCCCATCATCCCCGCGCCGTAGAAACCGACGATATCACGGTCCATAGAACACCCCCACAAGCCAAAGCGGAATCGCCGGAATATAAGTCACCATCAAGAGCACACCGACAAGGATGCCGATGAAGGGCAGGTTGGTCTTGGTCGTGCCCCAGACATCGGTTTTGGCAATCGAGCAGGCAGTGATCAGCACACTGGCCACGGGTGGCGTCTGCTGCCCAAGCGCAATGTTCAGCGTCAGGATGATGCCGAAATGCACCGGATCAATGCCCATCTGATGCACCAGCGGCATGAAGATCGGCACCGTCAGGATGATCGCCGCCGCCCCGTGCAGCACCATGCCGACAAAGAACAGGAAGATGTTGATGATGATCAGCACCATGATCTTGTCGGTCGTGAGGTCGGTGATGCCCGCCGCCAGGCGCTGCGGCATCTGGGTTTCGGTCAGATACAGCCCCAGCACGGCCGAACTTGCGACCAGCAGCATGACGACGGCGGTCTGGTTCACCCCGTCCACCAGCGCATGATACAGCCGGGACGGCGTAATCTCGCGATAGACAAAAACCCCGATGAACAGTGCCGCCACCACGGCCAGTCCCGCGCCCTCGGTCGCGGTGACGAAACCGCCGAAGATGCCGCCCAGAATGATGACCGGCAGGATCAGCGCCCAGACGGCCTCACGCCCCTTGGCCCAGAGATAGCGCAGGCTGAACGCCTCTTCGCGGGGCAGGTTATAGCGGACGGCGTAATAGTAGCAGAACGCCATCATAAGGCTTGCGCCCAGAAGGCCCGGCACGATGCCCGCCACGAAAAGCTGCACGATTGAGGTGTCCGACAGCGCGCCATACAGGATCATCGGGATCGAGGGCGGGATGATGATCGCGAGCGACGCCGAGGAGGAGGTCAGTGCCGCCGCGAAACGCGGCTTGTAGCCCTTCTTCTTCATCGCGGGGATCAGGACGGAACCGGTTGCCGCCACATCCGCCACCGCCGAGCCCGAGATTTCGGCAAAGAACAGCGAGACGCCGACATTGACCATGGCAAGGCCGCCGCGCACGAAACCGATCAGCGCCGAAACGAAGGAAATCAGCCGTGTCGAGATGCCGCCGGTGTTCATCAGCGCCCCGGCCAGAACAAACAGCGGGATCGAGATCAGCGGAAAGGAGGTCGCCCCCGCGAAGATCGAAAGCGAGGCATTGAGAAAGCCGAGTTCGCCATTCAGGATCCAGCAGCCGATCAGCGCCGCGCCCAAGATGGAAATTCCGATGGGAACGCCGATGGCGATCATGAGGAACATCGACAGAAGGATAAGTGCCTCGATCATTTCCGGCCCTCCGCGTTGAGTTGCGCCAGTTCCGCCTCGGCCTTGGCGATCTCATGTTCGATCTCGCGCGCTTCGGGGTCCTTGCCGTCGCGGATTTCGGCCAGACGGTCGGGGAAGGTCAGAAAACGGCCGATCACGATGATCGCGGCGCTGACCGGCAGAATGCCGTGCACGAAAGCCTTGGGAACGAAGCGCAGCGTGGTCATCACATCGCCCGCAAGGAAATCAAGGATTGCCCAGCCCGACCATGCGATGATGCCGAAGACGACCACCGTAATGGTCTCGACCAGCCCGAACAGGACCAGCCGCCCTTTCAGTGGCAGGCCGTAAAGCAGACCGCTGAACCCCAGATGCGAATTGCGCAACGAGGCCAGCGCCGCCCCGGAAAAGGTGATCCAGGCCAGCATGACCGAGGCCAGTTCATCATACCAGATCAGCGAATTGCCCGAATAGCGGAAGGTCACCCCCGCCACGACCACACAGGCCAGCGCCACGATCAGCGTGACGGTCAGGATCTGGAGCGCGATGTCCAGCCCTTTCGTGAGCAGCGCAAGCATCCGCGCCTCCCCCCAGAATTTGACTAATGCAGGATGGAAAGGGCCGGACCCGCGCCCTGGCAGGTCCGGCCCAGTCCGTTACGAGCCTTCGGCCAGCGACAGGACCTGGTCGATCATCTCCTGGCCATTTTCGACCTCGGAGGCGAATTTCTCGTAAAGCGGCTTCGAGGCTTCGACGAAAGCGGCGCGGTCGGCGACATTCATTTCCATCCCGCCGGCCACAAGACTGTCGCGCAGCTCGATGTCATCCTGTTCGCCGCGGTCGCGGGCCCAGAGGGCGGCCTCTTGCGCGGCCTCGCGCAGGGCCTGCTGAATTTCGGGGTCCAGACGTTCAAACACCGCCTTGCCCATGGTCGGGAAGGCCGGGGTATAGACGTGATTGGTCATCGAGAGGTATTTCTGCACCTCGTTCAGCTTGCCGCCTGCGATATTGCTGAGCGGGTTTTCCTGCCCGTCCACAACGCCGGTCTGCAGCGCGACGAAGAGTTCCGAGAAGCCCATGGGCGTGGGGTTCGATCCGTATTCACGGAACATCGCCACGCGCCAGGATGAATTCGGTGTGCGGATCTTCAACCCGTTCAGATCGGCAGGGGTATTGATCGGGCGGGCATTGTTGGTGATGTGGCGGAACCCGTTTTCCCAGACCGCAAGCGGGATATAGCCCTTTTCCTCGGCCTTGGGCACCAGAACGTCCTTGAACAGCGTCTCGTCGATCCGGCCCAGATGCGCGCGATCTGCAACCATGAAGGGCAGATCGAAGATGGCGTATTCGGCCGCGATCTCGGGCATGGTCGAGGAGGGCAGGGTGATATGCATCGTGCCCAGCCGGACCTTCTGCAGCATGTCCTCATCCTTGCCGAGCTGCGAATTGTCGAAGACCTTCACATTGACCTTGCCCGGCAGCTTTTCATGCATGATCCGGGCAAATTCCGCAGCCGTCTGCTGCTGCGTCGAACCCGTGGCCGCGCTGATCCCGAAGATGATTTCCTGTTCCGCCTGCGCTGCCCCGGCCCCGATGGCCAGCGAGGCAAGCCCGAAAATCGCGTGTCTGATCTGCATGTTCATTCCTCCCGTGAATGTGCGGCATGCGTCCTGCCGCTTGATGTCGGTTCCGTTTACCGCCCCCCGGGCCGTTCCTCCCCCCGGGGTTGCGGTCAGGCCGCGCTCAGGCGGCTTGCGGTGCCGTCAGCAGGGCGCCGATCTGGTCGGCCAGCCCCTCGGCGCTGCGGATCCGGTCACCGCGCGCACGTTCCATCGCGGCCAGTTTCCGGCCAAGGGCTGCGGCGTTGAACGTGGCGCCGGTATCCGCCTTGCCCTGCCCCGCAATGTCATAGGCGGTGCCATGGGCCGGGGTAACGATGGGAAAGCCATAGCCCGCGATCAGGGTCACGCCCCGGTCGAAGCCAAGCAGTTTCATCGCGATCTGGCCCTGATCATGATACATGGTCATGACGGCGTCGTACTCGCCTTTCAGCGCGCGCACGAACACCGTGTCTGACGGAATCGGCCCTTCGACCGCGAACTGTTCGGCCTGCGCGCGCAGCACTGCCGGATGGATGATGTCATCATCCTCGGTGCCGAAATTGCGCCCGTCGCCGGCATGGGGATTCAGGGCCGCAACCCCGATCCGGGGCCGTGTATAGCCTGCGCCCTCCATCACCTCGACGGTGAGTTTCAGACTGTCGAAAATGCGGTCCACGCTCAGTGCATCGGCAACTTCGCGCAACGGGATATGGGACGTGACGCGGGCGTTCCACACCTCGTCAAGCACGTTGAATTCGCGGCCTGAGCGGGTGGAGTTGATGGTGGATTTGATGAACCCGATCTCATCCACATAGGACGGATGGGCCAGCCGCATCGCGTATTTGTTGAAAGGCGTGAAGAACACCGCATCCGCCAGCCCGGCCTTGGCCGTCAGCAGTGCTGCCGCAAAATTCTGCAACGCACCGCGCCCGCCCGCAAGGCTGGCCTCCCCCACCGCGATTTCCGCCGGATCGGCATTGGCCAGATCGACAAGGAAAGACCCGTCAGGCAGCGTGCCGGACAGCGCGTCAAGGCCCAGAACGGGCAGCGAAAGGTCCAGCCCTGCCTGTGCCGCGCCGCGCTCCAGCAGGCGCGCATCCCCGAAGACGATCAGGTCGCCCGGATTGGCCGTTTCATCTGCCAGAACACGGGCCGCAAGTTCCGGCCCGATCCCGCCACCGTCCCCGATGGCCATGGCCATTCTTGGATTCTGGATCATGAGTCCCCCCTATTTGTATTATGTATACAAAATTTACGCCTAGCTTTGCAAGTATGGATTTTCTAATCTGGCGGCCAGTCTTGGCCGGAGTTCCCGATGAATGACAGTGTGATTGCCCCCGGAAGTACCTTCACGATCCGCAAGGAAACCCTGCACGATCAGGTCGCCGACCGGATCAGGGATCTGATTATCGAGGGGCATCTGGAACCGGGGACACGCATTGACGAGGCGCGGCTGGTCGAGCAACTGGGCGTGTCGCGCACCCCGTTCCGGGAGGCGCTGCGCACGCTGGCCGCCGAAGGGCTGGTCGTGATCCGGCCATCACGCGGCGCGCATGTGCGCAAGCTCAGCCGCGAAGATATCTTCTCGATGCTGGAACTGCTGGCGCGGCTGGAATCCTTTGCGGCAGAACTGGTCTGCAAGCGCGCGACCGATGCCGATCTGGCGGGGCTGTCGGATCTGCATGACCGGATGATGGGCTTTTATGCCATCCGGGATCGGATGCCTTATTACAAGCTCAATCAGGAATTCCACACGCAACTGACAGCGTTGACCGGCAATTCTGCGCTGATCGAGACGCAGGGCAACCTGCAGGCCCGACTGAAGCGCATCCGCTTCATGGGCAACCGCAATCCCGATCTCTGGGCGGCCTCGGTCGGAGAGCATGAAGAGATGATGGCCGCCCTGATGCAGCGCGACGGCAATGCACTGGGTGCGGTGATGGAGCGTCATCTGCTGAACGCATGGGACCGGGTGGCGGATACGTTCTGAACCCCCGGTCCTGGCAGGACGGGACGTCGAAGAGATTCTCCCCGCAGGTGCCGGAAATCGCGCGATATGAAGTCGCGCAATATGAGGGCGGAAATTGCAAAAGCCGCGCTGCCATGGGCTGCGCGGCTTTTCGCCGGTAGTATTGGTGCCCAGAAGAGGACTCGAACCTCCACGCCTTGCGGCACACGGACCTGAACCGTGCGCGTCTACCAATTCCGCCATCTGGGCGATGTCGTGAGCCGCGATGTAAAGAGGTGCCGCAGGACTGTCAACGGGGGCTGATGGAAAATTCGTCACGGCTTTTGACGCTTGTTCGCGGGCAGAGGGGGCGGTATTCAGGCAGCATGGGATTTTCGGCACGAAAGGCGGATGGAATGGGCAGGCTGGTCACGATTTATGGCGGCTCCGGCTTTGTCGGGCGTTACATCGCGCGTCGCATGGCGCAGGAAGGCTGGCGCGTCCGGGTTGCGGTGCGCCGCCCGAATGAGGCCATGCATGTCCGTCCTTACGGCGTGGTCGGGCAGGTCGAACCTGTGCTGTGCAATATCCGCGATGAGGCCTCGGTCCGGGCCACCATGGCCGGGGCGGATGCGGTGGTGAACTGCGTCGGCACCTTCGACCGGCGCGGGCGCAACAATTTCGACGCCGTTCAGACCGAGGGCGCAGCCCGTATCGCACGGATCGCGGCCCAAACCGGGGTTGCCCATCTGGTGCACCTGTCCTCGATCGGGGCCGATCCGGCATCGGACAGCGATTATTCCCGCAGTAAGGGCAAGGGGGAGGCCGAGATTCTTGCGGCATTCCCAAATGCCGTCATCCTGCGCCCCTCGGTGATTTTCGGGACCGAGGACCATTTCTTCAACCGTTTCGCCGGAATGGCACAGTTCGGCCCGATCCTGCCTGTCGTGGGCGCCGACACCCGGTTCCAGCCGGTGCATGTCGATGATGTGGCGCAGGCCGCCGTTCTGGGCGCAACTGGCAGGGCCGCTCCGGGCATCTATGAACTGGGCGGCCCCGAGGCCGACACGTTCCGTGGGCTGATCGGGCGGATGCTGGAAGTGATCCATCGCCGCAGGCTGGTGCTGAACCTGCCCTTCTTCGTCGCCAATATCATCGGCGGGGCGTTCGATTTCCTGAGCTTCCTGACCGGGGGTCTGATCCGCAACGGGGTCATCACCCGCGATCAGGTGACGTCGCTGCGCCATGACAATGTGGTGTCTGACGGCGCCATGGGCTTTGCCGAACTGGGCATCACGCCCATGGCGATGGATGCGGTGCTGCCCGAATATCTGTGGCGTTTCCGCCCTTCCGGCCAATACAAGGCGATCAAGGATTCGGCGCGGAACCTGCGCAAGGTCTGACCTTTGCCAAGACCTGACCCGCGAAAGGATAGCGCATGGCCGATACCACCATGGCCGCCCTGTTTCTGGGCGTGCTGGAGGGTCTGACCGAGTTCATTCCCGTCTCCTCGACCGGGCATCTGCTGCTGGCGGGCCATTTTATCGGGTTTGAAAGCACTGGACGCAGCTTTGAGGTGGTGATCCAGCTTGGCGCTGTGCTGGCGGTGCTGTCGGTCTATGCGGCAAAGCTGTGGGATGTGTTTTCCCGCGCACCGCAGGATCCGGCAGCGCGGCGCACCATCCTTTCGGTGCTGATCGCCTTTCTTCCGGCGGCGGTGATCGGGGTTCTGGCGCATGATTTCATCAAGACGGTCCTGTTCGAAAGTCCCCGTCTGATCGCAGTGATGCTGATTGCCGGGGGTGTGGTGCTGTTGCTGATCGACCGTCTTGCGCCCGAACCGCGCGTGCAGGATGCAATGGAGGTGCCGCTGACTACCGCGCTGAAAATCGGGTTCATCCAGTGTCTTGCGATGATCCCCGGCGTCTCGCGCTCCGGCGCCACCATCGTCGGCGGGCTCAGCCTTGGGCTGTCAAAGCGGGCGGCGGCGGAATTTTCCTTCTTTCTGTCGATGCCGACCATGGCCGGGGCTTTCACCTATGACCTGTGGAAGAATCACGCAGCACTGGACGGATCTGCCTGGACTGAAATTGCCATCGGTTTTGTCGCGGCCTTCCTCGCCGCCGTCATCGTGGTGAAATCCCTGCTGGGCTATGTTTCCCGCCATGGTTACGCGCTGTTCGGCTGGTGGCGAATCATTGTCGGATGTCTTGCCCTGATCGCTCTTTCACTGGGGTTTTGACGGTATAGGTAAGCAAGACTTACCTAAATTTTGAAATTTCAGGCAGCAATCCTGACCTTTCGCGCAAAATTCCCGCATATAGGTCAGTCATGCTGACTTTTATTTCCCTTTGACGCGCAGTATCAAACGCTCCTCAGCAAATTGCCAGGGAGGCTTGAGGCATGGCCAAGGAACGGATGCTCCGCTTTGTCACCGTTGCGCGGGAAATGCCGGAAAAGCGCCCCCCGGACCTGCGCTCGCAGGATTTCCATGAGATTTACCGTGACTATGCGACCGACAAGGCCGAGGAACAGTCCGCCCGCTGCAGCCAATGCGGCGTGCCCTATTGTCAGTCGCATTGCCCGCTGCACAACAACATTCCCGACTGGCTGCGCCTCACCGCCGAGGGTCGCCTGCAAGAGGCTTACGAACTCAGTCAGGCCACCAACACCTTCCCCGAAATCTGCGGCCGCATCTGCCCGCAGGACCGGCTGTGCGAAGGCAATTGCGTGATCGAGAAATCCGGCCATGGCACTGTCACCATTGGCTCGGTCGAGAAATTCCTGACCGATACCGCCTGGGAAATGGGCTGGGTGAAACCGATCAAACCCGCCAAGGAACGCGCTGAAAGTGTGGGCATCATCGGCGCGGGTCCGGGGGGGCTGGCGGCGGCCGATGTGCTGCGGCGGCGCGGCGTGCAGGTCACGGTCTATGACCGCTATGACCGCGCGGGCGGGCTGATGACCTATGGCATTCCGGGCTTCAAGCTGGAAAAGCCGGTGGTGATGCAGCGTATCGCGCAGCTGGAAAACGGCGGTGTGCAATTCGTGCTGAACTGCAATGTCGGTCAGGACATCTCCTTCGATGCGATCCGGGGGCAGCATGATGCCGTGCTGATTGCGACGGGCGTCTACAAGGCGCGCGATCTGGCCGTGCCGGGCGTCGGGGCAGGCGGCGTTGTTGCGGCGCTGGACTATCTGACCGCGTCGAACCGCAAGGGCTTTGGCGATGACCTGCCGCAGGCCGATGCCGAGCGGCTGAACGCGGAAGGCAAGCGCGTGGTGGTGATCGGCGGTGGCGACACGGCAATGGATTGCGTGCGCACCGCGATCCGTGAAGGTGCGACTTCGGTCAAATGCCTGTATCGCCGCGACCGCGCCAATATGCCCGGCAGCCAGCGCGAAACCCAGAATGCCGAGGAAGAGGGTGTTGAGTTCGTCTGGCTGGCAGCCCCCAAAGGCTTTACCGGCGGCGCGCAGGTCGAGGGCGTCATGGTTCAGCGCATGCGCCTTGGGCCGCCCGATGCCACGGGCCGCCAGTCCCCGGAACTGATCGAGGGGGCCGATTATGTCGAACCCGCCGATCTGGTCATCATGGCGCTGGGGTTCGAGCCCGAGGATCTGCCTGCGCAGTGGGAACAGCCGGATCTGAAGGTGACGCGCTGGGGCACGGTGCGCGCCGATTTCCAGACCCATGCGACCAATCTGCCCGGTGTCTATGCAGTGGGCGATATCGTGCGCGGTGCCAGCCTTGTGGTCTGGGCGATCCGCGACGGGCGTGAGGCCGCCGATGCGATTCTCAACTATCTGGCGCAGGGCGCGGTGGTGGCTGCGGAATAGACCCCGCGCGCATTCCGGCCCGGATCAGGGCCGGAATTTTCTGATCAGAAGGACAATGACGATGAGACTTGCCCTTGCCCTGTCGCTTCTTCTTGTCGCGCCGCTTCCGGCTGCGGCGGGGTCCTTCAACCCACCTGAAGGCTGCACCGGATGGCTGACCGTGCAGGCGCGTGCCTGCCGGGTGTCGAATTTCTACAAATGCGCGCATGACGCCCCGGGCGACCAGTGGCGCGCCGATTTCGATCAGGAAGGGCTGTTCTTCGCCTCGCGCATCGACGCCGAAGGGCAATGGGTCGAAAGTTTCGACATGAACCCTGTGACGCGCCAGACGCTGGATGCGGGGGCAAGCGATCCGGCCTCTTTCAGTGAATTGCTGGCATCCGGGGTGGATACGTTCGAATTTTCGCTCAGCAAGGATAACGGGCAGCGCAGCAATGTGCGCGGTTTCGACCGTTTGACCGGGCGGACCGTCACCATCGACGGGGTCGCCCTGCAGGAAACCCAATTCGAATTCACCGAGACCGATCCTGCCGACAGCATCCTGCGCCGCACGCGGGGCCGGGAATATATCCATGCCGATTGGCGGCTGTTCTTCGCGGGCCCGTCGGAATGGGATGGCGGATCGGGGGAATGGTTGCCGGTCGATGGCAGCCCGGTGCAGTTCATAAATCCCGGAGAGCCGGGGTTCTTCTCGACTGAACCGCTTTATGAATGTGATGCGGTGCTGTCCTCCTATCGTCCGGTCAAGGCCATTCAAGGGGGGCGTCATGTCGATTGAGCTTGTGATGGGCGGCTTCTACACCTGTCATCAGGACGGTCATGATCCGGTGCATATCTGGATCGGTCGGGTCGATCTGCCCACAGATCTGGGCCGCGATGCGCGCCAGCCCGTGGCCAGTCTGGTCGTCACGACCGGCCTGCCCGATACCCCGGTGATGAGCCATGCACCGTTCTGGGAATCGGCGGCCTTCGATGGTGAAATGACCGTGGCCGCCCCTTTCGAGGTGGATCAGGCAACATTCGAGATGCAGCACGCGGTCTGGCTGATGGCCTGGGAAAACGGTGAGGCCAGCGCCTGGTCACTGACCCCGAATGAGGCTTATGCATCCATGATCAGCGATATGCGGGAGGGTTTGACGAAATGAACACTGTTTCGGGTCACTGCCTGTGCGGCGCGGTGCGGATCACCGTGGCCGAACGCCCCGAAAAGCTGGGCGTCTGCCATTGCAGCAGTTGCCGCCGCTGGAACGGATCGGCCTCGGTCGCCTTTGGCGTGTCCGAAGATGCGCTGACCATCGAGGGTGCCGAAAACGTCGCGGCCTACCGGTCCTCGGACTGGGCGGAACGCTGTTTCTGCCGGATCTGCGGGTCCTCTCTTTGGTATCATCTGACCATTCCCGATGAGGTGCTGACGCATTTCATCGCCGCCGGTCTGCTGGATGACCTGTCCGGCATGACGATCGAGCATGAACTGTTCTACGACAAGAAACCCGACGCCATCACATTCGCATGTGACTCGCGCAAAACCACCGAGGCGGAGTTCTGGGCCGCTGTCGGCAGCACGGATGAAGGAGAGGTCCAATGACGCGGTATGACGAAGCATGGGTTGCCGCCGAGGAAGCCAAGCGCGCCTTTCTGGATGCCAACGGCCTCTACAAGGCCGATGACGAACATGCCTCTTGCGGGGTCGGTCTGGTCGTCTCCATCTCGGGCAAGCCGTCGCGCAAGGTGGTCGAGAACGGGATTGCCGCGCTGAAAGCGGTCTGGCACCGGGGCGCGGTCGATGCCGATGGCAAGACCGGCGACGGCGCGGGCATCCATGTGCAGATCCCGGTGAAATTCTTCTACGATCAGGTGCGCCGCACGGGGCATGAGCCGGATATGGGCAAGCTGATCGCGGTCGGTCAGGTCTTTCTGCCGCGCACCGATTTCGGCGCGCAGGAACGCTGCCGGACCATCGTGGAAACCGAAGTGCTGCGCATGGGTCATTACATCTATGGCTGGCGGCATGTGCCGGTGGAAACCGCCGTGCTGGGTGAAAAGGCCAATGCGACCCGGCCCGAGATCGAACAGATCCTGATCCGCTGCGACAAGGAAATCGACGCCGAACAGTTCGAGCGGGAACTTTACATCATCCGCCGCCGGATCGAGAAGGCGGCGATTGCGGCACAGATCGCGGGGCTTTACCTGTGCAGCCTGTCCTGCCGGTCGATCATCTACAAGGGCATGATGCTGGCCGAACAGGTCGCCGTCTTCTATCCCGACCTGATGGATGAGCGGTTCGAATCCGCTTTTGCCATCTATCACCAGCGTTACAGCACCAACACCTTCCCGCAATGGTGGCTGGCGCAGCCCTTCCGGATGCTTGCCCATAACGGCGAGATCAACACGCTGAAGGGCAACGTCAACTGGATGCGCAGCCATGAGATCCGCATGGCGTCGAACAATTTCGGCGAGGCCGCCGAGGATATCAAACCGATCATCCCGTCCGGGTCATCGGACAGCGGCGCGCTGGACGCGGTGTTTGAGGTTCTGGTGCGGTCGGGGCGTTCTGCACCGATGGCCAAGACCATGCTGGTGCCCGAGGCATGGTCGAAGACCACAACCGACATGCCGCAGGCCTGGGCGGATATGTATGCCTATTGCAACGCGGTGATGGAACCCTGGGACGGACCGGCAGCACTGGCCATGACCGATGGCCGCTGGGTCTGCGGCGGACTTGACCGCAACGGGCTGCGCCCGATGCGCTATGTCGTCACCGGCGACGGGCTGCTGATTGCCGGGTCCGAGGCGGGCATGGTGCCGGTGGATGAAACCACCGTGCGCGAAAAGGGCGCGCTGGGGCCGGGGCAGATGATTGCCGTCGATATGGTCGAGGGTAAACTGTACCACGACGCCCAGATGAAGGACCGGCTGTCGGGGGCGAACCCTTATGGCGAGTGGATCGAGAAGGTGGTGGACCTGAACGCGCTGCTGCGCGAAGTGCCCGAAGAACCCGATTTCACGGGGGCCGAACTGCGCCGCCGCCAGATCGCCGCAGGCTACAGCCTTGAGGAACTGGAACAGGTCCTGCTGCCGATGGCCGAGGATGGAAAGGAAATGATCGCCTCGATGGGCGATGACACGCCTGCCGCGGTTCTGTCCTCGATCTACCGGCCGTTGTCGCATTTCTTCCGGCAGAATTTCAGTCAGGTGACGAACCCGCCCATCGACAGCCTTCGCGAAAGCCGGGTGATGAGCCTCAAGACGCGGTTCGGGAACCTCAAGAACGTGCTGGATGAAAATTCCAGCCAGACCGAGATTCTGGTGCTGGAAAGCCCGTTCATCGCCAATGCCGAATTCAAGGTGATGGTGGAGCATTTTGGCGAACAGGTCGTCCATATCGACTGCACCTTCGCGGCTGGTCCGGATGCGCTGCGTCTGGGGCTGGAACGCATCCGGGCCGAGGCCGAGGATGCCGTGCGGTCCGGTGCCGGGCATCTGGTGCTGACCGATGAACATCAGGGCACTGACAAGGTGGCGATGCCGATGATCCTTGCGACATCGGCCGTGCATAGCTGGCTGACGCGCAAGGGGCTGCGGACCTTCTGTTCGGTCAATGTGCGGTCCGCCGAATGTATCGACCCGCATTATTTCGCGGTGCTGATCGGATGCGGCGCGACCACGGTGAACGCTTACCTTGCGCAGGACAGCATCGCCGACCGGATTGCGCGCGGCTTGCTGGAGGGCAGCCTGACCGATGCGACGCGGCGCTATCGCGATGCGGTGGATGCCGGATTGCTGAAGATCATGTCCAAGATGGGGATTTCGGTCGTCTCCTCCTATCGCGGTGGTCTGAACTTTGAGGCGGTGGGGTTGAGCCGTGCCATGGTCGCGGAATATTTCCCCGGCATGCACAGCCGGATTTCGGGCATCGGGGTCAGCGGTATCCAGCACAAGCTGGAGGAGGTTCATGCCAGGGGCTGGCTGGGGGGCGCGGATGTGCTGCCCATCGGCGGCATCTACAAGGCGCGGCGGTCGGGTGAAAAACACGCCTGGGAAGCGCAGACCATGCATATGTTGCAATCTGCCTGTGACCGCGCCAGCTATGACCTGTGGAAGCAGTATTCAGCGGCGATGCGGGCCAATCCGCCGATCCATATCCGCGATCTGTTGGACATCAAGCCCTTGGGCAAGCCGGTGCCGATCGAGGAGGTGGAATCGATCACCTCGATCCGCAAGCGGTTCGTGACGCCGGGGATGTCGCTGGGGGCGCTGTCGCCCGAGGCGCATAAGACGCTGAACGTCGCGATGAACCGCATCGGCGCGAAATCCGACAGCGGTGAGGGCGGCGAGGATCCGGCGCATTTCCTGCCCGAGGCGAATGGCGACAATCCGTCGGCCAAGATCAAGCAGGTTGCATCGGGCCGGTTCGGCGTAACGGCGGAATACCTGAACGCCTGCGAAGAACTGGAAATCAAGGTGGCGCAGGGTGCCAAGCCGGGTGAGGGCGGGCAGTTGCCGGGCATGAAGGTCACGGCGCTGATCGCGCGGCTGCGCCATTCGACGCAAGGGGTCACGCTGATTTCGCCGCCGCCGCATCATGACATCTATTCCATCGAGGATCTGGCGCAGCTGATCTATGACCTGAAGCAGATCAACCCGCGCGCAAAGGTCACGGTGAAACTGGTCTCAAGCTCGGGTGTCGGCACGATTGCGGCGGGCGTGGCCAAGGCCAAGGCCGATATCATCCTGATTTCGGGCCATAATGGCGGGACCGGGGCCAGCCCCGCGACATCCATCAAATATGCCGGTCTGCCCTGGGAAATGGGGCTGACCGAGGCGCATCAGGTTCTGTCGATGAACAACCTGCGCGACCGGATCACGCTGCGCACCGATGGCGGCCTGCGCACGGGCCGCGATATCGTCATGGCGGCGATGATGGGGGCCGAGGAATATGGCATCGGCACGGCGGCCCTGATCGCCATGGGCTGCATCATGGTTCGGCAATGCCAGTCGAACACCTGTCCGGTGGGCGTCTGCACCCAGAATGAGGCGCTGCGCCAGAAATTCACCGGCAATGCCGACAAGGTGGTGAACCTCATCACCTTCTACGCGCAGGAAGTGCGGGAAATCCTTGCCGGTCTGGGCGCGCGTTCGATTGATGAGATCATCGGCCGGGCGGATCTGCTGACGCAGGTTTCGCGGGGTTCGGCGCATCTGGATGATCTGGACCTGAACCCGCTGCTGATCACGGTCGATGGGGCGCATCGCATAACCTATGACCGTTCAAAGCCGCGCAATGCGGTGCCCGATACGCTGGATGCCGAGATCATCAAGGACGGGCACCGCTTCTTTGAGGATGGTGAGAAGATGCAGCTGTCCTATGCCGTGCGGAACACCCACCGCACCATCGGCACGCGCGCCTCAAGCCATATCGTGCGGCAGTTCGGCATGCGCAACACGCTGCAGGAGGATCACCTGACGGTGAAACTGTCAGGATCCTGCGGGCAAAGCCTTGGGGCATTCGCTGTGCAGGGTCTGAAGATCGAGGTGCAGGGCGATGCCAATGACTATGTCGGCAAGGGGCTTTCGGGCGGGTTGATCGTTGTGCGCCCGTCGATGTCGTCACCGCTGGAGGCCTCGGAAAACACGATCATCGGCAATACCGTGCTGTACGGCGCGACGGGTGGCAAGCTGTTCGCTGCGGGTCGCGCGGGCGAACGGTTTGCGGTGCGCAACTCGGGCGCCTCGGTGGTGATCGAGGGCTGCGGCACCAATGGTTGTGAATACATGACCGGCGGTGTTGCGGTGATCCTTGGCCGGATCGGTGCGAATTTCGGGGCGGGGATGACGGGTGGTATGGCCTATCTTTACGATCCCGATGGCGTTGCCGAGGAATTCATGAACCTTGAAAGCCTTGTCACCTGCACGGTCAGCCACCCGCATTGGGAGGCGCAGCTGAGGGGCCTGATCGAACGCCATGTGGCCGAAACGGGGTCGGCCAAGGCGCGGCGTCTGCTGGATCACTGGGAGGAGGCGCGGGGCAATTTCCTGCAGGCCTGCCCCAAGGAGATGCTGGGCAAGATCCCGCATCCGCTGTCGCCCGAGGATATCCGCGTCCCGGCCGAATGACGCGCGGCGGGCGCAACGCCCGCCCGCATCCCGCAAGACCGGACAGGCCCCTGCCATGGCGGGGGCCTTTCCGGTTTTCAGCGCTGACGGCAGGCCAAAGTTCCGTAATCATACAATCGGCACAGGCCTTGCCTAAAAAAGACTTAATCGACCGCGATACGGAAACAATGATTTCGCGGGGGCGGCGATGCCGACGAATTACAGTTTTACCTTCTATGTGGTCGATCCGGGCAATCCGCCCGGTTCGAACACGCAACTGAACCCGATGACTCTGAATGTCGTTGACCAGAACGATGACGGATTTCTGCGCGGCACCGGGGGTGACCGGATTGCCGGTTACACCATCACCGATGTCTGGGTCGGCGACACGATCACCGTGCGCAATACATCGGGCGGGCCGACCTATACGATTACCGGCGTGACCTATTACATCGCGGGCGGTCCGGCGCTGTTCATGGCGACCGATGGCACAAACCTGCAATCAGTGCGCTTCCGGTCCTCGACCTTCGTCAATGAATCGACCGAATATCAGGTCGGGGCGGTGCCCTGTTTCACCGCCGGAACGCGGATCGAAAGCGCCTCGGGTCCGGTGGCGGTCGAAGATCTGCAAGCCGGTGACCTGATCGTGACGCGCGACAACGGCCTGCAACCGCTGCGCTGGCTTGGCTGCACGACGGTGCCCGCGCAGGGCGAACATGCCCCGATCCGCTTTGCCCCCGGCGTGCTGGGAAACCGGCGGGCGCTGCTGGTTTCGCCCAATCACCGCATGCTGGTCGAGGGCTGGCGGGCCGAACTTTTCTTTGGAGAGGCCGAGGTGCTGGTCGCCGCGAAGCATTTGCTGAACGGCGATACGATCCGCCGGGTGGAACGGACCCGGATCACCTATCTGCATCTGCTGTTCGACCGGCATGAAATCGTCTTTGCCGAGGGGGCCGCGTCCGAAAGTCTGCATCCGGGTGAGATCATCCTGCAGGGCGACAGTGCAACCGCGCGGGAAATTCTGGCGCTTTTCCCCGAACTGGCAAGCCGGGACGGGCTGACCGATCGGCGCACGGCGCGGGTGATCCCCACCGCGCGTGAGGCCCAGATCCTGTGCGCGGCCTGACCGGCACCCCTGCCGGAACCCGGGCGGCACCCCGCCAGCCGCCCCGCCACCCAACGCCGCCACCCTTGCCCCGCCCCCGCCTTCATGGCTAAAGGGGATATGGCGAAACGCGCGGCGAGAAAGACCAAGACCCCTGCGAAAGGCGGCCTCTGGCCCCGCTGGCGGCGGCTGCTGCTGCGGGGTCTGGCCGGGCTGGCTCTGGCGGTTCTGGCGCTGGTGCTGCTGTTCGCGGTCGTGAACCCGCCGACCAATATCTACATGATGCAGGAAAGCCGCCGGTTGGGCGGTGTCACGCAGGACTGGGTAGACTGGGATGACATCGCCCCGGTCATGGCGCGGTCGGTCGTGGCGGCGGAGGATGCGAATTTCTGCCTGCATTGGGGGTTCGACATGGGCGCGATCCGGCAGGCGATTGACGCGGGCGGCAATCGCGGGGCCTCGACGCTCAGCCAGCAGGTGGTCAAGAACGTGTTTCTGTGGCATGGACGAAACTATACCCGCAAGGCCGCCGAGGCGCTGCTGACCCCGGTGGTCGAAACCGTCTGGAGCAAGCGGCGCATTCTTGAGGTCTATCTCAATGTCGCGGAATTCGGCGAGGGGATCTTCGGGATCAAGGCGGCGGCGGCCCGGCATTTTCAGGTCGAGCCTTCGGACCTGACCCCGGTGCAGGCCGCGCGTCTGGCCGCGATCCTGCCCGATCCCAAGGGCCGCGACCCTGCAAGACCCGGCGATTTCCTGCGCAGGCGATCCGCCTCGATTGTCGACGGGGCGGAAACGATCCGCGCAGACGGGCGCGCCGCCTGTTTCGAGGATTGAACTGCGCCACCCCGCGCGGCTATGTAGAACCATCAGAGACGAAGGGCCAAAGGCATGAACCGCCTCTATCATTTTCCACTCTCACCCTTCTGCCGCAAGGTGCGCCTGACGCTGGCGGAAAAGAAGCTTGAGGTGGAACTGGTCGAGGAACGCTATTGGGAGCCTTCGGCCGATTTCCTGCGCCGCAACCCGGCGGGCAAGGTGCCGGTGCTGAAAACCGATGGCCGCGTGATGGCCGAAAGTCAGGCGATCTGCGAATGGCTTGAGGAAACCGTGCCCCAGCCCCCCCTGATGCCCCGCGATGCCGAAGGCCGGTTCGAGGTGCGCCGCATCTGTGCCTGGTTCGATGACAAGTTCCATGAGGAAGTGACGTCGAAACTGCTGTATGAACGGGTCAACAAGAAGATCATGGGGCAGGGCTATCCCGACAGCCGCGCGGTGAAATTCGGCGCCTCACGCATCAAGTATCATCTTGATTACATGGCATGGCTGCTGGATCAGCGCCGCTGGCTGGCGGGCGATGCGATGACTTTGGCCGATTTCACCGCCGCCGCACATCTGTCCTGTCTGGATTACATCTCGGATGTGGACTGGAACCGCAGCGCCAATGTGAAGGACTGGTATGCGAAGATCAAATCGCGCCCCTCCTTCCGCCCGCTGCTGGCCGATCAGGTGCCGGGTTTTCCGGCCGCGGCGCATTATACGGATCTGGATTTCTGAGGGGGGATGTTTGAAGCCTGTCAGTAGGCTATTTCCTAGTAATTTGAGGGGCAGTCAATTCAGTTATTTTTAATGACAACGTTCTCATTTCTCGCTTTCCAAGTTTCAATCAGGAACAATGCCATCGAGCCCGCGAGGTTAACTGTCAACGCTGCGTGACGCGGCTTAAATGGCACGCGCAAACGTCCACCAGCATGTGCATCACCGCCCTTGTTGCGCAGGGATCCTATGGTCTGAACTACGCTCTGGCAGTTTCCCAGAATTGTTTTGAACACGTCTTCTTGGTGCTGGTTTGGTGCAAGGTTCATGACTCTTGATGCTTCAGCATATAGCTTTGGCATATTCCATTTCCTGTCCCATTCGCCACCGCTATCCTCAATGATATGTTTGCAAACTTCCTCGATAAGGGTGCTTGCTGCTGTCACAGCGCCATCCGGATCGCTTGATCGCCTTTCCAAAGCCTTGGCCCAGTACGCTTGTATCGCTGGGGCATCATACCCGGTGAGACCTTCTGTAATCGTGTTGTCGGCGGCTCCCGCTCCAGCTTCGAGGTAGGCCAAGAGCGGTTCAAATGAATCGTTTACATGCCCGCGACGCACGGCCCACGATCCGGGGCCGCTGGCTACGCTCATCAATGCAGATTTAACAGAACTGGCATCGTTCGAGTGTCGAACAAAAGTAGGAAGTAAGCGCTTGCATGTTAATTCGTTCATCAACCTCTCGCGAGCTAGTTTATAACCCGCTTCTGACCCACCTTCAGTGGTGAGGCCAATAATTGTGTTCTTAAGATAGATGACGCATTCGAAAAGATCATCGGGAATTTCATGTGGCTTCTCGGCTTCGTAAGACATTCAATTCTCCAATGTGGTTTCGTGAGATATTTGACCAACACAATTCTACCGAACAATTTTCAGAAAGCCAGAACGCGATGTATCGTCAAAATAAGGCTCCCTCTCCCCTCCCTCCCGATTGACACCCGCCCCGTCCCGGTCATTCTGGGCCTCCCTCACCCCCCGGATGCCCGCCATGGTTCTGCGTCTTCCCCCTCTGCCCTGGCTGCGCGCCTTTGAGGCCTCTGCCCGGCATCTCAGTTTCACCCTTGCCGCGCAGGAGCTGAACCTGACGCAATCGGCGGTGTCCAAACAGGTCAAGCTGCTGGAGGGGCAGCTGGGGGAGGCGCTGTTTGAACGCCGCGCGCGCAGTCTGTTGCTGACCAAGGCCGGGGCCTCCTATCTGCCGAAAGTGCAGGACGGGTT
This sequence comes from Szabonella alba, assembly GCF_016765775.1. Classification (GTDB taxonomy): domain Bacteria; phylum Pseudomonadota; class Alphaproteobacteria; order Rhodobacterales; family Rhodobacteraceae; genus Szabonella; species Szabonella alba. The sequence continues at coordinate 101,101 of NZ_JAESVN010000002.1, read as the reverse complement.
CGAACGTCTGGCCGATGGCACGCTTGAGGTCTTTGGCAACCGCCGCGCCGAGATCCTGACGCTGCGGGCGCCCATCGGCTTTGCCGTCAACTGGCTGGCCCCCCGGATGCCGGGCTTTCTGGACCGCTCGAAGGTTCCCGTCCGGCTGGTCACCTCGGTCTGGAGCGGGGATTCCGAGGCTGAACGCGTGGATCTGGATATCCGCTATGGTCACGGGCAATGGACGGGCTGCCGGGCGGATCGTCTGTGCTGGGACCGCATGACGCCGCTTTGCGCGCCATCCGTGGCGGCTCGGCTGGCCCATCCCGATGATCTGGCGGCGGAACGTCTGCTGCATGTGCTGGGGTTTCAGGAGGGCTGGCCGACATGGCTGGCCGCTGCCGGGGCGGCGCGGGTCGATTCCGGGGCGGGGCTGCATTTCGACACCTCGCTGATGGCGCTTGAGGTGGCGGCGGCAGGCGGTGGCGTCACGCTGGGGCGCAGTTCGATGGCCGCCCCCCTTGTGGTGGCGGGGCGGCTGGCGCAGCCCTTCCCGCTGGAACTGGCCGCGCGTGAGGCGTTTCACCTGATTTCATGGCCCGACCGGATTGAGCATCCGCATCTGCCGCAGTTCCGCGACTGGCTGCTGGCCGAGGCCGAGACCGCGCGCCGCCTTGACCCCGGCTTTGCCGCGCTGCCCGGCGGGGCCTAGCTGCGACGCACCGACGAAGGATGGCCCGGCCAGGACCCGCTGTGAGCGCTGGACGCGGTGGAGCGACAAAAGTATCGTCGCGCCTATGATGGATGGGCTGGCTGCCGGGGCCGCCGTTCCGAAGACGGCAAGGATCGACGCGACCAACCGCACTGATCGAATGGATCGCATGACAGCGCGGGTCAGTCGTTGTCGCTGCCCGATGAACCTGCATCATGGCGGGAGGTCTCCGAACGCGGAACCGTCGTGCGCAGCGCCAGATCTTCCAGGCATTCGATAACCGAACGCGATACCACGGGTCGCCGGGCCAAGCCCGGTCGGGGTTCCGCGTTGACAGTTGCGGACAGGCGCCAGCCCGTCGGTCGCGGGTGCCATCCCTGTCCGAACACGACCTCACCCGCAGCGGAAACGCGCGCGACCAGACCCTGCGCCGAGATGATCGACAGCTCAGGGCCGCCCCCGGCGATCCGATGCAGGAAGGGCAAGAGATAGCCGGGTGCCGCAAGGCCGTCCGGCAGTGCGCGATGTGCAGTTGCAGGGTCGTCCATGCAGGCATCGGCCAGCGAAACGCCGATTTCAACCGGGCTGATCGCCCCCGCCATCCGGTCGGCCAGCCAGAGCGTCGCCCAGTCGGCGGCGGGCATTCCGCGCCGGGCCAGCCATTCGGCGGCCCAGCCTGCCTCTTCCGCCAAGCCCCAGCTGAGCCCTGCGCCGCGTGCAGCCTTGGTGATCAGGCCGCGCAGTTCCGAATGCGCAAGTGTCACGGTTTCTGTCATGCGCAGATCTCATCAGGATAGGGCATGTCCTGAAACAGGCTGATCCGCACCCACCGGTCGGACCGGGGGTCAAAGCGGGTTGCGCCAAAAAAGGCAAGCTTGCAGCGCAGGATGTCGATGGGCAGCATGCCCTCGTCCAGCAGGTTGTCGCGGATCTCGGCATAGGGCAGGCCCTGCAGCATCTGAATGCGCCGCACCGTATGGCGGTGTTCAGGATGGGCCAGCAGAAAGGACGCCAGCCGTTCCGCATCCGCGCGATCCGCCAGCGCCTCCTGCAGGGTGGCAACCGCCCGGGCGATGCCAAGCGGTTTTTCCCGCTCCTGTCCGGCCTCGGCATGACGATTCCCGAGGCGCGGTTCCAGCTTCTCCTCGGAGACATACCAGAAACGCGCCGTCTGCGCCTGATCGGCGAAATCGAACCGGCGGGTCCAGCCATAATCTGCGGCCAGTAATCTGCGCAGCTGTCCGACTGTCATTGCCCCGTCGATGGCAAAGCAGGGCGGTTCATCGGTATCGAGCCGGTCGGCCAGATCATCGACTAGGGCGCCATGCGGTTCCAGCATCAGCGCCAGCAGACATTCCTGCCCTTCCTCGGACAAAAGCGCCGCGCCCCATGACCACAACGCATCCCAGGGCCGGGGCGCCCCGATGCGCCAACCGGACCCGACATGATCGGCCAGACGCGCAAGGTCGGCGCGCAGCAGGGCCAGCTTTGCCAGTTGGGCCGGATGCGTGCTGTGCCACAGATCGGCATTCTGCCGGGCTGCGGTCAGGGCGCTGTCGAAGGCGGCCAGTTCTGCCGGTCCGGCATCCGGCAGTGCCCGGACCCGCGCCAGCGCCGTTTCGCGTGCGGTCATCCAGGCATTCAGCAGCGCCGGATGCCGCACGAGGAAAGGCGCCATGCCAAGGCCGGTGGAATTGCCAACCCCCAGCCGGCGCCGCAGATCCCGGTCAAGCCGGACAGCATCGGGGCCGCCGCAGACCTGTGCGCGGACCTGTGCAAGATGTTCGGCAATATCCACAGTAAAGGCGCGGATCAGCCAGACCGACAGCATTTCGGCCTGAAACGGGGCTTTCATCTCTGGCCGGTCGCTGATCTCCTCGCGGTCGGCTGCACCGAACTTGCCCGAGCCATAAACGGCGGTCGTCCGCATCAGATAGCCCACCGCGTCAATCTCGGCGGCATCGGGCTGCAGGCCCCGGGACAGCCGGTCCACCACATGCGCGAACAGCCGGACCGAGCGATTGGCACGGCTGAGGCAAAGCTCTTTCCCGCTGATCCGCCCGGCCTCTTGCAGCGGCACATTGGCGGCCAGACGGTCAAGGTCATCCGGCCCGGCCTCGCCATCGACAAGCGCAAAGGTCGCGTCCCAGGCGGTGGCGATCACCCGGTCAGAGCGCATCTCATCCGGCAGATGATGCGCGAAGGCGACAAGGCTGTAGGTTCTTTCCGGTCCCCGCGCGCGATAGACCGCGCGGCCGATGCCATGACCATCCACCTGCCAGACCGGGCGGTCAAAATGCCACCCCTCACGCGCGATACGGCGCAAGAGCACGCGCAGGAAGGAAAGCCGCATCGGATGGGCCGATCCCATGCGCGACAGGCGCATCACCAGATCGGGGCCGCGCAAGTCCGGCGCATCGGTCCGCTGGTCGGGATCCATCCTGTTCATTCTGCTGCCCGCTCCACCTCGTCCAGCCCGGCCGTCCCGAAAGATGTTGCAAAAAAGCGCGCCCAGTTCCCGCCCATGATCGCCGTCACCTCCTCGCCCGAAAAGCCGACGGCCTGCAATCCGCCGCGAAGATTGCCCAGATCGCGATTGTCCCGAAACCAGCCCGGCATGTCCGGAAAACCTGGCGCCTCCCTGCTGCCTTCGCCAAAATCGACCGATTTGGTCCAGCGTCCCGTGCGCATCCATTCAACCACGCTGTCAGGCTGGTCCTGACAAAGATCGGTGCCGATCCCGAGGAAATCTGTCCCGTGCCGTTCCGCAGTCCGGGCGATCATGCCACAGAAATCGGCCATCTCACAGGCACTGCCGCCCCTGAGATGATGCGGATAAAGCGAGAATCCCAGCATCCCGCCGGTTTCCGCAAGGGCGCCGATCACCGCATCCGACTTGTTGCGACGCGCCGGATGCCAGGCCGCCGGATTTGCATGGGTTACCGCAATCGGGCGGGTTGAATGTTCCAGCGCCGCAAGCGTCGAGCGTTCGCTGGAATGGCTCATGTCCACGACCATGCCCACCCGGTTCATTTCTGTCACCACTTCCCGGCCCATGCGGGTCAGGCCGGTGTCCTCGGCCTCATAGCAGCCCGTGGCAAGAAGCGACTGGTTGTTGTAACTCAGCTGCATGAAGCGCAGGCCCAGCCGGTGCAGCACCTGAACCAGACCGATATCATCCTCGATGCAGCTGGGGTTCTGCGCGCCGAAGAAAACCGCGGTGCGGCCCGTTGCGCGGGCTAGGGCCAGATCCTCGGCGGCAAAGCCCTGAAAGATCAGGTCGGGCCAGCGTTCGAACCAGCGGTTCCAGCATTCGATCCGGGCGACGGTTTCGCGAAAATTCTCGTGATAGACCAGCGTGACATGGACCGCGTCCACCCCGCCCGACCGCAACTGGCGAAAGATACCCTCGGACCAGTTGGAATATTGCAGCCCGTCGATCAGGTAGCTCATTCCGGTTGCCCCGCCGCCATGTAGGATGTCTTGACGGTGGTGAAGAACTCGGCCGCATAGCGCCCCTGCTCGCGCGGGCCAAAGGAGGACATGCCACGGCCACCAAAGGGCACATGGTAATCGGTGCCTGCTGTCGGCAGGTTCACCATGACGCAGCCCGCGCGCATATTGGCCCGGAAATGCGCGGCCCGGGCCAGGCTTCGGGTCATGATGCCGCCTGTCAGGCCAAAGGGGGAGTCATTGGCAATGGACAGCGCCTCGGCATAGCTGTCGGCAGGGATGATGCAGGTGATCGGCGCAAACATTTCCTCACGGTTCAGGGCCATGTCATTGCGCGTCCGGGCAAAGATGGCGGGGGCCATGAAATGCCCCTCTGTCGGCCGTTCCAGCCGACCCCCCCCTGTCAGAAGCTCGGCCCCCTCGGCCCGGCCGCGCGCAATCCAGTCGAGATTGCCGCGCAATTGCCCTTCGCTGACCACTGGACCGATCTGCGTGCCTTCGGCAAAGGCATGGCCGACCTTCAGCGCCTCGGCCGCCTTGACCAGACCTTCGGTGAAGGCGTCCAGCACTTTCGCATGAACGATCAGACGCGATGCGGCGGTGCATTTCTGCCCTGTTCCGCCAAAGGCCGCATTGGCGGCATGGGCGATGGCCAGGTCGAGATCGCAATCATCCATGATCAGCATGGGATTCTTCGAACCCATTTCCATCTGCAATCTGGCACGGTTGTCCAGAACACGCGCGGCGATGCCCTTTCCGACCTCGACTGATCCGGTGAAGCTGACCGCATCGACATCCGCATGGCCGACCAGATGGTCCCCCACATCGCGGCCCGGGCCCATGACCAGATTGAACGTCCCGGCGGGCATGTCCGCACGCGCGATGATTTCGGCCAGCGCCACGGCCGAGGCGGGGGTCAGGTTGGCGGGTTTCCACACCACGGCATTGCCATAGGCCAGCGCGGGGGCAATCTTCCATGCAGGGGTCGCCACCGGAAAGTTCCATGGTGTGACCAGCGCCACGACCCCCGCCGGTTCACGGCGCACCTCGATCTCGACGCCCGGTCGCACGCTTTCGGCCTGATCGCCCTGCAGGCGCAGCGCCTCTGCCGCGAACCAGGTGAAGAACTGGCCCGCGCGGTAGACCTCGCCCTTGCCTTCGGCCAGCGGCTTGCCCTCCTCACGCGACAGCAGCGCGCCGATCTCTGCCGCACGGGCCATCAGTTCGGTGCCGATGGACATCAGCACGTCGTGACGCTTCTGGATGCCCGCTGCCCCCCATTTCGGCTGTGCGGCGCGGGCGGCGGCAAGCGCCTCATCCACATCTGCCGCCGTGCCCTGGGCAAACTGGCCGATCACATCCGCCAGATCGGACGGGTTGCGGTTCTCTGCGACCGCTGCCCCGTCACGCCACGTTCCGGCGATGAAGTTCCGCGTTTCTAGTTTCATGTTCTTCGTCCCATTCTGGCAGTGGTCAGGCCATTCTGGCAGCGGTCAGGACCGTGCCAAGGCTTCCATCAGTTTCCGAGGTGTCAATGCGCCCGTGATCCGCCCGTCCGACCCGCGAACGGCGACGCAATCCGCCCCGTCTGCAAAGACGGCAAAGGCCGCTTCGAGCGTTGCCTCGGCGGCAATCTCGGGGGTGCCGGGCAGGGGGATCATCGTGGCATCGGCAAGGGCGCCGCATTGCAGGATACGCGCCCGGTTCACATCGCGGACAAAGCGCGCGACATAGTCATCCGCAGGGGCCCGCAGGATATCGGCCCCGGTGCCGACCTGCCGCAGCGTGCCGTCCTTCAGGATGGCGATATGATCGCCCAGCAGCAGGGCCTCATCCAGATCATGGGTGATGAAGACAATGGTCTTGCCCAGCCGCCCCTGCAGATCCTTCAGCTGCATCTGCATGTCATTCCGGATCAGCGGGTCGAGGGCGGAAAACGCCTCGTCCATCAGCAGGACTTCGGCATCGGTCGCCAGGGCCCGGGCCAGGCCGACGCGCTGCTGCATCCCGCCCGAAAGCTGCGCGGGATAGCTCGCTTCAAATCCCGAAAGTCCGACCAGCGCGATCTGCGCCTCGGCCCGCGCGCGTACGGCGGCCTTGGCCATCCCGTCCAGAAGGGGGCCATACATGACATTCTCGATCACGGTCCGATGCGGCAGCAAGGCAAAGCGCTGGAACACCATGGCCATCTTGCGCCGCCGGAAGGTGCGCAGGCGGGCCTCGTCATAGCCCAGGATATCCTCGCCATCAAAGAGGATGCGCCCGCCCGTCGGTTCGATCAGACGGTTGAAATGCCGGATCAGCGTGCTTTTGCCCGACCCTGACAGACCCATGATGACAAAGGTCTCGCCGGTGCGGATTTCAAGATTGATATCGTGCAGGCCCAGCACATGGTCGGTTTCCTCCAGCAGACGGGTCTTGTCCATCCCGGCCTCGACCCTGGCCAGTGCGGCCTTCGGATCACTGCCAAAGACCTTGGAGACAGAGTCGACGCGGATCTTGACGGCCTGCATCACATGCCCTCCCGATGCAGGTTGGCCTGCACGCGGCGGCCATAGGATTGCGCCATGCGGTCGAAGATGATGGCCAACAGCACGATTCCCAGCCCCGCGATCAGGCCGCGGCTGACCTCAAGCCGCTGGATGCCCTGCAAGACCTGATAGCCAAGCCCGCCTGCCCCGATCATCGAGGCGATGACAACCATCGACAGGGCCATCATCGTGGTCTGGTTGATGCCTGCCATGATCGTGGGCATCGCCAGCGGCACCTGCACGGTCCACAATTGTTGCCGGGGCGATGCCCCGAAGGCGCGGCTGGCCTCGACGATCTCGGGATCGACCTGCCGGATGCCCAGATCGGTCAGGCGGATCACCGGCGGTATGGCAAAGACGATCGTGGCCAGAAGCGCCGGGATCTTGCCGGGGCCGAACAGCATGACAAAGGGGATTAGGTAAACGAAGATCGGCATGGTCTGCATGATGTCCAGCACCGGCAGCATTCCGCGCCGCAACCTGTCGGATCGTGCCATGGCAATGCCCACGGGCATGCCGATCAGCACCGACAGCACGGTCGCGGCCAGCATCAGCGCCACCGTCGCCATGGCCGCGTCCCAGATGCCCAGAAGGCCCAGAAGCACCAGCAGAACGGCCACGGCAGCCACCGGTTGCCAGCGCCGCGCGGCGGCCCAGGTGATGAGGCAGAAGGCCAGCACAACCATCCACCAGGGCAGGTATTGCAGCCCCCGCTCCAGTCCGGTGATGAAACGCAGAACCGGCATGAAGGTCAGTTCCAGCGTCTCGCCCCATTGCGCGACAATGCCGTTGAAGGCCTGATCGAGCGCGCGGCCGAAGGCGCGGGTGTCCCAGATTTCGGGAAAGCCAGAGGTCATGGCAGGGTGTCCCCAAGGTTGCCCCGCCGCCCCGTTGCCGGGTCGGCGCGGGTTCGCATCAGTTCAGGCTCGCCTTGACCTTTTCGGCCACATCAGCGGAAACCCATCCGGTCCAGATCGATTCATTGTTGCGCAGGAAATGGGTCGCAACCTCTTCGGCCGTGGCGCCATTGTCATCGCCCCAGGCCAGGACAGTGCTGATCTCGTCATTCGGCACCTGCATCTTCGACAGGAATTCCGCCACATCCGGGGCCTGCTCCTTCAGGTCCGAGACCACGGCCACGGCCACCTCGCCCGCGGCCCATCCCGTCACCTGCGGATCCTCGCAATTGGCATCGGTCAGGCAGGTGAATTTCTCACGGTCGCTTTCGGGCATTGCCAGACGGACCAGCCCGAACTTGCCCACCACGTCGGAAGGGCCCCAGTAATAGCCGACCCAGGGCTTGTTCTGCGCAACGGCGCGCGCGATGGAGGCTTTGAGGTTCTCGCCCGACCCGGGTGAGAACAGCTCGAACGTGTCGTCAAGCGCGAGCGCCTTGTAGTAATTGGTGATGATCACTTCGCTCGCCCAGCCGGGCGGGCCGTTGTAGAGCCGCCCCACGCCGGGGTTCTGGTTGTCCTCGAAAATCTTCCAGTTGGCGGCAAGATCCTCGATCGTGTGCAGGTCCGGATTCTGCTCCAGCACATAGTCCGGCACCCAGAGCCCGTCCTGCCCGCCGCCCGAAAAGATGTCAGAGGCCTTGTAGACATTGCCCTTGGCCTGCATCTCATCCCACTGCGCCTGCACGGTCGAGACCCACAATTCGGGCGCGATCGTCGGGGTGGAACGGGTCAGCATCGACGTTGCCGTGGGCACCGTGTCACCGGGAACCAGCTCGGCGGTGCAGTCATAGCCAGTCGAAAGGATCTTCTGCGTCACATGCGCAAGCGCCGCCGCGGAAAGCCAGGTCATCTCGGCGATGGTGACCTTTTCGGCCGTGCCGCAATCGGCGGCTGCGGCCGGTTGGGCCAGAGCGAGGCCCGAAGCCGCAAATGCGGCAAGGGTGGTCAAACGTCTTGTTCCAGTCATTGCAAACCTCCTGTGGCGCGACGCCGTCTTGCGCGGCGACCTGTCGGCAGGTTCCCCTGTCCGGTCAGTTCAATCAAACGACATCGAATGACATTTGTTTCAGTTTTTCTGAAGTCGCAGCCGGGCCATCAGGGCCTCGTCCAGCTCGACGCCCTCCGCTTCGGTCCGGATCCGCGCCGCGCGCCGCCGTGCGCCGGGCAGGCGCGCGTCCTGCTGCACCGTGATCGCCTCGGCAAGTGCCGCGATCCGGTCGGTGAACCCATCGGCATGGGCGGCGGGGTCGATGGCGATGAAGCATTGACCGGTCGCGGGGGGGCCGCCGACCGGCCCCGAAAACGGGCTGGCGGTGCGGCTTGGCTCTGCCCCGGCTAGGGCGGAGGCCAGAACCTCGACCATCAGGCCGATGCCAAAGCCCTTGACCCCGCCCGCCGGCAGCATCGAGCCTTTCAGCCCTGCCTCGGCATCGGTCGTCGGCTGTCCCTCGGCATCAAGCGCCCAACCTTCGGGGATCGGTTTGCCCTGCCGTGCCCGCAGCAGCACCTCGGATTTCGCCACCACGCTGGCCGACTGGTCGATGACAAACCGCGCTCCGCCTTGCCCGTCCGGCACGGCCAGTGCGAAAGGGTTGGTGCCGATCACCGGCACCTTGCCCCCCACCGGCGAGATCGAGGCCGGCGCATGGGTGAAGCAAAGCCCGATCAGCCCCGCCCCGGCGATCTGCTCGGCATGATGCCCCAGCAGGCCGCAATTATAGGACCGCCGCAGGGTCAGGGCGGCAATACCCACCTGCCGGGCCGCCTCGATCAGCCGGGGCAGGCCCAGATCAATAGCGGGATGGGCAAAGCCATGCGCGGCATCCACCGCAATCGCCCCGGCCCTTGGTTGTGTCAGCCGCGGTTCGGCCTGACCATCGACCTTGCCGCAGGTCAGATGTTCCACATAGATCGGCAGATACAACAGACCGTGCGAGCGCATGCCGTCACGCTCTGCCGCCCGGATGGATCGCGCCACGGGACCGGCCTGTGCCGCGCTTGCCCCTGCCGCCCGCAGCACCGCCAGGGCGCGCGCCTCAACCTCGTCCAATGTCCACCGCATCCCTGCCTCCTGCCTGTTCATGGCCAGAAGCCCCGATTGCCCATTTCAATGCAACACAGTAGTTTTGACCAAAACCTAAGGAAAATTGAACATGATCCGGCTCGAAGCCCTACGCGCCTTTGTCGAAGTCGCAGATCACGGCAATATCAAGGACGCCTCGGAAAAGCTGTATCGCACGCCTTCGGCGCTTTCGATGACGCTCAAGCAGATCGAGGATCGCCTTGGCTGTCCGCTGTTCGAGACCGACCGCAAATCCAGCCTGACCGAGATGGGCCGGTTTCTGTACAATCAGGCGGTCGTGCTGCTGCGCGATTACGACCGGGCGATGGAACGGATCGAAGCGCAGTCAAAGGCGCGCAGCGGACGGCTGCGGATCGCCTCGGTTCCATCGGTCGCCACGATGCTGTTGCCGTCGTTCCTGCAGATGTTTCTGCATGTCCGGCCCGATCTGGACATTGACCTTGTCGATACCGACAGTACCGATGTGCGGCTTCTGGTCGAGACCGGGCAGGTAGACCTGGGGATTGCGGGAACGGGGCCCGACATGCCCGGTCTGGTCTGCGAACCGATCTTCCGCGATCCGTTCAGGCTGGTCTGCCGCTCCGACAGTGTGCTGGCTGCCAAGAGCGATGTGCTGGACTGGTCCGATCTGGCGGGGCAGCCACTGATCATCAACGAAGCCACCCGCGGCCTGCCCGCGCCGGAATTTCAGCGTCTGGCCCGCGATGCGCGCTTTTCGGTGCGCAATGTCACCTCCCTGCTGGCAATGGTCAGCACCGGCATGGGTGTTACCCTCCTGCCCGCGCTGGCCACGGTGAACCTGGCCGCCACGCTGACCGCGCGCCCGCTGCGGGATCCGGCCTGCCACAGGACTGTCGGCATCCACTGGCGCGAGGGCAAGGTGCCCAGCCCTGTCACCAGCCTGTTCCGGACCGAATTTGCCATTGCCGCCCGGGCGCAGGCCAGACGGATCGGGCTGGAGCCGGTCAGCTGACGCGCGCCGGACACCACTCCCCCGGCAAGCGCCGCGCCCGGCGCACCGTGTCCATCATGGGGCGCAAACCTGCGTCACAAACCCCGTTGTCAGGCGTGATGACAGGAGACAAGGCGTTCCGGTTCGACTTCCCTGAGGACCGGGGCGACCGTTGCGCAGAGTTCGGTGCGACGAGGGCAGCGATCATGGAAAGGGCATCCCTCCAGGCGGGAAAACCGGCTGGGCGGTTCGTCAGGCTCAATCATGCCGGCAATCCGGCTGCTGGGATCGGGACGCGGGATCGCCCGGATCAGAAGGTCGGTATAGGGGTGGCGCGGATCGCGGAACAGTGCCCGGGCCGGGGCGATCTCGACGATCTGGCCCATGTAAAGCACGGCCACGCGGTCCGATATCTTGGCGACCACGCTCAGATCATGGCTGATGAACATCAAGGTCAGGCCCAGCCGTGACTTCAACTCTCCCAGCAGGTTCAGAACCTGCGCCTGAATCGACACATCCAGCGCGGAAACCGGTTCATCTGCGATCACAAGATCGGGCTCGGGCAGGATGGCGCGGGCAATACCGACGCGCTGGCGCTGACCGCCCGACAATTCATGCGGAAACCGGTCGGCAAAGCGGGCGCCAAGGCCGACGCGGTCCAAAGCCTCACCCACCCTGTCGGCACGGTCCTTCCGGTTTGCAAAAATCCCGTGGATATCCCCCGCTTCGGCGACGGAATCCCCGATGGAGCGGCGCGGATCAAGCGAGGCGTAAGGGTCCTGAAAAACCATGCGGATCCGCAACCGGGCGCGCGCCAATGCGCGCCGATCAAGCGTCAGGAGATCAGAGCCGTCATAATGAACCTCTCCGCCATCGGCGCGGGTCAACCCCATGATGGCCCGGGCAAGTGACGATTTCCCGCAACCGGATTCGCCCACGATGCCCAGCGTCTCCCCCGAGCGGACCGCCAGCGAAATGTCATCCACGGCGCGGACTTCATGGCGTTGCCCGCCCCGACGGATGCGGTAGACCTTCCTGAGGTTGCGGATATCCAGCACCGTATCCGTCATGCCGGCACCTCGTGATTGAGTGGGAAATGGCACCGCGCCGATTGCCCAAGGTCGTTGAATGCCACCGGCACAGGGCCGCGCCGGCATCGGTCCTGCACCCGGGAGCAACGGGGCGCGAAGGGGCAGCCATCCTTGATTTCGTCAGGTCGCGGGGCTGAGCCGGGAATGGTGGGCAGCAGCGGATCATCCGAGGTCGGATCAGGCAGACAGGCCATCAGCCCGGCGGTATAGGGATGCAGCGGTGCTGCGAAAAGCGGCACGACATCGCCGGTTTCCACCAGCCCGCCCGCATACATAACCGCCACCCGGTCCGCCAGTTGCGCCACCACGCCCAGATCATGGGTGATGAACAGAACGCCCATGTCCAGACTGTCGCAAAGTTCACGGATCAGGCCCAGAACCTGCCGCTGGACGGTGACATCCAGCGCGGTCGTCGGTTCATCGGCAATCAGCACCGCAGGGCGGCAGGCCAGCGCGATGGCGATCATCACACGCTGGCGCATCCCGCCCGAAAGCTCATGCGGGAAGGCATCAAGCTGATGGGCGGCATCGGGTATGCGTACCATGTCCAGCAATTCACGCGCCCGGGCGGGCGGCGATGCGGTGCGGTCATGGACGCGCACCGCCTCTTTGATCTGGTCGCCGATGCGCAGGACGGGGTTCAGTGAGGTCATCGGTTCCTGAAACACCATCGCGATGCGTCCGCATCCCTGTTTCACCCGCTGATGCGGGGCAAGATGGGTGATATCGGCCCCGTTGAGCAGAATTTTCCCGCCCGTCACCCCGATCCCATGCGGCAGAAGGCCCATGGCCGCCAGCGATGTCATGCTTTTGCCGCAGCCGGATTCGCCGACAAGGCCCAGAATTTCACCGGGGCCAATGTCAAAGGATGTGCCCCGCACGATCTGCAGATTGCGTCCCGCAGAGACGACCAGATCGGAAACGGACAGGATCGGAGTGTTCATTTGCGCACCATATCGCGGAAACGCGGGTCCATCCGGTCGCGCAGCCAGTCGCCGACAAGGTTGAGGGAAAAGGCCGTCAGCACGATCATCAGCCCCGGCCACAGCAAGAGCCATGAGGCGCGGGTGATATAGATGCGCGATTCCGCCAGCATATTGCCCCATGAGGGCACATCGGGCGGCGCGCCCAGACCCAGAAAATCAAGCGCGGCAGCGCCCAGTTGCGCGAAGGCGAAAACGAAACTGGCCTGCACCATCAAGGGCGAGATCATGTTGGGCAGGATATGGCGGGTCACGACCCACCATGTTCCGGCCCCCATGCTGCGCGCGGCCTCGACATAGGGTTCGGCGCGCAGGCGCAGCGCCACGCCATAGACGATGCGCGCCGTGGTGGTCAGGTAGATCAGGCCGATGGCAAGGATCGCGTTGAACACCCCCTGTCCCAGAATAACGATCAGCCCCAGCGCCAGCAGCAGCGAGGGAAAGGACATCAGCACATCGACCATCCGCATCAGCACCCGGCCAAGGCGCGGATAAAGCGCCGACAGCACCCCGATCGGCACGCCTGAGGCCAGCGCGAAGGCCACCACCCCGACCCCGATCAGCAGGGCCAGCCGCGCCCCATAGACCACGCGGCTGAACGTATCGCGACCGAAGTGATCGGTTCCCATCAGATGCGCCCCGCCCGGCGGCAGCAGCCGGTTCACCGGATCAATCGCATCGGGCGGGAAGGGCGCGATCAGCGGCGCGAACACCGCCCCCAGAACGATCAGCATCAGAAAGGCCGCGCCAAGCGCCGTCAAGGGGCGCGCAAGGACCGGCCCGACCAGAGCATGCAACTGGCGGATCATTCGAGTTCCACCCTTGGATCAAGCATCCTGTAGGACAGATCCACCAGCAGGTTGATGACCAGATAAAGGCATACGATAATCAGGATCACCCCCTGAATGACCGGATAATCCCGCCGCAGGATCGACTGGACGACGGTGCGCCCGACACCGGGCAGGGCAAAGACGGTTTCGGTCACCACAGCCTCGGAAATCAGGGCGGCGAAGGTGAAGCCGAAGGCCGAGACCACCGCCAGCAGCGCATTGCGCAGGATATGGCGCACAACGACGCGGGTCGGGCTGATGCCCTTGGCGCGGGCGGTGCGCACATAATCCTCCCGCGCGACATCCAGCATCGAGGCGCGGGTCAGCCGCAGGATCAGCGCCGCATTGGGGGCTGCCAGCGCGATGCTGGGCAACACAAGATAGCGCAGGTTCGCAAGGCCGCCCTCTTCAAAGATCGAGGGATAACCAGAACTTGGAAACCATCCCAGCCCGGCCGCAAAGATCAGGATCAGGTAAAGACCAACCCAGAAGGTGGGCACCGACGCCAGCAGCATTGCAAGCCCCGATAGCCCCTGATCAACCCAACGCCCCTGCCGCATCGCGGCCAGAACACCCACCGGAATACCGAAGCCGACGATCCAGACCATCGTCATCGTCGCCAGCAGGATCGAGGTTTCGGCCCCGTCGGCAATCACCTGCGTCACCGGGGTTTCGAAAAACACGGAATGACCGAGATCGCCCTGCAGGGCGTTCCCGGCCCAGATCAGATATTGCAGCACCACAGGTTCATCCAGACCCAGCCGCGCGCGGAGCGCCGCCACCTGATCGGGCGTCGCCCCATCGCCCAGCATGACATAGACCGGATCACCCGGGATCAGATGGATGAAGGCGAAAATCACGATGGAGGCGGCGATCAGGGTCATGATCGCCGCGCCCGTGCGCCTTATGACGTAGCGGAGCATCTAGAGAAGATCCCCGGCCCGGCCTATTTTGAGGCCCCCCAGAAATGCGGGAAGGCCGGCGCGCCATCCCAGGGCGTTGACAGCGCAGGAGAGGCGATGTCGAAGGAATAGACATTGCCCACCTTCACCACCGGCACCTGTTCATAGATGAGCGCCTGCAACTCTCCCCAAGCGCCTGTGCGCGTTTCAAGATCGGATGTGCCGGTGAATTTCGCGGCCAGCGCCTGCTTTTCTTCCGATGCCCACCAGCCCGGATAGCTGTCATTCATCACGGTCAGCAGGACTGGATCGGGGATCGCGCCGTGATGGGTCACGAACATGTCCCATTCGGCGGGCTGGCCCCGCAGCGTCAGCAGCGTTGCCCAGTCGACCACCACCATCTGAACATTGATGCCCGCATCGGCAAGCTGACGGGTGAAGACCGTCGCCTGATCGAAATGCTCCTTGTAGTTGGTCGAGACCAGAAGCTTGATCGGCGTGCCGTCATATCCCGCCTCGGCGGCCAATGCCTTGGCCTTTTCTGCGTCGCCTTCGCTATAGGCCTCGGTGCCTGATGTGCTGTGCCAGACATTGCCTTCGGGGAAGAAGGATCCATCCGCCTTGAACAGTTCCGGCTCACCCACCGAAACCTGCAACGCCTGTTCCATGTCCAGCGAGGCCAGAATTGCCTGACGCAGCACGTAATTGTCCTTCAGCGGGCCGGTATCGGAATTCATGAACATCAGTCCGAAAATCGGCGCGGCGCTGATCTTGACCTGCACCCCGGGATCATCCTTGACGGTTCCGTAAAGATCACCCGAGATATATTCGGCATAGTCGTAATCGCCGGCCTGAACCCCGCTCATCCTTGTGCCGACATCCGGGACGGGGATGAATTGCAGCTTTTCGAACAGGGCTTCGCGTCCGCCCGCCTCGCCATCCAGAGGGGCGTCGATTTTTGCATAATCGTCAAAGCGGACAAGTTCGACATAGCGGTTGGGACGGATTTCGCCGAACCGGTAAGGACCGGTGCCGATGTAATCCTCGGGCGCAATCGTATCCCCGCCTGCGGCAGTGGCCACATCGGCGGGATAGATCACCGGGCCGCCATTGGGATAGGCCAGCATGCTTTTCCACGCGCCGTTCGGGGCGGTCAGGGTCAGCGTCACCTCCAAGGGCCCGGTCGCCTCGGCCTTTTCAAGCCCCAGCAGCTTGCCGCGCGATCCGAATTCCGCCCACCGGTTGAGCGAGGCCGCCACATCCTCGGCCGTCATCGCATCGCCGTCATGGAAGACCACGCCGTCACGCAAGGCGATGGTGATGGTCTTTTCATCCTCTGAAATCGTCTCGCCCGTTGCCAGAAACGGTTGCGGCACGGCGGCGGCATCGAACGCATACAGCATCTCGAACATGTGCTGCGCGATGGTCGAGGCAAGCGTTGCCGTGCCCATCTGGATGTCAAGGCTGGGCGGTTCGCTGACGGTTGCGTAGCGCAGGGTCTGCGCCGTGACGGGCGATGCCATCAGGGCAGCAAAGGCGACACCTCCAAGTAACTGTCCGAATTTCATAAGTCGTACCTCCTTGTTGGCGTCTGTTGATCAGACGCAGGTATAGCCGCCGTCGATGACAAGGCTGGCACCCGTCATGAACCGCGCGGAATCCGATGCGAGATACAGCGCCAATGCGCCGATATCCTTTGGATCACCCATGGTTCCCATGGGTATGTTGGCAACGATCCCCTCGATGATCTCGGGATTGCTGCGCTGCCATTTCAGATTGGGTTCGGTGGCGAAGATCCCCGGGCAGATGACGTTGGCGGTGATGCCATGCGGCGCCCAGTCCACGGCCAGCGTGCGGGTGAACTGCAGCACCGCCGCCTTCGCGGCCTCGTAATGCCGCCCGCCGATCCCCTTGCCTGCCACCATGGCGTTGATCGAGGCGATATTGATGATCCGCCCGCCCTTGCCGGCGGCAATCATCGCCTTGCCCAGAATCCGCGAACACAGATAGGTCGAGGTCAGATTCAGGTCCATCATCCCGCGCCATGTCGCAAGATCCAGATCCTCGGTCGCGATATTGACCCGTCGCCCGCCGACATTGTTGATCAGGATGTCAAATGTCCCGATGGTATCCAGCGCATGATGACATGCGGTTTCGGTCGCTTCGGGGTTTCCGATATCGGCCTCCAGCGCCCAGACAGTGCGGCCAAGGGCGCGGATCGCGGTTGCGGTTTCCTCCAGCGCCGACGAAGGGCGCGCCACCAGCGCGATATCGGCCCCTGCATGGGCCAGCGCCAGCGCCATTTCCCGGCCCAGACCCCGGCTGCCCCCGGTGACGAAGGCACGCTTGCCGCCCAGATCAAACAGCCCGGTCATGCAGCCGCCGCTTCTGCCCCGGACGGCGCAGCCTGCATCGTCCCGGTGGTCACGCGACGGACGGGGTGCCGCAGTGTCATCATGCCGCCCGCCAGACACCGGCACGGGCAATGCCCACCGGCACAAGATGGCGATCATGGTTGACGACGACCCCCATCACGTCATCCAGCGCGATATCGCCCATCACCTCGCGGAAAACACTCACATCGCCCACCGCGCCGGCGCTCAGATGTCCCAGATCCTCCCGCCGGATCGCGCGGGCAGGGGCCATGCTGCAGGCCTCCACCACTTCGGGCAGGGTCCAGTCAAGCGCCAGAAACTTGGTCATCACCCGCAGATTGTCATGGGCCGGGCCGTCGATGCAGAAGGCATGCACATCCGATGAGATGACATCGGGGCGGAACCCTTCGGCCAGCATGGCCTTGGCCGATTTCCATGAAAACGACCCCTGACCATGGCCGATATCGAAGATCACGCCGCGTTCGCGCGCCGCGCGCACCTCATCCCGGACCCGGCCATCGCCATGCATGGGCGCATTCGGAAAGGGGCGGAAACAATGGGTCAGCACATCGCCCTTGCGCAGCCGCGACACCACCTCGCCATAGCTGGGGGGCGGCTGATCGATATGCACCATCAGCGGCAGGCCGGTTTCATCGGCGACGTCCAGCGCCACATCCAGCGGCATTATCCCCGAAGGCCCCGAGGAATAGACCCCGAGGCGCACCTTGATGCCGATCACCGTATCGGGATTGGCGCGTGCGATCATCGCCGCCTCACGCGCCGCGATCAGGCGCATATTGTCGGACTCGCCGACCCGCACCCCGTTGGAAAACGCATAGATCCCGGCAAAGCTGACATGCAGATAGGCAAGAACCCTGCAAAAGGCAGGTGCAATCAGGTGCTTGGCAAAACCTGCATAATTGCCCGGCCCGGCACTTCCGGCATCCACCAGCGTCGTGCAGGCCGATTTCAGCGCATAAAGATCAGGATCAACGCCCAGCGAGGTGCCGCCCCAATAGACATGGGTATGCAGATCAATCAGGCCCGGTGTCACGATGGCCCCGGTCGCATCGACCATATCGGCCTCTGCCGGTGCATCAACACCGATCCCGGCAATCCTTCCGTCCTTGACCACCACATCGGCGATCCGGTCGATGCCATTGGCAGGGTCGATGACGCGCCCGCCCCGGATGACAAGATGACCCGTCATGCGAAAACGGATCCGGGCAGTGACATGGCATTGGCAATTCGCAAGGCGGACTCCTCAGGGGCTTGGCATTCGTTACCCGGACCGGCCCGACTTCAGAAACGGGTCTTCAGAAACGGGGCTTCAGAAACGGGGTAATCAACAAATCGGGCGGCAACGCAGGCACAGACAAAGACAGAACCGCAGAACGCCCGTCGCGCCCCCGTCATCGCACCGGCCCGGAACCGGTCATCTGACCGGCTTGTGGGCAAGGCTGCCTCTGATCACTTGCTGCCCACATCCCGGAACCAGACCGGATCCGGGTTTTCGGCAGCATTGCGGCAAAGTCTGTAAATATCTTACAATTCTGTCAAGAGATTCGAGAGGGCCCGATGAATATCGCAAAACAAGTGGAAATATCGCCTTTGTTGATGTGATATTCCTACAAATTCTTGACCTGCCCCCGGACCAGGACGATACTGCGACCGTCACGAGAGGTGCGCATGGACGCCGAACGCAGATCCGATCCCGCGCCCATGGACGCGCCGCCTGACCGGCGCATTCCCGATATCGTCGGCCGCATCAAGGATGTGTTTGCCACGCTCAGCCCTGCAGAACGCAGGGTGGCGGCGGCTGTTCTGAGTGATGTGCGTCAGGCGGTCGAGGACAGCAGCGCCGCCCTTGCCGTCCGGGCAAGGGTGAGTGAGCCCAGCGTCACCCGGTTCTGCCGAACCATCGGATGTGACGGGGTGCGGGATTTCAAACTGAAACTGGCGCAAAGCCTCGTGGTGGGGGAGTTGTATCTTTATGCCGATACCGCCCCGTCCGCATCCGATGCCACGGATCAACACGCGCCCGAGTTCTGGGGCGTCGTGCTGGGCGATGCCCATGCCGCCCTGCGTGAGGTAGAGCGTCAGATCAACCCCGATGCCGTGCTTGCAGCGGCAGCGGACATTGCCCGCGCCGGTCAGGTGGTCACCTTCGGTCTGGGGGGCAGTGCCGCGCCACTGGCGCTTGAAACCCAGCACCGGCTGTTCCGCTATGGGGTGCGGGCGGTCTGCTGCACCGATCCCTATCTGATGCGCATGACGGCGGCGACCCTGCATGCCAATGATGTCGTGATCGCGATCTCGGCTTCGGGCAAGACCGCCGAACTGATCGAGGCGGTGGAACTGGCCCGGGGCTATGGCGCCACCACCATCGCCATCACCGCCATGGCCAGCCCCCTGATCCGATCGGTGCAGCATCCGCTGGGGGTGGCCATTCCGGAAAACACCAACACGCTGACCCCAACCGCTGCAAGGTTTGCCTATCTTGCCGTCATCGACCTGCTGTCGGCTGCGACCGGATACGCGCTTGGCCCCTCGGCGCGCGAAAGCCTTCGGCGGATCAAATATGCGGTGCTGAACCACCGCAACGGCAACATTCTGGAACCGCTGGGGGATTAGCCATTGCCGCAGATGCAACGGGCAGGGGTGCGACACTGCGGGCAAGTGTCGTCCGGTTTATGCAAAACCGTGATACCGCGCCCCCCCGCGCAAGGCAGAGGGCGCGGCATGTCACCTGACAAAAGGTCAGACCGGTTTATAGGCAACCGCCTCGATCTCGACCGCGATATCGATCATCAGCCGGGATTCGGCGGTCGAGCGGGCCGGCGGATCCTTGGGGAAATGCTTGCCATAGGCGGCATTGAACGCCGGAAAGTCATCGCGGTCCCGCAACCAGACCGTTGTTTTCACCACATCCGACAGATCGCATCCCGCAAGTTTCAGTGCCGCCGCGATATTGGCGATCACCTGATCCGTTTCCGGACCCACCCCGCCAGCGACGACCTTGCCATCCGCGCCGACCGGAACCTGACCGGATACGAAAACGAAATCCCCGGCCCGCACGGCGGGCGACAGCGGAACATGGCTGGTTCCGAAAGCTTGCTTGGTCATGGCCTCAACTCCTTTATTCAACTTCGGCGAGAACCTTATCCATCGGGGCACAGAAAGCCAGACAGGACTTGTCCGAAAGTTGCCGACCCGCCCTCTGTGTCCGGCCCCAAGGCGACCAACTCCTGCAATTCTAATTGCAAAACGATGATCCGAGGCACCCCATGAATATCGACGATATCGACACCCCCGCGATCCTGATCGACCTTGACGTGGCAGAGGCCAACATGGCCCGCGCCCAGACCTATGCCGATACGCATGGCCTTGCCCTGCGGCCCCATATCAAGACCCACCGGCTGCCCTATTTCGCAAGACGGCAGGTGGAACTGGGCGCAAAGGGGATCAATTGCCAGAAACTGGGCGAGGCCGAGGTGATGGCGGATGCGGGTCTGACCGATATCCTGATCACGTTCAACATCATCGGCAAGGCCAAGCTGGACCGGCTGGCAGCCCTTCATGCGCGGGTCAGTGTCGCGGTGGTGGCCGACAACGTGCCGGTGATCGAAGGCTATGCTGCCCGCTTCACCGATGCTGGTCATCCCCTTGATGTCCTTGTGGAATGTGACACCGGGGCCGAGCGCAATGGCGTTCAGTCCGCGCAACAGGCGCTGGACCTCGCGCGGCTGATCGACGCCGCCCCGGGGCTGCGGTTTGCCGGGCTGCTGACCTACCCGCCCTCCGATCCGAAAGCGACCGGCGCGTGGCTGACAAAGGCCAGACAGGTCATCGAGGATGCGGGAATTGCGGTTCCGAAAGTGTCAAGCGGAGGGTCCCCGACGCTCTACGCGGCGCATGAAACGGACGGGATCAATGAATACCGGGTCGGCACCTATATCTTTTCTGACCGGATGCAGGTGGCTGCAGGTCTGGGGACCATCCAGGATTGCGCGCTCAGCGTGCTGCTGACCGTGGCAAGCCGCCCGACAGAGAACCGCGCCACGCTTGACGGTGGGTCGAAGGCACTGGCCGCTGATATCTGCGCCGCCCCCGGGCACGGGCATATTCTGGAACACCCGGACGCCATCGTCACCAAACTGAGCGAGGAGCATGCCGTTGTCGATCTTGCCGCCTGCGCGGAAAAGCCCGGGATCGGCGCGCGGGTTCGTGTGATCCCCAACCATGTCTGCGTCGTGGTCAATCTTTTCGACAAGGTGCATCTGATGCGCGGCAATAAGGTCGAGCAGGTTCTCGACGTATCGGCGCGGGGGAAGTCAAACTGACCGGCCTGAGCCGCGTGCGAGGCCGCGACCAAGCTGAATTGTCTGGTGATCCGCAACGTCATGCAAGGTGGCAGGACTGTTCGGGACTGGTTTGCGGCCCGCAATCAGTCCGCCAGCATGGTCAACAAGCGCTTCAATGAGTGTCCGGACCTGAAACCCGCATGGGCCAAGCCGGATACACAAAGCGCATGACACTCCCGGCCAGTTCGCGGGGCCGCTCCGCGTTTGCTGGCGCGCCAGCGAAATCAAAGTCCCCGACATCCCGGGCCAGTGGCCGCTTGGCGATGATCACCTCTTCCCGGCGGGCTGGTCGCGATGCCCCATTCCATCGAGCAGACAGCGCAGGACATCCGAACCGGTAATCATCCTCTTCTCGGCCGGCGACCAGTAAAGAATGACGGTTTCATCATGACCGGCATCGGCGTCGCGCAGTCTGGCCAGTCTGGAAATCGCGATGTCGAGCGTGTCGCCCGGTTGGCGGACCACGGCCGGGGGATGGCAGTAGTCAACGGGACGGACCTGCTGTTTCAGGACGAGGACATCCCGCAGAAAACTGCCAGCATCCAGCAGCAGACGCGGCTGATCCTCCTGATCGGTCAGGATGACCCATTTCTTGCGCGCGGCGGCCAGCCCTCTGATGAAGTGATCCTCCGGCACCGGCTTGAACTCCGGAAAATCCGGGCGGCCGTCGCTGAACGCGATCTGCATGATGCTTTGCGGATCGACGCTGTTGCCCTGCTGGCGGACCACAAGATCGTCGAGCGCCAGAAAGTTGATTGCGCCGATTGCCTCGACGCGACCAACCTCACTGCTTGAATATTCGGCATGATAGCGCAGGATGTTGTGAAGTTCGCGCTCGCGAAACCATGGAATTGCCTCGGTGCCGACCCAGGCATCCAGAAGCATCGCAATAGGCTTGGCCACCGGCCACAGCAAAATGCGATAAAGCCGCAGGACAGGGGCGAACAAGGCGACCGCCCGCAGGGCATTGCGCGAGAAATAAGCCTGCGGCACGATCTCGCCCACCGCTGTGATGAGGACGGTCGAGAACAGAAATGCCAGCACGCCCGCCATGACGGAATCCGCCAGCATCGTCAAAAGCACGTTGATGGCGACATTGCCCGTCAGGATGGTCACCAATGTGAAATTTGCATCGCGCCTGAGCTCCAGTGCGCTTTGGGCACTTTTGTCGCCCGCCGCTGCCGCCGCCTCAAGACGAAGACGGCTCAGGCTGAAGACCGCGATATTGCATCCCGAGAACAGGCCGGATTGTGAAATGCAGAAACAGATCCCCAACCAGATCAGCGCGTCATTCATGAAGTCTCCTTTGGTTTGGCACATTCGGTCATGGCGTGGTGTCCGGTCCCCTTGGGCACCTTGTAAAACCCGGGGAGGTGGGCGAACCCGGCCCGGCATGGTTGATTAGACATGGGCTGCACAAGGCCGCAGGATCCAGTTCAACCCCTGTCGGCAGGCCTTGTTCCCGCAATCGCGCTCCGGTCGACGGATCATCCTGCGCGGGCCCCCTCGCTGGATCGCCTCATCAACCTCCGGCCGGGCCGCCCGATCACTCGCGGATGCACCAGATCGAAGGGCTGCATAAACGGCGAGTCCGGTCTGCGCTCCGTGGCGTTGTTCACGAAGGCAAAAGCGCCAAAGCCCGCGACACGCTTTCCGCTTGCGGCACAGGGGCAAGATCGCGCCATTCCGGGATGCCAAGCCCGGGTTTTTAGCAGGCTAAACCCGGCGGCGCCTAGCCCGCCGCCGCGCGCTGTTCCAGCAACCGGCTGAGCCAGTCGGGGTCCATATCCGGCACCGAAGACAGAAGAAGCTCGGTGTAGGGTTCATGCGGGGGCTGGAACATCTCGTCCTTCAGGCCCTGTTCGATGACGCGGCCCTGCTGCATCACCACCACCTCATCGGCGATGGCCTTCACGGTCGCAAGGTCATGGGTGATGAACATATAGGCCAGCCCCATTTCCGATTGCAGCCGGTCCAGCAGGCGCAGGATGCCCTCCTGCACGATCTGGTCCAGCGCCGAGGTGATCTCATCGCAGATGATAAGCCGCGGTTCGGCGGCCAGCGCGCGCGCGATGCCGATGCGCTGCTTCTGCCCGCCCGACAGTTCCGAGGGCAGGCGGTCGATATATTTGTCCGGCTCCAACTCAATCAGGTCCAGAAGGTCGCGGATGCGGTTGGTCAGCGCCTTGCCGCGCAGGCCCAGATACATCTGGGCGGGACGCCCGATCAGTTCACGCAGGCGCAGCTTGGGGTTCAGCGCGGTATCGGCCATCTGATAGATCATCTGGCATTGCCGCAACTGGTCCCGCGTGCGGGCGGTATAGGCGGGGGGCAGGGGCTTGCCGTCAAACAGAACCTCGCCGCGTTCTGGCGGCAAAAGGCCGGTAATGACGCGGGCGGTGGTGGATTTTCCCGAACCGCTTTCGCCCACCACGGCGACGGTTCGGCCCGCATGGATGTCAAAGCTGACATTTTCCAGCACCCGGACCTTGCCATAGCCTGCGGTGACGTTGCGGACTGACACGACCGGCGTGCCGGTCGGGGCGGGCTGCGTGGCCTTGGCAAAGCTGCGCACGGCCCAAAGGCTTTTGGTATAATCCTCACGCGGGGAGGACAGCATAGTGCGGGTTTCGGCCTCTTCGACCTCTTCCCCGCGCAGCAGGATCTTGATGCGGTCGGCCATCTGGGCCACCACGGCAAGGTCATGGGTGATATAGATTGCCGCCGTGCCGAATTGTGCCACGATATCGCGGATCGCGTGCAGAACCTCGATCTGTGTGGTCACGTCCAGTGCGGTGGTGGGTTCATCGAAGATGATAAGCTCGGGACGGCAGGCCATGGCCATGGCCGTCATCGCGCGCTGCAACTGGCCGCCCGACACCTGATGCGGATAGCGGAACCCGATATCCTCGGGGTTCGGCAGGCGCATCCGGCGGTAAAGCTCGACTGCATCCGATGCGGCCTGATCGCGCGGCATCACGCCCTTGACCACCGGGGTTTCGCAATATTGTTCAATCAGGCGATGCGCGGGGTTGAAACTGGCCGCCGCCGATTGCGCGACATAGGCGATGCGCTTGCCGCGCAACTCACGTCTTTGCTGCTCGGAGGCCTTGCGCAGGTCGATCCCGTCAAACTGGATCGACCCGCCCGAGATGCGGCAGCCATCGCGCGCAAACCCCATCGAGGCCAGCCCGATGGTAGATTTTCCGGCACCGGATTCGCCGATCAGGCCCAGAACCTCACCCCGGTTCAGGGTCAGGTCCACGCCCTTGACGATTTCCAGCCAGTCATCGCCGGAACGCCCCTCGATCCGCAGATCCTTGATGGTCAGAAGCGGGTCAGCCATGGCTTACTCCTTCAATCCGCTGGCGCGGTGCAACTGCCAGTCGACCACGAAATTGACCGCGACCGTCAACAGCGCGATCGCCCCCGCCGGCAGCAGCGGTGTCACATCGCCGAAGGTGATGAGCGTGGCGCTTTCGCGCACCATCGACCCCCAGTCGGCGGTCGGTGGCTTGATCCCGAGGCCAAGGAACGACAGCGCCGAAATCGCAAGAAAGACAAAGCAGAAGCGCAGGCCGAATTCCGCCACCAGCGGCGCCATCGCATTGGGCAGAATCTCCCGCGTGATCAGCCGCCACATGGTTTCACCCCGCAGGCGGGCGGCCTCGATATAATCCATCACCACGACGCCCTGCGCCACCGACCGTGCCAGACGGAACACCCGTGTCGCATCGACCATGGCGATGATGATGATCAGCGTCAGAACCGAGGTGCCGAAGATCGTCAGCAGCAGCAGCGAGAAGATCAGTGCCGGGATCGCCATCAGCGCATCGACAAACCGCGACAGGCCCTGATCCATCCAGCCGCCCACCGTGGCGGCCCATAGCCCGAGGATCGAGCCAACGATAAAGGCCAGCGCGGTGGTGGCAAAGGCGATGCCAACGGTGTTCCGCGCGCCATAGATCATCCGGGAAAGCATGTCGCGGCCCAGTGAATCGGTGCCCAGATAATGCGGCGCGCCCCATGGCATGTAGCGCGCGCCCACGACCTCCCGTTCAGGGAAGGGGGCAAGGACCGGGGCCAGAAACGCCACCAGAACATAGATCAGGATCACCAGCAGCCCGAAACTGGCCGAGATCGGCATGTCACGGAAGGCGCGTTTCACCTCGCCCGAGGTGACAGCGGTCAGCAGCGCGCGAAACCCCCAGCCCAGACCGATGGAGACGACGATGAACAGTGCGAAATACAGGATCAGGGTCATCGCATCACCTCCGGTGCAGCAGGCGTGGGTTCGACAGTGTCGACAGCACATCCGCCAGAAGGTTGAGAAGGACATAGGCCGCAGCGAAGATCAGCGCCACCGCCTGCACCACCGCAATATCGCGGTTCGACACCGCATCGACCATCAACTGACCCAAGCCCGGATAGACGAACACCACTTCCACCACCACGACCCCGGTGATGAGATAGGCAAGGTTCAGCGCCACGACATTGATGATCGGGGCCAGCGCATTGGGCACCGCATGGCGCAGGATGATGCGCATCGGCGAAAGACCCTTCAGCCGCGCCATTTCAATATAGGGCGAGGCCAGAAGGTTGATGATCGCGGCCCGCGTCATCCGCATCATATGGGCGGTGACGACCAGCGTCAGCGTCAGGGCAGGCAGGAAGGCCATGTAAAGCTTGTCCCCGAATTCTGTGGTCGGATTGATCCGCACCATCGAGGGGAACAGACCGGTCTGCGCCAGCCAGAGCACAAGGATATAGGCCACGAAGAACTCGGGGAACGAAATCGCGCTGAGCGCGCCGACATTGGCCGCGCGGTCAAAGATCGAATTGCGCCAGAGGGCGGCAAGGATCCCCAGCGTAAGTGAGATCGGAACCGCCAGCGCGGCGGCGTAAAGCGCCAGGAAGATCGTATTGCCCAGACGGGCGGATATCAGGTCTGAAATCGGGCGGCGGTTGGCCATGGAAACCCCGAAATCCCCCTGCAGGAAGGCCGAAAGCCAGTTCCAGTAGCGCACCGGCGCGGGCTGATCGAGGCCAAGCTGCGCGCGCAGCGCGGCCAGTGTCTCAGGCGTGGCCGACTGGCCCAGCAATTCGCGGGCAAGATCGCCCGGCAGCAATTCGGTCGCGCCGAAGATCACCACCGAGACGATGAACAATGTCAGCACCCCGAGGGCGAGCCTCTGGCCGACCATTTTCCAGACATGGCCCATGTCGTGTTTTCCCTATCCCTGTTCGGTCGATGCGGGCCGATCTGGCGTGGCCCTGCATCCGTCCCCCGGCGGCGGCGCCACCGGGGGAATTGTTCTGCGCGTATGGATCAGGCGAACCACCAGCGTTCGGTGCAGCGGAACCCGTCAAGGTTCCAGTTGGTCGAGATCTTCTCGGGCGTGGCCACCGCGTCGGCGACGGCCATGACGTAGTTGTTATACATCGGGATGATCGCAGCCCCCTCGAAGGACACGAGATGCTGCATCTCGTGATACATTTCGCGGCGCTTGTCCTCATCCACGACCGAACGGGCCCCGACCAGCAGTTCCATGAACCGCTCGTTTTCCCAGAAGGTATCGTTCCACGCCCCGCCGGTGGCATAGGCGGTGGTGAACATATGATCCTCGACCGCGCGGCCACCCCAATAGCTGGCGCAGAAGGGTTGCTTCATCCAGACATTGTCCCAGTAGCCATCATTCGGCGCTCGGTCGACGGTGATGTTGATATTGGCGGCGCGGGCGGTTTCGCTGAACAGGACCGCCGCATCGACGGCGCCCGAAAAGGCCGCATCGGCCGCTGTCAGGGTGACGTCCAGACTGTCGAGGCCGGCCTCTTTGAGGTAGAACTTGGCCTTGTCCGGATCATAGGTCTTGGCTTCCATATCCGGGTTGAAATAGCGGTTTGCCGGGCCGATCGGGTTGTCATTCGACACCTGACCGTGACCGGCAAGGATCTTGTCCACCAGTTCCTGACGGTCGATCGCGTATTTCAGCGCAAGCCGCACATTGTTGTCGTTATAGGGCGCGGCGCGGCTGTCCATCGGGAAGGTGTAATGCGCGGTGCCGGGGATCGACAGGATGCGGTTGCCGCCACGGGCGGCCAGCATGTCGATGGTCGCGGGGTCGACCTGATCGATCACATCGACCGATCCGGTCATCAGGGCGTTCAGACGCGCGGCAGAATCAAGGATCGGCAGCAGTTCCAGCCCGTCGAAATGCGCGCGGTCCGATTTCCAGTAATTCGGGTTGCGCGACAGGGTGGCCTGCACGCCGGGTTCATAGCTGTCAACGACATAGCCGCCGCAGCCATCGGTGGATTGCACGTCGATCTTGCCATCGACGGCAGGCATGATCGCAAGGTGATAATCCGACATGATATAGGCAAAGTCGGCATTGGGCGCGTCCAGCGTGACCACGACATTCTGGCCGTCAGCCTTGATATCGGTGACCGGTGCCATCAGCGGCTTGATCGCCGAAGTGGTTGCTTCACCCCGGTGATGGTTCAGCGAGGCGATGACATCCTCGACCGTGACCGGCTTGCCGGAATGGAAGCTGACACCTTCGCGGATCTTGAACACCCATGTCTGGCCGTCCGCGCTTTCCCAGCTTTCGGCGATCTCGGGGGTCAGCTGGCTATTGGCATCGACCTCGATCAGCTGGTTGTGGCGCGCGGCGGCAAAGACCTGTGCGTAAAGGTTGTCCCAGAGGCCGGGATCCATCCCGTCGGTGGTCGAGCCATGGCCGATCCCGACGCGCAGGATGCCGCCCTTTTTCGGTTCGGCGCGGGCGGCGGTCATCGAGGCCGGCAGGATCAGCCCGGCAGCGGTCATCGCGGTGGCGCCCTGCAGCAGGCCGCGGCGGGTCAGGCCGGATTGGTGCGGTTTCATCGTCATTGTCATAGTCTCCCTTTGTGACAGACATCCTGCGCCACCCGCCTTGGGGTCGCGCGGATCGTATGGCTTTTCTTGCGTCCGGCCGGGCCGGTCGGGGCGGATTGCGCGGGCCGAAATACCGGGGCCACGGCGCTTGTCCTTAGGGTGGCAGCATAAATCCCGACGGGCAACCCCACAGAGGCCGGCATGTCGGCATGGGTCATGCTGGGGATCGCTGCCATCGCGGCTCCGTTCGGGTGGTGCGGCCTGCGGGGGCAATCCCCCCGGCCAGCATCTCGTTACACTGCGGTCAGCAGGGGCAGCGCGACAATGGAAAAAAATCGCCCCTCAGCCCGGACAGAAAGACGGTCACGCCCCCGGCGGCCTTTGGGCTGTTTCTGTTGATGCCCATTAAAATCATTCAATTTCAGATCTTTGGCTGATTCAACCGCTTTGCGCGGCCGCGACTGGAATGGGCCCTGCGGTCCTGCGCCGCATGGTTTTTTCATGCGCTGCAGCCTTCCCGTACCCTTGCCCGATGGCCCCCCATCCGCCACTGATGCGCAGATCAGCGCAAAATAAGGGGGAAAGTGCGATGGACCGGCCGAACATCCTGATTCTGATGGTCGATCAGTTGAATGGCACATTCTTTCCCGATGGCCCTGCCGATTTTCTGCACGCGCCGAACCTGAAACGGCTTGCCGCGCGGTCGGTGCGCTTTGCCAACAGCTATACCGGCAGCCCGCTTTGCGCGCCGGGGCGGGCCTCGTTCATGTCGGGGCAGTTGCCGCATCGCACCCGGGTCTATGACAATGCCGCCGAATTCACCTCGGATGTGCCCTGTTTCACCCATCACCTGCGCCGCGCGGGCTATGCCACCACGCTGTCGGGCAAGATGCATTTCGTCGGCCCGGACCAGATGCACGGGTTTGAGGAACGGCTGACGACCGATATCTATCCGGCTGATTTCGGCTGGACCCCGGATTACCGCAAACCGGGCGAACGGATTGACTGGTGGTATCACAATCTGGGCTCGGTCACCGGCGCGGGTGTGGCCGAGATCACCAACCAGCTGGAATATGATGATGACGTGGCCCATTGCGCGGTGCAGAAGCTGTATGATCTGTCGCGCGGCGGGGACGCCCGGCCATGGTGTCTGACGGTCAGCTTTACCCATCCGCATGACCCCTATGTAGCGCGGCGCAAGTACTGGGATCTGTATGAAGGCTGTGCCGAACTGGAGCCGCAGCCGGCGATTCCCTATGATGAACAGGACCCCCATTCGCAGCGCCTGATGGATGCCTGCGACTGGCGCGCCTTCGACATCACGCCCGATCATATTCGCCGCGCGCGGCAGGGCTATTTCGCCAATATCAGCTATGTCGATGACAAGATCGGTGAGATTATGGCCGCGCTTGAGGCGAGCCGGCAAGAGGCGGTGATCCTGTTCGTGTCGGATCATGGCGATATGCTGGGCGACCGGGGCCTGTGGTTCAAGATGAGCCTGTTTGAAGGGTCGGCGCGGGTGCCCCTGATGATCGCGGCGCCCGATCTTGCGCCGGGGCTTGTGGAAACCCCGGTTTCGACCATCGACGTGACGCCGACCCTGTGTGATCTGGCCGGAATTTCCATGTCCGAGGTGATGCCCTGGACCGACGGGGTCAGCCTTTTGCCACTGGCGCGGGGCGACGGGCGGGCCGAGCCTGTGGCGATGGAATATGCCGCCGAAGGGTCGATCACGCCCTTGGTCGCGCTGCGGGACGCACAGTGGAAATACATCCGCTGCAAGGCCGATCCCGAGCTTTTGTTCGATATGCAGGCCGATCCGGGCGAAAAGGTGAACCGCGCCACCGATCCGGCCTGCGCGGCGGTGCTGGACCGGTTCCGGGCCATGGCCGATGCGCGCTGGTCGCTGGATCTGTTTGACGCGGCGGTGCGCGAAAGTCAGGCGCGGCGCTGGGTGGTCTATGAGGCGCTGCGGCAGGGCGGCTATTTTCCGTGGGATTACCAGCCGCTGCAAAAGGCGTCGGAGCGCTATATGCGCAATCACATGGACCTGAACGTGCTGGAAGAAAACAAGCGCTTCCCGCGCGGGGAATAGCGTTCAGGCCTTCCAGTCACCAAATCCGAACCCGGCATAGTCGCGCGGATAGGCATCGCGCGCGGCGGCCTCAAGGTCGGGTCCATGGATCGTGGCCAGCAGCGCAAGGCTTGGTTCGTCGCTTGCGGGCAGGGGCGGGGCCTCGGTCCCGATTTCATCACACAGATGGCGCAGACCTGCGGCCAGCCGGTCCTCACGCAGCACGAAATCGGGCGTCTGGAACTGCGCGAATCCCTGCAGCACGGCAGTCTGCGACGCGAAATGCGGGTCCACCCGCAGGCCGGACTGGCCCGACACATTCTGTTTCAAAAAGCCCAGGAATTGCAGGAAGGCCGCGCGATGGGCCTCGGGGTCCAGTGTCTCTCCGGGTTTGGGCAGCGCGATTTTCCAGGCCTTGATCAGCGCCTCACGGATCACGGGCAGTTTCGCGGTCAGGATCATGTCGCAAAACCCGGCATGGGCGCGGGCCAGCGGGTGCCGCAGCACCGTAAAGGCACGATGCGGGGTTTCGCGGCGCAGCCATTGGCGCAGCAGTTTCTGGTTGAAATCGCGGCTGACCGGGCCAAGGGCGGCCAGCCAGTCCTCGACCTGTGCGACGGGACCGCCCCGCACTGGCATGTAAAGCGCCCCGCGTGCCGCCGCGAAGGACGGGATCGCGGGGGCGCGGCGGGGCTCGAAATTCGGCGTGCGCGACAGGTTGAACCGGTCAAGCCGCGCCAGGGCGGCCTCCATCGCGGGGAAGTTCTCGACCTTCTCCTCGATCGCTTCGGGATTTTGCTTTTTCAGCGTTCCGTCGGGCGCCTCCAGTCTGCCCTCGACGCCCAGAAACCGCGCCAGACCGTTCAGAACGGCGGTATCGTTGATATCCTCATAATCAATGTAGAACGCCGTCTGCCCGCTGGTCTGCAACCCGTTCAAAAGCGTGATCTGGAATTGTTGCAGCGCCTCGAGATGCGTTTCGAAATCCGCGATGTCGAATCGCGCCTGCGCGGTCCTGAGCTTGGTTGCATTGGTCAGTTTCCACTGGTTCGTGGCCTGCGCGATCTTCCATGAGACATAGCTTTCGACCGGGTTGCGCGTCAGAACGATCTTGGCGCAGGCGCGGTCTTCCAGCACCAGCGGCAAGACGCGGGGGTCGTGATCGTGAAAATAGCGGAACCCCGACAGCCCTTGGGTCGTCTCACGCATCCGCGCCATCAGACGTGCCGGGTCGGCGGTCCGCTCGGGTAGCGAGACGCCCAGATAATCGGTCTGGTTCAGCTTGCCGATGAAATGCGGGTTGAACGCCTCCCCATGGCAGGTGACGCCGGGAAGGGCGTTCAGATTGGCCTCAAGAAAGTTGGAACCGGTGCGCATTTCGGCGAACAGCACGAAAGAGGTGAACGGACGGGGGGATTGCTGCGACAAGGGATCACTTCACCAGATAGGGCCGCCCACGGCGGGTTGAATGGGCCTTGGGATCGTCATTGACCGGAAAATCGCCCATCAGGAAGGGCTGCATGCCCTGATTGCGCAGATTCTGCAGGAACTGGCCAAAGCCCGTCAGATCGGCCAGACGCGGCGCCTCGGTCAGGCGGCGCAGGGCGCGGGGGCTTATTTCATCCACGATGGTCTGCAAGGGCTCCATCGGGTTCTCGATGAATTCCGCCAGCGTCCAGATCCGCACCCGCGCCTTGCTCCACGGACTGCGCAGCGTGTTCAGATGTTCGGCCTCGACCTTTTGCAATTGCGCCGCCTCGGCCCGCAGATCGGCGAAGTTCTGGTTCGACTTGAACAGCGGCACCGCCCATGCGCCGGAAATCACCGAGATCGTTGCATTGGGATCGGTGGCCAGTGCCCAGTTCAGTGCCTTGTTATCGGCAGGACCGAACTGGAAACATTGCCGTTCCCCCCGGGTGTTCCACAGAAGGTTGGTCAGAAAGCTGCGGGGATTATAGTCGCGCAGCGCGGCATTGTCCGACAGCGCGCCATTATAGACCGTTTCCCCCCCGGCGAATTCCGCCCGGCCCGGGGCAAAGAGATGGCCATGCACCCGCGTGCCGGTCATCCGGCCCAGCCATGTCTCGAAATTCTCAAAAAGTTCGGAAAACCCTTCAAAAACCGAATAGGGCATCGCGGTCTTGCCGTTTTCCCAGTTTTCATTGGGATAGCGGCTTTGCATGTAAAGCCCCGCGCGGCCCTTGGTGCGCCGTTCCACCGCCTTGGAAAACAGCCGGTCAATCTTGCCCGGATTGGGTTCGGCGGCAGGCTGACCCTCGGCCCCCTCGACCAGAAAGACGCGGTAAAGCTTCTTGGCATGGGGCCAGATCTTGCGCGCGACAAAGCAATCGGACCGCCGCAAAAGCTGCAGGTGATCATCATAGAAGATATGCGGCTTGCCCTGAAAATCGAATTTCGACAGCGTCAGCGAGCGGCTTTCGATATTCACCGAATATTGCCGCGCGAGGGTCTGGAAATAGCTTTCATCCGGAATCCAGACATGGCGGAAATACCGGTCGATGCGCTGGCGGTCCGGATCTTCCAGTATGGCCGAAAGCGTCTGGCGGGTCAGGCACCACCACTGGCTGCCCAGATGTGGCACGATCCCCGGCGGGATCCGGCGTTTCAGCCGGATACGGCGCTGGAAGTTCACATAGGCGTCGAAACGCCGCCGCTGGCGCCGCCATGAGAAGGGAAAGCGCAGGGTAAAGCGTTCCGCATCCAGCCCGCCGATGGTCCAGCCTACATCGGCGGTGGTCACGCTTTCAATGAAATCGGTGCGCGGGCGGCTGTCCAGATAGGCGCGCAGTTCCCGCACCGGGCGCAGGGGAAGGCAGGACCCGGAGGCCAGAAAGACGTGACGCACACCCGGAAAATCGTGCAGCAGGATCGTCGCCGCCGCCTGTGTCGCGGCAACGATGCCCCATGTTCCCCATTCGCAGGCATAGCGGCCACTGAACCGGACATCGTTCAGATCGGCCAGATCGGCGCGCAACTGGTCAAAGGATTTGCGGTCCACTCGCTTGTCCAGATGGATCACAACCGGGCAGCCATGTGTCACCCAGTGCCGCGCCACCTGCGCTGCGCGGTCCAGTGCGGTATGACACAAAAGGATGATACCGACCGTGCTCATGCCCAGTTGCCCTTGGACATCAGGCCCAGAATCTCAAGCTGACGCCAGTTGATGTATTTCTCGCTCCATTTGCACCAGAGATCGGGGTGATCGTCCAGCGCGGCCTTGTAGGCCTTGTATTCGTGACTTGCGGCATAATGTTGGCCGCGGCGCATTTCCTCTTCCGCCTTGGCCGCGAAAGTGTCGAGGAATTTCGCGTGCAGCAGCACACCGCTGGCCTTTTCCCCGCCCCATTCGTCATAGACAAGGTTCAGCCCGCGCGGCAGCAGCATATGGGTGGAGCTGGCATAGGCATAAGCGCGGTCCCATTTCACCAGCGGGATCTTGTTCAGCGCCGGGGCGCGTTCGGGCGCATCGGTGAAGAAGGTGCGCGCGCGCGGCCCTCCCTGAATCCAGAGATTGCCGAAACGGTGGTTGCGGCTGATCGTGTAATTGCCGCTGTCGAACCATTGCGCGATGGCAAAGGGATCCTCACCCTCACGGTAAGGCTGCGCGCCGATCGGTCCCTTGGGATACATGTCCAGCAGCATCGCCGAAAAGGATTTGATGGATGAGGCGTCCAGCCAGTCGGTCAGCGCCCGCAAGGGCCGCGTGTCACAGAACGGGTAGACGAAAAATTCATCCGGGTCGACGACCAGCGACCAGTGCCCATGGGCATGTTTCATCTGCAGCCAGTTCAGCCAGTCCACCCCGAACCGCGCGCGCTTGTAGCTGTGGCGCGTGGTCCAGAGCGAGACATCCGGCTGATCCTGCAGATATTCGCGCGATCCGTCATCGCTGTCATTATCGACGATCAGGAAATGGTTGATGCCCATGTCGCGGTAATAGCGCAGGAAATAGGGCAGCCGGACCCTTTCGTTGCGCAGGGTCGAAAAGGCCAGCAGATCATCGGGCCCGATCCGGTGGGTCCGGTCGGCCAAGGCACGCAATTCCCGCCGCTTCCGGAATGCCCGGAACCGCCAGCGCTTGCGCGCAAGCCGCAGCCTGTATCGGGAAAAAATGCCCACCCCGCTCCTTTGTTCCTGCCGCGCTGTCCTGACCGCCCGGGCCTGCCGTCAGACTTCAGGGTTAACCAATGGCCCTTAAGACTGTCTTGCAATGCATCTCCCAATCCGGGGGTGCAATAGCCTGTGCCCGTTGCGCAACCTCTCCGGGTATTCCCTGCGTCAGCATCCCTATTGCTTCTGCCCAAGCATAAACATCTGTTGTTTCGCGGTAAATGGGATAGTCCCCCAATGTCTCATGGTAGATCGGCAGATGTGGCAGGACGACCGGCACGCCCAGGGCCGCGGCCTCCAGCGGGGGCAGGCCGAAGCCCTCGACATGGCTGGGAAACAGCAATCCTTTTGACCCGGCCAGAAGCCCCGCGACCTGCCCGTCCGTCAGACCGGGCAGTTCAAAGACATGGCCGCGCCGCGCGCCCGGATCGTCAAGGCGGCGAAAGACCGGCGCATTGGACCAGCCACGCGCGCCCAGAATCAGCAGTGCGGGGACCTCGCCCTGCGCCCCGGCCAGAATCCGGTCCCAGAGATCCAGCAGAAAGCCGTGATTCTTGCGCGGTTCGATCGTGCCGATGGTCACGAAATAGGGCCGGCTCGGCGGTATAGGACGCGGCGCTGCGCGATCGGGCAACACAGGGTTCAGCCCCAGCGGGGCGGTGACCCCGGCGGGCAAAGGACCCAGCCGGGACAGCTGCGCCTCATTCCGCGCGCGGGTCGCGGCGGCGGTATGGATCACCAGATCGGCATGGGCCGCGATCACAGCCAGCTTGCGGGCAAAGACCGGGGGAATGTCGGGGCGGGTGAATTCGGGATGATCCAGCGGGATCGTGTCATGGATCAGAACAGCGATGCGCGCCGCGCCGCCCCGCCGGGCCGCCCGCATCATCCGGTGGGACAGATTGGCATGGCCTGTATTGAGCAGCACAAACCCTGCGGGCAGATGACGGCGCAGCAGGCGCGGCAACCACAGGACCGGTGCGCGGGCCAGCGACAGGCGGCGAAGTGCGGTTTCCGCGCGGGCGCGGGTGGCATCGCCGCGCACAGTAAGGCGTGACAGCAGATCGGCGGGCGGAAGGTCAGACCCCGCTCCGGCGATCAGCCGCTGCAGTCCGGCAAGCCCCCTACGGTCCAGCAGGAGGCACCCCGCATGGGTGCGCGCCAGCCCGAAGACCGGCGCGCCATCCTTGCACAGATAGTCCAGCCACGCGGCCTCGACCCGGTCCACTCCGGTCAGCGGGCCGCGCCCAAGGCGCGACATCAACCGCGTGACGTCAAGCAACCGGGCCCTGACGGGCATCGCGTTACTGGGCGGCGCGTTGCTGCGCCATCAGATCGCCAAGATAGGCCGCAAATTCATCGCGCAGATCGGGGCGTGCCAGCCCGAAGGCCACGGTGGCCTGCAAAAACCCGGCCTTGGAGCCGCAATCATAGCGCTGACCCCGGAAGCGGAAGCCATAGACGCCTTCCTTGCTGTCGGTTTCCTGTGCAATGGCATCGGTCAGCTGGATTTCCCCACCGGCGCCCTGCTTGATCTTGTTGAGGTTGTTCAGAACCTTGGGCGACAGGATATAGCGCCCGATCACGGCCAGATTGGACGGCGCGTCCTCGGCATTCGGCTTTTCGACCATGCCCTTGACGCGGACGATGGACCCCATATCCTCTGAAACATCCAGAACACCGTAAGCGCTGGCCTTTTCGGGTGCCACTTCCATCGCGGCGACCATATTGCCGCCGGTCTGTTCATAGGCCTCGACCATCTGTTGCAGACAGGGCTTTTCTGCGGCGATCACGTCATCGGGCAGCAGAACCGCAAAGGGTTCATCACCGATCAGGCGACGGGCGCACCAGACCGCATGGCCCAGACCCATGGGGCGGTTCTGGCGGACATAGGCGATGGCGCCACTGTCCATATTGGTATCCTTCAGCGCCTCCAGAGTGTCGAGCTTGCCCTTGCGGCGCAGTTCGCTTTCGAGCTCAGGGGCATTGTCGAAATAATCCTCTAGCGCGGATTTCCCGCGCGAAGTGACGAAGATGAATTCCTTGATCCCGGCGGCGCGCGCCTCGTCAATCGCGTATTGGATCAGCGGGCGGTCGACCAGCGTCATGATCTCTTTCGGAATAGACTTCGTGGCAGGAAGGAAGCGCGTTCCCAAACCCGCAACCGGGAACACCGCCTTGGTGACCTTCTTGACCTTCATGGTTTCAGCCCCTTTTAACAACTTCACTTTGCGACCAGCCTTGGCTGATCTGACCCGATACTTCGCCCCGATCCGGACGATACTGCGCAGGCCTACTCGATACGCCAGCAATTATCGCCGGAAAATCACCGAATCGCCACTGGATTCGGCGGTATAACGCTTATCTCACCGGACGGGTCCCTGCGAGCAAGGCAATTGTCTGCGCAATCCTTGCCGACGGGGCGGCAAAACGGGGGGCGGGATGGTCGCGATGGGCCTTGCCGAAGCGCCCGCCGGTCACCTCCCACCAGCCACCGGGGTGGAACTGCTGGATCTGGGCGCGAAACCCGCGCCGCAGCGCGAAGAGCGTGACGATATGGCCATCGGCCACCCGGCCCGCCGCCTCGCGCCGCAACTGGTCCAGATCGCGGCCCTGCAGCACCAGCCCCGGGCGCGCCCCGCTTTGCGGCATTGGACTGAACGGGGACGGCGGCAAGGCAGGCAGGGCCCGAGCGGCGCGCAGCTCGCGGCGGCGGCCCGCCTCCATCCCGGCACGCAACCCTGCCATCAGCCGTGACACATCGCGCGGTTCCAGCGCGCCGGCGACCATCAGGCCGATCAGCCTTGCGCGCTGCACAGCCAGATGCGCGGCCGCGGCCCCCTCATCATCCGGTGCATGGCGGCGCAGGAAGGCCGCGATGCTGGCCCCTATCTCGGTCAGATCCGTGGGGGTTCGGTCCGCACGGCGCCGGTCCGAGGCGGCATAGCCGTGATGAACAACCGCGCCGGGGACGACCGCGCTCAGCCCGCCGCTTGCGGCAAGGCGCAGATTCACATCCGCCTCATCCAGATAGAAGCGGAAGGCGGGGTCGAACCCCCCCGCCGCGATCAGATCGGCGCGGCGAAAGGCGCAGTTCGTGCCCTGGGTCTTGATCGCAACTCCCGCATCGCCCCGGTGCAGGCTGACCCCCGGGCCGGGATCGAACGGATGGTCGAAGCCGCGCCTGTCCACCCGCATCGCGCGCCATTGCCAGCCCAGACCCGAGCGGCCGCGCACATAGCCGCCCGCCTGTGTCACATCCGGATCGTGAAAGGGCGCTGCAAGACGCGAAAGCCATGTCGGTTCGGGTACAGCATCATCATCCAGAAAGGCCACGACCGGTGCGGCGGCCAGCCCAAGGCCCAGATTGCGCGCGGCCGAGATGTTGGCCTCGTCGAATTCCACCATCCTGACCGGCCAGCCGCCCGCCCGCACGGCCGCCGCCGCCGCCGGATCGGCCACGACGATGACCTCGAATTCGGGATGGTCCATCTGCGCCACAGCCGTCAGCGCCCGCAGCAGCGCCGCGCTGCGGTGACGGCTGACAAGAATCAGGCTGACGGCGGGAAGGGGTGGCATGACGGGATGTCCGATCTGGATCTGCCCGACAGTAGGAAGGAACGGCGCGCCGCGTCCAGCGAAAGGCGCGCCGCCGGTGCCTTCTGGCCCGATGTCGGGGTCGATCCGCTGCGCGGATCAGCCCCCGGTCATGCCCCGCTCAGCCCTTCTGCAGCGTCACGCCCGGAGCGTGGGCGATGAAAAAGGGGTTGTCCCAGCCCGCCTTGCCATAGGTCAGCGGTTGATGGTCATCAAAGCGCACGACCTGTCCGCCCGCCCCGCGCAAGACGGCATCACCCGCCGCCGTATCCCATTCCATCGTGCGGCCCAGTCTTGGGTAAAGATCCGCCTCGCCCGTCGCGACAAGGCAGAATTTCAGGCTGGACCCCGCACTGGTCATGTCCTTCACGCCGTAACGCGCGATATAGGCATCGGTCGCGGCATCGCGATGGGATTTCGAGGCCACCACCATCAGCGCCGAATTGTCGGGCTGTGAGACGCGGATTTCCCGCGTGGGACCGGCGCGGTCTTTCCGGAATTCCCCTGTTTCCTCAACCGCGCGCCCGTCGGCGCGGGTGTAGAACAGCCGTTTCTTCGCCGGCGCATAGACGATCCCGCGCAGCGGCACACCGTTTTCGACATAGGCGATATTGACGGTGAAATCTCCCCGGCGCTGGACGAATTCCTTGGTGCCGTCCAGCGGATCGACGATCAGGAAGGTCGCGGCCCGCAGATCATGGCTGTCGGCCTGTTCCTCGGTAATCAGGGGCAGGTCGGGAAAGGCCGCGCGCAGCCCCTCCGAGATGACCGCATCGGCGGCCAGATCGGCCTCGGTCACCGGGCTTGCATCGGATTTGGCCGCAACCTCAAAGCCCGGGCCGTCATAGACCGTCATGATGCGGTCGCCCGCCTCAAGCGCCAGGCGCCGCATCACCGAAACAAGCAGATGAAAATCCATACCATTCCTTCCCTGCACCCGGATCCCGGGCGCATCATTGCCAAGTTCTGTCGCTGTCCTTATCCTTGCTGTGTAAGGGATCGGCAAGATTTCCCGGACATGTTCGCAACGGACCGCCCCCGCGGAAGGGAAGCAGATGTTTCAGAGACAGGCTCCGAAAACCCCTCTGGGCAGCGCATTCGCGATCCTTGAGCTTATTTTCCATGCGACCGTGCGCAATATCCGCAAAACCCATGGCAATGCGGTGATCGGTCTTTTGCTGAACATCTTCCAGACGGTCATGCTGGTCGCGGTTTTCTACGTCATGTTCAATCTGCTGGGTCTGCGCAGCAGTGCGATCCGGGGCGATTTCCTGCTTTATGTCATGTCGGGCATCTTCATGTTCATGACGCATATCAAGGCCGTTGGCGCGGTCTCGGGTGCGGAGGGGCCGACCTCGGCCATGATGAAACATGCGCCGATGAATACGGTCGTTTCGATCACTTCGGCGGCGCTTGCCGCGCTTTACACACAGTTCCTGTCGGCGGCTGTCGTGCTTTACGTCTATCACGCGGCCTTTCAGCCGATCACCATTCATGACCCGATCGGCACGATGGGGATGTTCCTGCTGTCCTGGGGAACCGGGGTGTCCGTCGGCATGATTTTCATGGCATTGAGACCCTGGGCGCCCGAAGCGGTCACGATCCTCACGCAGCTTTATCAGCGCGCCAATATGATCGCCTCGGGCAAGATGTTCGTGGCCAATATGATGCCGGGCTATATTCTGGCGATGTTTGACTGGAACCCGCTGTTTCATACGATTGACCAGGGGCGGGGGTTTATCTTTCTGAACTACCATCCGCATTACAGTTCGGTCTCCTATCCGGTCTATGTGATGCTGGCGCTGATCGTGATCGGGCTGATGGCCGAACATTACACCCGGAAATATGCTTCGGTCAGCTGGGGGGCGGGGCGTTGAGGCGCGCGGTTGCGGCCCTTGTCGTGGCGCTTTTGCTGACGGGGTTTTCCGTTGCGGCCCCGGCGCAGGATCTGCCTGCGCTGCATGATGTGACGGGCGTGGCCGCAGACGACCAGTTGAATATCCGGGCCGAACCCTCGGCCTCGGCCCCGGTTCTGGGCGGCTTTGCCCCCGGCACTGCGGGGGTGGAGGTGACCGGGATTTCACCAGACGGGGGCTGGGGCCGCGTCAATCTGAATGAACGGGCGGGCTGGGTTTCGATGCGATTCCTTGCCCGGCAGCCGGGGCCGGACTGGTGGCATCTTGCGCAACCCCTGTCCTGCTACGGGACCGAGCCGTTCTGGTCGCTGCGTCTGGACGCGGATGCCCGGCGGCTGAATCTCAGCCGCATGGGCGGGGATCCGGTGGATCTGGTGATCGACTGGTCCGCCGATGTTTCCGGGCGGCGCGGTCAGGCGGGCATGGCGTTGCGCGGGCCGGACAGCACAGGTTTCGCGGCCCTGACCGGGCAGGACTGTTCCGACGGGATGAGCGATTTCAGTTTCGGCATCGCGCTGAGTCTTTTTCTGAGCGGTGAGGGCACCGCGGACGGGTCTGTCGCACAGGGCCTGTCGGGCTGCTGTTCGCTGGCGCGCTGACCGGATTTTACCATCCTTGCGCCAAAACTGCGTCAAAGCGGTGGCGTGGCGTGCCTGACCCGCGCATGGCCGCGTTATCCGTGGCATCATTGGCCCGTCCGACCCGACACCGGAGGCCGTCATGACCCCGCGCCCGCCGCAATCCGGCACATCTGCCGAAGCCGAGAATGAGCTTGTCCTGTCCTTTCTGGCCGTGCGCCGCGCCTTGGGGGTGCTGGGCCTTGCGCTGCCTGTCGCGCTGATGCTCGTGGCGCTGCTGACGGATGAACCGATGCGCCCCTCGATATCCGAATTCTATTTCGGACAAGGGCGGGATCTGTTTGTCGGCATCCTCTGTGCCATCGGCGTCTTTCTCTGGGCCTATGTCGGCTATCCGCCCGCGAAGGCCGGGGAATGGCCGACGGACCGTCTGGTCTCACGCGTTGCGGCGGTGGCGGCCATCGGGGTGGCGCTGGTGCCGACTATGGACAAATCCGCCGCCGGGGGCCCGTTCCAATGCGTGACGGTGATCCAGTGCTGGCTGGGCGCGGATCTGTCGCGCATCCTGCATTACGGCGCGGCGGCGGTGTTCTTTGCCATGCTGGCGGCGTTCTGCCTTATGCTGTTCCGGCGCGGTGCGCCCGGCCCGCAAAGCGCGGACAAGATTGCCCGCAACCGGATCTATGCGATCTGCGGCTGGGTCATCCTCGGGGCGATGGCGGCCATCGCGGTCTATGGGATGATCTATGCGGGGCGGGACGCAGCCGGGCAGGCGGCCATGGATCGCAGCCGCGCGGTTTTCATTCTGGAAAGCATCGGGGTCTTCGCCTTTGGCATTTCATGGCTGGTCAAGGGCGAAAGCCTGAAACCGCTGCAACGGATGTTGGAGCCTGACACGGCGCCCCCCGGTGATGCGGGGCCATAGCGCGGTCAGCCCTTGCCGGGAAACAGCGCCGCCGCCTGTTCGGGTCTGTAGCGGCCAAGGCGGATATCCTCGGCCACCAGCGCAGGGTTGCGATCCTTCGGGTCACCATAGCCGCCGCCGCCGGGGGTGCGTACGCGCACACGGTCACCGGGGGCAAGGGCGATGTCCTGCGCCTTGGACAGATGTTCGGGGGTAAAGGTTTCATGGCCGCGTGTCACCTCAACCCGGTTCACCGCGCCATCCTGCCCGCCAAGCGCCCCCTGCGGGCCGGTCCGGCCATGATCCATCACGAAACTGGCGCGGGCATGGCCGCGCAGCAGTTCAATTTCGTAATCAAGGCCAAACCCGCCCCGATGCCGCCCTGCCCCGCCCGATCCTTCATGCAGGGCATAGCGGCGATAGAGCACCGGATAGGTCTGTTCCATGATCTCGACCGGCGGGGCCTTGGAAATGCCGATGGTCGAACAGCCATTGGACAGCCCGTCATGGCGCGCATTACCGCCATAGCCCCCGCCCGAGATCTGATACATGACGAAATCGCGGCCCTTTTCCGGGTCATGCCCGCCAAGGCCGAAATTGCCCGAGGTGCCCGCCGGGGCAGCGGTCACGCGGTCGGGGATCGCCTGCACAAGGGCGGCAAAGACGGCTTCCGCAATGCGCTGGCTGACCTCGGCGGCGCAGCCCGA
Organism: Szabonella alba; assembly: GCF_016765775.1. Taxonomy (GTDB): domain Bacteria; phylum Pseudomonadota; class Alphaproteobacteria; order Rhodobacterales; family Rhodobacteraceae; genus Szabonella; species Szabonella alba. The sequence continues at coordinate 59,103 of NZ_JAESVN010000002.1, read as the reverse complement.
AACCGGGCGGGGATAATGGGCATCAAGGAAGGTGCCCTCGATTCCGGTCACGGTCAGCGGTTCAAACGCGCCCGCCGACAATGGCACATCGGGAAAGATATGCCGGATCGCCAGATAGACCGAGGACAGCGTGGTGGCGCGGACCGAATTCATCGGGCCCGCACAGGGCAGCGACGATCCGGTGAAATCGAAAGTCAGGCCCTCGTCGGAACGGTTCACGGTCAGGGCGATGGTCAGGGGTTCGTTCACCACACCGTCGCTGTCGATATAGGCGCACGCCGCATAGCGACCTTCGGGGATCAGCGCGATATTGGCGCGCATCTGCCGCGCGGCCAGTATCCGCATCTCGGCAATCGCGGCGGTAACGGTCGCATCGCCATAGCGGTCCATCAGTGCAGTCAGCCGCTCTGCCCCCACCAGCAGCGCCGAGGCCTGCGCCTGCACATCGCCGATGCGTTGTTCGGACACTCGGATGTTTGATCGGATGATCGCCCAGATCTCCGGGTCCAGCGTGCCGCGCTTGAACAGTTTCACCGGTGGCAGACGCAGACCTTCCTGTTCGGCAGCCGTGGCCGAGGCGGAAAAGCCGCCCGGCACCGCGCCCCCGGTATCGGGCCAGTGGCCGGTATTGGACAGCCAGCAGAAGATCGCCCCATCGCGCCAGAAGGGCATGGCAAAGCGCACATCCATCAGATGCGTGCCGCCCAGATAGGGGTCGTTGACGATATAGATATCACCCGGTTCGGGCGGCAGGGTCTCACCGCTGGCGATGCGTTCGATCAGATGCCGGGTGGAAAACTGCATCGTGCCGACAAAGACCGGCAATCCACGCTGCCCCTGCGCGATCAGCGACCCGTCGCTGGCCGAATAGATCCCGTCCGACCGGTCATCGGCCTCGGCAATCACCGGGGAAAAGGCCGCGCGGGAAAAGGTCAGGTCCATCTCGTCGCAGACCTGTTGCAGCCCGGCCTGAATGACGGCCAGCGTGATCGGGTCGATTGCTATGTCAGGCATGGGGCACCTCGACGATCAGGTTGCCGTCGCTGTCACCCGTAACGGTGCAGCCGGGATGGATGACGGTGGTGCTGTCCATCTGCTCGATGATCGCGGGGCCTTCTATGCGGGGCATCAGCGGCAGGGTCTCCCGGATATAGACCGGCGTCTCCTGCCAGCCGCCGAACCAGACCGGGCGGTGGCTGGCGGGTGTTGCGGTCGTCAAGCGCCCCGAAGGGTCGATCAGGCGCGACAGGTCCATTTCCGGGCGCCGCCCGATGACCGAGACATTGAGATTGACCAGATTGGCGCGGATCGTCGGCAGCGAGACGCGGAAACGTGCGTGATAGGCGGCCTCGAACCGGGCTTGCAGGTCGGTTCGGGTAGGCGTGGCATCGGGCAAGGGGACGCGCAGAAGGTGGGTCTGGCCGATGAACTGCATATCGGCGGAAAGCTCGGTCTCGATATCTGTCAGGTCAATGCCTGCCGCTCCGATCCGGGCGCGGCCTTCGGTGATCTGATCGGCAAGGATGACATGCGTGCGGTCCATGTCCAGATCATCCAGCGGACGGTTCAGCGTGCGCACCGTGTCGTGCCGAAGGTCCGCCACGACACAGCCAAGCGCATTGGTCATGCCGGGGCGGGCGGGCAGCAGCACCCGGGGAATGCCCAGTTCTGCCGCAAGGGCGGTGGCATGGAGCGGCCCCGCCCCGCCAAAGGCAAACAGCGCGAAATCACGGGGATCTGCGCCGAGAGAGACGGAGACCATGCGGATCGCCCCCGCCATATGGGTGTTGGCAATGCGCAGGACGGCTTCGGCGGCCGCTTCGGCGGTCAGGCCAAGCGGGGCACCGATGCGGGTGGCAAAAGCCTCGCGCACGGCATCCTGTGCAGCCCCAAAACGGGCGGCGGGAAGGCGGCCCAGCAACAGGTTCGCATCCGAAATTGTCGGTTCCGTCCCGCCCCGGCCATAACAGATCGGTCCGGGATCGGACCCTGCAGAATGCGGCCCGACCCGCAGCATGCCGCTTGCATCGACCCGGGCGATGGACCCGCCGCCTGCGCCCACGGTGCGCACATCGACCATGGGCACATGGATCGGCATGGCATATTCGACTTCGATTTCATTGGAAACCGGGGCGCGGCCCTGACGGATCAGCGCGACATCGGTCGAGGTGCCGCCCATGTCATAGGTGATCAGGTTTTCGATCCCCGCCCGCCGCCCAGTGGCCAGCGCCGCCATCACGCCCGAGGCCGGGCCGGACATCACGGTTTTCACCGCCTCGGCCGCGACCGATTGCGCGGGTACCATGCCGCCATTGCCGTTCATCACAAGAAGGTCGCGCGCATAGCCGCGCGCCGCCAGCGACCCCGCAAGGCGGGAGACATAGCGTTCCAGCAAGGGCTGGACCGAGGCATTGACGGCGGCTGTCACGCCGCGCTCAAACTCGCGGCTTTCTGACAGCAGCGCATGGCCGCAGGTGATATAGGCATTGGGCCAGAGCCCGGCCGCGATCTCGGCCGCGCGCAGCTCATGCGCGGGATTGGCATAGGCATGCAGGAAATGGATCACCAGTGCCTCGCATCCCCGGTCCAGCAGGGTGCCAATCGCGCTGCGCAGCGCGTCCTCATCCAGCGGGGTCAGCACGCGGCCCCGTGCATCCATGCGCTCGGGCACTTCCAGCCGCAGATCGCGCGGGATCACCGGGGTGAAACTGCCGGTCATGCCGTAAGGCGCGGGACGGGTGCGGCGGCCCAGTTCCAGAACGTCGCGGAACCCCGCAGTGGTGATGAGACCCGCGCGCGCCAGCTTGCGTTCCAGCACGGCATTGGTGGTGGTCGTGGTACCATGGACGATAAGTCCGATGGCCTCCAACTCGACCCCGGCCTGATCCAGCGCGGCCAGAACGCCGCCCGCCTGACCGCCGGTTTCCTCACGCAGGGTGGTCGGCACCTTGGCAAGCCGCACCGCGCCCGTGGCCGGATCAAGGATCACCAGATCGGTGAAGGTGCCGCCGACATCGACGCCCGCGATGAGGCGGCTCATGCGCGGCGCTCCGATTTGCGGACGCGCAGAAAGGCGGCTGTCTGCCCCCTCCTGGCGCTGGGCGCCAGTTCACCCCTGAGGGTATTTGAACCAAGAGAACGCAGCATGTCAGACACCGACATAGGTCTGGAATTGCGGTGAGGCGGGTGTGAGGGCGGCGGCGGCGCAGGTTTCGGCAAGAATGCCGTTCTGCAGGAAGGCAACCTGATCGGCCATCGAGAGGACCGCATCGACGCGCTGTTCGACAAGGATTGTCGCGACCCCGGTGGTTTTCAGCAGCATCACCGTGTCGCGGATCGCGGCAATCATCGAGGGTTGCAACCCCTCGGTCGGTTCATCCAGCAAAAGAACGGCGGGTTCGAGACATAGCGCGCGGGCAATGGCCAGCATCTGCTGTTCGCCCCCCGACAGGGTGCCCGCGCGCTGGTCCAGCCTTTCGCGCAGGCGGGGAAAGAGGTCCAGAACCTTGTCCCGCGTTGCCGCGCCGTGGTTCCGGGTCATCAGGCCGATGGTGATATTCTCGGCCACGGTCAGATCAGAAAACAGGCGCCGGCCCTGCGGCACATAGCCGATACCATGGCGCGGCACCTCATGCGCGGGCAGGGATTGCAGTTCGGTTCCCTTCAGGCGGATCGTTCCGGCGCTGGCCCGGACCTGCCCCATGATCGCGCGCAGCATCGTGGTCTTGCCCGCGCCATTGCGGCCCATGACGCAGGTGACCTCACCGCCCCGGGCGGTCAGGGTGACGCCGCGCAACACCTCAACCGCGCCATAGCCGCCGCTGAGATCGGAAATCTCAAGCATGACCGCCCCCCAGATAGGCGGCCTGAACCGCCGGATTGGCGCGGATCGCGGCAGGGCTGCCGCTGGCAAGGGTCTGGCCGAAATTCAGCACGGTGATCGTTTCGGCCAGATCCATCACCACATCCATGTTGTGTTCGATCAGCAGCACGGTCGTTTCAGGAATGACTGAGCGGACCAGCGCCTTGAAGCCGTCGATTTCAGACAAAGCCAGCCCCTGCGTCGGTTCATCGAGGATCAGAAGGCGCGGCGACAGCGCCAGCCCCATCGCGATTTCCAGCAGGCGCTGATGGCCGTAAGCCAGCGTTCCGGCTGTCTGACCGGCCAGACCGGCCAGCCCCACCCGGTCAAGCGCTGCCATCGTATCGGCGGCAAGGGTCCGGCTGCCCCGGCGCTGCACCGGCAGGGCGACATTGTCGAACACGCTCAGATTGGCGTAGATCGAGGTGATCTGGAACGTATAGGCAATGCCGCGCGCGACCCGTTCATGGGCGGGCAGGCGGGTGATATCCTGCCCGGCGAAGGTGATGCTGCCCGACTGCACCGGGATGCGGCCGCAGAGCAGGCTGACAAAAGTGGTCTTGCCCGCACCATTGGGGCCGATCAGCGCATGGATGCGCCCGGATTCAAGATCGAAATCCACCCCGTCCACGGCCCTGAGACCGCCGAAATGGCGCGTCAGCCCGCGGGCAGAAAGCAGCGTCACGGCAGCCATTTCAGCCCCCTTTCGCGCAGTGCGCCCAGAATGCCCTTGGGCGCGAACAAGACAAGGATCAGCAGCGCCAGCCCCACCACGGCCAGATGCGCGGTGGTATAGCCTGACGAAATGTCGATCAGGTAGAACATCACCAGCGCGCCAAGGAAGGGCCCCAGCACCGTGCCCGCCCCACCCAGAAGCACATAAAGCAGCGGCAGGATCGAATACTGGATCGAGGCGAAGGTCGCCCCGACATAGCCGAACAGCACCGCATAGGCCGCCCCCGCAGCCCCCGCGTAAAGCCCCGATATGCCAAGGGCCAGCAGCTTGTAGCGGAAGGGATCGAAGCCCAGCATGCGGGAACGCTCTTCATTCTCGCGCAGCGCCACCAGCACCCGGCCGGTGGGAGACCGCACCAGCGCCAGTTTCGCCAGCATCGCGACCGCAAACAGCGCCAGCGCCATGAAATAGCGCGTCGTGCTGTCCGACAGGACCAGCCCGCCAAGGCTGCGCGCGGCGGTGGAGATCACGAATCCCTCATCCCCGCGCGTGACGGCGCCGAAATAAAGGATCGTGAGATAGCCCGCCTGCGCGAACATCAGCGTCACAATCATGAAAGAGACACCCCCGGTGCGCAACGCCAGCAGCCCGGTTGCCACCGCGACCGCCCCGCCCGCCGCCAGCCCCCCAATCAGGGCGATGCCGGTCGGCAGCCCCCATTGTTCGACCCCCAGCCCGGTTGCATACAGCCCGGCCGCGAAGAACAGCGCATGGCCAAGGCTCAGCAGCCCGGTATAGCCAAAGGCGATATTGTAGCCCATGGCGAAGACCGCCAGCACCATGATGCGCGCAATATTGGTGTGGTGATAGGAAGGCAGCAGGTATTGCGCCGCGAAAAGCGCCGCGATCACCGCCAGATGCAGGATCAGGCTGCGGTCAAGGAACCGGGTCATCGCTGCCCTCCGAACAGGCCCTGCGGACGGAAGACCAGCACCAGCGCGACGAACAGCGTGGCAAGGATCTTGGCCAGCGTGGGCGAGAAGAAGACCGAAATCACCCCATCCGACAGCCCGATCAGCAGTGCTGCGACCAGCGTGCCGCGCAAGGACCCCAAGCCGCCGATGATGACCACGATGAAGGACAACAGCAGCGGATCATGTCCCATCAGGTAATGCGCCTGCTGGATCGGCACGATCAGAACCGCCCCCATCGCCGCCATCGCCGCCCCAAGGGCAAAGACCGTCGCGAACACCCGGTCGACATTGATGCCGAAGGCACGCGCGGTGTCGCGGTCGGCCTGCGTGGCGCGCATGACCAGCCCGGCCCGGCTGCGCGTCATGAACAGCCATATCCCGATCAGGATCAGCGCCGCCGCGATCACCACCGCGATCTTGTAGCCGGAATAACCGAACCAGGGCAGTTGCAGCCGCAGATCAAACGGGGCCAGCACCGGCCGCGCATCGGGCCCGTAAAAGCTGAGCGCGGCCTGCTGGAAGATATAGGACAGACCGATGGTTGCGACGATTGTCGCCTCGGGGTCATAGTTCAGCCGTTTCAGGATCAGCCCGTCGGCCAGCGCCGCCACCGCCCCCACGAACAGGGGCGCCAGCAGCAGCGCTGCGGCAAAGCCAAGGGCGGGATGCCCCGGCACCGCCTGCGTCACGAACCATGCCGCCACCGCGCCCAGCATGAAAAACTCGCCATGCGCGACATTGACCACCCGCATCACGCCGAACACAAGGCTCAGCCCGACAGCAGTCAGCGCCAGCACGGCGGACATGACCATGCCCTCCATCAGGGCAAGCAGAAGAAAGGGACCGAACTCCATTCAGCGATCCATCCGCAAAAGAGCCTTCATTTCATCCTGGCGAAAATACCTCGGGGGTAAGCCGCCACGCGGCGAGGGGGCAGCGCCCCCTCCCCTGTTGGCGCAGGATCAGAAGGACATGGTGGTGTAATCCACCGCATCCTCATACATCCCGTCCTCAAGCGTCGTTGTATGGACCCGCAGCAGCTTGCCCCCCTCGACCTTCGAGACGAATTGCGGGGTGAAGACCTGATGGGTCTTGCCGTTGAACACCTTGTCCCCCTGCGGATGGGTGGCGCCTGCGCTGAAGGCGGTCATCGCCTCGATGGCCTCGACGAATTTCTGCCGGTCGTCCGGCCCCTGATAACCCGCGGCCTCCATCCCTTCCTTGATGACGAACAGCGTCTCCCAGCAGGAGAACATATGCGCATAGGTCGAGACATCCCGCGCATCCGAAACCGAGGCGCCGTTGTCATCCACGCCCACGGCGGCGCGATAGGCGGTTTCCGCCTCGGATTCGCCTTCCTGTTTCGTGCGGCACATGCCTTCCCAGAAATGCGTGCCTTCCAGAAATTCCAGGCCCGGTGAGGCAATATCGACGGCTTCCAGACTGTCGATGAAGCCAAAGATCTCGGGCCGCGCGCCAGAACCGTAGAATTCGCCAAGTTCCTTGACGAAGGTCAGGACCGCCGGGCCGACCATGACGTGATACAACACCTCGGTGTCGCGCGGGATCTGCGGCAGATAGCGGGTGAAGGAGGTTTCGGTCGGCGGGATTGCGATATGCTTGATGACCTCACCGCCCGCCGCCTCGATGGCCGGGGTGAAGTAATCGCGGTGGTCATGGCCGAAGGCATAGTCGGGAAAGACCATCGTGACCTTCTTGCCCAGCGTATTCGCGATCCAGGGCGCCATGGACGAGGCCTGCGCGCGCACATCCGAGATGCCGGGCTGCAGCGACCAGCGGTTCAGCATGCCGGATGCCACATGGAAGCCTTCGGAACAGACCAGATAGGGCACTTTCAATTCACCCGCCCTTGGGGCCGATCCGATCACGACATGCGAGAAAAGCGGCCCGAAGATCACGTCGCACCCGGCCTGACTGGTCAGTTTCTCGACCACTTCGGCGCCGCGCCGGGGGTCGGTGCCGTCATCCTCAAACAGGATCTCGACCGGGCGGCCATTGATGCCGCCCTCATCATTCAGCTTCTTCAGCGCGGCCTGTGCCGTGCGTTCATACCAGCGCCCATAGGCGGCACCGATCCCGGTGCGGTGCAGCTGAAAGCCCAGCTTGATCGGGGCAGAACTTTGCGCCTGCACGAAGCGCGGCAAGGCCAGCGCCGAGGCCCCGGCGGCAAGGCCCGACAGCAGCGTGCGGCGGGAGGGTCTGAGAAGTCCGGTGGTCATGGCATGCTCCTCTTTCTGTTGGGGCGGCCGTTTGTTTTCTGCGTCGGCCTTGGGTTAAGAATGAATGTATACAAACGATCTGTCCACTGTTCTCTGGCCCTTCTGTCAGAATCCACGGGCGGCTGACAGCAGCCAGAGCCCGAACACGGTATAGCCGACCATCAGCAGCGTCAGCGGCAGATGCGCGCGGGCGGGCAGATGTGGCCCGGCGAGGCGGAAGGACAGGATCACGGCCAGCACATGCGCGCCAAGGATCAGCGCGAATTGTGCATTCCACAGCGCGATCATGGCGGAACGGTCGGCCAGAAAACCCATCGAGACGAAATAGACCGACAGCCCCAGAAAGGCATCGCCGCGAAACAGGGGATCGTTCAGCGCCGCCAGCGTATATTGCCCGGTGGTCAGCAGGATCACCAGATGATGCGCCGCATGGTAGCCCGCCGCGATGGCCAGAAAAGACAGCATGACCGGCAGCATCGCGCCCATATCCGGCGCCTGTCCCCCGCCCCGCAACCCGCCGCCACCGCCCGCCACCGCCATCACCGGGCCGCGCGCCAGCACCGCGCCCAGTTTCAGCGCGCCAAGGATCAGCCCCGCCGTCAGCGCCCATGACAGGATCAGTCCGGCGGTGTTGACCCCCATCACCGCTGAGCGGCCCGTGAACTCCAGCGGGTTTTCCCCGATCAGCGCCAGCCAGCGGAAAGTTCCCGCCAGCCCGTCAAAGCTGAGCCCCGCGAGCGCCAGCGTCACGAAAGCGATGGCCGAGGGCGAAAGCGGTGGCATCTCCAGCACCTGCGCCCCCGGAAACCCGGCACGCAGCCGTGCGCGGTTCCCCGTGATCTCAAGCCAGAACGGCGCGATGCGGGCGATCAGCGTCAGATAGACAGTCAGGAATTCGCCCTGTTGCAGCCAGTCCTCGCCCTCGGCCACCGCCAGCGCGAAGATCACCAGCCAGTAGATCAGCACCAGCCGCGCCAGGTGCTGCGGGTCCTCGGGCGAAAGCGAGACGATATAGAACCAGAAAAACGCGAACAGCCCCGCCACGGCGGGCCAGTGCCCCAGCCGCGTCAGGCCGATGCCGCCCTTGCGCCCGAACAGCGCCCGCGCGATGCGCACCGGCCCGGTCCAGGGGTTCATCATGCGCCAGAGATTGCCGAACAGCATCATCGCCAGGGGCAGCGCGACCCAAAGCCCGGTCCAGACCCAGAGCGCCAGCAGATTGTGCATCGGATCGGACGATCCGAAATGCCCGATAATCACCAGCAGCGCCAGAAACAGAAAGCCCAGATAGCTGGTCACGGTCTCGGGAATTAGCACGGGCCGGTCCCACAGCGTCACCGCCCGCAATGCGGGCAGGCGGTGCAGGCTTGCGGCCAGAAGGCCGGTCACCGCAACGGTCAGACCCGCCCCGGCAAGGTAGTAATCCGTCGGCAGTGTCAGGATGATCGAGGGGGCCAGCGCACAGGCAAGGGCCGCTCCGGGTGCGAGGATCGCAGCGGAGGCGGCCAGAACCCGCATCAGCGCAGGCCGTCCATGGCCTTGATGTCCCAGGCTTCCAGCCCGCCCATGCGCGAATGGACGCGGCCTCCCTTGGCCATGGCAAGGATAAAGACGATCTCATCCGCCCTTGGCCCGTCGGGCACGCAGACCGGGATCGCATCGAAATGCGACCGCACATAGGCCGCATTGATATGGCCCAAGGGCACGTCCAGCGTGCCGCCCAAGGGGGCCACCTTCATTGCCGAGGGCACGATGGCGCGGCTTTCGCCCAGCCGCTGCCGCATGGCATAGCCCCCCGGCACATGCCAGAGCGCGCCATGCTCGGCCTCACCCGCAGCACCGATCAGCGCGCCCTTGCCATAGCCGTCAATGCCATCCGCCCCGCCAAGCGCCGCGATCAGGCGGTCGGTCAGATCCAGCCCGAGGGATTTGAGATCCTCCATCCCCGGTTGCAGATCGGCGGCATAGCTGCCCGCAAAGGGGTTTTTCACAACGGCGCAGGCAAAGCCGCGCATCACGGGGCGGTCGGGCAAGGGGCCGTTTTCGTGGCGGATTTCCTCGACCAGTGTCAGAATCTTGCGGATCGGAAAGTCAGGCAAGGCAGGGCTCCCTGTTGGGGGTGGGCAGGCCGAGGCTCAGGGCCTGTGACTGCAGGAACAATGCGGCACCGGTGACAAGCCCCTGTTTATGAAGCCTTCGGGCCAGTGTCACCCCGTTTGTCAGTGCGCGGGCAATATCGGCATCCGAAAGCGGGCCGACACCGGTCGTCACAAGGCGGGGGCCAAGGTCGCTGTCGGCCTTCAGATCATGCGCCGGGCGGCGGGTGATGGCGGGGTGGCCGGGCAGGTTGACCGCATTGGCGATCATGGTGGCTGCGGCGTCGGCCATGGCAGCGGTAGGGGCCAGCACGGTTACTGCATCGGCGATACCCAACGACTGGCTGCGCCCGCGCCAGCCCGAGGTGGCAATCCCCCGCACGGGATCCGCGGCGCGGATCGTCACGCGGTCGGCCCCGATGCCGGACCGGTTGACCGAACGGGCAATCGCGGCGGTGGTCTGATGCCCCGGTGCAAGGTGAAAAGCGATATCGCCGCCATTGTTGACGATGGCGCGGGTCAGGTCATTGCCTGCCAGCATGGCCGCCAGCACCGCATCGGCCACGGCCCCCGCCACGGCGGCCATCGGCGTGATGAAATCCGGGCGGAAGGCTGCCGTAGCCCCCGCCATGGCCTGTGCGATGGCCGAACGTAGCGGCGGGGGATCGGGCCGGCGCAGGGCGGGCAGTTCGGCCACAAGCTCTGGCAGGATCGCCGCGAAACGCCGCGCGGCCTGATCGCGGGCCCTTGCCGCGTCGGGGCCTTCGGCGGTCAGGACGATGTCGATGGGGCCGTGATGCAGATGCAGGCGGCCATCAGGCAGGCGGGTGATCTGCGGCGCGGTCATGGTGCCTCGACCTTGGGCCAGAGCCGCGCCCCGGTCGGATATTCGCCGCCCTCCTGCTGCATTTCGGCCAGCGACCGGATCGCCCCGGCATGGCCGCCCAGGGCCAGATACTCCGCGCGGGGCAGGGTGAATTCCAAAGGCGCAACCAGCGCGGGCGTCGGCACGGACCCGAAGGCGCCGGGGGGCAGGCGGGTCACATCCACCATGAAGGTGATGCCGCCACCCGGCCAGATGAAGGTTTCCGCCCCGCCCGAGGTCAGCCGCGTATGGCGCGCTTGCACCGAACGGGTCAGCCGCACTGGGTTCTGGGTGACGCCTGACCGCAAGGAGCCCCCTGCGCCCCCCATAAACAGAACCGTACACAGCGAAGGCTCACAATTCTCGTCGATCAGCCGTACCGAGGGCAGAAGGGCTGCGGGGATTTCCCGGGGCTGCGGGGTCAGCGCCGCGTCCAGTTCGTAATAGGCGAATTCCTCACCCGTGGTGGAGACCATCAACAGTCGCAGCCCGGGCCGCGCGCCCTTTTTTGCATTCCACGGCCCGAGGATTTCCAGCGGATCGGTCAGTTTCGTGCCGCCCCAACCAAGACCCGGTTCGGAAACCCGGAAATAGCGCCCGGGGGTTGAACGGTGACCGAGAATCTTTATCCCCGTCGGTTCCCAGCCGATGACCTTGCCCGCCTGATGTTCCGACACGACCCCGGTGATATGGTCATCGACCACGACGACCTCATCCACCAGCCCCTGCCACTGATCGGCAAACATGCCGATGGTGGCCGATCCGCAGCCCACCCGCATCCGGTTTTCGGGCCGTCCGTCCACGATGGGCGCGCGGCCCGCCTGCACGGTGACGGCCGATCCGCCGTCGATGGTCAGGTCCACCGCTTCGCCATTGCAGAGCGCGAGCAGCGCGGCACAGGTGGCGCGGCCTTCGGCCTTGCCGCCGCCCGTCAGGTGATGAACCCCCCCGAGGGACAGCATCTGGCTGCCATATTCGGCGGTGGTGACATGGCCGATCACCGCATCCTGAAAACGCACGGGGGCGGTTTCAAGGCCAAGATGGCGGTCGGTGTCGATCTTCACCTTGACGCCGCAATAGGAAAAGATCGCCTCGGTCACGACGGTCACCATATCGGCGCCCTCGATGTCCGAGGCGATGATGAAGGGGGCGGGTTTGTAATCGGGATAGGTCGTGCCCGCGCCGATTCCGGTGACCAGCGCATCGGCAGGGAAGGGGTCATCGGCCCAGCCGGGCCGCGCGAAGGGAACAAGGCGCCCGCCTTCTTCGACGGTTTTTGACAGTAAAAGCACCGGATCAGAGCGGATGATGCGGCCGTCCTCATTGCCATAGCGGTCGCAGGCACCGGTCTGGCCGGGGGCGATATAGCACATGACCGGACAGGCATCGCAGCGGATCTTGTCGCCCATGCGGTTCGGGGTATCGGTCATCGCGCGGTTCCCCCTGCCGGTGTCGGAACGGGGGGCTGTCTGCCCCCCGCGCGCCCTAAAGGTATTTCTTCAAGGTCAAAGGCAGGCAATGCAGCACGGGCGGCGCGGATCATTTTTCTGCCCTCTGCATCGCGGCGCGGATGCGGTGGGGCAGGGCGGGCAGCGTCGTGACCTCGGCCCCGGTCGCATGGCGGATCGCGTTGAGGATCGCGGGCGCGGTCGGGATCAGCACATGTTCCCCCAGCCCGCGCGCGCCGAAGGGGCCTTCGGGATCGGGCACCTCGATCAGCAGGCTTTCGATTGGGGGAATGTCGCCGGTGGTGGGGATCAGGTAATCATGCAGGTTCTCGGTGCGGCCCGGAATATAGTCTTCCATCAGGGCAAGGCCGATGCCCTGCGCGATGCCGCCCTCGATCTGGCCCTGTGCCAGCAGCGGATTGATCGCGCGGCCAAGGTCATGGGCGGCGGTGATCTTCAGCAGGCGCACCGTGCCAAGGGCGGGATCGACCGCCAGTTCCACCATCTGCGCGCCATAGCCGTAAAGCGCATAGGGGCTGCCCTGCCCGTTTTCATCCAGCGGCAGGGTAGGCGGGTCATAGCTTTCCTCGGCCGAAAGCGCATAGCCACGTGCATCGGCGGGCAGGGTGGAGAGGTCCAGCCGCGCGGTCTGGCGGCCTTCGCTTGCAACAAGGGTGGCTCCGTCCAGCGACAGGCGTGCGGCATCGCCCATATTCAGCCGTCGCAGGATTTCGGCCCGCAGCGCCGCGCCCGCCGCCAGTGCCGCGCGGCCCGTCACGAAGGTCTGACGGCTGGCCGAGGTCTTGCCCGCATCGGGTGTCAGATGTGTATCGGGGCCGATCAGGGTGACGGCGGAAAGCGGCAGGCCAAGCGCCTTTGATGCGATCTGGGCGATCACGGTGTTGGAGCCCTGACCGATATCGGTCGCCCCCTGATGCAGCATCAGCGCGCCTGCCCCGGTCAGCCCGATGCGGATGGTCGAGGGGTTCGGAAGTGCGGTATTGCCGCAACCATACCAGCACGACGCGATGCCGACCCCGCGCCCCGGGATGGCCGCTGCCTCGGCCAAGGCACGGGACCAATGCGGGCGCAGCGCGTCAAGGCATTGCGATATGCCCGTGCTGTGCAGGGTCTGGCCCGTCACCGTGGTCTGCCCGTCGCGCAGCGCGTTCAGGTGGCGGAATTCCAGCCGGTCCAGCCCGGCCTGTTCTGCCAGCCGGTCGTAAAGCGTTTCCTGCCAGATCGCCGCCTGCGGCACGCCAAAGCCGCGAAAGGCCCCGGCGGTGGGGTTGTTGGTATGGATCGCCCGCGCCTCGGCCCGGTAATGCGGGGTGCAATAGGGGCCCGAGGCATGGACCGGCACGCGGTTTGCCACCGTCGGGCCCCAGCTTGCATAGGCGCCTGTATCGAAGATGCCGTCCATCTCCATCCCCGTGATGCGGCCTTGGGCGTCGCAGCCGATGCGGCCCGAAATCTGCGACGGGTGACGCTTGGTTGTCGAGGCCATGCTTTCGGCGCGGCTATAGGTCATGCGGCTGGGGCGGCCCGTCAACAGCGTGACCAGCCCGATCAGCGGTTGCAGGCTGAGATCGAGTTTCGAGCCGAAGCCGCCGCCCACGGCTGAGGGGATTATCCGCACCCGTCCGGGCGGCAGACCAAGGACCAGCGCGGTATCGTCGCGGTCCATCACGGGTGCTTGGGTGCAGGCGCGGATCACAAGGCAGTCGCCCTCCATCCAGGCCGCGCCGGCCTCGGGTTCGATATAGGCATGTTCGACAAATCCGGTGCGGGTCGTGCCCTCAACCACATGGGCCGAGGCGGCCAGGACTGCTGCCGCATCGCCGCGCCGGACATGGCCCGCGATCAGCAGATTGCCTGCGCGCCCCTCATGCAGGCGGGGGGCATCGGGGGCGGCGGCATCAAGGGCCGAGGTCAGCGGGGTCAGCGGGTCCCAGATCACCGGGAAACCGGAAAGGTCGGGGTCGCTGCCGTCATCCTCGAACGCGACCAGCGCCACGGCCTCACCGCGCTGGCGGATATGGGTTTCGGCAAGGGCGGGCTGATCGGCAAAGGGCGGGATCGCGCCAAAGCGGTTGCGCCCGGGGATATCGGCGGCGGTGAAGACCTGCGCACCGGTCTTGGCGGCCCAGCCCGCCAGATCGCCAAAGTGGAACCGTGCAGAGGCATGAGGGGAGCGGATGGCGCGCACAATCAGCCCGCCCTGTTGCCACAGATCCGCACCGAAACTGTCGCCCGCGACCTTGGCCGCGCCATCCAGCCGTCGGGGGCTGCTGCCGACCGTGCCGCTGGATGGGGCATCTTCGAGGGGCGGGGGGCCTGCGTCGCAGATCGCGGCAATGATGCGGGCATAGCCGGTGCAGCGGCACAGCACCCCGCCAAGTGCTGCGCGGGCCTGATCGGGCGAGGGCGCGGGATTGTCCCGCAGCAAGGCCGTCCCCGCCATCAGCATTCCCGGCGTGCAGATGCCGCATTGCGCTGCGCCATGGCGCAGAAAGGCGTCGCGGAGGTGGTTGAGCGTTGCGTCATCTGCCTCCACCGTTTCAAGGCGGCGTCCATGGGCGCGGGCGGCGGGGGTCAGGCAGGCGCAGACCGGCGCCCCGTCCAGCAGAACCGTGCAGGCCCCGCAATCGCCCGCATCGCAGCCGATCTTGGTTCCGGTCAGACCCAGCCCTTCGCGCAGCGCCTCGGACAGACGCAGGCCGGGCGCGGCGTTCAGGCTGGCCGGGGCGCCGTTCAGGGTCAGGTCGATCTTCATGCGGGCACCGGCTGGCACAGGGTGGCGACGCTGCGGCGCAGCAGTTCGGCGGCAGCCCCAGAGCGATAGGCCGCTGTGGCGCGCAGATCGTCCAGCGGCGACAGGGCGGCGGCGACATCGGCATCGCGGATCAGGGCGGGGGCCTCGGCGGCGGGGGCACCCGTCAGGGCGGATTCGACCTGTGGCAGGCGGCAGGCGGTGGCCGAACAGGCCCCGACGGCAAGGGCGGCATGGCTGATGCGGCCCGCCTGCAGGTCGAGCCGCACTGCAACCATGGCGATCGAAATCACCAGATAGGCCCGCGCGCCCAGTTTGCGGAAATGTGACTGGCCCGACAGCGCACTGGCCGGGATATGCAGCGCGGTCAGCAGTTCATCCGCCTGCCGCGCGGTCTGGCGCGGGCCGGTCAGGAATTGCGACAGGGGCAGGCGGCGTATACCGCGATGGCCGACCAGTTCCACCTCGGTGTCCAGCACCAGCAGGGGTGGCACCCCGTCAGCGGCGGGGGAGGCGTTGCACAGATTGCCGCCGATGGTGCCTGCATTCTGGATCTGGATGCCCCCCACTTCAACCGCGGCCTGTTGCAGGGCGGCCAGCGCGGGCGGCAGTGTTGCGCGGGCAAGGGCGGTCCATGTGGTCGCGGCGCCAATGCGCAGGCCCGCCGGTCCCGTAGTGATGCCGCAGAGCCCGGGCAGGCCCGTCACATCCAGCACAAGGCCCGGCAGGGCGCGGCGCTGGGTTGCGGGGTAAAGATCCGTTCCCCCCGCCAGCGGCACCACCCCGCCCGCCGCCATCAGCGCAAGGGCGTCCTCAACTGTCGCGGGGCGGAGGAAATCGGTCATCCCTGGCGTCCGGTTATCGTTTGTGTGCAAACACTCTGCGCGCGCCATCCCCTGTCTGTCAACGCTGTTGCGCAAGGGGGCAGGCTGAGGCTACATCGTAAAGGTGGAGAAGATGGAACACTCAGCATCCGAGACCCCGCCCGCAGGCGCGGAGGATCCCGCCTATGCGCTGGATGCGCAGATCGGATTCGTTCTGCGCCGTGTCACGCAGCGGCATCTGGCGCTGTTTTCCGAGGCCATCCCCGAGGTGACGACAACGCAATTCGCCGTGCTGGCGCGGCTGGCCGAACAGGGGCCCTTGTCGCAGAACCTTCTGGGCCGGGAGGCAGCGATGGATGCGGCGACGGTCAAGGGCGTGGTGGACCGGCTGGCGCGGCAGGGGCTGGTGGAAACTGCCCGGGACGCGGCGGACAAGCGGTTGCTGAATGTCGCGCTGACCGCTGCGGGGCGCGCCCTGTTTCTGGCACGCCGCGATGATGCGCTGGCGGTTTCCGCGCGCACGCTGGATCCCCTGACCCAGCGCGAGCGACGGCAGATTCTTGCGCTACTGGCCCGGATGACCTGAGTCCGGCCGTCGCCAAAGGATCACAGGGCCGTAACATAACTGTTACAAAATGAGTTGCATGGTGCCCGGGTTAAAGGCAACCTCAATCCTATAGGGCAAAAAAGGCCCGATCCTTGGGAGGGAATCATGCGTTATCAATTCTGGGCCGCGTCCATTGTGGCGCTGGCGACCATCGGCACATCCTCGGGCGCCATGGCGCAGGGCAGGCTGAGCTTTTACTGTTCCGCGCAGGAAGACTGGTGCCAGTTGATGGCGCGCAGCTTTGAGGAATCCTCGGGCATCCGGGTCGACATGACGCGCAAATCCTCAGGCGAGACCTATGCGCAGGTGAAGGCCGAGGAAAGCAACCCGCGCGGCGATATCTGGTGGGGCGGTACGGGCGACCCGCATCTGCAGGCCGCCGAGGAAGGGCTGACCGAGGAATATATTTCCCCCATGCGGGACCAGCTGCACCCCTGGGCCATCGCGCAGGCGGAAAGTGCCGGCAACCGCACCATCGGCATCTATTCCGGCGCGCTGGGCTTTGGCTTCAACCGTGACCTGCTGGCCAGCAACAACCTGCCCGAACCCGCCTGCTGGGAAGACCTGACCAAGCCGGAATTCAAGGGTCATGTCCAGATGGCGAACCCGAATTCGTCCGGCACCGCCTATACCGCGCTGGCCACCATGGTGCAGCTTTTCGGTGAGGAGGCGGGCTTTGATTACATGAAACGCCTTCATGCCAATGTGAACCAATATACCAAATCCGGTTCGGCCCCGATCAAGGCGGCGGGACAGGGCGAAACCACGGTCGGCATCGTGTTCCTGCATGATGCGGTGGCCACGGCGGTTGCGGGCTTCCCCGTTTCCATCGTCGCCCCCTGTGAGGGCACGGGATATGAGATCGGGTCGATGTCGATCATCAAGGGCGCGCGCAACATGGATCAGGCCAAGGCCTTCTATGACTGGGCGCTGAGCGCCGAGGCGCAAAGTCTGGCGCTGCAGGTCAATGCGTTTCAGGTCATGTCGAACATGGCTGCCGAATCCTCGGACCTTGCGCCGAACATGGATCTGATCAAGCTGATCGACTATGATTTCGTCAAATACGGCTCGTCCGAAGAACGCCGCCGCCTGCTGGAAAAATGGGATAATGACGTTTCCCGTCTGCCGCAATAAGCGCCGGTAACGTCCTTGCGCCTTGCCAAAAGTGAAAGTGCCGCCCATCCCGTTCTGATCTTCTGGATCATTGCGGGATGGGTCGGTTATGCCGTTCTGCCCTGGTACGGGGTTGAGGATTTCTGGGAATTCCGCTGGCTGGCCGATGGCTGGCCCTTCTACAGCGATTACGCCCCCGCAGCATTGTTGATCGCGCAGGGGCAGAAACTGTGGCTGGCGCCGATGCTGGTCGCACTGATCCTGCCCTTGCTGGTGATCCGGCGGCGCAAGAGTGATGATCTGTATGGCAAGATCCTGATCGTTGCCGGGGGCTTCGGCTTTGCCTGGCTGGTGGCGCAGGGTCTGGGGATCGGCTTGCGCGGCTTTACCGCGCCCTGGCTTGTCGCGCTGTTCGGAGAGTTGGGGGACCGGCAGTTCGGCATGGGCTATGGCGCGTTGCTGACGGCCTCGGCCTTTCTGTTCCTGTTTACTCAAGGCATCGCGGCGCGCGGCGCGGTCAATGGCGATGTCTTTGTGACCGGCGCCATCGGCGGCGTGGTCACGGTCGTTGCGATTTTCGTTTTCTTTCCCATCGTCAAGATGCTGGGGGCGGCCTTTGTCGCAGATGGCGGGGGCTATTCCGGCAGCACTTTCCTGTCGAAACTGTTTGATCAGCGGATCTGGAGCCTTGGCTGCCTGTCGGGCGGGCGTTGTGGCGTGGCGTGGAATTCCTTGTTCCTTGCGGTTCTGGTCGGCATCCTGACCACCGTTCTGGGGCTGGTTTTCGCGCTGCTGCTGACGCGATCCTCCTTCCGCTACAAGCGCGCACTGCGGGCTCTGACCGTGCTGCCGATCATCACCCCGCCCTTCGTGATCGGGCTTGCGATCATCCTGCTGTTCGGCCTGTCGGGCACGGTGACGCAGACGGTTGCGGACTGGTTCGGCATCACACCGACACGCTGGATCTACGGGTTGCCGGGCATCCTGATCGCGCAGGTTCTGGCCTTCACCCCCATCGCCTTTCTGGTGATGATCGGTGTGGTCGAAGGCGTTTCCCCCTCGATGGAGGAGGCCGCGCAAACCCTGCGCGCCAATCGCTGGCAGACCTTCCGCACCGTATCCCTGCCGCTGATGCGGCCGGGGCTCGCCAATGCCTTCCTCTTGGGGTTCATCGAAAGCATGGCCGATTTCGGCAATCCGCTCGTTCTGGGCGGCAATTACGATGTGCTGTCGACCGAGATCTTCTTTGCCATCGTCGGCGCGCAATATGACCAGAGCCGCGCGGCGATTCTGGCCTTCGTGCTGCTGTTCTTCACGCTGGGGGCCTTCTGGGTGCAGCGGTTCTGGCTGGGGCGCAAAAGCTATACCACCGTTACCGGCAAGGGTGATGCGGGGGTGCATCCCCTGATGCCACGCGGGCTGTCGGTGCCGGTCTATGTCGTCGCGGGGCTGTGGGGGGCGTTTACGCTGACGGTCTATGCCTATATCGTCTATGGCTCGCTTGTGCAGCTTTGGGGGCTGGATCATACGCTGACGCTGGACCATTACCGCACCGCCTTTGCCGTCGGCTGGGGGGAGAACGGCATCCGCTGGTCGGGGTCCGCATGGTCGAGTTTCTGGACCACGATCATGATCGCGACCATATCCGCACCCCTGACGGCGGCGGTGGGGCTGATCACCGCCTATCTGCTGACGCGGCAGGATTTCAAGGGCAAGCAAAGTTTCGAATTCGGCACGATGCTGAGCTTTGCGGTGCCGGGCACGGTGATCGGGGTGGCCTATATTCTGGCCTTCAACGTGCCCCCGATCGAGATTACCGGGACCGGGCTGATCCTTGTCATCAGTTTCGTGTTCCGCAACATGCCGGTGGGGGTGCGGGCGGGCATCGCGTCCATGTCGCAGCTGGACCGCAGCCTTGACGAGTCGTCCCTTACCCTGGGGGCGAACAGCTGGCAGACCTTCCGCGCGGTGATCCTGCCCTTGCTGAAACCGGCCATCGTGGCGGCGCTGGTCTATTCCTTCGTCAGCGCGATGACGGCCATCTCGGCGGTGATCTTCCTTGTTTCGGCGCGCTATGACATGTCGACCAGCTATATCATCGGGCGGGTGGAGAACAATGATTACGGCCTTGCCATCGCCTATTCCACGGCGCTGATCTTCGTCATGCTGGCGGCGGTGGGGCTGATGCAACTGGTGGTCGGGCGCACGAAGATCGGGCGCCGGGGCGCGGCAGGAATGGGACATTAGAATGGCCAGTATCAACGCCAAGGCGGCCTCGGTCAGCTTCCGCAACGTGACCAAGATCTATGGGCGCGATGTGGTCGCGGTGGACAGCATCAACCTTGAGGTGGCGGCGGGCACGCTTGTCACGCTGCTGGGGCCGTCGGGATGCGGCAAGACGACGACGCTGCGCATGATTGCGGGGCTGGAAATGGCCAGCCGGGGCCAGATCCTGATCGGCGACCGCGATGTGACCAGCCTGCCCGCGACCGACCGCGATGTGTCGATGGTGTTTCAGTCCTATGCGCTGTTTCCGCATATGACGGTGCTGGAAAATGTCAGCTACGGGCTGAAGTTTTCAGGCTTCGGCAAGGCCGAGACGCGCGAACGGGCCGAGGCGGGGCTGGCGCTGGTGGGCCTGTCGAAATTCGGCGCGCGGCTGCCGTCGGAATTGTCGGGCGGCCAGCAGCAGCGGGTGGCCGTGGCCCGGGCGCTGGTGCTGGAACCGCAGGTCCTGCTGTTCGATGAACCGCTTTCGAACCTTGACGCCAAGCTGCGCCGTCAGGTGCGGGAGGAGATCCGCGAGATCCAGCAGAACCTTGGCCTGACGGTGGTTTATGTCACCCATGATCAGGAAGAGGCGCTTGCCGTGTCGGATGAAATCGTGGTGATGCGCAACGCCGCCATCGCGCAGAAGGGCACGCCCCGGCAGCTGTACGAAGAACCCGCCGATGCCTTCGTCGCCGATTTTATTGGTGAGGCGAATCTGATCCCCTGCGAGATCCTGACCGTTTCGGGCGATCAGGCCGAGGTCGGGATTGCGGATTATCGCCAAAGGCTGGCGGCGCGGGCTATGGCGCCCGGCCCGGCCCGTCTGGCGGTGCGGCCTTCGCGGGTCCGCCTTGATGCGGATATGGCCGCACCCGGCATGGCCGCGCGGATCGTCAAGGCCACCTATGTCGGCAGCCGCATGGAATATACGGTCGAGGCGCCGTTCGGCACGCTGTTCGCCGTGCTGGACGATGTGACCCAGCCGCTGCGCGTCGGGTCGGAGGTGCGGCTGTCCTTCGCGCAGAACGGCCCGGTTCTGGTGCCGGCGTGATCCGCGCGACGCGTTGACCACAAACCCTTTCCATTTCCGCCCCTGTGCCTATGCTGCGGGCAGATCGCGACCATAGCAAAGGCACCGCCATGTTCATTCGCTGCGCATTCTTCAAAGGCCGCATCCGGCCGGGGATGGAAGAGGCCTTTCACGCCCATTGGCGCAATGAGGTCCGCCCGCATTGGGAGAAATTCCCGAATCTTCTGGCGCTGCAGGTGCTGCGCGATGTTGAAAGCGATGATGAGGACAGCCGCTTTCCGCTGGTCATGGCGATGACATTCGAGACACGCGCGCATATCGCCGAGGCCCTTGCCAGCCCGACCCGCTGGGCCAGCAAGGCCGCCTCGGCCCCGCTGATCGAGATGCTGGACGGGCATGTGATCCATACCGTGTTCGAGGCGGACAGCTTCAGCCTGCCGGGTTCGGCGGACTGAACTCGCGCCCCTGATCTATCCAAAGGAGTTTGCATGTCCCGCAAGATGCGTATCGCCTTCATCAAGGCCCGCTGGCATGGCGAGATTGTCGATCAGGCGCTGCAGGGCTTTGCCAGCGATATGGGTCAGTCGGGCCAGTCGGCCCATGTCGTGACATGGGATGTTCCGGGGGCATTCGAGATGCCGCTTCTGGCGCAGCGTCTGGCGCAGACCGGGCATTACGATGCCATCGTGGCGGCGGCGCTGGTGGTCGATGGCGGCATCTACCGCCATGATTTCGTGGCGCAGACCGTGGTGCAGGGGCTGATGGATGTGCAGCTGAAAACCGGGGTGCCGGTGTTTTCGGTTTCCCTGACGCCGCATCATTTCCAGCCCACGGCCGAGCATTTCAATTTCTTCGCGACCCATTTCGTGAAGAAGGGGGCCGAGGCCGCGCAGGCGGTGCGGGCGGTTCTGCTGATGGATCCCGAGCGCGCGCCGGAACAGGATGAGACGCCAGAGGTCGAGGCGCCCGCGACGCCCAAGCGCAAGCGGAAATAGCTCGTTCCGCTTGGGCCACCGTTCCGTCCCCTGATCCGCCCTGCTTGGGCCGGTTCAGCCAAAGGCCTGTTCTGAAAGCGCCAGCACCTCGTCATACAGCTCTGCCGTGGCGGTGATGACGCGGCAGCCCTGATCCAGAACGGTGGCGGGGTCGGGTATCTCGACCCGCCCGCCCGCCTCGGTCACCAGCAACATGCCGGCCAGACAGTCCCAGGCGTTCATGTGCTCTTCGACATAACCCAGCAACCGCCCCGAGGCGACCAGTGCAAGGCTCAGCGCGCCGGACCCGTTGCGATAGAAGATGCCGCCGCGTTCCACCACCAGCCGCACCAGATTGATGATGCCCGTCTCGGCCACCCGGCCCGAATAGCCGACCCCCAGTGATCCGTTCTGCAGGCTGCGCCCGGACAGAACGCGGATCGGGCGGTCATTGCAGAAGGCCCCCTTGCCCCGGATCGCATGATGCATCTCGTCATGCACCGCGTCATGGATCACACCCGCGACACATTCCCCGTTCTGGACCAGTGCAATCACCACCGTCCAGCCCGGAATGCCATGGATGAAATTCGTGGTGCCGTCGATCGGATCCAGAACCCATGTAAAGCCCGATGTCCCGGGTTTGGGGCTGTCCTCCTCGCCCAGAATTGCGTCATCGGGAAAGGCACCCGTGATCGCCTCGCGCAGCAGGGCCTCGACGTTTCGGTCAGCCTCGGACACGAAATCCTGATGGCCCTTTGCGTCGATGGTCAGCCGGTCGAAAGCGTCGAAATAACGCTGCGCCAGATCCCCCGCCTTGCGGGCGAAATCCTGTGCGGCGGCGTGGCGGATTGCGATGGCGTCGGACATGATCGGCCTCCCTGTGGTCAGGGCGAAAGGTTCCGCTTTCAGCCCTGATCTGCAAGGGGTTATTCGAATTCCATCTCGGCAAAGACCACGCCCGCATTGCGTGTCGCCAGTTCCTCGAACGTGTCCAGATGGGCATAAGCGGATTGATCGAGATAGTAGGATCCGGCCAGATCACCGCCTTCGTCCAGATAGGCACCGACGACCCCACGCAGGTGCAGCAGGTAATCGCGGGTATAGCGTGCGACCTGTGCCATATTGGTCGGATGACCATGGCCGGGGATCACATGGACCGGGGCCAGCGGCACAAGTGCTGTGTCCCATGTGTCGATCCAGCAGGCGGTGCAGGTGCCCTCGAATATCGGGGGCATCCGTTCATGAAAGGCGATATCGCCCGCGATCATCAGACCCAGATCGGGCAGCCAGACCTGTGTATCGCCGGGGCTGTGGGCCGGACCAAGATGCAGCACCTCAATGCGCATCGCACCCATTGTGATCTCGCGGCTGTCCTCGAAGGTTTCGGTCGGGCCCATCGGTTCGGTGCCTTCGGCATTTTCCCGCGCGTAATTCTGCAACGCGGCCAGCGCCTGCCCGGCGTCGTCTTCGAATTCTGCGGCGGCATCGGCATGGGCCAGCACCGGAACGCCCTGCGCGATCCAGTAATTATTGCCCAGCATCGCATGGCCCTGACCGTTTTCATTGATGACAAGGCGCACGGGCTGATCGGTGACCTTGCGGATTTCGGCATGCAGTGCCTCGGCCAGCCGGAAGGAGGCCCCCGAATTGATCACCACCACACCATCGCCGGTGACCAGAAAGCTCAGGTTATTGTTATGGCCCGCGTTTTCATAGGTGGGCGGCGCGGTGGCACCGATGGCGGTCCAGACATGGGGGATCACCTCAACCGGTTTGTTATACAGCACCGATTGCGGATACTTGTCGGGAATATCCTCGGATGCAGAGGCCGCTGTGGCCGTCAGGGCAAGCCCAAATGCGGCGAGAAAGCCAAAAGCCGGGCGCATCGCTCAGATCCCGGCGTTGAAGCGGAAGCCGTCATCGGCGCGCTCGACACGTCCGATACCGCCCTCGGGCAGGTGAAAGCCGATCACGGGCATATCCTCGGCCATGATCTGATCGAACAGGGCCTTGCGCGTCGCCCGCCCGGTTTCGGGATCCTGATCCGACCCCGAGGGCCATTCCGGCCGCGCGAAAGCCAGATGCGGGTTGCCGATGGCATCGCCCAGAACCATCACCGCATCACTGCCCGCGCCGATGACAAAGGACATATGGCCCGGCGTATGGCCCGGGGTCAGCCGCGCGGTGATACCCGGCAGCGCCTCTTGCCCGTCGGTCAGGAACGCGGTGCGGTCGGCAATCGCGGCCAGCCTGCGTTCGGCCCCCACGGCAAAGGTCATCCGCGCCTCGCCGATGGTGTTCACGGTATCGGGATCGGTCCAGTAATCGTATTCGGCCTGCCCGATCATGTAATCGGCTTCTGGAAAGACCGGTTCGTCGAAATCATCCAGCAGGCCCCAGATATGGTCGGGATGGGCATGGGTGAAGATCACATGTGTGATCTCTTCGGGCCCCAGTCCCGCCGCCTCAAGCGCCTCAAGGATCTTGCCGGCGCTGGGCATGAAATCGGGGCCCGATCCTGCATCGAACAGCACCGTATTCGTGCCGTCGCGCAGCAGGGTCAGGTTGCAGGGCGGTTCAAACCGGTCGGTCGGAACGCCCAGCGAGGCCAGCACCTCGGTCGCCTCATCCGGGGCGCCGTCCAGCACGAAACCGCCGGGCAGCACAAGATTGCCATCCGACAGCGTGTCGATGCGGATATCGCCCATCGTCAGCGTCGTGCCTGCCCAAAGACGCCCCGGCAGGGCGGTGGTGGCGGCAAGCGCAGTGCTGCGGGTCAGGAAGGTGCGGCGCGTCAGGAACATGGGACAATCCGTCGATGCGGGCGGGCGGTCACAGGGACCGCCCGCCGATGGGTTGGAAATCAGCCGAACATGTCGGCGGTGATGCCGGAATACCAGCCGAGGCTTTCCTCATAGGTGGACTTGCGCAGGGCGGCATCCTCACCGGTTTCGCTGATGAAGCTTTCGACCGAGGCGATCTTTTCCTCGGTCGGCTCATAGGACGCGCCGACCTTCACCCCGTCATCGGGCGCGATCAGCGACCAGCAGGTGTTGGAATAGCGCGCCGGGAACACACGGCTGTCGGTCAGCTCCCCCCGGATCGCCATGGCCGCAACCTTGGCCTGACTGTTGGCCGAAAAACCGGATTTCGGCATATCACCCTGCGCCGAGGCATCGCCCAGAACATAGATGTTCTCATCCGATTTTGACCGCATCGAGGCCGGATCGACCGGCGCCCAGCCCGCGTCATCGGTGATGCCCGCTGTGGCCGCAATCATGCCCGCCTTCTGGGCCGGGATGACGTTGCAGACATCGACCTTTTCAGCCTCGCCATCGACGATGACCTCCATCGTGTCGGCACGGACCTCGACATTCGCACCGCCCAGATCGGGGCCGATCCAGGTGACCATGCCGGAATAATGTTTCTGCCAGCCTTCCTCGAACAGCGCGCGTTTCGAGAAGTTTTCCTTGGGATCGAAGATCAGGATCTTGCCGGTCGGATTGTTGGTTTTCAACAGATGCGCAACCATCGAGATCCGCTCATACGGGCCGGGCGGGCAGCGATAGGGGTTCGGAGGCGCGACCATGGCAAAGGTGCCGCCCTGCGGCATCGCCTCGACCTGCGATTTCAGAAGCTGCGTCTGCGGCCCGGCCTTATAGGCATGAGGCATCACCTCGGCCACATCCAGCGACCAGCCGGGCACGGAATCATCGACGAAATCAATGCCGGGCGCGATCACCAGCCGATCGTAATTCAGCACATCGCCATTGCCCAGCGTGACTGTGCGCGCCGCGCGGTCCACGCCGGTCGCCATGTCCTGCACGACCTTGATGCCCATATCGGCCAGCTTGCCATAGGTATGGCCAAGGCTGTCGAAATCGCGGAACCCGCCCAGATAGAGGTTTGAGAAGAAGCAGGTGTAATAGGTGGCGTTCGGCTCAATCAGGGTCACGTCCAGCGCGCCCTCGCTGTCTTTCATCAGATAGCGCGCGGCGGTCGCCCCACCGGCCCCGCCGCCGATCACCACGACATGGGGTTTGGCCTGACCCCAGACCATGGGGGCGGAAAGGGCGGCGCTGGCAGAGGCCAGCGTGCCCAGAAAAAGGCGTCTGTTCAGTGTCATCGCAGGTTTCCTCCCTGTTGCGATTCTTGGGGCGGCCTTCTTTGCCGCCAGTCTTGCGGTCCTTGGCGGATCGTCATTCCCCGTAAGTAGCGTAAAATGCTGCCAATGCGGCGATTTCCTCATTCGAAAGCCTGCCTGCCATCATCTGCATCACCGGATGTTCGCGCAACCGGGATTTGTATTCATGCATGGCGGTGACGAAATCCTCTTCCGGCCAGTTCAGGATTGACGGGATGCCATCATCGGACCCGTCGCGCTTGTGGCAGGTGGAACATTCCGAGGAAAGATATTCGCCATATTCCGCATCCCCCTCAATGGCGAGGATCTCGGGCGGCAG
Organism: Szabonella alba; assembly: GCF_016765775.1. Taxonomy (GTDB): domain Bacteria; phylum Pseudomonadota; class Alphaproteobacteria; order Rhodobacterales; family Rhodobacteraceae; genus Szabonella; species Szabonella alba. The sequence continues at coordinate 32,887 of NZ_JAESVN010000002.1, read as the reverse complement.
TTGCGGTTCGGTCCGGGTGGCGGTGGGGGCGGATTCGGGAATGTCCTGCGGCTGATCGGACCAGTCGCGCAAAAAGGCGATCAGCGCGCTGCGGTCATTTCCATCCGTCATTCCCCGAAAGCTCATCCTTGTGCCGGGAAGAAAACCGCGCGGATTTTCGATATAGGCATCCAGCCGCTCGATGGTCCAATCGGTCCCGTCCGCGCCCATCTGCTGCATCGGATTCGAATAGCGGAACCCGTCCAGCCCGCCCAGCCGGCGTCCGAAAACCCCGTTCAGGTGCGGGCCGATGCGGTTGACCGCATCGGGGCCGATCTGGTGGCAGGCCGCGCATTGGCGCTTGAACAGCGTCGCGCCGTGTTCGGCATCGCCCAAGGGATCGGCCTTCACCCCCGGCGCAAGGCCAAGGGTGAAGGCAAGGCCGGCAAGAAAAAGGCGTCGGCCTGTCATGCGGTTACTCCGTCAGGCTGGAAAGATAGGCGATGAGGGCGGTGCGGTCCTCTTCGTTCTTCAGCCCGTTGTAGGACATTCTGTTGCGCGGAATAAAGCCCCTCGGGTTTTCGAGGAAGGAGTGAAGGGAGTCTGCATCCCAGACCAGCCCCTCTGCGCCTGCATCCGTCATCGGCTTGGAATAGCGGAAGCCGTCTGTCGTTCCCGCGACGCGCCCGACAATGCCGTTCAGTTGCGGGCCGACGCCATTGGCGGCGCCTTCGCCGACCTTGTGGCAGGCCGCGCATTTGCGAAACTGCGTTTCCCCTGCGGCCACCAGCGCCGGATCAAGACCGGCGCTTTGCTCCGGCTCCGACTCGGGTTCGGCAGCGGGGGCCCCGGTCTGTGTTTCTGGTGCAGGCTCTGCCGGGGTTTCGGTCACGGTTTCGGCCTGTGCGGTCATCTCTGCAGGCGCGGCGGGTTCGCCCGATTCGGCTGTGGCAGGCAGGTCGATCACCGGCATCGTGCCTGCCGGGCGGCCATCGGCATCGGTGGGCGTCACGCCCAGATCGACGGCGCGTCTTGTGACCTGCGGCGCGGGTCCGCAATCGGTCATGCAGGGTTCGCCCGAAAACAGCGGATATTCACTTTCCGCGCGGTCATCGACATAAAACCCGGCGGCATTCGGCAGGGTGATCTCGGTGAAATTCTCATGCGTCAGCACGAAATCATCTTCGACCACACCATTGGAATAGAGCAGATAGGCGGTGATCGCATAAGTATCGTCAACCGACAGCGTCTGCGCCGCGCCAAAGGGCATCGAGCGGTGGATATAGTCATAGACGGTGGACAGATAGGGCCAGTAAGAGCCGACCGTCTTGACCGGACGCTGATTGGTCAGCGAGCCGATGCCGCCCGCCAGAACCGGCCAGCTGTCGATGCCTTCGGCAAAATCGCCATGGCAGGCACCGCAATATTCGACAAAGACCTCTTCACCGGTGGCCACATCGCCTGATCCTTCGCGCAGCCCCTGCCCGTCGGGCAGCACCGCGACATCCCATGCCAGGATCTCTTCGGGCAGGGCCGTGCGGCCAAGGCCCAGCGGTTCCCGCGCGATTGTGGGTTCTGCTGATGTGGTGGAGGGCGCAGGGTCAGGGGTGGTTTCTGCCGGGGCGTCGGCCTGTGCCAGAACGATTTCCGCTTCGGCGGCGGGAGCCTCTGCTTCTGCCTCTGTCACTGCATTGGCTGCGGGCGCCGGAGTGTCTGCAGGCGGGGTCAGGGCCGTTGTTTCGGCAGCGGGTTCCGCTGCCGCAGCGGGGGCCGGGTCTGCCGCCGGGGCGCTTGCCGTTGTCGTTTCCGGGGCTGCTTCGGCGGCGGGCGGGACGGCCTGGGCCGCCGCCTCAACCGGGGCGGAGTGGCTGGAAGGACCGGCAATCGCATGGAAGGTCGCGACCGATCCGGTCACGGCAACCGCGACAATCCCCAGAATGGCAGGGAACTCAAGCGATCTCGACATTTTCAACCTCCCCGTCGGCGCGCACCCACCATGTCTGGATTGCGTTGTTGTGATAGACATTGTTGGTGCCGCGAATGGCCCGCAGCGCGTCCTTGGTCGGCTGGACATAGCCGGTTTCATCCATGGCGCGCGATTGCAGCATCATCTCGGACCCGTCCCAGTCGATATCCAGATGGAACCGGGTCAGCGCCTTGGATTTGGCATCGCCCGAGATGCGCGCGGTCTGCCAGTTCACACCGCCATCCAGCGAGACATCGACGCGGGCAATCGCGCCATTGCCCGACCATGCCAGCCCGGTAATGACCAAGGGCCCCGTGCCATGACGGATCGGCACCTGCGGGCTGGGTGAGGTGATGACGGATTTCGCATCCATCACCCATGTCCATTTCCGCGCCCGCCCGTCGGGCATCAGATCGGTGTATTTCGAGGTTTCCTCACGCCCCTCGACCGCCTGATCGTAAACCCCGATCCGGCGCAGCCATTTCACCCACATATTGCCTTCCCAGCCCGGAACGACCAGACGGACGGGGTAGCCATGTTCCTTCCGCAGCGCCTCGCCATTGGCGTAGAAGGCGACCATCACATCGTCCAGCGCCTTTTCCAGCGGGATCGAACGGCCGTTGGAGGAGGCATCCGCCCCTTCGACATAGATCCATTTGCCTTCCGTCTGTACGCCGGCCTCGGCCAGAAGGTCGCGCAGCATGACGCCGGTATATTCCATGTTGTGGATCATGCCTTGGGTGAACTGGCAGCCCTCAAGCTGCGCGCCGCCCCATTCCATGCCGCCATTGGCCGCGCATTCGCAAAAGGCGGTCATCACATGGCGGGGAAAGCGTTCCAGATCGGCATAGGTAAAGACCAGCGGGCGGTCGACCAGCCCGTTGATCATCAGCCGGTAATCGGCCTTGGACAGCTCAATCGCGCCGGAATGGTGCCGCTCAAACGCGCAGCCCTGCGGGGTGATCGTGCCCTCAAGCGCGTGGATCGGCGTGAAGTTGATGGATGAGACCGGGCTTTCGGTCAGCCATTCGACATTGCGGCGCACCACATGGCTTTCGAAATGGATCGGGCTGCCATAGGGATGGGCGTCAACGGCATCACCGAAAAAGGACGCCCAGTCCTGCACTTCGGTAATCAGCGGATCGGGGTCGGCGGCCCGTGCAGCAGCGGTCGCGGCAACAAGGCCCGCGCCTGCGGCAGCACTTCCGCGCAGGAAGGCCCGGCGGGAGCTTCCCTTGCCCCCCGTGGTAATGGGTTCGTCGGTCATCGCGAACGCTCCTTGGTTGTCTGTCAGACCCCGGTCACCTTGACCGAGCTGTTGGGTTCAAGCTTGACGGTGCCGATCTTGCGGATATGGCTTTCGACCACATCCCAGATCTGCGGCCCTTCGGTTCCCTCATTCACCGAGGCCCAGCCCGCGACGACGTAATTGCGCGCGGGGTCGATGGGTTCACCGGTTTTCAGCAGGGTCATGTTCGAGATGCGGCTGCCCATGGCTTGCGACACATCAATGTGGAATCCCATGCCGCCGACCCGGACCATATCGCCGCCCTGCTGATAATAGGGATCGGGGTTGAACAGGTTGTCGGCCACGTCCTCAAGAATCACATTCAGGAATTCGCCCGTCATTTCCGTGCGATAGCATTCACCATAGGTCATAGACGTGACGGAATGGATATCCTCGCGCGTGATGTCGTCGCCGGGCAGCAAGGATGCACCCCAGCGGACACCGGGGGACATGACGATTTCCGCGTCGCGTTCCGACAGCATGGCGTCGCAGATCAGGTCATCCCATGTGCCGTTGAAATTGCCGCGCCGATACAGCAGGCTTTCGGTCTTGCCGATCACCTCTTCCAGCTGGTCCTTATAGGGCGCGCGACCCTCGTCGATCAGGCTGGCCATTTCGGGATCGGGCGCAATCACATCGGAAAAGATCGGGATCAGCTTGTGCCGGAAGCCCATCATCCGCCCGTCGCGCACATCCAGATCGACGCGGCTGACGAATTTGCCATGGCTGCCCGAGGCGATAAGGATGGTTTCGCCCACCAGCACGGGTTCGGGGATCGCATCATGCGTATGCCCGGTCAGGATCACGTCGATGCCGGTCACGCGGCTGGCCATCTTGCGGTCGACATCAAAGCCGTTATGCGACAGCACGACGACCAGTTCGGCCCCTTCGGCGCGGACTTCATCCACCATTTCCTGCATCCGCCCGTCGCGGATGCCGAAACTGTATTCGGGGAACTTCCAGCCGGGATTGGCAATCGGCATATAGGGGAAGGCCTGCCCGATCACCGCGATCTTCACGCCGCCGCGTTCAAAGAACGTATAGGGGTCGAAGGCAGGTTCATCCCATTCCGCATCGAAGATATTCTGCCCGAGGAAGGGGAAGGGCAGGCCGTCGACAATCTCCTGCACGCGTTCTGTGCCGAAGGTCCATTCCCAGTGTGAGGTCATCGCCTCGACGCCAAGGCGGTTCATGACATCGACGACATCCTGCCCCTTGGTGATCAGCGAGGTCATCGAGCCATGCCAGGTATCGCCACCATCCAGCAGGATCGCCTCGGGCCGGTCGGCGCGGATGGCATTCACCACCGTCGCGACGCGGTCCATGCCGCCCATGCGTCCATAGGTTTTCGCCAGTGCGGTGAAATCGCTATGGGTCAGCGCATAGGCCTCGGGTGAGCCTTCGGTCAGGTCGAATTCGCGGATGAAGTCCAGTCCGGTGATATGGGGGGGCAGGCCCTTCACCTCACCGACACCGATATTGGTATCGGGTTCGCGGAACCAGATCGGTTTCAGATGGGCATGGATATCGGTGATATGGACCAGCGTCACATTGCCGAATGTGTCGAATTGCAGCAACTGATCCTGCGTCAGGCGTTGCTGGGCGGCCAGACGCGACCAGTTGCCGATGCCCGAGACGCCGACAATGGCCGAAGCCGCAACCGATGCCTGAAGAAACTCGCGGCGCGAGATCATGGTGTTCTCCTGTATTCCGGCAAAGATCCATCCCGCGCCCAAGGGCGTTGTTTCCGGCCAGTGCCTGCCTTGAAAATGTCCAAACAAATGGTCTGAAGGTCCCCGGGCGCGGGTGGTGCGCCCGGGAAAATCAGGTCAGTGGCGGACCGAAACGCCTTCGACCGCCAACCCGTTGCCGCGCGAGGCGACGTAGAGTTCCAGAGCCTTGAATTCATCCGATCCGGAACCGAAGGTCTCGGCGCGGGTGTCGCGGACGCAGCCGACGAAACGCTGCCGCGCAGTGACAAGCCCGGCATCCTTCAGCCGGTAAACCGGGAAGCCGTTGATCTGTCCCTGACTCAGATGGTCCGAGCGGATATTCAGCCCGTAATTGTCCTCATGGCAGTTCGCGCAGGACATCTCAAGCTGGCCATACCGGGTGTAATACATCTCTTTGCCCTGTTCCCAGAAGGGCGCGGCAGGGCCGTCGATGGCGACATTCACGATCTCGCCGCGCGACTGCATCGAGATCAGCGCAAGCAGATCCTTCATCGGCGCCGAGGTCATGCCAAGTGCCTCGGCCCCCATGCGGGTCGTCACGCAGTCATTGACGTAATCCTCGATCGACATGACCTTGCCTGTCGCCTCATCGACGCGGGGCGTCACGGCGCGCAGGCCCTTCATGCTTTCGGGCCCTTCATGGCAGGACGCGCAGGACTTGTCCTCGGTTCCCATCGAGGCATTCCAGCGATCCAGACCGCGATCCACGAAGATCATGCCGGGATTGTCGAAATCATCCATCTGCATGGCGCGGGTGTCATCCTCGCGGAAATGCCAGCCCGACCAGATCGTGTCCATCACATCCTGAAGATGCTCTGGCGCCGGGGCCTGGGTCACGATCTTCAGGTCGCCGTCGATGATGAGTTCATCATCAACCGGGTCGGCAGAGGCCATGCCGGTAACGGCAAGACCAAGGGCCACAGAGGCGGCCAGAACGTTCCGGATGGTCCGCGGCTGCATATCGTTTCCTCCCATTGGATATGTGGCTGCTCGATCAGGCGATGGTGATCGGCTTCACGTCTTCGTAGACGGAGCCATCATCATCATACCAGGTGAACTTGATGTCGCCTGCTTCCTCGATCACCGCTTCGAACTCGATATAGGGATTGGTCGAGATCGCGGGTTCCAGCGTCATATCCAGCACCATCTTGCCCGCGACTTCACAGGTGAAGCGGTTGATGATGGCACGCGGAATGACCGCGCCGCTGGAATCCTTGCGCAGACCGGTTTCCATCGGATGGCTGATGAGGGTCTTGAGAACGATACTCTCACCCGCCTTGGCGGATTTCGGAACGCGGACACGGGGTTTGACGTCGTTTGCCATGGTGTTTCTCTCCTCTCGCTCAGCCGCCGCAGCCGCCGATTGTCACCTTCACCTCGGATGAGGCGCGGGCGAACGAACCATCGGCCATCTTGGCGATGGCGATGACATCCTGGGTGGTGGCCAGACGCATCCGCGTCGAAGCTGCCTGCGCACCGGCCGCCTCGCCGAAGTTGAACTGGCACACACCCGGGGTCGGGTTGCCGGCGGCGACGATCAGGATCGACGTTGCGCCGGGGGCGGAAACGCTGACCGGGACGGTATTGCCGTTCTCGGCGATTTCAGGCGCGGTCAGGGTCACGCCCGCATCACCGACAGCCGCGCCGCCGGTGAACGTGGCAATCGCCTCTTCGACGGCGGCATAGGCGGTCATCGGGATCGCTGCGGCAGCGACACTGCCGATCGCCAGCACAAGCGCCTCTCTTCTGGACAGTTTCATCGGGTTCTCCTTTGTCGGGTCCGGCAGCAAAGGCCGGAAATACTGGGTCGGAATTCGGGTCTTTATCTCATTCCTTGAGCGTCATGAGATAGGCGACGATATCCTCGACCTGCTGGGCGGACAGGATCGGCGGCAGGGGCTCGGTCCCTGCCTTGCCGGTATAGGCGTCACCGGGCCGCACATAGGGGCCGGATTTGTAGAAGGCAGGCATGAAGCTGCCATCGAACATCATCTTGGCATTGGCAACGATGCCGCGCAATTCGGCCTCGGACCAGCGGTCGGGCGCACCGTCAAGCGGCGGGGCGATTGTGCCGTGGAACGGATAGGCCTCAAGCGCGGTCACGCTGTGACAGGCAACGCAATTGCCCAGCGATGCCGTTGTCATCGCCTTTTCGCCCGCGACCGGATCACCGGGCGTGCCGGTCAGCGACGTTTCAATCGCACCATCAGTATAGGCCACATTTTCCGGCGCGACCTCTGCCATGGCCAGAGAGCCGGCGAAACCCATCGCGGCAAAGGCCAGAATACCCTTGATTGTCATGGATGCAGACCTCCCTCTGTCCTCCGAATCCAATGGTAGACCAGGCATGCCGATGTATGCAATGAAGATATTTAAATTCTTGCATGTTTGCGCCGGGTCATCCTGTCAGGCCGCATTCACTGAACCATGCGTTCTGCCAGATACTTTTGAAAATGCTCACCATTTTCATATTTCTTGTCGCGCACCCATGTCAGGAGTGCCGCCGTCGTGCCCTTGCCGAAAGCCCCGGGCATCGAGACGATTGCGGCATTCTGGGCGGTCTGACCTTCGTTTACCACCTCAGGCATGAACATCATCGTGGGCGTGAAAACAACACCCCAGCGGCGGGCCATGTCCTTTTCCGGCAGGGTGGTTCCGTCGAAATCGGTCACCTCGATATCGCCGAACAGGTTCATCTGCACCACGAAATAGCTGTCGCGGATCAGGCTGTCGATCTCGGGATCGGGATAGATCTCTTCATGCATCTGCGTGCAATAGATGCAGCCGCGCTGTTCCCACAGGATCAGCAGGCGCTTGCCCTCGGCGTTCGCCTCATCCAGATCTTCCCGCAGGTCGCGGAAGGTTTCGCGCAGCCAGTCGGGTTTGTGCAGGCCGTCATCCCCCAGTTCGACAGCCCCTGCAGGGCCGGACAGGGCCAGTGCTGCGGCCATCAGCAAGGGCAGGGCGAGGGTTCTGAACATCGGGACCTCCAGTTTCAGCGGAGCGTGCCGCTCCAGTCGAAGTTTCGGATCATGAAATCGGCGATATAGGCAACCGAATTCGTGGCGATCAGCACCGCAAAGACGATCAGCATGACGCCCATCAGTTTCTCGACATGGCCGAGATAGCGGCGGTTTCTGCCGACAAAGGCAAGGAAGGGCCGGGCGAACAGCGCGGCAATGACGAAAGGCAGCGTCATGGCCAGCCCATAGACCAGCAGCAGCGTGCCGCCCTTGACCAGATCGCCCGAGGCCGAGGCCATGAACAGGATCGCGGCCAGTGCCGGGCCGACACAGGGCGTCCAGCCAAAGCCGAAGGCCAGCCCCATCACATAGGCCCCGATCAGCGTCGTCGGTTCGGCCTTCGATTCAAGCCGCGCCTCACGATAGAGGAACGGAATGCGGATGATCCCGAGGAAATGCAGCCCGAAGATCAGCAGGACCGCCGCCGCGACATAGGACAGCACATCCTTCCACTGGATGAAGGCCTGCCCAAGGGCCGTCGCCCCCAGCCCCAGTAAAACGAAAATCGAGGTCACACCAAGCGCGAAGGCCGAGGCCTGCAGCACCAGCCTGCGCTGCGCCCCGGGGGCGATCTGGCCGTCGCCGCGCAACTCCTGCATCGAAAGACCGGCCATATAGGACAGATAGAAGGGCACCATCGGCAGGATGCAGGGCGACAGGAAGGACAAAAGCCCCGCCAGCGCGGCGCCGCCGTAACTGATATCAAACACGGGCGCTCTCCTCCTTCCAGCGGCAGGCTTGCGCCTTCGCTGATTCATATTACAATGTGATGATATTTCGGGAGGGCCGTCAATCATGTCCGTTTCTGCGCAGTTGTCCGGGCGGGCCGGGGCTGGCCTGCGGCCCCGTGCCGGCAAGCGGCCGGGACTGTGGGGGGGGCTGCGGGCGGCTTGCGGGGGATGGTTGCTGTCTTTCTGCCTGCTTTGGGCGGCGCTGCCCGCAGGCGCACAGACATCGGATCTGCGGCTTTACATGGTCGAACAGATCGGCTGCATCTATTGCGAGATGTGGAACGAACAGGTCGGGGATGCCTATCCGCTGACCGATGAGGGGCGCGCGGCGCCTCTGGAACGGCTGGACCTGCGCGCGCCGATGCCGCATGGCGTGAATTTCCGCTCCCGTCCGGTCTTTACCCCGACCTTCATCCTTGTGCGTGACGGGCAGGAGATTGATCGGATCGAGGGCTATCCGGGGGAGGATTTCTTCTGGGGGCTTCTGCGCATGATGCTGGAACGGGCCGGGGCCCAGACCGGATGACGGCTGTGCCGACCCTGAACCGGGCAGCAACCGTCCGGCGGGAAGGCTTTGCAAAGTCGCGGGGCCGCATGCAATACTTCGGAAAAGAGGCCCGGCGGCAGGTCGGCAGAACACAGGGCGGGCCATGGCGCCAGATTCGGTCAGGATAGTGAAGGACAGTGCCCCGGAACCCGAAGCGGGTGACGCAGACTGCGCGACCGTTCCGCCCGAACGGATGATGGAAGCCGCGACCGAGGCGGCCAGCTTTCTCAAGGCGCTGGCGCATGAGGGGCGGCTGATGATCCTGTGTCATCTGTCCTCCGGGCCGAAAAGCGTGACCGAGCTTGAAACGCTGCTGATGTCACGGCAGGCAGCGGTCAGCCAGCAGCTTGCCCGCCTGCGGCTGGAGGGGCTGGTTTCGGCCAGGCGCGACGGCAAGGCGATCTTCTACTCGATTCAGGACCCGAAAGTGAGCCGCGCCGTCGCGCTGGTCTATGACATGTTCTGCAATCCGGGCTGACGAGGGGGCCGAGATCCTGCGCCCCATTCGGGGATGGGGCAAGAAAAGACCGGATAGGGCCCTTCGCGGCCCGTCCGAAGGAGGGGGGAAAGACGATGGAGGAGCTTCCTTTCGGGGTGCTGGCGGCCCTTGCCGGTCTGGTGGGCGGCGTGGTTCTGGGGCTGGCCGCGCGGCTGGGCGATTTCTGCACGCTGGGCGCGATCGAGGCGGCGGCTTACGGCGCGGATCAGCGGCGGCTGCGGCTTTGGGGTGTGGTGCTGGGCGTCGCGATCCTTGGTACCTATGGCGGGGCGGCGCTGGGGCTGATCGACATTGCGGGCACCTTCTATCATCAGATCGCGTGGAACCCGCTGGCCTCGGTCTTCGGCGGATTGCTGTTCGGCTATGGCATGGCCATGGCGGGCAATTGCGGTTTCGGCGCGCTGGTGCGCTTCGGCGGCGGCGATCTGCGGTCGCTGGTCGTGGTGGTCGTGATGGGCATTTTCAGCTTTGTTGCCCTGTCCGGCCCGCTGGCCCCACTGCGCCTGATGCTGTTCCCGCAGGCCGATGCCGCATCGGCGCAGGGCATCGCGCAGATGGTCAATGGCGCGACGGGGCTGCCGCTCTTGCTGGTCGCGGGGCTGATCGCGGTGGCGCTTCTGGTCTGGGCGCTGACCCATGCGCCGCTGCGCACCGCGCCGAAGATGGTTCTTTGGGGTGTGGCGGCGGGGCTGGCCGTGGTCTGGTCCTTCGCCGCGACAAGCGCGCTGAATGATGCAAGTTTCGCCGCCGTGCAGGTCGAGGGGCTGTCCTTCACCGCGCCCCTGGGGCGTTCGCTGATCTGGCTGATGACCTCAACCGCCGGGGGGATCACCTTTTCGGTGGGCGCGGTTGCGGGGGTCATGCTGGGCGCGCTGGCCGGATCGCTTTGGCGCGGCATGTTCCGCTGGGAGGCCTGCGAGGATCCGCGCGAACTGGGTCGTCAGGTCTCGGGCGCCGCCATGATGGGCGTCGGCGGGGTGATCGCGCTGGGCTGTTCGGTCGGGCAGGGCGTTTCGGCCTTTGCCACGCTGGCCTGGTCGGGGCCTGTCACCCTTGCCGCGATCGGGGTCGGTGCGCTTTTCGGATTGCGCCGCCTGATCGGCGGCTTTCAGCCGGAATAGCGCGGTGCGGCGGGCCAGTGATCGCATCCGGGTTGCAGTCCTTCTGCTGCTGGCGGGCCTTGGCATCGGGGTTGCGGGCTGGTTGGCCTATGGCCATTCCAAACGGTTGTTTCTGGAGGATACGTCGCGCCGGGGCGACAACGTGCTGCAACTGGCGGTGACGACGCTGCGCGGCCAGATGGCGCGGTTTGAACGCCTGCCGCAGCTTGTGGCCGAACATGCGCTGATCAAGGCGATGGCGAATGACCCTGAAAACCTCGGGCTTTCCGGTCTCGTCAACCTGCACCTGAAGGAAACGCAGGAACTGCTGGGCGCCTCGGACATCTATTTCATGGATCTGAAGGGGATGACGCGGGCGGCATCGAATTTCGATACCGAAACCTCGTTCGTCGGGGGGAATTTCGATTTCCGCCCCTATTTCTATGATGCGGTGGCGGGGGGTGAGGGGCGGTTTTATGCGCTGGGCACGACCTCGCGCAAGCGGGGCTATTATTTCGGCGCGCCGGTGCGGGTGGGCGGGTCGATCCGTGGCGCGTTGATCGTCAAGATCGACCTGGATGCGGTCGAGGAGGCATGGCGCGGCGATGATTATGCGCTGATGGTCACCGATCCCGAGGGGATCCTGTTCCTGTCCTCGCGCCCTGAATGGCTGTTCACCGCGCTGGCCCCCCTGACCGATGAGGCGCGCGCACGGCTGGCGGCGAACCGGCGCTATGTCGATGCGCCGCTGGATCCCTTCCCGCAGGAAGGCATGACCGAGGTGGCGGGCCAGTCGCTGCTGGCCGTGCGCGAAGGACCGGTCCGGCGCGATTATCTGCATCTGGCTGCCCCGATGCCCGAGGCGGACTGGACCATCCGCGTGCTGCTGGAAACCGCATCGGCCCGCAGGCAGGCGCTGACCGTGGCAGGGGCGGTGATGCTGGCCCTTGCGCTGGGGGTGATGGGGATGGCGGTGATCGCGCAGCGCCGCGCCCGGTTGCGGGAGCGGTTCCAGTTGCAGCAGGCCGCGCGCAACCATCTGGAACGCCGGGTCGAGGAACGCACCCGCGAACTGGCCGAGGTGAACCGGCGGCTTGAGGGTGAGGTGGCCGAGCGGCGGCTGGCCGAACAGAACCTGCGCCGCGCGCAGGATGATCTTGTGCAGGCGGGCAAGATGGCGGCCCTTGGCCAGATGTCTGCGGCGCTGAGCCATGAATTCAACCAGCCGCTGGGCGCGGCCCGGACCTTTGCCGACAATGCGCTGATCCTGTTGGATCGCGGGCGCACCGGGGATGCGCGTGGCAATATCGATCGCATCCTGTCGCTGATCGACCGCATGGGCAGTATTTCAAAACATCTGCGCAGTTTCGCGCGTTCGCCCGATCAAAAGTTGAAAGCCGTGTCCCTGCCCGAGGTGGTCGAGGCATCACTGGAGATTGCACAACTGCGCCTGCGCGCGGCGGGGGCAGACCTGACGATCGCCCTTCCCGACGGACTGCCCCAGGTGGTGGCGGGTCCGGTGCGGCTGCAACAGGTGCTGGTCAATATCCTGACCAATGCCGCCGATGCGGTCGAGGGGGGCACGGATCGCCGCATCCGGCTTGAGGCCGATACCACGGATGAAGGCGTGCGGATCCGGGTGCGTGACCATGGCCCGGGCGTGCCGCCGGGACTGGCCGAGCGGATCTTCGATCCGTTCTTTTCCACCAAGGGCGTCGGCAAGGGGCTGGGGCTGGGGCTGTCGATCAGCTACAACATCGTCAAGGATTTCGGCGGCAATCTGCGGGTTGAGCCGGCGACGGGCGGCGGTGCGGTCTTTGTCATCGACCTGCGCGCCGCCGGGGCCGAAGTCGCGGACCGCGCGGCATGAGTTTCGGGCGGGTCTTTCTGGTCGATGACGAACCCGATCTGCGGGCCTCGACCGCGCAGGCGCTGGATCTGGCGGGCTTCACCGTGCAGGAATTTCCCGGCGGCGACCGGGTGGCCGATCTGGTCAGCTTCGGTTTTCCCGGGATCGTGCTGACCGATATCCGCATGCCGGGCATCGATGGCCTGACCCTGATGAACCGCATCCATGAGATCGACCGCGAAATTCCGGTGATCCTGATTACCGGGCATGGCGATGTGCAGCTTGCGGTGCGCGCGATGCGCGAAGGGGCGCATGATTTCGTCGAGAAACCCTTTGTCGCAAGCCAGTTGGCCGAGATTGCCAGCCGGGCGCTGGAATATCGCAGACTGGTGCTGGAAAACCGGGTGCTGCGCGCCTCGGCCGGGCAGGCGGATGATGTGGAACAGCGGCTGGTGGGGCGGTCCAATGCGATGATCGACCTGCGGCGGCGCATCCGCACATTGGGGCCGACCGATGCGGATGTGCTGATCGTCGGGGAAACCGGATCGGGCAAGGAGGTGGCCGCCCGGGCGCTGCATGATCTGTCACCGCGCGCGCGCCGCCCCTTCGTCGCCATCGACTGCGCCAGCCTGCCCGCTGCGCTGATCGAAAGTGAACTTTTCGGCCATGAGGCGGGTGCCTTTCCCGGTGCGATGCGCCCGCGCTATGGCAAGTTCGAACATGCGCGCGGCGGCACGGTGCTGCTGGATGATATCGGGTCGATGCCGCTTGAGGTGCAGGGCAAGCTGTTGCGCGTCATTCAGGACCGGGCGATCACCCGGCTGGGGTCGAATGAGGTCTATCCGCTGGATGTGCGGTTCATGGCGACAAGCCGCGTGCTGCTGGAGGCCGAGGTCGCGGCGGGGCGGTTCCGGGCGGATCTGCTCTATCGGCTGAATGTCGTGACGCTGCATGTGCCGACACTGGCCGAGCGGCGCGAGGATGTGGCGCTGCTGTTTCTCAAGCTGCTGGAAGAGGCGGCGGGCCGTCATCGCCGCGATCCGCCCGAGGTGCCGCCCGCGATGATCGCTGCGCTGTCGTCCCGCGACTGGCCCGGAAATGTGCGCGAATTACGCAATGCCGCCGACCGTTTTGCACTGGGGCTGGGGCTGGGCCTTGACGCGACCGGCCCTGACCGTGGCGAGGCCGCCCCGCCCCGTCTGGCCGACCGCGTGGCCGAGTTCGAGCGGCGTGAGATCGAGGCGGCGCTGGCCGCGCATCGCGGCGCCTTGCGCCCGGTCTATGAAACGCTGGGCCTCAGCCGCAAGACGCTGTGGGAAAAGATGCAGAAATACGGAATCGACAAGGCCGCCTATGGCGATGCCACCGAGAGCGACGAGGGCTGATTCCCTTGCAGTGGCGTTGCAGTCCGGGGGCAGGTCCGCGGACAGGTCAGCGCACACCCCGGCACGGATGCCCGGCAGGCGTCGCGGCACCGGACGGTGATCTGGCGGCGTGATGGGGGTATCTCCCCCCGTTTTCCGGCGCTGATGTTACGGTTTCCACCCATTCACCGGCCCGTGATCGCGCAAACATCCCTCGGACCCCGCTGATATGGTTGATCGGACCCCTCCATCCATGTCTTGTAGAACCGTATCCGGCGGGTTTTCCCGACGGAGCCGGGGCATTGGCCCTGAAGCGGAATCCTTGGGAGGATCACATGACAATCAAAATGCTCGCTGCCCTTGCGGCGGCTGCGACCTTTGCCGTGAGCGGCGCACAGGCGCAGGACATGGACAAGACCGGTTGGCCGAATTCGATGACCATCGGCACCGCCAGCCAGGGCGGCACCTATTTCGTCTATGGCAACGGCTTTGCATCCTATGCGGCCGAAAGCCTTGGTATCGCCGCGACCGGCGAAGTGACCGGCGGCCCGGTTCAGAACGTGACGCTGGTGGAAACCGGTGACCATCTGATGGGCCTTGTCACCATGGGCCCGGCCTATGACGCCTGGATGGGCAAATCGGAACTGGCGCCGGGGCTGGAGCACCGCTCGATCCGCGCGCTGTTCCCGATGTATCAGACCCCGTTCCAGGTGATCGCGCTGAAATCGTCGGGCATCACCTCGGTTTCCGATCTGGGCGGCAAGCGCGTTTCAGTCGGACCGGCGGGCGGCACGCCCGGCACCTACTGGCCGCAATTCATCGAAGCGCTGGGCGTCACCGCGACGATCTCCAATGCCGGGGCCGCCGATGCGGCCGGTCAGCTTGGCGATGGCCTGATCGACGCTTTCGCCTTTGCGGCGGGCGTTCCGATCTCGGCCTTCGCGGAACTGGCTGCCAGCCAGGATGTGGTGATGTTCGGCTTCAACGACGAAGAACTGCCGAAAGTTCTTGAGGCCTTCCCGGCCATGGCACCCCTGACCATTCCGGCGGGCACCTATGCGGGCCATGACTATGACCAGAACACGGTCGCGCTGTGGAACTTCGCCATCGCGCATCAGGACATGCCCGAAACGCTGGCCTATGAGATCACCAAGCTGGCGATGGACAACCCCGAGCGCATGGTTCAGATCCACGCGGCGGCGTCCGAGACCCTGCTGGAAAACTGGGACAAGAACAGCTTCATGCCCTTCCATCCCGGCGCGGTGCGCTATCTGGAAGAAAAGGGCCTGACGGTTCCTGACAATCTGAAGTGATCTGACACGGGACCGGGCCGTTTTGCGGCCCGGACCCTGCCCTCCGGCATGGCCCTGCGCGGGCCTGCCGGATCCGGCAAATGACGGCCCTGCGGGCACCGGATACCGGCGAGGAGGCCGGGGCGGACCCGCTTTCCAAGACATCTCTTGATCCCAGGGAGGATGCGATGACCGCCACCGAACAGGATGCGCCCGGTCCAGAACTCATTGCCGATGGCGTGGATAAGGAAATCTACGCCTCGAACCAGCGCATCCCGGTGGGCATGACGCATCTGATCGTTGCCGGGCTCTGCGTGGCCTATACCGCCTTCCATGTCGGCGTTATGAACCTTTATCCGCTGGAACCCTGGGTCTACCGGCTGATCCATGTCGGCGGCGGGCTGGCGCTGGCCTTCATCCTGTTTTCCTCGGGGATCTTCAACGCGGACCAGACGGACGGACGGCCCGGCATGGCGCGCGGCAGCTATCTGACCCTGATGGCGCCCGGCGCGGCGCTGGTTTCGCTGGCCTTTCTTAAGGTGGTTTCGATCTATCTTGTCGGCGGCGGGGCCGATGCGGCAGCGGCCAAGGATGCCATTCTCTGGAGCTTTGGCTATCCGCTTGTGGCGGGCACGGTCTGGCTGATGGTGATGGGCTGGTTCCTGCCGGGGCGCGACCGCGCCCGGATCGACCTTGCCGATGCCTTCCTTGCGGTGGCTGCGGTGACGGTCGCGCTGTACATCATCTATCACGCGCCTTTCCTGCGGCTGCGGGCGGGTACGGGTCTGGCCAAGGATGCCGATATGTTTGCCTCGCTGGCCGGGGTGATCCTGATCCTTGAGGTGACGCGGCGGCTGGCCGGTCTGGCGCTGGTCATCATCGCGTCGGTCTTCGTGCTTTACAGCTTTGTCGGGCCGTGGCTGCCGGGGATCCTTGAACATCGCGGCTATTCGATGTCGCGCTTCTTTACCTATATCTACACCGATCAGGGTATCCTCGGGCCGACGACCGCAATCTCCTCGACCTATATCATCCTGTTCGTGGTCTTCGCGGCCTTCCTGCAGGCCAGCCGGGTGGGCGAATATTTCGTCAACTTCGCCTTTGCGGCGGCAGGCGGGGCGCGCGGCGGTCCGGCCAAGGTGGCGGTGTTCGGGTCGGGCCTGATGGGCATGATCAACGGCACCTCGGCGGGCAATGTCGTGGCGACCGGGTCGCTGACCATCCCGCTGATGAAACGGGTGGGCTACAAGCCGCAGACAGCGGCGGCGGTTGAGGCGGCGGCCTCCTCGGGCGGGCAGATCCTGCCGCCGATCATGGGCGCGGGCGCCTTCATCATGTCGGAAATCACCGGCATCGCCTATTCCGAGATCGTCATCGCGGCGATCATCCCGGCGGTTCTGTATTTCATGAGCGTCTATTTCAACGTGGACCTCTATGCCCAGAAGTTCGGGATGAAGGGGCTGCCCCGCAGCGAGCTGCCGCAGTTCCGCAAGCTGGCGAAACAGGTGTATCTTTTCCTGCCGATCATCATCCTGATCTCTGCGCTGTTCATGGGTTATTCGGTGATCCGCGCGGGCACGCTGGCCATGGCTTCGGCTGCGGTCGTGTCCTGGCTGACGCCCTACAAGATGGGCCCGAAGGAAGTGCTTTATGCCTTCGAGATCGCCACCAAGATGACGTTGCAGCTTGTGGCGGTCTGTGCGGCGGCGGGCGTGATCGTGGGCGTTATCGCGCTGACCGGGATCGGGACGCGTTTCTCGTCGCTGCTGCTGGGGCTGGCGGATCAGAATCAGGGTGTTGCACTGTTCTTTGCGATGGTCGTGTCCATCGTGCTGGGCATGGGGATGCCGACTACGGCGGCCTATGCAGTGGCGGCAAGCGTGATCGCGCCGGGCCTGATCCAGATGGGGATCCAGCCGCTGACGGCCCACTTCTTCATCTTCTACTTCGCGGTGATGTCGGCCATCACGCCCCCCGTGGCGCTGGCGGCCTATGCCGGGGCGGCGATTGCGCAGTCGGATCCGATGAAGACAAGCGTCGAAAGCTTCAAGATGGGGCTGGCGGCCTTTGTGGTGCCCTTCATGTTCTTCACCTCGCCTGCGCTGCTGATGCAGGGGGAAATCGGTGAGATCCTGCATGTGTTCATCTCGGCAGCCTTCGGGATCTATCTTCTGTCCTCGACTGTGCAGGGTTGGTTCTTTGGCCCGCTGTCGCTGCCTTTGCGCGGTGTGTTGATGATCGCCGCGCTGGGGATGATTGCCGGGGGATGGCTGACCGATGGGATCGGGCTTGCGGCGGCGGTGCTGGTCTGGGCGGTGCAGAAACGCTTTGTGCGGCCTGAGACGGTGGCGCGCGGACGCGACTGACCCTTCCGCAGGGATCCGCGGAAAACCATAAGGCCGCGCCCTTCCGGGGCGCGGCCTTTCGCATGGCCGGACGGGTCAGGCCGGCAGCAGCAGCGCGGTGCCCGCCTGTGCGGCAGCGGCGGCAATGGCGGGGGGCGGGGCGGCATTGGTGGCCAGCACATCCAGCCGCGCAAATCCGCAGACCGTGACCAGCCCGCGCCGCCCGAATTTCGTGGCATCGGTGGCAAGGATGCGCCGTTCGCCCCGGTCCAGCAGCGCGCGGCCGAATTCGGCCTCGGCCTCGTCATAATCCATGACCTCACCCGCCTCGACCGCCCCGGCGGAAATCACCACATGCGCGGCGGAGTAGCCCTGCACGAAGCGGATTGCCTGCGCCCCCAGCACCGCGCCCGAATCGCCGATGATCTGCCCCCCGGCCAGAAAGATGCGGTTGCCCTCACCACCCGACAGGGTACGGACGACATCAGTGGAATTGGTGATGACCGTCAGCCGCCGGTGCCGCGTCAGCGCCCGGGCAAGGAAACTGGTCGTCGTGCCCGTATCCATCATGACCGTTTCGCCATGGCCGATCGTTTCGGCAAGCCTTTGGGCAATGGCCTGTTTCGCGGTGGCATTCTCGCGCATGCGGCGGCGGAACGGGGCCTCTCCTGCCGGGGAGGACAGGCTGATCGCGCCATGCATGCGCAGCACGGTTCCACCCTCGACCAGCGGGCGCACATCACGCCGCACGGTTTCCGAACTGACGCCCATCGCCTCGGACAGGGCGGCAATCGTGACGGTTCCCTGCGTGTCCAGAATGCGCAGGATTTCGGAATGGCGTTTGGAAAGCATGGGGCCCTCGTGGCGGATTGCCCGAATTGCGGGCACATCCGCCCAGATCGGTCATATCCGGTCAGAAAAGACACAAATTCCCACAGAAAGCAATTGACTCATGCCGGATGCTGGCCGTTACTTGACCCAAGGGAAAACCAGCCGCATCCGGGGAGACCGCCATGACCGTCATCGCAAAGTCCATGACCGCCGCCTCGTTGCTGGCGCTTCTGTCGGCAGGGGGCGCGCTGGCGCAGGACAGCAGTGATCCGGTCCGCCTGACGCTGCATGACTGGACCGGGCAGCTGATCACCACGCAACTGATGGGATCGGTGCTGCAAAAGGCGGGGCTGACCGTCGAATATGTGCAGGCCGATTACCTTGCGCAATTCGCAGGCCTTGAAACGGGTGATCTGCATATCGCGATGGAAATCTGGGAAACCACCGGGCGCGAGGCGATGGATGCCGCCACCGCAACTGGCAATGTGGTGAACCTTGGCCCGACCGGCATGCAGGCCAAGGAGGAATGGTGGTATCCGGCCTATATGGTCGAACAATGCCCCGGCCTGCCGGATTGGGAGGCGCTGAAGGAAGCCGCCTGCGCCGAGGCCTTTGCTACCGCTGAAACCGCGCCCAAGGGTCGCTATCTGGGTGGCCCGGTCACATGGGGCGGATTTGACGAAGAACGGATCGAAGCGCTGGACCTGCCCTTCGAGGTGATCCATGCGGGCACCGATGCGGCCCTGTTTGCCGAACTGGAATCCGCCATTCAGCGTGAGGCGCCGGTCCTTCTGTGGGTCTATGCCCCACATTGGGCCCCGGCGAAGTTTGAGGGCGACTGGGTCGCCTTTCCCGAATACACCGCCGAGTGCTATACGGATCCGGCATGGGGTATCAATCCCGACGCCGCCTATGACTGCGGCAAGCCCTTTGGTGACATCTGGAAGGTCGTATGGTCGGGGCTGGCCGAGAAATGGCCCAAGGCGGCAGCGGCGGTCGAGGCCTTCAGCATCGACAATGACGAGATGGGCGCGATGATCACCGAGGTGGACCTGAATGGCGCCTCGGTTGAATCGGTCGTTGCCGGTTGGATGGAACAGAACGAGGCGCGCTGGTCCGGCTGGATCGACTGATCCGGGTCTTGCCCCTCTGGCCGTCGTCCGCGATCCCCTCACGGACGGCGGCCTTTCCTTGTCCTTCAGGCCCTCTTGCCATCAGGGAAAGACATGCCGCGACCCTTGCCTGAACCGATGCCCGCATTGAAACCCGGGCCGATGCCCGAACCGATGCTGGTCTGCCGTGATGTCTGGAAGGTCTTTGGCCCTCAGGCCGCGCGGGTGCTGTCGGATCTGGGGCCAGAGGCAAGCGCTGACCAGTTCGTGACCAAGGGCCATATTCCGGCAGTGCGCGCGGTTGATCTTGAGATCGGCGCCGGTGAGATCTTCGTGATCATGGGCCTGTCGGGATCGGGGAAATCGACGCTGGTGCGTTGCCTGTCGCGGCTGATCGAACCCACGGCGGGGGAGATCCTGTTTCATGGTGAAAACCTGCTGGCCATGTCCGAGGACCGCATGCGCGATCTGCGGCGGCACCGGATGGGCATGGTGTTTCAGCATTTCGCCCTGTTGCCGCATCTGACGGTGGCGCAGAATGTGGCCTTCCCGCTGGAGGTGCAGGGCGTGGCGCGTTCCGAACGCGAGGATCGTGCGCGGCGCATGGTGGCGCTGGTGGGCCTGCAGGGGCGTGAGGACGCCTTTCCCCGCCAGTTGTCGGGCGGGCAGCAGCAGCGCGTCGGCATCGCCCGCAGTCTGGCCGCCGATCCCGAGCTGTGGTTTCTGGATGAACCCTTTTCCGCGCTGGATCCGCTGATCCGGCGCGAGATGCAGGATGAATTCATCCGCCTGCAATCGGTGCTGAAGAAAACCATCGTCTTCATCACCCATGATTTCGACGAGGCGATCCGTCTGGCGGACCGCATTGCCATCATGAAGGATGGTGCTGTGGTGCAGGTCGGCACGCCCGAGGATCTGGTGATGAACCCCGCCACGGATTATGTCGCCGAATTCACCCGCGCGGTGACCCGGCCCAAGGTCGTGCCGGTGACGCGTCTTATGGGCCCGGTAACCGGGCCGGACCCCGATGCCACCCTGCCCGCCCGCACCCGTCTGGCTGAGGCGGCGCCCCTGTTCCTGACCCATGAAACCGTCCGCATCACCGATGAAGATGGCCGCACGCTGGGCCATCTGCACCGCGCCGATGTCGTGGCGATGATGCTGGAGGGTTAGGATGGCGGGGCGGGGGATCCGCGCGGTGGTGGTCTGGGCCGGGGCGCTGGCCCTGCTGGCGCTGTTCATCACCTTTGGCAAGCCGCTGGCGCCCTGGGCCTTTGACTGGCCGCGGGCGGCAGAACTGCCCGCCGCGCGCTGGATCAGCGCGTTGATGCGCTGGCTGCTGAATGATGCCAGTTTCGGGCTGTTCACCTTCCGCGACCTGACGCGCGCGGTCGCGGCGGTGATTGATCTGCCCTATCGCGCGGTGCTGGGGCTTTTGTCGGGGGGCTTTGGTGCGCTGCCCCCGCTTGGCTGGCTGGCGGTGACGGGGCTGGCCATGGTGATCGGCCATCGCGCGGGGGGCTGGGCGCTGGCCGCCCTTTCGGGTGCGGGGTTTCTGTTCATCGCGGTCTTCGGCCAATGGACCAGCGCCATGGTCACACTGGCCTCGATCCTGATCGCGGTGCCGATCGGCATTGCGGGCGGGCTGGCACTGGGGTTGGCGGCGCATCGCTGGCCGGGCCTGAACCGGGCGATCACCCCGGCGCTGGATCTGATGCAGACGATCCCGGTCTTTGCCTATCTGGTGCCGGTGCTGATCCTGTTCGGCTTTGGCCCGGTGGCGGCGGTCATCGCGACGGTGATCTATGCCATGCCACCGATGACGCGGATCACGCAATTGTCGCTGTCGCGCGTGCCGTCCGAGTTGCGTGACCTTGGCCAGATGGTGGGCTGTTCGCGGCATCAGATGACGTGGAAGGTTATGATCCCCTCGGCCCGTGAAGGGCTGATGGTCGGCGTCAATCAGGTCATCATGCTGAGCCTGAACATGGTGATCATCGCCTCGATGATCGGCGCGGGAGGGCTGGGCTTTGACGTGCTGGCGGCCCTGCGGCGGCTGGATTTCGGCGCGGGGCTTGAGGCGGGTTTTGCCATCGTGGCGCTGGCCATCGTACTGGACCGGATCAGTCAGGCCATGGCGCAGGATCGCCCCGGTGCGCGGGCGGGACATTCCTATCTGCTGGTCGCGCTGGCGGTTCTGGTGCTGGCAGGGGGGCTGACGATGGTGCTGCCCGGCGCACAGGACTATCCGGCAGAGGCGCGGCTTTCGACCGGCACATTCTGGTCCGATGTCGTGCGCCATATCAACGTGAATTACTTCGACGCGCTGGAGGCGGTGAAGAACTTTTTCCTGCTGAACCTGATGATCCCCTTCAAACGCTTCCTGATCGGCCTGCCCTGGCTGGGTGTGGCGGCGCTGCTGGCGCTGGCGGGCTGGCGGCTGGGCGGCGCGCGGCTGGCGGCTTTGTCGGGGGGGCTGGTCGTGGTGATTGCCGCGACCGGGCTATGGGAAGAGGCGATGACGACGGTTTATCTCTGCGGTATCGCGGTGGTGATCGCCATGCTGATCGGTCTGCCCATCGGCGTGCTGGCGGCGGAACGCGACAGCCTTTGGCCCGGGCTGAAGCTGGTGATCGACACGCTGCAGACGCTGCCCTCTTTCGTCTATCTGATGCCCGCCGTCATGCTTTTCCGGGTGGGGGATTTCACCGCCCTTCTGGCGGTCGTGGCCTATGCCATCGCGCCCGCGATCCGCTATACCGCGCTGGGGCTGCAGGGCGTCGATGCGCGGCTGGTCGAGGCGGGCCGCGCCATGGGCTGCACCCGTGGGCAGATCCTGTGGCGGATCAAGCTGCGGCTGGCCCTGCCTGAAATCCTGCTGGGGCTGAACCAGACCATCATGTTCGCGCTGTCGATGCTGGTGATCACGGCCTTGGTCGGCACACGGGATCTGGGACAAGAGGTCTATATCGCGCTGACCAAGGCCGATGCCGGGCGCGGGCTGGTGGCGGGGATGTGCGTCGCCTTCATCGCGATCATTGCCGACAGGTTGATTCAGGGCGCCGCCCGGCGCGCGCGGGCAAGACTGGGATTGGAGACATGACTGTGCCGGAACGCATCGCGGCGCTGCCCTGCTGGCAGGGTAATGTACAGGCGGAACCGCTGTCGGGCGGGCTGTCGAACGAGATCTGGAAAGTGACCGATGCGGCGGGCGCCCATGTCGTCAGGCTGGGTAAGGATTACCCCGCGCATCATGTCAGCCGCGCGCGTGAGGCGATGGCGTCGCGCGCCGCCCATGCGGCGGGCTTTGCGCCTGCGGTGGAATTCACCGCCCCCGGCGTGATGGTCACACGCTTTCTGGACGCGCGGACATGGGGGCCGCAGGATGTGGCGGAAAACCCCGTCCGCGTTGCCGATCTGCTGCGGGGGTTCCACCGCGACATGCAGGCGCAGGTGTCGGGGGAGGCCTATTTCTTCTGGGTGTTCCATGTCATCCGCGACTATGCCCGCACCCTGACCGGAACACGGCATGAGGCCAGGCTGCCGCGCTTTCTGCGGATCGCGGGCGCGATGGAGGCAGAGCAGGTTCCACTGCCCATCGTCTTCTCGCATAACGATCTGCTGCCGGCGAATTTCCTCGATGACGGCGCGCGGCTCTGGCTGATTGATTTCGAATATGCGGGCTGGTCCACGGCGCTGTTTGATCTGGCCGGGGTGGCGGCCAATGCCGAAATGGACGCCGCGGCGGCACAGGACTTGCTGGCGGCCTACTTCGGGCAGGCCCCCGATGCAGCACTGGCGCGCGCCTTCGCGGCGATGCAGGTTGCCGCCCTGATCCGCGAAACCCTGTGGGCGCTGGTGTCAGACCTGCATCTGGC
This sequence comes from Szabonella alba, assembly GCF_016765775.1. Taxonomy (GTDB): domain Bacteria; phylum Pseudomonadota; class Alphaproteobacteria; order Rhodobacterales; family Rhodobacteraceae; genus Szabonella; species Szabonella alba. Next base: position 9,350 of record NZ_JAESVN010000002.1, on the reverse strand, counting down.
CGCCCCCGGCGTCGATTACACCGCCTATGCGGCGGAAAACCTGACCCGTCTGGAGGCGTCGCTGGACGCCTTTCAGGCGCAATTCGGAAAGATCGGGACATGACGTTTCCAACACAGGCACAGGTCGTCGTCATCGGCGGCGGGATCATCGGCTGCTCGACCGCCTATCATCTGGCGCGGGATCACAAGGCGGATGTGGTCCTGCTGGAACAGGGCAAGCTGACCTCGGGCTCGACCTGGCACGCGGCGGGGCTGGTGGGGCAGCTCCGGTCTTCGGCCTCGATCACCAAGGTGCTGAAATATTCGGTTGATCTCTATAAGCGGCTGGATGCGGAAACCGGGCTGGAAACCGGCTGGAAGATGACGGGCTGCCTGCGGCTGGCCACGACGTCCGACCGCTGGACCGAATACAAGCGGCTGGCCACGACCGCGCGCAGTTTCGGGATGGAGATGCATCTGATTTCCCCGGCCGAGGTCAAGGCGATGTGGCCGCTGATGGAAACGGGCGATCTGATCGGCGCAAGCTGGCTGCCGACCGACGGGCAGGCGAGCCCCTCGGATATCACGCAAAGCCTTGCCAAGGGCGCGCGGATGCATGGGGCGAAGATTGTCGAGGGCGTGCGCGTCACCGGGTTCGACATGGAGGGCGCGCGGATTGTGGCTGTGCGCACTACGCAAGGCACGATCCGGTGTGAAACGGTGGTGAACTGCGCGGGCCAATGGGCGCGGCAGGTTGGGGCAATGGCAGGCATCAACGTGCCGCTGCAACCGGTGAAGCACCAGTATATCGTGACCGATCCGATTCCCGGCCTGTCCCCCGATGCCGCCACCATCCGCGACCCCGACCGGCGCACCTATTTCAAGGAAGAGGTCGGCGGTTTGGTGATGGGCGGCTATGAACCGAACCCGCAACCATGGGTCACCGGCTTGTCGGGGGGCGACGTGCCCGATGACTGGGAATTCCGCCTGTTCGGCGATGATTTCGACCATTTTGAGCAGCATATGGAACAGGCGATGATCCGGGTGCCCGCGCTGGAACAGGCGGGCGTCAAGCAGATGATCAACGGATCTGAAAGCTTTACCCCCGACGGCAATTTCATTCTGGGCCGGGGGCCGGAATGCGCGAACATGTATGTCGGCGCGGGATTCAACGCCTTCGGCATCGCAAGCGGTGGCGGCGCGGGCTGGGTGCTGGCCGACTGGGCGATGCGGGGCGAGGCGCCGCTGGACCTTTGGGCGGTGGATATCCTGCGGTTTTCCGGTCTGCACCGGGATCGCGACTGGGTGTTGGCCCGCACGCTGGAGGCTTATGGCAAGCATTACACCGTGGCCTTCCCGCATGAGGAATATACCTCGGGGCGCCCCGCGCTCAGATCCCCGCTTTATGACCGGCTGGCGGCGGCGGGGGCGGTGTTCGGATCAAAACTGGGATGGGAACGGCCCAACTGGTTTGCCCCCGGGGCAGGCGCGCAGGATGTCTATTCCATGGGACGGCAGAACTGGTTTGACGCCGTGGGGGCGGAACATGCCCATGTGCGCCGCGCGGTGGGGCTGTTCGACCAGACGTCATTCGCCAAGTTTGAACTCTCCGGGCCGGGCGCTGTGGCGGCGCTGGACCATATCTGCGCGGGCCATGTGGGGCGCGCGCCGGGGCGGGTGACCTATACCCAGCTTCTGAACACACGCGGTGGGATCGAGGCGGATCTGACCGTGGCGCGGCTTGCCGAGGACCGGTTCTACATCGTCACCGGCACCGGGTTCCGCGCCCATGATTTTACATGGATCGCGGGCCATCTGCCGGAACAGGGCTGTGATTTCCGCGATGTGACCGAGGATTGGGGCGCGCTGTCGCTGATGGGGCCGAGGGCGCGCGATGTGCTGGCGCCGCTGTGCGGGGATGCGGTGTCGAACACGGCCTTCCCCTTTGGCGCGGTGCGCGAGATCACGATTGCGGGCGTGCCGGTCCGTGCCCTGCGGATCACCTATGTCGGCGAACTGGGCTGGGAGTTGCATGTGCCGATGGCCGGTCTGGCGCAGGTCTATGATGCGCTGATGGCGGCGGGGAAGGCGCAGGATATCCGGCCCTGCGGCTATCGTGCGATTGAAAGCCTGCGGCTGGAAAAGGGTTATCGCGCGTGGTCGTCCGACATCACGCCGAATGACACACCGTTCGAGGCGGGGCTGGGCTGGGCGGTCAAGATGAAGTCGAATAGCGATTTCATCGGCCGCAGTGCGCTGGAGGCGGCGGGGCCGCTGACCAAACGTTTCGCCGGGTTCACGCTGGACGATCCGGCCGCCGTGCTGGTCGGGCGTGAAACGATCCTGCGCAATGGTGAACCTGTCGGCTATCTGACCTCGGGCGGTTATGGTTATACGCTGGGGAAATCCGTCGGCTATGGCTATGTCCGCAACGCCGAAGGTGTCACCGACGACTTCCTTGCCACGGGTGATTATGCGCTGGTCGTGGCCTCGGAAGTGGTCCCGGCGCAGATTGCACCGGGGGTGCTTTATGATCCCGAGAACGCCCGGATCAGGGCGTAGGCCGCAGCACCACCGCCCGGCTGGGCGAGGTCGCGGCCTCACCCGGCATCGAGATATAGGGCGCGGTTTCCTCGGCCAGTGTCAGGCGGCCTTTGGCGACGAAACCGGCGATGGCCGCCTGAAACCCGTCCTGCCAGACGGTATCTTTCACCGTCAGCACGATCACGCCGCCCGGGGCAGTGATGCGCAGCAGTTCCGGCAGCGCCCCGGCGCCGACATGGCCGGTGGTGAAGACCCCGGTCGAGATGATCCCGGCATAGGCGCCATCGGCAAAAGGCAGATCGCCGCCAAGGGCAATATTGTGCAGCGCGCGGTAGCAGCCCTTGCGTTCCGCCACGGCCAGCATCCCCGGTGAGATATCCAATGCATCGACCAGCGGATAGCCGACGATGCCCAGCCATTCACCCACCATGCCGGTGCCCGCGCCTGCATCCAGCAAGGGCCCCGAGCCGCGCGGCAGGTGGCGCGCCAGCAGCGCCAGCGCGACCGAGGGGTGGCGATATCCGGCAGCGCGCATCTCGGCGTCATAGGTATCGGCCCAGCGGTCATAGGCGGCGGCAACCGCTGCCGGATCCTTTGCGGAATAGACCGCGCCCAGATGCCCGTCGTGATCCTGCTGTGTCATGTCATCCTCCGTTCTGGTCATGGGGGCAGCATAGACCTAGGCTGCCGGATGTGAACCCGAAGCCGGAAAGGAGACCCCGATGACCGATGCCGCGCACGTTGATCCTGCACAGGCCGATGCCACCGAGATCCGCAAGCTTGCAAGCCTTTTGCCGGGAATGACCGGAATGCCCGAGCGGCTGGGCGGGCTGACAAACCGGGTTTACCGTCTGGGCGGCTATTGCATCCGCCTGCCGGGCAAGGGGACCGAAGCCTATATCGACCGCGCGAATGAGGCAGTCGCGGCGCGGGAGGCGGCGAGGGCGGGGGTCAGCCCCGAAATGCTGCATGTTGATGTGGCCAGCGGCGTGATGGTCACGCGATACCTGCCTGATGTGGTGACGCTTTCACCCGACGGATTTGCCACAAGGCCCGGCGTGGTGGAGCGCGCGGCACAGGCATTGCAGGCGCTGCACCGGTCGGGCGCGGCCTTTCCCTTCCGGTTTGAGCTGTTCGCGATGATCGACGATTATCTGGGGCATCTTGCGGGCAAGGATGTGGCCCTGCCCGAGGGCTATCATGATGTGGTGACCGAGGCGGGCGCGGTGCGTGCGGCGCTGGCGGCCCATCCGGTGCCCTTGGTCCCCTGTCATTGCGATCCGCTTTGTGAGAATTTTCTGGATGATGGGACAAAGGTCTGGATCGTGGACTGGGAATATTCCGGCATGAATGACCCGATGTGGGATCTGGGCGATCTGTCGGTTGAGGCCGCGTTTACGCCCGAACAGGATACCGCGATGATGCGCGCCTATTTCGGGGCGGACCCGTCAGCCTTTGATCAGGGCCGCATGGTGATCTACAAGGCGATGTGTGATCTTTTGTGGACGCTCTGGGGGTTGATCCAGCTTGCCGATGGCAACCCGGCCGAGGATTTCCGCGCCTATGCCGAAGGGCGCTTTGCGCGCTGCAAGGCGCTGATGGCCGATCCGGATTTCGCGGCCCATGTCGCGGCGGTCGCGCGGGGGCCTGCGGCTGCGTCCCGAGGGCAATCCGTTAAGGGATAGCGGCGGCTTTGGGGGAGGTTCGGGCCGCTCAGGCACCTTCCCGGCGCTGCGACGCGGGTGTAGGATTGCGCCATGCCCAGCCTGTGCCGCGCCTGTCTGACCCTGACCGAAACCGGCACCGCGCGCTGCCCGGCCTGCCGGTCGCCGCGCATTGTGTCGCATCCGGAACTGGCGGATCTGTCCATCGCGCATATGGATTGCGACGCCTTCTATGCCTCGGTCGAAAAGCGCGACAATCCCGAATTGCGCGACCGCGCCGTGATCGTGGGCGGTGGCACGCGGGGGGTGGTCTCGACCTGCTGCTATATCGCGCGCATCTCGGGCGTACGCTCGGCCATGCCGATGTTTCAGGCGCTGAAACTTTGCCCGCAGGCGGTTGTGGTGAAGCCGCGCATGGCCGCCTATGCCGAAACGTCCCGCGCGATCCGCGCGATGATGGAGGATCTGACCCCGGCCATCGAACCCTTGTCGCTGGATGAGGCCTTCATGGATCTGACCGGCACCGCGCGGCTGCATGGCGCGCCGCCCGCCGTGATGCTGGCGCGATTGTTGCGGCGGATGGAGACGGAACTGGGGATCAGCGGTTCGGTCGGGCTTTCGCATAACAAGTTTCTGGCCAAGATCGCGTCGGATCTGGACAAGCCACGCGGCTTTTCGGTGATCGGCCGGGCCGAGACCGAGGCGTTTCTGGAAACGCGACCGGTCCGGATCATCTGGGGCGTTGGCACGGCGATGCAGGCAGCACTGGAACGCGCGGGCATCCGAACCATCGCCGATCTGCGCCGCTGGGACCGGGGCGATCTGATGGCCCGGTTCGGCCAGATGGGTGGGCGGCTTTATGATCTGGCGCGCGGAGAGGACCGGCGGCGGGTGAACCGCGATGAAAAGGTGAAGTCGATTTCCAAGGAAACCACCTTTGACGCCGATATTTCCGATGCCGATCTGCTGGATGGTCATCTGTGGCGGCTGGCCGAACAGGTGGCAGACCGCGCCAAGGCCAAGGGGCTGGCCGGGCGCACGGTGGTTCTGAAACTGAAACGCGGGGATTTTTCGGGCATCTCGCGCCGCCATGCCCTGCCGGGGGCAACCCAGACCGCCGACCGGATTTACCGGGAGGCGGCGGCCCTGCTGATGCCGGAGCGGGGTCGCGCCCCCTTTCGGCTGATCGGGGTGGGGATTGCCGATCTGTGCCCGGCGCGCGAGGCGGATCGTGAGGGGGATCTGCTGGACCCCGATGCCGGCCGCCGCGCGAAGGCTGAGGCCGCAACCGATGCGATCCGCGCACGGTTCGGCCGGGACGCGATCATCAAGGGCCGGGCGCTGCGCTAGTCGGGGCGCAAGGGGGGCGCTGCCCCTCTCTTTGGCTCTCGCCAAATTCACCCCCGGGATATTGGGGGACAGAAAAAGAAACCGGGGGGCCTGTGTGATGGCCCTGCGCGCGGACCGGATTCGGGCTTGCGCGCGCCCTTCCGTGCCGCCAAGACTGAGACAAGTCGTATTTGGAGTTCAGTCATGGATATAGAAGCATTTATCGGCAGCAACGCGGTCTATATCGCGATTGCCGTTTTCATCATCGTTTCGCTGTTTCTGGGCGTGCGGATCGTGCCGCAATCCGAAAAGCATGTGGTCGAACGCTTTGGCCGCCTGCATGCGGTGCTGGGGCCGGGCATCAATTTCGTGATCCCGTTTCTGGACCGGATCGCGCATCGCATCACCATCCTAGAGCGCCAGTTGCCTGCCGCGATGCAGGACGCCATCACGGCGGACAACGTGCTGGTGAAGGTGGAAACCAGCGTGTTTTACCGCATCATCGAACCGGAAAAGACGGTCTACCGGATCCGCGATGTGGACGGCGCGATTGCCACGACCGTGGCCGGGATCGTGCGGTCCGAAATCGGCAAGATGGAACTGGATCAGGTTCAGTCCAACCGGTCAGAACTGATCGGCAAGGTGCGCGAACAGGTGGCGGCCATGGTCGATGACTGGGGTATCGAGGTGACGCGGGCCGAGATTCTGGATGTGAACCTTGATGAGGCGACGCGCTCCGCGATGCTGCAACAGCTTAACGCCGAGCGGGCGCGGCGCGCGCAGGTCACCGAAGCCGAAGGCAAGCGCCGTGCGGTTGAGTTGAAGGCGGACGGCGATCTTTATGCTGCCGAGCAGGAGGCCAAGGCCCGCCGCGTTCTGGCCGATGCCGAGGCCTACGCGACCGGGGTCATCGCCGAGGCGATTGCGCGCAACGGGCTGGAGGCGGCGCAGTATCAGGTTGCGCTGAAACAGGTCGAGGCGCTGACCAAGGTGGGTGAAGGGGCGGGCAAGCAGACCATCATCGTGCCCGCGCAGGCGCTGGATGCCTTTGGCGATGCCTTCCGCATGCTGGTCGGACGGAAACCGTCATGAGCTGGCTGTCGGTCTGGTGGGTCTGGATCGTCGCGGGCTTTGCCATCGGCGTGATGGAGGTGCTGGTGCCCGGCTTCATCTTCGTCGGTTTTGCCATCGGCGCGGTCGTGACCGGCCTGCTGATCGCCATCGGCCTGCTGGGCGGCAATCTGGCGGTGACGGTGCTGGTCTTTGCGGTGATCTCGCTGATCGCATGGCTGGTGACGCGGCGACTGGTCGGACGGCGGCCCGGTCAGGTCAAGATCTGGACCCGCGACATCAACGACTGATGCCTGACGGACCATAGGGTTCCGGGCCATCGGGTTCCGGGCGCGGCATCTGGCGGCACCCGGAGCCCGATGGGCAGGTTCAGTCCAGTTCCAGCGCCTCTTTCACGATCCCGGACAGAAGATCCTGCACCGGCGCCATTGTGCCTTCATACCGGTCATGGCCGACCAGAACCGTTTCACTGTCCGGCATCTGCCAGACATGGATCCCGTAAGGGCAGAAGCGCAGATTGGCCGGATCGGCTTCCATAACCTCACGGCTGACCCGGGCCGAGCAGAACTGAAACACATCCGCCGCCGCGAAGATCGTTGCCGTCGCGCCGATATCGGCCTTGGTGCGCTCCAGCATCTCACCGACATGGCTGACGGAATCGATGACCAGACCTTCCCCCAGAATGGCATTCTCGATGGCGAAGGTGGCGTCCTCGAAGGACAGATCGGTTTCATAGGTCTCGAATTCCCCGGCCAGAACGGGCGTCGTGGCCAGCAGGGTGCAGAGCAGTGCGGTTCTGAACATCATATGTCCTCCTCTATCGTCATATTCTATTGCAGGAATATATATCCGGAACAAGCGCCGCCCGCCGCGGCCCGTTGTTTCAGGCGCTTGCCGAAGAAGTGAGCATTGTTTGGCTGGCGGGACGGCCAAACTGCGCTAACTTCCGCTGACAGGCGAAACGGAGGATAGGAAATGCGCAAGGGCTTCAAGAATGATCTCGGCTGGTCGGATGTCACGCCGCGCGGGATCTGGATGAACCGGCGTTCGCTGCTGCTGGGGGCCGGGGCTGCGGCAGGGGCCGGGATGCTGGCCGCGCCGGCGCGGGCCAGCATCGAGGCAAGCCCAAGCGCGTTCTCGACCGATGCCAAGCCGAACACATTCGAGGAAATCACCACCTATAACAATTACTATGAATTTGGCACCGACAAGTCCGATCCGTCGCGCAACGCGGGCGGGCTGACGACCGCGCCCTGGTCGATCCGCATCGACGGGCTGGTGGACCGGCCCGGTGAATACGGGCTGGAAGACCTGATGCAGGGTGTCGCCCTAGAGGAACGCATCTACCGCTTCCGCTGCGTCGAGGGCTGGTCGATGGTCATTCCCTGGATCGGGTTCGAGCTTTCGCAGATCCTCAACCGGGTCGGCGTGCAGTCCGGCGCGCGCTATGTCGCCTTCGAAACCCTGCTGCGCCCCGAGGAAATGCCCGGCGTCGCCCGTCCCAGCATCGAATGGCCCTACCGCGAAGGGCTGCGTCTGGATGAGGCGATGAACCCGCTGACGATCATGGCGACCGGTCTTTATGGTGAACCGATGCCCAATCAGAACGGCGCGCCGATCCGGCTGGTCGTGCCGTGGAAATACGGATTCAAGTCGATCAAGTCGATTGTCCGCATCAGCCTGACCGATCAGATGCCGCCGACCAGCTGGAACATGCTGCAGCCGAATGAATACGGCTTCTATGCCAATGTGAATCCCGAGGTTGACCATCCCCGCTGGAGCCAGGCCAGTGAACGGCGCATCGGGTCGTCCATTTTCGCGCCGCGCGTGGATACGGTGAAGTTCAACGGCTACGGGGAACAGGTCGCCGGTCTCTATGCCGGTCAGGATCTCGCAAAGGATTACTGATGCTGGTGGACAGGCTGAATGGCTGGGCCCGGCGGATCTCGCCGAACTGGCTCTATGCGGCAGCGGTGATTCCGGTGCTCTGGCTGGTCTGGCAGCTCAATACCGGGGCGCTGGGCGTGGATCCGGTGAAGCGGATCGAACATTCACTGGGTCTTTGGGGGCTGCAGATGATCGTGGCGGGGCTATGCATCACGCCCCTGCGGCGTCTGGCAGGGGTGAACCTGCTGCGGTTCCGCCGTGCGGTCGGCCTGATCGCCTTTGCCTATGTCACCCTGCATCTGACGGTGTGGCTGCTGCTGGATCTGCAACTGCGCTGGGGCCAGATCTGGGGCGATATCCTCAAGCGGCCCTATATCACCGTCGGCATGGCGGGATTCGCCCTGATGCTGCCACTGGCGCTGACATCGAATGCCGCCTCGATCCGCCGACTCGGGGCGGCTGGCTGGCAGAAACTGCATCGAATCACATATCTTGCGGCTTTGGCGGGGGTCATCCACTACATCTGGCTTGTTCGCACCTGGCAGGCAGAGCCGATTCTGTATTTCCTTGCGGTCATCGGATTGATTCTGCTGCGCGTTCTGTGGTCGGCGCGCAGTCGCCGCGCCCGCACCGCCCCCGTGGCCTGAAAGATTCCAATCTCCTGAAGGCAGGGATTGTGCCAGAAGTTGCGCCAGCCACAAGATTTCGGATCGTTTTCTGTGCGGCGTAAAAAAATGTCATGAACCTGTCTTTTTCTGCTTGCAGGTTTTTTGTTGTGGGCCTAGATACCGCCTCACCGAAACGGAGACGGTCGGAAGCGGCGGTTGAGGGGACGGGCAGCGACGGAAGTTGCTGAGAACAATCAGGAGGCAAGGC
>NZ_JAESVN010000029.1 GCF_016765775.1 Szabonella alba | reverse complement strand
GCATCCGCAGCAAAGAAAAAGAAGGAGACAACACAGATCTTGACCCCTGCCTGACCCGAAATCCATACTCAAAGCCGGGTCAATTCTCGATGAAAAACCCGGGTCAGTTCTGGGTGAAAATCAACACCCGGGGCGCTGGCGGCTGACCCGGCTCCTGCGTGGCCTTCTCGGCACCGAGGGCGCCATCGCCAACCCCGCCCCCGCAGGGGCGCGTGTCGTCGTGCTGGACGGCGGGGTCAAACCCCTGCCGATCGGCAGCGCCGATTATGGTGCGGCCTGGAACTGGCGGATCGGGGCTTCGAGCAAACCCGCAGGCGATCCAGCGAACCTCGCAGTCACATTCGCGCCCTCTGCCCGCGGCTTGCGCCCCTGGCGGCCTTGTCATGCGAGACGGGTGAACCTGCCCGGTGGTGATATCGCCCTCAGTTGGACCCGCCGCACCCGGGCCTTTGCGGGCGACAACTGGGCGCTGACCGAGGTGCCGCTGGGCGAGGTGGCCGAGGGCTATGAACTCGACGTGCTTAACGGCGCCGCGATTGTGCGCACGGTGTCGGGCCTCACGACCCCAGTCTTCACCTACACGGCCGCCATGCAAGCCGTCGACTTCGGTGCCCCGGTTTCCGGCCCCCTTTCCGTGCGCATCGCGCAGGTCGGCGCGCTGGGCCGCGGCGCGATCCTCGACATCACCCTTTGATACGGAGGCCCCATGGCCGACACTCCGAACCTGCGGCTCACCTTCCTCGAGGCGAACCAGGCGCAGAAGCACATCACCGTCAACGAGGCCTTCCGTGCCCTCGATGCCCTCGTGCAGCCCGCTGTGGAAAGCTCCGGCCTGAACACTCCGCCCGGATCGCCGGTTGATGGTGCCCGCTATCTCGTGGGCCCCAGCCCTACGGCTGCCTGGGCTGGCCAAGCTTTCGCGATTGCCGCCTGGCAGGACGGGGCTTGGGCCTTCTATCCGCCTGCGGAAGGCTGGTCGGTCTGGGATCGCGCCACCGATGCCGCCCTGACCTTCCTCGGCGGGGTGTGGGTGCGGCAGGCGGCGCTACCCTTCCCCGACAACCTCTTCCGCCTGGCCGACGATGCCGATCCGACCAAGCTTGCCGCCTTCGATCTGTCCGGCCTCTCGGCAGGAACGACCCGCACCTTCACTTTGCCGAACCTTTCGGCCACGCTCGCCCATCTCGGCAATGCCGCTCAGACCTTCACAGGCGCCACGACGTTTTCGAATGCGGCGGTGACAATCGGCACCGCGACGACGACTGCCACCTATGGCATCGGCACCGGCGGCACGACGACCGGGGTCAGCAAGACGTTGAACCTGGGCACTGGCGACGCAGCCGGATCGACGACGGTGATCAACCTGGGCTCCACCATCGCCGGGGCGCTGGGCACAACGGTGATCAACTCGCCCACCGTCACCTTTGCCGCCAGCGTGACCGCGATCGGCGCCACGGCCGCGAATGTGACCGCGCTGGGCCTCGGCCTCGGCGGCGCCTCGCCCGATGCGTCGAACCGGCTCAGCGTAAACGCCGCCGCCACGCTTCTGAACAATGCGGGCGGGTCGCACGAGGCAACGATTAACAAGGCAGCGGCGGGGAATGATGCGAGCCTTGCCCTGAAGACGGGGTTTTCGGCGCGGGCGCTGTTCGGGCTCTTGGGCACGGACGATGTGACCCTGAAGGTGTCGCCAAACGGCTCGGCCTTCTTCGACGCCTTCGTGATCGATCGCGCCACCGGGCGGGCGGAGTTTCCGGCGCCGATCGTGATCCCGGGCCTCTCCGCCGTGCCCGCATCGCCCCCGGCAGGCAAGCTTGCACTGTACGGCCGCCAACGCGCGGGTGCGCCCTGGCTAGAGGTCGTGCGCCCATCTGGCCGCGACTTCCCCTTGCAACCGCATATGGGTCTGAACCGGATCGGGGCCTGGGCGCCGGTTTCGGCCACGACGATCGCCGCCCAAGGCATCGCATTGACCAGCGTCGGCACCGTCAGCCACCCGGCCCTGGCGGCGGGATCGCTTCTCGCCAGTTCCCGGCGCTGGCGCGTGACCTCGGCCGCCGTGGTGGACTCCGTCTGCGACCAGCGCTCGGCCGTGACCGCCTGTTGGCGGGGCAATGCCGCAGGCCTTGGTGGCTTCACCCTCGTCGCCCGGATCAGCCTGACCATCTTGCAAGCAACCGGAATGGGTTTCTTCGGGCTGTTGTCCTCGGTCGCGGCCTTGGCGGTCACGACGACGCTTTCCACGCTTGTGGAAGCCATCGGCCTCGGGTTCCAGCGCGGCACGCACACGAACTGGCAGCTCGTCAGCAATGACGCCACCGGCGCGCCGACTCTCGTCGATCTCGGTGCCGGGTTCCCGGTTGCTACGGCAGGGTTGCTCACCCTCACAATCTGGTGCCCGGCGGCTGGCACGTCGATCTGGCTGCGTGCTGTGAACGAGCTGACCGGCGCCGTCTTCGAACAAGAGGTGACGACCGACCTGCCCCAGGCCGCAACGTTTCTCGCCCCCCGCCTTTTCCTGAACAACGGCGCCACCACCGCGGCGGTCGCCTTTGAATCCACCGGCCTCTACCTCGAGACTGACTTCTGATCCTGAAAGGAGCCCTGATGTCGCCCGCCGCCTCATCCGCCTATGTCGCCGAGCTGCGCCAGCAGATCGCGATCCTCTCCGAACGCTGCGCCCTTCTCGCCGCCGAACTGGCCGCTGCAAGGGAGGCGCAAAACCCGCCGCCGGACCCACCCACTGCCGGTTGAACCGCGCCCAGACCGCCTCGCGCCCCGCCCTTCCGGCGGGGTTTTTCTTTGCCCGAAAGGACCACACCCATGACCGAACAGATCGATGCCCTGAAAGCGCTGCAAATGGCGCTGGCGCGCCTCGGCTATTACACCGGCGCGATCGATGGCCTCTTCGGCCCGCGCACCGATGCCGCCTTGAAGGCCGTTTCTGCCGAGGGCGGCGCGATCCGCAACCTGAAGCCTGCGGTGCCGGTACCAGCCGGGCCGATGATCTTCCAAGGCATCGCCCGCTACCCCGTGGACGAAATCGTGATCCACTGCGCCGCCACCCACCCGGACTGGATGCGGGGCCAGCCCCTCACCGCCAAGCGCAAGGAGATCGACCGTTGGCACCGCGAAGAACGCGGCTGGCGCAAGATCGGCTACCACCATCTGATCGATCGCGATGGTGCGATCCTGCCCGGCCGCGCAGAGACCGAGATCGGCGCGGGGGTCGAGGGTCACAATCGCGGTGTCATCCACATTTGCCTGATCGGCGGGGCGGGATCATCCGCCACCGATCCCTTCGAGCGGAACTTCACCACAGCCCAAGATCGCGCCCTTCGGGGCCTGATCGACGCCATCCGCGCCGAGACCGCCATCACCCGCATCACCGGACACAACGAACACGCCGCCAAAGCCTGCCCGGGCTTCGTCGCGCGCAACTGGATGAACCGGGCCTGAAACCCATCAAAGGAGTGACCAACATGAACCTGATCAATCAGCCCACCCTTCTTCCCACCCGCAAGATGGCCGCAGTCGGCTGGACGAGCCTGCTCGGTCCGATCGTGGCCGCGATCATCGCGCCCTGGCTGCCGGGGTTGTCGGAAGCCTGCGGAGGGGAGGTCGGGGCGTCCCTTGTCGCCGGTGGGCTCGCGCTGGGCCAAGGGGCGGTGAACTTCGTGGCAGGGTATGTAACCCGGGAAAGAAAGTGAGAGTCTGTGAGAAACGAAAGTCTAAGGGTAATCCTCCCCATGGTTAAGGGGCTGCATAAGTAGAATTTTCTCGTAGCGTGAGCTGAGGAGATTCGAATGAGAAAGAGCCGTTTCACCGAGCCGCAGATCATGGCTGTGCTTCGTCAGGCCGAG
>NZ_JAESVN010000028.1 GCF_016765775.1 Szabonella alba | reverse complement strand
GCCGATTTCCCGGTTCGGCATCCCTTCGGCCAAAAGTTCCAGCACGCCGAATTCGCGCCTGGACAGGCCCATGCCGGGCTCTTCGGTGGCGACCTGCCGTTTCTCGACCAGTTCGATGGGCAGATAGCGCCCGCCCCCCGCCATGAAACGGATCTCATTCGCCAGATTCTTCAGCGATGCGGTCTTCAGCACGATCCCTGCCCCGCCCAGCGACATGACCTCTTCCACCACGCGGGCGCTGGGGCTGCTGGTCAGGATGCCGACCGGCCTGCCGCCATTATGCTGCAGCGCCTTGGCCAGACCGGTCAGACCGTCCATTCCCGGCATGTCCAGATCGACAAGAACAAGGTCATAGGGGCCGTTCGCGTCGATCTCCTGCACCGCACTGGGCAGGTCCGGCACCGTCGCGACCTTGATATCCGAAACCCCGTTCAGATAAATCTGAAGCATTTCAAGGATCATCGCATGGTCGTCAGCAATCAGAAGCCTGATCGTGTCACCTTGTTCATTGTTCATTGGTCTGACCTTCGGCAATTCCGTCAATTGATACGCGCACCTGACAGGCAGTGGGCGCGGAATGGGTCGCGCGGAAGGGCTCCCTGCCGGTCGTGCCTTCGGCAAATACGACATAGCGGAACAAAACGATAGGGAGACCGATCATGCGGCAATCTCTGCGATCTGCACGGCGGTCTGCTTCAGCGCTGCGGACAGCGCGTCAGTCAGGGCGGCAGGGACGGTCCGGTTGCGGTTCACCCGCTGTTCGATCTCGCGCAGGTACTTTTCCACCATCTGCAGCCCGGTCAGGCCGCAGGCCCCGGTCGCTGCATGCAGCCTGCGCCCGGTATCCGGCCCCACCCCCTCGGCCAACAGGTCATCCAGCACGGATCCTGCCTCGGACAGGGCGCGCCGCATGAAGTTGCGAGTGCTATCGAGACCGATCTGCGCGATCAGATCTGCGGTGACGGCAGGGTTCAGCGGCGCCTCCAGTGGGATCGGGCGTGGCGGGCTGGCCGGGCCGGGAGGAGGGGCCCCCTCGGCCTCTTCGTTCAGCACTTCGGCCAGTGCATGACTGAGCGTGGCAGGCTGGATCGGCTTTTCAAGAACACGGACCATGCCCGCCCGAAGGCAGGCCGCGCGGACCCGTTCATCGGCATGGGCGGTCAGTCCCACCACCTTGCCCCGCCATGGGGTCGCCGCTGCCGGATCTCCGGCGCGCAGCCTTGCGGCAAGTTCAATCCCCGTCATGCGGGGCAGGGTGACATCCGTCAGAACCAGATCCACCTCTGCCGCGTTGTCGCTGCGCGACAGGAAGGCAAGCGCCTCGGGGCCGCTGCCCACCGGATGGGCTTCGGCTCCTGCGGCCTGCAGCACATGGGTCAGCCAGTCGCGGCTGGAGGGGCTGTCCTCGACCAGCAGAATTCTCCGCCCGGCCAGCGGTGTCCGTGCCGGATCGGCCGGGCGGGACGCAGTCAGGCCGGAGGGTTCGGCGGGAGGACTGGCCCGAAGACTGCCCGGAAGGCTGAAGATCACGGTGAAGATCGTGCCGATCACCCGGCTGTCCCCACCGGGCGTCACCGGTCCGCCATCGCGGCCCCGATCCTTGATTGTGATATGGCCGCCCAGCTGGCGCAGGGCATGGGCCAGCACATTCAGCCCTGCCGAGGGCCGCCCGTCCTGTGACGAGATCTGTGGTCCCGGATCGTCCATCGGCAGGCCAAGTGCCTCTGACAGTCTTGCCCGCTGCGCCGCAGGCAGGCCGCCACCCTCATCCAGCAGATCCAGCCGGACGCGCCATATTTCCGCGTCGGGCCCGGTTGCAGGTCCGGTCGCGGGGTCCGTAATCGGATCGGTCACGGGCAGGGGGGCGGCCAGCGGGCTGCAGGACAGTCGCAACTCGACCCGCCCGCCGCCATGGTTCACCGAATTGTCTATCAGGTTCTGACACAGCGCGCGGATGAAACGCACCGGCCCATGCAGCGTGAGGTCCCGGGGCGCCTCAATGGTCAGATGCAATTCGGTTGCCCGGGCCTCGGCGATGGGACGAACCAGCGCGATCAGGCTGGCCACCTCCTCAACGATGCGGAAATCCTCATCGGGCTGGCCGCCCTTGCGGTTCTGTTCCCCCCGGATCACCGCCAGAACATTGCTGATATGATCCAGCGCAAGTTCGGCCGCGCGGCGGATCCCGGCCTTGGCGCTGTCGGTCTCTCCGGCGATTTCCCCAGCCGGCTGAGATCCCCCTGAGGCAGGCGCGCGCGGCGCCAGAGCCTCGGCCGCCGCGAGAAGCGACTGGATCGGCGTGCGAAGGTCATGCGCCACCCGCAGCAGCGTCGCCGCCCGGGCGCGGTTGCGCAGCCATGTCGATTCCTGATCACTTTCCGAAAGGCGCAGAAGAAACCCGTCTGCCGGGCCAAGCGGGACATGCACAAGTTCACCGTCGAAGCTGTGTCCGCTTTCCTGCCAGTCGATGGTGAGGCTGCCTGCCCGACGCGCCCGGATGCACAGTGCGGGCCAGTCGAAACGCGCCGTCAGCGTGTCCTGCGCGATGCCCAGTCGCCGGGCCGGGGGATTGGCCAGCAGGATCTCGGCCTTCTGGCTGGCCAGCGCCACCGCGCGCCGGTCGCTGACGATGACCCGCGCCAGCGCCTGCAGGATCGGGCGCACGGAATCGGCCGGATCGCGGCGCATCCCCTCGGTCAGGGGGGAGAGGGCATGCCGGGCCCTTTCAGGTGGATCGGGGTTCTCTGGCACCCTCGGCCCTTCTCTTTGGCGTCCAGAAGCGTTCTGCCTCTGGCACGGGTTTGATCTATGTTCATGCAATACCGTTACAATCTCACAGCCGTTCCCAGCTCGCCTGGGTTTTCCACATCCCGCGCCGAAAGCGCCGGGTTGCCGCTTCTCATAAGTCCGGCATCCTGCCCCGCCTCTTGCGCGGACCAGTCTTCCCGCCTCTACCAAGCCGCTTTTTGCTATCCCGGTCAACATGAGGTTGACACAACTTTAGTATGTAGGCAATTTACATACTAATGGATGTGGTGCATTGTGGCCCCATTCTTTCCAACATCCCCCAGGGGCCCAGACTGGAGCAATCAATGGCACAGAACATTCTTCAAGCCGGCACGATCAACAATATCGCGGTGCAGGTAACGCGCGGTGATATTCGGCAGTATGTAAAATCGGGCAATGACCTTGTCCTCGACCTGAACACCGGCGAGGCGATCCGCATCCAGGATTTTTACACTCTGGCCGCGAATGGCAAAGGGCATCTGCTGGTGTTGGCGGATGGCACGGTCATCAATCCGGTCCCACAGGAAGGCGCCGAGACAGGGGCGGCCGCCGTTGCGGTGAATGAGGAACTGGTCGCGCTTGGCGTTGCAGGCCTTGGTGCGGGCCTGCTTGCCTCAAGCGGCGGTGGCGGAAGCACTGACCCGACCGATGGGACTGATCCGACTGACGGCACCGATCCGACCGACGGCACGGACCCGACGGATGGCACTGATCCGACGGACGGAACGGATCCGACGGATGGCACTGATCCAACAGATGGCACTGATCCAACAGATGGCACCGATCCGACGGATGGCACCGATCCGACAGACGGCACCGATCCGACCGATGGAACGGACCCGACGGATGGCACCGATCCGACGGATGGCACTGATCCGACCGATGGCACTGATCCGACCGACGGCACGGATCCGACGGACGGCACCGATCCGACCGATGGCACCGATCCGACGGATGGCACTGATCCGACGGATGGCACTGATCCGACCGATGGCACCGATCCGACGGATGGCACCGATCCGACCGACGGCACGGATCCGACGGATGGCACTGATCCGACGGATGGCACTGATCCGACGGATGGCACCGATCCGACCGACGGCACGGATCCGACGGATGGCACCGATCCGACGGATGGCACTGATCCGACCGATGGCACCGATCCGACGGATGGCACTG
>NZ_JAESVN010000027.1 GCF_016765775.1 Szabonella alba | reverse complement strand
TGGCTATGGACTTACAACAATGAGCGCCCCAACATGGGCATCGGCGGCATCACACCCGCCCAGAAACTGAAGATGGCTGCCTGAAGTCTACTTCTGGGCCCCGTTAAAACGGGGAGGATTACCCCATCGCCTCGAGAATGATACGGACGCTGGTTGGTATGGCGATGCGCAAACCAATGGCAGATTCAAGCCGTATGGCTGTCACGGTTGTCTATAATGCTATGTTGCTGTATCAGGTTTCTGCCCCCGTAATAACCGAAGGGTTCGATCATCCACTTATTGGCAGATCAACAAGATCCGGGTCCCGTGCATCATGCAAAGAGTGATCTGATGATTTTCGCCGTGATGATGATCTTCCGGTGACCCTCGATGGTCTCCTGCTCGCCAAACTGAACTAACCAAAGGAGTTTCCGATATGAAACGTTATATTCTTAGTGCTGCCCTTGCCGCTGTCATCGCCCCCGGTGCCGTCATGGCACAAGAAGATTGCGGTGAAGTCACGATCGCCGAAATGAATTGGGCCTCGGCCGGGGTTGTGGTCGCAGTATCTAACTTCTTGCTTGAGCAAGGTTATGGATGCGATGTCACGATCGTTCCGTCCGACACTACGCCCGCTGTCACGTCGTTGTCGGAAAACAACGAACCCGACATCGTTCCGGAACTGTGGCCGAACTCGGCCGGAGACGCCTACAAGAAGATCAAGGCCGACGGTCGGATCGTCGAATTGGCAAGCGTTCTTGATCCGGGCGGTGTCGAGGGGTGGTGGATTCCGACCTACCTGGCCGAAGCGCACCCCGAATTGATGACGATCGAAGGTGTGATGGAAAACCCCGAACTGGTCGGCGGCATGTTCAATAACTGCCCTGATGGCTGGGGCTGCCGGATCGTGAACGACAACCTGATCCGCGCGATGGATCTGGAAGGCTCAGGGATCGAGGTATTCAACCACGGGTCCGGTGAAACGCTCGCCACGTCGATGGCATCGGCTGTCGAAAATGAAGAACCATGGTTTGGCTACTATTGGGGCCCGACCACCCCGCTTGGCAAGTTTGACATGACCAAGGTCAGCCTGGGTGAAGAGGTCGAAGCGGCGCAACTGGCCAACCAGAATGCCAATTCTCCCGACGCGGCCGTGACCGAATTCGCGACAGCGCCGATCCTGACCGTCGTGACCAAGAACTTCCAGGAAAGTCACCCCGATATTTCCGAGATGATGTCCAAGGTCACCTTCAAGACCGACCAGATGAGCGGCCTTCTGGCCTGGATGGATGAAAACAATGCCAGCAGCGAAGAAGCGGCCGTCTACTTCCTCCAGAATAACAAGGAAATCTGGAGCGAATGGATTAACGATGACGCGCGCGAAAACCTGGCGGCGCTGTTGAAGTAACATTGCGGCGGGAGGGGCCGCACCGGCCCCTCCCGTTTCGAACTATGACAAAAATCAACAAAATGCGACATGGCATGAAAAAGACAGCAATGGCCGCATTTTTCGGTGCAGCGCTTCCCAACACCTCTCATGCCGATTGCTGCGAGGTATCAATCACCGAGATGACATTCGCCTCGGCGATCAATGCGACTGAAATCACTGCTTTTCTGATGGACCAGGGATATGGCTGCACCGCAACCCGCATGCCTTATGACACGAGTCCAGCACTTACGTTGCTGTCCATGAACAACGAACTTGAAATCGTGACTGAACTCTGGGTCAGTTCAGCCGGTGACGCCTGTGGCAAGCCGAAGGCGGACGGCGTGATGGAGAATGTGGTCAAGGCACTTGAACCCGGCAAAGTCGAGGCGTGGTGGAGTCCGGCATATTCTGCCGAGAACCACCCGGAACTGAATAGGACCCAAGGTAAACTCACCCGCAAGGTCAGCTTTCAGACCGACCAGATGCGCGCGCTTCTGACCTGGCAGGGCAAAGGTAATTCCTCGACCGCGGAAGCGACAGTGCATTTCCTTCAGGGCGACAAGAAAACCTGGACTGGCTGACGGAGCGACGATGCGCGCGCGTTTTTCCGAACGGCCGCAGTAAGAAGTTCAGAAGCCGTGCCGGTTCCCAGCCTTTCAAGTGCTGGATGGAATGACAAAGGGGCCACAAATCGCCCCGAAAGAGGGACGAAATGGCGACATATGATTTCATTTTCGACGGGTTGGGACTGCGCGACTGGTGCGGTGATGGCGAAAAAAGCGGCGGCCCCATGTCAATGGCCGACCTTCTGGGCGAAACGTCCGGGCAGAAGGTCGAAGTTTCCGCTTGGGACACTCCATTTCCGTCGCTCGACAATCTGCACGACGCCTGCAACGCCATTCCGCAATCACGCGATCTGACCAGCGGACTAGAGCGCGGATTCCTTGATATCAAGGATAGCCTGAAGATCGTGGTCGATCCGTTGACCCAGCCGCTCAGTTGGGCGTTGAACGAGATGCTGTGGGTGATGCAGGCGTTGCCGTGGTGGATAATGATCCCGCTGCTGATGCTGATCGCCTACGCGGTGGGCCGGTCGATGAAACTGGTCGCTCTGGTTGCGGTGTGTTTCGGGTTTCTCGCCTTTGTCGATTACTATGACTACACGATGCAGACACTGGCGATCATATTTGTCTGTGCGTTCATCTGCGTGTTGTTCGGAGTGCCCATCGGCATCGCCATGTCGCGCAGCGACCGGGTGCAGCGGATGATGATTCCGATCCTGGACATGTTGCAGACGCTGCCACCCTTTGTTTACCTGATTCCGCTGATCTTCTTGTTTTCGGTGACTGAACCGAAGCTTTATGGCATCGCGATCATCCTTTACGCCATCGTGCCTGTAATTCGTCTGACCGATCTTGGCATCCGCCTTGTCGATCGTGACGTGATCGAGGCGGCGGATGCCTTCGGAATGACCAAGCGGCAGAAGTTGTTCGGGGTGCAGATCCCTCTGGCACTGCCCAACATTATGGCCGGTGTGAACCAGACGATCATGATGAGCCTTGCCATGGTCGTCATTGCCAGCCTCGTCTCGGCACCGGGTCTTGGTGTGCTGGTGCTGCGCGGTATCCGCAGTCTCGAACTGGGCGTCGGATTGCTGTCGGGTCTGGGAATCGTGCTTCTTGCGATCATCCTCGACCGGGTGACCAAGGCTGCACTGGCCCGCATCAACGCCAGCCAGAAATAAGGGAAGCGCCATGTCTGACGAAATCAAGATCAAGATCCGCAACCTTTACAAGATATTTGGCGACAAGCCGCAGATGGCGCTTGCCTATGTCCGCAACGGCATGGGCAAGACCGAATTGCTGGCGGAACACAACCATGTGCTGGGCCTTAATAACATCAATGTCGACATGCCGGCGGGCAAGACAACGGTGATCATGGGGCTGTCAGGGTCGGGAAAATCGACCCTGATCCGCCATCTGAACCGCCTGATTGACCCAAGCGCCGGAGAGGTGCTGGTGAATGGCGACGACATCCTTTCCTACAACGACAAGCAGCTGCGCGACCTGCGCCAGCATCACATGTCGATGGTGTTCCAGAAATTCGCCCTTTTTCCCCATCGCACCGTTCTGGAGAACGCCGGCCTTGCGCCGTCGATTGAGGGCATGGGCAAGGGAAAGTACCAGAAAGACGCGCGCAAATGGCTGGCCCGGGTCGGACTGGAAGGGCAAGATGACCAATATCCCCATCAGTTGTCCGGCGGAATGCAGCAGCGCGTTGGCATCGCACGCGCCCTGACCAGCAATTCCGACATCATGTTGATGGACGAGGCATTCTCGGCGCTGGACCCACTGATCCGGACCGACATGCAGAACCTCCTGATCGAACTGCAGGCGGAACTGGCCAAGACGGTGGTGTTCATTACCCACGATCTTGATGAATCCCTTAAGCTGGCCGACCATCTTGTAATCCTCAAGGATGGCTTTGTCGTCCAGCAAGGGGAGCCGCAACATATCCTGCTGAACCCGGCGGATCCCTACATCGAGGCCTTCGTCAGCGACATCAACCGCGCCCGCGTCTTGCGTGTTCGGTCGGTCATGCGCCAAACGACTGAGGCGATGGGCGAAATCAGCGGCGAAGTTGACCATGATGCCAATCTGGAATCACTGATAGAAAGGTCTGGCGGCGATACGACAAACCGCTACCGTGTGATGAAGGGCGGCCAACAGGTCGGCATACTGGAGATGACAGATCTGGTGCGCTCGCTGGTTCCCCGAGGCGGCTCGTCTGACCCAGACGCCGCACGAAGGGCCGGCTGATCCCCTTAATTCGGGTCATCCTCAGTTTGTGTGTCACGGTCTGACCGAGCTTCACAGATTGAAGGGATCAGGTCGTGGTATCGAAGAAGCATTGGGCTCCAACTGCCAGCGTTGAGGTTGCTGAGGTCCGCCAGACTGAGACGGGTGCGTGGGTCGTGTCTGGCAGGCTGGCTCCGAATGGTGTCTGCCCTGATTGCGGGACGCCCTCAAGGCAACGACATGGTTGGAGGCACCGGCGGATCGAGGACTTTCCCGCTCAGGGTCGAGCGGTTTGGATCGAGCTCATGGTTTGTCGATGGCGATGTTTGAATTCGGATGGGCGTTGTTGCAGAAAGGCGGCTAGAGGCGTGACTTGCCTTTCCCCATCGGCTTCAGGCCACGCGGACGATCTCGGCAGTGCCGAGGGCGTTGAAGCGGTTCATGAGTGCGACGCGGATGTGGATTTCGGCGGTCTGGCGGTCGGGGTCTCTCGCGGCGATGCGTTCGCCGAAGGCCTTGAGGCATCGCATCTTCGCCTCGATCCGGCTTCGGACATGGTATCCTGTCCAGCGCTTCCAGAACGCCCTGCCGTAGTGCCGGGTGGCGCGCAGGGTTTCGTTTCGGGCGATTGCAGCTGGGCAGTTCTCTTTCCAGGGCCGACCGTTCCTGCGGATCGGGATGATCGCGGTGGCCTGGCGTTCGATGATGGCGGTGTGGCAGCGGCGGGTGTCATAGGCGCCGTCGGCGGTTACCGTGCCGATTTCTTCGCCCTCGGGGATCTGGTCCAGCAGGTCTGGCAAGACAGGACTGTCGCCGTCACCGCTAGAGGTGAACTCCACCGCCCGGATGTCGGACGTGGCGGTGTCCAACGCCAGATGGACCTTGCGCCATTGGCGTCGGCCCTGAACACCGTGCTTTCTGGCCTGCCATTCGCCATCACCGAGGAACTTGATCCCGGTGCTGTCCACCAGCAGATTCAGGGGGCCATCGGCGCGCCGATACGGGATCTGGACGGCCAGCGTCTTTTGCCGTCGGCACAGCGTCGTGTAATCAGGCACCGCCCATTCCAAACCGGCCATCTTCAACAGGCTGGCCACCACCCCGGTCGTTTGCCGCAGCGGCACCTTGAACAGGAGCTTGATGGTCAGGCATGTGTGGATACCCCCGCTTGCGCAAGTGTTTTCTGATTCCCATGGGCAGTGACCGGCTGCGAACATGTGTAAGGCCTTTTTGTGCG
>NZ_JAESVN010000026.1:0-2500 GCF_016765775.1 Szabonella alba | reverse complement strand
ACCCGAAACCAGGTGATCTAGCCATGTGCAGGATGAAGGTTGGGTAACACCAACTGGAGGTCCGAACCAACACCCGTTGAAAAGGGTCTGGATGACGTGTGGCTAGGGGTGAAAGGCCAATCAAACCTGGAGATAGCTGGTTCTCCGCGAAAGCTATTTAGGTAGCGCCTCGGACGAATACCATGGGGGGTAGAGCACTACATGGATGATGGGGGCCCACAGCCTTACTGAGTCTAAGTAAACTCCGAATACCCATGAGTACTATCCGGGAGACACACGGCGGGTGCTAACGTCCGTCGTGAAGAGGGAAACAACCCTGACCTGCAGCTAAGGCCCCTAATTCGTGGCTAAGTGGGAAAGCATGTGGGACGGCCAAAACAACCAGGAGGTTGGCTTAGAAGCAGCCATCCTTTAAAGATAGCGTAACAGCTCACTGGTCTAGATAAGCTGTCCTGCGGCGAAGATGTAACGGGGCTCAAGCCACGAGCCGAAGCTCAGGATGCATAGCGATATGCGTGGTAGCGGAGCGTTCTGTGATATAGCTCCATGTGTCTTGTCCTTCCGCAAGGGAGGCATGGACACAAGGAGCTTTCTGTGAAGCCGGGCCGTAAGGCAACCGGTGGAGAGATCAGAAGCGAGAATGTTGACATGAGTAGCGACAAAGAGGGTGAGAGACCCTCTCGCCGAAAGTCCAAGGGTTCCTGCTTAAAGCTAATCTGAGCAGGGTAAGCCGGCCCCTAAGGCGAGGCCGAAAGGCGTAGTCGATGGGAACCAGGTTAATATTCCTGGGCCAGGAGGATGTGACGGATCTCGACGGTTGTTCACCCTTATCGGATTGGGTGGGCCGCTTAGAGGTTCCTGGAAATAGCCCTCCATGAGACCGTACCCTAAACCGACACAGGTGGACTGGTAGAGAATACCAAGGCGCTTGAGAGAACCACATCAAAGGAACTCGGCAAAATGCTCCCGTAAGTTCGCGAGAAGGGAGCCCCGTCTGTACGCAAGTATGGGCGGGGGGCACAAACCAGGGGGTGGCGACTGTTTACTTAAAACACAGGGCTGTGCGAAGTCGCAAGACGACGTATACAGTCTGACGCCTGCCCGGTGCCGGAAGGTTAAAAGGAGAGGTGCAAGCCTTGAATTGAAGCCCCGGTAAACGGCGGCCGTAACTATAACGGTCCTAAGGTAGCGAAATTCCTTGTCGGGTAAGTTCCGACCTGCACGAATGGCGTAACGATCTCCCCGCTGTCTCTGATGTGGACTCAGCGAAATTGAACTGTGTGTCAAGATGCACACTTCCCGCGGTTAGACGGAAAGACCCCATGAACCTTTACTATAGCTTCGCACTGGCATCAGGATTGAGATGTGCAGGATAGGTGGTAGGCATCGAAACGGGGACGCCAGTTCTCGTGGAGCCAACCTTGAGATACCACCCTTCTTACTCTTGATGTCTAACCGCGGCCCGTTATCCGGGTCCGGGACCCTGCGTGGTGGGTAGTTTGACTGGGGCGGTCGCCTCCCAAACAGTAACGGAGGCGCGCGAAGGTTGGCTCAGACCGGTCGGAAATCGGTCGTTGAGTGCAATGGCAGAAGCCAGCCTGACTGCAAGACTGACAAGTCGAGCAGAGACGAAAGTCGGCCATAGTGATCCGGTGGTCCCGAGTGGAAGGGCCATCGCTCAACGGATAAAAGGTACTCTGGGGATAACAGGCTGATGATGCCCAAGAGTCCATATCGACGGCATCGTTTGGCACCTCGATGTCGGCTCATCTCATCCTGGGGCTGGAGCAGGTCCCAAGGGTATGGCTGTTCGCCATTTAAAGAGGTACGTGAGCTGGGTTTAGAACGTCGTGAGACAGTTCGGTCCCTATCTGCCGTGGGTGTAGGAGATTTGAGAAGAGTTGCCCCTAGTACGAGAGGACCGGGGTGAACGAACCACTGGTGGACCAGTTGTCGTGCCAACGGCAGTGCTGGGTAGCTATGTTCGGACAGGATAAACGCTGAAGGCATCTAAGCGTGAAGCCCCCTTCAAAACAAGATCTCCCTTGAGAGCCGTGGTAGACCACCACGTCGATAGGCCAGAGGTGTAAGCGCGGCAACGCGTTCAGCTGACTGGTACTAATTGCTCGATAGGCTTGATTTGATCCAGTAACAGCAAGGCTGAAAACATCAGCCCCTGCGGACAAGTCAAAAGCACCACAGACACTGGAAACAAGGCCAAAACGGCCCTGATGTTGGCTTCTTCCTCGGTTTGGTGGTCATAGCGCGAGCAAAACTCCCGATCCCTTCCCGAACTCGGCCGATAAGTGCCGCAGCGCCAATGGTACTGCGTCTTAAGACGTGGGAGAGTAGGTCACCGCCAAACCTAGAAAGAAGCCAGATCTCCGAACGATATCAAATCCGCGCAAAACAAAGCGCCAAGTCGCGGGGTGGAGCAGCCCGGTAGCTCGTCAGGCTCATAACCTGAAGGCCGCAGGTTCAAATCCTGCCCCCGCAACCA
>NZ_JAESVN010000025.1 GCF_016765775.1 Szabonella alba | reverse complement strand
CAGGGGCAGACGCTGCAGGCCGTTGCCCCGCGCTACATGGCGCTGTTCCGGCAGGCGATGAACACCCGCGACCGGCGTCGGGTGGCAGGCTGATCCGGGGGCGCACAGGGCGGCCGCGTGTCAGAACCGGGCGGCGGCGGTCAGGCCGAAAACCTGTCGACGGTCCCCGTTTTGCCGTTTCAGCGGCGTTGCCAGATACAGCGAGACTGGCAATTCCCCCACACCGAATGTCATCGAGACCCCGATGCTGCCGCGCAGCCGCGCCTTGTCGTCGATAACCCCGCCCAGCGTATTGTCCAGCGACCAGAGCGATCCGACATCCATGAAGATGCCGCCCCGGATGGCATTGTCGGACACCGACCCCAGCACGCGCTGATATTCAACCGATCCTACGACATAGCGATTGCCGCCCAGCCGATCGCCCGCATCCGCCGGCCCCAGCCCGCGCGGAGCAAAGCCGCGAAAGGTTTCCCCACCCAGAAAGGCGCGGTCAAGCACAGTGGTGTCATGGCCCTTGCGGCCCGCGACGATTCCAGCTCTGACCCCCAATAGTAAGGTCGACCGTTCCCCCAGTGCAAAGCGCGAATTCGCCTCAAGCCGGGTTTCTGCAACCTGTGATCCGGTGCCAAGATTCCAGAAATACTGATCCAGCCGCAGCGAGTGACTGCGCGGATCCTCATCCGAGCCCTGTCCCCAGACCAGCGCGAGATGCAGGAAAGGTGCTCCGACCCGCCCCCGTTCGGCCTGCAGCAGCGCACTGGCACCCGGATCAAGATCAAACATCCGGTGATCGCGATAGCCCAGCCCGAATTCCAGCCGCGTGTCTTCAAGCGGGGTCCAGCCCAGATAGATCTCGGCCAGATCGCTGCGGGTCGCGAAGGACCGGTCATCATGCCTTGTGCGTTCGCCCTCCAGTTCAAGCCCGAAATGCAGGTCCGGGCCAAACGCTTCCTTGCGATACAGGTTCAGCGCATAACTGCGATGATCCTGCGCATAGCTGCTGCGGATCCCCAGAAAGGTGTCGGGGATCAAGTTGAACTGTTCATAGGCCAGCGTGCCGGCCAGCCCGTAATCATTGACCCATGCCACCCCGGCATCAATGCGCCCCGGGCGGCTTTCGACCTCGGTCACATCGATGATCAGCACATCGCCCTGCCCTGAGACACGGACCTCTTCAAAAACGCCGGTCATCATCAGGCATTCCTCGACCGAACGCAGTTGCAGCCCATCCAGCGCGATGCCCTCCAACGCGCCGCAGGTCAGCCGGATATCCTCTTCGGGAATGAACTCGGCTCCCCGCACCTCGACCCGGTCATAGACCCGGCCCACCTCTGTCTGCGCCAGCAAAGGCAGCCCGGACATTAGGGTGAACGGCAGGGCAAGGCGGAAAAGCGTGAAAAGCCGGGTCATATCGGTCAGTCTCATTTCTGGCGGTGGGATCAGCGCAGCCGGGCGCGCAGCAGGGGGCGGGTCAGATAGCTCAGGATCGACTGCTTGCCGCTTTCAATATCGACCTGCGCGACCATGCCCGGCCGGATCGGGAACTGTTCCCCGAAGCGTTCAAGATAGCTGCGTTCGGTCTGCACCATGACCCGGTAGAAATCCTGCTTGCCGGTCGGGGTATCCTCTTCGACCGTGTCTTCCGAGATCTGCGTGACCGTGCCGCGCAGATCGCCATAAACGGCGAAATCATAGGCGGTGATCTTCACGCTGGCCGGCATGTCGGGCGCGATGAAGGCGACATCGCGCGGCAGTACCTTGGTTTCGATCAGCAACTGGTCGTCGATGGGCGTGATCTCCATGATCGCCTCGCCGGGGCGGACGACGCCACCAAGGGTGGTGATTGCGATATTGTTGATTCGTCCTTCGACCGGGGACCGCACAACGGTGCGCAGGAATTCATCCTCCTTGCGCAGTACCTCCTGCTGCAGGGACAGCATCCGCGCGCGCCGTTCGGCCAGATCGCGATAGGCGTCCTGGACATATCCGTTGCGCGCCTCATTGATCCGGCCGTCGATCTCGGCAAGGCTTTGACGCAGGCGCAGCATGTCCATGCGGCTGACCGATCCGCTGGCGGCCAGCGGACTGGTGATATCAAGCTGTTCCTGAAGCGCGGCGCGTTCCGCATCCAGCGCCACAAGCGAGGATTGCAGCCGCGTGCGCCGCGCCGTGAACAGACGCAATTCGGTGCGCTGCGTGTCGGTCGGATCTGCGCCGAAATCCAGTTCCGGCTTTTCCAGAACCTCGGCCTCCAGCCGGGTGACTTCGGCCATCAGCGCGTCGATCTCGGACTGTGTGGCCATGAAGGCCGCGCGTGTCCGGGTCGGATCCAGTGTTGCGATGATCTGGCCCTGCGTGACGATATCGCCCTCTTTCACATGCAGTTCCGACAGGATCCCGCCCTCAAGGCTTTGTATCGTCTGCATCCGGCGCAAAGGGATCACCCGTCCGTCCCCCCGTGTGATCTTGTCGATCTGCGCGAAGGCCGCCCAGATCACCGCGATGGCCACTGCAAGGAAAGTGACGCGGATGATCCAGCGCGCACGGCTCATCACCTCACGACGGTATGAGCCGTCGATATGGCTGCTGCCGAAGGCATCGGAGCGGTTCATGTCACGATCTGGACCGAAGACTGCTGTACCTTGTTGGACCGCGCCGCATTGAGGATCTGCAGCAGGTCGCCGTCGCGGGCGATGCGGCCATCCTTCATGACGATGGCGCGCCGCGTCAGGCCCAGCAGCTCGCGCTTATGGGTCGAGATGATGGCGGTCCGGCCTTCAAGCCATGTCCGCAGGAAGGCAATCACCTTTTCCTCGGTGATATGGTCGAAGGCGGCAGTCGGTTCATCCAGCAGCACGATGCGCGGATCCTGAAGGATCACGCGGGCCAGACCGATGGCCTGTTTCTGCCCACCCGAGACATTGGCGTTGCTGTGGATCTGCAGGTCCAGCCCGCGCGCATGACGGCGGACATAGGTGCCCAGCCCCACGGCATCCAGAGCCTCCAGCAATTCATCATCGCTGTGCAGTCCGTGATCCAGCAAAAGGTTGTCACGCAAGGTGCCCTGGAACAGCGCCACGCTTTGCGGCAGATAGCCGATCTGGCGACGCCGATCGATCGGGTCGATCTGGGCAAGCGCCAGATCATCGACCAGAACCGCCCCGGCCTGTGGATCGGTCAGCCCCGCCAGCAGGCGCAGCAAGGACGATTTCCCTGCCCCATTGCCGCCCAGAAGCGCCACCTTCTCTCCCACCGCGAATTTCAGCGCCGGAATGATGACCGAGGGAGCCGCATCCGCCTCATGGCGAAAGACCACATCTTCCAGCCGGTATTCTCCGGCAATGGCTGGTGCACGCACATAGTCGCGGTCCATGGGCCGCTCAACGGGCAGATTCATGATCCCGTCCAGCCCTTCCATCGCGGCGCGGACATGTTGCCAGCGCGCCAGAAGCCCCGCGACCTGCCCCATCGGCGACAGCGTGCGGCTGGACAGAAGCGTGCAGGCGATCAGCCCGCCCACCGTCAGATCCCCCGAGCTGATAAGGTAGACACCGACGATGATGATGGCGGCATAGG
The DNA here is from genome assembly GCF_016765775.1 of Szabonella alba. Lineage (GTDB taxonomy): Bacteria > Pseudomonadota > Alphaproteobacteria > Rhodobacterales > Rhodobacteraceae > Szabonella > Szabonella alba. The sequence continues at coordinate 5,354 of NZ_JAESVN010000025.1, read as the reverse complement.
CGAATTTCTGCACCGCGGCCACGATCTGGGTGATGACATTGGTAATGTTGCGGGTCTGCACGGCGGTGGTCGCCATGGTCGCGGTCAGTTGGGTGTAGGCGCGCTGCAGACGCCCCTCGGCCCGGGCGGCCTTGACCGTTTCAAGGTTTGACACCGTTTCCAGCAAAAGCCCGTTCAGGGCCGCCGCCTCGCGTGTGTTCTCGCGTGAGGCGCGGCCCAGACGACGCTGCATGACCAGCCCCGGCAGCACCGTCAGCAGAACCGCGCTCAGCACCACAAGCCCCAGCACTGGACCGCCAAGGAAGGTCAGCACACCGACAAAGATCAGTACGAAGGGAATGTCACAAAGCGCTGTGACCGTGCCTGAGGTGAAGAATTCCCGCACGGTTGCAAAATCGCGGACCTGATTGGCGAAAACACCGGTCGATCTGGGTTGATGAGCCAGGCGGATATTCGACACCCGGTCGAAAAGCTGTGTAGACAACCTCAGGTCGATATCACGCCCCGACACGTCGATCAGCGAGGCCCGCATGATCCGCAGCAGAATCTCCAGAACAATCGCGATGCCGACGCCGCTTGCAAGAATCCACAGCGTATCGAAGGCCTGATTGGGCACGACCCGGTCATAGACCTGCATCGCGAAAAGCGCCGAAACCACCGCCAGAAGATTGGCCACGAATGAGGCGATGATGACATCACGGTAAACCGGCCAGTTGTCGAGCACCGGCCCGATGATCCAGTGCCGCTCCGGCCTAGTCGACTTGTCCAGCCGCTGCGACACGATATCCAGCGGTTTCGAGACCAGAATCCGTCCTTCATGCCGCCCGGCCAGATCCGCTATACCCCAGACCGCGCGTCCGCCCCCGGTTTCGGGCAGGATGACACTGGCCTCACCACCATGGATCGCCTCAAGGATCACCGTTCCGCCATTTTTGAGAAACAGCAGGACCGGCAGACTGTGCGACGGGATCGCGTGCAGCGGTTCGGTGCTGATGCGGCAACTCATATTGGCGCGGCGCAGGGCCAGTGCTGCATGGCTGACCTGCAGCCTGTCACCCGTATCACGCGGCAGCCCGTCAGTCAGACGCTCGGCCGATGCCGCAATCCCGTGGATCCGACACAATTCGACCAATCCGACAACCAGTGGATCCGGCCGGGCCGGTCTGTCTGCACTCTGATCCCGGGGTATGTTCATTGTCCTCAGCCCTGTCTGGATGCCGCGAGGATCAGCGTGCCGAGCACCCCCAACTCGAATGCAGCGCGATACTCGGTCCGTTCACGTTCATCATAGGTGTCGATCCGGTCGATCTGGGCGTCATAAAGATCACGCCCCGTGGTCAGCAGGTCGATCAGTTCCCGCTGCCCGCCAACAAATTGCGCTTCGTAATTGTCCAGAACCTGCTGGGCCTGTGACAATTGCCGCGCCTGCGAAGTTTCGCTGGCGCGCAGCACCCTGATCTGTTCCAGCGCGCTGCGCACGCTGTTGCGCATGTTGCGGCTGACCGCATCCAGATTGGAACGCGCCGCCTCGGCCTGTAGCCGTGCCGACTGGATCTGCCGTCCGGTAATCGCGCCCGCACCCAGATCCAGCCCGGTCGACAGGCCGACCGAGGATCGCGTGCGCCCCCGGTCCAGATCGCCGCGCACCTGTGCCTGCAGGCGGATGGTCGGCAGGCGCGCAGCTTTCGCCACACCAATTTCCGCGTCGGCCCGCGCAAAACCTGCCTGCGCGGCAATGTAGGAAGGCGACAGACGGATGGCCGAGGTCACCGCATCGCCGTTGCTGTAACGCCCGATGAAATCCAGATTGACCGGGGCCGTGATCCGGCCCGGATTGCGCCCCATGAGGAATTCAAGCTGCGCCATGGCCAGCATCCGGTCGCTGCTCAGCTGATCCAGTCGCTGTTCGGTTCGCGAAACTTCCAGACGGGCGCGTGCCACCTCACCATTATCACCGCGCCCGGCACGCCAGCGCGCCTCGGCATGATCGGCGATGCGGCGGGCGAAGGCCAGATAGTCGCGCGTTCGTGCGATCTTCTGATCCAGCACCGTCACGTCGATATAATAGTTCGAGACATCCAACGTGATCTCTTCGATCCCCTGCTTCAGGTCCGAAACCGCGATCACCCGCTCCTGCGAGGCGCTGGCAACCATGTTGCGCACCCGCCCCCAGTCATAAAGCACCTGCGACACGGTCAGCGTGACGCCGGGGCCGTCGGAACTGGTCGTCGCGGTATCGGCAGACAGGCTGAGTTGCGGGTAATTCTGGTCGCGCACCGCCTGAATATCGACCGAGCGGCGGTCGATCTCAAAGCGCAGGGCGGTGATACCTGGGTCGCGTTCCGAAGCCACAAGCACCGCCTGATGCAGAGGCACCTGCGCGGTGGCGGGAAGGGCGAACAGCAGAAAACATCCGGCAATGACCGGACGGACTTTCAGATTAATCTTCCCCATTGCAACGGAACAGGCAAAAACATCCGATAGGAACATGGCAATACTGCCCAAGTCGTGACCTCGTGAATGCTCGGGACACTCCTGAAGCGCCAGCTGAATTGAAGGGAACAAAACTGGACTGACAAGCAAGACCAAGGCGCTGTAACAACCGCTGGTCGACCAATGCAAAACACTCGTTAAGTTCGCATCGCGCAAGTTTCAGATAACACCATTGTTTTCCAATTTGCAATCTGCAACTCACCCTGCGTCCAACACTTATGTCGGATCGTCGTCCTGGGGCGCCTGTCCCAGACCACCCAGAAGCCCGCCCAGCAATCCGCCACCACCCTGTCCGGCATCCTCGGCCGTGGCCGGCCCGAACAGGGTGTCCAAAGCACCCTCCACGACCGGAGCCAGATCCGGCGCGAACAGACCGCTTTCGCCGCCATCGCCCTCGGGGCCGAAGTCCAGCAGACTGGCCAGCGGATCGGTCACGCCGCCCAGCATCCGCTCACCGCTGTCAAGGATCTCGCTGAGCAGCGCATCAAGCTCGGGATCAGAAGCCTCGGTTTCGGGCGGGGCGTCCGGCAGGATCTCTTGCACCAGCGATCCGGAAAGGCCGAGGCCCAGCAATTCATCCAGCAGATCGTCGCCCGCAACCGCGTTGAGCAAGCCTTCATCACCCGGCGCATCAATCCCGGCCAGAAGATCATCGGTCAGGAGATCATCCAGCAACCCGTCGACCGGTGCGCTCAGCAGGGCCTGCATCTCATCAAGAGTTTCAGCCCCGGCCAGAAGCGTCGGCGCCCCCAGCAGGCTTTCCACGAATCCGTCATCCCCGGCACCGCCCTGCGGCACCGCCGCAGCGGCATCACCCAAAACCGGATCGGCAGTGGCTGGCTCGGCCAGCGCAGCTTCCTCCGTCTCGTCCGCTTCGACGGAACTGGTTTGGGGTGGGGTGTCCGCCACGGGCTCATCCCGCTGGCCCCATCCACCAAAAAGACCGCCCAGAACGGAATCGACAACCCCGCCGACAGGGCCCAGACCGCCCAGAACCGGGCTGAGCACGCTATCCAGAACCCCGTCTGCGCCGGTTATCGGGGCCAAAACGTCGCCCAGAAGCCCGTCTTCGCCAAGAACCGGATCCAGAGCGCCGCTGACAAGCCCGTCCTCACCCAGCAGTGGGTCAATCACCGAGCCGACCAACCCATCTTCACCCAAAACCGGGTCAAGTGAATGATCGAGAACGCTTTCCTGCCCCAGAAGCGGATCCAGAACCGAGCCCAGAATGCCATCCTGCCCCAGAACCGGCGTGATCAGCCCGTCACCAACCGTCCCGGCGACGTTGTCAAGAATACCCTCGTCGCCCAGCAGCGGATCCAGAACCGAGGTCAGCAAACCGTCATCACCCGTCACCGGATTCAGCGAGCTGCCAAGAATGCCCTCGGCCCCCAGAACCGGGTCGAGCACCGAACCGACCAGCCCATCCTCACCCAGCAGCGGGTCGAGCACCGAACCAACCAGCCCGTCCTCACCCAGCAGCGGGTCGAGCACCGAGCTGACCAGCCCATTCTCACCCAGAAGCGGGTCAAGCACCGAACTGACCAGCCCATTCTCACCCAGAACCGGGTCGAGCACTGAGCCGACCAGCCCGCCCTCACCCAGCAGCGGGTCGAGCACCGAACCGACCAGCCCGTCCTCTCCCAGAACCGGGTCGAGCACCGACCCGATCACCCCGTCCTCTCCCAGAAGCGGGTCAAGCACCGAACCGACCAGCCCGTCCTCTCCCAGAACCGGATCGAGCACTGAGCCGACCAGCCCGTCCTCACCCAGCAGCGGGTCGAGCACTGAGCCGACCAGCCCGTCCTCACCCAGCAGCGGATCGAGCACTGAGCCGACCAGCCCGTCCTCTCCCAGAATCGGGTCGAGAATGGTTGTGATCGGGTCATTTTCTCCGTTCTCGGCAGTGTCTTGTGGCGCCGCGGGCAATGCGGCGGGGGGCGTGGACGACGGGGGTCCGGTATCGACAGGCGGCACGCTGGTTGCAGGCGGCTCCATCACGTTCGAATGCTGCGGCAGCGTCGTGTTGGTCGCAATCCGGACCGGTCCTTCGCCCGCTCCATTGGCTGGATCGGCCCCTAGCTGCGGCGCGAAGGCCAGAACTGCGGCGCTGCCCGGAAGGTCGCCAAAGGATATCTCGATGGTTGTCTCGGTCGTGGCAGGCTCGACCGGGGCTGCGCTGAAGGAGGTCAGCAGAAGGTCCGAATCGCCAGCGATGCCCAGTTCGGACGGTCCGGCGGTCATCATTGCGGGGATCACGGAGACCACAGCATCTGTCGCGGGCGCGGGTCCGGCCCCAGGCTGCGTCCCACTACTCTGCAGCGAAATTTCTCCCGCATGGGTCGCGCTTTGCATCGCAAGGCCCATGCCGACGGCGCCCAATACTATGGAAGCATTGAACCCGTCATGGCCCGTGCGGGTCTGGATCTCTTCTCGCGACACGGGGCGCAGCACCAAAGACTCCGCCTCGGCGGCTTGCCTGGCGGGGGAATCGGCGGCAGTGGGTTTTCTTGCCGTCATCTCGGCTTCTCCAACAGACCAGCAGCGGCGGAACCGTGCACAATGATACATACTACGGTATGTATATAAACCATTCGATTTAGAATATCTACATGCTGTATCGCGGAATCGGGGCGGAAATCAGACGCTGCGCGATAAAGAATGCATGACGCCTTCCGACGCCCTCACTCCAGAACGTCACGGCCCGGCCCGTTTTCGGGCCCCTAGGAATACGGAGGCGCGGCCCGTTTCCGGGCCGCGCACCGGGACGCTCCGGGAGAGTGGAGCGCCCGTGACGGGTCGGGATCAGGCGTTGGAACTGTCGTCGAGGCCCCCCAGCAGGCCCTCCGACCCCAGCAGAC
>NZ_JAESVN010000024.1 GCF_016765775.1 Szabonella alba | reverse complement strand
GATCATGCAGGGGCGGAACAAGACCCCCGTTCAACAGGCGTGGGAATACGCCATGAACGCGCGGGGCGTGAAATGGGTGCTTGTCTCGAACATGATCGAGCTGCGCCTTTATGGCTTTGGCGAAGGCACCACCGCCTATGAAGCCTTCCAGCTCGACCGGCTGACCGATCCCGACGAATACGCCCGGTTCATGCTGCTTTTGTCAGCCGATAGCCTGCTGTCGGGCCGCACCCTCGATCTGCTGAAGCAAAGCCGCGCCGAAGACCGCGACATTACCGACAACCTCTATCACGACTACAAGGCGCTGCGCCTGAAGCTGATCGGGGCTGTCCAGGCGGCAGACCCTGCCATCGCCCCTCTGGACGCAATCGCCGTTGCACAGAAAATCCTCGACCGGGTGCTGTTCATCGCCTTTGCCGAAGATACCGGCCTGCTGCCCGACAACACCCTGTCACAGGCCTTTGTCACCCGTGACCCCTACAACCCCCGCCCGGTCTGGGACAATTTCCGGGGCCTGTTCAACGCCATCGACAAGGGCAGTGATGCCCTGAAAATCCCCCGCTACAACGGGGGCCTGTTCCGCCAGGACGACACGATAAACGCCCTGACCCTGCCCGATGATGTGTGCGAAGGGTTCAAGACGATTGGCGACTATGACTTCGCGTCCGAAGTGTCTGTCACCGTCTTGGGCCACATTTTTGAGCAATCCATCGCTGACGTTGAACGCCTTCAGGCGCAGGCGCGGGGCGAGGAAACCGAAGACGCCAAGGCTACCGGCACCACAGGGCGGCGCAAGCGTGACGGGGTGGTCTACACCCCCGACTACATCGCCCGGTTCATCGTGGCCGAAACGCTTGGCGCACATCTCGAAGAATCCTTCACCGGAATCTTGCGCGCCCATGCCAAGGCCGGGGCCGATCTGTCCGACTATGCCGCCATCCAGTGGCGCAGAAAATCGGCCGAGCTGGAAGCCTGGCAAGCCTACCGTGACCGGCTGAAGACCCTGCGCATTGTCGATCCCGCCTGCGGATCGGGCGTGTTCCTGATCATGGCCTTTGACTACCTGAAGGCCGAGCTGGGGCGGGTGAACGACAAGATTGCCGCGCTGCAAGGTGAACGGCACATCCAAGACCTGATCGATCCCGACAGCGAAATCCTGACGAACAACCTGTTCGGGGTGGATGTGAACTCGGAAAGCATCGAAATCGCCAAGCTGTCGCTCTGGATCAAGACCGCCCGTCGCGGCAAGGTTCTGGACAGTCTGTCGGGCAACCTGCGCGTGGGTGACAGCCTGATCGAAGACAGCAACTTCGCTTATCTAGATCATGCCTTCACCTGGGAAACCGCCTTTCCCGGCGTCTTTGCCGAAGGCGGGTTCGACGTGGTTCTGGGCAACCCGCCCTATGTCCGCATGGAACACCTGAAGGCGCTGAAGCCCTATCTGGAAAAGCGGTATGAGGTAGTTTCCGACAGGGCCGATCTTTACTGCTACTTCTTCGAACGGGGCCTGCGCCTGCTGAAGCCGGGCGGGCGCTTGGGGTTCATTTCCTCGAACACGTTCTTCAAGACCGGATCGGGCAAGCCCTTGCGCGAATATCTGCGGCGCGAAGCGACCATCGAAAGTGTTGTCGATTTTGGCGACCTTCAGATTTTCGAAGGAGTTAACACAACACCCGCCATTCTGACCATGAAACGCGGATCGGCACCCACGGGGCATGACCTGCGGTTCTGGCAACTGGACGCGCTGCCAGAAACCAACTTTCAGGCCACATGGAACAAGGCCGCAGGGCCGTATCCGCAGGCCGCCCTTGGGGCCGGTTCATGGGAACTGGAAAACACCGCCTTGCGCACCCTGCGCGACAAGATCAGGATCGGCAAGAAGACCCTGAAGGACGTCTACGGATCACCGCTCTACGGTATCAAGACCGGCCTGAACGCCGCCTTTGTGATCGACAGCACCACCAAGGAACGCCTCTGCGCCCAGGACCCCCGGTCTGCTGATCTTCTGAAGCCCTTCCTTGAAGGCAAAGACCTTCAACGCTGGCGGGCAGAACCGCGCGGCCTTTGGCTGATCTACATTCCCAAGAACCGGATCGAGATTGACGACTACCCGGCCATCCGTGATTGGCTACTACCCTTCAAGGCCGATTTAGAAGCCCGCGCCACGAAACAGGAATGGTTCGAGCTGCAACAGGCGCAAGAAGCATATGCGCCCCACTTCGCTGCACCCAAGATCAGTTATCCGCACTTCTCGCAGGGCCGGAAGTTTTCTTTTGAGCCGCAAGGCTACTTTTCAAACGACAAAACCTATCTCATCCCGTCTGAAGATAAGGCACTTCTGGGATTGTTGAACTCTACCCTGATCTGGGGTGTGCTACGCGGCATTTGCACCGCAATGCGCGGGGGCGAGTGGCGCTTAGAGCTACGGGTTCAGTATCTGGAACAAGTGCCCATCCCGGCGTGGAACGATAGCGCGCGGGCCGATCTTGCCGCAGCAAGTGACCGGGCCAGCAAGGCGGCACAGGAACGCCTGACCCTGCAAGCCGCCCTGACCCGCCGGATTCCCGATCTCTGCCCCCCTGGCCGTGACCCCAAGCTGACAACCCGGCTTCAGGAATGGTGGACCCTGCCCGACTTCGCCGCTTTCCGGGCCGAGGTGAAGAAGGTGTTCAAGGCTGACATACCCCTGGCCGAGCGTTCCGCCTGGGAAGACTGGATCACCCGCGACCGAACTGAGATCGCCCGCCTGTCAGCCGAGATTGCCAAGGCCGAAACCCAGATCGACAGCATCGTCTATGGCCTGTTCGACCTGACCCCCGACGAAATCGCGCTGCTGGAAAGCGTGGTGTGACGGGCCAGCGATGGCTTTGAAGGAAGATGGCAAGAAATAGGAACGTTAACTTCAAACGGCACCCCGCGCCCCGCCTTAGGGTGATCTTAGGCAAGCACCGCCATCATGCTTGCAATTTTCGCTAGCATAACCTACCTTGCCCCGATGAACAGCAAGCACCGCAAGACCCTTGCCGCCGTCTTCACCGATCCGGTGTCAGGCACCATCGAATGGGCGGCAGTCGAAAGCCTGCTGCTGGCGGCAGGTGCGCGGCTGATCGAAGGGCGCGGGTCACGGGTGCGGTTCGAAAAGGATGGCGAGGTAGCGACGTTCCACCGCCCGCACCCTGCCAAGGAAGCGAAGCGATACCAGGTGCGCGATGCCCGCGACTTCCTGGAACGAATCGGGGTGAAACCATGACCAACACCATGACTTACAAGGGCTATGCCGCCCGGATCGAGTATGACGACGAAGATGGAATTTTCACAGGCCGGATTGCCGGTATCCGTGACGGGGTGGGCTTTCATGCCGACACCGTGGAAGGGCTGCGCGAAGCCTTCCATGAGGCTGTCGAAGACTACATCGAGACCTGCGCCAAGATCGGCAAGGAACCGCAGAAGACCTATTCGGGGCAGGTCATGTTCCGTGTCAGCCCTGATGTTCACCGCAAGGCTGCGCTGGCCGCCGAGCTGTCGGGCAAGAGCCTGAACCAGTGGGCCGAAGAAGTGCTAGATCGGGCCGCAGGGTAGAAAGAGAGCTACTGACTATTCACTTTGCGCGAGCCAAGCTCGTAGCCCGTCAACGGATAACAAAAAATTATCCCCATCAATTTGAGCAGTGAGGCTTTTCATAATGCAGCAATTACACTGCATGCACATATCATTTATGGAGATACCCCCACCACTACTGCCTGAACCCGGCGTGCGGTCTACGTCCCCCCAAGTTCCATCCTGCATGCATTGTTGAGAACCTCTGATTGCACCTTCAGAGTATGACTGCCCTGCATAAACACATGTCGCAGCCTCAGAAAATGCAGTTCCTGTAAGGAAAAATGTAATTATGGCCGAGTAAAGCACATGGCGCATTGTTGTGTCCCATCATTACAAAAATGAGCTTGCCGAGGTAATCGCGTCAAGTCAACTTGAATGTCTTCTGCGACCTATGAAGTATACGTCCCTATTTCTTGCCAACTTCACACCCATCAAAAACCCCCCTTTTTCAGCATCGGGCCGAAGCGGGCAATGAAGGACAGGTTCACAGCATGTTCGAACGTGTCGTGTTCGTCGCAGAGGCGTTCATAGGTGCGCCAGTGCATGCCCTTGGGCTTGCCCCACCCTGACCCTTCCAGAACGCCCCCAGGCCAGCCCATGCGGTCACGGATGCGATGTGCCCGCCGTGCAGCTCGATCCCCGGTGTCTTCACGCTGCGAAGGATAGGCAAGCTGGTAGCACTTGCGGCAAGCGAAGATGCCACCGCCATAGATCACCGCAACACGTTGGCCGCACCCACGGGCGGGGCAGAGGAACCAGTGCCGTTCGCCGCCCATGTGGCATGGTGTTGTCGTCAGGTGGACGGGATAGCTTTCGTCTTTCCATTCATTGCCGCCGCCGCTTCTGTGCCGATAGGTCAGGATCACGCGCCCCAGCTCTGCCCTGACGTTGACCGAGGCGACGACCTCGCCATGCCGCGACCAGGTGATGCGCCGGTTTGCCCCCGGCGTCAGCATACCTTCGCGCTTCAGCCATCGCACATCAATCGACCGATAGCCTTCTGTCGTGTCCTTGGACCCGAAATGCCATCGCCGCCCGCTTCCACTACCGCCCATGACCCCTCACAGATTTTGCCGAAATCATTTGGCAAGATGCCCGATACCCTCGCAGGGGCGATATGCGGGCCTCTCAGTGCCTTTCTGCTGCCGCCTGCCGCATCCACCCATATTTGGCTTCCCTAGCTTCTAGCACGGGTCTGGCGCGCTCTTGGGCGGTCTTCCCGATTGCTTCCGAGATGCCGAACGCCTTTCCCTTGATCTCGGGCGGGGCCGGGTGCTTGGCATGCTGGGCTGCGATGTATTCCGCCCATTCAAGGGCGCTTTGCTTGTCGTCTTTGCGGTTGTTCATGTTGATCTGCCACCCGCCACAGACGGAACGCGCCACCACGTCCGCCGCGTAGGGCTTCAACACAAAGGCCGCAGAGCTGCCGCTTATGCGCTCGATCACGGCGACGAACTGGGCCAGCTTGTATGAGGGCCAGAAGATCGACAGGTGAACGTGTGAACCCATGTCCATGCCCACGTCGCGCCCCCAGAGGGCGGCAAAGGGCAATCTCTCAGAGCGACACAGACGGGCCAGCTCGTCGCGGGTGTATTTTTCCCGTTCCCATTCACCGCGCCCGAGGCAATGACCTTCGTTGCGTTCGCCTGCCGTCTCAAGAGCCGCCCAGGTGATCGTGAGGCCGATATTCAGGGGCCAATCCATCGCATAGGCGAACGCCACCGCTTCACGGAACCGCATGAGCTTGTCCCTCTCTTTGCGCCTCTCATGGCGTGACGGACGAGGGCTTTTGTCTCCTACTATAGGAAAGGGCCGTGCCGCTGGCCTCAGCACCCGTTGAACAAAAGGGGTTTCTGCAATCTCGTCGGAATATCTCGTCGCCAGATCAAACACGGGTGTTTTTCTCAGGCATTCTCTGCCGCCGCGTTTTCGTGCTGGCCTAGCCATGCCTCGAAAGCGTCCCGCCTGATCCGTTGCACCGCGCCGATCCGCACAATGGGGGGCGTTTGCTTCTGGACGACGAGCTTCTGCCAGGTGCTGCGACTGATCCCCATTGCCGAGATTACATCGGCCACCGTCATTAGCTGATTTTGGGTTACTGTTTTCGCCATCATCTATGCCTTGTGTCAGATCACAACATGCCGTTGTTATGATATAACACAAGCAGACGCACTTCGAAAGGCTTGTTCGGAACAAAACGGCAACTTCGGGGTTAAAGAATATCTCTGAAAGAGATAGTTAAACAGTTAGCCGATCTGGGCGCTCAAAAATGCCTCGTCTTTTCAGGCTATTGCACCTTTATTCCGCCAAAGTGGACGGGTGATACCCCGAATGAAAACGGGTGATACCCCGAGTCCCTGAACGGGTGATACCCCGAGTCCGAAACAGACTTATCCACAGGTTCAGAGCTTGTAGCGCCGATCCTGTCGCCACTCGATCTTGTCCGGGTCACGGTTGATCGACAGCGACGGACCGTTCGCGCCCTCGATCTCTCGCAGCGAATATTCGGGCAGGGTGTTGCGCGTGATGGCTTTCCGCAGATCACGGGCGAAATCGCCGTAGCTCTGGGATGATCCGCTGCGCCCGTGAAGGTCACGGAAGGTGAATATCCACCCGGCCTGCTTGCCTACATGGCGACGGGCGAGGCGATACAGGAACCGATCAAGGCCGCTTGTCAGGTCAAAATACTTGGGCGAAATCGCCAGGACGTCCCGGTCCTTGGTCACGGCCTCGAACAGCCATGCCGGAAGCTCTAGCCATGCGCCCTTGGCCTTGCCATCGTCGCTTTCCTCGATCTGGAAGGCCGATAGCAGGTTGAACGCCCCGAGCTTGCGCCGCTTCCCTTCCAGGGCTGGGCTTTCATAGGCGACACCCGTTGCCCGCAGGCGATGCAACGCGGCCTTCAGCTCTGCATAGCCTTTGCCGCCCGTATCCCGTCCGACCGCGCTTAGCAGATTGTAGGGGTGAAACTGGACGCGGGGCGACACAGGAAGACCAGCATTCACCGCCTCGTTGATCTGCGAGATTGCCCACAGAAGGACGTCATAGTCCCAGATCGTCGCTACCCCGTATTCCTCTGGGGCAGTCACAAGCACTCGTTGCCCGCTGGGGCCTTCCCATTCAATCCGGGTGCGCTTGTTCTTCGACAGGGCCACAAGGGGCGCGCTCATGGCTTCCCGCTCGTCACGGAACGGCACATCCCCGATCAGGGCGACGAACAGGTCAAGCTGGCGGTTCTTGCTCATGCCGCTTGGGCCTCGATCTCGTTTTCCCGTGCCATGACATTGCGCACTGTCGCGGCATACCACAGGCCGCCCCGCGCCGTCTTTATGCCGCGCGTGTTCAGCTCGTCCGCGATCTGGCGAAGGGAAACACCACGGGCTGCGATCTGGCGAATAACCGGCAAGACATTTGCCGCATGCTGATCGGCTTTCCTTGCGTTGCGCTCTGCCCCCTTGCGGGCCGCGTGGCGCTGTTCCCCTGCCCTTCCCGGCATGGACCAGCCCAAGGCCACACCACGGGCTTTAGCCGCCGCCAGTGCCGCGCGGGTGCGGTCTGAAATGGCTTGCGCCTCATGCTCTGCGACTGCCGCCATGACGTGCAACAGGAAGCGGTTTGCCTCTGGCATATCTGCCGCTGCGATCTCGACCCCTGCTTCCAGAAGATTGGCAATGAAGGCGACGTTGCGGGCGAGGCGGTCCAGTTTGGCGATCAGAAGAACAGCGCCGATCCGCTTGGCCTCTGCCAGGGCGCGGGCGAGCTGCGGGCGGTCATTCTTCTTGCCACTTTCGATCTCGACATATTCCGCTGCGATCTCGCCCTTACCCGCGACGTGATCCGCCACCGCCTTGCGCTGCGCGTCCAGGCCAAGGCCGCTCTTGCCTTGGCGATCCGTGCTGACCCGCAGATAGGTGACGTAGTGCATGATGCGATCCCCCGAACCTTAACATTTCTCAACAGATGTCAGGTTTTGTCAGGTGTATAAACACCCTACGTCCGTTGCGTCTTTATACATCTATGCGTATTTACGTATTTCCGCAAGCGCGCAAGTGTGAATTTATGCGTTTGCGACTCTGCGGAACTGCGGTAACGTCAGCCCATGAAAACGATAGTCATAGCCGCCCAGAAAGGCGGGGCCGGGAAAACCACCCTAGCCCGCAACCTTGCCGTTGCCGCCTCTCAGGATGGCCGCGACGTCCTTTGCCTCGATCTCGATCCGCAAGGCTCACTGCGCGCCTGGTGGGAAGGCCGGGATGCTGACGGGCCTTCAATGCTGGACCGTGACCCCGCGCCAGATGTTCTCAGGGCCACCCTGAACGCCGCACAGGCGCAATTCGATCTATGCATCATCGACACCCCGCCAGCCGCGCCGGAATGGCTGGCCGAGGCGCTAGGGGCCGCTGATCTGGTGTTGATCCCGGTTCGCCCCTCGCCCGACGATCTGCGCGCTGTAGGGGCCACGATTGCCGCCGTGAACGCTGCCCGCGTCCCATTCGCCTTTGCCCTGTCACAGACCCCCCGCGCCAAGATCACTGACGAAGCCGCCCGCGTCTTGGCGCAACATGGCCGTGTCGCGCCGGTCAATATCGCGCAACGGGTCAGCTATGCGGAAACCGGGGCAACGGGGCAGGGTGTCACCGAAACAACCGACGACAAGGCGGGGGCCGAGATTGCCGCTGTCTGGGCCTACGTGAAGGGAATACTCGATGGTTAGGAAATCACTGTCTCTTGACGGGATGCTCAACACACAGACCCGCCCGATAGATACCGGCATACCGCAACGGGGCGCGACCCTTCAGCCGCCCAGCAAGGCCGCAAAACCGGCCAAGAAGCGCGAAGGGGAAAAACGGCTGACGCTCGCCCTCGATGGCGAAACCTATCGCCGCCTGCGGATGCATGCCGCCGAAACCGATCAGACACACCAGGACATTCTAGAAGCTGCCCTTGCGGAATACCTTAATCGCGCAAATGCGTAGTTACGTAAACGCATATTTGCGGAAGTGATATTATGAACCTTTTCAACCGCAAGACCCTGAAACGGCACATAAAGCCCGCGACCATCCCCGCCGATCACTTGGCCGCACTGGACGCCTGGGCCGAAATGATCCGCTCTGGCCGTGTCTACGCCCTGAAGGAAACCGCCCTGCATGGGCAATTCGCGGCAAAGATCATCGAAGGTGTTCTTGGCTATCACGGGCCTGCGGGCGGGGCCGATTACACCGTCGCCACCGAACAGGCGATCTTGCGGGGCAGTGTCGATCTGGCCCTTGGCCGGTTCGGGGGAAAGACCCCTGAAATCCTTGCCCCGTTCGAGCTGAAGGGGGCCGATACCCGCGACCTGGACGCGATCATGCAGGGGCGGAACAAGACCCCCGTTCAACAGGCGTGGGAATACGCCATGAACGCGCGGGGCGTGAAATGGGTGCTTGTCTCGAACATGATCGAGCTGCGCCTTTATGGCTTTGGCGAAGGC
>NZ_JAESVN010000023.1 GCF_016765775.1 Szabonella alba | reverse complement strand
ACATCAACGGGTTCTATAATCCGCGACGACGCCACTCAGCACTGGACTGGAAAAGCCCGGTCGCCTTCGAACGGAAAGTGGCCTAACGAGCACTGGGGGCGGCACAAATACGTGACAGGTCCAGACGCCTGTCCAACTCCGCCGGAACCCCGCGTCCATGACCGATCTGGCGCAACCCGGGCTTGGCAACTGGTCAGGGGAGATCGGTCTGGAGATCGCGGGCCTGACGTAGGAAATCCTCGCATCGCTTTCCGGCGATATCGGACAGACTGGCAAGCTTGATGTGACGCCGATGCTTTCCTTCGCCTTCGAGCAACTTCTCCGGATCGTCCAGTAGGGTGCCGTTGGTGAACTCCAGGGAGACATGATTCGTGTAGGCAAATATCCCGCAGAACTGCGATTTAGGCTGCCCTGGTACGCTCTCGACCAGTGTGCCCCCGTATTTTGCGATAAAGGCCACCTCCGGCTCGACCGTCACGACAATGGCCTTCAACCGTGCGACGATCTGATCTGTTTCCAGGGCGTCCATCATGGCCTCAACCCGGCAACTGCACTGCTGTGCAGATTTCGATCAGATAACCATTTGGGTCCGCCACATAGGACGTTGTCTGCCCCCAAGGTTCATCGCGCGTGTCCTGAATAGGCGTGGCACCCGCGTCTATGGCTCGTCGAAAAGCGGTGGCCACATCGTCAGTCTCGAAAGCGATCTCGAACGTGGGGGCGTTAGCTTCTGGCGAAGCCGGGTTCTTGTCCAGTTGGCGCATTAGCTCTCTTGAGGAAAATGCCAGTTTGGTTTCCCCCGTTATCAACTCACCATAGTCGCCACCTTCGTGTAGGAACCTACGTTTCAGCCCAAACGCCCTCTCGTAGAAGTCGAGCGACGACGGGACATCATCCACATAAAGAATCGTGTAGCGAAAGATCATTTTAGGCGCCTCCAACAATGCCACTACAATGCTAATCCACGAAAAGAGGGCGGTCTTGAAGAAAGCCGACATTTGTCGGCTGCGCAGCATCAAACAAGATGGGGCCCGAAGCTGCCTTGAGGCGGCGCAGCGAGCCCGGCGGGTTGCCCCGCCGGGCCCGAGGGGGAGACCCCGTTCTTTTCAGAACGGGATCTCGTCGTCGCGGTCGACCAGATCGGGGTTTTCATTCTCGGCCGACTTCGGCCGGCTCAGGAAGTCGACCTTCTCGGCGATGATCTCACAGCCGTAGCGGTCGTTCCCCATGCTGTCGATCCACTTGGTGTAGTGGATGCGGCCGTGGACGAGGACCTTCATGCCCTTTTCGCAATGCTCCGCGACCGTCTTGCCGAGACCGTTGAAGCAGGTGATGCGGTGCCATTCGGTGTCCATGACCCGGTAGCCGTTCTCGTCGCGCAGGACGCGACCTTCCGAGAGGCGGGGGCGGGAGGTGGCGAGGCTGAAGTTGGTGATCTTGGTGCCGCCCTGGGTGGTGCGGACTTCGGGGGTCTGACCGATGTTGCCGGCGAGGATGACGATGTTCTGCATGGTAAGCTCCTGTGTGTCCTGTCTTCGGGACCGTCCCTTCGACAAGACCCGGGAAAAGCCCGTCGGGTGACGCGTGCACGGTGGACGGAACGGACGCCGGAAACCCCCAGAGGACCGGGGTGGAGCGGGCAGCCCCGAAGGGGCAACACGGCCCGGACTGACGCGGGGTTGCGCGCAGGTAAGCGAACGGGATTAGGGGATTGTCAGTCGAAGGGATGGCCCAGAAGCCAGAGATGCGCGGGGAGCCCATGCCTGAACCCGTCACCCTGCAAATCGGGACAGCCTGACCCCCAGTTCAGCACCTCACTGGCGCCGAAAACTGCGATCACCAGCCTCTGCCACCCCTGCCCCGCCTGGCAGGAGTTGCGGCACCCTGCCGCGACGGGCTATCGATACTGGATCATTCAGAACACGGAACGCACCAATGGCCGATTACGATCTCGAGCCCGTGGCCACGACATAGCCGATGGCGAGGCCAACCAGCGTCAGGCTCAGGATGCCGCCAGCGATCTTCCCCCTATCCATGGGTGATCCCCTTCTCGCCATGGGTAGCCGTGTGACGCGCACGCTGCGCCTCGATCTGTTCTTCGGCCAAGGCATCCAAAACGCGCTCCATGGCGGGGCCGTGGGCAGTCACTTCGCTGCTCTCCAGATAGGCTTTGGCAAGCTCCAGCTGCCGCAGCGGATGCTCGGTGAACTTCTCCAGCACATCAGCATTGCCGGCACGCAAGGCAGTCACCGCGTTCGGCGTGAGGTTGCCGTCGATCTGGGCCGCAATGCGCTGCCCGTCGGTGTCGGTGAGCGGCTTCACATCCTCGGCTTCGGCCCGCTGCAGGTAGGTCAGCACATCTGGGGCAGTCTCGGCCATGAAGCGCCGTTCGGCATAGTCCTGTCGCGCCTGATCCTCGATGTCGAAACTCCGCTCGCTGATGTAGGCGCGGGATGCCCCCATGGCGCGCAGGCGGTTGATTTCCTCCTGCACGGCCGCCCCGAACTCTTCGTCGGGCATCTCGGCGCGGTAGCGCGCGAGGGTGCGGTCGTCCTCTGATCTGATGATCTGATCCCCGGAGTCTCGCTCACACTGGATAAAAGTTGGGGGCAACGTCACAGCCCAGTCACGCAAATGTGAACCATCGTGTAACGATAAATTGGACATCTCGACCCGTCGCCCTATCACTCTGGAGATAACGCTCCACTTGTTCTAGGGGAACCCATACTACGATGAGAAACCACGAGCTGTCGCAGCCTAAAGTGAATGACAAGATTGGCCGATCCGGATATTGTTCACTCAAATCTAACACTGAAATCGATGCAAGGTGTTGCCACGGCGAATTCCTTCAGGGTAGAAAGCCGTGATTAGAATGGACAAAGAATCTACGAGCGAGTTCGATGTTAACGACATAGCTAAGAACATTAGACGTGTCGTTCAGAGCTATGAGTCGATCGCCGCGGCATCGTCATCGTTGGGAATAAATCGCCAGCAGCTCAATAAATACTTGAATGGAACCTCCAAGCCTTCTCTCCGAGTCTTGCGACGAATTTCACATGTCACAAAAATACCTGTGGAATGTTTGCACGACGGCCACATTTCAGGTGGATCGCCAGCGGATGAAACCGCGACAGCCGATCACCGCATCATGCCCTATCGAGCCAGCGAAAGGCGTTCTCCCTCTTGGGCCGGGAAAGTCAACTTTGACTTGAGTGGACTGAGAGGTAGATACACGCGCTATTATGTGAGCCCAATTGATCCAAACTGTGCCGTGTGTGAAGCTCTACGGATCATTCAGGTCCGGCAAGAAACCTACGGAATTTCGAGGCGATCTACTGCAGAAGTCACGCATTCATCAGGCGATGTTTACTCCTCATTTGGTATAAGTTTCTATAGAAATCGCATGGTCATGGTTGAGAATGGTGACCAGGAAGCATCGGCCGCAAGGTCGGTTTTAATGCTTTATGTCGGGCCAGACAATAATCCTGATTTTCTTACAGGCCACCAGCTCGCGGTAGCAGATTTTGGTACTCGGCCAATATTTACTTCGAAGGCTGTGCTTAAAAAAGTGACTGAGCCGAAGGAATCTCATGTCGGTATGATAAGGCTCAGCGATCTCGACACTCTCACATGTGACAGCTTGCGGTCAAGCTGCCTTCAAAATCAACTTGAATTCGACACGTCAGGAGATGCGGGCTAGATGGGTAACAAAGAACATTTATACTTCCCGGTCAACCTGAAAAACTCTTTAGCTGGCCTTGGTGACCTTTCTTACGTCGCAGGCAGGATAGGTGTGTCGCGCCAGCAACTCAGTAGGTATCTCTCTGGCGCTCAGATGCCGACATATGAAACGTTGAGAAGCATTTCAGAATTTGTTGGAGTGGAACTAAACGATCTTCTATCCGATCCATCTCTGCTCAATTTACCCCAGAGGAAATCTCGTTCACCGCAAAAAGTTGCCTCGGAAGACGTTCTCGATCTTACAGAATTTCTAAGTGATCAAGGTGCGTACAATCTCGATACCTATGATCTGATGGGCGTCTATGAGGTTTACTGTCTTTCTACATTAATTGGACGTGACCTGTATCGCGGCATAGCTATTATCTTCAAATTTGGTGATTTTCACTTGATACGGAGCCCTCGAACGAAAGGCATTGGGTCACTTGTGTTGAGTGCGTCCACAAAATCCATGCGGCACGCAATTCTGATGAGATCTCCAAGTCAGCTGTTTTCGGCGGGAATATTCAACTTGGATGGCCAAGGTCACCGATTCGGACTTTTGGATCTAAGTTTTCCAGCAAGCTCGCTTAAGCAAGATATGATCGGAGTCCTTCTTACGCGCAAGCTTAAAGGAATGACTCCATTGGACTCTATGAGAGTTCTTTTCCGGCGGCTGCCTGAGGGAAGCAAGATTCACAAGTATATCAAGAATACTGGAGCGATTAATGCTGAGGCCACTCCAGCTTCTGTAATATCAATTCTGAAGAATGTTCACTTATGAGGAACAAGTTTAAGTTGCGTTGATTTTTTTATAAGGATCCGCATTAATTGAGTTCAGCTGATCTTTCGGCTGCGATCCTTGGCTTCTTTGCATCCATAATTATGATCATAATGGCCCTACATTTAATGCTATAGTTTGAGCTGATTTTCAGAGTGTGCTGGCGCTCCACTACTGATAACCTCTAAATTTTAAATTATGTCTGGATATTCCGAGTGCGTCTTGGCTGGCCTTCTATTCCAATGGCTTAGTCGACAATTGACATTTCAGAAATCCGGTCGGAATCAAATGCAAATGAGAAGTTAGATTCGCCGCGGTATAAAGTGCTTTCCCACCTCAATTTCACATTCAATTTTGCAATTTCGAGCGCTGCGCTGAGAATCGAGAGCTTGCTGCGAGTATTGAAGAGCTCGCAGTCTGACCAATCACGTATTTGGTCGAGGCCTTGAAAGACAAGGCCCCAGTCTCTGACGATCGCAGTGCGGCTGAAACAATGAAGGAAGCGTTCAGCGTCTCCATTGTTTACAGCATGCACTGTCCGTTCAAGTATTTCAAATTTCTCCTTAGACATCGTCAAGATCAGCGCCCTCGATAGGTTTAGATGCCCTGGTTATTCAGCTCATCGTTCAGACAAAAATATTCTAAGCAATGGCTTAGGAACATGATCACTTGGTAGTATAGCCACCGTTGACTAGAACCGTCTGGCCGGTCATCCAACAGCCCTCGGTCCCTAGGAACTGGATCCACGGCACGATGTCCTGGATGTCGGTCAGCCCGGTCTTGGTAAAGGCCGACAGGGCCGCGGCCTGCTTGTGATAGGCCTGCGCCTCGGGCACCTCTTGCCCGTAGAAGAACGAGGTACCCATCGGACCGGTCCCGGTGGCCGTCACCGAAATCCCCCGCTCACGGAACTTTTTCGATGCCGCGCGGGTGAAATGTTCAACCGGCGCCTTGGTCGCGGCATAGCTGGAATAGAACGGCGTATAGGCCCCCAGCAGCGAGGTCACCAGCGTGGTGATCGCGTCATATTCATCTTCCGAGATCTCCAGCATCGGTTTTTTCAGCACCATGCCGACGGTGTTGATCGCGATGTCGGGACGACCCACCGCCGCGATGGCATCGGCGAACAGCTTATCCACCGCGCCCGCGGTCGACAGATTGGCCTGAATGGCCACCGCCTTGGCCCCCAGCGCCTGCACGGCTGCAACGGTTTCGGCCGCCGAGGCTGCTGTTGCATCGCTGTTGTAGTGCATCACGATTGCCTTGGCACCTTTTGCCGCAAAGTCCTTGGCAATCAGGGCGCTCAAGTTCTTGCCGCCACCGGCGATCAGAACTGTCTTACCTGCGATTGAACGCTCAGTCATATTTCTAACCTCAATCGTGCACCTGGTCGAAAAAACTCAACCTTCAAACGCAACGACACCCCAGAGGTGCTACTCATACGATTCGACTAGAAGTGGAAATAGTTTAAGGCGTAACTCGCGCTCGGGACCTTCGCTACTTGGGGCCACGCCGACTGACTCTGGCCGCCTGGTAGCTAAGGCGATAAATCTAGACAGCGAAATTTGTTGTCCTTTTCCGCCATGTTAATTTTCGACTTACGTTTGGCTTTAGCCTTCTGCGATTCTGGTGAGTTGTAACTCTCAGTTGCGATTTACTCCTATGCCCTAAGTTTTGTTTCAGTGATCAGTGGCGTGTGTTGTTGGGCCCATAATCTCTGGAGATTATACAAAATGGCAACCTACACCGGCGGACCTGGAAATAACTCATACATCGGCACTCCCGATCCGGACGATATTTCTGGTGGAGATGGCAATGACACCCTAAGCGGAGCTGGCGGCGCCGATACCATTTTTGGCGGTGAAGACAACGATTTGATCAACGGCGACGCTGGCAACGATACGCTGTTCGGCGGAACTTCTAATGATGAACTGTATGGCGGCGACAATGACGACCTGATCTACAGTGGTTTCAACCGAGATACTGTGTTCGGTGGTGATGGCAACGACACAATCTTTGGCGAGAACAACGGTGCCGGGCCCGACTTTCTTTTCGGCGATGCAGGCGATGATGACATCTACGGCGGTGACGGTGGGGATTCTATCACCGGCGGCGACGGAAACGACTTTGCCCAAGGTGCCGGCGGTACAGATGAGATGTACGGCGGCACCGGCAGTGATACCCTTCAGGGCGATTCCGGAAGTGATTCACTTTTCGGCGGAGACGACGACGACTTGCTGCAGGGCGGGTCCGGTGCGGACACAATCTTTGGCGGTCTGGGCGATGACCAGATCGAAGGCGGTCCCGGGAGTGATGAGTTGCATGGCGACGATGGGGCCGACACCATCAGTATGGGTGGAGGCAATGATACGGTCTTCGGCGGCGATGGCGATGACCTTATATTGGATGTCACACCCGCGCAACCCTATGCGCCTGGTACTCCGGCGAACGGCGACTTTATTGCTAACCTGAACGGATGGACTCCGGTAAAACCGACCGGGGGCACTGGGCCGGTCTGGACCGCTGTCAACGGCGGAGCTGCCCGTCTGAACAGTGCCGACGAGGCCGCGGGTGGCGATGGCTTGCAACAGGCGATCACCACCACTCCTGGGGTCGAATATTCCCTCACGGTCAACGCGAGCGAGGGTGGCGGCGCTGTTGGCGCTCATACCGTCCTAATCGAAGTGATCGATTCCAACGATGACATCATCGCTTCCTTGACTGCGGTGATAAATGACGGTCAGACTCTGGATCTGACGCTGAACTACATGGCGACGACCGCATTGACGACGGTCCGGATCACCAATCCGACTTCGACTGCGACAATCAGCACCGATCTGCTGATAAACGGAGTGTCGCAAACTGCCCTGATCCCGACAAATGACGACGTGATCCAGGCTGGCGCAGGGAACGACGTAGTCGGAGCCGGGGAAGGAAATGACCAGCTGTTCGGTGAGGCGGGCGACGACGACCTCTCAGGCCAACAGGGCAATGACACACTGACCGGCGGCATCGGAAACGACACGCTTTATGGTGGGGACGGCATCGATTCGCTTTACGGCGGAGATGATAATGACACGCTTTTTGGCGGGGACGGCAACGACGGTCTCTACACCGGGGCAGGCAACGATGTCGCCTATGGCGGTCTGGGAGACGATCTTGTCGGGCCTGACGCCGGGAATGATACCCACTTTGGCGGCGATGGACGAGATACGATCTCGGGCGGCATCGGAAATGACGAACTTTATGGCGACGAAGGCAATGACACGCTTTTCGGCGATGAAGATGACGATCTTCTGTACGGCGGCGTTGGTGAAGACACGCTCTTTGGCGGTGCCGACAACGATCAGTTGTTTGGCGGCGCCGAAAACGACCTGTTGGACGGCGAGGACGGTGACGACACGCTGCTGGGCGGCGCGGGTGATGACGAGTTGCTGGGCCGCGGAGGGAATGACTCCATCGAGGGTGGTCTGGGCGACGACTCCCTGTCTGGGGGCGACAGTGAAGACATCCTGCTCGGCGATGTGGGTGAGGACACGCTCTTTGGTGGTGCTGACAACGACACGCTTGACGGCGGCGCCGACAACGACATTCTGAACGGCGAACTTGGGGACGACGCCTTGCTGGGCGGAACGGGCAACGACACGCTGAACGGCGGCGGCGGCGGCGCGGACACGTTGACAGGCGGCGCGGGCGATGACCGGTTCATAATTTCCGGCAGTGCAAGCGACAGCATTCAGATCGTCAACTTTGGCGAGGGTGAGACGGCGGTCGGAAATGGCGACGATGACAACGATTTTGTCGATCTGACAAACTGGTACAACGATACGACCCTCGCACTTTACAATTCGACCTACGGCACCAACTTCAAGACCGCTCTGAATGCATTGCAGCATGATGCCGAAGACGGCTCGCTGGACTTTATCGCCGTGCTCGGAGGCCCAAGCGTAACATTCAACTTGGTCGGATCAGGAGCGATCGACACCGAACACACCGGTGTCGTCTGCTTTGCCCGCGGTACCATGATCGAAACCGATCGCGGCCCAGTGGCAATCGAAGAGCTCGAACGTGGAGACCGGATAGAAACCTTAGATCACGGCTATCAGAGAATCCGCTGGATTGGGTCCCGTCGCATATTTGCCGAGGAGCTTGCGACGAATCCCAAGCTGCGCCCAATACGCATTAGTACTGGCGCCCTGGGACACGGGTTTCCTGAGGCCGACGTGCTAATTTCGCGGCAGCATCGTGTTTTGGTCGTATCCAAGATAGCAGAAAGGATGTTTGGCACACACCAGGTCCTCGTTCCTGCAGGACAGCTCTTGCAAATTGAGGGAATCGAAGTTGCCGAAGACGTGACATATGTCGAATACTTTCACTTCCTCTTTGACCGCCACCAGATCGTTTTTGCGGCCGGGGCACCGATGGAGTCTCTCTTCACCGGCGTAGAGGCACTCAAATCGATTTCAGCGGAGGCACGACGCGAAATCTTTGAAATCCTGCCAGAGTTGGAAGCGATCAGCGCCACGCGTCTGCCAGAGCCGATCCGGCCAATATATTCAGGTCGTTCCGCCAGAAAGATGGCCATGAGGCATGTGCAGAATAGGCAACACCTGTTGGGGAGCTCTTTATAGGATCTGGGCATAGAGTTGTCTGATGGGCCGAGAACTTGATAACGTTACCGCGAGTCTGGAGTGCCCCCACTGAAGTGGTCAACCAACAGGGATAGTATGATCCCACTTGTTCCGATCCCCAACGTTGGACCGCCCGAAGGCAGAGTTTTCCGGCTTCGCTCAGGGTGACGGGCTGGTGACGCCCCCTGATTTCGTCAGCATGATCGGGACCTTGTTGCCGATCGCGCCGTGTGGCCGTTCCTCGTTATAGTATCTACGCCAAGCCTCCAACTTTTCGGTCGCGTCTGCAAGGGTCAGGAACCAGTGCTGGTTCAGACACTCGGCGCGGAACCTGCCGTTGAACGCTTCGATGAAGGCATTGTCCGTCGGTTTGCCCGGGCGCGAGAAGTCGAGCACGACACCGCGCTGATATGCCCACAGGTCCATGTCACGCGAGACGAACTCGCTGCCCTGGTAATCCTCCCCATGGTTAAGGGGCTGCATAAGTAGAATTTTCTCGTAGCGTGAGCTGAGGAGATTCGAATGAGAAAGAGCCGTTTCACCGAGCCGCAGATCATGGCTGTGCTTC
>NZ_JAESVN010000022.1 GCF_016765775.1 Szabonella alba | reverse complement strand
GCCAAGCCCGCCATAGATCGTATCGGCTGCATCGCCGCCCCGGATCGTGTCATTCCCGGCGCCGCCGCCGATGAAATCGCCGCCATTGCCTGCAAAGATCAGGTCATCTCCGCCATTTCCGAACAGCCGGTTGCGCCCGGCCGAACCGAAGATCTGGTCATTGCCGTCCCCCCCCTCGACCGTGTCATTGCCATTCCTGCCATGGATCGTGTCATCGCCGCCCAGACCGCGCAGAAGGTCATTGCCGCTGCCGCCGTCGATCCTGTCCGCGCCGCTTGTTCCGATGACCGTGTCATTGCCGCCAAGCGCCTGAAAATGGCCGGGGACCGTCATCGTGATATTGTCCGGCCCTTGCGTGCCGAAGAAGGCCGGATCGGTCAGACCAGCCGCCCGCGTAAAATCGATGAATCCGCCAGAGGCGCTCCACCCTGTCGGGTTGAGATAGAAATCCACCAGACGCACACTCGAGAGGCCCGGCACACCCATGACCAGATCGTTGCCTTGGCGCGCCAGTTGCGAGAGGTCGAGACTGGACGCCATCCAGGTGGCAAATTCGATCACCCCGCCATCATCGACGATGACCATATCGCCAAAGGGTTTTGGGATATCATCCTCGTTCCCGACACTCAGCGAATAGGTGTCCCGCCCTGCACCGCCAAAAAGCGAGGGACTCCCCCGCCCCCCTCCGATCCAGTCATCCCCCGCGCCACCATAGATGGTATCCGCCCCGTCGCCCCCGAAGAGAGCATCATTGCCTGCCCCCCCGTAGAACAGGTTGGGCGTCTGGGAATAATAGAACTGTTTATAAAATCTGTCCCACACGCTGCCGGCACGGATATCATCATCCCCATCGCCGCCATAGATCGTATCCTGTGAATCAAAGCCGCCGAACAACCCGTCATTGCCGCTGCCGCCATGAATCAGGTTCGCACCATCATTGATGCCCTGAATGTAATCCGCCCCCTCCCCCCCATAGGCTTCGAGATATCCCGATGGGCTTGATGACAGGGCGGATCCAAAGATCGTGTCATTGCCTGCGCCGCCCGTGATGGTGGCCGTGCCTTTTACCGTGAAAAAGACAGTATCATCGCCCCCGCCTGCATTGACCACCAGATGCAGTGGCACCGAGTCGGGCGAGGATTCTACATTCCATGCATCACCAGTGACCGAAATATCATCATTTCCCGCCCCAGCCTCGATCACCAAGGTCCGCGCAGCGATCCCACCACCGATATCCATGAATCTGTCATCACTATCGGTCAGGATGACGGTCACATCCTCTGTGGCAAACAGTTTCTGGGTATCCACCAGCTGGGCTGTATAGGCATCTCCGATATCCGATGGGTCAAATGTGATCCAGTCGGCGAATGTCACATGTGTTGTGGCATCGGGTGTGTAGACCAGCCGGGTCGAACCAGCAGCAGGATCGGGGCCGAAATTTTCCACGACAATCCTGCCAGCGGAGGCGATTGAAGCGGATTCCAGCGCCCGGAGCCCCGCCAGATGGTTGGCATTCGCCAGCGCGACCGCCGCGGCGGCATATTCCGCAGCAGCGTTATAATCGTGGAAAGCCTGGTTTGGCAGTGGCCCGAAACTGCGCGTCAGGGTTGGCAACTCTTCCATGCGAAGATAGCCGTAGATCCCGCCCGAGCTGAAGAGTGTCAGCTGCGACTTGCCCGAAAAGAAATCATCCGAAGCGAAAAGTCCCGGATCATCGGCATAGAAATATGGGTAATATGTATCCGCATATGGGGTGAGTGATTGCGAGACGTAGCTGCCCCACCCGTCCAGGTGCATCCGGAAACTGCCGGTACGCGTTACCCAATTTCCCTGGCTGTCATAGTCCTCATAGAGATAGCTGACGTCACCCTGCAAGCTGCCCAGCGAATTCCAGTATTCAGCAGGCAGAAAATTGCCGCTATAGACACCAAACAGATTGTTCAGACTGTATCCCGTGAATTCGGTGATGCCTGTGGTGGAAGTGGAGTAGTCGAATACATGCGCCATGGAGCACCCCTTAATTAATACAAAGACCTTCTTTCCGACGAACTGCTGGCTGTGACAACTTGTCAGATCATAACCATTCAAATGATAGCCATTCTCCACGAATCGCACAAGAACGGGATGCGCCCTTGTCGAAAGCCAAGATCACCTCCCCGGAAGGTCGACGGTTACCCCTCCGGCCCGCAGCATGATCCGGTCCTGCCCCGCGCCATCAACCAGCGCGAACAGGATCCGGACTGTGGGGCGGCAGATCGTGAATGCCGCCTCCACAGCCGCAGAACCAGAGCCCCCGCCCTGTTCGAGAAAGTCGCCGGAATGGCCCGTCTTGGAGGCGGCGATGACGGCGTCCGATGTCTGGAACCGCAGCGCCGCGCCCGGGGCAGGGCACTTCCATCCGCAGGCGCGCGCTCCTGCACGGGCCTTGCATCCGGGATTGCGGCCCCCGAAGGGACAGCCCGTCACGGGGCAAACACGGGGCGAAAAGTCTTGCCAAACCAAGCTCTGTCCTCCTAAGCAGGATAGGGGACTTCTTTTTGTGCGCCGCGCCGCATGATGATTCAACCAGCAAGGACATAGCACGATGACGACATTCACGCTTAGCGGGATCACGGTCCAGTATAACGCAAACTTTGATCCGGTTTCCGTCGGGACGGCGACATTCGAGGCGGTTTTCCCCAACAATCAGGCCTTCATCAATTACACCGTTCTCCAGACTTTCCCCGGAGAGCTTCCGATCGTCGATATCGGCGGGACCGAGCCGATCAGTGCCAGGATCAACGGCAGTGCGATCAACCCGAATGCCGATGACATGCTGGGTGCTGTCACGACAAATCAGGGCGCCACCTATATCCTGCTGGGCTTCTTCGATCCGGCGACGAACAGAGACTATCTTTTCCAGATCGGGGGGCCTGCCCTGCCGCCCCTGACAACCCTGCAGCAGTTCATCAACTTCGGGAATTCCATCGCCAGTATCAGCACGGTTGGCGGCGCGTTTGCACCGGGCCAGAACATCGCGGTTTCCAGCTTCCTCAATGTCGATATCGATGACGGCCCGGTTGGCCAGAACGTCATCAACGGTACGAATGGCGATGACAACCTGATCGGCACGGCGGCCGACGACCTGATCATCACCGGAAACTCGACCCCCAATGGTGATTACGTTGCCGGATCGGCCGGCAATGACACCATCGACATGTCCGGCAATGACGGCATCAACGGCTTTGTGCTGATCGACTATTTCAACCAGCCCTCGGTCAATGTCACCCTCAACGGGGCGACCAATACCGGCAGCGTGACCAAGGGGGCGAACGGCACCGACACACTGATCGGGGTTGCAAATCCGCTCAATGCCGGGAATTTCGAAGGCGGGCTGGAAATTCTCGGCACCGCAGGCAATGACACGTTCAACCTCACCCTGGCCAATGACCAGTGGATGAGCATTCGGGGCGGGGCCGGGCAGGACAGCTATGTCATCAATGGCGGTGGCGCGGTGCGGCTGGATTTCCGCAGCTCGACCGGCGGCATCAATGTCAATCTGGCCACCGGCCAGATCCTGAATGACGGCTTCGGCAATTTTGAAACCATCACTGGCACAGGCAATGTCTGGGAAGTCCAGACCTCGCTTGCCAATGACACGATTACCGGATCGAACGCCAATGAGAGCTTCCGCTTTCTGGGTGGCAACAACACGATCAACGGCGGCGGCGGGTTCGACCGCCTGCGCTATGATCATGGCACGGTTTCCAGCGTCAATGCCGATCTGGCCGCTGGCACCGCCAGCATCGCGATGACCAATGGCAACAACTTCACCGACAGCCTGACCAGTATCGAATTCCTGCGCGGATCGAACGGCAATGACATCCTGCGGGGCGACGGGGCCGACAACCGGCTTGAAGGGCGCAATGGCGACGATGTCCTGATCAGCGTCGGCGGCAATGACACGCTGATCGGTGGCAGTGGCGCGGACCGTTTCGTACTGGCGGGCACGGGCAATGTCAGCATTGCCGATTTCCAGATCGGGACGGATGTGCTGGATCTGCGGCAGGTGCCGCTGTCTGCGGCAGCCATTTCGGCGGCCTTTGCCAATTCGACCCAGGGCGGTGGCGGCACCACGGTCAATCTGGGGGCGGCGGGGTCGCTGTTCCTGAACGGGCTGACCAAGGCGCAGGCGCTGCAGATCACGCCGGTGACGCCGGTGCCCACCACTCCAGTCCTGATGGAGCTGTTCCGGGGCAATGATTCCTTCTACTTCGCCTTTTTCAACACGCTGACCAATGACGTGCAGCTTGACGTGCAAAGCTGGACCACAACCCAGATCGTGCTGCGCAACCCCTCGAACGGTGCCGTGACCACGATCACCGGCACGGGCTTCCCCGCGGGGGGGGAACAGGAAAATCCGCCCGGACTGGTCACCAGCTGGGAAACCCGGGATGCGGGCGGCGCTGTTGTCATCCGGCTGAGCGGCATGAACTGGCCGCTGGCCGAAATGTTTGCCGCCATCACCGAGGCGTTTGAAGACGACAATGAGCAGCGGCTGGATGCGCTGTTCGACCTGCAACCGCTGATCACAAATGCCGCGGCAGCGACGATGGGGGTCGAGTTGCACGCCGACATGCTGACCAAACCGGTCTTCTTCACCGGGTCTGCCTTTAACGACACGCTGGAGGGCGGGGACGGCAATGACACGATGCGCGGCGAGAACGGCAATGATCTGATCTATGGCGGTCTGGGCAATGACGACCTGGCCGGGGGCGCGGGGAATGACCAGATCTTCGGGGTCGCGGGCAGCAACATCATCTGGGGCGGGGTTGGCAATGACACCGTTCAGGGTGGCACGGGATCGGACACCATCCATGGCGGTGGCAGCGGCACCAATCAACTGTTCGGCAATAATGGCAATGACCTGATCTATGCCGGGTCGGGCGGCGATTTCATCGGTGGCGGCGCGGGCAATGACACCATCCGGGGTGGTGACGGGGCCGATACGATCTATGGCGGTCTTGGCAATGACGATCTGGCCGGGGGCGCGGGTAATGACCAGATCTTCGGCTCTGCCGGCAGCAACATCATCTGGGGCGGTCTGGGCAATGACACGGTTCAGGGCGGCACGGGATCGGACACCATCCATGGCGGTGGCAGCGGCACCAATCAACTGTTTGGCAATGAGGGCAATGACCTGATCTATGCCGGATCGGGCGGTGACTTCATTGGCGGCGGTGCCGGAAATGACACGCTGCGCGGCGCTGCCGGAGCCGACACGATCCGGGGCGATGACGGCAACGATGTGATCTATGGCGGTCTGGGCAATGACGATCTGGCCGGGGGTGCGGGCAATGACGCGATCTTCGGGGATGCGGGCAGCAACATCATCTGGGGCGGCCTTGGCAATGACACCGTTCAGGGCGGCACCGGCAATGACACGGTCTATGGCGGTGGCAGCGGCACCAATCAGCTGTTCGGCAATGACGGCAATGATCTGATCTTTGCGGGCAATGGCGGCGATTTGATCGGCGGCGGCGCGGGCAATGACATCATCCGGGGCGGTAACGGGGCCGATACGATCTATGGCGGCCTTGGCAATGACGATCTGGCCGGTGGCGCGGGCAATGACGTGATCTTCGGATCGGCCGGCAACAACATCATCTGGGGCGGTCTGGGCAATGACACGATCCATGGCGGAACCGGCAAGGACAGTATCAATGGCGGACCCGGTGCGGATACATTCGTCTTCGCCTCGGCGGCGCATATCGGCATCGGGGGGGGCCGTGACGTGATCACGGGCTTTGCCAGCGGGGAGGATCAGATCGACCTGACGGCACTGAACACCACGTTCAACGGCACGGGCGGGGTGCTGGGTGGCGGGCAGGCCTCGTTCTACTATGCCGCTGCGGCGGGTCTTCTGATCGGCGATCAGAACGGCGATGGCGCGGCCGACTGGGTGCTGGAACTGACCGGCGCGCCGGGCGTCACCGCAGGCGATTTCCTGCTCTGAACCAAGGGCAGGCCGGGGGTTGAGGCTTTCCTCGCTCCCCGGCCTGTGCGAAGGACCGGCCTGAACGCCGAGGTCCGACCGTGTCCAGTACAACACCGCTTGTCAGTATCCTGATGCCCGCCCGCAATCATGCGGGTTTTGTGGATACGGCCCTGCAAAGCGTTCTGGCCCAGAGCCATGAGCGGATCGAACTGATCGTTATCGACGATGGGTCGACCGATGAGACGCCAGGCGTGATCGAACGGTGCCTGAGCCGCACGCCCCGTTCCTTGCGGGTGGAGTTCCACTGCCAGCCGAACCAGGGGCTCGGCCCGACCCTGTCCCGCGCCCTTGGTATGGCACGGGGCGATTTCGTGCAGTTTCTGGCCAGTGATGATGCGCTTTTTCCGGACATGACGGCACGGCTGGTCAGGGCCCTGTCGGCCGCCGCCCCCGATGTCGCCGCTATGGCCTGTGACGGCTATGTCTTTGACGGGCAGCCCCAGGTCCTTGACGGACAACCCCGGGCAGAGCAGGCCGGACAGGGCCCGCATCTGCCCTTCAGCCAGTTGCACCCGGCACCGCTGGGCCGCAACCAGCATCGCGAACTGATGGTGGGCAACTGGCTTCCGGCCATGGGCCTGCTCTATCGCCACGATCTTGTGCTGGCCGCAGGCGGGATCGACCCTGATCTGGCCTATGAGGACTGGGGGCTTCTGCTGGCCCTGACCCGGCGATACCGCATCGCGCAGATCCCTGACCGGTTGTTCCTTTATCGCCAGCACGGGCAGAACAGTTCGGTCGAGCCGGAGCGGATGCAGCTTGCGCTGCGGGCCCTGACCGCCCGGTTCCCACAGATGGCCGGGGCGCGAAAGCTGCGGGCGGCCCTTGCCGCGCGCGACATGCGGGGCATTCTGGCGGGGCTTGCGCCGGGAAATCTGGACCTTGCCGCCCGTTTCCTGCTGCGTCAGATCCAGCGCCGGTCTCTGGCCCGGCGGGGTCAGCCCGCCCTGCCCGCCGCCGCCCTGCCCGCCGCCACCCTGTCCGGGGGCGTGTTCCGGCAGGAGGGGCAGATCGAGATCGGGCCGGGATGCCGGATCCATCCCGAGGCCCGGCTGGAGGCTGGTCCGGGCAGGCTGATTCTGGGGCCGGGCTGCCATGTCGGGGCCGGCGCCCGGCTGGAGGCGGGGCCGGGCCTGACCATCGGGGCGGGAACCTTCATCGAGGCGGGCGCCCGGATCGGCGGGGCCGGGGCCCGGACCCGGCTTGGCAGGGCCTGTCTGATCGCCGCCCGGACCCGGATCCTGCCCGGAAGTCTTCTGGGCGATCTCTGTGTCACCATGCCCGAAAGCCGGGTCGGCGGCCCCCATCCCGATGGCCGGTGGCTCGTGCCGTCTGCCGGACAGGACCTTGCCGGAGTCTCTGACGGAGGCGCGATGTGACTGAAGGTTATCCACAGAAACCCTCCTCCAACCGGCAGTATCTCTCTCGCCTATCGGCGCAATATGCGGTTTTACTCATCTCCATGCGCATTCTGTGTTACCCGGTCCTTTCCTGTTCCCTGCCGTTCCGGTTTTTTGCTGTTCCGGACCGTGCCGGCGATCAAACCGAGGAGTTGTCGTGAGCCTGTTCTGTCGTGCCCTTGTGATCCTGTTCTGCTGCGGCGGACTTGCGGCCTGCACCCTGCCCCGCGGCGCGGCGCTCAGTTCAGAGGTTCTGGAGGCGCGGGATGCCGAGAACCCGGAATTCCAGGTGGTTCCGGTCACCCAGGCCAGCCTTGCCGGAGTGAACCGCTGGCCCCGGGCCGTTGCGACGGCCGGTCAGGGCTGGATCGGGGGGCAGCGCGGACCGGACAGCCAGATCATCCGCAGCAATGACCGTGTCACCGTGACGATCTGGGACAATGAGGCGAATTCGCTCCTGACGCCCGCCGGGCAGAAATCGGTCGTCATTTCCGGGGTTGCCGTCTCCTCCTCGGGCACGATCTTCCTGCCCTATGTCGAGGAGGTCCTGATCCGCGGGCAAACCCCGGATCAGGCCCGCCAGACCCTGCAGGCAGCCCTTGCCCCCATCGCCCCCTCGGCCCAGGTGCAGCTGAGCCTGGAACCGGGTCAGGGAAATATGGTGGATGTGGTTTCGGGGGTTGCCCAGCCGGGCAGCTATCCGCTGCCGGACCGCAACAGCACGATCCTGTCCTTCATCGCGCAGGCCGGGGGCATCGCTCCGGCCCTGCGCAACCCGCTGGTGCGGCTGATCCGCGACAGCAAGACCTATGAGATCAGCGCCGAGCGGCTGATGGCCGATGGCAGTCTGGACACCACGCTGCGCGGCCGCGACAAGATCCTGATCGAAGAGGACCGGCGCTATTTCACCGCCCTCGGCGCCACCGGCACCGAGAAGATCATGCCCTTCGACAAGGCCAGCGTCACCGCGCTGGAGGCGGTGTCCATGTCCGGAGGGCTCAGCGATGCCCGGGCCAATCCCCGGGGCGTGCTGATCCTGCGCGAATATCTGCCGGCGCAGTTGCGCCGGGATGGCAGCGGCCCCGAGATGGAGCGGGTGGTCTTCACTTTCGATCTGACCAGCGCGGACGGGCTGTTTGCGGCCCGGGGCTTTCAGGTGGCCCATGGCGATACGGTTCTGGCAACCGAATCCCCCGTTGTGGCCGCGCGCACGGTCATGGGGCTGATCGGCTCGGCCTTCAGCGTCACCAATGTTGCAAGCAATATCTCGAACTGAGGCTGCTGGCAGGGTGGCGCGGATGACAGGGATGGCGGGGATCCCCGCGCGGGTCGGGGCCGGGACAGGCTGCGATTGCAGCCCCTGCCCGCCCCCGGTATAAGCCCGGCAGTCGCCTTCCTCATTCCTGTTCAGAGTTGCCCCATGCTGACACTTTCCGAATTTGCCAGGAAACGGCCCGAGGGCCCCGTCATGCTGCAGCTTCCCCGGCATGTCGATGGCCGCGGGTCGCTGGGTGTGATCGAAGCGCATGACCTGCCTTTCGACATCCGCAGGATCTATTACCTGCATGATGTGCCGATGGGCGCGGTCCGGGGCGAGCACGGGCACAGGCGGCTGGAACAGCTGATCCTGTGCATGCATGGCCGGGTCGAGGTGATCCTGAACGACGGGAAACGCCAATTTCCCTTCACCCTGACCGATCCCAATACCGGCCTTTACCTGCCGCCGGGCCTCTGGCGGCGGCTGCGCTTCCTTCAGCCCGAGACGACGGTCTGCGTGCTGGCCTCGCGGCCCTATGAAAAGGACGACTACATCTATGACTATGAGGAATTCCTTGCCTGGGCGCGGCAACGGCAGGGCGAAGGGTAACAGGGCATGAGCCGGTTCAGCTTTCTCGATGTCGGCCATACCTACCGGGTGCTGCAGGATGAGATGGATGCCGCCTGGCGCGCGGTGATGGCCTCGGGATATTACATCGGCGGCACGGCGCTTGAGCGGTTCGAGGCTGATTATGCCAAATGGTGCGGGGTGCGTCATTGCATCGGTCTGGGCAACGGGCTGGAGGCACTGGTGCTGCCCCTGCGCGCCCGCGGCATCGGGCCGGGGGATGAGGTGATCGTGCCGGCCCATACCTTCATCGCGACCTGGCTTGCGGTGGCGCAGACGGGGGCAACGGTGGTGCCGGTCGATGCCGATCCCGCGACGATGAATATCGACCTCGACGCTGTGGCGCGCGCGGTCACCCCGCGCACCAGGGCGATCATTCCGGTTCATCTTTACGGCGCGCCCGTGCCCATGGCCGGATTGCGCGATCTGGCCCGGACGCAGGGGATTTTCCTGCTGGAGGATGCAGCCCAGGCCCATGGCGGGATGGAGGGCAACCGCAAGGCGGGGGCGCTCGGGGATGCGGCGGGGTTCAGCTTCTATCCCGGCAAGAACCTTGGCGCCTTCGGCGATGGCGGGGCGCTGGTCACCGATGATGATGACCTGGCCGACAGGGTGCGGATGCTGGCCAATTACGGGTCGCGGGTGAAATATCACCATGAGCTGCCGGGCGGGAATTCGCGGCTCGATCCGCTGCAGGCGGCCCTGCTGTCGGTCAAGCTCGGGCATCTGGAGGCCTGGACAGAACGGCGGCGCGAGATTGCCGCGGTCTATGACCGGGCCCTGGCCGGGCTGCCCGGGCTGCGCCTGCCGCAGGGGGCGCCGGGGACCGCGCCGGTCTGGCATCTCTATGTGATCCGCCATCCCCGGCGTGAGGCCTTGCAGGCGGCCCTGGCGGCGCTGGAGGTGCCCACGGCGCTGCATTACCCGGTGGCCAACCATCACAGCGGCGCCTTCCGGGCCGAGTATGGGCATCTGTCCTTCCCGGTGACCGAAGAGATCTGCGCCACCTGTCTCAGCCTGCCCATCGGTCCGCATCTGTCGGTGGCCGATGCCGAGGAGATCGCCGCCCGGGTCGGACAGGCGCTGCGGGGTCTCTGAGGGCGCATGCGGGATCAGGACGCAGCCGGAAAGAGCCGTACAGCCGATGCGCCCGGCGGCAGGGGCCCTGCCCCCGCTCTGTCGATGGTGCCGGTCGGTTTCGACCGGGCCGCGACGCTGCATCTGGTGACGCCCGATGCGGGCCTTGTGCGCTGGCAGTCGGTGCTGCTCCAGATCCTGCGCGCGCTGCCGCAGGAACGCCATATCGTGCTGTTCACGGCGCCTTGCCGGGATGAAACGGTCCTGTCGCAGGTGACGGCGGCGGGCGGTTTTGCCCTGCAGGGCCCTGCAGGGGCGGTGCCGGCGGATTACTGGCGCTGGATCACCGGACGGATCGACCTTCTTTTGCCGCAGCGCGTGATGATCCATGCCACATCCCGGGACGACCATGCCCGGCAGGCCGCCCTGCGGCTGGCCTCCCGTTTCGGGCGCAGGCTTTATCTTCTGCATGGACAGGATTGCGAAGGGGGGCTTGTTGCGGGCTTTCTGCAGCCGGATCTTGGCGGGGCGACCCATGTGCTTGGTCCTTCGGTCCCGGTTTCGCAGCTGCGCGCCGGATTGCGCAGGGCCGGTCATGACGGCAGGGTTCACGTCGCCCGGCTGGGCCTGCCCTTCGATCCCGCCCAGAACCCCGAGACCATGCCATGGTCCGGCACCGGGTTTCGCGGGGGCCGGAGGCTGAGATCGGCACTCGGGGCCGCGCGCCGGTTTTTGCGTCGTGGCAGGCAGGCCGTCGCGGGGGAAGGGCCGCTGACGACAGGCAGTTCTGCCGGTGCCGGGGATCTGGACCGGGTCGGCGCCGACTGGCTGGCGGATCTGATCCTTGGCCTGATCCGGGCAACCGGGGGACAGCATGTCCATGTCGGTCCGGTCGATCCCCGGCTCAGGCATGCGGTGCAGCTGCGTCTGAAAGAGGCGGATCTGCCCTCCGGGCGCGTGGTCTTTACCGGTGCCGAGGCCGCGGTTGCCAATGCGCTGTGCCATCACCGGGTCGGGCTGTTTCTGGGCAGTCTGCCCGGGATCGTGCAGTGTCCGGGCCTGTCGGGCGCGGCCTGGGCCGGTATTGCGATTGCCCGCTTCATTCCCGGGGCGACAGACGGGGCGCAAAGCGGCCCCCCCGCACAGGCGGGCCTCGGGCCGGATGACAGTCTTGACTGGACCAGCCCGCAGGATCTCTGCCGTCAGATCGACGGGGGGCTTGCCCCTGCCACCCTGCATCATCTTCGCCGCGCGGCCGGGCGCTGGCACCAGCGCTATCACAGCCCGGCGCGCTTTCTCCGCCGCCTGATAGCCTTGCTTGACCGGACCGAGGGAAGCCTGACCGCGCCGGTCTCGCCCGAGGAAAACGCCGCGGCCCTTGCCGTGCTTTTCGATGCCGATTTCTATCTGGCGCGCTATGCCGACATCGCCCGCGCCGGGATCGATCCGCTGCAGCATTATATCAGGCATGGTGAGCGGGAGGGCCGGTCCCCCAATCCGCTGTTCAGCCCCCGGCATTATCAGGCGCAACTGCCTGCGCGGGCCAGCCGCGGACGGGCCGGTTCCGACAAGACCAGCCTTCTGGCGCATTACCTGCTGCGCGGAGAGGCGCGGGGCCTGACGCCGCATCCCTATTTCGTCCCGGCCTGTGCGGCGCAGGGGCTTGGTCCCGCGGGCCATGGTGGGGGGCTTGCCACCCCCGACGAAGGGATTGCCCCTGCCCGGAAAACCGTTCTGTCAAGCATTCTTGCGCGCTACATGCGCGAGGGGCGCGGGCAGATCTGCCCGCATCCCCTGTTCGATCCGGCCCATTATGCCCGCGTCCGGGGGGTCGATACCCGGGACGCCCCGCTTTTGCTGCATTATCTTGCGGAAGGAGCCGAGGGCGGGCTGTCCCCGCATCCGCTGATCCGGCCTGCAATGCTGCAGGACTGGGGGGCAGACACCCCGCTGGACGGGTTGCTTTACTGGCTGGGTAAACCGGCCGCCGGCCCGTCCGAACCCACGCCTGATCCGTTGTTCGATCCGGCCCATCTGGGCGCGAATGAGGCCGCGCGCTATGCCGCTGCCGCCCCCAACATGCTCTGGGCCCATCTGATCGAGGGCAACCGTGCCGATCGCGGGCCCCATCCGCTGATTGACCCGGCCCATGTCGCAACCCGCCGCGCAGAGGTCCTGACCTCGGCGCAGCCCCTGCTGCTCGACATGGCCGAAGGCCGCATGCTGCGGATCGACACCCATCCGCTTGTCAGCACTACCCATGTGCTGGCCCAGGCCCCCTGGTGTCCCGATCACCCGACCCGCCATTATGTGCAGCGCGGCATGATCGAGAATATCGACCCGCATCCGTGGTTCTCGACC
Source organism: Szabonella alba (assembly GCF_016765775.1). GTDB lineage: Bacteria > Pseudomonadota > Alphaproteobacteria > Rhodobacterales > Rhodobacteraceae > Szabonella > Szabonella alba. Next base: position 2,343 of record NZ_JAESVN010000022.1, on the reverse strand, counting down.
GCGTTCTATCTGTCGCAATCGGCCAGTGCCCGGGCGGCCGGGGCCAATGCGCTGGTGCATTATCTGGACAAGGGGCAGTATGACGGGCTGCTGCCGCATCCGTTCTTTGACGGCAATGACTACTGGAAACGCTATTTGCGGGATTCCGGGGGCGGCGCGCCGCTGCCCGATTACGCGCGGCAGGGCGCGGGACGGTTCCGCACCGTGCAGCCGCATGATCCGGATGCGCGCGCAGCCAGCCTGCAGATGGCCGAGGCCCTGTTCGGGCAAGGGGGCCATGCCCCGGCCGCGCGGCTGCTGGAAACCGCGCTGCATCCGCCTCTGGCCGCGCCGCACCCGACCCTGCGCACCGAGATCCGGCAGGTTCTGACCACGCCCCCTGCAGGGGTTGACCTGCAGGTTCTGCTGCCCGCCCGGCAGCTTGCCCTGACACGTCCGGCCGTGGTGTCGCAGATCCATGTCGCCCCGCCCCCGCTGCGGCAGGACCTGCCCGGAATCCATGCCGGGGTCTGGCCCCGGGCGCTTGTCATCGGGGGCGCTGACGGACTTGGCACGCTGGACGGGGGCTGGTGGCCACAAGGGCCGGAAACCGGCGCCCTGCCGGGCAGCGATGTCGCGCGGCGCGGCGCTCTGGCGCTGCGTCCGCAGGGCCCGGTCGCCGCCCGGGACGATGCGGCTGTCCTGATCCGCAGGCATGGGGCGGTGACGCCCTTTGCCGAGGCGATCTTTGCCTGCGGCAGCGGCAGCGACAGTCTTGACCGTTTCCTGCTGGAAGTCCTGCCCCGTGCGCTGCTGGCTGCGCGCAGCGCCGCGCCGGGTGTGCCGGTCCTGACCGAGGCCGATCTGCCGTCACAGGCGCTGCAGGCCCTGCGGCTGGCCCTGCCGGATCATCCGGTCCTGCAACTGCCGCGCGGCCAGGCCGCCGAGATCGGCCGTCTGCATGTCGCCGAAGCGGTGAACCGGCTGGAAGACCCGCTTGCCGATCCGATGACCGGGGCGCCGCTTCCGCCTCCGGCCCTGCATCTACATCCCGCAAGCCCCGCCCTGTTGCGCGCGGCCTTTGGCCGCTCGGGGCAGACCGTTCCGTCCCGCCGTCTGTTTCTATGCGCCGAAACCGCCCCCCTGCGGCGGCTGCTTGCCGCCGATGAGATGACCGCCGGGCTGGCCCGCTGCGGGTTTCTGCAGGCTGATCCGGCGCGCCTTTCCTTCACGGATCTGGTTGCGATGGTGCAGGATGCAACCGAGATCGTGGCGACGGATTGCCCGCAGCTGGCCGTGCTGGCGCTGGCCCGGCCCGGAACCCGGGTCTGGGTCTTGCAGGGCAACGCCCCCGGCACGGATTTCCACCGCTGGGATACGCTGGGACGTCTGGCAGGGCTCGAGATGGTGACGGTGGCGGGCTGGCAGGTGCCTGGCAGCGCCGGGAACAGCACACGCCCGGCCGAGGCGCATTTCGCGGTGCCCGCCCGCCTTGTCCTGCCTTTCTTCGAGACACGTCTTCCCCGGACCGGACAGGCCGCGCCTTTGCTGGACGCGCTTTATGGCGCGACTTCCGAGGCGGATGTGCTGACGGGGGCCTGGGCGGTGCATGCGGGGCCGACCCCTGCGGGGTTCGAGGACCGGCTGCGGGCGCTGCGCGGGCAGGCGGCACGGCGGCTGGCGGAGGCGCCCGAGGCCGAGATCACCGCCCTTTCCGGCCATGCCTTCTTTGCCGATTTCGCCCGCAACATCCGCTCGGGTTTTCCGGTTCTGGCCGGGTTCACGGCCTGGGAGGCGGCGGCGGCCGAGCAGCTGCGCCGGTCCTTTGCAGGGCAGGAGGCCGGAGAGGGGCCTTTGGCCGCAGCGGCGCTGACGGGGGCAGCGGGGGCGCGGCGGCGGCTGGTTCTGGGAATGCTCTTGCTGCCGGGCTGGCAGGTGCCGCTGCCCGCGCCGGATCTGCCCGAGGATGTCATCGAGCGGCATCTCGCCTGGGCGATGGCGCCGCCTGCGCTGATCCGGGCCGGGGAGGATGCGGCCTGGGTTGGGCATGTCGAGGCGCTGCTCGACTGGCTGGCCGACCGGCTGGAGCGCGAGGATCTGCCGCCCGCGCTGCGGCTGCGGCTGGCGCGTCTGGCCGGGCGGATCGATCTGGGCCAGCTTCTGCTGATCGAGCGCCCCCTGCGCGGGGTGCATGCGGCGCGGAACCGGGTTCTGGCGCAGGTGGCGCTGCGGGACGGCGCACGCGCGGATCCGGCGCCCCAACTGGCTCCGGCTTCTGCGGCGGGCGGGGTGGCGGCGCCGGCGCGGCGGATCCGGATCGGGATCCTGTGCCGCACCTTCGACAAGGGCCCCGACAGCGAGGCC
>NZ_JAESVN010000021.1 GCF_016765775.1 Szabonella alba | reverse complement strand
CCACCATCGCCCACACACTGCCCATGGCGGACAGCCGCCCGCCGTGGTCTACTTCAATCACATTGAAACCGATCAGCAGGTGCAGGCAGTAGCTTAACTCAGCCGGGAATCTGTCCAAGGATCGGGGGAGTAGCTCATGCTGTCGTAGGACCAGATCTTACCTTTCACCGAACAGCCAATCGTCGTTTTACCATCGTCGGTGTAGCCCTGTCCGAAGAGATTGGTCTTCATTCGGTTGCGATTGCCTGGCAGCGTATCAAGTTGCTCACCGATGTCCGAGCCCATGAAACTAGAGTAACGAACAGGCTTGCGCTGCGTTTCGCTTAAGCCAAGGTTCATCAGAACCATTCGCCGGAAACCGTCGAGAACCCGGAAGATATGCTCGCCACGGATCCGCTCGACATCTAACCCGCAGATTTTCTTTGCGATATCTTCATGGAGATCCTTGAGCCGGGAACTATTGATGTAGAGCAGACCTTGATCGTCATCCCAGTGGATCATGTAGAGGTTGTACTCTACATTGGTAGGCTGCTTGGCTGAAGTCCAACGTAGGCGAGGGGCTGGCCCCGCATCCAGTCCGGGTGGGTGGCGGCGCAATGGATGACGATCTCGTCCACTGGATAGCGGGCGCTGCCCTGGAAGATCATCGGCCCGCTTGGTGTTGGGGCGGCCAGGCACTTCAGGTTGCGGATCGCGCCGCGTTCGGCTGCCACGGCCTTCAGGGCGGCATCGGTGCGCGGGCCGAGGCGCCTCGACGACGACACGAAACGCCAGCGGACGACCCGGTACTTCCTCGGCTTCGAGGTGGATTTCGCCCTAAACCCATGTCCAGAATCTGGACATGGGTCTGGGGCAGAGCCGTGTCCAAATTTGGCGAAAAGCCGTGTCCAGAATCTGGACACTAACCCTGTAAGTAAAGAACCAGTAATTACTACCGCGCGTGACGCGGGCGCGACGCGCGAGGGGCGGCCCGAGGCTTCGACCGACGACGAGGACCCCGATCTGGACGCGGCCGAGGCCGCCTGCCTTGCCGCCTGCGGCGAAGGGATGACTCCGGCGACCAAGGCGGCGATCACTGCAACGACGGCGACGATCGGCGCTTGGCCACCATGCCTGTCGTTTGCCGCAGCGGCAGCCCGAAGAGAGCCTTCAGCGTTAAGCAGGCTTGAACTGCCGCGTCGGTGAACACCGGTTGACGCCCGCGCCTCCCAGTCGGCCCGGCAAGCCATTGCATCCCGGGATCGAACCAGATCGACAAAGACCCACGCCTCGCCAGCGCTGCGTTGTAGTCATGCCAGTTCGAGGTGCAGTAGCTGGGGGGCTTCGGTCTGCTCATACAGCTTGACTAACAGACTGGATTCGCAAGATGAATCCTTCGCAGCATTTGCGCAACAAAGCCACCTGGAAGAAGTCAGTCCGCCAGGAAGGCGCGCGCCAGATAGTCTCCCAGTGGTTTTGTGAGGTAGGACAGGAGGGTGCGTTGTCCGGTCTGGATAAATGATTCAACCGGCATCCCCGGAGACAGCCGGTTGGCGCCCAGACGCTCCAGTTCCACCTCTGACAGCCGGACCTTGACCGGATAATACTGGAATCCGGTTCGCGTATCCTCCACCAGATCGGCGCCGATCACACTGATTTCGCCAAGGATCTCCGGTGTGGTCCGCTGATTGAATGCGCTCAGGCGCAGCAACGCTTCCTGACCTGCATGCACCTGGTCCCGGTCCTGTGCTGCAACCTTGATATCGACCGCAAGCACCTCGTCGCCCGGGACGATCAGCATCAGCGTCTCACCCGGACCGACAACACCTCCGATGGTATGCACGGACAGCTGGTGTACGAAACCATCGCTCGGAGCGCGGATGTCAATGCGTTTCAACTGATCGAGGGCACCGATGCGGCGCTGGGACAGTTCGGCGATCTTCTCGTTGGTTTCACGCAATTCCTTGGTCACTTCGCTGCGCAGTTCTTGATCGATCTGGGTGATCTGCAACTCTATCTCGGAGCCCCGCCCCGAGGCCGACGCAATCTGCGCCCGAAGCTGGCCCAGCGTTCCGCGCATTTCAGCCTCTTCGCGCTTGAGCGTGAGAATTCTTGTTCGGACAACCAGCTTTTCTGCATAGAGCTGCTCCATATCGGCAAGTTCTTCCTGCAGCAGCGCCAGAACATCCACTTGCGCGCTCTCCTGCAGGCGGAGACCTTCGATTTCTTCCCGAAGCTGCAGAACGCGTTCGTTGAGCTGTGCTTTCACGCCGCTGCGGGCTGCAGAACGCGAAGCGAAATAGCGTGTCTCCAAGGCAATGATTCTGGCCAGATCCGTTTCAGCCCTGCGCGACTCGAATTCCGGACTCAGGGTGATCGCAGCCTGTGAGTCCCGCTCGGCCTCAAGCCGCGCACGGCGGATCACGAGAGATTCAAGCGCACCGTCGATCAGCGCAAGGTCGGCCCGCGCCACATCGTCGTCAAGGCGCAGCACGATATCGCCCCGACGCACATGCGACCCGGCCACCACTGCAATTTCCTTTACGACGCCCCCCACGGGATGCTGCACCGCCTTGACGTTGCCATCCACAACGACAACGCCCGAGGCAAGCACCGCGCCTGCAAGCTCAGTCGTCAGGGCCCAGCCGCCGCCTCCGAAGATCAGCAATGCGATGGTGGCCGTGGCAAGCCGCAGATGCCGGTCGATGGACCGGATGGCCTGAGGTTTCGGACGATCCATCATGCGTCTCCCCTTGCTGCGATGTTGCCTGTCAGTCGCAGCGGCGTCACTTGCGCAGGGGGCCGCATGAACTTGCTCAGGGTTTCGTCTCTCGGGCCAAAGCTGATCTGTTTCCCGGCGGCCATGACAAGCAGATGGTCCAGCGCTGCCAACGCGCTTGGTCGATGCGCGACGACGATGACGATACCACCGCGCGCCCGGACCTTGCCAAGCGCCTCTGTCAGCGCGACATCGCCTTCATTGTCAAGATTTGAGTTCGGTTCATCCAGGACGACAAGAAACGGGTCACCGTAAAGCGCACGGGCAAGCGCGATCCGCTGTCGCTGGCCGCCGGAAAGTGCCGCTCCTGCCTCCCCAACCTCGGTGGCATAGCCATCCGACATACCGATAATCATGTCATGCACATCTGCGGAGCGGGCCGCGGCAATCACCTTCTCGGGGTCGGGATCGCGTTCAAACCGTGAAATGTTCTGGGCAATGGTCCCGGAGAACAGTTCGACATCCTGCGGCAGATAGCCGATGTGTTGGCCCAGCCGCTCCGGGTTCCACTGGTCCAGGGCCGCGCCATCAATCCGTATCCTGCCTGACCGGGCAGGCCAGACGCCGACGAGTGTTCGCGCAACGGTTGATTTTCCCGATCCGCTTGGTCCGATGATGCCAAGTCCCTCCCCTGCGCGCAGGGTAAAGTTGACGTTCTCGATGAGGATCCGCTTTTCCCCTGGCGCCGAAGTACTGACCTGTTCCGCCTTCAAGGAAACATGCGGCGCCGGCAGTGGCAGCGGATCAGCACGAAGGTCTGTCTCGCCCAGCAGCGCGGCCAGACGTTTGCGGCTGTGACGGGCTGCGATGAATCCCTTCCAGTTTGCAATTGCCAGATCGACGGGCGCAAGGGCGCGGGCAGCGAGGATAGAGCTTGCGATCATGACGCCGGGTGACACCGCACCGGACATTACAAGATAGGCGCCGACTGCCAGCACCGCGGATTGCACCATCATCCGTACCGCCCGGGACGCAGCCCCAAAGCCGCCACCCACATCCGCCGCGCTTTGCTGTTGCTTGAGGATGTGCAGATGTGCCCGGTTCCAGAGTTGACCGACACGCCCGGACATTCCCATCGCATAGATTGCCTCGGCATTGCGCTGGCCGGACTGGGCCACGTTGCCACGCGTCTTCATGCCGGCCACAACTTCCCGGGTGGTGCGCCGCGTGAAAATCTCGGTCAGTCCGGTAAGGACAACCAGCACCAGCGCCCCGATCAGGGCGGTCATACCCAGCCAGAAGTGGAAGGCGAAACAGACGACCAGATAAAGCGGCATCCACGGCAGGTCGAAGAGCGCGGACGGCCCCCCCCCTGACAGAAAGCCGCGGATCTGGTCCAGATCCCGCAAGGGCTGCTGACCGTCTCCATCCTGCCGACCCCGGATCGGTCGCAGCAGGACCAACTGGAACACCGTTTCGCCGAAATTCTCGTCCAACGACTGCCCGATGCGAGACAGGATCCGGGTCCGGAAGATATCGAATGCGGCCTGAAAACAGAAAAGCATCGCAAGTATCACCGCAAGTCCGATCAGCGTAGGCACGCTGCGGCTTGGCAAGACGCGGTCATAGATCGCCAACATGAAGATCGAACCGCTGAGATGCAGGATGTTGACAAGGGCGCTGAGCACCCCAACCCCCACAAATGCCCGGACATGCGACCGCAACACGACGAAACTGGAATTCTCAGACATCTCGTCCCCCAATGCCACCCGGTCACGGCGCGGCGCGACCTCGTCCGCAGAAGATGTGACTGCTCGTTTATCGACGGGCCGGAGCCGGTAAGGCTCCGGCCCGTGTCACTTGCGCAGCCCTAGAGCAGGAAGTCGTCAAGGGTGACGGTGGTGTGGTTTGCAATACCTTGCAGCAGGATCGTGTCGGTCCCGATGGTTATCAGAACGTTGGCGCCCGCGTCCGTAATCACCACATCCGCGAACGAGTTGAAGGCGGTAAGGTCGATCAGATCCTGACCGCCCACCGGGTTGGCATCAAACCCGGCAATCGTATCATTGCCGAAACCGGGCGCGAAAACCAGAAGGTCGTTACCGGCGCCGCCATTCATAAGGTCGTCGCCGGAATCACCGCTGAGAGTGTCATCGCCCGCGCCCCCAATCAGCGTGTCATTGCCCGCTCCGCCGAACAGCAGGTCCAGATCGGCACCGCCATTCAGCGAGTCAGCACCGTCCAGACCGGAGATCGAGTCGTTGCCGGCAGCGCCATTCAACGTGTTGTTGCCGCTGTTGCCGGTCATTGTGTTGGCAAGACCGTTGCCATTTCCGCCGATATTGCCTGCAGCCTCGACAAGGATCAGGTTTTCCACATTGGCATTCAGGGTGTCCGTCACGCTTGCATGAACGGTGTCGATGCCGCCGCCAGCCGCTTCGACCGCCGTGTCCGAGGCGCTGTCGAAGTAATAGGTGTCATCACCCGCGCCACCGTTCATCTGATCGTTGCCCGCGCCACCGTCCAGAATATCCGCCTGATCTCCACCGAAGATCTGGTTGTTCAGCGCGTTGCCGGTGCCCGTGAAGCTGCCGACGCCCGTAAAGAAAAGCCGTTCGACATTCTCGGGCAAACTGTATGTGTTGAGCGTCGTGAAGATGTCGTCCTGCGTGCCGCCGCCCGCCAGTTCAATCACCACATCGCCAATGTCGTCGACGATGTAGTCATCGTTTCCGCTGCCGCCAGCCATGGTGTCGGCCCCGGTTCCGCCATCAAGGGTATCGTTGCCGCCGCCCCCGTCCAGGCTGTCATTGCCGGCATCGCCCAAGAGAGTATCGGTCCCACCGTTGGCTCCACCGATCAACGTATCGCTTCCCTCGCCACCGTTGACCAGGTCAGACCCGAGGCCCCCGTCAATGAAGTCTTCGCCGCCGTTGCCGGACAGGGTGTCATTGCCACCAAGCCCCTGGGCATAATCGGCACCTTCGCTGCCATTAAAGGAATTGGCTGCGGCCGAACCCAGGAAATTGGCGCCCACGATTTCAGTCGGTGCCGACGCCACAGTTTCGGCATTGCCCTGATCGTCGGTAAAGCTGACCACCACCTGCAACTGGTTGTTGATCTGCCCGGCCGTCGGCGTGAAGGTCGCCGCCGTTGCGCCTGCAATCGCGACCCAAGGCAGGAGGGGATCCGCTCTGCGGTACCACTGGTAGGCAAAGACTGCGGTTGTGGTGCCGTTCGGATCTTCGATGCCGCCCGGATCTGCCGTAAGCTGGAACCCTTGGGTCGGGGTCGTGTCAGAGATAACCGGCCCACCGATCGGAGCCTGATTGTTCAGGAAGATTTCGACGCCATCCGCGAAGCGGATTTTCTCCATGTTGTAGAGCGTGTCGATTCCGTCGTTGAACAGATCAGGGTCGGTATGGGTGACCCGGACACCACCGCCGGCAAGTCCGAACTGGATATCATACTCGGTACTGTTGCCCCGGTAGACCGCGACATCCAGGCTGCCGATACCGTCTGCGGCGACGATTTCACGCATGATCTGCAGTTGGCCGGGATTGATGGCACCCGAGAATACTTCGGCAACCAGTGTCCTCATGCTGTTATGCGAAGCAATCTCTGCGCCGGTTCCATCGGCGTTCTCCCGCACGCTGATCCGCACGTTCAACCATTTGTCACCGTCGATGACGTCATTGCCGCCCCGACCCGTGATCACGTCATCTCCGGCTCCGCCAAGGATGATGTCGCCCGCGTCAAAGTCACCATCGGCATTCAGCACACCATTGCCGAGCAGACTTGTGAGGCCGTCGATCATGCCCATATGTTCCGCGAGCAGTTTGCTGCCGTTCGGATTGTTTCCTGCCACGGCAATTTCTGCGGCGGTCGTTTCGGACCCATCCAGCCTGTCGTCGAAGGCAGAGCCTGAAAGACCCTCGACATTGCCGTATTGATCCAGCGCAGACAGAGGCGGGGGCAGCGGGAACTCATCAAAGGCGTTCAGCGTCAGATCGGCCCAGACACCGGTGATCAGTGTGCCGGGGACAACGATCTGCGGATTGTCCTTGTAGGTCGCCCAGTCAAAGCCTGACATGCCCTCAAGCTTGTTGATGCCGGCACTGCCGACCATGATGTCATCGCCGCCCTCGCCGATGAACTCGTCGGTGCTGCCGTCGCCCAGAAAGACATCGTGGCCGACAATCATGTCGCCCGCGAAAATTTCGTCGAAATTGTCGCCAGGCGCGCCGTCAAAGGTGCCTTCCTCGATCCAGTCATTGCCCTCGTTGCCAAGGATGCGTTCGGTTGTGCGGCTGCCCAGAATGAAGTCATCGCCGGTGCCTGCAAAGACTTCGGACACGCCATCGGAACCGGCGATGATGAAGTCCTTGCCCGCGCCCGCAAGGATCAGGTTCGCCCCCTGTCCACCGTTGATTGCGTCATTGCCGTCGCCGCCCTTGATGTTATCGTCACCGCCAAGGTCGGTGATGATGTCATCGCCTGCACCGCCGTTGATGATGTCGTTCCCGGCGCCGCCTTCAACCCGGTCATTGCCGCCATCGGCATGGAACGTGTCGTCGCCGATACTGCCGATCAGTGTGTCATTTCCTTCGGTGCCCCCAAGGACGACGTGATCTGTCCCGGTGTAGCGCAGGTAGTTGTTGTCCGGACCCGGGGTCGCGTTGTTGTCGCGATCGACCAGCGGATTGAGGATCGTGCCGCCAACCGGGTCCGCATTGCCGAGGCCTGCATTGTATTGCAATGCCTGATTCACTTCCAGGATCAGACCCGGGGTTGAAAAGACATCAGACGGCAGATGAATGGCATCTGTGTTGCGCATGATCATCGACGCGAAGGAGTTGTTTTCCATCTCGCCAAAGAGGTGCAGCCCGTCCAGGCGTTGCAGATAGTAGAAGCGGTCCGAGTTCTGCAAATTCTCCATCTGGACTTCGAATACGAAGTTGAAGGTGGATCCCAGCATGCCGCCGAACGGCAAGTTCTTTTCTGCGAGACCGCCGATCCAGAGATCGACATGCTCAAGCCCGCCGAGATCACCGGCATAGATCCCGTTGCCGTTCAGGAAGTCATCGGCATCGGCCGGGATGCCCAGACCGCCGACTGATTGACCGGTGATGATGGTCAGCGCAGCATCGCGCTTGCCCTCCAACGTGGTCTGACCGGTAATGAGGGCGTGGGTGCCATAAGCCGCGATGAAGTTCACGATCGACGCAGGGTTCTTCAGGCCGTCAGCAAAGTCGATCCAGTCGTCATAGGGCCGCAGTTCCGAGTTGTTGTTGGTCACCTGATAGAATTCGCGCCGTGCCGCATTCAGCGAAGGCACGCCGGTGTCACGTCCACGCGCAAGGTTGATCGTCGCGAGGTCGAGCGGCAGGCCCAGCAGGTTGTTGCGCAGCGCACCGGTGACAAACTCGTCAATCTCGTTTCCGACCTGGCGGGTCATGCCTCGGATGATTGATCCGGCAGCCTGCTCGGCTGTACCGCCGTTCAGGAATGCGGTCGGGTTGAGGAACCCTTCGATCAGGCTGATGTGATCTGCGTTGAAGCCCGCATCGAAGCGGTCGACCGTTTCGGTCAGCATCGAATGTCCAAAGCGATAGACGACATGGGCAAACTCGGCGACGATCGCCGGATTGATGGTCGTGTCGTAGCCCTGCGGAACCAGAAAGACGTCGATGTTGGGCTGGATCTTGCGCGCAAACTCTTCAAAGACCAGATGCTGATATTGCATCTCGGTCCCGAATTTCGCGGCCTGGAACAGCCGCTCACCGTCCCATTGCAGCGCATTGATCTGGGCCGGATCGACCGGCACGGCTTCAACGTCGACACGAAGCCATTCATTGAGAAACGCAAGGTCACCTTCGGCAAGAACAACCGATTTCGTGTGCTCTACCAGACGGTTGTGTTCTGCGTGGAACACCATATGCACCGCAGTCAAACCGATATTCTCGTTCCCACGCCCGTCGCCGGTGATGAAATGGGCGTCAAGCAACTCATTGTCGTATTCGACGCTGCCATTGCCCGGATTGGCGAGACCAATCGTGATATCGCCATCGTCGATCTTTCCAAACGGCACCGCCTCATGGGCGATGTCGTCAAGGAATGCGTGTCCGGTGCGGACCGCAAGATGTTCAACTGTCGGCACCACGCCGGGTGGTACTGCCGGGACAATCGTGACCAGTTGCAGCAAGGCAGCCGGCGTTCCGGATGCAAGATGCGTTCCGGCCTCGGGGTTCCCGGGATCGTTGAAGAGGACCACCTGAGGAAAGCCGTCGGCACCGGGAATGAAGTTTCCATAGGGGTCGGTCGCAAGCAGGGGCAGGTTGCCGACGTGGTAATCGGTCAGGTCGATGCCCAGCATCTCACGGGCTTGTTCCTTGATCTGTCCCCAAGTGGGCAACCCTCCTGCCGGAGGCGGACCGTCCAGGGCCTTGCCGGTGGCAACCGGACCACCCTCTGTCATGACGTATTCACGCAGGAAAACCTGATGTGACGGATGGGACGTGTAGGTCTGGTTCTGATCGACAAAGGGGGTGGTCGTGTTGATGGGCCGGACGTCATCGGCCGTCCCCATGACCCCGTCCTCCCCCGCCCCGACCGTCGCCCGCGTCAGGACCATGAAATTCGTGTTGCTGTTCGGATCATACAATGGATCGTCGGGCTGCAGCGGGATGAAGACCGTGCCGCTTTGCCCCTTGCCCACCAGATCGAGCCCGTGATCAAAGAACTGTCCGAACAGCGTGAACCAAGAGTTGAACGGTGCCGACAGGCCCTCATCGGGCGCGACATTGCCGATCACCAGGCTTTCGCCCGACATTTCAAGGCCCTCGGCAGTAACGACCGCCTGAAGTGTTTCGAGGTTGCCGAAATTCGGATCTGCCTCATCCTTAAAGGCCGCGACGGCCGCCGCGATGTTCGAGATGGCCAGCCCCTTCTGGGCGCCGTCAATGCCCGCAATATCGAGCGCCTTTTCCACCGCGGCCGGGTTGCCGGGTGACATGTCGACAATCAGGTTTGATATGGTCCGAATTGCCGAATCCACGACGATTGAACCCGGGTTGTTCGATGGTGCATAGCTGGTCGGCATCGCGGGACTGCCACCCGGACCATCCGGATCGAACGTTTCTGCGTCCCGATAGACAGGGTCCAGAAGTTCAGGGAAAGGCTGATCGGCGGCACCCCAGTTCGTGCGCCCGGGAATAAGGTTGTTGAAACTGCCGTCGACGGTGCGCAAACCCCAGCTGATGTTGCTTGCGGGTATGATGCCGTTGACCCCGAACAGGGGCCGTGCCCCTGACACACCGGCGACATAGTCGGCATGTTCTTCGGAAACTTTAATCTGCGCGAGAATGAAGTCCAGATCGGACCGGATATACGTAACCATTTCGTCCTCCAATGAGTCGCTGCCAAGCGCAGGGCGTTGAGTTCAGCTTGCAGGATACCCGCCGGCAACTTTCCGCCCATACGGACGTTGGCCCTGCGCTTCCTGCGGCAATGTCGCCGAACTGCCCGGGCATTCTGGACCTTTGTCCCGGTCAAAGGTCGCGCGGCACTGCGGCATCTGCTGCCAACTCTCCCGGGCGGTGTTTTAATTTTAAAATTTTCAACTCAAAGGCTGAGTGGTCCGGGCATTGCATGAGAATCAGGTCGTCCGGGCGGAAGCATGCTAAACTGGGCACGACTCAGACGGATTGCGCGGAGTTCAAATTGGATGATGAGGCGCGTGTAATATCACTGCTGAAGACTTGGAGCGGATGCAATCTTGATCGTCGGTTTGCGACGATTGCATTGGCATTGGTCGTTGCAAGTACCTTGGCAATTGGTGGCTGGGTCGTTGGCTGGCTTGAGAAAACCATTCTGTTGCGAAGTTCCAGCATTGCGTCTGTCTATATCAGCGATCTCGTATCGCCGATGATTCAGGATTTGGCGACGACTGGACAGTTAAGCGAGCAAAGAGTGAAGCAGCTCGATGCGCTGCTCGTCACAGGTGCATTGCGGATCCAGGTGGTCGCGATCAAGATCTGGAGTACTGATGGAACGGTTGTCTACAGCAGCGACCGCTCGGTGATAGGCCGCCGCTACGCGCAGGACGAGATCTTCGCAGATGCCCTCCGGGGCAAGGTCGGGGCTGAGCTGAATGAACCTTCCGAGGAAAGCCTGGCGGAATTCCAGGTTCATGGTCCCGTCTTCGAGGTCTATGCGCCGGTCTACGATCATCGGACCGGAACGGTGATTGCGGTGGCAGAGTTTTACGAAGATGCATCCGAAATCGAACGCGCAATGGCCGCAATGCGGATGAAGACATGGGCATTCACGTTCTTTGTCCTGATTTGCAATGTTCTGGCTTACTTTTCGGTCGTCCACGGCGGAACCAGAACGATCCAGGCGCAGAAGGAACAGCTGACGGGGCGTATCAACGAACTTTCAGAGGCAATGTCCCGGGAAAAGGCGCTTCGGGACCGCATCGCGGAAAGTGTCCACAAGGTTTTTGACGAGAATGAGCGTTTCCTGCGGTCATTGGGATCAGAATTGCACGACGGACCTGCCCAGCTAATCGGCCACGCCCTGCTCAAGCTTGACCCGGAAGATCGGTCAATCGACTGTGAAACTGTGCTGCAGGCGCGTGCGGCTCTCAGCCAGGCGATGCAGGAGGTGCGGGCCATCACCGCAGGGCTTCTGCTGCTGGATGTGACGGGCCAGAAGATTGAAGATTGCCTCGCGGCTTTCGTCAGGAGCCATGAAGCGAGAACCGGAACAAAGGTCAGTGTCGACATGTTCGGTCTTGCCGAAGATGTACCGGACCGCGTGAAGATCTGCGTTTGCCGGTTCATTCAGGAAGGTCTCGCCAACGCCTTTCGCCATGGGGGCGGGATTGATCAGCGCGTCAAGGTCGAGGGGCTGACCGGCGTCATTCGCGTCACGGTCTCCGATGGTGGGCCGGGCATTCGTTCGGTTGCCCCTGCCGGACCCGGACCGCATCTTGGGCTGATCAGCCTTCGCAGGCGTGTCGAAAGTGTGAATGGAACAATGACAATCAGAAGCAGCGCGCGATATGGCACACGGCTTGTCGCAATCATTCCCCTGAAGATGGAGATGCCGGATGCAGCCTAAGACAACCATTGTCGTGGTAGACGACCACCCCTTGTATCGCCTGGGTGTTGTGCAGGCCTTGCAGAAGAGTGAACGGTTCGAGGTTCTGGGCGAAGGGGCAACTGCGATGGATGCCGCCCGACTTGTCGCGGCTCACAAACCGGACCTTCTGTTGCTCGATCTTCACCTGCCCGGCGGCGGACTGGAGGCGGTAAGGGCAATCCGTGCCACGCCATGCGAGACGAGAATCGTCGTGCTGTCCGTGGAAGAGGACATAAAATTCGTGGCGCAGGCGTTTCAGATCGGGGTGAGTGGCTACCTGCTCAAAGGGATAAGCGGGTCTGAACTGATCAGAACAATCGAGGCCGCCGCAGCCGGTGAGCATTGCGTGGCCCCGACGCTGCTGGGGCACCTCCTGGGTCACCTGTCCGGCGCGGCCGCGACGCATGCTGTCGACAAACAGATCCGTTTTGCGGTTCGGGAAGAACAGATACTGGGTCTTTTGGCGCGCGGTATGAGCAATAAGGAAATTGCCTTCCAGGCCGGTATCAGTGAGAAGACAGCGAAGTACTATCTGACCAACATCATGAAAAAGCTGCATGTCAGGAACCGGGTCGAAGTCGCCCTTTATGCTGCACAACGGACCACTGATACTGCCCCCGACTTTCTTCCGGCCTGACCTTTCCGGTGCAGGTCCAGGTCGCCCGAACTTGTAAAATCACCGTCCGCGCTGCGGCTCAAACCTGACTTCGAATGACTGCTACCCACGCCTCATGCTGCACTACCGCCAGGCCGCTCGCCGCCCTCTGCGAACCACGATCTGCGCCAAGTGTCAAACTGGACCTGCACCGGTTTCGTTCCGGTGTTGATTTCCACCCAGAACTGAGCCGGGTTTTCCATCGAGAAGTGAGCCACCTCTGACTATGGATTTCTGGTCAAGTCGGGGTCAAGGCATGGTTTGTGTCCTTCTTTTTTCTGGCTTTTTTCTGGCTTTTTTCTGGCGACTGCGGCTGAGCTGGCCTTTAAGCGGAAGCTGTCGTTTCCGGTTTCGAGGATGCGGCAGCGGTGGGTGAGGCGGTCGAGCAGGGCTGTGGTCATCTTGGCGTCACCAAAGACCGTGGCCCATTCGCTGAAGCTGAGATTTGTGGTGATCACGACGCTGGTGCGTTCGTAGAGCTTGCTCAGCAAATGGAAGAGCAACGCCCCGCCCGAGGCGCTGAACGGCAGATACCCGAGTTCATCCAGGATCACCAAGTCGAGGCGGGTCAGACCTTCGGCAATTTGCCCAGCCTTATCGGATCTGACGCTGGACAAGATGATCCTGACCGAGGCTGCCCGGGGAAACTTCTGAGCCCTTCCCGCCGCCGTCAGTGCATTGTCCATGTGCAGCAGACCCTTGGCGTATCTGAACGTCGGGTCTGCCACACACCTGGGCAACATCGCTCAACGGCGAGGTCTTCTACTCACGGCGCGAAGCCCAGATCCTGATCGAGAAATGGCGCCGCCACTACAACACCGTCAGACACCACAGCGCCTTGGGATACCGTCCCCCAGCGCCGGAAACCATCGTCCAGATAGACCCGAGGCCCATCATGCACTAACATTCAGACCGGACCACTCACTGGGGGCAGTCCAATTGGGTGTTGAACTGGCATGGTGCGTCGGCTGCTTTCGATCTGGTTTCCAAGATTGGCGAGCGACGCCAGCCTGCGGATCCGGCCCGTTGAAGGGCCGTTTGCGCTGACCCACCGGTCGGGCAATGCCGATCATCTGCACTGTCTGAACCGTGCCGCCGAACAGCGCGGGTTGCATCGCGGCATGCCGCTGGCCGATGCCCGCGCGATCTGCCCCGATCTCTCCACCCGCCCCGCCGATCTGGCGCGAGAGACGGCGGCACTGGCCAGCCTGCGACGATGGGCCAGCCGCTATGCCCCGATGGTTGCCAGTGATGGCACTGATGGGCTGATGGCCGATATCACTGGCGTCGCGCATCTGTTTGGCGGCGAGGTGGAATTGCGCTCTGACCTGCACGCGCGGCTGGACCGCGCCGGGTTGTCAGTCAGCAGCGCCATCGCCGGTACACGCGGGGCCGCGCATGCGCTGGCACGCCATGGTGGCGGGATCATTGCCGATGGCGATCTGGCGCAGAGTGTTGCTCGCCTGCCGGTCTCGGCCCTGCGCATCGACCATGCCACGGCAGAGGCCCTGGCCCGTGTCGGCCTGTCGCAAATGCGCGAACTGATCGCCCAACCCCGCGCCCCACTGGCCCGCCGCTTTGGTCCGGGGCTGGTGCTGCGGCTCGATCAGCTTCTGGGTCACCAGCCAGAACCGGTGGCCGCCGGGGCGGAGCCGCCGCATTTCGGGGTGCGGATGACCCTGCCGGAACCGATCGGCCTGCAGTCAGACGTGATGGCAGGCCTTTCGCGCCTGCTGGACCGGCTTTGCGCCACGCTGGCGTTGCATCACCACGGCGCGCGCCGCCTGCGGCTGGAACTGCGCCGGGTCGATCATGGCACGGTGCAGGTCGAGATCGGTCTGGCACGCGCCATGCGTGATCCGGTCCGCATGGCAGCTTTGTTCGCCAAAGGCGTCGATGAGGTCGACGCAGGCTTTGGCATCGACGCGATGCGCCTGTCTGCTCCCATCACCGAGCTGTTGCCGCCCGAGCAGGTCGGCAGCGGCCCCGTCCTGCGGCACGCGGATGCGCTGGCCGATCTGGTCTCGCGTCTTGGCAACCGGATCGGATTTGACCGCGTGCTGCGGATGCAGCCCGCCGACAGCAAGATCCCCGAACGCAGCTTTCAGCTGGTCGCTGCGGCGTGGTCCGAGCCGGTGGCCGCCCCGCCCCGGCACGGCCCGGCGCGACCCCTTACGCTGTTTCCCCCCGAACCCGTCAGCCTTGCTTCCGGTCATCCGCCTGCGGTATTCCGATGGCGGCGGATGCGCTTCACCACCCTGCGCGCGCAGGGGCCGGAGCGGATCGCGCCGGAATGGTGGTTCGACGATCCGGCCTGGCGCAGCGGCATGCGCGACTACTGGCGGATCGAGACCCGCGAAGGACCGCGCCTGTGGTTGTTCCACACGCCGCAGGCTCCGGATTGGTGCGTGCAGGGGGAGTTCGTATGACCCCTTACGCCGAGCTGTGCGTGACCTCGAACTTCACCTTCCTGACCGGGGCCTCGCATCCAGAGGAGTTGGTGACGCGCGCCGCCGAATTGGGCCTGACCGCTATCGCCATCACCGACCGCAATTCAGTTGCGGGCGTGGTGCGGGCGTTTTCGGCGCTGAAAGAGTTGGCGCGGCTGCGCGATGAGGCACAGGCAACCGCGAAAGGCGAGCAAGATGGGGTGCAAGAGAGGCAGGACGGGCCGACCATCCGCTCCCAACACGTCACTGACCATTCCAGCCGTCAGACAGTGCCGCATTTCAGCGGGACCACCGCCGCCCCCGTCCTACCAGATACACCGCTGCCTCGGCTGATCCCCGGCGCGCGGCTGGTGCTGACTGACTCTGCTGTCGAATGGTTGGTCCTGCCGACTGACATTGCGGCGTGGTCGCGCCTGACCCGGCTGCTCTCTTTGGGCAAGCGCCGCGCGCCCAAGGGGGAGTGCCACCTGCAACGCGCTGACCTTTTGGACTGGGGCGCGGGGCTGATCCTGATCGCCCTGCCGCCCGATCTGATGGAGGCGGATGCCCGGCAGGCGGCCGCCACCCGTGCCGATATGGCCCGCATATCAGCCGCCTTTCCCGGCCAGTGCTTTCTGGGTGCTGCCCCGCACTATGATGGCCGCGACCAGCCACGCCTTGACCGGCTGGCCAGCCTTGCCCAAGGCGTCGCTCTGCCTCTGGTCGCGGTCGGCAATGTGCTGATGCACCGCGCCGCCCGCCGCCCGCTGGCTGATGTGCTGACCTGCCTGCGCATTGGCTGCACCATCGACAACATCGGCCGACACCGCCTGACCAATGGAGAGCACCGGCTGAAGTCAGGGGCCGAGATGGCGCGGTTGTTCCACCGCTATCCCGCCGCGATCCGTCGCACGGTCGAGATCGCCAATGCCTGCGCCTTCCGGCTGGATGAGCTGCGCTATCAATACCCGGATGAGGCGCAGGATGGCGAACCCGCACAGGCGAGGCTGGAGTGGCTGACCCGCAACGGGTTGATCTGGCGCTATCCCGACGGGGCCTCGCCCAAGATCATCGCCCGCGTCGAGAAGGAACTCGCCCTGATCCGGGACGTGGAGTATGCGCCCTATTTCCTGACCGTGCATGACATCGTGGCCTTTGCCCGCGCGCGCGGCATCCTGTGTCAGGGGCGCGGATCGGCGGCCAATTCGGTGGTCTGTTACCTTCTGGGCATTACCGAAGTGCCGCCCGAATCCATCACCCTGATTTTCGAGCGGTTCATCTCGAAGGAACGCGGCGAGCCGCCGGATATCGACGTGGATTTCGAGCATGAGCGCCGCGAAGAGGTGATCCAGTGGATCTATGAGCGCTATGGCCGCGAACGCGCTGGCCTCACCGCCACCGTGATCCATTTCCGCTCACGCGCCGCCATCCGCGAGGTGGGCAAGGTCATGGGCCTGTCTCAGGATGTGGTCGCCCGCCTGTCTGGCCAGGTCTGGGGCTGGTCCTCCTCCGCACCCGGACAGGACCGGATGCGCGACGCAGGGCTGGATCCGACCGACCGGCGGATGATGCTGACCACGCAGCTGATCGGCGAGATCATCGGCTTTCCGCGCCATCTGTCGCAGCATGTCGGCGGCTTTGTCATCACCCAAGGCCGCCTCGATGAGCTCTGCCCGATCGAGAATGCCGCGATGGAAGATCGCACGGTGATCGAATGGGACAAGGATGACATCGATGCGCTGGGGCTGTTGAAGGTCGATATCCTCGGCCTCGGCATGCTGACCTGTATCCGCAAGGCGTTCAAACTGCTGGCCGATCATCGCGGCCTTGGCCTGACCCTGGCCAACACCCCCGCCGAAGATCCGGCGATCTATGACATGCTGTGCCGCGCCGATGCCATTGGTGTGTTTCAGGTCGAAAGCCGGGCGCAGTTGAACTTCCTGCCCCGGATGCGCCCGCGCGAGTTCTATGATCTGGTCTGTGAGGTGGCCATCGTCCGCCCCGGCCCGATCCAGGGCGGCATGGTGCATCCCTTCATCAACCGCCGCCAGGGCCGCGAGGCGGTCGAAGACCTTGGCCCCGCCATGATGGAGGTTCTGGGCCGCACCTACGGCGTGCCGCTGTTTCAGGAGCAGGCGATGCAGATCGCTGTCGTGGCAGCGGGCTTCACACCGTCCGAGGCCGACCGCTTGCGCCGCAGTCTCGCCACCTTCAAACGCATGGGCACCATTGGCTCGTTCCGGGACCGCTTTGTCTCAGGCATGCTGGAGCGCGGCTATGACGCCGATTTCGCCGCGCGCTGTTTTGCGCAGATTGAAGGGTTCGGCAGCTATGGCTTTCCCGAAAGCCATGCCGCCAGCTTTGCCCGGCTGGTCTATATCTCCGCCTGGCTCAAATGCCATCATCAGGCGGTGTTCACCTGCGCGCTCCTGAACAGCCAGCCGATGGGCTTTTACGCCCCCGCCCAACTGGTGCGCGATGCGCGCGACTGCGGGGTCGAAGTGCGACAGGTCTCGGTCAACCATTCGCTGTGGGATTGCACGCTGGAGCCTCGCGCCGATGGCCAGCTTGCCCTGCGGCTGGGGTTCCGCCAGATCAAGGGGATGCGCGAGGAGGATGCAAACTGGATCACCGCCGCGCGCGGCAACGGCTATCCCGATGTCGAAAGCCTGTGGCGGCGGGCCGGTGTGCAGCCCGATACGCTGGAGCGGCTGGCCGAAGGTGACGCCTTTGCCGCCCTTGGCCTGACCCGCCGCGATGCGCTCTGGGCGGCCAAGGCCCTGCGCGCTCCTGCGCCCCTGCCGCTGTTCGGCCCGGATGCCGAAGGTGAAATCGAGCCTGCGGTCACCCTGCCACGCATGACCCTCGGGCAAGAGGTGATCGAGGATTACCTGTCGCTGCGCCTGTCCCTGCGCGCGCATCCGATGGAACTGCTACGCCCCCGTCTGCCCGAGAGCCTGCCACACGACCGGCTGCCGGAAGCCAAAGGCCGTGTCACCGTCACCGGCCTTGTCATCACCCGCCAACGCCCGGGCACCGCTTCCGGCGTGATCTTCCTGACGCTGGAGGATGAGACCGGCACAGCCAATATCGTGGTCTGGAAAAAAGTCTATGAGACCTTCCGCAAGGCGGTGATCGCAGGTCGCCTCGTCCGCGTGCGCGGCCGGATCGAACGCGACGGCCCTGTCATCCACCTGATTGCAGAGCATGTCGAGGATGTGTCACCGTTGCTCACCACCCTTGGCCGGCCGGTGATGATTGCGTCAAACGACGGGCGGGCGGATGAGACGAAACGCCCTGTTGTTGGCAGGGTGCAGTCGAGTGCCCGCCATCCGCGCGAACAGGCCAGAAAGCTGTTCCCAAGCCGGGATTTTCATTGAAGGCAAAGGTAGCTCATTGGCGTCACGGCGGAAAGCCGGCTGACAGCGATGTTCAGGATCGCCGTTCCGCTACTTGTCGATGTTCTGCTAAGCTCCAGGAATACACTCGGTCGTCTGATTGGCAGCGTGTCAGGCCGTTGGATTGCTTTCGTTTTGTCCAGCTGTTCCCTGTGTGATCAGCCGGGCGCTGTGCTGGCCGGTCAGATAGGTCCAGAGCCAGCTCCAAGCCACCGCGGTGCGCGATCTGGTTCCGATCAAGAAGAAGATATGGGCGACGCCCCAGACCCACCACGCCAACCTGCCACGCAGTTTCAGCCGGCCCATGTGGACGACAGCGGCGTTTTTGCCAATCGTCGCCAGATTGCCCTGGTGGCGATAGCGAAACGGGCCGGACGGAGGCCTGCCAAAGAGGCGGTTTCGGATGGTCCGCGCCACATATGTGCCCTGCTGCTTGGCCGCCGGGGCGATGCCGGGGACTAGCGTGCCATCCGATGCCTTGACGCTGGCAGTATCACCGATCACGAATATCTCGGGATGTCCGGCCACCGACAGGTCCGGCTTGACCGGAACGCGGCCGGCCCGGTCGCCCTCGACGCCCAGCCATGTACTTGCCGGCGAGGCCGCCACCCCCGCCGCCCAGACAGCGGTGCGGCAGGGAATGAACGTCTCACCGATCGTCAAGCCGTCGGGTGCGCAGTCCGAGACCGGCGTGCCAAGCAAAAGCTCCACCCCACTCTGTTCCAGCGCCCGCGCCGCATAGGCCGAAAGCTCCTCTGGGAACGCCGCAAGCACCCGGGGCCCGGCTTCGATCAGCAGGATACGGGCTTCGCGGGTGTCGATGTTGCGAAACTCCGGCCAGAGCGTGCGTTTTGCAAGCTCGGCGATGATCCCCGCCAGTTCCACGCCTGTCGGACCGGCACCGATCACTCCGAAGGTCAGCAGGGCGCGGCGGGCTTCTGCATCAGGTTCACGCTCGGCCCGCTCGAAGGCAAGCAACAAACGGCGTCGGATGGTGGTGGCATCTTCAAGCGTCTTCAGCCCCGGCGCGACCGCTTCCCACGCGTCATGCCCGAAATAGGCATGCCGCGCACCGGTTGCGATCACTAAGGTATCATAGGATACAATGCTACCCGCGCCCAGCCGCACCAGCTGCGCTGCAGTATCCACGCCATCGACGCGGGCGAGCAAGGTCGTCACATCCTGTCGATCACGAAACAGACTGCGGATCGGCCATGCAATCTCGGATGTGGCAAGGATCGTCGTCGCAACCTGATAAAGCAACGGCTGGAACAGGTGATGGTTGCGCTGATCAATCAGCGTGATGCGAGCGCCGCTGCCTTTCAGCCCCCGGACCGTCTGCAATCCACCGAACCCCGCCCCGATGACGACAACATGATGATCGGTGTTGCTGCGGGTCATCAGTGGATCCTCCGGCAAGCCTCAGACAAGATAACGCGTAAGCAGACTGTCCCAGACAGACTTAGATGACGGGCTTCGTATGAGAAAGAGGCGTTTCTCTGATCTCACGAATGACGATGTGACCGGGCAGAAATCCACCGAACGACAGGTATCAGATAAGCAGGCACCCCTCATGCGCCTGCTTCCGCCGCTCGCATGAACCGTCCCGGCGGCATTCCGACATGACGGCTGAAAGCGGTGCTGAAGGTGCTGGCGGAGCCGAAACCGATCTGCCCTGCCACGTCGTCCAGTGACAGTTTGCCCGCGCGCAACAGGCTTTTCGCAACGGCCATGCGCCAGGTTAGCAGGTATTCCATTGGCCGCAACCCGACCGTGCGGGAAAAACGGTCGAAGAAGGCCGAGCGCGACATGCCTGCCGCATCCGCCAGTTGCGGGATGGTCCAGTCGCGGTCTATCGCGGCATGCAGCCCCCGCAGGGCGACGGCGATGCGGGGGTCGGCCAGCCCGCGCAACAGGCCCGGTCCGGCCAGCGTCGCCGGGGCGGCGCGCAGGGCTTTGATCAGCAGGATCTAGACCAGCCGCGCCAGAATGAGGTCGCGCCCCATCTCGTCGCGCGCGGCCTCCTCCCCCAGCAGCCTCATCCGCATCCTGCCGCTGGATGTCACCCGGCCCGACAGTATCGAGGCTGCGCTTCAGGCGGCAGGCCCGATCGACGTGTTGGTCAACAATGCCGGGATCGGCGTCGTCGGGGCGTTGGAGGCGACGCCGATGGCGCATATCCGCAAGGTGTTCGAGACTAATACCTTTGGCGTGATGGCCATGGTGCAGGCGGTGATCCCGCAGATGCGGGCGCGGCGGTCTGGCGTGATCGTGAATGTCACCTCCAGCGTAACACTCGCCCCGCACCCGCTGGCCGCCGCCTATACCGCCAGCAAGCAAGCCATTCAGGGCTTCACAGGATCGCTGGTGCATGAACTGAGCTACTCCCCGATCCTTGGACAGATTCCCGGCTGAGTTAAGCTACTGCCTGCACCTGCTGATCGGTTTCAATGTGATTGAAGTAGACCACGGCGGGCGGCTGTCCGCCATGGGCAGTGTGTGGGCGATGGTGG
>NZ_JAESVN010000020.1 GCF_016765775.1 Szabonella alba | reverse complement strand
GCGGCGGTTCAGTCGCTGGCCGAGGGTGCGAGCTTCACCGAACGCTGGACCGTGGCCTCGCTCGACGGCACCGCCAGCACCACCATCACCGTGACCGTCACCGGAACCAATGACGACCCGGTGATCGGCGCTAATTCGGATCTGACGGCATCGGTGACCGAGCTTGCCGATGGTGCGGCGGGCGAGAACAGTTTTGAACACGGGCGCACCGGTTTCATCCATTTCACCGATGTCGATCTGCTGGATACGCAACATGAGGTGACGGTGGTGCCGCAGGGCGCCGGTTATCTGGGTGATTTCACCTGGACGGATATCAATGACGTGAGTGACCGGCTGCAATGGCAGTTCACTGTGAATGATGCGGTGCTGGACAGTCTGCCCGCCGGTGAAAGCCTTGAGCAGGTCTATGAGGTGACGATCACCGACCCGAATGGCGGCACGGCGACCACCGAGGTCACGGTGACGATTCAAGGTCGCAATGACCGGCCGGTCCCGCAGGCGGATCAGTCGCTGACCGAAGCGGATATGCCCGTTTCCGCGAATGTCGTTGCGAATGACAGCGATGTGGATGCGGGCGAGACCGCGACGCTGCAGGTGACCCAGGTCGCCGGTGTTCCCGTTGTCGCGGGTGGCGCGGCGGTCGAGGTCTTTGACGGTGGGCAATTGCTGGGCACGGTCAGTCTGACCGGGCGGGGGGATCTGACCTTCACCCCGGCGGCAGGCGTCATCGGGCGGGTTGATCTGCCCTATACGGTGGATGACGGCAGCGGCACGGTGAATGCCACGGCCATCGGCACCTGGACGGTCAATGTCATCGGTGTCGATATCGTCGATGACACCAGCCCCGGCACGCCGGGGACAGGCGACAATGTGCTGGCCTCGATCGACGATCTGGGCGCGGTCGAGATCCTCGGGCAGGCGCCTGTGGACGGTACGGTCACTGGCCTGACGGTCAGTGACGGGGTCAATCCGTCGGTCGTGATCGACCCGGCGCAGATCATCCTCAACCCGGATGGCAGCTTTACCGTCACCGCCGATCTGAGCGGGCTGGATGATGGCATGCTGACCGTCTCGATGGAGGTGAGCGATGGCACGAACAGCATCACCACGACCGATGAAATCCTGAAGGATACCGTCACCGAGGTTGTGATCGACCCTGTGCTGATTGTGGAAGGAGAGACCCCCGTCATCACCGGTACGGCCGAGGCGGGGGCGACCGTCACCCTGACCGTCAATGGTGAGGAGTATGAGACGGTCGCGGACGGCAATGGCGACTGGTCCGTCACGCTGGATGCGCCGCTGGACGGCGACGGTGTGTTCATCACCGCCGATGCCGAGGATATCTGGGGCAATACCGATACCAACACCCGTGAGGTCAGTGGCCTGACCCTGTTCGATACGGATCCGGGCGATCCGGCGCATGTGGTGGTGCATGAGGCGGGTCTTGCCGGGGGCACCACACCGGGCGATGGCCGGGACAGGGTGGAATCCACTCTTATCATCGCAGGCGGGGCGTCGGATCTGGACCGTCTTGTCTTCGGTGGAAGCATCGTGGGCGGCGCTGTCGTCGGCGGCACCACGGTGACGGCGGCAGAGCTTGCGGCTGCGACGATCGTTGATCCGGTCGATATTCTGACCGACCATGGCACGATCAGTATCACCGCCTATGACGCCTCGCTTGGGATCATCAGCTATACCTATACGCTGAACGGCGCGATCACGCATGATGCTGCCGAAGGCGAAGGCGGGATCATCCGCGAAACCATCCAGATTGCGGTGGTGGAAACCGATGGCGATATCCGCGCCGGCAATCTGGTCGCGGCTGTGGTGGATGACGCGCCGCTGGATCCGGTTGGCGAAGCGCCGGTCGGGGTGATCGAGAATGAAGGCCCGATCAGCGGCAATGTGCTGAGCAATGACAGCG
The DNA here is from genome assembly GCF_016765775.1 of Szabonella alba. GTDB lineage: Bacteria > Pseudomonadota > Alphaproteobacteria > Rhodobacterales > Rhodobacteraceae > Szabonella > Szabonella alba. The sequence continues at coordinate 21,722 of NZ_JAESVN010000020.1, read as the reverse complement.
CCACACTGGGTGCCGATGGCGGGCGTCTGCATGACATCACATTCACGAACCGGGCGGGCCTGTCACAGACCGAGGAAATCCCCGAAGGCGGCCCGGTCACGGTCGAGACGCAATATGGTGAACTGACCATCAGTTCCGACGGGTTCTGGACCTTCACGCCGGTGGCTTCTGCCAACCATGTCCAGCCGGGCAACGATGCGCAACTTCAGGACGGCTTCACCTATCGCACGATTGACGGCGATGGCGATATTTCTGCGGCTTCGGCCAATCAGCCGATCGTCGTTCTGGATACCTTTGCGGAGCTCGGCGACCCGACCGATCAGACCATCAATGAAAGTGCCTTGCCCTCGGGGTCCGCGCCCGATGCACCGGGGCAGACCGTCACCGGCACGCTGGATGTGATCCCCGGTGCGGACACATTCCGCGTTCGGTTCGACATCGCGCAGACGGCACCCGTCGGCCAGACCGCAGGCGGCGAGCAACTGGAATATGTCGTGTCGGGGGGCGCGGATGCCAATATCCTGACCGCCTATGCCGGACCGGGCCGCACCGAGGCTGACCGCATCTTTGTCGTCACGATCACGGATCCGACGGCCGCAAATGCGGGCTACAGCTTTCAGTTGCTGCGTCCGCTGGACCATCTGCCGGATCCGGTTACCGGGGATACGCCGGATATCGACCTTGGCTTTGACGTGATTGTCACCGATTCCGACGGGGATTCCGACGCCGCGATGTTCAACGTCACCGTCGTCGACGATCCGCAAAGCGATACGCTGGCCTTCACGATCACCGAGGACGGATCGCAGAATTTCAACACCTCGGCCGATGCCTCGGGCGACAATACAGTGATCCGGGATGAGGCCGGCACCGCGATCACCGGCATGCCGGTTGCCGGGGGTACGTCCTATGCGCTGCCCAATGGCGTCGCGGTCGTGCATCCTGACGGGTCGGTCACCTATACTCCGGCACCGAATTTCAGCGGCACCGAAGTTTTCGAGTTCGCGACAACCGAGAATGGCGTGACCAGCGTGACAACCGTCACGATGACGGTTGATCCGGTGGCAGATGCGCCCGTTGTTACTGCCGACGCCGCTGCGATCAACACGCTGGAAGATACGGCAGTTGCGCTGGGGCTGAACGCGCCGGTGATTGCCGATGACGGCACGGGTGCGGGCAACAACACGCAGTCGGAACGTCTTGGCACCATCACGCTTTCGGGCTTGCCGGAGGGTGCGGTTCTGCAGTCAGGCGGCATCACCCACACGGTTCTGGCAGGCGGAACGGTCACGATCGTGCTGTCGGATATGGACACGATTACCGGTGCAACAGGCACGCTGACCATGACCAGCGCCGAGTTTGAGGCGCTGACCGTCCTGCCGCCACCGCACCGGCATGAGAATTTCACCGTCACGATGAGTGTCACCAGCTTTGAGGTGGATGGCAGCGGCACTCCGGTCGGACTGGGCGCCACCGCGACGACGGATGTCGACGTCAATGTGCTGGCGGTGACTGATGAGGTGGCGCTGACCTTTGTGGGAGGCACGATTGAGGAAACCTTCACCATAAACGAAGACAGCACGCTGGATGTGACGGCGCAGTTGCTGGCTGCCTTTGACGATATTGACGGCAGCGAATTGCGCAGTTTCACCGTCATCAACGGTTCGGGCGGACTGATTGTCGTGAACGGGGTGACGGTGCCGCTGGGTGGTGAATTCGAGATACCGGCCCCGCTTCTGAGCAATGGCACGGCGGGGATTCCGCCCATTGCCATCGGGGCGCTCTCGAATTTCAGTGGTGATCTCAATGGAATCACGGTGCGGCTGAATGCGCAGGACCGTGACGGCGACAGCCCTTCGGCCACGCCTGCCACCGAAACCGACAGTGTCACGCTCAACCTGCGGGTCAATCCCGTCGCGGGCGATGTGGTTGCAGGCAATGTCACCACGACCGAGGATACGGCGGTTGCCTTCCTGCAGGATCTGCGGGTGACCGATACCAGCATCGGCGCAGGCGGGACCGAGGTGATAACGCAGGTCGCCTTTGAAGTGCCGGCGGGCTGGAGCATGAGCTCCCCTCCGAACAACGGCACCTGGACCGTGGATTTGATCGGCGACCTCTATACCATCGACTTTAACGGCGGCACCCGGGCCGAGCGTGAGGCGGTTCTGGACGGCTTCACCATCACCCCGCCGAACCATAGCAGCGCCGATGTCACGATCAGCCTGTCGGTCACGACCGAGGACAGCGCAACGGTCAATGGTGCGCCGGAGGTCTCGACCGAGGTCACCACGCTTCCGGTCACCATCACCGTCACCCCCGTGGCCGAGCTTGTGGGCGGCGACAGCGACGGCAATGCCACACCCGACCTGACCATGACGCTGGGCCACATCTATTCGTCCGGTATAACTGGTGAAGAGGATGAATGGTTTGCGCTGAATGCCGATGGTTTCGACCTGTCAGCAGGCTGGACGAATGAGGATACCGATGAGGCGACCTTTGCCCTCTTGACCCCGGTTCTGGTCGAGGGCGATTCCGCCACCACATCGGCCATCGGATCGCGCTTCAGCTGGATCGACCCGGTTGATGGTCCGCAAGAGGTGGTGTTCAACGGCACGCCGGTCGAAATTCCGGTCGCGGCATTGGGCAGTGTGCAGTTCATGGCTCCGGAAGACGCCTCGGGCGAATTCCGCATCGGGGTGCAGACGCGCACCGTCGATCCCGATGCCGATGACCCTGCCACGACCGTCACGGCGGATTCCGGGCAGGCATGGCTTGATGGTATTGTCATCCTGCCGGTGGCTGATGATGTGACGCTGAATATCCGGGCGCGCGCTTCGGGGCCTGAGGATACCGAGATTCCGCTGGCCATCCGGCCCAGCAGTTCGGATCTGTCAGAAACCTTCAACGTCACCATTGCGGATATCCCGGTGGACGCGGTCCTGCGCTATGACGGTAATATTCTGGATACATCCAGTGGCAGCGTGACGATCCTTGATTTCGATCAGACCCTGCCTCTGACCATCCAGCCGCCATTGCACAGCAATGTTGATTTCCCGCTGACCATCACAGCGGAAAGCATCGACCGGCTGACCGGCTATCCCGATGCAATTCCCGCAACCTCGGACCCGCTGACAATCGTCGTCGAGGTCATTGGTGTCGCGGATCCGGCAATCATTTCCCTGCCATCTGCCGTGCCGGAATACATCGAGGCCGATCTCGACAACGGCACGCCGGTCCTGCTGAGCGATCTGTTCACGGCCAATCGGGTGGATCTGGACGGTTCGGAAACCCTGACGATGCGGGTGACCGGCCTGCCGGATGGCTATGCGCTGAATCAGGGCACGCTTGTCAGCAATTCCAGCATCACCGGCGAGGACCGCATCTGGGTTCTGAACGCCGCACAACTGGCGACCGCCGGAATCATCGCCCCGGTCAATGCCAATGGGGAGGTGGTCTTCAGCGTCACGCCGGTGACCACCGAGAATGACGGCAATTCCAGAACCGGAGCCCCTGTCGATGTGCGATTCACCATCGCCCCCTCACCCGAGGCCGAGGTGACCACCAGCGCCCTGATGGTCGAGGATGAATGGCGCCCGCTGGCCATCGCGATCCAGCACGTCAATGGCGATACCGATGAGGTGCTTGAGGCGATCCGCATCCCAGTCGATCTGGGCGCGGTGTCGTTCACCTTGTCGATGAATGACGGCGGCAGCAGGCTGGATCTGCAGGATGCCGGGCTGACAACGGTCACCGAAGGCGGCGTTGAATATTACCTCATCCCCGGTGACCGGATTGCCGAGCTTGAGGCGCTGCCGGACCCGCATCTCGACGGCGATCTGGGTGGTTTCGACTTCCAGTATCAGATCCGCGATCCATCAAACACGCCCGGCACGGTCGATGACGGGCTGCTGTGGAAGGATGGCAGCTTCACCCTTGATGCGCTGGCCGTCACCGATGCGCCGTCGCTGGCGCTTGTGGGCTTCACCGGCGATTTTGAGCCTGCAGGACCGAATGGCATCCTGCTGAATGCGCCCGGACGGATCGGGGTCGATCTGAACCTGTCCACACCCGATGCCGATGGCAGCGAAAAGCTGGTGCGGATTCTGGTCGAGAACGTGCCTGATGGCGTCACGGTCGAAGATACAGACGGCATGCAGGCCGAACTGATCGGACCCGGCACCTGGCTGCTGGTCTATCAGGGGGCAGAGGCACAGGCGATCACCGGCGGCAGCCTGCCGCAAGAGGTGGTCTTTGTCGTCGGCCCGAACGCGGGCAGCAGCGAACCGGGGGGGATCCGCATCACGACACAGGTGCAGGACAATGGCGAACAGGGCGATCCGGGTACCCTGATTGAACAGGCCTTGGTCAGCTTTGATCTGCAAACCTCATTCATCGGCGGCGATGGTGAGGATCCGGCCACGATTGAGGAATGGAGCCAGAACGCGTTCACCGCGACCGAGGATGTGACCTTCACCCTTGCCGATGTGATGAATGCCGAGGTCACGCAGAACTCGACCGAGCCCAATATCCTGACCGTCACCCTGACCGGCCTGCCTGCAGGCACGGACATCACTGGCATGACCCGCACCGTCATCGAGGGTGTCGAGGTCTGGAGCGCCTCGACCGTCACGATGACGGGCGGGGATGCACAGGCCGCACTGGACGCCTTGCTGGCGGGGATCACGATCACCTCGCCTGCGAATGTCAACAGCGGCAACACGGGCAGCCCCTTGCCCTTTGACGCCCAGTTGACCACGGCGGTGGTCGGTTCGGCGGGGCAGGACAGCCAGACAGCTGCCGTTGATATTCCGGTCGCTCCGGTCACCGATCCGGTCGATCTGACCGTCGCGCTGGATGGCGTGCCGGAACTGACCGAAACCGCCACCACGATCCCGCTGGCCATCACCGTGGCCAACCCCGCCGACGGGGCCAATGGCGTGATCGAGAACGGCAATCTGTACCTGCAGATCGACAGCGGGCAGGCCGGTCTGGCCACGGGCGAACTGACCGATGCTCTGGGCAATGTGATCGAGCCGCAAACCGGATCGGACATTTCGGGCTTGCCCGCCGGGCTGAACCCTGCGGCGACCTACTATGTCGTGCCCGGCGTGACGATGGGCGACACGGTGCAACTGGTCTACACGCCCGATGAAATGGAGGCAGGCGCGGTCACGGTGACGGGCTGGGTCGAGAATTCCGAGACCGGCAGCGTGACGCTGCTGGGCGACGGATCCGCAACCTTCCCCGTCGCGATCAGCAATAACGGCGTGCAGGTCACGGCCCCGCCTGTTACCGGCGCCGAGGCCGCGGATATCGACCCTGCATCGCAGATCGAGTTGACCGGTGCGGGTGGTCTGGACTTTGCCCTGATCGACAATGATGGCAGCGAGGTGATCGAAACGATCATGCTGTCCAATCTGCCTGACGGGTTCCTTGTCTTTACCGGGACCAGTGCGGGGGATGCCAGCAGCGCGCCGATGGCCAGCAATGCCGGAGGCGCCAGCGGGCTGAACACCTGGGTGCTCTATTCCGCCGATGATGGCGGCAGCCTGCCCGGGTACATCGCGATCCTGCCGCCGAAGAACTGGAGCGGAACGCTGTCGGATCTGTCGCTGCTCGTGACCTCGGGGGAAACCACGCTGACCGAAAAGCGGACCGAGGAATTCGAGATGGGTGATATCACGGTTGAGCCCGTGGCCAATGGCCTGACTCTGATCGGAACATCGTCCTTCGGCACCGAGGGTTCCATCATCCCGCTGAACCTGAATGCCGGGGTGTTGGATGCAAGCGCCGCCGTGGTCTCGCCTTTGGCTCCGGACGAAACCCCGGGCGAAGCGGTGACGCTGCAACTGACCGGTCTGGGTGAATTCGCCTCATTCTACATCGGCACGACGCTGCGCAGCGCGGGGGTCAGCTATGACGAAGGCAGCGATACCTATACGCTGACCGGGCTCAGCCAGACCGATCTGGATGCCCTGGGTGTCCTGCAGGCCGCCCCTGCTGCCGGCACGGTCCGCACGATCACCGCCACGGCATGGACGGTCGACGGCGCGGATACCTCGGCATCCGCGACAACCAGCTTCACCCAGAACACCACGCGGCAGATCAGCACCACGGGGGCGGACACGCTGCTGTGGAACGGGCGTGACATCAATGGTCGCGCGGGTGAGGATACAGTGCGCTTCCGCCTCGGTGAGGATCTGGAAGGCAGTACACTCGCCGCGCGCCTGAGAGGGATCGAGGTGCTGGATCTGCAGATCGCGGGCAGCAATGCGATCACCGATCTGACACCTGATCAGGTGCGGCAGATCACCTCGGGCGGCAATACGCTCAAGGTGCTTGGAACGGCCGAGGATCTGGTGGGCCTTGACGGGAACTGGACCGAAACCGCCCCCGGCCTTTACTCCGGCACCATCAGCAGCGGCGGCGCCCCGGTGACCGTCACGCTGGAAGTGACCGGCGCTTCGGTCACCCTGCCCCCCGCGCCCTTCATGATGATGTTCGCGGATCCGGGGGAAGAAGACGGCCTTGCCTTCGGGTTTGCCGCGCTTGAGGCAGAGCCCGAAGCCGCATCCACGGGGGCCGAACCCATGGATGCGGAAGAGATCGACATGACCGGGATGCTGGAGACCGGCGAGTCCGAGGATCTGGCAGACCTTCTGCCGCCCGAGGATCCGCCTGCCGAAACGACCGGTCCGGCCAGTGGCGGTCGGGAACCGGCCCCGGCTGACCTGTCCGACCCCGACCTCTTGCGGATGACGCTGGAGGATGAACTCAACGCTTCGGCACTGGCCGAGGCGTGACAAAGCCGGTCTTGCCGGAAACGGCAATGCCAGACCCCGCCCGTGCCGGATGCCCGGGCGGGGGCAACAGCAAATGCACCCGGTGCTGCGGGTAAAGTGTGAATGGCGACCGAACCCGCAATGATATCCGATAGGCAGGCTGCGCCCCCGGCCGGGGACCATCCCGCTGCGTCCTCGCAGCGGATGGCGCATTGGCAGGCCGCCGTGATGCAGGTCGCGGCGCATTACCGCATCGCGTTGTCGCCCGAACAGTTGCGCCTTGAACTGGCCTGGGCGGGGGACGGGGACGCGCTGCGCCGTCTGGCCCGCAGGGCGGGGCTGGCAATCGAGGCGATCACCCCGGCAAAGGGCCGCATTGCAACGCTGAATCTGCCGCTGGTGGCGGAGTTCGATGATGGCAGCGTCGCAGTGATCGAAAGCGTCGGGGCGGACGGTCGCTTCTCGGTTTCGCTTGCCGGTGAGGCGGGCCTTGCCATGCCGCTGCACCGCCCTGAAATCGAGGCCGCGCTGCGCCATCTTTATGCGCTGCGCCCGCTGAGTGCCGCGCCCGACCGGCGGATCGACGATTATATCGCGCCCTGGCGCCCCGACTGGCTGCGCCAGATCGCGCTGGCCGATATGGCGCCCTATCGCGCGGTTCTGATCGCGTCCTTCGTGACCAATGTGCTGGCGCTGGCGGGCACGATCTTTTCGATGCAGGTCTATGACCGGGTGGTGCCGGGTCAGTCGATGCCCACGCTGCAGGTGCTGTTTCTGGGCGTGATGCTGGCCACGCTGTTCGGCTATATCATGAAGATCGCCCGGGGCCGGATCACAGATGTCGCCGGCCGCGCCGCCGATCTGCGCATTTCGGACCGGGTGTTCGGCCATGCGCTGCGCATCCGCAACACCGCGCGCCCCCGGTCAACCGGCACCTTCATCAGCCAGATCCGCGAGCTGGAACAGGTGCGCGAGATGCTGACATCAACCACTGTCGCAGCGATTGCCGATCTGCCGTTTTTCGGGCTTTTCCTGCTGCTCTTCTGGTATATCGCCGGGCCGCTGGTCTGGATCCCGCTGGTGGCCATGGTGCTGCTGATCCTGCCCGGCCTTCTGGCACAGAAGAAGCTGCGCCGCCTTGCCGAGGCGGGCACGCGCGAAAGTTCCCTGCGCAGCGCGATGCTGGTCGAGGCGGTGCAGGGCATGGATGACATCAAGTCCTTGCAGGCCGAGACGCGGTTCCAGAATCTCTGGAACCATTACAACGAGACCACCGCCACCTCGTCTATGGAACTGCGCGATCTGGTCAACCGGCTGACCTCATGGGCGCAGACGGTGCAGGGCGGGGTTTTTGCCCTGGTGATCTTCTTCGGCGCGCCGATGGTCATGACCGGGGACATGAGCACGGGCGTGCTGGTCGCGGCCTCGATGCTGTCCTCGCGGATGCTGGCGCCGCTGGCCTCGGTCACGCAGATCCTGAACCGCTGGCAACAGGCCAGCGTTGCGCGCGAGGCGCTGGACCGCCTGCTGGCCCTGCCCGCCGATACCCCGGATGATGAACGCCGCATCCATCGTCCGGTGATCGAGGGGCGGTTCCGGCTGGAGGATGCAATCTTCAGTCATGACGGCAAGACACCGGTGCTGCGCGTCGGCAGGCTGGACATCGCGCCCGGCGAACGGATTGCCGTTCTGGGCCGCAACGGGGCCGGGAAATCGACGCTGCTGTCGGCGCTGGCCGGTCTGCTGGAACCGATGGGCGGAGAGATCCGCGTTGACGGGGTGACGATGGGGCTGGTCGATCCGGCCGATCTGCGTCGTGATATCTGCCTGATGGGGCAGGGCGCGCGGCTGTTCCATGGCACCTTGCGCGAGAATCTGACACTGGGCGCGCCACGCGCCACCGATGCCGAGATCCTTGCCACGCTGGAGACGCTGCAGCAGGGCGATTTCCTGCGCAGACTGCCCGAGGGGCTGGACCATCCGGTGCAGGAGGGCGGGCTGGGCCTGTCGGGCGGGCAGCGGCAGGGGCTGTTGCTGGCGCGCCTGTTGCTGCGGGGGCCGCGCGTCCTGCTGCTGGATGAACCGACCGCCGCGCTGGATGAGGTGTCCGAGGCGGCGGTGATCGACATGCTGGCGGCACTGCCCGCCGATATCACCGTGATCGTGGCCACCCACCGGCCTGCGGTCCTGCGCATGGCCGGCCGGGTGTTGGTGGTCAGCGGCGGATCGGTCGCGATGGACGGCCCGAAAGACCGCATCATGGCGCAGTTGCGCGGCGGCAAACCCGTCAGGGCCGCGACATGACCCTTGCGCCCGCCGCCCCCCGTCCCACCGCGCGCAGCGAACGCCGCCTTGTCTGGCTGGTCTTTGCGATGCTGGCGTTGTTTCTGGGCTGGGCGTGGTATTTCACGCTGGCCGAGGTTTCCAGCGGGCAGGGCACCGTCGTTCCGGGGTCACGCGAACAGGTGATCCAGTCGCTCGAAGGCGGGATCCTTGCCACGCTTGAGGTTGCCGAGGGCGATCTGGTCGAGGCGGGGCAGGTGCTGGCGACACTGGACCCGACACGGTCCGTGTCCAATGTAGAAGAGGCGGGCGCGCGGTATTATGCAGCCATTGCCGCCGCTGCGCGGCTCAGGGCACAATTGGGTGACGCCGAGCGGATCGACTTTCCCCCGGCCCTTGCCGATCCGCGCTTTGACGAATTGCGCGCCAATGAAACCGCGCTGTTCCAGTCGCGCCGCAAGGGGCTGACCGATACGCTGTCGGGGCTGACCGAGGGGCTGGACCTGCTGCGGCAGGAACTGGAGATCACGCAGCGCCTGCAGACCAGCGGTGCGGCCAGCCGCGTCGAACTGATCCGTCTGCAACGCGAGGCCACCCAGACCGCGCTGGAAATTGCCCGGCTGCGCACCGATACGCAGGTCGAGGCGGCCGAGGAGTTGCAGCGCGTCAATGCCGAGGCCGAGGTTCAGGCCTCGGTCATGCGCGGGCGGTCCGATCAGGTAGAGCGGCTGACCTTCCGCGCGCCGATGCGCGGGATCATCAAGGATATCGCCGTCACCACCATTGGCGGTGTCATCGCGCCGGGCGGGCAGATGATGACGATCGTGCCGATGGATGACAAATTGCTGATCGAGGCGCGGATCAGTCCGCGTGACATCGCCTTCATCCATCCCGGGCAGGGCGCGCTGGTGAAGATCTCGGCCTATGATTACGCGATCTTCGGCGGGCTGGAGGGCGAGGTCACGACCATCTCGCCCAATACGGTGCGCGATGAGATCAAGCCCGATCAGGTTTATTACCGGGTCTATATCCGCACCCGGGAAAACAGTCTGGTCAATTCCGCTGGAACCCGCTTTCCCATCGTGCCGGGCATGATTGCCACGGTCGATATCCAGACCGGCCAGAAAACCGTGTGGCAATATCTGGTCAAACCCTTCAACCGCGCGCAGGAGGCGCTGCGTGAACGCTGACTCACTCCTAGGTGATGTTGCCTAGCCCGTCTTCAACCGCTATTAGTTGCGGCAACAAGAGGTTTCCTCCATGGCTCAATTCCCCTTTACCCGTGGCGCCCTGACGGCGCTGACCCTGTCCTTGGCCCTGCTGTCCGGCTGTGTCACCACGGGCACCCCGGACGGGATCAATATTCTGGATCCGGGCCGCGATTTCACCCGCGTCTGGCGCGACTATCCCGATATGGATCAACGCTTCTCGCGTCCCGGCCGTCCGGTGACGCTGGCGCAGGTGCGCGGCGTTGAACGCGGACAGGACAGGGCGGCATTGCTGCGCAATCTGGGGCAACCCGCCTTCCAGCATGAAGACGGGTCACTGGAGTTTCATCTGGCGCTGACTGGGGGGCCGCGCGACCGGCTGATCTGCCAGTATCGCGTTTACTTCGATGCGGATAACCGCGTCTGGTCCAGTGTCTGGCGCCGTGCGCAATGCGCAGAACTGGTCGCGGGGGCCGGGCGGGCATGATCCGGCAAGGCAGGTCATCGCGCCGTCTGATCGCGGCGACCGGCCTGCTGGCCCTTGGACTTGTCGCAGGCTGTGGCGGGCTGCGGGATGCCGATGGCACCGAGGCCGCGATTGCCGAACAGGCCGCCACCATGCCGGGGCTGACGCGCGGCGAGGGGCAGGATATCGGCAGCGTCGCGCGCAACGGCCTGTTGATGAGCCCATCGGTGCGCGAAAGCGCCAGCGCGGTTTCGGCCAGCGCCGATGAGGTCCGCGTCAGCCGTGCGGCCCTGTTCCCCAGTCTGGGCCTGTCATTGGGGGCCGGAACGGGGGATGCCGGGCGGGGGGATCCTTCGCTGGAGCTTGAGGGCAATCAGCTTTTGCTGGATTTCGGTGATACGAAACGCGCGGTGACGGTGGCCGATCTGGAACTGCAGATCAATTACATCACCTTCCAGAAATCCGTCGATGATGCGCTGGTCGAGGTGGCCCGCGCCTATGATGCGGTGGCGGTGCAGGCCGATCTTCTGAAGGTGCGCCGCACGCAGCTTGCCGCGATGCGGGAACTTGAGACCCTTGTTGCAGAACGCGCGGCAAGCGGGGCCACGGCCTCGCCCGATCTGCTGGAGGCGCGCAAGCGGTTGCAGGCGGCGGAATTTCTGGTCCATGACACCGAGCTTGCACTGGCCGAGGCGCGCGACCGGCTGACCCGGCTGGGCGGGCAGGCGCGTGGCGGCGAAGTCCGTATCCCGCCCGGTGCCTGTGCGGCCCGCGATGACAGTGATGCGATGCGCATCGCGCGTCTGCGGCTGGTGCAGTCGGAACTGAAGCTGGAGCGCGCCGAGCGGGCGCAACTGCCCCGGATCCTGCTGTCGCCTGTGGCACGCAGCCAGTCGGGCGATGACGGGGTGCGGCTGGGGCTTAATCTGGGGGTCGATTCCGATCTGCTGCAGGGCGGTGCGCTGACCGCGCGGGCCAATGCGGCGCGCAATTCAGTGGGTGGGGCCCGGGCCGGGCTGGAGGCGACAAAGCTTGACGCCGATCTTGAGGCCCGGAAATTGCAGCGCGACATCGCCGCTGGAAACCGCCGCATCGAGATGCTGAATCGTCAGATCGCGCTGCTGGGGGAAACCCGCAGTCTCTATCGCAGTCAGTATCTGGATCTGGGCACCCGCCAGTTGCCGGATCTTCTGGACAATGAGGAAGAATATCACAACCGGCGCGCGGAACGGATCGAAGCGCGTTCGGCCATCCTTGCCAGCCGGTTGCAATGCGCGGTGCTGGAACGGTCCCTGCGCCAGACGCTGGGGGTATCGGGCAACAGCCTTTACGGCTTCCCCCTTGCCCCTGACGCGCTGTAACGGAACGTGCTGGAACGCTGTGGCGGATCGCAGCGCGCATATCCCATTCCGATCAGGGTGCTGCCCCGCAGGGTGGTGACGCCGTGGCGGATATGGCGACCGTGCTGCAGGAACCAGCCGCGCAGCGGTTCGCGCAGATGTGCCGCCATGACCTGCGACCAGTGTTCGAACACGTCGCGCTGCAACCCGCCGAACAGCCCATGCGGCCCGTGAAAGCCCAGAACGGCATCCGGGGCGACGCAGACATTGTTCAGCCCCAGATACATCGTGCAGCTTGAATAGCAGGTGCCACGCAATTCGACCCGCTGGCCGCTGCGGCGCAGCGCCCGGATTTCCCGCTGACGGCTGGCCAGCGCGCCGCCGGGATCGTGCATCACCACCTTCGGCCCGGTTGCGGCCGTTGCCGGGGGCGGCGCGGCCAGAAACGCCGCAGCAAGAATGAACAGAAGGGCAGCGCCCTGCCCCTGCCGGTATGAAACGATCCGCATGATCCGTGATCCTGTCCGCGCGGCGTCCTTGCGCCGCAGGATCAGCAGAGCCCGGTTCCGGTTAACCCGGCGTCGCCACCGGCCCCGTAGGCCGGTGGAAAATAGGGATCATTCGATTAAAGACATTTGGACCTTGCCCTGCGGCAGCCATGCCCGGGGGCCTTAACCTTCCTGCCAGCCGGTCAGAAAACGGGTCAGGTTTGCGCCCAGATCGGGCTGCAGATAGCCGCCTTCCTGCACGATCAGCCCGGGCAGACCCAGCCCCGCGATCCGCGCCGCGATCTTTCCGAAACCCGGGGTGGTGACGGCAAAACCCTTGAAGGGGTCATTCTCATGCGCGTCCAGCCCCAGCGCCACGACCACGACATCCGCCCCGAAATCGGCGATCCGTTGCAGCGCCTTGTCCAGCGCCAGCAGGAACGCCGCATCATCGGTGCCGCGCGGCAAGGGCAGGTTCAGGTTGTAGCCGCGCCCCTCACCCTCGCCCCGTTCCTCGGCATGACCCCAGAAGAACGGATAGAACCGCAGCGGATCGGCATGAATCGAAACGGTCAGCACATCGCGCCGGTGATAGAAGATGCCTTGCGTACCGTTGCCGTGATGCACATCGACATCCAGAATCGCCGGACGCCTGCCCGCACGCAGCAGCCATTCCGCCGCGATGGCCGAATTGTTCAGAAAACAGAACCCTCCCGCCAGATCGCCAAAGGCGTGATGCCCCGGCGGACGGGACAGCGCATAGGCCACGGGCGCGCCCTCAAGGATCGCACCCGCCCCCGACAGCGCGGTCTGTGCCGACCAATAGGCGGACAGCCAGGTATCCCCGGATATCGGGCAGGATGTATCGGTCTGGTGATAGCCCGCCTGTCCCACCGCCGAGAGCGGATAGGCGGCGTCGCGGCGATCCGGGTGGATTTTCGGGATCACCTCGTCGCCGGCATCGGGGGTGCGGGACCACCGGCCATGGATGGTTTTCAGGAATTGCAGATATTCCGGCGAATGGATCGCGGCCAGCGGGCCCATGCCGTGATCGGCGGGCGCGGCAAAGGTGCATCCGGCGTCAAGGGCGGCCTTGTGCAGGACGCGGACCCTTTCGGGCTTTTCGGGATTGGGGGAAAGCGCACCGCTGACCATGAACATCTTCGGGTCATGCTGACGCTGCCGGTCGTCGAGAAAGGCTTTCATCGTCGTTTCCTATTTTTGTGACGGCGCGCGCTGCATCAGAATCCCACCTTGTCCGGCCCTTTCAGGCCCAGCATCGCGCGGGCCTCGGCGGGCGTGGCAAGCGTATGGCCCAGCCCTTCAAGCATACCGCGCAGCCTGGTCACCTGCTGGGCGTTCGACCGCGCCAGAACCCCGCGCGACAGGTAAAGATTATCCTCAAGCCCGACGCGCACATGGCCCCCCATCGCCGCCGAGACGAGTGCCATCGGCATCTGCTGGCGGCCCGCTGCAAGGGTCGAGAACAGGTAATCCGGCCCGAACAAGCGGTCGGCGGTGGTCTTAAGATGAATCAGATGCTCAGGTTCCGCCGCGATGCCGCCCAGAACTCCCATGACGAACTGGATGAACAGCGGCCCCGTGACCAGCCCCCGGTCGCGGAAATGCGCCAGCATGTAAAGATGGCCGATATCGTAGCATTCAAATTCGAACCGCGCGCCGCGATCCTGCCCCATCAGGCGCAGCACCGCCTCGATATCGCGCGGCGTGTTCTTGAACACCAGATCGTCGCTGTCGCGCAGAAACGGTTCTTCCCAGTCCTGCAGCCAGTCGCGCCGCTTGCCCAGCATCGGGTAAAGCGCGAAATTCATCGTGCCCATGTTCAGGCTGCACATTTCGGGCGCTGCGGCCATGGGGCCTGCAATGCGGTCTTCCAGCGCCATCGTGGCGCTGCCGCCGGTGGACAGGTTGACAATGGCATCGGTTCCCGCGCCGATCTGCGGCAGGAAGGCCATGAAATCGTCGGGCCGGGCCGAAGGGCGCCCGGTGTCGGGGTCGCGTGCATGAAGGTGCAGGATCGCCGCGCCCGCCTTGGCGGCGTCAAGGGATTGCTGCGCAATATCCTCGGGTGTCACTGGCAGATAGGGCGACATCGTGGGCGTATGGATCGAGCCGGTGATCGCACAGGACAGGATGACCGGCGTCATCGGACGCCGCCCTTCGTCATCGCGCGCAGCGCCTGCGGGGCAAAGGCCTTCAGCGCGGCGGTCAGCTTTTCGATGATCTCATCGACATGGGCCTCGGTCGCGGTCATGGGCGGGCAGATCAGGAAATGATCGCCCTCGCGCCCGTCACGGGTGCGGCGGGAATAGATGATCAGCCCTTCGGCATAGGCCAGTTCCACGAGATCCACATAGGCATTCATCGCGGCGGGCAGCGGCGCCATGGTCTGTCGGTCCGCGACCAGTTCAAAGGCCAGCAGCAGACCCTTGCCGCGCACATCGCCGATGAAGGGGAAAGGCTCCATCAGTGCCTCAAGCCGCGATTTCAGCAATGCGCCGATCCGGGCGGCATTGCCGACCAGCCCTTCGGCCTCGATCACCGACAGGACGGCCAGGCCCGCCGCGCAGGCCAGCGGATTGCCCGCATAGGTATAGCCATGCAGAAAACCGCCGCCATCCAGCACCGGCCCAACGATCCGGTCCTGCGCCACCATCGCGCCAAGCGGCGCATAGCCCGCGCCGAAGCCTTTGGAAATGGCGATGATATCGGGCACAACGCCCCAGTGATCGGCCCCCAGAAAGCGGCCCGTGCGCCCGCCGCCGCACATCACCTCATCATGGATCAGCAACACGCCATGGCGGGTGCAGATGTCCCGCACGGCCTGCATGTATCCTTCAGGCGGGACCAGCGCGCCGGTTGACGCGCCGCCGATCGGTTCCACGATGAAGGCCAGAACGGTCTCGGGGCCTTGCGCGATGATCTCGGCCTCCAGCATTGCTGCGTAATGCGCGCCGGTCGCAGGGTCTTCCGGGTCCAGCCCGTCCAGATAGGCGCGCGGCGCGGGGATCTTGGGCATGGCCTGCATCATCGGGGCGAAAGGATCGGTCAGGGGTGCGTATCCCGTGATCGCCAGCGCCCCCAGCGTGCAGCCGTGATAGCTGGGCCTGCGGGATATCACCTTCCAGCGGCTGTCCTGTCCGATGGCCAGCGCATATTGCCGCGCAAGTTTCAGGGCGGATTCCACCGCCTCGGACCCACCCGAGACGAAGAACACCTTTTCCATCCCTTCGGGCATCAGGGCGGCGGTCTTGGCCGCCAGCCGTTCGGACGGATCAGTTTCGAAATGCAGCCGGTAGCCGAAGGTCGATTTCTCCATCTGCGCGCGCATCGCGGCCAGAACATGCGGATGCGAATGGCCGATATTGCTGACCATGGCACCGCTGGAGCCGTCGAGATACCGCTTGCCCTCGACATTCCACATATAGACATCGCGCGCCTCGGCCAGCAGCGGGCGGCGCTGGCGCGTCTGATAGAACAGATGGCTTTCGGGGCGTGCGTTCGGCAGGTTCGGGGGGATATTCATTATTGGGACTTTCACCGGGCGGGAAGGGCGGCGCAATCGCGGGGCAGAAGCCGCAGCACGACCTTGTCACCGGCGGCAAAGGGGGCAATGTCGATCATGTTGATCGCCTGCAGCGCATGGTCGCCAACCCGCAGGAAATAGCGCGCGGCCTGTCCCTGATAATCCACTGCCTCGACCGTTGCCGGGATCATCAGCGCCGCATCAGCGGTGCTGCCCTCGGGCATCAGCACCAGCTTTTCGGCGCGCACCACCAGCCGGGCCGCCGTGGCATCACCCAGATGCGGGGCGCGGCTGCGCGGGATTTCAACCTGCGTGAAGCCCGGCGCCTCCAGCGAGATCCGGTCGCCCTGACGCGCCGTGACGCGCGCTTCAAGGATATTGGCCGCGCCCAGAAACCGCGCCACGAATTCGGTGGCGGGGGTGTTGTACACCTCTTCCGGTGTGCCGACCTGTTCGACGCGCCCATCCGACATGACGATGACCTGATCGGACATGGCCAGCGCCTCGGACTGGTCATGCGTGACGAAGATCGAGGTGACGCCCAGCCGTTTCTGGATGTTCTTCAACTCAACCCGCATATCCTCACGCAGGTTGGCATCGAGGGCGGAAAGCGGTTCATCCAGCAGCAGCACATCGGGTTCGATCACCACGGCGCGGGCAAGGGCGATGCGTTGCTGCTGGCCGCCCGACAGCGCCTTTGGATAGCGATCGGCCAGATGCGGCAGTTGCACCAGTTCCAGCGCCTGCGCCACGCGGCGCTCGGCCTCGGCCTTGGTCACACCGCGATATTTCAGGCCGAAACCCACATTCTCGGCGACGGTGCGATGCGGAAACAGCGCGTAATTCTGGAACACGATGCCCAGATTGCGCTTGTGAATCGGAATGTCGTTCACCCGCCGTCCGGCGATGGTGATATCGCCCTCGGTCGGGTCCAGAAGGCCCGCGACCATGCGCAGCGTCGTGGTCTTGCCGCAGCCCGAGGGGCCCAGAAGGGTGCAGAAACTGCCCGCCGGAATCTCCAGCGACATCTTCTGCACCGCGGTGAAGGTTCCGAAGCGCTTGACGATATCTGTCAGTGTGACGGCTGCCATGGAGGGTCTTTCCTGCCTGTGGGGGGACGCCCCGGCAAGGGGCGCCCTTTGGTTCACGGCCACTCAGTGGCGGGGCTGCGGATCAGAACCCGCGCTGCACGCGGCTGAAGGTTTCGGACCATTCCGCCTCATTCCCGTTCCAATAGGCCGGATCGGCAAAGGTCAGCGCGTCCAGCGTACCCGTCGGATCATAGGCAGGCAGGGTTGGGATCGTCGCACCAAGATCCACCTTGGTGCCGTCCAGCGCGGGCGGATACATCTGCCCCTCGGCCACCGCGATCGAGGTTTCGGGCGCCAGCATGAAGTTCAGCAATTCCTCACAGGCCTCGACCGGCGAGCCCTTGATGACGAACAGGCATTCCTGCCAGCCGAAACCGTTGGGCGGATCGTAATAGCCGATATCATGGCCTTCGGCCTGCATCGCGGCGATGCGGCCCGACCAGCCTTCGGTCACATAGATCTCTTCTTCGGCCAGCAGGCTCATCAGTTCGGCACCCGAACCCCAGTATTTCAGCGCAAGGTCACGATGGCTGCGGATCGCATCCCAGACGGCCTCCATATCGGCGATGGCATTGGGGTCCTGCCCGGTCTGCAGCGCGCCATACCAGATGCGGGTGCGCCAGTCGGACCAGCCGCCGATCTTGCCCTTATAGGCCTCGTCAATCAGGATCGAGGCGCCCTTTTCCTTCATCTCCTCATCCGAGATGTATTTGCGGTTATAGGCCAGCCCGGTGGTGCCGTAATTATAGGGCACCGCCGAAAGGTATTCGGGCGTCACGCGGCGATAGGCGGCGGTCAGCGCATCCATCACAAGTTCCATATTCGGGATATTGGCGGTGTTCAGTTCCACCGTCAGGCCGAAATTGACATAGCGGGCATAGTCGAACACGCCCGACAGATGCGCGATATTGTATTCGCCTTCCTGACTGGACCGGACCTGCGCCAGATATTCGTCACCGCCCGAAAAGGTGCCATCGACAACATTGATGCCCGTGGCGGCGGTATAGGGATCAAAGGCGTGCTGGCGGAACGCCTCGGACACGACACCGCCCCAGCCATCAAAGCGCACCTGCGACACCGATTGCGCCCGGGCCTGACGGGCAAAGGGCGTCTGCAGGCCATAGGCGGCCCCGGCGGCCCCGATCAGGCCCAGAAAGGTGCGGCGGTTCAGATCGCCATTGCGGTAACGCTCCAGCAGGCGGTCATATCTTGTGGAATTGTCCATGTTTTCTCTCCTTGAAGGGTGTTGCGGTTCTATTTGCCGCGTTTCGTTGCAAGACTGCGGGCAATCCCTGCCCCCAGAAGCGGAAGTCCGACCGTCATCACGATCATCACCGTGCCAAGCGCATTGATCTCGGGGCTGATCGAGTTGCGCAGCATCGAGAAGATCTGCGTCGGCACCGTCTCGACCCCGCCGGGTTTCCAGAACAGCGTGCCGGTGATGTCGTCAAAGCTGATGGTGAAGGCGAACAGCGCCCCCGCCGCGACCGCGGGCATCAGCAAGGGCAGCGTGACGGCAAAGAAGGTCTGCACCGGTGAGGCGCCAAGGCTCAGCGCTGCCTCCTCGACATCGCGGCGGATGCTGACCAGCCGGGCCTGCACGACAAGGATGACGAAGGGCAGGGTAAAGACGACATGCCCCGCCAGCAGCAGCACAAAGCTTTTGCCGATGCCCAGCCAGTTGAGAAACAGCAAAAGCGCCACGGCCAGCACGACTTCGGGCACCAGTATCGGCGCGATCAGCGCGGTGGTGATCAGGTTGCGTCCGGGCACGCGGTAGCGCACCAGCGCAAGGCTGGCCAGAATTCCCAGCGTGGTCGAGATCACCGCCGTCATCAGCCCGAGGATCAGCGAGGTGCGGAAGGCGCGCATCACCGCGTCATTGTTCCACAAGGCCTCAAACCAGCGCAGCGAAAACCCCGTCATCGGGAAACTGCCGAACTGGTTGGCATTGAAGGACAGCAGCACCACGACCAGCACCGGCAGGAACATGAAGCCATAGACGGCAATCGCGTAAAGACGGATCAGACCCCAGCCCATCAGCCCAAGCCTTTCGCCAGTTGGGCCATGCCGAGATAGCGGTTGTAGATCGCGACCAGCGCCCCCAGCACGGCCAGCAGCAGCAGCGACAGGGCAGACCCCAGCGGCCAGTTCAACTGCGTGATGATCGCCTCGAATACCAGATTGGCAAACATCGCATCACGCGGCCCGCCCAGAACCAGCGGCGTGATATAGGTGCCCGCGCCCAGCACGAAACACAAAAGTCCCCCCGCCGCCAGACCCGGCAGCGACAGCGGCAAGGTGACCTGCAGGAAGGATTGCCAGCGGGTCGCGCCCAGCGAGGTGGCGGCATCCTCAAGATTGGTGTCGATGCCTTCAAGGCTGACATAGACATTCAGCACCATGAAAGGCAGCAGAAAATGGATCAGGCCAAGGATTACCGCGGCCTCGTTATACAGCATCTGGATCGGGCTTGAGATCACGCCCAGCGACATCAGCGCGGTATTCACCGCGCCTGAGGCCCCCAGAATGTTGATCCAGCTCATCGTGCGGATGATGTAGCTGATCCAGAAGGGCAGCATCAAAAGCAGCAGCAGGATCATCTTGTTGCCCTTGGACCGCGCGATGAAATAGGCCGCCGGATATCCCAGCAGCGCGCAAAGCAGCGTGGTGATCGCGGCAATCTTCAGCGTGTTTAGCAGGATATAGCGATAGAACGGGTCGCTCAGCGCCTTTTGCCAGTTGTCCAGATGGAACCCGACAGTATCCGCCCCCGTCGCGGAGCGCAGCCAGAAGGAATAGACCACGATGAACATCAGCGGCACGAACAGAAGCAGCGCCACGGCGCCAAGGGCCGGAGACAGCAATATCCAAGGCTGGCGTGCCTCACGCCGTTCGATGCTCATGCCGGTCGCTCCTTTGATGCAAGGCAGATTGACAGAGCGGCCGACATTGATCCAATAGATAGTCAAGATAATAGATATTGTTATGATCTATGCTCAGCCCACTTGAAAAACTCGCCCGCGATCTGGACTGGAACCTGCTGCGCACCTTTGTCGTGATTGCCGATGCGGGGTCGATCACCCGCGCGGCCGAGGTGCTGGGTTTGCAGCAGCCCAGTGTTTCCACCGCACTCAAGCGACTGGAGGCGCATCTGGACCGCAAGCTGATCGACCGCAAGCCGGGACATTTCCAACTGACCGAGGCCGGGCGCCTGCTCTATGACGAGGCGGTCGATATCAATGGCGCGATCCTGCGGATCGGCACCGCCATCCGCAAGGTGCAGGAAGAGGTGCAGGGCCATGTCAACATCGCCATCGCCAGCCATGTTGTCTGTCCACTGCTGAACGAAGCGCTGCGCGATTTCCACGCGCGCCATCCGGCGGCAACCCTGTCGATCGAGGTCAGCGCCAGCCGGGACGCGATTGAAAAGCTGCTGTCGCGGCGCGTGTCCTTTGCGATCTGTCTTGTCAAGGACCGCAATCCCCGGCTGGAATACCGGCGGCTGTTCCGGGAATTCTTCGGCCTGTTCTGCGGCCCATCGCACCCGCTGTTCGGGCGGCAGGGGCTGG
Organism: Szabonella alba; assembly: GCF_016765775.1. Taxonomy (GTDB): domain Bacteria; phylum Pseudomonadota; class Alphaproteobacteria; order Rhodobacterales; family Rhodobacteraceae; genus Szabonella; species Szabonella alba. The sequence goes on along the minus strand of NZ_JAESVN010000020.1, from coordinate 945 downwards.
CCACGACCGAACTTGCCGGTCAGGCCTCGGTCAGTTTCGTGACCGACCAGATGAATGACGCGCTGCGCCCGGTCACGCTGATGCGGGCCATGGCGGGGCTGGAGGACCGGGTGGTCGGGTCATCCGCCAATCTTGAGGAAGTGCGCCGGATGATCGTCGCGGGGCTGGGGATCGGCCCCCTGCCGCTGCATGTGGTGCGCGAGGATGTGGCGCGTGGGCAGCTCTGGCGTCTGCCGCCCTATGACGACCCGCCCGCCATCGACGTGCATGTGGTCTGGAATGCCCGCGCCCGGATGAATCGGGCCGAAACCTCGCTGCTGACCGGATTGCTGGAAAAGATCGACCAGACGCCGGAATCGGACCGGATCTATTTCTGACAGATCGGACTTTTTCAGTCTGGGAACGGGTGGCTTTGCAGCCGAGATCCGGCCCGGAAATGTCATGAAAAACAGCGGATTGTCGCCCTGTTCCGTCGCTTGATGTCGGGCATTTCGACACTGATCCGATTGACTGTTCGATATTTTCGACATATATATTCAGCCTGACAGTCTTTAAGACGGCGCCTCCGGGTCCCATCCTATGGTCTGTAGCGAGTGACTATTTGTAACGAGTGAAGGAGTTAACGATGACCAACCGTACCATTGCGGGCAAGACGATTCTGATCGCGGGCGGCGCGAAAAACCTTGGCGGCCTGATTGCGCGTGACTTCGCGGCTCAGGGCGCCAAGGCGATCGTGATCCATTACAACAGCGATGCAACGGCAGCGGCGGCGCAAGAGACCGTTGCGGCGGTTCAGGCGGCGGGCGCCAAGGCCGTGGCGCTGCAGGCGGATTTGTCGACCGCAGGCGCGGTTGAGAAGCTGTTTGCCGACACCATTGCGGCCGTCGGCCGGCCGGATATCGCGATCAACACCGTGGGCATGGTGCTGAAAAAGCCGATGCTGGA
>NZ_JAESVN010000001.1 GCF_016765775.1 Szabonella alba | reverse complement strand
CATCTCCTACATCTGGACAGCGGAGGGCTGGCTTTACCTCGCGGTCGTGCTGGATCTCTTCTCCCGGCGCGTCGTCGGCTGGGCCACGAGTGATCGCCTGAAGCGTGATCTCGCGGTAGAAGCCCGGTTGCCATATAGCGCCCGTACTGCAAGGCGATTGTCTTAAAGAGGATCATCTTTTGGTCCCGGGATAGAAGCTTGCTCGAGATCATCACCTTGCACGTTGGACATGTTCTGATCGAGCGTGAAGTGGAGGATTTTTCCTGTCTTCTGATGCTTAGGCCCTTGGTGAGGCCTGGGTTCTAACCTGTCAGACTTAGAACGTCCTTCTTGCAAGGTCCGCGAATGTCAGCTTTGGAGATTGTGGCAACGCAGCAGACACCCTGTGCGAGTGTACGCTATGGGCCGTCTTATTGGGACAGCGTGATACCCCGCCCTCCGACATGGTCCAAACTACCTGACTTCCCGAAATCCCTCCCCCTCAAAGACCTTGCGCCGGTCACCGCGCTGGATCTGGCCGTGTAGGTCATGCACCGCCGCTTTTTGCGTGGCCAGAGCCTCTGCACGGTCGGCCCAGATCAGCACCGACAGGCGGTCCAGCGCGACGCGGCGGTTCATGTGCTGTGAGCGGTTCTCCCTGACCACCACCGACCAGGCCCGCCCCTCCGGATCGACCCAGCGGGCGCGGATGGCCTGCATCTCCACCGTCTCCGGGTCGATCCGGATCGCGACGGGAACTGGGGCAAGGCGGAAGATCTGGGCAAACCAGTTTTTCCTTGGGTGCTTTGGCCGCAGACTGCTGGTGCAGCGCCAAAGGATGCTGCCCTCCCATTACCGCGCCATTTCCACAGTACCAGTGCCTGTCAGCACGATCACCGCCGAGGCGGGGCCATGGGGAGCCCTTGATGCAGAGATCAGTTACATGAAATCCTGCGGGCACCTGTCACACTGTCCGCTAAAGGGGACCTTTGGCGACACTCTCTTCGCGATCCTCTGTGGTTACGGACAAAACATCCGAAAGATCCTCGCCCATTTCCAGGCTTTGTTTGCCTGGATCATCGGCTTCTTCTGAACGCACTTTCAAGCGCTGGACCAGACCATCAGGCCAACAAAGCCGCCTGACCTCGTTGTTCAGGACGAACTATGCTACCTACGAGGCGCGATCATTGAAAAGCAACGCGCACTGCGCCGAGGCCGTGCCGATGCTGCCTAAGGCGTTGCTCAGCTCCAGCCCGATTCAGAGGCGAAAGGCGGATGGCTGGCAAACACTCACTCAACACATTGAACTGACAGCCCTGACCACGTGCCTGAAGTCGCGAAGAACGAAAGTGTATCCGCGAATGTGTCCACGGGCGACCAACCCAAATAAAATATAAAAATAATAATATCTTATGCGAGGTGATTGGCGGAGAGACAGGGATTCGAACCCTGGGTCGGCGCAAACCGACAACGGTTTTCGAGACCGCCGCATTCGACCACTCTGCCACCTCTCCGTGTCAGGGCCTTATCGGGGCGATTTAGCCTGCCTTCGGGGCCGGTGCAACCCCGTTTCAACGCGAAATGGCGGGGTAGTGATTTCTTCTGTTTCCCGGCGTTCAGGGCCTTTGCATCCGGGTTCTCCGCGTTCAGAGACCCGGGGTTCAGACCGCGCATCTTTGACGCGGGCACAGGTTTGACGCGGGCACGGGGGCGAAAAGACCGCATCGGCGCGCTGACGACATTCTGGCCCAGGGGCAATGCGCTCCCTGCCCCGACCGTTTCGCCCCCCAGGATCGTGCTCCGACCGGTCGTGCAGCCATGCCCGGCCCCGAAGCGACTGGGGGACAACGGTCCAGCCGCCCCGAAGGTCGATCTGGCACCGGGATGGCTCAATCTATGGAACCCATACAAAGTTCACTGTCGCGGCCCTTTGCATCCGCGGGCGAGTGGAGGGCATGTCTCCCGCCCGCATCACGGCTTGGCCACGCGGTCACCGTCACCGTCACCGTCATCGTCATCGTCATCGTCATCGTCATCGTCATCGTCATCGTCACCGCAGAACGCGGTCGGGCGGCGCAGGATCAAGCCCCCGTCGCCGGTGCTGGTCCGGGTGCGGTCCGCGCCTGACTTTGCGATTGCAGCACAGATTTTGCCTAAATTTCAGGCATCTTCACCGACCGGATAGGCGGGCAGTCGCCTCTGTGCTCACACGCGCTTGAACGGCGCTTGCGGCGGATGCCTTCCACGACATATATGCGCCTCAAAGGGTATCGCAATCGCGCGATGCTACAGAAATTCGTAGGTTTTCCCTGCCAATGACCCAGATACCGGCCCGTTTTTCAGTCCTGACCCGCCGTCGGCTTCTTGCCCTTGCCGCAGGGGCCACTGCCGTGCCGTCCATGATGCTTGCACAGGAAACGGGCGCAGCGGATGGCGACGCCCCTGCCCCTGCCGGCCCTGACGATGCCGCACTGCAGCAATTCACGTTCGACATCCTTGCCGAAGAGATGCGCGTTCTTGCCAGCCGCCCGCATGAACCCGCCCCCCGCCCCGAGGGGTTTCTGGGCGATCTGGATTATGACCAGTACCGGCTGATCCGGTTCAATGATGCGCGCGCGCGGTGGGGTGAACCGGGCTCGGCGTTCCGGCTGTCGGCCTTCCATATGGGCTGGCTGTTTCCCGAACCCGTGGTGCTTTACGAAGTCGCCGATGGCATGGCGACCGAGATGCGCTTCACCACCGAGGATTTCGAATATCTCAACGAGCTGTCCGAACGCGTGCCCCATGGCGCGCGGCTTCCCGGCGTGGCGGGGTTCCGGCTTAACCATGCGCTGAACCGTCCCGACAAGCTCGATGAACTTGTGGCCTTTGTCGGCGCCTCCTATTTCCGGGCACTGGGGCGCGACAACACCTATGGCTTGTCGGCCCGGGGTCTGGCGTTGAACACCGCCACCGACACCCCCGAGGAGTTCCCCCGCTTTTCGCGCTTCTACATGGAGCGTGGCCCCGAGGGCGCGCAGGAAATCACCGTCTATGCGACACTGGAAAGCGCATCGGTCACCGGGGCCTATCGCTTTGTGATCCGCCCCGGGGCGGCCACGCAGATGGATGTGACCGCGCGGCTGTTCTTCCGTCAGAATGTCACTGAACTGGGTGTTGCGCCGCTGACCTCGATGTATCTTTTTTCCGAGAAAAGCCGCACCGGATTTGACGATTTCCGGCCCAATGTGCATGACAGCGACGGCTTGCGCATCGTGCGCCATGACGGCGACGTGATCTGGCGCCCGCTGAACAACCCGCCCCGTGTGGCAGGCAGCTATCTGTCGGAAAACGGCATGCGGCGGTTCGGCCTGCATCAGCGCGCCCGCGATTTCGCGGCCTTTCAGGACACGCATTCGCGCTATGAAATGCGGCCCTCGCTGGATGTGGAACCGTTGGGTGACTGGGGCGTTGGCCATGTGCGTCTGGTGGAGATCCCTTCGGACCTTGAGGCCAACGACAATATCGTGGCCTTCTGGGTTCCTCAGGACAAGGCCCGGGCGGGCGATGTGCGTGAATTCGCATATCGGCTGCACTGGGGCATGTTGCCGCTCGACCCGCAGGATCCGATCGCCCATGTGGCGGAAACGCGCGCCGGTCATGCTGGCTTTGCCGGGGTTGAACCGATCCCCGGGGCGCGGAAATTCGTGGTGGATTTTGCGGGCGGGCTGCTGTCTTCGCTGGAGGCCCAGACGGTGACCGAACTCGAACCCGTGGTGACGGTCATGCGGGGAGAACTCTTGGGCGCGCTGATTGAGCGCCTGCCCGGGGGGGATATCTGGCGTCTGGTCATCGAAGTGAAGTCCGAGCCCGGTGCGCTTGTCGAGATCTCCGCCCATATCGCGGGTTTCGACCGCAAGTTGACCGAGAACTGGCTTTACCAGTGGATGCAGGAATGATGACTCGAGAAGACAGAACGATCCCCGTCCCCCGCCTTGTCCCCCCCGGCCTTGCTGACCGGCGCGCGGCGCTGGGTGGCACCGACACGAACGTGGCCCCGATACCGAACGCGGCCCCGGTCGCAGGAACTCTGCCCTTTGCCCCCATGGCAATGCCGGTGCAGGTGCTGGAACGTCCACGCGGTCTGCTGGCGGCGATGCTGGCATTGATCCCCGGCCCCGCCCGGCGCGCCGAGCGCGGGCTGTAAGGGATGTCCGCCCCTGCCTCGGGGCCGGGGCATGACCGCAACACGGCCGGACAGGAGACGCCTGACGGGGCGTCGGAGACGTGCGGCATTCCACCGTCACTTCCCCCTGCGGGTCGCCCCGATATGATCAAGGGCCCGGGAGCGCGCGCGATCATGCTGCGGGCGCTTGCGCTGACCCTTTCGCTGACTGCGGGCTGCGCGGGTTTCATGCTGTTTCTGCGCTTCGGCTGGGCGGACGGGCGCGATGCCATGGATATGCTGCGCGCGGCGCTCATCTTTGCCGCGACCTGCTGGCTCGCCTGGGGCGCGGTGCAGGCTCTGGCCGGGCTGACGACACGCCCGCCGCGCATGTCAGAGCGGATGGCGCAGGCAGAACCCGCAGGCCTCGGACGCTGCGCCATTCTGGTGCCGGTCTATAACGAGGATCCGGTCACGACCTTTGCCCGCATCGCCGCAATGGCGCGGTCGCTTGACCTGACCGGGCAGGCAGAGAGATTTCATTTCGCGATCCTGTCGGACACGCGCGAGGCGGATATTTCCGCCCAGGAGGAAGACTGGTTCCGGCATCTTCTGGCGGAAACCGGCTGGCAAGGCCGCATCTTCTATCGTCGCCGCAGCGACAACCGGGGCCGCAAGGCCGGCAATATCGAGGATTTCATCAAGCGGTCCGGTGCGGCCTATGATTTCGCGGTCATTCTGGATGCCGACAGCCTGATGGAAGGCGAAACCATGGTCGAGATGCTGCGCCTGATGGAGGCGCAGCCGGATCTGGGCCTGTTGCAGACCCTGCCCCGCGTCACCCGGGCCAATACACTGTTCGGGCGGGTCATGCAATTTTCCGCCGCCTTCTATTCGCCTGTCTTCTGCCGGGGGCTGGCGATGATGCAGGGGCGCACGGGGCCGTTCTGGGGCCATAATGCCATTGTGCGGATGCGCGCCTTTGCCGACTCCTGCGGCCTGCCGGAACTGCGCGGCAAACCTCCCTTCGGCGGTCATGTCATGAGCCATGATTACGTCGAGGCCGCCCTTCTGGCCCGTGCTGGCTGGACCGTGCGGGTCGATGACGATCTGGGAGGCTCCTATGAGGAAGGCCCCGGCAATGTCGTCGCCCATGCCAAGCGGGATCGCCGCTGGGCGCAGGGCAATCTGCAGCATGCGCGCCTGCTGACAGCACCCGGCCTGAAACCCTGGAGCCGCTTCATCTTCGTTCAGGGCATTCTGGCCTATGTCTCGCCGGTTTTCTGGCTGGGCTTTCTGCTGGCCTCGATTGCGGCACCTCTGTTTGCGCCGCCACCCGATTACTTTCCGGTCGAATACTGGCCCTTTCCAGTGCTGCCGGTCAGCGAGGCCTCCATGGCCATCGGGCTGGCCATCGGCATCTTCGGACTTTTGTTCCTGCCCAAGGTGCTGATCTGGCTGGATGCCGCGATCCGGGGCCGTTCAAGCGGCTTTGGCGGCCGCATCCGGGCGCTGGGTTCGGTGCTGGCCGAATTGCTGTTTTCCTCACTGCTGGCACCGATCTTCCTGATGTATCAGACCCGCGCGCTGTGGCAGATCCTGCGCGGCGCCGATGCGGGCTGGCCCGCACAGGCGCGGGGTGAGGGGCAGCTTTCACTGCGCGCGGCATGGGCGGCCAGCCACTGGATCGTGTCCTCGGGCGGCATCGGGCTGTTTCTGGCGCTATGGCTGTCGCCCGCACTGGTGCCATGGCTTTTGCCGGTGCTGGCACCGATGCTGATTGCGCCGCTGATCATCAGCTGGTCCTCGGGGCATAGCCATTCGGGTCTGTTCCGCACGCCCGAGGAAATGGCCGAGCCGCCGGTTCTGGCCCTGCATCGCCTGATCCTTGATCGCTGGCAGGCGCCTGAGGCAAAGGACGACAGCGGCGCCCCGGTTGCGGCACACACGCAACCCGGCGCGGTCCTTGCAGAGCATGCCTGAATTGCCCGCATCCCAGCAACCCGCCGCGCCGCAACCGGCCACCCTGCCCCCGGCCGTGCGCGACCCGCGTCTGGACGTGATCCGGGGCCTGTGTCTTGTGATGATCTTCATCAACCATGTGCCCGGTAACTGGCTTGAGGTTTTCACGACGCGCAATTTCGGTTTTTCCGACGCGGCCGAGGGCTTTGTCATCATGTCGGGCATTGCCGCCGGTCTGGCCTATGGCCCATATTTCCGCGCGCCGATGCGGGTCCGGACCGGACTCAGCCGCTGCTGGAGCCGGGCCTGGACCCTGTATCTGGTGCATATCCTGACCTGCATGGTGGCGCTTGGCCTCGCTGCGGCCTCGGTCCGGTATCTGGGCGCAAGCGAGATTTTCCTGCGCAACAACATGGCAATGGTCTGGCAACGCCCGTTGGAAGTGCTGATCGGCCTGCCCGCGCTGACGCATCAGTTCGGCTATGTGAACATCCTGCCGATGTATCTGGTGCTGCTGCTGGCCACGCCCTTCGCGCTGATTGCGGCATGGCGCTGGCCGGGCTGGTTGCTGGCGGGGTCGGTGGCGCTTTGGGCGGCGGCGGCATGGTTCCGGTTGGGGCCGCCGAATTACCCGCAGTCGGGCATCTGGTTCTTCAATCCGCTCAGCTGGCAGCTGATCTTCGTGATCGGCCTCATGACCGGGGTGCGGATCCGGCAGGGGCGCAGGCTTGTGCCGGTGCGCGGCTGGCTGCTGGCGATCTGTCTGGGCTGGCTGGTCTTTGCCGCACTGGCGGCGCAAGTGCCCGCGATAAACAAGGCGCTTGGCGAAACGCTTTGGGCGCTGCGCGAGGCCACCAATGCGCCGTGGTTCCTTGTCGCCTTCGACAAGACCTATGTCTCCGGTCCGCGCCTGACGCATATTCTGGCACTGGCCTATGTGCTCAGCGCGCTGCCGGTGGTCTGGCGGGTCTGCGCCCATCGGGCGGCGGCACCGCTGGCGCTGCTGGGACGGCAGGCGCTGCCGGTCTTTGCCCTGGGCTCGATGCTGTGTATCGGCGCGCAGGGGGTGCGGCTGGCGGCGGGCGGCGGGATCTGGCTGGATCTGGTGCTGATCGCGACGGGACTGTCGGCGCAACTGGCACTGGCCGCTGCGCGGCAATACTGGCCCAAGGACGCAGCCCCACGGGCCTGACCGGAAAAGGCCCAAACGGAAAAAGCCCGAGCGGAAAAGGAAAGGCCCGGACCGGCGGGCTGCCGGTCCGGGCCGTCGATCAACTCATCCGATCAGAACGGGCTGTCGGGAAAATAGAACTGTTCCGCATTTTCCGGCGTGATCAGCTGCGAGCCGATGATGAACCGACCCGAAACCGGCGTGCTGGAAACCAGACCCAGTGCCGTCAGTTCGATCGCGGTCGAGATCTGCGCTGGCGGATAGGTCACGTTCACCGGCAGTTGCGGATCGTTTTCCATCATCCGGGCAATGATCTCTTTCATGCCCGCACCGCCGACAACCCACATTTCCTCGGACCGTCCGGCCTGTGCGATGGCCTCCAGCGCGCCGATGGCCATATCGTCATCCGCCGCCCAGACCGCGTCGATCTCGGGGAAGCGCGACAGATAGTCCTGCATCACGTTGAACGCGTCATCGCGGTTCCAGTTGCCGTGCTGCATGTCCAGCACCTCGACGCCCGAACCTTCGATGGCGGCGCTGAAGGCATCCACGCGCTCATTGTCCAGCGTGGTCGGGATGCCGCGCAGCACCACGATCTTGTCGCCCTCGGACAGGGTTTCGGCGAAATATTCCCCTGCCACGCGGCCAAAGCCGGTATTGTCGCCCGCGACATACAGATCTTCGATCCCCTCGACCGACAGGCCCCGGTCAACGACCGTGACCCAGATCCCGGCATCCGCCACCGCCTGCACGGGCGAGGTCAGCGGTGCGCTTTCGAACGGCAGCACCACCAGGGCGTCTATGTTGCGGGTCGCAACCATATCTTCGATGTCATTGACCATCGTGCCCGCATCACCCGCCGTGGCCAGCACGAAGGTCAGTTGCGGATAGGTCGCCTCAAGCCGCTTGATCGTGTCCTGCGCGTGAAAGTTCAGCCCGCCCATGAAGCCATGCGTGGCCGAGGGAATGGCGACGCCGATCGTGTAGGACTGGTCCTGCGCGATGGCGCCGGTCGCGGTCATGCCGCCTGCGGCAAGCGCCGTTGCCGCGATGGTGTTCAGAAAACTTCTGCGTTTCATGGTTTACCTCCCTTGAAGATCACCGCGCGCCGGCGGCCTTTTTCTCACGTTGCAAAACAACGGCAAGAATGACGATGACGCCCTGGATCGTGCCGTTCAGATAGGGGCTGACCAGAGACGCGAGATTGAGGATATTGCCGATCAGGCTGAGGATCAGGACACCGATCACCGTGCCCCAGACACGGCCGAACCCGCCCTTCAGCACCGTGCCCCCGATGATGACGGCGGCAATCGCCTCAAGTTCCCACAGCACACCGGTCGACCCCGAGGCCGAGCCCAGCCGGGGCACATACATGATGGTGGCAAGCCCGACCAGCATGCCCAGCAGCACGAAGGTCGCGATGCGCACCCGGTCGACATTGACGGCGGAATAGCGCGCCACCTGTTCATTGGCCCCGATGGCGGCGCAATGGCGGCCAAAGGCCGTGCGGCGCATCAGAATCTCACCCAGAATGGCGACGGCGGCAAAGACGATGATCGGCCATGCCACGCCAAGGATGCCATCGTAATAGACCGGACGATAGAGCGTGCGCAGATCGAAATTCAGCGACAGCGTGCCGCCATCCGCGATCCATGTGACCAGCGAACGATAGATGCCCATCGAGCCCAGCGTGACGATGAAGGCCTCGATCCCCACCTTGGCGACCAGAAAGCCGTTCAGCCATCCGGCGATGAACCCGGCCACCATCGCCACCGCCATGCCCGCAAGGATCACCGGGATGCCGACGCCCATGATCGGGATCAGCGAATTCATCGCAAGGATCATCAGCCCCGCGACAAAGGCCGCCATCGCCCCCACCGACAGGTCGATCCCGCCCGCCGTGATGACGAAGGTCATGCCGACCGCGATGATGCCGATAAAGGCCGAACGCGCCAGAACATTGGTCACGTTCCCATAGCTCAGGAAATTCGGGTTCAGCCAAGCGCCCAGCGCGATCAGCAGCAAAAGCGCCAGAACGGGGCCCAGCACATGCAGGTTGACTGTGGGGCTGGCGCGGGTCGCGGGGGAAGTTGCGGTTTTGGTCATGATGCCCTTGCCTCTGATCCGGCCATGCCGATGGCCAGCCTGACGATGGTCTGTTCGTTGATCTCGTCGCCTTCCAGAACACCCGCGATCCGGCCCTCGGCCATCACGGCGACACGGTTCGAAAGGCCGATCACCTCGGGCAGTTCCGAGGACACGACGATGACGCTTTTGCCCGCCGCCGCGAGTGCCGCGATGAAGGCATAGATCTGTTGCTTGGTGCCGATGTCGATGCCGCGTGTGGGTTCATCAATGATGACGATATCAGGTTCGGCCAGCATGGTCTTGGCCAGCAGCAGTTTCTGCTGATTGCCGCCCGACAGGTTGCCGACATTCATGCCACGATCCCCGGCCCGGATGTCGAATTCGGTGATCGCGCGGTCCAGCGCCGCCGCCTCGGCCTGTCTGTCGATCAACAGGTTGGTAAAGCGGTCCAGCGCCAGCAGGGTCAGGTTCTGCGTCAGATCCTTGCCCAGCAGCAGGCCCTTTTCCTTGCGATCCTCGGTCAGATAGACCAGCCCCGCCTGCCGCGCCGCGCGCACCGATCCGCCCGCCAGCTGCTGGCCCTTGATCTCGACCCGCCCGGCGGCATGGCGCAGGCCGACAATGGCCTCCATCAGTTCGGTGCGCCCTGCCCCGACCAGCCCGGCAAAGCCCAGAACCTCACCGCGCCGCAGGGTAAAGCCCGCGTCATGGATCAGGCCGGGAATGGTGATCCCCTCGACCTTCAGCACGGTCTCATCGCCGGGCAGGGGCTTGGGCGGAAACAGGTCGGACAGTTCACGCCCCACCATCACCTCGGCCATGCGGTCGGTGGACAGATCCGATGCGGGCGCGGTCAGCACATGGCGGCCATCGCGCAGCACGGTCACCCGGTCGGCGATGCGCGCGACCTCATCCAGTTTGTGCGAGGTGTAGAGGATCGCCGTGCCCGCCGCGCGCAGCCGGTCGATCTGTTCCAGCAGGATCTCGGTTTCGCGCGTGGTCAGAACGGCGGTGGGTTCATCCATGATCAGAACCCGCGCCTCACGCCCCAGCGCCTTGGCGATCTCGACCATCTGGCGGTTCGGCACCGAGATGTCGGACACCGCCGCACGCGGATCGACCGCGCAGTTCAGCCGTTCCAGAAGGGCGCGGCTTTCGGCCTGCATGCGGCGATGGTCCAGAAACGGCCCGCGCCGCAATTCGCGACCCAGAAAAATGTTTTCCTCAACCGTCAATTGCTGGGCAAGGTTGAATTCCTGATGGATCATCACGACGCCCGCCGCCTCGGCCTGTTGCGAGCCTGCGAAATCAACCGGCGCGCCATCCAGCAGCACCTGCCCCCCGCTGGGCGGCTGATAGCCCGCAAGAATTTTCATCGTGGTGGATTTGCCCGCGCCGTTTTCGCCGATCAGGGCATGGACCTCACCGGCGCGCAGGTCGAAATCAATGTCGAACAGCACCTGCACCGCGCCAAACCGCATCGAGACGCCGGAAATTGCCAGAACCGGCGCGGCAGCGCCTTCCGGGCCGGGTGTGGCCCCGAGTGATGCGGATGCGGTCACAGCGTCACCCATGCGCCATTGCGCTGTGACGACCGGATACAGGCCGCAACGAAACCCATACCCTCCAGCCCGTCGGCAAGGCCCGGCGCATCGGCCGCCACGGCGCCGCCGCCGCGCCGCGCGACAATCGCATCAGCGGCGGCATTGTAGATATTGGCGAAGGCTTCCAGAAAACCCTCGGGATGGCCTGCGGGAAGGCGGGTGAATTTCGCCGTATCGGTGCCCGGTCCGCCGCGCGTCAGCACGCGGGTCGGTTCCCCCAAAGGCGTATGCAGCAGGCGATTCGGGTTTTCCTGCGACCAGTCCAGCCCGCCCTTTTCCCCGAAGACGCGCAGGCGCAGCCCGTTTTCATGGCCGGGTGCCACCTGACTGCACCACAGCATCCCGCGTGCGCCATCCGCCAGCCGCAGCAGCACATGGGCATTGTCATCCAACTGCCGTCCGGGGCCGAAACTTTGCAGATCGGCCGACAGGCTTGTAACCGCCTGCCCGGTGACGAAACGCATCAGGTTGAAGGCATGGGTGCCGATATCGCCCGTCGCCCCGCCCGCGCCACTGCGCGCCGGATCGTCGCGCCATTCGCCCTGCTTGCTGGTCAGGGCCGAGGCATCGGCCATCCAGTCCTGCGGATATTCGACCTGCACCACCCGCAGTTGCCCCAGTTCCCCCGCCGCGATCATGGCACGGGCCTGCCGCACCAGCGGATAACCGGTATAGTTATGAGTCAGCACGAACAGCGCGTCCGAGGCTTCGACCGCCCGTGCCATCTGCCGCGCCTCGGCCTGTGTGGCCGTCAGCGGCTTGTCGCAGATCACATGGATACCGCGTTTCAGGAATTCCCGCGCCACCGGAAAATGCAGATGGTTGGGGGTCACGATGGCCACCGCCTCGATCCCGTCCTTCAGCCGCGCCTCACGCTGCGCCATCGTCTTGAAATCGTGATAGGTCCGGTCTGGCGCAAGGCCGATTTCCTGCCCCGAGGCGGCGGCGCGTTCGGGGGTCGAGGACAAGGCCCCCGCCACAAGGTCGAATCGGCCATCCAGCCGTGCCGCGATGCGATGGACGCCGCCGATGAAGGCGCCGCTGCCGCCGCCCACCATGCCCAGACGCACCGGGCCGCTGCGACCGGTAAAGCGGCTCATTCGTCCAGCCCCAGAATGCGGCGGTTCGCGGCCTCATCCGTGCCTGCACCTGCGAAATCATCAAAGGCGCGTTCGGTCACACGGATGATATGATCGCGCACGAACTGCGCCCCTTCCCGCGCACCATCCTCGGCATGTTTCAGCGCGCATTCCCATTCCACGACTGCCCAGCCGTCAAAGCCGTGCGCGGTCAGCTTGGAAAACACCGCGCCGAAATCCACCTGCCCGTCGCCAAGACTGCGGAAACGCCCGGCCCGGTTAACCCAGGATTGATAGCCGCCATAGACGCCCTGCCGCCCGGTCGGGTTGAACTCGGCATCCTTGACATGGAACATGCGGATGCGGTCGGCATAGATGTCGATATTGTCCAGATAATCCATCGCCTGAAGCAGGTAGTGCGACGGATCATAAAGCATGTTGCAGCGCGCATGCCCCTTCACACGCTCGAGGAACATCTCGAAGGTCACGCCGTCATGCAGATCCTCACTGGGATGGATCTCATAACACAGATCAACGCCATGCTCCTCGGCCAGATCAAGGATCGGATGCCAGCGGCGCGCCAGTTCATCAAAGGCGGTTTCCACCAGACCGGCCGGACGCTGCGGGAAGGGGTAAAGATAAGGCCAGGCCAGAGCGCCCGAAAAGGTCGCCAGCGCCGAAAGGCCCAGATTGCGCGAGGCCCGGATCGCAAGGCCAAGCTGATCCACAGCCCAGGCCTGACGCGCCACCGGATTGCCATGCACCGACGGATGCGCAAACCCGTCCATCATCATGTCATAGGCCGGATGAACCGCGACAAGCTGCCCCTGAAGATGGGCCGAAAGCTCGGTCACGGTGATGCCGTTCTCGGCCGCCTGCCCCAGAAAGGTCTGGCAGTAATCGCGTGAGGTCGCGGCCTTTTGCAGGTCGATGAACCGGGCATCCCAACTGGGCACCTGAACCCCGACATAGCCACAATCGGCGGCCCAGCGGGTAATGCCCTGCCAGGTGTCGAACGGCGCGGAATCGCCCGCGAACTGCGCCAGAAACAGCGCCGGTCCCTTGATCGTCTTCACGGTTCCCCCCGCCGCTCCTCGCGGCCCTGATCCATGTAATCGATTACACAGAAGCTTATTGAGTTTGAAATCGTTTACAAGAACTTTCTTCTGCGCCAGTATCGCCGCCATCTGAAAGGACCCTGCGTGCGACAGAAAACCAAGACGATTCAGGATATTGCCCGCATCGCCGGGGTCTCGACGGCCACCGTCAGCCGCGCGCTTTCGGCCCCGGCACAGGTCTCCGAATCAACGCGCGAACGGGTCATGCTGGCGGTGCGCCAGACCGGGTATCAGGTGAACCACACCGCCCGGAACCTGCGCCGCCAGCGCAGCGGCAGTATCCTCGCGCTGGTCCCCAATCTGGCAAACCCGTTCTTTTCACAGATCCTGTCGGGGCTGGCCGAGGTGGTGGCGGCCGAGGGCTATGGCCTGCTGATTGCCGATACCCAGACCGACCCGGACCCGGCAGCGCGGCTGTTCTCCTATCTCGACAACCGCATGGCCGATGGTCTGGTGCTGTTCGATGGCCGCCTTGCCGATCAGCGGCTGGCGGCGCGCCCGCGCGTGCCGGTGATCCTGGCCTGCGAATGGGGTGATCCGGCCCTGCCCTCGGTGCGGGTGAACAATGCCGAGGGCGCGGCCCTTGCCGTGCGCCATCTGGTCGCGAACGGACACCGCGCCATCGGCCTTATCACCGGCCCCGCCGGGAATGTGCTGACCGAAAGCCGCCTTGACGGGACGCGCAAGGCGATGACCGATGCGGGGCTGGCGCTGCGCCCCGACTGGACCTTTCCCGGCGATTTCACCCTTGCCGCCGGGGTCGATGCGGCGCAGCGCTGGATGGCGCTGGATGATCGACCGACGGCGGTGCTATGCGCCTCGGACGAAATGGCCTGCGGCTTCATCGGCGCGCTGCAGCATGCGGGCCATTCGGTGCCAGATGCGGTTTCGGTCATCGGTTTCGACGATATCGAGGTCTGCGGCCACCTGACACCCGCCCTGACCACGATCCGCCAGCCGCGCAAAGAGATCGGCGAACGCGCGGCGGAATTGCTGGTGGGCATGATCGCGGCGCAATCGCTGGCCTGCACCTCGCAGATGATCGATGTTGAACTGATCCCCCGGGACAGTGTGCGCCGTCTGGCGTGATCCCGCTGTCGCCGGTGCCTACAGGCGTTCGACGACCAGCAGCACCAGCGGCACGCTGAGCGCCGCCATGATGGTCTGGAAGGTCACGATCCCGGCCATGAAACTTCCATCCCCGTTCAACTGCCGCGTCAGCACATAAGCGGTCGGCGCGGTCGGCATGGCCGAAAACACCACCAGCACCAGCGCCTCGACCCCCGACAGGCCGAAGATCAGCCCCGACAGGGCGGCCAGCGCGGGCATCACCAGCAACCGCAGCGCGCTGAGGCCGCAAAGACCGGCAAAATCGGCGCGCAGGGTTGCGGGTTTCAGCGCGGCGCCCACGCAAAGCAGCCCCAGCGGCAGGCTGGCCTGCCCCAGCATGGCCAGAAACTCCCCCGTCCCGAAGGGCAGGCCGATGCCGCTCAGCGCAAGGGCGAATCCGACAAGACAGGCCAGAATCAGCGGATTGGTCGCCACGGCCCGCAGGATTGTCATCGGCGCGCGCGCCGAGGCATCGGTCAGTGCAAGGATCGACAGCACATTGACCAGCGGCACCGCCACCGCCAGATAGACCGCCGCGCGCTCCAACCCTTCGGCCCCCGCCAGCATCGCCACTACCGACAGTCCCAGATAGGTGTTGAACCGGATGACGCCCTGCATGGCGGGGCCAAAGCGGGCGGCGGGCATCGGGCGCACGGCGCGCAGCAGCCACAGCCCTGCAGCGGCAAAAAGGATCACCGCCACGGCGGCGGCTCCCATCCCCAGCAGCGCCGGATCGTGCAGCGGAGCCCGCGCAAGGCTGACGACCAGCAGCGCGGGAAACAGCAGGATATAGTTGATCCGTTCCGCCGCAGGCCAGAAGGCGGCCGAGGGGAAATCGCGGCGCGCAAGAACAAAGCCCAGACCGATCATCGCGAAAAGCGGCCATGTCGTCAGAAAAAGCATGTCGGTCCTTCCGCTGCCACGCCCCTGCCTGCGGATCACCGGCGCGGGACGCCGCGCATCTCTAGCCGCGCGGAATGGCAAGCGGAAGCCGCGATCTGACGATTGTGGCGCCCTATCCGCCCGCCGCGATCACCCTGAAAACACAGGGATCGCTGACCAGTTGCGGCGGCGTCTGGCACAGGCCCTGTGCCACCTGCCATGCCGCCAGAACCTTGGGCACATAGTCGCGCGTCTCGGCGAAAGGCGGCACGCCACCGTTGTTGCGCACCGCCCCCTCTCCCGCGTTATAGGCCGCCAGCACAAGGATCGGGTCGCGGTCGAAATGGCGCATAAGCCAGTCGAGATAGGCGACCCCGCCCCGGATATTCTGCACCGGGTCCATGCTGTCGGTCACGCCGAACCGCTCGGCCGTAGCCGGGATCAGCTGCATCAGCCCCTGCGCCCCGGCGGAACTGACCGCATCGGCGCGCCCCGCACTTTCGATGCCGATCACGGCCAGAACCAGCGCCGGGGAAACCTCGGTCCCGATTGTGGCTTTCAGGATTTCGGTGCCATGGGCGGTCGCGACCTCTTGCAGATGCTGCAGGCGCGGCGCGCGGACTGATCCGCCGCCCGGTTTCTGGCTCAGCGCCGAAAGCGCCACCGGAAAGCGCCCTGCCCCGGCCCCGGCGGCGGTCGGAACCAGATCCCAGAACCAGCCATAGCTTGCCGCCGGCGCGGCGGCGACGATGCCAGCGCCGGAGCCAGCGCCGGAGCCAGCGCCCGGTGCTGCATCCGGTCCGGCGGGTGTTGCGTTGCGCGGTTCAACCTTTGGCAGGGCGGCCAGACGGCGGGCCTGTTCGGCAGGGTCAATCTGGACGGTGATGCGCGGCCCCTTGCCCTTGGGCAGACCGACGCGGCGCGGGGCGAAATCCCCGGCTCCCGCACCGGCTGTGGCCCCGGGCAGATCCTGCGCCTGCGCCGCAGCGGTCATCACGAAACCGGCGCCCAGATGCGCCGCGACGATCACCGCCAATCCTGCAGCCCGCACCGATTTCCGATGCAGGCGCGCGCCTGTTGTCATAGTCCTGCCCGTCCTGCCTGCGGCTGTATCCTGCCTGCTTATTACCGGCAGACTCGCAGGAATCACCTGCGCGCACCACAATTTTACGGTGTGAAATAAGGCAGAATCGCCAAATTTGTCCGAAAAGACACAGAGTTTCGCACCATCAGGACGATCCTGCCGGAGCGTCAGAATTTTAAAATCATTTATTTTCAAGACCCTGAAACAACGGGTCGAAAATATCGGGGCTTCCTAAAAATGCCCTGACCCGCCCAAATCGCTGCCACATTCGGACTGTTTAAAGGACCCATGCCGCGACGGGGATCGGGCCGGAACAGAGGCTGGTCCGGGAAGAACCGAAGGGGCGAACGAGAAACCTGAAACCAAAACACCATCCGAAAGGGAAACACCATGAAACTGCAGAACCTGTTCAAGAAATTCTTCAACGACGAATCCGGCGCCGTGACCGTTGACTGGGTCGTGCTGACCGCCGCGATCGTCGGCCTGGGCATGATCGTCATGACCACCATCGGCGGCGGAATCACCACGCTGAGCGAGAACATCGAAACCGACATTCAGGACCGCGCTATCGGCTTCTGTCTGGAAGGCGACACCAGCTGCGCCGAGTAATCGCCAGCGGTCCACATGACCTGAAGGGGCCGCATCCTGGGATGCGGCCCACTTCTTTTGAACACCCTGCTTCGGCTATGAGTTGCCGCTATCCTTTATACTAACCGGACCGAAATTGCCCCGGACAGTTCCGGATTTTCGCCACAATTGACTGACCAGATGGATCCGAAGGGCAATGAAAAGCAGGTCCCGGCAAAACGGCCGGCCCACGAATGGGGATAGAATGATGGACAGGATTGCGGAACGGTTCAGAGGGATAGTCAGGGCAATGACCGCCCTGTCGCGCGATGAACGCGGTGCCGTGACCGTCGACTGGGTCATCCTGACCGCTGCAATCGTGGCACTGGGTTTCATTGTTATCGGCTCATTTGGCGTATCGCTTCGCGAAACGGCATCGCAGGTCTCGGATGATATCGCGACCCGTGCCGTCGGAATCGAATACTAGAGACAGGCCCTCCGGGGGCAAACATCACAAGGGGTGGGAACTATGCGTTTGGTATTCGGACTGGTCCTGATCGTGGGTCTTGCACTGGCGGGAACAGCCGTCTGGATGGTGCAGGGCTATGTCTCGACCGCCCAGCAACAGATCGCACGCGAACGGGCCGCCCGGTTGCAACTGGGGGAACTGGTTGAGGTCTATATGGTCACGAAACCGCTGGCTTACGGTGATGCGATCCAGAAGGCGGATGTCGAAAAGGTGCTGATCCCGACAAAGGCGCTGCCCGAGGGGACCTTTACCGATGAAGCCGCGCTGTTTCCCGGCGATTACGCGCAGCCGCGCTATGTGCTGCGGCAGCTTGAAAAATCCGAACTTATCCTTGCCGCCAAGATCACCGAACCCGGTGAGGATATCGGCCTGACCTCGCGCCTGCCTGCCGGGATGCGCGCCTTTGCGATCCGGGTCGATGTGGCCTCGGGCGTCTCGGGCTTCGTGCGCCCCGGCGATTTTGTCGATGTCTACTGGACCGGCAACACCCCCAACAGCGCGGGCGAAATCACCCAGATGATCGAAAGCACCGTGCGGGTGGTCGCGACCGATCAGGTTGATCAGACCGAACGTAAGGACGCCATGGTGGCGCGCACCGTCACGGTCGTCGTGTCACCGCAGCAGGTTGCGCGTCTGGCGCAGGCGCAGGCCACCGGGCGGCTTGCGCTGTCGCTGGTCGGCGCGGGCGACACGACCGAGGTTGCGGGCGTCGAGGTGGACAGCCGCGCCCTGCTGGGCATCACGGAACAAGCCCCGGTTGAGATTGAGCGCGAACGGGTCTGCACCATCCGCACCCGGCGTGGATCGGAAGTCGTGGAAATCCCGATTGCCTGCACAAACTGATCGTTTTCCTTCCGCCGCCGCAAAGCGGTGGCGGAATTGCTGCGGGATAGAAAGCAGCCGCTGCCAATTCACGGAAAATTGCTGATAACTGGCGCATGGCGGGAAAAGCGGCATCGCTTTGCCCCGGTCAGGCATACGGGAAGCCCCCGCGACATCATTGCCTATCTTGGGCCAGCACCCCGCCCCGGCCCCAAGCCCTAGCGCAACCCATGGCGATGTTGCAACGCATCCACATCAGCAACACAGCTCAAGGTTTTGATTCTTGCAAAATAACGGGTTTCCGCCCAATGTAGCGCGATAAATCGGGCGCCAGACCCGGCCAGAGGCATGATGAGAGGCAGTGATATGAGAATTCGCACCCTGTTGCGGGCGACGGCTTTCAGCCTTGCCTTGATCGCGCCCGGCGCGGGATATGTCGAGGCGCAAACCCTGCGCGTCATGTCCGGCGCGCCCTCGACGGCGCTGAATGTCCCGATGAACCGCGCGGTGGTGGTCGAAAGCGACACGCCTTTCGCGGAACTGTCTATCGCCAATCCCGGCATTGCCGATATCTCCACGCTGTCGGACCGGTCAATCTATGTACTGGGCAAGGCGCCGGGTCGCACGACGATGACCTTGCTTGGCCCCGACGGGCGGCTGATCTCGAATGTCGAGGTGCATGTCACCCCTGATATCGCCGAGTTCAAGGAACGCCTGCGCCAGATCCTGCCGGGTGAGAATATCGAGGTGCGCACCGCCAATGACGGGATCGTGCTGTCGGGCACGGTCTCCTCGATCGGCAAGCTGGACCGCGCGCTGGATCTGGCCAATCGCTACGCGCCCGAACGGGTCTCCAATCTGATGAGCGTGGGCGGAACCCAGCAGGTCATGCTGAAGGTGCGCTTTGCCGAGATGCAGCGCTCGGTTTCGAAAAACCTGTCCTCGTCCCTTGCCATCAGCGGCGGCAGCGGTCGCCTGACAGGCGTCGGTGAAACGGGAAGCTGGCTGAACGGCGGCAACGGCATCGGCAACGACAATCTTCAGGTCCGTGACAACGCAAATTCCGGCGTCGCCCTGGGCTGGTCGACCGGATCGCTGCAATTCGCGGTATTGCTGGAGGCGCTGGAAAGCAAGGGGATGGTCCGTACGCTGGCCGAACCGAACCTGACCGCGCTTTCGGGACAAGAGGCGAAATTCCTTGCCGGTGGCGAATATCCGATCCCGGTTTCAAGCGGCGATGACGGCATCAGCATTTCCTACAAGCCTTTCGGCGTCGAACTGAACTTCACGCCGGTGGTGGTCGATGGCGATATCATCAACCTGACGATCAACGCCGCCGTCTCCTCGATCGACAGTTCCATCGCGCTGCAATCGGCCGGTTTCTCGATCAACGCCTTCCGGCGGCGCGAAACCTCGACGACGGTCGAGATGCGAGACGGTGAAAGCTTTGCCATCGCGGGGCTTTTGCAGGATGACTTCCGCAATCTGAACGGTCAGGTGCCTTGGCTGGGCGATATCCCGGTTCTGGGTGCGCTGTTCCGGTCCACGGAATATCAGCGTGCGCAAAGCGAGCTTGTCATCATCGTGACGCCGCATCTTGTGACGCCCACGCGCGGTGAGGCGCTGGCCCTGCCGACGGACCGCGTGCGCGTGCCGACCGAACGCGAGATGTTCCTGTTCGGCAAGGTCACCGGCAATGACGCCCCGCGCGGCGCTGCGGGTGAGGTTGCGCGGCAGGACTTCAGCGGCTCCTATGGCTATGTGATGGAGTGACGGACATGAAACGCAGCACCCAGCTTCTGCTTTCCGCCTCTCTCCTCGCGCTTGCCGCCTGCGGCTCTGTCTTTGAACGCGAGGCGGGCGGCATCACGCCCGATTTCGGCAATGCCACGATGAACAACACGATGATCCACAACGGTCAGAAAAGCTATGCCCAGATCCTGACCAACCGGTTTGCGCAGGAAGTGCCTGACACGATCACCTTTGCCTTTGACAGCGCGCGGCTTGATGCCGATGCGATCCAGGTTCTGACCCGGCAGGCCGGATGGATCCGCCAGTTCCCCGAATTGCGCTTCCGCGTCTATGGTCATACCGATCTGGTCGGCTCGGACGGCTACAACCGCGCGCTGGGTCAGCGCCGCGCCGAGGCCGTGGTGGCCTTCTTCGCCAGTCAGGGCATCAGCCGCACCCGGCTTGAGGCGCTGGTCTCCTATGGCAAGACACGCCCGGTCATCCAGACATCCTCACCGGAAGAGCGCAACCGCCGCACCGTGACCGAGGTTTCGGGATTCGTCGGACGGCACCCGACGGTTCTGAACGGCAAATACGCCCAGGTCATCGCGCGGGAATATATCGAATCCGCAACCCGCCCACATCCCGGCAACAACACGGTTGCAACACAGCTTACCCCGGGCGGCTGATCGCCGCAAAGCACGTTGAGAAGCAAGGAAAAGGAGCCCGAAACGGCTCCTTTTTCGTTTCGCCAGGGCTGACCGCAGATGGTTTCCTGCCCGGTCTGCGGTCTCGAATTCCCAACAAAGACGATCTTTTGGCCCCATTGTCGCCACCATTACCCGGCATTTTCTAACAGATGGGAAGAAACGCCATGGCTGTGGTCATGGCCGGTCCCCCTTGTGCATTCCGTCCCTTTCCCGGGCGGGGCCTGGGCCGATTTGAGGGCAAAGAAGATGTCGAGTATTGCGAACCTCCAGCCACAGCCGGCCCCGATCCGGGCCTGCACCGTTTCACGCGATGTCCAGAACTTCGATCTTCTGATCGACGACATGGAGGCGGAACTGGGCGAAAGCTGGGGGGATCTGTCCTTTGACGATGCGCTGGCCTTCCTGCTGCAATCCGAGGCGGAGACGCTGGAATTTCTGGCCATCGCGGTGGACAGCGACGACAGCGGCAGCCTTGGGCAGATCGCCGAGATCATCCGCAAGGCCAAAAGCCGAGAGGTCAGGGTCATCCTGATCGCACATGAGGTGTCACCCGTCGCGCTGCATCAGCTGCTGCGTCTTGGCGCGGATGATTTCGTGCCCTATCCGCTGCCCAACGGCGCCCTGCATGAGGCGATTGAACGCGTCCGCCGCCCTGCCCCGCCCCCAGCAGAAGAGCATTTCGACGAACCTGCACCCCACCGCCCCGCCTTTCACGCCAAGGGCGACCGGGATGCGGTCGTGCTGCCGGTGCATGGCATGGCGGGCGGGGTCGGGGCCTCGACCTTCGCGGTCAACCTGGCATGGGAACTGGCGACAATCTCCAAGACCGATGCGCCGCGCGTCTGCCTGCTGGATTTCGATTTCCAGTTCGGCGCGGTCTCGACCTATCTAGACCTGCCCCGCAAGGATGCAGTCTTTGATCTGCTGCAGGACACCGGCAGCGCCGACAGCGAGGCGTTCCTCAAGTCGATGATCACCTTCAATGACAAGCTGCATGTCTTTACCGCGCCGCCCGATATGCTGCCGCTGGACATCGTGGCGGGCGAGGATATTGACCGGCTGATCGACATGGCGCAGGCCAATTTCGATTTCGTCGTGATCGACATGCCCTCAACCATTGTCAGCTGGACCGAGACGGTGCTGAACCGTGCCCATGTCTATTTTGCGTTGCTTGAACTTGATCTGCGTTCAGCCCAGAATGTGCTGCGGCTGGTGCGCGCGCTGAAGGCCGAGGATCTGCCCGCCGACAAGCTGCGCTATGTCCTCAACCGCGGGCCAAAATTCACCGATCTTTCCGCCAAAAGCCGCGTCAAGCGCATGGCCGAAAGTCTGGATATCGACATCGAGGTGCAGCTTCCCGATGGCGGCGCGCAGGTCACGCAGGCCAATGACCACGGCCTGCCGCTGGCCGAAAGCGCCGCGAAGAATGCAACCCGCAAAGAGATCGCCAAACTGGCCAAATCCATCTTCGATCTGAACCGGTCGAGCGCGGCCAAGAAGGCCTGAAGCCGATGACGAGGGGCTGAGATGTTTTCACGTTACAAGAAGAATTCCGATCCCGCCCCCGCGAAACCCGCGCCGATGGAGGCTGTGGGGTCCGGCAATCCGCAACCCCGCGCCGCCGAGGCCAAGCCCGAACCGCGCGCGGGCGCGATCATGCGCGCAGCCCCCGTCCAGCCCCTGCGTGCGCCCGCCGAGGTCGTGGCGGCGGATAAGGAGAAGAAGCGCAAGGACCGGTTGATGGAGCTCAAGGTCGAGCTGCACAAGCGCCTGCTGGAAAACCTGAACCTTGCCGCGCTGGAAAATGCGACCGAGGCCAATCTGAAGTCCGAGATCGCCGCGATTTCGGCCGAGGCGCTGGATGAAATGTCGGTCGCCCTGAACAAGGATGACCGCACCACGCTCAATCAGGAACTCTATGATGAGGTGATGGGCCTTGGCCCGCTGGAAACGCTGCTCAAGGATGAATCGGTCAACGATATTCTGGTCAATGGTCCCAAGCGCATTTTCGTCGAACGCGGTGGCAAGCTGACGCTGACCGATGTCACCTTCAAGGACGAACGCCACCTGTTGCGGATCATCGACAAGATCGTGTCCGCCGTGGGACGCCGGGTCGACGAATCCAACCCCTATTGCGACGCCCGCCTTGCCGATGGGTCACGCTTCAACTGCATGGTACCACCCATTGCGGTGGATGGCAGTCTTGTCTCGATCCGGAAGTTCAAGAAGGAAAAGCTGAGGATCGCCGATCTGGTCCAGTTCGGCGCCTTTACCGAGGAAATGGCCGCCTATCTGCAGGCGGCGGTGTCCTGCCGTCTGAACATCATCGTGTCGGGGGGTACGGGCTCGGGGAAAACCACGACGCTGAACGCGCTGTCCTCTTTCATCGACAATACCGAACGGGTGCTGACCATCGAAGATACGGCGGAACTGCAACTTCAGCAGATCCATGTCGGCCGGATGGAAAGCCGCCCGCCCAATGTCGAGGGCAAGGGCGCGGTGACACAGCGCGATTGTCTGCGCAACGCACTGCGGATGCGGCCGGACCGGATCATCGTCGGGGAAACCCGGGGCGAAGAGGTGATCGACATGCTGCAGGCGATGAATACCGGGCATGACGGGTCGATGACCACGATCCACGCCAACTCGGCCCGCGACGGCATTTCGCGGCTTGAAAACATGGTGGCCATGGCCGGGATCGAGATGCCGCTGAAAGCGGTGCGCAATCAGATCGCGTCCGCCGTCAACCTGATCGTTCAGGCGTCGCGTCTGCAGGACGGATCGCGCCGCATGACCTCGATCACCGAGATCACCGGCATGGAGGGTGAGGTCATCTCGATGCAGGAAATCTTCCGCTATGAACGGCTGGGCCTTGCCCCGGATGGCAAGATCATCGGCCGTTTCAACGCAACGGGCGTGCGCTCCCATTACTCGGAACGCTTCCGCAGCTGGGGTTACAACCTTCCCGCCTCCATCTATGAGCCGATCGGCTGAGGATCCAACATGCAGCTTTCCGCCGCCCCGCTTATCTATATCCTGATCTTCGTCGCCGTCATCGTGCTGGTCGAAGGTCTGTATCTGACGGTCTTCGGCAAGTCGATCAGCCTGAACAACCGTGTCAGCCGCCGGTTGCAGCTTCTTGAAAAGTCGGGAAATCGCGAACAGGTTCTGGAACAGCTCCGCAAGGAGATGGGCCAGCATCTCAAATCCCGCGGCATCCCGCTTTACTCGATCCTCGCCTCCAAGGCGCAAAAGGCCAATATCGCCTTCACGCCGCAGCAACTGATCCTCATCATGATCGGGCTGTCGGTCTTCTCTTTTCTCGGATTGACCATCGGCACCGCGGCTGATGCGCCGGTGCGGCTGCTGATCGCGGTCGCCATGGGGGTCGGCGGGGTCTATGTCTGGGTGTCCCGCAAGGCCAAGCAGCGCATGGACCTGATGGAGGAACAGCTTCCCGATGCGGTGGAACTGATGGTGCGCTCACTGCGCGTGGGTCATCCCTTTTCCTCGGCTGTGGGCATCGTGTCGAAAGAAGTCGCCGATCCGCTGGGCACCGAATTCGGCATCATCGCGGATGAGGCCGCCTATGGGCGCGACATTTCCGAAAGTCTGAAGGAATTCGCCGAACGCATGGACAGTCAGGACCTGCGCTTTCTGGCCGTGGCAGTGACGATCCAGCAGACATCGGGCGGCAATCTGGCCGAAATCCTTGACGGTCTGGCCAAGGTGATCCGCGCGCGGTTCAAACTGTTCCGCCGCGTCCGCGCCATCACCGCCGAGGCGAAATGGTCGGGCATGTTCCTGTCGGCCTTCCCCTTCGGAGCGCTGATCATGATCAACGTGATCCAGCCCGGCTATTACGACGAGGTGAAGGAAACCGCAGCCTTCATTCCGGCGGCTCTGGTCGTCGGGGTGTTTCTGGTCGTCAATGTCATCTTCATGAAGATGATGGTCAATATCAAGGTCTGAGGGCAAAGCATGGACATCATCGACAGGATCAATGACCAACTGGTCGACATGCTGGGACCGCTTGGCCCGCTGATCGCGGTGGGGGCGCTGGGGCTGCTGCTGGTCCTGCTGGCGCTTCCCGTCATGCTCAACCGCAAGCCCGATCCGTTCCAGAACCTGCGGCAGCAGCGCGAATCCTATCGTCCCGCACAGGCGCAGAACCTGCGTTCGGGCGGCAATGCCAAGGGCGCCGACAAGCTTGAGAAATTCTCGACCTTCCTTGAGCCGCAGACCGCCGAGGAAATGTCCGCCTCGCGCCTGCGGATGATGCGCGCAGGATACCGCGCCAAGAATGCGGTGCGGCTGTTCCACTTCGCCCAATTCGCATTGGGGATTGGTCTGCTGCTGATCGGTGTGATCTATACTCTGTTCTCGCAAAATCAGGGTGAGGTCAGCACCCAGACCATGATCCTGTCCACCATCGGCCCCGGCGCAGTCGGCTATTACCTGCCGCAATACTGGGTCAACCGCCGCATCAAGCAGCGTGAGGAAGAAATCATCTCGGGTTTTCCCGACGCGCTGGACATGATGCTGGTCTGCGTCGAGGCCGGCCAATCGCTGGACCAGTCAATCCTGCGCGTCGCCCGTGAAAGCCGTGTCGGCTATCCCGCGCTTGCCGATGAATTCGACATGGTCGCGAATGAGGTGAAGGCCGGCAAGGAACGGGTCACCGTTCTGAAGGACATGGCTGAACGTGTCGGCATCCCGGATGTGTCCTCTTTCGTGACGACACTGGTGCAATCGGCGACATTCGGCACCTCGATTTCCGAGGCCCTGCGCGTCTATTCCGCCGAAATGCGTGACAAGCGCGTGATGCGGGCCGAAGAAAAGGCAAATACCTTGCCGACCAAGCTGACACTGGGCACAATGCTGTTCACGGTGCCGCCCCTGATGATCATCCTGATCGGGCCTTCCGTGCATGGAATTGCGAAAAACCTGGGCGGAGGCTGACGCTTCCGGTCCGGGGCAAAAGGTTCGGATAGGCGCGTATGAAGGCCAGACCACCGGCAATCGCCGCAGCATTGATGCTTATGGCCGCCTGCAATCCGGGCGGCCTTTCGCGTGACGATGCCGCGCGCGTCTCGGCCCCCGGCATTGATGCCAGGGCCGAAGGAGTGGACGGGCTGCTGGTCGGACATCGGCTGATGGAGGCGGGGGAACATGACCTTGCCTTGCGCGCCTATCTGCGCGGTGCTGCCGAACAGGGCATGACGACCGATGTCCTGTCCGCGCTGGGTTCGGTCAATCTGAAACTTGGCCGGCTTGGTCAGGCCGAACGGCTTCTGCGTCAGGCGGTGGACCAGGACCCCCGATCCGTGCCCGCGCTCAACAATCTGGGCGTCGTGCTGATGGAGCGAAATCAGATCGGTGAGGCGCGGCTGATCTTTCAGCAGGCCTTCGCCGCCGATAGTGGCGCATCGGACTCTATCCGCGAGAATCTGAAACTTGCCATCGCCCGCAGCGAAGGCAATCTGTATGATACAACCAGAGTGGAACCCGCCTTCTCGCTCGTGCGGCGCGACAGGGGCCAATATGTGCTGCTGTCACAACTGTAACGGGACGCCAGGCCGGGCCGAGCAGTGAAAAGGACGCAAAATGCGCCACCCCGCCCTTCTTGCGCTGTGCCTTGGCACAGTGGCCCTGACCGCCTGCCAGAAGCATTCCGATGCCGATGTGAACCGGGCGATCAAATCGGTCAATGTGATCGACGAAAGCAATCTCAGCGATATCATGCTGACAGTGGCCGACCCGAATGAGGCCGCCGCCTATTTCCTGAAATCCTCGACCGAAAACCCCGACCGCATCGACCTGCGCCGGGGTCTTGCGAAATCACTGGTCCGGGCCAACCGCCCGGCCGAGGCTGCCAAGGTCTGGGCAGCGGTCGTGACCATGCCCGAGGCGGGCCCTGAGGACCGCGTGGAATATGCCGAGGCGCTGATCCGTTCGAATGAATGGAAACTGGCCGAGGCCGAACTGAACAAGGTTCCGCCCACGCATGAAACCTTCCTGCGCTACCGGCTTGAGGCGATGGTCGCCGACAGCAACCGGAACTGGAAAAAAGCCGACAGTTTTTATGAGATCGCGACCGGGCTGACGACAAAGCCCGCCGGGGTTTATAACAACTGGGGCTTTTCCAAGCTGACACGCGGCGATTTCACAAGCGCGGAACGGCTGTTTCTGGATGCCCTGACCTATGATCCGGGCATGTTCACCGCCAAGAACAATCTGGTCCTGTCCCGTGGTGCGCAGCGCAAATATGATCTGCCGGTGATCCAGATCACCCAGGTCGAACGCGCGCAGCTGCTGCATACGATGGGGCTGGCCGCCGTGAAGAACGGCGATGTGCGCATCGGCAAGGGGCTTTTGCAAGAGGCCGTTGACACCCATCCGCAGCATTTCGACGAGGCCGTGCGCGCGCTGGCAGCCCTCGACAACAATGTGACGAACTGACCCGATGACCGCATCCGCCGCCCTGTGGTTTCTTCCCTTCACGCTGGTCATCGGCCTTTGGGTCGCATGGTCGGACATGAAGACGATGAAGATCCCGAACCGGGCAGTGCTGGCCTTGCTGCTGGTCTATCTCATTATCGGCCCGCTGGCCCTGCCGTTCCAGATCTGGCTTTGGGGCTGGGTCGTGGGGCTTTGTGTGCTGCTTAGCGGCTTCGTGCTGAATGCCGCCGGGGCGATGGGCGGGGGCGATGCGAAATTCAGCGCCGCCATGGCGCTGATCATGGCGCAGATCGACCTGCGGGTGCTGGCGGTCCTGACCTGTGCAACCGTGCTGGGCGCGTTCGCGACCCATCGGATTTTCGGCCTGATCCCCGCCCTGCGCCGCCGCTTTGCCTGGGACAGCTGGGACAGGCCGGGCTTTCCCCTGCGCTCGGATTTCCCGATGGGTCTGGCCCTGGCCGGGATCCTGAATTTCTACCTTCTTTTCACGATCCTGCCGCAATTCTAGACCAGTTTGTCCCTATGGATTGTTCACGGCGCCTGCCTCGCGGCGGCCTGTGATCTGTTTCCCGGGGCATTTGCGATGCCCTGTTCGACCTATGCCATGACGGATGGATACCGATGAATATTCAGACCCCCACGCCCAATGTGCTGGCCCCACCGGCCCCCAGAACGCTGGCCGAGGTCGGCTTGTCGCTGGTCATGATGCGCGACATCCTGCTGAAAACCATGTTCCGCACCAATCTCGATCTCGCCTCGGCGCTGTCGCGTGCCGTCAGCCTGCCGGTGCTGCTGGTGCAGGAACTGATCGACCTTGCCCGCCAGCAACGCCTGATTGAGGCCACGGGCACGCTGCATGCCACTTCGGGCAATGAAATGGGGTTCCAGCTGACCGATGCCGGCAAGGCCCGCGCGCTGGATGCGCTCAGCCAGTCAGAATATTACGGCGCGATGCCGGTGCCGCTGGACGATTACAAGGTTCAGGTCAAGCGCCAGTCGGTCCGCGACATCCGCCTGACCCGCGACCAGTTGATGGGCGCCATGGGCCATCTGATCCTGCCACCCGATCTTCTGGGCAATCTGGGCCCGGCCATCACCTCGGGCCGCTCGATCCTGATGTATGGCCCGCCCGGCAACGGAAAATCCTCAATCTCCAACGGCATCCGCGATGCGATGGGGGACAAGATCTATGTCCCGCGCGCGCTGGAATATGCCGGACAGGTCATCACCGTCTATGACCCGATCGTCCATTCCGCCGCCGAAGAGGCGGTGGATGATCCCAATTCGCTGCGCCGCACCTCAAACCGGTTCGACAACCGCTATGTCTTTTGTGAACGCCCGACCGTCATCACCGGGGGTGAATTGTCACTCGACATGCTGGATCTGAAATACAACCCTACCGCGCGCACCTATCAGGCCCCGCTGCAACTTAAATCGACCGGCGGCATCTTCATCGTGGACGACCTTGGCCGTCAGGCCGAGCCGCCGCAGAAACTGGTCAACCGCTGGATCGTGCCGCTGGAAGAGGCCAAGGATATCCTTGCCCTGCAATCGGGTGAGAAATTCACAGTGCCGTTCGACACGCTGGTGATCTTCTCCACCAACTTCCACCCGAATGAGATTTTCGACGGCGCGGCGCTGCGGCGGATCTTCTTCAAGATCAAGATCGACGGGCCGGATCAGGAAAACTTCCTGAAGATCTTTGCCATGGTGGCGCGTGCCAAGAAAATGCCGCTGGATGAGGTCGCCTTGCGCCATCTGATGAAGGTGAAATTCCCCACCATTCAGGATAACTATGCCAATTACATGCCGAAATTCCTGATCGATCAGATGATCGCGGTCTGCGAGTTTGAAAATATTCCCTATCAGATGACGCCGGATCTGATCGACCGGGCCTGGGGCAACATGTTCGTCAAGGAGGAGAAGATCGCCAAATGACCCGGCCTTGACCGGACCGGTGCAGGGGGCGCTGCCCCCGCGCCTGCGGCGCTCCCCCGGGATATTTAAGAACAGATGAAAACCAGACCCTTGGCTCCTTTCATCTGTTCTTAAATATCCTCGGGGGGTCCGGGGGGCAGACAGCCCCCCGGTTCCGCCCTGTCAAAGCGAGGCGCTGTCACAGCGGGAAAAGTCCCTTTTCCGTCACGATCCGGTCAAGCGGCTGATCGGTCGGTTCCAGCGGCACCTGCGGCAATTCCTGCGCGGCAAAGGCAAAGCCGATGGCCAGAACCGGATGGCGCGCGCGCAGCGCCTCGAGCGTGCGGTCGTAGAACCCGCCGCCATAGCCCAGCCGGAACCCCCGCGCATCGAAGGCCAGCAAGGGCACGATCAGCACATCCGGCTCCAGCCAGGCGCCTTCGGCCGGGATCTGCGCGCCAAAAGCCCCCTCGACCATCGCGGCACCCGGCGTCCATTGACGAAAGCGCAGCGGACGGCCCCGGCCATCGATCACCGGAACGCAGACCGGGCCGGGATGGGCGGCCATGGCGGGCAGCGGGTCGATCTCGGTCCGCATCGGCATGTAACCGGCCAGCACGCGCCCCGATGCCGCAGTCCCCGGTTGGCGGCCCCCCAATTCGCGCGCCAGCAGATCGGCCAGCAATTCCGCCGCCCGCCCCTGTCCTGCGGCATGGGCCGCCTTGCGCGCAGCCGCAGCCGCCGCGCGGGCAGCAGCCTTGACAGCGGCAGGACCGGTCACAGCAGCACCAGCGTCGCCAGCCCCAGAAAGGCGAAGAACCCCACCACATCGGTCATCGTGGTGACAAAGGTGCCCGAGGCCAGCGCCGGATCCAGTTTCAGCCGGTTCAGCGTCAGCGGCACCAGAACCCCGGCAAGGGCCGCCACCAGCAGGTTGATGACCATGGCTAGCCCGATCACCACGGCCAGCAGCGGCCAGCCGAAGGCGAATGTCGCAATCGCCCCCAGGATCACGGCAAAGACCAGCCCGTTGATCGCGCCGACCGCTGCCTCACGCCGCACAAAACGCGCGGCATTGGCCGAGGTCAGGTCACGCGTCGCCAGCGCGCGCACCGAGACTGTCAGCGATTGCGTGCCGGCATTGCCGCCCATCGAGGCCACGATCGGCATCAGCGCGGCCAGCACGACAATCGTCGAAATCGTCTCCTCGAACAGCGAAATCACGAAAGCGGCCAGCGAGGCGGTGACAAGATTGATCAGCAGCCAGGGCAGACGGCCCCGCAGCGTGTCCCAGACCCCGTCCGAAAGACTTGCCTCGTCATCGACCCCGGCAAGGCGCAGCATGTCCTCCTCATGTTCTTCATCCAGCACATTCATTGCATCATCAATGGTGATGACACCGACCAGACGCCCATCCTCATCCACGACGGGACACGAGATCAGGTGATACTGGTTGAACAGATAGGCGACATCCGATTCTGGCTCCGTCGCCTCGACGGTGCGGAAACTTTCCTCACGGATATCCGACAGCCGCACCTCGCGGCGTGAGGACAAAAGCCGCCCCAGCGTCACATAGGCCTGCGGTTTCATGCGCGGATCGACAAGGATCACATGATAGAACTGGTCCGGCAGATGCGTGGCCCCGCGCATGAAGTCGATGGCCTGCCCCACGGTCCAGTGCATCGGCGCCACCACCACCTCGCGCTGCATCAGGCGACCGGCGGAATAATCGGGATAGGACATGGCCCGTTCGACCGCCACGCGGTCGGCGCTGTCCAGCGCGCCAAGGATCAGGGCCTTTTGCGGCTCTTCCAGATCCTCAAGGATATCGACCACATCATCGGTATCGAGTTCGCGCACCGCCTCGGCCAGAACATCAGGGCTCAGGCTTTCGATGACCTCTTCGCGGATGCCCTCGTCAATCTCGGACAGGATGTCGCCGTCGATCTCACCCGACCAGAGCCGCAGGATGTCGCGGCGCTCAGATCGCGAGACCTGTTCCAGAAGGTCGGCAATATCGGCCGCATGCAGCGGTTCCAGCAATTCGGTCAGAAAGGCGACATCGCCCGCTGCCGCAGCCTCGATAATGGCGCCGATCCGGCGGGCGTCCAGCACGTCCTCATCGGCCTCGTTCCGGTCGTCTTCGCCGTTCTGCACCATGCACGCCCCCTGACTGATTATGTTGACCTTATCGGAAGCTGTTTCTGGGAAACAGGCGGGATGCGCAAATTTACCCCCGGCGGGAATGCTCTTACTGTGTAATGGAATCGTGAAATTACGGGATCAATCGGACATGGCGGATCTTCTTCTGGGGCAGATACTGGGCTTTGCGGCGGACCCGTTCGAGGCCGGCCCCGAGGCCGCGCGCCATGACAGCCACGGGGCCGTACTGGTCGAGGGCGGGCGCATCATCGAGACAGGCCCGGCCGATGTCCTGCGCGCCCGCCATCCGCTGGCCCGGGTCACCGATTACGGGCACGCGCTGATCTCGGCGGGCTTTGTCGATGCCCATGTGCATTATCCGCAGACCGCGATCATCGCCTCATGGGGCAAGCGGCTGATCGACTGGCTGAACCTTTACACCTTCCCCGAAGAAATGCGCTTTGCCGACCGCGCCTATGCCGATGAGATTGCCGCGCGCTATCTGGATCTGGTGCTGTCGAATGGCACGACCAGCCTGTGCTCCTATGCCACGATCCACCCGGAATCGGTCGATGCGATCTTCGGCGCGGCGCAGGCTCGGGGGATGCGGGTCTTTGCAGGCAAGACCTGCATGGACCGCAATGCCCCCGAAGGGCTGCGCGACACCGTGCAATCGGCCTATGATGACAGCAAGGCCCTGCTGGACCGCTGGCATGGGGTCGACCGCCTGTCCTATGTCATCACGCCTCGTTTCTCTCCGACCTCGACGCCCGAACAACTGGCGGCACTGGGGCAGCTCTGGCGCGAACGCCCCGATTGCCTGATGCAGACCCATCTGAGCGAACAGACCGATGAAATCGCCTGGGTGAAGGATCTTTTCCCGCAGTCGCGCGACTATCTTGACACCTATGAGGCGCAGGGATTGCTGCGTGAGGGCGCGGTCTATGGCCATGCGATCCATCTAACGGCGCGCGAAAAGGACCGTCTGATCGAGGCGGGGGCCAGTCTGGTGCATTGCCCGACCTCGAACACCTTCATCGGTTCGGGCCTGTTCGACATGGGGCTGGCCCGCCATCTGCGGGTGGGACTTGCCACCGATACCGGGGGTGGGTCGAATTTTTCCATGCTGCGCACGATGGCGGCGGCCTATGAGGTCGCGCAGCTGCGCGGGCAGGCGCTGCATCCGGCGCAATTGTGGTGGCTGGCAACCCAAGGCTCGGCCCGGGCGCTGCGGGCCGAGGACCGGATCGGCAATATCGCCCCGGGGATGGAGGCCGATCTGGTCGTGGTCAATCTGGCCTCGACCCCCGCCATCGAACAGGCGACCCGCCGCGCCGAAGATATCTGGCAGGCGCTGTTCCCGACGATCATGATGGGCGATGACCGCGCGATCCGCGCGGTCTGGGTTGGTGGCAGGCGGCTGCGCGGCTAGACGCGCCGCCCGCCGCCCTGCGCTGCCATCAGCGCGGTTGCGGTTTCGGTGATCCGTTCAGCGGTGATGCCGAAATGCCGGTACAGCACCTCGGCCCGGGCCGAGGCGCCGAACCCCTCCATCCCGATAAAGGCATCGCCGGGGCGCAGCCAACGATCCCAGCCGAAACGCAGCGCCGCCTCGATGGCGATGCGCGGCGCCGAACCAAGGATCGCGGCGCGCTCCGTTTCGGTCAGGGTCTCGAACCGCTCCCAGCAGGGCAGGGAAACAACCGCAGCGCGCAGCCCCTGACCGGCAAGCTGGCGGCTCGCCTCCATCGCCAGCCCCACCTCGGTTCCGGTGGCGATCAGCGTGACATCGCGCGCGCCCGGATCCTGCAGGACATATCCCCCCGGCGCCGAAAGCGGTGACTGCGCCGGCGCGCGCACGGGCAGTGCTGCCTGACGCGACAGGGCCAGCATGACTGGCCCGCTGCGATGGGGCATGGCCAGCGCCCAGGCCTCATGCGTTTCCACAGCATCGGCGGGGCGCATCACCTGCATATTCGGCATCGACCGATAGGCCGCCAGGGCCTCGACCGGCTGATGCGTGGGGCCGTTGCTGCCGATCCCGATGGAATCATGGCTGAAAACGAACAGCACCGGCAGCCCCATCAGCGCCGCCATCCGCATCGCCGGTCGTTCATAATCCGCAAAGGCCAGATAGGTCACATTCACGGACCGCAGCCCGCCATGGGCGGCAATACCGCAGCACATCGCCCCCATCAGATGTTCGCGCACCCCGCAATGGACATAACTGCCGCCCCGGTTTTCGGCGCTGAAGGCCCTGCGATGCCGCTTGTGATCGGTCGGGGCCTCCAGATCCGCACAAAGCACCATCAGTTCCGGCAGGGTCCGGTCCAGTGCCGCGCAGGCATCGGCCGAGGCGGCGATTGTTGGCTGCGGTGTGCCTTGCGGCAGGTCGGAAAGCGGCGCCTCCCAGCCCTCGGGCAGGAGGCCCGCCTGCCAGCGGTCAAATTCTGCCCGCTCGGGATGGGTGGCATGGCGCGCGGCCCATTCGGCCCGCTCTGCGCCTCCCCGGTTCTGCAATGCGCGCCAGTCCGCCAGCACCTCTTGCGGCACCTCAAAGGGCGGATGCGTCCAGCCGCGTGCCGCGCGGGCCTCGGCCGCGTCCTGCGCTGTCAGCGGCGCGGAATGGCCGCCGCGCTGGCCCTGCAGACGGGGAATGCCCCGCGCGATCACCGTGCGGCAGGCAATCAAAGACGGGCGCGGATCGGCCTTGGCCGCCGTCATCGCCGCATCAATCTGCGCGATGTCATGCCCGTCCACCGCCTGCACATGCCAGCCCGCCGCGACAAAGCGCGCCGGAATATCCTCGGACACCGACAGATCGGTGGCGCCGTCATCGGTGATGGCATTGTCATCCCACAGAAAGGTCAGCTTTCCCAGACGCAGATGCCCGGCAAGGCTGATCGCCTCCTGCCCCACGCCTTCCTGCAGGCAGCCATCGCCGACAAAGGCC
This sequence comes from Szabonella alba, assembly GCF_016765775.1. GTDB lineage: Bacteria > Pseudomonadota > Alphaproteobacteria > Rhodobacterales > Rhodobacteraceae > Szabonella > Szabonella alba. The sequence goes on along the minus strand of NZ_JAESVN010000001.1, from coordinate 927,485 downwards.
CATGTCCGGTGATCGACCAGCCCCGGAAAACGGTCCGCCAGGCGCGCCTCGGCCACCGCCATGCCGACGGCGCAGGCGATGCCTTGTCCCAGAAGCCCGGTGGTAATCTCGATCCCCGCCGCCTGTTCGATCTCGGGATGGCCCGCGCAGACCGATCCCAGCCGCCGGAAATCGCGCAGCGCCTGCAGCGGCATATGCGCATAGCCCGACAGATGCAGCAGCGTGTAAAGCAGCATGGAGCCATGGCCGTTCGACAGCACCACCCGGTCACGATCAGGCCAGAGCGGATCGGCCGGATCGGCCCGCAGATGCCGGGCATAGAGCGTGGCCGCAATCTCGGCCATGCCCAGCGGCACGCCCTGATGCCCCTCGCCCGCGTTCAGGATCGCGTCAAGCGCCAGAAAGCGGATCGCCTCGGCCATGCGTTGGATATCAGCCATGTCTTTCTCCCACGCTTGCCCTCCCCTTCGCGGCGGGGCAGTGTTCAATTCGCGGCACGATTTCAGGCGAAAGGCCGGAAACCCGGCCTTCCACACACCCGATCTGCTGACCGCCGGAAAGGACGCCCATGCGCGACATCAACCTGAAAGCGACCGAACATTTCGAGGCCGTGGCCCGCCTTGGCAGCGTCACCCGCGCGGCAGAGGAACTGATGGTCTCTCCCTCGGCTGTCAGTCAGCAGATCCGCCAGATCGAGGCGCAACTGGGGGTGAAGCTGTTTCGTCGTGAAAAGCAGCGGCTGATCCTGACGCTGGATGGTGACCGGCTGTTCCAGACCGCGACCGAGGCCTTTGCCGCGCTGCGCAATGCCCGCGACGCCATCGCCCGCCAGCGCGAGGCGCGCAATGTCATCCTGCGCGTCAGCCCCAGTTTCGGGGTGCGCTGGCTGGGTCCGCGCCTGCCCGGCTTTCTGGCCCGTCACGGCGACTGGAACATCCGGGTTGACGCGACGCCCGATTTCTCGGCCTTCGAGGCCGAGGCGGTGGATTTTGACCTGCGCTATGGCAATGGTGGCTGGAAGGGGCTGAATGTCTTTCCGATCCTGCATGACCATGTGTTGCCGGTGGTCAGCCCCGCCTATCTGGCCGAACTGGAGGCCACGGCCCCCGGCGATCCGGTGGCGCAACTGGCCAATGCAAGGCTGGTCGACAGCGTGAAGGCGCTGACGCGGTGGGATATGTGGCTGGCGCGTCAGCGCATCACCCTGCCCCGCCTCAGCCTGCCCTTGCGGTTTGACCGGTCGTCCATGTCCATCGAGATGGCGCGGCAGGGTTTCGGCATCGCGCTGGAAAGCACGGCCCTTTGCCTGCCCGATCTGCAAAGCGGGGCGCTGGTGCCCTTGTCGCGTGATTTCGATGTGCTGGTCTCCGAGGCCTATTGGTTCGTCTCGCCCCCCCAGCACATGAACCGCCGCATCGTGCGGCTGTTCTCCGAATGGCTGACGGCGGAAGGCCGCGCCCATGACGCGGCCTCGGAGGCGCTGCTGACAGGGTTGGGCTGCCGCCTGCGTGATCAAGGCCCGGAGGATCATTCCGCCCTGTCAGTGGATCAATGATCCGCCATTCACATCGACCTCGGTGCCGGTGCAATAGGCCGAAAGCTCGGAGGCCAGAAACAGCGCGCAACCCGCAACATCTGCGGCCGTGCCCTCACGCCCCATCGGAATGCCCGCCAGAACCTGCGCGCGCATCTCGGGCGTCAGCTTGCCTGCGGTGATATCGGTCGCGATGAAGCCCGGGCAGATCGCATTGACGCGCACCTGATCGGGGGCCAGTTCACGCGCCATGGCCTTGGTCAGCCCCAGAACGCCCGCCTTGGCCGCCGAATAATGCGGCCCGCCGAAAATGCCGCCGCCGCGCTGCGCCGAGACCGAGGACAGATTGACAATGCTGCCCGCGTTCTGCCCGCGCATCGCCGGGATCACCGCCTGCGACATATAGAGCGTGCCGCGCAGCGACACATCGGTGACCGCCTCATAATTCTCGGGCGCGATGTCCATGATCTTCAGCGGCTGGGTGATGCCCGCATTGTTCACCAGAATGTCGATTCGTCCCCATCGGGCCAGAAGCGTATCCGCCGCCGCCTGACAACTGGCGCGGTCGGTTACGTCACAGGCCAGCCCGACATGGCCCGCGCCCAGATCGGCGGCGGCGGCAGCCGCCTGACCAGCATCCAGATCCAGAATGGCGATGGTCGCACCATGCTCGGCAAACAGCCGTGCCGTGGCCTTGCCCAGGCCCCGCGGCGAGGCCGCGCCGGTGATGACCGCGAATTTTCCGTCCAGAAGGCCCATATGCCTTTCCCCCTTTAGATAGCTTACAGCCAGCCGCGAATACGCTCGGCCACCTTGTTCACCGACAGCCCGTACATGTCATGCAGGGTCGGCAGCGCGCCCGCCTCCAGAAACTCATCCGGCAGGCCGATCATGCGGAACCTCGGTGCGATCCCCCGCGTCAACAGAGCCCCTGCAACCGCCTCTCCCAGCCCGCCGATCACGGTGTGGTTTTCCGCCGTCACCACCAGACGCCCGCCCTTGGCGGCCTCCGCGGCGATGGTCTCGACATCCAGCGGCTTGATCGTGGGCACATGCAGCACGCCCACATCCACCTTGTCACCGGCCAGTGCCGTTGCGGCATCCAGCGCGCGCATCGTCATCAGCCCGGTCGAGATCACCAGCACATCGCGCCCGTCGCGGATCATCTGGGCGCGGCCCAGCTGAAAACGGTAATCGGGCTTGTGCCGGCGCAGGACCGACGGAACCTTGCCGCGCAGCAGCCGCGCATAGACCGGCCCCGGATGGGCCGCGATCTGCGGCACCATATCGGCAATGTCATCGGCATCGCAGGGGTCGATGATCGTCATGTTGGGCAGACCCCGGAAAATCGCCAGATCCTCGGTCGCCTGATGGCTGGGGCCATATCCGGTGGTCAGCCCCGGCAGCGCGCAGATGATCTTGGCAGGCAGGTTCTCCTCGGCAATCGCCATGGCGATGAAGTCATAGGCGCGGCGGCTGGCAAAGACGGCATAGGTGGTGGCAAAGGGAATGAACCCTTCCCGCGCCAGACCCGCCGCCGCCGAGATCAGCACCTGTTCGGCCATGCCCATCTGATAGAACCGGTCGGGCATCGCCTGCGCGAAAATATGCAGATCGGTGTATTTCGACAGATCGGCAGACAGACCGACGATACGCTCATCTTTCCGCGCGCAATCGACCAGCGCATGGCCGAAAGGGGCTGCAACCGTGTCATAGCCTTCGGCGGCCAGTGACGCGATCATGGCCGAGGTCGCGACCTTGGTTTCCGGCACCTTGCGGGGTTCGTATTTGCGGGCCAGCGAATTCAGCGTCATTGCGGATATCCCTCTTCCAGAACGGCCAGCGCCCGGCCCCATTCATCGGGTTCCACCCGCACGAAATGGGTAATTTCGCGCGCCTCCAGAAAGGGCACGCCCTTGCACATGGTCGTGTCGAAGATGATGACGCGGGGCTGTGTGTCGGGGGCGTTGCGAGCGGCATCCAGCGCGGCGACCACGGCGGGCAGATCATTGCCGTTCACCCGCTGCGCATGCCAGCCGAAAGCCTCCCATTTGGCGCGCTCGTCGCCGGTGGCCAGCGCAGCAGTGGATTTGCCATCGGCCTGCTGGTCGTTGAAATCCACCAGACAGATCAGGTTGTCGAGCCTGTGCTGCACCGCCGACATCGCGGCCTCCCAGGTCGATCCCTCGCCCAGTTCGCCATCCGACATCAGGTTATAGACAAAGGCCGGGCTGCGCTTGCGCTTCAGCCCCATGGCCATGCCGACCGCGATGCCCAGCCCCTGCCCCAGTGATCCGCCCGTGATTTCCATCCCCGGCGTGTATGAGGCCATGCCCGACATCGGCATGCGACTGTCATCCATGCCATAGGTTTCCAGCTCATTCTCGGGCAGGATCCCGGCCTCCATCAGCACCGCATAAAGCGCGATGGCATAATGGCCGATGGACAGAAGAAACCGGTCGCGCCCCTCCCATTCTGGATCTTCGGGGCGATAGTCCAGGGCGTGGAAATAGGCCGCGGCCAGCACATCGGCGATGCCCAGCGCCTGCCCGATATAGCCCTGCCCCTGAACCTCGCCCATCAACAGCGCCTTGCGCCGGATGTTCCAGGCGCGCTGCGCCAGCGACAGGTTCGGGATCCGACCCGCTTGCGTCGTCATGGCCATGCTTCCCCCTCCGCTTTGCAGAAAGATGTTTAGCACCTGCGGCGAGCAGGGTCATTCATATTGAATTACAGACTTATGTAGTCAAACTTCACAACCCGCACAGACCCCGGGCAGCAGCCCGCCGTGACGGCAGGCTGCGATCCATTGCGCGCAGGCGCCCGCTGTCAGGCCGGGCTCTGGCCCTGAGGCTGCACCGGACAGGGATAGATCCGGTCGGATGTGCCCGCCTTCATGACAAATCCCGGAACCGCATGGCCCAGCAGGGCGGGCAGATCCTGCGAAATCGCGGTCAGGGCCTCAAGATCGGTGCCGGTCGGAATGCCGCATTGATGGAACATATGCACCAGATCCTCGGTGCAGACATTGCCCGTGGCCCCCGGCGCATAGGGACAGCCGCCGATGCCGCCCAGCGCGGAATCAAAGCTGCGCATCCCGGCATCATAGGCGGCAATCGCATTGGCCAGCCCCATATCGCGGGTGTTGTGCAGATGCAGCGTCAGGGCAAGCCCGGGATGGTGGCGCAGGATGGTCGAGACCATTGCCGTCATCTGCCGTGGATTGGCGACCCCGATCGTATCGGCGATGGTGATGCCCTCGATCCCCAGTTTCAGATACTGGTCCACGGCCCACAGCACACGGTCCACCGGTTGCCGCCCCTCGAACGGGCAGCCGAAGGTGGTGGCCAGCGTGCCGTTCACGAAGATCCCGGCGCCCGCAATCACCTGCATGATCTCGGAAAACTGCGCCAGCGACTGCGCGCAGGTCATGCGCATGTTTGCCAGATTGTGCTGCTCTCCGATGGACATGACCAGATTGACCTCATCCACCCGGCAGTGGAGCGCACGTTCGGCGCCGCGCACATTCGGCACCAGCGCGGTATAGCGCACGCCCGGCACACGCTCGATCCCGTCAAACACCTCGGCCGCGTCGCGCAGATTGGGAATCGCCTTGGGTGACACGAAGGACGATACTTCAAGCCGACGGATGCCACTGCGCGACAACCGGTCGGCAAGACGGATCTTGTCGTCAGTCGCGACAAATCCCGGCTCATTCTGGAAGCCGTCGCGCAGCACGACCTCGTTGATCTCGACCTGTTCCGCTGTTCCCGGCATGTCCTGCCCCCCTTCGGTTTCCGTCGCGCGGCAGCTAAGCAGGACTCGGTTAAGGTATCAACAAAAATATTAACTGATGTATCAGTTGACACATTTATCCGTTCCATGCAGCTTGACCGCCTAGAACGAATCTGATGTGTTTACTGATGCATCACGACCCCGGGAGAGGGCCATGATGCTATGCGGAGGAAAAATGTCCGAACCGGCAATCCAGATTGCAGAGCTTGTGTCCCGTGCACGCCGCGCACAGGCCGTGCTGAACGGCTATTCTCAGGAACAGGTGGACCTGATCGCAGGGGCCATCGTCTATCATCTGTCGCGCCCCGAAATGGCGACGCGAGTGGCTGAAATGGCCTTTGAAGAAACCGGCATGGGCCTTGTCGACAGCAAGCGCGCCAAGCTGGCGCAGAAAATGCCCGCGATTTTCCACGATATCCGCAAGGAACCGACCGTCGGCGTCATCGAACGCGATACGGCAAACGGAATCACCACGATTGCAAAGCCTTACGGCGTGATCGCGGCGCTTGTTCCCAGCACGAACTGTGAGGCGACACCGATCTTCAAGGCGGTTCTGGGCATCCGCGCCCGCAATGCCGTGATCTGCGCACCGCATCCGGCCAGCAAGAAGACGACGCTTTATGTCGTCGATGTGATCCGGCAGGTCCTGCGCGCGCTGGACGCGCCCGAAGACCTGGTCCTGTGCATCGAAACACCGTCGAAGGCGCTGGCGGCGGAGCTTATGGCGCAATGCGATGTGACCATGGCGACGGGGTCGGGCGATATGGTTCATGCGGCCTATTCCTCGGGCAAGCCCGCTTATGGCGTCGGCGTCGGCAATGCTGCCGTCATCATTGATGAAACGGTGGATCTTGCGGAAACCGCCGAAAAGATCCGCATCGGCAAAAGCGGCGACAATGCCTCGGGGTGTTCGGCGGAAAATTCAATCATCGTGCAATCCGGCATATATGACGATTTCCTGCGCGCGCTGCAGGCCGAAGGCGCCCATATCGCGACCGAGGCCGAAAAGGCGAAACTGCAGGCGGTGATCTGGGAAAACGGCCATGTTTCCCGCCGGGTGGTTGCCCGCCCGGTGGCCGAGATTGCCGCCCTTGCCGGGATCGAGGTTTCCCCTGATGCCCGTTTCATCGTGGTGCAGGAAAGCGGCGCGGGGCCGGATCATCCCTTTTCGGGAGAAAAGCTCAGCCTTGTTCTGACCTGCTACAGATATGACAGCTTCGATGACGCCATAGCACAGGTCAATGCGATCACCGACCATTCCGGCGCGGGCCATTCCTGCGGCATCCATTCGAACGATCCCGACCGCATCCTGCGGCTGGGGCTTGAGACGCGGACCTCGCGGGTGATCGTGCGCCAGCCGCATGGTGTGGCCAATTCCGGCAGTTGGGCCAATGGTCTGGCCAAGACCTTCTCCTTGGGTTGCGGAAGCTGGGGCGGAAATTCCGTGTCGGAAAACGTGACGCAGAAACACTATTACAACACCACCCGCATCGCCGAACCGCTGGACCGGCCCGTGCCGGGTGACGACGCGATCTATGGCCCGCTTTTCGACCGCGTCAAAGCGGTCCGCATCGGCGCGGAGGGCTGAGGTGATGAAATTCGCATTGCGCCCGCAATTGCATGGCCATGACACTTTCGCCGCCTTCGCCGAGGCCCATGCGGTCAGCGCGCGGGATCTGATCTTCACGCAGCGCATCCTGCAGGAAACCTTCATGCAGGACAGCCCCGCGCAGGTGCTGTTCTATGACGATTTCTGCGATGGTGAACCGACTGATATTGCCGTTGACCGAATGCTGGCGGCGGTCCGCGGCCTTGATTTCGACCGGCTGATCGCCATAGGCGGCGGCTCGATCCTTGACAGCGCCAAGGTACTGGCGCTTGACAGCGATGCCGATGTCGCCGGGCTGTTCGCGGCAGGCGTGCAGCCCGGGCGCAAGGCGGGGCTGATCCTGATCCCCACGACCTGCGGCACGGGATGCGAGGTGACCTGCGTTTCGGTCTTCGACTTTCCGTCCATCGGCAGCAAGATCGGCAAGGCGTTTGACGCAGGCTTTGCCGATCATGCGGTGCTGATCGACGAATTCCTGTCCAAGATCCCCTATCACGTCTTTGCCACGTCTTCGGCCGATGCGCTGGTTCATGCGATGGAAATCTATCTCGCACCCAAGGCCAATGCCTATACAGACATGTTCTGCATGACGGCGATCCGGTCGATCCTGCAGGGCTATATGCGGATCGTGCGCCATGGGCGCGAGGTCATCCAGCAGGATGCCAAATCCTATCTGACCGCCAGCAATATGGCGGGCATCGCGCTGGCCAATATCCTTGCGGGCGGCGTCCATGCCATCGCCATGCATTTCGGCAGCGCCCATCACGTCCCGCATGGCGAGGCGACACGCCTGTTCCTGCCTTCGGTCTTCAAGATCTATTACCGCAAGGCCCCCGAAGGAAAGATCGCCGATATCGCACAGGTCATCACCGAGGTGCTGGACCTGCCGCGCGACGGCACCAACCCGTTTGACGCACTGGACGCGCTGCTGGCGCAGGTCGTGCCGACGAAACGGCTGCGCGATTACGGCATGGCCGACACCGATGCCGACCGGTACGCGACCAAGGTCATCGAAACCCAGCAACGCCTGCTGGTGAACAACTATGTCGCGCTTTCGAACGCCGATATTGCGGGGGTATATACCGAGCTGATGTAACGAGGCTCCGCAGTATCGGAAAGGGAAACGGATGGCGCAGAATTTCTCAAGAAAGGCTTATGAAATTCTACTGGACAGGATCATGACCGGCGGGCTGCGACCGGCAGCACCGCTTGATATCCACCGCATCGCGGCGGATCTCGACATGAGCATCACCCCTGTCCGGGACGCGATCAAGAAGCTTGAGATGGACGGGCTGGTCGAGGTCATCCCACGTTCGGGCACTTTTGTGCGCCATTACACGATCGAGGATCTGATCAAGGGATATGAGCTTGTCGAAGCGCTGGATGGTATGGCAGGGTATCTCTTGGCCGAGAAGGTGCAGGCCGGTGAGGTCGAGGGCGCGCGGATCGAGGCGCTGCTGACCCCGCTGGTCGATGAGATGGAACAGAACCTGTCGCGCGATCATGTCCGCAAATGGGCAGATATCGACGGGCAGTTCCACAGGATCATCTTCGAGATGTCGGAAAACGTGCTGATCGCCAATGGCTACAATTCAGCGCGAAACCAGATGCGATCGGTGCTGTCCTTCATCAGCCCGATCCATGTCGACCGGGCCAATTCGGTGAGGGAGCACCGTCTGATCATCGCGGCAATCGCTGCCGGTGATTGTGAACTGGCCCGCAGGCACTGTCAGGATCATCGCCATCTGATCCGGCAGATCCTGAAAAAACTGCTTGGAGAATGTCAAACATAACGGAGGAGTGTGACATGACGACCAGACTGACTGCAATTCTGGCGGGGACCGTCCTGCTGGCAGGAGGCGCGCAAGCTGAGGATGTCATCTTCGCGCATGGCGAAAACCCCGGAAACCCGCGTTACATCGCGGCCGAGAAATGGGCCGAGCTTTATGCCGAATGCACCGGATCCTCGGTGAATGTCGCGCCCTCGGCCACCATGGGCAATGACGTGGAAATGCTGACCTCGGTCGGCGCGGGCATCATCCAGATCACCGCCAATTCGCAAGGCGCGTTCAGCCAGATCGTGCCGGAAATCGGGCTTCTGGGCCTGCCCTTCCTGTTTTCCGATCTGGAAAGCGCCTGGGAGGTCGTCGACGGCGAAGTGGGCGATCTGATCGACGAGCGCGCGCAGGCCTCGGGGCTCAAGGTCGTGGGCTATTGGGACAATGGCATCCGCCATATCTCGCATCTGTCCAAACATGTGCTGGAACCGGCCGATCTGGCGGGTATGCGCATCCGCACCCCCCCGGCGCAGATGACGGTGGACATCTTCGAGGCGCTCGGCGCATCGCCTGCGCCGCTGGCTTGGTCCGAGGTGCCCTCGGCCCTGCAATCGGGTGTGTTCGACGGGCAGGAGAACCCGCTGACAAACATCTATTTTGCAAAGCTGCACGAGATCACGCCCTTCATCACCCTGACCGGCCATATGTATGAGGCCTCGCCCGTTGTCGCCGGTCTTGGCTGGTGGCAGGGTCTGGACGAGGCGACGCAGACCTGCATCACCGAAGCCACGGATGAGGCGGGTGCGCTTCAGCGCCAGCTGAACAAGCAAGGCAATGATGAGTTGCAGGCCACGATGGAAGGTGAGGGCGTGACCTTTGCCACCGCCAATCGCGAGGCCTTCATCGAGGCCACGGCCTCAGTCTACGACAAATATGCCGAAACCTATCCCGATCTGGTTGCAGCCCTGCGCGCGGCTGCGCAAGGCGAATGAGCGGTCCCGTCTTGGACCCGGCAGGGGGGCGGCAACGCCCCCCCGTAACGGACCCGGCAGGGGGGCGGCAACGCCCTCCTGTCCACGGGATTGTCACCGTCTGCCGCTGGCTGACCCGCTGGCTGGATCTGAGCGCGCGGGTCATCGCGGTCGGGGCGATGGGGGTGATGTTCACCCTGCTGCTGCTGAACGTGGTGCTGCGCTATATCTTCACGACCGGCATTCCGATGGCCTATGAAATTCACGCCGTGCTGCTGCCCTGGCTGGTTGCGGGCGGTCTGGTCGTCGCGGCGGCCCAGAACCGCAATATCGCGGTCACGCTGCTGCCTGATCTGGTTTCGCCCGAATTCCGGCGCTGGATCTTCATTGCGGTGCAGGTGGTGCTGCTGATCATTGCGGTCGCGATTGTCTGGACCGGCCAGCCGATCCTGCGCGCCTCGACCTTTCAGTCGCTGTCGACACTGGGCGTCAAGCAGGTCTGGGGCTATGCAAGCCTGCCCTATTCCTTTGCCTGCGTCGCCGTGATCGCACTCTGCGACCTGCTGCGGCTTTTCCTGCGTGACGAGACGCTGGAAAACGGCACCGCCCCCACAAGTCTGAGCTGATCGGACCCTGACAGAAAGCCCCGACCCATGTCCGCGACAATGATCTGGATCTTCATGCTGCTGCTGCTGGGCGCCGTGCCGGTGGCCTTTGCCATCCTTGGCGGTGTGGCGGCGGCGCTGTGGCTTGACGGCAGATCGCTGGCCGTTCTGGCGCAGCGGCTCTATTCGCCCACGCAAAGCTTTCCGATGCTTGCGATCCCCTTCTTCATCCTTGCCGGCAATCTGATGATGTCGGGCAAGTTCGGCGTCTATCTGGTCAACACCGCCCGCCTGCTGGTCGGGCGCTTCAAGGGCGGGATGGGACAGGTATCGGTGCTGGGCTCGGTGATGTTCGGCGGCGTTTCCGGCTCGGCGGTGGCCGATGCTTCGGCGCTGGGCAATGCGCTGATCCCGGTGCAGAAGGAAAGCGGGTATCCCGCCGCCTTCGCGGCGGCGGTCAATGCCTCCTCCTCGACCGTCTCGGTGCTGATCCCGCCCTCGATTCCGCTGATCCTTTACGGGCTGATCTCGAATGTCTCGATCGTCAACCTGTTCATCGCGGGCATCCTGCCGGGGGTTCTGCTCGCCGTCGGGATGATGATCGCGGTCGCATTGGTCGGCTATCGCAACAATCTGCCGCGCGCGCCGCTGGAGGGCGGGTTTGCCGCCTTCAAGGGGCAATTGTTCATCGCGCTGCCCGCGATGCTGATGCCGGTTTTCGTGATCGGAACGCTGCGCTTCGGCGTGGCCACCCCGACCGAGGTCAGTGTGATGGCCGTGGCCTATGCGCTGGCGATCAGCGGTTTGCTGTATCGTGACCTGACATGGCGCGGCATCTGGGAGGCCTCGGTCGCGACGGTGATGATGACCGGCGCAGTGATGATCATCATCATGGCCTCCTCAACGATGCAATGGGTTCTGACGCTGGAGCGCGTTCCCCAGATGCTGGCCGCATGGGTCAGCCTGACCTTCACCGAGCCCTGGATGGTCATCATGGCGCTGAATGTCGTCATGCTGCTGGTCGGCACGGTGCTGGACCTGCCTGCAGCGGTGCTGCTGCTGGGGCCGATCTTTGTCGGCATCGGGCAGGCCATCGGGATGGATCCGGTGCAGTTGGGGCTGATGATGGTCGTCAACCTGTCCATCGGGCTGTACACCCCGCCCGTGGGCACGACGCTGTTCATATCATCCGCCATTGCGCGGGTCGGGATCGGCGCCACGGTGCGCGCCCTCCTGCCTTTCTACATGGTGGCGCTCGCGGTTTTGCTGCTGATTTCCTATGTCCCGGCGCTGACATGGTATTGAGGCACTGAAGGCCGGGAAGATCCGAAAAACATGGGCCACAGAAACATGGGCCGGAGCCAACGCGCCCCGGCCTTTTTCTTTCAGGTCGTGGGCGGAGCGAGGATCGGGGTCAGCAGGTCAAGAACCCGCCCCGTCGCCCCGGCATGGCGCTGCTGTTCGGCCCGCGCGGCATCGCGCATCGCGGCCAGCGCGGCAGGATCACCCAGCAGATCAGAAACGGCGCGACCCAGTTCTCCCGCATCGCGTACGAGCCGCACCGCGCCCGCCTGCAGAAGCGCATCATAATCGGCCCGCGCATTGCGCAGATGCGGCCCGGTCAGCATCGGGCAACCAATGGCAGCGGCCTCATAGGGGGCATGTCCGCCGGGCCCCTCGACCAGCGATCCGCCGATCAGGGCCAGATCGGCAACCGAATAGACATCGCCCATCAGCCCCAGCGCATCGATCAGATGCACCTGCACCGGCGGGCCGTCCCCCTGTCCTGCACTGTGACGCGAAAAGCGCAGGCCCCGGCGCTGCAACCCGGCGGAAATCGCATCGGCCCGGTCAGGATGGCGCGGCGCCAGCAACAACAGCGGCGCGGGGTCCAGCGCGGCCAGCGCCTCCAGCACGATTTCCTCTTCCCCCGGATGGGTCAGCGCTGCCGCCCAGACCGGTCGCCCGGCGGCCATTCTGCGCAAGGCCGCGCAATGGGTGTCATCCACCACAGGAGAGGGGATATCGGCCTTGAGGTTTCCGACCGAATGCACCTGGCCCTGATCAATCCCGAGGGACAGAAATTCAGCCCGCAGCGACCCGGCCTGCACCGTGACCAGATCGACCCCCGCCAGCAGGACGGCCATGCTGCGCGGCACCCTTTCGCGGGTTTTCGAGGCCCGCGCATTCAGCAGCGCCACGGGAATGGCCTGGCGGGCAAGGGTCAGCATCATGCGCGGCCAGAAATCGCCCTCGACAAACAGCGCCGCATCGGGGCGCCAATGGCCCAGAAACCGCCCCACCGCCCCCGGCGTATCGACGGGCAGGAATTGATGCAGCGCTCCGGGCAGATGGCGCGCAACTGTCGCGGCCCCCGTCGCGGTCGCCGTGGTGACCAGAAGTTGCAGCCCCGGCAGATCCGCAATGCGCCGCGCAAGGGCAGAAACCGAGACAACCTCTCCGACCGAGGCGGCATGGATCCAGATCAGCCGACCCCCGGGCCGGGCAAGGCTGGCATGGCCAAAGCGTTCAGGCAGACGCGCGGGATCCGCCCCCTGCCGCCGATGCGCCCGCCGCGCCAGAAGGCCGGGCAGTCCCGGGGCAAGGCGGGTCAGTCCCAGCCAGAGGCGAAGGAGGAGGGTTGGTTTCATACCGTCACCCCGGCCCAAGGCACCGGACGGCAGTGGCGAGCGCGTGCCCGCCCGCTCTGCCCCGCCGCGCGCCCTCACGCCCGATGGGCAAGCTTGCGCCCATAGGCGATGACTTTGTTGCGCCAGAGCCGTTCCTGCTTGGCCAGCCCGTAATACCAGCTGCGCCCATGCGCCTTGCGCGTCGCCCCGTCGCCGTCGATATCGCTGGTCGCCCCGGTCTGACGCGCCAAAGGCGGCCAGATCGCATAGCCGGTACCGCGTTTCACCATGATCTCACGGAACTGGGTATCGACCGGCATTGTCACCCTGCGGTGATGGTCAAGAATGTTCTGCGCGCCTGGGCGCGACCACAAAAGCGCTGTGGTCATCATCGGAAAGTAATGCGCCTTGCGTAGGTCATGCCCGGCCACCAGCGCGTCGATCCGCGAATGGATCTTCATCCGGCCCGGCCCCAGATGCACAAGATCCCATGGCTGGTTGCGGCGTTCCAGCAGGCCGATGGCCGCAGCCGTCACCTCCTGAAATTCTGTGGTCAGCTCGGCATCATCCTCCAGCACGATACCATAGGGGCTGTCGGTGGCCAGAAACCGCTCGATACAGTCCAGATGACTGCGATAGCAGCCATATTCGGCCCCCCGCAGCGGACGGCCCAGAAAGCGATGCGCCTTTTCGGTGTCGCAATCGGCAACGCGCGACAGATCCAGCCCGCGCCCGTCGAAGGCCGGAACCCGGATCGCATCCGTGATCCCTGCAGCCCTGATCTCTGCCTCGATCGCGGCGCGCCGATCCGTGCTGCTGTCGAGGTTGATGTAATAGACCGGAATGTCACCAATCGTCATTGCAGACCCTGTTCACGAAACTGTCGGCGGGAAAGACCCCAGCATAACGCTCTGCGACATGGCGCGAAAGATGGCTACCCCAGAGATGCACGGCATAGGCACCTTCCGGGGCATCGCTTCTTCGATACCCGTCAGGGTCGGAAAACTGCGGAATTTCAGACATGGGAACCGGGTAAAAGCAGTGCAGCGGAAGCGCCCGCTGGATTTCATTGCTGCGGTGCAGTTCAGCGGTGAAAAGACTTGGACCGATCGACCCCCATGGCCATCTTTCGATCGGCAACCCTCGATAGAGGATATTTTTGAAGAAATACCGGACCCGCTGGAACTCCGTAAGACGCGGCGGAAGTCCCCGGGTGTCCGAGGAAAATGCAGACAGTGCCTTCAGGGCTAGTGATTCCTTTGGGAGCTTCAGCACCGCACAGCCGACAGAATCGAAGCTTTCATAACCAAAGATGTAATCACTGGTAAAATCGAAGGGACGCAGTGCCACGATATCCAGATCGACCCAGACGAAATCTGTTTTTGCGACCATCGCATATCGGAACAAGTCAGAATGCAAGGCTGGACTTCGAGTTCGGTGATGCGTCACAATTCGGCCCAAATCCAACACCTCACGCGCATCACGCAACACCACACCAGCCGGGCAGTTTTCCAAAGGTTCATAGGTGTAAAGTGTAAACTCATGCCCCTGACGCTGGAACGAGCGGATCGAGGCACGTTCAATTGGTCCAAGGCGGCTGCCGATCCACAGGCTTGCAACGCTCTTCATCATGATCCGGCTGCATCCATCGCGCGCAGGGTTCTGCCGCCTGATACCCCGGCACGGGGCGCAAGAACAATCCCCCCGATCCGTCCCGGCCTCAATCCGCCAATGCCTTGGCATGGCCCTCGCACAGGGCCTGCCAGACGGCATCATCCCAATGCAGCCCCGGCACTTTGCGCTTTTCCTTCTCGAAGGACCGTTTCAGGCGGGCAAGGTTCGCCGCTACCCAGTCACCGGGCGCGCGCCGGTCGCATTTGTCGAAGTCGATCAGCCAGACCGCGCCATCCCCCGTCAGCAGGATGTTGCGGCAGTTGAGGTCGGAATGATGCACGCCCAGCCGGTGCATCCGTCCAACCATATCGCCAACGGCCCCCCAGATTTCGGGCGGCAGCGGGGCCTCGGACAGGCAATCGGCCATGGTGCGGCTGTCGGGGATGCGTTCGGTCAGGATATCGGCGCGGTAGAAGGGGCCGGCGGGGCTGAACCCTGCGGCTACCGGGCGCGGCACGGAAAGTCCTTGCTCCCGCATCCAGTCCAGCAACAGGAATTCCCGCATCGCCCGGCTGCGCGCGACCGGAACCCGCAGAAACAGATCAGGGTTGATGCGCCCCACCAGCCCGCCGCGCCAGAAATGCCGCAGCACCAGCTCAAGCCCCGCATGGCGCAGGAAATAGGCTGCATTGCGCCCCTGCGACTGGCCCAGCAGCGCGCCTGTGCGGCGCAGATGAACAGGGTCGAACAGGCCCCGGTCCATTCCGTCCAGCAGATCCGCGTCATACCAGAGGACCGCGCCGCCATGTGTGGTCTTGCCCAGCCTCACCGGCAACCGCGCTCCGCCGCGCCGATCCGGACCCCGCCCGTCACTGCCAAAGCTCCCGCACCCAGTCGACCGGCAGCACGCGGCGATACCATTTCCCGCTGCGTCCGATGATCGCGTCGGGCGGATTGGGCTTGCCATGGAACACCACGACCCGCGCCCCTTCGGGAATGCGGGCGGGCTTGAAGAACCCCATGATGCCGCGATGCATGCAATGGCGCTTGAAACTGACGCACCAGCCCTTGGGCCAATAGGTCATCCGGCCCTGCCGCCCGAACCATGAGGTCACGAATTCCTGTTCGTTGCGGTAATCGCTTTGCGCCGAGGCCAGCGATTGCGACAGATCCGCGATCAGCGCGCCATGCGCCCCTGCGGTGAAGCGGAAGACCGAGGTGTTGCCGGTCTCATCACGCTTGTCCCATTCCTTGATGACGATGAAATCGCCCGGCGGATCGAAGAACGCATCCAGCGGGCCGGTGATGACGATATCGACATCCAGAAACAGCGTCGGCCCGGTCAGATCATAAAGTGGCGCGGCAAAGACCGTGACCTTCAGCCAGCCATGCAGACGGGTCCAGCCGGTGGCCGCGTCAAATTCGGGAATGCCGATCTTGGGCAGCGGGAAGATCTCGATATCGGGATCAATCCCCGTCGCGTCATCGGTCAGACAGACGAAACGATAGGGACGCGACATGTTGCGCCGCACCATCGAGCGCAGCTTGTTCACATAGTCCGGCCCGTATTTGGTGCCCCATTTCACACAGAGAATATTGACCGGATCCAAGGCATTTCCTCCGCCCGGCCCATCCGGGGCACCGGGGCCGGATAGCTGCGGCCCCGTTTCCGGGCAGCTAGCAGACCGGTGCCGCCGAAGTCAATCATCGGGCGCGGCCCGGCATTGCAGAGCCCGGCGCGCGCGCCTGCAGGGTGGCGCAAACCGGCCCATCCGTCCCGGCAGGGGCTTGATCCGCGCCGCCGCCCGCCCTTACGCTTCGGTCAGGATTTTCACCGATACCCGATTTTCAGTCAGGACTTTGCCGATGCCGCCCAAGCCCGATACCGCAGAATTGCAGAAAACCCTTGCCTCGGCCTTTCAGCAGGCCCGCAGCAGATCCGTCAATTTTGCCTTCGTCATCGGCCGCGACGGGCCGGTTTTCGAATCGGACCCGCGCCGGGGTGCCCCGGCGCTTTGGGCCACCGCGCGCAAACAGGGCGGCGGCAACAAGGGGGCCTTCGGCGCGATGACCTTTGACTCCGGTCGCCTGATGCTGCGCTGCGATGAAGACCCGGCCGCGACCGTGCCAAAGGCGTTCAAGGATATGCTGGCCTCCTGCGGTCAGACGCTGCGGTTCGAATTCTTTGGCCCGGAAGCGGCGAAGGATGCCGAGGAACCGACCACCCCCAAGGGCAGGAAGGCCGATGCCGGAAAGGACGACAAGAAAACCAAACCCGGGGAAGCTGACGCAGCAGAGGAGGGGGAAGAAGAGGCCGATGACACCGATCCCGTCGCGGTGATCGTCAAGGCGCGCAAACGACCGATGAATATCGCGTGGTTTCTGGGGCCCGAGGGTCTGGTGCTGCGCGCCCATCCGCGCAAACCTCTCGACACGCTGCGCCGTCAGGCCATGGCCGGGGGCGCGCAGCCGCGCGGCGCGCTGGGGGTGATGACCGTTTCGGGAAAACTGATCGAACTGCGCTGCGAAGAGGCCCCGCCCCGGTCCTTTCCGAAAAAGGCGCGGCAATGGCTGGCCGATCTGGGACAGACCTTCAAGATCCGCGTGCTGCTGCCCAGTGGCGAAACCCTGGACAGCGAAAAGGAGGAGGAGGGGCAGGAGGAAACCCCCGAAAGCAGCGCCGCGCCCGTCCCTGCACCCGTTTCGGTGCCGAATGCAGCCGCTGTTGCGGTCCCGCTTGCCGAACGGCTGGACAGTCTGACCCCGATGCTGGACGCCGCAAGGCAGGTGCTGGATGCCAGGCAGCACGCCGCCCTGCAGGGTCTGTGGCAGATGGCAACCGATCAACAGGACAGCGATCCGGGCCGCGCGATCAAGGTCATCAAGATGCTGGAAGGGCGTCTGGCCGGGCTGGACCTGCCGCCCCTTGCCCCTGCCACGGCAAAGACCGAAAGCGAGGTGCCATCGGCCCCCGCCCCCGCCCCCGCCACCACTCTGCCCCAGCCGCCCACTGACCCGGTCGAGGCGATCACCGCGACCGTCACGCCCGAACGCAAGGCCACCATCGACGGCTGGCTGGCCGAGTTCGGCGAATATGAAAACGCATGGCAGCTTTGGGATGATGAAGGCGGCGAATATGTGTCCGGGGCGCTTCTGGGCCGCAATGCGCAACTGGGTGCGCTGACCGAGGCCGAAAAGGTCTATCTCGCGCGGGAGGCCGCGCGGATCTGGCGCCATGCGGGCAGTGCCGAGAATATTCAGGAGGCGATCGAGGGCATCGGCAATGATCCTGCCGCGCGCCGGGCGCTGGCCTTGGGCTTTGCGGCCTCACAGGCCGGGGCGTCGCGCATCCATGCGCAGGGCGGCCATACGGTCGACAGCCCCGAAGGCGCCAATGCGGCGGCCCTGATGATGCAGCGTGCAGTGGATCTGGACCCCGCCGCCGTGATCGAGGCCTTTGCCGGGGCGGAAGGGGAGTTGGGGCGCATCGCCTCGGGCGGGCGCGGGGATCTTTTCTCGCGCAGGCGGCAGCAGGGGCTGCTTGATGCGGTCAATGGCGGAGCGGTCGATCCTGCGCGGGCCGATCTGATGACCGGCGCGATCTTTCTCTCCACCAAAGAGAATGAGCTGTCCGACCGCAGCTATCGCGCAGCACTGGCCGGCGCGATGGGGCGCGTGGCGGGCGCTGACGAGACCGGCGCGACCGCCGCGAAACTGGAGGCGATCTTTGCCACCGGCGGCGGGCGTGAGATGATGTTCGGTGAGGCGATCCCGCCCGAATTGCGCAACTGGGCGCTGGCACAGGCCGCGAACAACCCCGATTTCACTGCTGAAGCATTGTCAGAAGGCTGGGAAAGTGAGGTCGCCGCACAGGCCGCAGCCGGGCCGATTGCGGAACGCTATACTGCGCGCGGGCTGGACCCGTTCGCGCTCCGTACGACCGGGCCGACCGGTGCCTTGCACAACACAATCGGGCAGGCCCTGGGCGCAGCCCCCACCAATCTGCCGCCTGAGAATGAAACCGACGAGGCCCGTCT
Organism: Szabonella alba; assembly: GCF_016765775.1. Taxonomy (GTDB): domain Bacteria; phylum Pseudomonadota; class Alphaproteobacteria; order Rhodobacterales; family Rhodobacteraceae; genus Szabonella; species Szabonella alba. The sequence goes on along the minus strand of NZ_JAESVN010000001.1, from coordinate 908,912 downwards.
GGCGCGGGAGGCCGCCGGGATGGACCATGACTATTACGCGGGCGATGCCCGGATCGGCAGGATTGCCGGAATGATCGCCGAACTGGGCGGAGATCCGGCGCAGATGACCGTTCTGCCCGTCGTGGTGACCTCGAACGAATTCGGCATCGCCAGCTTCACCGTCTTCCGGCTTGAGCGCCCCGAGGGTCCGCGCTTTGTCGATGACATGGGCAACAAATATGACAGTCTGGACAAGTGGCTGGACCTGAACGAACTGCCCCCCGGCAAGATGACCTATCCCGAGGCGCTGGTGCCCGGTGCGCGGCTGGTGACACAGAACACGCCCTGCGTGGTCGACACGCTGGGCGAATGGCTGGGCCGGGTCGGGGACGGTGTTGCGCTGGCGGCGGGCATCACGGTCGGCGTCATTGCGATTGCCGGTTCGGGCGGACTTGCGACGCCCCTGGTTGTGGCGGGCGCGGGGGCGGCAAGCTGGCAGGTCGGGCGCGCGGGATCACGCCTTTACGACGACCATCAGCGCGGCAAGGATGTCACCGATCTGACCGACCCATCCGTGCGCGGCAACTGGCTTGAGGCGGGCGCGGGCGTGCTGTCGGTGGGCGCGATGGGGGCGGCGATGCGGGCCGGGGGTCTGGTGCAAAGCGGCGCGCGCGTCACGCAGATGACGGCGCGCACGACGGCAGGTCTGCAGATCGCGTCCAACACCGCCGATGCGGCGGCCATGGGCGATCAGGCCCTGATGATGGCGCAGAACTGGGACCGGATGGATGCGGGCGACAAGGCGATGGGCCTGCTGAACGTCGCGTTCTGGGCCGGAATGGGGGCCGCCAGCACAAGGACGGGCGGCGCGATGGTGCAGGATGCGCTGAGCTTCACGCGGCTGCGTAATCAGGCGGAATTCGGATCCCCCTTCCCCGTCGCGGCCCATACCGATCTGGACCCGGGGCAGATGCGCACGGCCTATGACCTTGATGCGACCGGGATGCCTGTGAATGTCCGCATCGAGACCGGCGGCGGTAGGTCCGATCCGGTGCTGCTGGCGCTGCATTCCAATGCCGGGCGGCAGGTCGAGGCGGCAGGTGGCCTGATGACGCGCCTGACCACCATGCTGCGCGGCAGGCCCGATCCGGCCCCCGGCACGCAAGGCTGGGAAGCGAAGCTGGAAATCGAAAAGATCGGCGCGGAAACCGACCTACTGCGGCAAAGGCTGGACAGCGAGGGGCCGCGCATGACGCCCCTTGAACGCGAGGCGCTGCTGTTGCGCCAGCAGGAACTGGCCGAGGCGACCGCCCATCAGATGGCCCGGCTGCAAGATCCCGATCTCTCGGGCGAAGGTTGGATCGCCGCGCCCAGCGAGGGCCATCGTCAGGCCGAGGCGCGCGGCTGGCCCACCGGCGACGCCCTGCCCGAGGGGCATCACTGGGTCAGCAGCGTGGAGGGTGAGCCGACCCTGCGCCGCAGTGACGGCACGATCGAGCGGTTCGAATATGATCCGGTCAGCGGCGCGTTCCGGGCCTACTCCGGCGGCGCGGGCCGGACGATGAGCATCGTGGGTCATGGCGAGAACGAGATCGGTTTCGTCAAGGATGCCTCGGGGCGGACGGTCGAGGCGGTGGCCACGCTGCGCCGCTATCACGTCAATGCCGAACGCTCGCCCGAGGAACTGGCCGCACAGCGTGCCGTGGGCGATCAGGGGCTGACCGGTGACGATGCAGGCCATATGATCGGGCACCGCTTCGGCCTTGACCGGGGACTTGAGAACCTTTTCCCGCAGGACGCGAATTTCAATCGCGGCGCCTACAAGAAGCTGGAAAACGAACTGGCGGACTGGATCGCTGTTGGAGGAGAGGTCAGGGTGAAGATCACGCTGGATGATTTCGCGGGCACCAGACCGGCCGAGGTCGACGTGACCTACAGCATCGTCGATCCGAGAACCGGCCATGAGGTCTACAGCACCTTCAAGAGCTTTGATAACGATACAGCACAAAGCTATGACCGGATGTCATCGGCCGATATTCAGGCCAGAATGTCAGAATACAGGGAAGCGGGAATTCAGGAATGAGCAATGAAAAACAGGCGGCCCTGATCTCTGAAATCGGGGAATTGCTTGCCGACGATGGCGCCCTGCAATCGCTGGACTGGCAGGGGCTGGGATTTGTCGTCACCCTTGCGGATGGCAACCGGGAAATGACCGGCTATCGCTATCTTGCCGATGGCAGCTTCCGGGCCTTCGTTCCCGATGTGGCAGGAAAGGTCGTGCGCAGGTTCCGCGACCTGAAGGAGCAGATGACCGCCAATGGCGACGGGGCCTTCGTGCAATGTCTGATCCATCTGACCCGCCCCGAGTATCGGCTGCGCCTGCAATTCGAATTCGATGATCCGAAACGCTGGGCACCGAAGAAGATCGGCCTCGACATGTCGGATTTCGCCGAAATGCTGCGGCCCGAATAACCCGCCCTGCCCCGGCCCGGCGATGCCCTTGGTCAAGCCGGGCCTGAACGCCGGGCCGGGCCAGTGATGCCGGGGCCGCGGCCTTCCACACCCTCGGAGCCGGGCCCCTGCCCTAGTCCGTCCCAGGGGGCGGCGCTTTGCGGGGTTTTGGTATACATTTGCATACCGCACTTCCCAAAGCCCCCGCGATCCGGTAGAAGGCAGGCCAGACGAATCCCCCATTCCCAACCGAGAGGGCCCCATGACCAAGATCAAGGTAGCCAACCCCGTCGTTGAACTCGACGGCGACGAGATGACCCGCATCATCTGGGATTTCATCAAGAAAAAGCTGATCCTGCCCTATCTCGACATCGACCTGAAATATTACGATCTGGGCATTGAGGAGCGCGACCGCACCGATGACCAGATCACCGTGGATGCCGCCAATGCGATCAAGCAATATGGCGTCGGCGTGAAATGCGCCACCATCACCCCGGATGAACAGCGGGTTGAGGAATTCGGCCTGAAACAGATGTGGCGCAGCCCGAACGGCACGATCCGCAACATCCTTGGCGGCGTGATCTTCCGCGAACCGATCATCTGCAAGAACGTGCCGCGTCTGGTACCGGGCTGGACCCAGCCCATCGTGGTGGGCCGCCACGCCTTTGGCGACCAGTATCGCGCCACCGATTTCCGCTTTCCCGGCAAAGGCAAACTGACGATCAAATTCGTGGGCGACGATGGCACCGTGATCGAGAAGGAAGTCTTCGACGCCCCCGGTGCCGGTGTGACCATGGCGATGTACAACCTTGATCAGTCGATCATCGACTTCGCACGCGCCTCGATGAATTACGGTCTGGTCAAGGGCTGGCCGGTTTACCTCTCGACCAAGAACACGATCCTGAAAGCCTATGACGGCCGCTTCAAGGACCTGTTCCAGCAGGTGTTTGACGAGGAATTCGCCGATGCCTTCAAGAAGGCCGGGATCACCTATGAACACCGTCTGATCGACGACATGGTGGCAAGCGCGATGAAATGGTCGGGCGGCTATGTCTGGGCCTGCAAGAACTATGACGGCGATGTGCAGTCCGACACCGTGGCGCAGGGCTTCGGCAGCCTTGGCCTGATGACCAGCGTACTGATGACGCCCGACGGGCAGACGGTCGAGGCCGAGGCCGCGCATGGCACGGTCACGCGCCATTACCGCCAGCATCAGGCGGGCAAGGAAACCTCGACCAATTCCATCGCCTCGATCTTCGCCTGGACCGGTGGTCTGAAGCATCGCGCGAAACTGGACGACAACGCGGCCCTTCTGCGCTTTGCCGAAACGCTGGAACGCGTGACGGTGCAGGCGGTCGAGGACGGGTTCATGACCAAGGATCTGGCCCTGCTGGTCGGCCCCGACCAGAAATGGCTGACCACGATGGGTTATCTGGAAAAGGTCGACGAATATCTGTCGAAAGAACTGGCCGGCTGAGGCGGGAATGCTCCGGCATTGAACTGAAAAGCCGCCCCGGTCGGGGCGGCTTTTCAAAATGGCGGGTGCGGTTGTTTATCAGGGGTTCAAAGGTGCGATTTCCGGCAAGGCAGATGAACGGACTTCGGGACGCATTTGGACCAGTAGCCGGTCTTTTCAGAGGCCGGCGTTTTGCCATACCCTCACTGTCCATCGTAAAGTCATCATAAGCTAGGATACAGTAAAGGCTGCGCCATGATGCCTTGCGCAGCAGTAGGGACGCGTAAATATTGGGACGTTAGCGTATGTCACAGAAAATTTCGTTCAGTATGAATGCCTTATCCCATCTTCGCTGCGATGAAGTTTTCGAACGCCTAACCTCGACGGCAGGAAATGCTACCGTCAACGGGGTCAGAGTTCTGAGTTCCCGACATGTTTCAGGTTCGAAAGAGACGGCAGACCTGACAACGGTCGTGCGCGTCGCATATGGTGTTTTCGATTATGAACATGTGGAAACGCTATTGCGTTACGACCGCCCCAACGGATTGACGGTTGAGCTGCGCCCCCTCCGTATGACCCGTTACAATCCACGCGAACGCCTGCCCCCGGTCGGAAGCGAATACCCGGGCGACCCGGACAAGGCTTTCCACCGGATGTTCGGCAAAAATCCGCAGCCCCTGCGCTTTGATTTTGACCTGTCCGAGGAGGAAAACAGAACACATATCACGGTTTCGGCGACGCAGTCTTCTGACGGAATGGGATGGTTGAACCGCTTTCTGTGGAAACGCTCCATACAGAAACAACTTCGGGCGCTTATCGCCGTAGCGACCGATACCCGCTGACCAACTGGATCACCGATCCTTTCGCGGCGAATTTTGCCTGAACTTGTCGTCGTCAGGCAAATCTCCCGATCCTGTCCGCCGACCAAAACCTGCCCATGCCGATGCGACAGACCCGCAAAAGCGGATTGCCCCCCCTCAAACCGACTCCGGCAGCACCTGATCCATCGTGACCGAAGGCTGGTCGCACCCTGCCTCTCCGACCACGCGCGCGGGAACGCCTGCCACGGTCTTGCAGGGCGGAATATCGTGCAAGACCACCGACCCTGCCGCGATGCGGGAACAATAGCCGACATGGATATTGCCCAGCACCTTGGCCCCGGCCCCGATCAGCACACCATTGCCGATCTTGGGGTGGCGGTCGCCATCTTCCTTGCCGGTGCCGCCCAGCGTAACGGAATGCAGCATCGACACATTATCCCCCACCACCGCCGTTTCGCCGACGACAATGGAATGGGCATGGTCGATCATGATGCCGCGCCCGATCCGCGCCGCCGGGTGAATGTCGACTCCGAACACCTCGGACACCCGGGCCTGCACGAAATAGGCCATGTCGCGCCGCCCGCTGGTCCAGAGCCAATGCCCAATCCGGTAGGCCTGCACCGCCTGATAGCCCTTGAAGAACAGGATCGGCTGCAGATAGCGGTTGCAGGCCGGATCGCGTTCAAAGACCGCCATCAGATCGGCGCGCGCGGCCTGCCCGATGGCGGGTTCGGCCGCATGGGCCTCATCGGCGATCTCGCGCAGGATCTGCTCACTCATCTCTCCCGAGGCGAGTTTGAGCGAGAAGCGATAGGCCAGCGCGCGTTCCAGTGACGGGTGATGCAGGATGCTGGAATGGATCAGCCCGCCCAGAACCGGCTCAGCAAGAATCGCCGCGCGGGCCTCATCCTCAAGCCGGGTCCAGACCGGATCCAGCGTGGTCACGGGCTGTGTGAGGGTCTTTGGCATGGCGGTCTCCTCGCGCGGATGCAGGTCCCATTCAATCCATGCCAATATAGTCCGGATTGCCGCGCAGTCCAAGTCTGTGCAGATGCGTTCGGCGCGCGGCCGCAAGGTGCTACGCGGACCGGCAGGCAGGCCGCCCCACCCCCCGCAGGCGCGGCGGTCCCTCAGCCGATCCCAGGGGTCAACCGCCCCTGATCCAGCCGCAGCGCACGGTCCATCCGGGCCGCAAGCTCCATGTTATGGGTCGCGATCAGCGCCGAAAGCCCGGTCTCGCGCACCATGGCCATCAAGGCACCGAACACCTGTTCCGAGGTGGCGGGGTCCAGATTTCCCGTCGGTTCATCCGCCAGCAACAGCCCCGGCGCATTGGCCATCGCCCGGCAAAAGGCCACGCGCTGCTGTTCGCCGCCCGACAGCGCGGCAGGACGGTGCCCCGCACGCGGCCCGACGCCGACCCGGTCCAGCAGATCGCGCGCGCGGGTTTCTGCCTCGGCCTGCGGCACGGCATTGGCCCGTTGCGGCAGGATCACGTTTTCCAGCGCCGAGAATTCCGGCAAAAGATGATGGAACTGATAGATGAACCCCACCTCCTGCCGCCGCGCCGCCGTGCGCGCCCGGTCGCCCAGCCCATCCATATCGCGCCCGTTCAGCACCACGCGGCCCGCATCGGCCGTATCCAGCAGCCCCGCGATATGCAGCAGCGTCGATTTCCCCGCCCCCGACGGGGCGACCAGCGCCACAACCTCCCCCCGGCCCAGCGTCAGCGACACGTCGCGCAGCACCGTGACCTCGGAGGGCTTGCCGCGATTGTAGGATTTCGCGATCCCCTCCAGCACCAGCATCGCATCACTCATAGCGCAGCGCCTCCACCGGGTTCATCCGTGCCGCGCGCCGTGCGGGAAAGATCGTGACAACAAAGGACAGGCCCAGCGACAGCGCCACCGCCGCCCCGACATCGACGGCCTGCAGTTTCGCAGGCAGCGCATAGATCCCCCGGATCGACGGATCCCAGACCCCGCCCCCCGCGACATAGTTCACGAAAGAGAAAATCGGGTCGATATAGACCGCGAACAGGCAGCCCAGAACCACGCCGCAGACCGTGCCGATGATGCCGGTGAAGGCACCGCAGATGAAAAAGACCCGCAGCACCGATCCCTCGGTCAGGCCCATGGTGCGCAGGATGCCGATATCGCGCCCCTTGTTCTTGACCAGCATGATGAGGCCTGAAACGATGTTCATCGCCGCGATCAGCACAAGGATCGACAGAATGATGAACATGACATTATCCTCGATATCCAGCGCCCGCAGGAAGGCGCCCGAGGCATCGCGCCATGTCCAGACCATCGCATGTTCACCCCCCGCCCGGATCAGGGGCAGCACCGCCTCATCGACCGCTTCGGGGCGCGACAGCATGACCTCGATCTCATCCGCCATCCCTTCGCGGTTGAAATAGCTCTGCGCCTCGGTCAGCGGCATGTAGACGCGGGTGCGGTCGATGTCATAGCGCCCGGCGGTGAAGATATAGACCACCTCATAGGCCGAAACCCGGGGGCTGGTGCCAAAGGCCGTGCGCACCCCGTCGGGAGACGTCAGCCGCAGCCGGTCACCCAGTTGCAGGCCCAGTTCGCGCGCAACGCCCGAGCCGATGGCGATGCCCTCATCGAACCGGGCGATATCGCCGCTGGCATTCTCGGCCCCGTCGCCGATGCGCGGGATCGTGCGCAGATCCGCCTCACGGATCCCCGTCACCTCGACGCCGACCGAGCGGCCCTCATTGCTGGCCAGAACCTGACCTTTCACCACCGGGGCCGCGCGGGTGACGAAGGGCACCCGCACCACGCGATCGGCAATTGCGTCATAATCCTCGAAACTGCGGATAGTGCGGCCATCGGCGGCCTGATGCGGCCCGGCATAGACCGTGACATGGGCATTGGCGCCCAGGATCGTATCGACGAATTCGGCGCGGAAGCCCGCCCGCACCGACAGCGTGGCGATCAGCGCGAAAACGGCAAGGGTTATGCCGACAAGGCTGATCCATGTCATGACGCTGACGCCGCCCTCGGCGCGTCTTGCCCGCAGATAGCGCCAGGCGATCATCCATTCGAAGGGCGCGAATGGCGGGGTGCTGCGGGTCATGTCGGATCCTTCCTGAAAGCGGGCGGAGAGTGGGGTCTGGGGCCCGCGCCGTCAAGGGCACCCGGCCCCTGTGCCGCCTGCCCTGACGCGGTGGCGCAGCATCGCCGTTTTCGGTGCGGCTCAGGGCCGGCGAAGGATCTTCTCCATCGCCTTGCCGCGCGCCAGTTCATCCACCAGCTTGTCCAGATAGCGGATTTCCTGCATCAGCGGATCTTCCAGCTCTTCGACCCGCACCCCGCAGACCACGCCCCTTATCAGTTCACGCGCGGGGTTCAGCGCGGGCGCGGTGGCAAAGAAGGTCTCAAAATCCGCGCCACTCTCCAGCCGCGCCTGCAGCCCTTCGGCATCCAGTCCGGTCAGCCAGCAGATGATGCGGTCAACCTCATCCTTGCTGCGACCCTTGCGTTCGGCCTTCGCGACGTAATGGGGGTAAACACTTGCAAAGCGCATGCTGAATATCCGGTGACCGGCCATGCTGCGCCCCTTCCCTCGACTGTGATCCGCATGGCCTTTCTAGCTCGGATCGCCCCGCCCCGTCACCCGCCCCGATAGCCCAGCGTGGCGTCGCTGCATCCCCGGACCCGCAACGGATAAAGGGGGTTGACTGACCCCTTGCCGGGCGCATCGGCCCCGGCTATGGCAAGCGCCATGACCACAGCTCAACCCCATAGCTACGCCGCCCATGCCAAGGCGACGCTTGCGCTCGGCCTGCCGCTGATCGGCAGCCATCTGGCGCAGATGATGCTGCATGTCACCGATACGGTGATGCTGGGCTGGTATGGGGTCACCGAACTGGCCTCGGTGGTGCTGGGCGCCTCGATGTTCTTCATCGTCTTCATCCTCGGCTCGGGCTTTGCGCAGGCGGTGATGCCGATGGTCGCGCAGGCGCTGGGGCGGGGCGAAGAGGTGCAGGTGCGCCGCGACACGCGGATGGGGCTGTGGCTTTCGATCCTGTTCGGGGTGCTCTGCTATCCGGTCTTCTGGTGGTCCGAGGCGCTGTTGCTGGCCTTGGGGCAAAAGCCCGATGTCTCGCTTCTGGCGCAGGATTACATGCGCATCGCGGGGCTGGGCATGATCCCGGCGCTGCTGGTGATGACGCTGAAAAGCTATCTTTCCGCGCTGGAGCGCACGCAGGTTGTCCTCTGGATCACGCTGGCGGCGGTGGGGCTGAATGTGCTGATCAACTGGATGCTGATCTTCGGCAACTGGGGCGCGCCGGAACTGGGCGTGCGCGGGGCGGCCATCGCCTCGGTCCTTGTGCAGCTGGCCAGCTTTCTGGGCCTTGCGCTTTATGCCCATCTGCTACCCGCGCTGCGCCGCTTCCTGCTGTTCCAGCGGTTCTGGCGGCCCGACTGGCAGGCCTTCGGACAGGTGTTCCGCCTCGGCTGGCCGATCGGGCTGACCGGTCTGGCCGAGGGCAGCCTGTTTCAGGCCTCGGCCCTGATGATGGGCTGGATCGGCACGATGGAGCTTGCCGCCCATGGCATCGCGCTTGAGGTGACGGCGCTGGCCTTCATGGTGCATATGGGCCTGTCGAATGCGGCGACGATCCGCATCGGCCGCGCGGCAGGGCGCAATGACGCGCGCCATCTGCGCGATGCCGCCAAGGTGGCGATGGGGCTTTCGTTCCTGTTCGGCCTTTCAATGGTCGCGCTGTTCCTGACCCTGCCCGCAGCCATCGTCGCGCTGTTTCTGGATCTGAACGACCCCCAGGCCCCGGCGATCATCGCCTTCGGTACGCTGCTTCTGGCGCTGTCGGCGCTGTTCCAGATGGTCGATGCGGCGCAGGTGATGGCGCTGGGGTTCCTGCGCGGCATTCATGATACACGGGTGCCGATGTGGCTGGCCTCGATCAGCTACTGGATGGTGGGCATACCGGTCAGCTATGTCCTTGCCTTCCCGCTGGGTCTTGGCGGCGCGGGCCTCTGGCTGGGCCTGACCGTGGGCCTGACCGTGGCCGCGGTTCTGCTGATGGCCCGGTTCTGGCGCCGCGCCCCGCTGGCCGCCTGATCGCCCCCCAGACCGGCGCGTATCTTTGCCCTTTCATCTTGGCGAAAATACCTCGGGTGTGCGGGGGGGGGAGGCGGGGGCTGGCCCCCGCCTCCCCCGGCTTGGGCAAAAACCCCGGCCTCAGCCCTTCTGACGGAAAATCGCCGTGATCCGCGTGGTCTCTTCAGCCAGCCCCCAGGGCGGATTCACGACGAACAGGCCCGATCCGACCATCCGGTGCCCCTCTCGCACGGGGGGAAAGCGCACCTCATGGCGCAGCGCCTCGGGAAAGGCCGCCGACAGCCGCGCCATCATCGGAAGATGCGCCCCGGACAGCAGCAGCGGATACCACAGCGCCACGATCCCGACATTCCACTTGCGAACCAGATCCTCCACCGCCTTGGGGATGCTGTCATACTCGGTCTTGACCTCCCAGGACGGGTCGATCAGCACCATGCCCCGGCGCGGCGTCGGCGGGGTCAGGGACAGGGCCATGGCGATCCCATCCTCGGCCCGGATCGAGACATCATAGGGCGCCAGATGATAGGACAGCGCCCGATGTTCCTGCGGATGCAGTTCGGCCAGATGGATGCGGTCGCTTTCACGAAGCGCCAGTGCCGCCAGAAAGGGCGAACCGGGATAGGCATCTGCCCCTTTCAGGTCGCGCGCCCGGTCCAGCAGCCGCCGCCAGGGGTGATCGGGGGCAAAATGCCGCTCCATCCGCCCCACACCCTGCGCCGCCTCGCCGGTTTTCAGCGACTCGGGCGATGACAGGTCGTAAAGCCCGCGACCGGCATGGGTCTCGATATAGCTGAGCGGCTTGTCCTTGCGCGTCAGGTAATCCAGAATCCACGCCAGAACCGCGTGTTTATGGACATCGGCCGGATTTCCGGCGTGATAGAGATGTTGATAGGACAGCATCGGCCAGACCTATCCGCCAGATGCGGCGCGCGCAAGCGGGTGCCGGTGACGCCGCTTCCGATCCCCGCTTGGCAAGCGCCGCTTCCCCCCGCATCATCGCGCCATGGCCCTGCGATTCACCTTCCGGCAGCTTGAATATTTCGTGGCCATCGGCCGCGCCGGCAGCCTGAGCGCGGCGGCGCGGCGGATCAATGTCTCGGCCCCCTCGCTTTCGGCGGCGTTGGCGCAGCTTGAGGCCGAATTCGGCCTGCCGCTGTTCACACGGCAACATGCGCAGGGACTGGTCCTGACCGATGCAGGCCAGCGTTTGATGGACCGCGCGGCGCATCTGCTGGAGGAGGCGGGCGCCCTTGGCGATCTGGCGAATGATATGGCCGAGCGGCTGGGCGGGCCGGTTTCGGCCGGCTGTCTGGTCACCTTCGCGCCGCTGCTGATGGGGCCGCTGCGGCGCAGTTTCTCGGACGCCTTCCCCGAGGCGCGGCTTTCAATGCAGGAGGCGCATCAGGCGGGGCTGCTGACCCTGCTGGACCGGGGTGAGATCGACATCGCCCTGACCTATAATCTGGACCTGCCGAAAACCCTGCGCTTCGATGCGCTGCTGGATCTGCCGCCGCATGCGGTGCTGCCGCCCGGGCATCCGCTGGCCTGCCACGACAGCGTGACGCTGGCGGCGCTGGCGGCGGAACCGATGGTCCTGCTGGATCTGCCGCATAGCCGCGACTATTTTCTGTCGCTGTTCCAGACGGCGGGCCTGCGGCCCCGCATCGCCGAACGCTGCGGCGGGCTGGGGGTGATGTTCTCACTCGTGGCGCATGGTTTCGGCTATGGGCTGGTGAACCTGCGGCCCGCCGCCCCGCAATCCCCCGATGGCGCAGCGTTGCGGCTGGTCCCCATCACCGGACCCGCCCCGTCAGAACCGGTGCGGCCCATGGTTCTGGGCCTTGCCCGCAAACGCGCGGTAAGCCCGCGCATCGTTGCGGCCTTCGCCACGCATCTGCGGGACCGCTTGCAGGGCCGGACCCTGCCGGGCCTTGCCCTCTGAGGCTTCAGAACACCATGCCCGGCAGCCATGTGGCGATGGCGGGCAGAAACCACAGGATCGCCATGGCAAAGATCTGCAATCCGATGAAGGGCACCACCCCGCGATAGATCATGCCGGTCGTCACCTCGGGCGGCGCGGCCCCCCGCAGATAGAACAGTGAGAACCCGAAGGGCGGCGTCAGGAACGAGGTCTGCAGGTTCACCGCCACCAGGACGGCCAGCCAGATCGGATCATGGCCCATCAGGATCAGCGGCGGGATCAGCAGCGGCAGCAGGATTACCGAGATTTCCACGAAATCAAGGAAGAAGCCGAGGACGAAGATGAAGGCCATCGCGAAGATCAGCGCCCCGGTCGGCCCGCCCGGCAGCGATTCAAGGATCGCCGCAACCCGGTGTTCCCCACCAAGCCCCACAAAGACAAGGCTGAAGAAGGACGCCATCAGGATCGTCGCGAAGATCATCGAGGTGACCGACAGCGTCTGCGCCATGGCCGGGATCATCACCCCCCGGCGGAAGGCGGTCACGATTGCCGCGCCCACGGCCAGCAACCCCGCCAGCGCCAGCCCGGAATAGATCGCGGCCAGCATGTACTCAAAACCACCCGCATCGGACCGCTGCAGCCGCACCGGCGCGGAACCGGCCGCGACCGCCAGCAGCATCAGCGCCGCCGCCCCCGCAATCATCAGCCAGCGTGGCGCGCCCATCCGATACCCTGCCAGCAGAATCGCGCCCACAGCCCCGACGCTTGCCGCCTCATTCGGTGAGGCGACACCACCGAGAATCGCGCCCAGAACCGCCACGATCAGCAGAACGGGCGGCAGGATCGCGCCGAAAATCTCGGCCCGTTTCGGACGGGCGGCGGTTTCCCGCATTGCCGGGGCATCGCCCGGCACAAGGGCCGCGCGGATCAGGATATAGACGATATAGATCGCGACCAGCAGAAACCCCGGCATCAGGGCGGCGGCAAAGGTCTGGCCGACCGAAATGGTCTCGATCGAGAATTTGCCCTGCTTGAACTGCGCCTGCTGGAAGGCCGAAGACATCACCTCGGCCAGAATGATCAGCAGGGTCGAGGGCGGAATGATCTGTCCCAGCGTCCCGGCGGTGCAGACCATGCCCGAGGCAAGGCGCGGATTGTATCCGTTGCGCAGCATCGCGGGCAGCGCGATCATGCCCATGGCGACGACCGTCGCCCCGACAATCCCGGTCGAGGCGGCAAGCAACGCACCGACCAGCATGACCGAAACACCCAATCCGCCACGCAGGGACCCGAACAGCCGCCCCATCGTCTCCAGCAGATCCTCGGCAATGCGGGATTTTTCCAGCACCACCCCCATCAGCACGAACAAGGGAATCGCGGTCAGCACCGGATTGGTCATCACCGCAAAGAAGCGTTGGCCCAATGCGCCCATCAGCGAGATGTTGAAATCCCCCGCCCACCAGCCGATCAGCGCGAAAGCCGTGGCCACGCCCGCGATGGAAAAGGCCACCGGATAGCCCATCAGGATCACCGCGATCAGCGCGGCGAACATCAGCAGATCAAGCGCCATGACGGTCCCCCTGCGAAAGGCGGATCACATCGCGGATCAGCGCCGAAATTCCCTGTATCAGCAACAGCACGCAAAAGGCCGGGATCAGCGTCTTGAGCAGATAGGAGGCCGGAATGCCCCCCACCGACATCGCCCCCTCGCGGATTGCCCAGGCGCGGCTGACCGTGGGCCATGACCAGTAAAGCAGGATAAGCGTGGCCGGGGCCAGCAGCACCAGATGGCCGAAGATGTCGATCAGCGCCTTGCTGCGTGCGGTTGCCGTGGCATAGAAAATATCGACCCGCACATGACCGCCCACGAGCATCGTATAGCCCGCCCCCAGCATGAACAGCGACGCATGCAGGTACAGCACTGATTCATTGACGAAAATGGACGTGTAGCCAAAGACATAGCGCATCAGGACGATGGCGAATTGCACCAGCACCATGGCCAGCGCCGCCCACATCGTCACCGCACCCACGGCGCGGTTGATCCGGTCGAGCCCGTCGGCAAGACGTTCCATCCGTTGTTCCTTCGCTGGAGGTCGTCACACGACGACCGGCCTTCGCCGGGGGCCGTTCCGTGACGGCCGGGCAGATCGGGGGCACGCGCCGCCGGACGGGATCCGGCGACGCGCAAAGGCGGCTCAGGCGTCGCCGTAATTGTAGTCGAGACCGCGCATGTTCATCTGGCCATTATCGGCCCAGGGCGCGTATTCGACCATCAGCTTGCGGTATTCAAGGAAGCTTTCGGTGATGCGGCGCACCAGTTCATCCTCGGAGGCGCGCAGTTCACCGATGACCTCACCCATGGCATTGCCCATGGCGATGGTAATCTCCTCGGGCCATTCGCGCAGCGTGACACCGTGCTGCGACACCAGTTCACGCAGCGCCAGCGCATGCTTGGTGTTGTATTCGGCCAGAACCGGGTTGTAGAGGCTTTCCGCCGCAGCCGCGACCGCCTGTTTCAGATCGTCAGGCAAGTCATTCCAGACATCCAGATTGATCGCACATTCCTCGGCCGAGGACGGCTCACCCGGGCCGGGGCCATAATAGTTCGTGGCGACCTGATAAAGGCCCAGTGCCGAATCCGACCATGGCCCGATGAATTCGCCTGCATCAAGCGCGCCCGATTGCAGCGCCTGGAACATCGCCGGGCCCGACATCGCCTCGACCGCGACGCCCAGTTTCGACATGACCTCGGAATTCAGACCGGTCGTGCGGTATTTCAGCCCTTTCAGGTCATCAAGGCTGGTGATCTCATTGCGGAACCAGCCTGCCCATTGCGGACCGGAATTGCCGCACAGGAAAGGCTTGAGGCCAAAGCGGCCATACATCTCGTCATAAAGCGCCTGCCCGCCGCCCTGCAGCATCCAGCCATGCTGTTCGATGGCCGTCAGACCCAGCGGCTGCGACCCGAACAGCAGGATCCCCTTGGATTTCGACCCCCAATAGGCCGGGACCGCGTGATAAATCTCTGCCGTGCCTTCGGCCACGGCATCGAAGACGCCCGGTCCGGGGACGATTTCACCCGCCGCGAAGAGTTCGACCTCGATGCGCCCGCCCGACAGCGCAGTGATCCGGTCGGCCAGCATCTGCGCCGCAACCCCCGGCCCCGGCAGATTGCGCGGCCAAGCCGATACGAGGCGCCATTTGCGCACATCCTGCGCGATTGCCGGGGCGGCCAGGGTGGCGGCGGTCAGGCCTGCGGCGCCGAGCCCGGCCTTGGTGAGGAAGGAACGTCTTTTCATTTTGTGATCTCCTTGCTGGATGGTGTTTTCAGGTCTTGTCACTCTGCCGGTCGCGATGGACCCGAGGCCGGGGGGCTTTCCGCCCCCCGGACCCCCCGAGGATATTTCAAAACAGCTGAAGGGGGGCGGCGGTCATTCCGGTCAGTCCTTGAGAATCGCAGGCAGGTTAAGCCCATGTTCGCGGGCGCAGTCGAGGGCGATGTCATAGCCCGCATCGGCATGGCGCATGACGCCGGTGGCCGGATCGTTCCACAGCACATTGGCAATGCGGCGGTCGGCATCCTCGGTGCCGTCGCAGCAGATGACCATGCCGGAATGCTGGCTGAAACCCATGCCCACGCCGCCGCCATGATGAAGGCTGACCCAAGTGGCACCCGATGCACAATTCAGAAGCGCATTGAGCAAGGGCCAGTCACTGACCGCATCCGACCCGTCGCGCATCGCCTCGGTCTCGCGGTTGGGGCTGGCAACCGATCCCGAATCGAGATGGTCGCGGCCGATCACGACCGGCGCCTTCAATTCGCCGTTGCGCACCATTTCATTGATCGCAAGCCCCGCGCGGTGACGGTCGCCCAGCCCGATCCACATGATCCGGGCAGGCAGGCCCTGAAAGGCAATGCGCTCCCGCGCCATGTCCAGCCAGTTGTGCAGATGGGTGTTGTCGGGGAACAGTTCCTTCATCTTCGCATCGGTCTTGTAGATATCCTCGGGGTCGCCCGACAGGGCGCACCAGCGGAAGGGACCGATCCCCTTGCAGAACAGGGGCCGGATATAGGCGGGCACGAAACCGGGGAAGGCAAAGGCGTTTTCCAGCCCCTCCTCTTGCGCCACCTGCCGGATATTGTTGCCGTAATCCAGCGTCGGCACGCCCGCATTCCAGAAATCGACCATGGCGGCGACATGGGTGCGCATGCTGGCACGCGCTGCCTTTTCTACCGCCTTGGGGTCGGTTTCCTGCTTCGCGCGCCATTCGGCGACGGTCCAGCCCTGCGGCAGGTAGCCATGCACCGGATCATGGGCCGAGGTCTGGTCGGTCACGATATCGGGGCGCATTCCGCCTGCTTTCATGCGGCGATAGATCTCGGGGAACACATCTGCCGCATTGCCGATCAGGGCGACCGATTTCGCCTCCCCCGCCTTGGTCCAGCGGTCGATCATCGCCAGCGCCTCATCCAGCGTATGGGCTTTCTCGTCGCAATAGCGGGTGCGGATGCGGAAATCGGCGCGGGTTTCGTCACATTCCACGGTCAGGCAGCAGGCACCGGCCATCACGGCGGCCAGCGGCTGCGCGCCGCCCATGCCGCCAAGTCCGCCGGTCAGGATCCAGCGGCCCTTGAGGCTGCCGCCGTAATGCTGGCGCCCCGCCTCGGCAAAGGTCTCGAACGTGCCCTGCACGATGCCTTGCGTGCCGATATAGATCCAGCTTCCGGCGGTCATCTGGCCATACATGGCCAGACCTTTCTTGTCCAATTCGTTGAAATGGTCCCATGTCGCCCAATGCGGCACGAGGTTGGAATTCGCGATCAGCACGCGGGGCGCGTCCTTATGGGTGCGGAAGACGCCCACGGGCTTGCCCGATTGCACCACAAGCGTCTGATCTTCTTCCAGCTTGCGCAGCTCGGCGCAGATGCGGTCGAAATCCTCCCATGTGCGGGCGGCGCGGCCGATGCCGCCATAGACCACCAGTTCATGCGGATTTTCGGCCACATCGGGATGCAGGTTGTTCATCAGCATCCGCAAGGGCGCCTCGGTCAGCCAGCTTTTGGCGCTGATCTCGGTGCCGGTCGGCGGAAAGATGTCGCGGGTGTTGTGACGGGGATTGGTCATTGCAAAGGCTTTCGGTTGGGGCGCATCACAGCGCGAAATCTTCAATGCGGGCGGCGCGGATCAATGCGCCATCCGCGACAAGTCCGGCGGCGGCAGCAATCTCGGGCGCAAGATAGCGGTCTTCCTTCAGCACCGGGCTGACCGAACGCACCACCGCCATCACCGATTGCAGCGCAGGCGAGGTGACCAGCGGCGCGCGGAAGTCCACGCCCTGCGCGGCACAAAGCGCCTCAACCCCCAGGATTACCGCCAGATTGTCATTCATCCGCCCCAGACGCCGCGCGCCATGGGCGGCCATGGAAACGTGATCCTCCTGATTGGCCGAGGTCGGCGTGCTGTCGGTCGAACAGGGATTCGCCAGATGCTTGTTCTCGCTCATCAGCGCCGCCGTCGTCACCTCGGCAATCATCAGGCCGGAATTCAGGCCGGGATCAGGCGTCAGGAAAGGCGGCAGGTCGTGGCTCAGCGTCGGATCGACCATGAGGGCCACGCGGCGCTGCGCGATGGCGCCGATTTCGGCCAGCGCCAGCGCGATGATATCGGCGGCAAAGGCGACGGGTTCCGCGTGGAAATTGCCACCGGAAAAGATGCCGGTGGAAATCACCAGCGGATTGTCGGTCACCGCATTGGCCTCGGTCTCCAGCGTGGTCGCGGCAAAGCGCAGAAGGTCCACCGCTGCGCCCACCACCTGCGGCTGGCAGCGGATGCAGTAAGGGTCCTGCACGCGGGTATCGCCTTCGCGGTGGCTCTCGCGGATGACCGAGCCTTCCATGACCCCCCGCATCCGGTCCGCCACCTCGATCTGGCCGCGATGGCCGCGCAGGGTGTGGATTTCCGCCTGCAAGGGGGCGGTCGATCCCATGATCGCATCGGTCGAGAGGCTCGCCGTGACCAGCGATGTCGCCGCCGCGCGCCAGCCCCGGAACAGACCGGTCAGCGCCAGAGCCGTGGAAAACTGCGTGCCGTTTATCAGGCCAAGGCCTTCCTTGGGGCCAAGGATAAGGGGCGACAGCCCCGCCGCCGCCAAAGCAGCAGCTCCCGCCATGCGCCGTCCCTGAAACACCGCCTCACCCTCACCGATCATCGCGGCGGTCATATGGGCCAGCGGGGCAAGGTCGCCCGAGGCCCCGACAGACCCCTGCGCAGGCACGACCGGGATCACGCCTGCCGCCAGCATCGCCTCGATCTGGGCAATCACCGCCCAGCGTACGCCCGAGGCACCGCGCCCCAGAGACAGCAGTTTCAGCGCCATCATCAGGCGAGTGGTGGGTTCGTCCAGCGCCTCCCCCACGCCGCAGCAATGCGACAGAATCAGGTTGCGCTGCAGCGTCGCGGTGTCCTTGGGCGCGATCTTGACCGAGGCCAGTTTGCCAAAACCGGTATTGACGCCGTAAACCGCCGCCTCACCCTGTGCCGCTGCCGCAACCTGTGCCGCCGCCGCCTCGACCCCCGCCCGCGCGGCGGGGTCAAGCCGAGCTACGCCCGCGCCACGCCAAAGGGTTTCCAGATGGGCAAGGGTCGTGGACCCCGGCGTCAGGATCATGTCCGTCATTGGTCGGGGCCTCCGAAAATCCGCGCATGCAGCGGGTTGAAACCGAAACGATAGGCAAGCTCGGCAGGCGTCTCGACCGACCAGAGCGCGAGGTCCGCGCGCATTCCCGACGCGATCAGGCCGGTATCGGTGAGGCCAAGCGCACGGGCGGCATGGGTGGTCACGCCGCGCAGCGCCTCATCCGGGGTCAGGCGGAACAGGGTGCAGCCCATGTTCATCGCGAGCAGAAGTGAGGTGAGGGGCGAGGATCCGGGGTTGCAGTCGGTGGCCAGCGCCATCGGCACGCCATGGGCGCGGAAGGCGGCGACGGGGGGCATTTGCGTTTCGCGGATCGCATAGAAGGCCCCTGGCAGCAGCACCGCAACCGTGCCCGAAGCCGCCAGCAGCGCCGCATCCGCATCGGTCGCATATTCCACATGGTCAACCGACAGCGCGCCATAACGCGCCGCCAGCGCCGTGCCTCCGATATGCGACAACTGTTCGGCATGCAGCTTTACGGGCAGGCCGAGCTCACGCGCGGCATCAAAGACGCGGGCGATCTGACTGGTATCGAAGGCAATTCCTTCACAGAACCCATCCACCGCGTCGACCAGCCCTTCGGCATGGGCGGCGCGCAGGGCGGGAATGCAGACCGTGTCGATATAGGCATCGGCGCGGCCCTGATACTCGACCGGCACCGCATGGGCACCGAGGAAAGTGGTTCGGATCCGCACCGGGCGCGCGGCTGCCAGCGCCCTTGCGGCGCGAAGCATCCGCAATTCGGTTTCCAGATCCAGCCCATAGCCGGATTTGACCTCGACGCAGGAAACGCCTTCGGCCAGCAGCGCATCCAGACGCGGCAGCGCTTGGGCCACAAGGCTGTCCACATCCGCGCCGCGCGTGGCCTTGACGGTTGATACGATCCCGCCGCCCGCACGGGCAACCTCTTCATAGCTGGCACCTTCCAGCCGCATGCCGAATTCCAGCGCACGATGGCCGCCATGCACGATATGCGTGTGGCAGTCGATAAAGGCCGGGGTCAGCAGCCGCCCCTCACCCGCGATCCGGGCATATCCTGCATAGTCCTCTGGCAGATCGGCCTCGGGCCCCGCCCAAAGGATGCGGCCACCGCCAAGGGCCACGGCCCCTTGCGCAATGAACGCGCCCCCGGTTCCGGTTCCGGTAAGACCGACTCCTGCGATCACCCGGTTTTCGCTGGCTTGAATGTCGATTGTCACCTTGATTCCCCCGTCGCTTGGCGATATTATGTCTATACATATTATTTCTGTCAACCGACTGCATCGGCAGCAGGCGACAAGGGAGAGAGACCATGACGGCGATCTGGGCAGAACAGGCCTTGCTGGCCACAGGCTGGGCGGAAGATGTGACCGTCAGCATCGAGGGAGACCGCATCGCCGGTATCACGCCGGGCAGCGCGACCCCCGCCGGGGCGCAGCGCGTGGGCCTTTTGCTGCCCGCGCCCTCCAATCTGCATTCCCACGCCTTCCAGCGCGCCATGGCCGGGCTGACCGAGACGCGCGGCCCCGATCCGCGTGACAGTTTCTGGACATGGCGGCAGTTGATGTATCGCTTTCTCGATCAGCTGACCCCCGATGATGTCGAGGCCATCACCGCCTTCGTGCAGATGCAGATGCTGGAAGCGGGTTATGCCGCGAATGTCGAGTTTCACTATCTGCATCATCGTCCGGGCGGGGCCGGTTATGACAATATCGCAGAAATGTCGGAACGGGTCGCGGCGGCAACGGTCCACACCGGGATCGGGCTGACGCTGCTGCCGGTGCTTTACGAATTCGGCGGCTGCGACCGGCGGGCCTTGGGGCCGGGGCAGATCCGTTTTGGCAATGACCCAGACCGCTTTGCCCGGCTGGTCGAGGGGGCCGGGGCCGCGCTGCGTGCCCTGCCCGCCGATACCCGTCTTGGCATTGCGCCGCATTCGCTGCGCGCCGTGTCACCCGAAGGGCTGGCCGCCGCGATTGCCCTGCGCCCCGATGCGCCCTTGCACATGCATCTGGCCGAACAGGTGGCCGAGGTTGAGGAGCTGCTGGCCCATCGCGGCGCGCGCCCCGTTGAATGGCTGATGGACAATGCGGCGGTGGATGCGCGCTGGTGCCTGATCCACTGCACCCAGATGGAGCCGAATGAAACCACGGCGCTGGCCCGTTCGGGTGCGGTGGCGGGGCTTTGCCCGATCACCGAATCAAGCCTGGGTGACGGCATTTTCGACGGCGTGTCCTATGCCGCGCAGGGCGGCGTCTGGGGCATCGGATCCGACAGCAATATCCGCATCGCGCTGGCCGAGGAGTTGCGCACGCTGGATTACAGCCAGCGCCTGCGCGACCGGTCCCGCGCCGCATTGGCCCTGCCCGGAAAATCCACCGGCCGCGTGCTGTTCGAGGCGGCAGCACAGGGCGGCGCACAGGCGGCGGGGCGCGATGCGGGCCGGATCGAGACCGGGCGGCTGGCCGATCTGGTGGCGCTGGACTGCACCGGCCCGGATATGGCCGGGCGGCGCGGCGATACCGCGCTGGACAGCTACATCTTTGCGGGCGATGACCGCATCATCTCGGATCTGTGGTCGGCCGGTCGGCATCTGGTGCACGAAGGGCGTCATGCCCGGCATGAGGCGATCACGGCGGCCTATGTCGCGACCGTGACCCGGCTGCGGCAGGGATGAGCAGCATCACATGGCAGACCGTGCAGGCCGAGGCGCTGCGCCGCATCCGCACCCGGGAATGGCCGCCCGGATCCCGCATCCCGGATGAGGCGGTTCTGGCCGCTGAACTGGGCTGCGCGCGGGCCACGGTGAACCGCGCGCTGCGCGAACTGGCCGAGGCGGGGCTGCTGGAACGCCGCCGCAAGGCCGGAACGCGCGTGCCGCTGAACCCGGTGCGCAAGGCCACATTCGAGGTGCCGATCATCCGGCAGGATATCGAGGGGCGGGGGCTGGTGCCCGGCTACCGGCTGCTGACGCGGGCGGTTGAACCTGCCCCGGCGGCGCTGCTGGCATCGCTTCCGGCGGGCAGCCTGCCCCCCGGGGCACAGCTTTTGCGGCTGCGCGCGCTGCATCTGGCCGGGGATGCGCCCTTTTGCCTTGAGGAACGCTGGGTCAACCCCTTGACCGCGCCGGGCATTCTGGTGGCCGATCTTGACGGGATCAGCGCGAATGAATGGCTGGTGCAGAACACCTCCTTCACCGGGGGCGATATCGCCTTTGGCGCAACGAATGCCGATGCCGAAACCGCCGCCGCACTGGATTGCCCGCCGGGTGCATCGCTTTTCGTCATCGACCGCATGACCCGGGCGGGTGAGGCGCTGATTACCTCGGTGCGCCTGTCCTACGCGCCCGGCTACCAGATGCAGGCGGTCATCTGACGCGGGCCTTCAGCCCGGATCGGCGTAGGCCTCGGCCAGCGCCTGCGCCAGTGCCGCGGCAAAGCCTGTCCCCGCCTGCCGCTGGTAAAGACAGACATGCGTGACGCCCGCAGGCGGCAGCCCATGGGCCGGACCCAGTGCCGCACAGCCCGCCGGAACATTGCCCTCCATCCGCACCGTCAGGCCCAACCCGGCGGCCACGGTCGTTTCGATCACCGTCTCGCTGCCGCCTTCCGGCACGGCGGCCCATGCGATGCCTGCCGCCTCCAGCGCGGCAAGGGCCGGGGCACGGAAGGCGCAATCGGGCTTGAAGGCAACCGGCAAGGGACGCCGCAGCGCGGCCCCGCCCTGGGGATCACCGCCCATGCCTTGCGCCGCGACCCATAGCAGCGCCCGGCGCGAGAGGATCGCGGCCGCTGGCCCGGGCCGCGTCTCGGTAGTCAGGATCAGATCGAATTCGCCCTGTGCGAAACGATCCTGGAGCTGGCGGCTGTAGGAGGTAACCAGATCGATGCGATGGCCGGGCCAGTCGGCGGCCATGCGCCGGAGCACGCCCGGCATCTGCGGGGACACGATGTCATAGGGCACGCCCAGCCGCAGCACCCGCCCCGCTGCCCCGTCCGGGGCCAGCCGCGCCAGCGCCTCATCATTCAGCGCCAGCATCCGGCGGGCATAGGAAATCAGCCCCTCGCCCTCGGGCGTGGGGACAAGCCGCCCGCCGCCCCGGGTGAACAGCACCCTGCCCAGCCGGTCCTCCATCCGGCGGATCTGCATCGAGACCGCCGATTGCGTCAGGTTCAGCACCGCCGCCGCCCGCGTCACGGTGCCGATCTCGGCCACCGCGACAATTGACCGCAAGGCTGCCAGATCCAGATTGCGCGCCATATCTGCCCCGTTTTCCGCACCGTGCCCTGTTGCATTCCCGGGGTCGGAAGTCCGATTCCTCCCCGTTCCGACGCCACATCGCCGCCCCTGCCGCCCGGTTGCAAGCAATTTGACGAAACCCCTGCCCGCAATCGCGAAAAGGTCAGGCCAATCCAGCCGGTTTTCCTTGAAATTCCACCCGATCTTACCGATATTCAATGCTGAACGGGTCCGGCGACCAATCGGACCCGCCCGACAATCCTAGCGGAGGCAAGAATGGCTGAGTATCAAACAATCAATCCGGCGGGTGCGGGCGCACGCACAGCCCGGATCGACGAGGGCCTGCGCGCCCATATGAACAAGGTCTACGGCCTGATGTCGGTCGGCATGCTGCTGACCGGTGGCGCGGCCTGGGCGATCTCGGGTCTTGCCACCACCACCGATCCGTCGCTGGCGGCGGCCGAGCTTGCCTCGGGCAAATACCTGACCTCGCTGGGTGTGGCGCTTTATGCCTCGCCGCTGAAATGGGTCATCATGTTTGCCCCGCTGATCATGGTCTTTGCCTTCTCGGCGATGATCAACCGCATGTCGGCGGCAGCGGCGCAACTGTTCTTCTACGTCTATGCGGCAGCCATGGGCCTGTCGATCTCGTCGATCTTTCTGGTCTATACCGGCACCTCGATCGCGCAGACCTTCCTGATCACCGCCATCGCCTTTGCGGGGCTCTCGCTTTACGGCTACACGACCAAGCGTGACCTGTCGGGCATGGGCACCTTCCTGATGATGGGGCTGATCGGCCTGATCGTCGCAATGGTCGTGAATATCTTCCTTGCCTCCTCGGCAATGGCGTTTGCGATCTCGACCATCGGCGTGCTGATCTTCGCGGGCCTCACCGCCTATGACACGCAGTCGATCAAGAACGAATATGTCGCCCATGCCGCGCATGGCGATCAGGAATGGCTGGGCAAGGCCGCCATCATGGGCGCGCTGCGTCTCTATCTCGACTTCATCAACATGTTCATGTTCTTGCTGAGCTTCCTCGGCAACCGCGAATAACGGCGGACGGAACGAAGGATAGTACCGGGCCGGGGGAAACCCCGGCCCTTTTCATTTTCAGAAATCAGCCAGAAACGCGGCCAGATCCCCGCTGCTGCGCAGATGGGCGACGGAAAGTTCCGGCGGGGCGGCACGGGTAAACCTTTGCAGGCGAGCGCGCGACCCATGCTGCGTGGCCCAGATGAAGCGCCAGAATCCCGGCAGGTTGCGCAAGCGTTCCGGGCAGCCCGGCGGCAGATCCGGCCGGGTGCGGCCCAGCCCCGTCAACGTCCGCCGCGTCACCCGCCAAAGCCGCAGCCAGACCGGCAGATCCAGCCAGATCAGCAGATCGGCGCGCGCGGCCCGGCTGTCATAGGTCTGCGACAGGCCCCCCTCGAAGATCCAGCGCTCCTGCGCCTCGATTGCCCGCGCTGCCACGATTTTCTCGGGCAACGGACGCTCAACCCAGCCGCTTTGCCAATGGATATGATCCATATGCACGACCGGCAGACCGGTGCGGGCCCCCAGCAGCCGTGCCAATGTGGATTTGCCCGAACCGGGCTGCCCCACGATCATGATCCGCCGCATCGGCCTATCCTCTTCCTCTCTGTCTGCCCGGAACCCAACGCAAAAGGCCGCATCTTTCGATGCGGCCTTCCGATCCTTGCGGAGGGGCAGATCTTACTTGATCTTGCCTTCCTTGTATTCGACATGCTCCCGTTTGACGGGATCATATTTGCGCACCGTCATCTTTTCGGTCATCGACTTGGCATTCTTCTTGGTGACATAGAAGTGCCCCGTTCCCGCCGTCGAGTTCAGACGGATCTTGATTGTCGCCGGCTTCGCCATTTCCCGTATCTCCTTCAGCCCGGAGAAATGCGCCCCCGGTGGAATCCTTGAAACCCGCCTTTTACCCGCGCGCAGGGCGGAGTCAACCGGGAAACGGCAAACAGCGCCGCATTCGGCGGCAGGACGGGCAAAGCGGGGCACGGAAGTGACGCGCCGCCGCCGCCTGCCCTTGCCCCTGCCCCGCACCAAGCTATAGTGCGCGCTCAATTATGCGACGGGCCTGCAACAGGTCCGGGACGGGCCGTCGCAGGGCCGCAGACAGACAACCGGAGGCTGGATCGCGCATGGCAGTCGAAGTGGGAATCATCATGGGAAGTCAGTCGGACTGGCCCACGATGAAAGAGGCCGCGCTGATCCTTGACGAGTTGGGCATCCCCCATGAGGCCCGCATCGTCTCGGCCCACCGCACGCCCGACCGGCTCTGGTCCTATGGGCGTGAGGCCGCAGGCCGGGGGCTGAAGGTGATCATCGCAGGCGCAGGCGGGGCGGCCCATCTGCCCGGCATGATGGCCTCGAAAACCCGGATCCCGGTGATCGGCGTGCCGGTGCAGACGCGTGCCCTGTCGGGTGTCGACAGTCTTTATTCCATTGTCCAGATGCCCAAGGGCTTTCCGGTCGCAACCATGGCCATCGGGGCGGCGGGGGCGGCCAATGCCGGGCTGATGGCGGCGGGGATCCTTGCGCTGAACGATCCCGCCCTTGCCGCGCGGCTGGACGCGTGGCGCGCGGCCCTTTCCGCGTCGATCCCCGAGGAGCCGCAGGATGACTGACCCCCTTCCCCCCGGCCCCCTCCCCCCCGGTTCGGTGATCGGAATTCTGGGCGGCGGCCAACTGGGTCGCATGCTGTCGGTCGCGGCGGCACGGCTGGGCTATCGCTGCCATATCTATGAACCCGCCGCCAATCCGCCTGCGGGCGATGTGGCCTGTCGCGTCACGACCGCCAGCTATGACGATGCGACGGCCTTGACCGAATTTGCCGGGGCGGTCGATGTCGTGACCTATGAATTCGAGAATATCCCGACCGAGGCGCTGGACCTGCTTGAGGCCCTGCGCTCGATCCGGCCCTGCCGCCCGGCGCTTGCGATCAGTCAGGACCGGATCGCGGAAAAGGACTTTCTGAACGGTCTGGGACTGGCGACAGCGCCCTATGCCCGCGTCGAAAGCCGCGCCGATCTGGATGTCGCGCTGAAAACCATCGGCACACCCGCGATCCTGAAAACCACGCGACTGGGCTATGACGGCAAGGGGCAGGCCCGGATCATGGCGCCCGATCAGGCCGAGGCCGCCCTTGCCGCCATGCAGGGGGCTGCGGCGGTGCTGGAAGGCTTTGTCAGCTTCAGCCATGAGGTTTCGGTCATCGCCGCGCGCGGGCTGGACGGATCGGTGGCCTGTTTCGACCCCGGCGAGAATGTGCATGAGGCAGGCATCCTGCGCCGCACCACGGTTCCGGCCCGGCTGTCGCCCGCGCAGCGGTCGGATGCGGTGCTGATCGCGGCGCGGATCCTCAACGCGCTGGATTATGTCGGCGTGCTGGGGGTTGAGCTGTTCGTGACCCCTGCGGGGCTTCTGGTCAATGAAATCGCGCCCCGGGTCCATAATTCGGGCCATTGGACGCAGAATGGCTGCGCGGTGGATCAGTTTGAACAGCATATCCGCGCCATCACCGGCTGGCCGCTGGGCGACGGGTCGCGCCATTCCGATGTGGTCATGGAAAACCTGATCGGCGACGATATCGCCAAGATCCCCGCCATCGCGGGCGAACGCCATGCCGCCCTGCATCTTTACGGCAAGCCCGAGGCCAGGCCCGGCCGCAAGATGGGCCATGTGAACCGCGTCACCCCGCGCTGACGCGGGCCCCCGTTTCACCCGATGACATGGTCTGCCGGGGCGCGTCCCGCTCAGCGTTCGGTCAGTTTCAGCTCGATCCGGCGGTTTTGTGCCCGCGCGTCGGCACTGTCGCCCGGGGCAACGGGCTGCCATTCGCCAAACCCCGTCGCGGCCATGCGACCCGGCGGGAATCCCAGATCCTGCTGCATGTAGCGCACGACCGACAGCGCCCGCGCCTGACTGAGCTGCCAGTTATCCTGAAATTCCCCAAAACCCGACAGCGGCACATTGTCGGTATGGCCATCCACCCGGATGATCCAGTCGATGCCGGGCGGGATCTGATCCGCGATTTCGGAAAGCGTTGCCACCACTCCCGCGATCTGCGCGCGTCCCTCGGGGGCCAGATCGGCCGAACCGGGATTGAACAGCACTTCTGACGAAAACACAAAACGGTCGCCAACGATGCGCACGCCATCACGCCCGGCCAGCACCGCGCGCAACTGGCCGAAGAATTCGGACCGGAAGGTTTCCAGCCGTTCGGCCTCGGCCTCCAGCCTGCGGCGCTCGGCCTCTTCCAGTTCGGCGCGGCGGCGCTGGTCGGCAGCGGCCTGTGCAAGGGCGGCATTCAACTGCCCGCCCAGCATTTCCAGCCGCACATTGGCGGCAACATCGCGGGCTTCGGCATCATCCAGCAGCGCCTGCAACTGACCCAACTGCCCCCGCAGCGCTGCGATCTGTTCGTTCAATAGCGCCATGCGCCGCGCGGCCTCGTCAGATTTCGCCTGTTCCGTCGTCAGTGCCTCACGCGCGGCCGCCAGCCTCGCCTCGCGTTCTTCGGCGCCGGTGGTTGCGCGCGCGGCCTCGGTCCGGGCCGCCGCCAGCAGGGTCAGCGTTTCTTCGGCGCGGCGGCGCTGTTCTTCCAGCGCCAGCGTCATGGCGGTCAGTTCGCTGTCGGCCTCGGCCAGACGGGCGCGCAGCGCCTCGGCGGCAGCGGCATCGGCAAGCCGGGTCGCCTCTTCCTCGGTCAGTTGCGCCTCGGCACGCTCCAGCCGCTGGCGCAGGGCCTCGGCGGCGGCGCGTTCGGCCAGACGGGCGGCCTCGGTCCGGGAAATCTCGCTTTCCAGACCCGCCAGCCGCTCCCGCAGGGCGGCGGCGGCGGCAAGCTCGGCCAGTCGCGCGGCCTCGGCCGCATCCAGCGCGCCCTCCAGTTCGGTGACCTGCCCCTGCAATGCGCTGGCCTGATCCTGTGCCAGACGGCTTGCGGCAAGTTCTGCCTCCAGTTCGGCGATGCGCCCGGCCTGCATGGCGGCGCCTTCCTCGGCCCCGTCCAGCAACAGCGCCAGCCGTGACAATTCGGCGGCACGGCTTTCGGCGCTGGTCTCGGCGCTTTCCAGCCGCGCCAGCATCGCCGCCAGATCCGCCTGGCCACTGGCGACCTCGGCGCGCAGATCGGCGGTCAGTGCCTCCAGCGCCTCACGCCGTGCTGCGGCCAGCCGCGCGGCCTCGGCGCCCGCGTCAATCTCCTCGCGCGCCTGCGCAAGGGCAAGGTTCAGTGCTTCCTGCCCCGAGATCAGCCGCGCCTCGGCGGCCTCAAGCTCGGCCAGTGAGGCGGACAGTGCCCCGACCTCGCCGCGCGCGGCGTCGCGTTCAGCCAGCAGGGATGCCACCTGCGATTCAAAATCCGCGATCTGCGCGCCTGCTGCATCCAGATCGGCCTCGCGCGCCGCAAGCTGCCCGGTCAGCGTGGCGATCAGCGCGGATTGCGCCTGCCCTTCCGCCGCCGCCGCCGCCAGATCTGACCCCAGCCGCCCGACCTCGGCCTCCAGCCCCTCGGCGCGGCGGCGTTCCAGCCCCAGCGCTGCGGCCAGTTCTGCCACCTGTCCGGTCAGCGCATCCAGTTCATTGCCCTGACTGTCGATGGTATCGCGCAGGACCGACTGCACGATCATGAAGATCGACAGCACGAACATCAGCACCAGCAAGAGCGCCGTCATCGCATCGACGAAACCCGGCCAGATTGCCGATTCAGACCGCCCTCCGCGACGCGACAGCGCCATGGCGCTACGCCCTTGGCGCGGCAGAGCGTGTCAACTGCCGCACCGCCGTCGTCAGCGCCGCAATATCGCCGCGCA
Organism: Szabonella alba; assembly: GCF_016765775.1. Taxonomy (GTDB): domain Bacteria; phylum Pseudomonadota; class Alphaproteobacteria; order Rhodobacterales; family Rhodobacteraceae; genus Szabonella; species Szabonella alba. The sequence continues at coordinate 880,415 of NZ_JAESVN010000001.1, read as the reverse complement.
GATCGGTCACGCTTTCCTGCCGCCCGGCAGAAAGTTCCTCAAGGATGCGCAGAAGCTGCACGTCGATGGACCGCAGCCGCATCCGGCTTTCGGCATCGGTGCCACCCTCTTCGGCCAGTTTCGCCAGCCGTGCCGCCAGATCCTCCTGCGCGCCGGCCAGACGGTCCTGTGCCGCCCCGCGTTCGGCGGCCAGCGCCACCAGTTGCTCCATATGGCCGGTTCCGACCGCGTTGCTGTCCGAGAATTGCAGCAGCGCCTGCGCCAGCACGTCCAGACGTTCCTCAAGCCGCGCGCGGCCCGCCTCGGCCCCAGATTGCAGTGCCTGCAAGCCCTCCATCTGCCGCGCCATCCGGTCCAGAACCGCCACCATCGCGCCGCTGTCGCCCGCCCCCGCGCCCTCGGCCGCCCCTTCGGCATCCCCGGCGATGAAACCGAACCGCGTGATCGAGGACAGCCATTCCTCAAGCTCACGGTAAAACCGGTTCTGGCCATGGCCCGCGAAAAGTTCCAGCAAGCCCACGACCAGTGATCCCGCCAGCCCCAGCAGGGAGGACGAAAAGGCCGTGCCCATCCCGCCCAGCTGCGCCTCAAGCCCGCCCATCAGCTTGTCAAAGACCTGAAGCCCGGTTTCCCCCTCTTGCGGGGCCAGATTGCGGATCGTGTCGACCACGGCGGGAACCGTGGTCGCCAGCCCGTAAAACGTGCCCAACAGGCCCAGAAAGATCAGCAGGTTGACGATATAGCGCGTGATGTCGCGCGCCTCGTCGATCCGCGTGCCCACGGAATCAAGGATCGACCGGGCCGAGGTGGCCGAAATCTGCATCCGCGCCCCGCGGGAACGCAACAAGGCAGCCAGCGGCGCCAGAAGGCGCGGCGCGACAAGGCTTTGATCGGTGCGACGGGCGACCTGTTCGATCCACAGGACCGATTGCATCAATTGCCAGACCTGCCAGAAACAGGCCAGAACCCCCAGCACGAAAACGCAGCCGATAAAGCCGTTCAGCCAGATATTGGCCAGAAACACATCCGCGACGCGCGCCCAGACAACCCATGCGCCCGCAATCACCAGCCCGCCCACGATCAGCATGAGCACGATCTGGCGAATGGGCTGGGTAAAGGACGGCTCGGCCTCGGCGGTGGTGGTCCTGTCCATTCCTCGGGTAGACCCTTCTGTCTGACGCGCCCACGATAGGCGCGCGCAGCCGCGCTGCCAACCGCCAAACGTGCGGTTTTCGTTCAAGTCTTCTGGCTGGTTCCGATTTCCCGCACGCGCGCGGCCAGCCATTCCAGATCGGCATCACCGATGCCCAGTTCGCCCAGATGTCCGGCAGTGTTGTAAAGATAATCGCGGTTCGGCCCCCGCCCGCCCACGGCCGCTGCGATGATCTGCGCCTGTTCCTCCAGCGCTATCCCGCCGCAATATTGCCCATGGGCGCGGTCGATCACATAGGTCAGCGCGACGACCCCGTCGCCATCGGCAAAATGCACCGGCAGCCAGTCCTCAAGATAGGCCGAGGAAATCAGTTCGCGTTCCCGCAACAGTGTCAGCGTATCCGCCTCGGCCCCTTCGACAACCCGGAAGGCCACGCCCGCGCAATGCGCACCCGCCGCCCGGTCCAGCGCCAGCACAAGGCCGGGCTCGGCCTCGCTGCCGCGGTGGTGGATGGAGCGCATGCAGAAACTGCGATGCCAGCCCGGAAGCCGCGCGATGCGCTGTTCGGCGACGGGAAATTCCGGGTTCCAGATCAGCGACCCATAGCCGAAAACCCAAAGCGGTCTGCGCATCTTCTGGCCCTCCTCTTTGCGGCCCTGTAGATAACAGCGCAGAAGGATTGAAAAGGGGGGCCGGGATGATCCGCTGGATGTTGCGACTGGTGCTGATCGCGGGGCTGGGCTGGTGCGGGTACTGGTTCATCGGGGCGCATGCCGCCGAACGCTTTGCCCGCGACTGGATCGCGGCGCAATCGGCCGCCGGTCTGGAGGCCGGCGAACAGGGGCTTGAGGTTGCAGGCTTTCCCAACCGATTTGATCTGACGCTGACCGAGCCACGCCTTGCCGATCCGCGCGCGGGCTGGGGATGGGAGGCCGAATTCCTGCAGATCTTCAGCCTCAGCTACAGGCCATGGCATGTGATCGCGGCCTTCCCGCCGCGCCAGACCCTGACCCTGCGGGGCCAGCCCGTCACGGTTGAGGCCGAAAAACTGCAGGCCTCGGTCGTTGTGGAACCGGGGCTGGCCCTGACCCTGCAACGCAGCACCGCCGCCGGGGACGGGGTGCGGCTGTCGCCGCAAGGCACGCCGCCCCTGACGCTGCAAAGCCTGCGCCTTGCCAGCGAGATTGACCCCGCCGATCCGCTCAGTCACCGCATCGGACTTGAGGCCGAGGGCATCGCGCTTGAGGGCGGCTCGGCTGCCGCGCGGATTGATATGGCGCGACTGGACGGGCGGGTGACGCTGTCAGGGCCGCTGGACCGCGATGCGCTGACCAAGCGCCCTGCGGTCACCGCGCTGGACCTGCGCGAGGCGATCCTGAACTGGGGGGAGGTTTCGGCCTTCGCGCGGGGCCGTGTCGAGACAGATGCGGCGGGCTATGCCGTGGGCGATGTGACGCTGCGGCTGGAAAACTGGTCGGCAGCCCTCGACCGGCTGGCCGAAATGGGGCTGGTCCCGACAGACAGCCTGACGGGGCTGCGCCGTGTCGGTCAGGTCTTGTCGCTGACCTCGGGCAGCCGGAACGCGGTGGAACTGCCGCTCCGGCTTGCCGCGCAGGGCATTTCTGTCGCTGGCATCCCGGTCGGGCCGCCGCTGCGGTTCAACTGACCGGGCACACCCCCCCGGGGCGTGCGCTCAGCGGCAATAGGGTCCACTGCGGTGACTGGCCGTGTCGAAATGCAGATGATCGTTGTGATAGCGGTCTGACCCGGGGCCCAGCGTGGTGCCGAACGGTCCGCAGGCGGCCTTATGCGCCTGCCGGACCGGCGCCCCTGCCCGGCTGCGATAATCGCGCAGGATGCTGATTTCCCGCCCATCCGCCAGAATGATCGACGCAATGTCGATCGCCTTGCCACGCCCATGTTCGCTGATCCGCGCGCCGGGGCGGTTGTTGCGGGTGCGGCAGGCATAGTGCGCGGCGATGCGCAGGGTTGAGACCTCATTGCGCCCGAAGGCGGGTTTCAACCCGTTCGTCACCCAGAACCGCAGCGCCTTGGCGGTGTCGCAATCCAGTGTCGCGGCGGTCGACAGGCGCACGCCATCCACCTCGGTCACGCGCACAGGTTCTTCGATACCGCAGCCCCCGACCCGGCCGGTGATGCGCGGCACGCTTTCGCCCCGGATCGCCGGATCGCCGCAGACCGAGCCGCGCCTGCTGCGCTGCGGCTCGGATTTGCGCCCGCCGCCGAAGATCGCGCTGAAGATATTGCCGCGCGGCGCGGAACGGGATTCGGGTGGCGCGGGGGCGGCGGGTTGTGCGGCGGCAGCGCGTTGCTGCGTCTGGCGCTGCGCGGCGGCGGCGGCGATGGCAGCAGCAGGGCGCGGCGGCGGGCGGATGCTGCGCAGCGGCAGGGCGGCGGCGTTCATCGTGGCCCGCATTGCCTGTGTCTCTGACGGCGGCGCCCGGTCGGAGGGGGCGGCGGAGCTGGCTTCGGCGGCATCCGCCTTGCGGCGCGGGGGCCGGATGGATCGTTGCGGTGAACCCTCTGACGCGACCGCTGCACCTGTCGAGGCCGTCGGCACAGAACGCTCTGGCGCAGTTGCTGCCTCAGGGGCGGCCAGTTCGGCCGGGCGGGGTTCGGGGCGCGGTATATCCGACAGGACAGGCACGGCGAATGCCAGCAGAAACCCCAGTCCGATCAGCGCCTTGCCCTTCATTCGCCCGGAACACCCTCCGACACGGCTCGGCCGAAATCGGGGGCGGATGTATCCTGCCCAGCCTCGATGATGCTGCGCCGGATGGCCCGGGTGCGGGTGAAATACTCCTGCAGATGCGCGCCGTCACCCAGCCGGATCGCGCGTTGCAGGGCAAAAAGCTCCTCGGTGAAACGGCCCAGAATATCCAGCGTCGCCTCCTTGTTGGTCAGGAAGACATCGCGCCACATCACCGGATCCGAGGCCGCAATCCGGGTGAAATCCCGGAAACCCGCCGCCGAATACTTGATGACCTCGCTATCGGTCACGCGGCGCAGGTCATCGGCGACCCCCACCATCGTATAGGCAATCAGATGTGGCGTATGGCTGGTCACGGCCAGCACAAGATCATGATGCGCGGGCTCCATCTCATCGACCTTGGCGCCCATCGCCTCACACAGGCCGCGCAATCGCGCAACCGCATCGGCATCCGCCCCCTCACCGGGGGTCAGCAGCCACCAGCGGTTGCGAAACAGCGTGGCAAAGCCCGAACGCGGGCCGGAATGTTCGGTCCCGGCAATGGGGTGGCCCGCGATGAAATGCACGCCTTCGGGCATCAGCGGGGCCACGGCGTCGATCACCGCCTGCTTGACCGAACCGACATCGGTCACGGTCGCCCCCGGGGCCAGATGCGGCGCGATCTCGGCGGCAATCTCGGCCATAGCACCCACCGGCACGGCCAGCACCACCAGATCGGCCCCGGCCACCGCCCCGGCCGCCGTGTCGCAGACACGGTCGCAGAACAACTCCCGCGCGATGGCGCGGGTCTCGGCCGAACGCGCATAGCCAACGATTTCACCGGCCAGCCCAGCAGCCCGCATCGCATGCGCCATGGAGGAGGCGATCAGCCCCAGCCCGATCAGTGCAACCCTGTCATAGATCACCGCCATCAGCGATTGCCCTTGAACTGTCCCACCGCATGCGCGACCCGGCGGCAGGCGCTTTCATCGCCGACCGTGATGCGCAGGCATTGCGGCAATTTGTAGCCCGCGACCCGCCGCACGATCAGCCCCTGTTCACGCAGCCATTCGTCGCAGGCCTCGGCCTCTGCCGCATCATGGAACCGCGCCAGCACGAAATTGGCAAGCGAGGTGTCCGAGGATACGCCATGTTCCGCCAATGCCTCGGCCAGCCAGACGCGCAGCCGCGCATTTTCGCTGCGGCAGCGGTTCACATGATCCTGATCGCGAACGGCGGCCTCGGCGGCCTCAAGCTGCGCCGCCGACAGGTTGAACGGCCCCCGCAGACGGTTCAGAACGTCGATGATCGCGCGCGGGCCGTAACCCCAGCCGATGCGCAGCCCGCCCAACCCGTAAATCTTGGAAAATGTCCGCGTCATCACGACATTGCCGCGCCGCCCGATGATCTCGGCCCCGCCATCATAGCCATCGACATATTCGGCATAGGCTCCGTCCAGCACAAGGATCGCCTGCTGTGGCAGGTTCGCGGCCAGATGTTCGACCTCGGCCATGGAAATCATCGTGCCGGTCGGATTGTTGGGATTAGCGATGAAAACCAGTTTCGTGCGCGCGTTCGCCGCCGCCAGCAGCGCCTCGACATCCGTGGTGCGGTCACGTTCACGCACCTCGACCGGGGTCGCCCCCGCCGCCAGCGCCGAGATGCGATACATCAGGAACCCGTGTTCGGTGAACAGCACCTCATCCCCCGGCCCGGCATAGGCCTGACACAGGAAATGGATGATCTCATCCGAGCCGACACCGCAGATGATCTGCGAAGGCTCCAGCCCATGCACCTCGCCAATCGCCTGCCGCAGGGCCGCGTGATCGGTCGACGGATAGCGGTGCAACTGATGCACCGCGCGGGAAAACGCCTCTTTCGCCTTGTCGGAAGGGCCAAAGGGGTTTTCATTCGAGGACAGCTTGACCGCATTGGCCACGCCCGGCACATGCGCCGCGCCACCCTCGTAGAGGGCAATATCAAGTATACCGGGCTGGGGCCGGATTTCCGAAGTCATTTTGGCACTCCCCCAAGGCTGCGGCCTTGTTAGCGGGAGATCGGTGCTCTTGCCAGTGGCAAGCTGTGCAATCGCGGGACTGGTGCCGCAGGGCCACCCTTGGCGTGGCGCGTCCGGCCCGGATGCGCGGGTTCGGGCGCCGGTTTTCAGGTCGGCGCGTCGGCGTGTCGGCGTGGCGCTGCCTGACCGCCGGGCGCAGCCACAAAGCAAAAAGGCCGCAGTTTCCTGCGGCCTTTTCCAAAGCTCCACCCTGAACCGGATCAGTTCTTGGCGTAATATTCGACGACGAGGTTCGGCTCCATCACCACCGGATAGGGCACATCGCCCAGCGACGGGGTGCGCACGAAGGTCGCAGTCATCTTGTTGTGATCGACTTCCAGATAGTCGGGCACGTCACGTTCGGCCAGCGCGACGGCTTCCAGTACGATGGCCAGCTGACGCGAGCTGTCCTTGACGGCGACGACATCGCCTTCCTTGCAGCGGTAGGACGCGATGTTCACGCGCTTGCCGTTCACCGTGATATGGCCATGGTTCACGAACTGGCGCGCGGCAAAGACGGTCGGCACGAATTTCGCGCGATAGATGATGGCATCCAGACGACGCTCCAGCAGACCGACAAGGTTCTCACCGGTGTCACCCTTGACGCGCTCGGCCTCACCATAGATCTTGCGGAACTGCTTTTCGGTCAGATCGCCGTAATAGCCCTTCAGCTTCTGCTTGGCGCGCAGCTGCGTGCCGAAATCCGACAGCTTGTTCTTGCGGCGCTGGCCGTGCTGGCCGGGTCCGTATTCACGCTTGTTCACCGGGGATTTCGGACGGCCCCAGATGTTTTCGCCCATGCGGCGGTCGATCTTGTATTTGGCAGAGGTGCGTTTGGTCACCGCTGATCTCCTTGCAATTATGCGAGGGCGTTGTCCTTTCCCTCGGGCCACCTTGCCTTCGGGCGACAGGCTTCCCCTTGCGGGGTCCACCAACACCAATGAAAAGCCCCGGAGAATGCCTCCGGGACCGATGGCGCGCTTATACAGGCGACATTGCCGGTGTCAACCGGCCAATGACACAGTCTCAGGCCGCCAGATCGTGCCGCAGGATCGCGGCCTCGGCTGCGGTCAGGTTGCGGCGCGCGAAATCGCCATAGGCCAGCGGATCCCCCGCCAGTTCCGGCAGGATCGCCAGCAGACCGCTGCGCTGATCGGGCGCGATACTGTCCAGTGCCGCGTTTGACGGATGGAAGCTTTCGGTTTCCAGACCATTGGCCCAGATCACCTGATGCCGTTCCAGCAGGATATGGACATAAGTGACTTCCCGCAGGCTGTGATCGACGGTGATCGTCCGGCCATTCACCAGATCTTCGGCCGCGACCAGCACTTCGGGCGTGTTGAACAGCGCCTGCGCCGCAGCCCCCCGCAGCAGCATCCGGTGTTGCGGTGAAACCAGCAGGTCCTGATCGGGCCGCCCGGACCCAAGCGCATCGCCGCGCAGCCGGATCGGCCGCAGATGCGGCATCGCATGCAGCCGGGCCCCCGACATACGCCGCTGCCCGGTCCACAGAACCGCCTCGGCTCCGCTGTCCCGCGTCACGATCCTGTCGCCCGGGCGCAGATCCTCGATCAGGCAGGCGCCACCGGCGGTCCGGATCCTTGTGCCGGGCGCAAAGCAGATCACCCCCGCCCCGGACTCTGCCGCCTGAACCGGCGCCATCGCCCGGCCCTGCATATGCCGCACGATCCACAGATCGCGCCCTTCGGGCGGCATCCCGCCCAGAAACATCACAAGCCGCGCCCCGGTATCGGGAACCTCGATGATTGTCGCGGTATAGGCCGCGCGCCCGTCGGTCAGCACGAAACCCGGTTCTTCGTTCTCGTGCTCCGCGTTGCTTTCCCGGTCTGGCGGTGCCTCATCCGGAAAACTCGGCCGCCCCTTTCCAAGGATCGCCACCCCGATCAGCCTGCGCAAACCGCGCGCCGCCCGCTCTCTCAGCTCCGTCGCCCCCCGGGGCGCATCCAGATGCAGAAGTCCCGGTACACCGTCCACGCGAACAGCCTCACCTGTCCAGCGCCATGCGGCACCGACGGCAAGATGTTCCGGGGAGGCGGCGCGAAGGCCATCTGTCTCGGTTTGCGACCAGGAGATGACGAACGTGCCCCCACAGCCCGTTGTCATTGCCTGTTTGCCTGCTCTCTATCGTTTCTGTTTCTTGCGCTTTTATCAGCGCTTTATCAGATGATCTTACCACCATATGTCACAGGACGATATGACCGGAATGTCACAGTCGCCGGAAAGCTACGCCCCGGCGCATCGCCCGTCAGAACCGTAACCGCAGGCGCAGTGATCCGACGGTCTGCGCCGTGGGCTGGCCCTTGAACTCACGCCCAAGCCGGGTAATCCCATAGAAGATCTCGGATTTCTCACCCCGCCAATGCAGGCCCGCCCGCAGGCGGCTGCGCGTCGGTTCCAGCACCGCCGCCCCGCCATCGGGCAAATAGGCGCTGTCATGGATATGGGCGATATCGCCCCCCAGCAAGACACTCATGCCGCGCGTCTCATCGCCCCGGATGCCGGAATAGCGCTGCCCGGTGACCTGATCGCGCAGCATCAGCGCGCCCTGCCCGAACTGGCCGAAGGTCAGATCGGCCCCGGCCCGCAGATAGGTCTCGACCCCGGCCTGCGCCTCAACGAAGGGCCGCAGGCGCGCGCGGTCGCCCAGATCGAAGCTGCGGCCGATTTCGGCCGAAAGCGTCGGATGGACCGCATTGCCGATCTGCCCGGCCAGAACCGGATCGGGGGATTGCAGCCCGAACACCCGGTGCGCGGCGCGCTGAAGCCGCCCGACCCCGGTCTGCCGGCCGGTCGCGACCAGATCCAGCCCCAGCCGCGCCTCGGCCTGACCCAGTGAAAAATGCGTATGCATCCCCAGCGACAGCACGCCGACATAGCGGCGATCCCCGGCGGCGGGATTGGTCAGGCTTGCCGGTGCGATGATTTCGCTGCGCAGGCGGAATTCCAGGATCTCGCCAAATCGCGGCGGCAGCGCATAAGACCAGCCCGGCCCGCGCAGCAGGCTGACCGCATAGGATCCGCTGCGCCAGCGGTCCCGGCCATCGCCGATCGCATCATTGTTGAAGAACCGGCCGATGCCAAGCGTCGCACGCTCTGACGTCTGCCCGGAAACCGGAGAGGCCAGAACCGCAAGCACAGCACAGACCGCAAGCAAAGCCTTGCGCATCCTGTCACGTCCCGTTGGGCCCCACCCAGAGCGCCAGTTCTGGCCGATCCCGCGCCTTTCACAAAGCCAAACCATCACGCCAGCGTGATCGCACGCCGGGTCTGTGCCGTTCGGGTGACAGTCTGTCGCGCGCAGGCCACAGGGAAGCGTCGGGGGATGTTCGGGGGATGCATGATTGACAGCCCGCTGCCAGAGGCGCAGATTCGAAACAATCCGGCCAGTTCACATGGAGTGTTTCCGATGCCTCTTCGCCCCGCGCTCGCCCTTCTTCTGGGCCTCTGCCTGCCACTGGCTACGCCCGCCAAGGCCGATCCGACGGTCGGCGTGGGGGTCAGCATCCTGTTCGGCGGGGAATCCGCACTTGGCATGCGGATCTTTTCCGATGACCGCCGGGATCGCGCGGCGGCCTCGGTCGGGCTGGACTATGTCTTCCGCTCGCAGCGCATCCGCCCGACCCTTGGCGTGGCCTATCTGATGCGCAATGCCTATATCGGTCTCGATATGGGGCTTGATCTGGAACAGCGCGGGGTCGATTTCTCGGCCGGGCTGGGCGTGACCAAGACCACGCGCCGCACCCCTGCAGCCGCCCCGCCGCCCCCCGCAACAGCGGCCGCAGCAGCGAACTGACCGCCTCAACAGCCCCGGGCTCCACAGCCCCGGGGGCCGGGCCTTTCATCCTGATCGAAAGACCTCGGGGTATGTCCCCCCGCAAGGGCCGAGGGGCAGCGCCCCTTTTCCCGCCGACACTCAGGCCCCGAACAGGGCACCGCAGGCTCACTCACCACTGGTCAGGAATTCATCCGCGCTGCATTGCCCCGGGGCCTGGATCAAACCGTGCCCATAGACCGGATCGAACCCGGCCTCGCCCAGATCCCGCGCGCAGCCGATCAGCCCGTCGACCACATCTGTCAGGGCGGTTTCGGGCTGGCGCAGCCGTGAAACCGCCAGCGAGGCGGTGACGAAAGGGGCTGCATAGGACGTGCCCGAACGCAGCCGCCCCCCCGAGATCGAGGCCGCCGTCCAAAGCCCCACCCCGGGTGCCGCGAAGTGGATATAGGCACCCTGATTGGCCTGCCGCCAGACCCTTTCACGGGCATCGACCGCCGTGACGGCAATCACCTCGGGCCATGCGGCGGGAAAGGCGGGTTCCGCCCCCGGCCCGCCATTGCCCGCCGCCGCGACCAGCGCCACCCCCGCCCCTGCGGCCAGTTGCACCACCCGGCGCAGCACCGCATTGTCGGGCCCGGACAGCGACAGGTTGATGACCGCAACGCCGTCCCCGACCAGCAGATCCACCGCCTGCGCCAGCGCGAAGGCATCGGCGCGGTCGCCTTGCGGCGTGGTGTGGAAGGCCTCGACCGCATGAAGTTCCGCCAGCGGCAGCAGGCCCGGCACCCGGCTGTCCAGCCGCCCCACCAGCATTGCCGCAACCGCGGTGCCATGCTGGCGTCCCGCCGCCGCGCGCTCGGCCAGTTCGACCTGCCGCACCACCAGCCGCTGACCCGCCAGCGCGTCATGACCGGTATTGATGCCGGTATCGACCATGCCGATTTTCGGGGACAACGCACTGGGCCATCCGGCCCAGCCGATCATCTCCTGCGCGGCGCAGCCTTCGGGACCGCACAGAAATTCCTCGGGCGCGTAAAGCGCATTGCCATCAGCGATCATCGTGGGAAAGAGTGCCGCCAGTTCGGCCTGCGCCACCGCGATGCTGCGGCCCGGAGGAAGCCCCAGCCGCAGCAGCAGCCCGCCCGCCCGGGGCAGGCCTGTCCGGGCCAGCACCGGATAGCCCGCTGCCGCCAGCGCCTCGGGCGCGATGTCACCGGGCAGGATTGCCACGATCTCGGGCGGTGGCGGGGCGGCACGCGGCGCCTGCCGCGCGGGCTGCCGCACCGGCTGCCGGGTGCGGCCTCGGCCACGCCCTTCACCGCCGCTCCGGCCCGAAGGTCCCGATCCGCCCCCCGACCCCCCGGACCCGCCAGAGGCATGGGCCGTTCCGATCCCGGTCAGCGCCGGGGCGAGATAGGCCATCGGCGCGGCCAGCCCGATCCGCCGCAACAATGCGCGGCGGCGGCTGTCCACCGCGTCTGGCCCCTTAATGGCTTTCCCCGTATTCGCCATGGGATCCGCTTCGTTTCCGCCCCGCCTTTTCGCCATGGCGTGTCCTTCCTTGCCAGTTCCCGATCCTGTCGCCCGCTTTGACCATCCGTCATGCGGCCCTCACCATGGAACGAAAGGAAAGACCGTTTCATTCCGCATTCGCAGACGGATAGCGCAGCCGTCGCCGCCCGGATCATGGGATCCGCAAAATATTCTGGCATGGGGCGGGAATAAGACGCAATCCTGCGGCGTTCTGCCTGCAAGATGGTCCCGAAGACAAAGGTTTTTCCGTGTCCGATCCTGTCAGATCCGAAATGATCGCCCTTCTGCCCCGGCTGCGCGCCTTTGCCCGCAGCCTGACCCGGGCGCAGGACCGGGCGGATGATCTGGTGCAGATCACCTGCGAGAAGGCGCTGCGCAATATCGGGGGCTATACGCCCGGCACCCGGCTTGACGCGTGGATGTTCCGCATTCTGCGCAATGCCTGGATCGACCAGCATCGCGCGCGCCGTGAAACCGCCGATATCGCGGATCTTGAGGACAGCCCGGCATTGATCGGCACGGATGGGCGGCGGGTGACCGAAGACCGCCTGCATCTGGCCGAGGTGCGCCGGGCGATGGACAGCCTGCCCGAGGACCAGCGTATCGTGTTGATGCTCGTCTGTGTCGAGGGGATGCGCTACCGCGAGGTGGCCGAAGCGCTGGACATTCCCGAGGGCACGGTGATGAGCCGCCTGTCACGGGGCCGCCTTGCGCTGGCCGAAGCCCTGGCGGCAGGTAAAGGACGCGCGATCAGGAAAGGGGAGACCCGATGACAGGACAGCCGATGACTGGGCAGCCGATGACTGGGCAGGCGACAACGGGGCAGGCGACAACGGGGCAGGCGATGACAGGGACAAGCGGACCGGGCGGGACTGGCCCGGAGGAAGTGACGGATGACATGCTGATGGCGCTGGCCGATGACGAACTTTCCGGGGAAACCGCAACCGCGTTGCGCCGCCGCATCGCGGCCGACCCCGAACTGACCGCGCGGCTTGCGCTGTTCGAGACAGGGGCGGCCGATCTGCGCGCAGCCTTCGCCGCCGGCCCGGTGCCCGAACGGCTTCTGCGCAGCGTGATGGACAGTCCTATGGCCCAATCAGCAGAGGAGGGCGGCAGCAATGTCACCCCCCTGCCCCGTCGTCGCAGCCCTCTGACCGGCGCGGTGCCGATGGCGCTGGCCGCCTCCGTGGTGCTGGCGCTGGCGGTCGGCTTTCTGACCGGGCGCAGCCTTGGCCCCACAACCCCGACCGCAATGGCGACCGCCACGCCCGAGGCGGCAGCCCGGGCGCTGGCCACCCTGCCCACCGGCGGCGAGGCCGCACTGGAGGGGGGAGCGACCGCCCGGGTTCTGGCCAGTTTCCAGACCGATCAGGGCCTGTGCCGGATGATCGCGATCAGCGCGGGCAGGCAGGAAGACCGCGCGGTGATCTGCGGGGCGGGCGCCGACTGGTCCGTGGCGCTGAGCGTTCAGGCAGGCGGCAGCGGTGACTTCGTTACCGCCTCGGACACGGCCGCCGAGATGATCGACGCCTATCTGGACCGGATCGGCGCAGGGGCACCGCTGACCCCCGCCGAGGAAGAGGCCGCGCTGGCCCCATGATGTCACGGTCTACCGGGATGCTGACGTTCCGGTTCGGGCAAATCGCAGATCTCCCGCAAGACGGGGGGCAGAGGGGCGGGCACTTCTGTCCTTTTACTGTCGGAAAATATCCCCGGGGGTGTGCGGGGGCAGGCAACCCCCGCTCCGTCATCCGCCACCGACGCGCCGAGGGTCAGAAATCGGTGGGCGCGCCGCCTTCCTGTTTTCGCTTGGCCGTGAAGCGGTACAGATCCTCGCGGTGATCCTCATTGATCAGCGGGGGCGTGAATTCGGCCAGGATCTGCTTGTAGATTCGATGCGCGCGTTCCGGCGTCCAGACGCCGCCATCGGCGGCCCAGGCCTCATAATTGCGCCAGTCCGAGACGAAGGGTGAATAGAAGGCGGTCTGATAGCGGTCCTGCGTGTGCTGGCAGCCGAAATAATGCCCGCCCGGACCGACCTCGCGGATCGCATCCAGCGCGATATCCTCAGGCGTGGTGGCAAAGGTCGCCTCTTCGAAATAGCGCTGGATCATCTGCAATATCTCGCAATCCATCACGAATTTCTCAGGGGAGGCGATCAGCCCGCCCTCCAGCCAGCCCGCCGCGTGATAGACCATATTGGTGCCCGACTGCACCGCGGCCCAAAGCGAGTTCGAGGTTTCCCACATCGCCTGACCATCGGGAATATTCGCCGCACAGACCCCAGATGACCGCAGCGGCAGCTTGTAAAACCGGGCCATCTGCCCGGTCATCTGCGTCGCACGCATATATTCCGGCGTGCCGAAGGCGGGCGCGCCGGATTTCATGTCGACATTCGACGTGAAGGTGCCGATCGCCACCGGGCAGCCGGGCTTGATATATTGCAACAGCGCAATTGCGGCGAGCCCTTCGGCAAGGCTGAGCGCGACCGCCCCGGCCATCGTCACCGGCGCCATGGCGCCTGCCAGCGTGAAGGGCGTCACCACCACCGGTTGCCCGCGCCGCGCCAGCCGCATCGCACCATCCAGCATCGGATAGTCATGTTTCAGCGGCGAGACCGAGTTGATATTGGTATACATGCGCGGCCGCGCCTCAAACTCGGAATGCGAAAGACCCGCAGCAAGCCGCGTCATCTCCATCACATCCTCGACCCGTTCGGCACCAAGGCTGTAGGCATGCACCACCTTGTCGGTCAGGGTCAGCTTTTCATAAAGACAATCGAGATGGCGCACCGACGGGTGGATATCGACGGGTTCGACCGGATAGCCGCCCGCGATATGGATGCAGTTGAAATACTGCGTCAGCTTCATGAATTCCTTGAAGGTCTCGAAATCGCCGGTGCGCTTGCCGCGTTCCAGATCCCAGGCATTGGGCGGCGAGGAGACATTGACAAAGACCATATGCCGCCCGCCGATGACGATTTCGCGGTCGGGATTGCGCGGCGTGATGGTGAAGCTGTCCGGCGCATGGGACAGCATTTCCATCACGAAATCCTCATCCATGCGAACCCGCTCTCCATCAACTCGGCAGCCAGCCTGTTTCAGGATCGCCAGCGCTTCGGGGTTCAGGAATTCGATGCCGATCTCGGACAGGATATGCATGGCGCCGCGATGCAGGGCCTGCACGCCCTCGGCATCCAGCGGTTCGGTCGGGCGGTCGGGATTGACCGGAATACGCCAGGGCATCTGGTCAATCGCGGCGTGGCCCGCGCGGCTTTGATTGCCCGCGCGCCCGCCCGAACGGCGTCCGCGTTCCTTTTGCCGGGGGGTGGGGTCCTCGGTCATGTCCTGCTCCGTCGCTTGGGCGTCCTTGCGGGCAGGATGGCGCAAGGGCCGTCGCGATGGACACTCTGCCCGCGACGTGAATGCGTCGTTTTTGGGCGAGGACCGCGATCAGAGCGCGCGCTGCGCGTCGATCCACTGGCCAAGACCGCCGATATCGGGCAGCACGGCATCGGCATGGGGCGCCAGTTCCGCCGCGTCGGCAATGCCGGTCAGCACAGCGACGGTCAGCATTCCCGCCGCCCGCCCCGCCATCAGGTCATGGCGGCTGTCGCCCACCATGACCACGCGCGAAGGGTCGGTTCCGGTCGCGCGCAGAAAGGCAAGGCACATGCCCGGACCGGGCTTGGCACCATGGCCCGAATCATAGCCTGCGATGAAATCGAACAGATCGGCAATGTCATGCGCGGCAAGATGGGCGCGGGCCGGGCCTTCGCTGTCATTGGTGGCCAAACCCAGCGCCAACCCCTTTGCCCGCAGCGCCGACAGGGTGGCGCGCAATGGCACCGCCTCGGCCATGGTCGCGGTCGCGGCCATGGCGTTGATGCGCGCGCGCAGATCCTCACGGCCGATGCCCGGCAGTTCGGGCAGCAGGGCCGTGGCGATTTCCTCGGCGGTGGCGGCGATCACGGGGCTGTCGGGGTGGAAATCCTGCCGGTCGCGGTCATAGCCGATGGCACGGGCCAGCCGCGCGGCAAGTTCGGTATCGCCATCGGTCAGCGAATCGATCATGCCACTGGCCCAGCCGCCCCAGCTGCGCCGGAAGTCGAACAGCGTTCCGTCCTTGTCGAAGATCACCCCGTCCATATGCCCGCGCCTTTCCTGCCGATCCGGTCGCGCGCAGACTGCACCGCCCCGGGACGCGAGGCAATCACCCGTGCAGCGCTCAGGTCCAGTGCTGCTGCGCGCCGCCGGGCAGATCGGCCCTTGCCCGCGCCGGGGCGGTCGGCGGATGGCCGGTATCGCGGCTGAAGGCAAGGATCCAGTCATCCTCGGCCAGCAGGAAATCCAGCACCGAGCCCAGAAAGTCGGGATCACGCGCGCGCTGCGCCAGATCGGCCACGCCCGCCCCGCTGGCAGCAAGGAACGTGGTAAACAGATCATCCTGCGCCGCCAGCCAGCCAAGGGCCTCAAGCGCCAGTGTTTCAGCGGCTTCCTGCCGGTTCATGGCTTATCTCCGGTTCTGATGGGCGGGTCTTCGCCTTCGGGCGCGCCCCAGAGGAAGTTCCGGGACCTCTTGCCGTGCAATTCGAAAGAAATTCTTAACCAAAAGGCAGCAAAGGTGAATGGAGTTCAAGCGAACTGAGGATCGAACAGGGACGGGCCGCCACCATGCCGGGCAAAATTCTCGTTGTCGATGACGTGGCGACCAACCGGATCGTCTTCAAGGTCAAGCTGGGCGCGGCCTGCTACGTTCCGATCCTGGCGGCAAATGGCAGCGACTGCCTGACACTGGCACGGGAAAGACAGCCCGATCTGATCCTTCTGGACATGAACCTTCCCGATATCGGGGCGCCGCAGATCCTGCGCAGCCTGCGCGCCGATCCTGCCACCGCAGCAATCCCCACGGTCATACTGTCCAGCGAGACCGATCCCGGGCGGCGGATGGCGGCCTTTGCGGCGGGGGCGGATGATTTTCTGCCCAAGGATGTAGGTGATGAGGAATTTCTGGCGCGGCTGCGCAATCTTCTGCGCGAATATGAAACGATCCGCGGGCAGGAAACCGGAATGGCAACGATGCACGCTCTGGGGTTTGCCGAATCGCAGATGGAATTCGCCCCCTCAGGGTCTGTCGCAATCGTCACGCCCCGGCGCGAAAGCGGGATGCATCTGCGGCACCTTCTGGCCCCGCATCTGGCCGACCGCATGACAGTCCTGTCGCGTGAGCAGGCGCTGGCCGAGGTGGGCCATGACGACGGGCCGATCCCCGATATCTTTCTGCTGGAAGCCGACAGCCAGGACCCGCTGGGCCATCTGCGGCATTTGTCCGAATTGCGCAGCCGCCATGTGACCCGCCATTCGGCCATCTGCATTCTGATGCGGGACCGGGACGGCCTGCCTGCCATGTGTTTCGACATGGGCGCGAATGACTGTATCGGCGCCGGAACCGACCCGCGGGAAATCGCACTGCGCCTGACACGGATCATGGCGCGCAAGCGCGCGGCGGACCGGGTCCGCGCCTCGGTGCGCGACGGGCTTCGGCTGGCGCTGATCGACCCGCTGACCGGGCTGCACAACCGGCGCTATGCGCTCAGCAGGCTTGAAGGGGTCGCCGAGACCGCGCGGTTGACCGGCGGCAGCTTCGCCGTGATGGTCGTTGATCTGGACCGGTTCAAATCGGTGAATGACCATTTCGGCCACGCCGCCGGTGATGCGGTGCTGGTTGAAACCGCGCGCAGGCTGGGCGCGGGGGTCCGGGCCTCGGATCTGGTGGCCCGGATCGGGGGGGAGGAATTTCTGGTCGTGCTGCCCGGCGCCGATCTGATGCAGGCCGGACCGGTGGCGCAGCGATTGTGCCAGTCGATCAAGGAGCGGGATTTTGAACTGCCCGGTGGGGCCCGCATCGGCGTGACCTGTTCCATCGGGCTTGCCACTTCGGATGGATCTGCGGTGCTGCCCGAGGGCATTCTGGGCGCCGGCGATATCGGCTGTGTCATCGATCGGGCCGACCGGGCGCTGTTGCAGGCCAAGACCGACGGGCGCGACAAGGTCACGATCAGCCGCGACGCGGCCTGACGGTCCCCGGGCTGAACCGGGGGGCAACCGGGGGGGGTAACGGGGGGCATGCGCAGGCCCGCCCAGCGCGGCCGTGATGGCAGGTGCCCCCCTTCACCCCGGGGGATGGCGGCGGTTCCGCGCGCGGCCAGTCCGGCGCCACTGGACAGTTCCACATTCGCGATGCGCATGGCCTTGCACCCCTGTCATGGCCGCAACGGGGCCTTTGCCCGGCCCTGTCGGTCTGTCCTGCTTTGCCGAAATGCTGGACAAGCGCCGCTGCAGGTTCCAGAAACAGAAGATGCGTGATCTGAACCAGACCCTCCGCCCCGACCTGCCTTGCGGTCCGCAGTTCTGCCCTGTCCCTGCCAAAGGTTTATTGGATGACTTGCCCCAGTTCTACGTCCCTGCCCGCATCACCCCCGGTTTCGCCGCGTCCCGCGCCGCGCCGCAGGAAAGGCGCCTGATGCAGAGGACTGCGGCATGACCATGCGCATCGAACCGGAAAGCGACCGCAACGGCCCCGAACGCGCCGACAGGCTGCGGTTTTTCCGCTCATGGCTGGCCGATCCGAAACGTGTCGCCTCGATCGCGCCTTCGGGTCAGGGGCTGGCCCGTCTGATCACCCGGGAGATTGATCCGGCCTCGGCTCCGGTGCTGGAGCTTGGTCCCGGCACCGGCGTCTTCACGCAGGCGCTGCTGGACCGGGGGCTGGCCGAAAAGGATCTGACGCTGATCGAGTTCGGCGAGGAATTCATCGCACCGCTGCGACTGCGCTTTCCAGAGGCCCGCATCCTGCAGGCCGATGCGGCGCGGCTTTCGGCCCCCCGTCTTTTCCCCGGCAAGCGCCCCGGGGCCGTGGTCAGCGGCCTGCCGCTGCTGTCGCTTCCGCGTCGCAAGGTGATGGGCATTCTCAGCGGGGCCTTTGCCTGCCTGCGTCCGGGTGGCGCGTTTTACCAGTTCACCTATGGGCCGCGCTGCCCGGTTCCGGCGGCGATGATGGACCGGCTGGGCCTTCGCGCGGAACGGATCGGCGGCACCCTGCTGAACCTGCCTCCGGCAACGGTCTATCGTCTGACCCGGCGGGATCCGTCCGAGGGGGCAGGCCCCGGATCGCACAGGGCAAAGCGGCAGGCGGCGGAACCAAGGCGCTGAACACCAAGGGGTTGCGGCATCCTGTCCCGCCGGTCGGGGCGCGATTGCCCTTTTCCCTCCCAGGTCCTACTCTGCGCGGCGGAGGACAGATGAAAAGCAGCCCGACCCTTGGCAATTCCATTCGTGAAACCGGACTGGCGCTTGCCATTCTGGCGATCTGGATGCTGTCGCTGCTGGCGCCGCTGCATCAGTCTTCGGGCCTCTTGCGGGTCATGGCCGACGCCGGGCATCAGGTTCCGGCGGGCTGGTCGATCTGCATCACGCTGGATGCCGATGGCGGCGACAAAGACCATGCGATCCCGGTCTGCCCGGCGCAAGGGATCGGCAAGTCCGGTCTGACCGCGCCACCGCCCCCGGTGATGCTGGCCGTTCTCCTGCAGCTGCCCCAAGCCGCCGCGTTTTCCCCGGCCACCCCGCGCCTGCATCGCGCGCAGAATTCCCCTCCGGGCCAGCCAAGGGCCCCTCCGGCACAGGTCTGAACAATGAACCGCCTTTGCGCGGTCTGATGCCCTGCGCGCTGCGCTATTGCGGCGGGGCCTTGTCCTGACCTGAACTTGCCAGATCCCGGAGCCCATGCCATGGCGCATGATCCCCTGCCCTACCGGCCTGCCGCATTCGCAGCCTGGTCACCATGTTGACGGAACGCCCCACAACGCGTCCAGGGCTTCGCCTTGCGTCGATCCTGCGTGAGGCGGGCTTTGCGCTGGCCGCATTGGCGCTCTGGATGCTGCTGCTTTTGTCGCCGCTGCATCAAAGCGCGCAGGCGCTTGTCACTTTCCAGATCGCGGGAGCGCTGCCGCCCGGGGCTTCGCTGCTGTGCCAGCCCGCAGGGGGGCCGCGGGCTGAGGATCGCCCGGTTCTGACCTGTCCTTTTCAAGGTGTGACCGCCACGGCGGCCCTGCCCCCCTTGGCGCAGGGGCTGATCCTGTCCCGCCGCCGCTGCAGCCTGCTGCGCCGCGCCCGCCCTGCCCCTCCGCGTCCCCGGCGCGCGCGCCATGCCCTGCCGCAACCCCGCGCGCCCCCGGTCCTGATCTGAATGAACGCCTCAATCGCGGACCCGCAGCAGATGCCGGGCCGCACAAGAACAGATTTCACGAAATGAGACCCATCATGAAACGCAACACCACAATCGCCCTTGCCTTCACCCTTGGCGCCCTGACCACCCCGGCGCTGGCGCATGTTTCGCTTGAACAGCAAGAGGCACGTGTCGGCGCAACCTACAAGGCCGTGCTGCGCGTGCCGCATGGCTGCGGCGATCAGGCGACGCATACGCTGCGCGTCCAGATCCCCGAAGGCTTCATCAATGTGAAACCCATGCCCAAGCCGGGCTGGACGCTGGAAACGGTCAGGGGGGAGTATGAAAGCAGCTATGACTATTACGGCAGCGCGCTGAGCGAGGGCGTCAAGGAAATCGTCTGGTCGGGCGGCAATCTGCCAAACGAGCATTACGATGAATTCGTCTTTCGCGGCACCTTTGTCGGCAGTCTGGAACCGGGTCAAAGCTTCTATTTCCCCAGCGTGCAGGAATGCGCGGATGGCGAAGAGGCCTGGATCGAGCAGACCGATGACCATGACGCACCGAAGCCCGCGCCGGGGGTGAAGCTGCTGCCTGCCGATCACCAGCACTGACGACGAAACAGGGGCGGGGGCTGCGCGCGGCCCCCGCCCGACCCCGCCGCCCCGGCCCGGAGAGCCTTCATGTCCCGTCCTTCAGTCCACCCGCTGACCTGCCGCCTTCTTGCCCCACTCTTGCTGGTACTGACGCTTTTTGCCGGTGCGGCCCATGCCCATGCCGTGCTGCAATCGACCACACCCGCCGATGGCAGCCTGTTGCAAACCGCCCCCGGAACCGCTGCGCTGGTCTTCAATGAACCGGTCCGCCCGCTGGCGATCCGGCTGATCGCGCCGGACGGGTCCGAGACCGACCTGACGGATCAGGTGGCGGCGGCGGCGGCCTTGCAGATCCCGCTGCCCGAACTGGAGCGGGGCACGCATGTCCTGTCCTGGCGGGTTGCATCGGATGACGGGCATCCGGTCGCGGGGTCGCTGATCTTTTCGCTGGCCGAGGTTACAGGGGCTGCGATCACGGCAGAGACGCGCGATCCGGCCCTGTCCATGGTGATCTGGGCCGCACGATTTCTGATGGCGGCGGGGCTGGTGCTGGGCGTCGGCGGGGCGCTTTATGGCGCGATATCGCCCCTGCCTCCGGCGGCGCGACGCCCGGTTGCCGGGGCGGTGCTGCTGGGTCTGGTTGCCGCGCCTGCCTATCTGGGTCTGCACGGGCTGGATGCGCTGGGGCTGGGCTTTGCTGCGTTGGCCGATGCCGCCCCTTGGCGCGCAGCGGCGGGCACGGCTTTCGGTCCCAGCACCGGACTTGCGATGCTTGCCGCCCTGACCGCCCTTGCCGCACTGCGCTGGCCGCTGCTGGGCTGGGTTGCGCTTGCGGCGCTGGCGGCGGCCTATGCGACAAGCGGCCATGCCGGGGCGGCCGAACCGCGCTGGCTGACGCGGCCCATGGTGTTTCTGCATCTTGCCGCCCTTTGTTTCTGGATCGGCGCGCTGCTGCCGCTGGCCTTGTCGCTGACCCCATCGCGACAAGGCATCGCGCCCCCGGCCCTGCGCCGCTATTCAGCGGTGTTGCCGGTCGCGGTGATCCTGCTGCTGGGGTCGGGCCTGGCGCTGGCCATCGTGCAGCTTGGCCCCGATCCGGCAGCATGGTGGTCACCCTATGGCGCGATTCTGGCGGCAAAACTGGCGCTGCTGGCGGCGCTGTTCATGCTGGCCGCCTTTAATCGCTGGCGGCTGACCGGTCCGGCGCTGGGTGGCGCGCCCCACGCCCTTGCCCGCCTGCGCCGGATGATCGCGGCCGAACTGGTTCTGGCGCTGCTGATCCTTGCGCTGGCCGCTGGCTGGCGCTTCACCCCGCCGCCACGCGCATTGGCACAGATCACGGCCCAACCTGCCCCTGCCGCCTATGGACATCTGCACAGCACGGAAGTGATGGCCAATCTGATCATCACGCCGGGCAAGGCTGGGCCGGCCCTGATCGAGATCGAGCTGACCGACAGCACTTTTGCGCCGCTCGGGGCGATGGCGGTCACGCTTGGGCTTTCCTTGCCTGATCGCGGGATTGAGCAGTTGACCCGTGAGGCCCGGTTGGCCGATGGCCATGAAAACCTGTGGATCATCCCCGATCTGGTGCTGCCGCTTGCGGGGATCTGGACGCTGGATCTTGAGGTCCGGCAAAGCCGCTTCAGCCTTCTTCGGCTGGCGGGAGAGATTGAAATCAAATGAACAGACAGGAGCAGACCATGACACCCATCCTTCGCAGCCTTGTTCTGGGATCGGCCCTTGCGGCACTGCCGCTGGCGATCCCGCTTGTGGCCCATGCCCAGCAGGGCGGCCATGCCAGCCACGCCCCGGCGCCGAACGGAAGCCAGGAGGTGCAGGCAGGCGAATTGCATATTTCCGGCGCCTTTGCCCGCGCCACCCTGCCCCGTGCGCCGGTCGGCGGGGCCTATCTGACCATCCGCAATGACGGGGCCGGGGATGACCGGCTGACCGGCGTCACCGCCGCCGTGGCCCCCGAGGTGCAGATCCATATGATGGAGCACAAGGACGGCGTGATGACCATGCGCCAGTTGCGCGACGGTCTGATGATCCCGGCGGGGCAAAGCGTGATGCTGGAACCGGGCGGCTTTCACCTGATGCTGATGGGTCTGGCCGAACCGCTGGTCGAGGGGCAGCGCGTCGAAATGCTATTGCAGTTCGAGCAGGCCGGCGAGGCGACGGTCGTTTTCGACATCGTGGCGCTGAACGCCCGCAGCGCGCCGGAGACGGCAGAGGGGGCCGCGTCAGGTCATGAGCATTCTCACGGCCATAATCACGGCCACGACGACGCGACAGGCGGCACTGACACCGGCGCGGCCAAAGGCGGGAAGGCAGGACATTAATATGGCACAAAAACCCTCCCTCCGCAGGCTCCGCTTCGTTCTCTGGGGGCTGGTGCTGATCGCGGGCCTTGGCGCGACATGGCTGTTCATGCCGGGCCGCACCCCTCCACAACCCGAGGCGCAACTGACCGATACGCTGGGACAGGGCGAATACCGGCTGGTCACGACCGAAGGCCAGCCCTTCACGGAAAGCAGCCTGACAGGGCAACCCTCACTGGTGTTTTTCGGCTTCACGCATTGCCCCGATGTCTGCCCCACCACTTTGGGAGAGATTCTGGGGTGGAAGGACACACTCGGTCCGCTGGCCGGGGATCTGAAGGTCTGGCTGGTCACCGTGGATCCCGAGCGCGACACGCCCGAGGTGCTGCGCGATTACGTCTCATGGCTGCCGGGCGCGACCGGGGTGACGGGGGAGGCTGCGGAACTGGAAAAGGCGCTGCAATCCTTCCGCATCTTCGCGCGCCGCGTGCCGCTGGAGGGCGGCAGCTATACGATGGATCACAGCGCCTATGTGATGCTGTTCGACGATCAGGGCCGATACAACCAGATCTTCACCTATCAGGAAGATCCCGAACAGGTCACGGCCAAGCTGCGCCGCTTTCTGGAGGGTCAGGGATGACCCTGCTGCGCGGGGTCGCATTGATCGGCGCGCTGGCCGTGGTTTCGGCCGGAATTGCCGGGGCGGGCTGGGTTCTGATGGGGGACCGGGCGCAGCAGACGCTGACGCCCGATGATTTCGGGCGCGGCGATTACCGGCTGGTCACGACCGACGGCCAGCCCTTCACGCAGGACAGCCTGCAGGGCGCGCCTTCGCTGGTGTTCTTCGGCTTCACCCATTGCCCCGATGTCTGCCCGACCACCCTGGGCGATATCGGTCTCTGGCAGGAGACATTGGGGGATGAGGCGCGCGATCTGCGTATCTTCATGATCAGCGTCGACCCCGAACGCGATACGCCCGAAGTGCTGGCTGAATATATCGGCTGGCTGCCCGGGGCGGTGGGGGTCACCGGGTCCGAGGCGGAAAGCCTGAAAGCGCAGGGCGCCTTCCGCGTCTTTGCGCGCAAGGTGCCGTTGGAGGGCGACGATTACACGATGGACCATTCGTCATCAGTGCTGGCCTTCGATGCGCGAGGCCGGTTCGTCACGAACATCTCCTATCAAAGCCCGCCGGAAATCGCGCTGGAACGGGTCCGGCAGGCGCTGAGATAGACTCATCGCAACGGGTGCGGGCGCTGCTCCTTCAGGGCCGGGAGGGCGGACCGTCCTCCTGCCCTGCCGGTTCATCATCGGGCCTGCCCTCGCGCCGCTTTTCCCGCGCCTCGGCGCGGCGGCGCAGGCCGTCTTCCAAACGTTCGGCGAATTGCGCCCGCGCGGCGGCGTCCAGCCCCGCCAGATGATCCCGGATCAGCGCCTCCCCCAGCGCACGCCGCTCCATCGAGCGGGCGGAACTGCGCGACAGCGCGGCCTCAAACCCGTCGACATCGAATGGCTCGGCCCGGATCGCGGCCAGAACCGCCGTCAGATCCTCGCGCATCGCGGCTCTGGCTTCCCGCAGATCGGGCGCGCGTTCGACAAAGGCCGCGCGCAGGGCATGGTGATCTTCCTCGGTCAGGGCAGGACCGAAGAACCCAAAGCCCAGATCGCGCACCGAATGCGGGCGCGGCCCCTCGCCCCGCCCTTTCAGATGGTTGCCCAGCACCAGCCCCGCCACCCCCAGATTAAGCGCAAGCGACAGGACCAGAACGGTTTTCAGCCACTTCCCCGGGCGGCCGGGCGGATCGGATGGCAAGGGCTGGTTGTCTGTTCCCGGTTGCCGGTTTTCAGCCATGGCTCAGCCCTCCTCCAGAAAGTCGATATCATCGGGCAGCAATTCCACAAGGTCCAGCTGCGACTGTGCGGGCCACACGCTTTCGGTCAGGGCGGCCACCGGGGCCGGGGCGGCAAGACCCAGCCAGAGCCCGGCCAGCGCCGCCGTCGACAGCCCCGCCAGCGCCCGCCCGCCGCCGATGGCCCCCAGCATGGCCTGCCAGATCCCGGCAAGGGATCCGCGCTGCGCCATGTCAGGGCGCGCAGCCACTGACCGGCGGGCCGGGTGCCGCGCCTCCTGCTCGGCCAAAGCTGCGGCCAGAACCCGGTCGGTCAGCGCGGCGGGGGCCGCAGGGCGCGGCGCGGTCCGGGCCTCGTGCAACAGATCGTCAAGGTCGCGCTCGTCCATCTCAGTCTCCTTCGCCATAGCCAAGTTCGGGCCTGCGCCCGGCCAGAAGTGCTGCCAATCCGCGCTTGCCCCTTGCGGTCAGGCTTTCGACCGCCTCGACGCCGATTTCCATCACCACGGCGATCTCGGGATTGGCCAGCCCCTCGATATGCCGCAGCACCACGGCCTGCCGCTGCCGTTCGGGCAGTTCCGCCAGCGCCGCAGTCAGCGCCCGATGCCGGTCGGTCTGCATCATTTCCGTTTCCACATCCGCCGCGTCCGACAACAATTCGGGCGCATCCTCCAGCGTGACCGGGCGGCGCAGGCGGCGGGCGCGCAGCCGGTCGGTGCACAGATTGCCCGCCACCCGGTAAGCCCAGGTGGACACCTGCGCCTCACCGCTGCGCCAGTCAGGCGCGATACGCCAAAGCCGCAGCATGGCTTCCTGCGCGATATCCTCGGCCTCGGCCCGGTCGCCGCCCAGCATCCGCGTGGCATATGCCATCAGACGCGGCACCAGCCGAAGGGTCAGCGCCCGCGCAGCGGCAGGATCGCCATTGGCGTAAAGCACCAGCAGCGCCTCGTCGGGCAGATCGGATGTATCGTCCAGCGCCATCGTCATCCTGTCGGCGATACAGGCTTTGTGCCCGTCATTCCAGAGCGCGCCATAGCACCGCGCCCGCCTTGCAACCCTGACTTTCCGCGACCCCGCGTCATGGTTTCCCCTTTCGCGAGGCCCCAGAAGACTCTGTCAAGGCCGCCGTCCGAAGGGGCCTGTCCCTCCGGACGGCAGGGGGGATATCCCCCGTTCAGTCCTGCCCGACCAGTCTTGCCCGACCGGTTCTGCCTGACCGGTTTTCACCGTTCAGTCCGCAGTTCAGTCTTCGGTGGCGCCATTTTCGGCCTCGGGGGCCGTGGCGGGGGCGGCCTCATCGGCTGCGCCTGCGCGCTCGGCCCGGTCACCCCGCTTGTCCCAGCCGCGATGATGCGCACCCTTTTCGCGATGCCCGCCCTCACGATGCGCGCGGGCGCGGTGTTCGCCCCGTGCCCGGTCATGACGCTGCATCATGCGATGCTGCATCTTCTGCAGATCCTCTTCGGTCAGCGCCCCGTCCTCATCCCGGTCGATCCGATCGAACATCGCGGCCAGCCGGTCGCCGCCTGCCAGCAGTTCCGCCGCCGTGATCAGCCCGTCACCATCGGTGTCAAACCGCGCGATCATGCGCTCGGCGCGGGCCGTGGCGCGGGCTTCGGCGGCGCGCATCTGCGCGGCAACCAGTTCGTCCGCGCTGATGCGCCCGTCGCCATCGGCGTCCAGTGCCGCCGCACGGGCCGCCCGCCAGCTTTGCAATTCCTCGGCCGTCACCTTGCCGTCGCTATCGGCATCGGCAGCTGCAAAATCGAAGCCGCCTGCCATCGCGCCCATTCCGGGGCCGCGCGACTGCGCCTCGACAGTCGTGGACAGCGTGGCGCCAACCATCGCGGCCACGGCGAAAAGGCTTGTCAGGGCTGCGTTGCGTTTCATTGCGTTCTCCTGTTCTTCATGCTCGGGCTGACGTTGTTTCGTCATCCTCATGCCCTTCACACGCAGGCGGCGGGTATTTCCGTCGCGGGGCCTGCGATTTTTTGCGCTGCGGATCTTGCGATACGGGTTTTGCGACATGGCGACGCGGGCAGGCCGCACCCCCTCCCCTTTCGGGACAAGGAGGCGTAGATAGGGTTCAATCATCACCCTGACGGGATGGCCCATCATGACCGACCAAAGCATGACCTTCGACACGCCCGAGCCTGAGGAACGGCAGGTGAGTGCGGCGCTGCGGCGCGGCTGGCGCTGCCGTTGCCCGGCCTGCGGATCCGGGCCGATGCTGCGCGGCTATCTGACCGTGCGCGATGCCTGCCCGGTTTGTGGTGAGGAACTGCACCATCACCGCGCCGATGACGGGCCCGCCTATCTGACCATCCTGATCGTCGGGCATATCCTTGCCCCGCTGATCCTGTGGGTCTTCGTGAAATTCCGCCCGGATCCGATGGTGCTGGCGACGATCTTCACCATCGGCACGGTTGCGCTGTCGCTGTTCCTGCTGCCCCGGCTGAAAGGTATGGTCGTGGCGATGCAATGGTCGCGGCGGATGCACGGATTCGCACAGCGTGGCTGAACCGGCAGCGCCGCCCGCGATCCGCGATGCCGCGACGATCGTGCTGTGGCGCAGGGTGGCGGCGAGCGGTGTCGAGATCCTGATGGGTCAGCGCGGCGCAGGCGCGGCCTTCATGCCGTCGAAATTCGTCTTTCCCGGCGGCGCGGTCGATCCTGCCGACGATCATGTGCGCCTTGGCGGCAGCCTGCCGAGGCTTTGCGCCCGCCGTCTAGGCATCGAAAGCCCCCGGCGACCGGAGACGCTGGCCGCCGCTGCGATCCGCGAATTGTGGGAGGAGACAGGCCTTGCCCTTGGCCAGCCCGGAAACTGGACACAGCCCCCCGCCGACCGGGGCGAAGACTGGCGCGCCTTTGCCGAACGCGGCCTTTGCCCTGCGGCCTCGGGGCTGCGGTTCCTGTTCCGCGCGATCACGCCACCGGGCCGCCCGCGCCGCTTTGATGCGCGGTTCTTTCTGGCCGATGCCGCCGGGATTGCGGGCGATCTGAATGATTTCAGGGCCGCCTCGGATGAACTCTCGCATCTGCACTGGGTGGCACTGGCCGAGGCGCGGCGGCTGGATCTGCCTTTCATCACCGAGGTTGTGCTGTCCGAGGCCAAGGCAATGCTGGACTGCGGGCCAGACCCGGCGGGCGTGCCGTTTTTCGACAATTCCGGCGACCGGCCCCGGTTCCGCCGCTTGGAGTGATGTCCGCGCAACCTAACGCGACAGCACGATCAGCAGGATCGAGATCCCCAGCAGCGCCATGCCCGCCACCTCTCGCCGGGTCGGCACCTCGCGGAAAAACAGCATCGAGGCGAGGATCGAGAAGATCAGTTCCACCTGCCCCACCGCCCGAACATAGGCCGCGTTCTGCAGCGCAAAGGCGATGAACCAGCCATAGGATCCGGCCACACCCGTCACCCCGACAGGCAGGGTTGCGCGCCACGCCCGCAACACGCGGCCCAACTCCCCCGGTTCCCGCCACAGCAGCCACAGCGCCATGGCAACGGTCTGGAAGGCCGTCACGCAGGCCAGTGCTGCGGCGGCACGATAGAGCGCGTCCACGCTGTCGATCTCCAGCGTTGCACCGCGATAACCGATGGCCGACAGGCCAAAGAACCCGCCCGCCAGCAGCCCCAGAACCGTGGCACGGTTGAAGACCCGCCCCTGCCGCCAGCCCCCCGGCGGGCGCGACAGCAGGATCACCCCGGCAAAGCCGATCACGATGGCCAACGCCCCGGCAGGGCTGACCGCCTCGCCCAGCAAGAGCGCGGAAAACACCGCGACCTGTATCGTCTCGGTCTTGGTGAAGGCGATGCCGACGGCAAAGCTGCGTTCGGAAAACAGCGCCACGGTGCAGAAGGTCGCGATGATCTGCGCCACGCCGCCCGACATGGCATAGGCCCAGAAAACCGGCCCCGGCAGGGCAATCGCATGACCGCCCGTCTGCGCCAGCAGCAAGGCCCCCCCCGCCGCCAGCGGCACTGCGAACAGAAAGCGCGAAAACGTCGCCCCCCCGGTCGAAAGGCCAAGCCCTTTCAGCCGCTTTTGCAGCGAAAAGCGCAGCGTCTGCACGGCGGCAGCCAGAAAGGTGGCGATGACCCAAAGTTCCATGGCGTCTGCATGGCATGGCGCGCAGGCCCCGGCAAGCGGTGCCCGTCACCCGGTTTCAGCCCTGCGGCCCTGCGGGTGGTGCATCAGAGGGCGGGACATACAGAGGATGCGGAACAGGATCCTTGGCGCGCAGGAAATGGCTGCGGAATACCTGCGCATAGCTGCGATAGGCATAGCCTTCGTTCCGGCTGAGGTAATGGGCGCGGTTCGCGGCATAAAGTGCCGGCAGATGATACCAGGCCACCTGCGGATGCATGTGATGCACCGCATGGAAATTGTTGTTCAGAAACAGCAGCGCCAACGGGCCGCGATCCTCGATGATGACCGTGCGGGCACGGGCGGCGTCATGCGCGCGATGTTCAAGGAAGGTGCGGATCTTCAGCAGCCCATGGCCCAGCCAGACCGCCAGCAGATAGGCCCACCACGGCATCGCCGCCAGCCAGAGCCAGCCCAGAACCGGCACCAGACCCAGCAGATGCCGCCCCCAGTCGCGCCGGACGCCCGGCGCATCGGCCCAAAGCAGCCGCGCCTCCCCCATCAACCAGATCGCATTGCCGATCATCGGCCCGATCACCACCCGTCCCAGCAGCGTGTTGTTGACCCGCATCAGCGCACGCAGTCCGGCAGGCATCCGCGCCCAGACCGCCGGATCGAGATAATTGCTTTCGGGATCGTCATAGGGATCGGTCAGCACCGGATCATGGTGATGGGCCAGATGGGTTTCGCGAAAGCGCCCGTATGGCACGGTCAACGACAGGCCGGGCGTGGCGATCACCTCGTTCAGTCTGGCCGAGCGGAACGGATGGCCGTGCAGCGCCTCATGCTGAAGCGAGGAGAATTGTGCAATCGCGATTCCGGCAAGCAGGATGCCTGCCAGTGGTGAAAACGTGTAAAGCGATGATGTCGCCAGAGCCCAGAGGATCAGCGTCGCGGCAAACAGCGCCAGCGTCGGCCATTCGACCATGGACCGCGCCCGGGCGTTCCGCAGGCTCATGCGCCACGCCTTTCGCCCTGCGGCATCCGGCCCCAGCCGATCCGCGCCCAGATCCGTTCATGCAGGAAGTATGAGGCAAAGCCGATGGCCATATTCGCCAGTGCCATGCCCCCGGCAAGGGCCACCGATCCGGTGAAGCCCCATCCCACAAGCGCCATGACCAACAGGCCAAGAGCTTGCCAGACAAGGGCTTTTACAAGGGTTCTGCGGGCTGTGTCCAAAACTGTCTCCGGGTTGTCTTGGGGATAGCGGGCAATGTAATGTTGCGGTAGACTGTATATGCGCAAGTTTTTCGTAACTTTGGTGATTTAGATAACCAATGCAGACAATTCACGACAGACGCGACCGCGCCACGCTGTTCCGCAGCCGCCTTGCCGCCGCCATGGCCGATCAGGCGATGTCGCAGGCCGCCCTTGCCCGGGCCGTGGGGGTGGACCGTTCGACCATCTCGCAACTTCTGGCGCCGAACAGCACGCGCCTGCCCAATGCGCAGGCCGTGGCCGAGGCGGCGCTGGCGCTTTCGGTCAGTGCAGACTGGCTGCTGGGGCTGAGCGAGCAACCGCAGAGCGGTGCCGATCTGCTGGCGGCCTCAATGACCATGACCGAGGCACCGCGCGCGCTGGTGGATGAACAGATCTTCAACTGGCATCGCGAGGCCGCAGGCTACAAGATCCGCCATGTTCCCGCGACGCTTCCCGATATGCTCAAGACCCGGGCGATGCTGGAATGGGAATATGACCCGCATCTGGGCCGGACCACGGCGCAGGCCATCGGCGCGTCAGAGGACCGGCTGGACTGGATGCGGGCGGCGCGGTCGGATTATGAAATCGCCCTGCCCCTTCATGAGGTCACGGCCTTTGCCGCCGGAACGGGCTATTACGCCGGCTTGGGGGCGGATCTGCGGCGCGCGCAGCTGGACCACATGATCGGGCTTTGCGATCAGCTTTACCCGTCGCTGCGGATCTATCTTTTCGACGCAAGACGGGTGTTTTCGGCCCCGGTCACGGTGTTCGGGCCGCTGTTGGCGGTGCTGTATTTGGGCCGCCATTACATCGCCTTCCGCGATTCCGGGCGGGTGGAAACGATCACCCGGCATTTCGACTGGCTGCTGCGTGAGGCCGCCTTTGGCGCGCGGGACGTGGCGGGCCATCTGCGCGAGCTGCGGGACGGGGTGATTTGAGGGGGGTAAGTGGTGCGGGGCGGGTCTATCCGGTTGGAAAGGATATTCCGCGCGGCCGCTACGGCAGTTTCGGGCGGATAAGGAAAAGCACCGCTTTTCCCCGCCCAAAGCGCAAGCGTTGCAACGGGACCACCTGCCAAGCAGAATAACAGAGGACAGCGCCTGCCCGGGCGGGGGCGAAGCACCCGCCGAGGCAACTCGGCTTTCTTTCTAGGTTACAGAGGGTTGCGACGCGCTTCCCACCCGTCCGCTAGTCCACGAAAACCGCGCGGGTCACGTCATAGCCGTTCCAGTCAAGGATCTCACGTGCGGCGGCCCGGCGGTCGGCAGGCAGCGCGCCCTCCCGGTCCAGCGCGAAACCGAAAGCCCCCGAGGGCGTGCCGATCACCAGCGACCGATAACCGGTATCGGCCCAGAGCACCCACCATTCGGCATCGGCCCCGGCAAAGCCCGGCCCGGAAGGCCTAAACCGCCCCGGACCCGAGGCGGCCAATTGCCCCGATATTGCACGCGCCTGCCCGCCAAGGCACAGCCGCCCGGAAACCTCCAGCCCGCCCGCCGCAACCGGGCGGATCGTCAACCCTCCGGCGGCGCAGGACGCGCCCGGCGGCGCAAAATCCGCCGCCTGCCGCCAGTCCCCGGCAAGGCGCGGCACCTCCAGCACGGCATTGGACCAGATATCCGTGCCGGGCTTGCGATAGCCCGGAACCGTCTGCGCCCCGCCACAGGCCGACAGCAGCAAGGCAAGGGCAATCAGTCGATACATAGGGAAACCCGCCGTCCGTCATCCTGTAAGATCTCATTGCACCCGAAAAGCGGGGTCAGCGGCGCGCAGGTTCGGGACCGGGCCAGACATTCGCCCTGACAATCGGATTTGACGCTGCAGGATTCTCCGGCATCGCGCGTCAGGCGCTGACAGGCCATCACCGAACCCGATCCGACGCGCACATAGCGTCCACGATCCGCCTCGCAGGCGATATGCGCGGCGGATTTGACCACCGGCGCGGGCGCCTCGGCGGCGGGGGCCGGTTCGGCCGGGGTGATTTCTGCATCGTCGGGTGCAGTCGCCATGGCATCGGCGGCAGCGGTCTCAGAAGCGGTGGTTTCGGCCGAGACCGCTTCGGTCCTGCTCGGCGTGACCTCAGAGGCAGTCAGGCCGCCCGCATCGCCCATCGGCGGCAGGGTTGAGGTTTCCACCTCTGGCCCCGTGATCGGCGGGGCGGGATCGGACCCGCCCATGGGCAGGCAAGCCCCGAGGGCCAGCAGCAGCGCCAGCGCCGGAAGCAGACGCGCCCCCCGCCCGCCGCGCAGCATGGCCGCCCCGCCCGCCGCCATGGTCAATACGGCGCCGGAAAGGCGCGGTGGGTCGCTGCGATCTCGGCCTTGACCTCATCGGACAATGTAAGGTCCACCGCCCCCAGATTGGCGCGCAACTGGCCCGGATTTGTCGCCCCGATGATCGGGATGCAGGGAAAGGGCCGGTCCAGCACGAAGGCCAGCGCCATCTGGCAGGGATCCAGCCCGTGCCTTGCTGCAACGCCCATATAGGCCGCAACCGCCTCAAAGACCTGCGGCGTCACGCGCCCGCCCAGTTCGGGCGTCGGCACCCGGCGTGTGCCGTCAGGGATGACACCGCCTGCGTATTTCCCCGACAAAAGCCCTGCGCCCAGCGGGGAATAGGCCAGAAGCGGCATCTCCTCCATCGCGGCAAACTCGGCCCAGTCGCTGTCGAACTGGCGGCAGAGCAGGGAATATTCATTCTGCACGGTCGCCATGCGCGGCAGGCCCGTCGCCTCGGCCAGACGCATCCAGTTGGCCGCGCCCCAGACCGATTCATTCGACAGGCCAATGGCGCGGATCTTGCCTTCGGCAATCAGTTTACCCGCCTCGGCCAGCACTTCGGCCATATTGGCCAGCGTGCCTGCCCGGTCGGTCTTGGGCTGAAAGCCCCAGATCTGACGGAAATGATACGACCCGCGATTGGGCCAGTGGATCTGATACAGGTCGATGTAATCGGTCTGCAGCCGCGTCAGCGAGCCGTCAACCGCCGCACGCAGGCTGCTGGCCGTCACCGGCTGATCGGGGCGCACAAGTTTGCCCTTGCCGGTGATCTTGGTGGCCAGCACCACCCGGTCGCGTCCGCCGGCCTTCGCGAACCAGTTGCCGATGATCGTCTCGGTGCCGCCGATGGTTTCGGGGCGGACCGGATTGGTCGGATACATCTCGGCCGTGTCCCAGAAATTCACCCCGGCCTCCAGCGCCATGGCGATCTGGCCATGGGCTTCGGCCTCGGTGTTCTGGCTGCCCCATGTCATCGTGCCAAGGCAAAGCTCCGAGACCGTCAATCCGGTTTTTCCAAGCGGGATCTGACGCATCCGCGGTCCTTTCCATGCAAGCGTGGCCTTTCGGGCCGGTTGGGCGGCCTGCCGGAAACCGGCCGGACGCGGGCGCAAGGTTGCATCATTCGCAAGGTTCCGCAAGCGAAGGGCTTGAGAACATAAAGTGAACATGGCAGGATCGCGCCATGTTCGTCGAGGATCTGCACAAGGCGCTGCGGCGCGGGCCCGAACGGGTGGCCCAGCCCCTGCTGCCCCCGCAATACGGGGTGGAGGCCGATCTTTTGCGGGGCCGGGTGCATGAATTCTGCGGCCCGGCCCGGCGGGTTCTGGCACTTTTGCTGATGCAGGCAGGGGCGTTGCGCGGATCTGGCCCCGACGGCCCGCCTGCCACGCGCGCCATGCCGTCCGGCCCGATGGACGGGCGGGATCTGCAGGCCACCCCTGCCCATCCGGCGGACGGCACGCCCCCGGACTGGTTTGCCGAGCCGCCCCCCGGGGGGGCCACCTCTTTTGCCCCCGCCCCCCGCAAGGGCGCATTCCCGGCATCTTCCCCGGCCCCGCCTTCGGCTTCGGTGCTGTGGATCGTTCCGGGCTGGCTGCCGGGGCGGCTTTATCCCGGCGGGGTGGCGGGGTTCATCGACCCCGGGGCGCTGATCCTTGTCGAGGCGCCCCGGGCGCCGGATATCCTGTGGACGATGGAAGAGGCGCTGCGCAGCGGTGCGGTGCCCTTGGTGGTGGCCGAACTGGCAGAGCCGCCGCAACTGACGCCGGTGCGCCGCCTGCATCTGGCCGCCGAGGCCGGAATGGCGCGGCGCGGGATGGCGTCGGCCCCGCTGGGGCTGCTGCTTTTGCCCGACAAGGGCGGCGCTCCGGGGGTCGAAAGCCGCTGGTGGATGGAGTACCGGCCCGAGGGCTGGCTGCTGTCGCGGCTGCGCGCGCGCAGCGCCCCGCCCCGGGACTGGCGGCTACCCCTGCCCACAACGGAATTGCGCTGGCAACTCTGAAGACCTCTCAGGGGGCGGCTGTCCTGCCCCTTTCAGGGCTGCAACCCGGCCAGATTGGCGCGCACGGTGCCGATATTGGCATGATCGGGACCAAGCGCTGTGGTCAGCACCGCGATGGCCTGCCGGAAACTCTCGCCAGCCTCCTGCCGACGCCCCGCATCGCGCAGCACCAGCCCCAGATTGTTAAGCGCCCGCCCGTAATCGGCATGGGCAGGCCCGGCCGTGGCCGCGCGGCGCTCCAGCACTTCACGGTAAAGTGCCTCGGCCTCGGCCAGACCGCCCGAAGCCCGCAACGCCCCGGCCAGCGCATCCAGCCCGTTCGTCAGGTCGGGATGCGCTGTGCCCAAAGCCGCCCGCAGCGCAGTTGCCGCCTCAAGATACAGCGCCACCGCCTGTGCCCCCTGCCCCGCCCCCCGGCGCAGATCGGCCTCGGCGGCCAGATGGGCGGCAAGGTCGGGATGGTCGGGGCGCAGGCCTGTCCGCGCCAGTGCTGACGCCTCGGCCCGCAGGGCCAGCGCCGCATCGGCGCGACCCGTCGCGGCCAGAAGTGTTGCCAGATTGCCGAAACGCACCAGCACGGCAGCGGCATCCTGATCCGGCCCGAAGCCCTGCGGCGCCGAACGGGCGGAAAGATCCAGCCCCCGTGCCGCCCCCATCAGATCTGCGGCAGGGCCCTGCGCCGCGACGCGCGTTTCGGCAACCGGGTCCGCGCCCGCGACGATGGAGGCCGCCACCGTCCCGCCCTCGTCCATGTGATCCGCTCCGGCCTCACCGGTCATGCCCTTCCGGTCCAGATCCAACGCGCGACGATAAAACGCCTCGGCCTCATCATGCTGCCCGCCCGCATGCAGAAGCGTCGCCAGCAGGTTGAGCCGATGCGCCTGCGCCGCCCCCTCACCCGCGCCCGCCGCCTCTGCGGTTGCCAGCGCCTTGCGCAGCAATGCCGCCGCCTCATCCCGGCGATCAGTGGCCAGAAGGGTCTGGGCCACCTGCGCCTGGGCCGCTGCAAATTCGGGGCTTTGCGCGCCCTGTTCAGCCTCGACCGCCGCCAGAAGGCGCGGCCCCAGGGCCAGCGCCGCCGCCAGATTGCCCGCCGACCTTGCCGCCTCTTCGGCCTCGCGCAGATGGTCGGTGCGGGCATCGAGTTCCGCCGCGCGGATCAGAAAGCCCGAGGCCGCCGTGACATCGCCGTCCCGCAGCGCCAGAAGGCCAAAGGCATGGGCCGTCCGTGCCGCCTGCCGCAGCGCGGCCTCGGCCTCGGTCCGGGCCTGAACAAGGGCGGGGCGCAGTGCTGTGGGATCGCCTGCGGCAAACCGCTCCAGAACCTCACCCTGCGGCATCAGACCGTATCCGGTCAGCGCCTCTGTCATCGCGGCCTGCAAGGCGGCGGTTTCCGACTGTGACTCAGCCGGACGCGACAGCATGCGTAACAGCCGGTCCTGACGGCGCAGAAATGCGGCCCTCTCCGCCTCGGGCGCGGTGGCAAGGCCCGCCCTGACCGTTGTCAGATCGGCTTCAAGCACCGAAATCACCGATGCGGGCAAGGCAGCGGGCAGGGGCATCATCCCGGCTGACGGGTCTGGCCGCTGCGTGGCGGGCGACATTGCATCCCCGGTGAACAGCCATCCGGACCAGAGCACCCCGACCGCGACCGCCAGACCCAGCCCCGTCCCCGCAACCGCCCCCCGTATTACCCAACCGCGCGCCATTCCTGTCCCGTTCCTGCAGACCCTCGCCGCCCCGACGGGCCGTGGCCGCAGGGATCGCGGCGCAGAATAGCCGTGCCGCCGGGACGGAAACAAGGGCAAGAGACCGCGCGCCGGACCGAAAAGCGCGCGGTGCCGATTGCGCGCCGGCAGGGCAGATCAAGGCTGGACGCCGCCGCGTCACCGCGACAGGATGGCCGCACCGCGCCCCGGTCAGACTGACGGCCCGGACATCCGACCCCAGACCCCGCTCCGATCTGCGAAAGCCTCTGCCGGAATGCGCCTTCTCATCTCATTCGCTGCCCTCTTCCTGTCGGTGATCCTGCTGCAACTGGGATCGGGCGGGGTGGCACCGCTGGATGCGATTTCGGGCGCGGCGCTTGGCTTTTCCACGTCGGAAATCGGGATTCTGGGCTCGGCGCATTTCTTCGGCTTCTTCATCGGCTGCTGGTGGGCGCCGCGTCTGATGGGCGAGGTCGGCCATTCCCGCGCCTTCGCGGCTTTTGTCGCCTGCGGCACGATCGGGATTCTGGCGCATATGCTGGTAATCGACGCCCATGCCTGGGCCTTGATGCGCGTGGCGTCAGGCCTGTGCATCGCGGGCTGCTATACGATCATCGAGGCCTGGTTGCAGGCCAAGGTCACCAATGCGACCCGGGGCCGGGCGATGGGGGTCTACCGGGTGGTCGATATTGGCGGCAGCCTTGGCGCGCAGCTGATGATCGGGGTGCTGGAGCCTGCCTCATATGTCTCCTACAACCTGCTGGCGCTATTGTGCTGTGCGGCGCTGTTTCCGCTGACCCTGACGAAAACCGCACCGCCCGAAACACCCGAAGCACCGCGCCTGCGCCCTTCGCTGGCCTGGCAGCGGTCACCGCTGGCGGCGGCGGCGGTGGTGGTTTCGGGCGTCACGGGGGCGGCCTTCCGCATGGTCGGCCCGGTCTACGGGATCGAGGTGGGCTTGCGCGCCGAACAGATCGCGCTGTTTCTGGCGGCCTATGTGCTGGGGGGCGCACTGGCACAGGTGCCGGTGGGCTGGATCGCCGACAAATATGACCGGCGCGGCGTGCTGATCGGGCTTTCGGTCGGCAGCGCCATTGCCTGTGCCGCAACCGTGTTGCTGGCGGGGGGCGGAACGGTCGCGGTCTTTACTGCGGCCGCCCTGTTCGGCTTTGCCACCCTGCCGCTTTATTCCGTCGCCACCGCCCATGCCCATGATTTTGCCGAAACCCGCGAAAGGGTCGAGCTTTCGGCGGCCCTGATGTTTCTTTATGCGGTCGGCGCAATTGCCAGCCCCTGGGTCGCCTCGCTGGGGATCGAGCATTTCGGTCCCTCGGCGATGTTCCTGATGATCGCGCTGTCCAATCTGGCGCTGATCGGCTTCGGCATCGCGCGGATGCGGGCCCGCCCTGCCCCGGATTCAAAAACCGCCTATACCTATGAGCCGCGCACATCTTTCCTGATCGGGCGGCTGCTGGGACGCGGGCGTGACCGCCGCAAGGATGACGAGCGCTGACAGGATCGTGCCGCCCCGGCGCGGTCAAGCCGCTTCTGGCCCTCAGGCCAACCATGCGCTAAAGAGCGGGCCGGAACCTTTGCGAAGGGCGCGACATGGCCAGACATCTTATCACTTCCGCCATCCCTTATATCAACGGGATCAAGCATCTGGGCAATCTTGTCGGCAGCCAGCTGCCGGCAGATCTTTATGCCCGCTACCTGCGTGCGCGGGGGCATGAGGTGATGTTCATCTGCGCCACGGATGAACATGGCACGCCCGCCGAACTGGCCGCCGCCAAGGCAGGCAAGCCGGTTGCGGATTATTGCGCCGAAATGCATGCGGTTCAGGCCGAGATTGCGCGCGGTTTCCGGCTGTCCTTTGACCATTTCGGGCGCTCCTCCAGCCCGCAGAACCATGCGCTGACCCAAGCCTTTGCGGCGCGGCTGGCCGAAATCGGGCTGATCCGCGAGGTCACCGAAAAGCAGATGTATTCCCGCGCCGATGGCCGTTTTCTGCCGGACCGCTATATCGAGGGGACCTGCCCGAATTGCGGCTATACCTCGGCGCGCGGCGATCAATGCGACAATTGCACCAAGCAGTTGGACCCGACCGATCTGATCGAGCCGCGTTCGGTGATTTCCGGATCCACCGATCTGGAACTGCGTGAGACGAAACACCTGTATCTGCGCCAGTCGGCCATGAAGGAAAAGCTGGCCGACTGGATCGACAGCAAGACCGGCTGGCCGCTGCTGACCACCTCCATCGCGAAGAAATGGCTGAATGACGGGGACGGGTTGCAGGACCGCGGCATCACCCGCGATCTGCAATGGGGCGTTCCGGTGCAGTTCGAGGGCGCGCCATGGCAGGGGATGGAGGGCAAGGTCTTCTATGTCTGGTTCGATGCGCCCATCGAATATATCGCCGCAACACAGGAATGGGCGGATGCGACGGGCGGCGACTGGGCGCGCTGGTGGCGGACCGACGAGGGCGCCCAGGACGTGACCTATACGCAGTTCATGGGCAAGGACAATGTGCCCTTCCACACCCTGTCCTTCCCGGCCACGATCCTGGGATCGGAACAGCCGTGGAAACTGGTCGATTACATCAAGTCCTTCAATTACCTGAACTATGATGGTGGCCAGTTTTCCACCTCACGCGGGCGCGGGGTGTTCATGGATCAGGCGCTGAGCCTTCTGCCGCCCGATTACTGGCGCTGGTGGCTGTTGTCCCATGCGCCGGAATCCTCTGACGCGGAATTCACATGGGAGAATTTCCAGGGCTCGGTGAACAAGGATCTGGCCGATGTTCTGGGCAATCTGGTCAGCCGTGTGACGAAATTCTGCCGTTCCAAATTCGGGGAAACCGTGCCCGAGGGCGGCGCATGGGGACCGGCGGAAGAGGCGCTGATTGCAGAGCTTGAGGGCCGGTTGCGCAGCTATGAGGCGCTGATGGAGGCAATGGAGGTGCGCAAGGCCGCGGCTGAATTGCGCGCGCTTTGGGTTGCGGGCAACGAATATCTGCAATCGGCGGCCCCCTGGACGGTGGTCAAGACCGACCCCGCGCAGGCCGCAGCCCAGATCCGCCTCGCGCTGAACCTGATCCGGGTCTATGCGGTGATTTCGGCCCCGTTCATTCCCGATGCCGCAGCGTCGATGATGGAGGGGATGGGAACGCAGGACTGGTCCTGGCCCGGCGATCTGGCATCGGCCCTGACCGCGCTGCCGGTGGGCCATGCCTTCACCGTGCCCGAGGTTCTGTTCCGCAAGATCACGGATGAGGAGCGCGCCGACTGGGCGCAGCGTTTTGCCGGAACGCGGGACTGACGGGAGAAAGGCGGGGGGCGCTGCCCCCCGTCGCGTGCCGCGACTCCCCCCGGGATATTTTCAGACAGAAAAAGGGGGCGGGTTTTTCACCGCCCCCTTTTTGATTTCAGAACCTTGGCTGCGCCGTCAGTAGGTCGCGCGCCCGCCCGACAGGTCAAAGACCGCGCCGGTGGTGAAGGAATTTTCCTTCGTGCACAGCCATGTGATCATCGAGGCGGCCTCGGCCACTTCAAGGAAGCGACCGCGCGGGATTTTCGACAGCATGAAGTCGATATGCGCCTGGGTGATCTGGTCGAAGATCCGCGTCTTGGCGGCGGCGGGCGTCACGCAGTTGACCGCGATATCCATGCCGGCGGTTTCCTTGCCGATGGATTTCGTCAGCCCGATCACCCCCGCCTTGGAGGCCGAATAGGCCCCCGCCGTCGGATTGCCCTCTTTCCCCGCGATGGAGGCGATATTGACGATCCGCCCGTATTTCTGCGCGATCATCTGCGGCAGCACGGCGCGGCAGCAATGAAAGACGCCATGCAGGTTGATCGCGATGACGCGGTGCCATTCCTCGACCGAATATTCGGCGACATGGGCATTGACGCCCGCGACCCCGGCAGACGCAACCAGAATGTCGATCCGGCCGCATTCCGCAACCACCCGTTCGGCCAGCGCCGAACAGGCCGCCGCATCGGTCACGTCAAGCTGCATCCCGATCGCGCCCTGGCCCAGCTTCGCCGCCGAAGCCTCGGCCATCGCGCCGTCCTGATCCCACAGCACGACGCGGGCGCCCGAGGCGGCCATGCGTTCGGCAACGGCAAGGCCGATCCCCTGCGCACCGCCGGTGATGACGGCCACCTGGCCTTTCAGGTCATAGATATTCATGCCTTGCCCTCCCCTTGGCCCATCACGCGTCGGCAATCACGTCCTGGCGCTGCTGGCCAAGACGTTCGACGCCCAGTTCCACGACATCACCGGCCTTGAGGTAACGCGGCGGTTTCATCCCCATGCCGACGCCCGGAGGGGTGCCGGTGGAAATGACATCGCCCGGATGCAGCGACATGAACTGGCTGAGATAGCTGATCACATGGGCAACGCCGTAGACCATGGTCGTGGTCGAGCCGTTCTGCACCTTTTCGCCATTGACGGTCAGCCACATCGACAGGTTCTGCGGATCGGCGACCTCATCCCGGGTCACCAGCCAGGGGCCAAGCTGACCGAAATTGTCGCAGCTTTTGCCCTTGGTCCACTGGCCTGCGCGCTCGGCCTGAAAAGCGCGTTCGGACACGTCATTGGCCACCGCATAGCCTGCGACATAATCCAGCGCATCGGCCTCGGAAACATATTTGGCATGTTTGCCGATGATGACGGCCAGCTCCACCTCCCAGTCGGTTTTCTCGGACGTGCGTGGGATGATGATGTCGTCATTCGGCCCGCAGATCGCCGAGGTGGCCTTCATGAAGACCACGGGTTCGGGCGGCACGGCAAGGCCGGATTCTGCAGCGTGATCGGCATAGTTCAGACCAATGCAGATGAATTTGCCGGTGCCCGCGACACAGGCGCCCAGACGGGTTCCGGCGGCAACCTCGGGCAGCGAGGCCGGGTCGATCTTGGCCAGTTTCGCAAGCCCCGCATCCGAGATCACATCGCCGCCAATATCGGCGACATGGGCCGACAGATCGCGGATCGTGCCATCGGCAGCCAGCATTCCTGGCTTTTCCTGGCCGCGCGGGCCGTGACGCAGAAGTTTCATCTTATGTCCTTTCTTCAGGTATTGGCCCAGCCGCCGTCGATCACATGCGCGACGCCGGTCGTATAGGCACTTTCATCGGAGGCGAGATAGACGACGAGGGCCGCGATTTCCTCGGCCTTGCCCATGCGCCCCATCGGCTGACGCGCGATGAAGGCGGCGCGGGCGGCGTCATAATCGCCGGTATCGCGCAGGCGCTGTTCCAGCGACGGGCTTTCCACGGTGCCCGGGCAGATCGCATTGCAGCGGATGCCCTTGGTCACGAAATCGGCGGCGACGGATTTGGTCATCCCGATCACGCCCGCCTTGCTGGCGCCATAAACGAACCGCCCCGGCGCGGCCAGAACCGAGCCCGCGACCGAGGCCATGTTGATGATCGAGCCGCCGCCGTTGTCGATCATGCCCGGCAGGAAGGCGCGCAACACGCGGTAAAGTGCGGTCATGTTCAGATCGACCGAAAAGGCCCATTGATCCTCGTCACAGTCAAGAATCGTGCCTGCGGCGACAAAGCCCGCGCAGTTGAACAGGATATCGGGCGCGCCGACCTCATCCGCCATGGCCTTGACCGCATCGGCATCGCGCACATTGAAGATCCGCGTCTCAATCGTCGGTGCTTCGGCCTTCAGGCTTGCCAGCGTTTCGGGGTTGATATCGGTCGCAATGACCTTTGCGCCCTCGCGTACCAGCGCCAGCGCCGATGCGCGCCCGATCCCCTGCCCCGCCGCCGTGACGAAGGCTGTCTTTCCTGCAAGTCGTCCCAATTCCGCCCCCCTTGCTGCCCCGGCGCAGGTACTGGCCGGGGTGCATCACAAACTGCCATACTAGGTCCATGAAACGCCCGGGATAGTCAACGCCCAAGCCAGGGAAAATCGACCCGGCGGCGAAAAGCCGTGGACAGAACAGGGTCAGCATGCCGGGGAGGAAGCGGAAAAGAAGGGGCGGAAATGGCGGTCCCAGCACGATTCGAACGTGCGGCCTCTGCCTTCGGAGGGCAGCGCTCTATCCAGCTGAGCTATGGGACCATCGCATTTCTGCGCTGTGCGGGATGGGTCCGGCCCCGCGCCGGTCGTTCTGCGCGATTAGGTAACGAAGATGGGACGCGGTTGCAACGCCAAATCGCGCCCGGATCCCGGCCGGAAGCGGGATCTCAGGCGAAAAGATCGTGACAGAGTTCAAGCGCGGAAATCAGCGCATCGACCTCGGCCTCGGTATTGTAAAGCCCGAAGGAGGCCCGGCAGGTCGCCCCCACGCCCAGATGGGTCAGCAGCGGCATGGCGCAATGCGTGCCCGCCCGCACGGCAATCCCGCGCTTGTCCAGCACTGTGGAAATGTCATGGGCATGGGCCGCCCCCTCCAGCGTGAAGCTGAAGATCGCGCCCTTGCCTGCCGAATTGCCCTGCACCGACAGCCAGTTGAGCCCGGCCAGACGGTCGCGGGCATAGTCGCGCAGGCGGCGTTCATGGGCGGCGATGTTGTCCATCCCCAGATCCGTCAGGTAATCCAGCGCCACGCCCAGACCGATCTGCTGCACGATGCCGGGCGTTCCCGCCTCGAACCGCATCGGCGGATCGGCATAGCTGACCGCGTCCCGTGCAACCTCGCGGATCATGTCGCCGCCGCCCAGAAAGGGGCGCATCTCGGCCATGCGGTCGCGCTTGATGAAAATCGCGCCCGAACCGCTGGGACCGTAAAGTTTGTGCCCGGTGATGGCGTAAAAATCGCAGCCCATTGCGGCCACATCCACCGGCATATGGACGGCGGCCTGCGACCCGTCGACCAGCACCGGCACGCCTTTGGCACGCGCGCCAGCACAGATCGCGTCGATGTCGACGACGGTGCCGGTGACATTCGACATATGGGTGATCGCAACAAGCCGTGTGCGCGGTCCGATGGCGGCCAGAACCGCCTTGGGATCCAGATCGCCATTGGCATCGCAATCAACCCATTTCAGCACCACACCCTGCCGCTCGCGCAGGAAATGCCAGGGCACGATATTGGCGTGATGTTCCATGATCGACAGCACGATCTCATCGCCCGGCTGCAGGCGCGGCGCGGCCCAGGCGTAAGAGACCAGATTGATCGCCTCGGTCGTACCGGTGGTAAAGACGATCTCCTCCTCGGAGGGGACATTCAGAAAGCGCGCGATCTTGCCGCGCACGGCCTCATATTTGTCGGTCGCAAGGTTCGACAGATAATGCAACCCGCGATGGACATTGGCATATTCCTGCGCATAGCCCTGCGTGACCGCGTCGATCACCGCCTGCGGCTTCTGCGCCGAGGCGCCATTGTCCAGATAGACCAGCGGCTTGCCATTCACCTGCCGGGCAAGAATCGGGAAATCGGCGCGGATCCTGGTCACGTCATACATGGATCAAACCCCCGTTGCCGGCGCGCCGAACAGCGTGGCCAGAATGATGGCCAGAACGAAGCCCGCCAGAACCATCACCGCCAGAACGCCCAGAAAGGTCTTCGGGACCGATTGGAAACCATGCAGTTCGGCCACGAAATTGCTGAGCAGCCAGAAGAACAGCGCAAGGCCAAGAAGCCCCAGCAGATCCGACAGCGGCGGCAGCAGCACCAGTGCTGCCATCTGCACCATCTGCACCAGAAGCAGCAGGAACTGCACCCAGGCCACCAGCAGGATGGTTTCGGTCAGCCCCCCGATCCCGCCGCGCAACGCGCCGATGCGGTGGATCAGATGGACCGATATCACCATCACCAGCCCTTGCAGCACCGCCGTGCGCAAAGGGCTTGCCATGGCATCCCCGAAAAACTCCTGCGCGGCGGGCGGGGACAGCGCAAGGCTCAGATGCGTCAGCAGGGCCGAGGCCACCGCCATCAGCCCCAGCGCCATCCAGCCCACCTGCGCGGGCAGGCCCAGCCCCATGATCCTGCGCGCCACGCCGCGCGGATCCGTCACCGAATCCCGCGCGAGATTGAGCAAGCCTGATACTGTGAAATCCATCGCTCAGCGCCCCGCCTCATTCAGATTGATGACCCAGAAGGTCAGAAAGGCCAGACCGGCCAGCACCGAAACCGAGGTCAGCGCCGGTCCCGGCCCGATCATGCCCGCGACCAGCCCCTGCAGCAGCATCAGCGGCGAGACCGTGACCAGCGCCCAGAACAGCGCAAGCCTTGCGCGGTAATGATCGCCCCCCGCGCCCATGGCCCGCGCCACCCAATGGCCGATGGCTGCCAGCAGATACCAGAAGGGCACCAGTGCCGCCAGCGCCAGTGCCGCGGCCAGCAGGCGCTGCGTCATCGGCACATCGGGTTGCAGCAC
Organism: Szabonella alba; assembly: GCF_016765775.1. Lineage (GTDB taxonomy): Bacteria > Pseudomonadota > Alphaproteobacteria > Rhodobacterales > Rhodobacteraceae > Szabonella > Szabonella alba. The sequence goes on along the minus strand of NZ_JAESVN010000001.1, from coordinate 836,494 downwards.
CGTCTGGCGACTGGCAGCGGGCCATTGCGCGACAAAGGCCACGATCAGGAAGGTGACCAGCAGCGTGAAGGCAAAAGGCTCCGACCGGGGCCGGGCCAGATGCGCCCGCATCACGGCCCGGGGGCCGCGCCAGCTTGCCACGATATCGCGGGTGACGGACATTCAGCCCCGGGCCTCCGGGGCGTCGCCGTCCATGGTCGCGGCAGAGGCTTCTTGCCGCGTCAGCCAGTTTTCCAGCCTTGCGCGGATATCCTCGGCCAGCGCCTCATCCTCGATCTCGGCCAGTGCCTCGGCCAGAAAGGCCAGCACCAGCAGCGATTGCGCCGCCTTTTCCGGCAGCCCGCGGGAGCGCAGGTAGAACAGCGCCGTCTCGTCAATCGCGCCCGAGGTGGAGCCATGGCTGCATTTCACGTCATCGGCGTAGATTTCCAGTTCGGGCTTGGCAAGGAACTGGCTGTCCTCATCCAGCAGCAGGCTCTGGCTGATCTGATAGCCATCGGTTTTCTGCGCGCCCTGCTTTACAAGGATCTTGCCCTGAAAGACGCCCGTCGCCCCGTTGCGCAGCACTTTCTTGAAGACCTGACGGCTTTCGCCGCGTTCGGCCCCATGGGTGACGAAGACAGTGTCGTCCTGATGAAAATCGCCATCCCCCAAGGCAGCGCCCGCGACATGGGCCACGGCATCGTCGCCAAGGATCTCGATCACCGCCTCATTGCGGGTCAGGCGGCCATTGGCGGTCAGGGTGAAGCTTTTGAACAGCGATTCCGCCGCCAGCCGCGCGAAGACATGGGTCAGCGCATGGCGGTCATGGTCGCGGCCCTGCATGCGGATATGGTGGAAACGCCCGCCTTCGGCGATATCGACCTCCAGCACGCAATTGACCCGCGCCGCCGCCGTGCCGCTTTCCAGAACCGTCAGTTCCGACCCGGCCTCGACCTTCACACAGTGATGCAGGATCGCGTCGGAACCCTTTGAGCCCTGACGATAAATCAGCGCAACAGGCCTGACCGCCCGCTCCGTCACACGGATCAGGACGCCATCGCGCGCGAATGCGGTGTTCAGCGTCGCCAGCGGACGGGCGACAGGGGTCTGCGCCCGCGTCTCAAGCGTGCCGTAAAGGTCACGCGCCCAATGCAGCGCGCCGCCTTCGGCCAGACGGGAAATCTCGACCCCCGCCAGCGCCGGATCGTCCGAGGCCGCCGCGTCGAAAACGCCATCGACAAAGACCAGCCGCAGCCGGTCGATGCTGTCAAAGACCAGCGCGCCATCATCGGCATCCGACGGGGCCGCCGCCGGGGCCGCAGGTGCGGTCAGGGCTGCGGGGTCGGTATAGCGCCAGTATTCATCACGCCGGTCGGGCAGGCCCATGGCGGCCAGTCGCGACAGCGCGTCCTTGCGTGCGGCCTCGGACCAGTCACCGACCTGCAGATCCAGCCCGGCGATCCGCGCCGTCAGCGCGTCGGATTTGCGTTGTGCCAGTGCCATCACGCCACCTCGGACAGGATACCGGCATAGCCATTGCGCTCCACTTCCAGCGCCAGTTCCGGCCCGCCCGTCTTCACGATGCGGCCATCGGCCATGATATGCACGACATCCGGTTTGATATGGTCCAGAAGCCGCTGATAATGCGTGATGACCAGAAAGGCCCGGCCCGCATCGCGCAGCGCGTTCACGCCTTCGGAAACCAGTTTCATCGCATCGACATCCAGCCCGCTATCGGTTTCATCGAGGATGCACATGCGGGGTTCCAGCATCGCCATCTGCAGGATCTCGTTGCGCTTCTTCTCACCGCCCGAAAAGCCCACATTGACCGGGCGTTTCATCATGTCGGCATCGATCTTCAGCGCCTTGGCCTTTTCGCGGATCACCTTCAGGAACTCGCCCGCCGACATTTCCTCCTCGCCACGCGCCTTGCGCTGTGCATTCACCGCCGTGCGCAGGAAGGTCATGTTGCCGACGCCGGGAATTTCGACCGGATACTGGAAGGCAAGGAAAAGCCCCGCCGCCGCGCGTTCCTCGGGATCCATGTCCAGCAGTTCCACGCCATCCAGCTGCGCCGACCCCTCGGTCACCTCATAGCCGTCGCGGCCCGCAAGCACATAGGACAGCGTCGATTTTCCCGACCCGTTCGGCCCCATGATCGCATGGACCTTTCCGGCCTCGACGGTCAGATCGACCCCTTTCAGGATGACCTTGTCCTCTTCTTCCAGTTTGACGTGCAGATTTTCGATCTTCAGCATTTCTTCCTCATTTCATCTGTGCTGCCCGGTGCCGGGCCTATGTCAAAGCGGGCGCTGCATCAGCTTGACCCAGCGGCCGAATTCCTCGGGACGGGGCGGGCGCGGCGTAATCTCGAACCGTGCCATACGCCCGGCAAAGCCCGCAGGGCGGGCGAAATCCTCAACCGCGCGATAGGACGCGCGCCCCGTGTAATCGTCAAACAGCAGGGTCACCGGCCGGGTGATCCGCATCAGCACCGCCAGAAAGCAGCCGATGCGGAACCGCCCATCGACCAGCACCACATCGGGATGGGCGAAATCGGGCCGGTCCCAGACCGTCAGCGGATAGTTCAGGAACCGCCGCCAATGGCTTTCGTCGACAGGATGGCCCCATTTTCCGGTCGGCCCGATATCGCCGTGATGCAGCACCACCTTGGATGCCGGGGGATTGCCCGCGAACCAGTCCTTCATCCGGGTGATCCAGCCCGTGTCGCTTTCCACCGCAAAGACCCGCTTGCCCGGCATCGACCCCGCCAGCACGGTCGATCCGCCCGAGCCATATTCAAGGATCACGCCCGCGCCTGCATAGGTCTCGCGCAGCAGATCTGCCGCTTCGGGCGGCATGGTCAGTTCCGGCGCGGAAAGGGTTGTGTCATTCATGCCGGCACCGCCTGCGGCAGCATATCCGCATAGGCCGCCGCGACCTTCGGCTTCACCCGCCCCCGCGCGGCCAGTTCGTCAAGGCATAGCAGCACCAGATCCTCACTGCCGAAGACCCCGCAGGCCAGAAGCGCCAGCGCCGCAATCTGCGCGTCATCCCAAGCCGCGCGATCCTCAAAACGGCGGATATAAACCGCATCCCCATCAATCAATTGCGACCCTATGGCCCGCGCATCGACCCGGGCCCGCTGCGAATGATGCAGCATCCGGGTTTTCTGATGCAGGAAACGGTGCAGAACGAAGCCCTGTTCGCGCAGCGCGCGGTCCAGTTCCCATAGCGCTGGTTCACCGTCATAAAGCTGGTAAAACCGCATTTCGGTGACCACCGCCACCGCCCCGGTCAGCCGGTCACGCGCGCCCTCAAGCACTGCCAGTTCGGCCCCCTGCGCATCCATCTTCAACAGATCGAGGCGCGGCAGGTCGTCCATGTCATCCAGCCTGTGGGTCTCGATCCGGCTGCGCGTCTCGGTTCCCAGATGGCGCCGGAAATGCCCCAGATAGCCGATTGCCGCCGCGCTGAGCGGGTAGAGCGAGGACATTTCCGAGGCCGGATAGGCATGGAAATCGGCCACCCCGCCCCGCCCCACCGCATGGGGCAGCACATGCACCGCCGGATCGGTCCGGTCCAGCCGGGCAAGGGCCAGCGGATCGGGTTCAAAGCCCCAGACCTCGGCCAATCCGGCGCGCAACAGCGGCAGATAGGGCGGTTTGCCCAGCGGATTGGCCCCCACATCGGCAATGCGCAGGGGGCGGGCCGGCGCGATGCGCTGCGCCAGCCAGGCAAGCCGTGCCTTCGCCCCTTCCGCCATGTGACCCGATCCCCTTTTCCGCGACGGGCCTTCAGCCCACCGAACCCTCAAGGCTGATGGCCACCAGCGCCTGCGCCTCCATCGCGAACTCCATCGGAAGCGCCTGCAGCACCTCCTTGCAGAACCCGTTCACGACCAGCGCGACCGCCTCTTCCTCATCCATCCCGCGTGAGCGGCAATAGAACAGCTGATCGTCATCGACCTTCGAGGTCGTCGCCTCATGCTCGACCCGGCTCGAATTGTTCTTCACCTCGATATAGGGCACGGTATGCGCGCCGCATTTATCGCCGATCAGCAGGCTGTCGCATTGGGTATAGTTGCGGCTTTCCTTGGCCTTCGGATGCATCGAGACCAGCCCGCGATAGGTGTTCTGCGCCCGGCCCGCCGAAATGCCCTTGGACACGATCCGGCTTTTGGTGCGCTTGCCCAGATGCACCATCTTGGTGCCGGTATCGGCCTGCTGGGCATTGTTGGCAATCGCGATGGAATAGAATTCCCCTTGGCTGTCATCGCCGCGCAGGATGCAGGACGGGTATTTCCAGGTGATCGCCGATCCGGTTTCAACCTGCGTCCACATCACCTTGGCCCGGTCGCCCCGGCAATCGGCCCGCTTGGTGACGAAATTGTAGATCCCGCCCCGGCCTTCCTCATCGCCCGGATACCAGTTCTGCACGGTGGAATACTTGACCTCCGCATCCTCCAGAATAACGATCTCGACCACCGCCGCATGCAACTGATGGGTGTCGCGCTTGGGCGCGGTGCAGCCTTCCAGATAGCTGACATAACTGCCTTTTTCGGCCACGATCAGGGTGCGTTCGAACTGTCCGGTATTTTCGGCATTGATCCGGAAATAGGTCGACAGTTCCATCGGGCAGCGCACGCCCTCGGGGATATAGACGAAGGAACCGTCGGAAAAGACCGCCGAATTCAGCGTGGCAAAGAAATTGTCCGATTGCGGCACGACCGAGCCCAGATATTTTTTCACCAGTTCGGGATGCTCGCGCACGGCCTCGGAGAAGGAACAGAAGATCACGCCCGCCCGGGCCAGTTCAGCCTTGAAGGTGGTGCCGACCGACACCGAATCGAACACCGCATCCACCGCCACCTTGCGCGGCGCCTCGCTAAGCGCTTCGGCCCCCTCGACCCCGGCCAGAATCATCTGTTCCTTCAGCGGGATCCCCAGCTTCTTGTAGGTTGCCAGCAACTTGGGATCCACGTCATCAAGGCTTTTGGGCTTTTCGGCCATGCTTTTCGGACGGGCATAGTAATACTGATCCTGATAGTCGATCTCGGGGTAGTTGAGCATCGCCCAGCGGGGTTCTTCCATCTGCTGCCAGCGCCGGAACGCCGCCAGCCGCCAGTCCAGCATCCAGTCCGGCTCACCGTTCTTTTCCGAAATCAGCCGCACGATATCCTCGTTCAGCCCTTTCGGCGCATATTCCGTCTCGATCTCGGTTTCCCAGCCGTGTTTGTATTTGCCGGCCATGGCCTGCACGGTTTCGATCGTCTCACGATCAACGCCTTCGCGCACTTCAAGCTCGATCTGGTCCATGGCGGTCATTCGGTCTCTCCTTCCGGGCCGGGCCCGGTGATCGGTTGTCAGCCCGCAGCGCGGCTGCGGTATCGTTTCGCGGCGGCAAGCCAGGCATCGGCAAAGCGCAGCACATCGTCCTCGGTCGTATCGGCCCCCAGCGAGACGCGGATCGCCGAAGCGGCGTGATCCGCATCATGGCCCATGGCCGTCAGCACGCGGCTTGCCCGGACCTTGCCGGACGAACAGGCCGACCCTGCCGAGATTGCGAATCCCGCCAGATCCATCTGCATCACCTGCGTCTCCCCTTTCCAGCCGGGGGTCATCAGGCAAAGCGTATTGGGAAGCCTTGCCGCCTCTTTCCCGACAAAAATAGTCCCATCCGCAGCAGATGCCAATGCCTTTTCTAGAATATTTCTAAGTTCGGCAACCCGGTCCCAGACCCCATCGGCCAGATCCCGCGCCGCCGCCTCGGCCGCAGCGGCGAAACCGGCAATGCCGATCAGGTTCTCGGTGCCCGCGCGACGGCCCATTTCCTGCCCGCCGCCCCGGATCAGCGCCGGAAGGTCGAGGCCCCGCCGCAGCACCAGCGCGCCCACCCCCTTCGGCCCGCCCAGCTTATGCGCCGAGACGATCCCCGCCTCGATCCCCAGCCAGTCAAAGGCAAAGGCCACCTTGCCGAAACCCTGCGTCAGATCCGACAGCGCCAGCCCCGGCGGCAGGTCCTGCATCACGCCGGTTTCGGAATTGGCCAGTTGCAGCGCGGCCTGTCCCGGATCCGGCACGATCACCCGGCCCGCAGGCGTCACCGCCAGATCGGGATTGCAGACCGCCAGCACCGCATCATGTTCCACCGCCCCACAGGACAGCGCGCGGCCCACGGCGGCCATGGCCGCCGCCTCGGTTGCCGAGCCGGTAAAGACGATATCGGCCGCCGAGGCCCCCAATGCCGCAGCCACCTGCGCCCGCGCCCGTTCCAGCAACGCCTTGGCCGCCCGGCCCTCGGCATGGACCGAGGATGGATTGCCCGGAACATCCATCGCCGCGACCATGGCCGCCCGCGCCTCGGGGCGCAGCGGCGTCGTCGCATTCCAGTCGAGATAGCTGCGCCCGCTCACGTCCCGTTCCCTGCCGTTTCACCTGTTTGAAAATATCCTCCGGGGGGCGCCCCGTTTGCCTGCAAACGGGGCGGGGGGGCAGACAGCCCCCCTGCCCCGGTTCACCCACCGCGCCGGTCAGTCCTCATCCACGACCCGGAACAGGGCCGGAACCGCTGGACAGGGTTTCATCCCGTTGCCGATCACATCCGAAAGCCGCGTCTGATGCAGGAAGACATAGACATGCGCCGCAAGCCCCTCCCACAGGCGGTTCGACATGCTTTGCGCCCGGGTTCCCGAAACACCGCCCGAGGCCCCTGCCCCGGAATGCATCGCATTCACCGTTTCTTCCACCGCTTCCATGATCTCGCTGACACGGATCTCGACAGGCGGACGGGCCAGACGATAGCCGCCCCCCGGCCCCCGCACCGCCTCGACCAGCCCGGCACGGCGCAGTTTCACGAAAAGCTGCTCCAGATAGGGCAGCGAGATATCCTGACGTTTTGATATCGCGGCCAGTGACACAAGGTCCTCCCTGCCGGCCATCGCAAGATCGACCAGCGCCACCATCGCATAGCGCCCTTTTGTCGAGAGTTTCATGCCCCGGCCCTCCCTTTCCCGCTTCTCCATTGACCTGCCGGGGCAGGCCGCTTAACTCAGCATTGGATCTCTGGCGTCTCAGGACGGCCAGTTTTGAATCGTTCTAAGTTATTTCGCCGGCTCTGTCTATCAAAGCCCGCGATGGAAGGAAACAGGCGGACCCATGCCCGAAGTCATCTTTGCTGGCCCCGAAGGCCGTCTCGAAGGTCGCTACCACCCGCAAAAGGAACGTGACGCGCCGATTGCGATCGTGCTGCATCCGCATCCGCAATTCGGCGGCACGATGAACAACAAGGTTGTCTACAACCTGCATTACGCCTTTTACAATCTGGGCTTCACCGTGCTGCGCTTCAACTTCCGCGGCGTCGGGCGCAGTCAGGGCGAATATGATCAGGGTATTGGGGAACTGTCCGATGCCGCCTCGGCGCTGGACTACCTGCAATCGATGAACCAGAACTCGAAACATTGCTGGGTTGCGGGGTTTTCCTTCGGCGCCTGGATCGGCATGCAGCTTCTGATGCGGCGGCCCGAGATCACCGGCTTCGTCTCGGTCTCACCTCCGGCCAATCTTTACGATTTCTCCTTCCTTGCGCCCTGCCCGTCGTCGGGACTGGTCATCAACGGCAGCGCCGACAAGGTGGCCCCGCCGAAAGATACCGTCAGCCTTGTGAACAAGCTGCATGAGCAGAAGGGCATCACCGTCACCCATGAACAGATCGAAGGGGCGGATCACTTCTTCAAGGATGATGAGGCGCATATGTCGCCGATGATCATCACGGTCTCGGATTATGTCCGCCGCCGTCTTGGCGAAGGGTCGCGCTGATCCATGGGCGTGGCCGAGGATCTGGGCGACCATCTGGCACAGGCCACGCTTGCGGCGATGGACGAGATTGACGACGACCGGTTCTATGAAAAGGTTGGCCGGATCGTCGGCGCCTCGTCTCCCACGCTGCAAGAGGCCTTCATGACCTCGATCCGCATCCGGCTGGCCGCAAGGCGCGGGCAGGATTTCGTCGTCCGCGCGCTGGAAGCCGCGCGCAGCGGCGCGAAAGCCCCCGACGCGCCGCCCGACCTTTCCGCCGACGGACATTGAGCGCGACCGCGCGTGACGGAAACCCGGGGGTTGAAACCCGGGGGACCCTCCCCCTAGATGGGTCATGACCAATCCAGAAGGTGAGACGATGACCCTGCCGCTGCCCCGCCCCGTTTTCGACGCCAGTACCGGTTCGGGGGGCTTTGGCAAGCTGCCGGAATGGGATCTGCGCGATCTTTACCCCGCCCCCGATGCGCCGGAATTCACCCGGGACATGGGCTGGCTGGAAACGGCCTGCACCGATTTCGCTGCCCGCCATGAGGGGCAGTTGGCCACGCTGGACGCCGACGCCCTTCTGGCCTGCGTGCAGGATTATGAGGCGATCGACGTCACCGCCGGGCGCATCATGTCCTATGCCGGGCTGCGCTACTATCAGAACACGATGGAAAGCGAGCGCGCGAAATTCATGGCCGATGCGCAGGACCGCATCACCGCCTTCACCACGCCGCTGGTGTTTTTCAGCCTAGAATTCAACCGGCTGGACGATGCGCATCTTGATCAACTGCTGTCGCAAAACGCCGATCTCGCCCGCTATCGCCCGGTCTTTGACCGCATGCGCGCCATGCGCCCGCACCAGTTATCGGATGAGCTGGAGCGGTTCCTGCATGACCAGTCCAGCATCGGTGCCGCCGCCTGGAACCGGCTGTTCGATGAAACCATGGCCGGGCTGACCTTTGCCCTGCCGTTCGAGGATGAGCCGCTGAACCTTGAGGCGGTGTTGAACCTGCTGACCGATCCGGACCGCAACCGGCGTGAGGCGGCAGCGCGGGTGCTGGCCGAAACCTTCGACAAGCATATCAAGCTGTTTTCGCGCGTTCATAATACGCTGGCCAAGGAAAAGGCCATCGAGGACCGCTGGCGCAAGATGCCCAGCCCGCAGCATGGGCGGCATCTGTCGAACCATGTCGAACCCGAGGTGGTCGAGGCGCTGCGCAATGCGGTCGTCGCCGCCTATCCGCGCCTCAGCCACCGCTATTACGCGCTGAAGGCGAAATGGATGGGGCTTGACCGGCTGCAGGTCTGGGACCGCAACGCGCCCCTGCCGATGGATGCGCCGCGCCTTGTGGACTGGGACGAGGCGCGCAGGACCGTCACCGATGCCTATGCCGCCTTTTCCCCGAAACTCGCCGAACTCGCCGAGCCCTTCTTCACCCAAGGCTGGATTGACGCAGGCGTGAAGCCGGGCAAGGCCCCCGGTGCCTTTGCCCATCCGACGGTCAGCACCGTGCATCCCTATGTCATGCTCAATTATCTGGGCAAGCCGCGCGATGTGATGACTCTGGCGCATGAACTGGGCCACGGTGTGCATCAGCGCCTTGCCGCAGCGCAGGGTGAGCTTTTGTCGGCCACACCGCTGACATTGGCCGAAACCGCATCGGTCTTTGGTGAGATGCTGACCTTCCGCAAGCTGCTGGACGGCGCGAAAACCACTGCCGAACGCCGCACCCTTTTGGCCGGCAAGGTCGAGGACATGATCAATACGGTCGTGCGGCAGATCGCGTTCTATGATTTCGAATGCAAGCTGCATGCCGCGCGGGCCGAGGGCGAACTGACCCCCGATGACATCAACGCCCTGTGGATGAGCGTTCAGGCCGAAAGCCTAGGGCCGGCCTTCGATTTCATGGAAGGCTATGAAACCTTCTGGGCCTATATCCCGCATTTCGTGCATTCACCCTTTTACGTCTATGCCTATGCGTTCGGCGACGGGCTGGTGAATGCGCTTTACGCCGCCTATGAGGACGGTCTGCCGGGGTTCGAGGAGAAGTATTTCGATCTTCTGTCCGCGGGTGGGTCCAAACATCACCGCGAATTGCTCGCACCCTTCGGGCTGGACCTGTCTGACCCGGCCTTCTGGGACAAGGGCCTGTCGATGATCGCAGGCTTCATTGACGAGTTGGAGGCGATGGAGGACTGATAACCTCTCTGCCCTTGCCTCCCCTCCTCCGACAGGAGGGGTGGCGAAAGGCATCCGCAGCGCCATGATCAGAGGCGCAAGCGTGAAGGTCGTGGATCATTTCGCCTGCGATATCCCAAAGCCGGTCGCGGCCACCCTGCCCAGAAAGTCGTCCAATAGCCGGGGGCTACCCGCATTCAGACAATTCAGCCCCAGGTACCAGTAGAGATAGGCGTCAAACGGCACCGGGCGGGCAGCCGCCTGGCCGATCTCGGCATCAAGGCTGGCGGCATCGGTTGCGGTGCGGCAGCCATGGTGAAAATCGGTGCGCCCACACAGCACGACCGGCACTCGGTGCAGCAGGCTTTCCAGACCTACGGCGGAATTGATCGTCACCGTGACAGAGGCCTGCGCCAGAATGTCATGGATATTCGCCTCCAGCACCTGCACCCGCGCATCGCGCCCCGCCATGCGGCGCAGAAAGCGTCGGGTGTCTGGGTCAGTATCCAAAGGGTGCGGCTTGATGACAATGGCGCGCGGATCGTCACGCGCGATCAGGCCCCGCACCATCTGGCGTAGCGTCAGGTGGCAGGTCTCGGCCACGTCGCGATGCGCCTCGGCTTGCAGGAAAACCGCAATGCAGCCCGGGGGGACCGGCGTCACCGCCACTGGCTGCTCATAGCGCGACTTGCGCGCCTCCAACAGTCGACGGCGCAGGCGGGCGGCAAATGCCGCAGCTGCACCCGCATCCACAGCTTCGGGATCAAAGGACATGCCGACAATCGAGGAATGCGCCCGTATCCCCCAAGGGTCAAGGTTCCAGAACGGATAGATATAGGCAATCCCTGTGTTCAGAAGGCGCGGATGGCGCTGCCATCCATGATCGACAATGTGGAAATCGCTGTCCTGTGCCACGAGGTCCAGCAGGCAGGCGCGGTCATGCACCACCAGCCGCAGGGGGAACCCACGCGCGCCCAGCCCTTCGGTCAGCCGGACGTAATAGGGTTTCATCAGGCTGCGGTCACGCAGCACCGATCCCGGAAGATGAAAGACAAATCCCGTCACTAAGGCGCTGCGATTTCTTCGGCGGCATCGAACACCCGGTCGATCATGTCCTGCGTGCCGCGCGAAAACTCCAGCGGGCAGGGATAGGCTGCGCCATCGCGAACCGACCGGCAGAAGGCCGCGACCTGCAATTCATACTGGCTGACCGCCGGAAACCGCTCGGTCGTGACCGACAGGCCCGGGCGGTGCAGTTCCACCCGCGCCTCACCAAAGACCCGCGCATTGAACGGCGCGGTCAGCCGCAGCAGCCCCTCATCACCCTGAAAGACGATTTCCTGCCGGGGGAACAGCCGGGTCGAGGTCAGCGCGGAATAGGTGAAGCGCCCCATCGGCCCGGCAAAACTGCCCGTCACCTGCGCCCATGTATCGACCCCCTTTTCCGTCATGACGCGCGCGCGAAGGTCGTCAGGCTCGGCCCCGGTGACAAATCGCGCGCCGCCATAGGTATAGACCCCGATATCGCGGATCCCGCCCCCCATCGCATCGGCGCGGTTGCGGATATTGGCAGGGTCGGGATTGTTGTAGCAGAACACCGTATCGACATGACGCAGCCGCCCGATGGCTCCGCCCTGCACCAGTTCCGCAGCACGGATCCATTGCGGGTGATGCACGATCATATAGGCCTCGGCGATCAGACGCCCCGACGCCTCCCGCGCCGTGATCAGCCGGTCGAAATCCGCGCCCCTCAGGGCGATGGGTTTCTCGCACAGCACATGCTTGCCCGCTGCCGCCGCCTTCAGCGTCCAGTCGACATGCAGATGATTGGGCAGCGGAATATAGACCGCCTCGATTTCAGGATCGGCCAGCAGCGCGTCATAGCTGTCATGGATCCGGATACCGGGGCAGAACGCCCGGAACGGGTCAGCCTTGGCCGGGTCCGAGGTCGCCAGCGCCAGCAGGTCGGCGCCATGGGCCGCATGGATCGCGGGCCCCATGAATTCACGGGCAAATTTCGACGCCCCCAGAATGCCCCATTTCACCGCATCACCCATGTCGCTCTCCCGCTTTGGTTGCGGCGACCCTAGGTCACATCACACGGCTTGTGGAGTCCCGGCTGATGGCCCTGAAACATTCAGCGCAACGGCAGCGACCTAACCCGCCCTGCAGCTTCATCTGTTCCGAAATATCCTCGGGGGTGAATGCCGAAGGCAGAGGGGGCAGACAGCCCCCTCCCCTTCCTTTTCAGCAACAGATCTGCAAAAGACCCGTCAGGCCGGGATCAGCATGCCCTTGCCGCGGGCCAGTTCGCGCATCTTGCCCTGCAGTTTTTCAAAGGCGCGCACCTCGATCTGGCGGATGCGTTCGCGGCTGACGCCATAGCCTTCCGACAGTTCCTCCAGCGTCACCGGCACATCGGTCAGACGGCGCTGCACCAGAATGTCCTTTTCACGGTCATTCAGCACCGACATCGCCTCGGTCAGCAATTCGCGCCGGGTTTCCAGCTCATCACGCTCGGCATAGTCGGCGGCCTGATCGCTGTCTTCATCTTCCAGCCAGTCCTGCCATTGCGTGCCGCCGCCATCGTCGGAGCCGACCATCGCATTGAGGGACGCATCCCCCCCCGACAGGCGGCGGTTCATCGAGATGACCTCATCCTCGGTGACGTTCAGATCCTTGGCGATCTGGGCGACATTCTCGGGGCGCAGATCGCCCTCTTCCAGCGCGCCCAACTTGGCCTTGGCCTTGCGCAGGTTGAAGAACAACTTTTTCTGCGCCGAGGTCGTGCCGAGTTTCACAAGGCTCCAGCTGCGCAGGATGTATTCCTGAATGCTGGCCCGGATCCACCACATCGCATAGGTCGCAAGGCGGAAGCCCTTTTCGGGATCGAAGCGCTTGACCGCCTGCATCAGCCCGACATTGGCCTCGGAGATCACCTCGGCCTGCGGCAGGCCATAGCCGCGATAGCCCATGGCAATCTTGGCGGCCAGCCGCAGATGCGAGGTGACCATCCGATGGGCCGCCTGCGCGTCCTGATGGTCGACCCAGCGCTTGGCCAGCATATATTCCTCTTCCGGCTCCAGCAGCGGAAATTTGCGGATTTCCTGCATGTAGCGGTTCAGACCCTGTTCCGGGCTCGGGGCGGGCAAATTGGCATAAGTCGTCATTGGCACTGTCCTCCTGCCCCGGTCTGCCTTGGTGGCTCTGCCTTGCCGGCTTGCCCTCTGGCGGCCGCGGGGATCGGCCTATCTGGGGATCGTGGCGCGGCAGGTCAAGCCTGCCCCTGTCATGATCCAATGAACGGATGATGATTGTGGTTCCGTCGCTCTGACAGGTCTGTGTCAGGAGTTTCACGCATATGTCACCCGCCGTGACCCTTTGACAGCGAATTTGCCCTGCGGCGGCGGCCCGCAGAACACCGCCTTGCCGCAAAAACCGGCAGGGTCAGACGCTGCCGCTCAAGGCAGCGATCAGGGCGGTCATATCCTCCGGCAGCTCAGAGACGAAATCGAGGCGTTCCCCCGTCACCGGATGATCGAAGCCCAGCGTTGCGGCATGCAGCGCCTGCCGGGCAAAACCCGTAACCGCCGCGACGCCCGCCTCTCCCACGGCGCGGGTGGCCAGCTTCCGGCGCCCGCCATAGACCGGATCGCCGATCAGCCCATGCCCGGCATGGGCCAGATGCACACGGATCTGATGCGTCCGCCCGGTTTCAAGCCAGCATTCCACCAGCGCCGCCGCCGGGGGCCTGCCGAACGGCTCCAGCACCCGAGCCCGCGTCACCGCATGGCGCCCCACGCCCTCGGCACAGACCGCCTGCCGCTGCCGGTCGGTCCGGTGCCGGGCAAGATGGGTGCGGATGACGATGATGCCGCCGGGTTCAAACCCCAGCCCGGCCACACCGCGCAGGCGTGGATCGGCGGCATCGGGCACACCATGGGTGACGGCCAGATAGCGTCGCGTCACGCTATGGGCTTCGAACTGCGCGGCCAGCCCGTGATGCGCGCGGTCGGATTTCGCCACGACCAGCAACCCGCTGGTCTCCTTGTCGATGCGGTGGACGATGCCGGGGCGCCGCTCGCCGCCCACGCCCGAAAGATTGCCGCCGAAATGATGCAGCAGCGCATTGACCAGCGTGCCGGTCCAGGATCCCGGCGCGGGATGGACGACCAGTCCGGCGGGTTTGTCGATCACGATCAGGTCGTCATCCTCCCACAGGACCGTCAGCGGGATATCCTCGGGCAGGGTGTCCACCTCAGCCGCCGGTTCCAGCGTCAGCGCATAGTCCTGCCCCTCGGCCACTTTCGCCTTGGGATCAGTCACCGCGCGCCCGTCCAGTGTCACCGCCCCCTCTGCGATCATCCGTGCAAGGCGTGAACGCGAGAGGGCCGCCTGCTCTGGCACATCGCGCGCCAGCGCCTTATCAAGGCGTTCCGGGGGATCTTCCCCGATCGTCACGATCAGAACGGAAGGCGGCAAGGACATGGATCAGGCTCCGGAAGATGAGGTCAGGCTGCCGCCCGGCCTGCGGTTTCTCAAGGCGCTGGTGATCGTTCTCACGCTGACCTTGATCGGCGGTGTCATAACGGTGGTTGCGGTGATTGTCACCCGGATGCCGCAGGCGGTGCGCCCGCTGCCCGCCCTTCCCGAAACCGTGCGCCTGCCCGAGGGCACCACACCCCGCGCCATCACCTTCGGCGAGGGCTGGCTGGCGGTGGCCACTTCGGATAACCGCCTGCTGGTCTTCGCGCCCGACGGGCGGCTTTTGCAAGAGGTCGGTCTGACCGGTCCCTGAAGGGCCATGACGGACATCTCATCCTGCGGTTGTGGTTGACAGCGAAGCTTTGCCCGCCTCAACTGCCCAAGCCTTTGTGAACGGAGCGTCACGCGCCTTGCCGAATCGTCCTGCCCTGACCGTTGCGCCCGGACCCGACGCCCCGGATGAGATCACCCGGCAACTTTGTCTGATCCGGCGTGAGCGCTGGCAGCGGATCGGGTTGACCAATGTCGCTTTCGCATTATGTGCGATCTTCGTTCCGGTCTGGATCGTGCTGATCTGCGCGCTGGCCAATCTTGCCGCCGAATTCGCGACGATGATGCTGATGGAACGGCTGGACCCGGCCCGGATGCCGTGGCGCTATCGTTTGACTATTTTTGTCAGCTTCGTGATGGAGATTTCCTTCACCCTGCCTCCGATTCTTGCCTGGCACAGCCCGGACGATTACGCCAAGGCCTTTGCTGTCGGCATGGTGATGTCGACCCTGCTGCAACTGGCCACGGTGCGGGCGCTGCACCAGCCTTTCGGTCTGGCGGGGATTACCGGGGTCGCGGTCGTCATCATACCGGGCAATGCGGTCTACTGGATCGACCAGAATGACGCCGCGGGCCTCGTGCTGTCGACGGTGGCCGCGCTGACGGGGCTGGCCTATGCGATCGTGGCGCTTTATTCCAATTACGGGATGCATGCCGAAATCGCCAGCGCCCGCCGCGCCGCACAAGAGGGAGAGCGCGCCAAGGGCCGTTTCCTTGCCCAGATGAGCCATGAGCTGCGCACACCGCTGAATGCGATTCTGGGCATGGGCCATGCCGAACTGCGCCGCAACCGTGACATGCTCAGCCAGCAGCGGCTTTCGGTGCTGATGGCCTCGGCCGAGGGGCTGTCCTCGATCCTGGACGATATTCTGGATCTGACCGCGATTCAGGAAGGGCGCATGCCGATCCGGCGGCAGCCTGTCAATCCATCGCGCGAGATCACGGCGGCGGCGGGCCTGTTCCAGCCGGGGATCGAGGCGGCGGGGCTGGCGCTGCGTCTGCGGATCGACAGCGCGCTGGACCGGACCGACATGGCCGATGCCCAGCGCCTGCGGCAATGCCTGTCAAACCTGCTGTCGAATGCGCTGAAACACACGCAGGAGGGCGAAATCCGCGTGACCGCGCAGCGCATCGACCTGCCCGACGGCACGGCCCGGTTGCAGATCGACGTGGCCGACAGTGGCAGCGGCGTTCCCGAACATCTGCATGAACTGGTCTTTGAACCCTTCTGCAACGATCCCGGCATGCCGGTGGCGCTGCAGAAACGACAGGGCGGAATCCGGACCGGCACAACCGCGCCCCCGGCCCTGCCGGTGGAAAGCAACGGGCTTGGCCTGTCGATCAGCCGCGCGCTGGCGCGCCAGATGGGCGGCGATCTGGTCATCATCCCCAGCCGCGAGGACGGGGGGGCAGGCCCCTTGCGGGGGGCAGTGTTCCGTCTGACCATCGCGCTGCCAGCGCTTCCCGAACGATCCGAAGCTCTGGAAAATGCCACCACTGCGCCAGTCGCGACGCAGACCGCCAATCCGGCACAAAACCTGCCTTCTGCCCAGCGCGGACGGCGGCTGCGGGTGCTGGTGGTCGATGACATCGCCACCAACCGGCTTGTCGCCGCGACCTATCTGCGCATGTTGGGTGCAGGCACAGTCGAGGCGGCCAGCGGCGAAGAGGCGCTGCGCCTGCTGGTGCGCGACCTGCCCGATCTGGTGCTTCTGGACATGAACATGCCCGGAATGGACGGGCGTGAAACGATCCGCCAGATCCGCGCACTGCCCGATGCGCCGGGGCGGATCCCGGTGATCGCGATGACCGCCGATGCGCTGATCGACCATCGCGCCCAATATCTGGCCAGCGGCGTCGACGGCTATCTGTCCAAACCGCTGAACCCCGACCGGATGGCCGCCGAGATCGCAGCGGTGCTGCCGCGCCGCGACGACGGACCGGAGCCCGAGCCACCCCCCAGCGCGCCCGAACCATCCTTGCCATAAGGCGCGGCGATCTGACCAGCCCCGGCTTGACAGGCGGCGGATGGCCCGGTCTGATTCGGCGCATCCGTGTAAAG
Organism: Szabonella alba; assembly: GCF_016765775.1. GTDB lineage: Bacteria > Pseudomonadota > Alphaproteobacteria > Rhodobacterales > Rhodobacteraceae > Szabonella > Szabonella alba. The sequence goes on along the minus strand of NZ_JAESVN010000001.1, from coordinate 819,654 downwards.
GGAAGACTATGCAGTTCACGCGCTACGAACTCGATGCCGCCTGCCATCTGGTTTCCGCCCATATGCCGCCGACCCCGCTGCATCACTGGCCGCAGCTTTCCGCCCGGCTGGGCACCGAACTTTGGGTCAAGCATGAAAATCACGGGCCTACCGGCGCGTTCAAGCTGCGCGGCGGCATCACCTTCATCGACTGGCTGCGCCGCGCCCATTCCGATTGTCCCGGTGTCATAACCGCCACGCGCGGCAATCACGGGCAAAGTCAGGCCCGCGCCGCCACCGCCGCCGGTCTGCGCGCGGTGATCTATGTGCCCAGGGGCAATTCGGTCGAAAAGAACGCGGCGATGCGATCCTTCGGGGCGGAGCTGCGTGAATTCGGCAGTGATTTCGACATGGCGCGGGAAGAGGCGATGCGGGTTGCCGCGACCGAGGGGCTGTTTCCCGTGCCGCCTTTTCACCGCGAATTGCTGCGCGGCGTTGCCACCTATGGAATGGAGATGTTCACCGCCCGGCCCGATCTGGATACGGTCTATGTGCCGATCGGCTGCGGCTCGGGCCTCTGCGGCACGATTGCCGCGCGCGATGCGCTGGGGCTGAAAACCCGGATCGTGGGCGTGGTCAGTGAGGGCGCGCAATGCGCATTGCTCTCGGTGCAAAACGGCCACCCCACCCCGACCGACACCGCCCGCACCTTTGCCGATGGCATGGCCGTGCGCGTGCCGGTGCCCGAGGCGCTGGAGATCTACGCCAAAGGCGCAGAGCGCATCATCACCGTCAGCGACGATGCAGTGGCCGAGGCGGTGCGGATCTATTATTCCGACACGCACAACCTTGCCGAAGGCGCAGGCGCCGCCGCACTGGCCGCCGCCCTGTCGGAACGCGATCAACTGGCGGGGCAGCGCGTGGGCGTGGTGCTGAGCGGCGGAAATATCGACCGGGGCTGGATGCGGGCGATTCTGGCGGGGGAAACGCCGGAGGTGTGAGGGTCTGGGGGGAATGGGGGGCGGTGGTTGTGAGACAGGGCGCGGAACTGGCGTTGGTCGGTGACTGGGTGCTGGACTGGGTGAGTCCATGTCTTAGGTGGTATGAAGCCATTGCCGTCGGTCGGCACCATGCCCTAGCATCGGAAAAATGCGCGGAAGGTGAGGTTGATGAAGTCAATTAAGGCAGGCTGTCTCGAGATCCACTATCATGAGACCGGGCCGGAGGCGGGCGATCCCGTCATCTTGCTTCATGGCTTCCCCTATGATGCCCATGCCTATGATGCCGTATCGACTGATCTTGCCGCGCGAGGATTCCGCTGCCTCGTTCCCTATTTGCGCGGTTACGGACCAACCCGCTTCCGTTCATCCGAGACGATGCGTTCGGGCCAGCAGGCTGCGCTCGGGGCTGACCTTCTGGCCTTCATGGATGCGCTGGCCATCAGGAGCGCCTTCCTTGGCGGATATGACTGGGGCGGACGTGCGGCCTGTATCGTCGCGGCGCTCTGGCCGGAGCGTGTGCGGGGCCTGATCAGTTGCGGCCAAGGCTACAACATTCAAGACATTGCAAACGCGTGGCGACCGGCTCCACCAGTAGAAGAGGCCCGATATTGGTATATGTATTACTTCCACACTGAAAGAGGGCGGGTTGGACTGACCCAGAACAGACATGACCTTTGCCGTCATATTTGGTCACTCTGGTCGCCTGGCTGGCGTTTTAGTGATGTGACATGGGGCGCAACAGCCCCATCGTTCGACAATCCGGACTTTGTGGAGATCGTGCTCCATTCCTACCGGCATCGCTTTGGCGGTGTTTCCGGTGATCCGTCATATGACAGGATCGAGGCATTACTGGCCGCCCAGCCGGATATCACCGTGCCATGTATCGTGCTTCAGGGGCAGGATGATGGGGTCGATCCGCCCGCAGATGACGATCTCGACTGCAAACATTTCACAGGGTTCTATGAGCGCAGACTCATAAATGGAGTGGGTCACAACCTGCCGCAAGAGGCCCCCACAGCATTCGTCGCCGCGATGCTGACCTTGGCCGGAGCGCAGTAGGTCCGGCCAAGGCCAACGGCGGCTCCGTCCCGCACATCCGACAATCGCCTACAAACGCTTTCCTATTGCCCGAAAGATGGCGACCTCGGCCAAACCGCCAACTTTCCCCCCAGCAGCCCAACGCCACCAGAAATCCCACCCCCTCAGTTCGTCTTGCGGCCCGGCATGAAGGGCAAGGGCAGGATCGGCACGCCCTCTTCGGCCAGTTGCCGGGCCTCTTCGGGGCGGGCCTCGCCATGGATGGCGCGTTCGGGGGCTTCGCCCAGATGCATCGCGCGGGCCTCCTGCACGAAACGCGGGCCGACATAATCGGAATTCGCCTCGACCTTGCGGCGCAGCGCGGCGATGGCGCGTTCCAGTTCGGTCGTGGGCCGCGCCAGCGAAACCGGTCCAGCACCGCCCATCGGTTCCGCCGCGCCTTCAGACGCTTTCGATTCAACATCCTGCCGCGTCGCGGAACTGACCGCCGGGGCCATCAGCGCCTTTTCAACGCGGGCATCACCGCATTGCGGGCAGGCCAGATGGCCACCCTTGCGCAATGCCTCGAAGGCATCCGAGGATTTGAACCAGCTTTCGAACCCATGTCCCTCCGCACAGCGAAGCGAATAGACCATCATTTTCCACGCCCTTTGCTGTCTCCGGCCATGCCGAAGCCCTGGTCAAACATAAGCGCGGCTGCGGAAAGCTCAAGCGCCCGTCGCGTTGAAGGACCTGCCGCGTCTGAGGGTTGTCAGGATTAAGCGCCTATCGCGGTTCAGGGCGCGTCGCATTTCAGGCTTCGGGAAGGGCTGCCCGGGCAAAGCCTTCGATCAGTCGGCGCAGTTCCGGTTCCTCCACCAGCCTTGCCGCCTCGGATGCCGGGCACCAGCGACGATCACGCTCCTCCCGCTCGGGAAAGTCCTGTGTCAGCACCGCCACCCGCAGCGCATGAACCTGCACCCGGCAGGGCTGCACCCGTTCGGCGGCGCCACCCCGGTCCAGCACCTTGTCATAGCCGTAATCGCCCAGCGGCCACATCTCTTCCGGTGCGGCGGGTTTGACCCCGGCCTCTTCCCAAGCCTCGCGCGCGGCGGTCTCGGACGGGGATAGCCCCTTGATCGGCCAGCCCTTGGGGATCACCCAGCGCCCGGTTTCCCTGCTGGTGACCAGTAGCACCTCACGCCCCTGCGCGCCCTCACGCCAGCAAAGCGCCCCATGCTGCAGCGCCTCTGCCCCGGTCCGGTCCATCGCCTTAACCATTTTAAACCTGTCCTTACTCATACCACGCAAAACCGGCCTGTCCTGCCCCGCCACCGGAAAACCGCGCCGATCACGCAAACCGGTCCGGGCGGGACCTTGCCCTGCCATGCGGCCGCAATATAGTTGCGTTGCAGAACCATCCAAAGGCAGAACTGCGGCATTCCGCGTCCGATCAGGCATCAAGAAGGTAAAAATTGCATGGATCGGCCAGCGCCGGAAACACCAGCGGCACAGGCAACGGCCCCCCGCGTCCGGCCCGCCACGCCCGTGCCGGTCTTCATCGGATCCGAGATTTACCGAAGCACCTCTTATGGCGGGCGTCACCCGTTGCGCGTGCCGCGGGTTTCCACCGTGATGGACCTGTGCCGCGCCATGGGATGGTTGCCCGCAGAGCAGTATCGCACCAGCCCGCGCGCCCGACCTGCGGCGCTGGAACTCTGGCATCACCCCGAATACATCGCGGCGCTGCAAGAGGCCGAGGCAATCGGCAAGGCAAGTCCCGAAATTCAGGCGCGTTTCGGTCTGGGCACGCTGTCGAACCCGGTCTTTCCCGAAATGTTCCGCCGCCCCGCAACGGGCGCGGGCGGCGCGATGCTGGCCGCCGAATTGCTGGCAGGCGGCGGGATCGTGCATCTGCCCGGCGGCGGCACGCATCACGGCATGCCGGATCGCGCCAACGGGTTCTGCTATCTCAACGATGTTGTCCTTGGCATGATCGCGCTGCGGCACATGGGGGTGCGGCGGCTGGCCTATGTCGATATCGACGCCCATCATGCCGACGGGGTTGAGGCAGGATTTGCCGGGGATCCCGAGGCGCTGCTGATATCGGTGCATGAGGCCGGTCGCTGGCCTTTCAGCGGCACGCTTGAGGAAGATGGCGGCGGCAACTGCTTCAACCTGCCGGTGCCGCGCGGGTTCAATGACAGCGAGATGCGCGCGGTGCTGCAGGATCTGATCCTGCCCCGCGTCACCGATTTCCGGCCCGATGCGGTGATCCTGCAATGCGGTGCCGATGCGTTGGAGGAGGACCCGCTGGCGCGGCTGGGGCTGTCGAACAACGCCCATATCGAAGTGCTGCGCGCATTGCGCCCGCTGGCACCCCGCCTGCTGGTGCTGGGGGGCGGCGGTTACAATCCCTGGTCGGTCGGGCGGCTTTGGTCGCGGGTCTGGGCGGACCTGACCGGGGCCGCGATCCCCGAACGCCTGCCCCCCGCCGCCGAGGCGGTGCTGCGCGGGCTGGACTGGCGGGGCGGCGGCAGGTCCATGCCCCCCGAGACGATGGTCACCACCTTGCGCGATCTCCCGCGCGAAGGCATGGTCCGCCCCGAGATCCGCGCGGCCCTTGGCGCCCTTGTGCGGCGCGACACCATCGCGGTCCGGAACCCGCGCGAACCCACCGGGAGAGGATGATGGCAAAGCGCCGGCGGCCCGAGGGATGGCGGGTGTTTTTCGGGCTGGATCTGCCCGTTCATCTGCGCAACCGGCTGGCGGTCGAGGCGCTGGCCCTGCGCCTGCCGCGCCGCGTGGCGCCAGAGGATCTGCATCTGACGCTGGTCTTTCTGGGCGAGGTCCCGCCCGACAGGCTGCAGGCCCTGCACGAGGCCGCAGAGGCGCTGTCGATGCCCGGCTTTGCACTGCGGATCGAGGGGCTGGGCCTGTTCGGCCGGTCCGCGCCGAACGCGCTTTGGGCAGGCCTCGCACCGGAACCCGCGCTGGAGGCGCTGCAAGCAAAACTGGAAACCGCGCTGCGGCGCGCGGGTGCCACGCCGGAAAAGCGGCGCTTCGTGCCGCATATCACACTGGGCCGCTTCCCGCCCCAGCCCCCGGAGGAGGCCGCACGGCTGGAACGCGCGGTCGTGGCAGGGTCCGGGACCGGGTCGGACCTGTTCGAGGTGCGTGATTTCATCCTGTTCCGGTCGCATCTGGGCGGCGATCCCCCGCATTATGAGGAACTGGCCCGCTATCCCCTGCGCACGCGTCCTCCCCTCACGACGCTTTGATGCAGGGCGCGCGCCGGGGCGCGCGACCTGTGCCGTTTATTGCGCTATCCTGTCTGAAACCGGAGGTTCCCATGCGCAAGCCCATCCTTACCCTTCTGGCTGCCGCCCTGCTGCTGTCGCCGCTAACCGCCATGGCAGAAACACGGGTGATGATCGCGCAGAACGGGATGCAGGCCCGACAGGCGGGACCGACCGAAATTCTGGTCCTGCCGCGCCCTTCGGCCCGGCCAACGGATTACTGGTGCGCTGCCGGGGATTATGCGGTCCGCGCGATGGGGCTGACCAACCGGACGCGGCTCTGGCGGGCAACGCCCGCCTCGGCGCGGGTCGGCAATGGCATCCTGTTCACGCTGGACGAAACGAAAAAGGCCGAGGGCGCGGGCCTGTCCGAATACGGATCGGGGCCGCGTGACGGATCCATGTCGCTGGGTATGGCGGTCGGCAGCTATTGCCGCCCGGTGATCCCGTTCTGGCGGGACTGATCCCCCGCCCCGCCCCTGCCGTTCAGATGCCCGTCCCGGATGATGCCCGCGATATGGGTCAGTTGCCCTGACAGCGGATTGGTGCGCCGCCAGACCATGCCGATGCGGCGGTTGGGTCGAGGATGGGCCAACCGCGCGACGGCGACAGCGGCTGATCGCGTCTCGATCCCCACCGCCATTTCCGGGATCAGCGTCACGCCGATCCCGGCCCCCACCATCTGCACCAGCGTGGCCAGCGAACTGCCCTCCATCAGATCGCGCGGCACCGCGCCTGACAAGCGGCAGAAAGACAGCGCCTGATCGCGGAAACAATGCCCCTCCTCCAGCAGCAAAAGCCGCATCTCGCGCAGGGTTTCTGGATTGGGCACGGGGCGCGCCGCCTCGGACAGGGCGCGGACCAGCACGAATTCCTCGTCAAACAGCGGCTCTTGCACCAGTGAGGGTTCCGGGACCGGCAAGGCAAGGATGGCGCAGTCCAGTTGCCCCTCCAGCAGATCACCGATCAGACGATCCGTCACCGCCTCACGCGGGCGCAGATCGAGGCCCGGGAAGGCGGCGCTCAGATCCTTGATGACAGCCGGCAGCAGATAGGGCGCCACGGTCGGGATAACCCCCAGCCGCAGCCGCCCGGCCAGGGGGCTGAACGAGGCGCGGGCCAGATCGCCCAGTTCATCCACTGCGCGCAGAATGTCGCCCACGCGCTCGGCGAAACTTTCGCCAAGACTGGTCAGGCGGATCTGTCGCCCACCCCGTTCCACCAGCGGCGCACCCAGCAGATCCTCCAGTTCCTTGATCTGCAAGGACAGCGCGGGTTGCGAGATCGCGCAGGCCCCGGCAGCCCGTCCGAAATGGCCGTGCCGCGCCAGCGCATCGAAATAGCGCAGATGTTTCATCGAAAGATTGATCATAAGTTTTTCATATCAAGATCATTTGAAAATGCAAATTCTCATTATGGCACCTTCATGATACCAAACGCGCAACGAAAAGGGTCGCAGGCTTTGCGGGGGATTCGCCCCTGCGCGCCAAACGGGCCTGCCCCGCCCCTTTTCGAAGCCATTGGACCATAGCCAGATCGGAGACAGAGATGGACGGAAATGAAATCAGGACGGGCGGCAAATGCCCCGTCATGCATGGCGCGATCACCGAGACCGGAACGACGGTCATGGACTGGTGGCCCAAATCGCTCAATCTCGACATCCTGCATCAGCATGACCGGAAGGCGAACCCGCTGGCGGGATTCAACTATCGCGAAGAGGTCAAATCGCTGGATTTTGACGGTCTGAAAAAGGATCTTCTGGCGCTGATGACCGACAGTCAGGACTGGTGGCCTGCCGATTGGGGCCATTATGGCGGGCTGTTCATCCGCATGTCCTGGCATGCGGCGGGCACCTATCGTCTGGCCGATGGCCGGGGTGGGGCCTCGACCGGCAATCACCGTTTCGCGCCGCTGAATTCCTGGCCTGACAATGCCAATCTTGACAAGGCGCGGCGTCTTTTGTGGCCGATCAAGAAGAAATACGGCAACAAGCTCAGCTGGGCAGATCTGATGGTGCTGGCGGGCACGGTCGCCTACGAATCCATGGGGCTGAAAACCTTTGGTTTCGCCTTCGGACGTGAGGATATCTGGGCACCGGAAAAGGATGTCTACTGGGGCGCCGAAAAGGAATGGCTGGCGCCGTCCGACAACCGCTATGACGATGTGACCAACCCTTCGACGATGGAAAACCCGTTGGCCGCCGTCCAGATGGGCCTGATCTACGTCAACCCGGAGGGCGTGAACGGCAAGCCCGATCCGCTGGCCACAGCACAGCAGGTGCGTGAAACCTTTGCCCGGATGGCCATGGATGACGAGGAAACCTTTGCCCTGACCGTTGGCGGCCATACGGTCGGCAAATGCCATGGCAATGGCAGCGCCGACCTGCTGGGCGCTGAACCCGAAGGGGCCGGGCTTGAGGAAGGCGGCCTTGGCTGGATGAACAACACGACGCGCGGGATCGGGGCCAATACCGTCACCTCCGGGATCGAGGGGGCATGGACCACCCATCCGACCAAATGGGATAACGGCTATCTCCACATGCTGCTGAACCATGACTGGGAATTGCGCAAATCCCCGGCGGGTGCCTGGCAGTGGGAGCCGGTCGATATCAAGGAAGAGGACAAGCCGGTCGATGCGGAAAACCCCGCCATCCGCCGCAATCCGATCATGACCGATGCCGATATGGCGATGAAGATGGACCCGATCTATCGCGAGATCGCGGAACGGTTTTACCAGAACCCCGCGCTGCTGGATGATGCCTTTGCCCGCGCATGGTTCAAGCTGACCCATCGCGACATGGGACCGAAGGACCGCTACATCGGCCCCGAGGCCCCGCAGGAAGACCTGATCTGGCAGGATCCGGTGCCCGCAGGCCGCAAGGATTACGATGTGGCCGCCGTCAAGGCACAGATCGCCGCGGCAGGCCTTTCGGTGTCGGACATGGTTGCGACCGCATGGGATTCGGCCCGCACCTTCCGCGGTTCCGACCTGCGCGGGGGGGCAAATGGTGCCCGGATCCGGCTGGCGCCGCAAAAGGACTGGGAGGGCAATGAGCCCGCCCGCCTGACCCGCGTGCTGTCCGTGCTGGAACCGATTGCCGCCGCGTCCGGCGCAAGCCTTGCCGATGTGATCGTGCTGGCGGGCAATCTGGGCGTGGAAAAGGCCGCAAAAGCCGCCGGTGTCGCGCTTGATCTGCCCTTTGCACCGGGCCGGGGCGATGCGTCCGATGCCATGACCGATGCGGCATCCTTCGCGCCGCTGGAACCGGTGGCCGACGGCTTCCGCAACTGGCTGAAGAAGGATTACGTCGTCAGCGCCGAGGAACTGCTGCTGGACCGCGCGCAGCTGATGGGGCTGACCGCGCCCGAAATGACCTGCCTGATCGGCGGCATGCGGGTGATCGGCACCAATCACGGCGGCACAAGGCATGGCGTCTTTACCGACCGGGTCGGCGCGCTGACGACGGATTTCTTCGTCAATCTGACCGATATGGCCTTCAAATGGGTGCCGAAGGGCGCGAATCTCTATGAGATTCAGGACCGCAACTCCGGTGCGGTGAAATGGACCGCGACGCGGGTGGATCTGGTCTTCGGGTCCAACTCGGTGCTGCGCGCCTATGCCGAGGTGTATGCCCAGGATGACAACAAGGAGAAGTTCGTGCGCGACTTCGCCGCCGCCTGGACCAAGATGATGAACGCCGACCGGTTCGATCTGGCCTGATCCAGCCGGACCGGGGCCCCGCCCTGGGGCGGGGCCTTGACCGCAGACAAGCATGAAAGGCCGGGGGCATCCGTCTCCGGCCTTCCTTATTGCGAATAATTCTCAATATCATTGACTTTGCGAATGACTCTCATTAAGTGTCAGGCATAGCCCAATGGAGCACTCTGCAATGATGACCCCTTCCCTGTCCCGCCGCAGCCTTCTGGCGCTTGGCGCGGCAGCATTGGCGGGGCTTTCGCTGCCGCGCGCAGCCCGGACACAGACCCCGCTGCGCATCGTCGCAACCACCGGCATGATCGCCGATGCCGCGCGCGCGATCTCGGGCGGCGGGGTGCAGGGGCTGATGGGGCCGGGCGTCGATCCGCATGGCTATCGTCAGACCCGGTCGGATATTGCGGCGCTGGTTTCGGCCGATCTGGTGTTGTGGCACGGGCTGCGGCTTGAGGCACAGCTTGCAGGATTGATGGAAACGCTGCAGGCACGCGGCCCGGTTGTCGCCGTGGCCGAGACCGTGGATCCTGCACGCCTGCTGCGCAGCCCCGATTACCCCGATCAGCCCGACCCGCATCTGTGGATGGATCCCGATCTGTGGCTACAGGTGGTCGCCGCCATCGCCGATGCAATCACTGGCGCGACCACGGGGGCCGATCCCGAACCCGCCGAAACCCTTCCCGCAAATGCCGCCGCCTATCGCGCCGAAATCACGGCGGTGCAGGATTATGCCAAGTGCGTTCTGGCCAGCGTGCCCCCCGCCGCGCGCGTGCTGGTCACCGCGCATGACGCATTCGGCTATTTCGGCCGCGCCTACGGGTTTGAGGTCGAAGGCCTGCAGGGCATCTCGACCGAAAGCGAGGCCGGGCTGGCGCGCATCCGCGATCTGGTCGATCTGCTGGTTGAACGCGACATCCGCGCGGTCTTTGTCGAAAGCTCGGTGCCGGATCGGGCCATGCGTGCCTTGATCGAAGGTGCCGCCGCGCGCGGACATACCGTCGTCATCGGAGGAGAGCTTTATTCCGATGCGATGGGGCCCGAGGGCAGCCATGAAGGCACCTATCCCGGCATGATCGACCATAATGTGACCACCATCGCCCGCGCCCTTGGCGGCAGCGCGCCGGAACGCGGCGCCTTTGGCAAACTGGCGGCAGGCACATGACGGATGCCCTGACCATCTCGGGGCTGACCCTGTCGCATGACGGGCTGCGCGTGGTTGAGGATGTTTCGGCCCGTTTTCCCGCCGGGCAACTGACCGCGATTGTCGGGCCGAACGGGGCGGGGAAATCCTCACTCCTGAAAGGGGCTCTCGGGCTGATGTCCGCTGATGCGGGTGAGGTTCGGTTTTTTGGTGGGGCGCTGGCGGAACACCGCGCGCGCGTGGCCTATATGCCGCAGCGCGCGGCGGTGGACTGGGATTTTCCGGTGCGGGTGATCGACGTGGTGTTGATGGGGATGCACCGGCAGACCGGGTTCTGGCGTCCCCTTGCCGCGCATAACCGCAATGCGGCCCTGACCGCGCTGGACCGCGTCGGCATGACCGATTTCGCCACGCGCCAGATCGGGGCGCTGTCAGGCGGGCAGCAGCAGCGGGTTTTCATGGCGCGCGCGCTGGCGCAGGGTGCGGATCTTTATCTGCTGGACGAGCCCTTTGCCGGGGTCGATGCCGCGACCGAGGCCGCGATTGCCACCGTGTTGCAGGATCTGCGCGACCGGGGTGCTGCCGTGGTGGCAGTGCATCACGATCTGGCATCCGTTGCGGCCCGCTTCGACCGCGTGCTGATGCTGAACCGCCGCGTAATCGCCGAAGGCCCGGTTGCCAGCAGTTTCACACCCGAAACCCTGCGACAGGCCTATGGTGGCGCCCTGCCCCCGATACTGGCGGCCTGAGCGCAACACATGATCCGCCCGGAACGCCCAGATGCTGATTGACGCGCTTTTCCTGCAGGCGGGTTACAACGCAACGCTGGTCACGCTGGGGGCGGCTGCACTGGGGGCAGCGGCAGGCGCGGTCGGATCCTTCCTGATCCTGCGCCGCCGGGCGCTGGTGCCCGATGCGATGGCCCATGCCACGCTGCCGGGGCTGGGTATCGCCTTTCTGATCATGGCCACCTTCGGGGGCGAGGGCCGGTATCTGCCCGGTCTGCTGCTGGGGGCGGGGCTGTCGGCGCTGGCGGGGCTGTGGATCCTGCAGACGCTGGCAAGCCGCACCCGCCTGCCCGAGGATGCCGCCATCGGCACGGTGCTATCCGTCTCCTACGGGGCGGGGATTGTGGTGCTGACACTGGTGCAGGGGCTGGGGCTGGGCCGCCCCGCCGGGCTGGAAAGTTTCCTTTTGGGGCAGGCTTCGGGAATGCTGGCGGCGGATGCGCAACTGATCGCGGGCGGGGCGGGTCTTGCGCTGGTGCTGCTGGTCCTGCTGCGCCGCGCGTTTGTCATGGTCGCCTTCGATCCGCTGCATGCGCGCGTTGCGGGGATCGACACCGGCAGGGTCGATCTGGCGCTGATGGCGCTGGTTCTGGGCGTGGTTCTGCTGGGACTGCGCGTTGTCGGGGCGATCCTGATTGTCGCGCTGCTGATCACCCCGGCGGCGGCGGCGCGGATGTGGACCGACCGCGCCGGCATCATGGCGCTGATCGCCGCCGGGATCGGGGCCGGTGCGGGCTATGGTGGTGCGGCACTCTCGGCCTCCTTTCCCGGGCTGCCGACCGGACCCGTGATCGTGCTGCTGGCCTTCGCGGCCTTCCTTGTCTCATTGCTTTTCGGATCGGCGCGCGGAGTGTTGCGACGCGGCGGAAATGGCGGCGTGGCATGACCGAATTCCTGATGCTCAGTCTTGTGCCCATGCTGGTGGCCGCCCTTGCCGCCTGCGCCTGCGCGCTTCCCGGTAATTTCCTGATCCTGCGGCGGCAGGCAATGCTGGGCGACATGATGGCCCATGCCGTGCTGCCCGGACTGGTCACGGCCTTTCTGATCACCGGGCGCGTCGAGGGGGCTGCGGTTTACGCAGGTGCGGTCGGGGCGGCGCTGCTGGCGGCCGGGATGACCGAGACGATCACCCGCCTTGCCCGGCTTGATCCGGGGGCTGCCATGGGCATCACCTTCACCACGCTGTTTGCCGCAGGGGTCGTGCTGCTGGAAACCACCGGCGCCTCCGAGGTGCATCTTGATGTGGAACACGCGCTTTACGGCAATCTGGAAAGCCTTGTCTGGCTGGAAGCTGCCGCCGGTCCGGGCGCGCTGACCGATCCTGCGGCATGGGCGGGTCTGCCGCCGGAACTGCCGCGCATGGCGCTGATCCTTGCGGGGCTCGCACTGGCGCTGGCGCTGTTCCGCCGACCCTTGGTCATGGCCAGTTTCGACCCCATCCATGCCGCCGTGGCGGGGCTGCCGGTGCGGCTGATCTCGACCGGACTGATGGTGGCGACGGCACTTGCCGCCGTGGCGGCCTTTGCCGCGGTCGGATCAATTCTGACGATTGCCATGCTGATCGTGCCCGCCGCCACCGCGCGGCTTTTGACCGACCGCCTGCCCCGGCAGATCGGGCTGAGCCTTCTGCTTGCCATCCTTGCCGGGGCGGGCGGGGTGGTTCTGGGCGGTTACGGGCCGCTCTGGCTGGGTCTGGGGTTCTCTGTCTCGGCCTCGGGCATGATCGCGGTGCTGGCCGGAGGGATGCTGGCCCTTGCCGCGATCCGGCAAGGGCGCAGCACCCCTTCCCCCGCCCGGCCCCTTCCCAAGACCGGCCCCGCCCCCTATAAGCCGCCCATGTCCTGACCCATCCGGAGCCGCCCATGCGCAAGGCCGAGATCGCCCGCAAGACGAATGAAACCGACATCACCCTGTCGGTCAATCTGGACGGCACCGGACGTGCCGACTGCAAGACTGGCGTCGGATTCTTCGATCACATGCTGGACCAGCTGGCCCGCCATGCGCTGATCGACATCACGATATCGGCCAGGGGCGATCTGCATATCGACGATCACCACACGGTTGAGGATGTGGGCATTGCCCTTGGACAGGCGCTTGCCAAAGCCGTGGGCGACAAGCGCGGCATCCGCCGCTATGGCCATTTCCGGCTGGCGATGGATGATGCGCAGGTGGCCTGCGCGCTGGATCTGTCGGCGCGGCCTTTCCTGATCTGCAACCTGCCCTTTCCCACCGCCAAGATCGGCGCCTTCGACACCGAACTGGTGCGCGAATTCTTTCAGGCGCTGTCCACCCATGGCGGGATCACCCTGCATCTGGACCTGATCCACGGCATCAACAGCCACCATATCGCCGAGGCCGCCTTCAAGGCCGTGGCAAAATCGCTGCGCATGGCGGTCGAACCCGACCCCCGCGCAGGCGATGCGCTGCCCTCGACCAAGGGGATGCTGTAGGCGATGCTGACCGTTCTGGTCGATTACGACAGCGGCAATCTGCATTCCGCCGAAAAGGCGTTTCAGCGGATGGCGGCCGAGGTCGGCGGCGGGCAGGTGCTGGTCACCGACCGGCCTGACGATGTGGCCCGCGCCGACCGGATCGTGCTGCCGGGGGATGGCGCCTTTCCCGCCTGCCGCCGTGCTCTTGGTGATCGCGGCGGGCTGTTTGAGGCAATCGAAACCGCGGTGCGTCATGGCGGCCGTCCCTTCCTTGGCATCTGTGTCGGCATGCAGATGATGGCCACGCGGGGTCTGGAATATTCCGAGACCCCCGGCTTTGACTGGGTGGGTGGCACTGTCGCGCGCATCACCCCCGCCGATCCTGCGCTGAAAGTGCCACATATGGGCTGGAACGATCTGGTAATCGACCATGCCCATCCGGTGCTGGAGGGCATTTCGACCGGTGATCACGCCTATTTCGTGCATTCCTACCAGTTCCGTGTTACCGATCCGGCGCATCGGCTGGCGTATGTCGACTATGCGGGCGATGTGACCGCGATCATTGGGCGTGACACGATGGTGGGAACGCAGTTCCATCCCGAAAAAAGTCAGGCCACCGGCCTGCGGCTGATTGCAAATTTCCTGCAATGGAAGCCGTAAAGCGGGCGTTTCAGGGGCCCCGCTTTACAGTATCGAACATCAGCGCGGTAAAACCGCTGCCGCGACCGGTCTTTTGCCGCCGCTGATCGCCGCCAGCCCTGCCGCGATCAGCGCGAAGCCCGCGACATGCCGGGGCAGCAGCACCTCGCCCAGCAGCAACACGCCAAGTGCCGTTGCGCTGACCGGGATCAGGAAGGTGACCAGCGACAGCCGCGTGGCCCCGGCACTGGCCAGAAGCCGGAAAAAGATCAGATAGGCCAGCGCGGTGGAAAATACCGCCAACCCCAACACCGCCAGCAACACCCCCACAGGCGGCAATGTCGCCTCCCAAGGCCGGTTCAGCACCAGCATCACCGGCAACAGCAGCGCCGTGGACGCCGTGACCTGCCCGAAGGCCACGCCCAGCGGCGCCAGCCCTGCGGCGCGGAACCGCCGCCCCCAGACCGAAGCCAACGCATAGCAGAAAGCCGCCATCAGCACGGCGATCTTGGCCGCCCCCGCGCCTGTCAGGCTTTCCCCCGCCATCATCACCACCACCCCGGCAAAGCCCAGCCCCAGGCCCGCCGCCTTACGCGGGGTGATGCGTTCATCCGTGGTGGCCAGATGTGCCACGATCAGCGTGAACAGCGGTGTGGTCGCATTCAGGATCGAGGCCAGCGCGCTGGTGATCTGTTCCTGCGCCAGCGCGATCAGGCAGAAAGGCAGCGCATTGTTCAGCAATCCCATCACCAGAAGGCCGGGCCAATGCGCCCGGGCCGGAAAGTTCCCGCCCCGCAGCAGCAGCACCGCGCCAAGGATCAGCGCCGCCAGCGCCACCCGCAGCCAGACCACCGCCGTCACCGAAAGCCCGGTCAGCGCGATCTCGACAAAAAAGAACGACCCGCCCCATAGAACCGAAAGCGCCGTGATCCAGAACCAGTCCTGCCTTGCCATGCTGCCCCCGCCTGTGCTGCACCCCCTTTGGCACGACGCGCTGGCATGGGCGACCCGAAAGCTGCGCCTATTTCACGCGGCTCCAGACCTGCTTGCGGCAGATCGGCCCGACGCAGCCCGAGACATCCAGCCGGTTCCCCGCCAGCGCCATCTTGGAGCGGTATTCCTTGCCGGTCGAAGGCTGCCAGATCCGTCCGCCGCCATAGCCGCCCTTGCCGTCGGGCGACATGTCCCAGACCAGCCGTTTGCCGATATTGGGGGATTTGTATTCGCCCGTATCGTTGAAGGTCCGCGCAATCGTGCCGCAGATCTTGCCGCTGCAGACCGACATGTCGACATGTGCATAGGCGCCGTCATCGACCTGCGTCTGCCAGACCCCGATCACGGGATCGGCCGAGGCCATCCCCCCCGCCAGGACCAGTGCCGCCGCCAGAACCAGTTTCCGCATTTCTGCCTCCTCCCTGAAGCCTGCCGCCATTGTGGGCCGAATCATCCCCCGATCAAGCGTGACGTGGGGTCCATCGGCCCTTGCCGCCCCCGCCCCGCCATGCCAAAGACCGGCCATGCCCCCGGCCATGCGGAGAAAGCCGATGATCCTCTACCCCGCCATCGACCTCAAGGACGGCCAATGCGTCCGTCTGCTGCGTGGCGAGATGGAGGCCGCGACCGTCTTCGGCGACGATCCCGCAGCACAGGCGGCAAAGTTTCAGGAAGCGGGGTGCGACTGGCTGCATCTGGTCGATCTGAACGGCGCCTTTGCAGGCCAACCGGTGAACGCGGCGGCGGTTGAGGCGATCCTTGCCCGGATCACCGTGCCCGCACAGCTAGGCGGCGGCATCCGCGACATGGACACCATCGCGATGTGGCTGGAAAAGGGTCTGGCCCGGGTGATCCTCGGCACGGTTGCGGTTGAAAACCCCGGCCTTGTGCATGAGGCCGCGCGCGCCTTTCCGGGCCGCATTGCCGTCGGGATCGACGCCCGCAAGGGCCGTGTGGCCACCAAGGGCTGGGCCACCGAAACCGATGTGATGGTCACCGATCTGGCCCGCAGCTTTGAGGATGCCGGGGTTGCGGCGCTGATCTATACCGATATCGACCGCGACGGGGCCATGGCGGGGCCGAATATCGAGGCGACCGAGGCACTGGCCCGCGCCGTGCATATCCCGGTGATCGCCTCGGGCGGCGTTTCCTCCATGGCCGATCTGATCGCGCTGCGCGACACGGGCGTGATCGCCGGGGCCATTTCGGGCCGCGCGCTTTATGACGGGGCAATTGATCTTGCGGCGGCGCTGGCCGCCCTTGCCGAATGATCTTTTTCTGTCCGTAAATATCCCGGAGGTGAGGGCCGCAAGGCCCGAGGGGGCAGCGCCCCCTTCCCCCCGCCCCGCCAAAGGCGCTAGGATCGGCCCATGCTCAAGACCCGCATCATTCCCTGTCTCGATGTCGCCGATGGCCGCGTGGTCAAGGGCGTCAATTTCACCGATCTGGTCGATGCTGGCGACCCGGTCGAGGCCGCGCGCGCTTATGATGCGGCGGGCGCGGATGAGCTGTGTTTTCTCGATATCCACGCCACCCATGAAAACCGGGGCACGATGTTCGATCTGGTCACCCGCACGGCGGAACAGTGTTTCATGCCGCTGACCGTGGGCGGCGGTGTGCGGACCCATCACGATGTGCGCGCGCTGCTGCTGGCGGGGGCGGACAAGGTGTCATTCAATTCCGCCGCCGTGGCCGATCCGGATGTGGTGGCCGGGGCCGCCGACCGCTTCGGCAGCCAGTGCATTGTCGTCGCCATTGACGCGAAAACCGTGGCGCCCGGCCGGTGGGAGATTTTCACCCATGGCGGACGCCGTCCCACCGGCATTGACGCCGTGGATTTCGCCCGCACTGTCGTTGCGAAAGGGGCGGGGGAAATCCTGCTGACCTCGATGGATCGTGACGGCACAAGAGCGGGGTTCAACCTGCCGCTGACACGCGCGATCGCCGACGCGGTGCCCGTTCCGGTCATCGCAAGCGGAGGGGTGGGCACGCTGGACCATCTGGTCGAGGGCGTGACCGAGGGGCGCGCCTCGGCGGTGCTGGCCGCCTCGATCTTCCATTTCGGCACCTATACGATTGGTCAGGCCAAGGCCCACATGGCCGCCGCCGGTATTCCCATGAGGCTGCAATGACGCTGCACCGGCTTGCCGCCACGATCGAGGCCCGCAAGGGCGCCGATCCCGACAGTTCATGGACCGCGAAACTGCTGGCCAAGGGCCCCGAGAAATGCGCCGAGAAATTCGGGGAAGAGGCGATCGAGGCGATCATCGAGGCGGTCAAGGGCGACCGTGGCCGGCTGACCTCGGAAGCCGCCGATGTGCTGTATCATCTGCTGGTGATGCTGGCCGCGCGCGATGTGACATTGGCCGATGTCGAGGCCGAGCTTGCACGCCGCGAATCCCGCAGCGGGTTGGCCGAAAAGGCCGCGCGCGGCTGAGAGCGGCCATTGCCGGTTTCGGCCACAGACCCTGCTTGCCCCCCGACCCGGCCTGTCAGCCATCCCCGAACAGGCGCGGGAATTCCTGTTTCGGACAGCGGTTCTGCACAACGTCGATGCCCTCGGCCCGCGCCAGTGCCGCCGCGTCCTCATTCTGCACGCCGATCTGCATCCAGACGGTTTTCAGATGCGGCAGATGGGTCAGGGCCTCTTTCACCACGGGCAGAACCTGCTTCGAGCGGCGGAAGATATCCAGCATGTCGACCGGCCATTCGGGCGGGATATCGGCCAGCCGGGCGAAAACCGTTTCACCGAACAGGCTTTCGCCCGCATGGCCGGGATTGACCGGCAGAACGCGGATGCCGCGCCCGACCATATATTGCCCGACGAAATGGCTGGCCCGCGCGGGGTTCATCGACGCCCCCACCAAGGCGACACAGCGGGTGCGGTTCAGGATCTCGCGCAATTTGTCATCGGTCATCATGATATCTCCGGCGGTTCTGGCAAGGGTCAGGGCAAAAGGATCCCGGGGTGGCGGCGTCTCATGGCAAGGCCCCCGCGAACGGCCCATAAAAAAGCGCCCGAGCCTTTGGAAAGGCCGGGCGCCAGTCGCGGAACGAGGGACAGTAAAGGGACAACGGGGGTTCCGGACCCGATGCCATATGTGTCAGATGGGCAGCAGTCAGGAAAAGAAAAGTCCCGGTCGCGCATCTGTGAAGATTCAGCGATTGACCGCCGCATAAAGCGATATCGCCGCCGCATTCGAGACGTTCAGAGAGCCGAAACCGCCTGAGGCCGGGATCTTCACCAGAATATCGCAGGTCTCCCGCGTCTTTTCCCGCAGCCCCGGCCCTTCGGCCCCCAGCACCAGCGCGACCGGCCGCGTGCCCGCCTGCACCAGCCCTTCGGCCAGTGTCAGATCCGCCTCCCCTTCCAGACCGATCAGCGCGAATCCCATGCCGCGCAGCGTTTCCATCGCCTCGGACAGGTTGACGACCCGCAGATAGGGCTGACGTTCCAACGCGCCCGAGGCGGTCTTGGCCAGCGCGCCGGTTTCCGGAGCGGAATGGCGTTGCGGCGCAATCACCGCCCTTGCGCCGAACACTTCGGCCGAGCGCAGCACGGCGCCCACATTATGCGGATCCGTCACCCGGTCCAGCAGCACCACAACCGGCGCACCACGCCCCGAGACGCAAACCTCGTCCAGCTTGCCCCAATGCAGGGGTTTGACCTCCAGCGCCGCGCCCTGATGGACCGATCCCTCATCCAGCGGCGCGGTGAATTTGCGCGGATCGGCGATTTCCGGCTCGATCCCCGCCTCGGCAATCGCATCGGCCAGCTTGTCGGCGGCATTGCGCGTCACCACCAGATGCAGCTTTTCCCGCGCCGGATTGACCAGTGCATCCCGCACCGCATGCAGCCCGAACAGCCAGACGGTTTCGGTTGCCGCCTGCCGCTTCGCGCGTTCCTTGTCGATCACCCATGCGGGTTTTTTCGTCGTCATGTCCTGCCCTTTCGTGGCGGGGCCCTGCCCCGCCGGTCCGCTTAGACAATGATCCGCGTGGCCGCGCGGCGCAAGGGCAGCCCCCCGCGCAATCGCGCAATTTTCCTGCCGCTTTGCGCTTGACGCCCCCCGGGGCTGCGACTAATGAGCGTCCCCAGTGGGCGACGTGCTGCAAGGTGCGGCAGCGGACTGTAACTCCGCCGAGGCGACTCGTGCCTGGTTCGATTCCAGGGTCGCCCACCATCTTTCCCGTATGAACCAACTGTGAAATTGACTGTTGCGGTCATTCCGGGCGCCGCGCGCTGCATGGAAATATCCTGCCTTTCCTTTGCAGGAACGGGCGGAATTTCCGCGCGGAAACCGCCGCCATGATCTAGCGGGGCAGTAAAGTTCTGGACAGATGGACCGGAACTGGACGGCCCGGCAATCAGCTGCGCAGGCCGGTTTCCACCAGCATGCCGCGACGCCGCGCCTCGTAGTAATAGCCGCGCGCATACCACATCACCGCCCGGTCATGGCTGCCATCGGCCAAAAGCCAGGCACCGCGCAGATAGCGGACGGCGTATCGCAGGTTGGTCTCGGCATCCAGCAGGCCCGCCGCGTCACCGCGATAGCCCATGGTCCGCGCGGTCTGCGGCAGGATCTGCATCAGCCCGTAATAGGGGCCGTTGCGCGCGCCCGGCCGGTGGCGGCTTTCGCGGATCACCACCCGATGCACCAAGGGGCGCGGCACCTCGTAAAGATCGGCATATTGGTTGATCAGCCGCCGCAATTCGGGCGTTTCATTGACATGCAGCGGCGGATCGAACATCTCCATCCGGCCGCTATCTGACGTGCCGCCACAGCCCGCGACGGTGACAGCGGCAAAGGCAAGGGCGGTTGACAGAACAAGGCGGCGGGACAATGCGGGCATGGGCGGCGATCCTTATGGCTCGGCCCCCTTTATCGCGGCTGCGCGGTCTTTGCCTAGACACGGCCTTGTCATCGCGCAACTTCCCGCCTGTGCCGCCGCGGCCCCGCCCTGTACCCCGTCCTCTACCTCGGTCTTTGCCCCGGCGTTGTATCGTCCGGACCTTTGTCCTAACGTCATCAGCGACCGCGCCCGCGATACGGCGACCCCGATACGGCGCGGAGACCGATTTCCGTTCCCTGGGAGGACAAGATGACCGACACCCCGACCTACGGCTTTGACACATTGCAGATCCATGCCGGTGCCCGCCCCGATCCGGCAACCGGCGCGCGGCAGGTACCGATCTACCAGACCACTGCCTATGTCTTTCGCGATGCCGATCATGCGGCGGCTTTGTTCAACCTGCAGGAAGTGGGTTACATTTATTCGCGGCTGA
The DNA here is from genome assembly GCF_016765775.1 of Szabonella alba. GTDB lineage: Bacteria > Pseudomonadota > Alphaproteobacteria > Rhodobacterales > Rhodobacteraceae > Szabonella > Szabonella alba. Next base: position 799,367 of record NZ_JAESVN010000001.1, on the reverse strand, counting down.
CCAATCCCACCGTCTCGGCCCTTGCCGAGCGGATTGCGGCGCTTGAGGGTGGCGCGGGGGCGGTCTGCTGTTCCTCGGGCCATGCTGCGCAGATCATGGCGCTGTTCCCGCTGATGGGCCCTGGCTGCAATGTGGTTGCCTCTACCCGGCTTTATGGCGGCACGATGCAGCAATTCGCCAATACGATCCGCAAATTCGGCTGGTCGGCGAAGTTCGTCGATTTCGATGATCTGGCAGCACTTGAGGCGGCCGTGGATGGCGATACCCGCGCGATCTTCTGCGAAAGCATCGCCAATCCGGGCGGCTATATCACCGATATTCCGGCGGTCGCCAAGGTTGCCGACAAGGTCGGCCTGCCGCTGATCGTCGACAACACCTCGGCCACGCCCTATCTGTGCCGTCCCATCGAACTGGGCGCCACGCTGGTCGTGCATTCCACCACAAAATACCTGACCGGCAATGGCACGGTGACCGGGGGCTGCATCGTCGATTCGGGAAAATTCGACTGGTCGGCCTCGGACAAGTTTCCGTCCCTCTCGGCGCCCGAACCGGCCTATCACGGGCTGAAATTCCATGAGGCCCTTGGCGGCATGGCCTTCACCTTCCATTCCATCGCCATCGGGCTGCGCGATCTGGGCATGACGATGAACCCGCAGGCGGCGCATTACACGCTGATGGGGATCGAAACCCTGTCGCTGCGCATGGCCCGCCATGTGGAAAACGCGCGCGCCGTCGCGAAATGGCTTGAGGCCGATCCCCGCGTTGAGGCCGTGACCTATGCAGGGCTGGAAAGCTCACCCTATTACGGGCGGATTGCACGGGTCTGCCCCAAGGGGGCGGGGGCGCTGTTCACGGTGGCGGTCAAGGGCGGCTATGCGGCCTGCGTCAAGCTGGTGGACAGTCTGCAACTGTTTTCCCATGTAGCAAACCTTGGCGATACCCGCAGCCTGATCATCCATCCGGCCTCGACCACGCACCGGCAACTGCCCGAAGACCGGCAGATCGCGGCAGGCGCAGGTCCCAATATCGTGCGCCTGTCGATCGGGATCGAGGATCCGGCGGATATCATCGCCGATCTCGATCAGGCGCTGGACAAGGCCACGGCCTGACAGGACAAGGCCCGGGCGAAGGAAAAAAGCCCCGCCCGGGCCCCGCATCCCTCAACCGCCCAGCGACCCGCGCAACAGCCGCCCCAAGGCGGCGATGCCACGCTCGATCACCTCGGGCGGGCTATGCGAAAACGACAGACGGATCGTGTTGCCGCCCGATCCGTCGGCAAAGAAGGCCGATCCCGGCACGAAGGCCACCTTTTCGGTCTGCAGCGACCGGGCCAGCAATGCGGCGCCATCGGCCCCTTCGGGCAGGGTCAACCAGACGAACATGCCACCCTCAGGTCTGGTCCAGTCCACCCCGTGCGGCATCTCGCGATCCAGCACCGCCAGCATGGCATCACGCCTTTCGCGGTAAGCGGCGCGGATCGTTGTCACATGGGCATCGAACATTTCACCCGCCACTTCGGCAATCACCATCTGGTTGAGCGTGGCGGAATGCAGGTCGGCGGCCTGTTTCATCAGGACCAGCCGCCCGATCACTTCCGCCGCCCCACAGACCCAGCCCACACGCAACCCCGGCGCAAGGGTCTTGGAGAAGGAACCGCAATAGAGCGTGCGACAGTCCTCGATTGTGCCATTGCGCGCGAGTTCCAGCGCAAGGATCGGCGGCACGGAATCACCGTCAAAACGCAGCGCCTGATAGGCGGCATCCTCGATCACCGCACAGTCCAGGGCGTCGGCCATGTCCAGCAGCGATTCGCGCGCGGCCCGGTCCAGCGTGCGGCCCGTCGGATTGGCAAAATCGGCCGAAGTATAGGCGAATTTCACCCGCCCACCCGTCGCAGTGGCGGCATTGGCATAATCGGCGGCGCTGCGATTCGCGCCCGGATCCAGCCGGTCATAGCGGGGTTCATAGGCGTTGAAGGCCCCCAACGCGCCCAGATAGGTCGGCCAGCCCACCAATGCCGTATCCCCGGGCGACAGCATCAGCTTGCCCAGATAATCCAGCGCCTGCTGAGAGCCTGAGGTGATGAGGATATTCTGCGCGCCACAGGGAACGCCAAGCGCCGCCATCTGCCCGGCCAGCCATTGGCGCAGCGGCAAATACCCCTCGGAAACAGAATATTGCAGCGCGGCCTCGGCCCGGCCTTCGGCAAAGATCCGGGCAAAAGCGCGCTGAAAGGCATCCGAGGGGAACAGCGCGGGATCGGGAATGCCGCCCGCAAAGGAAATGATATCCGGCTGATCCAGAAGTTTCAGAAGCTCGCGGATCTCGGACGCCTTCATCCGCCCCATCCGCGTCGCGAATACCTGTTGCCAGTCCATGCGCCCCTCCCGTCCCTGACTGCGGCAAAGAATGGCGGGGCGCTGGATTTAAGTCAATAACCCTGACCTAAAAAGAGGCGTGGGATCAGTCATCCACGACCATCCGGAAACCGCCATAGATCATCCGCTTGCCGTCAAAGGGCATTTCCATATTCGCCATGTTCGGGTCTTCCATCATCTTCTTCCATCCGGCATCGCGAACCTCTTTCGAAGGCCAGCAGACCCACGAGAAGATCACGGCCTCCCCTTCCTCACGCTTCACTGCCATGGGAAAGGACGTCACCTTGCCCTCGGGCACATCATCGCCCCAGCATTCCACGATCCGCGTGGCACCAAGATTGCGGAACAGCACCGCCGCCTCGCGCGCATGTGCGATATATTTTTCGCGGTTTGCCTCTGGCACAGCCGCGACAAAGCCATCCACATAGTCCATGACATCCTCCTGATCTGTTGCATCACGTGATATAGGTTGATATCAACACATGATGACATCTGAAAGTCAACCCGGCCTGACCCGCGATCAGGTGATCGCAGTTCGGGATGCCTGCCTCTGCCTGCATGTGCAGCGGGCGGCGCGCGCGCTTGCGCGGCAGTTTGATGAGGCGTTCCGCCCGTTTGGCCTGACCAATGGGCAGTTTTCACTGCTGATGGCGCTGCATCAGGAAAATCCGCCAACCATCGGGAAACTGGCGCCTTTTCTGGCGATGGACCGCACGACGCTGACGGCCGCCCTTAAACCGCTGGAACGACGGGGACTGGTGGTGACAAAGCCCGGTGAAAAGGATCGCCGCGCCCGCCATCTGCATCTGACACCCGAGGGCCGCGCGCTGATGCTGCGGGCCCATGCGGTCTGGGTCGCGGCCCATGCGCAGCTTGATACGCGGCTTTTGGCCGAGGGCATCGACCCCGACGCGATGCGGGCAGGCCTTACGCAACTGGCCCGCCCGCCCGCAGATCCGCCCAAGGATCAGCCCTTGGCGCAGGGCATTACTGGCTGATCTGCCAGACCACGGTGACATTGGCGGCGATGGACAGTTCCCCCTCGGCCACGGGCATCGAGGATTCCATTGCGACCGCGGCACCACGATACATCGGCTGCGGACCGTTCATGGCCCCCGCCTCGGTGATCGAATCGATCGGCCCCAGTGCCACGCCTGCCGCCTCGGCCAGCAGTTCGGCACGCGCGCGGGCATCAGCAACCGCCTTGCGACGCGCCTCGGCCAGCATCGGTTCGGGATCGGTCAGACCGAAGGTGACCCCGTTCAGCGTATTGGCCCCGTCCTTCACGGCGGCATCCAGCACGCCGCCAAGCGCCGTCAGATCGCGCACCCGCACCATAAGTTGGTTCGAGGCGATATAGCCGGTGATGCGCGGCTGTTCGGCGCCTGCCGCGTGATGCCAGTTCGGGTTCAGCGACAGCGATGAGGTCTGCAGATCGCGCTCTGCAATCCCGGCGGCGCGCAGCCGTTCCAGCACGCGGGCCAGTTCATCGGAATTGGCCGCCATCGCCTCGGCTGCGGTCGGGGCCTCGGTGGTCACCCCCAGATTGACCGTTGCCATATCGGGGCGGGTCTCGACCCTTCCCTCACCGGTGACGGTGATCCGGGGCGGCGCAGTTTCTGCCGCAGCGGTCAGCGGTTGCAGCAGCAGGGCGGCCAATAGGGCGGTTTTGACAAGACGCATAGCACTCTCCATCATGCAAATTCGGGTCAGATATTGATCAGACGTATCCCGATGGGCGATCCTTGGCGCGGATCAACAGAAAGTTGCAGGGCTTTTTCTTTCATTCGGCGAAAAGCTGCTGTAGGAAAGGGCAGCCTGTGGCGGGGGACTCCCCGGCACTCGGACCCCTGTGCTAGACCGGTGCAATGAAACCGAATTTCGCCCTCGATATCACTGAATCCCATGTCTCGCTCCTGCATCGCACCTCGCGGGGCTGGATGCCCGTGGGTGAGGTCGCCTTTGACAATCCCGATCTGGAGGAGGCCATCGGTTATCTGCGGGCCTCGGCACTTGGCCTGTCGCCGCAAGGCATGACGACCAAGCTGGTGCTGCCGCGATCACAGGTGCTTTACCTGACGGTCGAGGCCCCCGGACCGGACAAGGCCACACGCCGCGCGCAGATCCTTGAGGCGCTGGACGGGCGCACCCCCTATGCGCCGGATGAACTGGTCTTTGACTGGTGGGGCAAGGGGCCGGAGGTGCGCGTTGCCGTCGTGGCGCGTGAAACGCTGGAGGAGGCTGAGGCCTTTGCCGAGACGCATCGGCTGAACCCGGTGTCCTTTGTCACCATTCCCGACAGCCCGGAATTCGCAGGGGAACCGTGGTTCGGCACGTCGAAGCTGAGCGCGAAACTGCTGCCCGAGGGCGAAAAGGTCACCCGCGATCAGGATCCGGTCACGATTCTGTCCCGTGATCGGTCCGAGACGAAATCCGACACGGATGCGGCAGGGTCGGAGGGGGCGGATGCGGACAAGACTGGCGAAGGCACGGATACCGCTGGCAAGGACGCCGATACCAAGGCCGCAGAAGCCATAGCCGAGGCCGAAGCCGCCGCAAAGGCCGAGACTGAAGCCGAGGAGCGCGCTGCCGCCGAGGCCGAGCGTGTGGCCGCCGATCGTGCCGAAGCCGACCGCATGCGCGCCGAGGCCACAGCCCGCGAGGCTGAGGCAGAACGGCTGCTGACCGAACGCCGCGAGGCCGAGAAGGCCGCGCGCCGGGTCGAGGAAGAGGCCGCACGCCGGGCCGCCACAGCCGCGCTCGCCGCGGAAAAACCGGCCGCGACGCCTGCACTTGATGGCGATGCGGGGGGTGGCAATGCGACCGGCACCGATAGCCCGGTTCCAACCTTTGCCAGCCGTAGGCGTGAGGAACGCCGCGCCGAGCCACCGCTTTCCACCGCAACCTCTGCCGCGACACCGGCCCTGCAGGCCGCATCACCCGGCAATGGTTTTTCTGCAATTGCCCGCCCGCCTGCTGCCCCGCCCGCGGCACCCTCTGTCGCGCCTCCGATGGCACCGCCCGTCGCCTCTCCGACGGCTGCGCCTTCCGGCACGCCCCGGCCCCTTGGTTCCCAGTCCGCGACGACACCGGTCGCCGCAGGGCCGTCGCTTGGCGGCGCACCCGGCAAGGATGGTGCTGGCGCAATGCCTTCGATCGGAAACCCGGCCCCGGCGCAGAACGTCAAGGCAGCTGACGGCAGCGGAACCGGCGACAAATCCACTTTGCCGCAGCCGCAACAAGCGGGCCCGCTGACGGGAGAAAAGACCCCGGCCGGCAGCGATGCCAAGGATGTGTCGACGCAGGACGTGGCCGCCACGGAAGCCGCCGCCGGACCTGCGCCCAATTCCGCCCCCACTCCCGCCGCCGGATTGGCAAAGCCATCCGCAGGCCCCGCCACACCGGCGGATGCGGGCAAGGCGCCGACGGTCAGGATCGTGCCGCAGGGCGATGTTCCGCCGTCACAGGCGGGCAAGACGCTTTTGCCCCGGGCACCCGCATCCGGCAGCCCTGCCTCCGGAAGTGCAGCACCCACGCGCCCCGTTTCATCCGAGGGTCTGTCCCCGGCCAAGCGGCTTGCCGCGATGGTCACGGCGGCCAAGATCCCCGGGCGCAACGGTTCCGCACCGCCGCGCAAACCCGCAATCCCTGCGGCCCAGAGCAGTGAATCCTCTGCGAGTACCGCCAAAGACCTGCCGCAGCGGCCGAAAGCCCTGACGCCGCGGTCCGCCGCCACGCCGGGATCTGATGCCACCGGCATGGGCGCTTTTGGCGACCGGGTGCACAGACAGCGTGGCAAGCCGCGCTTTCTGGGTCTGGCGCTGACCGGTGTGCTGCTGGTGGTGCTGGCGCTGATCGCGGCATGGTCCTCGGTCTATCTGTCGCGCGATGACAGCGCCCCCGAGACAATCGGCGTGGCCGGAACCGAGACGCCCGGTGCGGTTTCCACCGCCGCCCTTCCGGGTGACGCGGCCACCGACAGCCCGCAGCAGGAAGTCCCCACCGCCGAAACAGTGGCGGAAGAGGCTGAACCGCTTCCGGCAGCTTCCGAGACCGCCGAGACCGCAGCGCAGACCGGCTCTGAAACCGAAACCACCACCAAAACGACGACTGCGACCGATTTCCGCCCCGAGATAACCGACGATGCCGAAGCGGCAGGTCCGGGGCCTGCGGGTCCGGCATCCGAGGCCGGGCAGCAGGATGAGATCGTGCTGGCCGCGATGGACGGGCCGCCCCCGGCCTTTGACGCCATCACCCTGCCCCGTCCGGGCACGGGGCCGGATGCGCCGCCCGAGGCGGCAGCCCCGCCGCCGCCCGCAGGAACACGCTATGAATTCGAGCCCGACGGCACCATCCGCGCGGGGACCACCGGGGTCGTCACGCCGGACGGGTTCTGGCTGATCGCGGCCCGCCCGCCGATCCTGCCGCCCGAACGTCCCGCAGGCGCGGAACCCGAGGCCGAGACCGCAGAACCTCAGGCCGCCGAGACGGGCAGCCGCGCGGAAACTGACACCAGTGCGACCCCGGGCAGCGATCTGCCGCAGGATCCGGCGGCTGAGATCGCGTCGGAGCCCGCGACGGAGACCGAAACCGCTGCCGGGACGACAGACACGCCCCCCGCCGGGCCCGCCGAAGATGGGGCCGAGGCTGACGCGGAACTGGTCTTTGCCCCCTCATCCGAGGTCACGCGGCGGCGTCCCGAAACCCGCCCGGCCAGCGCCGAACCCCCCGAACAGGACGACAGCGCCCCACCCGCCAGCGAACAGGCCGAAGATGACGCGGCCCTGTCCACCACCGCCGACAGCCAGCTTGCCGGGGCCCGCCCCCGCCTGCGCCCCGAGGAACTGGCCGAAGCCGCCTCACTGGCCGCTGCGGCAGCGGCTGCCGAGGCAGAGGCCGCAGCCGCCCGTCTGGCCGCGCTGCCCGTGCCCATCTCGCTGCGCCCTGCCGGGCGGCCCGCCGATTTCTCACGCGCGGTGGCCGCTGCCGTTGCCTCGGCAACGCAGGCGAGCACCGCCGCTGCCGCAGCCCCCGCGCAGCGTCAGGCCGCCCCCGCCGAGATCGAGGAAGAGGATGAGCCCGAGGTTGCGGTCAGCGCCGCCCCCCGGATCCCGACCCGTGCCTCGGTCGCGCAGCAGGCCACCTTCTCGAACGCGATCAACCTGTCGCGGATCAATCTGATCGGGGTGTATGGAACCGCAAGCAACCGCTATGCGCTGGTGCGCAGCGGGAACGGACGTTTCACCAAGGTCAAGGTCGGCGACCGCATCGATGGTGGCACCGTGGCCGCGATCACCTCAAACGAATTGCGCTATCAGAAGGGCGGGCGGATGCTCAGCCTGGCGATGCCGCGCGGCTGACCGTCCCTGATAAACGCCCCTGATCTCGCTGCCCCGCAAGGGCCGCAGGACGGTGCAGCCTAAACGGTCAGCCCCCCGCCACCCCCGCCTCGGCAAAGGTTGCCATGCCGGAATGGCAGGCCAGCGCCCCCTGCACGATACCGATGGCCAGCGCCGCGCCCGATCCTTCGCCCAGCCGCAGGCCCAGTGACAGGATCGGTGCCTTGTCCAGCGCTTCCAGCAACCGCGCATGTCCGGCCTCGGCGCTGCAATGACCCGCCAGACAGTGATCAAGTGCCGCGGGCACCGCGCGCGCCAGCACCGCCGCCGCCGCCGAGGCAATGAACCCGTCCAGCAGCACCGGAATGCGCAGCACCCGCGCCCGCGCCAGCGCGCCTGTCATCGCCGCGATCTCACGCCCGCCCAGACGGCGCAGCACCTCAAACGGATCGGCCAGCGCCCCGGCATGGTGCGCCAGTCCGGTGGCCACAACATCGGCCTTGCGCTGCAATCCCGCCGCATCGACGCCGGTGCCGCGCCCGATCCAGTCCTGCGGCGCGCCGCCGAAAAGGGCGCAGGCCATGGCCGCGGCGGATGTCGTGTTGCCGATGCCCATTTCGCCCACAACCAGCAGCCCCGCCCCGGGATCGACCGATGACCAGCCGGTGTTCAGCGCTGCCAGCAGATCCGTGTCATCCATGGCCGGGCCTTCGGTAAAATCGGCGGTCGGGCGGTCAAGATCCAGTGCCTGCACCGTCATCGAGGCGCCGAAGGCACGGGCAAGCTGATTGACCGCCGCGCCGCCTGCCCGGAAATTTCCGACCATCTGCGCCGTCACCTCCGCCGGAAAGGCCGAAATGCCGCGCGCGGCAATGCCGTGATTGCCTGCAAAGATCACGATCTGCGGCGCAAGACCGCTGGGGCGCGGATCACCCTGCCAGCCCGCATACCAGAGTGCGATCTCTTCAAGCCTTCCCAGCGAACCGGGGGGTTTGGTCAATTGCGCGTCGCGGGCCTGCGCAGCGGTGCGGGCGGCCAGATCCGGGCCCGGAGCCGCACGCAGTTCCGCCAGCAATTCCGCAACCGATCCAATTGTCATCTGCGCCCTCGCCTTGCCCAATCGTCACGGTCTGGTTATCGACAGATACGCCGCTTGACCAGATCGGAACCGGACCACCCCATGCCCAGATCCGACCTTCCCCGCCTGTCTGATCTCCCCGAGGCGCTACGCCTGCTGACACGGTTGCCGCTGCCCGCCTCGGAGGCCGCACCGCGCCCCGCCTCGGCCTGGGCCTGGCCGCTGGCCGGCCTTCTGGTCACCGCGCTGGCGCTGCTGGCGGGACGGCTTGCCCTGCCTGCCGGAGCAGGGATAGCGGCGGTGGTGGTTCTGGGGGTTCAGGCGATGCTGACCGGCGCGATGCATGAGGACGGGCTGGCCGATACCGCCGACGGGTTCTGGGGCGGATGGGATCGCGCGCGACGGCTGGAAATCATGAAGGACAGCCATATCGGCAGCTATGGCGTCATGGCGCTGCTGGTCATCGGGCTTCTGCGCTGGTCGGCGCTGACCGCGCTGCTGGCGGCCGGAGAATGGGCTGCAGTTCTGGCGGTGGGGGCGCTGAGCCGTGCACCCATGGCGTTGCTGATGGCATTCCTGCCCGCTGCGCGAACGGGCGGTCTGTCCCGCGCGGTCGGGCGACCCATGGCCAGCACTGCAGGCGGGTCGCTGGCGCTGGCTGCGCTGATCGCCCTGCCGTTTTGTGGCGTCATGCCGGGCGCTTTGGCACTTCTGGCAGCCCTTCTGGTCACGCTGGCGCTTGGTGCACTGGCCCGCGCCAAGATCAGCGGACAGACCGGCGACGTGCTGGGGGCCAGCCAGCAACTGACCGAGGCGGCCTGCCTTGCCGTTCTGGCCGCACTTCTTTTGCCCTGACTGCGCAATGGTGGGCCTCGGCCATTTCCGGCCTGCAAGGGACAGAACGCGCAGTTCCACGCCCGGAATGCAGAAACGGCGGCCCCGAAGGACCGCCGCCAGAATTTCCTTGCAGGGTCAGACCTGCCGCAACGATCAGGCCGCGCGGGACAGCAGAACCTCATCCACGGTTTTCTGCGCACCCTTTTCGTCAACGCCCGAAACCGCAGCAACCTCGCGCGTCAGCCGCTCCAGCGCCGCCTCGTAAAGCTGACGCTCGGAATAGCTTTGTTCGCGCTGATCGTCGGTGCGGTGCAGGTCGCGCACCACTTCGGCAATCGACAGCAGATCGCCCGAGTTGATTTTCTGTTCATATTCCTGCGCCCGGCGCGACCACATCGCGCGTTTCACCCGCGCCTTGCCCTTCAGCGTGTCCAGCGCCTTGGTGACGATATCGGGCGAGGACAGCGAACGCATGCCGATTTCCGTGGCCTTATGCGTCGGCACGCGCAGGGTCATCTTGTCCTTTTCAAAGGAGATGACGAACAGTTCCAGCCGCAGTCCGGCGATTTCCTGTTCTTCGATGGAAATGATCCGACCGACGCCATGCGCAGGGTAAACGACGAACTCGTTGGGACGGAATTCAGGCTTCTTGACTTTGGTCATCCGGTCTTTCCTCAGGAAGGGCGCCCCGACATTACCCGACACAAAACACCGTTCGCGGTCAAATCGACCCCGACGATGCGCATTTCTGTCAGATAAAAACCGGGTTCAGGCGAGCAGCTCTGAACCGGGCCGGATCGTCCATTGTTTACATGTCTGTAATGTATACCACAGAATCACCCCGATTCCAACTGCCGCGCAAACGGGCAGAACCGGATTCCGGCTTTGCGATCATCATGAAGCCCGGCCCGGCCCGCAGCAGGCCAAATTGACGCAGCTCAATCCCTGTCGGGGATCACCGGGCGATTCGGCCGGCCGGGGATCAGCCGCCCTCGCCCGCCGCTTCCGAGAAATATTTCTCCAGCTTGCCGGTCTCACCGTCGCGTTCCTCGGCCTCCGGCAATTGATCCTTCTTGGTCACGATGACAGGCCAGGCCTCGGAATATTTGCGGTTGAACTCAACCCATTTTTCCATATCCGCCTCGGTATCGGGGCGGATCGCATCGGCCGGGCATTCCGGTTCACAGACCCCGCAATCAATGCATTCATCGGGGTGGATCACCAGCATGTTCTCCCCCTCGTAGAAGCAATCGACGGGGCAGACCTCGACACAATCGGTGTATTTGCAGGCGATGCAGTTATCGGTCACCACATAGGTCATCGGGTCTTATCCTCAGGCTCGGTCGCGCCTCGTTAGAACAGGCAGACGGATCATTCAAGCGGGGCCGCGCATTCAGGTGGCGGCGCTGTCGCATCCAGATCGGCATAAAGCGCGCGGGCCTCGTGGGCGGGGCCACGCCGCAGCCCCAGATCCAGCACCCGGATCACGCGCACCCGTCCCGGCAAAGGCAGGGTCAGTACATCCCCCGGGCCTATCGCATGGGCGGGTTTGCTGACGGGCTGTCCGTTCACCCGCAGATGGCCGCCCGAAACAAGGGCGGCGGCAAGGCTGCGCGATTTGACGAATCGCGCCTGCCAAAGCCATTTGTCCAGCCGCAGGACAGGGCGGGTGCCCGGCCTGTCCTGCGGCGCCGCCAAGCCTCAGACCTTGCCTTTGAGCGCAAGAAGCGCGGCAAAGGGATTGTCGGGATCAATGGGTTTTTCAGCACGCGGCGGGCGGGCCTCATAGCTGCGGGCGCGGTCATTCTCACGCTCGCCACCCTTGCCGGGCTTGCCGCCCTTGCCCCGGGGCTTGCCGCCCTGCCCGGACTTGGCCTGACCTGACCGGGCCTGACCTGCATTCGCCTGTCCTGCATTCGCCTGTCCAGCATCAGGCCCGCCACCGCGCGGAGCATCGCCGCCTGCGCGTTTCGGTCCACGGTCCGGGCGGCCTTCGGGTTTCGGGCCGCGACGCCCCTCGCCATCGGCGCCCGCCTCACGGCGCGGGCCCCGGCCCTGCCGGCCACCATCACCCCGGTCCCGGCGCGGACGCGGTGCCCAGGTGAAGGTGACAAAGCTTTCCATCTCGACAGGCGCCGCCGGGGCGGCCTCGGCAGTCGCTTCGGCTTCGGTGGCCACTTCGGCTTCGGTGGTCGCTTCGGCCCCGGCGGCCTGCGTGTTAGCTTCGGCTTCGGCAGGCGTTTCGGCCTCGGGGATCACTTCGGCCTCGGGCGAAGCCGTGGCAGCGGCTTGGGCTGCGCTTTCGACCACAGTCTCCGTTGCGGTCTCGGCAGCGGGTTCCGCCGCCGCATCGGTGGCGGGTATCACAGGCTCTGCCGCTGCATCGGCCGTCGTGTCAGAATCTGCCACCCCATCGGTGGGGGTATCGACCGGCCCGGCCACAGCCCCGCTTGCAGCACCATCGCGGCCAGCTTCCGCCGCGACATCGGGCTTTGCCGCCACTTCGGGGGCCGCTTCACGCTGCTTGGGCCGTTCGCCCCGCTCGGCGCGATAGCCCAGCCCGCCCATCAGGTCGGAAAACTGTTCCAGCGTCATGCCCGTGATCGACAGCATGTCCGGCGTCGCCTCGAACCCACCGCGGCTGTCCTTGGCGCGCAACAGATCGGCCAGCCGTTCCAGCATGTCGATACGGATCGCCCGTGCGCCTGCCGGGTGATAGCCCGCCAGCGTGTAATGCGACCGTGGTACCTCGGTGATATGCGGAATGGTCACCAGACCGGGCGGCGGGCTTTCGGGAAATTCCTGCAAGCCGCTGTAAAGGCTCCAGAGCACCAGCCGAAGCCGGGTCGGCGCGGGTTTCAGCAGCAAGGGCTGGAAGATCGTATACTGGCCAAAGCGCACGCCATGCTTGCGCAGCGCGCCCCTCGCCTCCTGATCCAGCGTTTTCACATCCTCGGCGACCGCATCACGCGGCAATACGCCCAATGCCTCAACCAGACGGAAGGCAAAGCCGCGCGCCATGCCCGTCAGCGTCTCATCCCGGCTGAGATTGGTCAGCGGCTCAAACTGCGCGGCCACCTTGCGGTCGATGAAATGCTGCAACCGGCGGCGCACCTTTTCGGCGACCTCGGGGCCTGCATCTTCATCGACAAAGGCCTCGACGCCCGGGCGCAGCGCATCCGGCCCCGCGACCAGCTTGCCCACCGCCTGCGTGCCCCACATCAGGCCGCCCTGTTCGGTAAAATCCAGTTCCGTATCGGGCGCGTTGTAGAAACGGTCCGACCGCAGATGGAATTCCGGCTTCAGCGCCTGCACCGCAGCCGCCCGCAGCGTGCGGGCCTCATCGGGCGATGCGGTCCCGTCCTGCCGGAAGCGGAACCCTTCCAGACGGCCGATGAACTCTCCCTCGACCGTCACTTCGCCCTTGTCATTCACCTCGGCCACAAGGCTCTCCTTCTGTTTCAACCGCCGCATCAGAACAGATGTGCGCCGGTCAACAAATCGCTGGGTCAGGCGCGCATGCAACGCATCCGACAAACGGTCTTCTACCGCGCGCGTCTCGTCGCGCCAATGGGATTCGTCAGCAACCCATCCCTTGCGTTGCGTGACATAGGTCCATGTCCGAATATAGGCCAGCCGCCGGGACAATGTGTCAATATCGCCTTCGGTCCGGTCGATCCGCGCCACCTGCGCCGCAAGCCAGTCCGCAGGCACCTGCCCGGCCCGCAGGAATTCGAAGATCCGCAACAGCAGCGTCGCGTGATCGGTGTCCGACTGGCCGCGGAAATCCGGCACGCGGCAGACATCCCACAAAAGCCGCACATCCTGCGGGCTCTGCACCATGTCCCGCAGCTCGGGCATCGCCGCCAGCGCCTTGAGTGTCTGCAGATCATCGGCATCGCGTGCGCGGCTCAACCATTCATTGCCGGTATGCTTTTCCAGCGCGCCGATCAGCCGGTCGATGGACCCGTAATCGGGGATTTCGTTGCGCCAGGACAGTTTGCGCACCGGCAGGAAGCGGTGCTCCTGAATCGCCTCGATCACATCCTCGGTCAAAGGCCGGGCCTCTCCCGTCACGCCGAAGGTGCCGGGTGTCATGTAGCGCCCCGCCCGCCCTGCGATCTGCGCCAGTTCCTGCGGGGTCAGTCCGCGCATCCGGCGTCCGTCGAATTTGACGGTCGAGGAAAAGGCCACATGCCGGATATCAAGGTTCAGCCCCATGCCGATGGCATCGGTCGCGACCAGATAATCCACATCGCCATTCTGATACAAAGCCACCTGCGCATTGCGCGTCCGGGGCGACAGCGCGCCCATCACCACTGCGCAACCGCCCTTGGTGCGGCGGATCAGTTCCGCAATCGCATATACATTTTCAACAGAAAATCCGACGATTGCCGATCTTTCGGGCAGTCGGCTTATCTTTTTCGAACCTGTATAGGTCAGTTCCGACAGGCGCGGCCTCGCCATGAACTGCACGCCCGGCACCAGCGCTGCGATGGCCGGGCGCATCGTGTCGGCCCCCAGAAACAGGGTTTCATGCCGCCCACGTGCGCGCAGCAGCCGGTCGGTGAAGACATGGCCACGCTCGGCATCGGCGCAAAGCTGGATCTCGTCTATGGCGATGAAATCGGCGCCGATCTCCTGCGGCATCGCCTCGACCGTGCAGACCCAGTATTGGGTGCGGTCGGGAACGATGCGTTCCTCACCGGTGACCAGCGCCACGACCGAAGGGCCGCGCAAGGCGACGATCCGGTCATAAACCTCCCGCGCAAGCAGACGCAGCGGCAGTCCAATGACCCCGGTCCTGTGACCCAGCATCCGCTCGATGGCGTAATGGGTCTTTCCGGTGTTCGTCGGTCCCAGAACCGCCGTCACCCGCCCGAGTGCCTGCATTGGCCTGCCTGTTGCTTATAGGTCTTGCCCGGTTGCCTTTACACGCAACCGATCCGCCGCTTCCCTTACCCCGTCAAGCCGGGGATGTATAGCAAGCGCGGCGTCATAGAGCGCAAGCGCCTGGGTTTCACGGCCCGACTCCTCAAGGATGCGGGCAAAGCCGGTCATCGCCCCGAAATGGCGCGGATTGAGCCGCAGCACTTGGACGATATCGGCCACCGCTGGCCCGTATTGTCCGGCCTGAAAATAGGCGGTCGCGCGTGCATTCCAGCCTTCGGCGAAATCCGGCGCATGATCGACCAGCGCGGTCAGATGTTCGATGGCCAGCGTGGTCTCCCCCTCGCGCAGCGCATCGCGCCCGCGCGTCAGCAAAAGATCCGCCGTTGCCGATCCCGATTTCGACCATTCAGCGAAGATCTGCCGTTCAATCCGTTGCAGACTGCGCCCTTCGGCCCCGGGCAGTTCGGCAAAAAGCCGGTCCAGATCGGCCTCCTGCGCAGAAAGGCCGGATACAGCAATGAAAATCGCGACAAATGCCGCAACGATACGATTGAGAAAGAGACGCGGGGCTTTCATACAGGGCAATGTAGCGCAGGGTGGCCGAAAAGCCAGAGCCGCGCATGCACGAAACCGCGAGAGGTCGCGAACAGGAGGATGACGGGATGAGCGAGATCATTGATGCCGCCGTGGTGGCGCTGAGCGAAAAAGTGCAGGGGTTCGACGGGGTGGCGAAATTCGTCGTCACCGGTGAAGGCGCGATCATGGTCGATGGCGATGGCGTGCGCGCCGGCGATGAGGCGGCGGATGTGACGCTGACGGCGGATGCCGAAACCTTCAAGGCGATCCTTGACGGTGATCTGAACCCGACGGCGGCCTTCATGTCCGGCAAGCTGACGGTCGACGGCTCGATGGGGATGGCGATGCAGCTGGGCGCGACGCTGGGATGACCGGGGCTGCCCCCTTCCATGCCGATCTGGCCGAGGGGCCGGAAGGGGGCCACGCCGTCTGGCTGCGCACCCATGACGGGGTGCGCATCCGGCTTGGCATCTGGCCCGCAGGCCCGAAAGGGCGCGTGCTGATCTTTCCGGGGCGCACCGAATATATCGAGAAATACGGCCGCGTTGCGCAGGATCTGGCGCAGGCGGGCTATGGCTCGGTGGCGGTGGACTGGCGCGGACAGGGACTGGCCGACCGGCTGACCCCCGATCCGATGCTGGGCCATGTCGGGCGCTTTTCCGACTATCAGCACGATGTGGCGGCGGTGCTGGCGCATCTGGATGCGGCGGAACCCGGGATGCCGCGCTTTCTGCTGGCCCATTCGATGGGCGGCTGCATTGGCCTGCGCGCGCTTGTCGACGGGCGGATCGCACCCCGAGCGGCGGCCTTTTCGGCACCGATGTGGGGCATCCGCTTTTCCCCCGGGATGCGGCAGATCGCCCGGCTGATGTCAGGCGCGGCGCGGCTGACCGGGCGCGGGCAGCAGTATACGCCCAGCACAAGGTCCGAAAGCCATATCCTTGCCACGCCCTTTGCCGATAATTTCCTGACCGGGGATGAGGCCGCCTATGCATGGATGCAGGCCCATCTGCACAAGGTTCCGGCGCTTGGACTTGGCGGGCCGGGACTCCACTGGCTGGGCCTTGCCATTGCCGAGGGGCGCGCGCTGGAAGGCGCGCCGCTGCCCGATCTGCCGGTGCTGTGCCTACTGGGCAGCCGGGAAAGCATCGTTGATCCCGCCGCGATCCACCGGCTGGCGGCGCGCTGGCCTTCGGCGCGGCTGCAGATGCTTAACGGGGCCGCGCATGAATTGCTGATGGAGCAGAAGGCCCTGCGCGATGCGGCCCTGCAATCCGTGCTGGATCTGTTTGACAGCGCAGCGTGATACCGCGCCACTGATCCACCGAAACACGGAAAACATTCGAAAATCCGGGGCGTTCAGCCTGCGGCAGGCAGTACCACATGTGCCGGGTCGGGACGGCCTGCAAAATGGTCCAGAATGTTTTGTGCGGCCATCATTCCCATGCGGCGAAAGGCGCCTTCTGACATGGCGGCGGCATGGGGCGTCAGGATCAGCCCGGGTGCGGCGCGCAGGGCATGACCGGCGGGCAAGGGTTCGGGATCGGTCACATCCAGCCCCGCCCCGCCCAGATGGCCCGAAACCAGTGCCGCCGCCAGCGCGTCCCCATCGACCAGCCCGCCCCGGGCGCAGTTCACCACCAGCGCCCCCTTGGGCAGGCGCGCCAGTTGCGGCGCCGAAATCAGCCCTGCCGTCTGCGGTGTCAGCGGGCAATGCAGCGACAGCACATCGGTTTCGGTCAGGGCCGCATCCAGATCATCGGTGGCGGCAAAACCTGCTGCGCGCACCGTTTCGGGGCGGCGGCTCAGCACCGTGACCGCCATGCCAAGGGCGCGGCCATGCTGCGCCAGACGCGCGCCGCTGGCCCCGTATCCCACCACCAGCAGCCGCCGCCCCTCAAGCCCGGCAACCCGTGGCGGGGCCGCCCCGGCATGGGCGGCGGCCTGCTGTGCGGGCAGGTCCCGCGCCAGCGCCAGCATCAGCATCAGCGCCTGTTCGGCCACCGCGCCCGCATTGGCGCCCGGCGTGTTCATCACCGCAACCCCCGCCGCCGCTGCCGCCTGCGTGTCGATATTGTCGACCCCGACCCCGTGCTTGGCGATCAGCCGGAACTTTCCGGGCGCATCGCCGTGCACCGGCCGCACCCGCACCAGCAGCGCATCGGCGGGTTCCAGTTCCGGACCGGCCTGCCGCAGATCGCATCCGGCATCGCGCAGCAATGCCAGCGCATCCTCATGCACCGCTTCGGTGACCAGAACCGAAATGCCCGTCACAGCGCGATCTGCGAAAACCCGTCGCGCAGCGCCCGCGACCATGCCTCGGACATCGCGCGGAACTGTTCATCCCCCGCCTCGATCCGGCGGCGCTCCGAGACGCGGCAGTCATCCTTGCGGATCACGGCAAGATCCAGCGGCATGCCGACCGACAGGTTGGAGCGCAGCGTCGAATCCATCGACAGCAAAACCGCCTTCTGCGCCTCGGCGAGGCTGGTCGAGCGTTTCACCACCCGGTCCAGAATCGGCTTGCCGTATTTATGCTCACCGATCTGCAGGAACGGCGTGTCCTCGGTCGCCTCGATGAAATTGCCCTCGGGATAGATCAGGAACAGGCGCATCTCGCCCCCCGCCCTTTGTCCCGCCACGATCAGCGAGGCCGAGGCCCCCTGCGCCATCGACAGTTTCTCATCCACTTCGGCCCGCACCCGCGCCAGCATGGCCCCGATCATCTCGGCCACCTTCAGCATGGTCGGCGCCTTCATGATCGAACTCGTCTCATCGGCATTCGGGTCGCGGATCTCGTCGTTCAGCCGCGCAAGGGTCGTCTGCGTGACCGACAGGCTCCCGGCGGTCAGGATCGTGATGACCCTTTCGCCGGGCTCCTCAAAGGTGAACATCTTGCGATAGGTCGCAATATTATCCAGCCCCGCATTGGTGCGGGTATCGGAGAGAAGCACAATGCCCTCGTCCAGCAGCAATCCCACGCAATAGGTCATTCGCAACTCCGCAGACTCATATCGCGGAGACCTTATTGTTCAGCAAGCTGGACCGCAACAGAGACATCAAGGCTTTCCTGTCCCGCTCCCCGCGCAACGCCCCGGATCGGGGCCGCTTCCTGCGCATCCATGCCCGAACCAAGCCGGATATAGCGGTCATCGGGGCAGCAGCGGTTGGTCGGATCGAAGCCTACCCAGCCCAGCCCCTCGATCCAGATCTCGGCCCAGGCATGGGCGGCATCCCCGGTGGCCCCCTCACTGCCTGACATCAGATAGCCCGAGACATAGCGGGCAGGCAGTCCCGAGGCGCGCGCCACCGCGATCAGGGCATGGGCATGGTCCTGACAGACCCCTTCGCCCAAAGCCAGTGCCTCGGCGGCGGTGGTGCAGGCCTCGGTCACGCCCGGGGTCCAGCGGATCGCATCAGCCACCGCATCGGACAGGCGATGCGCCGCCGCAAGCGTGGCCTCCTCACCCATGGCGTTCCGTGCCAGTTCGACCAGCGCGGTATCGGCGCGGGTGGGCATCGTATCGTCAAGATAGCAAAGCGGTGACACGCTTTCGCGATGCCCGCGCAACACCCCTGCAAGATCGAAGGTTTCCACCCGGCCCGTCACCCGCACCTCGATCTCGGTCAGCGGGCCCTGCACCGACCACCCCTGCACCCGGTCCCCCGCCCCGTCGCGAAAGGCACCGCCGGGCAGGCCATCGGTGACCGTCACCTGCCAGTCCAGCACCTTCTGCCCCTCGAAAACCGAAGGGGTCAGGCGATGGCTTTGGACCACGGCGCGAACCGGCTGATCGTAGAAATAACGTGTAACGTGATCGACACTCAGCAACATCAGCGTATGTCCCCGCTCAGATAACTGTCATGCACGGCAGCCCCAAGGTTGCCATTTTCACCGATGAAACGGGTCAGGAATTCGTGCAGGCCCTCGTCAAACACATCATCCGTGTGCAATTCCGACAGCCCCGCCAGCAGCTTGCGCCCCTGCGACTGCGCGTCGGTCGCCCGCCCATAGCCGCGCGACAGACGGTCCAGATGCTGATTGGCACTTTCGATGCAGGTAATCAGCGAACGCGGGCATTGTGGGTTCAGGATCAGGAAATGCGCAATCTTCTTGGCGGTCACATCGCCGCCATAGGCCCAGTGAAAGGCCCGGTGCGAGGACATGGCGCGCAACAGCGTCGTCCATTGGTAATTGTCCAGTTCGGACCCCACGAATTCCAGCTGCGGCAAAAGGACGTAATATTTCACGTCGATCAGCCGCGCCGTATTGTCGGCGCGTTCCAGCGCATAGCCCAGTTTCAGGAAATCCCAGCCGTCATTGCGCAATTGCGTGGCATCAATGGCACCGCGCACCTGTGCGGCATGGCGCATCGTCCAGTCGGTCATGCGCGACAGATCGACCTCGGACCGGGGCAGACGCTCAAGCTGGCGCAATTCCTGAAAGGCGGTGTTGATCGCATCCCAGACCTGCGTGGTCAGTGCGGTGCGCACGATGCGCGCATTTTCCCGTGCCGATCCGATGCAGGAGGCAACCGATGTCGGGTTGTCCAGATCGAAAAACAGATGGCTTTCGATATTGCGCTGCACCGGATCCTTGTATTTCTGCGCAAAGGCATGGGCGGTGCCGGCGGCCAGCAGCAGGCTGTCCCATTCGTTGCGATAGCCATGGGCCGAGGGGATCAGCGAGATCCGCGCCCCCACTTCCAGCAGGCGGGCTGCGGTTTCGGCGCGCTCCATATAGCGGGCGAGCCAGTAAAGATTGTCTGCGGTTCTGCTCAGCATACTCATTACTCCGCCAGCACCCATGTATCTTTCACGCCGCCGCCCTGACTGGAATTCACCACCAGTGACCCCTCGGTCAGCGCCACCCGCGTCAGGCCGCCGGGCACCAGTTCGACCCGTTCGCCGACAAGGCAATAGGGGCGCAGGTCGACATGGCGGGGCGCGATACCCTCTTCGACAAAGGTCGGCGTCGTCGACAGCGCCAGCGTCGGCTGGGCGATGTAATTGCCCGGATCGGCAATCAGCCGTTCACGGAAGGCTGCAACCTGTGCTGCGGTTGATTTCGGTCCGACCAGCATGCCATAGCCGCCCGAGCCATGCACCTCCTTGACCACCAGTTCGGCCAGATGCTCCAGCACATATTTCAGGTCATCGGCCTTGGAACATTGCCATGTCGGCACATTGTTCAGGATTGGCTCCTCTCCCAGATAGAAGCGGATCATCTCGGGCACATAGGTATAGACCGCCTTGTCATCGGCGACCCCGGCCCCGGGCGCCGAACAGATGCTGACACCGCCCGAACGATAGACATCCATCAGCCCCGGAACCCCCAGCATACTGTCGGGACGGAAACACAATGGGTCGATGAAGGCATCGTCGATGCGCCGATAGATCACATCCACCCGGCGCGGGCCCTCGGTTGTCCGCATCCAGACAAATTCACCCTCGACGAACAGATCCTGCCCCTCGACCAGCTCCACACCCATCAGATCAGCCAGAAAGCTGTGTTCATAATAGGCCGAGTTGAAATGCCCCGGCGTCAGGATCACCACTGTCGGTTCGCCATTGCATTTCTTGGGCGCAACCGAGGCCAGCGTGCGGCGCAGGATCTCGGGATAATTCTCGACCGGCGCGATACGGTTCTCACGGAACAGCGCCGGAAACATCCGCATCATGATTTCACGGTTCTCCAGCATGTAGGAGACCCCCGACGGCGTGCGGCAATTGTCCTCCAGCACGAAAAACTCATCCGGGCCGGTGCGCACAAGGTCGATGCCGACGATATGGCTGTAGACACCTTTCGGCGGCACGATGCCCGCGACGGCCTTTTCATAGGCGTCGTTCTGATAGACCAGCCGCGCCGGAATGCGGCCCGCGCGCACGATTTCGCCACGGCCGTAGACATCGACCAGAAAGGCGTTGAGCGCACGCGCACGTTGTTTCACCCCCCGGTCGAGCCGCGCCCATTCGGCCCCGGTAAAGACGCGCGGAAACATGTCGAAGGGGATCAGACGATCCGGATCGCCGCCTTCGCCGTAAACCGCAAAGGTAATGCCGATGCGGCGGAACAGCGCCTCTGCCTCGGCCTGTTTCATCTGGCGCAATTCGGCAGGCATCGCATTCACCCAGTCCCCAAGCCTTGCATAGGGCGGGCGCACCGACGCGCCGTCATACATTTCATTGAAATAGCCTGTCACACGCAAACTCCCCGCACTCTTCCGGCCTTTCGGCCTGTCCATTTGCCTACCAGTTAATCAGCGGATTCGCCGAAGGGAAAGGGCTTGTGCAAAAAATCCGGCCTGATCCCGCTGCACCGCAGCACCCGGGCCGGGCCTGCCCGGCGACAGGGCAGACCGCAAATCAGGGCCGCGAAAAGCGGCAGGGACCGGCGCAGGACAGGACCGGAGAACCGCAGCGCGATGCCGGTGATTCGCGGCTCCGCCCGCGCCTTGTGACCGGGGCCTGCCCGTCAGTCATCGGGCCAGACCAGTGAGCGATGCAGCTGCGCCCCGGCCCAGGCCCCATCCCCCACCGCAAGCGACAGGGAATGCGGCGCGCGCGCCACATCGCCGCAGGCATAAACCCCCGGAATACTTGTCTGTTTTGCTTCATCCGTGCGGATCTGGCTGCCCATGCCGGTTTCTGTCATCGCGCACCCCATGGTCCCGGCAATCGGATCTGAAGGCCGCGTGCGGCTGGCCGTGAACAGCCCGGCAAAGGGCAGAACCCGTCCATCAGCCAGCCGGATATCGGCATCTCCCTCAACGGCGGCGATCGCGGTGTCTTCGACCGTCACGCCGCGCTGAACCAGATCCTGCCGTTGATCCGGCGCAAGGGTCAGTTTTTCGTCCGTGAAAAAAGTTACATCGCCCCATTCCGGCAGCAGTTGCGCCTGATGAAAAGACATCGGTCCGGCGGCGATTACGCCGATCCGCCCCTGATTCAGCTCATATCCATGGCAATAGGGGCAGTGAAAGACCGACCGCCCCCAGCGTTCGGCAAGCCCCGGAATCGGCGGAAGTTCGTCCGTAACACCTGTCGCCAGCAGGATGCGCCGCCCCGTGAATTCTGCGCCCCCCGCCGTGGTGACGGTAAAGGCATCCTTGGCACCGCTCGCATGGGTCGCGCTGTCCTGCAGCCATGTCACGCCGGGATAGGCGGCAAGCTGCGCGCGCGCCTCGGTCCAGATCTGCGCCGGATCCCTGCCATCCTGGCCCAGAAAGCCGTAGGAATGCCCGGCAAAGCGGTTGCGCCGCTGTCCGGCATCAATCATCAGAACCTTGCGCCGCGCACGCGCCAGTTGCAGGGCGGCGGCCATTCCGGCGTAGCTGCCCCCGATCACGATCAAATCCTGCATGTCCTACTCCTGTCTGCTGCGCCTTTTTGCGTAACGCTGCGCGAAATCCCGGGCCAGATCGGCCAGTGTCACCTGTTCGAACCGCGCCAGCAGCAGGGCCTCGGCCTCGGCAAAGGCATCGTCCAGCGCGGCATTGACCGATTGTTCCACCAGACAATCCGGCATGGCATTGCGGTTGCCGATGGCAAAGACCGCCGGTTCCCCCAGCGCCGCATGCAGGTGCCGCAGGCTGACCCGTTCCAGATCGGCCACGATACGCCAGCCCCCGGCATGGCCCCTCCCGGCCTCGACCAGACCAGCCTCGCGCAAAAGTCCCATTGTGCGGCGTACCACGACCGGATTGGCACCAAGGCATTGGCCCAGCGCCTCGGATGTCATTGGTCCCTCCTGCTCGGCCATGTGCAGAAGGGCGTGAAGAACGGTGGAAAGTCTGCTGTCGCGATTCATGTAACTTCATATGTTACTTGATCGGACAAAGGTCAAGCCCCGGCACGAAATCCGCGCGGCCCTGCAATTGGCTTCGCATCATGTCGGCACTGGCTCTTGCACTGGCTGGCCGGTCCTGCGCTCAGCCCCTGAAACCGCCCTTGCGCAGGAAACGCGCTTCCTCCGGCGTCGTTTCGCGCCCCAGAATGGCGTTCCGATGCGGAAACCGGCCAAACCGGCCGATGATATCGCGATGCCCCTCGGCATGGGACAGCCAGGGCTGGCCCAGCCTGGTGTTCAGCCGAACGGAAATATCCTGATCGGCCAGGGTTTCGGAATGCGAGAAGGGCAGCGCCAGAAACAGCCGCAAGTCAGGCTCCACCGCGCTCCAATGGCCGCGCTTTTCGGCCTCACGGGCCAAAGGCAGGGCGCGGGCATCGGTTGCATACATCCGCGCCGTGCCGCGAAAGGCGTTCCGGGGGAACTGGTCCAGCAGGATCATCAGCGCCAGCGCGCCTTCCGGCGTGGCGATCCAGCCGTCACAGCCCCCCTCTGCCGCAGTTTCATGCAACGTCTGAAACCTGTCGCGGAAATCCCGGTCGAAACCGGGGCGCTTGGAAAACCATTCACCCCGGTCCCCTGCGGCGTGCCAGTAGTCAACCACGGCACCGGCGCCCGGGACGGGCAGCCTCAATGGCCGCCCCCGGTCTGGTTCAGGTTGCCATGGATCAGCGCCTTGCTGGCATCCATGCCGCCCACCTGCTCCAGCGCCATGCGCTCGGCATCGCGGGCGCGGACATCGGCCATGGTTTCCTCGACCGTCTCGGCCGTCTCTCCCAGCCGCGCCAGCGCCTCACGCCCCATCAGCATCGCTGATTCATAGGTCTCGCGGATCTGGAAGGCCGCGCCATGGGCAACCAGTTCCAGCGCATGTTGCCGCGTCAGCGCCCGTGCCAGAACCGGCACCATCGGGAATTCGTGCCGTGCCAGTTCAACGATGCGGGAAATCGCATCGCGATCCGAGGCCGCGACGACGATCAGACTGGCCTGATGCGCGCCTGCGGCATGCAGGATGTCCAGCCGCGACCCGTCGCCATAGAAGACCTTGAAGCCGAACTTCTCGGCATCGCGGATCGCCTGCGGATCGGTGTCGATGATCGACAGCGAATGACCGCGCGCCAGCAGCGGCTGGCTGGCGATCTGGCCAAAGCGGCCAAAGCCGATCAGCAGCACCCGACCGGCAAGTCCCTCGGCCGTCTCCACCCCGTCCATCGAAGGCTGGGCTTTCGGCGCGAAACGGTCATGCAACAGGATCATCAGCGGCGTCAGCACCATCGAGATGATGACGATCGCGGTCAGATTGGCGTTCCATTCCGGGGTCAGGATGCCCACCTGCGTGGCCGCCGCATAAAGGACGAAGGCAAATTCGCCCCCCTGCGCCATCAGCACCATGCGCAGCAGCGCCTCGGACCGGTCGGCCTTGAGGAACCGCGCGACGCCATAGATCACCGTCATCTTCAAGATCATGAAGGCCGGAACCGAGATTGCGACAACCACCCAGTTCGCGGCGATCACATCAAGATCCAGCGCCATGCCGACGCCAAGGAAGAAGAGGCCCAGCAACAGGCCCCGGAAGGGTTCGATATCGGCCTCAAGCTGATGGCGGAAAGTGGATTCCGACAGCAGAACGCCGGCAAGGAAGGCCCCCATCGCCATGGACAGCCCCGCCTCGGCCATCAGCACCGCAGCCCCCAGCACGACCAGCAGCGCCGCCGCCGTCATGATTTCACGCACGCCGAAACGGGCAAGGATGCGGAACATCGGGTCCAGCAGGTAGCGCCCGGCCACCACCACGATGACCAGCGCGCCAAGCCCGATGCCGATGGCGGTCACACGATCTGCCATGGTCGCCTCTTCCCCGCCAGGGGCAAGGAAGGCGACAAGGATCAGCAGCGGCACAATGGCCAGATCCTCAAGCAGCAGGATCGAGATCATCCGCCGCCCGGCGGGCTGTGTCATCTGTCCGCGTTCCTGCAGCATCTGGAACACGATTGCGGTTGAGGTCAGCACGAAACCGGTGCCCGCGACAAAGCTTGCCTCAAGCGGATAGCCCAGCAGGATGCCGACCCAGACCAGCGCGAAGATCGCAAGCCCGACCTGCATCACGCCAAGGCCGAAAATCTCCCCCCGCATGGTCCAGAGCCGTGAGGGCTGCATTTCCAGACCGATGATGAACAGGAACAGCACGACCCCCAGTTCCGCGAAATGGATGATCGCCTGCGCATCCTGAAAGAAACCCAAGCCATAAGGCCCGATCAGCAGACCTGCGGCCAGATAGCCCAGAACGGTGCCCAGTCCGGCCCGGCGGAACAGCGGCACTGCAATACAGGCGGCAGCAAGAAGAACAATGACGGGAAGCAGGTCAAAGCCGTGATGCGCGGCGTCCGCAGCGTGATCCAGAGTATCCGACATCGTCTCAGCCCCGCGCCAGTTGCAGGGACAGCAGCAGCGCCAGCACGGCCGGAACAGCGATCACAAGCGCAAGGATCGGCAGTTCCTGCGCGACGCTGTAGCCCGCACGGGTCACGCCCACCCACATATTGACCAACGCAACCCCGACCCAGACCGGAATGAACCATCTTGCCCCCAGCGCAGCACCTGCGGCGTCATGGCCCCAAAGCCGTCCGAACAGGGCAAAGACCGCCAGCAACAGCAGCCCCCCGAATATTACCGATGCCATATGCATTGCGCCAAATCTCCCTCGTTAACCGCGCGTCCCGCGCCACACTCATCACCGCAGGATCCATGCGCATACGAATCCCGTGGCGCGCCTATAGCACGCATCCATGACGAGGGGCAGATTATCCCTAGGGGGTTTCCGGTCGGTTCATTGACAGTTTGAAACACAGGCATAAAGCTGCGCAGACCGAATTCACCTGTCAGGAAATCCGAACAATGGACCGGATCCAGCTTTACAATGTCTTTGTCCGCGTGGTCGAGGCGCGCAGCTTCACCCGTGCGGCCGATACATTGCAGATGCCGCGCTCCAGCGTTTCGACGGCCATCGCGGATCTGGAGGCGCGGATCGGCACGCGGCTTTTGAACCGCACCACCCGCAGCGTCACCCCCACGGATGAGGGCGAGGCGTTCCTGAACCGCTGCCGCGCCTTCCTGTCCGAGGCGGAAGAACTTGAAACCATGTTCCGCACCGCGCCGCATCAGGTCGAGGGGCGGATCCGCGTTGATGTGCCCAGCCGGATCGGGCGGCTGATCGTGGCCCCTGCCCTGCCGGAATTTCTGGATGAATGGCCCGGCATCCGGGTGGAACTTGGTATGACGGACCGGGCGGTGAACCTTGTCAGCGAAAGGGTGGATTGCGCGCTGCGCGTGGGGGAATTGGCTGATTCCGGCCTGCGTTCACGCAGGCTGGGAAAGATCGCGCAGATCAATGTCGCAAGTCCCGGCTATCTGGCGCGGCATGGCACGCCGCTGACGCCTGATGATCTGGACCGGCACTGGCAGGTGGCCTTCGCCTCGGCCACAACCGGGCGGATCACCGATTGGGAATGGCATATCGAGGGCCGGACCCATCTGCGACCCGTGCCATGGCGGGCCAGCGCCAACAGCGCCGAAGGCTATATCTCCTGCGCGCTGTCGGGTCTTGGGCTGATCCAGATCCCGGCCTATGACGTCGCCCATCACCTTGCCGCAGGCGAACTGATCGAAGTGATGCCCGACCACCGGCCCGAGGCGATGGAAATGTCGCTGCTGTTCATCGGGCAATCCGCCAGCCTGCGCCGCCTCGCAATCTTTGCCGCATGGCTTGAGGAACTGATGGGACGGCGCATCACCGGGCGGCGTGGACCGGCCAGTGCCGGGGCATCTGTGCAGACGCCCTGAATCATCTGTCCTGCCGCAGCAGGAAATCCGCCTCGCGGCTGACCTTCGTAACCAGCCGCGCATTTGGCAGGTCATTCCCGTCGATCTTCGCCGCCATTGCGTCGGGCGTCAGCCCGTGATGCTGCCAGCGCGCGACCAGCCGCGCGCGCAGCACACCTTCAGGCGGATCAATCCGCACCGTGACATCGAACGCGTCCCGCAGCCCGTCCCATGGCGCGCGGTCCAGAAGCAGATAGTTCCCTTCGACCAGAATGATCTGCACCGTCTGCGCGATCAGGCGCGCCCCGGCGCGGGCGATCTCCAGTTCCCGGTCAAAGACCGGGACGGCAACCGTCTCCTCCTCCCGCGCGCGCAGGCGGTTCAGCGCATGGCGCAGCCCGCCCACATCAAAGGTTTCGGGCGCGCCCTTGCGCGGGCGAAGCCCGGCAGGGCCCAGATAGAGGTCGTCGTAATGGAAGCCGTCCATCGGCAAAAGTGCGGCCAGACCGGGCTGATGCCGGTTCAGTGCCTCGGTCAGACCTTCGGCAAGCGTGGATTTGCCGGATGCAGGCGGCCCGGCAATGGCGCAGAAGATCCGTCCGGCCCCGTGATGCTGCGCCGCTGCCAGAGACCGGTCCAACAGATGCGCCATCAGCCCGTCCGCCGTGATTGTGTGCATCCTCTCCGCCTCCGGCGCTGCTGCCCGCTATCCTGCCCCGACGCTGCGCCGTGCGGCAACCCCGGTTGCGCGGCCTATTCCCGTCCGGCCATCAGATCGCCGATCCGGGCCAGCATCCGGTCGCGCGCGACAAAGCCGCCGGGCCGGTCCAGCCTCTCGGCCGCGACCAGCATTTCGGCGAAAACCACCTGCCGGCCGTCCTTTTCGGCCCAGCCGACAAACCATCCGACCGGTTTGCTGCGGTCAATCCGGTCTGACCCATCGCGCAGCCAGCCTGACCCGGTCTTGCCCTGCACCTGCCAGCCATCGCTGCCGTCAAATTGCGGAATGATCTGCCGTGTCAGGGCAATCGCGGCGGGCGTGACCGGCAGATCCCCGGTCAGGAAACGATGCAGAAAGCCGACCTGACCTTCGGGCGAGATCCGCAGCGATGAGGACAGCCATGACCGCGTCAGCCCGTCGCCCTGCCGTCCCGACAGATCACCATTGCCATAGCCGAACCCCTGCACATAACCCGCGAAACGCGCCATCCCCATCCGGGTTGTCAGCTCCTGCGAGAACCACAAAAGCGATTCCCGCTCCCACATTTCGGGATCGACGCGGGGAAAGGCGCGCTCGCGTTGCGAAGGATTGAACGCCTCATTGATCGGCCAGACCGGATCATGCGGGCCGGTCAGGATGCCGCTGTCAAAGCCCATGACGGCCAGCGGCAGCTTGAAACTCGACATCGGCGTGACGGGCTGATCGCAGACCCCCTGCCGCAGGATCTCATCCCCGCTTTGCGCATCGGCCATAATCGTGCAGGACCATGGCAGTGCAGGTGATTGCGCGCGCAGGGGCGACAGCGCGCCAATCACCATGAAGGCGGCGGCAAGCGCAGTTCCATAAAATCCCGCTTTCATCGTCCCCCCGCGTTCAGCCGTTTAATGCCGCAGGTCCCGGACAGGTTGCGGCAGATCCCTGATACTGCCGGACCCGCGCTTCGGCAAACCGCAAGGACAGCGCTGCGCATGATCCTGCCACCGACATCCGCACCGGGGCAGGTCAAGGCGCAAGGGCAAGGCATGCCCCCGGTCCCGAACCGGCCCGGCCAGACAGAACGGCCCCGCGGCGCGTCAGCTTTGCGGGCGGGTCTTTTTCGGGTCGTAATGCGACAGGGGCACGATCACCGCAGGCAGGCGTTTCTGATGCCCGTCCAGCTTGCCGACCTCCAGTTCCGTGCCGGGGGCGGCATGGGCCACATCGACCCGCGCCAATGCGATGTTCTTGCCCAGCAGAGGCGAGCGGACCGAGGATGTCACCTCTCCCACCTGCGCGCGGCCGACATGCAGGCAATCGCCATGGCCGACATCAACCTCGGCCGCGATCTCAAGCCCGACAAACTTGCGGGCAGGATGCTCCTTGCGGCGGATCAGCGCCTCACGCCCGATGAAATCATCGGTCTTGGATTTCAGGGGCACGGTAAAGCCGATCCCGGCCTCGAACGGATCGGTCTGATCGCTGAAATCATAGCCCGCAAAGATCAGCCCGGCCTCGATCCGCACCATATCCAGCGCCTGAAGACCCATCGGGCGCAGGCCCAGATCCTCACCATGGGTCCAGACGGCATCATAGACCGCCGCGCTGTCCTTGGGATGGCAGAAAACCTCATACCCCAATTCACCGGTATATCCGGTGCGCGACACGACCAGCGGCGCGCCGTCCGGCCCGCCCAGACGGCCCACGGTAAAGCGGAACCAGCCCAGTTCGGCGATGGTCGGCTGATGCGGGGCGGTCCAGACCATGCGTTGCATGATCGCCCGGCTGTTCGGCCCCTGCACGGCCAGATTGTGCAACTGGTCGGTGCTGCTGCGCACCATCGCGCGCAGTCCCAGCTTCTCGGCCTGCTCGCGGATCCAGACCCCGCCGTAATCATCGCCGCCGATCCAGCGGAACTGATCGCGCCCCAGCCGGAACACGGTGCCGTCGTCGATCATGCCGCCATGGTCATAGCACATGGCGGAATAGACGACCTGCCCCTGCGACAGCTTCTTCATGTCGCGCGTCAGCAC
Organism: Szabonella alba; assembly: GCF_016765775.1. Taxonomy (GTDB): domain Bacteria; phylum Pseudomonadota; class Alphaproteobacteria; order Rhodobacterales; family Rhodobacteraceae; genus Szabonella; species Szabonella alba. The sequence goes on along the minus strand of NZ_JAESVN010000001.1, from coordinate 769,868 downwards.
CCATTGCATCAAGGCCTCGGCATCCGGACCCGTGACCTCAAACTTGCGCAGTGGCGACAGATCCATCACCACCGCCTTTTCGCGGCAGGCCCAGTATTCCTCAAGCGCGCCATTGGACGAATAGACCTGCGGCAGCCAATAACCCTTGTATTCGACATGGTGCCGTGTCCGCTCGGCGATGCGGGAGTGGAAGGCGGTTTCCTTGGTCATTTTCGGCTCCGTCTCGGGCGTGGGGCGATAGGCGACCGCGCGGGAGAACTTCTCCTGCCCGGAATAGGTCCGCACATGGATATCGCTGAGATACCAGCCATTCGCGGGCGATGTGTCATCGGGGCAGGCCGAATTCACGCAGACGATATCGGTCAGGGCGCGGAACAGCACATAGTCGCCCGGGCGCGACCAGGGTTCATCGGCGATCAGCACGCCATGGGCGTCAATCGCGGTGTTGAAGAACAGATTGACCGCCATCCAGCCCGGCCGCGCCTCCACCCCATGCGGGGCCAGCGCGCGGTTGAAATTGTCAGAACAGTTCACATGACCGGGATAGCCGATTTCATCATAATATTTGGCGGCGCAGGCCATGGCGAACGCGTCATGACGCCCGACGGTATCCTGAACCACCTCGACCAGCGGCACCCAGTCATGATCGTAATATTTCGAATGCAGGCCCGGCATCGGATAGGCGTGCCCCATCAGGGTGCGGGTCGTCGTCACATCCAGCGGGTGCTGGATGCCCCGGTCCAGCTTGCGCGCGTCGAAGCATTGAAAATCGGTGCATTGCCGCCCGTCGACATCCAGGATCTGGATGTAATCGCCCGCCTTGACGAAATAGCTTTCCGCCGTGGCCGATTTCACCCGCAGATCAAGGATCGGATCGGCCAGCGGGTCGGGCAGGTCATGATGGCCCAGGATGCGCGGATTGGCGCGTTCGACCAGCAGCGTCAGCGGCGTCGCGGTGTCCTGCGCCTCGGGGGCCATGGGCAGGCCCGGGGCGGCGACGATCAGCCAGCCCTCGGCCAGTGCTGCGAATTCTTCGCGGCTGCCCGCGACCGTATCGGGCGCGAAAAGCCGCACCGCACCCGCGCGGCCAAGGTCGATGCCGCGCCGGGCCAGACCTGCGCGCAGCCGTTCCAGCCCCGCATCGCCCCGCCCCAGCATCGCCTTCAACCCTTCGGCCGCTGAATTCGGCGCGCGTCCGATCAGCCCCGCATCAATCCGCCCGTCCGCCCCCGCCGCAATCAGTTCGGCAGGCTGGCCGCCCTCGTCATTGACCAGCACCAGCCGGTCACCCGGCAGCAAATGCAGCATGACCGCACCCGCGCCGGGAATGACATGACGTTCCCGTCCCGGATGGCGCGACACAGTCTGCGGCGTCAGGATCCGGCTGGGCCGGGGCGGGCCCGGACGGATGGCGGGATAGGTGTCAAGCATGGCTTCCCCCGGCTGTTCCGGCGGCGGATCGTGCCGCGCAGGTTTAATGAGGATAAAACTTGTTCATCCAGAAGAATAGCGTCAGGGTAAGCCTGACACAAGCGCCACGCGGTGAAAAGCGCGTAAGAAAGCAGGGGAAAGCGGACCGAATGCTGGCACTGGGTTTTGGATTGACGGCGGCGCTGCTTTGGGCGGTGCATGATCTTCTGGCGCGCAAGCTGAGCCAGGGGGCCGGCATCGTGGCGATGGCGCTGATCGTCCTGGCCTCGGGCGCGCTGGCGCTGCTGCCACTGGTGCTGCTGGCGGGGGACTGGTCGACGATGACCGGCCGCGCCTGGGCAGGGGCGGCGGCCTCGGGTCTGGCCTTTGCGCTGGCGGTGGGCAGTCTGTATCGCGCCTTCAGCCTTGCGCCGGTGCGGCTGGTCTCACCCGTCGTGGGGTCCTATCCGATGCTGGTGCTGCTGATCGCGGTGGCGCAGGGCCGTCCGGTCACACCGGGCGACTGGCTGGCCGTGGCGGTAATCGTGGCGGGCATCGCCATCGTGGCGCTGGCGGCGCGAGGCGACGGGCCTGAGGGCTATGCGGCGGGACCAGCGGTCGCGACCGGCTGGGCGGCGCTTTCGGCACTGGGATTCGCCGCAACCTTTGCACTGGCGCAAGAGGCGGTCCGTCAGGGATCGGACCTGCCGGTGATGCTGGTGGCGCGGATCACGGCGCTGGCGGCCTTTCTGATCCTGCTGCGCATGGTGCGAACCGGCAAGGGCAGGCCCCCGCTGCTGCGGTCGCAGATCTGGGTGCTTTGCGCCATGGGGGTGCTGGACGCGCTGTCGCTGGGTTTCGTCACCGTCGCCGGCGGCCTGCCCAAGGCCGAATATGCCTCGGTCGCCTCGGCGCTGTTCGGGGTGGTGACGGTGCTTCTGGCGGCATGGTTCCTGCATGAACGCGTGCGCCCGGTGCAATGGCTGGGCATTGCGGTGGTCTTTACCGGCATCGGCGCGCTGAGTTTACGGGGCTGACCCCCGACCGACAGGCCCTGCCCTATTCCGCCGCTGCCACCCGGCCCGGCCCGGCCCGGCGCAATTCCTGCATCATCCGCCGCTCCTCCCGCGGGCCGACGCCGAAGAACTGCGTATAATGGCGGATCATCGGGCTTGAGGTCATATACCCGACCGAGGCCGCGATTTCGCGCAGGGATTCGTTGGAGTAAAGCACCCGTTGCCGCGCCTTCATCAGCCGCAGGTGGTGATAATACCGCAGCGGGCTTTGCCCGGTTTCACGCTTGAACATGCGTTCGAAATGCCGCCCCGAAAAGCCGATGGCGGCGGCGACATCGGGAATGCGCAGCGGATCCTCGACATGGGTCTCGAACAGGCGGATCGCCTCGCGGATCGGGGCGGGCAGCGCATCGGTGGTGCCCCCGGCCCGGGCGACCGGCACTTTCTGGCTGGCATCGGCGTCGCGCATGAACGGATGCTGAAACCAGCAGGCCACCTCGGTCATGCAGTCGCGGCCCAGCCGTTCCTCGATCAGCCGCAGCATCAGGTCGAACACCGCGCCTGATCCGCTGGCCGTGATCCGCCGCCCCTCACGCAGGATCGAGGTCTCGCGCGCCTCGACATCGGGAAAGTCGGCCTTGAAGGCGGCCTCATAGCACCAATGGACCGAACAGGGCCGCCCCTCCATCAGCCCCGTCCGGGCCAGTGGAAAGATCCCGCCCGAAAAGGCCCCCAGCGTGACGCCGGTGCGCTCCAGCCAGCGCAGCCGGGCCGGGCTGCGGCGGGCATCCGCGAATTCCGCCGTCGGTGGCGCGATCAGGTAAAGCTGATCCAGCCCTTCGGCCTCTTGCAGCAGGATATCGGGTTCAAACCCGATCTCGGCCGAAGACCGGACCGGCACCGCCGTCTCGGCCAGCAACTGCCAGCGAAACTCCCGCCGCCCGGTGATTTCATTGGCCGCGCGCAAGGGCTCGATGGCCGAGGTCAGGCAGGCCATCGGAAAGCCCGGAAACATCAGGAACCCAAGCCGCAGCGGCCCGTCCACAGTCATCATGATCCCCCGTCAGTCATCGGCAAACCAGCCCGAAGACGTGGGCGCGCCGTCGTCATACTGCGACAGCCATTCCACCATCAAGGGGCGGTTGCGGATGAACCCCTTATAGGTCGCCAGTTCTTCGGGCAAATCGCGCACCACCCGATGCAGCCGCCGCCCCCATTTCGGCACGGTCACGATCTCGTCGAAACTGGCCAGATAGCACCGGATGTCAAAGGCAATCGCATTGGACCGGGGCAGCCGGTAAAGCGATTGCAGTTCCACCCGAAGATGCTGTTTCCGCCCGATATTTTCCGGCGTCACGCTGGTCTTCATCGTGCCCCATTTCGGATAGGTCTCGGGGGCCGTATCCAGCAGCGGATTGACCGTCATCGTCCAGTTGAACCGCCGCACCGGGGCACCGTGCTGCAGTTTCAGCAGGAATTTCAGCGCCCGGTCGAAAATGCCCTTTTCATGCGCCATCGGCACCGGGGCATGCCATTCATGGAAATTCATGCCGATGTCGAAATCCAGCGACCAGTCGGCCTGCGAGGTTGCGATCCCCGCATCCATCCACAGCGTGCCCTCGCGTTCATCCTGCAAGGTCCAGTCGCCCTGCGTCTGGCGCATGATATATTCGAAGGGGCCATAAGGCAGGGTTGAGGCATCAAGGAAGGTAAAGCTTTCGTCGATGCCCAGCGGCCGGTTGATCCAGCGCCAGCGATTGCCGTCGCGTTCCAGCGAAAACCATTGCGGATAGTCGCGCGCCTTGGCCTCCATGATGAGTTCCAGCACATCCCAGCCCGCCAGTTCCATATGCGGCAGCGACTGGCAGCGCAGCGGATCCTCGGCCAGAACCTTGGCGCGGTCGGTCATCTCGGCGATGTAATGTTCGTCGACATCCAGAAGATGCTCAAAGGCCGTGCCCTTCCGGCCCGGCACATGCGGTTCGATATTGACCGCATACATGTAATCGTCCCGGTCGAAGGGAAAGGGAAAGCGGCGCGGATCGGTGTTGCGATAGGTGAAATCGCCCCGGAAGGTTTCATCGCGGAAGAACCCGTCGAAATGGTCCGGAGAGAACGCGAACTTGTAATCAAGGCTCATGGTCGTCTCCTATCGGTCGATGACAAGCGTGCCGCCTGCCGCGCGGCTGACACAAGGCATGATCTTGCGGCCTTCGGCCTGCTCCTCGGGGGTCAGCCAGTGGTCATTGTGCAGCAATTGGCCATCACAGCGGATCACCTTCGTTTCGCATTGCCCGCAGGCCCCGCCCCGGCACAGATAGGGCGCATCGACCCCGGAGGCCTCGATCGCCTCCAGCAGCGATTGTGCCGCACCAACGTTGAGTGTGTGGCCCGAGGCGGCCAGTTCCACCGTGAAGGGCTGGCCGACGGGCGGCGCGATGAATTCCTCAGAATGCAGCGATTGCGGCGGCCAGCCCATCCGTTCGGCCGTGCCCAGAACCCAGGCAATCATGCCTTTCGGCCCGCAGACATAAAGATGTGTGCCGATGGGCTGCCTCGACAGGACGCGGGCAAGGTCGATCTGCTGGCCGTCATCGTCGAAATAGCACTGCACCCGGTCGGGATGCGCAGCCTGCAGCCGGTCCATATAAGACCCAAGCGCTGGATTGCGGGCGGCGTAATGCAACTCGAACCGCCCCCCCGTCCGCGACAATTGCGCAATCTGCGACAGGAAGGGCGTGATGCCGATGCCGCCCGCGATCATCAGATATTTGCGCGCGCGACTGTCCAACCCGAAGAGGTTGACCGGATGGGACAGAACCATCTCCATCCCCGGCCGCACATGGCGGTGCATGAACAGCGACCCGCCCCGCCCCGCATCATCGCGCCGGACCGAGATTTCATAGCCTGACCGGTCGCCCGGATCGGACATCAGCGAATAGGGGTTGAGCCGCCTTGTGCCATGGTCGTCCATCTCGACAACCGTATGGGCACCACCCGAAAAGGCCGGCAGCAGCGATCCGTCCCGCGCCTCGAACCGGAACCGCGTCACCAGATCATTGACCGGCACCACATCGGCCACGCGGACCGCCAGTTTTGCAACACCGCTCATGTGAACCTCACCACGCTTTCGGGCACCTCGCCGGGATCCTCGGCGTCGATATTGACGCCCTGAAAGGCCGCGAGGCGGCGCGAATAATGGTCGCGGACAAAAAGGTTCAGCCCGCAATGGCTGCATTGAAACGGATCGGTCGCGACATTTTCGGTGATGCCCTTGCAATGGACGCATTGCACGCGGCGCAGGGTCGATCCGCGATGTTCCTTCTGGATCGCCGCGAAGGGAAAACCCGTGGCCATGATATCGCGTTCGGCCTGCCCGATCAGCCCCTCGGACCCGGCCAGATAGAAACGGCTGCCCATATGGGCATCGGTCAGGACCCGTTGCAGGCGCGGCAACAGCGCAGGGATGGTGGGCGCGCGAAAGAATTGCATCGCGCCAAGCGCCTGCAGCCGGTCGGACAGGTCGGTGCCCGTCGGCCCGGGGCAGTAAAGAAAATGCGTCAAGGCCAGAAAGCCCGCCGCATCGGGCGCGCGCTCCAGCATATCGGTGACCGCCTCGGCGCCCTCACCATCGGCGATCACAAGATGCAGATGGCCGGGGACGGCAGCAAGGGGGGCATAGACGGGCCGGGATCGGATCGTGGGGGCAACGGGGGTCAGGGTCATCTTTTCCTTCCGGTGGCAATCAGTCCGGTGGGTGTGACGGATGGGGGCCGACGTTCAGGGATGGCGTCCGGGGGGCAATTGCAAAAACACCCCCCGGACAGGCCAGACCGGTCAGCCCTTGGCGGTGCGGCGTTCCTTCTTGACGTCATAGAACGGCATCGAATGGGTGGTTGCCGCGATCGGGCCATGGGTGCCGCAGCGCACCTCAAGCTTCGTGCCGTCATTGGCGCAATCGACCGGCAGGCGGGCAATGGCCACGGTCCAGTCGTTCAGCGGCGAATACATGGCCTGCGTCACAAGACCGACCTGCTTTTCCCCCTTGAAGACCGGTGCGCCATTGCCGGGCGCATTCTTGCCCTCCAGCTTCAGCCCCCAGATCTTGAAGCGTTCCTTGCCCTTCAGGCGGTAATGTTCCTCGGCGCCGCGGAACCCGGTCTTGCCCTTGGACACGGTGAAATCCAGCCCCAGTTCCCACAGCGTATCGCCGGGGCCCTCGTCGTCGAAGGGATACATCTCGGAATTGTCATAGGGGAAGAACAGCAGATAGCTTTCCGCCCGCAGCATATCCAGCGTGGTGAAGCGGCAGGGAATGATCCCCATTCCGGCCCCTTCTTCAAGAATGCGGTCCCAGATCATCGGCGCATCCTGCCCGCGCACGAACAACTCATACCCCCGTTCACCGGTATAGCCGGTGCGCGAGATCATCGCAGGTTTGCCGAAAAGGCTGGTCTGCATCAGGCTGAAATAGGGCAAGGCGCGGATGCCCGGCACATGTTTTTCCAGAAAATCCACCGCCAGCGGTCCCTGCAGCGACAGATCATGAAGATTGTCGTCAAAGCGGATCGAAACATCGCGCCCCGCCGCGGCCATGGTCAGTTGTTCATGCCCCTGCCCTGACCCGTGCACCACCATGAAGGAATTCGGCCCCATGCGGTAGATCACACAGTCATCGACGAATTTCCCTGCATCATTGAGCATGCAGGCATAGACCGCGCGGCCGGGCATCAGCTTTTCCATATTGCGGGTCGTCGCCCGCTCGATCACATGGCTGGCCGCAGGGCCGGTGATATGCACTTTTTTCAGCCCTGACACATCCATCAGCCCGGCCTTGGTGCGCACCGCCATATATTCGGCATCCGGATCGCCCTTGGTATAGGACCAGGCCGTGCCCATCCCGCTCCAGTCCTCAAGATCCGAGCCCAAGGCCCGGTGGCGGTCCATCAGCGCCGAAAAACGCCAGGAATTGGTCATCTGCACTCTCCCAGAAGGTCGTTGATTTCCGTCAAGTCTCGGGCGATTCCCGCCAAAAATCAATAATCAAGTTCAACAATATTTCCCATGAGAGAAATAATGCCGGTCGCGACGGCCCGATCTGCACGCGGTTGCGGTTCATTCGTGACCGGAACAAGCGCCGGGGCGGATGCAATGGCTCCGCCCCGGCATTGGTTTTCCGTCGTGGGGCGGATGCATCGGCTCCGCCCCGACCTAAATCAGTCGCGGGGCAGGTCTTCCCGTGTCACGACATCGGCCTGAAGACCCCAGTAGAGACCGTCCAGACCCTCGACCATTTCCTCTTCGGTGACGGCCAGACCGACGGTCGCCTTCGCCACCATCGCGGTGACAAGCGCCGTAACGACCCCCGCACCGATACAGACCACGACCCCGACAACCTGCATCACCAGCCCGATCTGGCCGTTCTGGAAGGCATAGATGCCTTCTTCGATGCCGATATAGCCGCCGCGTGGGGTGCCCGCCTTGACGATCCCCAGCATGATCAGCCCATAGCTGCCTGCCCCGATGAACAGCGGGATCAGCTTATGCTCATCCAGTCCGCGCCGCAGCGTGAATTCATAGACCAGCCAGGCCACGACCGGCGCGCCAAGGGCCACAAGGAAGATCTGCCAGGGCAGATAGACATCAAAGCCCGAGGCCCCGGCGACATAGCCCGCCAGCGGCCCCAGCAGCAGATAGGCATATTTCCGCGTCGAATAGGCGATGACAGCGCCCGAGATCATGCCCCCGGCCCAGGCCAGACCGTAATTGTTGAAGGCGATGCCGACGCTTGTTGTCGCCATCGTGACCGAAACCGCCAGTGCCTCGGGATCAACGAAGAACAGGCAGGACAGGATCACCATGGGCAGCCCGCCAAAGATCGTCAGCAGACCCGCCGCCGCCAGACCGATCGAGGGCGCGTAATAGCCCGGCACCCTTGGATGCGGTGAAAACATGCCCGGACGGGCCGGAAGCATCGGCACCACGGCCAGCGCCATGCCTGCCGGGAACAGATAGACAAAGCCCACGCCAAAGAAGTCGTGAAAGCCCGCATTGGTCAGCGGACCGACCGATCCCCATGTGAAGAAGCTCAGCACCGATGAGGCCAGTGCGGCGACGACCGCGAAGATGTAATAGGCCTTGGCCCGCATCCGCTCGGCCACCGCAAAGTGGAACAGGATGTTCACGATCCCGGCAAAGCAGGCGAGGAAGAAGACGAAGATCTGGAAAGTGTTGATCCCCGGAAACACCGCCGGATCCGTTTCCTGCGCGATGGCGTTCAGCAGCGGGCCACCGATCCACCAGTCCTTCAGACTGTCGGTCATCGTGGCGCCTTCGATGATGTAATACTGCGCCGCCCAGAATCCGAAACCGATTACATAATAGGTGGTGAACCCCAGAAAGAACCCCGTCACCTTCTCGATGGTGGAGTTGAACAGCGCCTTTCTGCGGGTCGTACCCGCATCGATCATCAAAAGGCCGACAACAACAAAAATCGCCCCGACCGTGCCGGAGGCATAGACGAGATTCTGCACAAGCGAATTCAGCGTTACCTGATCCGCAAATAATGCCACGGTTTCGTTTTCCATCGTGAACTCCCCTGTTCCCATGGTTCCCGGCCCGGCGTTGCCACCCCGATGGCAGAGGTGGCCTGTCTCCGGTTCCGGCCCTGCGGCCCTTGGCGGGCCTGCTGGCGGAGAGTGCCGCAGTTATGCGCTGTCACAAAGGAAAATTTGCCCTTCAAGAAATATTTTTTCTTGTGATTCCAGACTGGCCGCATCGGACAGGCCGGATCGGACCGCAGGGATTGTTTGCTTGCTGCGAATTCAGGCGATTATGGCGAAGTAACGGGCGATCCGTCCCCGAAAGACCGTCAGAGCGGGCGATAGGTCAGGCGGATCACCCCGGCCCCGAAACGGTCGGTTCCGAACAGACGCAACGGCGGGCGGGCCCCGGCAAAGAAAGGCGTGCCGCCGCCCAGCACCACCGGATGCAGATACATCCGGTATTCATCAATCAGCCCCAGCGCCCCCAGACCCTGCGCCAGAACCGTGCCGGAAACCGCAATCTCGCCGTCATGCTGCGCCTTGATGCGGCGAATCTCGGCCTCGGTATCACCGGTCAGCAGCGTTGTATTGGGCCCGACGCCGGTCAGACTGCGCGACAGCACCCATTTCGGCTGCGCCCGCCAGACCTGCGCAAAGGCGCGCCGCGCGGGCGTCCATTCGGGCAGTTCGTCATCCCAATAGCGCATGACCTCATACATGCGCCGCCCATAGAGACTGCCCGAAAGCCCCCGCACATGATCGGTCCAGTGCTGGAACAGATCCGGATCGGGGTCAAAGGCCATATGGTCGACATAGCCGTCCAGCGACAGGTTCATTCCATAGACAAACGTCGCCATGCCGCCCCTCCTTTGCGCCCCTGTGCTGTGCTGCCAGAATGGCAGGGCCGGGCGGTTCAGGCAAATGCGGTGCAAAATTCCGGCGGAATTCAGCCCTGCCGACGGAAGGTCGCGTAATGCGGCGGGCGGCCTTCGCGCAGGGCCTTTTGTTCATAGCGGGTGGACAGCCAGTCCTCCCATGGCTCGGGGCCTTCGCAAACCAGATCGAATCCGGCCTGCGGCACCTCTTCAAAGGTCTGGCGCATGTAATCGGCAATATCGGACACAACGCGGAATTCCGCCCCCGGGCGCATCGCGCGGGCCAGCGGTTGCAGATGATCCTGTGTCACGAAACGGCGGCGGTGATGGCGCTTCTTGGGCCAGGGATCGGGGTAATTCAGAAAGGCGCGTGACAGCGATTCTGCGGGCAGCACGTCGAACAATTCACGCACATCGCCCGGATGCACGGCAAGGTTGGTCACACCCGCCGCGCGGATCTTGCCCAAAAGCATCGCAACCCCGTTCACATAGGGTTCACAGCCGATCATCCCGATTTCGGGATAGCGCGCGGCCATATGAACCATATGTTCGCCCCCGCCAAAGCCGATCTCCAGCCAGACCGGGCGGTCCCCATTCTTCGTGGCCCCGAATAGGGCGGCAAGGTCCAGCGGCGCGCGTTCGGGGTTTTCCGAAGGCCAGATCCCGCGCGGGCGCAGATGGTCCAGATCCTCAAGATAACCCTTCTGGCTTTGCCGCAGGGTCTTGCCATGGCGGCGGCCATAGAAGTTGCGCCATTGCGCCGAATCCGGCACCGAATCCGGGGCGGATTGCGCGGTATCGTCGTCGTTCACGGGATCGGTCACAGGATCGGTCATGGCGTCGCGGGCTCCGGGTCAGGCGCGCAGGGCCTATCCGGCGCGGGGGCCTGCGTCAACTGCCCGGGCCTTGGGAGCAGCCCCCGGGATGGGCCGTGGCCTCTTGTATGGCAGCCCATCCCCGCGCAGATTGGGCCGGGATTCGGGGGGACCCTCCCCGGACATGAAATCCGGACAGCGAAGCGGAGGCGTCTGCCCATGAAAACCGTCTATATCCTCAACGGCCCCAACCTGAACCTGCTGGGCCAGCGCCAGCCCGAAATCTATGGCCGCGAAACACTGGCCGATGTCGGCGAGGCCTGCGCGGCGCTTGGGGCGGAACTGGGGCTTGAGGTGCAATTGTTCCAGTCGAACCATGAAGGCGTGATCGTCGACACCATCCATGAGGCGCGTCACAAGGCAGCGGGCATCATCATCAACCCCGGCGCGCTGTCGCATACTTCGGTGGCGATCCTCGATGCGCTGAACGCCTTTGACGGGCCGGTGATGGAGGTGCATATCTCGAATATCCACAAGCGCGAGGAATTCCGTCATCATTCCTTCGTCTCTGGCCGGGCCGAGGCGGTGATTGCCGGTCTGGGGACCGAGGGTTACAAGGCCGCCGTCCGCCGTCTGGCACAGCTTCTGGCCTGACATGGGTGATCTGCGCATCGGGCTGGCCGGGGCCGGGCTGATCGGGCTGCGCCATATCGCGGCCATCGACGCAGTGCCGGGGGTCCGACTGGGGGCGGTCATCGACCCCGCCCCGGCAGCCCGCGCACTTGCCGCCGAACGCGGGCTGGACTGGTTTGCCAGCCCCGAAGATCTGCGCCCGGGCCTGCTGGACGGGCTGATCCTTGCCACGCCGAATGCCCTGCACCTGTCCGGGGCGCTGGCGGCAATCGGGATGGGCCTGCCGGTTCTGGTGGAAAAGCCGCTGGCGACAACGGTTGCCGAGGCGCGCGAACTGGTGGGGGCGGGTGAGGCTGCGGGCGTGCCGGTCCTGACCGGCCATCACCGCCGCCACAATCCGCTGATCGCCAAGGCCAGGGCCATGATCGACGAAGGTCGGCTGGGGCGTCTGGTCAGCGTGCAGGCGCAGTTCTGGCTGCGCAAGCCCGATGACTATTACGACACCGCATGGCGGCGCGAAGCGGGGGCCGGGCCGGTTCTGGTGAACCTAATCCATGATATCGACCTCCTGCGCCATCTGGCGGGCGATATCGTGTCGGTTCAGGCGGTCGAGGCCCGCGCCGCGCGCGGCTTCGCGGTTGAGGATACCGCCGTGATCCTGCTGGAATTCGCGAATGGCGCGCTTGGCACGGTCAATGTCTCGGACACGATCCCCGCGCCCTGGTCCTGGGAAATGACCGCCGCCGAGAACCCGGCCTATCCGGCCAGCGACCAGTCCTGCTATCTGATCGGCGGGACCGAGGGTGCGCTGGACCTGCCGCGCCTGCGGCTCTGGCGGCATGAGGGGCGGCAGGGCTGGTGGGAACCGCTGGCCGCCACGATCCATCCGCATGACCGGGCGGATCCGCTGATCCGGCAGATCGCGCAATTCGCCGCCGTGATCCGGGGAACCGAGGCGCCGCTGGTGTCGGGGCGGGACGGTATGAAGACGCTTCAGGTCATCGAGGCGATAAAACTGGCGGCCGCCGAACGGCGGCGCGTCCTGATCGACGCGCAATAGCAGAAGGGAACACAGGATGGATCTGCCGAAAAACGGCTTCAAGACGGCGCTGCGCGAAGGGCGCCAGCAGATCGGCATCTGGGTCTCGATCCCCGGTTCCGGCTCAGCCGAGGCGATTGCGGGCTGCGGTTTCGATTGGCTGGTGATCGACAGCGAACATACCGCGCTGGACCTGCCGACCATGCTGGCCATGCTGCAGGCGGTCGAACCCTATCCGACTCATGCGGTTGTGCGGCCGGGCTGGAATGACGCGACCGAAATCAAGCGCATCCTCGATCTGGGCGCGCAGTCGATCATCGTGCCCTATGTCCAGTCGCCGGATGAGGCCGCACAGGCCGTGGCCGCCGTGCGCTATCCGCCCGAAGGGATGCGCGGGGTGGCTGGGACCACCCGCGCCTCACGCTATGGCAGGGTCAAGGATTACACCGCACGGGCCAATGCCGAGATCTGCCTTCTGGTCCAGGTCGAGACCGCGCAGGCGCTGGACCGGATCGAGGAGATCGCGGCGGTTGACGGGGTGGACGGCATCTTCATCGGCCCTGCCGATCTGGCCGCCTCACTGGGTTATCCGGGGCAACCCTCGCACCCCGAGGTCAAGGCGCGCATCTTCGACGCCATCCGCCGGGTGCGGGCTGCGGGCAAGCCTGCGGGCATCCTGATGTCCGACCCTGCCTTTGCCGCCGAAGCGGTCGAGGCGGGCACGCTGTTCACCGCTGTCGATCAGGATATCGCGCTGCTGACCCGCAGCGCGCGGGCGCTGGCCGCAAAATGGAAAGGCCGGGACGACTGATCGCCCCGGCCCTGCCGGATTACCCCTGCAAAGGGTGGATCACAGCGCCTTTTTCAGCACTTCGCCCAGATCGGTCCGTTCCCAGGAAAAGCCGCCATCAGCCTCGGGTGCGCGACCGAAATGGCCGTAGGCGGATGTGCGGGCATAGATCGGGCGGTTCAGGCCCAGATGTTCCCGGATGCCGCGCGGCGTCAGATCCATCGAACCGGCAACCGCCTTTTCGATCTCGGCATCCGGCACGCTGCCGGTGCCATGCGTGTCGACATAGATCGACAGGGGCCGCGCCACGCCGATCGCATAAGACAGCTGGATCGTGCAGCGTTCGGCCAGACCGGCCGCCACGACATTCTTGGCCAGATAGCGCGCGGCATAGGCGGCAGAACGGTCAACCTTGGTCGGATCCTTGCCCGAAAATGCGCCGCCGCCATGCGGTGCAGCCCCACCATAGGTGTCCACGATGATCTTGCGGCCCGTCAGGCCCGCATCGCCATCCGGCCCGCCGATCACGAAAGTGCCGGTGGGGTTCACATGCCATTGCGTTGCATCGGTGATCCAGCCCGAGGGCAGGACTTCGAGGATATAGGGTTCGACGATGTCGCGGATATCGGCGCTGCTTTGCTTTTCGCTTTCATGCTGGGTCGACAGCACGATGGATGTCACCTCGACCGGCTGGCCATCGGCGTAGCGGAGCGAGATCTGCGATTTCGCATCAGGGCGCAGCAGCGGCTCGGCCCCGGATTTGCGCACCTCGGCCAGACGCCGCAGGATCGCATGGGAATAGTGGATCGGGGCAGGCATCAGGACCGAGGTTTCGGAACAGGCATACCCGAACATGATGCCCTGATCGCCCGCGCCCTCTTCCTTGCCGGTGCCTTCATTCGCATTCACGCCCTGCGCGATATGGGCGGATTGCCGGTGCAGGTAGTTCTGCACCTCGATGGTGTTCCAATGGAATTCATCCTGCTCATAGCCGATATCACGGACGCAATCGCGCACGATTCCCTCGACCCGGCCCAGGAATTTGTCCAGCTTGCCCTCATCGGACAGTCCCACCTCACCGCCGACGACGACGCGGCCGGTGGTGGCGAAGGTTTCGCAGGCAACCCGCGCCTGGGGTTCCTCGGCGATGAAGGCATCGAGGATTGCATCCGAAATGCGGTCACAGACCTTGTCGGGATGCCCCTCCGAAACGGATTCGGAGGTGAAAACATAATTCTTGCGACTCATGGGGAAGTGCTCCGTTGAAAAACACCCGTCACGCCAGGAAGCCGTTGTGACGGTACATCCGATCCGGTTACGCGCGCCCCGGCGGAAGGTCAAGCCCCCCTGAGCCCCCGGCCCTGCGACGCATTCGCCCGACGGGCGGCAAGTCCGACCAGCGCCAGTGCAGCCAGCATCGCCAGACCAAGCGGCAGATCGCCGGTGCGGGCATAGACGGTTCCCCCCGGCACGGCAGGCGGCAGGGGCGTGTCCAGAACACCCATCTGCCCCAGTTCCAGTTGCATCACCACCCGCCCCCGCGCGTCGATCACCGCCGAAACGCCGGTATTGGCTGCGCGCAGGAAGGGCAGGCCCTGTTCCACCGCGCGCAGCCGCGCCTGTGCCAGATGCTGCCATGGCCCCGTCCGCGTGCCGAACCATGCGTCATTGGTGATTTGCAGGATCCAGTCCGCGCCCGCCGGGGCCGCGTGCAGATCCTGCGGAAAGACCGCCTCATAACAGATCAGGGGCAGCGCCCGCCCCAGACGGGGGCCCAGATCCAGCAGCACCGGCCCCGGCCCTGCCGAATAGCCCCCGCCAAGCTGGGACGCGAAGGCCCCGATGCCGAACCAGTCCCACATCAGATCGCCGAAAGGCACATATTCGCCGAAGGGCACCAGATGATGTTTGTCATAGACCGCGCGCAGATCGGCCCCGGGGCCGATCAACGCCAGACTGTTCCAGCCGCGTCCGGCCTCGGCCCGCTGGATCCCGACGGCCAGTTGCGCCCCGTTTCCAGCCTCGGCAATCGTGGGCAAAAGCGCGCCCTCGGTCTCCAGCAGCCACGGCACCGAGGTTTCGGGCCAGACCACCAGATCGGGGCGCGGCCCGTTGCCCGCAGGCGGTTCGCCGCTCAGATCCAGCAGGCGGCGGAAAAAGACACGGGCCTGATCGGGATCCCATTTCAGGCTTTGTTCGGCATTGGGCTGGACAAGACGGATCACCGCAGCATCCGCGCGAACGGGCAGTTCCGCCGCAAGCCGCGACTGCCCCCAGAACCAGACCGCGCCCAGCAGCACCGCCAGGGTCACGGCGGCGGATCGGCGCCGGGACTGCAACGCCACGGGCAGCACGGCCAGCAGCGCCAGAAACAGCGTCAGCCCCCCCGCCCCGGCCAGCGCGGCCAGTTGCGCGACGGGGGTATCGACCCATACATGGCCGGGCATTGCCCATGGAAACCCGGTGAAAATCCGCCCGCGCAGCAATTCGGCAAGGGTCAGCGTCAGCGGCAGCGCCAGCGCGATCCATGCGCCCCGCCGTCCCGTCAGATGCGCGGTGGCAAAGGCCAGCGCCCAGAACAGGCCCAGCCCGAACGAGATCAGCACCACCGCGAACGGGGCCATCCAGCCATGCCGTTCGGGCGCGATCAGGAACGGTTCGATGATCCAGCTCAGCGCCAGCGCGAAATGCCCCGCCCCGGCAAAAAGCCCGATCCATGCGGCGGCACCGGCGCCGTTCTGGCGGACCAGCAGTGCGAAAAGCACGGCCAGCGCCAGAAGCGTCAGTTGCCAGAGACCGAACGGCGCCTGCCCCAGCGCCATGGCGGCCCCCAGCAGAAAGGCCACCGCGATCTGCCGCCGTCCGGGCCAGACCGACCGCATCCGGCGCAGCAGACCGCGCCGCGCCGGGTGCATTTCGTCTGTCGAGGTCACTTGGCGGGCACGGCTTCCGGCCTTGCCTTTTCGGGCGGAGGAAGGGCCGGCACGGCGCGTCGTCCGGCAGCACCCGGCAGGCGCACCTTCAACCGTTTGATCCGGCGCGGATCGGCATCCAGAATCTCGAATTCCACGCCGCTTTCATGGGCCACGACCTCCCCCCTTGCGGGGATCCGGCCAATGCGCAGGAAGACCAGACCGCCCAGAGTGTCGATCTCGCTGTCTTCTTCGCCATTGCGCAGCGTCAGGCCGATGGCCTGTTCGAATTCGTCCAGCGGTGCCGTTGCCTTGGCGACATAGCTGGCGGGGCCGTCCTCTTTCCAAAGCGCGCCCTCGACCTCATCATGTTCGTCCTCGATCTCGCCGATGACGGTCTCGATCAGGTCTTCGATGGTCACCAGACCGTCGACGCCGCCATATTCGTCGATCACCAGCGCCATATGCACACGCTCTTTCTGCATCTTCTGCAAAAGCACGCCGATCGGCATCGAGGGCGGAGCGTAAAGCATCGGGCGCAGCATCTTGCGCAAGGAGAATCGCCCGGCCGAACCGTTGAACCCGTATTGCAGCGCCAGATCCTTCAGAAGGATCAGACCCTGCGGATGGTCCAGCGTGCCCTTGTAGACCGGAACGCGGGAAAATCCGTGTTCGCGGAACACCTCGACCAGATCATCCTTGCCGATATCCAGCGGCACGGCCACGATCTCGACCTTGGGGATGGCGACATCATCGACGCGCAGTTTGCGCAGATTGGCGATACCATGAAGCGACGCGGAGGCGGCAACCGGGGCTGGCCTTGCATCTGCAGGGTTTTCACCGCGCGAGGTATCGCTGTCCGAGGGGCCCAACGCGCCAAAAAGACGGCCGAGCAAGCTTCGCTGCGGAGGTTCGGAAGCGTCCGCATCGCTGGGGCCAGATGCATCCTGCATCACTGACGGCCCGAAATTCGTACTGCCCATCGTTCCTTTTCCAAAAACACCCGCCATTGCGGGCCATCACACATATGGGTCCGCGACCCCGAGTTGCGCAAGTATGCGCGACTCGATTGCCTCCATCAACTCCGCATCGCCGTCACGGATGTGATCGTAACCCAGAAGATGCAATATTCCGTGAAGCACCAGATGCGTCACATGGTCACCCAGCGGCTTTTCCGCCGCCTCGGCCTCGGCGCAGCAGGTTTCCCATGCCAGCGCGATATCACCCAGTTCCTCGGGCGCATCGGCGCTGCCAGGCTCCGGCAGTTCAGGCGGCGCGCCCTCGATATCCGCGCCGCGTTCTTCCGAGGGCCATGACAACACATTGGTCGGCTGCGGTTTGCCCCGGAAATCGGCATTCAGCGCCGCGATCCGCGCATCATCGCAGGCCATCAGACACAGGGTAAAGCCCTCAGACGGCAGCCCAAGCTCAGCAAGCGCCGCCCTTGCGCTGCGTTCGGCCAGCGCCGGCAGGTCGATTGCCTGCCAGCGCGGGTCTTCGATTATCGTGTCAACCAGAGGCTCCATCATGGGCCTCATACGCCTCGATGATGCGCGCGACAAGCGGGTGGCGCACGACATCCTTGGCGGTGAAGTAGTTGAAGCTGACGCCCTTGACGCCGTTCAGGATCCGCTCGGCATCAGCCAGCCCGGACGCCACACCACGCGGAAGGTCGACCTGCGTGCGGTCGCCGGTGATGACCATGCGCGACCCTTCGCCCAGCCGCGTCAGGAACATCTTCATCTGCATGGTGGTCGCGTTCTGCGCCTCATCCAGCACGACAAAGGCATTGGACAGCGTGCGCCCGCGCATGAAGGCCAGCGGCGCGATCTCGATGCGCTTTTCCTCCATCAGTTTCTGCATCTGCTTTTGCGGCAGGAAATCGTTCAGCGCATCGTAAAGCGGCTGCATATAGGGGTCGATCTTTTCCTTCATGTCGCCGGGCAGAAAGCCCAGTCGCTCCCCCGCCTCGACGGCCGGGCGCGACAGGATGATCTTGTCCACCGCGCCGCTGATGAACATCGACACGCCGACAGCGACCGCCAGATAGGTCTTGCCCGTGCCTGCCGGGCCGATGCCGAAACCCAGTTCATTGTCGAACAGATTGGCGACATAGGCCTTCTGCGCCTCGGTGCGCGGCTCAACCGGTTTCTTGCGGGTGCGCAATTCATAGCGCGAGGCTGAAAACATCTCGATCTGATCCGTCAGGCCAAGTGGCGCATCCGGCATCGGACGGCCCATGCGCAGTGCCGCGTCGATATCGCCCGCGACCACCCCGCGCCCGGCCTCAAGCCGCGCATAAAGCGCGCGCAGGACGGCCGATGCCAGTTCCCGCGCATCCCTGTCGCCGATCACCGCAAGGCGGTTTCCGCGTCGCAGCACGTGAACCCCGGTCTGATGTTCGATCTGCGCAAGATTGCGGTCATATTCGCCGCAAAGATCTATCAAAAGCCGATTGTCCGGAAATTCGATAAGCGTTTCCACGATATCATCCGGGGCGGTCGGGGGGGTCAGCGCGCTGATGCCCAAGTGGCTCTCCTTCAAATGGGGACCCCTGGTGCGGGTCCCTTTTCCAATTGTGGGGTTTCGGCAGGCCCGGGACAAGAGAGTCTGACACCCCTGCCCCAGCTTTGTTCGCGGATGCAAAATTTCCGTGTCACCCCGGCCGGAATTTGCCGAAAATTCCGGCCCGGAACGAAAAAGGCCGCGGCTTTCGCCGCGGCCTCTATCTTTTCCGGTCGCACAGCCCGCATCAGCGGCGCACCACCACCGTCTTGCGCCCCGGCCCGGGCACACGGTCACGGATGCCCGGATCGGCGCTTTGGTAATCGCGCAGCACGGTTCCGGGCGGGTAAAGATTGTTGCAGATCGGCAGCCCCGAGACCGGGTCATAGCGCGGGCTGGCATAGCCCTCCACACCGTCATCAATCATCCAGTTCTGGCAACCGTCCGGATCATAGACGATGGCGGCCCGGCCGTTCTGCAGCGCGCCGGTATCATAGCCCTTGTCGACACCCGTCGCGATCACATCCGTTCCGTCGCCACGCGCCGTCCGCAAGCCGTCAGTGCAGGCCGAAAGCCCGAAAGCCATGACAAGACCGATAAGGGGAACTTTCATTGTCATCATGTCCGTTACCACCTGTAGCAAACGATTTCGACGCGCCGGTTCTGCTGCATCCCGGCGGCGGTGCTGTTCGAGGCAACCGGGCGGCGTTCGCCGTAACCCTGCTGACGCTCGACCATAGCACCCACGGACCGGGCCACATCGCCCACGGCCTTGGCGCGGCGATCCGACAAACGCATGTTGTACTCATCCGAGGCGCGGCTGTCGGTATGGCCGTAAATGCCATAGCCGAACGCATCCGACCCGCGGAAGAACTGTTCCAGACGCGCGCGGCCCTGCTGCGTCAGGTGATGGCTGTCCGTGGCAAACAGCGCGTCGGTATTCTCGACCAGACAGGTATTGACCCGCAGGCAGACCGGCTTGCCCGTCTGGGGATTGCGGCGCGGCACCATATAGCCCTCGAGCCCGCCATCGGCCCACCAGTGCATGCAGCCGTCATCGTCGACCCACAGACCCCATTCGACCACGCCGGAAACTTTCGGCTGGGCCACAACCGGCCCCGCCACCGCAAGGCCAAGCGCCAGCGCAACCGCGCCGGCATAGGCCGAAATCCTATGAATGAACTGACTGTTCACAGCCTTAACCCCCCCGGGCACACCGCATTATAATTGTCGCTGACAGGATTGCCGCCAGCCGCCCGGAATGTAAAGGGAAAACTGGTCGACAGGAACCGGGATCGACACAAATGCTAGCGTCGGGGCAACAGGTCGACTCCATATCTGCCATCGCTTCTGCAGGCGAAACGATGGCAGGCTTGGGATTGCGATGCCCCGTCCGATGCCGGCGGGACAAAGGTCGGCAACTCAGCGTCTTAGCGGCTGAAGCGCTTGTATTTCACGCGCTTGGGCTCCAGTGCATCAGGGCCAAGACGGCGGATCTTGTCCTGTTCATAGTCTTCGAAATTGCCTTCGAACCATTCCACATGCGCATCGCCCTCAAAGGCAAGGATATGGGTGCAAAGACGGTCAAGGAAGAACCGGTCGTGGCTGATGATCACGGCACAGCCCGCGAAATCCTCGATTGCCGCTTCCAGCGCCTGCAGCGTTTCGACGTCCAGATCGTTGGTCGGTTCATCGAGCAGCAGCACATTCCCGCCCGAGCGCAGCAGTTTCGCCATATGCACCCGGTTGCGTTCCCCGCCCGACAACAGGCCTACCTTCTTCTGCTGGTCGGTGCCCTTGAAGTTGAAGGCCCCGGTATAGACGCGGCTGTTCATTTCCAGATCACCCAGATGGATGACTTCGGACCCGCCCGAGATTTCCTCCCACGCGGTCTTGTTCGGATCCAGCGCGTCGCGGCTCTGGTCGACATAGGACAGCTGCACCGTATCGCCCAGCGTGACCGTGCCCTCATCGGGTTGTTCCTGCCCGGTGATCATGCGGAACAGCGTGGATTTCCCCGCGCCGTTCGGACCGATCACGCCGACGATGGCGCCCGGCGGAACGGTGAAGGTCAGATCCTCGATCAAGAGCTTGTCGCCCATGGCCTTTTTCAGGCCCTGAACCTCAATCACCTTGTTGCCCAGACGTTCGCCATTGGGAATGATGATCTGCGCCGAGGTGGAGCGTTCGCGCACCGTCTGTCCGGCCATCTCATTATATTTGGCGATCCGCGCCTTGCCCTTGGCCTGCCGGGCCTTGGCGCCCGAGCGGATCCATTCCAGTTCCTTTTCCAGCGCCTTCTGCTTGGACTTGTCCTCGCGCGCCTCCTGCTGCATCCGCTTGGCCTTCTGGTCCAGCCAAGCCGAATAATTCCCCTCATAGGGAATGCCCCGGCCGCGGTCCAGCTCAAGGATCCAGCTGGTGATGTCGTCAAGGAAATAACGGTCATGGGTCACGATCAGGATCGTGCCCTTGTAGTCGATCAGGTGTTTTTGCAGCCAGGCGATGGATTCCGCGTCCAGATGGTTGGTCGGTTCATCGAGCAGCAGCATGTCGGGCTTTTCCAGCAACAGCTTGGTCAGCGCGACGCGGCGGCGTTCCCCGCCCGAAAGATCCTCGACATTGGCATCATCCGGCGGGCAGCGCAGCGCGTCCATGGCAACGCCGACGGTCGCCTCAAGCTCCCACAGGTTCTGCGCGTCGATCTGGTCCTGAAGCTGCGCCATCTCCTCGGCGGTCTCGTCCGAGTAGTTCATCGCCAGTTCGTTATAGCGGTCAAGGATCGCCTGCTGTGCGGCCACGCCCAGCATGACATTGCCCTTGACGTCAAGGTTCGGGTCCAGCCAGGGCTCTTGCGGCAGATAGCCCACTTTCGCGCCCTTGGCGGCCCAGGCCTCGCCTTTGAAATCCGTGTCGATCCCCGCCATGATCTTCAACAGCGTGGATTTCCCCGCGCCGTTGACGCCCACGACACCGATCTTGACGCCGGGCAGGAAGTTCAGATTGATGTTCTCGAAACACTTCTTGCCGCCCGGATAGGTCTTGGAAACCCCGTCCATGTGATAGACATACTGGTAGCTGGCCATGATCATCCCTCATCCGTGCATTTGCGGCCCTTCTAACGGCAGTCGGGGCCGAGGGCAACGTGGCCCAGATGGGCACAGCACGGCCCGGGGACAAGATGCCGGGGCCTTCGCGGGCGCGGCTCGGGGCGGCGACAAAAGGACCGGGAGACAGACGGAATGACGACAGGGCCTGCGCGCAGGCGCGCGGCATGAGACGCGCGGACCTTCCCTTTGCGGCGCGCGGTCAGGTAATCGGCATCCTGGGCGGATCCTTCGATCCGGCGCATGAAGGCCATGTCGCGATCACCCATGCCGCGCTGCGCCGCTTCGGGCTGGATGCGGTCTGGTGGCTGGCCAGCCCCGGCAATCCGCTGAAGGCCCATCAGCCGGCCCCGATGGCGGATCGCATTTCCCGCGCAAGGCACCTGATGCGGCATCCCCGGGTTCTGGTCACCGATCTGGAGGCGCGGATCGGCACGCGCTATACGGCGCAGACCCTGCGGCGGCTAGTACAACTTTATCCTGGGGTGCGGTTTGTCTGGCTGATGGGGGCCGACAATCTGGCACAGTTCCACCGCTGGGAGGACTGGCGCGGCATCGCGGATCTTGCAGCCCTTGGGGTGCTGGCCCGCCCGGGGCAGCAGATGGCGGCGCTGAATTCGGTGGCAGCGCGGGTGCTGTCATCGGCACGCCTGCCGCAATCGGCCTCGGCGCGGCTGGGGCGCGCGCCCCTTCCGGCATGGTGTTTCGTGACCCTGCCGATGGTTGATGCGTCTTCCTCCGCGATCCGCGCCGCGCAGCGCCTGCGGGTCACAACGGCAGCGCCGTCGTCGACTTGATCTCTTCCATCGACAAAAGCGCGGTCACGTTGAAGATCCGCACCTCGGAAATCAACGCCTGATAGAACACGTCATAGGCGCGGGCATTCTGCACCCGGACCTTGAGGATGTAATCGATCTCTCCGGCCAGACGATGCGCCTCCATCACCTCGGGGCGCTCGCGCAGGGCGCGCAGGAATTTTGCCTGCCATTCGGCCTCATGCTCCGATGTGCGGATCAGCACGAAAAAACAGGCCTCAAGCCCCAGCGCCTCGGCCTCCAAGAGCACGGTCTGGCGCAGGATCACGCCGCTGTCCTTCATTCGCCGGATACGATTCCAGACAGGTGTTTTCGACGACCCCACCTTCTTGGCGATCTCATCCAGCGACTGCGCGGCATCCTCCTGCAATTCGGCAAGGATTTTCCGGTCCATCTCATCCAGCCGGGCGGCCATTCCTCAAATCCCCCATGATCCCGAACACTGTTCCAATCCGGCGCAGTATCGGAACAAACATCCTTATCTGCAAGGGCATATGGCCCCGATCCGGGAAAATGTCCTATATTCCCTGCAGCAAATAAAAGGACCGCCCCATGCGCCAGATCGCCCTCCCGCCCCAACCCGTCCGTTTCATCGGCGCAGGACCGGGCGCGCTGTGCCATCTGACCCTCGGCGCGGCGGACGCACTCCGTCAGGCCGAGGTGGTGATCCATGACCGGCTGGTCGGCCCCGAGATTCTGGCCCTGATCCCGCAGGGAACCGAAGTGATCGACATGGGAAAGGAGGGGTTCGGACCCTCGGCCCCGCAGGCCGCGATCAATGCGACCCTTGTCGCCAAGGCGCTGACAGGGCGCCGGGTGGTGCGGCTGAAAGGCGGCGATTGCGGGATTTTCGGGCGGCTGGACGAAGAGATGGAGGCGCTTGAGGCGCATCACCTGCCATTCGAGATCATTCCCGGCCTGACCGCCGCCGCCGTTGCCGCCGCCGCCATCGGCCAATCGCTGACGCGGCGCGGGCGCAACCGGTCGCTGCGCATTCTGACCGGACATGACATGGCCGGTTTCGCAGATCAGGACTGGCGCGGTCTGTCCGCCCCCGGGGCGGTGGCCGCGATCTATATGGGCAAGAAATCCGCCCGTTTCCTGCAGGGCCGCCTGATGATGCATGGCGCGCTGCCCGGAACGCCGGTCACAGTGGTCGAGAATGTCTCGCGCCCCGATGAACGCATTATCGGCACGGTGCTGGCCGCCCTGCCCGGAGCACTGGACGGGGTCGATGGCCCGGCGGTGCTGCTGTATGGTCTGGCCCCGCGCCATGCCGCCGCTTCGCTTGAACAACTGCCCCCCGATCCGCAGCAGGAGGCCCACGCATGAGCCGCGCATTCACCCCCAAAGTCGTCACCGCCAATGCGCTGCTGGAGGGCGACGTGATCTATCTGACCGCCGATGACCGCTGGTCGCGCCTGCATCACGAGGCCGAACTGATCGAGGATGAGGCCCATGCCCAGTTGCGGCTGCTGCATGCGCAATCGCAGCGCGCTAGTGCCGTGGGCCCCTATCTGGCCGATGCGCGCCCCGGCCCCGACGGCCCCGAGCCCGTGCATTTCCGGGAGGCCTTCCGCACGCGCGGGCCCTCCAACTACCGCCATGGCAAGCAGGTGGAGCAGTCCCATGTATGACTATACCGATTTCGATGAGGCCTTCGTCCGCGCCCGCACCGAACAATTCTCTGATCAGGTGCGCCGCCGCATCGACGGATCCCTGACCGAGGATGAATTCCGCCCGCTGCGCCTGATGAACGGGCTTTATCTGCAACTGCACGCCTATATGCTGCGGGTCGCCATCCCCTACGGCACGATCAATCCGCGCCAGATGCGCCAGCTTGCGATGATCGCCGAGACCTTTGACAAGGGGTATGGCCATTTCACGACGCGCCAGAACATTCAGTTCAACTGGCCGAAACTGCCCGATGTGCCCGCCATACTGTCGGCGCTGGCCGATGTGGGGATGCATGCGATCCAGACTTCGGGCAATTGCGTGCGCAATGTCACCGCCGATCATTTCGCCGGCGCCGCCGCCGATGAAATCGAGGATCCGCGCCCGGTGGCCGAATTGCTCCGTCAATGGTCCACTGATCATCCCGAGTTTCAGTTTCTGCCCCGCAAATTCAAGATTGCCATCACCGGCAGTCCCAATGACCGCGCCGTGACCCGCGCCCATGATATCGGGCTGCGGATGGTCCGCAACGCGGCGGGCGAACCGGGGTTCGAGGTGATCGTGGGCGGCGGACTGGGCCGCACGCCGCTGGTGGGGCAAACGGTGCGGGATTTCCTGCCCAAGGCGGATCTTCTGCCTTATGTCGAGGCGATCCTGAGCGTTTACAACACGCTGGGACGGCGCGACAACAAATACAAGGCGCGCATCAAGATCACCCTGCATGAAACGGGAAAGGAAGAGCTTTCCCGCATGATCGAGGAGCGGTTCGAAGAGATCCGCCCGCTGTTCGGTGGCCATGATCAGGCGCTGCTGGCGCGGATCGAGGCGGCCTTTGCGCCGCCCGCCTTTGTAAATGCCCCGACTGACGGATATGATCTGCAGCGCAAGGCCGATCCGGTGTTCCGCGCCTGGGCCGACACCAATCTGGCCGCGCATCGCAATGACCAATATGCCATCGTGTCGATCAGCCTCAAGGCGCATGGCGCCACGCCGGGCGATGCCACGGCCGATCAGATGCGCCTGATCGCCGATCTGGCCGAACGCTATGGCCATTCGGAACTGCGGATCAGTCATGAACAGAATGTCATCCTGCCGCATGTTCACAAATCGAACCTTGCCGCCCTTCATGCCGAGCTTCGCGGCACCGGGCTTGAGACCGCGAATATCGGGCTGATCTCGGATATCATCGCCTGCCCCGGCATGGATTACTGCGCGCTGGCCACCGCGCGCTCGATCCCCGTCGCGCAGGAAATCGCGACGCGGTTCGATGAGTTGAAGCTGGAGCATGATATCGGTGCGCTGAAGATCAAGATCTCGGGCTGCATCAATGCCTGCGGGCATCACCATGTCGGCCATATCGGCATTCTGGGGCTGGATCGCGCGGGGGTAGAAAATTACCAGATCACCCTTGGCGGCGATGGCACCGAGACGGCCACCATCGGCGAACGGGCCGGTCCCGGTTTTGCCTATGATGAAATTGTCCCGGCAATCGAACGGCTTGTCCGGGCGTATCTGGAGCATCGCGAAGGCCCCGGGGAACCCTTCCTTGCCGCCTATCGCCGGCTTGGTCTGGCGCCGTTCAAGGCAGCCCTTTACCCTGCGGAAGGGGCGCGGGATGCCGCGTGACCTGAATCCCGGCCCGGTCGCCGACCGGGTTGCGACACTCAATGCCCGTTATCGCCACCATTCGGCGACGGCGGTGCTGGAGCTTGCGCTGAAGGATGCCGATCTGGGCGAGGTGGCACTGGTTTCGTCCTTCGGGGCGGAATCGGTGGTGCTGCTGCATCTGGTTTCGGTGATCGCCCCCGAAACGCCGGTCCTGTTCATCGACACGCGGATGCTGTTTCCCGAAACGCTGGACTATCAGCGTGAACTGGCCGAGAAATTGCACCTTTGCGACATCCGCACGATCCGCGCCAATCCGGCCCGGCTGGATTTCGAGGATCCGGACGGCACGCTGCACCAGTTCAATACCGATGCCTGCTGCGGGTTGCGCAAGGTGGAACCCCTGGAACGCGCGCTGGCCGGTTTCGATGGCTGGATCACCGGGCGCAAGCGCTATCAGGGTGCGACGCGACAGGAGGTGGAGTTTTTCGAGGCCGAGGGCGATACCCGCATCAAGGTCAATCCGCTGGCCCATTGGGGGCGGGAGGATCTGGAAGACTATATCGTCAACAACCGCCTGCCCCGGCATCCGCTGGTGGCAAAGGGCTATCCGTCCATCGGCTGCGCACCCTGCACCAGCCCGGTGAAACCGGGTGAGGATCCGCGCGCAGGACGCTGGCGCGGCAGCCAGAAAACCGAATGCGGCATCCATTTCATCGACGGCAAACCCGTCCGCATCAAACAGGAGAACGCGGCATGAGCGTGATCGTCACCGACAAGGGCTTCGCAAGCGAAGACCCGATCCCGTCCTATGTGACGCTGGACCAACTGCCCTTCCATGAAGGCGCGATTGACCTGACCAACACCGATGACCCCACGGCCCTGACCCCCTATCTGGCAGATCTGCGCCTGATACGGGTGGATTTCCCGGCCTTCAGCGACGGGCGCGGCTTCACGCTGGCGCGGCGGCTGCGGATGATGGGCTACAAGGGCCGGTTGCGTGCGCGCGGCCATGTTCTGGCCGATCAATATGCGATGGCGCGGCGTGTGGGCTTTGACGAGGTTGAAATCTCGCAAGAGCTCGCCGCCCGCCAGCCTGCGGCGCAATGGGTGTTCCGCGCCGATTGGCAGGCGCATGACTATCAGGCGCGCCTGCGCGCCTGACCCCCGAAATATTGTTTGCATAGAAACAAGTTTTCATGCGACTTTCCGTCTGATGGACGCAAGGTTGCGAAAGCGGTTTCCTGTGCAGCGCGACAGCCCCATCGCTGAAAGAGCCCCGCCATGACCGAAAGCCTGACCGTGACAGACCCCCGCCCCGCCACTTTGCCCCAAGCCACGCTGCCCGACGCCCAGACCGTGACCGAGGTGCGGCACTGGACGGATACGCTCTTCTCCTTCCGTGTGACGCGGCCCGCCAGCCTGCGCTTCCGCTCGGGCGAATTCGTGATGATCGGGCTGCCGGGCGACAACGGCAAACCCTTGCTGCGCGCCTATTCCATCGCCTCGCCCAATTGGGATGACGGGCTGGAATTCTATTCGATCAAGGTGCCGGATGGCCCGCTGACCTCGCGCCTGCAGCATATCCAGCCGGGTGACCAGATGATCCTGCGGCCGAAACCCGTGGGCACGCTGGTCCATGATGCGCTGCTGCCGGGCAAACGGCTGTGGTTTCTGGCCACCGGCACCGGCATCGCGCCCTTTGCCAGCCTGATGCGCGATCCCGAAACCTATGAGAAATACGACAGCGTCATCATGATGCATACCTGCCGGGAACGCGCCGAACTGGAATACGGGCGGCAAGTGGTTGAAAACCTGCGCGCAGATGAGCTGATCGGTGAAATGGTCGAGGGCAAACTGCACTATTACCCGACCACGACGCGCGAAACCTCAGACCGGATGGGGCGGATCACCGACAACCTGTCCTCGGGCAAGGTTTTCGCCGATCTGGGCCTGCCCGAGATGAACGCCACCGAAGACCGGGCCATGGTCTGCGGCAGTCTGGCCTTCAATATCGACGTGAAGGCCGTGCTGGAAAGCTATGGGCTGACCGAGGGCGCCAATTCCGACCCGCGCGAATATGTGGTCGAAAAGGCCTTTGTCGGCGAGGGAATCTGAGGGGGGATCGGACCCCGCCACACCCGGGACGACCGCGAAAAGCAGTGCATCAGATTTTCACAATAACCATGAAAAAGGCCGCGCAATCCCTTGCGCGGCCTTTCTGTCTGGCAGATGCCGGATGCCGGGTCAGAGCCCCAGCGCGGCCCGGACCTGGGCGATGACACCCTGAACCAGCACCGGGTTGTCGCGCGCCGCATCGACCGCCGCTTTCAGCGTGGTCTTGGTCGTCTCATCCAGCGACGAGTTGTCGATCAGCGCATTGACCTGTGCCGGATCGAAACTGGACGCGTCCAGCGCCTCGTCGGGGTTCACGGCCTCGGCGGCCGCCTCGGCAGCGGTCTCGGCGGATTCGGCGGCCGACTGGGCGGCCTCGGCGGCATCCGAGGCCGCCTCGGTTGCCGATTGCGCGGCATTGTCGCTTGCCTCGGCGGTACCTTCCTCGGCGGCCTCGGCCGCGGATTCTGCGGCGGCAGCGGCAGCTTCGGCAGCGGCAGCGGCTTCCGCCTCGGCGGCAGCAGCAGCGGCTTCGGCTTCGGCGGCTGCGGTGGCTTCAGCAGCGGCAGCGGCCTCTTCTGCGGCGGCGGCTTCGGCAGCGGCGGCCTCCGCTTCTGCGGCTTCGGCGGCAGCGGCCTCTTCTGCAGCGGCGGCTTCAGCGGCAGCGGCTTCTTCAGCGGCGGCAGCCTCGGCAGCCGCGCGCTGTTCAGCCTCCATGGCGGCCTGTTCGGCGGCGCGTTGTGCGGGCAAATGGCTGAACTGGTAATAGCCAAGACCCGCGACGACGATCAGCACGGCCCCGATGACGACGGACTTGTTCATGATAATCTCTCCTTTCATGCCGATCCCCGGCATTGATGCCGCATCCTATTTCAGAAAATTCAGAACTTGGAAACCCTGATGCCGCGACACGAAAGCCTTCGGCATCCGGGCCCCCAAAGACGCCTTTGGCATGCGGAACATGGCGGTTCGCCACGGTTTGCGGTTGAACAAGCGCGCGCGCCTGTCTATTTTACGCCTCGGCGAAAGCCGTCCTGTTCATCGAAGAAGGAACACAACCATAGCCCGCAGACCCCACAACGCCCCTCCGCAACGCGAGACGGGCCCCCGTGTGAATGACCGTATCCGAGCGAATGAAATCCGGCTGATCGGCGCCGACGGCGAGAATGTGGGTGTCGTGACGCCCGCCCGCGCGATGGCGATGGCCGAGGAGGCGGGGCTTGACCTTGTCGAGATCAGCCCGAACGCGGAACCACCGGTTTGCAAGATCATGGATTTCGGCAAGTTCAAATATGAACAGCAGAAACGTGAGGCCGAGGCACGGCGCAAGCAGCACATCATCGAGATCAAGGAAATCAAGTTCCGACCCGGTACGGACAAGCATGATTACGATGTGAAGATGCGCTCGGTCCTGAAATTTCTGGATGAAGGCGACAAGGTGAAGGTCACCCTGCGCTTCCGGGGCCGCGAGATGGCGCATCAGGAACTGGGTCTGGAATTGCTGAACCGCGTGGCCGCGGATGTGGCCGAGGCCGAGGCTGGCAAGGTTGAGACGATGCCGAAGCTGGAAGGCCGGCAGATGGTGATGATGATCGGGCCGAAATAAGGCCCGTCATCCAAACTCTACCGGCGCCTGACCTTTGCGGGGCCTGATCCTTTAAGGGAGCGGGCCTCCGGGGGGACCGGCGGGGCCAGCCCCCGCACACCCGAGGTATTTTCACCAAGATGAAATCAGGTCCCGGGAAGATCGGGATCTGATTCTGAAACGGGCCCGGGATCGGCAGGCGGCCTGCGGGCTGCCGGATCACGGGGGCGCGGACGGGTGGGGATCTCTTTCAGCAGACCGCCCACGCCCATGCCCTGAATATCCGCCGCCGTCACCGGCTGCCCGCAGATCAGCCGTTCCATCACCCAGTCGGCGCCGTTCAGCGCGGGGGACCGGGCACAGCCCGGAAGGCCGATCACCGGAACCGCGCCAAGCGCGCCAAGAAACAGCAGATTGCCCGGATCGACCGGCATTCCGAAATGATCGACCTGCCCGCCCGCCACGCGCAGCGCCTCGGGCGCGACATCGCGCGGGTCCGAGGTGGCCGAACCGGTCAGGATCAGGATCAGGTCGCAGTCGCGGATGGCCGTGATGGCCGCCGCCAGATCAGCGATACGATGCCCCACCAGATCGGTCTGCGTGATCTTCGCCGCCAGACGCGCCGTGCGCAGCGCGATCGCGGCCAGACCCTTCGCGCCATCCTCGCGCGGATCGACACGGGTCTGGATCAGCGCGATCCGGCGGCGGCGGGGCGGCAACAAGGACAGGGCCGCCCCGCCCGCCCGACAAGCGGCCGACAGCGCTGGGCCGTCGACAGCATAGGCGATGATCTTCACCGTCGCCACCATGCCACCCCGGTCCATCCGCTGCCATTCCGGGGCGGTGGCGACGGTAATCATCGGATCGGTCGCGTTCAGCGCATGGATCGCGGCGGCATCGACGCGCAGGATGCCCGGCCCCGCCGCATGCAGATTGACCCGGCCCGTGCCGACCGCGCGCAGGTCCAGCCCGGCAGCGGCGGGATCAGGCACGAGCGCCTGCGCAATGGCAAGGGCAGCTGCATCCTCATCCACATCCGTCGGGGCCAGCCGCGCCACCGTGACCGAACCGATCCCCGCCGCCGCAAGACGGTCAAGATCGGCAGGCTGCAGCCGCTTGCCCTTGCGCAGCCGCCCGTCGGGCAGCGCCACAGAATGGGCAAGAATTGCCGACAGCGCCCGGTCCAGCGGAACCTCGCCAAACTCCATCAGCCCTGCCTCAGTCTCTGGGTGATCTGGGCCATGATCGAAACCGCGATCTCGGCAGGGGATTTCGCGCCGATATCCAGCCCCACCGGCGCATGCAGGCGGGCAATGGCCGCGTCGTCAATGCCCGCCTCGCGCAGGCGCAAAAGACGTTTGGCATGGGTGCGCGTTGAGCCGAGACAGCCGATATAGAAGGCAGGCGAGGCAAGCGCCGCAATCAGCGCGGGATCATCCAGTTTCGGATCATGGGTCAGGGTGACAACTGCGGTGCGGGCATCGGGGGCAAGGGCGGCCATCGCCTCATCCGGCCAGTCATCCATAATCGTCTCACCCGGAAAGCGGGCCGCCGATCCGAAAGCGCCACGCGGGTCGATCAGCACCGGCGCATAGCCACAGGCGCGCGCCATCGGCAATAGCGGCTGCGCGATATGCACGGCGCCCACGACGATCATGCGCAGGGGCGGATTGTGGATCGCGATGAACCAGCCGTCCTCTTCCAGCCCCGAACGGTCGGCGCGCATCCGCGCGTCAATCACCCCGGCCAGCGGGTCGCCCTCCCCCGTCGTCAGGCGGCGTTCACCCGTGCCCGGACGGGTCAGCAATGCGACCGCACGGCCCTTGGCGCGGGCGGCAACCAGATCGGCCAGCAGCGCCTCGGGCAAGGCATCCGGCCCGGCTCCGACGGGTTCCACCAGAACCGAAATGCGCCCGCCACAGGCCAGCCCCACGGCAAACGCCTCTTCATCCGCGACCCCGAAGCTCAGAACACGGGGGCGGCCATCGGCCAGCGCCTCCAGCGCCTCGGTCACGACCGCGCCTTCGACGCAGCCGCCCGAGACCGAGCCCATCATCCGCCCGTCGCCCGAGATCGCCAGTTGGCTACCGACGGGCCGGGGGGCGGAGCCCCATGTCTCGATCACGGTGGCCAGCACCGCGCCCTGCCCGGCGCGGTGCCAGTCCAGTGCGCATTCCGGCATGTCTTCGGTTCGTTCATCGGTCATGATGTCCTCCCTCGGCCCGCGCATCATGTCGCGAAGCGGGGCGGGATGCCACTGTCCAATGGTGGCAAAAGGTGGGGTGGCAAAGGGAGGATTGGGGGGCGGACAGCACCACAATGCAAGACCGCGCCCCGGTCCTCAGGACAGGGGCGCGGCGTGGATGATCCTCGTTAGCGGCGGTCAGCGCAGACCAGCGGTGCGCATCAGCGGTGAGATCAGCCGGACAGCGGCGCGGCGGTTGCGTGCCTCATCGGTCTGCGTGGCGATGCGCAGTTCCGCCTCACCATAGCCCTGCACCACCAGATTTTCCGGCGGGATGCCGAAATACTCGGTCAGTGCCAGGGCCACTGATTCCGCCCTGCGGTCGGAGAGCGCAAGGTTTGACGCCGCCGATCCGACCGCATCGGTATGGCCTTCGATCAGGAAGATCTCATAGGGCCGTTCGACCAGAACTTCGGCAATCAAGCCACCAAGCTGGCTGAGTTTTTCAGCCTCGGTCACGTCGATTGCCGCCGAACCGGTGCGGAAGGTGATGCTTTCCACGTCGATGGTCGGGGCCAGCGCACGGACTTCACGATAGTCGCGGATCTGCCGCAGGCTGTAGGCGCGCGCGTTTTCCCGCCCTTCGATCGCGGCGAGGGCGCGGGCAAGGTCACCGGCATCCTGTGCCGAGGAAATCACCGTCTGGTCCCGCGGGGCGGGCGGCGGCGGCAGGGTCGACATGTCAATCGTTTCCACCTCGCGCAGATCGTCGATCAGCACCAGTTCAGTGCCATCCGGCGCATAACGCGCGCGGCGCAACACCCGGCCCGACGCATCGCGGATCGTGACAATCGAAGATCCGTCATCGCGGTCCAGCGTGCTGCGGGTCGATCCGTCACTGAAGGATTCCGTCCGGACGCGCGATCCGGGGCGGCGCAGCAGGGTGTCATCATCTTTCAGAACCCGCACCGCACCCCGGTCATCCTCAATCACGACCCGGTCGCCGGTATTGGACAGGACGCGGTCGCCATTCTTCAGCACCGCACCGACCGCAAGTGCGCCAAGCGCCACAAGGCCGAAGCGTTCCAGATCGGACATGCCCTCATCACGGTCGTCAGATTCGGCAGTCTCGGTCCGGGCCGGGGCGAACTCCTCATCGCTGGACCGGGTATTTTCCTCGGTGATCTCGGTTTCGGTGACATCGCCGGCCGGCGCCTCTTCTGTTCCTGCGGCCTCGTCTTCGGTGGCCCCACCTTCGGCGGACGCACCGGCAGCCGCGGCAGCCGGGGCTCCGCTGCCTGCCGCATCGGGGGTGATCCCGAGGATATCCTGCAGCGCCGTCGCGGCCTCACCAAGGGTCCCGGGTTCGTCCTGCGGTGGTTGTTCTGCAGTCGCAGCTTCGGCCTCTGCATCCGCCGGGGCCGCCGGGGCCTCGGTCACGGCGCTTTCCGGGGTCTGGGCGTCGGGTGTTTCAGCCTCTGATGCTGCAGTCTCGGGCGCGGCATCGTCTGTGCTGCCCTCGGGGCTGCCCTCGGGCGCAGGATCGGCGGCCGTGTCGCTGGCGGGAGCCTCCGTATCGGGAGCCTCGGCTTCGGGAGCTTCCGTTGCAGCGTCTTCGGCGGCAGGTTCTTCGGCGGCGGGTTCGCTCACGGGCGCCTCAGCAGCAGGCGCGGTTTCAGCGCTTTCAGCTGCCGGGGGTTCCTCCGCAGCTTCCGCTGCCGGGGTTTCCGGTGCTGCGGCTTCCTCTGCCGGTTCCTCGGCAGCTTCGGCCTCCACCGCGGCGGCAGGGGCCTCCGGCATCCCTTCCGCGGGCACTTCCGGAGCCGTTTCTGCGGTCTCGGGGCTTCCTTCGGGCACAGCCTCGCCCGCAGGCTCCTCAGCCGGGGCAGCCTCGGCAGTCCCCGGCGTCATATCGGGCCCCGGCATCATATCGGGCGTGACAAGCCCCGGCGCACCGCCCGAGGCCTGTAGCGCGGCATCGGCCTTGGCCGCGATCCCCTCACCTGCGCAATCACCACCCTCGGCCAGAAAACAGACCTCGCCTTCCGGGCAAGGATCATTATCGGCGGTCAGGCAGATCGCGCTGCCTCCGGCCGTATCCACCGCCACCTGCGCGGCCAGAGGCAGGGTGGAAACAGGCGCGAAAGCAAGGGAAAGGGCAGTGGTCGAGGTCAGCAGACGTTTCATCGGGCATCCTTTCAGGACAGGTGACGGTCGCGCTCCCCGTGAAGGGGTCTGCGGCGAGAACGTCGCAGGGCGCAATTACGTTCCCATTTCTGGAAGAACCGGCGATGTTATGCGATAGCGCCACCCGGCCATGCGATAGCGGGGCCGCGAAAGGCAGGACGCCGGTGCCCTCACGCGCATCATGACCACAGCGCATTGCCGGTCAGTCCGGCTGTGCCGACATTCCGGCCCTCATTGCCGTCAGCATCCGCTCCCGCTCCCCCCGGTCATGCGGGTCCGAGACGGCGCGGGCCAGCGCCTGAAGCGAGGCGATGGAATGGCCCGCGCGGAAGGCATCGACATGGGGCATCATGGCCCGGATCCCGCCTGCCTTCGGCGCGAATCCCTGCCATCGCAGCAGCGGGTTGATCCAGATCAGCCTGCGGCAGGACAGATGCAGCCGTTGCATCTGCCGGGACAGATCGCCCGCATCATCCCGGTCCAGCCCGTCGGTGATCAAGAGCACCACCGCCCCCTGCCCCAGCACCCGGCGGGACCAGTCGCGGTTGAAGGCCGCAAGGCAAGATCCGATCCGCGTGCCCCCCGACCAGTCCTGCGCCTGCGCCCCGGCCCGCGCCAGTGCCTGATCGACATCGCGATCCGTCAGATGGCGGGTGATATTGGTCAGCCGCGTACCAAAGGTGAAGGCATGGACCCGCGCCCAGCCCTGCCCCCTTGCATGGGCGACGGCATGAACGAAATGCAGCACCATGCGGGAATACTGGCTCATGGAACCGGAAATATCGCACAGCACGACAAGGTTCGGCCAGCGTGTGCGGGGTTCGCGCCGGATGATGCGCGACATCTCTCCGCCCCGGCGCAATGCGGCGCGCAGGCTGGCGCGCGGATCGGCCTGCCCGCTGACGGCGGGCTGCTGGCGGCGCGTGACAATGGGTTTCACCGGCAGCGACAGCCGCGCCAGCATGCGCCGCGCCTCGGCAATCTCGGCCGTCGACATCTGTTCGAAATCCAGACTGCGCAGCCGTTCCTCGGTCGACAAGGTGCGCGAGGCGTCGATCTCGACCGGGGCATCCTCGGGCGGGGCGGCCTCATCGGGCGCGGGCAGGTTCCGGTCGGCCCCGTCCAGCAATGCCTCGGCCGCGCGTTTCTCGGCGGCTTGCGCGCTGCGCTCCTCCTGCGCGCCGCGCAGCGCAGGCAGCATCAGCGACATCATATGTTCCAGATAGCGCGGATCACGCCAGAACAGCCGGAACACCTGCCCGAAGACCGCGCGCTGTTCGGGCCGCGAGACGAAACAGGCATGCAGCACCCAGTAGAAATCCCGCCGCTCGGTAAAGCCTGCCGCCTCGACCGCGCGGATCGCGTCGATCACCCGGCCCGGCCCGATGGGCAGGCCCGCCTTGCGCAACGCGCGGGCGAAATACCCGATGTTCCGGGCAAGTTTGCCGTCTACCGGGAGGAGGATATCAGCGTATCGAGCCATGATCGACCGCGCGGGAGGCTTCACGCCCCCCGCACCCCCCGTGAGGTATTTGGGCCAAGATGAAAGGGGGCGGATATCATGCCGGGGCCAGACCCGCCCGGGCCTCTTCCAGCAGACGGCGCGCCTCGGATCCCTGGATCTTCTGGATATCGTCCTGATATTTCAGGATCGCCCCCAGCGTATCGGCGATCACCTCGGGCGTCAGGGTGATGACATCCAACGCCAGCAGGCACTTCGCCCAGTCGATGGTCTCGGCCACGCCGGGTTTCTTGAACAGATCCTCGGCGCGCAGCCGCTGCACAAAGGCCACGATTTCCCGCGACAGAACCGCCTGCGCCTCGGGGGCGCGCGCGGCAAGGATCTGCATTTCCTGTGCGGCACCCGGATAATCGACCCAGTGATAAAGACAGCGCCGCTTCAGCGCATCATGCACTTCCCGCGTGCGGTTCGAGGTCAGGATCACGATGGGCGGTTCCGGCGCGCGGATCGTGCCCAGTTCTGGCAGCGTGACCTGAAAATCCGAAAGCGCCTCAAGCAGAAACGCCTCAAAGGGCTCATCGGCGCGGTCCAGTTCGTCGATCAGCAGGACCGGCGCACCGCCGGGTTGCGGGCGCATCGCGGCCAGAAGCGGGCGCTCGATCAGATAGTCCTCGGTGAACAGTTCGGCCCGCAGCGCATCGCGATCGGCATTGCCTGCCGCCTCGGCGGTGCGGATCGCGATCATCTGCGCGGCGAAATTCCAGTCGGCCACCGCCGAGGCCGCATCCAGCCCGTCATGGCATTGCAGCCGGATCAGGCGGCGACCCAGGGATGCGGCCAGAACCTTGGCGATCTCGGTCTTGCCGACGCCGGCCTCCCCTTCCAGAAACAGCGGGCGACCCAGACGCAACGACAGGAACACCACGGTGGCCAGCGCGCGCGAGGCGACATAGCCCTGCCCGGCCAGCAGGGTTTCGGTCGCGTCGATGGAATGCGGTATCGCGGTCACGGCTTGCCTTCCTTGCGGGCCTGTCCTTGGGGGGTCTGTCCTTGGGGTGATGGTCCCTGCCCTGCCACAGGGTGGCGGGCCGCCGCCGGGCGGTCAAGGCCGCATGGGGCCGCCTGCGACCAATGGAGGGGGGGGACCGCCCCGGGACACAGCAGCCAGTCGCGAAAGGCGGTGAAGGCGGGCAGGTCATGACTGCGCGGCGGGGCCATCAGCACATAAGGCGTGGCGGTGACCATGCTGCGCGGTGAGGCCGCGCGCAAGGCGCCCGAGGCCAGATCAGAGGCGACCAGCACTTCGGGCAGCAGCGCCACCCCCAGACCTGCCCGCGCCGCCGCCAGCACCATGCCGAACTGTTCAAACCGGGGGCCGCGCAGGATGCGGGTCGGCGCGGTGCCGGCATCGCGGAACCAGTCCAGCCACAGATCGGGCCGCGTTGCCTGCTGCAACAGCGGCAGTTGCGACAGGGCCGCATCCCCGGGCAGATCCCCCTCGGGCAGCAGGGCGGGGGCGGCCACGACGATCAGCCGTTCCTCCAGCAGCACATCCTGCCCTGCCCCCCGCAGGGTCGCCCCTGCCCCCGGGCCCGCCCGCAGGATCGCCGCATCGCGCGGATCACGGTCGAAATCCGGCGCGGTCAGGGTTGCGGTGATGTCAAAGCTGATCCCGGGGGCGATACGCTGAAACCCCGCCAGCCGGGGGATCAGCCAATGCGTGGCAAAGGTCGGCAGGCAGGCAAGGCGCAGCACATCGCGATGGCCCCCGAAGCTCATGACCGTCAGGGCGGCACGGTCCAGATCGGCCAGCAATCGCTCGGCCTCGGGCAGAAAGGCCCGGCCCGCATCCGACAGGGCAAGGCGCTGACGGATCCGATGGAACAGCGCCACCCCCAGCCGTGCCTCAAGCGACCCCAGCGCGCGGCTGATCGCGCTTTGCGTCAGCCCCAGTTCCGCCCCCGCCCGCGTCGCCGTGCCCTGCCGCGCACAGGCGGCAAAGGCCTGCAATTCGGGCAATGTCGGGGTGTAATTGCGACGTGTCATCCCTTGGTTCATGCGGAATACTCATGAACCTGTAAAGGCAATTCATTTGAACACAGGCCGGGATTCGGCGTAGGAAGGTCAGGAAAACCCGATCCGGAGACCGCAGATGGACCAGACCGCCCGCCCCAAGCTGAAGCCCAAGGATGCCCCGGATCTGGGCCGTTTCGACTGGGAGGACCCGTTCCGGCTGGAGGATCAACTGACCGAGGAGGAGCGGATGCTGCGCGACGGCGCCCGTGCCTATGCGCAGGAAAAGCTGCAGCCGCGCGTGACGGCGGCCTATCGTGAGGAGGCCACCGATCCCGCGATCTTCCGCGAGATGGGGGAGATGGGCCTTCTGGGCGTCACGGTGCCCGAGGAATATGGCGGGCTGGGCGCGTCCTATGTCGCCTATGGCCTGATCGCGCGGGAGGTGGAACGCGTCGACAGCGGATACCGGTCCATGATGTCGGTGCAGTCCAGTCTGGTGATGTATCCGATCCATGCCTATGGGTCCGAGGCGCAGCGGCAGAAATACCTGCCGAAACTGGCCAGCGGCGAATGGATCGGCTGTTTCGGCCTGACCGAACCCGACGCGGGCTCGGACCCGGCGGGGATGAAGACCGTCGCGAAAAAGACCGCCAATGGCTATGTGCTGAACGGCGCGAAAATGTGGATCTCGAATTCTCCGATCGCAGATGTCTTCGTGATCTGGGCGAAATCCGAGGCGCATGACGGCAAGATCCGCGGCTTTGTGCTGGACAAGGGCATGAAAGGACTGTCAGCGCCGAAGATCGGCGGCAAACTGTCGCTGCGCGCCTCGATCACCGGTGAAATCGTGATCAAGGATGTCGAGGTCGGCGAGGATGCCCTGCTGCCGCATGTCGAGGGGCTGAAAGGGCCGTTCGGATGTCTCAACCGCGCGCGCTATGGCATTTCATGGGGTGTCATGGGGGCTGCGGAATTCTGCATGCAGGCCGCGCGGCAATACGGGCTGGACCGCAAGCAGTTCAACCGCCCCCTTGCCCAGACCCAGCTTTACCAGTTGAAGCTGGCCAATATGCTGACGGATATCAGCCTTGGCCTGCAGGCCAGCCTGCGGGTGGGCCGCCTGATGGATGAGGCCAATGCAGCCCCCGAGATGATTTCCATCATCAAGCGCAACAATTGCGGCAAGGCGCTGGAAATCGCGCGCTGGTCGCGCGACATGCATGGCGGCAACGGCATTCAGGAGGATTTCCAGATCATGCGCCATATGGTCAATCTGGAAACCGTCAACACCTATGAAGGCACGCATGACGTCCATGCGCTGATCCTTGGCCGCGCCGTGACGGGGTTGCAGGCGTTTTTCTGATCGCGCCTATCGGTGCAGCGGGGGAGAACGCGCCCCGCTGCCCTGACCAGCATTCCGCGTAAAACCTTCAGAACCGCGCGATCCGGACCCCCGCCGCCTCAAGCGCGCGGCGCAGCCCCTGCGCCATGGGCAGGGCGCTCTCACCATCACCATGCAGACAGATCGTGTCGATCCGGGTCGGGATGCGCCGTCCGTTGCGGCTGATGATCGCGCCTTCGCGCAGCATCTGCAGGATCCGCCCGGCCGCGCGGTCGGGATCGGTCAGTACCGCCCCCGGGCTTCCCCGCGCCACAAGGGTTGCATCATCCTCATAGGCGCGGTCGGCGAAGATCTCACCGGCCCAGGCGCAGCCCAGATCACGCGCCGCCTGTTCCATTGCCGTGGCGGCCAGCACCATGACCGTGATCCCCGGTGCGACCCGCAACGCGGCCTCAAAACAGGCCCGCGCGATTCCGGCATCCTCTGAGGCCATGTTTGACAATGCGCCATGCAGTTTCAGATGCCGGATTTCGCTGCCCATCGCCCGGGCCATGCCCTGTGCTGCCCCCAGTTGATAGGCGATCAGATTGCCCAGCTCCCCGGTCGAAACTGCCATCCTGCGGCGGCCAAAGCCCTGAAGATCGGCAAAACCCGGATGCGCACCGATGCCGACGCCCCGGTCCTGCGCCAGCCGCATCGTCGCGGCCATCACATCGGGATCGCCCGCATGAAAGCCGCAGGCGATATTGGCCGAGGTCACGATATCCAGCAGCCCCGCATCATTGCCCATCCGCCACGGCCCGAAACTTTCGCCCATATCGGCATTCAGATCGACGCTTGGCATTCACTTCCCCCTGTCCAGATCATCACCCGCCGTCACGCCCCCGACCAGTTGATAGGCCAGCAGATCGGGTATCGTCGCCGGATCACGGATCACCGGGCGCGCGGTGCGGCGCAGCGCCGCCAGCATTGCCTGCGGATCGGGGCGCAGGCGGTCCGCCTCGTCGGTGGTGACCCAATGGAATCGCAAGGGCGCACCCGGTCCGGACTGTGAAGCGCGCGGAATATCGGCGCCGATCACCGTGCCGATGCGCGGATAGCCCCCGATGGTCTGACATTCGGCCAGCAGGATATAGGGCAGCCCGTCGCCGGTCATCTGCACATCGCCCGGTCCCACGAAATCCGAAACCAGCCCGGCCGCTGCGGCAGTACTGAACCCCGCCCCCGGATGCTCCAGCCGCATGCCCTGCCTGTTGGCCTGCGCGCCACGGCGAAAGTCGGTTTCCGCCAGCCGGGCGCGGCAAGAGGCATCGAAAAGCCCGGTCTGCGGTCCGGGCGCGATGCGCAGGCTGCCCCCCGAAAACCGGTCGGCCACCGCCAGGGCGATCATCGGTAAGGCGGGGTCGGGATCAGGGCCGAATTCCAGCACGTCCCCGGCTCGCAGAACCGATCCCAGCCCTGCCGCCAGATGGGCCGACGGACTGCCCAGCAGCAAAGGCGCGCGCAGCGGCGCGGCAAAGGTCAGATAACCATATTGACCCGCCGTCGCGCCTCCGATGGACAGAACCTGCCCTGCACGCAGCCAATGGGCGCGGTTCCAGTCCAGCCGTTGCCCCTCGATTTCCGCCTGCATCGGCGCACCGGTCAGGGCAAGACGCAGGTCGGCCCCGGCCCGAAAGCGCCCGCCAAACCCTGCCAGTTCCAGCCCCGGGCCGGGCTGCGCCAGTCCCAGC
Organism: Szabonella alba; assembly: GCF_016765775.1. Classification (GTDB taxonomy): domain Bacteria; phylum Pseudomonadota; class Alphaproteobacteria; order Rhodobacterales; family Rhodobacteraceae; genus Szabonella; species Szabonella alba. Next base: position 729,502 of record NZ_JAESVN010000001.1, on the reverse strand, counting down.
ACCGCCGCCGCCTCCAGAAGCGCCAGCGGATCCGCCGCACCGCCCCGCGACAGGCCCTGCGCGATATGGCCGGGCCGCCCGCCATCCTGCACGGTCACCTGCGGCCCGATGCTCAGCACCGTCAACCGTGCCGCGTCTTTCGCCGCATTTGCAGCATTCGTGCCCGATGCGCCCGTCATGCCAGAGACTCCAGCCTTGCCCCGCCCAGCCCGTCACCGCCTTCCAGCGCGGCAAGCTCGGCCTCGGCCACCGGGGCAAAGCGGATCGCATCGCCCGCCCGCAGGGCAAAAGGCTGGGCCCGGTCAGGCAGGAAGGGCCGGAAAGCGCAGCGCCCGGCCTGCCGCCAGCCCGTGGCCGACGCATTGGCGAACAGCACCACCTGCCGCACTGCCACGACAAGCGCCCCTGCGGGCACCTGCGGTGTCAGGGCGGTCTGGCGCGGAATGTCCCAGTCGGGCGGCAGCAGGCCCAGATAGGGCTGACCCGGGGCGAAACCGATGGCCAGCACCCGCAGATCCGCCGCGCAAAGACCGGCCACCGCCGCCGCCTCGGTCTGACCGGTCAGGGCGGCAAGTTCGGCCAGTTGCGGCCCGGCCTGCCCGCCAAAGGCCGCCGGGACCGTCCAGCGGCGCAACACCGGGGCGGGGGGGGGATCGGCAGGCATGTCGAGAAACGGCGACAGCCTGGCCAGAAATTCCGCCCGCGACACAAGCGCCGGATCAAAGCGCAACCAGACCGAGGCAAGCGCGGTCGCCATTTCGGCCATGCCCTGCGGCGGGGCCGCGCGCAGGGCGGCGGCAAGGGCCTGCACCCGGGCGCTGGCAGCATCGCTGGCGCGCAGGGCGACGCGCAGCACCACCCCGTCCGGCCCCAGCGGCAGGATCTCGGGCCGGGTCGGGCTGCGGGTCTGCGGGTCGTCGGTCATGCGCAATCGGGCCTGTCGCCTGTCTTGTGCCCCGCCTGTGGGCACCGGATGCAGGCTAACAGGCTTTGCCGCCGGGGCCAGCCCCGGCGCACGGCTTTCAGCGCAGTTTCAGCGTCGCCAGACCGATCGCCGCAAGGATCAGCGAGATGATCCAGAAGCGGATCACGATCTGCGGCTCGGCCCAGCCCTTCTTTTCGAAATGGTGATGGATCGGGGCCATCAGGAAGACGCGCCGCCCGGTGCGCTTGAAATACAGCACCTGAATGATGACCGACAGCGCCTCGACCACAAAAAGGCCACCGACAATCGCCAGCACGATCTCATGTTTGGCGCAGACCGCGATTGCGCCAAGCGCACCGCCAAGGGCCAGCGATCCGGTATCGCCCATGAACACCGCAGCAGGGGGCGCATTATACCACAGAAACCCCAGCCCGCCCCCGAACAGTGCGGCGGTGAAAATCAGCAATTCCCCGGTGCCGGGCACGAAATGGACGCCCAGATAATCGGTGTAATTGAAGTTCCCGACGATATAGGCAATCACGCCCAGCGTGCCCGCCGCGATCATCACCGGCATGATTGCCAGCCCGTCCAGCCCGTCGGTCAGGTTCACCGCATTGGCCGCGCCGACGATGACGATCATGCCGAAAGGGATGAAGAAAATCCCCAGATCCACCAGCACATTCTTGAAGACCGGCAGCGCCAGTTGCCCCGCCAGTGCCTCGGGATGCGATGCGGCGGCGAACCAGCAGGCCAGTGCCGCGATCAGCAGACCCAGAAGGAACCGGACACGCGACGAGACGCCCTTGGTGTTCTGTTTCGAGACCTTGGCATAGTCATCGGCAAACCCGATCAGACCAAAGGCCACCGTCACCCCCAGCACGATCCAGACATAGGGATTGTCGAGCCGTGCCCAAAGCAGCGTCGAGAACAAAAGCGCCGACAGGATCAGCAGCCCCCCCATCGTGGGCGTGCCCGCCTTGGCCAGATGGGTCTGCGGCCCGTCCATGCGGATCGGCTGTCCCTTGCCCTGACGGCGGCGCAAGAGGTTGATCAGCGGCCGCCCGAAGATGAAGCCGAAGATCAGCGCGGTCGCAAAGGCCATGCCCGCCCGGAAGGTGATATAGCGGAAGAGGTTGAACACATCTCCGCCGTCTGAAAACTCGGTCAGCCAGTAGAGCATCCGTTACGTCCCTTCGGTTCGGCCCGCCGTCGGTTGCCCCAATTTCCGCAGGGCGTCAACCACAAGGCTGACCCGGATCCCCTTGGAGCCCTTGACCAGCAGAATATCGCCCGCATCAACCAGCGCCGGGGCCATGGCGGCCAGATCTTCGGCCCGTTCGACCCAATGGCCACGACGATTGCGCGGCAGGGCGGTGTGCAGGGCGCGCATTCTTGGACCGACGCAATGGACAAGGGCCACCTGCGCCAGCGCCGGGTGGGTGGCGATGGCGGCGTGAAGGGCGGTTTCCTCGGGGCCAAGTTCCAGCATGTCGCCCAGAATGGCGATGCGGCGCCCCGTGAGCAGCCGTCCGATACCATGGGTCGGCGCGCAGGCCGCCAGCAGGTCAAGGGCCGCCGCCATCGAGGCGGGATTGGCATTGAACGCGTCGTCGATCAGTCCGAATTCCAGCCCCTCGACCGGATCCAGCAGGATAGTTTCGCGCCGGCCGCGCCCCGAAGGCGGCGCCCAGCGGCCCAGATCGGTGACGGTGATCGTCGGATCGAACCCCAGCGCATCCGAGGCCGCCAGCACCGCCAGCGCATTGGCTGCGAAATGCCGCCCCGGCGTGGACAACTTGAACAGAAGATCCCGGCCCGTCGGGCCACCGGCCCCGCCCTCCTCGCCCGGCAGGGCGGGGGCATGGGCGCGGGCAATGGTCGCGCTATCGGTGACCTGCACATCGGCCAGCCGGTAATCGGCCTGCGCATGGCTGCCGAACATCAGCGTCGTCACCCCGGCCAGTGACGCCACCGAAGTCAGGATCGGCGTCACCTCAAGATCCGCGGGCAGCACGGCAATGCCCGACGGCTCCAGCCCGTCAAGGATCGCGGCCTTTTCGCGGGCAATCGCCTCAAGACCGCCAATCGCGGCAAAAGCCTCCATATGGGCGGGGGCGACGGTGGTGATCAGCGCCAGATGCGGGCGGGCCAGACGCGCCAGCGGCGCGATCTCACCGGGATGGTTCATGCCGATTTCCAGCACCGCGATGCGGGTTGCGGCGGGCATCCGCGCCAGCGTCAGCGGCACGCCCCAATGGTTGTTGTAACTGGCCTCGGCCGCATGCAGCGCGCCCTGCGCCTCGAAAGCCGCGCGCAGCATTTCCTTGGTCGAGGTCTTGCCGACCGACCCGGTGACCGCGATCACCCGGGCATCCGGTGCAAGGCGCGCGCGCCCGGCAGCGCCAAGCGCTGTCAGCGCCGCCAGCACATCGGGCACGACCAGAAGCGGCGCATCGGCCGCCAGCGCTTCGGGCCGATACGAGACCATTGCCCCAGCCGCCCCCTTTTGCAGCGCCTGCGCCACGAATTCATGCCCGTCGCGCGCATCCTTCAGCGCCACGAACAGATCGCCCGGCTGCAAGGTCCTAGTGTCGATTGATATTCCCTGAACGTCAAAGCTGCGCGCGGCCCGACCGCCGGTTGCGGCTTCAATCTCGGCCGAGGTCCAGAGAGGGGTTAGGTCGGTCATGTCATCATCTCCTTTCTCGGGTTGCAAATCCTTGGGTCAGGCGGGGCGCAGCGGGGCTTTGCGCCCCCAAAGATGCGGGCGCGCCTTACCCCCTGCGCGGTATCTGGACAAAGGTGAAGGCGACAGGGGAATTTTCGCGCTGATGCGGCAGGCCTTGCGGTGCCGGGCATCAGATCAGCCCGTCCAGCGCCGCGACCGCGACCGAGGCCTGTTCGACATCGTCGAAAGGATAGGTCTGGCCTGCGATGGTCTGCCCGCTTTCATGGCCCTTGCCCGCGACCAGCAGCGCATCCCCCGGCCCCAGCGCATCAACCCCGCGCAGGATCGCCTCGGCGCGGTCGCCGATCTCATCGGCCTCGGGACAGGCGGCAAGGATCGCGGCGCGGATCGTGGCAGGATCTTCCGAACGGGGATTGTCATCGGTGACATAGAGCACATCGGCATTTTCGGCAGCCGCCTGCCCCATCAGCGGGCGCTTGCCCCGGTCACGGTCGCCACCGGCGCCGAAGACGACCACGATACGCCCCATCACATGCGGACGCAGCGCACGCAGGGCCGTGGCCAGCGCATCGGGCGTATGGGCGTAATCGACATAGACCGCCGCGCCATTGGTCCGCGTCGCGGCCCGTTCCATCCGGCCCCGAACCCCCGACAGGCGGTGCAGCACAGACAGCACCGCCTGCGGATCCTCACCCGCGCCGATGGCAAGCCCGGCGGCAAGGGCGGCATTCGCCGCCTGAAAGCCGCCAATCAGATCCAGCCGGACCTGATGCGGCTGGCCCGCCCATTGCAGGCGCAGATCCTGTCCGGTGGCATCGAACCGCTGACCAAGGATGCGCAGATCCGCCCCGGCCCCTTGCCCCACGGTCAGAACCCGCTGCCCCCGCCCCCGCGCCAAGGCCACCACATCGGCACCGCGCGGATCATCCAGATTGACCACGGCCACGCCATCCTCGGGCAGAAGCCGGGTAAACAGCCCCGTCTTGGCGTCAAAATAGGCGTCAAACGTCTTATGGTAATCCAGATGGTCCTGCGTGAAATTGGTGAAGCCCGCCGCGCGCAGCCGCACCCCGTCAAGGCGGCGCTGGTCCAGCCCGTGCGAGGAGGCCTCCATCACGGCATGGGTGACCCCGGCGCCGGCCGCATCGGCCAGCATGGCATGCAGGGTCAGCGGTTCGGGCGTGGTATGGGGCGATGGCGCGGTCCATGCCCCTTCGACCCCGGTGGTGCCGATATTGATCGCGGCATGGCCAAGGGCGGCCCAGATCTGCCGGGTGAACGTCGCGACCGAGGTCTTGCCATTGGTGCCGGTCACTGCAGCCATGCAGTCGGGCTGCGCCCCGAACCACAGCGCCGCCGTTGCGGCAAGGGCGGCGCGCGGATCCTGCGCCACGATGACGGCGGGGCGGTATCGCGTGATCACCTCGGTGGCAAGGGCGGCCCCCTCGGCATCGGTCAAAAGCGCCACCGCCCCCCGGGCAAGCGCCCCCTCGGCATAGGCCGCGCCATGGATCACCGATCCGGGCAGCGCGGCAAACAGCACCCCCGGCCCGGCCTTGCGGCTGTCGATGCATAGGCCCGTCACTGCGGGATTCGCCCCGGCGCGCGCCGTCAGGCCAAGGTCGGAAAGCGGTCTGGCCACGGTCACGGGGGCATCCTTTTTGTCGTCAGTTGCGCCGTGCTGATACCGCATCCGGTACGAGGGTTTCAATCTGTGGCCGCACCCCCAGCAACGGGGCGACGCGGCGCACCACCTCGGCGGCGACCGGCACGGCCGTCCAGCCGGCGGTGCGGCGCGGCTCGGGTCCGGAGGTATCGACCGGTTCATCCAGCGTGACGATCAGCACATAGCGCGGGTCCTCGGCGGGAAAGATCGAGGCGAAAGTATTGATAACCTTGTCCTTGTAATAGCCGCCCGTCCGCTTCGGCTTGTCCGCCGTGCCGGTCTTTCCGGCGATGGCATAGCCCGGAACCTCGGCATAGCTGGCGGTGCCCTCGGTCACGACCTTGCGCAGCATCTCGACCGAGGCCTGCGCGGTACGTTCCGACATCACCCGAACGCCCTCGACCGTGCCTTCCCGGCGCAAAAGCGTCGGCTGGACCATCACGCCCTTATTGGCAATCGCGGCATAGGCGGTGGCCAGATGCATCGGGCTGGCCGACATGCCGTGACCGTAGGAGGTGGTGATCGTCACAATTTCGGGCCAGCGCGCCGGGATCAGCGGACGCGCACCGGGGGCCTCGGACAGTTCCAGCGAGGTCGGCGCGAAAAAGCCCAGCCTGCGCAGGAAGGATTGCTGCCGTTCGGCCCCGATCTGCAGCGCAAGACGCGCCGTGCCGACATTCGAGGATTTCACGATCACATCGGTCACCGACAGTTTCGGCCCGTAATTCTTGCGCTGAAACTCATTGATCGTGTGTTTGCCCCAGCGCATCGGCGCATTGGCATCGACCATCGTATCGGGATTGACGAGCCCCAGTTCCAACGCCTGCGCGGTGGCAAATATCTTGAAGGTCGAGCCCAGTTCATAGACGCCCTGCACTGCGCGGTTGAACAGCGGGCTGTCGGCGGGATCGCCCTTGACCAGCGGATTGGGCCGGTCATTCGGATCGAAATCGGGCAGCGAGACAAGGCTGAGAACCTCACCCGTGCGCACATCCATCAGGATGCCGGCCGCGCCCTTGGCATTCATCATCACCATGCCCGCATCCAGAACTTCGCGCATCGCGGTCTGCACGGACAGGTCGATGGACAGCGCCAGCGGCTGCGAGGCAAGTGCGGGATCGCGCAGGCGCGCATCCATCGCGCGCTCGATCCCCGCTGTGCCGATCACCTCGGCGGAATGAACGCCCTCGGCCCCGAAGGAACTGCCGCCAAGGATATGCGCGCCCAGCGTGCCATTGGGATAAAGCCGCATGTCGCGCGGCCCGAACAAAAGGCCCGGATCGCCGATTTCATGCACGGCCTGCATCTGTTCGGGGCTAAGCTTGCGGCGCAGCCAGAGGAAGGACCGGCCATCGGTAAAGCGGCGTTCCAGATCCTCGGGCTTCATCTCGGGAAACAGCGCGGCCAGTTCCCGCGCCACACGGGGCGGATCAATCATCTGTTTGGGATGGGCATAAAGCGCATGGGTCGACAGGTTGGTGGCCAGAAGCCGCCCCTTGCGGTCGGTGATATCGGCGCGGGCGGCGCTGATCTGCGCGCCCGAGGCAAAACTGCGCGGTTCCTCGGGGACCGAAGCCGCCAGATCGCCCATCCGCAGCCCGACCACGGCAAAGCCGACAAAGAAGGCAAAACCGAGGATAAGCAACCGCCCCTCCGCCCGGCCACGCTGCCGGTCGCGGCTGGCCTCTGCGCGCAGGCGCTTGTTCTCGGCCTCGATATGGTCGGGGTTCTCGCCTTTCTCGCGGGCCGACAGGATCCGGGCAAGCGGGCGCAGCGGGGTGCGGGTCACAGCGGATCCCCCTCGATGGCGGCGGCGATATCGACCGGGTTGAGATCAGCAGGCAACAGCGGCGGCGGCGGCGGGAAGGCCACCTGATCGACGCGGCCGAACTGTTCCGGCTCCATCGGCAGAAGGCCCAGCCGGTCGAAATTCAGCACCGCCAGATCGCGCAGCCGGTCGGGCCGGTTCAGATAGGCCCATTCCGCCCGCTGCAGGTTCAGCGATTCCCGCAGGCCGACAATTTCCTGATTGAGGGCCGAAACCTCGCGCAGGGCGGCCTGTGTGGTGTAATTCTCGCGGTAAGCCCAGAAGGCCAGCGCCATCAGCGCAAGGGCGGCAAGGACAGAGAGGAAGGGGCGCATCAGCGGCGTCCTTTCTTGTTGGCAGCAGGAAGAAGGGGCACGCCCAGTTCGGCCGGATCGAGCGGACCGGGGGCTGCATCGGTGCGCCGCCCGGCCCGGAGGATCGCAGAACGGGAGCGTGGGTTTTCGGCAAGTTCGGCCTCATCCGGGCCGATGGCCTTGCGGTTGAGAAGCGTGAAACGGGGCGTCTCGGCGGGTCGTTCGGGCGCATAGCGGCTGCCCTGCCCGCCGCCACCGGACCGCGACTGGAAAAACCGCTTCACAATGCGGTCCTCAAGGCTGTGGAAGCTGACCACAGCCAGTACCCCGCCGGGCTTCAGCGCCCGTTCGGCGGCGGCAAGCCCCTCGACCAGTTCCGAAAACTCGGTATTGACGGCAATGCGGATCGCCTGAAAGGCGCGGGTGGCGGGATGGCTTTGCCCAGGCTTGGGGCGCGGCAGGACCGAGGCCACCACCTCGGCCAGCCGCAGGGTCGTGGTAATCGGCTCGGGGCTGCGCGCCGCCACGATGGCGCGGGCGATGCGGCGCGCGGCGCGATCCTCGCCAAAGTGATAGATCACATCGGCAAGCTGTTCCTCGCTGGCGAAATTCACCAGATCAGCGGCGCTTTCGCCCGATTGGCTCATCCGCATGTCCAGAGGGCCATCGCGCAGGAAGGAAAATCCGCGCTCAGCAATATCAAGCTGCATGGAAGAGACGCCCAGATCCAGCACCACCCCGTCCAAAGGGCCGGGCGCATGGGCGTCCAGTTCGGAAAAACGCCCCGCAACCAGCCGCAGCCGGTCGCCGAACTCGGCCTTCAGCGGGGCTGCCATCTCCAGCGCCAGCGGGTCGCGGTCAACCCCGGTCACCCGCCCCGCCCCGGCCGCCAGCAACGCGCGCGCATAGCCGCCCGCACCGAATGTGCCATCCAGCCATTCCCCCGCCACCGGCGCGACAAGGTCGATCAGCGGACGGATCAGGACCGGGACATGCGGCCCGGCGGATTTCGGTTCAACGGAAGGGGCTTCGGGATCACGACGCGGCACGGCTCATTCCTCCGTGTCGACATCGCTCAGCAGCGACAGGATATCAGCGCCTTCGGGCAGGATGTCGTCATCGTCATCCAGCGCATCAAAGACCGCTTCATAGGTATCGCGCCGCCAGATCTGGAACCGGTCAAGCGAGCCTGCCAGAACGATCTCACCCTCGGTGAAGCCGATCTTGTCGCGCACCTTCTGCGGCAGCACGATCCGGCCGTCCTCGTCGATTTCAATGGTCAGCGAACTGATCAGCAGGTCACGCTCGGCCCGCAATCGGGCCTTGGACCCGAAGGGCAGTTTTCTGACCATTTTCGAAAGACGTTCGGCGCCGGTCTGGCTGTAGCCTTCGGCGAACTGCCGGCGCTTGTCGCCGTAAACCATCACGATGCGGGTGCGGGGAAATTCCGGGCTGGGGGAATCGCCAGCTTCAAGGACACGGCGAAAGGCAGCCGGGATAGAGACCCGGGCCTTGCCATCTACCTTCTGGTAGTATTCGCCCCTGAAATCCTCGGCCACGGCCTCGCGTTCCTGTTACCTCGACTGCCCCAACAAGCCCCTTGAAACGGACAACGGCGGATCGGGCTGCTGCCACTGCCCGATCCGCCGCCCTGTCCCGTCTCCGGGAATGTCCGACTGCGCGCGCCACCTGGGGGGATGTCTGCTCGCTCGCGCGCCGGATCCTTTATTTTCGGAAGCAGAGAGGTTGCCTGTATGAGCCTGCTTTTTCGCCATTTCGGGGTCTTTGGTTGCCCCTGTTCCGTGCCGCTCTGCTTCCGTGAAACCTTGATGCCATGGGAATTCATGGGAAGCAACGGATTTCTATGGGTCCAGCTGGGCAAATGCCGCGCAGATCTGGTGCCGGCCCCCTGCGCATTACAGGATATTGTGGCTACTCAGGGGCAATCAGACCAAACTCTGGCGAAAAGCATGTTGAGATACTACCATATATAGTCAAACCGCCAGAATACTCCGCCGCCAGAATTCGTCCCACGTTTTCCCAAGATTTCTCCATTACCGGCCGATCAACGCATCCCCGCATTGAAAAATCGGGGTGAAATCCTCGCGGACTCACCCCGATTCACGGTTCCGGCATCGAAAGTGATTCGGAACGGGATGGCCGCCCCGGGCCTCGTCCCACCCGGTCCCACCTGCCGCCCGCCCCGACCCGGGCGGTGCCACAGACGGGCCCGGAATATCCCGCCTCAGCCCATTCCGCCGTCAATCAGGCGGCGGGCCATCGCGCCATAGGCCTCGGCGGCGGGGCCATCGCCTAGGGCGGCGGGCATGCCCCCGTCCCCGCCCTGCCGCACCGCAAGGTCGATGGGCAACGCCCCAAGGAACGGCAGGTCCAGCGCCTGCGCCTCGGCCGCGACCCCGCCATGGCCGAAGAGATGCGCCTCATGCCCGCAATTGGGGCAGTGATAAAAGGACATGTTCTCGATCAGCCCCAGCACCGGGGTTTTCAGCTTGCGGAACATGTCGATGGCGCGGCGCGCGTCGATCAGGGCCACATCCTGCGGTGTCGAGACGACAATGGCCCCCGTCAGCTGCGTGCGCTGGCACAGGGTCAGCTGGATATCCCCGGTTCCCGGCGGCAGATCAATCAGCAGGACATCCAGCTTGCCCCATTCCACCTGACCGATCAGTTGCTGCAACGCCCCCATGATCATCGGGCCGCGCCAGACCACGGCCTCACCATCATTCAGCATCAATCCGATGGACATGACCGTGACACCATGCGCCTGCAACGGAATGATCGTCTTGCCATCGGGTGAGGCGGGGCGTTTCGACAGGCCCATCATGCGCGGCTGGCTGGGCCCGTAGATATCGGCATCCAGAAGGCCCACGCGCCGCCCCTGCCGGGCCAGCGCCACGGCAATGTTGGAGGAAACGGTGGATTTGCCCACCCCGCCCTTGCCCGAACCGATGGCAATGATCCGGTCCACGCCTGACAAGGGCTGCGGACCGCCCTGTTGCGGGGTCGGATGCTGGCCGATCTTCAGGCTGGGCGGGGCTGCGGCGGGCTTGGCCGCCGGGCCATGCGCGGTCATCACGATCTGAACCGACGCGATGCCGGGCAGCGCGCGCAGCACCGCCTCGGCCTGCGCTTGAACCGGGCCAAGCGCGCGCGCCTCATCGGGGCTGGCGGCCTCGATGACAAAGCGCACCGCACCGCCCTCGACCGACAGCGCCCGAATCAGATCACGCGACACAAGTGTGCCGCCCCCGGGGCAGGCAATGCCCGCCAGCGCCTCAAGGATCCGCTTGCGATCCGCTTCCATGCGTTTCTCCTTTGCCCAATTGTGCGACTCACCTTGTCATTCCGGTCGGAAACGGCAAGCCCGCTTTACTTCAGCGCCTAAATTTAAGGCGATGCGCCTGTTTACGCAGGGTAATTTCAGCACCCAGCCATTCCGATGCTGCATGGCAGCATTGCAGCCAATCGGTATTGTGCAATTGCAGCATAGGGGGCATCTTGGCTTCAACGGCACAGATCGCAACGATCAGAACGCCAGCAGAAAGTAAAGACGAGGCCCATCATGGCTTATATCAGCATCTCCCGCGGTTTCACCGCCAGCCTGTCGGAACGGTTCGACGAGATGGTCAAATCCATCCGCCTGACCCTGCACCGCCGCCGCGTCTTCAAGCAGACGCAGCGTGAGCTGAACGCCCTTTCCTCGCGCGAACTTGCCGATCTCGGCATCCATCGCACGATGATCACCCGTATCGCTCTTGAAGCGGCTTACGGCAAGTAACATGTCTTTGCGAAGGCCCACCTCCTCCCGGGTCTTGTAGCAAAAGCGGCGGCACCCTCTCCTCCTCCCTGGTGTCGCCGCACCTTTCTTCCGGAAATCGCCGAAACGGCAGGTTTCCGAGCCGAATACCGGACGGCCCTTCCTCCTCCCTGGGCCGAAAGGAGCACGCGGCGGCCCCCTCCTCCTCCCTGGGGTCGCCGCAACCAGATACGGGGACATGGATCCCCGGACGGCACGGCCGACCCTCTCCTCCTCCCTGGGTCGGACGGACTGGCGGCATCCCCCTCCTCCTCCCTGGGGATGCCGCAACCAGATACGGGGATATGTGTCCCCGGACGGCACGGCTGGCCCTCTCCTCCTCCCTGGGTCGGACGGACTGGCGGCATCCCCCTCCTCCTCCCTGGGGATGCCGCAACCAGATACGGGGATATGTGTCCCCGGACGGCACGGCCGACCCTCTCCTCCTCCCTGGGTCGGACGGACTGGCGGCATCCCCTCTCCTCCTCCCTGGGGATGCCGCATTCCCCCCCAAGCAAGTCATCCGGATCCGCAGGATTGCCCGTCAGGGCATCCATGTTTGCTGCTTTCATCATGATAAGCGGCTGGAAACGCGCGGCTATTGGCGGCGCGCGGCCAGCCAGCGCTGCCAGTCGCCGACCGATCCCGAAAAGACGTTCAGATCGGTGCGCCCCGGAAAGCCCGGAACCCGGCCCGTGCCGCTATATTGCCAGAAGCGCCAGTCCTGCCCCGGATAGACCTTTGAGGGATGTCCCGCGACCGAGCGCAACCAGAATTCCACCCGGGGCAGGCGGCCCATATCGTTGTCGCGGTAGAAGTCCACCGTCGTATAGACGATCGGGCGCTGCCCGTAATGGCGTTCCAGCGCATCAAGGAAGATCCCCGCCTCGGCCCGCACCTTTGCGCCATCGGGGCGGAGGCGGCATGTGGGTGAATGGGCGTTCCACTCCATATCCAGAACCGGCGGCAGCGCGCCGGGGCTGCGCGGCACATTGGCGATGAACCAGCGCGCCTGTTCGATGGCCGGGCGGCAGAAATAGAAGAAGTGATAGGCGCCGCGCGGAATGCCCGCCCGGCCTGCCCCCTGCCAGTGGCTTCGGAATTCCGGGTCCAGCATGTCGCCGCCCTCGGTCGCCTTCAGAAAGGCAAAGGAGACCCCGGCCTCACGCGCCTGCAACCAGTCCACCCCGGTCTGGAACCGGGCCGCATCAATCCCGTGCACAGGATAGGAGGACGGGTCGCGCCCGTCCCAGGGATGGGGCTTGTCATCGCCGAAACGCGGCGGATTGACGACCACTGCAGGCAGGGCTGCCGCACCGCTCTGCCCTGTGGATTGCGGCGCGCGCGGGCCACAGCCCGCCGCCATGATCGCCACTGCCAGAAACGCCGCCCCGATGCGCCACATGCCTGCCTGCCCCGCCTCTTACCCTGCTTTGCGCGCCAGTCTGTCAGGCGCCCGGCGCAATGTCACCCCGCCCCCGAAGGCAACGCCCGAAGGATCAGCCAAAGCGCGCCGGGGACACCGCCGCCACGATATCGGCCCCGACCTCCGGGGCGCGCCCGGCCACCAGATCGGCGGCCAGAAGGCTTGCGGCGGGGCTGGACTGGAAGCCCTGCCCGCCCTGCCCCGCCAGCCAGAAAAACCCCGGCTCAACCGGGTCCGGGCCGATCACCAGCGCGCGGTCCGGCGCGAAGGTGCGCAATCCGGCCCAGTTCGCCAGCATCCGCGTAACCGGTTCGGTCACGAATTCCTCGTATCGTGCCAGCCCCTCGGCCAGCACCATGTCATCGGCCCAGGCATCATGCGGCACCATCGGATGTTCCTCGGCCGGCGATACGATCAGCGCGCCGGCATCGGGTTTCGCATACCATGTTTCGCCTGCGCCAAAGATCATCGGCCAGCGGCTGACATCATGGCCGCCCGGTGCCGGGATCCGCGCCATCGACCGGCGATAGGGCTGAAATCCCAGCGGGCGCACCCCCGCCAGTTTCGCAATCTCATCCGCCCAGGCCCCGGCGGCATTGATGATCATGCGCGCAGTGAAGGTGCCTGCGGTCGAGGTGACCTGCCAGCCCGCCCCGTCGCGGCGCAGGCCGGTAATGCGCGCATCGGTCACGATCCGCGCCCCTTCGGCGCGGGCCTGCGCGGCGAATCCCTGAATCAGCAAATCGGTGTCGATATCCCAGGCATGAGCGGCAAAGCCCGCACGCGAAAGGACATCGCGTTTCAGCACCGGCACTTTCGCCAGCGCCTCATCCACGGATATTTCGGCGAAGTCCATCGAGGTCAGATCATGGTCAAACTCCGCGACCTCATGCGCGCGCGCCAGCAGCAGCAATCCGCGTTCCGACAGCACGCCCTCGGCCTGCCGGAAATAATCACCCGAGGCGCGCGACAGCGCCACAACCGGGGGAGAGCCGTAATTCGGTTCATAAAGGGCTGCCGAACGGCCCGAGGCGTGCCATGCCAGTGCCGTCTCGGCCTCCAGCAGCATGAGCGATCCAAGCGGGGCCAGACGCGCGGCGGCCGAAACCCCGGCGATGCCCCCCCCGATGATGAGAAAATCCATATCCATGCCGCGCAACCTGCCACGGCTTCGGCGCAAGGAAAAGGGGGGCACAAAGGCCCCCCTTCACCGCATGTCAGCCCGGACCGGCAATCAGTTCGGGATATCGCCCGAAATGCCCTCGACATAGAACTTCATGCCCAGCAGATCCCCGTCGCTGGCGGTTTCACCCTCGGCCAGCCATGCCGAACCGTCCTGCTTGTTCAGCGGGCCGGTGAAGGGGTGATAGCTGCCATCGGCAATCGCATCGCGCAGCGCCTCGGCCTCGGCCTTCACCTCGGCGGGCACGGCCTCGGTGATCTCACCGATCACAACCTCACCGGCGGCAATGCCTTCCCAGCTGTCGATCGATTCCCATGTCCCGTCCAGCAGCGCACCGACGCGCTTGATGTAATAGGGCGACCATTCGTCGATGATCGACGAAACACGCGGGCCAGGGGTGCCATCGGGATTGGTCTTGTATTCCGACATGTCGGAGGCCTGACCGAACCCGATCACGCCGGGTGTCTTGGCGGCCTCGGCCAGCGGCGCGGTCGAATCGGTATGCTGCACGATCACATCGACGCCCTGCTCGATCAGCGCCTTGGCGGCATCGGCCTCTTTCGCCGGATCGAACCAGGTATAGGCCCAGACGACCGAGATCGAGACATCGGGATTGACCTTCTTGGCATGCAGGTAGGTCGCGTTGATGCCCTGGACAACCTCGGGGATCGGGAAAGACCCGATATAACCGATCTTGTTCGACTTCGTCATATGCCCCGCGATAAGCCCGGTCACCGCGCGGCCTTCATAAAAGCGCGCATTGTAGATCGAGACATTCGGATGTTCGCGCTTGTAGCCGGTCGCATGCTCGAACTTGATATCGGGGAACTTCGCCGCGACGTTGTTGGTGGCATCCATATAGCCGAAGGAGGTGGTGAAGATGATGTTGCAGCCCGACAGCGCCATCTGCGTCAGCACACGCTCGGCATCCGCGCCTTCCGGCACACTTTCCTGATAGGCGGTCTCGACACGGTCGCCGAATTCCGCCTCTACGGCCAGAAGGCCCTGATGGTGCTGATAGGTCCAGCCGCCATCGCCGACCGGACCGACATAGACGAAACAGGCCTTGACCTTGTCCATGCCCTGCGCCGAGGCCGCGCCCCCAAGGCCAAGGCCCAGACCAAGGGCTGCGGTTGCCAGCAAAGTTCTACGATTCATGGGGTGCTCCCGGTTGGCGGGGCCTTGTTCCGGCCCCTGTTGGATTTTTGCCGCGCGTCACCGCGCGGCGTTTCTGCGTTTTGCCCCGCGCTAGCGCGAGGCGTGGAAATTCCGGCCCAGTGAGGCGGGCGCGTTCAGCGAGGCCCGGCCCTTGCCGGAGGACATGATGACCAGCACAAGGATGGTTATCAGATAGGGCGACATCGACAAGTATTCGACGGGGATTCGCGCCCCCGCTGCCTGCAGATTAAGCTGCAACACGGTGATTCCGCCAAACAAATAGGCACCGATCAGCACCCGGCCCGGCCGCCAGCTGGCAAAGACAACGATGGCCAGCGCGATCCAGCCCGCGCCTGCGGTGATCCCGTCGGTCCATTGCGGCACGCGCACCAGACTGACATAGGCCCCGCCCAGCCCCGCCATGGCGCCCCCGAACAGAATCGCCATGATCCGGATGCGCGTCACCTTGTAGCCCAGCGCATGGGCGGCATCGGCGCTTTCGCCCACCGCGCGCAGGATCAGACCCATGCGGGTGAAGCGCAGCACCGCCCAGACCGCCGCCACCATCGCGATGGAGGCATAGACCATCCAGTCATGCCGGAACAGGATCCGCCCCAGCCCCGGAATATCGGCCAGCGGCCCCAGCGGAACCACCCCCGTCGCGGGCGGCTTGATGCCGACATAGCCCTGCCCCAGCAGGCTTGACAGTCCCAGCCCGAACAGCGTCAGCGCCAGACCTGTCGCCACCTGATTGGCCAGCAGCACCTGCGTCAGCAGCGCGAAGATCAGGCTCAGCACCGCCGCCCCCAGGGCACCCCCCAGAAAGCCCAGCAGCGGACTGCCGGTCGTGACCGCGGTGATGAAGCCGCAGACCGCGCCCATGATCATCATGCCCTCGACGCCAAGGTTCAGCACCCCCGCCTTCTCGACCACCAGTTCCCCCAGCGCCGCCAGCAGGATCGGCACCGAGGCCACCATCAGCGAGGCGATCAGCACCGCAGGATTGATACCACCGAAATCCATCACGCCACCCCCGCCGGTCCGGCAATTCTGATGCGGTAATTGGACAGAAGGTCCACCGCGAGAAGGAAGAAGAGCAGCATCCCCTGAAAGGCCTGGATCGCCGCTGCGGGAAGCCCCAGCATCAGCTGTGCCAGTTCCCCCCCGATATAGGTGAGCGCCATCAACAGCCCCGCCAGCAGGATGCCAAGGGGGTTGAGCCGCCCGAGAAAGGCCACGATGATCGCCGTGAACCCATAGCCCGAATTGAAGTCGATGCTGATCTGCCCCGCAGGCCCCGTCACCTCGAACAGGCCCGCAAGACCGGCCAGCATCCCCGAGATGCCAAGGCACAGCACCACCAGCCGCGCCGGATTGACACCGGCAAAGCGTGCCGCACGCGGCGCCTGTCCGGCCAGCTTGATCTGGAAGCCAAGGATATGACGCTGCAGCAGGATATAAGCCGCGATCACCGCGATGAAGGCCGCGACCACGCCCCAATGCATCCCCGTCCCGGCAATCAGTTCGGGATTGGCCGAGCTTTCCCAGCGGCTGAGGTTCCGGCTGCCCGGAAAGCCGCCGCCTTCGGGGTTGCGCAGACGCCCCAGCGCCATCGAGGCCAGCAGCGATTGCGCCACATAGACCAGCAGCAGTGAGACAAGGATCTCATTGGTGTTGAATCGTGTCTTCAGGATCGCCGGGATCATCCCCCAGGCCCATCCGCCCAAGCCCCCCGCAATCACCATCAGCGGAAAGATCAGGCGGCTGTCGGCAGGGTAAAGCGCCAGACCCGCCGCAGCCCCGCAAATCGCGCCCATGATATACTGGCCTTCGGCACCGATATTCCAGATCCCGGCGCGGAACCCAAGGCTCAGCCCGACCGCGATCAGGATCAGCGGCCCGGCCTTCACCAGAAGCTGCGGCCGCGAATAATCGGCAAATTGCGGATGGAACAGCGGATCCCAGAAGATCGTGCGGATCGCTGCAACCGGATCCTTGCCCAGCAGCGCGAACATGATCCCGCCCGCGATCATCGTCAGAATGACTGCCAGAACCGGTGTCGCCACCTGCCAGAAGCGCGAGGGGGAGGGTCGTTTTTCCAACCGGATCATGCCGTGCCCCCCTGTCCATGACGCGCGCAACCCGCAGGCATGGCCGCCCCTTGCAGTTCCGGGCCATCCCCGGGGGTGAACCGGCCCATCGGGGCCGCGAGAGGGCGCAAATCGCGCCGTGCCTCAGTGACCATGTGCCACCTCCATATCATGCGCGCCGCCCATCATCAGGCCGATCTCCTCGATCCCCAGCCCCTCGACAGGGCGGGTCGGTGTCAGCCGTCCCTCGTTCAGCGCGGCAAAATCATCTGCAATTTCCAGCAGTTCATCCAGATCCTGGCTGATGACGACAACCGCCGCCCCGGCCTCGGCCCGGTCAAGGATCGCCTGACGGATCGCCGCCGCCGCCGCCGCATCGACGCCCCAGGTGGGCTGGTTGATGACGATCACCTCGGGGCTCTGGCTCAGTTCGCGGCCCACCACGAATTTTTGCAGGTTTCCGCCTGACAGTGCCCGGGCCGCGACATGGGTGCCCGGTGTGCGCACGTCGAAATCCTTGACGATACCCGCCGCGAAATCCTCGGTCGCGGCCCAGTCAATGAATCCATTCCGCACCAGCCCCTTGCGCAGTGCACCCGACAGCAGCGCGTTTTCCACCAGCGACATGTCGGGGGCTGCGGCGTGGCCCAGCCGTTCCTCGGGGGCCGAAACCAGCCCTGCCGCGCGCCGCGCCTGCGGACCGGTGGCCCCCATGTCGCGCCCGGCGATCCGCACCATGCCCGGATCGGACTTCAACTCTCCCGACAGGGCCAGCAGCAATTCGTCCTGCCCGTTGCCCGCAACCCCGGCAATGCCCAGAACCTCGCCCTTGCGCAGGGTGAAATTCACCTGTTTCAGCGAAGTGCCGAAGGGGATAGGCGAGGCGGCGGACAGGTCGCGCACCTCCAGCGCCACCTCGCCCTTGGGCTTGGCGCTTTTGGCGGGCGGGGTCAGCACCGCGCCGACCATCAGTTCGGCCATCTCGCGCGCGGACCGTTCGCGCGGGGTGCAGGTGGCGACCACCTTGCCCCGCCGCAAGATCGTTGCCTCGTCGCACAGCGCGCGGATCTCTTCCAGCTTGTGGCTGATGTATAGGATCGCCGTGCCTTCTGCAGAAAGCTGCCGCAGGGTGCGGAACAGGATCTCGACCTCTTGCGGGGTCAGAACGCTGGTGGGTTCATCCATGATCAGCAGTTTCGGATCCTGCAACAGGCAGCGCACGATCTCGACGCGCTGGCGTTCGCCCGCCGACAGATCGCCCACCATGCGGTCGGGGTCCAGCGGCAGGCCGTATTCCTCACTCACCGCGCGGATCCGGGCGGCCAGTTCGCGCATGGGCGGCGGGTTTTCCATGCCCAGCGCCACATTCTCGGCCACGTCCAGCGCCTCGAACAGGCTGAAATGCTGAAACACCATCGCCACCCCCTGCCGCCGCGCCTCGGCGGGCCTGTCGGGTGCATAAGGTTGGCCGCGCAGGACCATCCTGCCGGTATCGGGCTTCACCAGCCCGTAGATCATCTTCACCAATGTCGATTTCCCGGCGCCGTTTTCCCCCAGAAGGGCATGGACCTCACCGGTCCCGATGGCGAAGGAAACGTCGCTATTGGCGACGACGCCCGGATAGGCCTTGGTCAGCCCCTCCAGCCGCAAAAGTTCTGTCATCCCTGAGGTCATCCGTGATCTCCGTCTCGGATTGTTGTTGTCTGTTCATCAGTTGCGCGGCAACGCCGATGGCGATGGCCTGCGGGTGCTTGCCCAGAGCGAGGTCTCCTATCGGGCAGTCGATCCGGGCGATGGATGTCGCCCCATGTCCCAGCGCGCCCAGCCGTGACCGGAAACGCGCCCATTTGGTGGCGGACCCGATCAGGCCCAGCCGGTGAAATCCCCGGCCCAGCAGCCGGTGACACAATTCCAGATCCAGCGCATGCGAATAGGTCAGCACCAGATGTTCGGCATCCTGCGGCGCATGGGTCGCCAGCCGTTCGGGATGCGGCGTCCAGAGCGCCTCGACCCCTTCGGGGATCGCGTCAGGAAAGCGGTCCCGCGCGGTATCCACCCATGTCAGGCCAAAGCCCGGCAGCGGGGCCAGCACACCCACCAGCGCGCGCCCGACATGGCCCGCGCCCCAGATCCAGATCTGCCGCTCGGGCCGCAGGACGGGTTCGACCATCCAACCCTGAAGCAGTTGCGGGGCCGGGCGCTGTCCCTGTCCGCGCGCCCGCGCCAGCAGGCGCTGCACGGCCAGCGGCGGCTCTGTCGCCTCCCCCGTGACCGGGCGCGCAACGACATCATCGGGGATCGTGTCCGACGCGCTGTAGATCTCGGTCAGCAACGTCACCGCGCCACCGCAGCATTGGCCGATGGCCGGGCCCAAAGGCACGCGGTCCACTACCCGCGCGCCGCGACGGGCCAGCAGGTCCCGCGCGCGCGCCGCCGCCTGATATTCAAGCGCACCGCCGCCGATGGTGCCGGATTGTCCCTGCGGCCAGACCAGCATCGCCGCCCCCGGCTCTCGCGGGGACGATCCTTCGATCCCCGCGACCACGACCCGCGCCACCGGGCCATGCGCCGCAATCGCGGCCAGCACTCCCGCCCGGTCAAACATCGCGCGCCACCCGCTTCACCGCCGCCAGCACCCGTTCGGGCGTCGCGGGCGCGTCCAGCGCCGGGTAAACCGAGCCGTCACCACAGGCCGCAACCGCATCCGACAGCGCCAGAAAGGTTGAGATGCCCAGCATGAAGGGGGGTTCCCCCACCGCCTTGGACCGGCCCACCGTGTCCTCGCGGTTCGGACGGTTCCAGAGCCGCACATTGAAGACCGGAGGACGATCCGAACAGGCCGGGATCTTGTAGGTCGAGGGCGCATGGGTCCGCAAGGCGCCCTTGGCGTCCCAGACCAGTTCCTCCATCGTCAGCCACCCCGCGCCCTGCACATAGGCGCCTTCGACTTGCCCGATATCCAGCGCCGGGTTCAGGCTTGATCCGGTATCATGCAGGATATCGGTGCGCAGGATGCGGTTTTCGCCGGTCAGGCGGTCAATCACCACCTCGGTTACCGCCGCGCCATAGGCAAAATAAAGGAAGGGCCGCCCGGTGCCGCGCTTGCGGTCCCAGATGATCTTGGGCGTCGCATAGAACCCGGTCGAGGACAGCGAGACCCGCGCCGCATAGACCCGCGCCGCCGCCTCGGCAAAACCCAGAACCTCGGCCCCGACATGAACATGGCCATCCTCAAAGCGCACGGTGTTCGCCGTGGTCTGATGCTGCAGCGCCAGACAGTCGGCCATGCGGTCACGGATCGTCAGGGCCGCCGCCCGCGCCGCCATCCCGTTGAGGTCACTGCCCGAGCTTGCCGCCGTGGCAGATGTATTGGGCACCTTGCCGGTATCGGTGGCGGTGATCCTGATCACCGCTGCATCCACTCCGAACACACCTGCCACGACCTGCGCGACCTTCTGGAACAGGCCCTGCCCCATTTCGGTGCCACCATGGTTCAACTGGATCGAACCGTCCTGATAGACATGGACCAGCGCGCCTGCCTGATTGAGATGCGTCAGCGTGAAGGAAATCCCGAATTTCACCGGCGACAGGGCAATCCCGCGCTTCAGGATCGGGCTGTTGCGGTTCCAGTCGGAAATCGCCGCCCGCCGCGCGTGATAGTCCGACGAGGCCAGCAGATCGGCCACCATCGCATCGCCGACAAAATCCTCGACCGGCATATGATAGGGCGTCGTCTGGATCTCTCCGGCCTTTTTCTGTCTGAAAATATCCTCGGGGGGCCAGTTTGTAGAACGGGGTGGCGAAGCGCCCCCGGCCTCTGCCGGGCCCTCCCCCATCGGGGCATAGAAATTCACCTGCCGCACCGCGACCGGATCGCGCCCGACCGCATGGGCGACATGGTCGATCACCCGTTCGATCCCGACCATGCCCTGCGGCCCGCCGAAACCGCGATAGGCGGTGGCGCTTTGGGTATGGGTGCGCAAGCGGTGGCTTTCGATGCGGATCGCAGGCAGGAAATAGCAATTGTCCGAATGCAGCATCGCCCGGTCGGCGACGGGCAGGGACAGATCCTGCGCCCAGCCGCAACGCATCAGATGGGTGAACTCCACCCCCGCAATCCGGCCCTCGGCATCGAACCCCGCACGGTAAAGGATGCGCAGATCATGGCGCTTGCCGGTGATCATCATGTCATCGTCCCGGTCATAACGCATCTTGGCCGGGCGCCCGGTCTCCAGCGAAACCAGCGCGCAGGCAATGGCCAGATGGTTGCCCTGACTTTCCTTGCCGCCGAAACCGCCGCCCATGCGGCGCACCTCGACGCGCACAGCACTCATCGGTAGATGGGCAGCATGGGCGACCTTGTGCTGGATCTCGGTCGGGTGCTGGGTCGAGGAATGGATGACAAGTTCCCCACCATCCTGTGGCAGGCAGGCCGCGACCTGACCTTCCAGATAAAAGTGCTCCTGCCCGCCGACCTCGAAACTGCCCTGAACCTGATGCGGGGCGGCGGCGATGGCGGTGCTGGCATCGCCCTTCTGCCAGATCACCGGCCCGTCCTCGAACCGGCTGTCGGCGGCCAGCGCGTCATCGACGGTCAGAAGGGCGGGTAATTCGCGATAGTCGATCCGCCCCAGTCGCGCGGCCTTGCGGGCGGCCAGATGGCTGGTTGCGGCGACCAGAAACGCCGGATGGCCCAGATATTTCACCACACCGTCAGCCAGCAGCGGTTCATCATGCGCCGAAGGCGAGCAATCCGGCACTGCGCCGAAGCGCGCGCGCAGATCATCCGCCGACCAGACGCCGATAACGCCGGGTGCTGCCCGCACCGCCGACAGATCCATCGCCGTGATCTCGCCATGCGCGATAGTCGACAGGCCAAAGGCCAGATGCAGCGCATTGGCAGGCAGCGGGATGTCATCGACATAGCGCGCAGCGCCCGAGACATGCAGCGGGGCCGCATCATGCGGCAGCGGTTTTCCCATGCTCATGCCCGCACCTCCAGAATATCGGTGGCAGTGCCGGCAAGGTCGTGGAAATACCGCTCCAGCAGCGCCGCCGCGACCTCGGCCCGATAGGCGGCAGAGGCGCGCATATCGGACATCGGCATGAAATCGCCCGCCATCGCCGCCTGAGCCTGCCGGATCGCGTCCAGCGACCATTCCGCCCCGGTCAGCGCCGCCTCGGCCGCAGCCGCGCGTTTCGGAATCCCCGCCATGCCGCCAAAGGCCAGCCGTGCCGCAGTCACACGGCCTTGCGCGACGGTGACATTGAAACAGGCGCAGATCGCGGAAATATCCTGATCGAAGCGTTTCGAGATCTTGTAGCAGCGCAGATCCGGCGCCGTATCGGCAAAGCTGACTGCCTCGACAAACTCGCCCGGCTGGCGGTCCTGCTTGCGGTAGTCCAGAAAGAAATCCTCAATCGCGATCAGGCGCCGCGCATCGCCCCGGCGCAGATGCAGGCTTGCACCCAATGCGATCAGCGCGGGCGGTCCGTCCCCGATGGGGGAGCCATTGGCGATATTGCCACCGATGGTCGCGGCATTGCGCACCTGTTGCGAGGCATAGCGCGCCAGAAGGGCCGCGAAAGAGGGCAGCGTATCTTCGACCGCCGCCATCAGATCAGTGATGGTGACGCCCGCACCGACATGGAACTGCCCGTCCTGCTGCCGGATCTGGGCCAGATCGGCGATACCGCCCAGAAAGGCCACGGGGGCAAGGTCACGCAGTTGTTTGGTGACCCAGAGCCCGACATCGGTCGCCCCCGCGATCAGCGTGGCATCAGGGTTCGCCAGATACCATTGCGCCAGATCGTCGGTGCTGGCGGGGCTGAACCCGGTCGCAAGGGGGGCTGTCTGCCCCCCGAGGCCCGTGCGGGCCTCCCCCCCCGAGGATATTTCGGAACAGGTGAAAGCCGCATCCTGCCCCATCCAGTCTGGCACGGGCCGGGCGGCGGCGGCTTCGGCCGCGCGGATGATCGGGGCATAGCCGGTGCAGCGGCACAGATTGCCGGCCAGCGCGCGGTCGTGGTTCTGGTCGCCGTTCAGATGGGCGGTGGCCATCGACATGATGAAACCCGGTGTGCAGAACCCGCATTGGCTGCCGTGATGGGCGATCATCTCCTCTTGCACCGGATGCATCTGCCCTGCGGGGCCGCGCAGCCCCTCGACCGTCGTGACGGATTTGCCCTGCAGTTGCGGCAGAAACAGAATGCAGGAATTGAACGCCTGTGCCCGGCCCGTCCCATCCCGCACCATCACTGTGCAGGCCCCGCAATCGCCTTCGCGGCAGGCTTCCTTGGTGCCGGTCAGTCCGCGATCCTCACGCAGGTAATCCAGCAGGGTCCGGGTCGGATCCCCGGCACCAAGGCGGATCGGCGTTCCGTTCAGGTGAAACGCGATATCGGTCATGTGGTAACCCGCCGCCTTCTCCCCGTTCAGGGCTTCGGGGGGTGCTGATCCCCACGAAGCGTTGCCTGCCCGCCCGATGCGGCGTAAAGCGGATAAGGCACCTTTTCCCTGTCAATCATGAAGCCCCGCGCATTGCTACATGGCAAGCACAAGTTTTCGGGAAGGCGCCGAAGCAGTTTCCGGATTTGCCTGAAAGTGATGCGCCCTTTTCCCCGACCTGCCGGATCGCTAGGCTGTGGCCATGTCCAATGCTCCCCGATTCATCCATCTGCGCTGCCACACGGAATACTCGCTGCTGGAAGGCGCGGTTCCGCTGAAGAAACTGGTGAAGCTTTGCGCGGCGGCCGGGATGCCGGCAGTTGCGGTGACCGATACCAACAACCTTTTTGCCGCGCTGGAATTTTCGGTCGTGGCACGGGGGGCGGGGGTGCAGCCGATCCTGGGCTGTCAGGTCGCCCTTGACCATGATCCGGCCCGCCCCGGCGAACGCCCGCGCCCGCCCGCCCCGATTGTCCTGCTGGCGCAGGATGAAGCGGGGTACATGAACCTGATGAAGCTCAATTCCTGCCTTTACCTCGACAAGGGCGGGCAGGTGACGCAGGTCACGCTGGAAGAGCTTGCGACCTATGCGCAGGGCCTGATCTGCCTGACGGGCGGGCCGGAAGGCGCGGTCGGGCGGCTGGTGCAGGGCGGGCAGGCGGCCAAGGCCGAGGCCCTGATGACGCGGCTGGCCGCGATCTATCCGGGGCGGCTTTATGTGGAATTGCAGCGCCATCCGGGGCCGGGCGGCGCACTGCCCGAGGCCGAGCGTGTGACCGAACGCGCCTTTGTCGAAATGGCCTATGCGATGGATCTGCCGCTGGTCGCGACCAATGACGTCTATTTCCCGGAAGCCAAGATGTATGAGGCGCATGATGCGCTGATCTGCATTGCCGAAGGCGCCTATGTCGACCAGTCAGCGCCGCGCCGCCGCCTGACGCCGCAGCATTATTTCAAATCCGAGGCGGAAATGGCGACGCTGTTCGCCGATCTGCCCGAGGCGCTGGAAAACACTGTGGAAATCGCTCGGCGCTGCGCCTTTGCCGCCGCGAGGCGCGACCCGATCCTGCCGCGATTCGCCGAGGATGAGGTGGAGGAACTGCGTCGTCAGGCAAAGGCCGGGCTGGCAGCGCGGCTGGCCGTCATTCCCCATGCCGCCCCGGTCAGTGACTATGAGGCGCGGCTGGATTTCGAACTGGGCATCATCGAGAAAATGGGCTTTCCGGGCTATTTTCTGATCGTGGCCGATTTCATCAAATGGGCCAAGGATCAGGGCATTCCGGTGGGCCCCGGCCGGGGGTCAGGTGCGGGGTCGCTGGTGGCTTATGCGCTGACCATCACCGATCTTGACCCTTTGCGCTATGCCTTGCTGTTTGAACGCTTCCTGAATCCCGAACGCGTTTCGATGCCGGATTTCGATATCGACTTCTGCATGGACCGCCGCGAGGAGGTCATTCAGTATGTCCAGCGCAAATACGGGCGCGAGAAGGTGGGCCAGATCATCACCTTCGGCGCGCTGTTGTCCAAGGCCGCCGTGCGCGATGTGGGCCGGGTGCTGCAGATGCCCTATGGGCAGGTCGACCGCCTGTCCAAGATGATCCCGGTCGAGGGGGTGAAACCCGTCTCGATCACCAAGGCGCTGGCCGATGAGCCGCGCCTGCGCGAGGCTGCGAAGGAGGAGGTCGTGGACCGCCTCCTGACCTATGGCCAGCAGATCGAGGGGCTGTTGCGCAATGCCTCGACCCATGCCGCGGGGGTCGTGATCGGCGACCGGCCGCTGGATGCGCTGGTGCCGCTGTATCAGGACCCGCGTTCCGACATGCCCGCGACCCAGTTCAACATGAAATGGGTCGAACAGGCCGGGTTGGTGAAATTCGACTTTCTGGGTCTCAAGACCCTGACGGTGATCCAGAACGCCATCGAACTGATCCGTGCCTCGGGGCGCGGCCTGCATGAGACGTCGGACGGACGACGGCTTTATGATCCCGAGCCGGGGACCGAGAATGATATCGGCCATATCCCGCTGGAGGACGCGGCCACCTATGAGCTTTATTCCGCCGCCCGCACGGTCGCGGTGTTTCAGGTGGAAAGCTCGGGCATGATGGATGCGCTGCGGCGCATGAAGCCGACCTGCATCGAGGATATCGTGGCGCTGGTGGCGCTGTATCGTCCCGGCCCGATGGAAAACATCCCCACCTATTGCGAGGTGAAGAACGGGCTTCGGGAACTCACCTCGATCCATCCGACGATTGACGATATTCTGAAGGAAACGCAGGGCATCATCGTCTATCAGGAACAGGTGATGCAGATCGCGCAGGTCATGGCGGGCTACAGCCTTGGCGGCGCCGATCTTCTGCGCCGCGCCATGGGCAAGAAGATCGCCGAGGAAATGGCCAAGGAACGGCCGAAATTCATCGAAGGCGCGAAGAAGACCCACAATATCGACGCGAAAAAGGCCGGTGAGGTCTTCGACCTCTTGGAAAAATTCGCCAATTACGGCTTCAACAAATCCCACGCCGCCGCCTATGCCGTGGTCAGCTATCAGACCGGCTGGCTGAAGGCCAATCACCCGGTGGAATTCATGGCGGGCGTCATGAATTGCGATCTTCACCTGACCGACAAACTGGCGATCTACAAACGTGAGGTGGACCGGCTGGGCCTGACCACGGTGCCACCTTGCGTGAACCGCGGTCAGGCGACCTTCAGCGTGACCGATGGCGCGCTGGTTTACGGGCTGGGGGCGCTGAAGAATGTGGGCGTCGAGGCGATGCGGATGATCGTCGAGGCGCGCGGCGACCGGCCCTTTGCCTCGCTCTTTGATTTCGCGCGCAGGGTGGATCTGAAACGCGTCGGCAAACGCTCGCTTGAAATGCTGGTCCGGGCCGGGGCCTTCGACATGCTGGACCGCAACCGCGCGCGGGTGTTTGAGGCGCTGGATGCGCTGACCGCCTTTTCGGCGGCGATCCATGAGGCGCGGGCGTCAAATCAGGTTTCCCTGTTCGGCGAGGCGGGCGCGGATGTGCCCGAGCCGCGCCTTGGGTCACGCGATGACTGGCTGCCGGTGGAACGGCTGACCGAAGAACACAAGGCCATCGGGTTTTACCTGTCGGGCCATCCGCTGGATGATTACATGGGTCCGCTGAAACGCAAGGGCGTGCGCACGCTGGCCGAGATCACGCAACTGGCGCAAGGTGGGCCGAGGGTTGAAAAGATCGCAGGCTCGGTCTCGTCGAAACAGGAACGCAAATCGGCGCGCGGCAACCGCTTTGCCTTCGTGCAACTGTCCGATCCGACCGGGCTCTATGAGGTCACGGTGTTTTCCGACACGCTGGAGGCTGCGCGGGATGCGCTGGAACCGGGCAGCAATGTCGTGCTGACGGTTGAGGCGACGCTGGAGGGTGAGACGCTGAAACTGCTGGCGCGCGCCGCCCAGCCGATTGATCAGGTCGCCCAGCAGGCGGGCGGCAGCAATCTGCGCATCCATATCGACCGGGCCGAGGCCGTGGCCTCGGTCGCGGCGCTGCTGGCGGGGCTGGACGGCAAGGGCGCACGCGGGCGCGGCGCGATCACCTTCTGCGTGCCCGATCCCGATACGGGTGAAGAGATCGACCTTGAACTGCCGCGCGATTATCCGGTGACGCCGCAGGTCAAGGGGGCGATCAAGGCCATGGGCGGGGTGCTGACGGTGGAGGAGGTCTGACACCCCCCGTAGGGGCACAAACCGCGCGTCAGCGGTGCAGCCCGCCGAAACGGCCCGCCAAGGCCCGTGCAATCGCGATGGACAACACGATCCGCACAATATGATGCAGCGTCACGAAGACCACGCTGATCTGCAGGCTCAGCGCGATCAGGCTCATTTCCGTGATCCCGCCGGGGGCAAAGGCCAGAAACAGCGCCGCGACCGGCTGCCCGACCCAAGGGGCCAGCAGCACCGCAAAGGCCCATGCCACCGCCAGCAGGACCATGGTCGCGATCATGGCCAGCACGAAACCGCGCCGCAGCACCGATCCCGACATGCCTGTGAACCGCGCGCCAAGCCCTGCCCCGACAACGACCTGCGTCGCGGCGATGGCCCAGCCCGGCGGCACGCCCTCGGTCAGCCCGGTCAGATGCACGACGGCCGAGGCGATCAGCGGCCCCGTCATCACCGCGGCCGGCAGGCGCAAAAGATGGCCCAGATGGAAGCCCGCAAAGCCCGCAACGGCCAGAATGGCGATATCGGCCAGCCGCAATGCCTTGTCCGATCCCTGCAGGGCCACGCCCGCCCCCGATCCGACCATTTCCCCGGTCAGGATCACGAACAAAAGCGGCACCGCCACGATGGTCAGGATCAACCGCAGGAACTGCATCAGCACCAGCATTCCCGGATCGGCCCCCGCCTCCTCCCCCAGCGTGACGGATTCGATCAGCCCCCCCGGCACCGTGCCCCAATAGGCCGAGACGGGATCGACCCCGCCCGCCCGGTAGATGCCGAAGGCAAGGATATGGGCCAGCGGCACGAAAAGCGACAGCGCGAGCAGGCTGGGGGCCCATTGCGTCGCCTGCCGCAGGATGTCGGGGGTGAAACTGCCGCCGATGGCGATGCCGATCACCGGAATCGCGATCAGGCGGAACAGGCCCGGCAGGCCGACCTCATGGCCCATGGGTTTCCACCCCGCCATCGCAACCGCCCCCACCGCGACCATCGACCCCAGCAAAAGCGCCAGCGGCAGATGCAGCAGCGTGGCCGCGATTCCCCCGGTCAGCGCAAGGGCCAATGTCACAATCACCCCAACGGGGTGGAACTTTCGGCTTGTCGGATGCAGGGGCAAAGGCGGTCCTCGCGGTCACGCGGATCGCCCAGGACCCGCGCTTGCGCGGCAACAAAACCGGATGCCGCCGGAAAAGGCAAGTCATGTCAGGGGTTTTTACGGGCTGTCGCCTGTGAAACGCTCCGCTTCCTTTTTCTGTCTCCAAATATCCCGGGGGGTGAATTTGGCGAGAGCCAAAGAGGGGGGCAGGCCCCCCTTCGCCCTTGGGATGCTGTCGTCCCGGGTGAATTTCGGCATGTCCCGTCGGGCCTGAACCCTGATACCGGGGCGCCCTGCCCTACCAGTGCGGCGGGCGCTGGTCGGCCAGAAACACGCCGCCCTCATCCGGTTCGGCAACCCGGTTCAGCAGCATCGCGACCCGGCGTTCCAGCAGGTCGATCCGGTCGGCCTGTTTCGCGACGATCCCGGACAAATCCTCGGTCAGGCGGATCAGATGGGCGATCTGTTCCTCTGCCGCCTCGATGCGGTCTGCCATGACCCTCTCCTTGCTTGCCGCGCCTCCGGCCATCCGTTACACCGCCCGCGTGACCGCAGCAAAGGGTTTCCCCGATGGCCAAGGACAAATCCCCCCGGCGCCCGCGCGCCGAGACGCCCAAGGGCTTTCGCGACTATTTCGGCGCGGAGGTGACCGAGCGGCGCGACATGCTGCAGAAGATTTCCGAAGTCTATGAGCGCTACGGCTTCGACCCCTTGGAGACATCGGCCGTTGAGACGGTCGAGGCTTTGGGCAAGTTCCTGCCCGATGTGGACCGCCCGAATGAAGGCGTGTTCGGCTGGCAGGATGAGGATGACCAGTGGCTGGCCCTGCGCTATGACATGACCGCGCCGCTTGCACGGGTGGCCGCACAGTTCCGCAATGACCTGCCCTCCCCCTATCGCCGTTACACTTTCGGACCGGTCTGGCGCAATGAAAAGCCCGGTCCGGGGCGGTTCCGGCAGTTTTACCAATGCGATGCCGATACGGTGGGGGCTGCATCCGTGGCGGCGGATGCCGAGATCTGCGCCATGCTGGCCGATACGCTGGAGGCCGTGGGGATCGACCGGGGCGATTACATCGTGCGGGTGAATAACCGGAAGGTGCTGAACGGGGTGATGGAGGTCGCGGGCCTGTCGGGCGACGACAAGGAGGCCGAACGCGGCATCGTCCTGCGCGCGATTGATAAGCTGGACCGGTTGGGGGAAGAGGGCGTGCGCGCGCTTTTGGGCGAGGGCCGCAAGGATGAGAGCGGCGATTTCACTAAGGGGGCCGGGCTGAGTGACGCACAGGCGGACGTGGTTATGGGGTTTGTTGGAGCGAATAGCGCAGTCAGAACAACCTTGTTGTCGCAAGTTGGCAGCAACCCGCGAGAAGCTGACTTTCTGCGCCGCGGCGCTGCGAGCCAGAATGCTAACCCAAACATCGAAAATGAAGCTGTGCGCGAGGGCTTTGGGGCAGTTTGGAATGCAGGGGTCCTAGACCATTTGCGCGGCTTAGTGAGCCAGAGCCAAATTGGCCAAGAAGGAGTTGAAGAACTCGAACAAATCGCCGCCCTTCTCGCCGCCCAAGGCTACGGCCCCGACCGCATCGTGATCGACCCTTCCGTCGTCCGGGGCTTGGGCTATTACACCGGCCCGGTCTATGAGGCCGAACTGACCTTCGAAATCCTCGACGAAAAGGGCCGCCCGCGTCAATTCGGCTCGGTCGCGGGGGGCGGGCGTTATGATGATCTGGTGAAACGCTTCACCGGGCAGTCCGTGCCCGCAACCGGCGTTTCCATCGGGGTGGACCGCCTGCTGGCCGCCCTCCGCGCCAAGGGCCATGCCGGGGCGCCCGCGCCCGGCCCGGTGGTCGTGACGGTGATGGATCGCGACCGCATGGCCGATTACATGGCCATGGTGGGCGAGTTGCGCACCGCAGGCATCCGCGCCGAAATGTATCTGGGCAATCCGAAAAACTTCGGCAACCAGTTGAAGTATGCCGATAAACGCGGCAGCCCCATCGCGATCATCCAGGGCGGAGATGAGGCAGCCAACGGCACCGTGGTTCTGAAAGACCTGATCCTTGGCGCGAAGATCGCCGAAAACGCCACGCTCGAGGAATGGAAGGACCGCCCTGCACAGGTCGAGGTGCCGCGCGCCGATCTGGTCGCCGCCGTGCAACGGATGCTGGCGCAATGACCGAAATCGCACCCCCCCGCGCCGCCGTCCGGGCCGAGGGGGAGGCGCTCATGGCCACCTTCCGCGCGGCAGGCGCGCTGCCGGTCGAATGCGACATGCTGCAACCCGCAGGCACGCTGCTGGATCTGTATGGTGAGGATATCCGCGCCCGCGCCTATGTCACCGCCGACCCGCTGCGCGGAGAGATGATGTTGCGTCCCGATTTCACCGTGCCGGTGGTCGAAACCCATATGGCCCATGGTGCCGATCCCGCCCGCTATTGCTATCTGGGCGAGGTGTTCCGCAAACAGGACCGCCCCGGCGCGCGCCCCAGCGAATTCCTGCAGGTGGGGTTCGAGCTTTTTGACCGCACCGAGCCGCAGGCGGCGGATGCCGAGGTCTTTGCGCTGTTCGCGCAGGCGCTGGCGCCATTGGGCCTGCGCGCCGTGACCGGCGATATCGGCATCCTGATGGCGGCGGTGCGCGGGTTGAAGACAACCGAACGCCGCCGCGCCGCGCTTTTGCGCCATGTCTGGCGGCCGCACCGATTCCGCGCGCTGCTGGACCGGTTTTCGGGCCGGTCCGCCATGGCCCCCGCCCGCGCGCGGCTGCTGGAACGGCTGACCTCGGGCAGCGCGCAGGACCTGATCGGGGCCGCAGGCCCGATGATCGGCCTGCGCAGCGAGGATGAGATTGCCGCCCGC
The DNA here is from genome assembly GCF_016765775.1 of Szabonella alba. Taxonomy (GTDB): domain Bacteria; phylum Pseudomonadota; class Alphaproteobacteria; order Rhodobacterales; family Rhodobacteraceae; genus Szabonella; species Szabonella alba. Next base: position 698,328 of record NZ_JAESVN010000001.1, on the reverse strand, counting down.
GCAGCCGCCCTTGTCGAAGATGCCGCCGCCCCGCCGCTTGCGGCCACCGAGGCGGCACTTCTTTATGATCTTCTGACGCTTGAAGCCCCGGCAGGGGCTGCCCTGCGCCATCTGCGCGGGATCGAACCAATGCTGCCCGCCATCGCCCCCGCCGTGGACCGGTTTGAGGCGCGACTGGCCGCACTGGCCGCCCATGGCATTGACCCCGAAACCCTGCCCTTCGAGGCGGGCCATGGCCGCAGTTCGATGGAATATTACGACGGGTTCGTGTTCAGCTTCCACGCCGCCAACCCCGATCTGCCGCCCGTGGCGACCGGCGGGCGCTATGACGCGCTGACCGAGGTTCTGGGACAGGGCCGGTCGATCCCGGCAGTGGGGGGCGTGATCCGCCCCGCGCTGGTGGCCGGATTGCGGGGGGATGCGGCATGAGTCTCAGGATCGGGGTGCCCTCGAAGGGCCGTCTGATGGAAAAGACCTTTGGCTGGTTCGGCGCGCGCGGCGTCACCATGGCCCGCACCGGCAATGACCGCGAATATGCGGGCGCGGTGGATGGCATCGCCGGGGTGGAACTGGTGCTGCTGTCGGCCGGTGAGATCCCGCGCGAACTGGCCGCCGGGCGCATCCACCTGGGCGTTACCGGGTCGGATCTTGTGCGCGACAAACTGGCCGACTGGCCGCGTCAGGTGGTGGAACTGGCCCCGCTTGGCTTTGGCCATGCCGATCTTATTCTGGCCGTGCCCTGCTGCTGGGTCGATGTGGAAACGGTGGATGATCTGGACGCTGCCGCCGCCGCCTTTCGCCGCAGCCATGGCCACCGTCTGCGGATCGCCACGAAATATCACCGGCTGGTGCGGGATTTCCTGACCGCACAAGGCGTGGCGGATTATCAGCTGGTCGACAGTCAGGGCGCCACCGAAGGCACCGTCAAGCATCAGACCGCCGAGGCGATTGCCGATATCACCTCATCGGGCGAAACGCTGCGGGCCAATCACCTCAAGGTGCTGGAGGATGGCATGATCCACCGCTCACAGGCGGTGCTGTTTGCCGCCCGCACCGCCCCTTGGACGGGTGATACGGAAACGCTGCGCGCGCTGGCCCGCAAACTGGGGCTGGATCTGCCCGGGGATCTGGTTCCCGGGGCATGATGGAGGCGGGGGGCGATCCCGCCCCCCCTGCCCTGCCCCGCTCAGGCTGCCAGCGGCGCGCCGTCCACCAGCGTCACGATATCCATCATGATGCGGTTCAACTCAAAATCCTTGGGCGTATAGACCGCTGCCACGCCCATGGCGCGCAGCGCCTCGGCATCCTCTTCGGGGATGATGCCGCCCACCACGACCGGCACATGCGCCAGCCCGGCCTCGCGCATCAGGGCCATGGTCTCGGCGATCAGCGGCAGATGGCTGCCCGACAGGATCGACAGGCCCAGCACATGCGCCTTCTGATCCGCCGCCGCCGCGACAATCTCGGCCGGGGTCAGGCGGATGCCTTCGTAATGGATATCCATGCCGCAATCGCGGGCGCGGGCGGCAATCTGTTCGGCACCGTTCGAATGGCCGTCCAGCCCCGGTTTGCCGACGACGAATTTCAGCGGTCGCCCCAGACGCGCGGCCAGATCGGCCACGGCCTCACGGATCGGCTCCAGCCCCTCGGTGCGGTTTGACGGGGATTTGGAAACTCCGGTCGGCGCGCGATATTCACCGAAAGCCGCACGGATCGTGGCCCCCCATTCGCCGGTGGTGACCCCGGCCTTGGCTGCGCGGATCGAGGGCGGCATGATATTGCCCCCGTCCCGCGCGGCCTGCGACAGCGCCTCAAGCGCCGCGCGCACCTCGGCCGCATCGCGGGCCGCGCGCCATGCCTCAAGCCGCGCAATCTGGTCTGCCTCGGCCCGCGCATCCGCGACCATGATCGCGCCTTCCCCCGCCGTCAGGGGCGAGGGCGCAGCCTCGGTCCAGCGGTTCACGCCGACCACCACGGTTTCACCGCTTTCAACCCGCCCGATGCGTTCGGCATTGGCCTCGACCAGCCGCCCCTTCATATAGTCGATGGCCGCCACCGCGCCGCCCATCGCGTCGATCCGGGCCAGTTCATCCCGCGCGCCGGTCTTCAGCGCCGCAACCTTGCGATCCACCGCCGGATTGCCGTCGAAAAGGTCATCGAATTCCAGCAGATCGGTTTCATAGGCCAGGATCTGCTGCATCCGCAGCGACCATTGCTGATCCCAGGGGCGCGGCAGTCCCAGCGCCTCATTCCACGCCGGAAGCTGCACCGCCCGCGCACGGGCCTTTTTCGACAGCGTTACTGCCAGCATCTCGATCAGGATGCGATAGACGTTGTTTTCGGGCTGCTGTTCGGTCAGGCCCAGTGAATTGACCTGCACGCCATAGCGGAAGCGGCGGTATTTCGCGTCCTCGATGCCATAGCGTTCCAGCAGGATCTCATCCCACAGATCGACGAAAGCCCGCATCTTGCAAAGCTCGGTGACAAACCGGATGCCCGCATTCACGAAGAAAGAGATCCGCCCCACCATATTGGGGAAATCCGCCGCAGGCACCTTACCCCTCAGGTCATCCAGCACCGCAAGGGCCGTGGCCAGCGCGAAGGCCAGTTCCTGTTCCGGCGTCGCCCCCGCCTCTTGCAGGTGATAGGAGCAGACATTCATCGGGTTCCATTTCGGCATCGCGCCCTGCGTCCAAGCGGCAATATCGGTAATCATCCGCAGGCTGGGTTTCGGCGGGCAGATATAGGTGCCGCGCGACAGATATTCCTTGATGATGTCATTCTGCACCGTGCCTTGCAGGGCCGCGATATCGGCCCCCTGTTCCTCGGCCACGGCGACATAGAGCGCCAGCAACCACGGCGCGGTGGCGTTGATCGTCATCGAGGTGTTCATCTGGTCCAGCGGGATCCGGTCGAACAGTGCCCGCATGTCGCCCAGATGCGCCACCGGCACACCGACCTTGCCCACCTCACCCCGTGCAAGCAGATGATCGCTGTCATAGCCGGTCTGGGTCGGCAGATCGAAAGCCACCGAAAGGCCGGTCTGCCCCTTGGCCAGATTGGTGCGGTAAAGCGCGTTCGAGGCCGCTGCCGTCGAATGGCCCGCATAGGTGCGGAACAGCCAGGGCTTGTCTTTCTGCGCCGCGTCGGGTTGGTCCGCTTCGGTCTGGGTCATGCTGGGCTGGGTCACTCTGAGCCTCCGGAATCACAAACGCAATTTTATTTCCACCTCCCGCAAATAGACGCAACTTTCTGGCGCTGTCAATTCGCCGCACTGCGGCATGGGTGGATTTACCGCCAACAGCCAAAGCCCTAGGCTGCGCAGATGACCGAGACTGTCGAGATTCCTGTCTGGATCGTGGTGCTGGCCCTGCTGCTTGCGGGATTTGGTGCGCTGGATCGTGTGCTGGTGCCCTCGCTTCGCTGGTTTCTGCGCCGCCGCATGGAACGGGTTGTCGTGCGGCTGAACCAGCGGCTGCAGCGCCCGATCGAGCCGTTCAAGCTGATGCGGCGGCAGGACCGCATCGTGCGTCTGGTTTTTGATCCCAAGGTGATGCAGGCGGTTGCCGATCAGGCGGCGGAAACCGGCGTGCCGCAGAATGTGGTCTTCGAACAGGCCCGCCGCTATGCGCGCGAAATCGTGCCGGGCTTTTCCGCGACGCTGTATTTCGGCTTTGCAACATGGGCCGCACGGGCGCTGTCGCGGGTGCTTTACCGGGTGCGGATCGGGCGGATGGATGCAGCCCTTGACGCCATCGACCCCAAGGCGACGGTGATCTTTGTCATCAATCACCGGTCGAACATGGATTATGTTCTGGTCACATGGCTGGTCGCCCGGCGTGGCGCACTGTCCTATGCGGTGGGGGAATGGGCGCGGGTCTGGCCGCTCAGCGCGATGATCCGGGCGATGGGGGCCTATTTCATCCGACGCGGGCGGTCCAATCCGCTTTATCGCAAGGTGCTGGAACGGCATGTGCAGATGGCCACAGCAGACGGCATCACGCAGGCGCTCTTTCCCGAAGGCGGGCTCAGCCTTGACGGGCGGATCGGACCGGCAAAACTGGGCCTGCTGCACTATATCATCGACGGGTTCGACCCGGCAGGACGCGATGTGATCTTCGTGCCGGTCGGCCTTTCCTATGACCGGGTGCCCGAGGATCTGCTGTTGGTGCAGGCGGGCAAGGACGGCACGCGCCGCTTCCGGCCCCGCCTGTTGCGCGTGGCATGGGAGGCACTGGTGATCGGGCTGAAACGCGCCAGCGGGCATCTCTATCTGTTCGGCTCTGCCGGGGTGGGCTTCGGCCCCCCGGTCAGCCTGCGCGCGCATCTGGCGGCCGGGCGCGATCTGGAAAGCCTTGCCGCCGATCTGATGGAGGAGGTCGGCCGCGCCGTTCCGGTCTTGCCGGTCCCGCTTTGCGCCGCCGCGATTCTGGAACACACCACGGAGGAGGCGCTGGCCGAACGTCTGCTGGCGCAGGGCGCGGTGATGAAACTGCCGCCCGGCGGCGCCGCACAGGCCCGGGCCGAGGGGCGCGCGGTTCTGACCGCACGCGGCGTCCTGGGCGCGGATGGAACGCCGCTGCCCGGAAAGCACGACCTTCTGGCCTTCTATGCCGCGCAGGTCCGTCAAAGGCTGGAAGCACCGCCCGACGGAAATGCCGCGACGCGGCGGACATAAAATTACAAAATAGAGCTGCACCCCATTGCATTGTTGCGTGAAGCCCCCTATCCCTTCGCTCAAGGCCGCATGATTCTGCGTTGCGGCATTTCAAAACCGCTCAGGAGGCCCCCTATGGCACTGGACACGCATTCCCGCATCACCCCCTATGATGCCCCGCAAAAAGACCTGTACGAGATCGGGGAAATGCCCCCGCTGGGCCATGTGCCCCGCCAGATGTATGCCTGGGCGATCCGGCGTGAACGGCACGGCGAACCCGACACGGCCATGCAGGTCGAGGTGGTCGATACCTGGGCGCTGGACAGCAATGAGGTGCTGGTTCTCGTGATGGCGGCCGGCGTGAATTACAACGGTGTCTGGGCCAGCCGGGGCGAACCGATCAGTCCCTTTGACGGGCACAAACAGCCCTATCATATCGCGGGGTCGGATGCGGCGGGCATCGTCTGGGCGGTCGGTTCGGCGGTGAAACGCTGGAAGGTCGGCGATGAGGTGGTGATCCACTGCAATCAGGACGATGGCGATGATGAATTCTGCAATGGCGGCGATCCGATGTATTCGCCCACGCAGCGCATCTGGGGCTATGAGACACCCGACGGGTCGTTCTCACAATTCACCCGCGCGCAGGCCCAGCAGCTCATGCCGCGCCCCCGCCACCTGACATGGGAGGAAAGTGCCTGCTACACGCTGACGCTGGCCACCGCCTACCGGATGCTGTTCGGCCATGCGCCGCATGATCTGAAACCCGGCCAGAACGTGCTGGTCTGGGGTGCCAGCGGCGGCCTTGGGTCCTATGCGATCCAGCTGGTCAACACGGCGGGCGGCAATGCGATCGGCGTGATCTCGGATGAGACCAAGCGCGATTTTGTCATGGGCCTTGGCGCAAAGGGCGTCATCAACCGCAATGATTTCAACTGCTGGGGCCAACTGCCCAAGGTTGGCAGCCCTGAATATAATGACTGGCTGAAAGAGGCGCGCAAATTCGGCAAGGCGGTCTGGGACATTTTCGGCAAGGGCGTCAATCCCGATATCGTCTTTGAGCATCCCGGTGAGGCAACCTTCCCCGTCTCCTCGCTGATCTGCAAGAAGGGCGGCATGGTCGTGATCTGCGCAGGCACCACCGGGTTCAACTGCACTTTCGACGTGCGCTATATGTGGATGCATCAAAAGCGGCTTCAGGGCTCGCATTTCGCGCATCTTGCGCAGGCCTCGGCGGCGAACAACCTGATGATCGAGCGGCGGCTGGACCCATGCATGTCCGAGGTCTTCGGCTGGGACGAGATCCCCGCCGCCCATATGAAGATGCGCCGCAACGAGCATAAACCCGGCAATATGGCGGTGCTGGTGCAGGCCCCGCGCACAGGTCTGCGCACCTTCGAGGACACGCTTGAGGCCGGACGCGGGCGCTGACAGGGCAGCATGGAGATCAGGCAGGCCCCTCGGGGCCGGTCTGTGGTGCCTGACCGTTTCGGCAGGGGTGACAGACTGTCACCCGGGCTGCGGATACCCGCCCCGGCCTGTGGGTGGTACTGTTGACGGCAAAGCCGCCTGACCGGACCGACGCCGATGCGCCATGACTGGATTTTCGATGTGCTGACGGATCTGCAATCCTACGCGCTTCGCCATGATCTGCCGGCCCTTGCCGCGCAGGCAGATCTTGCGCTGCGCGTGGCACGGGCCGAAATAGCCGCCGCATCGGGGGCTGAAGACGGTTGCCATGAAAGCAACGCGGATGCACCCGATCCGGCAAAGGGCCGCCTGCGCCGCGACTGACGCCGCAGCCCGGGCCTTTCCCCCATCGTTTTCGCGCCACAACCCGCCCGCCAGTGCTGGCCTATCCCGCGGCCTGCGGATAATGTCGCGCCATGTCCGTGCCCGCGCTTACCTTTTCCGAAGATCAGGCCGAAGCCTGGGACCGGCTTGCCGATCAGATGCGCGGCATGGGCATTGATCTGGATGACGCAAGCCTGACCCCCGGGGCCGAGGGCAAGGCCAGCGTGACAGCGGTGATCGGCAAGGCCGGATCGGGCAAGACCATGCTGCTTGCCGCCCTTTACAAGGCCATGGTTGCGGCCGGGGTCGACATCGTTTCGGGCGATTATGAAGGCCGCAAGCGCAAGGACCGCCGGACGCTGGCCATCCTTGCCCCAACCAACAAGGCGGCCTCGGTCCTGCGGCTGCGCGGCGTTCCGGCCACGACTATCCACCGCATCCTTTATACTCCGCTTTACGACCCGCAATATGAAAAGATCGCCGAATGGCTGGCGGGCAATGGCCCCCGCCCCGAGGTCGAGGGGCTGACCGAACTGGCACTGGACCGGGCCAAGGCCTTTTACGATCAGGTTGCCTCGATCCCCGGGGCGCTGGCGGCGGCGGGTCTGCGCGGGTCCGATTTCATCAAGGGCTGGAAACGGCGGGAGGAACCGCTGGATGTGGGATTCGTCGACGAATCCTCGATGCTGGACGAACGCCAGTTCGACGACCTGCGCGAAATCTTTCCCACGCTGGTCCTGTTCGGTGATCCGGCACAGCTGGCCCCGGTGGGTCAGTCCGGGCAGATGGTCTTTGACCGGCTGGGCCCGACGCGACGGCTTGAACTCAGCCGCATCCACCGCCAGACCGCCGGAAACCCGATCCTTGATCTGGCCCATGCGCTGGCCGATCCCGGTCTGACCTTTGAAAGTTTCGAACGCATGGTCGAAGAGGCCGCACAGCGCGATTCGCGGGTTGAGGTGGCGCAGCGCGTCGATGCCGGGCTGATGGCGCGCAGCCCCGTGCTGGTCTGGCGCAACGCGACCCGTGTGCGGCTGATCACCGCCTTCCGCACCGCCCATGGCGCGCCGGAATTTGCGCTGATCCCCGGCGAGCCGCTGATCTGCGACGGAATCGAACTGCCCCTGAAACACCGCAAGAAACGCATCGACCTTGAGGCGCGCGGCCTGATCAAGGGCGCGCAGGTCATCTATCTTGGTCCCGGCGCCCGGGATGGCTTCGCCCGGCTGCATGTCATCGGCGCCGAGGAACCGCAGGTTTCGGCGGCATCCATCATCAAGATCGAGAAACCCGATGAAGAGGAACCCTTCATCCCCTCCGCCGCGCGGATGGGCGCGGCCTTTCTGCATGGGGCGGCGGTCACGATCCACAAGGCACAGGGCAGTCAATGGGAACAGGTGCAGGTCTTTGCCCCCGATCTCTGGGCCGCAGCACAGGCCGGGCGATCCGAGGCAGGCTTGCCACTGTGGAAACGTCTGGCCTATGTCGCCATCACCCGCGCGCAGGAACGGCTGATCTGGGTCGTGCGCAACCGGCTGGCCCGCCCCGCCGAACCGCTGGGCATCGAGGATCTGCCGCGCCCTGCCGCCCCGCTCAACCTGTCGGGCGGCGGCTGACCCCTTCCTTCGCGCAGGCGCTTGCCCTAGGATCGACCCGAAACCCGATGAGGCCCCGATGATCTGCGTATTCGTCCAGTTCCGCTGCACCCCCGGCAAGACCTATGAGGTGGCAAATGCCATCTATGACCGTGAGATCGTGTCCGAGCTTTTCTCGACCAGCGGCGAATATGACCTGATCGCCAAGATCTATATCCCCGCCGATCAGGATGTCGGCCATTACCTGTCGGAACGCCTTTTCGACATTCCGGGCATCATGCGCACCCTGACCACGATGACCTTCCGCGCCTTCTGATCGCCGGAATACAGCACCGGCATTCATCCGGTCTTTCATCCTGGCAAAAATACCTCCGCCTGAGGCTTCCCCGGTTCCCTCACCGCGGCCGGTTTCACGGCAAGGCACCCCGTCCGAGGCGCCCAAGGCCTACAGCCAGCGGTCGCGATCCGTTCCCACCGCCTCGGCGACCGATGCAAATCCGTCCCTTGCCAGCAGCGTCTCCAGCCCGGTCGCGATTTCGGCGGCAAGTCCCAGCCCGCGATAGACCATCGCCGTATAGATCTGCACCGCCGAGGCCCCGGCGCGGATCTTGGCATAGGCCTGATCCGCCGATCCGATGCCGCCCACCCCGATCAGCGGCAACCGCCCCCCGGTCAGTTGCGACAGTTGCGCCAGAATGCGGGTCGTGCGTTCAAACAGCGGCGCGCCGGACAGGCCCCCCGCCTCGGCGCGATGCGGGCTGGTCAGCCCCTCACGCGACAGGGTCGTGTTGGTCGCGATGATCCCCGACAGGCCCGAGGCCAGCGCCACCTCGGCGATCTCGGCCAGTTCATCCGCCGTCAGGTCGGGCGCGATCTTCAGAAAGACCGGGATCGGCCGGGACAGCCCCGCCCGCGCCTCCATCACGCCCCCCAGCAGCGCCGTCAGTGCCGCGCGGCCCTGCAGATCGCGCAGCTTTTCGGTATTGGGCGAGGAGACATTGACCGTCGCAAAATCCGCATGGGGGCCGCAATGGGCCAGAACGTGGGCAAAATCGGCGGCGCGGTCGGCCGATGTCTTGTTGGCTCCCAGATTCAGCCCGACCGGAATGCCCTGTGGCCGCGCCGCCAGACGGGCGGCAATAGGTTCCATCCCGTTATTGTTGAACCCGAAGCGGTTGATCGCGGCGCGGTCCCCGGTCAGGCGAAACAGGCGCGGACGCGGATTGCCGGGCTGCGGCAGCGGCGTTGCGGCACCGACCTCAAGAAAGCCGAAACCGGCGCGCATCAGCGGGGCGAGTGCTTCGGCATTCTTGTCATATCCGGCGGCCAGCCCGACCGGATTGGGCAGATCGAGCCCCGCCAGAGTGCAGCGCAGCCGCGCGCCCGTCACCGGCCCGGGCAAGGGCGCCAGCCCCAGCCGCAGCGCCGTCAGAGACAGGCCATGCGCGCGTTCCGGGTCCAGCCGGTGCAGCAGCGCCAGTCCGATCCGGTCCCGCAGACCGTTGGGCGCGCCCGCCACACTCATGCCCGTGACCCCGGGAACAGATGGCCTTCGGGGAAGATATGGCCTGAGGCCCCCAGCGGCAGGGATTTGTCCCAGACCACATCCGCATGGCGCAAGGGCCGGTAAAGATGCGGAAACAGCGCCCCCCCGCGTGAGGCTTCCCATTTCAGATCGACGCCCAGCCGGTCAGCCTCGACCGCGACCAGCACCAGATCGCTTTCACGCGCGAAATGTTTCGCGGCCGTCCCGGCCACCTGTGCTGCGGTTGAGAAATGAATATAGCCATCGGCGATATCCACGGGCGCGCCCGCGCTTTCGCCGGCGGCGATCAGGTCATTCCATTCGGATCGGCGGAAAATCTTGAAGATCAGCATGGCTGCCTCATGCCCTGTGGCGCGGGATCGGTCAATGGGCCAGTGCGGGATCACAAGGCGTGACACAGCCCTTCACTGATGCGGGGCGCGCAAGCCAGTCCGACTGTCACATAAGCGCCGGAAAACTCTGGCAGGGTCGTGCCGATAACAGGCTTTGACTCTGCAGGGCAACCGCAGCAGTCTTGAGCCATCACCAACTTCGGGGAGAACCTGACCGATGATCGCGCGACTTCTGGCCTCGACGGCCCTGATCTGGGCCGCCGGCACCGCTTCGGCGGATTACACGCTGCATGTGCTGCACATCAATGACCTGCACAGCCGTATCGAGGCGATCAACGCCTATGATTCGACCTGTTCGGCCGAGGATGCGGCCGAAAACAAATGTTTCGGCGGTGTGGCGCGGGTCGCAACCAAGATCAACGAATTGCGTGAGGCGCTGCGCGCTGACGGCCAGAATGTGATCGTTCTGGATGCGGGCGACCAGTTTCAGGGCAGCCTGATGTATACGACCTACAAGGGCGCGGTTGAGGCAGAGTTCATGGAGCAGATCGGCTTTGACGTCATGGCCGTCGGCAATCATGAATTCGATGACGGTCCGCAGGCGCTGGCCGATTTCATCGAAAAGATCAGCTTTCCGGTGATTTCCGGCAATCTGGATGTCAGCCGGAGCAATCTGCTCGCCGACCGCGTGAAGAATCATGTCGTGCTGGATGTGGGGGGCGAGAAGATCGGCATCATCTCGGCGCTGGCCACCGATACGGTGGACACCTCCAGCCCCGGCCCCGATGTGATCTTTCAGGATGAGATCGACAGCCTGAAGGCCGATGTCGCAGCCCTTGAGGCCGAAGGCGTGAACAAGATCATCGCACTGACCCATGTCGGCTATAGCAAGGATATGGAGATCGCGGCCCGCGTCGCGGGCGTCGATATCGTGGTGGGCGGCCATTCGCACACCTATCTTTCGGCCGATAATCCCGACCGTCACGGCCCCTATCCGACCTGGGTCGATACCGAGGCGGGCGGCATCGTGCCGGTCGTGCAGGCCTATGCCTATTCGAAATATCTCGGCCATGCCGAACTGACCTTCGATGACGCGGGCAATCTGATCCATGCCGGGGGCAACACGATCCTGCTGGATGCCTCGGTCACGCCCGATCCGGCCATCGAGGCCCGGGTGGCCGAGCTTGCCGGTCCCATCGAGGAATTGAAATCCCGGATCGTGGCGAATTCTCCGGTTGATCTGGATGGCAGCCGCGACACCTGCCGGGCCGTGGAATGCGCGCTTGGTAATCTGATCGCGGAATCGATGCTGGACCGGGTGAAGGATCAGGGCGTCACCATCGCAATCCAGAACGGCGGCGGTATCCGCGCCAGCATCCCGGCGGGTGAAGTGACCATGGGCGCGGTGCTGGCGGTTCTGCCCTTCCAGAACACGCTCTCAACCTTTCAGGTGACCGGGGCGCAGGTTGTCGCGGCGCTGGAAAACGGCGCCAGCCAGATGGAAGATGCCGCAGGCCGCTTTGCGCAGGTCGCGGGGCTGAAATACACCATCGACCCCGCCGCCGAACCGGGCGCGCGCGTCTCGGAGGTGATGGTGCGCGACGGCGAGGGCTGGGTGCCCATTGATCCCGATGCCACCTATGGCGCAGTGACGAACAACTATGTCCGTCAGGGCGGCGACGGGTTCCGCGTCTTCATCGACGCGCAGAACGCCTATGATTACGGCCCCGATCTGGCCGATGTGCTGGCCGAATATATCGCCGCAAACGGGGTGGTGAAGGCCGGACTGGATGGCCGCATCACGGTGAAATAAGGCGCAATGCCAGCGACTGACGGGCGGCCCGGGTTTCGCCGGGGCCGCCCGTTTGTGTTTTGTCGCCCCGCCCCGCGCGCCCTTTGTCCCGCCCCGATTCCCCGCCTTCCCGGACAGTCACGACCTTCAGGACGTTCACGCATAAACCGGCGCAGCATCCCGCCGCGCCGCCGCCAAATCCGCCCCGCAAGTCTTGCAGCCGCCGGTTTCGGCGGTTATACCGTTCCGGCAACGCGGGCGTTGTGTAATGGTAAGACCCTAGCCTTCCAAGCTAGAGACACGGGTTCGATTCCCGTCGCCCGCTCCAAATCCATCCGATCAGGCGCGCAGGCTGTCCCGGTTTCCTTGAGAATCGGGCGCGAACCACTGGCCTCCTTGGCCGACCCTACAGCATCCCCGGCAGAACCTGATCCGGCGGGCGGTGGCCGTCGGCGAAGGTCTTGATATTGATGATGACCTTTTCGCCCATCTCGATTCGTCCCTCGACCGTGGCCGATCCCATATGCGGCAGCAGCACGACATTGGGCGCTTGCCGCAGGCGCGGGTTGATCTCATGGCCATGTTCGAACACATCCAGCCCGGCACCCGCGATATCGCCCGCCCGCAGCCCGCGCGTCAGCGCATTCTCGTCGATCACCTCCCCGCGCGAGGTGTTCACAATCACCGCTGTCGGCTTCATCAGCTTGATCCGCCGCGCATTGATCAGGTGGAAGGTCGAGGGCGTATGCGGGCAGTTGACCGAGATCATATCCATCCGCGCGATCATCTGATCCAGGCTTTCCCACCAGGTCGCATCCAGATCCGCCTCGGTCTCGGGGCGCAGACGGCGACGGTTGTGATAATGGATCTGCATGCCGAAGACCCGCGCCCGCCGCGCAACGGCCTGACCGATCCGCCCCATGCCCAGAATGCCCAGCCGGCGCCCGCCGATCCGCCCGCCCAGATGCGCCATCGGCGCCCAGCCGCCCCAGTTTCCGGCCTGCATCTCGGCCAGCCCTTCGGGAATGCGCCGGGTAACCGCCAGCAGCAGTGCCATGGTCATGTCGGCGGTATCCTCGGTCACCACGCCGGGCGTGTTCGACACCAGTATGCCCCGGCGCCGCGCGGTTTCCACGTCGATATGGTCCACCCCGGCGCCATAATTCGCGATCAGCTTCAGCCGTTCCCCCGCCTGCGCCAGCAATCCGGCATCAATCTGATCGGTCACGCAAGGCACCAGCACATCGGCGCGGCCAAGGGCTGCGGCCAGTTCCTCGCGCGTCATCTTGGTATCGGGGTCGCGCAACTCGACGTCGAAAAGCTCCTTAAGCCGGGTTTCCACCACTTCAGGCAGGCGTCGCGTCACGACAACACACAGGCGCGATGAAGGCATGTCTATCCCGTTCCTCTTCCAAATCGGTTTCCCAACTGGCAAGGTGCCGGGAAGCGGAGGGCGGCACAACCCCTGCCGCGAACAGGATGGCGATGAAGCCGTTGAATGACGCCGCACCCGGGCCGCTTTGCCCGAAATGCGGCGCAAATCGAGGCCGGCATGCGCCGGATGGGCAGGACAGGACAATGAAACGACGGATTCTTCCGATCGTCACCTCCATGATGCTGGCGCTTGGCCTTGCGGCGGCGGATCTGCGCGCGCAGGGCGTGGCGGAAACCGCGGTGCCAGCCGTCGATGGCATCCAGCGCGGGGCTGTCACCAACCTGCCCCTGCCGCGCTATGTCTCGCTCAAGGCGCGGGAGGGCAACGCCCGGCGCGGCCCCGGCCTGACGCATCGCATCGACTGGGTGTTCACCACCGCCGGAATGCCCCTGCGCATCACCGCCGAACATGACAACTGGCGCCGGGTCGAGGATGCCGACGGACTGGGCGGCTGGGTGCATTATTCGCTGCTTTCGGGCGTGCGTTCGGCGCTGATCCGTCCCGAAATTGCAGATCTGCGCAGCAACCCGCAGCCCGATGCGCCGGTTATCCTGCGCGCCGAGGCCGGGGTGATCGTGCGGCCTCTGGCCTGTCAGGGCGACTGGTGCCGCGTCGCGGCCGGATCCGACAGCGGCTGGATCGAGCGGCAGGCCCTTTGGGGTGTGGAACCCGGTGAAAGCTTCGACTAGACTGACCTGCCCGGCCTGCCCCGGCGGACCCATAGCCGGAAAAGGGACCGGGCCATGGCCCTGAATGACACCACACGGATGAACCTTTCCGCCGCCTCTGCTTCGGTGACGGTGGCGCTGATCCTTGTCGCGCTCAAGCTTTGGGCGCTGGCGGAAACCGGCGCGCTTTCGGTCGCGGCCTCACTTGCCGACAGTGCGCTTGATCTCATCATGTCGCTGGGGGCGATGGCCGCGATTCTTTACGCGGCCCGCCCCCCGGATGAGGATCACGGCTTCGGCCATTCCTCGGCCGAGGATCTGGCAGCCCTTGGTCAGTCAGTCTTCATCATGGTTTCCGCCGCTGTCATTGCCGCTGCAGCCCTTGGCAGGCTGGTCTCACCCCAGCCCGTGCAGCTTGCCTCGGAACTGCGCGGCATGCTGGTGATGGGTGCCTCGGTCGTGCTGACGCTTTTGCTGGTGCTCTGGCAGGGGCGCATCGCGCGGCGCACGAAAAACCGCGTCGTTGCCGCCGACCGGCTGCATTATCTGGGCGATCTCATCCCCAATCTTGGTGCAATCGGTGCGCTCTGGGCGTCAAGTGCCTTCGGGCTGACGCAGATCGATTCGGTCGTCGCGCTTGCCGCCGCCGCCTTCCTTGCCCTTGGCGCGGTGAAGATCGGCAAAGGGGCCTGGGATGCGCTGATGGACCGCGCCGCCGATCCCGAGATTGTCGAGGGTATCGCGACGCTGGCGCGCAACTGGCCCGAGGTGCGCGGCTTTCACGACCTCAAGACCCGCACCGCGGGCAGCCGGGTCTTTGTCCATCTGCATATCGAACTGGATGGCACCCTGACCCTGCGGGAGGCGCATGATATCGGTGCGGGCCTGCGCCGCACGATCATGCTGGCCTATCCGCAGGCCGATGTGATCATCCACAAGGATGTCGCCCGTCCTGACTAAGCCCCGCGTCCTGACTGACCCTGCCGTTTTCATCTTGGCCAAAATACCTCAAGGGTCCGGGGGGATCCGGGGGCAGCGCCCCCGGCTTTACCCTCCGGCGCCTGCATCAGGCCACCCGGCTCGGCACCCGCGCCTCCAGCGCGCGGAAGACCAGCACGATGATCCCGGTGATCGCCATATAGACCAGCGCCAGCAGCAAAAGCGGCTCATAGACGATGAACGTATCCTGCCGCACGCGCGAAGCCACGGAATAGATGTCGATCACCGTGATCGTCGCGACAAGGGGTGTCGCCTTGAGCTGCAGCACGGTCTCGCCCCCCAGTGTGGGCAGGGCGCGCTGGATCGCCTGTGGCAGCCAGATCCGGCGCAGGATGGTGAAACGCGGCATCCCCATCGCGCGCGCGGCCTCAAGCTGCCCCGAGGGCACGCCCTTGAAGGCGCCGCGCATCACCTCACCCTCATAGCCCGCGAAGGAAATCGTCAGCGCCAGAACCGCATAGGGCCAGGCCTGCCGAAGATAGGGCCAAAGTTCACTTTCCCGAATCCAGGGATATTGCGGGAACAGCGACCCCAGCCCGTAATAGAGCAACCAAAGTTGCAGCAGCAGCGGCGTGCCGCGCACCACCGTGCAGAAGGACCGCGCGGGGGCCGCCAGATACCAGGGGCCCGCCGCCTGCGCCAACCCCAGCGGGATCGCCAGCAGAAAGCCCAGCGTGACCGTCACCGCCAGAAGCCAGATCGTGCGCCAGATGCCCTCGGCCATCAGCGGCAGATAGCGCGGCAGCCAGTCCCAGCGCAGCGCCCAACCGCACCACAGCGCCAGCAGGACCGCCAGCCCGATCAGCACAATCCGGTGCGGCTGCCAGAAGCCCCGGCTCATGCCTGCCCCCCGCGTTGACCGCGCCGAGCCCATTTCTCGGCCCGGGCGAACAAGAAGGTCGAGATCAGCGTGACCAGCAGGTAAAGCAGCCCCGCCGCCAGAAAGAAGGTCAGGAAGGCCTTGGTCGAGGCCGCCGCCTGCCGCGTCTGCAGGGTCAGTTCGGCAAAGCCCACAATGGCCAGCAGCGCCGTGTCCTTGGTCGCGATCAGCCACAGATTGGCCAGCCCCGGCACCGCATTGGCCAGCATCAGAGGAAAGGTGATGCGCCGCGCCAGTGTCACAGGCGGCATCCCCATCGCCCGCGCGGCCTCGATCTGGCCCGACGGCACGGCAAGGATCGCGCCGCGCAGCACTTCCGTCGAATAGGCCCCCTGCACTACGCCCAGCACCGCGATCCCTGCCGCAACGCCCGAAATCTGCACCCGCGCATAGCCGAAACTGACCAGCGCCTGATTGACCAGATCGGTGACCGCGAAATACAGGATCAGGATCAGCACCAGTTCCGGCACGGCGCGCACAACGGTCGTATAGACCGCCAGCAGATCGCGCGTGACCGGCCCGCCGTAAAGCTTGCCATAAGCCCCCGCCGTGCCGATCACGAGGCCAAGGGCAAAGGCCCCCAGCGCGATCTGGACCGAATTGACCAGACCGCGCGCAAGGTTGGCGCCCCAGCCCGGAGGCTCCCATGCCAGCAGGGCAAGGGTCGGGAACGCGTCGAGAAGCGCCTCCAGCAAGTGTCAGCCGCCGTAGATCGAACTGTCGAAATAGGGCGCCGAAATCGTTTCATAGGTGCCGTCTTCAAGGATCTTGGCAATGCCGGCGTTGAATTTCGCCTTCAGATCGTCCTCACCCTTGCGCAGTCCGACACCCACCCCAAGGCCAAGGATCGCCGGATCATCCGCCACGGCACCCGCGCTTTCACAGCAGGCTGTGCCTTCGGCCGAGGCAAGGAACGCATCCAGCGCGATGCTGTCAGCCTGCGTGGCGTCGATACGGCCCGCGACAAGATCCTGATTGGCCTCATCCTGCGTCTGGTAAAGCTTGATCTCGGCATCGCCGAAATGGGTCTGCGCATAATCCTGATGGATGGTCGAGACCTGAACCCCAAGGATCTTGCCTGCCAGCCCTTCAGGCGTCGGCGCGATGCCCGATCCCTTGGCCACGGCGATCACGGTCGGGGTGTTGTAATACTTGTCCGAGAAGTCGATGGTTTTCAGCCGTTCCTCGGTGATCGACATCGAGGCCATGATGGCGTCGACCTGCCCCGAGGTCAGCGACGGAATAATCCCGTCCCAGGCGACCGGGGTGATCACGCAGTCCAGTTCGGCCGCGGCACAGACCGCGCCGATCATCTCGATCTCCCAGCCGATCCAGTTGCCGGCAGCATCGGGGCTGGCAAAGGGCGGATAGGGTTCAGCGGCGATTCCAACCTTGACCTCTTGCGCCATTGCGGCGCTGCCAAAGCTGAGGGCTGCAAGTGTTGTCAGCAGGATCTTTTTCATTTTTTCGACCTTTCTGTTGGGATTATACGGGTTTACCCCGGCTTTCTTATGAATTTCGAACATTTCGCGTCAGGACACGGATTTCAGGAACTGTTGCAACCGTTCCGATTTCGGATCCCCGAACAAGGCCTCGGGCGGGCCTTCCTCCTCGATCCGGCCATTGTGCAGATAGATGACATGGCTGGCCACCTCGCGGGCGAATTTCATCTCATGGGTCACAAGGATCATCGTGCGGCCCTCGGCGGCCAGATCGCGGATCACGCCCAGCACCTCACCCACCAGTTCGGGGTCCAGCGCGGATGTGGGTTCATCGAACAGCATGGCGCGCGGCTCCATCGCCAGCGCGCGCGCAATCGCCGCGCGCTGCTGCTGGCCGCCCGACATGAAGGCCGGATAGACCCCGGATTTTTCCGCCAGCCCGACCCGTGCCAGCAGTTTTCCGGCCCGTTCCACCGCCTCGGCCCGGGACACGCCCAGAACATACACCGGCACCTCGATCAGGTTTTCCAGCACCGTCTTGTGGGTCCACAGATTGAAGCTCTGGAACACCATGCCCAGACGCCGCCGCAGCCTTTCGATCTGGCGGCGGCTGACCGGGCTGCCATCGGGGCGCATTGCGACCTCTTCGCCACCGATCACGATCCGGCCCGAACTGGGGGTTTCCAGAAAATTGATGCAGCGCAGCATTGTCGACTTGCCCGAACCCGAGCCGCCGATGATCGCCACGACATCGCCTTCACGCGCTACAAGCGACACCCCTTTCAGCACATCCAGTGTGCCGAAAGATTTGTGCAGGTTCTCGATCCTGATCGCTTCGGGTCTTGTCTCGGGCGGGTTTTGCGACATTTCGCTCCACAGGGCTTTGACATTTCCAGTAAGCCCGCAGAATAGTATTTATGCAAGCGTATAGTTTTGGAGCGCCCATGACCGAGGACCGGCGCAAATTCATCCGGCAGGGAGAGGAAGCCCGGCGCGAGGCGCTGATCGCGGCGGCCCTGTCGCTGATGGCCGAAAGCGGCCCCGAGGCAGCAACCGTGCGCGCGATTGCCGACAGGGCCGGGGTGACGGCGGGGCTGATCCGGCATTACTTTGACGGCAAGGATGAACTGATGCTCGCCGCCTATGGCCGGATCATGGGCCGGATGACCGAAAACAGCCTTGCCGCAATCGCGCATGTCGGCGACGGTGCCGAGGCGCGGCTGGCGGGATTTGTCGCAGCCTCACTGCGCCCGCCGGTGATGGACCCGGATGCGATGGGGCTGTGGGCGGGTTTTCTGCATCTGGTCCGGCGCGATGCGCGGATCAGGGCAGTCCACCGTGCCACCTATCTGGAATATCGCGACCAGTTGCAGAGGCTGATTGCGGCCCTGCCCCGGCAGGCGGATGCGCGGCAGTTGCGCGCCGATGCGATTGCCTGCAACGGCGTGATCGACGGGTTGTGGCTGGAAGGCTCGGCCCTTCCTGACGCCTTTGACGAGGGGGAACTTGTCACCATCGGTCTGCAGGCCGTGGGCGCGATCCTCGGGCTGGACCTGGCCGCGCATCTGCCCCCGCCCTTCACTGATGAACCCGCCCCCCCGGAAACAAGGACAGAATAACGATGAAACATGCGGCAATCCTCGACCGGCTGGCGGGTCTTGGCGGCGCGAAATGGCAGGTCCATTTCCGCGCCCGCGAATTGCGCGCCGAAGGGCGCGACGTGATCGAACTGACCATCGGGGAACCCGATGTGCCGACCCCTCCCGAACTGGTCGAGGTCGCGGCCCGGTCGATGCGGGACGGGCGCACGGGTTACAGCAACGGGCGGGGTGAGGCGGGGCTTTTGCGCGGGCTGGCCGCGCGCTACAGCGCCCGGCGGGGCCATGAGATCGGAACCGACCGGATCCTGTGCTTTCCGGGCACGCAGACCGTGCTTTACACCGTGCTGACCGGCCTGACCGGCCCGGGGGATGAGGTTCTGATCGGTGATCCGATGTATGCGACCTATGAAGGGCTGATCGCCGCCACGGGCGCCCGGATGGTGCCGGTGCCGCTGCGGGCCGAGAACGGGTTTCGCATGACCGCCGCCGATCTGGCGGCGCGGATCACACCCGCAACCCGGGTGATCTTCCTCAACAGCCCGCATAACCCCACCGGGGCCGTGCTGTCGCGGGCGGATCTGGCCGGGATCGGCGAACTGGCCCGGCTGCACGATCTGTGGATCCTCAGCGATGAAGTTTATGAGGATCTGGTCTTTGACGGCGCTCCCTTCGCATCTCCGCTGGATCTGCCGGAACTGGCCGACCGGGTGGTGGTCGCCTCCTCGATCTCGAAATCCCATGCAGCACCGGGATTCCGTTCCGGCTGGTGCGTTGCCCCGGAGGGTCTGACCGCGGCGCTGCTGCCACTGTCCGAGACAATGCTGTTCGGCAATCAACCCTTCATTGCCGATATGACCGCACAGGCGCTGATGCAGCCGCCGACCGTGGCCGACGGGATGCGCGCGCGCTTTGCCGCAAGGGCGGATATGATCGCGGACCGGCTGGAGGGGGTTGCGGGGTTGCGCGTCCATCGCCCGCAGGCTGGCATGTTCGCGCTTCTCGATGTCAGTGCGATCACCCCGGATGGGGAGGCGTTTGCCATGGCACTGCTGGAAAGCACCGGCGTTGCAGCCATGCCCGGCGGTTCGTTCGGGGAAACGCTGCGGGGCTGGCTGCGGCTCAGCCTGACACAACCCGATGCGGTGATTGCGGTGGCCTGTGACCGGATCGCGGAATTCGCCAGCGGTCCAAAGGGTTAAGTCATCCCGCCATTGCGCGCGATCATCGCGGCATGGGTGCGGTTCTTCGCGCCCAGCTTGCGGCTGAGCGTCTTGACATGCAGCTTCACCGTCACCTCCTGCAGCGTCAGGTCGCGGGCGATCTCCTTGTTCGACTTGCCCTCGCAGATGCCGCGCAGCACCGAAATCTCACGCCGGGTCAGCATCGCCAGCGGTGCCCCCGGCGCAAGGTCGGATCGCAGCAATCCGATGGGGGCGAAACTTTCGCCCCGCACCATCAGGCGGACAGCGGCGACCATGGCGCGTGAGGGCATTTTCTTGGGCACGAAGCCGATGGCCCCGGCCTCCAGCACCGCCTCGGCCAGTTCGCGGGATATGCTGGCCGACATCAGCGCCACCGGCCTGCCGCATGAGGCGTCCAGCGCCAGCCCCAGCCCCGCAAAGCCCTGCATCGAGGGCATGTCGAAATCCAGCAAGGCCAGATCGAACCCGCCAAGGCGCATCTTCTCCATTGCCTCATCCAGCGAGGCGGCGGTTTCCACATCCGCAATGCCTTCGGCCAGCAGGAAGGCCGCGATGGTCTCGCGCACAAGGTCATGGTCGTCTGCGACAAGGACTTTCACACCCGCGCCCCGCCTTTTCCGAAACCGTCATGCCGCCCCCACGGATGACAAAACGGTATCACGTCCCACGACAATTGAAAGCACGGCATCCCCTGCAGACAGCGGGGCAGAAGCCGCCGCCCGCGCCGCTCAGGCGGAAAATCCTCTGGAAATGACAAACGCGCGCCCATTGGGGCGCGCGCTGTAACATTTTGTTTCCGGATTCAGGCTTTGTTTCCGGATTCAGGCGTCGATGGTCTGGGCCTCGGTCGCGGACTTGTCCAGAACGCGGGTGCGGGCGGTATCCGCCTGCCGCGCGATCTCGATCCGGCGGGGCTTCAGCGCCTCGGGCATCTCGCGCACAAGGTCGATATGCAGCATGCCGTTTTCATGGCTGGCCCCGGTCACGCGGACATGATCGGCCAGCGCGAAACGACGTTCAAAGGCGCGCGTCGCGATGCCGCGATGCAGATAGCGGCGTTCACCATCCTCATCGGCCTTGCGGGCCGCGATGACCAGTGTCGCCTCCTTGACCTCGACGGTCAGTTCCTCGGGCGCGAAGCCCGCAACCGCGACCGAAATGCGATAGGCATGGTCATCGGTCTTTTCGATATTATAGGGCGGATAGGTGGGCTGGGCCACATCGGTGGCCAGTACCCGGTCCATCAGATCGGCGATCCGGTCGAAACCGACGGTGGCCCGGTAAAGCGGTGCGAAGTCGAGATTGCGCATGTCATCCTCCGTAAAGCGATGCGTCTGGTGGCCCTCCCGTGTCGGGACGGGCCGGGACGCCGGACCCTTGCTGGCATCCGGCTGCACTTGATCTGGGAAGGTTTTTGGTGCGTTTCAAGAGCGCGGCCCCACCGACCCGTTCACGGCGATGTGAGCGGCGCGGCAATGCCCTGCCCCGCCTTGCAGGACCGCAGGAACCAGGCCCTGCCTCAGAGCTTTAGGAATTTAAGGCTTGAGGAATTTCGCGCTGCTTCCCGCCCCCGCCTCCATCATGCGGCGCGACGGATCGGCCTGTTGAAACGGCCTTGACCCGGCCTCAAGCGTGGCGCGCAATTCCTGCAACGGGCCCTCCAGCGCGGTGCCAAGGGCGACATTGCGCCCGGCATATTCAGCCTTGGACGAGATCACCGAGACCACGCGCACCACCCCGTCACGCATGGCAAAGATCGGCGCGCCCGAGGATCCGAAATCGACAGTGCAGGACAACATCAGGATATCGGGCTGGCGCTCCAGAACCTCGCAGACCTCCTGCACCGAAGGCGCCTCGGACCGGTCATAGGCGTATGACACCACGCCCACCCGGTCGCCCTTTTCCGGCTGCAATCCGGTGCCGAAAGGCTGGATCGACCGCAGGCGGATCGGCTGATCCAGTTCGATCAGCGCAAGGTCATGGGCGACGCGCGCCATGCGGGCACCGCCATAGGTGTAATCGGGATGCGCCACTGCCGCCCGCGCGCCGCGATAGGCCGCAGCACGGCCATTGCGCCAGCCTGCCAGAAACTCGATCTCGGAGACAGGGATGCGGTTGCCGGTGGTCTTGTCGAACAGGCAATGCGCCGCTGTCAGCACCAGTTGCGGCGCGATCAGCGCCCCGGTGCAGAAACTGCGCCGCCCCATGTTCAGCCGCCCGACCGCGTTCCAGCCACGACTGTCATCGCCGGTTTCCAGCTGCCGCAAGGCACCGTCCTGCGCCAAGGCAGGCACAGCGGAAACCCCGGCCACCGCAATCAGGGCAGTCAGGAAAAAGGCAAGCATTCTGGCAGACATGGACCCTCCGGACAGGGCTGTTCCTTGGGCCCGCATCTGGGCGATTTTATGACCTGCTCAGAACGCTTGCAACATTTCCCGCAAGGCCCGCGGTTCCGGCCCCCCCGTGGCCCAGTCCAGCAGTTCGACCGTATGGACGACCGGCACCCCGCTGGCCGATCCGATCTGCATCATGCAGCCGATATTGCCGGCCGCGATTACATCGGGGCTCTTTGCCTCAAGGGTGGCCACCTTGCGCCGTTTCAACTCGGCCGAAATCTCGGGCTGAAGCAAGTTGTAGGTTCCCGCCGAGCCGCAGCACAGATGGCTGTCGGCGGGTTCCACCACCTCGAAGCCCGCGCGTTTCAGCAGATCCTTGGGCGCCGATTTCACCTGCTGGCCATGCTGCAATGAACAGGCCGCGTGATAGGCGACACGCAGGCCCCGCGCCCCGACAAGCGCCCCGCCCTGCGGCAGATCCAGCCGCGCCAGCAGTTCAGACACATCCAGCGCCAGCGCCGACACTTCTGCCGCATCACTGGCCAGCGGACCCTTGCGGAACATATGGCCGTAATCCTTGACCGTCGTGCCGCAGCCCGAGGTGTTGATGACGATGGCATCAAGACCCCCGGCTGCCTTCTCGGCCATCCAGGCGCGGATATTGGCCGCCGCACTGGCATGGCTGTCTTCCACGCGGCCCATATGATGGGTCAGCGCCCCGCAGCAGCCCATGCCGCGCGCCACGACAACCTCGCATCCCAGACGCCGCAGCAGCCGGATGGTCGCATCGTTGATATCGGTGTTCAGCGCCTTCTGCGCGCAGCCTGTCAACAACGCCACCCGCATCCGCCGCGCGCCCGTCGCGGCAAAGACCTGCGGATCGTCATTGCGGCTGACGGGGGGAATGGTTTTCGGCGCCATGGCCAGCATCGCGCGCAACCGCGCATCCGGGATCAGCCACGCGAAAGGCCGCGCGATCTTCGCCCCCAGCAGCGCCAGCCGGAACCGCGTCGGATGCGGGATCACTGCCGCCAGCACCCGCCGCAGGACGCGATCCATCAGGGGGCGGCGATAGGTCGCCTCGATATGGGCGCGGGCATGATCGACCAGATGCATGTAATGCACGCCCGAAGGGCAGGTCGTCATGCAGGCCAGACAGGACAGGCAACGGTCGATATGCTTGACCGTCTGCGCATCGGCAGGCCGGTCCTTTTCCAGCATGTCCTTGATCAGATAGATCCGCCCGCGCGGGCTGTCCAACTCGTCCCCCAGCACCTGATAGGTCGGGCAGGTCGCGGTGCAGAACCCGCAATGCACGCAGGAGCGCAGGATGTCATTGGCCCGCGCGGTGTCGGGATCGGCAAGCTGTTCGGCGGTGAAATTCGTCTGCATGGCCTATCCCATCAATCCGGTATTGAGGATCCCGCGCGGATCGAACCGCGCCCGAAGCCCTGCCTCGATCGCCGCAAGGGCCGGGGGTTGCGGCGGAAAGGCGGCAATACCCGCCGGGCCGCGCATCAGCGTCGCATGCCCGCCCCTCTGCGCCACTGCATCCCGGACCGCGCCCGCCCCCGCATCGCCGCTTTCGGCATCCCCGGCTACGGGCAGCAGCAGCCAGATCAGCCCGCCGCCCCAGTCATGGATCGCCGCAAGGTCATCATGGCCCGCAGCGCGGATCGCCGCCACCACGCCCGCAGCCAGCGTCGGCGTGACCGACAGCCGCCAGACCGCCCCGGCCCGCCCGGCAAACGGCGTCACATCGCGCACCTCGCGCCACAGGGCCGCACTGGCCTCCCCCTCGACAATGTCGAAATTGCGCAGCACACCATCCCGCAACCGTCCCGCGCGGTAGGCGACCGAGGCGGCCAGCCCCTCGACCCGCACCTGCGTGCGCGCATCGGCGCCGGTCGCGCCCGCATCCAGCCAGGCCGCACCGCTGATGTCAAAGGGCGTGCCAAGGGCGGCAGTCAGCGCCGCGATTCCCGCCTCTGCCCCCTGCCCCCGGCAGATGAGTGTCGCCTCGGCCTCGGGCCGGGCCTGCAGCTTGAAGGCCAGTTCCGTCAGCACCCCCAGCGTGCCATGGCTGCCCGCCAGCAGCTTGACCAGATCATAGCCGGTGACATTCTTCATCACCCGCCCGCCATTGGCGATGACCGTGCCGCTGCCATCGACGAAACGCAGCCCGATCATGCTGTCGCGGCAGGCCCCGGCCTGTACACGGCGCGGACCCGAGGCATTGGCCGCCGCCACCCCGCCCAGCGTCGACTGGCCGTCCCGCCCCAGCAGCCCGCGCAGATCCGGCGGCTCGAAGGCCAGCCTTTGCCCTTCGGCGGCCAATGCCGCCTCTACCTCGGCCAGTGGCGTGCCCGCCCCCGCCACCAGCGTCAGCGCCCCGGGTTCATAAAGCCGAATCCCCGACAGCCCCCCGGTCGCAAGCGCCTCACCCGACGCAAGACCAATACCCCGCGTCCCGCCACCAGAAATCCGCAGCGGGCCATTTGCCGCCCGCACCGCCTCTGCCAGTTCCGCCTCATTCGCAGGCCGCATTCGCTGCCCCTTCATCTGTTCCGAAATATCCTCGGGGGGTCCGGGGGGCAGACAGCCCCCCGGCGCTACATTGTTGGGGCAGACAGCAGCCCCCCCGGACATTTCAGGCCGCACGGCGGCTGGCCGTCACATGCAGCGGAAACACCTTGGCCGGGTTCAGCAGCCATTCCGGATCGAACACATCCTTGATGCGCAACTGCGCCTCCAGATCGTCGGGCGCATATTGCGCCGTCATCAGGTCGCGTTTCTCGATCCCCACACCATGTTCCCCGGTCAGGCAGCCCCCCACCTCGACGCAAAGCTTCAGGATCTCGGCCCCGAAGGCCTCACAGCGTTCCAGATCGCCGGGCTTGTTTGCATCGAACAGGATCAGCGGATGCATATTGCCATCGCCCGCATGGAAGACATTGGCGACATCCAGCCCGAACTCGGCGCTCATCTCCCCGATGCGGCGCAGCACATGCGGCAGGGAGGATACCGGGATCGTGCCATCAAGGCACATATAGTCATTGATCTGACCCATCGCCCCAAAGGCCGATTTCCGGCCCAGCCAGATGCGCCTTGCCTGATCCTCATCCGCCGCCTCGCGGAACTCCACCGGATTGTGGCGCATGGCAATCTCGCGGATGCGGGCGATCTGTTCGTCAATCTCGGCGCGACTGCCCTCGACCTCGACGATCAAGAGCGCCTCGCACATCGGATAGCCCGCCTTGGCAAAGGCTTCGGTCGCCTCGATGCAGGGCCGGTCCATGAATTCGATCGCGACAGGCAGAAGGCCCGCCTTGATGATATCGGACACGCATTCCCCCGCTACCTCATTGGCGTCAAACCCCATCAGCACCGGCAGCGCACCCTCGGGTTTCGGCAGGATGCGCAGGGTCGCCTCGGTCACCACACCCAACTGCCCTTCCGACCCGCAGATCACCCCCAGCAGATCAAGGCCCCCCGCATCCAGCCAGGGCCCGCCGATCTCCAGCACCTCGCCCGCCATGGTGACCATGGTCACACCCAACAGGTTATTGGTCGTGACACCATATTTCAGGCAATGCGCCCCGCCCGAATTCATCGCGATATTACCCGCAATCGCGCAGGCAAGCTGGCTGGAGGGGTCGGGGGCGTAGAAAAATCCGTCCGCCTCGACCGCGCCGGTCACCGACAGGTTGGTGCGGCCCGACTGCACGCGGATGAAGCGGTTGTCATAATCGGTTTCCAGAACACCGTTCATCCGCGCCACGCCAAGAATGACGCAATCGGCGGTCGGCAGCGCCCCCCCGGCAAGGCTGGTGCCCGATCCGCGCGGAACGACCGGCACGCCCATGGAATGACACAGCCGCAGCACCGCCGCGACCTCCTCGGTGCTGCGCGGCAGAACGGCCACCAAAGGCGGGCAGCGATAGGCGGTCAGCGCATCGCATTCATAGGCACGCAGCGCCTCCTCCTGCCAGATGACCGCATCGCCGGGAAGCAAGCCGTGCAGGGCGGCCACAAGCTCTGCCTTGCGCGACAGCACCGCAGGATTGGCTTGGGGCATGTCCATGGCGATCCTCTCCCGGGAAACTGGTAAAATAATATAACCAATCATCCCATGGAGGCAAGCACCACGTCCCCGTCACATCCATAGTCCCGCCGCGCGCGATGGTCAGGACAGGCAATAGGCGGCAATCACCGCCGCGACCCCATTCTCGCGCATCTGTTGCATCCAGCCGTCAAAGGCACCGGCAAAGCGCGGCTCGGCAGCCAGATCGCCGTAAAGGTCGCGCTGTTCCAGCCATGCCATCGGCCGGCTTTCCGCCGCCAGCGCGACGGTCTGCAGCCGGCCCCAATGCGGATCATTCGGCGCGATCTCGCGCCCGTCCTCGCGCAGGCCCCGGCAATAGCGCGCCCAAAGGGCCGAAACCAGCGCCAGCCCTGCAACCGGCGCGCCGCTGCGCAGCCCGTCGCGGATCGAGGGCAGGATGAAGCCCGGCTGTCGGCTGGAGCCGTCAAAGGCAACACGGCGCGTCGTATCGGCAATCTCGGGATTGGAAAAGCGCCGGTCGATCAGGTCCAGATAATCCTGCGGTGTGATCCCCGGCACCGGCGCGACATGCGGCGCGATTTCCTCGGTGACGACCCGGCGCAGCAGGGCGCGGATCCCCGGATCGGCCATGGTTTCGGCGATCGTCGTCAGCCCCAGCACTTCGCCCGGGGCCGCGATTATCTGATGTCCGCCATTCAGGATGCGGATTTTCATCATCTCATAGGCATGGACGTCATCCGAGAAGGTCGCCCCCACGCGGTCCCAGTCGGGCCGCCCGGCGCAGAAGGCGTCCTCGATCACCCATTGGCGGAAGTTTTCATGCGTGACGGGGGCGGCATCGGCGATGCCCAGATCCCGCGCCAGCGCGATTTCACGCGGGCCGGTGGCGGGCACGATGCAATCGACCATGGAATTGGGAAAGGAACAGGCGCTGTCGATCCATGCCGCCAGATCGGGATCCGACAACTGCGCCAGCGACACGACCGCGCGGCGCAGCACCGCGCCATTGCCCTGCAGATTGTCGCAGCAAAGCCCCGTGAACGGACCCGTGCCCCGGTCCCGCCGGATCCGCAATGCCGCGACCATGGCGCCGAAGGCCGTGCGCGGACGGTCGGGATGGGCGGCGTCATGCACGATATCGGGATGGGCCGCATCCAGCCCGCCCGTTGCCGGATCAAGGTAATAGCCGCCTTCGGTGACGGTCAGCGCGACGATGCGGATCGCCGGATCCGCCATCTGCGCGATCAGGGGGGCATTGCCCTCTTCCACGGCAAGAAAGCCGATCATCGCGCCGGTGACCTCGGCCGATTTTCCGGCCGGGTCCAGCTCGATCAGCGTTGTCAGACAGTCCTGCGCCAGCAGCCGGTCGCGCATCTGCGCGTCATTGGCCCGCACGCCTGCGCCAATGATCGCCCAGTCATGGTTCAGACCCATGTCGAACAGCCGGTGCAGATACCAGGCCTGATGCGCGCGGTGGAAATTGCCCAGACCGATATGCACGATGCCGGGCGTCAGCGCCCCACGATCATAGCGCGGCACGCGCACGGATGCGGGCAGGCGCGCCAAACTGGCCTGCGAAAGCGGGATCAGCTCATCCATTGGCCGCCATCCACATTATAGGTCTGCGCCACGATATATTCCGCCTCATCCGAGGCCAGAAACACGGCCATTCCGGTCAGATCCCCGGCGCGGCCCATGCGGCCATAGGGCACGGCCTCGCCCACTTCGCGCTTTTTCTGTCCCGGAGCCTTGCCTTCATGTTTCGCGAAAAAGGCATCGACCCCGTCCCAATGTTCGCCATCCACCACGCCGGGCGCGATGGCATTCACATTGATGCCATGCTGGATCAGGTTCAGCCCCGCCGATTGCGTCAGGCTGATGACCGCCGCCTTGGTCGCGCAATAGACCGCGACCAGCGATTCCCCGCGTCGCCCGGCCTGCGAGGCCATGTTGATGATCCGGCCCCTGATCCCGCGTTCGATCATGTGCCGGGCAACGGCCTGCATCGTGAACAGCGTGCCCGCGACATTGATGTCGAAGGTGCGGGCATAATCGGCGCGGCTGATGTCCACCAAAGGCGCGGCGGTGAAGATCGCGGCATTGTTCACCAGAATGTCGATCTGGCCGAACTGTGCGGCGACCGCCGCCACGCCCGCCTCGATGCTGTCATCTTTCGTCACATCCAGGTCCACCGCCATCACATGCGGGCCGAGGCGCGCGGCCTCGGCCCGGGCGCGGGCGATGTCGATATCGCCGATGGCGACGCGGGCGCCTTCGCGCAGATAGGCCTCGGCAAAGGCCAGACCGATCCCGCGCGCCGCCCCGGTAATCAGGGCGGTCTTCCCTTCAAGCCGCTTCATGCGATCCGCAGCCCCTTGTCATCGAAACGGTGGATGACATCGGCACGCGGGGTCAGGTGGATGCGGTCACCGTGACGGAAACCTACCTCGCCACCGGCGCGCACGGTGATCGAGTCCGCCAGCCCCGTGCCATGGACATGAAAGAACGTGTCCGAACCCAGATGTTCCGAAACCGCAACCGTGCCCGACCAGGGGCCTTCGGTCGCCGAAACCGTGATATGTTCGGGCCGCACGCCGATAGTCCTGGCATTGTGCTTGGCGGCCTCGGGCCCAGTGATCAGGTTCATGGTCGGCGACCCGATGAAGCCCGCGACAAAGACATTGCGCGGATTGTGATAAAGGTCCAGCGGGCTGCCGACCTGTTCGATATGGCCCGCGCGCAGCACGACAATCTTGTCGGCCATGGTCATCGCCTCGACCTGATCATGGGTGACATAGATCATCGTCGTGGCCAGCCGCTTGTGCAGTTCGGAAATTTCCAGCCGCATGCCGACCCGCAGCGCCGCATCAAGGTTCGACAGCGGTTCATCGAACAGAAAGGCCGACGGTTCGCGCACGATGGCCCGGCCGATGGCCACACGCTGGCGCTGACCGCCCGACAACTGCCCCGGGCGGCGTTCCAGATAATCCGTCAGGTTCAGAACGGACGCGGCCTGCGTCACGCGGCGTTCCTGTTCAGCCTTGTCCATCCCCGCCATGCGCAGCGGAAAGGCGATATTCTTGCGCACCGTCATATGCGGGTAAAGCGCATAGGACTGGAACACCATCGCAAGCCGCCGTTTCGACGGCGAAAGCGCCGTCGCCTCCGTGCCGTCAATCGCGATCCTGCCCGAGGACACATCCTCAAGCCCCGCGATCAGCCGCAGCAGGGTGGATTTGCCGCAGCCCGACGGACCGACGAAAACGGTGAATTCCCCGTCTTCGATCGTCAGGTCCAGCGGCGGAATGACGGTGACCTCGCCGAAGCTTTTCGTCACCTGTTCGAGAACGATACGTCCCATCACTGTTCTCCTTATTTCACCGCGCCGAAGGTCAGGCCGCGCACAAGTTGTTTCTGGCTGAACCAGCCCAGAATGAGGATCGGCGCGATGGCCATGGTCGAGGCCGCGCTGAGTTTGGCGTAGAAAAGGCCCTCGGGGCTGGAATAGCTGGCGATGAAGGCCGTCAGGGGGGCGGCCTTGGCCGCCGTCAGGTTGAGCGTCCAGAACGCCTCGTTCCAGGCGAGGATCACGTTGAGCAGAACCGTCGAGGCGATGCCCGGAATGGCCATTGGTGTGAGGACATACAGGATTTCCTCCCGCAGGGTGGCACCATCCATCCGTGCCGCCTCAAGGATCTCGCCGGGGATCTCCTTGAAATAGGTGTAGAGCATCCAGACGATGATCGGCAGGTTGATGAACATGATGACGACGGTCAGGCCGATCCGCGTGTCCAGAAGTCCGAACTGGATGAAGATCAGGTAGATCGGATACAGCACCCCCACCGCCGGCAGCATCTTGGTGGACAGCATCCACAGCAGGATGTCCTTGGTAAAGCGCGAGGGCACGAAGGCCATCGACCATGCGGCCGGAATGGCGATGATCAGCCCCAGAAGGGTCGAGCCCCCTGCGATGATGATCGAATTCCACAGAAAGCGCGAATAGTCCGAGCGTTCCTGCACGACGGCATAGTTTTCCAGCGTCCAGTCGAAGAACAACCAGACCGGCGGATCGGCAATTGCCGTGGCCTCGGTTTTGAAGCTGGTCAGGATCGTCCAGAGGATCGGAAAGAAGATCAGCAGTCCAACGGCCCAGGCAAGGGCGGTGTTGACGGCTTTGCGGCGGGGTGTGACGGCGCGGGCCATGATGTGTTCCTCACCTGTCCAGATTCTTGCCGACGATGCGCATCAGGAAGATGGCAAGGATATTGGCAAGGATGATTGCATAGACGCCCCCGGCAGAACCGAGCCCGACATTCTGGCTTTCCAGCACGCGCTGGAAGATGAGATAGGTCAGCGTGCGGGTACCGAAGGACCCTTGGGTCGTCACGAAGATCTCGGCAAAGACGCCCAGCAGAAAGATCGTCTGGATCAGCACGACAATCGCGATGGCGCGCCCCAGATGGGGCAGGATGATATGGCCGAAACGCGACAGCGGCGGGGCGCCGTCCATTTCGGCGGCTTCCAGCTGTTCACTGTCCAGCGACTGGATCGCCGTCAACAGGATCAGCGTCGCAAAGGGCAGCCATTGCCATGACACGATCATGATGATCGAGGTCATCGAGGCCTCGGACAGCCATGAGATCGGCGTGGCCCCGAAGAATTTCCACAGATGCGCGAACAGCCCGTTCACCGGATCCATGAACATGTTTTTCCAGACCAGCGCCGACACCGTGGGCATCACGAAAAAGGGCGCAATGACAAGGATACGTACGACCCCCTGCCCCCACATCGGCTGATCCAGCAGAAGCGCCAGCAGGACACCCAGAACGATGGTGATGACCAGAACGCTGCCCACGATCACCAGTGTCGTGACAACCGAGGGCCAGAAGGCGCTGGATCCCACAAAGCGGATATAGTTGTCGAACCCGACCCAACCGAGGTCACCGCCCCGCATCGGAAGATATTGCTTGAACGAAAACAGCAGCGTCATCGTCAGTGGCACCAGCATCCAGCCCAAAAGCAGAATGACAGCGGGTGCCAGCATCAGACGGGCCGCAGTTCGGGAATGCTGCGTTGCCATGGTCATGCCTCCGCTGGGGACGGCAGCCTGGCCGGCCCGGGAATCGTGATACACTCGAAGAGAAAAGGACCGGAGAGCGCGGCTTGCGCCTGCCCTCCGGCCAGGGAGGAGCCGTTAGTAGCCTGCCGCTTCCATCGCGTCCGTGGTCACGGCCTGAGCACGCTCAAGTGCCTGTTCCGCGCTTTGCTGGCCTGCCAGCGCATTCGCGAATTCCTGCCCGACTTCGGTCGCGAAACCCGCAAATTCCGGGATCGCCACGAATTGCACGCCAGTATAGGGGACCGGGTCGACGGTGGGCTGGGTCGGATCGGCCGAATTGATCGAGCGCAGCGTCATATCGGCAAAGCTGGCCGCCGAGGTGTATTCGGCATTGTCATAAAGCGACTGCCGGGTGCCCGGGGGCACATTGGCCCAGCCTTCCTTTTCGGCGACAAGGGCTGTGTATTCCTTGCTTGTGGCCCAGGCGACAAAGGCCTTCGCCGCCTCGGTCTGCTGCGAACCTGCCGGAACCGCCAGCGACCATGCCCAGAGCCAGTTGCCCCGCTTGCCCAGCCCGTTATCGGGGGCCAGCGCGAAACCAACCTTGTCGGCCACGGTGGAATCGTTGGGATTGGTCACGAAGGATGCCGCAACGGTGGCGTCGATCCACATGCCGCATTTGCCTTGCTGGAACAGCGACAGGTTTTCGTTGAACCCGTTATTCGCAGCACCCGGAGGGCCGTAATTCGTCATCAGGTCCATGTAGAAATTGATCGTGTTTGCCCATTGCTCGGTGTCGAACTGGGCTTGCCAGTCCTCATCGAACCAGCGCGCGCCAAAGCTGTTGCCCATGGCCGACAGCAGGGCCATGTTTTCACCCCAGCCCGCCTTGCCGCGCAGGCAGATGCCATAGACATCACCCTCGGTCATGGCTTCGGCAGCCTCGCGGATGAATTCCCATGTCGGCGCCTCGGGCATGGTCAGCCCGGCCGCTTCCATCAGATCGGTGCGATACATCACCATCGAGCTTTCGGCGTAGAACGGCGCTGCGTAAAGCTCTCCGTCTACGGTCAGCCCGCTGCGGATCGCGGGCAGGATGTCATCGGCATCCCATTCGGCGGGCAGATCGTTCAGCGAGACCAGCCAGCCATTCTCACCCCAGATCGGAACCTCATAGGTGCCGATGGTCATGACATCGAACTGGCCGCCCTTGGTGGCCACGTCCTGCGTGACACGGCTGCGCAGGACATTCTCCTCCAGCGTCACCCATTCGACCTTGATATCGGGATATTGCGCGTTGAATTCGCTTGTCAGCCCCTGCATGCGGATCATGTCGCCATTGTTCACGGTGGCAATGGTGATCGTGCCGCTGGGGGTCTGGGCATGGGCCGCCATGGACGCAGCCACGGCCAGCGCACTCGCGAGACCGAGTGACGTTCTGAAAGACATCCGAACTCCTCCCTTGTTCTTTTGGATGATGTCTCTCAGGCTAAGTCAAAATTCGGCGCGCAGTCAATAAAAACTTGCCGCGCGTAAATTTATCGGGACAGCCAAAAGCCGCCCTCAGGCCGAGGCCCGCATCACCAGCCGCCCCTCGAACAGCATCTCGACCCGCGTCGCAGGCGGGCCGTCACTGTCGATAAGTTGGAAAAGCGTTTCAGTGCTTCGGTTTGAAACGGATTCGTAATCCTGCGCCACGGTGGTCAGCGGCGGGCAGGTGAAGCGTGAAAACGGGTGGTCGTCGATGCCTGCAACGCGCAGCGCGCACCCTTCGGCATAGCCGACCTTGAGCCCCCGTTCATAGCAGGCGGTCAGAAAGCCGATGGCCAGCCGGTCATTGCTGCACAGCACCGTGTTGGTCGTCAGGCGATTCGCGTCCAGCATGGCCAGCGCGCCCTCATAGCCCACCTTCTCGAAATCCCAGCCGCCCCCTTCAACACGCAGCACATTGGGCACATGGCCCAGACGCTCCATCACCGCGATATAGGCATTGCGGCGCTTGTTGGCGTTGGGATTGACCGGCTGCATCTCGAAAAAACAGGGCGGCTCGCCGGTGCGGCACAGATATTCGACGATCTGGCCCACAAAATGGGCATTGTCCGAACCGATGAAGGCCGTGCCGATACCCTCGATATTGCTGTCGAACAGCACGGTCGGCACGGCACGGCAGAACTGTTCCAGCGCCGCGCGGTCGGACCGCCGCCCCAAGGGCGCCAGCAGCGCCCCTGCCGGTTTCAGCGATCGCAGACTGTCCAGAATGTCATTCTCGGTTTTCTGTTCGCCATGGGCGCTGAACAGGATCGGCCAGAATCCGGCATCAATGCAGCGCCGTTCGATCTTGCGCGCGATCTCGGCAAAGAAGGGATCGGCCAGATAGGGCACCAGAATGCCGATATTCTTGGTCAGTTTGCGGTTCTGGTTGATGGCAAAGATATTCGGCCGGTAGTCATATTGTTCCAGCGCCTTCTCGATCCGGTTGCGGGTCGAGACGCGGACACTCGCCGGATCGTTGAAGAATTTCGACACGGTCGGCCGTGAAATTCCGGTCAGCCGGGCAAACTCCTCCATGTTCCTGATCTTTGTCATGCCGGTCGCGGGCCTTTCCTGCGGGATCTTTCCTCCGATCTTTACAGGATGCGGCCCCGCACGAAATTTGCAAGCCGCAATCTTGACGCGCGGCAAGATATCCCCGCACAACCGTCCATCCGCCCGGGAAGGCGACTGCCGGGCAATGGGGTCAGCGCTTGCTGCCGATCCGAGGCTCGGTGCCTGCCTTGATGCGCACCATGTTCTCGCGGTGTTTCCAATAGATCAGGGCTGTCAGGACCACGCCCAGAAAGAACATCTCGGAGCGCCCGAAGAGCAGCATCCAGCCGGTCGAGGATCCCGCCGCAGCCAGACCCGCGACCGACGAGATCCGCAGCAGCGCCGCCACGACCAGCCATGTCGCGCAGGCCGCAAGTCCCACCGGCCATGCCAGCGCCAGCAGCGTGCCGAAAAACGTCGCGACCCCCTTGCCGCCCCGGAAGCGCAGCCAGACCGGATAGAGATGGCCCAGAAACGAGGTAAGTGCGGCCATCTGTGCGGCATCCTCACCCAGCAGCGCGCGGGCCAGCAGAACCGCCACCCCGCCCTTGGCCGCATCCAGGATCAGCGTCGCCGCCGCCGCCGCCTTGTTGCCGGTGCGCAGCACATTCGTGGCACCGATATTGCCCGATCCGATCTGGCGCAGATCGCCCAGCCCCATCGCCCGGGTGATGACCACGCCAAAGGGCACCGAGCCCAGCAGATAGGACAGCACCGCCACCAGCGTCAGAAGCATAGGATCGGTCGTCAGCTCCGGCATGGTTCAGCCCTCCTGCCCGAAAACCTGCCGTCCCGCGACGAAGGTTGCCTGCACCCTACCCTCCATGCGCTGCCCGTCAAAGGGCGTGTTGCGCGATTTCGAGCGCAGGGTGAAGCGATCCAGCAGGAAGGGCGCATCGGGATCGAACAGCACCAGATCGGCAGGCGCGCCCTCTTCCATCCGGCCCTGCGGCAGGCCCAGCAGACGCGCGGGATTCAGCGATGCCGCGCGGAACAGGTCCGGCAGGCTCAGCGCCCCCGCATGGTAAAGCCGCATCATCGCGGGCAGGAAGGTTTCCAGCGCCACCGCGCCCGCCTGCGCCTCTTCGAAAGGCAGGCGCTTGCTTTCCTCATCGGCGGGGGTGTGCATGGATGAGATCACGTCGATCAGCCCTTCGGCGACGGCGGCAACCACGGCCAGCCGGTCCTCTTCTGATCGCAAGGGCGGGGACAGCTTGAAGAAACTGCGATAGTCGCCCACATCCAGTTCGTTCAGCGTCAGATGGTGGATCGAGACACCCGCCGTCACCGGCAGACCGTTGGCCTTGGCCCGCTGCAGCGTCGGAAGGCTGCGCGCGGTGGTGATCTGATCTGCATGATAGCGCGCGCCGGTCATCTCGATCAGCCCGAGATCGCGGTCCAGCCCGATCCGTTCCGCCATCGGATGCACGCCGGGCAGCCCCATCAGCGAGGCGAACTTGCCCGATGTAACCGCAGCACCCGCCGACAGTCCGGGGTCTTGCGGATGGCCGATCACCAGCGCGCCCAGACTGCGCGCATAGGTCAGCGCGCGGCTCAGAACCTTGGTATCGGTCACGACATGATCGCCATCGGTGAAGGCCACAGCACCCGCATCCAGCAGAAATCCGATTTCGGTCATTTCGCGCCCGGCCCGGCCCTTGGTCAGCGCGGCCATGTGGCGGATGCGGACGGGGGAGGATTCCAACGCGCGGCGCGTCACGAATTCCAGCACTTCGGGCGTGTCGATGGCAGGCACTGTATCGGGCCGCGCGATGATGGTCGTCACCCCGCCCGCCGCCGCCGCCAGCCCCGCCGAGCGGAAGGATTCGCGGTGCCGCTCACCGGGCTCACCGATCTTCACACCGATATCGACAATGCCGGGGGCAAGGTACTTGCCGCCGCAATCTATGATCCGGGCATCCATGGGGGCGGAGGCATCGCCAATTGCCGCGATCAGGCCATTGTCCAGAATGACATTGGCCTCGCGGATCTCCCCCGCCTCGGGGTCGATCACCCGCGCGTTTTCCAGAAACAGCGTCATCGGCTTCTCCATCAGACTGCGGCCCCGTCACGAAACGCGTTTGCCCGGCTCTCAGACATAGATGTCCCCCGCCGCCTTCGCGCCGCGTTCGGCCCGCAGGTTGCGCGCCAGCAGGTCCATGCAGGCCATGCGCACGGCCACACCCATTTCCACCTGATCCTGAATGACGGAGCGGTTGATATCATCGGCAAGGGTGCCGTCGATCTCGACCCCGCGGTTCATCGGGCCGGGATGCATGACGATGGCATCGGGTTTGGCATGGGCCAGTTTCTCGGCATCCAGCCCGTAGCGGTGGAAATATTCGCGTTCCGAGGGGATGAAACCGCCATCCATCCGTTCACGCTGCAGGCGCAGCATCATCACCACATCCGCACCTTCCAGCCCCGCCTTCATGTCGTCAAACACCTCGGCCCCGAATTCATCGACGCCCGAAGGCATCAGCGTCGGCGGCGCGATCAGGCGGATGCGGTTTTCCATCTTGCCCAGCAGGATCAGGTTCGACCGCGCGACCCGGCTATGGGCGATATCGCCGCAGATCGCGACGGTCAGCCGCTGGATGCGGCCCTTGGCGCGGCGGATGGTCAGCGCATCCAGCAGCGCCTGCGTGGGATGTTCATGCCGCCCGTCGCCCGCATTCAGAACCGCGCAATTCACCTTTTCGGCCAGAAGGTTGACCGCGCCGGATGATCCGTGCCGCACCACCAGCAGATCGGGATGCATCGCGTTCAGCGTCAGCGCGGTGTCGATCAGGGTTTCGCCCTTCTTCACGCTGGATTGTGCGACGGCCATGTTCATCACATCCGCGCCCAGCCGTTTTCCGGCCAGTTCGAAACTCGCCTGTGTGCGGGTCGAGTTCTCAAAGAACATGTTGATCTGCGTCATCCCCGCCAGCGCATCGGATTGCTTCACGGTGCGGCGGTTCAGATCGACATAGCGTTCCGCCAGATCAAGCACGCTGCGGATTTCATCGGGGGCAAGGTGCTGGATGCCCAGAAGGTGGCGCGCGCGAAAGCTCATGTCTGCTCCGGTCCGGTTGGCGAGGAGGCTTATCGCAAAGCCATCCGCGCGGGGCAATCGCCAATTCGGCCCCGGCGGCGATCCCCCGCCGCAAAGCGGGGCCGGAATCGCCCGGCGCGTCCGGTGCGAACGAACCCGGCGCCCCGGGCGCGAACGAAATCGCATTGCCCCGCCCCGGGCCTGCGCCTAGCCTTGTGCCATGGAACAGGTGACGGGAATCGAACAGGCGGCAGAGGCTGGCGGGCTGGACTGGCATGGCGCGTTGGCGGCACTGGTCTGGCAGGCCGAGCTTGGCGTGACCGAGGTGATCGGGGACACGCCCTGTGACGCCTATGCCCTGCCCGAGCGGCTTGAGACGCCGCGCAGTGCCGCCCAGCCCGACAGGGCCGCGGCGAGGCCGGGGCGTCAACCCTCTGCGTCGCAAACGCCCCCCGCCCCAGCCGAGCCGCCCGAGGACAGTGCCGCCCGAGCCGCCGCCGCCGCCCCCGACCTGCCCGCGCTGCGTGAGGCGATGGCGGCTTTCGATCTGTGCGAGCTGAAGCTGGGCGCGCGCAATCTTGTCTTTGCCGATGGCCTGCCCGGCGCGCATGTGATGATCGTGGGGGAGGCCCCGGGCCGCGAGGAAGACCGCAGCGGCCGCCCCTTTGTCGGACCGGCCGGACAGATGCTGGACCGGATCTTTGCGGCCATCGGCCTGTCGCGACAGGAAACCGACCCGGCCCGCGCGCTCTACATCACAAACACGATGCCATGGCGCCCGCCGGGCAACCGCGATCCGTCACCCGAGGAAATCGCGATGATGCGCCCTTTTCTGGCGCGCCATATCGAACTGGCCCGCCCCCGCCTGCTGATCGCAACCGGAAATACCGCCTGCGCGGCCCTGCTGGGTCAGCGCGGCATCCTGCGGCTGCGCGGCCAGTGGCAGGACTGGCGGGGGCATCCGCTGATGCCGATCACCCATCCGTCCTATC
Source organism: Szabonella alba (assembly GCF_016765775.1). Lineage (GTDB taxonomy): Bacteria > Pseudomonadota > Alphaproteobacteria > Rhodobacterales > Rhodobacteraceae > Szabonella > Szabonella alba. The sequence goes on along the minus strand of NZ_JAESVN010000001.1, from coordinate 660,312 downwards.
TGCTGCACGAACCCGCCGCCAAGCGCGAGGCATGGGCCGATCTGCTTGAAATCCGCGCAAGGCTGGACAGTCTTGCCTGACCAGCCTGATATCTGACCACCCTGATACCTGAACTCCTGATACCTGAACTCCTGATACCTGCCCCCTGACAAAGGTTGCCACCATGTCCTTTCCGCTGGATCTGCTGACTGTGCTGACCTTCGTTCCGGCGGCGCTGGCGCTGAACCTGACGCCCGGGGCCGATATGATGTTCACGCTGGGTCAGGGTCTGCGTGGCGGGGCCGGGGCGGCCATCGGGGCGGCGGCGGGCATCACGGCGGGCTGTTTCGTCCATATCGGCCTTGCCGCTGCGGGACTTGGCGCGGTGCTGGCGACCCAGCCGGTGCTGTTCGACGTGATCCGCTGGATCGGGGTGGCCTATCTGCTGTGGCTCGCCGTCTCCGCGCTGCGATCCGGCGGCGCAACACCCGACCGCCGCCGCCCGCTTTCGCCACTGGGGGCCTTTCGCGACGGGTTCCTTGTCAATCTTGCCAATCCCAAGGTGATCCTGTTCGTGCTGGCCTTCGTGCCGCAATTCGTCGATCCCGCACGCGGCCAGCCGGTGCTGCAATTCGTGATGCTGGGGGCGATCCTCGGGCTGGGCGGCATGATCGTCAATTCGGCGGTCGGGCTGACCGCAGGACGCTTCGGCAGCCGCCTTGCCTCGGCCCGCGCGGCGCGGGTTCTTGGCATTGCGACGGCGGGGATTTTCAGCCTGCTGGCCCTGCGCCTTGCCTTGATGACCCGCGCCTGACAACCGGAGATTTTACAGATGTCCCGAATTGATGACAGCCGCGACTTCATTCCCGTCCGCATCGCGGTGCTGACCGTTTCGGACACGCGCGGCCCTGCCGATGACCGCTCGGGCGATACGCTGGTTGACCGGCTGACCGCTGCGGGCCATGTCCTTGCCGCCCGCGCCATCGTGACAGATGACCGCGCCGTGATCGCCGCACGCCTGCGCGACTGGTGCGCTGATCCGGATGTGGATGTGATCCTGTCGACCGGCGGCACCGGGCTGACCGGGCGCGATGTGACGGTCGAGGCGCATCGCGATGTCTATGAAAAGGAGATCGAGGCCTTCGGCACCGTCTTCACCATGGTCTCGATGCAGAAGATCGGCACCTCGGCGGTGCAAAGCCGCGCCACGGGCGGGGTGGCGCAGGGCACCTATCTGTTTGCCCTGCCCGGCAGTCCCGGCGCCTGCCGCGATGCCTGGGACGAGATTCTGCGCTGGCAGCTTGATTACCGCCACCGCCCCTGCAATTTCGTCGAGATCTTCCCCCGGCTCGACGAACATCATCGCCGGAAGTGACGCGTCTTTCCGGGTTGTCGCGTTGCACCCCTCCCTGCCTTTTTCTGTCTCCAAATATCCGGGGGGTGAATTTGGCGCAGCCAAAGAGGGGGGCAGCGCCCCCCTGCACGCTCGGTCAGCAGATCATCGTTCCGGAAATCACCCCGGAGGGTCGGATTGCAGACTGCCGCGACGGAAATGCCCCGCTCCTGCGTAAATGATGCAGAACGTATGCCCCCGGCGCGCATTCGTCCTATATCGGCTTCAAGACCCATGAACGGGGACCAGACAGTGATGCGAGGCATGTGATGCGGTTTCTGACACGCTCTCTTGGCGGGCTTTTCCTGCTGGCGCTGACGCTGGGGTTGCTGGCACTGTCCGGGCGAGTGCTGACCGATGCGGTTCAGACAAGGCTTGAGGGCGGCGGACCGGCCATGCCCGCCCGCGAACGCGTCTTCACCGCCAATCTGATGACCGCAACCCCGGTGGATTTCGCCCCGGTCACGCTGGCCTTCGGGGAAATTCGGTCCTCACGCACGCTGGAACTGCGCGCGCCGCGCGGCGGCGAGGTGCTGGAGCTTTCCCCCGGTTTCCGCGATGGCGCCACGGTGCAGGCGGGGGAATTGCTGGTGCGGCTGGATCCGTCGGATGCGCAGGCGGCGCTGGATCTGGCAGAGGTCGATCTGGCCAATGCCGAGGCCGAAACCCGCGATGCCGCGCGCGCGCTGACCCTTGCGCGCGACGATCTTGTGGCGGCCGAGGAACAGGAAACCCTGCGACGGCAAGCCCTTGAACGACAGCGGGAAATCCTTGTGCGCGGCGCGGGGTCCGAGGCCACGGTTGAAACCGCAGCCCTGGCCTTGTCCTCGGCCCGGCAATCCACATTGTCACGCGCATCGGCCCTGAATGCCGCCGAGGCGCGGGTGGACCAGTCGGCAACCGCGCTGACCCGCGCGCAGATCGCGCTGTCCGAGACGGAACGCGCGCTGCGCGAGACCCGGCTTCACGCCGCGTTCGACGGGGTGCTGTCGGGCGTTTCCGTCGTGCAGGGCCGGATTCTGGGCGCCAATGAGGCTTTGGGCCAGTTGATCGACCCGACCGCGATGGAGGTGGCATTCCGCCTTTCGACCACCCAGTTCGGGCGGTTGATCGGGGCCGATGGTGCCCTGATCGACGCCGAACTGTCGGTCGGCCTTGATATTGCGGGCACCGAGATTCTGGCCCGGGGACGGCTGGACCGGGCGGGGGCGGCCGTGGGCGAAGGCCAGACCGGACGGCTGGTCTATGCGACGCTTGAGGCGGCGGGCGGCTTTCGTCCGGGCGATTTCGTCACCGTCCGCGTGGCCGAACCGCTGCTGGACGGGGTCGTGATCCTGCCTGCAACCGCACTTGGCCAGCGCGGCACCGTTCTGGCCCTAGGCAATGAGGACCGGCTGGAGGAACTGCCGGTCACGCTGATCCGCCGTCAGGATGACCATGTCGTGATCGAGGCCGCAGCGATTGCCGGGCGCGAGATCGTCACCGAACGCTCGCCCCTCTTGGGGGCCGGTATCAAGGTGCGCCCCGTGCGCCCCGAGGCGGCACCCGGCACGCCCGGGGACACGGCGCAGGACGCCCCGGGCGCACCCGCGCGCATGGCCGCGACCGATGCCGCCCCGGCCATGATGACCCTGACCGAGGACCGCCGCGCCCGGCTGATCGCCCATGTCGAGGGCCTGTCGCGCATCCCGCCCGAGGCCCGCGCCCGCATCCTTGCGCAACTCGCCGAACCAGAAGTGCCCGCCCGCATGATCGAGCGGCTGGAAAGCCGGATGGGGGGCTGACCTGTGACGCCTCCCGTGCACGATCACCCGAACGGCCCCCCGTCGGCCAGCAACCAGCCCAGCAGTGACCGGTCCAGCAGTGAAGGGCCCGGAGAGGACCGCCCCGAAGGCGGCATCCTGTCCTATTTCACCCGCCACCGGACATTGGCCAATCTGCTTCTGGTGCTGATGATCGTCGCGGGGCTGGCCGCCTCGACCCGGATCCGGGCGCAGTTCTTTCCCGATGTGGTCATCTCGGAAATCTCGGTCTCGGTCGCCTGGTCGGGTGCGGGGGCCGAGGATGTGGACCGGGGGATCGTGCAGGTACTGGAACCCGCGCTGCTGACCGTGGACGGGGTGACGGATGCGACCTCGCGCGCCTCGGAAGGTTCGGCCCGCCTTTCGCTGAGCTTTGAGCCCGGCCATGACCTGATGCAGGCCGCCGAGGATGTGCAGGCAGCGGTGGATTCGGTGAACAACCTGCCTGCCGAGGCCGAAGACCCGGTCGTGCGCCGCAGCGCATGGCGCGATCAGGTGACGGATGTGGTGATCTCGGGGCCGGTCTCGCTGGATCAGCTGGGCCGTTTTGCCGATGAATTCGTGACGCGTCTTTTCGCCGAAGGCATCACCCGCACCACGATCCGCGGGCTGGCCGATCCGCAGATTCTGGTCGAAATCCCCTCGGTTGCGCTGATCCGCCATGACGTGACCCTGTCCGAGGTGGCGCAGGCCATCTCCTCGGCGGTGCAGACCTCCCCTGCCGGGGATGTGGGCGCCGGGACTGCCCGGGTCCGCACCGGCACCGAGGCGCGCAGCCCCGAGGCCATCGCGGCACTGGTGCTGCGGCAGGGGGTGGAGGGTGAGCGCCTGACCGTCGGCGATCTGGCCGATGTCCGGGCCGAGGCCGCCGACCGGGGGCAAGCCACCTTTGTCGGCCCCTTTCCGGCGATGACCGTCCGGGTGGACCGCAACGACACCGGCGATGCGATCCGCATGCAGGCCGATGTGGAACGGGTTGTCGCAGAAATGCTGCCCTCGCTGCCCCCGGAAATGCAGATCGAACTGGTCCGCGCCCGGGCCGAACAGATCTCGGGGCGTCTGGCGCTGCTGCTGGACAATGCGCTGATGGGGCTGGGTCTGGTGGTGGTGCTGCTGTTTCTGTTTCTGAACGCGCGCACGGCCTTCTGGGTGGCGGCGGGCATTCCGGTCGCATTGCTGGCGGCCATCGGGGTGATGTATGCTTTCGGCCTCACGCTCAACATGATCTCGCTTTTCGCGCTGATCATCACGCTGGGGATCATCGTCGATGATGCCATCGTGGTGGGCGAACATGCCGATTTCCGGGCGCGCCATCTGAAGGAACCGCCCATGGTGGCCGCCGAACGCGCGGCGCGGCGGATGTCGATGCCGGTCATCGCCTCGACCCTGACCACGGTGATCGCCTTTGCCGGGCTGACAGTGGTCGGCGGCCGCTTTGGCGAGATGATCGCCGATATCCCCTTCACCGTGATCGCGGTTCTGCTGGCCAGCCTTGTCGAATGCTTCCTGATCCTGCCCAACCATATGGGCCATGCGCTGGCGGCCTCGGCGCGCGAGGCGTGGTATGACTGGCCCTCACGGCAGGTCAATCGCGGGTTGGGATGGTTCACGCGGCACATCATGGCCCCCTTTACCCGCGCCGTTCTGGCCGGGCGCTATGTGGTGCTGGCGCTGGCGGTGCTGCTGTTGTCGCTACAGGCCGCCAGTTTCCTGCGCGGCGATCTGCAGTTCCGGTTCTTCAGCGGGCCGGAACAGGCCTCGGTCAACGGCAATTTCGCCATGCTGCCGGGGGCGACGCGCGAGGACAGTCTTGCCATGATGCGCGAGATGCAGCGCGCGACCGAGACGGTTGCGGCCCGGCTTGAGACCGAACATGGCAGCAATCCGGTCCTTTTCGCGCTGGCCGAGATCGGCGGCGGGGCGGGGCGCGGACTGGCCAGCGCGGAAAACAAGGATGCCGATCTGCTGGGCGGCATTTCCATCGATCTTGTCGATCCTGATTTCCGTCCCTATTCCTCGGCGGTTTTCGTCTCGGCCCTGCAGGAGGAGGTGCGCCCCCATCCTCTGCTGGAAGAACTCAGCTTCCGGGGTGGGCGCTTCGGCCCGGGCGGCGATGCGCTGTCGGTCGATCTGGCGGGCGGGGATGCCGAAACGCTGAAAGCCGCCGCCGAGGCGATGAAAACCGCATTGGCGGCCTATCCCGAGGTTTCGGCGCTGGAGGACAGCCTTGCCTATGACAAGGAAGAGCTGATCCTCAACCTGACACCGCAGGGCCATGCGCTTGGCCTGTCGATGGAGGATCTGGGCCGCACGCTGCGCGACCGGCTGAACGGGATCGAGGCCGCGACCTTTGCCGAGGGTCCGCGTTCGGCCACGATCCGGGTCGAACTGCCCGAGACGGAACTGACCGCCGATTTCCTTGAATCCACCCTGATTCGCGTCGCCGCACGGACCTACGTGCCGCTGGCCGATGTGGTGACGGTCGAAAGCAGGTCAGGCTTTTCCACCATCCGGCGCGAGAACGGGTTGCGCATTGTTTCGGTCACCGGCGATGTGTCCGAGGATGATCCGGCCCGCGCCGCCGAGGTGCAGCGCGCCCTTGTCGAAGAGATCCTGCCCCGGATCGAGGCCGATTACGGTGTCACCACGCGCGAACGCGGCCTTGCCGAACAGCAGCGCGATTTTCTGGGCGATGCGCAGCTTGGGCTGATCCTGTGCCTTCTGGGCATCTATCTCGTGCTGGCATGGGTCTTTGCCAGCTGGTCACGGCCCTTCGTCGTCATGTCCGTCATCCCCTTCGGCCTGACGGGGGCGCTTTGGGGGCATCTGTGGTGGGATGTTCCGCTGTCGCTGTTCTCGGTCGTGGGGCTGATCGGCATGACTGGCATCATCATCAACGATTCCATCGTTCTGATCACGACGATCGACGAATATTCCGCAAGGCGCGGGCTTTACCCCGCCATCGTGGCAGCGGTCCGCGACCGGCTGCGCCCGGTGCTGCTGACGACACTGACCACGGTGCTGGGTCTGGCGCCGCTGCTCTATGAACGCTCCAGTCAGGCAGAGTTCCTGAAACCCACCGTCATCACGCTGGTCTATGGTCTGGGCTTCGGCATGGTGCTGGTGCTGGTGCTGGTGCCTGCGGTGCTGGCGATCCAGATGGATATCGGCAAGCGGCTGCGCGCCCTGCGCCGCGCCGCCCGGATACAGCGGCCCGAGGCGCGGCCCGCACGGCACCTGCTGGCAGGCGCGGCGCTTGGCATGGTGCTGCTCTTTGCCGTGACGCTGGGGGCTGCGGTGGTGACCGGGGCGCTGCCGGGCTTCTGGTCGGCGCTGATGCCGGGGATCACCGCGCTGCCCGCGCCGGCTGCCGGGTTCGGATTGTTCCTTCTGGGTGCAGCGGGGTTGGCCCTTGCAAGCTGGGCCACCGCTCGCCTTGCCTTCAGGGGCTGAAGGCAAGGCGCCCCGGCGCTTGCCAATGACCGCCTGCTGAAAACGACAGCAAAGGACATCGCCAGCCTTCGGGACGGGCGGGCGCTGTCTGGCGGACCAACAGGTTGCCGACAAAAGTGCCGCAACCCGTCGCGACATATTCAGAACAGGAGACCTCTCCGGATCGTCCAATGGTAACGGCCATCACCCCGGTCAAGCGCAGCGGTGGCCGCTTTTCGTCCGGTGGCCCCAAAGGCCGCCGGACAGCGCCCGCCCGGGCGGGCGCTGGCCTCTGTCATCGCTTCTGGCTGACGGTCCCGGGGTGAAGTTTGCGCTGCAGGCGGGGAAAAGCGGTGCTTTTCCTCGTCCGCCTGAAACAGTCATAACTACCGCGCAGTCTGGCATGACGCTCCGCTTCCTGCACCCCCGAACGGCTATTTTTGCAATCCGCTAAAACCCGCCCAGCAGGATCTCCGTCAACTCGCTGTCGGGATCCTCCAGCGCGTCGATCACATCGAAATGATGCAGGCCGGGCGCGACCGACCAATCACAATTCCATTCCTCGGCCAGCAGTCTTGCGTGCCACAGAAAGGCCGGGCGCTCCTGCCCGCCGACACGGATATGCGCCTCGACCCCGGTGCGCAGGTTCAGGCGCGCGGGGCTTTCGCTGGCAATCTCGGCGGCATCAAGCTGCAACTGCGCCTGCATCGCGGTTTGCGACAGCGGTTCCAGATCGGTCAGCGGTGAAATCGGCACCACCCGGCGCAGCCCGGCAACCGCGATATCGGCACAGGCCATGCGCGCGGCCAGATGCCCGCCTGCCGAATGTCCCGTCACCACCAGCGGCCCCGGAACGGCGGCCCCGGCATGGGCCAGCATCGTTACCATCTCCTGCCCCATCTCGCGGATCCGCGCCTCCGGGGCCAGCGTGTAGGAGGGCATCGCACAGGCCCATCCCCGCGCCAGCGCCCCGGCGGCGAGATGCGACCACATCGAGCGGTCAAACCGGATCCAGTAGCCGCCATGGATGAAGACCATCAGCCCCCGCGCTGTCCCCTCGGGGCGGAACAGATCATAGGCCTGCCGCGCGCCGGACCCATAGGCGATGCCGGTCTCTGCCCGCTTGCCCAAGCCTTGCCGGAAGGCCGCAGCCTTCGCCTCCCACCGGGGCGGATAGGCATCGGCCCCCGCGATGAAGGCACCGTTCATATAAGCGCGGTCTATATTCATCCCCGTTCCCCTTTCTGGACTTCCCCGGGCTGGCGTGATTGCATTGCGCCAATCTTACCGGAGGATACTCAATGCTCGACACCGTGACCGATCTCAAGTCACTGCTCAAGGACCCGACGCTGCTGGCGACCAAAGCCTATGTCGCAGGCGAATGGATCGACGCCGATGATGGCACGACCTTTGCAGTGACCAATCCCGCACGCGGCGACGTGATCTGCAGCGTGCCCGATCTGGGCCGCGCCGAAACCGCCCGCGCCATTGCCGCCGCCGAGACCGCGATGAAAGGCTGGGCCGCGCGCACAGCTAAGGAGCGCGCCAATATCCTGCGCAAATGGTTCAATCTGATGATGGAGGCGCAGGACGATCTGGGCGCGATCCTGACCGCCGAAATGGGCAAGCCGCTGGCCGAGGCGAAGGGTGAAATTGCCTATGGCGCGGCCTTCATCGAATGGTTCGCCGAAGAGGCCAAGCGGGTTTATGGCGAGACCATTCCCGGCCATCAGCCCGACAAGCGCATCACCGTGCTGAAACAGCCGATCGGGGTTGTCGGGTCAATCACGCCCTGGAACTTTCCCAATGCGATGATCACCCGCAAATGCGGCCCGGCCCTTGCTGCAGGCTGCGGCTTTGTCGCCCGCCCCGCCGCCGAAACCCCGCTTTCGGCGCTGGCCATCGCGGTATTGGCGGAACGCGCGGGCCTGCCTGCGGGTATCTTTTCGGTCATTACATCGAAGAAGTCCTCGGATATCGGCAAGGAATTCTGCGAGAACCCGGCCGTGCGCAAACTGACCTTCACCGGTTCGACCGAGGTCGGGCGCATCCTGCTGCGGCAAGCCGCCGATCAGGTGATGAAATGCTCGATGGAACTTGGCGGCAACGCGCCCTTCATCGTCTTTGACGATGCCGATCTGGATGCGGCGGTGCAGGGCGCCATGGCCTCGAAGTTCCGCAATAACGGCCAGACCTGCGTCTGCGCGAACCGGATCTATGTGCAGGACGCCGTCTATGACGCCTTTTCGGCCAAGCTGGCCGAGGCGGTCGCAAAAACCAAGGTCGGCGACGGCCTGACCGAGGCGGTGGATTTCGGCCCGCTGATCAATATGGCAGCGGTCGAGAAGGTCGAGGACCATATCGCCGATGCCAAGGCCAAGGGCGCCAAGGTCATGATGGGCGGGGCGCGTCATGAACGGGGCGGAAGCTATTTCCAGCCCACCATCCTGACCGATGTGACGCAGGATATGGCCGTGACCAATGAAGAGACCTTCGGCCCGATGGCGCCGCTGTTCCGGTTCTCGACCGAGGAGGAGGTGATCGCCCGGGCCAATGACACGATCTTCGGCCTTGCCGCCTATTTCTATGCCCGCGATATCGGGCGGGTGACGCGAGTGCAGGAAGGGCTGGAATACGGCATCGTCGGCGTGAATACCGGGCTGATCTCGACCGAGGTGGCCCCGTTCGGCGGTGTGAAGCAATCTGGTCTGGGCCGGGAAGGGTCGCATCACGGGATGGAGGACTTCCTGGAGATGAAATACATCTGCCTCAGTGTCTGAGCGCGCGTCTGACCCTGCGTCTGGCTGCGCCACTGTGGCCAAGGCCGGGGGGCTTCAGGCCCCCCGGACCCCCAGTGAGGTATTTTTTCCAAGATGAAAGGAGCGGCACCAAGTCTTTGAAATTCCTTTTGCTATTCGATAGCGTGCGGCGGTTTTTGCCTATCGTAGTGCTACGGGCCATCTCTGGTCCATTGCGACCCGAAACACCGGGCGCCCATCGAAAGGACAAGACATGCTGCCCATGTTCCGCACCACAATTGCCGCCGCGATTGCCGGTCTGGCCCTGATCGCCACCCCCGTCGCGCCCGCCCATGCGCTTGGCAAGAATGAACGCAATTTCCTGAAAGGTGCCGCCGCTGCCGCGATTGTCGGGGCAATCATTCTGGACCAGCGCAAGCGTCAGGCCCGCGCGGCCACGCCGCAGCAGGTGGTGCCGCACTATAACCCGCCGCCGCGCTATCAGGATCACGGTCAGCCGCGCTACCGCGACCATGACCGGCCGCGCGCGCAGGATTACGGCCCCCGCCGGGGCCGGGTCGTGGGGGCAGAGCCGCCGGTCAGTTCGGGGCTTTACCAGACTGCCAGCGCAAGGGCCTTCAACAGCTACAGCCCCGCCCGGCGTCAGGCGATCCAGCGCAGGCTGGCCGCCTATGGCTATTACGGCGGCGCCATCGACGGGGCCTTCGGTCCGCGTACGCATGAGGCGATCTATGCCTTTGCCCGCCAGTCGGGCCGCACGGGCGGGCTGGAAAGCCTTGCCGGGGCGCATGCGCTGATGGAGGCGCTGCTGGTCTGACCTGCGGCCCGGGATAGGACCGGACGGGGCATCGGGGGCGGGCGATCCGCCCCATTTCGCATCGGCCCTGCAGCCCGGCGGCTGATCCCCGCCGACTGCGGCACGACCCCTCGGCGGGGATCGGCCAGTCCAGGCCGGAAGGAACCCGGCGGGGCTTGCGATCCGGGGCCATGCGATGACCATGGGGCCAACAGAATTGCCGAAAAGGGCATCGCGATGCAGGATTTCCTACAACCCATCCTTCACAAGGCCCCGGTCTACGGGCTGCGGCAGGGGATCAACCGGACCGGTCTTTCCATCGGGGATGCGGCGGAACTGTTCGAAACCACGGATGGCCGGATCGGGGTTGCGGCACAGATCCGGCGGCGATTCCTGTTTCTCAGCCGCCGGGAACAGGGCACGATCGGCTGTCTTGGTCCGGCAGCGGCGGCGCTTGTGGCCCCCCTTCTGGCGCGGCGCGGCAGTCTGCGGGTGCGCATCGTGGGGATCACACCCGAACATCTGGCCCCGGACGGCAAGGCCGATCTGCATGTCTCGGTCTGGGGCACGCTGCCCGCCGCCGCGGGGCCGAATGGCCGCTTTCCCTTACCCGAACCGGCGGCCACCGAAGACCCCCCCAAGGATAGTCTCGGCGACAGCCTCGGGGACAGCCCCAAGGGCGGGACCTGAACGCGCCGCGCTTTCGCACTCCCGCCACCCCCTGACCCACCTTCCTGCCATTGCCTTTTCCGACGACTGGAACATGAGGCAGATTTTCTGTGTCATCGCGCCAAGGATTGCGCACCGGGGCGCGTCTCAAATATCGTGATGCTGATGGAAACCGCAGATGACACCCTTGCCCTTGCCGCCGCGCGCGGTGACCGCGATGCGTTCGCGGGGCTGCTGGCGCGGCATTACGACCGGCTCTATCGCCTTTGCTGGCGGCTGACCGGGGACCGGGCCGAAGCCGAGGATCTGGCGCAGGATATCTGCCTGGCCCTGCCCGCCAAGCTGCGCCACTGGCGGGCCGAGGCGCGGTTCACCACATGGCTTTACCGGGTTGCGGTGAATGCCGCCCATGACCGCCGCCGCCGGACGGGGGCCGCCAGCCGTGCCGCCATTGGCTGGGGCGACTGGGAGGTGAACCGTCAGGCCGATCTGTCCGAGGCCAGTGCCGCACAGGACTGGCTGCGGGCGGCGATGGCGATGCTGCCTGAGGAATTGCGCGACACGCTGGCCCTGACGGTGGAGGAAGACATGACACAGGCCGAGGCCGCCGCCGTTCTGGGCCTGTCCGAGGGCACGATTGCCTGGCGGATGTCGGAAGTGAAGAAACGGCTGCGCGCGATTGCGCGGCAGGAGGCCATGCCATGACCCGCGACCAGAAGGACAGCGATCTGGACAGGCTGCAGCGCGGCCTGCTTGCCGCCACCCCGCCCGCTCCGGATGGCGCGCGCGACCGGGCCATGGCGGCAGCACTGGCCGCATTTGACGCCTTGCCGCAGGCAGACGCCCAAGGATCGGGCGCGCAGATGCGTTCCAGTCAGGACCGCCCGGTTTCGGGGGCGGGATTTCTGACCGGAGTTCGCACCATGTTGTCCAATCTTGCCTTTCGCCCCGTGCTTGCCGCAACCACCTCTGCCGCCGCTTTGGGGGTCGGTCTTTTCGTCCTGCTGCCCATGATCGGCACAAATCCCGGCCCGGTCATGCCGCCCGGCCTGACAGTCGGGGAAACCACGCCTGAGGGATTTCAATCCGAGAACCCACAATCCGACGGCCCGCAAATAAGGGCGGGCACGAATCCAGCCCCCCCTGTTACCCCCCCCACCGCCGAGACCCTGATGGCCCCCGAAAGCGCGCCACCCGGCCGCGATATCGAAACCGTGCTGCCGCCCTCGGCTGCGGATGCCGATATGCTGGCCGCACCGCAGATGGAAGCGGCCCCGCCGCCGCCCGCCCCGGCACCGCCCGCCCCCGCCGCGCGCAGCCGCGTGCAGGGCGATGCCTCGCCCAAGGCCGTAATGCCCGGTGTGGCGGTGGTCGGGTCGGTCACCCCGGCCCCGACCGATCTGCCCGCGCGCCTTGTGCCCGAGGATCGCGACAGCTTTGCCAATGCGGCGGCGAACCCCGTCCGGGTGACGGTGGAGGACCCCGTGTCCACCTTCTCGGTCGATGTCGATACGGCCTCATACGCCGTGATCCGGCGATCGCTGATGGCCGGTGCCCTGCCCCCGGCCGATGCGGTGCGGATCGAGGAGATGGTGAATTATTTTCCCTATGATTACCCCGCCCCGGCCGAGGGAGAGGCGCCGTTCCATGCCTCGGTCGCGGTGATGGAAACGCCGTGGAATGCCGATACGCGGTTGGTGCGGATCGGGTTGCAGGGCCGCCTGCCCGCGATTGCCGACCGCCCGCCCCTGAACCTTGTGCTGCTGGTCGACACATCCGGGTCGATGCAGGGGCCGGACAGGCTGCCGCTTCTGAAACAGTCGCTGCGTCTTTTGCTGCCGCAACTGCGCCCCGAGGATCAGGTCGCCATGGTCGCCTATGCCGGTTCCGCCGGTGAGGTGCTGCCCCCCACCCGCGCCGAAGAGCGCGAGACGATCCTTGCCGCCCTTGACCGGCTGGAGGCGGGCGGATCGACCGCAGGCGCGCAGGGGCTGGATCTGGCCTATCGCACCGCGCGGCGCATGACCGGCGCGGGGGAAGTGTCGCGCGTGCTGCTGGCGACGGATGGCGATTTCAACGTCGGCGCATCCGGCCCGGATGCGCTGCGCGACCAGATCGCGCGGGAAAGGGACAGCGGCATCTATTTGTCGGTTCTGGGCTTCGGGCGCGGCAATCTCGATGATGCCACGATGCAGGCACTGGCGCAGAACGGCAACGGGCAGGCCGCCTATATCGACACGCTGCAAGAGGCGCGCAAGGTTCTGGTGGACCAGTTGTCAGGCGCACTGTTTTCCATCGCCGATGATGTGAAGATACAGGTCGAATGGAACCCGGCAGAAGTCGCGGAATACCGGCTGATCGGCTATGAAACCCGGATGCTGGCGCGGGAGGATTTCAACAATGACCGCGTTGATGCGGGGGAAATCGGCGCAGGCCATTCGGTGACGGCACTTTATGAGGTGACCGCCCCCGACAGCCCCGCCCTGCGCCTGCCGCCCCTGCGCTATCAGGTGGCGGAACCGGTGGCCGAAACCTCGGATGAACTGGGGTTTCTGCGCCTGCGCTACAAGGCCCCGGGGGAAACCCAATCGGCGCTGATCGAAGCGCCGATCCTGCCGGGCAGCGGGGAACCCGATCCCGAGGCGCGCTTTGCCGCCGCGATTGCGGGCTTCGGACAATTGCTGACCGGGGCCACCTATCTGGGGGATTGGGGCTGGACGCAAGCCATCGCGCTGGCGCTGGAGGGCCGGGGCGCGGATGAATTCGGCTATCGCGCCGAGGCCATCAGCCTGATGCGGCTGGCGCAAGGTCTGTCTGCCCGATAGGCGCCTGACCCTCGCGGTCGGTCGGCCCTGCCGCCTGCAGAACAGGCAGGACCGACCGGCCCTAGGGCCAAACCCGACTGTCAGTCGGCCGAGACCGTATCCAGATCGAATTGCAGGATCATCGGCGCCGGACCGCCCGCCTCCTCCTCCTCATCCATCAGGCTGGCCGCCGCGCGGGTGGTCTGGCCAAACCCGGCCTCGAACAACGCACCGGCCAGACCGGGCCGCGCCGTCTGGGCCACCGCCCCAGCGGCACGGGTGACCTCGACCGCGTCCTGCGACAGGAAGGACAGGTTTTCCACCGCCGAATGGGTCGCGGCGGGGGTCATGACCAGCACCAGCCGGTCGCGCCCGAAGGCCTCATCCGTGATGCGCAGCAAACCCTGACGCAGCCGGTCCCCCGGCCCCAGCCGCCCGGCAAACATATGCGTCACCGAGTAATCCGAGCCGACATAAAGGACGTTCACATCCACCGGAAAGGCGTTGTCATTGGCGGCCTCGACATGAATCTCGTCATCGGGAACAAGGCGCGGCACCGGCGTCGTGGCCAGCGCCCGCAGCGTCCGGTTCTCGGGTGAGCGCGTCATCAGATCGACTGAAACCGCCAGATCATTGCCGGAAACCGCGGCCCCAAGTTTCAGGAGATTGATCGCCTTGGCCATATGAATCAGCGTATCGGCCAGCGTGACGGCCAGTTCCTCGCCCGTCTTGTGCGTGGTCGCGACCGAGGGCGTCTGGCCCAGATCCTCGGCCAGCCCGGTTGCGGGCAGGATCCAGATCGCATCGGGGCGGGGGCTGTCGGGGATCACGGCAAGGCGCAGATCGGCCGCATCCCCCGGCGCGACAAAGGCAAGGCGCGGTCCGGCCTCATCGTGCAGACTGTCCAGCGCCTGCGTCAGCCGGTCTGCAGGCGCATTGCCCGGTTCGGGCAGCGCCACGGTCAGGGTGAAATCGACATCCGTGCCGATGCGGCGCAGCCAGACCCCGCGCGGCAGCGTTTCGGGCAGGGTGACGCCCTCATGCGCCACCGCTTCGGCGCGGGCGGTGAAGGTCTCGACCTCACGCAGGGCGACATAGCCCAGCGCCTCCTCCATCGGGGCGGCGGCCCCCGGCATCACCGCCATCAGCGCGCCAGCCGCCAGCCCGTGCAGACTGCCTGCCGGAAGGGTGAATCCCGCCGCGTCATCGGGGGTTGCGGGCCATTGCGCAACACGCGGCGCGGGATCGCCGGAAAACACCACCGCATCCAGATCGCCCTCAAACAGCGGGGTGGATCGGGCCATGTTCTTGACCGCATATTTGCGCAGCACCTCCTGCCCGATCTGGGCATAGGTGGCACCGGGATATTCGGCCAGTGCCTCGAACAGCGCATAGGTGAACACCCCCTGCGGCACGCGGCCCGGCTTGCCTGCGGGCAGGCGCTTTTCGGGTGTCACCTCATCGCTTTGTGCGGCAAAGAACGCGACCAGACGGCCCGGCGCGACAGTGCCTGCAGCAGAGGTGGCAGCGGTGACAACGGGCGTCACAACCGGTGCGACCGGTGCTGCGCGGGGATCCTCGGGCTGCGGCAGCGCACGGCTTGCCACCGCGTCCAGCGCCTCGGTCGGAATGCCCAGCGCCTCGGGCGCCAACTGTCGCATCCGCACCTCTTCATCGCCCGAAGGGGCGGCACGGGTTGCGGTGCCGCTGTGGCAGGCATCGAACACCGCCCAGACATCGGCCCCCCTGGCGCGCAGCGCATCCAGCATCTGCCCGATCTCATCATCGACCAATGCGTTTTCCACCGTGCCGACCGTATCGCTCCACGGTCCGATATCCATCGGCAGGAACAACTCATCCAGCCCGTTCAACTCGGACTCGGGGTCTTTCGCCGGGGCCTGACTGCCATGGCCCGAAAAATGCAGATAGACGAAATCCCCCGGCTGCACCCGTTCGGTCAGACCGGCAAAGGCCGCGCGGATCGCGGCAAGGGTCGGATCACCCGCTGCCGCTTCCACCCCGTCGGCAAGGATGGTCACATTACCCGGATCGAAGCGCACCGGCGCCTGTGTTGTCAGGTAGGTCGCGACCAGCCGCATGTCATTGGCCGGGCCGCGCAGCCAGAACCGTTCCTCAAGCTTGGGATAGGTCGAGGCCCCGATCAGCAGCGCATGGTTTTCGCGGGCAAGGGCAAGGCCCGTCAGGCCCGGCAGCAAGGCAAGGGCAAGGGGTGTGGCAAACAGCAGGCGGCGTATCGTCATATGGTCCTCCAGTCGGTCGGATCAGTTGGACAGGGCGGTCGGGCGGGGGCGGGCAGCCGGGGTCAGTTGGTCATCAGGGCATAACTGGCGCCTTCGCCCCGGTTTTCCAGAATGATGGTGAATTCGCCGGCACGCTCAGGCCGCCAGCCGCAATAGGCAATCGCGGAATTGTCGCTGTCGGCACAGACGGTCCGGCCTTCGGCATCCAGTACCGTCAGCAGCAGATCGGCCCCGCCCTGCGCCTCGGCATAGACCTCGGCATATTCGCCGCCCCGGAAGGGCAGCGCCTCGTATCGGTCGCGCGCATCCGGGGCGATGGTGCCCAGCCGGTGCAGCGGTCCCGAGGCGACGCCCTTCATGCGTTCGGCCTCGGCATCCTCGATCAGCGCCAGCAGGGCGTCCTGACCTTCCGCAAGCCTGCGGGCCTGCGCCAGCATATCGGCCGCGTTCAGCGGGGATGAGGCGCCATGCGCCATCGCATCCCCCTCCGGCAGCACCGGCCAGTCCGCGGCACGCAGGGGTGCCACCGATTGCCGCAGCCGCGCGGCGGCCAGCAGCAGAACCGCATCGCCCGCCGCCCGCCCCGCCCGGTGCAGGCGCATCGACAGCTCCATCCGCTGCAGATCGGTCAGGCCGGGATTTGCCGGGGCAGGATCCGCCAGCAAGGGTTGCGGCAGGATCAGAAGCGCCGAAAGCATCAGCGCGGCACAAGCGGCGCGCAGCGACCGGGCAACGGGTCGCTGCGGCGGCTGGATCGGCAACGGGGAACGGGCCTGCATGCGCACACTCCATGGCCCGGATGCCGGACCTTCGCCAGCCACAATAGAAAGCCCCCCGCAGCCCTGTAAACAACCACGCGCAAGATGACGGTTTTTGTCATGTGACCCTTCCAAAGCCCCCCGATACCATCAAGCCAACCTGACAAGTGGAGGACACCACGATGACCCCGAACCTTGCCCTGCCGCGTCTGCTGCGCCCGGTTCTTTCGGTGCTGGCCGCCTTTGCCTTTCTGACCGTACTGGCCGCCAGCGGGGCCAGCGCCGCCGAACGCGGCCCCGCCTCGGCGCTTGAATCGCTTTATGTGCTGCGCACGGCCGACAATCATGACCGGTTCCTTGGTTCGGCCTTCCTTTGGGGGGACGGATCGGTTGCCGTGACCGCCGATCATGTGTTGCGCGGGGCTGACCGGGTGCGGCTGACCGACCATCTTGGGCAGGAACAGATCGGCGAGGTGATCGCCCGCGACCCGCAGCGCGACATCGCGCTGATCGCGGTCAAGGCCCGGGGGGTGGGACTGTCCCCGCCGCCGGTCCTTGCAGAGACGGATATCGGGGGGACGGTCTGGGCGCTTGGAGCGCCACTTAAGGCGGATTTCACGGTGACGCGGGGCATGATCTCGGCCCGGCCGCGTCAGGTTGCCCCATCCGTGCCGCTGGACCTGATCCAGCATGATGCCGCCCTCAACCCCGGATCCTCGGGCGGGCCGCTGGTCGATGCCGAAGGGCGGCTTGTGGGAATGAATATCCGCATTGCGGACGGTTCACGGCTGAACACCGGCATCGGCTATGCGATCGCCGCCGCCGATCTGGCCCGGATCGTGCCCGCGATGATCAACGAGAGCCATGCCACCCTGCCCCATCTGGGCCTGCATCTGCGCGCCGTCGACCGCCGCATCGCTGCCGCCCTTGCGCTGGAACCGGGGGGCCTGTTGCTGGACCGCGTTCTGGCGGGCGGGTTGGCATCGGCGGCGGGGCTGCTGCCCGGCGATATCCTGCTGTCGGCTGGTGTGCAGGCGCTGCGCCACCCCGGCGATCTGGCCTTCGCGCTGGAGGCGGCACAGGCGCGTGGCAGTCTGGATCTGACGCTGATCCGCGACGGGGCGGTGATCGCGGTTTCGCTGCCGCTGGAAGCCGCGCAAGGCACCGAACTTGCCACACGCGGCATGGCCGGGGCGGCGGCACTGTCGCGCATCACCGCCTACCGGCTGGAGGATATGGGCATCCGGCTGGACGATGAGGGCCGCGTGCTGCGGCTGACCGGAAACAGCCCCGGCGCGATTGCCGGGCTGGCCCCGGGCGACCGCATCCTGACACTGAACGGCCATGCCTTTGATGTGGCGGCGCTGCGCCGTCTTGAACTGACCGCGCCTGCACTTCTTCTGGCTGAACGCGGCGAGGGAAGCACCCGCCATGTGATGCTTGATCCCTGGGATCGCGCCGCAGAGGAGGTGCCGCGCGTCTCGAGTGCCGCGAATATGCTTGACCCGGCCATCGTGCTGTTCTGACATCCGCGCAGCAAAGGATACCCCCGATGACCGATCCACACTCCTGCCCCGCATCCGATCATCCGGCACGGGATCCGTCGCCCTCGATCCTGATCGTCGAGGATGATGCCCCCACCGCATGCGCCATCGCTGCCGAGGTTGCAGCGCTTGGCTGCCGGGCCGTTCTGTGTGACACGTTTGACGCCGGGCTGAACGAGGCCGCGACCGGGCGGCACAGTGTCATCGTGCTGGACCGGATGCTGCCGGGGGGCGACGGGGTGGATGCCATCGCGCGGATCCGCGCCGGGGCGGGGGGCGGAGCGGCGATCCTGATGCTGTCAGCCTTGGGCCGCGCCGCAAACCGGGTCGAGGGGCTGGAGAAAGGCGCAGATGATTATCTGGCCAAACCCTATGCGCCCGAGGAATTGCGCGCCCGCCTGCGCGCCCTGCTGCGCCGCGCCGGAACCCAGAGCGAAAGCCATGACCTGATCGCCTTCGGCGATATGGAGATCCGGCTGAAGGCGCGCACCGTGCATGTCGGGCGGGTGCATGTCGCGGTGTCGCCCCGCGAATTCGATCTGATCGTGCATTTCGCCCGCCATGAAGGGCAGGTCGTGACCCGGCGGCAATTGTTGGAACAAGTCTGGAACCTGCATTTCGACCCCGGCACCAATGTCGTCGATGTCCATGTCGGCCGCCTGCGCCGCAAGCTGGAAGAAGCGGCGGGCCGCCCGCTGATCCAGACCGCGCG
Organism: Szabonella alba; assembly: GCF_016765775.1. Lineage (GTDB taxonomy): Bacteria > Pseudomonadota > Alphaproteobacteria > Rhodobacterales > Rhodobacteraceae > Szabonella > Szabonella alba. The sequence goes on along the minus strand of NZ_JAESVN010000001.1, from coordinate 641,403 downwards.
GGGCGAAGGCTATGTCTTCACCCCGCTGTCGCGGAACGCGACGTGACCCTGCCCGGCCTGCCGTCACCGCAATCGTCCCCGCCCCCCCGCAGGCCCCGGGCGACGCTGCGGCTGGCGGCGCTTGTGGCCGGGGTGGTGATCGCGCTGTCGCTGACGGGAATGGCGCTGCAATACCGGCTGATCTCCGACCGGCTGATGGAGGCGCAGCACCGGCTGCTGGCCGCCGAGATGGAGGGCTTCGGCGCGCTTTACGACCAGCGCCGCGTGATCGCCCTGCGTGAGGCCATCGCCTATCGCGCCGCCAGCGCCAGCGGGGCCGAGATGCTGCTGCTGCAGGACCGCGCCGGGGCATGGCTGGCCGGAACGCGCAGCGACTGGCCCAGCGCGCTGCCGCCCGCAGGGGCCGGATTCAGGGCCGGGTTCGGCACCGATCAGGCGCAGGTCTTCACCGAAGACGGGCAGCGCTGGCTGGGGGTGGGCCGGTTGCTGCCCGGCGGCTTTCCACTGCTGGTCGCGCAATCGCTGGCGCCGATGGATGCCACGCTGGCCGCACTCAGGCGTGGCATGGCGGGGCTGGGGGCGGCGATGCTGCTGGCCTCCGCACTGGCCGGATGGTGGGCGGCGCGCCGGGTCATGGCGCGTCTTGCCCGCGTCAACCGGCTGGCCGACCGGGTTGCCGCGGGTGACTTGCAGGCCCGCCTTCCCGGCCCGGCGGGTCCGGATGAATTCGGCCAGTTGGAAACCCATGTCCATGCCATGCTGGACCGCATATCGGCGCTGAACCGGGCGACGCACCGCCTGTCGGATCATATCGCGCATGAATTGCGCACCCCCCTGAACCGGATCGCGCAGCGCGTTGCGGCGCTGGACGCCCCTCCCGCGCGGCAGGCCGAACTGCAGGAGGAGATCCGCGCGACGATCCGTGTCTTCGACGCGTTGCTGGATATTTCCCGGGCCGAGGCGGATCAGGGTGACGGTTCGGGCCTGCGGCCTGTGGATCTGTCAGCCCTTTGCACGGATATGGCCGAGCTTTACGCCCCATTGGCCGAGGATCAGGGCCTGACCCTGACCGAGGGGGTCGAGCCTGGCCTGAGGGTTCTGGGCGATGCAACGCTGATCGGGCAGATTCTGGCTAATCTGCTGGACAATGCGGTGAAATACTGCCGCCCCGGCGATGCCGTGCATCTGGCCCTGACGCAAGGCGGTGCCGGGAGCGGGGATGCGAAGGGCGGCGGGCGCATCCTGCTGTCGATCCGCGATACCGGCCCGGGCCTGCCCCCGGAGCTGCGCGCAGGCGGGTTTGAGCGTTTTGCCCGCGGCGCGCGCGACCGCGACAAACCCGGTCACGGGCTGGGTCTGGCGCTGGTGCAGGCGATCGCCGCGCGCCATGGCGCAAAACTGCATCTGCCGCAAACCGAAAGCGGTTTCGCGCTGGAAATCGACTGGCCGGGAACCGTACCATGACCGGGTTCACCGCCACAGCGGGGACTGCGCATGACAAATCCCGTCACCTCCGTTCGGGGGGTTGCGGGGTTGCGCGGCGCGGCTATCGTATTGCCATGAAACCGCACCTGATTGCCCTTGTCCTTGGCCTGCCGGCCCTGATCCTGACCCCGCTGCCTGCGGTGGCCGAAGTGCGTGCCCTGCTGATCGGGGTCGGTGACTACCTGCATCTGGATGCCGATCTGCAGGGCCCGCCCAATGACGTGGCACTCATGGCGCAGGTGCTGACCGAACGTGGTGTCGCGGCGTCGCGGATCACCGCGCTGACCACCGCGCCGGATCATCCCGATCTGCCGCAGGGTCTGCGCCGGGGCCTGCCCGACCGCGCCGCGATCATGGCCGAGCTTGACCGCCTGACGCAAGAAACCGTCCCCGGCGACACGGTGCTGTTCTATTTCTCGGGCCATGGCAGTCAGGCCCCCGATCTGAACGGGGATGAGGGCGGCGGCGCGGATGAGATCCTGCTGCCCCGTGATGCCTCGGGCTGGAACGGCGCAGTTGCCATGGTCGGGAATGCGATTGTCGATGACGAATTGCATGACTGGGCACAGGGGCTGACCGGGCGCGGCGTGCGGCTGATCGCGATCCTCGATGCCTGTCATTCCGGCACCGGCTTTCGCGCGGCGGGCGGACAGGGTGTTGCGCGCGAGATCGCGCCCGATCTGCTGGGCATTCCCGATGATCTGCCCGATCCGCCCCTGACGCGACCTGACCCGGGCCTGACGGGGGGCGGTTTCGCCTTTCTCTACTCCTCACAGCCCGATCAGCGGTCCTTCGAATTTCCGCTGGCTGCGGGGCAGCCCTGGCATGGGGCCTTCACGCTGGCGCTGGCCCGCGCGCTGCGCAGCCTGCCCGATGCAAGCTGGGAACAGATGCTGACCATCGCGCGGCAGGAGATGCGCCAGGGTTCGGTCCGGCAGGATCCCGATGGCGAAGGCCCACTGCTGCAGGCGGCGGTTTTCGGGGGATTGGCTGACCTGCCGCAGCGTTACCCCGCGACCGGGGCGGAACTGACGGTTGGCCTGCTGGAGGGGCTGACCGAAGGCAGCGAGGTCGCGCTGTTCGAAACGCCGTCAGGTGGCGCGCCGGTTGCCCATGCAAGGCTGGCCGCGCTGACTGCGCGTTCCGCGCAGCTTGACCCGCTGGATGCCCACCCCCTGCCCCGGGGCGGCTGGGTTGAGGTCACAAGCCCCGCCCCGCCGCCGCCTCTGCGGCTGGCGCCCCTGCCCGAAGGGGCCAGCCCGGCCGCGCAGCAGGCGATTGCCGGGGCGCTGGCGGCAGGGCTTGCGGTCGAGGATGCGGCCCGCCCCGATCTGGTGCCCGTAGAAACCGGCGGGGTGCTGGCCTTCGCGCTGTCGGACGGTGTGCTGGATCCGAAAGGACCGGGTTCAACCCTGCGCGCCCGCCCCCGCGCGGATGAGACCCTGAACGAGGCCACCGCCCGCCTGCTGGAAAACGCCGCCCACAGCTTGCGCACCCGCGCGGTGCTGGCCGGCATGGCCGGGCGCGGTCTGGGCATCGGCGGCCCGCCCCTGACGCTGGAAGTCGAGCGCCGCGCGGGCAAGCGCACCGGGGGCGCCTGTCGCGCCAGCGGCCCGGAAACCGCGCATGACCCCGCCCGCGGCGTCGCCGATTGTGATGAACTGTGGCTGACCGTCACCAACCGGTCAGGCAGCGCGCAGGATGTCACCGTTCTGTATCTGGCGCAGGACTTCACCATCACGCCGATCTGGCCGGTGCGGAACCTGTCCAACCGGCTGGGGCTGGGGGAAAGCGCCCGGATCGGGTTGCGGATCGAGGCGACCACCCCGGATGCGGCGGCGCAGGAGGAAATCCTTGTGCTGGCCCTTCCCCCCGATGCGCGGGGACGGCGCGGCGATCTGACCGCGCTTGCTACGCCGGACCGGCTGCGCGACCTGCCCCGCACCGCCGATTGCTGCGCGCCCTCCGAGACGCTGCTCTCGGCGGTCGGGGTGCTGCTTGACCCTGAAACAGGGGGCGCGAACCGCGGCTTTGCGCTGCGCCGCCCGTCCCTGACCCTGCTGTCCCAGCCCGTTGCGGTGCTGGCGCCATCCCGCCCCTGATGCCTTACCGCCCGCCCCGGCGGGTCTTTCTGAAAGGACCATTCCATGACCCGAGACTTCCCGATTCCGGCCTTCCCGATTCCGGCCCTGACGGCTGTTGTGACCGCCGCCCTGACGGCCCTGCCCGCCCTGGCGCAGGACCGTCCCGATTTCGCTGGCGCGGCAGCGCAGGCGGCCAACCCCGCGCTGGCCTCGCCCTTCGCCTTTGCCGAAGCCGGGCTGAAGGCCGCCCGCGTCAAGAAGGCCGAAACGGCCGAGGAAGGCGCGCGGATCATCGGCGGGCAGGTTGCCGAACCCGGTGCCTGGCCCTGGCAGGTGGGGTTCATGATCAACGGCGCGCCGATGTCGCCCGAGGGTCATTTCTGCGGCGGTTCCATGCTCTTGGACCGCTGGGTGCTGACCGCCGCGCATTGCGTGCATATGGCCGATAATGATGGCAATTTCGGCGATGTGAACCCGCGCGCCATTTCGGTTCTGGCCGGCACGAACACCATCGCCCCGGGTGAGGGCGATCTGGTCCCGGTTGACCGGATCTTCGTGCATCCCGATTATCGCGGAACCGAGTTTGACAATGACATCGCCCTGGTCAAGCTGGCCCGCGCGCCGCAGACCCGCTATTCCACCATCACCGTGCCGGATGCGGAATTCGGCGATTACCTTGATCAGCCCGGCGTCATCACCCTTGTCACCGGTTGGGGCCTGACCGAGGGCGGCAGCCATCCCGAACAGTTGCGGCAGGTCGAGATCCAGATGATGGACCGCAACCTGTGCAATCAGGTCATGCTGGAAAATCTGGCAGAAGAGGCGGTCAAGGGTTTTGCCCATGCGGTGCAGGTCTTCGGGCTGAACGAGGACGACGCCTATCGCGCCTGGGATGTGCTGGTCGCGGGGGCGAAGATCCCGATGTCGACGAATATGCTGTGCTCGGGCACCTATGAGGGCGGCAAGACCGCCTGTTCGGGCGACAGCGGCGGGCCGCTGATGGTGCAGTTGCAGGATGGCAACTTCATTCAGGCCGGAGTGGTCAGCTGGGGCCTGTCGGGTGCGGGCGGCAAGGGCTGTGACGAGACCGCGCCGTTTTCAGCCTATACGCGGGTGTCGAACTACCTGCCCTGGCTGAATTCGGTGATCGGCGCGAACTGATCCGCGAAGCGCGCCCGCAAACATGGCAAGACCCCCCGGCACCGGTCGGGGGGTCTTTTGCGTTGGCCACATATGCCTCCTCTGGCGTCCGCCCTGGCGGGGCCGTGGTGGCCGGGTTGTGGGAATTGCCACAAGGCTCTGCTTCGAATGCGATGAATTTTCCTTTGTAAACAGTAAGGTGAAAATCCTGTCCGACGCAGGACCTGCCTTCATTGTCAGACAGGCTTGCCGTACACCAGACGCGCCACGCGCACCGGTGCCGCGGAATCGGCCATCGGGACGGCGCACAGAGAACGGCTGAAAGGAGGGCATCAGAGACCTTCGGGCACGGCGCAGCGCAAGCCGTGTCGGACTTGTCAGATAGGATAGGGTAAGACTAGATTTCCCTCGAATAGGGGCTGAGGGCACCAACGTGGATGTAAGATCATCGCAGGCGACGGGAAATGCTGCCATGCACTATGTCGCATGGCAGCTTTCAAAGAGGGGCTGGAACGTGATGCCCACGACGCGGAACGCGAAGGGAAGCGACCTGTATTGCGCCAACGATGCAGAGACCGTCATTTTCGGTGTACAGAGCAAGGGCCTGTCTAAAAGAGCTCCGGTTGGGCTGGGATCGAATCTGGGCAACCTTCGGTCGGATTGGTGGATCATTACGGTCAACGCGAAATCGGACACCCCGACCTGCTTCATCTTGAGGCGGCAGGAGGTTGCGGATCTTTGTTTTCACAGCGATCCCGAAAAGAGCCGCGGCGGGGTGCAGTCATACTGGCTCCAACCGAAGGCCTACGATCAGCCACAATTTAGGGATGCTTGGCACCGGCTTTCCACACCTCCGGGCGCTTAGGACAAGTATATCCCTCATCAACCGCTCCGTCCGCATAGCAGACGCTCGTTCCCGGTGCCGCGAAAGCCCGATTTTGACGCCGATCCCGGGGGAGAGCAATTTTTCTGCTGAAGAAGCAAAACGACCTGGTGCTTGTCAGGTTATGGGGCAAGGTTTGGTGGCGGGCCGGTCCCTTGCCGGTCGGGGCGGCTGGGCGGCGCTCCCCCACCGCTTCATGACCGCGCGCGGCAGACGCGATGCCACAAAAGCAAAAACCGGGTCCAGCGGACCCGCCTTTCCCTTGCCCAACGCCCTGCCCGGTCAGTTCGTCAGCAGCATGTAGGAACTTTCCGCCGCCCCGGTATTCGAAACGGTGACCAGAAAGAACCCGTTCCAGCGCGGCGTGAAATCGCAGTAGAAACTGACCCGCATTCCGGCGGGGCACCAGATGCGGTTGCCGTTCTCATCCTCGACCACGACCGAAAAGGCGATATCCCCGCCGCCCGAAACCCCGATCTCGGCCTGCGCCTCGCCATAGAAGGGCACTTTCCACACATCGCTGGACCCGGCCGCCAGCCGCACGGTCTCACGCGAGGCCCCGCCAATCCGGCCACGCGCGCCTTCGGCCTCGATATCATCGGCCAGTGACAGCAAAAGCTCATCCTCACCGGCAAGGGTGCGGGCATCCTCCAGCATCCGGGCGCTGTCGGGCAAGGATGCAACGGCGGCCTCGCCGGTCATCACGAAAGGCGCGGCCTCTCCCTGCCGTTCGCGCGTCACATCGGTCAGCACCACACCCGAGGCGATCCGCGCCGCCGTCAGCACCAGCAGCGCATCCGAAAGCTGCAGGCCCAAAGCATGCAGATCCTGCGCCAGCGCGAATTGCGCGACGCCCCCCGGGGCCGCGTTCTGCGCGGCGGGGGTGCCTTCGGCAAGGTTCATGCCGCTGCGGTCCTCCGCCCCGGCGGGGCTGGTCAGACAGGCCGCAATCGCGGCGGAACCAAGAATGCGTCGCAATGTCCGGGGGCTCATGTCACCATCCTGTCCTTGACCAAACCTGCGCCAGAGTGCCATTGCCCGACGCCGCTGAAAAGCCTTTGCCGCATGACAAATCCGGTCATGCCGTCCTTTCGCCCGTTCAGGCACAGCGGCCTTCGGGGCGGCATGGATGCGCCCCGAAGGTATCGCGATGCCGGAGCCCCGCCGTCGAAACCTCAGCCAAGGGCCGCAAGCCGCCGGTCCTGCCGCGCGATCAGGGCCTCGACCTCGGCAATGCCCGCCGCGTTCAGGCCCGCACCGGGCTTGCGCAGCGTGGCATGGGCAATCGCGCCGCGCCGCGCCAGAATATACTTGCGCACCGACAGCCCCAGCCCCGGCTGCGCCTCAAAGCGCACCAGCGGCAGGTAGCAATCGAAGATATCGCGCGCGCGCTCCATTTTGCCCGCTTCGGCAGCGGCGACAACGCCCGCCATCATTTCGGGAAAGGCAAAGCCCGTCATCGCGCCATCGGCCCCGCGCGCCACCTCCTCGGGCAGGAACTGGCCGCCATTGCCGCAAAGGATTGAAATGCGCCGCGCCCCGGCATCGGACGCCGCCCGCAGCGCCGAAATCTTGTCCAGCCCCGGCCAGTCCTCATGTTTCAGCATCACCATGGTCGGGCAATCCTCGACGATCCGCAGGATGACCGAGGTGGGGATCGTGACCCCGGTCACCAGCGGGAAATCCTGCAGCACGAAGGGGATCGGCCCCAATATCTCGGCCACATTGCGATAGTATCCCGCGATCTGGTCATCATTGCGCAAGGCAGGGGTCGGGGCGACCATCACGCCCGCCGCCCCGGCCTCCATCGCCTCGGTGGCCAGTGCCTGCATCTGCGCGAAACCGGGGGCCGAGACGCCCACGACCACCGGAACGCCGGCCCGCGCCGTCACCGCCCGCACGACCGCCATCGATTCCGCCGCTGTCAGCTTGCCCGCCTCCCCCATGATCCCGAGGATGGTGAGGCCCGTGGCCCCCTTTTCCAGATAAAAATCGGTCATCCGCCCGACGCTGTCGAGATCCAGCGCCCCATCGGGCAGGAAAGGCGTGACCGCGATGGTGAAAACACCCTTGGCGGATTCGTCGAGCATGGTTCTCTCCCGGTTCGGTTCTGTCACGGCCTCAATGCCACCCGGCCCGCCGCAGGGCAAGGCGGCGCGGGATTCCCGCCTTGCGGTCAGAGCCTGCCACCGCCTGCCGGGCGGTCAAGCTGCACAAGATCCGAACTGCGCGCATACCAGCCTGCCCCATGCATCCGCGCCACCAGCCCAAGCGCCGGAGTGTCGATATGGCCGCGTTCGGCATCCAGCACGAAACGGTCGGCGACATGGATGGCCAGAACCGAACCCACGACAAGGATCTGGTCGGGACCGGTCTCAAGGCAGTGCAGGGTCCGGCATTCAAAGGAAACCGGGCTTTCGGCCAGTCGTGGCGGGGCGATATGGACGGAAGCCAGTGCCGTCAGTCCTGCCGCCTCAAGCTCACTTTCCTCGGGGGGCAAGGGCGCGCTGGTCATGCTCATCTGCGGCAGCAGATCTTCGGATACCAGATTGACCACAAACTCACCCTGATCCGCGATATTGCGGGCGGTATCCTTGCGCCCGCCCGCCGGGGCGCGCATCAGGCCAAGCGCCACCACCGGAGGGGCACCGCCCATCGCGTTGAAAAAGCTGAACGGCGCCAGATTGACGGCCCCCCCGGGTCCGATCGTCGAAACCCAGCCGATCGGGCGTGGCACGATGGTCGCGGTCAGCAGCTTGTAGGCTAGCCCCGGCGGCAGGTCTGCCACATCGAAATTCATTCTTTCCCCCTTTGTCACTGGCTTTCCGGCCGCGTCTGCGGCCCGGTCCGCGCGCAGCATTGCCCGCCCCGCCCGGCATCACAAGACCGGTCATGCCGCGCCACCAACCCTGCAGCTATGCCGCTGGCGGTCAGACAAGGCCTGAAAGCGCGGGACCAACGGCAAGCCCGACCGGAGCGGACTTTCGCAGAAAGTGTCGCGCCCCGGGAGTATTCAGCCACCGGGTTGCCAATTCCTTCGGTTTTTTGTTGCTTTAACGAGTGATAATTGCTGAACTGCCAGAATTGGTGACCAAAAATGACCAATGTCACCGGGCAAAACCCGGGATAGACCATCTGGGAGGATGATATGACCGTTTCCAACAAGCAGGCGCTTTCGCGCCGCTCTTTCCTGCGCACCGGTGCACTGGCCGGAGGGGCCGCCGCCGGGTCGGTGCTGGCAGCACCCGCCGTTCTGGCGCAATCCCCGCTCGTGATGAAGATGCAGACGTCGTGGCCTGCCTCGGATATCTGGATGGATTTCGCCCGCGAATACACCGCCCGGGTCGAAGAGATGTCAGGCGGCCGCCTGCGGGTTGATCTGCTGCCCGCCGGGGCGGTGGTCGGCGCCTTTCAGGTGATGGATGCGGTGCATGACGGCGTGATCGACGCCACCCATACCGTGCCGGTCTATTGGTATGGCAAGCACAAGGCGGCCTCGTTCTTCGGCACCGGGCCGGTCTATGGCGGTTCGGCCACCACCATGCTGGGCTGGTTCTATCAGGGCGGCGGGGCGGAACTTTACCGCGAACTGACGCAGGATATCCTCGGGCTCAATGTCTATGGTTTCATGGGGATGCCGATGCCCGCCCAGCCCTTCGGCTGGTTCAAGGGCACCGTGAATAGCGTCGCCGATATCCAGGGCTTCAAATACCGCACCGTGGGTCTTGCCGCCGATCTGCTGCAGCAGATGGGCATGTCGGTCGCCCAGCTTCCGGGCGGTGAAATCGTGCCCGCGATGGAACGCGGCGTCATTGATGCGTTCGAGTTCAACAACCCCTCGTCCGACCGTCGTTTCGGCGCGCAGGACGTGGCCAAGAACTACTATCTGTCTTCTTACCATCAGGCGTCCGAGGCGTTCGAATTCACCTTCAACAAGGATTTCTTCGACGATCTCGACCCCGATCTTCAGGCGATCCTGAAATATGGCGTCGAGGCATCGGCCACGTCGAACCTTGCGCTGGCGATGCGCGAATATTCCAAGGATCTGGAAGAGCTGCAATCGCAGGACGGCGTGACCGTGCACCGCACGTCCAAGGAAATCCTCGCAGCCCAGCTTGAGGCATGGGATACGCTGATCGCCGATCTGGAAACCGACCCCTACAACAAGAAGGTCATGGACAGCCAGCGCGCCTGGGTCGAGAAAGTCTCCTATTACGAGCTGATGGGCGCCCCGGATCTGGGTCTGGCCTATGAGCATTACTTCCCCGGCAAGCTGAAGCTCTGACCGGCTTTCCGCATCGCTGATCCCATCCCCGGAGGCACCTGATCCGTGCCTCCGGGGTCTTTGACCGCAAGGACCCTTCATGCTCGGTTACATCCGTTTCGCCGACCGCCTGTCGGCATGGTTCGGCAAGGCATTCGGCTGGCTTATCATGCTGATGACCTTCGGGGTCAGCTATGAGGTGCTGGTGCGCTATGTGTTCAACAAACCCACCCCATGGTCGCTGGACGTGTCCTTCATCATGTATGGCACGCTGTTCATGATGGGCGGCGCCTATACGCTGTCGCGCGGCGGCCATGTGCGGGGCGATTTCATCTATCGCACATGGGCACCCCGGCGGCAGGCGCTGGTCGATCTGGTCCTTTATATCCTCTTCTTCTTCCCGGGCATTCTTGCCCTGACCCTGACCGGCTGGAAATACTCATCGCGGTCATGGGGTTATGCCGAGGTCAGCATCAACAGTCCCGCAGGGATCCCGATCTATCAGTTCAAATCGGTGATGGTCGCGGCGGGGATCCTTCTGCTTATACAGGGTCTGGCACAGGTTTTCCGCTGCATCCTGTGCCTGCGCGATGGTTACTGGATCGAGGCCGAGGAGGATGTCGAGGAAACCGAGGCCCTGCTGATCAAGCAACGCGCCGAGGCCGAACGGGCCGAGAGGTCCACAGGTGCCTGACCCCGAGTCCCGCCTGCCCTGCGACCTGCCCCCTGCCCCCGCGTCCAGAACCGGAGCTTTCCCGTGACCGATCCCCAAGTCGCCCTGCTGATGCTCGGCATCTTCATCGCCTTCGTCTTTCTGGGCTTTCCGATCGCCTTCACGCTGATGGCGCTTGGCATCGGCTTTGGCTACTTCGCCTATTACGATCCCTCGCGCATGTGGCGCGGCTATAACCGGCTGGATGAAGATGCGGGCTGGTGGGACAGTGTCTCGCTCTGGGTCGAGGGGTTCTACAACAACCGGATCTTCGACCTTTTCGTGAACCAGACCTACACGGTCATGTCGAACGAGGTGCTGACGGCGGTGCCGCTGTTCCTGTTCATGGGCTATATCGTCGAGCGCGCCAATATCGTCGGCCGGTTGTTCGACACGCTGGCGGTCGCGACCAAGAACATGCCCGGATCGCTGGGGGTCGCGGCGCTGATCACCTGCGCGCTGTTTGCAACCGCCACGGGGATCGTTGGTGCAGTGGTAACCCTGATGGGCCTTCTGGCGCTGCCTGCCATGCTCAAGGCTCGCTATGATGCCAGCTTTGCATCGGGCATCATCTGCGCGGGCGGCACGCTGGGTATCCTGATCCCGCCCTCGATCATGCTGATCGTCTATGCGGCCTCATCAGGGGTTTCCATCGTGCGGCTTTATGCGGCGGCCCTGCTGCCGGGGCTGGTGCTGGTGGGCCTCTATCTGGTCTATATCATCGCCCGCGCCATGCTGAACCCGAAACTGGCGCCGCGCCCGACCAAGGAGGAAGTGCCCGATGTACCCTTCCTGCGGCTGGCATGGATGCTGGCAACCTCATTCCTGCCGCTGGCGCTGCTGATCTTCTCGGTGCTGGGGTCGATCCTGTTCGGGCTTGCCACACCGACCGAGGCTGCGGCCATCGGGGCATTGGGCGGCATGGTGCTGGCCGTCGCCTATGGCGCGATGAGCTTTGAGCGCCTGCGCGAAAGCGTCTATCTGACCGTGCGGACCACCGCGATGGTATGCTGGCTTTTTGTCGGGTCCTATGTGTTCTCGGCGGTGTTTTCCTATCTGGGCGGCGAACATGTGATCGCGGAATTCGTGAAATCCTTCGATCTGACGCCCTTCCAGTTCCTGATCATGGCGCAGCTCATCATCTTCCTCTTGGGCTGGCCGCTGGAATGGTCCGAGATCATCATCATCTTTGTGCCGATCTTCCTCCCGTTGCTGCCGGTCTTTGGCATCGACCCCTTGTTCTTCGGGGTGCTGGTCGCGCTGAACCTGCAGACCTCGTTCCTGACGCCGCCCATGGCGATGTCGGCCTATTACCTCAAGGGGATCGCGCCGCCCCATATCCAGCTGACGCAGATCTTCGCCGGGGTGCTGCCCTATGTCGGCATGGTGTTCATGGCGATGGCGCTGATGTATGCCTATCCGCAAATCGTCTTCTACCTGCCGGAGCTGTTCTATGGCGCCCGTTAAGCCTGTGCCTGTTAAGCGTGTGACTGCGCAAAGCCTGCTGGCGCTTGGTGCGGTGGAACTGCGCGACCGGCTGGCCCGGGGCGCGTTAAGCGCGGTCGAACTGGTCGAGGCCTGTCTTGAGCGGATTGCGGAACTGGAACCGCAGGTGCAGGCCTGGGCCTGGCTGGACGGCGATCATGCCTTGGCGCAGGCCCGGGCGCTGGATGCCCGCCGCCAGTCGGGACGCGCCATCGGCCCGCTGCACGGGCTGCCGGTGGGGGTGAAGGACATCATCGACACCAAGGGCATTCCAACCGCGAACGGTTTCGCGGTGGATGCGGGCCGCGTTCCGTCCGAGGATGCCGTGGTCGTCGCGCGGCTGAAGGCGGCGGGCGCCATCATCATGGGCAAGACCGTCACAACCGAGGGGGCGTTTCTGCATCCCGGCAAGACGCGCAACCCGCATGATCCCGCCCATACGCCGGGGGGGTCTTCGGCCGGATCGGCGGCGGCGGTGGCGGCGCTGATGGTGCCGCTGGCCATCGGCACCCAGACCGGCGGATCGGTCATCCGCCCGGCGGCCTATTGCGGTGTCGTGGGGTTCAAGCCCAGCTTCGGCCTGATCCCGCGCACGGGTATTCTGACGCAATCGCCGCATCTGGATACGGTCGGTGTCTTTGCGCTGACGGTTGCGGGTGCGGCCCTTCTGGCCGAGGCGCTGGCAGGCCACGATACCCGCGATCCCGCGACCGAACCCCTGCCCGCCCCGCGTCTTGTCACGACCGCCGGGGCGCGGGTTCCTGTCGCCCCGACTTTCGCCATGGTCTCGCTGCCCGAGGGCGGGCTTGCCTGTTCCGAGACCAGCGCCGCCATGGAGGAACTGGCCGCTTCGCTGGGCGATCAGGTTTTTCAGACACCGCTGCCAAATGCCTTTGACGAGGCTGCCGCGATCCGCCAGCGGATCAATTTTGCGGAGATGGCAAAGTTCTACTTCCATGTTGAACGACGCGGCCCCGACCTTTTGTCCGATGAAATGCGCGCCGCACTGGAGGAGGGCAAATCCATCCTCGCCCGCGACTATCTGGCCGCGCTGGACTGGCGCGAGGTGCTGAATGCGGGGCTGGACGAGATTTTCGACCGTTGCGACGCGATCCTGTGCCCTGCGACACCGACCGCGGCGCCGGAAGGGCTGTCCTCCACCGGCAGCGCGGTCTTCAACGGGCTCTGGACGCTGTGCGGCACACCGGCAATCACGCTGCCGCTGTTCCATGCGGAAAGCGGCCTGCCGATGGGACTACAGATGGTCGCGCGGCGCGGCGATGACGCGCGGCTTTTGCGCAACGCGAACTGGATGCTGCGGCATGTCGCCGGGCTGCAGGAAAGGATCGAGGCATGATGAACCGAGTGCTGGCCTGGGCCGCCTTTGCCGTCTTCTGTGCCTTTCTGGGCATCCTTGTGACCAAGGTGCAGCGGCTGGATCTGACGATCATCGTCGGGCTGACGGTGCTGCTGGCGCTGTGGGACACGGTCCGCGCAACGCGGGGCGACAAGCCCAAGGGCTGAAGCGGCGGCGCGGATGCGCCCGCCCGGCGGGCGTCGGACCGCTCTCACGCCACTTGTGGTCTGGCGCTCCCTCGGCATGACCTTGACCGGTAGTGGGTCAGTTTGAAATCAGAAAGTTTCACGCGCGCGTGAGGCAGGGTTTGCGCCCAGCGCGGACAGGCACTATCTTATGGCCATGGCAGACAAACCCAAACGCCCCCGCGACGCCAACCAGCTTGCCAAGTTCATCGTGGACCTGGCGACGGATGGTGAGTCGTCTGTGCCGCTGCCAGACCATGAGGCCCAGCGCGATGGGGGCCTTAAGGGTGGAAAGGCGAGAGCCGACAAGCTCTCGCCTGATGAGCGCGCGGCTATCGCCCAGAAAGCGGCCAAGACCCGGTGGGGCAACTAGTCCTCCAGCGCGGATTTTTGCGCCTCCAGCACTAGGATCATCTTCTGAATCTCCTTGGGACCGATTTCTCCCTCGCCCTTAAAATTAATGGTCACAAGTTTGTCTGCGCCGACTTTTGCGCGAAACCATTCAGAAAAGCCTTTTTCGGCTGCGACCTCGGGCCGGACCTCTGGCGGAGGAGAAACCCTCGGCGGCGAAGTTTTGGCCACTGATTCTATCGTAACTTGGTCCATTGGGATGCCTGTCTCGCTCCCCTCAACGGCCAGCCAAGCCCCATCATCTGAGACCCATCGAACGCGCCGAGGTGTTTCAAACTGAAGCGCGCCGCCGCTTTCCCATTGAACAAGGTCTCCGATGGCCGCTCCGCCGAACCTATCGTCCGGCAAGATTGTTTCTGCCACCGTCGGCGCTGCGCGACCATGACTTTCGCTTGCGCCTTGTTCCTCGATGTATCGCATGGTTGCCAAGAAAGCCTTTGCCGCCGGGCCTACCGCAGTCGGGTTAAACCCCTCACGGTTCAGGTAAGTCCGCACGCCATCTTCTGGTGGCATTTCAATATCCGAAAAACGCTCCCGAATATCTTTGAAGAGTTGAGGCTCAGTCGCAGCTTGCCTAAGTGCATCGACGCGCTCCTGTTCGGTGCGGGCGTGTAAGATCATTCGCGCTCGCGTCGTGACCTTCATCATACCCTTTCCAGCCCGCTCAACCAATCCGAACGAAGCGAGGGCCGCCAGCGCCTTGTTCGCCGGGCCGCTCAGGCTTGAATAGCCGATCAGTTTTGCCCCGTTCTCACGGTCCACCGGTGATGACCGGTACTGCGCCTCAATCTTTCCGACAGCGGAAATCGCATCGCCGAGAGACATGCTCGGGTAAGCTGGGCTCCGGATAGGTTTGGTGTTCATGACTCTCTCCAATTGCGTCTCGACAGGACGATAGCACCATTACTCAGCAAGAGCAATCACGGTTACTTTTGCTCTTGAAGGTGTGGATCAGGTGCGCTACTGTCCGGATTATGGGGAGAGCGCGTCTCGCCCCGCAAGATGTCGTTGCGAGGATAGGAATTGAAAAGACCGAGTAAGCCCTGCTCCGGAAGCCGCTCGGCGTTGCAGGGGGACTAAAGGGAAAGGCCGACCAGCATTTCTGCGGTCGGCCCCCTAGGCGGCAAAGTAGCGGGGCGCAGATGCCCTGCCAGATGCTCTGGTCACGCTGAGAATCTGACACCTTCTGCGCCCCATTTCAAGGGGAACCCTCTCATAAGGAGACGGGACATGTCGCATGGTGTCTTTGTGAACGCATACGAGCGCGTTCGCTTTGGCCGGGTCGAGCATGTCTGCGCCCACTGGCGCAGTCGCTGACCTGACAACGTAGTCTTTGGCTTCTGGGCTATGCGAGATGCGGCCTAAGAGGCTCACTGTAACTCAACTGGGGTGGCGGGCAACCGTCACCCATTTTCATTTCGTGGCGACAGGAAATGCTTGACTAAAGTTCAATATGAAATAAAAGTGAGGCATGAGACAGTTGGACACCAAAACTCGCGCCCTGATCCTCCGCCTTCTGGTGGAAGGCAACTCCATCCGCGCGACCACGCGCATTGCGGACGTGTCGAAAAACACCGTTACCAAGTTGCTGGAAGATGCCGGGAAGGCTTGCGCCGCCTACCACGATGAACACGTTCGCGGCGTCAAAGCTTCGCATGTGCAAGCAGATGAAATTTGGTCGTTCTGCTATGCCAAAGAACGCAACGTAGCAGAGGCGAAAGCCGCTCCGGCTGACGCAGGCGATATCTGGACATGGACCGCGATGGACCGGGATAGCAAACTGATGATCTCCTACACCGTAGGCGACCGCTCTGCCGCCACCGCGCGCGAGTTCATGTTCGATCTGGCTGACCGTCTGGCAACCCGCGTTCAACTGACTACGGACGGTCATGGCGCTTACCTCAAGGCGGTGGCCGATGCTTTCTCAGGCGATGTGGATTATGCGATGCTGATCAAGCAGTATGGCGACCCGACCGGCACCAAAGGCCACGAGCGCAAGTATTCGCCCGCCGAATGCACTGGGGCAATCAAGGAAGCGATCTTCGGCAAGCCTGACATGGCGCAAGTTGGAACGTCGCACGTTGAGCGCCAGAACCTGACCATGCGCATGGGGATGCGTCGCTTCACCCGCCTGACCAACGCTTTCTCCAAGAAGGCAGAAAATCACGCTTACGCCGTGGCGCTGCACTTCATGCACTACAACTTCTGCCGCACCCACAAGACGCTGCGCATGACGCCCGCGATGGCTGCTGGCCTTGTGTCCAGCCCTTGGGAAGTGGAAGACCTTGTTGCGCTGGTGGAAGCGGCGCAACCGGCGCCGAAAAAACGCGGCCCTTACAAGCCCCGCAAAAAAGACAATTCAAACTGACCCACTACCCCTTGACCGCCCGCCCTTATTCGACAATCGCGACCGGCTGATAATCGGGCTGCTGCCCGGGGTTCATAGACACGCGATACGGGATGCCCATATAGGCATTCTCGGCGAAAAAGATCAGCGTTTCGCCGTCCATATGCGGGGGCGAGATCGCGGCGAAATCGGGGATGCCGAAATCATGCAGCCGCGTGACGCCCTGATCGGGCACTTCCTCGGGGTCCTCGGCATTGTATTTCGCCATGTAGGCGGTCTTGAACTCCTCCGGGTCATAGATCGGTTCGAACCGCGCGCCCTGCGCCAGATGGTTGACCAGCGCGGTATAGGCGAAAACCCATTCCGGTTTCGTAAGGTCAGGGGCCAGCGGCAGGATCGCGGCGGGGTCGGTCACCTTCACCGTTTCGACGATCACCACCGGGGCGCCGCCGGGCGAAAAGTCCATCTCGATGGCGGGAAGTGCATCAGTCATTGGTGTATCCTTTGTTCGGGTTCCGGGCGCGGTGGAGCCGCCTTACCGCCGGGTGGTGTCCCATTTCGCATTGCTCCAGTTGTCGCCCGCAGGCGTCAGCTTGCCGGTGAATACATCCTTCTTGAACAGGCCCAGTTCACCGGTCGTTGCATCCGGCACCATCACGAACAGGGTCTGCCCCTCGGCACCACCCCAGTTGGTATCGGCAATCACCACTTCGGGCGGGCGCATTTCCTCAGTCAGCGCATTGCTGAGTTTTTCACCGATCCACTTGTCATTTGCAGCTTCAAAATGCTGGCGCACCTGTTCAATCCGTGCCGGATCCGCACCCGGTTCCCGATCGGCAACATATTTGTCAGTGCGGTGTTTCGTCAGCACCTTCAGGATCTCGGCCTTGATCTCGGCAGGGGAAAGCGATGCCGCAGGCAAGGATTTGAGCGCCTCCATCACCATTTCCCGATCATCGGGATGGACACGGTCCATGACCTTTAGAACGGTTTTCTCAAAGACGACAGCCGCTTGCTCGGCAGGAAGTTTCGTCGAAGCAATCTTCTGGCCGGGCTTGATCAGAACATCGTCGATCTTGTCGCCGATATCAGGCGGCTGAAGTCCCGCAACCGACGGGTCATTGGGCAGGGTGTTGAACGCATGGTTCGCGCTTGCCCCGGTGGTTCCCATCAGCACCATGTCACTGCCGCCGCGGTTCTGCTGGGCGTTGACGATGGTTTCCAGAAGCGCCTTGTTGCGCGCGCCCACCGGCCCCGGGGGGGTGCCGGGCGGCGGCATGATGATGTCATAGACGGGATTGCCGCCATCGACGACTTTCGACGCCTCGGTTTCAAGCCCCCCTCCACCAAGGTTCCACGGCGAATCGCGTTCCACCTTCGGATTGGTCGGCGGCGGGCCATAGGCCGCGACAACCTCATCAATGAAGGCTTGCGAATTGACCAGCGCGACGATCTCCTTGCCTTTCTTGCTGTCGGGTTTCTCTTTCGCGGCCTCCAGCGCCAGCTTGGCCAGTTCCTTCTTGAAGGCGGCTTCGGAATCCAGCGGTACATCGCCCACGAAGATCTGATAGACGCCATTGGTCGAACTGCCGTCACCGCCGCCGCCCGTGGCGTCCAGCCCGGCATTGTATTCGAACCGCATCTTCTGCTGGATCGCCTTGGTCAGGCGCAGCTTGACGCCCTCATCGGGCTTGCTGAACGGCAGGAAGGATTTCGATCCGTTCCAGTCCTTGCCGACGATATCCTTGATCCGGTCCAGCCCCTCGGCCGGATCGGTTCCGGGCATCAGCGATGTCGTCAGTTCCTGCCGCTTGCGGCCCTGCGTCTGTTCCTGCGTGACGGTCGCGACCGAATATTCCCAACTGCGCATCAGCACGTTTTCGTTCTGCGGCACGCGGCGGTTCGCAGGGATGGTGAAACCGTCCTGCGCCTTGAACTGGCCGGTGCGGGCGATCTTGGAATATTCCTCCATCGCGCGCAGCGGATCGGTTTCGCGGATGGCGCGCACCGGTGCCGTGGCAAAGCAGGACCCGACCGGCCCCTGGCTGAGCGGTGTCATCATCGCGGCCAGAACCGAGCCCTTGGCATCGTCATCGGTGACTGCGCCTTCGGGCTTGCCCATGGTCCGCGCCACGATATCAAGCGACGCCTTGCGGCCCGGCTGATCCGTGCCCGGCAGGCGCGTCTTGTCGATGGTGCGCTGCGCGATCGGCCCCTTGGCCGGGTCGGAAAACAGCGCCTTCGTCTCGGCCATCTTCTGCGTCATATGCGGCGTGAAGGTGGTCAATGACCCCGGGTGGAACAGCATCTGGTCCATCGCGGCCTTGGCCTCGGGACTGTCGAAATTCACCTTGCCGGAACCGTCCAGCGCGGCGGCCCCCATCTGCTGCGTCCGGGCCAGCGCGACCTTCTTCTTGCGCGCGTCCTCGGCCTTGTAATCGTCCAGCGGCGCGCCCATCCCGCCCGAAGGATCAGGCTCATGCTGCTTGCCCGATTTCAGATAAGCATCGAACCCCTTGAAATAGTCCTCACCCTGCAGGCTGCCCATGCGCAGGGCATTCATCCCCATGGCGCGCATCTGTTCGGGCGGCAGGTCCAGTTTCTTGCCGCTGTCATCGGCAAAGCCATCGGCCACCTTGCCCGTCACCATGCCGACATTGCGCGCAATCACCGACGGGTCGGGTGCGGCCACGGCCATGTCCAGCGCCTGCCGCGCCATCACGCCATCCTTGCCGAAGGCCTCGATAAAGGCGGTCTTGTCGGCCTCGGCCATCGGCGGCTTGCCCCCGGGCGACAGTGGGCCGAAGGTCAGCGCATTGACCAGCGCGCGCTTGGCGTCCTTGGCCTCAACCTCGCGCCGGGCCTCAAGCGAGGCCTGTTTCGATCCGTCCAGATCGGTCCCGGCATCCGCGACCTTCTGTCTGGCCACATCTTCCATGTCCTTCTTGGCCTTGGCGGCCTCGGCCTGCGCCTCCTTGCGCAGCCGGTCCAGCCGCTGCGCCTCAACCATCGTCTCCTGACGTTCCTTCTCGGTCATCTTGGCCGGGTCCTTGACCGCAGCCGCGAAGTCGCGGAACGCCTTGTTCGCCTGTTCGGCGGCGGTATGCGCGGTTTCCCAGAGAGAGCCGGGGATCGGCGTATCGCCTGCGAAAACGGCCAGTTCCTTTTCCGCTTCGGCCAGCGCCTTGCGATGCGCTTCCTCCTGCTTGCGGGCAGTCTCAAGATCCGCCAGCGCCAGACGCCGCGCCTCGGGCGTGATATCGACCACGCCATCCTTGTCCATCGCCGCCAGCGCGCCTGCGGCCGCCGCAAACTGCGCCGGATCGCGTTTGGACATGTCCAGAAGGGCCGCACGTTCCTTGACGCTCAGCTTGCCATGTTCGGCGATCATCGCATTGGGATTGGTCCCGGGCGCATCCTCGACCTTGCCGCCGGTCGTTTCGGCCAGCTTCGACAGTTCCGAGGTCAGCGTGGTGCCCAGCAGCTTGAGCACACCGGCCGCCTTTTTCAGATCGCCCTGCCCCAGCAGGGTGCCGAACATTGTGGCCAGTTGCCCGACCTTGCCCGAAACCTCTTTCGTCGCCTTTTGGCGCAGGGTTTCAAGATTCTTCGCCAGCCCGTCGAATTCCGTCTGCAACTGACGGCGCAATTCATCGGTATCGACCTCGGGTGTGGTGCTTCCCGATGGCGGAGGCGGCGGAGGCGGAGGACCGTCGCCGCGCAGATCGCCCAGCGATTTCGCGACCGCATCCAAGAGCATCCGCGCCCGGTCGGCATTGCCCGATTTGATTTCTGACGCTGCCGCCTGCAAGCCCTTGCCCAGTTTCTCGGCCGCAGATCCGCCGGATGTGCCCAACGCACGGACCTTGCCGACCAGATCACGCAGCCTCTGGGACAGCTCCGCCATCGGATCGGTCTGGGCGGGTGCTTCGGGCGGAGCCTCGGGCGGGGCTTCGGTCAGCGTGCCGCCGGGTTCGGTTTCCGGCAGGCTGCCGGTATCGGTGCTGTCTTCCTGCTGCGTGCCCTCGCCCTCATCCTCGCCGTCATCCAGACGGGACCCGTTTGGCAGGATCATCACGACCTTGAAGGACAGGCCGCGTTCCTTCAGGTGGCGCTTGAACAATTTCGGCAATGTACCGGGGAAATCCTCGGTCTCGCAATTCAGCTCAATCAGCTTGCCCGAGACATTCATCACGCCCTGCGTGCCGCGCGTCCCGCCCGCCGCCACCTTGGCCTGCCGCCACATCACATCCGGCCCCTTGGTCGGATGCGCCTCAAGCGCGCAGCCTTCCTTGCCCATGACAAGCGCGTAATTCATCGCCCGTTTGCGGCCCTGAACAATCAGGTCGCTCAGCGCCGAAGCCTCTTCCTTCAGTTCCGCTGCGGTTTTCTTGGCCATTTAAACGCCCCCTCGTGCTGCCGTCCCCGCGCGCGCCATCCGGCGGCCTGCGCAAACGGTCCGGAAATTGCATTGCCAAAATTCAATCTGTAACGCGAAATCCACCCCAACAGATCGGGGGCGTTGTGAAACATTAGCGCCGCCATGTTCCGCAAGGCAACAGGAAGTTGATCGCCCGTCGCCGGTCACGCGAAAGACATCAATGCGCGCCTGCGTCCCGGGTTTGACGAAGCCGATCCCAACCCCCATATCTGGCCCATCCCCAAGAGGAGTTTGCCATGACACGCTATGCCAAGACGCCCGAGGCGCTGGCCCGCCTGACGCCCGAACAGTTCCGCGTCACCCAGCAAAGCGGGACCGAGCGGGCCGGGACCGGCCCTTTCCTGCACAATGACGAGCCGGGGCTTTATGTCGATATCGTTTCGGGGGAACCACTGTTCACCTCGGCCGACAAATTTGAATCGGGTTGCGGCTGGCCGTCTTTCGCCCGCCCGGCAGATCCAGCCCATATTGCCGAGATCAAGGATTTCACCCTTGGCATGACCCGCACCGAGGTGCGTTCAACCCATGGCGACAGCCATCTGGGCCATGTCTTCAATGACGGACCGCGCGAACTGGGCGGATTGCGCTATTGCATCAATGGCGCCTCGCTGCGCTTCATTCCGCGCGACCGGATGGAGGCCGAGGGCTATGGCGCCTATCTGCCGCAAGTGGAGGACCGGAGATGACACAGGAAACCGCAATTCTGGCCGGGGGCTGTTTCTGGGGCATGCAGGATCTGATCCGCAGGGTTCCGGGCGTGATTTCCACCCGGGTCGGCTATACCGGCGGCGATGTGGCGAATGCGACCTATCGCAACCATGGCAGCCATGCCGAGGGGATCGAGATCACGTTCAACCCCGCGGTCCTGTCCTATCGGCAGGTTCTGGAATTCTTTTTCCAAATCCATGACCCGACCACGCCCGACCGGCAGGGCAATGATCGCGGCCCGTCCTACCGTTCGGGGATCTATTTCCTGAACGAGGAACAGGAGCGCGTTGCGCGCGACACGATTGCCGATGTCGATGCCTCGGGGCTCTGGCCCGGGCGGGTGGTGACCGAGGTGAAACCGGCAGGCGATTTCTGGGAGGCCGAGCCCGAGCATCAGGATTATCTGGAGCGGATCCCGAACGGCTATACCTGCCATTTCATCCGCCCGGGCTGGGTCCTGCCGCGCCGCGCGGCGGAATAGGGGCGCAAGGGCTGCATCGGTGGGGGGCAGCCCTTTGTGGTTCAGTTCCTGCAACGCATCAAAAACAATGAAACTTTCTCTGTCCGGGGCCGTCGCCCCGGTCATGCGAAGCGGCAGCCGCTGTCCTCTGTCATCGTGCTTGTCTGGCGGTTTCGGGCCTGCTGTTGTGCGACGGGCGGGGAAAAGCAGTGCTTTTCCTGCTCCGCCCGAAGCAATCGCAGCGCAACCCGGCCAGCCTCCTAGAAAAAACTCTGCGGGTCGATATCGACGGCCAGCCGCAGATTGGCGGGCAGGCGGAACTGCGCGATCCAGTCGGCAAGTGCGGCCTGCAACGGTGCGCCTTTGGGCGCCTTCACCAGCAGCCGCACGCGGTGCCGCCCCCGCACCCGGGCGATCGGGGCTGGGGCGGGGCCGTATAGTTCGGCCCCGATGGCGCGCAGGGGGCCGTCGCGCCGCGCCATCTCGCCGCCCAGATCAAAGGCTGCTGCCACATCGGGTGAGGACAGGATGATCCCCGCCATGCGCCCATAGGGCGGCGATCCCGCCTGCTGGCGCTCGGCGGCCTCGGCGGCCAGAAACGCCTCTTCATCGCCGCCCAGAATGGCGCGGATCACCGGGTGTTCGGGCTGATGCGTCTGCAGCAGCGCCTCGCCGCGTCGTTCGGCCCGGCCCGCACGCCCTGCCACCTGCCGCATCAGTTGAAACGTGCGTTCCGCAGCGCGGAGGTCGGACCCCTGCAGGCCCAGATCGGCATCAATCACGCCCACCAGCGTCAGCGCCGGGAAATTATGCCCCTTGGCGACGATCTGCGTGCCGATGATGATATCCGCCCCGCCTTGGGCAATCGCCTCGATCCGCTCCTTCAGCGCACGGGCCGATCCGAACAGGTCCGAGGACAGGATCTCGACCCGCGCATCGGGGAATGTCGCCGTCACTTCTTCGGCCAGACGCTCCACCCCCGGGCCGACCGGGGCCAGCCGCCCCTCGACCCCGCAGGCGGGGCAAGCGGTGGGCACGGGTTTCGTGGCACCGCATTGATGGCACATCAGCCGCTTGAGGAACCGGTGTTCCACCATCCGCGCATCGCAATCGTCACAGCCGATCTGATGCCCGCAGGCCCGGCAGATCGTGACGGGGGCAAAGCCGCGCCGGTTCAGGAACAACAGCGCCTGCTCCCCCGCCGCGATCCGCGCCGCGACCGCCGCCTCAAGCGGAGCCGAAATCCAGCGGTCGGCGGGCAGTTTCTGACCGCGCATGTCGATGGCCTTCATCGCGGGCAGTTCGGCCACACCATAGCGCGCGCCCAGATCCAGCCTGCGATATTTGCCCGCCTGCGCATTGGCCCAGCTTTCCAGACTGGGCGTTGCCGAGGCCAGCACCACCGCCGCCCCACACAGCGCCCCCCGCAGCACGGCCATGTCGCGGGCATTGTAGATCACGCCCTCTTCCTGCTTGTAGGAACTGTCATGTTCCTCATCCACCACGATCAGCCCCAGATCGCGGAAGGGCAGGAACAGCGCCGACCGCGCCCCGGCGACGAATTGCACGCCCCCCTCGGCGGCCATGCGCCACAGGCGGCGGCGTTCGGTCATGGTGACGCCCGAATGCCATTCGGCGGGCCGCCGCCCGAACCGCGCCTCGACCCGGGTCAGGAACTCACCGGTCAGCGCAATTTCGGGCAGCAGGACCAGTGCCTGACGCCCCTTGCGCAGCGCCTCGGCCACGGCTTCAAGATAGACCTCGGTCTTGCCTGATCCGGTCACCCCTTTCAGCAGCGTCGCGGAAAAGCCCCCCTGCCCCGCCGCTTCGGCGACCGAGGCTGCCAGCGCCGCGCCCGCCGCCACCTGATCGCCCTGCAGCCGCACCTGTGCCGCATCCGCGTCAAGCGCAGGATAGGGCAGATCGCGCGGTGCGTCCTCTTCCAGCACCGCGCCCTGTTTCACCAGCCCCTTGACGACCGAGGCCGTCACCCCCGCCTGCGCCGTCAGTTCCGACAGGGTGAAGGCCAGCCCGCCATAATCGCGCAGCACCTCCAGCACCCGGGTCCGGGCATCGGTCATGCGGTCGGGTTCGGCCCCGCCCAGCCGGTAGATCCGCCGTGTCGCGGGCGGCGCGTCCAGCCCCGGCGCGCGGGTCGCAAGGCGCAGCATCGCGGGCAGTGGCGTCAGTGTGTAATCGGCGGCCCGGGTCAGGAAGGCGCGCATCTCATCGCGCATCGGGGCCACATCCAGCACGCGGTGGATGGCGCGCAGCTTCGCGCGGTCAAATCCCCCCGTCCCCGCGCCCCAGACCACGCCCAGCATCCGGCGCGGCCCCAGCGGCACCTCGACGAAATCACCCAACCTGCAGCCGCCCGCAGGCGCGCGGTAATCCAGAAGCGGCCCCAGATTGCGGCCAAGGGCCTCGGTCACGGCCACGCCGACCGTCTCCCCCTCTGGCCAGAACCCCTCTGTCACGCCTGTCCCTTTCGCCCGTGCCCGCTTTGCGCTAATACACCGGCAAAGCGACCAGCAACACCCCGCCAGACCCCGAGGAGAGGCCCCATGAAATTCTTTGTCGATACAGCCGATGTCGCGGCGATTGCCGAACTTAACGATCTGGGCATGGTGGACGGGGTCACGACGAACCCTTCGCTGATCCTGAAATCCGGGCGCGATATCCTTGAGGTCACGAAAGAGATCTGCGGCATCGTCTCGGGTCCTGTCTCGGCCGAGGTCGTGGCGCTGAAGGCCGATGACATGATCGCCGAAGGTCGCAAACTGGCCGAAATCGCCCCCAATATCGCGGTGAAGGTGCCGCTGACCTGGGACGGGCTGAAAACCTGCAAGGTGCTGTCGGGCGACGGGTTCATGGTCAATGTTACACTCTGTTTCTCGGCCAATCAGGCGCTCTTGGCCGCCAAGGCGGGGGCCACGTTCATTTCGCCCTTCATCGGGCGGCTTGATGATATCAATCTCGACGGCACCGACCTGATTTCCGATATCCGCACGATCTATGACAATTTCAACTTCACGACCGAGATCCTTGCCGCCTCGATCCGCAATGCGAACCATGTCACGCAATGCGCGATGATCGGCGCCGATGTCATCACCGCCCCCCCGCCGTCATCAAAAGCCTCGCCGCGCATGTGCTGACCGACAAGGGGCTGGAGCAGTTCATGAAGGACTGGGAAAAAACGGGGCAGAAAATTCTCTGAAATCCGTGTAGGATGCCCTGACGACCACGGGGCAGGCGCAGGGCAAAGACAGGCGCGGGACACAGTCAGGGCGCAGGACAGGCAGCGGATGATCGAACAGGATTTGCGCGACCGCATCATCGCGGCCCCGGAAACGATTCTTGAGGATCGTGACGTGATGCGCGCACTGATCGCGGCGAATGAGCGTGCGATGGGCAGCAATATCGTCGATCTGCGCGGCATCGCGATGGAACGGCTGGAAAGCAGGCTGGACCGGCTGGAAGACACACATCGGTCCGTCATCGCGGCGGCCTATGAAAACCTTGCCGGCACCAATCAGGTGCATCGCGCGATCCTGCAACTGCTCGATCCGCTGGGGTTTGAGGATTTCCTGCGCAGCCTCGGCACCGAGGTTGCGCAGACTTTGCGGGTCGATTGTATCCGGCTGGTACTGGAATCGGTGCAAAGCAGCGATGATCCCGCGCTGCGCCGTCTGGGTGATGTGCTTTACGTCGCCGAACCCGGGTTCATCGCTGATTATGTCGCGGGCGGGCGCAATGTGTCGCTGCGCCCGGTCACACTGCGGCAGGTCGTGCCGCAATCGGATGCGCTTTACGGAGAAAAGGCCGGTTTCGTGCAGTCCGAGGCGCTGATGCGGCTTGATTTCGGCAAGGGGCGGCTTCCGGGGATGCTGGCACTGGGGTCCGAGGACCCGCACCACTTCAAACCCGCGCAAGGCACGGATCTTCTGGCCTTTTTCGCGGGTGTGTTCGAGCGGACGATGCGCCGCTGGCTTTCGTGACGCTGGCAATCTCTCCTGCGCTGCGTGCGGCGCTGGCGGAATGGCTGACGCATCTGCGCGGTCTGGACGGCGCCGCCGAAAACACGCTGAAGGCCTATAACACTGATGTCGCAGGATGGCTGGATTTTCTGGCGCGGCATCGCGGCGGCACCGAGGGGCGGCATGCGGCGGCAACGGCAGGCCAGTCGGAAATGCGCGCCTTCATGGCCGAGGTGCGGGGGCGTGGCGTCTCCTCGCGCTCGCTAGCGCGAACCCTGTCGGCGGTCAAAGGCTTCACCGTATGGCTGGCTGACCGTGAGGGACTGGACGCAACCGCCACCCTGTCGGCCCGCGCCCCGAAATACCGCCGCAAACTGCCCCGCCCCCTGAGCGAGGACGCCGCCCGCGATGTGATGGACAGTGTCGGAGACGATGCCCGTGCGCCCTGGATCGCGGCCCGTGACACGGCGGTGGTCACGCTGCTTTACGGCTGCGGGCTGCGGATTTCCGAGGCGCTTGGCCTGACCGGCGCGTGCCATCCCCTGCCCGACACGCTGCGCATCACGGGCAAGGGTGGCAAGATGCGGCTTGTCCCGGTGATCCCGGCGGCGGCAGATGCGGTAGACCGCTATGCGCGCCTCTGCCCGCATGACCTGACGCCTGCCGCGCCGCTGTTTCGCGGGGTGCGGGGCGGGCCGCTGAACCCGCGCCTGATTGCCGCCGCGATGGAACGCGTGCGCAACCGGCTGGGCCTGCCCGCCACGGCCACGCCGCATGCGCTGCGTCACAGTTTTGCCACCCATCTGCTCAGCGCGGGGGGGGACCTGCGCGCGATACAGGAATTGCTGGGCCATGCGTCACTTTCCACGACACAGGCCTATACGGCGGTTGATACCGCGCGCCTGATGCAGGTATACGCGGCGTCGCATCCGCGCGCCTGACACCAGAGGCCAACAGAACAGGCCGGCCCGGAACAAAGACAGGATCAGCATGACCCTCAAGATCAAGGCCCTTCTCGTCCATCTGTTCACCGCGACCGGTGCGGTCTTTGCCATGCTGGCCATGCTGGCGGCGGTGAACGAGGAATGGGACCTGATGTTCCTGTGGCTGCTGGTCGCGCTGATCGTAGACGGGATCGACGGCCCGCTGGCGCGGCGCTTTGACGTCAAGACCAACTGGCCGACCTATGACGGGGAGTTGCTGGACCTCATCATCGACTATCTGACCTATGTGTTCATCCCGGCCTTCGCGCTGTTCTCATCGGGGCTGTTGCCGGGCTGGACCGGATGGCTGGCGATCATCGTCATCACCTTTGGGTCGGTGATCTATTTCGTCGATACCCGCATGAAAACCAAGGATTATTCCTTTGCGGGCTTCCCGGCCTGCTGGAACATGTTCGTGCTGGTGATGTTTGCGCTGTCGCCCGGGCACTGGACGATCCTGTTTTTCGTCGCGGCGCTGACCGTGGCCATGTTCACCAATCTGAAATTCATCCATCCGACCCGCACGGCGCGCTGGTATCCGGTCAATCTGGCCATGGCCTTTGCCTGGACCTTCTTTGCGGGCTGGGCCGCATGGGTGGATTTCCATCCTGAAAGCTGGGCGCATTGGGGGCTGGTCGTGACCTCGCTTTACCTGACCTTCGCCGGCATCGCGCAGCAGATCATCCCTGAACGGCGCTGAACGGCCGGGACACCAGCAGGCTCTGCCCGCTTTTTCTGTCCTAAAATATCCTCAGGGGGGTGAATGCGCGGAACGCGCAGAGGGGGGCGGAACGCCCCCCTTCCCTTTCTGTCACACAGGATCAGCCCAAAGCCGCATCGCAGCGCGCACAGGTCTGCGGGTGTTTGTGCCGGCCCACATCCGGCAGGATCTGCCAGCAGCGGGCGCATTTTTCGCCCTCTGCATGGGCAAAGACCACGGCAACCCCCGGCACATCCTCCAGCGCGAACGCACCTTCGGGGGCCGGATCGGTGGTCAGCGTCACGGCGGATGTGATGCAGAGTTTTGCAAAGCTATCCGGATCGGTCACGATCTGCGCCAGTTCCGGCGAGAGATGCACCACGGGGGCGGCCTCAAGGCTGGACCCGATGGTCTTTGCCCGCCGTTCCACCTCCAGCGCGCCGGTCACGACACGGCGGACCGCCCGGACACGGGCCATCCGCGCGGCAAGCGCGGGGTCCAGCCAACCGGCGGGCGTTTCGGGGAAGTCCTGCAGATGTACACTGTCGCCCCCGGACGGGAAGCGGAAAAGCCAGATCTCTTCGGTGGTGAAGGGCAGGACCGGCGCCAGCCAAAGCGTCAGGCGATGGAAGATCGCATCCATCACCGTCAGGCAGGACCGCCGGATCAAGCTATCCGTCGGATCGCAGTAAAGTGCATCTTTGCGCAGATCGAAATAGAAGGTCGACAGGTCAGATGTTGCAAAAGTGAAAATTTCCTGGAACAGGCCCTGGAAGTCATAAGCGGCATAGCCCTTGCGGACACGGCCATCCAGTTCGGCCAGCCGGTGCAGGATCAGCTGTTCCAGCTCGGGCATATCCGCCCGCTCCACCCGCTGCCCGTCCCAGCCGTTCAGCGCGCCCAGCATGTAGCGCATCGTGTTGCGCAGGCGGCGATAGCTGTCGGCGGTGCCCTTCAGAATCTCCTTTCCGATGCGCAGATCGACCGTGTAATCCGACTGCGCCACCCAAAGCCGCAGGATATCGGCACCATATTCGTCGATCACCTCTTGCGGGGCGACGGTATTGCCCAGCGACTTGGACATCTTCATGCCCTTTTCATCCAGCGTGAAACCGTGGGTCAGCACGCCGCGATAAGGCGCGCGGCCCTTGGTGCCACAGGCCTGCAACATGCTGGAATGGAACCAGCCGCGATGCTGGTCGGTGCCTTCAAGGTAAAGATCGGCAATCCCGTCCTCTGACCCGTCGGCGCGGTCACGCAGCACGAAGGCATGGGTCGAACCGCTGTCGAACCAGACGTCCAGCACATCCATGACCTGATCGTAATCCGCCGGTTCAACAATGCCCGCCAGAACCTTGTCCTTGAAGCCCGGCACATACCAGACATCCGCGCCGTCAGCCTCAAACGCCGCGACGATGCGGGCGTTGACCTCTGCATTGCGCAGCAGGAAATCAGGGTCGGTGGGCTTGGCACCCTTTTTCACGAAACAGGTCAGCGGCACACCCCAGGCCCGCTGACGCGACAGCACCCAGTCTGGCCGCGCCTCGATCATCGAATGCAGCCGGTTGCGCCCGGTTTGCGGCGTCCATGTCACCAACTGGTTGATCGAATTCAGTGCCCGCTTGCGGATCGTGTCGCCATAGGTGGACAGGCAATCGTCCAGTTCGCGGTCGATGGCGACAAACCATTGCGGCGTGTTGCGATAGATCACCGGCGCCTTGGACCGCCACGAATGCGGATAGCTGTGCTTCAGCTTTCCCTTGGCGAACAGCGCACCGGCATAGGCCAACTGCTTGATGTTCGACACATTGGCCGGGCCTTCCTTGCCATCCGGCAGGATGATCGCCTGCCCGCCGAAGACCGGCAGATCGGCGCGGTAGGTGCCGTCTTCCATGACGTTATAGGTCATCGGCAGGCCATGTTTCAGGCCGATCTGATAGTCGTCATCGCCATGGCTGGGCGCGGTATGGACAAACCCGGTGCCCGCATCATCGGTGACATGATCGCCGGGCAGCATGGGGACTCGATAATCCCACTCTCCGTTGGCGCCTTCGACGCCACGGTAAGGATGGGCGAGGGTCAGAGATTCAAGTTGCGACGACGAGATGCTTCGGATGCGTTTTACATCCAGAACTTTCGCAGCGGAAAAAACTCCGTTTGCCAGTTTGTCAGCAATCAAGAGCTTTTCTCCGACTTGAGCAGTCGAACCCTCACTGATTTCCAGAACCTCATAAAGGCCATACTCAAGCGACGGACCGAAAGCTATTGCCCGGTTTTGAGGGATGGTCCAAGGGGTCGTTGTCCAGATAACCACGCTCGTCTCGTTGCGCAGTTCATCAAGCTCTGCCTCAACCAACGCCGCACTGTTCGCCCCTCCTGCAGCCCCGACAATCTTGAACTTCACCCAAACCTGATGACTGGTATGGTCGTGATACTCCACCTCCGCCTCGGCCAGCGCGGTTTTCTCGACCGGCGACCACATCACGGGTTTCGATCCCTGATACAGCGTGCCGTTCATCAGGAATTTCAGGAATTCGCCCGCGATCACCGCCTCGGCGTGGTAATCCATCGTCAGATACGGATCGGCCCAGTTGCCGGTGATGCCCAGACGCTTGAATTCGTCGCGCTGGATGTCGATCCAGCCCGCCGCGAAATTGCGGCATTCCTGACGGAAGGCGACGATATCGACATCGTCCTTGTTCAGCCCCTTGGCGCGATATTGTTCCTCGATCTTCCATTCGATGGGCAGACCGTGGCAATCCCAGCCCGGCACATAGCGCGCGTCATGGCCCATCATCTGCTGGGACCGCACGACCATATCCTTCAGCACCTTGTTCAGCGCATGGCCGATATGCAGATGGCCATTCGCGTAAGGAGGGCCGTCATGCAGCGTGAAGGGCGTGCGGGGCTGGCCTGCCGCCGCTGCCGCCCGGGCCTTGTCGCGCAGCCGGTCATAGATGCCGATCTCTTCCCAGCGGGCCAGCCAGCCGGGTTCCCGCGCGGGCAGGCCCGCCCGCATCGGAAATTCGGTTTCGGGCAGAAAGACGGTATCGCGGTAGTCGGGCGTATCGGCGCACATGAGGGCGTGATCCTTGGGGAAATGTGGAGCGGAAAACAGGGGGCCGCTTGGCGCAGGCCATCACCCCGGCGCCTGAGCCTCTCAGGTCGCCGGGCCAATAATTCGTGCGATTGCCCTGTATCTCTGTCGCATGGCGCGGGTTATACGCGCGGAAACGGGCAGGGTCCAGAGAGTGCGGGCAAGGGCGGGATCAAGGATGAAGGTCGGAGTTGCGGGGGCGGGGATCGGGGGGCTGGCGCTGGCGGCGATGCTGGCCCGGGCGGGGCATGAGGTCATGGTGTTTGACCAGTTCGACGCGCCACGCCCCGTGGGCTCAGGTCTGGTGATCCAGCCCGTGGGCATGGCTGTGCTGGACGCGGTCGGCGCGGGTGCTGCGGCCCGCGCGGCTGGCCAGCCGATCCGCCGGATGCAGGGGCTTGAGGTCGGCGCGGGCCGCGTAGTGCTGGATGTCGCCTATGCGCCACCCGGGGCCGCGCCGGACCGCATGGGTCTTGCGATCCATCGGGCCAGCCTGCATGCCGCCCTTCTGTCGGCGGTCACGGCCTCCGGGCTGCGCATCACCACCGGCCACCGGATCGAGACGACGATGATCTGCCCGCGCGGGCGCTGGCTGGGGATCGGCGGCGACCGGCTGGGGCCCTTCGATCTGGTCGTCGATGCGACCGGGGCGGCCTCCTGCCTGTCCCCCTTGCAGGCCCGGTCTCTGCCTTATGGCGCGGTCTGGGGCACGGTGCCCTGGCCCAAAACCACCCCCCTGCCCCGGGATGAACTGACCCAGCGCTATCGCCGGGCTGACCGGATGGCGGGGGTTCTGCCACTTGGCACCGTGCCGGGGCGCGAGGGGCCGCAGGCCGCGATCTTCTGGTCGCTGCCTGTGACGGGGATGGAAGACTGGCGCGCAACCGGGCTGGCGGCCTGGAAGGCCGAGGCGGCAGAACTTTGGCCCGATTATGCGGATTTTCTGGAGGCCGTGACCGATCCCGGGCAGATGGTTTCGGCCCGCTATTCCCATGGCAGCCTGCGCAGGCCCTTTGCGCCGCGACTGGCCTTTCTGGGCGATGCCGCGCATCGCGCCAGCCCGCAACTGGGGCAAGGGGCGAATATGGCGCTGCTGGATGCGCTGGCGCTGGCCCGCGCGCTTGAGCGAGCCTTGGCGGCACAAGGGCGGGGCGAGGCGCTGGAGGACAGGATCGCATCCGCATTGGCCGATCACGCCCGGATGCGGCGCTGGCATCTGCGGCTGTATCAGGCGCTCAGCGCGGCCTTCACCCCGCAATATCAGTCCGACAGCCGGGTCTTGCCCGTTCTGCGCGACCGGTTTCTGGCGCCGCTGTCACAAATCCCGCCGCTGCCCACAATTCTCTCGCGGCTGGTGGCGGGCCGGTTGCTGCCGCCCTTGGCGGGGGAAACGGGGATCTGAAGGAAGGGCCCGCTCAGGTGCTGGGCGGTCGGCCCCCGAACCCGTCGAAAACCCCGGTCAGGGCACGGCTGACAAGGTTGGAGACCTTGGGCCTTGGCAGGGCTGTGAAGGGCATCGGGCGGCAGACCTCCATCGCCGCCACACCGACCCGGGCGGTCAGCGCGCCATTGACCACACCTTCGCCGAACCGCCGCGACAGCTTGGACAAAAGCCCGCCGCCCGCAACCGACCCGATCAGGTCATCGCCCAGCGCCAGCGCGCCGGTGGCCAGCAGATGCGAAAACACCCGGCGCAGCAGTTTCAGACTGCCCAAAGTGCCCGAGCGCCCGCCATAAAGCGCCGCAATTGCGCGGATCATCGCCAGATTGGCAAAGAGGGCCACGGCCAGATCGGCCAGCGCGATCGGCACCAGCGCGGTGACGGTGGCCACCCGGCGGGTTGCGGCCTCGATCCGGCGGCGCGCGGCCTCATCCAGCGGGGCCAGCAATTCGGCCTCGGTCAGATCCAGCAGGGCATCGGCATCAAGGATCCCCTCGCGCGTCTCTTTCAGCCTTGAAAGCGGCCAGCGCATTTCGGGCCGCCCGGCATAAAGCGCCTCGACATGGGCGGCGGCGCGGCGCGCGGCGGCAAGATCGCCCCTCCGCGCCGCCGCAGTTTCGGCGCGCAGCCCGTCCAGCCGTGCCAGCCGCCAGAACCCCGCAGCCTCGCGCAGGGCAAGCGCCAGCAGGGCCAGCACCACCAGCCCGGTCAGCACCAGCGCCAGCCCGCCAAGAAGGCTGTTGCGGGCCAGCATCTGCATCACGAAATCATGCACCGCGACTGAAATGACCAGCGACAAAAGCGCCCCCGTCACCCAAAGCGCGAACCGCCCCAGCGCCGAGGGGCGCGCCGCCGCGACCAGTGCCGCCGCCTGCAGGGCGCGCGTCTCGACCGGCCGCCCTTGGGCATCCAGATCGGGCACTGGCGGAGCCTCGGCCGGATTGCCTGCGCCTTTGGCATCCTCGCCCAGATCAATCAGCACCGGATTGCGGGACATTGCGCGCTCCTTCATTCCAGACGGTCGGCCAGCAGGAATTCCGCAGCGCGGTCCAGCCGGATATGCGGCGGGCCGAAGCCCGGTTTCAATGTGCCGCGCGCGGGCGCGAAATTCATCACGCTGTAATCGGCATCAAGCCAGCCCTCCTGCCCTTCGCGGGCGGGATGCAGCAGGCGGCCCGGATCCTCGGGCAGATCACCGGGCCAGAATGCAGCCTCACGCCCGTCCTGCAGCAGGCGGCCCCGCACCATGTCAAGGTGGCGGCCCTGATGGTCGCGGCTTTCCTCGACCGTGGCGCGCAGGGACGCCAGAGACAGGGCCTGCACCTTTGCGCCCGCAAAGGCCGCGCGGTCGCGCGCCTCGCGCAGCAGCGCCTCGGTGATCGCGGTCAGGCGGCCATGCTGCACATGATGCAGATGGTCGGCCTTGGTCGCGGCAAACAGGATCCGGTCCACCCGCCGCCCCATCAGGATACCGGAAAGAAACCCGTTTGCCCCGGGGCGGAAGGCGGTCAGCACTTCGGCCATCGTGCGCTGCAGATCGGCCAGCGCCTGCGGCCCGGCATGGATTGCCCCCAGCACATCCATCAGGACCACCTGCCGGTCGATCCGGGCAAAATGGTCGCGGAAAAACGGGCGCACGACATGGGATTTGTAGGCCTCATACCGGCGCTCCATCTCACGCCAGAGCGATCCGCGCCGGGTGGTCGCCGGGCGCGGCAGCGGCGCGAAGGTCAGCACGGGTGAGCCCGCCAGATCCCCCGGCAGCAGGAATCGACCGGGCGTGCAATCCGACCAGCCCGCCGCCCGCGCGGCCTGCAGATAATCGGTGAAACAGGCCGCCAGTGCCTGCGCGCGCGGTTCCTCCAGCGGCAGGGATCCGTCCTCGGCCATGGCCATGGGCAAAAACCGCGCGGCCTCGGGGCGGCGGGTCAGCCGCGCCAGTGTCGCCTCGGCCCAGTCGGCATAGCTGCGATCCATCAACGCGAGATCCAGCAGCCATTCGCCCGGGTAATCCACGATATCGAGATGAACCAGACGCGGCCCCGTCACCCCGCCGATCAGCCCGCCCAGAAAGCCCGAAGGCTGCACCCGGAAGGACAGGCGCAATTCGGAAATCGCGCGGGTCGAGGCGGGCCAATGCGGATCGGGACCGGTCATCGCCGCCAGATGTGTTTCATAGTCGAAACGCGGCAGCGTATCGTCGGGCTGGGGCTGCAGAAAGGCCGCCTCGATCCGGCCTGCGGGCGAGAATTGCGGCATCCTGCCCCGGTCCAGCAGATTGGCGACCAGCGAGGTGATGAAGACCGTCTTGCCCGCGCGCGACAGACCGGTGACGCCCAGCCGGATGACCGGCGCGGTGAACGGCGCCGTCAGCCCCGCCGCAACCGAGCCCACGCCGCGCGAGACCTCATCCACCATCCTGCCCAGAACCACGGGGTATCCCCTCTTGCTGCTCTGGCCTGAAGATAGGGACGGCGTGCGGTCGATCAAAGGGGAAAAAACCACCCATCGCAATCAGGCCCTTGCCCGCAGGGCCGGGGGCTTGCCAACGGGGCGGGGGCTGGCGTATCCGGGGCCGATGCCCCGATATGCGCTGAAGATCGAATATGATGGCGAGCCGTTCAATGGCTGGCAAAGGCAGGCCGGAGGCCAGCCCACGGTGCAGGCCGCGATCGAGGCGGCGCTGGCCCGGCTGCAACCGGGGCCGCATGCCATCACCGCCGCCGGGCGGACCGATGCCGGGGTGCATGCGACCGGACAGGTCGCGCATTGCGATCTGGACCGCGACTGGGACGGGTTCCGGCTGGCCGGTGCGATCAATGCCCATCTGCGGCCCCTGCCCGTCGCGATTGCCGAATGCCGCCCTGTGGCCGATGATTTTCACGCGCGGTTCTCGGCGATGGAACGGCGCTATCTGTTCCGCCTTGTCACCCGGCGCGCGCCCGCCACCCATGACCGGGGACTGGTCTGGCGGGTCGGGCATGATCTGGATGCCGGGGCGATGCGCGCGGGCGCGGCCCATCTGATCGGGCGGCATGATTTCACGACCTTCCGTTCGGCCGCATGTCAGGCGACATCCCCCGTCAAGACGCTGGACGAGATCAGCATCGAGACCCGCGATTATCCCGGCGGGCAGGAGATCCGCTTTGCCTTGCGCGCGCGGTCCTTCCTGCACAATCAGGTGCGCTCCATCATCGGCACGCTGGAACGGGTGGGCGCGGGGGCCTGGCCGCCCGACCGCGTGGCCGGGGCGCTGGCGGCGGCGGATCGCGCCGCCTGTGGCCCGGTTTCGCCGCCGCAGGGGCTTTATCTGACCGGGGTGGGCTATCCTGACGATCCTTTCGCGGGCTGAAAGTGCGGGACGGGGGGCTGTCTGCCCCCCCGCGCCTGCGGCGTCCCCCCGAAGGTATTTCCGCCAAGATGAAAAGGCGTGGATCCGGCTTTCATCCGGGGCCGAGCGCGTCAGTTCAGATCCTTCAGCAAGCGGCCATGGCGGCGCATCTCGGCCAACACCGCGCCGAAGGTAAGGATGCCGCGCGCCTGCAGCATGGGCAGCATCCGCAGAAAGGCCCCGGCAGTCGCCCCGGCATCACCAAGCGCGGTATGGCGGTCCTCTTCGGGGATGGTGATGCCCAGCCGCGCGCAAAGCGCATCAAGGCTGTGATCCTCCTGCCGGCCGAAGACCACGGCCGAAAGCAGCACCGTATCCAGAACCGGATGATCGAACCGCGCGCCGATGGCAGCCTCATGGCGGCGCAGGAAGGCCATGTCGAACGGCGCATTATGGGCGATCAGCACCGAGCCACGGGCAAAGTCATGCAAGGCGCGGCCTGCCCCGGCAATGTCCGGCGCGCCTGCAACCATCTGCTGCGTGATGCCATGCACGCGGGTCGAAAGGGCCGGAATCGCGCGGCCCGGATCAACCAATGTCTCGAACACTTCGCCCGCAACACGGCGGCCGTTCACGATGCGCAGCGCCGCGATCTGCACGATCTCATCGCCTTCGGCGGGCAAAAGGCCGGTCGTTTCAGTATCGAAGACGACATAGGTCAGTTCCGACAGCGGCGTTTCCGCCAGCGCTGAATGACGCGTCTTGTCCAGCAGGTCGAAATCATAGACCACCGCGCGGGAAACGGCGTGGGTCAGGGGCGGCGGACGCTGCCCGGCATGCCGGGCGCTGCGCAGGGGCAGGCAGATCCGCTGTTCGCCCTGCGCGCCGGTTTCAGGCCAGATCTCGGTGCCATGGCCGTGCAGGATATCCTGCCCCGTCATGGTGGGGATCGCGGGATCGGGTGGTTCGGCCAGCCAGCCCTCCAGCCGTGCGACCGGCAGCGGCGCGCCGGTCCAGCCCAGCCGCAGAAGGGCCAGCGCACCCTCCTCCTCAATCGCCAGCCGGAAGGCCGTGGCCAGCCCCTGATCCGCAATGCGCACGGCCAGATGCGCCAGCAGGGCGATCACCTCGGGCCCGTTGCAGCGCATGAGAAGCGGGCTTTGCCCGGTGGTGACGGTCCTGCCCTGCGCCTCGATCCGGGCGCGCAGCCCGTCCAGCAGATCCGTCGCGCGGGCGGGGGTATGACGCATGTCCTCGGCGCGCGCCTCCTCCTGCTGCCGGGCAAGCTCGCGCACGGCATCGGTCAGCACCCGGACCTCGGCGCGCAGGGCACCGTCCAGATCGCGCGGCGCGGCCTCGCCCTCGGGCAGCACCTCAAGCAAGGCCTGCAGATTGGCGGCAGGGCGGCGCAGACGGTCGGTCATTTCGGCCAGCAGCGCGTCGCGCCGTGCCTCGGCGGCCAGATCGGCGGTGACATCGCGCAGGGTCAGCACATAGCCGGGGGCCTCCATGCCCGCCTCGTCCGGCAAAATCCGCATTCTTGCAGCCAGAACCCGCGCGCCGCCCACCGTGGCGCAAAGGATATCTGACGCGGCATGATCATCCCCCGTGGCGCGCAGCCGGTCACGGGCATCACGAATGGGGCCTGCCCGCAGATAGTCGAAGAGCGCGCGGTCAAGTCCGGGGGCCAATCCGGGGGCCAGTCCCTGCCCCGGCCCGGCCCCGATCATCGCCGCCGCCGCACCATTGTAGAAGACAAGCTGATCCCTGCCCGAACACAGGATCACGCCCAGTTCGACATCCGCCAGCAACCTCTCAAGCCGGTGTTTTTCCGAGGCCAGATGCGCGGTTTCCCGCGCCCCTGCCCCCTGAACGGCGGCGCGGGCCTCGGCCAGTGCCTGTGCTGCAGCGGCGGCGGCTGGAGCCAGATCGCCCAGAGGCCACGCGGCGGGCACCTCCAGCGCCTGATCGACGCCACCATGCGCCCTTGCCCGCAAGGCGGCCGCAACCGCCCCCGCCGGCCGCACCACATGACTGTCGAAAAGATACCAGCCCCAAAGCGTCAGGCCCAGAATCCCGAAAGCCCCGAAAAGCCCGCCCTGAAGGAAGGCGCCAGAGAGTTCCGGGGTGCGAAGGCGATTCCAGCCCAAGGCCAACCCTGCCGCCATTGCCGCAACCCCGGCCAGACCAAGGGCCGCGAAAACCAGAAAAAAGCGCAGCCGGATTTGCGGGCGCGCCGCCGCCACCGTTCTATTCCCCGCCATCCAGAAGGCGCCGCACCTCGGCCCGCAATTCCTTCAATTCAAAGGGTTTCGAGATGAACCCATCCGCCCCCAGCGCCAGCCCCTTGCGCCGCTCGATCGCTGATCCACGGGCGGTCATCATCAGGATTTTCACATCGGCAAGGGACGGATCCAGCCGCACGCCCTGACAGATCTCATAGCCTGAAACCTCGGGCAGCATTACATCCAGCAGCACCAGATCAGGCCGCGTCTTGCGGATCCGGTCCAGCGCCTCGCCGCCATTGGCGATGCGATCATGGGCATAGCCTTCGCGCATCATCAGGTAATTCAACGCGATGGCGATATTGTCCTCATCCTCGACGACAAGGATCCGGTGCTGTCTGGCGGCATTCCCGGCATTCTCGGCCATCTCAACCCTCCCGGCAGGCGGCGCGCTGCAACTGGTCATCGGGCGCGACCTCCTGCCAGCGCGCACCGCTCAGCGTGCCATCGGGGGCCAGCGTGGCCCCGGCCAGAAGATCGGCCCGCCTGCCCTGATCGCAGTCAAACGCCATGGGAATGCGCAGCGTGGGTTTCCAGCGCTGCACCAGCAGTGCATCGCCCCGGCGCAGGGCGGGGTTCTGTTCGGACCACACCATACCCGGCACATCAAGCGCCATGAAGCGGAAGGAAACCGGCACAAGATAGGTCCAGGGCCGCCAGGGCATGCTTTCGGTCGGGGCCGACAACACCGCCACCTCGGGTGACAACTGGCCGGTGACCCGCGAAAACCAGCTGTATTCGTTCCAGACCGTAAACAGCAGCATCCCCAGCCCCGCAGCGGCGGGGATCGACCAGCGCGGCAAGAGGGTGCCGGTGAACCTGCGCAGGATCATCACGAACCCGGCAAGCGCGGCCCCGGCACAGAAGGCGGCGATCACGTCAAGCGTCATGGGGCAGGTCAATCGTCACAGGGAATACGTCAAGCGTCATGGGAAAAACCTCAGCTTCGGGCGCCGCGGGACTGCCCCACGGCGGATTGCATCGTGCGCACCACGACGAAGGCATCGCGCAGATGCGAGCGTTCGAAATCCGACAGATCGGACGGCGCCATGAAATTGTCGGGCTTGCGGCCTGACCGGATCAGCCGGGCCTGATTTTCCAGCCGCACCTCGGCAATCAGGTCATAGGCCTCGATCAGGTCGCGCGCGCCCGAAACCGAAATCACGCCCGCCGCTTCGGCCGCCTCGAGCCGGGCGCGGGTATTGACCGGTTCCAGCGCGCCGATCAGCGCATAGACCCGGCCCAGATCGGTCACCGGCACCACGCCGTTATGTTTCAGGTCGATATGGTCGCGATGTTCGCCCGAGCGCAGGGTGGCAAAGCCGCGCAACAGCCCAAGCGGCGGGGCATGTTTCAGGGAATTGGCCACCATATGCGCGACAAAGATCGAGTTTTTCGAGGCAAGGCCCAGGGTTTCAGCCTGAAGGTCGCGGTAAAGCGCCGCGGTGCCGCCGATGGGGCGCAGGTCGAACATGACCGAGGCCAGCATCTGCGCCATCGGGTCGGGGCGGGCGATCCAGCCCCGGAAATAGTCGCGCCAGACGCGCACCGGCTGCCGCCAGCGGGGGTTCGTGGCCATCATGTCGCCGGGGCAATAGACATAGCCGCAATCGTTCAGCCCGTCACAGACCCGCCGGGTCAGTTCGGCGAAATAGTCCATATCGGCCTCGGTCACCGCATCGTCGAGGAACAGGCAATTGTCCTGATCGGAAACGCCGGTCTGGTCCTGCCGCCCCTGCGATCCGCAGGCAAGCCACAGATAGGGCACCGGGGGCGGGCCAAGCGCTGCCTCGGCCAGCGCCAACAGGCGGCGCGTCACGGTATCGGCAATGTCGGTGACAAGGCGGGTGACCACCTCATGCGGGTTGTTGGCGGCGACGAGTTGCATCAGAAGCCGCGGGATGCGTGCGGTGACGGCGGCCAGATCGGCAACCCCTGCGGCACTGGCCGCATCGCGCACCAGCAGCGCCGAGGACACGGCCTGAAACCGGGTGATGTCGGTCTGGGTGACGATGCCGACCAGTTGATCCCGCTCCACGACCGGCAGATGGCCGATGCGGCGTTCCAGCATCACATGCAGGATGTCCGAGCCCAGATTGCCGGGCGCAAGGGTCACCGGATCGGGCGTCATGATCGCGGTGACCGGGCTTTCGGGGTCCAGCCCCGCCGCCAGCGCCCGCCCGGTCATGTCGCGCGTGGTGACAATGCCGATCAGACGGTCGCCCTCCAGCACCGGCAAGGAGGAGACATGATTGTCGCGCATCCGCTCGGCAGCGCGGCGGATCGTGTCGCCCGCCAGCGCCGTCACCGGGCTGCGCGCCATCAGATCGGCCACTTTCTGCGTTGTCAGATCGGCGGCGCGCGCCTCTTGTCCGCGTCCCCTGCCAAAGAACCGTTCAAAGGCCGGAAATTCGGCGATCAGCCGCCGGAACTCGGCCGTTGTCAGAAGAAGAATGGCCGATGCTTCGGTCGCGCGCGCGGTGGTCACGGCCAGCCCGTCGCGCATCAATCCGCGTTCGCCAAAGGAATTGCGCGGCCCCAGCAGCGAGATCAGCCCGCCCGAGGGTTCCAGCACCTCGACCGAGCCCTGCTGGATCAGATAAAGGCCGGACAGCGGCTGTCCTGCATGGTAGATTTCGTCGCCTGCCGCATAGTCGCGGCGGCTGAACAGCGCGGCCAGCCGGGCCAGATCGGCCGCGGCCAGCGTGTCATAGGGATGCACGGTTTCCAGAAACCCGACGATTGCCGTGGTGGTGCTGTCCATGCCCGTCACCATGCGCGTCATCCATCCACAAGGGTGCCCGCCTCCCGGTCTTGCCGGGGGGCGGGCCGTTTTTGTCAGTGATGGCCGGTCGCGGCCCCTGCGCCTTTCGGCACGCGGATCGATTCGACCAGTTCCTGAATGTGCTCCGGCACCGGCCGGGTCATCGACGAGACCACATAGGCAGTCACGAAGTTCAGGATCGCGCCAATCGTTCCGAACGAGGCCGGGGCAATGCCGAACAGCCATGCGTCCGGCGTATTGGCCAGCATCGCGGTTCCCGGGACGAAGAACCAGCCGAGATAGAGGAAGATATAGACCGAGGTCGCAATCAGCCCCACCAGCATGCCCGCAATCGCGCCTTCCTTGTTCACCTTCTTCGAGAAGATGCCCATCATCAGCACTGGGAAGATGGTTGCCGCCGCCAGACCGAAGGCCAGCGCCACAACCTGTGCGGCAAAGCCGGGCGGATTGAGCCCCAGCCATGTCGCCACCACGATCGCGAAGGCCATCGAGACCCGCGCCGCCATCAGTTCACCCTTTTCCGAAATGTTCGGATTGATCGAGCCTTTGATAAGGTCATGGCTGATGGCCGAGGAGATGGCCAGCAACAGACCTGCCGCCGTGGACAAAGCCGCCGCCAGACCGCCCGCCGCAACCAGCGCGATCACCCAGCCCGGAAGCTGTGCGATCTCGGGATTGGCGAGAACCATCATGTCATTGTCGACCTTGGTCAGTTCATTGCCGGTCCAGCCGCGTTCGGCCGCGATGGCCTGCATCGCCGGATTGGCATCGTTGTAATACTGGATCAGGCCGTCGCCGTTCTTGTCCTCAAAGGCCAGAAGTCCGGTATTTTCCCAGGTGTTGATCCAGGACAGGTTCGGATCGGTATTGATCGCCTCAAGGCTGATCGCATCGCCCTCAAGCGCCTGACCGGCAACCGCATTCGGCCAGAAGGTCGTGGTCAGGTTCAGACGCGCCATCGACCCCACGGCGGGTGCCACGGTGTAAAGCAGCGCGATGAAGACCAGCGCCCAGCCTGCCGACCAGCGCGCATCGGCCACTTTCGGCACGGTGAAGAAGCGGATGATGACATGCGGAAGGCCCGCGGTGCCGATCATCAGCGACATGGTGAACAGGAACATGTTCAGCGTCGAGGTCGTATGCGAGGTGTATTGCGTGAAGCCCAGTTCCACCACGACCTGATCAAGCTTGGTCAGGAAGGCCACATCCCCGCCCGAGGGCGCATAGGTGCCGAACAGACCAAGCTGCGGCAGGAACGACCCGGTCAGCGACAGCGAGATGAAGATTGCCGGAATGGTATAGGCAACGATCAGCACGCAATATTGCGCAACCTGCGTATAGGTGATGCCCTTCATGCCGCCGAACACGGCATAGGCAAAGACGATTGCCGCGCCGATATAAAGGCCTGTATCGGTGCTGACCTCCAGAAAGCGCGCGAAGGTCACGCCGACGCCGCGCATCTGGCCGATCACATAGGTGACCGAGATCACGATCAGGCAGATCACCGCCACCAGCCGCGCACCGCCGGAATAGAAGCGGTCACCCACGAATTCCGGCACGGTGAACTTGCCGAACTTGCGCAGATAGGGCGCAAGCAGCAGCGCCAGAAGCACATAGCCCCCGGTCCAGCCCATCAGGAAGGCCGATTGCGTATAGCCGCCCGCAGGCGCCAGCGCGATGATGCCCGCCATCGAGATGAAGGACGCCGCCGACATCCAGTCAGCCGCCGTCGCCATGCCGTTCATGACGGGCGGAACGCCCTGACCGGCGGCATAGAATTCAGCGGTCGAACCCGCGCGGGCCCAGATCGCGATGCCGATGTAAAGCGCGAAGGACGCGCCCACCACCAGCAGGTTGAGGGTATATTGATCCATGTCCCTGTGTCCCTTATTCTTCCACGCCGTGCTCGGCGTCGACCTTGTTCATCTTCCAGGCGTAGAAGAAGATCAGGACCAGAAAGACGAGAATGGATCCCTGCTGGGCGAACCAGAACCCGAGATCCGTGCCGCCCACGGAAATGCCCGACAGCATCGGCCGCAGCAGGATGCCGAAACCGAAGGAACACAGGAACCAGATCGCCAGACAGATGCTGATGATCCGGATATTCGCGTCCCAATAGGCGTTTGACGATGTTTTCTCCGCCATTTGCGTTACTCCCTGAATTTATCCCTCAACCGCCCCCCGGTATGGCGGGCAGCCCTTCCCTTCATCCCGAAACGCGGCTCACGATGCCGGACAGGGCCTGCGCCACCTCGTCGATACCGCGCATGGCATCGACGCGGTGCAACAGGCCGCGCCCTTCGTAATAGGCGATCAGGGGGGCCGTCTGGGCGTGATACGCGGCCAGCCGCGCCCCCGCCGTTTCGGCATTGTCATCGCTGCGCCGCCTGAAGGCGGTGCCGCCGCATCTGTCGCAAACGCCCGCCTTGGCGGGTTGCCGGAACTCATCATGATAGCCTTCGCCACAACTGGCGCAGGTATACCTGCCCGCAACGCGGGCAATCATCGGGGCGTCCTCCACCTCCATGGAGATCGCCGCCGTCACGCGCTGGCCCGACCCGGCCAAAAGCGCATCCAGCGCCCCGGCCTGTCCGGCAGTGCGCGGGAAACCGTCAAGGATGACGCCCCGCCCGGTATCGGGCGCGGCCATCCGGTCCTTGAGGATCGCCAGCACTATCTCATCGCTTACCAGCCCACCCGCCTCCATCACCGCCTTTGCCTGAAGGCCCGCAGCGGTTCCGGCGGCAACGGCGGCGCGCAAGAGATCGCCGGTCGAAAGCTGGACCAGACCGAAATCCTGTTCCAGCTTGCGCGCCTGCGTGCCCTTGCCCGCGCCCGGAGGCCCGAGCAGGATCAGGACGGCGGGCGCACCGATGCGGTCGGGCATCGCGGTCATCCCCGGTTCATTCGGTTCTCGATCAGCTGATCGACCACCGAGGGGTCGGCCAGCGTCGAGGTATCGCCAAGGGCGCCGTAATCATTCTCGGCGATCTTGCGCAGGATGCGGCGCATGATCTTGCCTGAACGGGTCTTGGGCAGGCCGGGCGCCCATTGGATCAGGTCGGGGCTGGCGATTGGGCCGATCTCGGTGCGGACCCATTTGACAAGCTCCTTGCGCAACTCCTCCGTCGGTTCCACATCGTTCATCAGCGTGACATAGGCATAGATGCCCTGCCCCTTGATGTCATGCGGATAGCCCACGACGGCGGCCTCGGCGACATGTTCATGCGCGACCAGTGCCGATTCCACCTCGGCCGTGCCCATACGGTGGCCCGAGACGTTGATGACATCATCGACGCGGCCCGTGATCCAGTAATAGCCATCCGCATCCCGGCGGCAGCCGTCGCCGGTAAAGTAGTAACCGGGATACTGGCTGAAATAGGCCTCCTCGAACCGGGCGTGATCATCCCAGAGCGTGCGCATCTGTCCCGGCCAGCTGTCGGCGATGCACAGCACGCCATCGGTCGCGGTCTCGGTCTGCTCGGCCCCCGTCGCGGGGTCCAGCACGACCGGTTTCACCC
This sequence comes from Szabonella alba, assembly GCF_016765775.1. GTDB lineage: Bacteria > Pseudomonadota > Alphaproteobacteria > Rhodobacterales > Rhodobacteraceae > Szabonella > Szabonella alba. Next base: position 597,321 of record NZ_JAESVN010000001.1, on the reverse strand, counting down.
CGAAGAAGGGCTTGGTCGCCGAACCCGGTTTCTGCGCGATCGCCCCCGGCAGCGGCGTGATGATATGGCCGCCGGTTTCGGTCTGCCAGAAGGTGTCGACGATGGGGCAGCGGCCCTTGCCGACATGGGTGTTATACCAGTTCCAAGCCTCGGGGTTGATCGGCTCACCCACCGAACCCAGCAGTTTCAGGCTGGAAAGATCATGCTTTTCCACCCATTCCGCGCCCTGCCCCATCAGCGCGCGGATCGCGGTGGGGGCGGTGTAGAACTGGTTGACCTTATGCTTGGCGCAAACCTCCCAGAACCGGCCCGCATCGGGCCATGTCGGAACACCTTCGAACATCAGTGTGGTCGCGCCATTGGCCAGCGGACCATAGATGATATAGCTGTGTCCGGTGACCCAGCCCACATCGGCCGTGCACCAGAAGATGTCACCATCCTGATAGTCAAAGGTCATCTGATGGGTCATCGCGGCATAGACCAGATAGCCGCCCGAGGTATGCACAACCCCCTTCGGCTTGCCGGTGGAACCCGAGGTGTAAAGAATGAACAGCGGGTCCTCGGCCCCGACCTCGACATAGGAACAATAGGGCGCGGCGGCGGCCATTTCGGCCTTCACATCGACATCGCGGCCCGAAACCCATGTGGTCTGGTCACCGGTATGTTTCACGACAAGGCATTTCACCCGGTCGTCGCAATTCAGCAGCGCCGCATCGGCATTGGACTTGAGCGCGGTCTTGCGCCCGCCACGCGGCGCGGTATCGGCGGTGATGACGACACGCGCATCGCAGCCATTGATCCGGTTGGCCAGCGCATCGGGCGAAAATCCTGCAAAGACGACCGAATGGATCGCCCCCAGCCGCGCGCAGGCCAGCATCGCATAGGCCGCTTCGGGGATCATCGGCAGATAGATCACCACCCGGTCGCCCTGTTTCACGCCCTGCGCCTTCAGCACATTGGCCATGCGGCAGGTGTTTTCCAGAAGCTCGGCATAGGTGATATGCAGGGCCGGGGTCTTGGGATCATCGGGTTCCCAGATGATCGCGGTCTGACCCGCCCGCGTGGTCATGTGGCGGTCGATGCAATTGGCCGAGACGTTCAGATGCCCGTCTTCGAACCATTTGATCGAGACCTGCCCCAGCGTGAAATCGGTGTTCTTGACGCGGGTGAAGGGGCGGATCCAGTCGATGCGCCGCGCCTGACCGGCCCAGAACGTGACCGGGTCCGCGACCGAATCCGCATACATAGCGGCATATTGGTCGGCATTGACATGGGCGCCCGCGATGAAATCATCGGATGCGGCATAGACCCCTTGCGCCTGCATGGGTTGCGACATGGTTGATCCTCCTCTTTCCGGAGCGCTCCGGGGGCGCCCCCAAATCCGGGACGCCCTGCAGCGCGCCCGTTCTTCCCTGTGCAGGAGTTTAGCGCAGGTGTCAATTTTCTCATAACCCTTTTTGTAAAAAGGATTTTTCTGTAAATTAATTAACGACATCGGGCGCAATTCTGAAAACGATGTAAATTGAGGCAGAATTTTGACAAGGCTTTTCAAGGCTTTAGGTTGGTCACGCCCGCGTGATCGGGTGCCTGATCAGCCTCAACAGGCGGGGCCTGTGACACCCGATGGCAGATCATCGCGCGGCGCGCCGCAAAATCATCGCAGACTGCTTGCCTGCACAGAGCGGAACAGCCCGGCGATGATAGCGCAATCATCCGATACACCGCCGGTGGGTCATGACGCCGGACGTTCCGAAGGAAGGGAAGCGATTCGACCTTAGGGTGCGAGGCCCAGTTCCGCCTCGACCGCCTCGATATTGCCACGATAGCGCAAATGCCCCTCGGCCAGCCCGTGCTTTTCCAGCATGGCGCGCACCTCGTCATTCACACGCACGAAATACAAAAGCCCCCCCTTGCGCGCGGTCTTGCGGGCCAGAACCTCAAAGCTGCGCGCGCCAGAGCTGTCGATGAAGGGCACATCGGCGAAATCGACGACAAAGGCCTGTGGACGGTCGGCGATCCGGTCCAGGACCGACCCCAGTCGCGCGGCGGCGCCAAAGAAATAGGGACCGCGCAGATGGCACACCACCATCCCGGCATGCGCGGCATCCCCGGAATCGGCAGGGGGATGGCGGCGGCGGGGCGCGTCCTCATCCACGCTGGCCGCCTCGGACATGCGGCGGATGAAGACCGCGCCGCCCAGTGCCACGCCGATGATGATGCCTTCCGTCAGGTCGCGGAAAACGACCAGACCGAAGGTGACCAGCACGACCATCGCATCGGCGCGGGTGGCGCGGATCAGCGCCCAAAGCTCTTCCTTCTCGGCCATGTTCCAGGCCACGATCGCCAGAACCCCGGCCAGTGCGGCCAGCGGAATGAACCCCGCCAGCGGGGCCGCGACCAGCATGAAGGCCAGCACGAACAGCGCATGCAGAATGCCTGAGACCGGGCCGCGTGATCCGGCCCGCACATTGGTGGCGGTGCGCGCGATGGTGCCGGTCACGCAGAACCCGCCAAAGACCGCAGATCCGATATTGGCCACGCCCTGCGCCACCAGTTCGGCGTTCGACCGGTGCTGCCGCCCGGTCATGCCATCGGCGACCACCGCCGAAAGCAGCGATTCAATCGCCCCCAGCAGGGTGAAGCTGACCGCCCAGGGCAGTGCCGACCAGACCGCATCGACCGACAGCCCCGGCAGGGCGGGCGCGGGCAGCACACGCGGCAAGTCGCCAAAGCGCGCGGCTATGGTGTCCACCGGCAGGGACAGGGCCGCACTCAGCCCCGATGCCGCAATCACGGCGATCAGCAGCCCCGGCCAATGCGGACGCCAGCGCTTCAGCCCGAGGATCGTCAGCACCGTGCCCGTCGCCACTGCGAGTGCCGCCAGCGAGACGCTGTCCCGCGCGGCCCAGAGCGCGCCAAGCTTCGGCACAATTTCGGCCGGTTCGCCGCCGGGCAGCGACAGGCCGAACAGATCCTTGATCTGGCTGGCAAAGATGATGACGGCGATGCCTGCGGTAAAGCCGACCGTCACCGGATAGGGAATGAACTTGATATAGGTGCCCAGCCGCAGCGCCCCGATCCCGATCAGCATGAAGCCTGACAGGAACGTGGCCAGAAGCAGCCCTTCAAGGCCCGTCGCCATCACGCAGGCCGCCACCAGCACGATGAAGGCCCCCGCCGGGCCGCCGATCTGGAACCGCGAGCCGCCCAGCAGCGACACAAGGAACCCGCCGACAATCGTGGTGTAAAGGCCGCGCTCCGGCCCCACCCCGCTGGCAATCGCGATGGCCATGGACAAGGGCAGCGCCACAATGGCGACGGTCAGCCCGGCAAAGGCATCGGCGCGCAGATCGCGCATCCCGTATCCTTCGCGCAGCACGGTCAGCAGTTTGGGCAGAAACTCAGGCGCCGTCGGCACCGCCGGACCGGTCGGGGGGCTTGTTTCAGACATGATCCGCCTTTAGCGAAGGATGAAAGCCAGCAAGCGCCACGCCAGCCCGCCTGTCAACCCGTGCAGGAGTGCCCCATGCCGCCCGATCCCTTCAAAGCCCAAGCCCGCACTCCAGAACCGGGGCCGCGCCCCGATCCGCTGCGTCCCGCCGATGGCGAGGCGCTGGACCTGACGCGCCGCATTCTGCGCGAGGCCCGTTTTGCCGCGCTGGCCTGGACCGATCCCGAAACCGGCACGCCGGGGATCAGCCGCGTCGCGCTTGGGCTTGCACCCGATGGCGGGCCGGTCACGCTGATTTCCGCGCTGGCCCCGCATAGTGCTGCCCTGCATGCGCATCCGGCCTGCGCCCTGCTGGTGGGGGAACCGGGCGCCAAGGGCGATCCCCTGACCCATCCGCGCCTGATGATCCGGGCCGAGGCCACCTTTGTCCACAAGGACGATCCCGCGCGCGACGCACTGCGCGCTCATTGGCTGGCGGACCATCCCAAATCGACGCTTTACATCGACTTTCCAGATTTTGCCTTCGTCCGGCTGCGCCCGGTTTCGGCACTGCTCAATGCCGGATTTGCCCGTGCATTCCGCATCGGCAGCGATGATCTGACCGGGCAATGACGCCGGGCGCGCAGGGACTTGCCCCGCGCGCCCAGATCCTGCTCGGCCAGTTCTGCCCGGCCCGGTTCTGCCCGGTTGTATCAGTTCGGATTGTCGCAGCGGATCGTCACATGCGCCCGGCCCCGCAGCGCCTGCGGCCAGCGCAGATGAATCAGGTTGCTGCCCGCCCCGCGTGAGGTTTCGACATAGGGCATCGCAAAATTCGTCACGCCCCCCGCCGTGGTGACCGCCCCTTCGGCCACCACCGACTGCACATTGCGGGCATGGCTGCCGAAGGGCAGGTTCTGGCTGGCATCGACCACCCATGTATCGGCGGCAGTGTTCTGGTCATGGCGCAGCATCACCGGGCTTTGCATGCCCCGCGTCACCCCGTTGAACGTGTTCGCCTCGATGATGACATTGCGGAACCGCGTGAAATCCAGTGTCGCATGGGTGGTGTCCACCGCCTCGACCCGGTCGATGGTCGCATTCACCGTGCGGAACACATTGTCATTCACCATCAGCCCGTTCAGGAAATGCCCCGGCCCGTAAGGCGTCACCACGAACCAGCGGAAGGCGGGTGAGACATCGTTGGTGGTGAAGATATTGCCGGTCAGCGTCAGCCCGCCGAAGGAGAACTCATTCGAGAAATCCGGCTCGGCATCATGTTCATTGCCCCATTCGATAAAGCAGTTGTCGATATAGTTGCCGGTGATCAGCGATTTGACATTGGGTGTCGTGAAGATCAGTCCCGCCCGGCGCACCCCCGCCGTCTGGTCGTCGCCCTGAAAGAAATGATTGCCGAGGATGATATTGCCCGACCCGCCCAGAATGGCGAAATGCGCAAAGCGGACCACGCGGTTGTCGCGGATCTTGGCATCGTTCGAATTCACATTCATCGCGATGGTGGTGCGGTCCTGCACCGGAACGGGCTGTTCGTTGGACAGGAACTGGCACTGATCCACGAACAGACCCTGACAGCCATCGCCGATCGAGGTGATGCCGCGATCCTTGGGCTTGTTGACGATCGATTCCGCCAGCCGGAAGGTCTTGCCCGAGGGCGGCAGCATCAGCGCGCTGGCGCGGCCGTTGCAGTTGAATTCCAGATCGAAGATCTCGAACCGGCTGAGACTGGCAAAGCCGCTGAAATCCAGCATGTATTTGTAGCGCACGAAATCATAGCTGCGCGTGCCCGCCGCGCCCCAAAGCGGACGGGAAAGCGTGATCGTGCCTGCGCCCATGTCTTTCGAGGTGACATAGACCTCTCGCCCGACGCCGGTGCCGATCACGCGCGCGCCCACCGGCACCGCCGCAAGGTTCAGCACATTGGTCAGGCGCAGGGGGTTTGACGGGGTATAGGTGGCAACCGAACTGGCGGTCTCGTCATCCCAGTCGGCGGTATTCGCGGCCTCCAGCATCCCGTTGGCCAGAATCCGGCGCTGCACCAGCGCGTCGATCCCCGCCAGTGCGGCCACATCGACCGGCGACCGGATCGTGACACGCCGTCCGCGCAGATCGAACACAACATGATCCGAGAAATGGAACAGCGTCTGCAGCCCGCGCCGGAATCCGGCCTCTTCGGACCCGAAGGCGGCTTCATAGGTCGGCAGATCGAAATTCTTGGAACAGGACAAGCGGAATTGCGGCGGCATGACCACCGTGCCCTCAAACCGGACATGGGACGCGAAAGCGACATGATTGTTCAGAAAATAGGTGCCCGCCGAGACCAGAACCGACCGCCCGTTCGCATCGGCATCGGCGGCGGCAAAGGCCGCGCTGTCATCGGTGGTGCCATTGCCAAGGGCGCCGTAATCCCGCACATCGACCCAGTCGAGCATCTTGCGCAGGAAGATATCGGTCACATCCTCGATCTCGATATCATCAATACGGACAACCCCGCCATTCGGCCCGGTCAGGTTCAGCCCGAAATGGCCATAGACCGGCTCGGTCCCCCAGACCATGTCGACGCCCTGCCGCGCGGCGGGCGCGATGATGGCGGAAACCGTGACCACCGCGCCATAGGCGGTCAGCGGGACGGTCGGCCCTGACAGGGTCAGCCCCGCAACCGCGCTACCGTCGCCCCGCCCCGCCCATGCCGCAATGCGCACCGTCGGCAGATTGCCCGAGACCGCCTTGACCCTTGCGCGCACCCGCAGATACAGGCCGGGCTGGATCGGGGTCTGCAGATAGGACCGCACCGGCGTTACCGACTGGTTTTTCTGGATCTCCATGCAACCGCCGAAATCCTGATCCGCCGGAACGAATGCGGCATTGGGCTGTCCGGCCCAACTCGCCGATCCGGGCGTGCCGTCCTCACGCGACCAGTTGCCCAACCCCGCCGAAAAGGGCGGCGGCATCAGAAGAAGCCCGTCGGTAATCACCTTGTTCATCGCGTCTGACCCCTTGCTTGCGTGCATCCGAGACCGGACAGGCGCAGCTTGGCCGCCCGCCGGGACGGGCACAGGACTAGCAAGGCGTGGTTAAGCGGGCGCAAGGGCAGCGTTCGCTGCCTGCCCTTGCCGGGCAACGGACAAAATGGCCGGTCAGCCGGGCGCGGGCCTGTGACGCAGGTCTTGCAGCATCGCCGCAGCGGCGGCATCGGGACCGTCCAGCCCTTCGGCCACCCGTCTGGCCGCATCGGCCATCGCGGCGCGGATCGCCGGATCCTCGGTCAGGGCGGCCAGCAGGCCCCGGCGCACCTCTTCCTCGAACCAGTGGCGCGACTGCGCGGCGCGGCGCGCGGTCCAATGGTCCGTCTCCCGCCGCCAGCCGATCAGCGCGCGCATCTCGGCCCATGCGGTATCCAGCCCCGCAGCCTCGACCGCCGAAACCGTCATCGCCTTGGGAAAGCCGTCCGGATCCTGCGGGCGCCGCCGCAACAGCCGCAGGGCCCCGGCATAATCGGCGCAGGTGCGTGTCGCCACGGGTTTCAGATCGCCATCGGCCTTGTTCACAAGGATCAGATCGGCCATTTCCATGATGCCGCGCTTGACGCCCTGCAATTCATCGCCCCCCGCCGGGGCCAGCAGCAGCACGAAAAGATCGCACATTTCCGCCACCACGGTTTCCGACTGCCCGACGCCGACCGTCTCGATCAGCACGATGTCAAAACCTGCCGCCTCGCACAGCGCCACCGCCTCGCGCGTGCGGCGTGCGATGCCGCCCAGATGCGACTGGCTGGGCGAGGGGCGGATATAGGCGGATGGATGGCGCGACAGCCGTTCCATCCGCGTCTTGTCGCCAAGGATCGACCCGCCGGTGCGGGCGGATGAGGGATCGACCGCCAGCACCGCAATGCGCAACCCGGTTTCGGCCAGCATCAGGCCAAAACTTTCGATGAAGGTGGATTTGCCCACGCCCGGCGTGCCCGAAAGCCCGATGCGCAGCGCCTCACGCCCCGTGGTGCGCAGCCGCTCGGTCAGGTCCAGCGCCGCCTTGCGGTGATCGGCGCGGTTGGATTCCACCAGCGTGATCCCCCGCGCCAGCGCCCGGCGGTCGCCTGCCGCAATCCTGTCTGCAAGGTCGGAAATCTGCATGGCATGGCTCCGGCACGGTTTTGCCCAACCAAGGGGGAGACCACGCAAATGTCAACGCCCGGTGGCAGGCGGGGGCTTTCGCCGCGCCCGGTTTGGCCCCATCTTGCGCCAAGGGACATGCGCTTGCCGTGAATGGACCGGGCCGGAAAGGAAAAACCGATGTCGATGATCCGCCGACGTTTTCCCGCGATTGCGCTTGCCGCAACGCTTGGCCTCGCGGTTGCCACCCCGATGGCTGCCCAGTCCGCGCGCATCGAGGACCGCGCCAGTTTCGACATCATCCTGCGTGGCATCACGGCGGGGCGGCTGTCCATTGCCGCCGCTCAGGAGGGGAGCCGCTATTCCGTTTCGGGCAGGCTGGAAAGCACCGGCATCGCCGCGATGCTGCGCCGGTTTCAATATACCGCCGAGGCCGGGGGCAGCATCACTCAGGGCCGCTACGCCCCCGCGCGCTACAGCGAAAACGCCGATACCGGCCGCCGCCAAAGCCGCAGTTCGATGGAGTTTCGCGGGGGCCGTCCTGCCAATGTGGTGAATGAACCCGCCCGTGATCCGCGCCCCTATGATGTGGACCCCGCCACGATGCGCGGCGCGGTGGACCCGGTCACGGCGCTTTACGCCACGCTGCGCGATGTCGATGCCGGTGGGGAATGCGCCTTTGACCAGAACATGTTCGACGGGCGCCGTGCGACCCGCATCACGCTGTCGGCGCCGCAACGGCAGGGCGACACCGTGACCTGCAGCGGCGTCTACAGCCGCGTGGCCGGATTTTCACCCGAGGATATGGCCGAAAAGACGCGCTTTCCCTTCACCCTGACCTATGCGCCTGCGGGCGACGGGCGGATGCGCGTGGTCGAGGTTTCGACCGATACGCTCTATGGCAAAGCGCTGATGAAACGCCGATAATGGATGCGTGAGCACCCCTGACCCGATATCTCCGCGCGCCCCCGCGCCTGCCGCGCCCTTGCCCATCGACGCGGCAATCCCCGATCTGCTGGCCGCCCTTGCCGCGCGCCGCATGGCCGTGCTGCAGGCCCCGCCGGGCGCGGGCAAGACAACCCGCGTGCCGCTGGCCCTGATGGAGGCCGGGCTGACGCAGGGCCGCATCCTGATGCTGGAACCGCGCCGCCTTGCCGCGCGGGGGGCGGCCGAACGCATGGCGCAGACGTTGGGGGAACCGGTCGGTGAAACCGTGGGCTACCGGATGCGGGGGGAGGCGAAAACCTCATCCCGCACCCGGATCGAGGTGGTGACCGAGGGGATCCTGACGCGGATGATCCAGTCCGATCCGGGGCTTGAGGGCATCGGCGCGGTGATCTTCGACGAATTTCACGAACGCTCCCTTCATGCCGATCTGGGCCTTGCGCTGGCGCTGGAAGTGCGCGGCGCACTGCGCGAGGATCTGATCCTGCTGGCCATGTCCGCCACGCTGGAGGCGGCACCCGTCGCCGATCTGATGGCCGATCCGATGGGCCGCGCGCCGCTGATCACCTCGGAAGGGCGGGCCTTTGCGGTCGAAACCCGCTGGCTGCTGCGCCCTCTGCCTGCGCGCGCAAGGCTTGAGGCCGAGATGGCAGCGCTGATCCTGCAGGCGCTGGACGAGGTGCCCGAGGGCGGCGTTCTGGCCTTCCTGCCCGGTGAGGCCGAGATCCGGCGCTGTGAGGCGGCGTTGTCTGGCCGCCTGCCACCCGGCTGCACCCTGCGCCCGCTTTATGGTGCGATGGATTTCAGCGCACAGCGCGCAGCCCTTGCCCCGGTCGCCGCAGGCCGCAAGATCGTGCTGGCAACCGCGATTGCCGAAACCTCGCTGACCATTCCCGATATCCGCGTCGTGGTCGATGCGGGCCGGGCGCGGCGGGCGCGGTTCGATCCCAATACCGGCATGTCGCGGCTGGTGACCGAACGGGTGACCCGCGCCGAGGCCGAACAGCGCCGGGGCCGGGCGGGCCGCGTGGCCGAGGGGGTCTGCTACCGCCTTTGGACCAGGGGGGAGGAGGGCGCGCTGGCCCCCTTCCCGCCCGCCGAGATCGAATCCGCCGATCTGACGCCGCTTGCGCTGGAACTCGCACTTTGGGGCGGGGCTGACGGCCTGAACTTTCTGACCGCGCCCAATCCCGGCGCCATGGCCGAGGCACAGGCGCTGCTATCCGCCCTTGGCGCGCTGGAAGCGGGAAGGATTACCGATCATGGCCGCGCGCTGGCCGCCCTGCCCCTGCATCCACGCCTTGGCCATATGCTGCTGACCGCAGGTGGCGGAGAGCGCGCCACCACGCTGGCCGCGATCCTGTCCGAGCGTGACCCGATCCGGGGCGCACCGCCCGATCTGGCGCTGCGGCTGAAGGCGGTGGGCAATGCCAAAGGGTTTGAGGCCGATCACCCCTTCACCGTGGATCGCGGCGTGGCCGACCGCATCCGGACCGAGGCGAAACGCCTTGCCCGGCAGGTCCGCGCCATTGATCCGCAGGATCTGTCCATCGGGCAGCTGGCGGCGCTGGCCTATCCTGACCGCATCGGCCTGCGCCGCAAGGGCGATGCGCCGCGTTTCCTGCTGTCGGGCGGCAAAGGCGCCGTGATGGAGGAGGGCACGCCCCTTGCCGGCCAGCGCCTGATCGTCGCGACCGATCTGGACGGCGACCGCAGCGAGGCGCGCATCCGGCAGGCCGCCCCCATCACCGAGGCGGAATTGCGCGCGCTTTATGCCGCGCAGATCCGCTGGCAGGACCGCTGCGAATGGGACCGGCGCGAAAGCCGCATCCTGATGCGGCGGCAGGAACGGTTTGGCGCGCTGGTGCTGGATGACCGGATCTGGCCCGATCCCCCGCCCGAGGCCATCGCACAGGCCGCTTTCGAGGGGCTGCGCCTGACCGGACTGACGTGGACGCCCGCCGCCGCAAGGCTGCGCGCCCGGGTCGCCCTTTGCCGCCGCGACGGGGCCGATCTGCCCGACCTGTCGGATGATGCGCTGCTGGGATCAGACGGGGCATGGCTGCTGCCCTATCTGGCAAAGGTCCGCACCCTTGCCGATCTGCGCGCGCTGGACCTGACCGAACCGCTGCGCGCGCTTCTGGGATGGGAAGCGCTGCAAATGCTGGACCGGCTGACGCCCTCGCATTTCGAAACCCCGCTGGGGCGGCGCATTCCCATCGACTATTCCGGCGATTATCCGGGGGTTGAGTTGCGCCTGCAGGAACTTTTCGGCACCACGACCCATCCGACGGTCGGGCCGAAATCCCTGCCGCTGCGGCTGACGCTGCTGTCACCGGGGGGCAAGCCGGTGCAGGTCACGCTGGATCTGCCGGGTTTCTGGACCAGTTCTTACGGCGATGTGCGCCGCGATATGCGCGGGCGCTATCCCCGCCACCCCTGGCCCGAGGATCCGCGCGCCGCCGACCCCACCCTGCGCGCCAAGCCGCGCGGCACCTGACCGGCGGGGCGAGGCCCGGACCCGGCCCTGCGCTTTCGCCGAGCCCGGTCACGCGCAGGTTTCAAAGCGTTTCGGATCGCCCCTGCGATGCGGCGGGCCTGCCCTTCCCCCGCCCTCGGCGCTGCGCTATGCAGACCGGCGCAACAGCGGAAGGCGGGGTCATGGACGCGATCAGACAGGGGCGCGGCGCGGTCGCGGCGATGTTTCTGGCCAATGGATTCGTGATGGGCAGCTGGGCGCCGCAGATCCCGCTGATCCTGCCGCGTTTCGGCATTACCGAAAGCGTTCTGGGTCTGCTGATCCTTGTGCTGGGCCTTGGGGCCGTGGGCGCGATGGCGGGGTCCGGCTGGTTGATCGCGCGGTTTGGCACGGTGGGCGTGCTGCGGATCTTCGCACCGCTGGCGATGATCGCGCTGCTGCTGGTCGTGCTGGCCCCGTCCATGCCGCTGCTGGCACTGGCCATGGCTGTCATGGGGGCTGCAATCGGCTGCATGGATGTTGCGATGAACGCCAATGCGGTCGAAGTCGAGCGCCGGATGGGCCGTGCAATCATGTCCTCGTCACACGGGTTCTGGAGCCTTGGCGGATTTGCCGGCGGCATGGGCGGCGGGGTCCTGATCGCGGCGATGGGGGCGGTCGGTCATGCCGCATTGGCCTGCACGCTGGCGCTGCTGGCGGTCCTGCTGGCCTTGCCGCGCCTGCTGCGCGCTGATCTACCCGCGACGGATCAGGCAGCAGGCGATCATCCGGCGGCCCGGCCCGGCCATTGGCCGAAAGGGCTGGCCATCTATATCCTCGGCCTGATGGCGCTGTTTTCGATGGTGCCCGAGGGCGCGGTGCTGGACTGGGCGGCGCTTTACCTGAAACAGGAGCTTGGCGCCGGAATCGCGGCCTCGGGTCTGGCCTTCGGCGCCTTCTCGGGCGCAATGGCGGTGATGCGCTTTGCGGGTGACGGGATCCGCAACCGTTTTGGCGCGGCGCGGGTGCTGCGCGTCTCGGCTTTGGTCGCGGCGGCGGGTATCCTTGCGGCAAGCCTTGCGCCGGGCAGCGCATGGGCGGTTCTGGCCTTCGCGCTGGCGGGGCTGGGCATCGCCAATACCGTGCCCGTGGTCATTTCGGCCGCCGGAAACCATGGCGGGGCGCAGGCGGGGGCCGCCATCGCGCTGGTCACGATGATGGGCTATTCCGGCATCCTGATCGCGCCCTCGATGATCGGCTGGGTGGCCGAGGCGGTGGGGTTCCGCTGGACTTTCGCCGCGATGGCGCTGCTGCTGCTGGTGGTTGCCGCGCAGGCGGGGCGGGCAGCGGGGGCCGATGGCGCAGGACCGGGGCGGCACTGACCCCGCCCCTTACCCCTTCCGCCAGTCCCGGCGAAACGCCCGGCAGGTTTAACGCCCCAGACACCAGCGCATGACGGCCTTTTGCGCGTGCAGCCGGTTTTCGGCCTCATCGAAGATCACCGAATGCGGGCCGTCCATCACAGCACTTGTCGCCTCGTCATTGCGATGCGCGGGCAGGCAATGCATGAACAGCGCATCGGGTTTCGCCCGCGCCATCAGCGCCTCATTGACCTGATAGGCGCGCAACTGGTTGTGGCGCCGCTCCTTGGCCGATTCCGGGTCATGCATCGAGACCCAGGTATCGGTGACCACCAGATCCGCGCCTTCCACCGCGCGGTCGGGATTACGCTCAATCGTGACGGGATGGCCCTTGGAGGCGGCGAAATCCAGCCATGTCCGTTCGGGGTCCAACGTTTCCGGACCGGTGAAGGACAGGTCAAAGCCGAATTGCCCCGCCGCATGGGCGAAACTGGCAAAGACATTGTTGCCATCGCCGCACCAGACCACCTTCTTGCCCGCGATGGGGCCGCGATGTTCCTCATAGGTCATGATATCGGCCATGATCTGACAGGGATGGGTGCGGTTGGTCAGCCCGTTGATGACTGGCACCGTGGCATGTTCGGCCATTTCCAGCAGCGTCGCCTCCTCGAATGTGCGGATCATGATGAGATCGACATAGCGCGACAGGACGCGCGCGGTATCGGCAATCGTCTCACCATGGCCAAGCTGCATTTCCTTGCCCGACAGCACCATGGTCTGCCCGCCCATCTGCCGCACGCCGACATCGAAAGAGACGCGGGTCCGGGTCGAGGGCTTTTCAAAGATCAGCGCGACCATATGGCCCGAAAGCGGCTGGTCGTCATCGGCCATGCCCCGGGGACGGCCCTTGCGGGCATCCTTCATCGCGCGGGCATTGTCGATGATGGCCCGCAGATCGGGTGCGGTGGTGGTGTGGATGTCGAGAAAATGGTTCATGCGCATGTCTTTCGAACGTCAGGACCAGCGGGACGCGCCGGGGGGCTGTCTGCCCCCCGGACCCCCCGAGGATATTTGCAAACAGATGAAGAGGGCATCAGGGGGTCAGTCCGGCGGCGGCCGCATCGAGACGGGTCAGCGCCTCGGCGATATCCTCATCCGGGATATTCAGCGCAGGCAGAAGGCGCAGAACATTGTCGGCGGCGGGAACCGTCAGCAGATGCTGGGCATAGGCGGCATTCACCACATCGGTATTGGCCGCGCGGCATTTCAGACCCAGCATCAGGCCCTGACCGCGCACAGCCTCGAACACGTCGGGATGGCGGGCGACAAGGCTTTCCAGACCCTGACGGAACAGCCCCGCCTTGCGGTTGACCTCGGCCAGAAAGGCGGGATCTGCCACGGTTTCCATTACCGCCGCCCCCACCGCGCAGCCCAGCGGGTTGCCGCCATAGGTGGAGCCGTGGCTGCCTGCGACCATGCCCGAGGCAGCGTTTTCCGTGGCCAGCACCGCGCCCAGCGGAAAGCCGCCGCCGATGCCCTTGGCGACCATCATGATATCAGGCGTGATCCCCGCCCATTCATGCGCGAACAGCCGCCCCGTGCGGCCCATGCCGCATTGCACCTCGTCAAAGACCAGCAGCGCGCCGGTCGTGTCGCACAGGTCGCGCAGACCCTTGAGGCATTGGTCGGGAACGGTGCGGATGCCACCCTCGCCCTGCACAGGTTCGATCAGCACGGCGGCGACCTGATCGGTCAGTGCCGCGCGCAGCGCGTCATGATCGCCCCAGGGCAGGCTTTGGAACCCCGGCATCAGCGGGCCGAAACCCTTGACCATCTTTTCCGATCCGGCGGCGGCGATGGCCCCGGTGGACCGGCCATGGAAGGCGCCTTCGAAGGTCAGGATCAGATTTCGGTCGGGCTGCCCCTTTTCATGCCAGTATTTGCGCACCATCTTGATGGCAAGTTCCGCCGCCTCGGTGCCGGAATTGGTGAAGAAAACCGTATCGGCAAAGGTTTCGGCGACCAGAAGATCGGCAAGGCGCTGCTGTTCGGGGATCTGGTAAAGGTTCGAGACATGCCAGAGCCGCGCGGCCTGATCGGACAGGACCGAGACAAGCCTTGGATGGGCATGGCCAAGGGCGTTCACGGCGATCCCCGCCCCGAGGTCAAGATAGCGTTCCCCCCCGGTCGTGGTCAGCCAGGAACCCGCGCCCGAGGCGAAGGCGATAGGGGCGCGGTTATAGGTCGGCAAAACGGAAGAGATCATGGCAGGGTCCCGGATGGAAAGCCCATGGGTGCCAAAGGGCACGGGCTTAGTCAACGTCAAGCTGAAAGTTCAGCGGTGGGGTCGGTCAGGGAAAGAGGGCAGGCCGGGCCGGAAAGGCGGCATGCGGGATCGGTCGTCAGGCGCGGTTGCGTCGGCGTCGGGGCTGGGCAAAAAGGGCGGTGCGACAGATCATGCGACGTCATTAGCATGGCAATCGCAGAAGTAAAGCGCCGGATCGCTTGAACTCGGGCGCATCGGCTTGTATCTGTGCCCGTCCCGATTAAAATGGGCCCGATCAAAATGGCCCCGACTGAAATCGGAGCCGAGTAAAATCGGTCCGACCAAGATGGACCCGACGACAACGAAAATGGGTGTGACCGCAGGCCTTGCCTGCCGATATGCGGAGACAGTGGATGTCCTGGACCGATGAGCGGGTCGAAACGCTTAAGAAGATGTGGACCGAAGGTCAGAGCGCCAGCCAGATCGCCAAAGAACTTGGCGGGGTGACGCGCAATGCCGTGATCGGCAAGGTGCATCGGCTGGGCCTGTCGAACCGGGTCGGCGGCAAGGAGGAAAGCGAGGCGGAAACGCCTGTGGCATCCCCCGCCGCTGCCGCCCCTCCCAGCGCGCCACCGCGCGCCGAACCCGCGCCCGCAGCAACGGTCGCGGCAGAACCTGCCGCACCGCGTATGCCCGATCCGGGCCGTGTGGAACGGCCGGCCCCCTCGGTCGCGGCGCAGGTTGCGGGCAATGTGACGACGCTGCCGCTGCGCAAGGCCATCGTGCCGGCGGGGCAGCCGCTGCCGCCGCAGCCCTCGGCCAATGAGATCAGCCCCGAGGCGCTGGCCTCGGTGCGCGAGGTGGAAAAGCGCGCCAAGCGGCTGACGCTGATGGAACTGACCGAACGGACCTGCAAATGGCCGATCGGCGACCCCGCAACCGAGGATTTCTGGTTCTGCGGCCTGCCTTCGACCGCCGGAAAACCCTATTGCGAGGCGCATGTCGGCGTGGCCTTCCAGCCGATGAGCGCAAGGCGCGACCGGCGGCGCTGATCAAAAGTCCGGAACAGAAAATGAAAAGGGGGGCAGTGCCCCCCTTTTCATTTCCGGACGGCGCGCCCCTCGCGCTGATCTATGGCGCCCCAGGTGCAGGCGATTGTGCCCGGCCGGACCGGCAGACGACGCTGGCGGAACCGGTCAGGCCTCCGCCAGCAAGGCCTGCACTTCGGCCGCCAGTGCCTCGACCTCCTGCCGGGCGGCATTGCGCGGCCCCTCGGCGGTGCTGAGCCCCTGCCCCAGCGTTTCGGCAAAGGCGACGCGCTGGCCCAGCCGGGCCGTCGCGACATGGGCCGCGATCTGGCCCGCACCTTCGGCAATCTCGGCGGCAAGCCGGGATCCGGCAGTGACGCGGTTCAGCACCAAGAGCGTGGGTTTCGACAACCGCACCGCCATATCCAGCACCCCGTCCGTCGCCCAGAGGTCAAGCTGCGAGGCTCCGACCGGGATCAGTACCAGATCGGCCTCACGCAGCGCGGGGCGCAGATCACTGTCCACCTTGGGCGGCGTGTCGATCAGGATCATGTCGCTGATCTTGCGGAACTTCTCGATCTCATAGCCGACACCCCAGGCGCTGGCGGTGCCGAACTCCACCCCGGCCTCACCAAGCCGGTCGCGCCGGGTCAGGAACCAGCGGCCCAGACTGCCCTGCGGATCCGTGTCGAGCAAGGAGACACGCAGCCCCTGCCGCGCCCAGAGGATGGCAAGGTTGACGGCCAGCGTCGTCTTGCCCGCGCCGCCCTTCTGCTGAGCGATGGTAATGACTCGCGCCATATGATTCCCCTTCATTTCTGCGATGCAGCATAGCGCAGATTGACGGAAAATACAGGTTCACCCGCGCGGGCAGGAAATCCGTCCCCGCATCTCACCGCTGTCGCCCTGCAGGGTCGCGGGCACAAGGGTGCAGCCGGTCAGTTCTGGCACAAGCCCGGCCATGGTGGCGCGGATCGCCTGATGCTCCCCCCGCCCGGCCCAGCCAAGGCGGATGATCTCAACCTGATTGCCCTTGCGGAACAGCACATAGTCCCGCCCGTCGCGACGCGTCTCGATGCGTTCGGCGCCGAACATATGGGGGGCGGGCTGCGCGCCGCAGGCGGCCAGCAGCAGCATCAGACACAGGAAGGGCGCGCGCGGAACCATGCCGCAGCATGGCGCGGGCAAGGTTAACGGACGGTTAAGCAGAACCGGGTGCGGCCTCCGGTCCGGGTCGGACCCCCGGCATAGCGCGTGGCAGGATCAATAGGCACCACGTCCGGTTGCGACGACCGTGACCGTGCGCGACAGAATGGTCAGATCGCGCCAGAGCGAGGGCGCGCGGACATAATCGAGATCCAGCGCCACCATCTGCGCGAAATCCAGATCGGCCCGCCCGGCCACCTGCCATGGCCCGGTGATGCCCGGCAGCGCCGCCAGACGCCCCAGTGCCTCATCCGGATAGGCGGCCACTTCCTGCGGCAAGGCCGGACGCGGGCCGACCAGCGACATATCGCCTGTCAGAACATTGAAAAGCTGCGGCAATTCATCCAGCGACGACCGCCGCAGGAACCGGCCCAAAGGGGTCACGCGTGGATCGTCGCGTAGCTTGAAGCAGATCCCCGCGCGTTCGCTTTGCGCCTCAAGCCCGGCGCGGCGGGATTCCGCGTCGCAATACATCGAGCGGAATTTCACCATGTCGAAGCGCCGTCCGTTGAGCCCGATCCGGGACTGCACGAAAAAGACGGGGCCGGGGCTGGACAGCCGCACCGCCAGCGCGATGGCCAGAAACATCGGCCAGATCGCCAGCAACCCGAGCAGGACAAGAACGGTATCGAAGCCGCGCTTGTAACGCGGCACGCCCGAAACACGCCGCAACGGCGTCAGAAAAGCGGAAAGATCGGACATGGCAGCAGACCCCGGATCGGGAAGGCACCCCAGACGGCCTTCCACGGTCGGAGTTCTGCGACCTTCCCTTCGGTCAATCAACCTGCAATTGCCCCCCGGACTTACCCCGACAAAACAGTGACGTAACGTCATCCAAGGGCAGTTCGGCAAGGGCCTGACCATCGGGACAGGTGACCTGTCCATTAAGACAGGTCAGGGATTCAGACCTTATCCGACCCGGCGGCGATCCGGGCCTCCAGCGCGGCGATCCGGGCGGAAAGTGATTCGTTCTCCTCCCGCGCCTTCTGCGCCATGGCGCGCAGGGCGTCGAATTCTTCCCGCGTGACCAGATCGCGGTCGGCCAGCCAGCGGTCGACAAGACCGCGCATCGCGGTTTCCGCCTCGCTGCGCGCACCCTGCGCAACGCCCATCGCATTGGTCATAAGCTGCGACATATCATCGAGAAACTTGTTACGGCTCTGCATGGGGCCTCCGGGGTTCGGGCTTGACTGTTGCAGTCTATATGGCGACCCGGCAGGGCGCGGGCAAGGGCACAGGGGGGCGCTGCCCCCCTCTTTGGCTGCGCCAAATTCACCCCCCGGGATAAATGGGGACAGAAAAAGGACCGGAGGGGTTGGACGTGGCAGCCCCGGTCGCGCCCGGCGGCTTCGGTTGACTTCGCCCGCGTCAGACGGGAAAACGGCGCCGCGCGGGATCACGCGGGACCTTCCCGCCGCAGGCATCCCCTTGCAGGAGGCGCGCGATGCAGTCCCATATCCCCTTTCCCGAAATCTCGCCCGAACTCTTCTCGATCACCCTTGGTGGCATGACCTTCGCGCTGCGCTGGTATGCGCTGGCCTATATCGCGGGGCTTCTGCTGGGCTGGCGGCTGATCCTGCGCGCGGTTTCCTCACCCGGTCTCTGGCCCGGTCCGGCGGCGATGACGGGCGAACAGGTGGAACGGCTGCTGACATGGATCATCGCGGGCGTCATCCTTGGCGGGCGGCTGGGATTCGTGCTGTTCTATCAACCCGGTCACTATCTGACCCATCCCGGTGACATCCTGAAGATCTGGGAGGGGGGCATGTCCTTCCATGGCGGATTTCTGGGCGTGGTCACGGCGGCATGGATCTTCTTCCGGCGTGAGGGCATCCCGGTCTGGTCCGGCGCGGATCTGCTGGCGCTGGCCACTCCGCCGGGTCTGCTGCTGGGGCGGATCGCGAATTTCATCAATGCCGAGCTTTGGGGCCGCCCGACGGACATGCCTTGGGGTGTGGCCTTTCCCGGTGCAGGTCAGAATTGTCCGGGGGTCGAGGGGATCTGCGCGCGCCACCCGTCACAGCTTTATGAGGCGGGGCTGGAGGGGCTTTTGCTCGGGCTCGTGCTGATCTGGCTGGTCTGGCGCGGGCGGGCACTGTTCCGGCCCGGTCTGGTGGCGGGCGTTTTCTTCGCCGGATACGGGGCCGCGCGGTTTTTCGTTGAATTTGTCCGCCAGCCCGATCTGCAATTCGTGACAGCCGGCAATCCGCTGGGTCTGGCATGGCATATCGGCGGCTATGGGCTGACCATGGGGCAGATCCTGTCACTGCCGATGATTCTGGCGGGGCTCTGGCTGATCCTGCGCGCGCGGCGCGGTCCGGGCATGGCAGGCGCATGACCCCGCTGGCCGATCTTCTGATCCGCCGGATCGCGCAGAACGGCCCCATGACGCTGGCCGATTACATGGCCGAATGCCTGATGCATCCCGAACACGGCTATTACACCGGCCGCGACCCGCTGGGATTGGCCGGGGATTTCACCACCGCCCCGGAAATCAGCCAGATGTTCGGTGAATTGCTGGGCCTTTGCCTTGCACAAAGCTGGCTGGATCAGGGCGCCCCCGCGCCGTTCTGTCTGGCCGAGCTTGGCCCCGGGCGTGGCACGCTGATGGCCGATCTGTTGCGCGCCACCCGCGCCGTGCCGGGCTTTCACGCCGCGATGCGGCTCTGTCTGGTTGAAGGTTCCCCCGTTCTGCGAACAGCACAGGCCGGACGACTGGCGGGCCATGATCCGCGTTGGTTCGACCGTGTTGAGGATCTACCCGATGGGCCGCTTTTCCTGATCGCGAATGAATTTTTTGATGCATTGCCGATCCGGCAGTTCACCCGCCGGGGAAATGGCTGGTCGGAAACCGTGATCGGCCTGCATGACGGTGCGCTGCGCCGCGGACTGACCCCGCCCGCCCCGCTGGCCACGCTGACCGCGCGGCTGGCCGACACGGTTGAGGGCGATGTGGTCGAGATCTGCCCGGCGGGGGCGGCCATCGCGGCCGGTCTGGGGGCGCGCATCGCGGATCGGGGCGGCGTGGCGCTGATCGTCGATTACGGTGCGGGGCCGTCACTGGGGGATACGTTTCAGGCCCTGTCCGGCCATGCCCCGACCGATCCGCTGGCCGAACCCGGCCGGGCCGACCTGACCGCCCATGTCGATTTCCGCGCCCTTGCCGAGGCCGCGCGCCCCGCCGCAAGCGCAGGCCCGATGCCGCAGGGGCTGCTTCTGGCGCGGCTCGGGATCGGGCCACGGGCGGCGCGGCTTGCCGAAAACCTGACCGATGGGCCGCTTGCCGCGCATCACGCCGCAACGCATCGCTTGACCCATGACGCGGAAATGGGAACGCTGTTCAAGGCGCTGGCGATTCATCCGTCCGAATGCAAACCGCCGCCGGGATTTGACTGACATGCTGGACATCATCACCTCTGACGCCTTGTTCCCGCTTCGTCACGGGTTCTTCACCCGCAAGGGCGGTGCCTCCTCGGGCGTGTTTCAGGGGCTGAACTGCGGCACCGGCAGCAGTGATCTGGCCGAGGCGGTGGCGATCAACCGCGCCCGGGTCGCCGAGGCGATGGGGGTTGCGCCCAGCGATCTGCAGACCCTGCATCAGGTGCATTCGCCGCTTGTCGTGACACTGACCGGCCCGCTGGATGCGCCCCGCCCCGAGGCGGATGCGCTGGTGACCGCCACGCCCGGGCTGGCGCTGGCGGTGCTGACGGCCGATTGTCAGCCGGTGCTGTTTGCCGACCGGCAGGCCGGAGTGATCGGGGCAGCCCATGCGGGGTGGCGCGGCACGCAGGCCGGGGTGTTGGAGGCGACGCTGGACGCGATGGAGGCGATTGGCGCAAGACGCGACCGCGTCGCGGCCGTGATCGGCCCGACGATCAGTCAGGCCGCCTATGAGGTCGGGCCGGAATTCGTTGAAATCTTCATCGACGATGACCCCCGCAATGCCCGCTTCTTTGCCAGTGGCAAGGGCGACCGCCCCCTGTTCGACCTGCCGGCCTTCGGGCTGGCGCGGCTGCGGGACGCCGGGATCGGTCATGCCGAATGGACGCGCCACTGCACCTATCGCGATGCGGAACGTTTCTTTTCCTTCCGCCGCAGCACGCATCTGGGTGAAGCGGATTATGGCCGCCTGATTTCCGCGATCCGGCTGTGAAACAGGGCGGAAATCGGGCCGTCAGGGCCCGGTTGTCCCGGGAAGACCGGAAACAATACCAGCCATAACCACAGGATGGTTTCCGGATTCGCCTTGAAAACAAGGGCGCGGCACCGAAATCGACGGTGTAGCGGATGCCACCGCCTTCCGCTAACCCGATCTTCGGCATTATCGCGGAAAATCCGGAAACTCGCCGCCAAGGCGCCGCATTGCAAGGCGAATGTCGCGGGTATCAGAACCGTCCCGCCCGTCAGGGCAGCCCAAGGATCCGAGGATAAGACGATGAAACCCCAACGCCGCTGGATGAAATCCGTGATTGCCACCGCAGCCCAGACCCCGACCACCCAGCCCTTCGCGCGGCAACAGCGCCCGGGACGGTCCAGCGCCGCGCAGAACGACACCGCGCGTCCGGCAGTGATCCGGGCACGGCATCCGGGTGTGGGCCGCAAGATTGGCTGAGGGTCGGTTGATTCGGCGTTTCCCGCACCGGCTGTGACCGTAGAGCCCCGGTTTTCGGCATCAACCCGCCGCTTTCGTTGCGGCCTAGTCCACAATAGGGGGGCCTGACCGCAATTGACGCCTCAGCCAATGCGAATCCGCCGCAATGTTTGACAAACTGCCGCCTGCCCGCCATATTTATCGCACGGCCTAAGTGACTACCGGCCGGAGGTAAGCAGATCGAATGCCGGTGCTGTAGCACTGGTTTTCGAGCGGTCGGTGTGGTTTCAAGAGGCGGTCCTGACATACTCCTCTGGTATGTCTTCAGGGACCGCCCTTCTTGTTTGGGCCACCTGTACTCGCCATCCTGTCCGGAGCTGTAGGCGTCGCGCGCCCTTCCCCGCCCGGCTTGCACCGGACCCGCCGCCCCGTTAAACGAAAGCGTCCCGAGAAAAAGGTCCGCGCCCATGTCAATCGACATCGACACCGCCCGCAAGGTTGCCAAACTTGCCCGAATCCGGGTCGAGGAAGACCAGCTTCCCGCCCTTGCCACCGAACTTTCCGGTATTCTGGGCTTCATGGAGCAGTTGAACGAGGTCGATGTCGAGGGGGTGGAGCCGATGACCTCGGTTACGCCGATGCGGCTCAGGCGGCGGGCCGATCAGGTGACCGACGGCAATATCCAGAGCCGGATCCTGAAGAACGCGCCCGACACGCGCGAGGGCTTCTTTGCCGTGCCGAAAGTGGTGGAATGATGACCAACGCAAACGAACTGACCATCGCGGCGGCCCGCGACGCGCTGCGCAAGGGCGAATTGTCCGCGACGGATCTGACGATGGCCTGCCTGACGGCGATGGACGCGGGCGACGGGCTGAACGCCTATGTTCACAAGACGCCTGAGATTGCGCTGGAACAGGCGCGCGCGGCAGATGCGCGGATCAAGGGCGGCGATGCGCCCGACCTTTGCGGCATTCCCCTTGGCATCAAGGATCTGTTCTGCACCAAAGGCGTGCCCTCGCAGGCGGCCTCGAAAATCCTGAACGGGTTCCGCCCCGAATACGAATCCACCGTGACGGCGAAACTGTTTGACGCAGGCGCGGTCATGCTGGGCAAGCTGAACATGGACGAGTTCGCCATGGGCTCGTCCAATGAAACATCCTGTTACGGAAACGCGATCAACCCGTGGCGGCGCGGCAATGACGAAACCGCCCTGACGCCGGGCGGGTCTTCGGGCGGGTCTGCCGCCGCTGTGGCTGCCGATCTTTGCCTTGCGGCGACCGGCACCGATACCGGCGGGTCGATCCGCCAGCCTGCGGCTTTTACCGGCATAGTGGGCATCAAGCCGACCTATGGCCGGGTGTCGCGCTGGGGCATCGTGGCCTTTGCCTCCAGCCTTGATCAGGCCGGGCCGATGACGAAATCGGTGCGCGATGCGGCGATCTTTCTGGGGGCCATGGCGGGCCATGACCCCAAGGACAGCACATCCGCCGACCTGCCCGTGCCGGATTTCGAGGCCGCACTGACCGGGGATATCCGGGGCAAAAAGATCGGCATCCCGCGTGAATACCGCATGGAGGGGATGCCTGCCGAGATTGAAAAGCTGTGGACCGACGGCATCGCCATGATGAAGGATGCGGGCGCGGAAATCGTTGATATTTCCTTGCCTCACACGAAATATGCCCTGCCCGCCTATTACGTCATCGCACCTGCCGAGGCGTCCTCGAACCTCGCGCGCTATGACGGGGTCCGCTATGGCCATCGCGCGAAACTGGCGCAGGGCGACGGCATCACCGAGATGTATGAGAAGACCCGCGCCGAAGGGTTCGGACCCGAGGTGCAGCGCCGCGTGATGATCGGCACCTATGTGCTGTCGGCGGGGTTCTATGATGCCTATTACAACCGCGCCCGCCGCGTCCGCGCCCTGATCAAACGCGATTTCGATCAGGTCTTTGCGGCAGGGATTGATGCCATCCTGACGCCGGCCACGCCTTCGGCAGCCTTCGGTCTGGGCGAAATGGCCAGCGCCGACCCGATCCAGATGTATCTCAACGACGTGTTCACCGTGACGGTCAACCTTGCCGGTCTGCCGGGCATATCCGTGCCGATGGGGCTGGATCGTCAGGGCCTGCCGCTGGGTCTGCAACTGATCGGGCGGCCCTGGGAAGAGGGCGATCTGCTGAATCACGCCCATGTGCTCGAACAGGCGGCGGGATTTGTGGCCAAGCCCGCAAAATGGTGGTAATCCGCCCCGCTCAACGTAAGGTTTGCCGGAGTTTGCCCGATGTCCGCCCCCAAAGCCCTGCTGGCCCTAGCCCTGCTTGCCGCCTGCGCGCCGGCCGTGCCCGATAGTGGCGCAGGCGTAGGCTTCGGCGATTATTCCGATTACCTGCGCCAGCAGGAGGCCCAGCGTCAGGCCCCGGTTGCGACCGGCGCCGCGCCTGTCTTCTCGACCGAAAGGATCGGAGCTGCGCTGGATGGCACGGGCAGCGGGGCTTCCGCATCGTCCGGCGGCCCGGCTCAGGGCAGGATGATCGGCGATCTGTCCGGTTCGGGGACGGCCCAGCAGGCCACGCGCCCAAGGGGCGATGCCCCCCTGACCATTCAGCCGCAATCGGGTGAGATGAATCCCGGCTCGGCCCGGATTTCCGACGAACAGAATTTCGATGCCGTTGCCGCCCGTGAAACCATCGAAAGTGATGCCGAGCGTCTGGCTCGCCAGCGCGCGCAATATCAGGTCATCGCCCCGACCGCCCTGCCCGAACGCACCAATAGCGGCCGGCCCAATATTGTGCAATTCGCGCTGTCGACCCGGCACAATCCGGGGACGCAGGTCTATAATCGCTCCAGCCTGTTCCAGCGCAACAGCCAGACCGCCTGCGCGCGTTTCGCCTCACCCGATCTGGCGCAAGAGGAATTTCTGTCGCAAGGCGGGCCGGAACGTGACCGGCTGGGCGTCGATCCCGATGGCGACGGTTTCGCCTGCGGCTGGGATCCGCGCCCCTTCCGCAACGCCCTGAACTAGGCCCGGGGCCGGTCGGGTGGTTTCGCCCAATCACGGGCCGCGCCGCGACGGGTTGATGCCGGAACTGGTGGTGATCCATTTCACCGCAATGCAAAGCGCCCCCCTTGCCCGCGCGCGGCTCTGCGACCCCCTGACCGAGGTTTCGGCCCATTGGCTGCTGGATTACGACGGCCATGCCGAGCCTCTGGTGCCCGAAGCGCTGCGCGCATGGCATGCGGGGGCCGGGGAATGGGCCGGGCGGGGCGATGTCAATTCCCGCTCGATCGGGATTGAGCTCGCCAATAACGGGGCTGAACCCTTTCCCGCCGCCCAGATGGCGGCGCTGGAGCGGCTGCTGGCCGGAATTCTGGACCGCTGGCAGATCCCGCCACAGGGCGTCATCGGTCATTCCGACATGGCGCCTGCCCGCAAATCCGACCCCGGCGCGCGCTTTGACTGGAAACGGCTGGCGTTTCAGGGTCTGTCGGTCTGGCCCGCACCGCAGGAGGCCGTGCCCGACGCTTCCGGTTTCGCGCGGGATCTGGTCAGCTTCGGCTATCCGCCTGCGGCACCCGAAATCCTGCTGGCCGCCTTTCGCCTGCGCTTTGCCCCCTGGCGGCGCGGCCCGCTGTCACCCCGCGACTGCGGCGAGGCCGCCGATCTTGCCCGGCGTTATCCCGTGCACGCTTCGCGGTTGACCTGACGCCAGCCCCGGCGTAACGACTGCCTTGCGCGGAAGGCCGGATGGTCGCGGGCGCATTCTGGTCCTGCAAAGGATACCGGATGCGCACGAGGAAAGTCCGGACTCCATGAAGCAAGGGTGCCGGGTAACGCCCGGCCGGGGTAACCCGAGGGAAAGCGCCACAGAGAAGAGACAGCCGTCGCAATCCGGCAACGGGACGCGGCGGTGATGGTGAAACGGTGGGGTAAGAGCCCACCGGGGGCCGGGCAACCGGAACCGCATGGCAAGCCCCACCCGGAGCAATGCCGAATAGGGGCCTCACGCGGGCAGGTCGGACAACCGATACCGCCGCAGGGACGCTTCAGCCCAGAGGCCCGGGTTGGCAGCTTGACCGCACCGGCAACGGATGCGGCAGAGGAATGATCATCCAGGGGGGCAACCCCCGGACAGAATCCGGCTTACAGGCCTTCCGCGCGTTTCAACAGGCAGAAAGGGGCCTTCTGCCCACTCGGCGCTGCCCGCGCCTCACCCCCGAAGGTAGTTGCGCCAAGGTGAAACAAGGTCGGGAGTCCCCCAGCCACGGATCACAGGCGCGCAGCAATCGCCAAGGTCGCGGGCCGTCAGGCGATGATGTCGGGGATCAGTTCATCCTCGATCTTCACGATCTGGTCCTTGAGACCGAGTTTCTGCTTTTTCAGCCGGCGCAGCATCAACTGGTCTGGCCGCAGGCTGGCCTCGACGGCCTGGATCGCCTCATCGAGATCGCGATGTTCGCGGCGCAGCACCTCAAGCTTGATGCGGAGCATCTCGTCATAGCGCAGTTCGCTGGGGGCATTCATGGCGGTTCCGGTTCCGAGTCGTTAGGCTGCATTTGGGCAATTATAGCCGCTGGCGCGGGTATTGCGCCATATTTCTGCAGGGGCCTGCGGGCTTTCAGCCTCTTGCGATGACGCGCACCGCGCCCCATATTCTGAGAACCGGAGATTGCCGAATGCGGGATCACCGGACCGAATGTCGCTTCCTGCAAGGACAGATCCGATGACCAAACTCAGCTTCGGCGCGCATCCCCATCTTCTGGGCTTCGAACAGCTTGAACGGCTGGTGGAACGGACGGCCAAGACTGCCTCCGAAACCTATCCGCCTTTCAATATCGAGGCCGTGGCCGAGAACGCCTATCGCATCACCCTTGCCGTGGCAGGGTTCCGCGACGAGGATCTGTCGATCACGGTCGAGAACCGCCAGCTTGTCGTGCGCGGGCGGCAGGCCGAAGATCCCGAGGGGCGGCTTTACCTGCATCGCGGCATTGCTGCACGGGCCTTCCAACGGTCCTTCGTTCTGGCCGAAGGGGTTGAGGTTGCGGGCGCCGCGCTGGAACTGGGGCTGCTGCATGTCGATCTGATCCGCGCCCAGCCCGATCCGGTGGTGCAGACTATCCGGATTGAGCGCCGCTGATCCCGGCCCGACTGTCCATTCCCTCCCGGTGGCCTTGAAGGACCGGGATATCGCTGCCGAAAAGGAGCCTGAGATGAACACCCCCTATCCGTCGCTGCCCGGGGCCGATGCCCGGACCGTCTATATCCGCCCCGTAGCCGTGGCCGATCTGCCCGAGGACATCCGCGAACAGGCCGAAGGGCGCGAGGTGATCTATGCGCTGCACGGTGCCGATGGCGAAAGGCTGGCCCTGGCCGCCGACCGCAGCATCGCCTTTGCCATTGCGGAACAGAACGATCTGGCTGCGGTCAACGTGCATTGAAGGGTGGCCCCCGCCCGGCCTTGTGCCATGCGGGGGCAATCGTCCTGTCTTCCTAGTCCCAGTGCCTTACTCTGTCGCGCCGCCTGCCGCTGCCAGCGTTGAATGGTCGACCAGCGCGCGGTTGCGGTCACGGATCGCGGCGGCCGCATCATCATAAAGAAATGGCAGAAAGACATAGCGCCGCCCGCGCGTCACACGACTGACCGCATGCAGCAGCGAGCAGGAAAAGACCACAGCACCGCCCGGCGGAGCCTTGAACCCCTGCGGCCCGTATTCGGGAAAGCTGACCTCGCCGCCGTCGAAATCCGCGTTCAGATTGACCGAGACCGCAAAGCGCCGATGCGCGGTGCCCGAGGTGGTGTTGTCGCGATGTGCGCCGAAATGCCCGCCCTCGACCGCGTCATAGCAAGCCACGAGATAGCGCTCCATCCGTGTCACATGGAATTGGTGGACCTTGGCGATTTCAGGGACGACGCGGCGCAGGATGCGGCTTTGCAGGTCCGCAATCAGCGCCTTGTCCTCGATATTCACGTCGCGGCGACTTTTGTGACGGGGATCGTTGACGCCGACCGTCCTGCCGTCGATCTGCCGCATGAAGCCCGAAACCTCGCCGCCCTGCGCGTCATAAAGATCAATCAGGCGCTGGCAGAAATCCGGCTCAAACACGCGCGGCAGATACAGGATCGGGGCCTGCAGCGGGATTCCGGCGAAACGATCGGGCGGCGGCAATGCGTCCAGACAGGCCCCCAGCCGCGCGATATCGCTGCCGTCCTGCGCGAAGGGTATGACCTCATAAACCCGCATCGTCGGGTCGACCACCACCCAAAGCGCGCGGCACGGTGCCGGATCGCTGTCGATGCAGGCCGCACCATAGGCACGGCTGACAGTCAGATCGCTATCCCACAGGATACGGAAGCCGGGCAGCCGGTTGCCGATCCGCGCCTCGGCCTCATCCGCCGGGTCGGTGGAAATGCCGAAGAAACAGCCGGTCTGATCGTTGAAGAAATCCGTGCGCGCGCGAACCGCCGCAAGTGCGGCCGCTGTTTGCGGATGGGTGTTGGAATGGAAGAAACACAGCACCAGCCAACGCCCGGCGGCGCTGTCCAGCACATAGCGCGGATTGGCGGGAGAGCGTTGCGTGACGGATGGGGCGGGGTCGCCTGCGGCGAGCGTTCTGAATCTGGGCATCGAACCTGCGGTTGAAGTTGAAGAGGCGGCAATTGGACCCAAGCCCCGCCGCCACGTCAACAAAAACCGGCTTCAGTCGTGACCGGACAGGAATTTCTCGGCATCCAGCGCCGCCATGCAGCCCATTCCCGCGCTGGTCACTGCCTGCCGGTAGATATGGTCGGTCAGATCGCCCGCTGCAAAGACCCCCGGGATCGAGGTGCGTGTCGAACCGGGTTCGACCACCACATAGCCGCCATTGTGCAATTCCAGTTGATCCTTGACCAGTTCCGAGGCGGGCGCATGACCGATCGCGACGAAAAAGCCCGCACAGGGCACATCCGTCACTTCGCCCGTCTGCACATTGCGCGCGCGCACCGCCGTCACGCCCGGCGGAGTGTCATCGCCCAGCACTTCCGTCACCTCATGGTTCCACAGCAGTTCGATCTTGGGGTTCTTGAACAGACGCTCCTGCATGATCTTTTCGGCGCGCAGGCTGTCGCGGCGATGGATCAGCGTCACCTTGGTTGCGAAATTGGTCAGGAACAGCGCCTCTTCCACGGCGGTATTGCCACCGCCGATCACCACGACCTCCTTGCCGCGATAGAAGAACCCGTCACAGGTGGCGCAGGCCGACACGCCGAAACCCTTGAACTTCTCTTCCGAGGGCAGGCCCAGCCATTTTGCCTGCGCGCCCGTGGCAAGGATCACCGCATCGGCGGTATAGGTCGTGCCACTGTCGGCGCTTGCGGTGAAGGGACGGGTGGATAGATCCAGTGTGGTGATGTAATCGGCGACAATCTCGGCGCCCATGGCCTTGGCATGGTCTTCCATCCGCACCATCAGGTCAGGCCCCTGCACATGGCTGTCGCCGGGCCAGTTTTCCACCTCGGTGGTGATGGTCAGCTGCCCGCCGGGCTGCAGCCCCTGCACCAGAACCGGATTGAGCATCGCACGCGCCGAATAAACCGCAGCGGTATAGCCCGCCGGCCCCGAACCGATGATCAGAACCGAAGTGTGCCGTGTCTCGCCCATGATATCCCTCATGCCTTCGCCCGGCCTTGCGGTCCGCGCCTGTCCCGTTTCCCGCCCGATATAGGCAAAGCCGCCCCGGGCCGGAAGGGGGCGGCAGGCCGCAGGGGACAGGTTGAAACAATATTGCGCAAACCGGGCAGAAAACATAAGGTCCGGCACGAAACCGCCCTGCGCGACCCCACGACCCCCATAGCAACAACAAGGACCCCCGACCATGGCCGGATCGAAGCTGGACCCAATCGACCGCCAGATCCTGGCCGAATTGCAGGCCGACGGGCGCATGACCAATGTCGAACTGGCCAAGCGGGTCGGCATTTCCGCCCCTCCCTGCCTGCGCCGCGTCCGCACATTGGAGGAGGCAGGTTATATCCGCGGCTACCACGCCGATATCGACGCCCGCGAAATGGGGTTCGAGGTGCAGGTCTTTGCCATGGTCCGGTTGCAGAGTCAGGCCGAATCAGATCTTTCCACATTCGAGGCGCGCTGCCGGGCCTGGTCACTGGTCCGCGAATGCCACATGCTGAACGGCGAGATCGACTTCATCCTGAAATGCGTCGCGCCCGATCTGTCCAGCTTTCAGGGCTTTCTGACCGGCGAATTGCTGAAAGCCGAGAATGTGGCCAGCGTGAAGACCAGCCTTGTGATCCGCTGCGCAAAGGACGATCCCGGCGTGCCCTTCGACGTGCTGGAAGACCGCATCAGCCGTTCGGCCTGAACGCGGCCTCCCCCCACAGCCGCGCAAGCCCGCCCGGCATGGCACGGGCCTTCAGCTGCCGCGATAGGTGGAATAGGCGAAAGGCGAGATCAGCAGCGGCACATGATAATGCGCGCCCGCATCGGAAATGCCGAACCGGATCGGGATTTCATCCAGAAACAGCACCCCCTTGGCCGCCTGACCGGTCGCGCGCAAATAATCACCGGCCGCAAAGACCAGTTCATAGCTGCCTTCAGTCAGATCGGCACCGGCCAGCATCGGCGCATCGCTGCGGCCATCGGCATTGGTCACCGTTTCGCCGATCTTGTGGCGCATGTCCCCGCTGATCCGGTAAAGCGTGATCCGAACCCCGGCCGCAGGTTTGCCCCGGGCCGTATCCAGAACATGGGTTGTCAGTCGTCCGCCGCTCATCTCTCGCCTCCATTCACATCGCATCGCCCGGAACTGTCGCAGAACCATGCAGGAATCGCCCCCCGAAGATTTCCGACAGGTCTTTCTTGGATTATTTGAAAAACATCCCCGATCCTATGGCCTAGGCTGATAATCACCCCGAACCGCCCCCCGAACCGCCGGAGCTTGCCGATGAACCGCTATCCCCGCGACTTTACCGGATATGGTGAAACCCCGCCCGATGCCGCATGGCCCGGCGGCGCGAAAATCGCCATATCGCTGGTCCTGAACTACGAAGAGGGCGGCGAAAACAACATCCTGCATGGCGATGCGGGCAGTGAGGCCTTCCTGTCCGATATCGCAGGCGCCCAGCCCTGGCCGGGAATGCGCCATGCCAATATGGAATCGATCTATGATTACGGCGCGCGGGCCGGGTTCTGGCGGCTGCATCGTCTGTTCACCACGCGCAACCTGCCGGTCACGATCTACGGGGTCGCCACTGCCCTTGCCCGGTCGCCCCTTCAGGTCGAGGCGATGCAGAGGGCAGGCTGGGAAATCGCAAGCCACGGGCTGAAATGGGTCGATCACCGCGACATGCCCGCCGAGGTGGAGCGCGCGGCGATTGCCGAGGCGATCCGCCTGCATGCCGAGGTCACGGGCACGCGCCCGCGCGGCTGGTATACGGGACGGTCTTCGATCAACACGCTGCGGCTGGTGGCCGAGGAAGGTGGCTTTGACTGGATCGCCGATACCTATGACGACGACCTGCCGCATTGGATGGAATTTGGCGACCGCGACCAGTTGATCCTGCCCTATACGCTGGAAGCCAATGACATGCGCTTTGCCACCGCCCCCGGCTATATCGAGGGCGAACAGTTCTTTCAGTATCTGAAAGACAGTTTCGACGTGCTTTACGCAGAGGGAGAGGCCGGAGCGCCGAAGATGTTCTCGATCGGCCTGCATTGCCGCCTGATCGGACGGCCCGGCAAGATTGCGGGGCTGATGCGTTTTCTGGATCACGCGCAATCGCATCCCGGCGTCTGGTTCGCCACGCGCGGCGAGATCGCGGAACATTGGGCGGCGCTCCATCCATATCGGCGCCATGAGCGCCCCAGCCGCATGGACCGCGACGCCTTCATTGCCCGTTTCGGTGGGATTTATGAACATTCCCCCTGGATCGCGGAACGCGCCTGGGGGCTGGAACTGGGCCCCGCCCATGACGGCGCTGCGGGGCTTGCCAATGCGCTGGCCCGCATCTTCCGCACGGCCACACCCGAAGAACGACTCGGCGTTCTCAGGGCCCATCCGGACCTTGCGGGAAAACTGGCCCTTGCGCGCCGCCTGACGGCGGAATCCACCGCCGAACAGGCCAGCGCCGCGCTGGACGCGCTGACCGATGCCGAACGCGCCCAGTTCGAAGATCTCAACGCGGCCTATGTCGCGAAACACGGCTTCCCCTTCATCATCGCGGTGCGCGACAACACGAAGGCCACGATCCTTGCCGCCTTCCGCGCCCGTATCGACAATGACACGACGACCGAATTCGCCACGGCCTGCGCGCAGGTCGAACGCATCGCACGGCTTCGCCTTCAGGACATGCTGCCATGAGCCCCTATTTCTCCCCTCCCGGCGGACTGCCGCCGCAGACGCAACTGATGACCGGCCGCGCGGTCTTTACCGAGGCCTATGCCTTCCTGCCGCGCGGGGTGTTTTCCGATATCGTGACCAGCTTCCTGCCGGGCTGGACGAAAACCCGGCTCTGGGTCATCGCCCGCCCGATGACCGGCTTTGCCGAGACCTTCAGCCAGTATGTGATGGAGGTTTCGCCCGGCGGTGGTTCCGACGCCCCCGATCCTGAAACCGGGGCGGAACACTGGCTGTTCTTCACCACCGGTCTGGCAACGCTGACCATCGACGGCGAGGGGCAGGAGCTTGAGACGGGCAGTTTCGCCTATATCCCGCCCGGATGCCGCTGGACGCTGCATGCCGAGGGCTCCGCCCCCGCCCGGTTCCACTGGCTGCGCAAGCTTTATGAACCCGCGCCCGGGCTTGCCGCGCCCGATCCGCTGATCATCGCGGAAGCCGACATTCCCCCGACGCCGATGCCCGATACCCAAGGCCGCTGGGCCACGACCCGTTTCGTCGATCCCGCAGATCTGCGCCATGATGCCCATGTGACCATCGTC
Source organism: Szabonella alba (assembly GCF_016765775.1). GTDB lineage: Bacteria > Pseudomonadota > Alphaproteobacteria > Rhodobacterales > Rhodobacteraceae > Szabonella > Szabonella alba. Next base: position 564,980 of record NZ_JAESVN010000001.1, on the reverse strand, counting down.
ACCTTTCAGCCCGGCGGCCTTATCCCGTTCGAGGAAACCCATGTCATGGAACACGGGCTTTATGTGCTTGAGGGCAAGGCGGTCTACAAGCTCAACCGCGACTGGGTCGAGGTCGAGGCGGGCGATTTCATGTGGCTGCGCGCCTTCTGCCCGCAGGCCTGCTATGCCGCAGGCCCCGGCCCGTTCCGCTATCTGCTTTACAAGGATGTGAACCGCCATGCCAAGCTGCGCGGCCCCGGCGCCTTCGGCCCCCCGCGCTGAACCGTCCCTTTCCCCCGCGTCCCCCTTTCCTTTGGAAAAATACCCACGGGGGGGCGCGGGGGGGCAGGCAGCCCCCCGCCCGACACAGACACCAGCGCGACGGAGCCAGATCCAATGACCCGCATCCTGCATTCCCGCCCCCTGACGCCCCAGGCCTTCGCCCCTTATGGTGACGTGATCGAGACCGGCAGCGATTACCGGCTTATCAATGCCGGGCTCTGCCAACGGCACAATGATCTTGCCCGTCTCGATTTCGGCGATGCCCGCGCGGGGATTTCGATCTTTTCTGCCGAACCCCGCGCCCTGCCCTATACGTTCGACCTGATCGAACGTCATCCCGAAGGCTCGCAGGCCTTCCTGCCGATGACGCAATATCCCTTTCTCGTCATCGTCGCCGACCATCCCGGCGCCACGCCGCTCGCCTTCATCACCAATGGCGCGCAGGGCATCAATCTGGCGCGCGGCACATGGCATGGGGTGCTGACCCCGCTGCATGCGCCCGGACTTTTCGCCGTGGTCGATCGGATCGGCCCGACCCCGAACCTTGAGGAACACCGCTTCGCCACCCCGTATGAGGTGCGCCAGCCCTGATCCTGCTTGCCGCCTGATTTTCTCAGGTCGAGATCCCGCGCGAAGCCCCCGCCAGAGAGGCCGCGCCCCAACAGCGAAGGAAACTCCCATGGCCGACAGCACCCTCGGCACGCCCGCGCAATTGCGTGATCCCGATTTCATGCCACCGCTCGCCTCGGCGGTGCCGCTTGGCATCCAGCATGTGCTGGCGATGTTCGTCTCGAACGTCACCCCCGCGATCATCGTCTGCGGCGCGGCAGGCATCGGTTTCGGATCTGATCAGGCCGCCCTCGGCTTTCCCGACATGAATTACATGATCCAGATGTCCATGCTGTTCGCAGGCATCGCGACGCTATTCCAGACCATCGGCGTCGGCCCGGTCGGCGCGCGGCTGCCCATCGTGCAGGGCACCTCCTTTGCCTTCGTGCCTGTGATGATCCCGGCCGTCGCGGGGCTTGGCACGGCGGGGCTTGGCGGGTTGATGACCGGAGTGGTGATCGGTGGCATCTTCCATTTTTGCCTTGGCTTTTTCGTGGGCCGGATCCGCTATGCGCTGCCGCCGCTGGTGACGGGCCTGATCGTGCTGATGATCGGTCTGGCGCTGGTCAAGGTCGGCATCCAATATGCCGCAGGCGGCGTGCCGCGCATGGGCACGCCCGAATTCGGCTCGCTTGCGATGTGGCTGCCTGCGCTGGTCGTGGTCTGTGTCACGCTTGCGATCAAGTTCTTCACCCGGGGGTTCATGGCCGTGGCTGCCGTCCTGATCGGCATCATCGCGGGCTATCTCGTGGCCCTTGCCATGGGTCAGGTCAGCTTTGCCAATGTCGGCCGCGCCGCCGGGTTTGCGCTGCCCAACCCCTTCCGCTGGGGGATCGAGTTCAACGCCGCCATCATCATCGGCATGTGTTTCATGGCGATCATTTCCGCAATCGAAACCGTGGGCGATGTCTCGGGCATCACCAAGGGCGGTGCGGGGCGGGAGGCGACCGACAGTGAGATCACAGGTGCGACCTTTGCCGATGGTGTCGGCTCGGGGATTGCCGGTATGTTCGGCGGCCTACCCAACACCTCCTTCTCGCAGAATGTCGGCCTTGTCGCCATGACCGGACTGATGAGCCGCCATGTCGTCACCATCGGCGCGGTCTTCCTGATCCTTTGCGGGCTGATCCCCAAGGTCGGCGCGATCATCAATACCGTGCCGATCAATGTTCTGGGCGGCGGCGTGATCGTGATGTTCGGCATGGTCTGCGCCTCGGGCGTCAACATGCTGTCGGATGTGAAATGGAACCGCCGCAACATGGTGATCTTCGCAACCGCCCTTTCGGTCAGCCTCGGGCTGCAACTGGAACCCTCGGCGCTGCAGCATATGGGCGACACGGCACAGATCCTGCTGACCTCGGGCCTGCTGCCCGCCGCGGGCATCGCCATCGCCCTGAACCTCGCCCTGCCCGAGGATCTGGGGGACTGACGGCGAAAGGGGCACCCCCCGCGCGGTTTTTTCGTCGATAAGTATCCTGCGGGGGTGCGGGGGTGCAAAACCCCCGCTTGCCCGGCCCGGCCCCGGCGCATCGCCGGGGGATTGCCCTTTTCTTACAGACGCGCGATCCGCTCTGCCATATCCAGCATCCGGCAGGAAAATCCCCATTCATTGTCATACCAGCCGAAAACACGGACCAGCCCGCCCCCCGTCACCGCCGTCTCGCGCAGCGCCATGACCACGCTTTCATCCCGCGCGCGCAGGTCGGAACTGACCAGCGGACGATCCGTCACCCCGATCACGCCGCCCGCCGCGACCAGGGCCGCATTCACCTCGGCCACCGTCACGCCGCGCCCGGGCAGAAAGGTCAGGTCCACCGCCGAGACGCTGGCCACCGGCACCCGCACCGCAGCCCCCGACAGCCGCCCCGCCAGTTCCGGCAACACATGATCCAGCAGACGGCTGGCGCTGGTGGTCGTCGGCACCATGGACAGCGCCGCCGCCCGGCTGCGCGCGGGATCGCCGCGCGGCGCATCCACCGTGGGCTGACTGCCGGTATAGCAATGGATCGTGGTCATCCAGCCGGTCTGCAGCCCGAAAGCACGATCCAGCACCCGCGCCAGAGGCGCCAGTGCATTGGTGGTGCAGGAGGCGTTGGAAATCACCGCCATTTCGCGCGTCAGCCCGGCCTCGTTCGCGCCCAGAACCACGGTGTAATCCGCCGCCGCCGAGGGCCCCGAAATCAGCACCCTTCCCGCCCCTGCCCGCAGACCGCGCCGCGCGATCTCGGCACTGTCGGCGCGTCCGGTGCATTCCATCACCAGATCCACATCCGACAGGTCAAGCTGCGACAGATCCGCCTGATGGGTCAGGCGAAGGCGGTGCCCGTCGATCACCAGCGCCCCCGGCTCCAGCATCACCTGCCCCGGCCAGCGCCCGAAAACGCTGTCATATTCAAAAAGATAGGCGCAGTCCTCGGCGCTGGCGATGTCATTGATGGCGGTAATCTCAATCCCCGGCCAGCTGCCGCGCAGTGCCGCGCGCAGCACCGTGCGCCCGATCCGGCCAAAGCCGTTGAGTGCCACCCTGATCCGGTCTGCCATGATCTTCTCCGTCCTGCCTTGCACCGCAACCCGGTAGCCCCCGAGTCGCCCGGCAGCCAGACTGCGCGACACCCACGCCCGCCGCCAGCCCCAATCCCGCCCCGATCCCGCCGGGTCCTGCGCAGTGACTCTGGCAAAAGGCCGCGCAAGCCCCGCCCCTCGCCACCGCTTCCGTTGCGCCCTTGTCCCGCGCATGTCACTCTGACTGCAGACGCCTATACCCGGAGGAAGGCCCCGATGGACCGCAGCGCAAACCGCATCTGCATCTGGTATGACAGTGGCGCCGAAGAGGCCGCGCGTTTCTATGCCAGCGTCTTTCCCGACAGCGCCGTTCATGCCGTTCACCACGCACCGGGGGATTATCCTTCGGGCAAGAAGGGCGATGTGCTGACCGTCGATTTCACCGTCGCGGGCTTTCGCTGCATCGGGCTGAATGGCGGTCCGGCCTTTCCGCATAGCGAAGCCTTCTCGCTTCAGGTTGCCACCGAGACGCAAGAGGAAACCGACCGCTACTGGAACGCGATCATCGGCAATGGTGGCAAGGAAAGCGCCTGCGGCTGGTGTAAGGACCGCTGGGGGATCAACTGGCAGATCACCCCGCGCGTGCTGACCGAAGCGATGGCACGCGGCGGGGATGAGGCCGCGCGCGCCTTTGCCGCGATGATGGAGATGGGCCGCATCGACATCGCCCGGATCGAGGCCGCAATCCGGGGCTGAGGGACCGCGCGCCTTTCCCGCCCCCGGCCCGCGTCAGACCGCAACCTCGATGCCCAACCCCCGCGCCTGCGCTGCTGCAACCGCCCGCGCGGCCACCGCGATATCCTGCAGCCCGACGCCGGTTCCGTCGAACAGCGTGATCTCCTTGGCCGACTTGCGTCCCGGATGCCGCCCGGTCAGCACATCGCCCAACGGCGTGATCGCCCCCGCGCTGACCAGCCCCGCCGCCACGGCATGCTGCGCCTCGCCAATGGTCACGGATTGTGCCACCTCATCGGTGAAAAGCCGCGTCTGCGCCAGCAGAGCCGTTTCCACCTCCTGCTTGCCCTTGGTATCGGTGCCCATGCAGGCCAGATGCGTGCCGGGCGCGACATGATCGGCCATCAGGCTTGCGGCCGGGGATGAGGTGATCGTGACAATCACATCCGCCTGCCGCATCCCGGGCAGGTCCACCGCCTCGAAAGGCAGGCCAAGTTCGGCGGCGACTGCTGCCAGTTGCGGCAGCATTTCGGGATGGTAGTTCCAGCCGATCACGCGCTCAAAGCGCCGGACCCGCGCCGCCGCCCGCAACTGGAATGCGGCCTGATGCCCGGCCCCGACAATGCCCAGCACCCGCGCATCGTCCCGCGCCAGCCGGTCGATGGACAGCGCACTGGCCGCCGCCGTGCGCAAGGCGGTCAGCAGATTGCCCCCCACCATCGCCACGGGCCGCCCGGTTTCAGGATCGAACAGAAAGACCGAGGATTGATGATTGATGATCCCTTTCGCAGCATTGCCCGGAAAATACCCCCCAGCCTTGACGCCCATCTGCGCCCCGGCAAGGTCCAGCCCGGATTTGAACCCGTATTGCCGCCCCTCACCCAGCGCCTCACGCACCACCGGAAAATTCCGCGCCTTGCCGTCCGACATGGCCCGAAAGCAATCGGCCACCGCCTCCATCGCGGCATCGGGGGTCACAAGATCGGCAATCAGGGCTTCGGGCAGGATCAGCATGGGCAAGGGTCCTTTGACCGGCGGGACAAAACTTAAGGGGCAAAAGCGGGGGGACTCACCCCCGTGCCCGCAGTAAAGAGCGGGGGGTTCACACCCCCGCGCCCCCGTGGGATATTTGGAAAGAGAAGAGGGTCAGAACGCCTTGCCGCGTGCCGAAACCGGCCAGAGCAGTTCAACCTTTCCATCGCGGACCCCCACATACCAGTCATGGACATTGCAGGTCGGGTCGCAATGGCCCGGCACAAGGCGCAGCCGGTCATTGACTTTCAACACACCCTGCGGGTCCTCGACCACCCCATGTTCATCCGAGCATTTGACATATTTCACATCGTCGCGCCCGAAGATCACCGGCAATCCGCTATCGACCGACTGCGCCTTCAGCCCGGCATCGACAATCGCCTTGTCCGCCTTTGCATGGCTCATCACCGAGGTCAGGATGAACAGCGCGTTTTCCCATTCGCCCGCGTCGATGCGCTGGCCGTCATGGTCAAGGATGCGCCCGTAATCGGCATCCATGAAGGCGTAGGAGCCGCATTGCAGTTCATTATAGACGCCAGAGGCGCTTTCGAAATAATAGCTGCCGGTGCCGCCGCCGCCAACGATGTCACAGGCGACACCCTCGGCCGCCAGCGCCTCGACCGCGTCGCGCACCATGGCCACGGCAATGTCGATCTTCGCGCGGCGGTCCTCATAGCTGTCGAGGTGCTGCATCGCGCCCTGATAGGCCTGGATACCGCTGAATTTCAGCCCCGGCGCCGCCGCAACCGCGCGGGCAATCGCCAGCACATCCGCCGTGGACCGCACCCCGCAGCGCCCCGCGCCGCAGTCGATTTCAACCAGACATTCGATTTCGGTGCCATGGCGCATCGCCGCGTCCGACAGATCGGCGACATTGGCGATCTCGTCGATGCAGACAATGGTGCGCGCGCCCAGTTTTGGCAGCCGCGCCAGCCGGTCGATCTTGGCCGGATCGCGCACCTGATTGCTGACAAGAATATCGCGGATCCCGCCCCGCGCGAATGCCTCAGCCTCGCTGACCTTCTGGCAGCAGACCCCGCAAGAGCCGCCCAGACGGTCCTGCAGCAGCGCCACATCCACCGATTTGTGCATCTTCCCGTGGACCCGGTGCCGCATGCCATGCGCCCGCGCGTAATCGCCCATCTTGACGATATTGCGCTCCAGCGCGTCCAGATCGAGGATCAGACAGGGGGTCTGGATCTCGGCCTCAGTCATCCCCGGCAGGGCGGGAATGTCGTAACCGACCTCCAGTCCTTCGAAATTCACATGTCTGTTCATCATCCTATCCTTTCATCCAGGGAAGCCGGTCAAGATCCACATTGCCACCCGTCACCACGACCCCGATCCGCCGCCCCCGGAACAGCCCGGGATTGGCAAGGATCACGGCCAGCGGCACGGCGGAACTGGGTTCCATCACGATCTTCATGCGTTTCCAGACCAGTTTCATCGCGGCGATGATCTGATCTTCCTCGGCCGTCAGGATATCGGTCACATGGCGTGACACGAAATGCCATGTCAGATCCTTCAACGGCACTTTCAGCCCGTCCGCCACCGTTTCCGGCGCATCATCGGCGATGATATGACCGGCGCGCAAGCTGCGGAAGGCATCATCGGCAGCTTTCGGTTCGGCGGCAAAGACATCCACCCCCGGCGCGATGGAACTGACCGTCAGACAGGTGCCCGAGACCATGCCGCCGCCGCCAATCGGCGCGATCACGGTATCCAACCCCTCGACCTGTTCCAGCAATTCGCGCGAACAGGTGGCCTGCCCGGCAATCACGCGCGGATCGTTATAGGGATGCACGAATTCCGCCCCGGTCCGCGTCGCCACCCCGGCAAAGACCGCCTCGCGCGAGGAGGTCGAGGGCTCGCATTCCGTAATGACGCCGCCATAGCCGCGCACCGCCTCTTTCTTGGCCTCGGGTGCTGTGTGGGGCATCACGACATGGCAGGGAATCCCCCGCCGTCCGGCGGCATAGGCAAGGCTCAGCGCATGGTTGCCGCTGGAATGGGTCGCAACCCCGCGCGCCGCCTGCGCCTCATCCAGCCCGAAAACCGCATTGCAGGCACCCCGCACCTTGAACGCCCCGGCCTTCTGGAAGTTCTCACATTTGAAGAACAGTTCCGCCCCGGTCAGCGCATTCAGATGGCTTGAGGTCAGCACCGGCGTACGGTGGATATAGGGGCGGATCCGCGCCTCCGCCGCCAGAACATCATCAAAACCCGGGATTTCCATTCCTGCCACATCCTTCATCACTGGCCCTTTCATCTTGGCCCAAATACCTCGGGGGTCCGGGGGCTGGCCCCCGGCCCTCCCGTAATCCCGCTCAGGCCGCTGCCTGCTGTACGATCCCGGTCGAGCCGCGATAGTAATCCTGCGCCGCCGCAACGCCTGACCCCAGCCGGATGGTCCAGCCCAGATCGGCCATGCACATCTCGGCCGTGGCAAGTCCCGACAGCACCATCACATCGGTCAGCATGCCCAGATGGCCGATGCGGAACACCCGGCCCGCCACCTCACCCAGCCCGACACCGAAGGCGACCCCGTATTTGTCGGCGGCAAGCTTCACAAGATCGGAGCCATTGGCGCCCTCGGGCACGACCACCGCCGTCACGGTGTCCGATTGCAGATCCGCCGTGGCCGCACAGGGTCGCAGACCCCAGGCCGTGACCGCACGGCGCACGCCCTCGGCCAGACGGTAATGGCGGGCATAGACCGCGTCCAGACCTTCATCCTCCAGCATCTCGATTGACCGTGACAGCCCGGCGATCAGCCCGACAGCAGGGGTATAGGGATAGCCCCCCGCCGCACAGGCCCGCGCCATATCGCGGAAATCGAAAAAGGCGCGCGGCAGGGTTGCGCTATCCATCGCTGCCAGCGCCTTGGGGCTGACGCCCAGAATGGCCAGACCCGGTGGCAGCATGAAGCCTTTCTGACTGCCCGCCACGGCGATATCGACGCCCCAGCCCGCCATGTCAAAGGGCATCGAGGCAATCGAGGACACGCCGTCCACGAACAGCATCGCGCCATGCCCGGCCCGGTCCATCGCAGCGCGCAGGCCCGCGATATCCGACCGGACCCCGGTCGCCGTCTCGTTATGCGTTGCCAGCACGGCGCGGATCGTCCCGCCGATATCGGCGCGCAGGGCCCCTTCGATGGCGCCGATGGGCGCTCCTTCCCCCCAGGGCGCCTCAATCACCTGCACGTTGAGGCCGTGACGCTGGCACAGATCAATCCAGCGCTGTGAGAACATGCCGAACCGCGCCGCCAGAACCGTATCGCCGGGGCAAAGCGTATTGGTCACCGCCGCCTCCCAGCCCCCGGTGCCGGTTGACGGGAACAGGAAAACCTCTCCCTCATCCATGCGCAGCACGCGGCGCACGCCCGCCACCGCCGGACGGTAAAGCCGCCCGAACGCGGCGGACCGGTGATCCAGCGTTGGCACGTCGCAGGCTTTGCGGATCGCCTCGGGAATATTGGTCGGGCCGGGAATGAAGACCGGATTGGGCGAGAACATGGGCAATCCTTTCGCTGCTGTCTGAGGGCAGATTAGGGTCCGGGCCGCTGCGGTGCAATTTTTTCGAAATTGTTTTTCATTCTGTTTTAAAAATCGGAATTCCGTGCAATAACAGGGGTAAAGGCTTTTTTCATCGCGACGGGCGATGTTCGGCCCGCCGCATTATTTTCAGACATCCCGCAAGGATTTCCCACCATGACGCCCCCCCCGACCGAGGACATCGCGCCAGCACCATCCCCCCGCCCGCGTGGCCGACCGCGGGCCTTTCATGACAAGACTGACCAGAACCGCGTGCAGGCACTGGACCGGGGCGTGGCGCTGCTGTCGGTGCTGGCCGTGCATCCCGGGCTGACCCTGTCGGATCTGGCCGAACGCGCGGGCCAGCCGGTCGCGACGGTTTACCGCGCGCTGATCACCCTGCAGGGGCACGGGATGGTGGAACTGGAAGAACCGGGCCAGATCTGGCATATCGGCAGCGGCGCCTTCCGCGTCGGCTCGGCCTTCCTGCGCCGCACCAAGGTGGTGGAACGCGCGCGCCAGCCGATGGATGCGCTGATGCGCGCGACCGGGGAAACTTCAAATCTGGGTATGGAAAGCGGCGATGAGGTGCTGTTTCTCAGTCAGGTCGAAACGCATGAGGCGATCCGCGCCTTCTTTCCGCCCGGCACCAAGGGGCCGATGCATGTTTCGGGCATTGGCAAGGCCCTGCTGGCCTTCCTGCCACCGGACCGGGTGGCGGGTATTCTGGCCCGCAAGGGGCTGGCACGGTTCACGCCGCTGTCGATCACCGATCAGGGCGCGCTGATGCTGGATCTGGCCCGAACCCGCGACCGCGGCTATGCCATCGACGATCAGGAACGGGCCGAGGGGATGCGCTGCATCGCGGCCCCGATCTTCAACGCTCATGCCGAGGCTGTGGCGGGGCTTTCGGTGTCAGGCCCCGCCTTCCGCATCGGGCTGGAGGATGCCGGACGCATCGGCGCGCTGGTGGTCGAGGCCGCCGACCGCGTCACCGAGGCGACGGGCGGCCAGCGGCCCTGACAGGGCCTGCGGCAGCGGCGGGAGGCGGAACGGGCTTTTGAAAAGGTCATTCGCCCCTTCATTTCATGTTCAGAACAGCAGAACTTGCGTTGGCCGGGGCCATCGCCCCGGTCACGCGGAACGGTTCAGCTTTGCCGTCCGGTGGCCCCAAAAGCCGCCGGACAGCACCCGCCCGCCCGCCCCATGGCGGGTGCTTCGCCCCCGCCCGGGCAGGCGCTGTCCTCTGGTCTCTTGTGTGGCTGGTGGTTAAGGGGCAGGTGTTGGGCTGCGGGCAGGGAAAAGCGGTGCTTTTCCTGATCTGCCCGAAACAATCACAGCGGCAAAGCAATGCGGAAAGATTTCTCTCTTGCCAAGACGTGAAGCGGCTTGTTCATCAACCCCTTAAGCCTCCAGCGCGGCGGCCTTGGCGTGAAGATGCTCGACCAATCCCGGTTCAAGCTGCAGGCGTGCTGCCAGCATCGCCAGATAGCCCTTTTCGGCCGGGGCATCGGGGTCGACCACCAACAACGACGCGGCATAGATTTCGGCGGCTTCCTCGGGTCCCCGCGCAAGCGCGGCAATCGTGCCCACATCCAGCGGCGCGTCCAGTTCGGCACCGATCAGCGCCTGCGCCTCGGTCCCCAGCCCCAGCGTCTGCAACTGCGTCTCGATGCGGCGACGCTCAGCCGGGGTGACATGACCATCGGCCTTGGCCGCCGCCACCATCGCCCGCAGCAGCCGCGTGGCCAGTTCATCCGCCGCGCCGGCATCCGACGGCAGGAACACTGTGCCCTCGGGGGCAGGCAGTTCAACCGGGCCGGTCTGCGGCTGCGCGCTGGCCGATTTGCCTGCCTGCCAGTCCTGCCACGCCTTGTAGGCCAGACCGCCGATCAGCGCCGCCCCCCCGACCTTCAGCGCGGAGCCCGCCATGCGCCGGGTGGATTTCCCTCCCAGCAGAACCCCCAGAAGACCGCCCGCAATCGCCCCTTTGGCCAGACCCGACTGACCGTCCCAGGCGCCCTTGGCCCGGCCCGCAAGCCCGCCTGCCCGGTCCAGCGCACCGCCGACGCCGCCGCCACCCGAAGCCGCCCCTCCGACCCCGCCAAGTTGCCCCAGCAGCCCGTCCAGAAGTGATTTCGCGTCTTTCATACCAGTCTCCTGCAATGATCTGCGCGGCTTGCGCGCCAACAGCCCGCGATATGGGCAGCATGGACCCGGCGATCAATGGAGGCAGGGCAATGGAGGCACGGCAACGAAAGTCGGGCGAGGGCGGCAAGGCCGAACCCGGGCCGAAGTGGCAAAAAATTTTTCAGAGTAAAATAATCAGGATTTACAAGCGATGCGATTCGCGCCATGGTTGGGTCAATCCAAGCCAGCCCGATGGTCAGCCCGGAACCCATTTTCCAGCGGAGACCCTCATGGAGAAAGTCCTGACTTCCCCCCCTGCGCCGGCACGCGTTCCAGCCCCTGACCTGACTGAAATGCTGCGCCTTTCGCTTGACGGCCATCTGCCCTCGGGCGGGCTGATCGCCCATTGGTTTGACCGGCTGGAGGGACGGACATGAACGCGCGCCCCGATCCCGCCCAGATCACCCTTGCCCGGGGGCTGCCCGCAACGCCTGCGCGCCCGCGCCTTGCGCTGCCCGCAGCGGGGACCGAGTCCCTGCCGGTGCATCAGGCCCGGCAACTGACCCGGGGCGGCAGCCTTGCGCGGATTGAACTGGACGGCCAGATCTACGCCCTGCGCATCACCCGCGCCGGAAAGCTGATCCTGACCAAGTGATCCCCGCGCTCCGCCGCTCTTGCCGCAGGCGTCCGGCCTTTTGGGCAGGCGGCAAGGGCTGCGGCGCGTGAAAGCTGCGTCAAAATCCGGCCCTCCCTCTCGCCGGGTTTGACCGGACCGCATCCGGGCTTTCATAGTAAGGTCCGGATGCGGAGTCCTTTTCGTCATCCGGACCCGATGACGGAGCGCACCATGACCCCTGATGATCCCGCCAGACCGGACCCGCTTGCCCCGGCAGAAAGCGCCTATCTTCACTGGGCGGCCGAACTGGCCCGCGACCGGGAGGACCACCTTTCGGGCGATAACGCGCAAGAAGAGGACGGCCGGGATGCTGGCGGGCGGGGCGATAACACCCGTCGCGCCGATGGCCGGGGGCGCAGCGCAGGACAGCGCAGGGCCGGCACCGCCACAGGCCCCGCACAAACCGGTCCCGGCCCGTTGCAATCGGCACTCGTGCGGCTGTGCCCCAGCCAACCCGGTGACCGGCCCGGTGACTGGAGCGGTGACCGGCCCGACGCGCGCGCGGCCCTGATCCGGGCCATGGCCGAGGGGGCGGTGTTCCTTGACCCCGAGGATGCCGCAGAGATCGCGCGCGAGACGGCAGAACAGGCCAGAGCCACACCGACCGACCGCGCGACATCCCCCGCAGATGAACCCTTCACGGTCTACTGGTCCGACTTCGGTCTGGCCGAATTCCAGCGCCGGTTCGCGGGCGTGCTGGAGGTGCTGCATCCCTGCCGCCCGATCACCCGGGGCGCTGAACCGCTGACACTGTGCCCGCCACCCGACTGCGGCTGCGCCCAGCGCCCCGCCGCCCCGATCGTCGCGGTGATTGATGACGGAATCGGCTTTCTCAACCGTCGCTTCTGCCGCCGCGACAGCCGCGATGGCGGGGCCGCCGCCTATCGCACGCGGTTTCACGCGATCTGGCTGCAGGCGTTCCGCTCCGTGCCCGCCCCAGCCTTCGGCGCGGCCTACAGGCAGACGGGTGAGGTTCTGCACCGGCCCGAGATCGACGCGCTGCTGGCGCGGGGGGCGGCCCTGGATGAAGGCGCGGTCTATCGCGCGCTGAACCTGCAGCTTTATGGACCGGGGGCGCATCGCGCGACCGAACAGGGGTTCAGCCATGGCACCCATGTGCTGGATCTGGCCGCAGGCGCCGATCCCGATCGCAATGACCCCGCAGGGGACTGGCCGCTTCTGGCGGTGCAACTGCCGCCCGAGGCGGTGGACAATACCGCCGGAACCCAGCTTGAACCCTGCATCGTCGCAGGGGTCCGCTGGATCCTGCAACAGGCGCTGCGCATCAATCGCGACAGCCCCGTCGTCATCAATATTTCCTTTGCCACCTTTGCGGGTCCCAAGGACGGCAGCAAGGCCATCGAGGCGCTGATCGCCCGGATGGCCGCCGACTGGCAGGCCCGCCATGGCCGCCGGGTGCGCGTGGTCTATGCCTGGGGCAATGCGCGGCTGGCCAATCAGGGCGCGCATCTGACACTGGCCCCCGGCCATGACGAAGCGATCACATGGCGTCTGCAGCCCGATGATTTCGCGGCAAGCTATCTAGAGGTCCGCCCGGATGATCCGGCTGATCTGTCACGGCTGGCGCTGCATCTGACCGCGCCCGGACCGGGCGCGCGGCCAGTGGATCTGGGCGGCGTCCCGGCCAATAGCAGCCGCGCGATCCGCGACGTCTCGGGCAGGCTGGTCGGGCGGTTCTATCATCTTGGCGCGCGCTCCAGCGCGCCCGGCGTGGTGACGCCCGCCCATGCCGTGCTGGCCATGGCCCCGACCGAGGCGGAACGCGGATTGATCCGCACTCCGGCGGGCGGCTGGACAATCGGCCTGGGCATCCTGCGTGGCGGTCCGCTGCCGCTGCGGCTGGAGGTGCAGCGCGGCGATACACCGAACGGATACCGCACGAATGGCAGGCAAAGCTATCTAGACCATCCGCGCGCCCATGACTGGGATCCCGAAAGCGCCGACTGGACGGCACCGGGCAGCGATTGCCCGATAACCCGCGGGGCCAGCCATTCCAGTTTCGTCACCGCGCGTTCGGATTGCGTGCATGCGGTTGCGGCGGCGGTCGACCTAACAGACCTGCCCCCCGCGCCCTATTCCGCCACGGGATCGGCGCGCACCCGGGCCGCGCCCACGCTTTCCGCGCCGGGGGACCGGGGCACCGCCCTGACGGGGCTGGTCGCGGCTGGCACATTTTCCGGTTCGGGCCGGGTTGCGAATGGCACATCGGTCGCGGCGGCGCGGGTCAGCCGGGTCATCGCGACCGCACTGGACAATGGCACCTTCCCCGAACAGCCGGGTGCTGCCGAGGCGGCAGCGCTGGTGGCCCTTTACGGCGAAGCGGCCGATCCACACTGGCAGGACCGGCAAGGCGCGGGGATCCTGACCGGGACCGGCATCCCGGTTCCCGCACTGGTCTGACCGGGAATCGCGGGGCGCGGGTCATTTGGTCCGCGTGCCTGCCCCGGTTTCCGGCCCGCACAGAACCGGAAAGAAAAAAGAAAAGGACCGCTGAGGGACATATACAGCGGTCCTTTCCAGAATGCGCATCAGCTCTGGGGAAGCTGTCGTCAGCGCACCCATTCATCCCGCGCGATCTGCCACAGATCCGCCAGAAGCGGCGGTGGCGGCGCGGTAAAGGCGATCATGCCCGTCGCGGGCAGCACGGATTCCAGCGTATCCAGCGTGAAATCCTCAAGGAAAGCGGTGCCATTGAAGGCGCGCGCCGGGGTCGCAGTTGCGCCCGACAACCAGTTGGTCAGCAGTTCCGCCGTGCCGATGCCCAGAACGGCCCCGGCCATGCTGTCGCTGGGGTAATGCACACCGGCAATGGTGCGGTTGGTCGCGATCCGGGCTGCAAGGCGCATCGGCTGACTGCGGGCCTGAACCTCGGCCAGCGCGTCAATGCCGCTTCCGGCCTTCAGCGCCGAGAACAGGACCGCGACCGCAAAGGCCTCGGTCGCGTGACCGCTGGGCCAGGCGCCATGGCCGGGCGTCTGGATCATCGGCTGCATTTCATCGCTGACGGTGACCGGGCGGGGAAAATCGAAATGCAGCTTAAGCCGCATTTCCAGCCGTCCCATCATCCGCAAAAGCGCCCCGATCAGATCCAGCGTGCGTTTCGTCGCCACCCGGTCAAGATAGGCCTGCGCCCCGAAGAAGGACAGGAAATCCCCGGTCTGAACCTGAATTTCCGCCATCCGGTCGATGCGCAGATCGGCATAGCTGCGCATCAGGGCCATCTGCGCATCGACAAAGGCCTGATCGAAGACGGGCCGCGTCAGATTGACCACCGCCGCGCCGCCGGTGACCGGGCTGGTGACCGCCCCCGCCTGCGGTTGCGACAGGTCCAGCCCGGCAAGCGCGCCCAGTTCGTAATCCAGCACCGCCGCCTGCGGTCCGTCCTGCATGCGCCGGAACCCGTCCCATCCGCCCGGGGTGGGCCGGTCCGGCACCTGTCCGCCCGCCCCGGTCCAGTGCCGTGCGATCCCGTCGCGCGTCGTGGCCAGCGCCAGCGAAAGATAGGGGCCCGAGGAGCCGCCCGCGCCTTGGGTTCCCTGCGTCCCTTGTGTTCCTTGGGTGCCCTGCGTCCCCTGGGTCCCTTGCGTCCCCTGGGTGCCCTGCGTCCCTTGCGTGCCCTGAGTTCCCTGGGTGCCGGAATATGCCATTCTTAACCTCTTTCGCGCCGCGCAGGGGCAGTCTAGGCTGGACGCGTCAGGGCTGCAAAAATCCTTTTTGTCCAAGTGACAGAATTTGCGGTATTTTGACGTTTGGGAATGGGTGCCGGTTTGCTGTCCGGTCGGGTGTGTGTCACGCAGGGTTAAGGGGTGCCGGAGAATGGCGGAACGGTTCAGCCGGGAAGGCAGGATAGACCATGAACGCGGAGCGGGCCCCGGAGCCGGCAGTGGTGGAGCTTGGCCTTTACGGCCCGTTCACCCTGCGATCCCTGAAGGACGGGCAGGATCTGTCCCTGCGCCCGCATAAGTCGCGCGCGATCCTTGCCATGCTGGCCCTTGCCCCCGATCAGCGCCGCAGCCGCCGCTGGATCGAGGAACGGCTCTGGAGTGACCGGGGCCCGCAACAGGCGGCAGGCAGCCTGCGGCAGGCGCTGGTCGATCTGCGCAAGGCGCTTGGGGCCCATGACGATATTCTGATCGCCGATCGCGAATGGCTGTCGCTGCACCCCGGCGCCCTGCGCCTTTGCCCGGCAGCCGAGACCGGCGGCGAATTGCTGGAAGGCGTCTCGGTGCGGGATCCGGCCTTCCTGCGCTGGCGGGAGGCCGAGCATCGCGCGGCATCAGGTGCTGCGGTGGTTGCGGGCCTGATCCGCGCCGATGTGACGCCCGCGGGCGAACCCGTCACATTGCGTTGCACCACGGCCAACCTGCCCGGCACAGGGTCGGGGATCGTGGCCGAAATCATCTCAGCCCGCATCGCCGCCGATATTGCCGAGCATCTGACAGCTTGCACCATCGCCCCGAACGGGGGCGGAACCGTGCGGCCCGCCGCAGATCTGGAAATCAACTGCAATGTGATCGAGGATAACGGCATCTGCCTTGCCTTCATCAAGATCGTGCATCTGGCCTCGGGTCGGGTGCTGTATTCCCGGGACTGCCGTTTCACCGGCACGGCAACCGCGCTTGCGGGGTCCGAGGCGCTGGTCCAGACCGCGTGGGAGGCCGCCGAGCGGACCGTGGCACGGGTGCCGCATGTTCTGGGCGTGGCGCGCAACGCGCCGAAATCGGCGGCCTTGGGGCAATTGGCGCTGCACAAGATGTTCTCGTTCAACGAGGTGCAACTGGCCGAAGCAGACCGCCTGATGGAACAGGCATGGGAGGTCGAGGGCAACACCGTGCATCTGGCATGGCGCGGGCTGTTGCAGATGGTCAAGGCCATCGAACTGGGGCAGGCGCGCAAGCCCGAACTGCATGATGCAGCCCTGTCACTGACCGCCCATGCGATGGAGCGGCAGGACGGCAATGCCACGGTCAAGGCGCTGGTCTCACAGACCCGCGCCATGCTGTTCGGCGATGCGGTGGCCGCCGGTCAGGCCGCATTGGCAGCCCTTGAAGAAAACCCCCGCAATCCGTTCGCGCTGCAGGCCATGGCGGTGGCGAAGATGCTGGCCGGGGATGGCGAGGAAGCCTACCGCATGTCGGCTTTGGGCCGCAGCCATGCCAGCCGGTCCACCTTCCGGCATTGGTGGGACGCGCATCACGCCACGGTCTGCGTCGCGACCGGCCGCCTGCCCGAGGCGATCCGTGCCGCCGAGGCGGCCGCCTTTGCCGCGCCCTCGCTGCGCCCCGCTTACCGCTATCTTCTGTCGCTTTACGCCCATCAGGGCGATCTGGACCGCGCGAACAGCATGAAGGAACGGCTGGAAGAGATCGAACCCGGCTTTACCCTTGACCGAATGCTGGGCGATCCCGATTACCCGGTCCGCACGCTGCGCAGCACCGGCCTGTTGGGGCAGTTGCGCAAGCTTATGTAGCCGGGCTTATGCAGGCTGGTTCGGCGGCGGTGCCAGATCGCCAAGGATCGGGCAATCGGGCCGGGCATCCCCCGCGCAGCAGGAGACCAGATGCGACAATGTTGCCTCCATCGCGCGCAGTTCCGCAATCTTGTGGCTGATCTGCGCCAGATGCCGGCTGGCAATGGCCTTCACCTCGGAACTGGCGCGGGTCTTGTCCTCATAAAGCGACAGCAGCAGCCGGCAATCCTCGATGGTGAAGCCAAGGGCGCGCGCCCGGCCCAGAAAGCCCAGCTTGTGCACATCGCTTTCGCGAAAATGGCGATAGCCATTGGCCCCACGCAAGGGTCGGATCAGGCCCACCTCTTCATAATAGCGGATCGTCTTGGCGGGCAGTCCCGCCGCCTCTCCGGCCTGTTTGATATTCATGCCCGTCCTCCTGCAAACCGCAACCGCAGCGCATTGCCCAGCACCAGCAGCGACGAGGCCGCCATGGCGCCTGCCGCCAGCATGGGCGAAAGCTGCATCCCGAAGGCGGGATAGAACAGCCCCACCGCGACCGGGATCAGCGCGATATTATAGCCGAAGGCCCAGAACAGGTTCTGGCGGATATTGCGCATCGTGGCGCGGCTGATCTCCAGTGCGGCAACCACGCCGCGCAGATCGCCCGAGACCAGCACGACATCGGCGCTTTCCATCGCGACATCGGTGCCGGTGCCGATGGCGATGCCGACATCCGCCCGGGCCAGCGCCGGGGCATCGTTGATGCCGTCGCCGACAAACCCGGTGCGGCCCTGCTGCATCAGTTCGGCCAGAACCGCAACCTTGCCTTCGGGCAGGATCTCGGCGCGGACCTCATCCAGCCCCAGCCTTGCAGCAATCGCCGCCGCCGCGGCGCGGTTGTCGCCGGTCACCATGACCAGCCGCAGCCCCAAGGCGCGCAGGCGGGCCAGCGCCTCGGGCGTGCCGGGTTTCACCGGATCAGCCACGGCCAGCGCCGCCACAATCCGCCCGTCGCGCGCGGCATAGACCGGGCTGCGCCCTTCGGCGGCCCAACCGTCTGCGCGGTCCGACAGCGGCGCGGTCTCCACCCCTTCGGCGCGCATCAGACGATCCGCCCCGATGATCCAGCGCGCGCCCGCAATCTCGGCGCTGACCCCATGGCCGGGCAGCGCAGTGAAGGCGGTGACCGCGGGCAGGTCCAGCCCCCGCGCATTTGCCGCGCGGCATATCGCGCGGGCCAGCGGGTGCTCGGACCGCGCCTCGATGGCGGCAATGGCGGCCAGAATCGCCGGCTCATCCTCCCCCCCGGCCAGCGCGATATCGGTCAGTTCGGGCTGGCCTGCGGTCAGGGTGCCGGTCTTGTCCAGCGCCAGTATGCCGATGCCCTGCAGCGCCTGCAGCGCATCGCCGCGCCGGAACAGCACGCCCAGTTCCGCCGCGCGGCCCGTCCCCACCATGATCGAGACCGGCACCGCCAGCCCCATCGCGCAGGGACAGGCCACGATCAGCACCGCCACACCTGCGACCAGCGCATGGGTCAGACGCGGCTCGGGGCCGAAGAGCAGCCACAGCCCGACCGTCGCCAGCGCCACGGCCAGAACCGCCGGCACGAACCAGCCGGTGATCCGGTTCACCAGATCCTGCACCGGCAACCGCGCGCCCTGCGCATCCGCGACCAGCCGGATGATCTGCGCCAGAACCGTATCCTGCCCGACCCGCATCGCGCGATAGCGCAGCGCGCCGGTGCCGTTGACCGTGCCGCCCGTCACCGCATCGCCCGGACCCTTGGCCACGGGCTGCGGCTCTCCGGTCAGCATGGCCTCATCCAGCCATGAATTTCCGTCGATCACCGCGCCATCCACGGCAACCCGTTCCCCGGGGCGCAGATGCAGGATATCG
Organism: Szabonella alba; assembly: GCF_016765775.1. Taxonomy (GTDB): domain Bacteria; phylum Pseudomonadota; class Alphaproteobacteria; order Rhodobacterales; family Rhodobacteraceae; genus Szabonella; species Szabonella alba. The sequence goes on along the minus strand of NZ_JAESVN010000001.1, from coordinate 546,127 downwards.
CCGGGATGCAGGGCGGCGATGGGGCGTTCCTCAGTTCCGCCATCGGTTTCGACCAGCGCCTGACGCGGTTGCAGCCCGACCAGCCGGGCAATCGCGGCCCCGCTTTGGCCCTTGGCGCGCGCTTCCATCCAGCGGCCCAGCAGGATCAGCGTCACGATCACCGCCGCCGATTCGAAATAGACCGCGCGCGACGCGGCGGGCAGCAGCGCAGGCGCGAAAGTGGCGATGCTGGAATAGATCCATGCCGCACCGGTGCCGATCATTACAAGGGCATTCATATCCGGCGCCGCATGGCGCAATGCGGCCCAGCCCCGGATGAAAAACTGCCGCCCCGGCCCGATCAGCAGCAGCGTGGTCAGCAGGAATTGCAGGATCCAAAGCCCCTGTTGTCCGATCACCCCATGCAGTCCGTGATGCAGGGCGGGAACAACATGCCCGCCCATTTCCGACAGGAAAACCGGCAGGGCCAGCAGCGCCGCCAGCCAGAAATCGCGCCGCAAGGGCAGGCTGGCATCCGGGGTGGAGGCAGATTTTTCTTGCAGATTTGCGACATATCCAATTCCGGAAATGGCGGAAATCAAGGTATTTACTGTCAATGAACCCGCCAAAAATCGAACATCTGCGGTTCCAGCTGCCAGATTGACCCGGGCCTCGGTCACACCGGGCAAGGCCGTCAGCGCCGCCTCGACCCGCCCGATGCAGGAGGCGCAGTCCATGCCTGTCACCGACAGGCGCAGATGATCCTCCCGCGCCGTGAACCCCGCCCGCGACAGGGCCGCCGCCAGATCCGTCGCAGCGCCGCCTTTGACCGAGGCGCGGCCTGCGGCCAGATTGACCCGCGCCTGCCCGGCGCCGTCAACTGCGGACAGGACACGCTCCACCCGGCCCACACAGGCCGCGCAGCTCATTCCGTCAACCGTGAAACTGTATCCGTCCATCGCGAACCCTCCGGGTTTCGTCTGTTCGGTATCGGAGATAAGGCTTCCAGTCACAGGAAGGTCAAGGGTGGCGGGCGATATTTCGCAAGGGGCTTGACCTTCCTGCCACCGGAAGTGTCCATCTGGATCCCGAACCGATGACCCGGAGTGCTGTGATGCTGACCCTTTCCATACCCGACATGTCCTGCGGCCATTGCAGGTCGGCGATTGAATCCGCAGTCGCAGCCCTTGATCCGCAGGCCGCAACCCATATCGACCTGCCCGCCCGGCGCGCGGAGATTGACACGCAGGCCAGCCCGCAAGCGGTGATCGCGGCCCTTGCCGCCATCGGCTTTGCCGCCGCCCCGGTCTGACAGACGGATCTGACAAAGGGACTGTCGCCCCGCCCGACGGCCCGAATACTCCACCCGCGCCCCCGCTTGCAGCCCTTGCCTGCACCGCGCGTCCGCGTCAGACTGTGCGCAGCTTGCGGGGGCCTGCCGGATGATCCTTGAAAACCACCTGTTTGACGAATTGCGGCTGGGGCAAAGCGCCTCGTCCACGCGGCTTTGCACGACCGATGACCTGTTCATCTTTGCCGCCGCCACCGGCAATCACAATCCGCTGCATCTGCCGGGGCTGGACGGCGATGGCGACGGGCAGGCCGAGGCGCTGGTGCCTTCCGCCTTTGCCGCCAGCCTTGTCACGGCCCTGCTTGGCACGCAGCTTCCCGGTCCGGGCATCGTGACGCTGGCGCAGAATTACCGCTTTCACACCCGCGCCCATGCCGGTGAGGAGTTGCGCACCACCGTCACCGTCACGGCCCTGTCGCCCGACAGCGCCACGCTTGCCGCCGAGGTGCTGCGCCTGCCGGGCGAAGAGCCGGTCCTGACCGGTGAGGTGACCGTGCGCCTGCCCCTGCGGAAATACCGGGTCGACGGCTCATCCCTGCCGGGCCTTACCGTGCGCCGCCACCGGCATTTTGAGGCGCTGCTGGCCATTGCCGCCCCGCTGCCCCCCCTACGCGTTGCAGTGATCTGCCCTGAAACCGCCGACAGTCTGGGCGGCGCGCTGATGGCGCAGCGCCATACGATCATCACCCCGATCCTTGTCGGGCGCAACGCACGGATCACTGCGGCGGCCAAGGCGCTTGGCGCGGATCTGGAGGGGGTGGAGATCATCGACTGCGGATCGGCACCCGAGGCCGCCGCCCGCGCCGTGGCGCTGGTCCATGAGGGCCGTGCCGATGCGGTGATGAAGGGGCATCTGCATACCGATGAAATGCTGCGCGCCCTTGTCGACCGTGACCGGGGCCTGCGCATCGGGCGCAAGCTGACCCATATTTTCGTGATGGATGTGCCGGGGCTGGATCATCCGCTGCTGGTTTCGGATGCGGCGATCAACATCGCGCCCGACCTGCCGACCAAGGTCGATATCGTGCAGAATGCCATCGATCTTGCCATCTCGATCGGCATTGCCCGGCCCCGGGTCGGAGTGCTGTCGGCGGTGGAAACGGTGAACCCCGCGATCCCGTCATCGCTTGACGCAGCGCTTCTGTCCAAGATGGCCGAACGCGGGCAGATCACCGGGGGCTATGTCGACGGGCCGCTGGCGATGGACAATGCCGTGTCCCTTGCCGCCGCCCGCACCAAGGGCCTGACATCGGAAGTGGCGGGCCGGGCCGAGGTTCTGATCGTGCCGGGCATTGATGCGGGCAATATGCTGGCAAAACAGCTTGCCTATCTCAGCCATGCGGAATCGGCGGGACTGGTGATGGGCGCGAAAGTGCCGGTGATCCTGAATTCCCGATCCGACAGTACGATGGCGCGGCTTGCCTCCTGCGCAATCGCCGCCATCCATCACGCCCGCCTGTCCACCACCCCTGAGGGAGACCTGCATTGACCCTGCCCGTCCTTGGCGCTGCCCTGACGCTTGACATGCTGGAGCTGCATCGCGATTGGATGCTGTCCGCCCCCCGCGATCTGGAAATCCAGAGCTTCTGCACCGCGCGCGCGCTGACCGGCGATCTGACCCCGGCCATTGAGCGCACGAAACGCCTGATCGACGGGCTGCAGGGGCGGATCGGCCTGCATGGGCCCTATATCGGCTTTGCGCTGGATACAGCCGACCCGGAAGTGGCGTTGATCGTGCAGAAACGGCTGCTGCAATGTCTTGGAGTGTGTGAGGCGGTGGGGGCGACGCAGATGGTCGTGCATTCCCCGGTCACCGGCTGGGATCATGGCGGCCATCAGGATGACCCGAATGAGGCGCTGATCCAGATCGAGAGGCTGCGCTATCTGCTGGGCCCGGTGCTGGACCGCGCCGAGGGCGCGGGCGTCACGCTGGTGATGGAGAATATCGAGGATGTCGACCCCGCCGCGCGCTGCCGCATTGTCGATGCGCTGGGTTCAACGGCATTGAAGGTGTCCCTCGATACAGGACATGCCCAATATGCCCATGTCACTCTGGGCGGGCCGCCGGTGGATCTGTATGTCAAGGCGGCGGGCAAGCGGCTGGACCATGTTCATCTGCAGGACAGTGACGGTTTTGCCGACCGGCACTGGCATCCGGGCGACGGGCCGCTGAACTGGCGTGCGATCTTTGCCGCCCTTGGCAAGCTGCGTCACAATCCAAGGCTGATCCTTGAGGTGAATGACCTTCGCGGCCTGCGTCGCGGCGCGGATTACCTGATCGCGCAGGGGCTGGCGCAATAGCGCCTGCTCCAAGCGTTTCGATCAGCCTCGAACCGACAGCCCCCTGCCTCCATCCGGCAGCGACAGGAAGGCAAAGCCATTCGCCCCCAGCCGCAGGGCATCGCCGTCGCGCGTGACCGCCTGTGATGGCCCGATCAGCGCATCCGCGCCCGAAACAGTCAGCGCCTGCGGGTGGGGGGACAGGTTGTAAAGGCACAGCACAGCCGCCTTCCCCTGTTGGCGCACAAAGCCCAGAACCGGTTCAGGCAGGTCCAGAAACACACTGGTCCCCAGCCGCAGCGCCAGTTGCGCGCGGCGGAAGGCCAGCAGCGCACGCCAGGTTTCCAGCACTGACCCCGCAACGCCCTCTTGCCCGGCCACATGGCGGGCGGCCTGTTCGGGCTTGACCGGCAACCATGGCCTGCCGGTAGTGAACCCGCCATGGGCAGAGCCATCCCAGACCATCGGCGTCCGGCAGCCATCGCGCCCCTTGTAATCGGGCCAGAAGCGGAAGCCCGGCGGATCGGTCAGTTCATGATAAAGGATATCGGTCTCGGTCTGGCCCAGCTCCTCCCCCTGATACAGGCAGAGCGAGCCCTGAAACCCCGTCAGCATCGCCGCCGTCAGCCGGGCCAGCGGTTCGGGCTCGCCATGGTCCGACCAGCGGCTGACATGGCGGATCACGTCATGATTGGAAAAGCTCCAGCAGGGGCAGCCCTCGGGCGCGGCGCGGTAGAAGCCCTCGATCTGGCTGCGGAAATGTGCGGCGGTGAAGTCCGGCCCCAGCATCGCGAAACTATAGGCCATATGCAGCCGCCCGGGCCTTGTATACTCGGCCATGATGGGCAGGGAATGGGCTGCGGCCTCACCGACCTCACCAACCGTGGTGCGGGCGTCGTATTCGTCCATCAGCGCGCGCAGCCGTTCCAGAAAGCCGATGTTTTCTGCCTGCGTCTTGGAATGAAGATGGCGCTGCATGTCATAGGGATTGACGGCGGGCGCAGGGGCATTTCCGGGCTCGGGCGGGTTGGACCGCAGGGCGGCATCGTGGAAATAGTAATTCACGGTATCCAGACGGAACCCGTCCACGCCCCGGTCCAGCCAGAAGCGCAGCGTCGACAAAAGCCAGTCCTGCACAGCCGGATTGTGAAAGTTGAAATCGGGCTGGCTGGGCAGGAAATTATGCAGGTAATACTGCCGCCTGCGCGAATCCCATTCCCAGGCCGACCCGCCGAAGACCGACAGCCAGTTATTGGGTGGCGATCCGTCGGGACGCGCATCGGCCCAGACATACCAGTCGGATTTCGCATTGTCGCGGCTGGCGCGGCTTTCGATGAAATGCGGGTGCCGGTCCGAGGAATGGCTGAGCACCTGATCAATGATGACCTTCAGCCCCAGATCATGCGCCCGCGCCACCAGCGCGTCGAAATCCGCCAGCGTGCCGAAGGACGGGTCGATATCGGTATAATCCGAAACGTCATAGCCCATATCGGCCATGGGAGAGGGAAAGACCGGCGAAAGCCAGACCGCATCCACCCCCAGCCGTGCCACATGGTCAAGCCGCCGGGTGATGCCCGCCAGATCCCCCACCCCGCTGCCACTGCTGTCCTGAAAGGATCGCGGGTAAATCTGATAGGTTACCGATCCGCGCCACCACTCCATCACCATCTCCTGTCACCCGTCGCCCCCAAATGAGCCGATCAGGTGGCGGCTTGCAAGGGGCTGGGGCTTGGAGAAAGCAGCATGAAGTAAGAAAGGGCGCTGCCCCCTCCTGGCCCTTGCAGGGCCAGTTCACCCCCGAGGTATTTCAGCCAGGTGAGGGAGCGGACAGGCGGTGGTTTCACCTAGGCGGAAAGACCCTGTCGCGGCGATCAGCCGCCTCGCACCGTTTCAATCATTCGGGTGACATTGTCCGGGTCGGCATCAGGGGTGATGCCATGGCCCAGATTGAAGATATGCGGCCCGCCCCGGAAGGCCGCGACGATGCGGCGGGTTTCCGTCACCAGTTCCGCCCCGCCCGTCACCATATGGCGTGAGGCAAGATTGCCCTGCACGCAGCCATCGACCTGCACATGCTCCGCCGCCCATTCCGGCGTCACGGAATTGTCCAGCGCCACGCAATCGGCCCCGGTCGCGCGGGCGAAACCGATATAGCCGTCACCGGCCTCACGCGGGAAGGCGATGACGGGGATGTCCGGGTGCCGGGCCTTGAGATCGGCAATGATGCGGCGCGCGGGTTCCAGCGCGAAATCGTGGAAATCCTGGCCTTTAAGACTTCCGGCCCAACTGTCGAAGATCTTGACGACCTCGGCCCCGGCCTCGATCTGCGCGGACAGATAATCCACCGTCGCCACCGTCAAGAGGTCGATCAGCGCGACAAAGGCGGCGCGGTCGCTGTTTTTCAGCCGATGGGCCGGGGCCTGATCGGGCGTGCCCTGCCCCGCGATCATATAGGTTGCAACCGTCCAGGGCGCCCCCGCAAAACCGATCAGCGTGGTTTCGCGCGGAAGTTCGCGCGACAGGATGCGCACGGTTTCATAGACCGGGGCCAGCGTTTCATGAATCGCGTCCTTTGGCCGCAGCCCCTGCACCCCCGCCATGTCGGTCACGGTCGACAGGCGCGGCCCCTCACCGGTGACGAACCACAGATCCGCGCCCAGTGCCTGCGGCAACAGCAGGATATCGGCAAAGAGGATCGCGGCATCGAATCCGTAACGCCGGATCGGTTGCAGCGTTACCTCGGCGGCCAGTTCAGGATTATAGCAAAGCTTGAGGAAATCGCCCGCCTTCGCCCTTGTGGCGCGATATTCCGGCAGATAGCGCCCGGCCTGTCGCATCATCCAGACCGGCGGCGTCGGAAGGGTCTCACCCCGCAGGGCGCGCAGGATTGTCTTTTCGGTCAAGGGGAGGCTCCTTTGGCTGACCTCATCCCGTTCCAAGCCGGGGCCCCTTTGTCAAGTGAGTTGTCCGGCGCGGCGCGGCGCGCTAAGGCTGCGTCATGATGCTGACCCTGCCCTCCCCCGCCCGTCCTTTGCGCATCGGAACCCGTGGATCGCCGCTGGCGCTGTGGCAGGCGCATGAGGCGCGGCGCTGCCTGATGGCGGCGCATGATCTGCCTGAGGATGCCTTCGAGATCGTGGTCATCAAGGTGACCGGGGATGACCGCAGCATGATCGCCGCTGACCGGCCGTTGAAGGAGATCGGCAACAAGGGATTGTTCACCCGCGAGATCGAGGACGCGCTGCTGGCAGGCGGCATCGACATTGCGGTGCATTCGATGAAGGACATGCCGACCGAACAGCCGCCCGGTCTGTTGCTGGATTGCCATCTGGCGCGGGCCGATATGCGTGATGCCTTCCTGTCACCGGTCGCGGCAGGGCTGGAGGATCTGCCGCAAGGCGCGGTGGTGGGATCATCCTCGCTGCGCAGGCGGGCACAACTCGCATTGCGCCGCCCCGACCTGCGGCTGGTGGAGTTTCGGGGCAATGTGCAGACGCGACTGCAAAAGCTGGAAAACGGGGTGGCGGCGGCGACCTTCCTTGCCATGGCAGGGCTGACCCGGCTGGGCATGGCGCATGTCGCGCGATCCGCGATTGAACCTGAGGTGATGCTGCCCGCCGTGGCACAGGGCGCGATCGGGGTGGAGCGGCGCAGCGATGATGCAAGGGTTGCGGCCCTGCTGGAGCCGGTGCATGACATTCCCACCGGGCTGCAACTGGCTGCCGAGCGCAGTTTTCTGGCCGCATTAGACGGATCCTGCGAAACGCCGATTGCCGGGCTGGCACTGCTGGAGGGGGGCACGATCTGGCTGCGCGGAGAAATCCTGCGCCCCGACGGCTCCGAGGCGCTGAGTGATGCGATCCGGGGCCCGGTCGAAGATGGTGCCGCCATGGGCCGCGAACTGGCAGCAAGGCTGAAGGCACGCGCGCCGCAGGGCTTTTTCGACTGGCGGGGCTGACGCCGCGCCTCGTCGCCCGTCCCGCCGCATCTGTCGTCAAATCGACACGCGACAGTTACATTCCGGTCTTCGAATTGTTATCTTAGCCGCCAGAGGGCACCCCGCCCCGGTGACGGATTGCGATGACCGACAGTTCCACCCCCGATGATCTTGGCCCCGCGCTGCGGCTGGCTCTGGCTGACCTGCCCGTGCGGATCAGGGCGCTGCGCCTGACCGACGGGCAACGGGTCTGGTTGAAACGGGCCGAGCGACTGACCGGGCGTATGCGGCTACAGAAGGGGGACGGGCAAACGGGTTTCGCGCGGGAGCGCGCAGGGCTGCGCCTGCTGGGCGATCTGGGCCTGCCGGTCGCGCCGGTGATCGCGGAAGGGCCGGACTGGTTCGTGACCCCCGATCTGGGCGAGACGCTGCGCAGCCTGCTGTGGCAGGAGACCGACCAGCGCCTGCCCGCCTTCCATGCGGGGGGGCGCGCGCTTGGCCGGTTGCACCGGGCAGGTCATGCCCATGGCCGCCCTGCGATCCGCGATATCTGCTGGAATGGGTCCGAGGCGCGCTTCATTGATCTTGAGCGGTTCTCGGAACGGCGGCGCAGCCTGCGGGCGCGCGCACTGGATTTGTTGATCTTCGTGCACAGCCTTCATGCTGATACCCTGAACCTGCCGTCCGGAATTGACGGTGCGGCGCTGCGCGAGGCGGCCATCGCGGCCTATCGCGCCGAGGCGCCCGATGTCTGGGCGCAGGCGGCGCGGATGGCGCGCGGGTTCTTCTGGCTGAAACCGCTGACAGGGGCCGTGCTGTGGCTGGGCGGCAAGTCCCGCGACCTGCGCGCCGTGGCCCCGGCACTGGACAGGATCAGCCGCGCGCCGGAATGACCTTGCCGGGATTCATGCGCCCCTCGGGGTCCAGTGCCGCCTTCACGGCGCGCATCACGTCCAGCGCAACCGGATCCTTGCGCCGCGCCATGGAATTGCGTTTCGACAGGCCCACGCCGTGTTCCGCCGAAAAACTGCCATGCAGGGCCGCAACCTCATCCTCAACCGCCGAGACGACCGCATCGTAAAGCGCGGGATCGTCGCGGGTGGGAAAGGCCGTGTAATGCACATTGCCATCGCCCAGATGCGCCACGCAAAGCGATGTGGCACCCGGATCCAGTTCGGGCAGGCGCCGCGCCATGACGGCAAGGAAGGTTTCGATCTTTTCCAGCGGCAGCGACACATCCGTGTCGATCAGCGGCTTGCGGGCAAAGGTGACCTCGGCGGACAGTTCGCGCCGCTCCCACATCAGGCGGCGCTGCTGTTCGGTGCTGGCGATCTCGGCATCCAGAACCAGCCCTTCCTCCATCATGGCGGCCAGTACTTCTTCCAGAAGGCCCGTCAGCGGCAGCGATCCATCCTCGGCCAGCGTCACGTCGCGCGGCGCGGTGGCGCCCAGTTCGACAAGGATATTGACCGCCTGTTTCGGCGCGAAAGGCTGGCGGATATCGGGGCGCACCTCTTCCAGCCGGTCCATATAGACCATGGGCATATATTCGAAAGCCTCGACCAGCCCACCCGTCTCGGCCTGCAGCCGGTTCAGCAGGCGCAGCGCATCGCCAAGGCTGGCGGCCGCAAGCGTTGCCGTCGCATAGGCGCGCGGTTTGGGCACCAGTTTCACCACGGCGGCGGTGATGATGCCCAGCGTGCCCTCGGCCCCGATGAACATCTGTTTCAGGTCATAGCCGGAATTGTCCTTGTGCAGTTCCGACATCAGGTTCAGCACCCGCCCGTCGGCCAGAACCACCTCAAGCCCCAGACAAAGACTGCGGGTTGACCCATAGCGCAGCACATTCGAGCCGCCCGCATTGGTCGACAGCACGCCGCCGATCATGGCAGAGCCGCGCGCCCCGAACCACAGCGGGAAATAAAGCCCTTCGTCCTCGGCGGCCTCATGCAGGCGCGACAAGATCACCCCGGCCTCGACCATTGCCAGCCGTGACCCGGCACGGACCTCGCGGATGCGGTTCAGCCGTTCGACCGAGATCATCAGCCCGCCCTGCGTCATCGCCCCGCCGACCAGCCCGCTGCGCCCCGAAACGGGCACGATGGCAACACCGTGGCGGGCGGCCAGTTTCACACATTCGGCCACTTCCTGCGTCGATCCGGGCCGGATCACGGCCACGGGTTCGGCGGTGTATTTGCCCGTCCAGTCGCCGGTATGGCCCGACATATCGGCCCCGGTCAGCACATGGCCCGCTCCGATGGTCGCCGCCAGATCGGCCAGCAGCGCCTTTTGCGCCGAGGAACTGGCGGGGGTGGCATTGGCGGGGCTGGTCTGATCAGACAGGGTCATTTCGGTCTCACTGATGGGCGCCCGGAACAGGGGACGGACGCTTGGGGGTCGGAGTCACAATGCGGTGACAACCTACGCCTTCGACGGCTTGCCGCAAGCCCCGAATGGCCCTGCGCCGGTCACGGCAACCAGCCGATTGCAACCCGCCGATGCCTGCCAGCGGTTCAGCCGCCCGCATCCGGCTGCGACACCCGCCCGATGAGGTCAACCACCTGCGGGCCGATACTTTCCACGATGACCGCCACGCCTTCGGCACTGGGATGGATGCCATCGGCCTGCATGAAGCGCGCCGCCGCTGCCGCCTCACCACCCGCATCGCGTAGAGGGGCAAGGAAATCGGGCATCAAGAGCGCGTCGAAGCGTTCGGCCAGATCGGGGAAAATCGCGTCATAGCGCGTCTTGAAATCCGCCCCGTAATTGCCGGGTGCGGACAGCCCGACCAGCAGGACCGGCAGATCGCGCGCCGCAGCCCCATCCATGATCTTTTCCAGATTGGCGCGGCTGACATCCGGATCCAGCCCGCGCAAAAGGTCATTGCCGCCCAGATTGACGATCAGCGCATCGACATCGCCCGACAGCGACCAGTCCAGCCTTGCCGCCCCGCCCGCCGTTGTATCGCCGGAAACACCTGCATTCACGATCCCGGCACCGACGCCCTGCGCGGTCAGCCAGTCCTGCAACTGCGGCACAAATCCCTGATCGGCGGGAAGGCCGTAGCCCTGCGTCAGACTGTCGCCAAGTGCCACAATAACAGGCACTTCCGCCGCCTCTTGCGCCTGCGCCACCGCGGGAAGCAGCCCCAGCCCGAGGATCAGCGCCATTGTGCGGTTGCGGAAAAGCGCTTTCGCCCCATATGCAGGGGAAAGGCATGACAACAGGGCAGAAACCATGACCGAGACCGTTCTGGCGCTGAAGGATGCGCGGCTGACACTGGCGGGCAATGCGGGCCCGGTGGACATTCTGCGCGGCATCACGCTGGATGTGGCACGCGGTGAGACGCTGGGGCTGATCGGGCCTTCGGGGTCGGGCAAATCCTCGCTCCTGATGCTGATGGGCGGTCTGGAACGCGCCACGGGTGGGTCGGTCAAGGCGCTTGGGCAGGATCTGACCGCGATGGATGAAGATGCCCTTGCGCGCTTCCGTCGGGGGAATATGGGGGTGGTGTTCCAGTCTTTCCACCTCATTCCGACGATGACCGCGCTGGAAAATGTCGCCCTGCCGCTGGAACTGGCGGGCAAGCAGGACGCATTCGCCCGCGCCGAGGCGGAATTGCGCTCGGTCGGGCTGGGCGCGCGGATGGACCATTACCCCAGTCAGTTGTCAGGAGGCGAACAGCAGCGCGTCGCCCTTGCCCGCGCCGCCGCCCCCCGCCCCGCGATCCTGCTGGCAGATGAGCCGACGGGAAATCTTGACGGGGTCAATGGGGCGGCCATCATGGATCTGCTGTTCGGTCTGCATGACCGCCATGGCGCAACACTGGTGATGGTCACCCATTCGCCCGATCTGGCCGCGCGCTGTTCGCGGGTGGTGCGCCTTGCCGATGGCCGTATCGACGCGCTGGAGGCCGCTGCATGAGCCTTGCGCTTGCCGCCCGGCTGGCGCGCCGCGAATTGCGCGGGGGCCTGCGCGGCTTTCGCATCTTTCTGGCCTGTCTGGCGCTAGGCGTCGCGGCGATCACTGCCGTCGGCATGGTGCGCAGCGCGGTGGAGCGCGGGCTGAGCGATCAGGGCGCGGTCCTGCTGGGGGGCGATGCGCAACTGGAATTCACCTATCGCTATGCCAATCCCGAAGAACGCGCCTTCATGGACCGGATCGCGACCGGGGTGTCCGAGGTGGTCGATTTCCGGTCGATGGCCGTGGTGGGGGAAGACCGCGCCCTGACGCAGGTCAAATCCGTCGACAGCGCCTATCCTCTGCTGGGCACGATGGTTCTGGATCCCGCAATGCCGCTGGACCGGGCGCTTGCAACTGAAAACGGCCTTCCCGGCGCGGTCATGGACCGGGTTCTGGTTGACCGGCTGGGGCTGGAGCCGGGGGCGGAATTCGCGCTTGGCACGCAACGCTTCCGCCTTGGCGCCACCATTGTCACCGAACCCGACAGCGCGACAGGCGGGTTCGGGCTGGGCCCGCGCACGCTGGTCCTGACCGAAGATCTCGTAAATTCCGGCCTTCTGGCGCCCGGATCGCTGTTCGAGACCGAATATCGCCTGATCCTGCCGCCCGGAGCCGATCTTGATGCGCTGCGCGACGAGGCGGAAAGCACCTTCCGCGACAGCGGCCTGCGCTGGACCGACAGCCGCCGCGCAACTCCGGGGGTTGCGCGTTTCGTGGACCGGATCGGGTCCTTCCTTGTGCTGGTCGGGTTGGCCGGGCTGGCCGTGGGCGGGGTCGGGGTTGCCGCGGCGGTGCGCGCCTATCTGGACGGCAAGACCGCCACGATTGCCACGTTGAAAACCCTTGGCGCGACGGGGCGGCTGATCTTCCAGATCTATCTGATCCAGATCGCGGCACTGACAGCGCTTGGCGTGGCCATCGGTCTTGCCATCGGGGTGTCGGTGCCGCTGCTGCTGGCCCCGCTGCTGACGGCGACCCTGCCGCTGCCGGTGGTGTTTGCCATCTCCCCCGCCGCCATGGCCGAGGCCGCCTTTTACGGCGCGGCGACCGCGTTCCTGTTCACGCTCTGGCCGCTGGCGCGCAGCGAAAAGGTTCGCGCCGCCGCCCTTTACCGGGGCGGTGACGGGCCGCAGGTCTGGCCCGCGCCGGTTCATTGGGTCACGCTGGGGCTGGTCGGCGCGGCGCTGATCGGCGGGGCGGCGCTGTTTTCGGGCATCCCGGTTCTGGCGCTGTGGTCGGCGGTGGGGATTGCGGGCGCGCTGGTCCTTCTGCTGCTGGCGGCCCTTGGCCTGCGCCGCGCGGCGCGCGCGCTGGCCCGCACCGGGCTGACCCGGGGCCGTGTTGCCCTGCGCAGCGCGCTGGCGGCCATCGGTGGCCCGCGGCAAGAGGCTGTTCCCGTCATCCTGTCGCTGGGGCTGGGCCTGTCGGTGCTGGCCGCCGTCGGCCAGATCGACGCCAATTTGCGCGCCGCCATTGACCGCGACCTGCCCGGCGTCGCGCCGTCCTATTTCTTTATTGATATCCAGAATGACCAGATCGACGGTTTTCTGGACCGGCTGGCCGATGATCCCGAGGTGTCCCGCGTCGATACCGCGCCCATGCTGCGCGGCGTGGTGACGCAGATCAACGGTCAGGACGCGCGGGATGTCGCAGGCGATCACTGGGTGGTGCGCGGTGACCGGGGCGTGACCTATGCCGCCACCCCGCCCGACGGCACGCGCATCACGGCAGGCGCGTGGTGGGAGGCCGATTATTCCGGCCCGCCGCTTTTGTCCTTCGCGCAGGAAGAGGCTGATGAAATGGGACTGAAACTGGGCGACCGCGTCACCGTCAATATCCTTGGCCGCGATATCGAGGCCGAGATCACCAGTTTCCGCGCGGTCGACTTCTCGACCGGGGGGATCGGTTTCGTGATGCTGCTGAACCCCGGCGCGGTGGCGGGCGCGCCCCATACCCATATCGCCACGGTCTATTCGACCGAGGCTGCCGAGGCCGCGATCCTGCGCGATCTGGCGGGCGCCTATCCCAATCTGACCGCCGTGCGGGTGCGTGACGCCATCGACCGCGTGGCCGAGGCGCTGCGGAGCCTTGCCACCGCCACCGCCTGGGCGGCAGGGGCCACGCTGATCACCGGTTTTGTCGTGCTGATCGGTGCGGCGGCGGCGGGGGAACGCGCGCGGCTTTATGAGGCGGCGGTGCTCAAGACGCTTGGCGCGACGCGGGGGCGCATCCTTGCGGGATTCGCGCTGCGCGCCGCCCTGACCGGGGCTGCGGCAGGGATCGTCGCCATCGCGGCGGGGGCCGTGGCGGGATGGGGCGTCATGACCTTCGTGATGGACAGCACCTACCGGTTTGAACCGGTCTCGGCCATTGCCATCGTGCTGGGGGGCCTTCTCGCCACGCTGCTGGCCGGGCTGGTCTTTGCCCTGCGCCCCCTTGCCGCGCGCCCCGCGCAGGTGCTGCGCGCGCAGGACTGACCGGCCCCGGTTGGTCCTGCGCATGCTTTCATCCCGGAGGCGAATACCTCCGCAGGAGGCATCCGAAACCACAGCCCGCGCCACGCCTGCCCTTCCGGGTCGCGCCCCGATCCGCTAGAACAGGGACAAATCAGCAGGAGCCCCCATGGACAGCCGCGCCCTTCTTGACCGGCTGATCGCCTTTGACACGGTCAGCCATCGTTCCAATCTCGACCTGATCGGCTTTGTCCGGGACCATCTGGCGCAGCATGGCATCGACAGCCATCTGATCCCCGACCCGACCGGGGAAAAGGCCAATCTCTGGGCCGTCATAGGCCCCGCCGACCGCCCCGGCGTCATCCTGTCGGGCCATGTCGATGTCGTCCCGGTCGAGGGGCAGGACTGGACGCGCCCGCCCTTCCGACTGACGCGCGAGGGCAGCCGGCTTTACGGGCGCGGCACCACCGATATGAAGGCTTTCGTCGCCTGCGCCATCCGCGCGGTGATCGACGCGAAGGGCCGCGACCTGCAGGTGCCACTGATCCTTGCGCTGTCGCATGACGAGGAAGTGGGCTGTCGCGGTGTCGGGTCCATGATTGACGCGATGAAGGGCTGGGCGGTGCAGCCGCGTCTCTGCATCGTGGGCGAGCCGACCAGCATGGAGGCCGCCATCGGCCATAAGGGCAAGGTCGCGCTGCGCGTCACCTGCACCGGGCGGGGCGGCCATTCCTCGGCGGCACCGCTGGCCCTGAACGCGATCCATCTGGCATCCGATTTCATCGGGGCGGTGCGTGACCTGCAGTCCCAGATTGCCAGTGATGGCCCTTTCGACCCCGATTATATCGTGCCCTATACCACGCTGCATGTCGGCAAGATCAGCGGTGGGGTGCAGGTCAATGTCGTGGCGCATCAGACCGTGATCGACATGGAAATACGGTCACTGGCCGGGCATGATCCGGCGCTGCTGATCGCCGAGCTGGAACGGCGCGCATCCGCGATCACCGCGCCCCTGCGGGAAACCTTCCCCGAGGCCGCAATCACGATCGAACGGCTTTGGGATTATCCCGGGCTGGGCACCGCCCCCGATGCCGATGTCGTGGGCTTCGTCAAATCGCTGACCGGGGGCAATTCGCACGGCAAGGTGTCCTATGGCACCGAGGGCGGCATGTTCGCCGAACGGCTGGGCCTGCCCACCGTGGTCTGCGGTCCCGGCGCGATGACGCAGGGCCATACGCCCGACGAATTCATCGAAGACAGCGAGATCGACCGCTGCGAGGAGATGCTGGCCCGGCTGACCGAACGCTGCGTCGCGGGGTTCTGACCCGGCGGGCGGCAGGGTTCGGGGGTCAAGGTGGGGGGCGCTGCCCCCCGTCGCGTTCCGCGCCTCCCCCCCGGACAATGAGGGACAGAAAAAGATCAGCCGTCCTGCCAGTCGCCCTCAAACCCTTTGGGGATCAGCAGGTTGTGACGCCCAAGCGCCTTGACGTCGCGTTCCCCGCATAGCGCCATGGTGATGTCGAGTTCCTTGCGGATCACCTCAAGTGACTTGGTCACCCCGGCCTCGCCCATCGCGCCCAGACCGTAGACGAAGGACCGGCCGACATAAGTGGCCTTGGCCCCAAGCGCCAGCGCCTTCAGCACGTCCTGACCAGACCGGATGCCGCTGTCCATATGGATTTCCACCTTGTCGCCCACCGCATCGACGATACGCGGCAGGGCACGGATCGAGGACAGCGCGCCATCAAGCTGCCGCCCGCCATGGTTGGACACCACAATCGCATCCGCCCCGACCGACAGCGCCATCTTTGCATCCTCGGCATCCATGATGCCCTTCAGGATCACCTTGCCGCCCCACATTTCCTTGAACCGCGCGATCCGCTTCCAGTCCAGTGTCAGATCGAAGGCTTCCGCCGTCCAGCTTGACAGGCTGGAGGGGTCGGTGACGCCCTTGGCGTGGCCCACGATATTGCCGAAGAACCGCCGCTTGGTGCCCAGCATCTCAAGCCCCCAACCGACCTTGGTCGCAAGATTGGCCATGGATTTCAGGGTGAATTTCGGGGGTGCCGACAGACCGTTCTTCAGATCCTTGTGCCGCTGGCCCAGAAGCTGCAGATCGACGGTGATGACGATGGCCGAACAATTCGCCGCCCGCGCGCGTTCGAACAGGCGGCGCATGAAATCCTCATCCTTCAACGTATAGACCTGAAACCAGAAGGGTTTGGTCGTATGGGCCGCCACATCCTCGATGGAACAGATCGACATCGTCGACAGCGTGAAGGGCACGCCGAATTTCTCGGCCGCGCGGGCCGCCTTGATTTCCCCATCCGCCGATTGCATTCCCGTCAGACCGACCGGTGCAAGTCCCACCGGCATCGACACCTTTTCGCCGATCATCGTGCTTTCGGTGCTGCGGCCCGACATGTCGACCGCGACCTTCTGCTTCAGCAGGATCTTCGCGAAATCCTCGGTATTGGCGCGGAAGGTCTGTTCGGTATAGCTGCCGCTTTCCGCGTAATCGTAGAACATCTTCGGCACGCGCCGCTTGTAGATGCGCTTGAGATCGGCGATTTCGGTGATGACGGGCATGGCGGCGGTCCTTGGACAGGGGCAGAGGGGTGGGCGGAACAGGGTATTGGTAAAATCGGCTTACCAATTCAGGCCTGCCCGCGCAATCCGCTTGTCCGCCCCTCACATCCCGTTGCGGGGATCAGACCGTATGCAGATACAGATCGTAATCCACGCCCGAAATGGTGCGCGCCACCCGGGCCTGTTCCGCCGCCTTGATCGCGCAGAAGGTGCGGTGCATGTCCGGCCCCAGCGCATCCTTCAGAAAGGCTGATCCCTGTGCCGCGCGGATCGCCTCGCGCCAGTCGGCGGGCATCGGCAGATCATCCGACCCTTCATAGCCGTTGCCGGTTGTCTCGGGCCCCGGATCAATGCGATGCGCCAGCCCGTGACGGATACCCGCCAGCACGGTTGCCGCCACCAGATAGGGATTGGCATCCACCCCGGCCGGACGATGCTCGATCCGCCGCGCCTTGATATCGCCCGCCGGGATGCGCAGCGCGACGGAGCGGTTGTTCACCCCCCATGAGGGCGAAACCGGCGCATAGGACTGGCTGGCAAAGCGCCGCCATGAATTGGCATGCGGCGCAAAGACCAGCATCGATTCCCCCATCGTCGCGCGCAGCCCGCCAAGGGCGTGCAGGATCATCGGGGACCATTCCCCCTCCTGCGCCTCGATGAAGACATTGCGCGCGGCCTTGTCCTGCATGGACACATGGAAATGCATACCCGATCCGGCATAGTCCTCCACAGGTTTGGCCATGAAACAGGCCGTCACCCCATGCGCCCGCGCCTGCGCCCGCACGATGCGTTTCAGCCGCATCAGATCATCCGCCGCCTGCATCACATCGCTGCGGTAATTCAGCGTCAGTTCATACTGGCCCGGCGCATATTCCGAGATCAGCGTCTCGGCGGTGATGCCCGCCAGTTCCGCGCCTTTGTAGATATCAGAAAACAGCGGCAGCATCCCGTGCAGGTGATCGACGGAATAGACCTCGGTCTTGTCGCTGCTGCGCCCGTCCAGCACATCGCGCGCCGGACGCACCCGGCCATCCGGGCCGCGCTCCTTGTCCAGCAGGAAGAATTCCAGTTCAAACGCCCCGGCGGGATGCAACCCTTCCGCCGCCAGCGCCGCGACCTGCCGCGCCAGTGCGTGACGGGGGTCAGATGTCATCGGCGCCCCGTCCAGATCATAGAGCGACATGAACACCTCGGCCCGGGGCGGATTGGTATTGTGCAGCCGCGTCAAGGTGCCGGGGACCGGCCAGGCCCGCAGATCACCATCGCCCTGATCCCAGATCAGCCCGGTTTCATGGACATCCTCGCCGCAGATGTCGAGGCCCAGAATCGAAATCGGCAAATGCCGTCCATTGTTGTAAAACGACAAAAGCTCATGGCGCCGAATGATCTTTCCCCGGCCAATTCCGTTCGAATCGTGCAAGACGATATCCACCGCCTCAATATCGGGATGGGCCGCTAGGAAGGCTTCGGCCTCGGCCGGGCTGCTGCCCGAGGGGCTTGCTGCATCAGTCATTCTTGCCTCGTCAATTCGGTCAGGATTTCATCGAAAGCGGCGATCAGGCGGTCAACCTGCGCCTTGGTCGTCACCGGGCTGGCCAGCATCATGTTGTGAAACGGCGCGATCAGGCAGCCGCGATTGACCAGCCCGACATGCAGTGCGGCCTCAAGTTCCGGCTGATGGGCGGCGGCGGCCTCGGTTCCGTTGCGCAAGGGCCCCGGCGCGCAGATGAATTCCACCCGCGCGCCCACGCGCACCACATGCCAGGGCAGGCCATGGGCGGCGATCACCCGCGTCAGCCCCTCGGCCAGCCGCGCCGCGCGCCGCTCCATCCTTGCGTAATTCGCCTGTGTCATCACCTCGGCCAGAGTGGCCCGCAGCGCCGCGAATTGCAGCGGATTGGCCGACAGCGTGGTGCCCATGCCGGAATGGCCCGGCGCGCGCGCGGCATCATAGACGTGAAACCGCGCCGCCACCGTATC
This sequence comes from Szabonella alba, assembly GCF_016765775.1. Lineage (GTDB taxonomy): Bacteria > Pseudomonadota > Alphaproteobacteria > Rhodobacterales > Rhodobacteraceae > Szabonella > Szabonella alba. The sequence continues at coordinate 527,595 of NZ_JAESVN010000001.1, read as the reverse complement.
CGACAGGCCCCAGACCGCGCAGGGTAGGCCCCCCGCCACGCATTTGCCGACCACCAGAATATCGGCGCGCAGGCCCTGTCCCCGCGCATAGCCGCCCAGCCCGGACGATATCGTATGCGTCTCATCCACGATCAGCAGCGCGCCATGCCGGTCCGCCGCCGCGCGCAAACCCTGCAGAAAGTCCGGTTCGGGCAGCACCATGCAGGAATTGGTCATCACCGGCTCGGTCAGGATCGCCGCCACCTCACCCCCCGCCAGCGCCGCCTCGACCGCCGCCAGATCGTTGAATTCCACCGCGACGGCCCCCGCCGTCAGATCCGCGACCTGCCCCACCAGCCCCGGCCGCGCCACGGTGCGCCCGTCCTGCAACGCAACCATCACATCATCGACCGTGCCATGATAGCAGCCGTTGAAGACAAGGATCTTCGCCCGCCCCGTCACCGCCCGCGCCACCCGGATGGCAAAGCGGTTGGCATCGGTCGCGGTAGTCGCCACCTGCCAGCGGAAGGCGCCAAACACATCCGACAGCAGCCGCCCCGCCTCCAGCGCCGCTGCGGTCGGCAGCATATAGGTCAGGCCGCGCCGCGCCTGTTTGCGGATCGCGCGCGCCACGGGGGGCGGCGAATGGCCGAACATCGACCCGGTATCGCCCAGACAGAAATCGTCGATCCCGAACCCGTCCAGATCCTCCAGCCGCGCGCCCCTGGCCGTTTTCACCAGCAGCGGAAAGGGCATTGGCCAGTCGCGCATCCAATGCATCGGCACCCGGTCCAGAAAGGCATCCGCCCCGGCCTCCAGTGCCGCGCGTGTCTGCGGGCGCTGTGCTGCAAAGCGCGCGGCCTCGGCCCGGGCAAAGGCCCGCAACCGTCCGCTGTCAATTCCTGCAATCTGATCCACCGTCACCGCCCCGCCAAACCTGCCCCGCAATTTCTGCCACCTGACTATATCCAAGCGGGGGTCGGCGTCCATCGGGCGCGTCGGGCTGCAAATTTGGTATACCAGAACCCTCCGAACCTGCTATGCCATGCAGCGACACGATTCACCGAGGAGGAAAACCCCATGGCCCGTTATACCGGCATCTGGCCCGTAGCCCCTACCCCCTTCCATGAGGATGGCACGCTTGATCTGCCCGGGATGCGCCGCGTTCTGGACCTGATGATTGATCAGGGCGTGGACGGGATCTGCATTCTTGCCAATTTCTCGGAACAGTTCCTGATCTCGGATGCCGAGCGCGAGGCGCTGACACGGCTGTGCCTTGATCATGTCGCGGGCCGCGTTCCGGTCATCGTGACAATCAGCCATTTTGCCACCCCGATTGTGGTGGAGCGCGCGAAACTGGCCAAGGATCTGGGCGCGGCCATGGTCATGATGATGCCGCCCTATCACGGCGCGCTGCTGAAAGGCACGGCACAGCAAAGCTTTGAACAGTTTGAGGCCGTGGGCCGCGTCGGCATCCCGATCATGGTGCAGGATGCGCCGCTGGCGGGCGTCGATCTGCCGGTGCCGCTGCTGGTGCGGATGGCGCGCGAAATCGAGATGGTGAAACTGTTCAAGATCGAGGTGCCGCAGGCCGCCGCCAAGCTGCGCGCCTTGATCGCCGAAGGTGGCGATGCGATCGAGGGCCCGTTCGACGGTGAAGAGGCGATCACCCTGCTGGCCGATCTTCAGGCCGGCGCGACCGGCTCGATGACCTCGGCCATGATTTCCGACCAGATCAAGCCGGTGCTGACCCATTGGTATGCGGGCCGCAAACCCGAGGCCGAAGCCGCCTATAACCGCATCCTTCCGGCGGTGAATTTCGAGAACCGGCAATGCGGTTTCCGCTCGGCCAAGGCAGCGATGATGGCGGGCGGGGTCATCAAATCGGACTTCTCGCGCCACCCGATCCAGCCCTTGCATCCCGATACGCGCGCGGCATTGCTGGATATCCTGCGGCCACTGGATCCGCTGGTGCTGAACTGGGGTAAGTAAGGCTTCCTGAGTTGACCAGACCCAAAAAAATCAGGCCCGGCAGTGCCGGGCCTTTTCAATTGCGCGCACCTGCGGGAGGCGCCGCCACAAATGCCGGATTTCAGCCCCGATGCGCGCCTTCGGCAAGGGCTGCGACACGGGCCAGAACCTCGGCCACCGGCCTGCCCTCACCGATATCCTTGACGATGGCGGAACCGACGACGCAGCCATCCGCGATGCCCGCAATGGCCTCGGCCGCCTCCGGTGTGGTGATGCCGAAGCCCACGATCACCGGCAGATCGGTCGCGGCCTTGATCCGCGCCACTTCGGGCGCGACATCGGCGGCCTCAGGCGCCGCCGCCCCGGTGATCCCGGTGATCGAGACGTAATAGACAAAGCCCGAAGTGTTCTGCAGCACTTTCGGCAGGCGCGCATCATCGGTCGTCGGCGTGGCCAGCCGGATGAAGTTCAGGCCCGCCTTCTGCGCCGGAATGCACAATTCGTCGTCTTCCTCGGGCGGCAGGTCCACCACGATCAGACCGTCAATTCCCGCCGCCTTGGCATCGGTCAGAAAGCGGTCCACACCGCGCGAATAGATCGGGTTGTAATAGCCCATCATCACCAGCGGCGTGCGGTCATCGCCCTTGCGAAATTCCGCAGCCATGGCCAGCGTCTTTTCCAGCGTCTGGCCTGCGTCCAGCGCGCGCTGCCCGGCCAGCTGAATCGTCGGGCCATCAGCCATCGGATCGGTGAAGGGCATGCCCAGTTCGATGATATCCACCCCGGCCCCCGGCAAGCCCTTCATCACGGCAAGCGAGGTCGCGGTATCGGGATCTCCGGCCATGATATAGGACACGAAAGCCTTGCGTCCCTCGGCACGCAGGCGGGCGAATGTCTGGTCGATGCGGGTCAAGGGTTTCCTCCGGCTCTGATCCCACCGTCATGCGGCAGCCTGCCTGAAAAGGCAAGCCATGCGCGCGGCAGGAACAGGACGCGCAGGGTGGTCAGCCCACCTCGGGACCTGAAACCATCCAATGCGTGCCGAACCGGTCCCGCACCATGCCGAAGCCCTGCGACCAGAAGGTGGGCGCGAAGGGCATGATCCCGTCGCCCCCTTCGGACAATCCGACAAACAGCGCCTGCGCCTCGGCCACTGTCGGCAGGGACAGATGCACCGAAACCGCCTTTTGCGCATCGCCCGCCACACCCGGCGGGAAATCCGATGCGAACAATTCTCCGCCCCCGGGCAGGGTCAGGCTGACATGGCAGATCTTGCGGGAAGCGGCCATTTCGGGCGAACCGCCGGGAATGTCGCAAAAGCGGAAGAACTCGGGCAGGGCTGCGCCGAATGTGGCGGCATAAAAGGACATCGCCGCTTCGCAGCCGCCTTCAAAATGCAGATAGGGGGTTATGCGCATGGGATCCTCCGAAATAATGTTGATATCAACTTTAACTGCAACTCCCCGCGCCGGTAAAGCCCTTGCTTGCGCAGGAACGCCCGTCCGCCTATGTAGCGGCGGAGTTTTGCAAGGGGATGCGTCATGGGATTCAGAATGGGAATCGTGGGTCTGCCGAATGTCGGCAAATCGACGCTGTTCAACGCACTGACCCGCACGGCGGCAGCGCAGGCTGCCAATTTCCCCTTCTGCACGATCGAGCCGAATGTCGGCGATGTGGCCGTGCCCGACGGGCGGCTGGAAAAGCTGGCCGCGATTGCCGGATCGAAACAGATCATCCCGACGCGGATGACCTTTGTCGATATTGCCGGGCTGGTGCGTGGCGCCTCCAAGGGTGAGGGGCTGGGCAACCAGTTTCTGGCCAATATCCGCGAATGTGATGCCATCGCCCATGTGCTGCGCTGCTTTGAGGATGGCGATATCACCCATGTCGAGGGCCGGATCGACCCCGTGGCCGATGCCGAGACCATCGAGACCGAACTGATGCTGGCCGATCTCGACTCGATTGAACGCCGCCGCGCCAATCTTGCGCGCAAGCTGAAGGGCAATGACAAGGAAGCCGCCGATCAGGACCGACTGCTGGCCGTGGCGCAGAAGGCGCTGGAAAGCGGCCGCCCCGCCCGCACGGTCGATGTCGCCCCGGATGATCTGCGCAACTGGCGGCTGTTGCAGCTTCTGACCTCGAAACCGGTTCTCTATGTCTGCAATGTCGAAGAGGCTTCGGCCGGATCAGGCAACAGCCAATCCGCCCGCGTGGCCGAAATGGCCGCCGCACAGGGCGCAGGCAGCGTGGTGATTTCTGCCCGGATCGAGGAAGAGATCAGCCAGCTTTCCGCCGATGAGGCCGAAATGTTCCTGACCGAGATGGGGCTGGAAGAGGCCGGGCTCGACCGTCTGATCCGCGCGGGTTATCAGCTTTTGGGATTGCAGACTTATTTCACCGTCGGTCCGAAAGAGGCCCGCGCCTGGACGATCACCAAAGGCATGCTGGCCCCGCAAGCGGCAGGCGTGATTCATGGCGACTTTGAAAAGGGCTTCATCCGCGCCGAAACCGTGGCCTATGATGATTACATCGCGGGCAAGGGTGAAACAGGCGCCAAGGAAGCCGGGAAATTCCGCGTCGAGGGCAAGACCTATGAGGTCAAGGACGGCGACGTGCTGCATTTCCTGTTCAGCGGCTGATCCAGCCTTCCGGCGCGCGCTTTTTCTGTCCGGAAATATCCTCGGGGGGTGAGGATTTGCGTCTTGCAAATCCGAGGGGGGCAGACAGCCCCCCTGCCCCGTTCAGCCAAGGATCACGGCTTCACCCCAGCGCATAACCCGCACCGCGCACCGTGCGCAGCGGATCCTCGCCGCCATGCTGCATCAGCACCTTGCGCAAACGGCCGATATGGACATCCACCGTGCGCGTATCGACATAGATATCGCGGCCCCAGACCCGGTCCAGCAACTGGTCGCGGCTCCAGACCCGGCCCGGTTTCTCCATGAAGGTCGTCAGCAGACGAAACTCGGTCGGTCCCAGTTTCAGCACCTTGTCGGCGCGATAGACCCGGTGGGTTTCGGTATCGAGACGGATATCGCCGAATTCCAGCACCAGCCCCACGGTCGAGGGGCGCGTCCGGCGCAGTTGCGCACGCACCCGCGCCATCAGTTCGACCACGGAATAGGGTTTGATGACATAGTCATCCGCCCCGGTTTCAAGCCCGCGCACCCGGTCCACCTCTTCGGCCCGGGCCGACAGCATGATGATCGCGATGCCGCGGGTTTCGGGGTTCATCTTCAGCCGACGACAAACCTCGATGCCCGAGACATTGGGCAGCATCCAGTCCAGCACGATGATGTCGGGCGTGGCTTCCTCGACCATCAGCATGGCCTCCTCGCCATCCACGGCCTGCACGACGCGGAAGCCCTCTGCCTCAAGGTTGTAGGACAGGACCTCGCGTTGCGCCGGCTCATCCTCGACCAGCAGGACCGTGGGTTGGCTGGCGGGCGACATCACTTCGCCCCCGGTGGCAACGCGGTCGAGGTGCGGTCATCCTTGGGCCGCGCCTCTTCGGGCAATGCACCCGAGACCAGATAGATCACCTGTTCCGCAATCCCGGTTGCATGGTCGCCCACGCGTTCGATATTCTTGGCGATGAAATGCAGATGCATGCAGGCGGTGATGTTGCGCGGGTCTTCCATCATATGGGTCAGGAACTCGCGGAACAGCGCGTTATACATCTGGTCCACTTCCGCATCGCGCAGCCGCACATCCGCCGCCAGCCGCGCATCGCGCTGCACGAAACTGTCCAGCGATTCACGCAGCAGCACTTCGACCGCCTTGGCCATGCGCCGGATCGCCCCGGCCGAACCGCTGATCGGCGACATCTGCGACAGGACCGACGACCGTTTCGCAAGGTTCTTGGCATAGTCGCCGCAGCGTTCAAGACTGGCGGCGATCTTCATCACCGTCAGCACCGTGCGCAGATCGCCCGCCGTCGGTGCGCGCAGCGCGATCAGGCGCGCAGCCTCGATATTGATCTGTTCCTCCAGCGCGTCGATGGCCTTGTCGCCCCGGCGCACCCGTTCGGCCAGATCGTCGTCGCGGGTTTCCAGCGCCTGCGCGGCATCCAGCAGTGCGGCCTCCACCAGTCCGCCCATCTTGAGCATCATGGCCTGAATCGCCTCAAGATCGCGGTCGAAAGCGCTGGCGATATGGGGTTCGGTCGTCATCATTTCTGCCTCCTCAGCCGATCCGGCCGGTGATATAGCTTTCGGTGCGCGGATCGCTGGGTTTGGTGAAGATCGCACCCGTCTCCCCATATTCGACCAGATTGCCAAGGTGGAAAAACGCCGTGCGCTGGCTGACACGGGCGGCCTGCTGCATGGAATGGGTCACGATCACCACCGAGAAGCTGGCGCGCAATTCGTCAATCAATTCCTCGACCTGCGCGGTCGCGATCGGATCCAGCGCCGAACAGGGTTCATCCATCAACAGAACCTCGGGCGAGGTGGCAATCGCCCGGGCGATGCAAAGCCGCTGCTGCTGGCCGCCCGACAGACCCGTGCCGCCCTCCTGCAGGCGGTCCTTGACCTCGTTCCACAGCGCCGCCTTGCGCAGCGAGGCTTCGACCACCTCATCCAGTTCGGCCTTGTTGCGGGTCAGGCCGTGGATACGCGGGCCGTAGGCCACATTGTCATAGATCGACTTGGGAAAGGGGTTCGGTTTCTGGAACACCATGCCGACCTTGGCGCGCAACTGCACCGGATCGACGCGGCGGTCATAGATATCTTCGCCATCCAGCAGGATCGTGCCTGAAACCTTCGCCACCGCCACCGTGTCATTCATCCGGTTCAGACAGCGCAGGAAGGTGGATTTGCCACAGCCCGAGGGGCCGATGAAGGCGGTCACGGTATTGTCGAGGATATCCACATCGACATCGCGCAGCGCATGTTTGTCACCATAATGGACCTGCACGCCGCGGGCGGAAATCTTGATGTTGCGGGTTTCCACGGCTCTCTCCACGATTCTCATATCATTCATAATCTTGGTGTCCTTACCAGCGGCGTTCAAAGCGGCGACGCAGCACGATGGCGATGATGTTCATGACCAGCAGGAAGGCCAAAAGCACGATGATCGCACCCGAAGACCTTTCAATGAAGGCCGGATCGGACCGCGAGGCCCAGGAATAGACCTGCACCGGCAGCGCGGTCGCGGGTTCCAGCATCCCGCCCTCCAGCGGTCCCGAGGGGTAATTGGCAACGAAGGCCACCATGCCGATCAGCAACAGCGGCGCTGTTTCCCCAAGGGCCGAGGCAAGGCCAAGGATGGTGCCGGTCAGGATGCCGGGGGCGGCCAGCGGCAGCACATGGTGAAACACGGTCTGCATCTTCGAGGCCCCGATCCCCAGCGCCGCATCGCGGATCGAGGGCGGCACCGCGCGGATTGCGGCCCGGGTCGCGATGATGATCGTGGGCAGCGTCATCAGCGTCAGCACCAGCGCCCCCACCAGCGGCGACGATTGCGGGAACTTCGCGAAATTGATGAAGATCGCAAGCCCGAGGATCCCATAGACGATGGACGGCACGGCGGCGAGGTTCGAGATATTGACCTCGATCAGATCGGTCCAGCGGTTCTTGGGCGCGAATTCTTCAAGATAGATCGAGGCGGCAACCCCGATGGGCAGCACGAAAACCGCGACCAGCAGCATCATATAGGCCGAACCGATGATCGCGATGCCCAGACCGGCCGCTTCGGGGCGCTGGTCAGAGGCGTCGGTATTGGTCAGGAATTTCCAGTTGAAGCCGACGGTCAGGATTCCGGCCTCACGCATCTGGTCGGCCAGTTCAAGCTGCGCGACCGAGATATTGGTATCGACCTGCGCGGTCTCCCGCGTGACGCGGCCCTTGAAATAGCCGTCGATCCGGCCCGTGGCAAAGCCTTTCACCTCAATCGTCTGTCCCAGCATATCAGGATTGGCAATGACCTGATTGCGCAGTTGCGCAGGCGTATCGCGTGAGATGAAGGCCGAAAGCTCGCGGTCGCTGACCTCACCGGTGTCGATGCCGCGGGCCTCCATATAGGATTTCAGCGCATCGTTCAGAAGGTTGGTATAGCCGATTGTCGTGACCTTCATCATGTCATCGCGCGCCCGATTGCCCTGCGGGTCCAGCCGTTCGGCATCCAGTGTGACGGCCATGGTCAAGCTGGTCTGGCGGAAGGCCGAGACCCCGTCGGAAAAGATCGTCCAAAGCATGATGAACAGCATCGAAAGGCTGATCATGATCGCCGCGACGCCGTAAAGACGGAACCGGGTTTCGGCCGCATTGCGGCGGCGCATCAGGGGATCGGCGGTCAGCAGAGAGGCCGATCTGCGGTCGGGTCCGGCGGACATTCCGCCTGCGGTCGCGTCGGTCATTCGTATTGCTCCCGATATTTGCGCACGATGTAGAGGGCGAAGACATTCAACCCCAGCGTGATGACGAACAGCGTCATGCCAAGGGCGAAGGCGACCAGCGTTTCAGGCGAGTTGAACTCGGTATCGCCGGTCAGCTGGCTGACGATCTTCACGGTGATGGTGGTCATCGCCTCGAAAGGGTTGAGGTCAAGCCGCGCGGCCGCCCCTGCCCCCATGGTGACGATCATCGTCTCACCGATGGCGCGGCTTGCGGCCAGCAGCACGGCGCCGACGATCCCCGGCAGGGCGGCGGGCAGGATCACCTGCCGCACGGTTTCGGACCGCGTGGCCCCCATGCCATAGGATCCGTCGCGCAACGATTGCGGCACCGCGTTGATGATGTCATCGGCCAGCGATGAGATGAAGGGAATGTTCAGAATGCCGATCACCAGACCGGCGGTCATCACCGACGACCCCGACGATCCCAGACCGCTGGGCACGGCCAGCCAGTCGCGGATCAGCGGGCCGACCGTGACCAGCGCGAACAGGCCGAACACGACGGTCGGAATCCCCGCGATGATCTCGATCAGCGGCTTGACGACCGACCGCACCCGGGCCGAGGCATATTCGGCCAGATAGATCGCGGTGAACAAGCCGATGGGCACGGCGACGATCATCGCCACAAGGCTGATATACAACGTGCCCCACAGCAGCGGCAGCAGTCCAAGTTCGCTGTTGCCCTGAAAATTGGGTGACCATGTCAGGCCGAAGAAGAAATCCGCAATCGGATACATCGAGGCAAAGCGGATGGTTTCCGACAACATCGACAGCACAATTCCGATGGTTGTCAGGATAGCAATGGTCGAGGCCAGCATCAGAAGCCCCAGAATCACGGTTTCAACCCGGTTGCGGGCGCGGAATTCGCCCTGCGTCAGGCGCAGGGCCCAAAGAAAGGCGACACCCGCAACCGCCAGCGTCAGCACCGTGCGCCACAGCGCCCCAGTCGCGGCCTGCGCGCGATAGGCCTGTGCGGCCTCCAGCACCTGCGGCGTCACCTCGGCCCCCAGCGCCACCCCGACCGAGGCCAGGCGGTCGCGCACAGATCCTGTATCGGTGCTCAGCGTCACCGACTCCTCGGCGTTCATCGCGCCCCGGGCCACGGCGGTATCCAGACCGGCGGCCACGCGGCGCACATCGGCCATCAGCAATGTGCGCTGTGCGGCATCCTCGAACTGTGCGGTGGGAAAGTAATTCGACAGGTTGCGCTCGATCACCATCGGCTGGGCGATGACCCAGAGCACGAGCACCGCCAACCCCGGCAGCACCCCCATGATGAACCCATGCCAGCCGTGATAGCCCGGCAGCGAGTGAAGCTGGCGCACATTGCCCTGCACCGAGGCCACAGCGCGCGCGCGGCACAGCACGAAGCCCGCAAGTCCGATGACCAGCAGGGCAAGGATCAGAATGAAAACCGACATCAGGAAATCCCCGGCCCGGATATCGGGCATTGTGGAAACGGCGTCCCGGTCAGACCGGGACGCCGCAGCAGGATCAGTTCAGCGGAGCCATCGGCGTGCGGTCAGCGACCATCGCCTGCGTCGCCGCCAGTTCCGGGTCGGACACCAGACCATATTGCGCCAGCGGACCATCCGGGCCGGCCATGTCATCGGACACGAAGAACTCGACATATTCCTGCAGGCCCGGGATCACATCGAGATGCGCCGTTTTGACGTAGAAGAACAGCGGACGCGACACCGGATATTCACCCGAGGCGATGGATTCCGTCGAGGGGACGACCCCGCCCATCGTGGCCACACGCAGCTTGTCGGTGTTGTTCTGGTAGAAGGACAGACCGAACACGCCCACAGCATCCTTGTCGGCATCCAGACGCGCCAGCGTCTCGGTATAGTCGCCGTCGATATCGACATTGCGGCCATCAGTGCGCAGCTTGGTGCATTCGCCATTGGCGGCGCGCTGCTTGGCACGGTCGTCATCCCCGGTTGCGACGGCCAGGAACAGGTCATAAGCGCCGGTTTCCTTGCAGCCGAGAAGGATCACGCGCTCGTCATAGACTTCACGGGTGCCGTGCTTGGTGCCGGGCGACAGAACAAGGATGTTCTGGGCGGGCAGATTCGTGTTGAATTCCGACCACTGGGCGTAGGTGTTCGGGACAATCGCGCCGTCCTTGGCGACCTGACCCGCGACTGCGTTGTAAAGGTCGCCGGGCGTGAAGGCGAATTCCGCGCCGTTCACGTCGGACGCGAACACGATGCCATCATAGCCGAAACGGACTTCCATGACCTCGCCCACGCCATTCGCGGCGCAGGTGTCAAGGTCGCGCTGCGTGATGCGCGAGGAGGAGTTGGCGATATCCACGGTGTTCGGGCCGACGCCTTCACACATCTTGGCGCGACCGGCACCCGAACCACCGCCTTCAACGACCGGTGCGGGAAAATCGAAGTTTTCACCGAAAGCTTCGGCGACGATGGTGGAATAGGGCAGAACGGTCGAGGAACCGGTGATCTGAACCTGATCGCGTGCGGCGGCAGCTCCGGCCGAAAGCGCGATCATCGCAATCGCCGAGGTGAGCATCTTATTCGTCATCACAGTCTCCTGTCTGGCATTGGCAGCCTTGTGGCCTGATCCGCTGCCTAATGATGGGCTGTGAACCTTGTGCAACATCCGTGTAACGGTTCCATGACAAGTGCCGGTTTGTCGGGCGCAATGCGGACGGGGTGAAGCCGGAAACAAGGGGAATCATGCCTTACCCAACGGCAGGATGACGCCCGCCTGGCCTCAAAAATCCGGCAATGCTGCGCTTCATCTGCGCGAATCGGGGCGATTCGGGGGGCCGGTGCTGCAGGCAACCGCAGTACCGGCCCCATAGGGGAATCACCCTGTGGCGGGCTGATCAGTGGCGGCCCAGCGATATTGCGCATCGGTTTCGACCGCACAGGGCCGGACTGCACGCAGCCGGGCCAGTGCAGGCAGGGGCGCCTCGCCCGTCTCGACCATCAGCCGCAGCGCAATCATCCCCGTCCGCCCGCATCCCGCGCGGCAATGGATCACGACCCGCCCGCCGGTTGCCAGCCGCGCCCGGATCCGCGCCGACAGCACGGGCCATGCGGCATCGGGGCCGGGCGTTCCGAAATCGGCAACCGGCAGATGAAGCCAGCCGATCTTGCCCGCCGCCAACCGTGGCGGCAGATCCGAACCGCCCAGTAGTGCCATTTCCTCCAGCGGGGTCAGGCTGAGCACCAGATCGGGTCGCCAGTGCAGCAACCGCGCCAGTGCCTCACCCGGCGCAGGAAAGGCCGTCAGCCCCAGCCATCCCCCGGCCAGCGCAAGCGTGGTGATCCCGGGCGCTTCCCCCTCCATCACGCCCTTCCCCGCATCGCGGCCCCCAGAACGGACCACAGCAGATAGCACAGCACCAGCAGCGTCACCGCCAGCGGCACCTGCCCCACACGGCGCATTGGATGACCGGCGTGCAGCGTCCCGGCAAAGCGCCAGCAGATCACCGCCGCCATCGCCGCCATCAGTTGCGCCGCCACAACGGCCAGCCCGTGCCCGATGGCGCCATCGGGCGTGCCACTGGCCCCGGCCATGGCGCGCAGCACCAGCGAGCCGCCGAACAGCACCGCCCAGAGGACCAGCATGAACCGGACCGATTGCACCTTCGACATCGCGCTGACCCGCTGTTTCCGTCGGCTCCAAGCCTAGCGGTTTCCGCCGCCGGGGAAAGCGGCTTTCCGCAGGTCGCAGCCTTTGGCAGGCCCCGGGTCGGGTGGACGCGGGGACTGTCCCGGCCTAACGTGACGCGGTATCGAATCTTCCGGAAGCGCATGACCGACAGCCCCCCCATGACCGCGCCGCCTGCCTATCAGGTTCTGGCCCGGAAATACCGCCCCGCCACCTTTGCCGATCTGATCGGGCAAGAGGCGATGGTGCGCACGCTGAAAAACGCCTTTGCCGCCGACCGGATCGCCCATGCCTTCATGCTGACGGGCGTGCGGGGGGTGGGCAAGACGACAACGGCGCGGATCGTGGCCAAGGGGCTGAACTGCATCGGCCCTGATGGAACCGGCGGCCCGACAACCGAACCCTGCGGGGTCTGTGAGCCCTGCCGCGCGATAGCCGAAGGCCGGCATGTCGATGTGCTGGAAATGGATGCGGCCTCGAATACCGGGGTGGCCAATATCCGCGAAGTCATTGATTCCGTTCACTACCGGGCGGCCTCGGCGCGCTACAAGATCTATATCATCGACGAGGTCCACATGCTGTCCACCGGCGCGTTCAACGCGCTGCTGAAGACGCTTGAGGAACCGCCCGCCCATGTGAAATTCATTTTCGCCACCACCGAGATCCGCAAGGTTCCGGTCACCGTGCTGTCACGCTGCCAGCGATTTGATCTGCGCCGGATTGAACCAGAGGTGATGATGACCCATCTTGCCCGCGTGGCCGGGCTGGAGGGCGCAAGCCTTGCCCCCGAGGCGCTGGCCTTGATCACCCGCGCCGCCGAAGGATCTGTCCGCGATGCAATGAGCCTGATGGATCAGGCGATTGCCCATGGTGCGGGCGAAACCAGCGCCGAACAGGTCCGCGCCATGCTGGGGCTAGCCGACCGGGGCCGCACGCTGGATCTCTTTGACATGGTGTTGCGGGGCGATGCGGCGGCGGCACTGGCGGAACTGTCGGGCCAATATGCCGCCGGGGCCGATCCGATGGCGGTGCTGCGCGATCTGGCGGAAATCGCGCATTGGGTTTCCGTACTGAAAATCACGCCCGAGGCCGCCGATGACCCGACCACGCCCCCCGATGAACGCACGCGCGGGCTGGACATGGCTGGCCGTCTGCCGATGCGGGTGCTGTCGCGGCTGTGGCAGATGCTGCTCAAGGCGCTGGAAGAGGTGGGGATCGCGCCCAATGCGATGATGGCCGCCGAGATGGCGGTGATCCGCATGACCCATGTGGCCGATCTGCCCGATCCCGAAACCCTGATCCGCCGCCTGCAATCCGAGGCCCCGCCGCCTGCCCCGCCCCCCAACCCGCCTGCGGGCGGCGGCGCCCCGGCAGGGGGCGGCGGGGGCGGGATGACCCATGCGGCGCGAACGGGTGCCATGGGCCCCGCGATGGCCCCGCCGCGCGGCCCGGCGATGGGCGCCACGATGTCGGGCGCGCAACCGGCACTCGCCGCGCAGGAGGCCCCGGGGCTGGCCGGTTTTGTCAGTTTCGATCATGTCGTCGACCTGATCCGCGACCGGCGCGACGTGAAACTGCTGGTCGAGGTAGAAACCTGCCTGCGGCTGGCGAAATATTCGCCCGGGCGGATCGAGTTCCAGCCGACCGACGACGCGCCGCGCGATCTGGCCGCCCGTCTGGCGCAGCAATTGCAGAACTGGACCCGCAGCCGCTGGGCCGTCACGCTGGTCAATTCGGGCGGTGCGGCGACCATCGCCCAAACCCGCGACGGCGATGAGGCGGCAGCCCGCGCGCGGGTGATGGCGGAAAATCCGCTGGTGCAGGCGGTGATCGCGGCCTTTCCGGGCGCGAAGATCCGCGAGATCCGCAAACCGCAGATCGAGGCCGCCGCCGAGGCCCTGCCGGAGGTCGAGGATGAATGGGATCCGTTCGAAGAGGGCTGAACCCGGAACGGAACAGGGCTGCATGGCCGTCAGGGCCGCAGGAAACGATGGAGAGGCAGAATGCTGAAAGGTTTGGGCGGGCTTGGCGATATGGCCAAGATGATGAAGACCGCACAGGAAATGCAGACGAAGATGGCGCAGATGCAGGACGATCTGGCCAGCATCGTCGTGATCGGCGAAAGCGGTGCGGGACTGGTGCGCGCCCGTGCCACCGCCAAGGGTGAACTGACAGGGCTTGAGATCGACCCTTCGATCTTCGTCGCCTCGGAAAAGGAAGTGGTCGAGGATCTGATCCTTGCCGCAATCAAGGATGCACAGGGCAAAGCTGCCGAACGCTCGCGCAGCGAGATGGAAAAGCTGACCGAAGGGCTGGGTCTGCCGCCGGGCATGAAACTGCCCTTCTGAACGATGCAGATCTGACAAATGACCGAAACGCCGCGCGATATCGAACATCTGATCGACCTGATGGCCCGGCTGCCCGGTCTCGGGCCGCGTTCGGCCCGGCGTGCGGTGCTGCTGCTGTTGAAGAAACGCGGCTCGGTGATGGAACCCTTGGCCCGCGCCATGGCGCAGGTGGCCCAAAGCGCGCGCGAATGCACGATCTGCGGCAATATCGGCGCGGGCGAGATCTGCGCGATCTGCGCCGATCCGGCCCGGGAGACGGGCGAGATCTGCGTGGTCGAGGATGTTGCCGATCTTTGGGCGATGGAACGCGGCGGCGCCTTCAAGGGGCGTTATCATGTGCTGGGCGGCACCCTGTCGCCGCTGGACGCGGTCGGGCCCGATGAACTGCGCATCCCCGAATTGCTGACCCGGGTGCAGCAGGAAGGCCAGCGTGAGGTGATCCTTGCGCTGAATGCCACCGTCGACGGCCAGACCACCGCGCATTACATCGCCGAGGCGCTGGAGCCTTCGGGGGTTGAGGTCAGTTCACTGGCCCGGGGCGTGCCCGTGGGCGGAGAACTGGATTACCTTGACGATGGCACGATCGGGGCCGCCTTGCGCGCGCGGCGCAAGCTCTGACCGCCAAGCGCTGATCCTGTCCGCCCGGAACGGCAAAGGCCCCGGAGCGCTCCGGGGCCTTTGTGCATTTCCTGGCTTGGCGCGGATCATGCGACCCGAAACCTACCCTGCGCCCCGGGATCACCGGACCGGGCTGTCCTCGTCGTCCTCATCCTCATCCGCTTCGGGCAGGTTGAAGAAGCTGTCGGCATCCGAATAATCGGCTGCCTTTTCTTCCTGCTCGCTCAGCGAGAAGTTTTCCAGCCCGGCGATGGAAGACGGGATCTTCGGCTCGGGTGCCATGCCAAGGCTTTGTTCGGTGGACACCAGCTTGCGCCGTTCGTCATCCGACATGACCGACCCTTCGGAGGCCTTGCGCCGTGCGGCCACCTGCACGGCGGCATCCAGTTCCGACTGGCGGCACAGGCCCAAGGCAACTGGGTCAATGGGGCTGATATTGGCAATGTTCCAGTGGCTCCGTTCCCGGATCGACTGAATCGTGGGCTTGGTGGTGCCGACCAGCTTGCCCACCTGACCATCGGTCAGTTCGGGGTGGAACTTCACCAGCCACAGGATTGCCGCCGGGCGGTCCTGCCGCTTGGACAGCGGGGTGTAACGCGGGCCGCGGCGTTTTTCCTCACCCACGGCGGCCGCGTTGTATTTCAGCTTCAGCCGATAGGACGGATTGGCCTGACCGCGCTCGATCTCGATCGCTTCAAGCTGGTTGTTGGCCACGGGATCGAAGCCCTTGACCCCGGTCGCCACGTCGCCATCGGCGATGCCCTGCACTTCCAGTTCATGCATTCCGCAGAAATCCGCGACCTGCTGGAAGGTCAGGGTCGTGTTGTCCACCAGCCAGACGGCGGTCGCCTTGGACATCAGGGGTTTCGACATCGGGACACTCCTTTACAATTCCTCCCCATGCCGGGAAAACGGCTGCGGGCAGGGCCTCGCGTCTTCTCGTTTTCGGGGAAGTCCGGGCTGCATATAATGGCTGAACGGGCCGGAGGAAAGAGAAAATGCGTCTATTTGCGGTAGTGGCAGGGATTGTCACGCTTTTGGCAGGTCCGGTAGCAGCGCAACCGGACCGGGCGGGGGATTTCGACTATTATGTGATGGCACTCAGTTGGTCATCCAACTGGTGCGCGCTGGAGGGTGACGCGCGTGGCGAGGACCAGTGCCTTCCGGGCCGCGATCTGGGATTCACCCTGCACGGGCTCTGGCCGCAGCACGAAACCGGCTGGCCGGAATGGTGCCGCACGGGCCAGCGTGACCCGTCCCGCCGCGAAAGTGCCGCCATGGCCGATATCATGGGCAGCGGCGGGCTGGCCTGGTATCAGTGGAAAAAACATGGCCGCTGCAGCGGGTTGCCCCCGCAGGATTATTTCGCCCTGTCGCGCGACGCGTTTGATGCCGTTCGGATGCCCGAGGTGTTTTCCAAGGTCACGCAGGATCTGGAGCTGCCCGCCCGCGTGATCGAGGATGCCTTTCTTGAGGCCGATCCCCGGCTGACCCGCGACATGGTCACGGTGACCTGCCGCGCAGGGTTGGTTCAGGAGGTGCGCATCTGCCTGACCCGCGACCTTGAGCCGCGCGACTGCGGGCGTGATGTGCGGCGGGACTGCACCCTGCCCGATGCCGGGCTGAACGCGCTGCGCTGATTGCATCGCGGCAGTTTCGGTGCGTCTGCGCCAAAGATTTTCCCCTGTCGGTTGCGCGATTCCATGCCATATTGCGCGCATCGAAAGCGCCGCACCCGCCACTGGGGCCTGCGGCATGTCACAACACGCAAAGAGCCGGAAAAGGCATAGCAAGGGACAGAGACCATGCTTCAGGAATTCAAGGCCTTCATCGCCAAGGGCAATGTGATGGATCTGGCGGTCGGCATCATCATCGGTGCCGCCTTCACTGCGATCGTCAGTTCACTGGTCGGCGATCTGATCAACCCGATCATCGGTCTGATCCTCGGCGGGATCGACTTCACCAACATGTATGTCGTGATGAGCGGCACCGTGCCTGACAATGTCGGGCTGGAAACCGCGCGCGAATCCGGGGCCGCCGTCTTTGCCTATGGCGCCTTCATCACCGCCTGTATCAACTTCCTGATCATCGCCTTCGTGGTCTTCATGCTGGTCAAATTCGTGAACCGCATCAAGGATTCGGCCGTGAAGAAAGATCAGGCCGTGCCCTCTGCGCCCTCGGGCCCGACGCAAGAGGAACTGCTGACCCAGATCCGCGACCTGCTGGCGGCCAAGAGCTGATCCACCGGAACCGGCCCTGAAATCCACCCGCCGGAACGGTCCGGCGGGCGTTTTTCGTTCAGGCGGCGCGCAGCGCCTCTTGCGGGTCCTGCACGGGCAGGCCCAGCGCCTCCCCCACCGCGGCATAGGTCAGCTTGCCCGCATGGGTGTTGAGGCCCGCCAGCAGATGCGGGTCATCAGCGCAGGCCTGCCGCCAGCCCTTGTCGGCCAGCGCCAGCAGGAAGGGCAGCGTCGCATTGCCCAGTGCCAGCGTCGAGGTGCGCGCCACCGCCCCCGGCATATTGGCCACGCAGTAATGCATGATGCCATCCACGTCATAGACCGGATCCTCATGCGTGGTGGCGCGGGAGGTCTCGAAACAACCGCCCTGATCAATGGCGACATCGACCAGCGCCGCGCCGGGTTTCAGATCGGCGAGCTGCGCGCGGGAAATCAGCTTGGGCGCCGCCGCGCCGGGGATCAGCACCGCGCCGATGATCATATCCGCCTCGCGCGCCAGATCGGCGGTGCGGCCCGCCGTGGCATAGCCGGTCCTGAACTGTCCGCCGAACACATCATCAAGATAGCGCAGCCGGATCAGCGAACGGTCCAGCACGGTTACCTCCGCGCCCATTCCGGCGGCGATCCGGGCGGCATGGGTGCCCACGACCCCGCCGCCGATGACCAGCACCCGTGCGGGCCCCACGCCGGGCACGCCGCCCATCAGAACCCCGCGCCCGCCATTGGCCTTTTGCAGCGTCCATGCCCCGACCTGCGGCGCAAGACGGCCCGCCACCTCGGACATCGGGGCCAGCAGCGGCAGCCCGCCCTGACGGTCGGTCACGGTCTCATAGGCGATTGCCGTCACGCCGCTGTCCAGCAGATCACGCGTCTGGTCGGGATCGGGGGCCAGATGCAGATAGGTGAACAGCACCTGACCGGCGCGCAGGCGCTTGCGTTCTACGGCCTGCGGTTCCTTCACCTTCACCACCATTTCCGCCTCGGCAAAGACCTGTTCGGCCGTTTCCGCAATGGCGGCACCCGCCGCGCGGTAATCGTCATCGGTAAATCCCGCGCCAAGCCCGGCTGCGGTCTCGATCAGCACCTTGTGGCCATGGGCCACGGCCTCATGCGCAGCATCGGGCGTCATGCCGACCCGGAATTCCTGTGGCTTGATCTCTTTGGGACAACCGATCAGCATTTTGTTTCTCCCTGTTGTGCTTCTCCTTCCATCCTTGCGCGCATCAAGAGGGATTGCTTTGAATTCTCGGGCGCGTCATTCTGCGTTTGACGAAGATTGTTCTGTAGAAGTGCCAGTTGACGAAAGGATTACCCCTGGAACCCGAGCTTGACGCAACAGACCGCCGCATCCTGACCGCACTTCAGCGCGAAGGGCGCGTCACAAACGCCGAACTTTCCGAACGCGTGAACCTTTCACCCTCTGCCTGCCACAGACGGGTGCAGCGTCTGGAACAGGACGGTTTCATCTCGGGCTATGTGGCGCTTCTGGACGCGCGGCGTATGGGCAGGCCGACGACTGTGTTCGTCGAGATCACCCTGCAAGGCCAGACCGAAGAGCTGATGGACGCTTTCGAGCGTGAGGTCGCGCGCCTGCCCGACCTGCTGGAATGTCATCTGATGGCGGGGGCGGCGGATTATCTGCTGAAGATCATCGCCCGCGATTCCGAGGATTACTCCCGCATTCACCGGCAATATCTGTCGCGCCTGCCCGGCGTGGCGCAGATGCAGTCCTCCTTCGCGCTGCGCACCGTGGTCAGGACGACCGCGATTGCCGTCTGAGGCGGCGTCGGACATGGTTCAGAACCGCGTAAAGGATCAACGCCGCATAGGCGATATCCAGAAGCGACAGCAAGAGCCAGAAGCGCGTCACCATCAGCCCGACGATTACGGCAGCACCCAGAAGGACCAGCACCGACTTGTCGCGCGGAATGCGCAGCGATTTCGATGAGGGCGTCGGCACTTTCGAGATCATCAGCCATGCGACAAGCGCCATCCACAGCCCGTAGAGAAACGGATGCTGGCGCGCATCGACCACGCCGTATTGCGTCAGGAACAGCGGCAAAAGCGCCAGCATCGCCCCGCCCGGGGCCGGAACCCCCAGAAAGAAGGGCTTGGCCCCCACCGGCAGCGGTACATCCCGCGTGACGTTGAACCGCGCCAGCCGCAGGCAACAGCAGCAGGCATAGATCAGCACGAACATCCAGCCGGTCGCAAAATCGCGGGCAAGGGCAAACTGAAAGACCAGAATCGCCGGGGCCACGCCGAAATTGACGAAATCCGACAGGCTGTCCAATTCGCCCCCGATCGAACTTGCAGCGTTCAGCCGCCGCGCCAGCAGCCCGTCCAGCCCGTCGATCAGCGCCGCAAAGACCAGTAGCATCGCCGCAATGTCATAGCGCCCCACCAGCACGAAACGGATCGACGTCAGCCCCGCGCACAGCCCAAGGATCGTGACCATATTGGGCAGAAGCATCACAAGGCTGAGGGTCTCGCGCTTGCGCTCGGCCATCGCTCAGCGCTCCCGCCCCGTGCGGCGCGGCTCACCCGAGGTCAGATCGGCCAGCACGGTTTCGCCCGCCACCATGGTCTGGCCCAGACAGACCAGCGGCTCCACCCCCTGCGGCAGATAGACATCGACCCGCGATCCGAAACGGATCATGCCGAACCGGTCCCCGGTCTGCAGCACCGCGCCCTCGGGCACCTCGCACAGGATGCGCCGCGCGACCAGACCGGCGATCTGCACCACGGCGACATCGCGCCCGTCCTCCATCCGCAGGACCAGCGCATTGCGTTCATTGTCGACGCTGGCCTTGTCCAGCGAGGCATTGAGAAACTTGCCCGGACGATAGGCGATTTTCGTGATCCGTCCGGGCACCGGCGCCCGGTTCACATGGCAGTTGAACACATTCATGAACACCGAAACCCGCGTCAGCGGTTCGGCCCCCATGCCCAGTTCGGGCGGCGGTGCGGCCGGTTCGATCAGCGATATCACCCCGTCGGCAGGTGAAATCACCAGCCCCTCACGCAGCGGCGTCACCCGCTTCGGATCGCGGAAGAAATAATAACACCAGAGCGTCAGTCCGACCCCGATCCAGCCCAAGGGTTGCCACAGCAGAAACAGCAGCACCGTGACCGCGCCGAAGACCGGCACAAATTTCCAGCCCTCGCGATGCATGGGCTTCAGAACGGTGGACATCATGCTGGCGGACATCGGCGACCTTTCGTCAGGATGGAAAGCGCCGTTTTACACGCTTCCTGCGACAAGACAACCAAAAGCCCCCCCACAATCAAAGGCCCGCCCGGACACCGGGCGGCCGCACAAGGCTCCGGGCCGCTCTCCTTTTTCTGTCCCAAAATATCCCGGGGGTGAATTTGGCAAAGCCAAAGAGGGGGCAGCGCCCCCTCCTGCCAAAACCCGTGCAGGTCGGGGCAGCCTTCCGACGCCCCCCGGCCGGCGCGCAATGAAAAACCCCCGGCGCCCTGCGGCATCGGGGGTTGATCGTCAGGACGGTCGCCCGTCCCAGCATCGCATCACGTCTTGCGACCTTAAAGCGCGCCTTCGCGTTGCGCCTTCTTGCGCGCGAGTTTGCGCGCACGGCGGATAGCTTCGGCTTGCTCCCGGGCTCTCTTGACGGAGGGCTTCTCGAAATGTTGCTTGAGCTTCATTTCGCGAAACACGCCTTCACGCTGAAGTTTTTTCTTCAGGGCGCGGAGGGCCTGTTCGACGTTATTGTCACGAACGCTGACCTGCATGTGGTTGTCACCACCTTCCTAAGTTGAATTTGCACGATTGTGCAGGCTCGCGGCCTATATCAAACTGCAAAAGACCTGTCCACCCGCGCAGGCGGCGGATGCAGCGCAGATGCGGGGCAGGTTCGCGGCAGGTTCGGGGCACGGCAAGGAGGATCAGAATGCAGGATTCAGGGACGCAGGAACAGGACGGAATGGCACGGGCCGGGGCCGCGATCCTTGAGGCCGCCCTGCCCCATGTGGCCTTTGACGGCTGGTCCGAGGCCACATTTCGCGCGGCCATCACAGAATCGGGTCAGCCCGAGGCACTGGCCCGCGCCCTTTACCCACGGGGCGGGCTTGATCTGGCGCTGGCCTTTCACCGGGCGGGCGATGCGCGCATGGCCGAACGGATGGAGGCCGCCGACCTGACCGGTATGCGCTACAGTGAAAAGGTCGCCTTTGCGATCCGCACAAGGCTTGAGGTGATCGACGACCCCGAGACGGTGCGGCGCGGGATGACGCTGTTTGCCCTGCCGCATCATGCGGGCGAAGGGGCGCGCGCGCTCTGGGGCACGGCCGATGCGATCTGGCATGCGCTTGGCGACACATCCCGCGATCTGAACTGGTATTCGAAACGCGCGGCGCTTTCGGCGGTCTATGGGGCAACCGTACTCTACTGGCTGGGCGATGGCAGCGCCGGACAGGCCGCGACCGCCGAATTCATCGACCGCCGCATCGCCGATGTCATGCGGATCGAAAAATTCAAGGCGGGGCTGCGCGACAATCCGCTGGCGCGAATAATGCGCAACCGGCCCGGAGCGCGCGAAGCCGATCCCGTAGCCCCCCACCCCGCTGAGAAAGACCCGGCAGAGGCCCTGCCCGGACGCTGGCGCTGATCCGGCACCGGAAGAACAGGCCCCGCAATTACTGGCCCCCCGCAGGAATGAAGGAAGAACCCCATTATGACAGCCTCCCTCCCCGAAGCGATGCAGGCCATGGAAATCGCCCAGCCCGGCGGGCCCGAGGTGCTGCGCCCGATCACCGTGCCAGTGCCGGTGCCCGGCCATGGCCAGATCGTGATCCGCGTCGCATGGGCCGGGGTGAACCGCCCCGATGCGCTGCAGCGGGCGGGGCTTTACAATCCGCCCGCCAATGCCTCGGCCCTGCCGGGGCTGGAATGCGCGGGCCATGTCGCGGCAGTGGGGCCGGGGGTCACGCGCTGGAGGCCGGGCGATGCGGTCTGCGCGCTGCTGCCCGGCGGCGGCTATGCGCAATATGCGCTGACCCGGGCCGATCACGCCCTGCCGGTCCCCGAGGGCCTGACCCTGCGTGAGGCGGCCTGCCTGCCCGAGACCTGTTTCACGGTCTGGACCAATGTGGTGCAGCGTGGCAGTCTGAAAGGGGGAGAACGGTTTCTGGTCCATGGCGGCACCTCGGGCATCGGCACGACCGCCATCCAGATCGCGCGGGCACTTGGCGCGCGGGTCTTTGCCACCGCCGGTTCGGATGAAAAATGCGAAACCTGCCTGTCGCTGGGGGCCGAGGTCGCGATCAATTACAAGGATGAGGATTTCGCGGCCCGGATGCGCGCGGCAGACGGCGCGGATCTGATCCTCGACATGGTCGGTGGCAGCTATCTGCCGCGCAATATCAAGGCGCTGGCCGATGACGGGCGACTGGTGCAGATCGCCTTTCTGACCGGATCGAAGGTCGAGCTGAACTTTGCCGAAGTGATGACGCGGCGGCTGACGATCACCGGATCGACCCTGCGCCCGCAATCGGATCTGGCCAAGGCGCGACTGGCGACCGAGCTTGAAACCCATGTCTGGCCGATGATTGCGCGGGGCGCGCTGCGCCCGGTGATGGACAGCGATTTCACGCTGCAGGACGCCCCCCAGGCGCATCGACGGATCGAAAGCCCGGGCCATATCGGCAAGATCGTGATGCGTGTCGATCACGACGACTGACCGACAGCAGTCCCCTGCCCGCGCCGGTGTATCTGTCTCAGCCGCGCGGGGCTGCGGCGCGGCGCAGCCGGTCATTGATCGCGCGGCCCAGCCCCGTCTCGGGGACCGGGGCAAAGCCGATCACCCGGCCCGCCGCCAGCGCATCGGCCTGCCGCAGCAGATGGAACAGCGCCGCCGCCGCCTCGACCAGATCGCCCAAGGGCGACAGGCTCAGGCCCCCCGCGCCCTGCCCTGCCCCCGGGCCGAAACCGACGAACAGCATTCCCGCCTCGGGTGCGGTGACGTTCAGACGCACCGGCGCCTCGGGCGCGTAATGCGACAGAAGCTGTCCGGGGGAGGAAGGTTTCGCCGCATCCCCCCCGCTGGCAATCGGTCCCAGCAACGCCTCCAGCGCCTCGACCGGGACACCGCCCGGACGCAGCAGGACCGGCGTGTCCACAAGCCCCAGAATCGTGCTTTCCACCCCCACGGCGCAGGCACCGCCATCGACCACCGCCGCGATGCGCCCTGCCAGCCCCTCCAGCACATGGGCGGCCCGGGTCGGTGAGACGCGGCCCGACGGATTGGCCGAGGGCGCGGCCAGCGGTCCGCCGAAATCCCGCAGCAGCGCCTGCGCAACCGGATGGACGGGAACACGGACCGCCACCGAATTCAGCCCTGCCGTCACCAAAGGTGAAATCCCCGCATCGGGCCGCAGCGGCAGCACCAGCGTCAGCGGCCCCGGCCAGAACCGTTCCGCCACGGCGCGCGCGCGGTCATCCAGCAGCGCGATCCGTTCCACCGCCGCAAGGTCGGGCAGATGCACGATCAGCGGGTTGAAATGCGGCCTGCCCTTGGCCTCGAAGATCCGCGCCACCGCCCGGTCGTCGCGCGCATCGCCCCCCAGCCCGTAAACGGTTTCGGTCGGAAAGGCGACCAGACCGCCATCGCACAACAGGCCCGCCGCGCGGGCGATCCCTTCGGCATCGGGGGAAAGGGTCGGGGTCTCGGTCATGTCGTGACGCAGCGTTGGCCTTGAAGGGGAATGCCCTTGGGTTACTCTTGGTCGCAACACGGCTCTTAAGGCCGCGCCTGCCGATTGCCAAGTGCGGCAGCAAGCGCACCTGAACGGGAGAGGAGACCCCCATGCCCTACCGCGCGCCCCTCGGCGATTTTCGCTATATCCTCGATCATGTCGTGGGCTTCGATCAGGTGACCGCCACTGACCGCTTTGCCGAGGCGACGGCGGATACGGTCGAGGCGGTGCTGGCCGAGGCGGGAAAGCTGTGTGAAACCGTGCTGGCCCCCTTGCAGCGCCCGGGCGATCAGCATCCGGCGCGGCTGGAAAACGGGGTGGTGCGCACCTCCCCCGGATTTGCCGAAGGGTACCGCGCGATTGTCGAAGGCGGCTGGGTCTCCATCGCCGCCGATCCCGAATTCGGCGGCATGGGCCTGCCGATGACCGTGACCAGTGCGGTGAATGAGATGATGGGCTCGGCCTGCCTGTCGCTGCAACTGAACCCGCTGATGACACAAGGCCAGATCGAGGCGCTGGAACATCATGCCAGCGATGAGATGAAGGCGCTTTATATCCCGAAACTGGTTTCGGGCGAATGGTGCGGCACGATGAACCTGACCGAACCGCAGGCCGGGTCGGACGTGGGCGCGCTGCGCACCAAGGCCGAGCCCAAGGGCGATGGCAGCTATGCGATAACCGGGCAGAAAATCTATATCTCATGGGCCGATAACGACTTCACCGCCAATATTTGCCATCTGGTGCTGGCCCGCCTGCCCGACGGGGCACCCGGCACCAAGGGGATCAGCCTGTTCATGGTGCCGAAATTCCTGCCCGATGCCGACGGCAATCCCGGCGCGCGCAACAGCCTTGCCGTGGTCAGCCTTGAACACAAGATGGGCCTGCACGGATCGCCCACCGCGGTGATGCAATATGACGGGGCGACAGGCTGGCTGGTCGGCGAGCCGCACAAGGGCATGGCGGCCATGTTCACCATGATGAACAATGCCCGCCTTGGCGTCGGGGTGCAGGGCATTTCCGTGGCCGAAGGGGCCTATCAGCACGCTTTGGCCCATGCGATGGAGCGCCGTCAGGGCAAGACCCCGGTGCCGGGGGCCGAAACCATCGCGGCCCATGCCGATGTGCGCCGCATGCTGGCCGAGATGAAGGCCCAGACCTTTGCCGCCCGCGCCATCGCCTTGGCCTGTGCGGTTGCCATCGACATGGGCAATGCGACCGGATCGGCGGAATGGAAGGCCCGCGCGGCGCTGCTGACGCCGATTGCCAAGGCCTTCGGCACCGATACCGGCATCGAGGTCGCCAGCCTTGGCCTGCAGGTGCATGGCGGTATGGGCTTCATCGAGGAGACCGGCGCGGCGCAATATTTGCGCGATGTGCGCGTCACCGCGATCTATGAGGGCACGAACGGCATTCAGGCGATGGATCTGGTGGGCCGCAAGATGATGGATGGCGGTGAGGCGGCGTTCCGCCTGATCGAAGAGGTAGAACAGAACGCCCATTCGGTGCGCGGCGCCTATCCCAATATGGCCACCGCCGTCTGGAATGCCGCCGAATCGCTGCGCGAGGCGACCGAATGGCTGGTCGCGCAGGAGATGAACGACCGTTTTGCCGGGGCGGTGCCTTACTTGCGCGCCTTCGCGCTGGTTCTGGGGGCGCATTGTCACCTGAAGGCCGCGATGGCCGAAGGCGAGGACGGCCCCCGCACCCGGCTGGCCCGGATCGCGGTGAAACGGTTGCTTCCGGCCCATGGCGGGCTTATCCAGCAGATGCGCGAGGGGGCATCGGGTCTTTACGCGCTCAGCGACGGGGATCTGGCGGCGTGAAACAGGACCGGACGGGCAGGATCAGATATCCCTGGGACAGCCCGCCCGACACCGGAACAGCGATTGAAGTTGCGGAAGGTGTGCTGTGGATGCGGCTGCCTTTGCCGATGGCGCTGGATCATGTGAATGTCTTCGCGCTGGACGATCCCGACGGCTGGACGCTGGTCGATACCGGCTTTGACAGCCGTAAATCCCGCGCGGTCTGGGAAAGCCTGCTGGCCGGGCCGCTGGCGGGGCGGCCCATCGCGCGGGTGCTGGTCACCCATCACCACCCCGACCATATCGGTCTTGCAGGCTGGTTTCAGTCGAAAGGGGCAGAGCTTCTGACCACGCGGACGGCATGGATCTATGCGCGGATGCTGGTGCTGGACGAACAGGACCGCCCTTCACCGGAGCAGATCGCGTTCTGGCAGGGCGCGGGAATGGACCCGGCGCTGCTGGAAAAGCGCCGAAACGAACGCCCCTTCAATTTTGCCGATGTGGTGGCCCCGCTTCCGCCCGGATTCACCCGCATCCGGCAGGGTGACCAGCTGCGCCTTGGTGGGCGGGACTGGCTGGTGCGCACCGGCGACGGCCATGCGCCCGAACAGGCGACCCTGTGGCAGATGGGCGGCCCGCTGGTGATTGGCGGCGATCAGCTCTTGCCCTCGATCTCGGCCAATATCGGCGTCTATCCGACCGAACCGCTGGCCGATCCGCTGGCCGAATGGCTGCAGAGTTGCCGCGCCTTCCTGCCCCATGCGCAGCCCGGTCAACTGGTGCTTCCGGGCCATAAATTGCCCTTCACCGGCCTGCCCCTGCGCCTGCGCCAGATGATCGAGAATCACGAGGGCGCGCTGGCCCGCCTGCTGGATCATCTGACCGAACCGCGCCGCGCAAGCGACTGTTTCATCCCGATTTTCGGGCGGCAGATCGAGGGCGATGCCTATGGTCTGGCGCTGGTTGAGGCCGTGGCCCATCTCAACCACCTCTTGCATCTGGGGCAGATCGCGCGGACCATGGGCGCCGATGGCGCATGGCGCTGGACCCGGACAGGTGGACCGCAATGACCGATGAAATCGCAACCCTTGCCGAAGCCCATGAGCGCACGGCCCTGCCGCTGGCCCGCGTCGTGCATTGCGACCCGGAGGCGCCTGAAACGGTCGAGGAACAGCCCTTGCCCGAGGTTCTGGCGGATCGTCCCGTCAGCCAGAAAAGCCCCGCCGAATGGGCCTATCAACGCCTGATCCTTTATCTCAAGAACTTTGAGGAACAGCTGGACCGCGATCAGGAAATCGCCATGGGCTATGCCGGAAACGAGGCCGGCGTGCTGCGGATCGAGGGAATCGGGCATTTCGACCCCGATATCATCACCTTTTACGGGCGCAATCAGGGCGGACAGCGGATGCAGGTCATCCAGCATGTGACCCAGTTGAATGTCGCCCTGATTGCCGTGGCCAAGGAAAGCCCCGAGGAAAAGCCCGCCCGCCGCATCGGGTTCCGCCTTGTGACCGAGATGAAGGGCGCAGATCGCCCCCAGACCGTGCGTCGTGGACGCGGCAAAGCCGGTTCAGACACCAAGCCACCCGCCGAAAAGCCGCCCGCCGACAAAAATCCCGCCAAAGGCGGAAAAACCGGCGGGACATGACGCCGCGCCGCCGCGCATCCTGCGTGACAGCCCGGGATGAATCGGCTAAAGCGCAGGAAACCGACCTGAACAGGGGATGAACCAGATGGCCGACCACAAGCATGATCACGGGCATGACCATGGGCACGCAGCCGAACATGAACATGGCACGATGGATATTTCCGTTCAGGAAAAGACCTTTGCCGGGTTTGTCCGCATGACGACATGGGGTGCGGGCATCTCGATCGGCATTCTGGTCTTCATGGCGCTTGTGAACGCCTGATCGCGCCTTTCCGGCCCTTGCGGGGTGCCGGACCGGACCCTGCGCCGGACCGGGCCCCAAGCGCCAGACTGCTGCAAGCCATTTTCAAGGATATCCGATGCGTCGCGTCTTCCTGTGCCTTGCGGCACTTCTGATCCTCGGGGCCTGCGGGGCCGCCGAACCGAAATGGGCCCCGGATACGGATGTCGCCGCTGCGCGCTATGTCCATCCCGGCCCCGCGACCATCACGCTTTACACTGTTCTGACCACCCGCGACGGCAGCGGCGCCCATTCGGCGCTGATGATCAACGGATCGCAGCGTGTGATGTTCGATCCCGCCGGAACATGGCACCATCCACGCCTGCCCGAACGCAATGACGTGCATTTCGGCATGACCCCGCTGATGGTCGATTTCTACATCGATTACCATGCGCGCGAGACCTATGACGTGGTCGAACAGGTGATCGAGGTCTCGCCCGAAGTCGCGGAACTGGCGCTGCAGCGGGTCATGGCCTATGGCGCGGTGCCCAAGGCGCAATGCACGGTCGCGACCTCATCGGTGCTGCGCGGCTTGCCCGGGTTTGAACACCTTGGATCCTCGTGGTTCCCGGACCGCCTGATGACCGATTTCGGCCAGATCCCGGGCGTGCGCTCAAAGACCTATACCGACAATGACACCAACGACAATCATGGTGTCCTGCTGGTGCAGGCGGGCGATCCCCGGCTGGAATAAGTTCCGATGCGCGCCGCCATCCTGCGGGGTCTGCCCAAGGCGCGGATCCCCGAGGCGGCGCAGATCTACTGGGACGCCTTCGGGGGCAAGCTGGGGGCCGTTCTGGGCCCCGAGGATCAGGCGCTGGCCTTTCTGGCGCGCACGATCCGGCCAGACCACTGTTTTCACGCCATGGATGATGCGGGCCGCCTGCTGGGCCTTGCCGGGTTCAAATCGCCCGAGGGGTCCTTTGCGGGCGGCAGTGCCGCCGATCTGCGCGCGGTCTATGGCCGATGGGGTGGATTATGGCGTGGCGCGCTGCTGAACCATCTGCAGCGCGAGGTGGAAAACCGCCGATTCCTGCTGGACGGGATCTGCGTTGCACGGCCCGCACGCGGACAGGGCATCGGCACGGCCCTGATGCGGGCGGTCTTTGCCGAAGGGCGCGCGCGGGGTTATGGATCAATCCGGCTGGATGTGATCGACGCCAACCGCCGCGCAAGGGCGCTTTATGAACGGCTGGGATTTGTCGTGTTGCGGCATGACCGGGCGGGGCTGATCGGTCATGCCTTCGGCTTTCAGGCCAGTCTGGCGATGGTGCGCCCGCTGGGGGATGATGACCGCTGGCCCTGACCGCCGATGCGTGCGGTCAGTCGAATATCCCCGTCACCCGACCGAACAGCATGAAGGCCCGCGCAGTGCGGGTTTCGGTCAGATCGGCGAGTTCGGCATCCGATGCATTGGTCTCGAACTCGGCAAAGGTGCGGTCGAAACTGCGCAGGAAGTGATGGGCCGCGTCGCGGAAAACCGGGTCCTCACGCATCCGCGCGGCGGTCAGCGCAAGGCTGGACCGGTCCCGCACCCCACCCAGCCCCGCAATCGCGCGGCCCCGTTCACCGGCGGCAAACCGGCGCCAGATCTCGGGGCGGCAGCGTTCGGGCTTGAGGTCATCCATATAGATGCCCTCCTGACTGAGAAGGGTCAGCACATCCTGCGCCGCGCGGATCAGGCGTGAGGATTTGCGATCCTCCAGCGCCAGACGCAGCGCGCGGAATCCCGCCTTGTCATCGGGGCTTTCGGGAAAATGCAGGGCGCGCACGAAATCGGCCACCGAAAGCGGCGCGCGCAGATCCTCGGCCGGGGTGCCAAGCGCCAAAGCGGGCTGTTCATCGGCAGAATTGGCCACCGGCACCGACAGCGCCGCCTTGCGATCCGCCGAAGGAACGCTCAGCGCCGTGTCGCGGCGCGAGGTGAACATCGCAAGCTGGCTTTCGGTCTTTTTCTGGGCTGCCGCGATTTCCTCGATCTTGCGTTCGACCGAGGGTTTCGCGGTGCCCGTCTGCTGCCCGATGACATAGGCATGGCGCATCGCATCAACCGTGACCTGCAGGCGCGCAGCCTCATCCCGCAGCGCGCGGATCGTCCGGGCGGTTGAGACGATGCCCCAAATCAGCGCCAGGGGCAGGAAGACGACCAGCAGGGTCATCAGAATCGAGAGCGGCCCCGTCAGCACGCTTTCCGAGGCCAGCGCGAATTGCATCGCCACCGCCCCGGCCCAGACCAGAGCCAGCAGCAGTGCAACAATCTCGGACAGGGGGCGACCATCGGCCGCCGGGGGCGTCGGTGTCACGCCGATCGGCGTCGTGCTGTCCTTTGCGTCACTCATCCCGGGTCACCTGTCCCTGCCCGCTGTCGCCGGCCCGCCACCTGACCTGCCCGCCACCTGCCCGGCCCGCTCTCTGCCTGGCCCGCTCTCTGCCCGGACGGATCAGACGTATCGGATCGACAGAATCTCATAGCTGCGGTCGCCACCGGGGGTCTTGACCTCGACGCTGTCGCCTTCGTCCTTGCCGATCAATGCACGGGCCAGCGGGCTTTTGATGTTCAAAAGCCCCTTTTCCAGATCGGCCTCAGGTTCACCGACGATCTGATAGGTGCGCTGTTCATCGGTGTCCTCATCGACCAGCGTGATGGTCGCACCGAATTTCACCGGACCGGACAGTTTGGCGGGGTCGATCACCTCGGCCAGCGACAGGATCGCCTCAAGCTCCTTGATGCGGCCCTCGATAAAGCTCTGCTTTTCCCGCGCGGCATGGTATTCGGCATTTTCCGACAGGTCGCCATGTTCGCGCGCCTCGGCGATTGCCCGGATCACCTCCGGCCGCTCGACCGATTTAAGCTGCTTGAGTTCCCCGTCCAGTGCCACATTTCCGGCGCGGGTCATCGGTATTTTTTCCATCGGCCTTCACTCAAAAACAAGAGAGCCACAGCCGACCGGCCATGACCCTTCAGAGGTTCCCTTTCCGTTACCCAACACCACCAATCCGGCAATTGCAACAGGCTTGGCGATGCCCGTGGCAAGGAAGTGCCGGAAGCGGCGGGTCCGCCCGCACGGTCCCCCACCCCTGCCGGAAATTTGACGCCGCATTGCGGCATCGCGCCGGGACGTCACGATTGACCGCAGGGAGAGGTTCGGGCAAACCCGGCAGGAAAGCGGAAAAGCCAGCAGTCAGGGGGAAGCCATGTCCGGTCAGGTGACGCGCGAGCAGATGGAATATGATGTCGTCATCGTCGGCGCAGGGCCTGCGGGCCTGTCGGCGGCGATCCGGTTGAAACAGCTTGATCCCGACCTGTCCGTCGTTCTGCTGGAAAAAGGCTCCGAGGTGGGGGCGCATATCCTGTCCGGCGCGGTGCTGGACCCTTCGGGGCTAGATGCGCTGATCCCCGACTGGCGCGACCGCGGCGCGCCGATCCACACCCCGGTGACCGAGGATAATTTCTACCTGCTCGGTCCTGCCGGGCAACTGCGCATCCCGAACTTGCCGATGCCGCCCCTGATGAACAATCACGGCAATTATATCGTCTCGATGGGCAATGTCTGCCGCTGGATGGCCGAACAGGCCGAGGCGCTGGGGGTCGAGATCTTCCCGGGCATGGCCTGTTCCGCGCTGGTCTATGACGGCGACCGCGTGGCGGGCGTCGTGGCGGGTGAAATGGGTCTGGCCGCCGATGGCACGCCCGGCCCCCAGTATGAACCCGGCATGGAACTTCTGGGCAAATATGTCTTCCTGTCCGAAGGTGTGCGCGGATCACTGGCAAAAGAAGTCATCGCGAAATACGACCTGTCTGCCGGGAAATGCCCACAGAAATACGGGCTGGGCATGAAGGAAATCTGGGAGATCGACCCCGCCAAGCACCGTCAGGGCAGCGTGACCCATACGATGGGCTGGCCGCTGGGCGGGAATGCAGGCGGCGGCAGCTTCATCTACCATCTTGAAAACAATCAGGTCTATGTCGGTTTCGTGGTCCATCTGAACTACGAAAACCCGCATCTTTACCCCTATATGGAGTTCCAGCGCTTCAAGCATCATCCGATGGTGGCCGAACTGCTCAAGGGCGGCAAACGCGTGGCTTACGGCGCGCGGGCGATTTCCGAGGGCGGCTGGCAGTCGATGCCGAAGATGGTCGCCCCCGGCGTGGCGCTTCTGGGCTGTTCGGTCGGCATGGTCAACGTGCCGCGCATCAAGGGCAATCACAATGCCATGCTGTCAGGCAAGGCCGCAGCCGAGGCCGCCCATGCCGCGATCCATGCTGGCCGGGCCGGGGATGAACTGACCGATTACGAGACCGAGGTGCGCGGCGGCGCGATCGGCCAGGACCTGAAAAAGGTTCGGAATGTGAAACCCTTCTGGTCGAAATGGGGGCTTTTCCCGTCTCTGGTGCTGGGCGGGTTCGATATGTGGACGAACAACCTTCTCGGCCTGTCGCTGTTCGGCACCCGGAAACATGGCAAATCCGATGCCGCAGCGACCGGCAAGGCCGCCGATTTCGCACCAATCGCCTATCCCAAACCCGATGGCGTGCTGTCCTTCGACCGTCTTACCAATGTGGCCTTTTCCTTCACCAACCATGAGGAAAGCCAGCCCGCGCATCTCAAGCTCAAGGACCCGTCGGTGCCGATCGCGGTGAACCTGCCGCAATTCGCCGAGCCGGCGCAGCGCTATTGCCCGGCGGGCGTTTATGAGGTCGTGGCCGAGGAGGGCAAGGAGCCGCGCTTTGTCATCAACTTCCAGAACTGCGTCCATTGCAAGACCTGCGATATCAAGGATCCAAGCCAGAACATCCACTGGACGGTGCCGCAGGGCGGCGACGGGCCGAATTATCCCAATATGTAACGCAGATTTGTGCATGTGGGCGGGCGCGGGGGCGGCCTGCGCCCGCACGCGCATTGCCTTGCGTGCCGGGCGGGCCTAGGGTTGTCGCGCAGCGATCCGGTGCCGGATTGCTGCCGGCCCTGCATACCGGCCTGCGCCGCATGACTGGCACCAGAGGGAGAGCCGAGAATTGATCCGACCCTTCAAGATCCGACTTGCCGCCCTGATGCTGTCTTTTGCCGCCCTGACCGGCCCGGCCCCGGCGCAGGATTTCGGGGCCTATCTTGCCGCCCGCACCGCCGGGATGCAGGATGATTTCCGCGAGGCCGCGCATTGGTTCGGTCAGGCGCTGGCGGCGGATCCCGAAAATCTTTACCTGATGGAAGGCGCGGTTGTGGCGCAGATCGGCATCGGCCGGATCGAAACCGCGATTGAGCTTGCACGCCGCCTGGATGACGCGGGCGGGAAATCGCAGGCGGCCTGGATGGCGCTGATCGGCGATCAGGCGCAGCGCGGCGAATTCGAACCGATGCTGGCCGATCTTGCCGCCGGGCGCAGCGTCGGGCGGCTGATGGATGTGCTGCTGACCGGCTGGGCGGAACTGGGCGCGGGCCGGGTGACCGAGGCGCTGGCCGCCTTTGATGAACTGGTCGCCACCCCGGGGCTTGAGGTGTTCGGCCTTTACCACAAGGCGCTGGCGCTGGCCTCCATCGGCAATTACGAGGCTGCCGAGCGTATCTTTTCCGGCTCGGATAGCGGCCCGGTGCGCGTGGTGCGGCGTGGCGCGCTGGCCCATATCCAGATCCTGAGCCAGTTGGAACGCAATGACGAGGCCGCGACGGTTCTGCGCGACTCCTTTGCCGCCGAATCCGATCCGTCCAGCGCCGAATTGCTGGCGCGGATCGAAAGCGGGGAAACGATCCCCTATGATGTCGCGCGCAACGCGACCGAGGGCATGGCCGAGGTGTTCTTCACCCTGGGCGTCGCGCTGAACGGCGAGGCCTCGGACGCCTATACGCTGCTTTACAGCCGCATCGCCGCATGGCTGCGCCCCGATCACGGTGATGCCGTACTGATGACCGCCGGGATGCTGGAAAACCAAAGCCAGTTCGATCTGGCGACCGAGGTTTATGCCGGGATCGGCACCGAAGATGCCGCCCATATTCCGGCCGAGATCGGACGCGCCCGCGCGCTTGGCGGAGCGGGGGATACCGATGGGGCCATCGGGGTGCTGCGCGATCTTGCCGCGCGCTATCCCGATGTCTTCACCATCCACCTGTCGCTGGGCGACACGCTGCGCCGTGCCGAACGCTGGCCCGAGGCGACCGAGGCCTATACCGCCGCGCTGGATCTGGTTGAGGAACCCGTTCCCGAACCCTATTGGGCGGTGTTCTACAGCCGCGCGATCACGCTGGAACGGCAGGATCTCTGGCCGCGGGCCGAGGCCGATTTCCGCCGCGCGCTGGCCCTCAATCCCGGGCAGCCGCAGGTTCTGAACTATCTGGGCTATTCCTTTCTCGACCGGCGCGAGAATATCGACGAGGCCATGCGCATGATCGAAGAGGCCGTCGCGGCCAGCCCGGACAGCGGCTATATCGTCGACAGTCTGGCATGGGGTCTGTTCGTGCTGGGCCGTTATGAAGAAGCGGTCGAGCCGATGGAACGCGCCAGCCTGCTGGAACCGGTCGATCCGGTCGTGACCGATCATCTGGGCGATGTCTATTGGGCGGTCGGACGGCAGATGGAAGCGCGGTTTCAATGGCGCCGCGCGCTGTCCTTCGACCCCGAGGAAAAGGACGCGACCCGGATCCGCCGCAAGCTGGAGATCGGCCTTGATGCGGTGTTGCAAGAGGAAGGCGCCGATCCGCTGAGACCGGTCAATGCCGACGCCGGAAACTGAAGTCTCGCCTGAAATTGCACCGGAATTCGCAGCTGAATTCGCACCGGCCAAGATCAATCTTGCGCTGCATGTGACGGGGCGGCGGGCCAATGGCTATCACATGCTGGACAGTCTGGTGGTGTTCTGCGGCATCGGGGACCGGCTGCGGGCCGAAAAGGCCCCGGGCCTGTCACTGCGCCTGACTGGACCTTTTGCCGATCAGGTGCCCGAGGGGGCCGACAATCTGGTTCTGCGCGCGGCGCGGGCCACCGCGCAAACTGCCGCGATCACGCTGGAAAAACATCTTCCCCCCGCCTCGGGCATCGGGGGCGGCTCGGCCGATGCGGCGGCGACGATCCGTCTGCTGCGCCGCATGACCGGCGCGACCGGGCCGGACGCGGACACCATTCTGGCGCTTGGTGCTGATCTGCCGGTCTGTCTGGCCGGACGGCCCGCCCGGATGCGCGGTATCGGCGAAAGGCTTGACCCCGTGCCGCCCCTGCCGCCTGCGCATCTGCTGCTGGTCAATCCCCGCATCACCCTGCCAACCCCTGCGGTCTTTCGCGCGCTGGCGCGGCGCGACAATCCCCCCATGCCCGCGACGCTGCCCGACTGGCCCGATGCGGCGGCACTGGCCCGCTGGCTGACCGCGCAGCGCAATGACCTTGAGGCCCCGGCGCTGGCCATCGCCCCGGGGATCGGCGCGGTGCTGGACCGGCTTTCTGCCTGTCCCGATGCGCTGCTGGTGCGGATGTCAGGATCGGGCGCCACCTGTTTTGCGCTGTTCGGCCAGCCCGCCCCTGCACAGGCGGCTGCACAGGCCATCGGGGCCGAACATCGCGACTGGTGGGTGGCGGCGGGGCCGGTCCTGCGCTGATCCCCTGCCCCGGCCCCAAAGAAAAAGCGCCCCGAGGGGCGCCTTTCCGTTTCTGCGGTCGTGATGCCCTGCATCACTGATCGAGGAAGCTGCGCAGTTTCCGGCTCCGGCTGGGATGCTTCAGCTTGCGCAGGGCTTTCGCCTCGATCTGGCGGATCCGTTCGCGCGTGACGCTGAACTGCTGGCCCACCTCTTCCAGCGTGTGGTCGGTGTTCATGCCGATGCCAAAGCGCATCCGCAGCACACGTTCCTCACGCGGGGTAAGGGATGCCAGAACCCGGGTCGTGGTTTCCTTCAGGTTTTCCTGAATGGCACTGTCCAGTGGCAGGACGGCATTCTTGTCCTCGATGAAATCGCCAAGCTGGCTGTCTTCCTCGTCGCCGATGGGCGTTTCAAGGCTGATCGGCTCCTTGGCGATTTTCATCACCTTGCGGACCTTTTCCAGCGGCATCTGCAGCTTTTCGGCCAGTTCTTCCGGCGTCGGTTCGCGGCCGATCTCATGCAGCATCTGCCGGCCCGTGCGGACCAGCTTGTTGATCGTTTCGATCATATGGACCGGAATACGGATCGTGCGGGCCTGATCGGCAATACTGCGCGTGATCGCCTGACGGATCCACCATGTCGCATAGGTCGAGAACTTGTAGCCCCGGCGATACTCGAACTTGTCCACGGCCTTCATCAGGCCGATATTGCCTTCCTGAATAAGGTCAAGGAACTGCAGGCCCCGGTTCGTGTATTTCTTGGCAATCGAGATCACCAGACGCAGGTTGGCCTCGACCATCTCCTTCTTGGCCTGCCGGGCCTCTTTCTCGCCCTTCTGGACCTGATTCACGATCCGGCGGAATTCCGAGATATCGACGCCGACATATTGGCCGACCTGCGCCATCTCATCGCGCAGTTCCTCGACCTTCTCGCGGCTTTTCTCCATCAGCGACTGCCAGCCGCGACCATCCTTGGCCGTCATCCGGTCGCACCATGTCGGGTCCAGTTCATAGCCCTGATATTCGTCGATGAATTCGCGACGGTTGATACGGGCCTGATCGGCCAGCTTCACCATGCCCGAATTGATCGCCATGATCCGGCGGTTGATGCCGTAAAGCTGATCGATCAGCGCCTCAATCCGGTTGTTGTGCAGATGCAGTTCATTGACCAGCAGCACGATTTCCGAACGCAGTTTCTGATAGGCGGCTTCCTCGACCGTGGAAAAGCGGTCGGCGCGGTTCATCGTCGCCGACATCCGCAGATCCTGCATCCCCGCCAGCGTGGCATAGTCGCGCGCGATCACCTCCAGCGTTTCCAGAACGCGGGGCTTCAGCGCGGCCTCCATCGCGGCCAGCGACATGTTCGACGCCTCGTCGTCCTCGTCGTCATCATCGGCGCGCGAGATCGGGTTGCCATCGGCATCCAGCTCGGGCTCGTTGCTGGCCGCGCGGCGCGGCCCCTGGGCGGCGGAAGATGTCGAGACATCGACGCCCGCGATCCCCTCGCCCACCAACTCGTCATCGCCGTCGCCATCGAGATTGCGCCCGAAGGTCGCCTCGAGGTCGATCACATCGCGCAGCAGGATATCCTCGTTCAGAAGTTCGTCGCGCCAGATCGTGATCGCCTGAAAGGTCAGCGGGCTTTCACACAGCCCGGCAATCATCGTGTTGCGGCCCGCCTCGATGCGTTTCGCAATCGCGATCTCGCCTTCGCGGGACAGAAGTTCGACCGACCCCATTTCACGCAGATACATGCGCACCGGATCATCGGTGCGGTCCAGCGTCTCACTGGTCGTGCCGGACACGGCAATCTCACGCGAGCCGCCGCCGGTTTCCACCAACTCGCCTGCGGAGGTGCCGCTGTCCTCCATCTCTTCTTCCTCGGTGACCTGGATGCCCATCTCGGAGAGCATCGACATCACGTCCTCGATCTGGTCGGACGACACCTGATCGGGGGGAAGCACGGTATTGAGCTGGTCATAGGTGATGTAGCCACGCTCCCGCGCGTCGGCGATCATCTTCTTGACCGCGGCCTGGCTCATGTCGAGCGAGGTATCGGCTTCGGCCTCTTCGGTCTTGTTGTCGTCGTTATCCTTGATCGCCATGGATGCTCCTCGGATGGGTAGGGACGCGGGCTGCAGGCCGAATCAGTACTGCTGCAACCGAATCAATAACGCGAATCGCAGCGGGTGTAAGGCATCCGCGTCGATTTTCAGGGGCGGATGCGGCATTCAGGCAGGCATTGCTGCGGTTTCGGGCCGCGACAGGCCCCTGATTTCGGATCATCCTCGCGGCTTTCCCTTGGTGAAATTTATGCGGTCCCACAGGCTGCGGGCCTCCTCAAGCTCATCCCGGTCCATCTCGACGCCGTTCTCGGCGACAAGGCCGGACCGGCGGTCTTCCTGCGGGCCACGCTGCGCGGCAAAGCGCGCCTCATTGGTTCTGGCAAGCCGCCATGTGACACCCTCATCGGCAAGGCCTTCCAGATCTTCGGCTGCTTCCTCGATCTCCCGGCGCGCCGCAACCGCCGCAACGAGTTTTGCCAGATCGGCGGCAAGGCACATGCGCGCGAACAGGGTATCCTCCGACTTCAGAACCGGAGGTGCCGACATCACATGGTTCTGGTTAAGGAGATTTTCAAGCACCGGGCCATGCATGGATTGCAGCGCGGCGCGCAGGCCATCCGCCTCACCGTCATGGCGCAGCATGGCCAGTTTCAGCGCCTCCTCCCCCAGATCGGAAAAGCGCAGCCGGTCCAATGCCGGTTCGAATTCCGAGACCAGCCCGCCATGGGTCAGCAGCGTGGCCAGCACGATCTGCTCCAGCACCCGTTCCTCGGACAGGTTCGAGGCGAGCACCGAACTGCGGGTCGTCGGACTGGGGATCGCGGGGGGCGACCATTTCCCGCCGCCCTGCCAGTTGCCCCGCCCGGGCCGGAAGCCACGACCGCCCTGCGCCGCAGCCCCGCCCTGCCCGAAGCCGCCGCCCTGCGCGAAGCCCTGCCCGAAACTTTGCCCGAAGATCCCGCGCCGCAGGCGTTTCATCTCCTCGCCGTAATGACTGCGCAGCGACGGGTCCTGAATCCGCATCAGCACCGCGCGCAGGGATTTGTCCAGCGATGCCCGCCGTTCGGGACTGTCAAAGACCCGGCCCTCGGTCTCGCGCTGCCACAGCAGGGTGACCATGGGTTGCGCCGCCTCGATCACGGCCTGCATGGCCGCAGCCCCCTCGGCCCGGATCAGGTCATCGGGGTCCAGCCCCGCCGGAAGCACCGCGAAACGCAGCCCCTTGCCCGCCTCCAGCAGCGGCAGCGCCAGATCGACCACGCGCAGCGCCGCGCGGATCCCCGCCGCATCACCGTCCAGCGCGATCACCGGTTCATCATGGATGCGCCAGATCAGCCGCAGCTGTTCCTCGGTGACAGCAGTGCCCAGCGGGGCCACCGTCGCGCCGAACCCCGCCTCGGACAGCGCGATCACATCCATATAGCCCTCGGCCACGATCAGCGTCTGGCCCTTGCCTGCCGCCTCCCGCGCGCGGGCCAGATTGAACAGATTGCGACCCTTGTCGAACAGCTCGGTTTCCGGACCGTTGAGGTATTTCGCCCGCGCATTCGGATCCAGCGAACGCCCGCCAAGGCTGATCGCGCGGCCCCGCCCGTCGCGGATCGGAAAGATGATGCGCCCCCGGAACCGGTCATAGATCGAACCGTCATCGGCCTTGGCACAAAGCCCCGAGGCCACGATCAGATCGGGGCTGTGCCCCTTTTGCTGCAGGGCGGTGAACAGCGCCTGCCGCTGGTCCGGCGCCCAGCCGATCTGCCAGCGCTCCTGCGCGCCCGCATCAAGGCCGCGCCGGTCCAGATAGTCGCGCGCAGTGCGGGCGGTAACGGTCGAAAGCTGCATCCGGTAATGCTGCAGCCCGTCCTCCATCACTTCGGCCAGCTGGCTGCGCCGGTCGGCCTTTTGTGCGGCAACCGGATCACGGGCGGGCATGGTCATCCCGGCCTCGCGCGCCAATGTCTCGACCGATTCCATGAAGGACAGGTTTTCCGATTCGCGCAGGAAGGTCAGCGCATCGCCCTTGGCGTGACAGCCAAAGCAGTAATAAAATCCCTTACGGTCATCCACATGGAAAGACGCGGATTTTTCTTGATGGAACGGACAGGGCGCCCACCAGTCGCCCTTGCCCTGATTGGATTTGCGCATATCCCATGTAACTTTGCGCCCGACCACCTGCGACAGCGAGATGCGGGTGCGTAGTTCATCAAGGAAACCGGGTGGAAGGCTCATGCCTTCCTATATCGGTCCTTGCAGGGGTTTCGTCCAGTGGCCGCAACGCAAGCGGGGGCTTCGCGCCCCCGCATCCCCGCCCCGGTATTTAAGCCAAGGCGACAGGATCAATCAAGAATCTGGCGGATCGCATGATCGAACAGCGCCGCCCCTTCGGCGATCAGCGCATCGGGAAAGTCGTAATCGGGATTGTGCAGGGCCGGGTGACCTTCGCCCGCGCCCAGAAACAGCATGGCCGAGGGGCAAAGTGCTGCGAAACGCCCGAAATCCTCGGAGGCGCGGAAGGGCAGGCCATCGGTCCGCAAGGCAAGCCCCGTCGCCTGTGCCGCCCCTTCCAGAACGGCGGTGGCCTGCGGATGGTTGGCGCAGGCCGCAAAGACATCGTGATGCGAGATCTCCAGCGTCAGACCGTCCGCCTCTGCCGCCGCTTGGGCAAGCGCCGTCGCCTCGGCCAGCAGGGCCGCCATGGGCCCGTCATCGCGGCTGCGCAGGGTCGCCCAAAGCTCTGCCTCACCGGGGGCGATGCCAAAGGCGGGTTCGCCCAGCCTTGCATGGGTGATCGTGACCAGACGGAAATCCGGCCCCATGGCACCCCCCGGGCCAAGGGCGGTCAGCGCAGGGATCAGCCGGGCAAGGGCGGTCGCGGGCGACAACCCGGTTTCGGGCTGTGCGGCATGGGCGGTCTTGCCGCCAAAGCTCAGCCGCAACCCCATCGAAGCACAATTCGCGGGCCCCTCTGCCAAAAGCGCCGCGCCGCGTGGCAGGCCCGGCATGTTGTGCAGCGACAAGGCCCAGTCAGGCGCCACCCCGCCAAAGGCAAGATCGGCCAGCACCGCCGCCGCCCCCGCGCCGGTTTCCTCGGCAGGCTGGAACAGCAGCAGAACGCGCCCCCGCGCAGGTGGGTGGCGGCGGATCAGGCGCGCGGTCGCGGCAAGGATCGCCATATGCCCGTCATGCCCACAAAGATGCCCCGTGCCGGGCAAGCTGGAGGCATGGGGCGCCTCCGACAATTCGGTGATCGGCAGGGCGTCAAGCTCGGCCCGGATCATCACGGTCGGCCCGGGGGCGGCCATGTCATAGGCCAGCGCAACCCCATGCCCACCAAGGCCGGTCAGCACATGGTCGGGCCGGGTCGGGGCCAGATGGGCCAGCACCCGCGCAGCCGTCTTGCTCTCGGCGCCTGACACCTCGGGGTGGCGGTGCAGGTCATGGCGGAAGGCGCGGATTTCGGCCAGATCGGTCTCTGTCAGATCGGTTTTGGTCAGCATCAGATCTGCGCCCGCGCGGCCAGCGATTTCATCGCGGTCTCGACTTCATGCCACAGGGTGCGTGCCATCGACCGGAAAACGAGGATCTCGAACCCGTCTTCAACTCGGATCAGGATGGATTGCATATGGCCCAGGGGGGCGCGCGCGGCCTCTTCCACCGCCATCGCCTCAAGATCCAGCGGCACCAGCCGCATCAGCGCCGCAGCCGCCCCTGCGCCGGTCAGGCGCAGCGTGGCCCAGCCATCGCTTTGATCGGTCAGCGCGGCATGGGCCTCCAGTCCCGCAGGCGCGGCCCCGAACAGAAAGGCCTGCCCGCGCGAGGTCCAGACCAGCCGCGCATCCTTGCCGGTGCTGACCCGGTTCGGCGCGGGGAAGGCCAGCCCCAGCGGTGCAAAGGCCTTGGCCAGCGCCGCCTCCTGCCCCTGAAGGGGGGCCACCGAGGTGATTCTTCCTGCGTCAAATTCGGCCAGCGTCAGCGCGCCGATCGTGATGCTTGCCCCGTCGAGAGGCGATTTCGCGATAAGATCAGCCACGCAGCTTTTCCCCCTGCGGATCGTGGAAAACCGGGTCCGCCACCGTGCACAAAAGGTCGATCCCACGCAGATGATCGACAAGGCGCACCATTTCACCATGCCGCGCGCGGCCATTCTTCAGAAACCCAATGCCCAGCCAGCCGCCCATCGTCGGCGAATAGCCGACCGAGGTGACATAGCCCTGATCGTTGACCCGGCCCACCTCATCCCCCGGGGTGAATAGATGCGCGCCTGCCGTGATCGGCGCATCATTGACCGGGCGCAGCCCGACCATCTGTTCCCGCTCCGGCCCCAGAAGTCCCGGACGCAGCGCCGCCGCCTTGCCGACGCAATCCTTTTTCGCGCTGATCATGCGCTCTGCACCGATGTCGAAAGCGGTCACGCGGCCATGGATCTCGGCATGGGTGATGAAGCCCTTTTCGATGCGCAGCACATTCAGCGCCTCCATCCCGTACGGCCCGCCGCCCAGCGTTTCGGCCCGGGCCACCAGATCGCGGAACAGCGCCTCGCCATAGCGGGCAGGCACGGCGATTTCATAACCCTGTTCACCGGAAAACGAGATGCGGAACAGCCGTGCCGCAACACCCGCAACCGAGACCGCACCGCAGCCCATGAAGGGAAGATCCACTGGCGCATCCAGCAGACTGTCCAGAAGCCGCCGCGCCTGCGGCCCCGCCACGGCGAATTGCGCCCAGTTTTCGGTCACGGAAATGAACCGCAGATCCCAATGCGCGCAGAAGGCCTGATGCAGGAAATCGAGATGCCGCATCACCAGCCCCGCCGCCGCCGTGGTCGTGGTCATCAGGAAATGGTTTTCCCCCAGCCGCGCCGTGGTGCCGTCATCCAGCACCTGCCCGTCCTCACGCAGCATCAGCCCATAGCGGACCTTGCCCACCGGCAGGGTTGAAAAGGTATTGGTGTAGACGAAATCCAGAAAACGCGCGGCATCAGCCCCTTGCAGGTCGATCTTGCCAAGGGTCGAGACATCGCAGACCCCGACCGTGTTGCGCACCATCTGCACCTCACGGTCGCAGGATTCGCGCCATGTGCTTTCCCCCGGTTTCG
Source organism: Szabonella alba (assembly GCF_016765775.1). Lineage (GTDB taxonomy): Bacteria > Pseudomonadota > Alphaproteobacteria > Rhodobacterales > Rhodobacteraceae > Szabonella > Szabonella alba. Next base: position 485,234 of record NZ_JAESVN010000001.1, on the reverse strand, counting down.
GGAAGTAGGAAGGGCGATACCACAGCCCCGCCTCGATCATCGGGGCGGCCCGTTCAACCGATGCCGAATGCGAAGTCAGGAAGCGTTGCGGCGCAAAGCCCGCGCCCCGCCCCCCCGCGCCAAGGGCTGCGATGGAGACCGGCGAATAGGGCGGGCGGAAGGTGGTGGTGCCCGTTTCCGGGATGCCGCGCCCGGTCAAATCGGCCAGCACCGCAAGGGCTGCGACATTGGAATTCCGGCCCTGATCGGGCGCCATGCCTTGCGTCGTGTAGCGTTTCATATGCTCGACCGAGCGGAAGCCCTCCTGTGCGGAAAGCGCGACATCCTTGACCGTCACGTCATTGGCAAGGTCCAGCCATGCCCGCCGCTTGCCCGGAACGGACCAGAGCGGCGCATGGGCATGGGGCGCATCCTCGGCGGCGGGCAGATCCGGCAGAACGGCCTTGATGCCGAGCTCCGCCAGTATCAGGCGCGCGGTTTCGGCCCCGTCAGACAGACAGGCCAGCGTGTCATAGCGTCCCGCCACCGCCCCTGCCGGATGAAGCCCCGTCACCGCCCCCGGCGAGGGCAGGAAGGCCGCAAGCCCCGCATCCCAGACCGGGCGGCCATTCATATGGCAGGTCAGATGCAGCGCCGGGTTCCAGCCGCCGGAAACCGCAAGACAATCGGCCTCGATCCGGCTTTCGCCCCCGGCATGGGCGACGGTGATCTCGCGCAATCCATGGCGTCCGCGCGTGCCGGTCACGGTGGCACCGGTCAGCACCGGACAGTCCTCCAGCACCGAGGCATCGGGGCGCGGGTCGATGATCGCGGCAACCGTGACGCCTGCAGCCATCAGATCGCGCGCGGTGCGGCGGGCATCGTCATTGCTGGCGAAAAGCGCGACGCGCGCGCCCGCCGCAACGCCATAGCGGTTCAGATAGCTGCGCACTGCCGAGGCTGCCATGATGCCGGGACGGTCATTGTCGGCAAAGGCGATGCCGCGTTCGGTCGCCCCCGTGGTCAGCACTGCCGCCTTCGCGACGATGCGCCAGAAACATTCGCGCGGCAGGTTGGGCTGGTCGGGCAGATGCAGCCCCACCCGTTCCAGCGCGCCATAGGTGCCGTGGTCATAGGCCCCGGTGACCGTGGTGCGCGGCATCAGGCGGATATTGGGCAGGCTGGCCAGTTCCGCCAGAACATCCGCCACCCAATCCGCCGCCGGCTTACCGTCGATGGGCCGCGCATCGGACAAAAGTTGTCCGCCCATCGCCGCCCCTTCATCGGCAAGGATCACCTTTGCCCCCGCGCGCCCTGCCGTCAGCGCCGCCATCAGACCCGCAGGCCCTGCCCCGATCACCAGCAGGTCGCAAAAGGCATGGGCCTTTTCAAAATGCCCCTCATCATGCTGGCCCGACAGGCTGCCCAGACCCGCCGCGCGGCGGATCACCGGTTCATAAAGCCGTTCCCAGAAGGCGCGCGGCCACATGAAGGTCTTGTAGTAAAATCCCGCGCTCAGGAACGGGGCTGCAAGATCGTTCACCGCCAGCAGATCATGTTTCAGGCTGGGCCAGCGGTTCTGACTTTTCGCCTCCAGCCCCTCGAACAGCTCCTGCATCGTGGCGCGGACATTCGGGGTCTGCTGGCGGTCCTCGATGATCTCGACCAGCGCATTGGGTTCTTCCGACCCCGCTGACCAGATGCCGCGCGGCCGATGATATTTGAAACTGCGCCCGACCAGCCGCACGCCATTGGCCAGCAGCGCCGAGGCCAGCGTATCGCCGGGATGGCCGGCGTAATCGCGCCCGTCAAAGCGGAAGCGCAGCGCCCGGTTGCGGTCGATCAGACCCTTGCCCGCGATTCTCATGCGCTGCCCTCCGGTTTCACCTTGGCCGCAATACCTCCGCCGGAGGCTCCGCCCGCCGCCACCAGTGCCACATCGGAAATCGAATGGGTGACGGTGTCGCGCGTGACCAGCAACCACTGCGCACAGCCGGTTTCATGATACCAAAGATCCCGCGTCTGGCCCGCCGGGTTGTCGCGCAGATGCAGATAGGCATCCCATTCGGCCGGATCCCCCCCCGCCGGGCGGTTCAGATAATCGGCAGCGCCGTAATAGTAGAATTCACGCCGGTCGCGCGGGCCGCAAAGCGGGCAGGTCAGGCGCATGGGGCGCGCTCCTTGTGCTTGGGCGGGGAAAGGGGCGCTGCCCCTCGGCCCTTGCAGGCCTCACCCCGAGGTATTTCGGCCAAGATGAATGCGGATCGGGTCATGGCATCAATGCAGGTTGTGCTGGCTGCCGGTGCCTTCTTCATCCAGAAGATGGCCGGTGGCGAAACGGTTCAGCCGGAAGCGGCGCGCGACCTCATGTGGCTGATCGGTCGCCATCAGATGCGCCATCGTCCAGCCCGAGGCCGGGACCGCCTTGAACCCGCCGTAATTCCAGCCGCAATCGAGATAAAGCCCGTCCACCGGCGTCTTGTCGATGATCGGTGAACCATCGGGCGACATATCCATGATGCCCCCCCAGGACCGCAGCAGTTTCGCCCGCCCGATCATCGGCATCAGCGTCATGCCCGCCTCCATCACATGTTCGACCATGGGCAGATTGCCGCGCGCGGCGTAAGAGGCGTAGAAATCCAGATCGCCGCCGAAGACAAGGCCACCCTTGTCGGACTGGCTGATATAGAAATGGCCCATACCGAAGCTGATGACATGGTCGATCACGGGTTTCAGCCCCTCGGTCACGAAGGCCTGCAGGATATGGCTTTCAATCGGCAGGCGCAGCCCGGCCATGGCCGCGACCTGACTGGAGCGGCCCGCAACGACGATGCCCACCTTTTTCGCACGGATCGCGCCGCGTGTGGTCTGCACACCGGTGACGCGGCCATTCTCGATATCAATCCCCGTCACCTCACAATTCTGGATCAGATCCACGCCGCGCCGGTCAGCGGCCCGTGCATAGCCCCAGGCCACCGCATCATGACGGGCGGTGCCGCCGCGACGATGCAAGAGCCCGCCATAGATCGGGAAACGGGTCTGTTCGAAATCCAGATAGGGCAGATGCGCGCGCACGCCCTCGCGGTCCAGAAGTTCCGCATCATCGCCCTGATTGACCATCGCATTGCCGCGCCGCGCGAAAGCGTCGCGCTGCCCGTCGGAATGGAACAGGTTGATCAGCCCGCGCTGGCTGTGCATCACGTTGTAGTTCAGATCCGCCTCCAGCCCTTCCCAGAGCTTCAGCGAATGGGAATAGAATTCCGAATTGCCCGGCAGGAAGTAGTTTGCCCGCACGATGGTCGTGTTGCGCCCGATATTGCCTGAACCGATCCAGCCCTTTTCCAGCACCGCGATATTGGTCAGGCCGTGGTTCTTGGCAAGGTAATAGGCGGTGGACAGCCCATGCCCGCCGCCCCCGATGATGATGGCATCATAGGCCGGTTTCGGTGTGGGGTCGCGCCATGCGGGTTTCCAGCCGCGATTGCCGAACAGGCCTTCGGCAATGACCCTGAACCCTGAATACTGCATCACCCCTCCGACACGATCCGCCGTTCCGATGCTGCGCACTATCCAACGCGGCTCGCGGATTTCCTAGCCCCCTTGCGACAGGAACTGTCGCGAACGGCGCCCCAGGACCGAGGCCTGCGGCACAGCAGGCGGCGACGGGAAGGCCGAATCGGACCTTTTCCGGCCTGAAGCCGCCCTGAGGTTCCGCGCCGCCGCAGCCCCCTGCATCACCACTGGACGGATGCGCCTGTTCCGGCTTTGCGAACAATACCCGATCACCATCGCTGGTCGTTTCCGGCCTTTCCGGTTCTTCAGCCAAAACCTGCCGATTTGCCTTAATTCCGCCAGATAAATCAGGACATATCACCCTTGGGTAAGTGGGTTTGGCCGCCTTTGGGCGACCGGTGCGACAGGGCATCGGATCAGGGCAGGCCAGAGACTGTGTGAGGAACGGGGAATGATGCTGCAAGGCAAGGACAGGGGGGCGCTTTCCCCAGTTGCGGTCGCGATGACGTCGGGATGCCGGGCGATGTATCGCCATGTCATGCGATCCCTGCGCCAGTCCCTGAGCCAGTCGCTGCGCCGCTTTTCCCGCGACGAGGATGGCGTGCTGCTGATCTTCACGATGTTCCTCTTTCTGCTGATGTGCATGATGGGCGGCGTGGCCGTCGATCTGATGCGGTTCGAACAGCAGCGCACCAAGATGCAGCAGACGCTGGACCGGTCGGTTCTGGCCGCCGCCAGCATGACCCAGCGGCTGGACGCCGAGGACGTGGTGAACGACTACTTCACCAAGGCCGGGATGGAGCAGTATCTGGACGAGGTCGAGGCACCCGAGGGGCTGAACTTCCGTCAGGTGCGCGCGCGGGCCTCGGCCGATGTGCCGACCTTCCTGATGCATCTGGTGGGCATCGACAATCTGCAGGCGGTTGCGGGATCCGAGGCCGAACAGCGCATCACCAATGTCGAGGTGTCCATGGTGCTGGATGTTTCGCGGTCGATGGTGCTTTACCCGAACCAATCCTCCAATCCGCAGAAATTCCAGAACCTCAAGGATGCGGCCACCGAATTCGTCGAGACCGTGCTGGAAAACGATATCGAGGACCGCATCTCGATCTCGCTGGTGCCCTATAACGGGCAGGTCAATCTGGGGCCGGATCTGATGGATCAATATACCGTCAGCCACCAGCACAACTATCCCAACAGCCATTGCCTCGACTTGCCGCAATGGACCTATAATTCGCATCATATCCCGACGAACACGGCCTTTCCGCAGGCCGGGTTCTTCGACAGTTTCACCGCAACGACACGCGATAACCGCTGGCGGTCCAGCCCGAGCTTTACCCAAGGCAATGGCAATTTCCTGAATGTCTGGTGCCAGCCGATTGCGGCGAATATCATCCGGCCGCTGCAGAATGATGTCGGCCAGCTTACCGGCTACATCAACAATCTGGTCGCGGTCGGCGCGACATCGATTGATCTGGGGCTCAAATGGGGCCTGAACCTTCTGTCCCCGAACTCGCGTCAGATGGTGACCAATCTGCGCAACCGCAACATCGTGCCCGATGAATTTGACGGGCGGCCGCTGGATTTCTCGGCCGAGGACGCGATGAAAGTGATCGTGCTGATGACCGATGGCGAACATTTCGCCTTCGAGGCGCTGAACGACACTTATCGCAGCGGAAATTCGGACATATGGCGCAGTCGCGGCGACGGGCATCTGTCTGTCCGTCCCCCCGGTTACAATCAATACTGGGTGCCGCATCGCGACGAATGGCGCAGCAGTCCGTGGAACACCGGAGGCGGATCGGCCACCCGTCTGAGTTGGCCAGAGGTCTGGCAGGATTATCCTGTTCAATGGGTCGCATGGCAGCTTTATGCACGCGCGACAGGCACCAACCAGTATACGATCTGGCTCAACAGGTTCCGGTCACAGACCCCGACCAACACGATGGACAATCGTCTGCAGGATGTCTGCAATCTGGCCAAGAACAACGGCATCATCATCTATGGCATCGCCTTTGAACTGGAATCGTCAAACGGCGCCAATCAGATCCGCAACTGTTCCACCTCGGAAAGCCATTTCTTCGATGTCGAGGGGCTTGAGCTTCGCACCGCCTTCCGCGCAATTGCCAATAATATCAGCCAGCTGAGGCTGACCCAATGACCATGCTTTCCGACCCCACGCCTCCCGCGCCCCGAACCGGGCCATCACGCGGGTTGCGACGGCTGGCGGCAATGCTGCGCCGCCGGATCTGGCGCGACCGCCGGGGCGTCGCCTCGCTGGAATTCGTGCTGGTGCTTCCGGTTCTGCTGCTGATCTTCATGTCGGCCTTCGAGGCGGGCTTGCTGATGACGCGTTTCATCATGCTGGAACGATCCCTGGATATGACGATGCGCGAATTGCGGCTGGGTCAGTTCACCAATCCCGATGCCGATCTCATCAAGTCCGAGGTCTGCCGGGGCAGCGTGATCCTGAAGGATTGCATGACCAATATCCATGTCGAGATGCAGCCGGTCAGCACGGTCACATGGGCCTTCCCGAATACGCGGACGGGCTGCGTCAACCGTGAGGAAGAGATCAACCCGCCCAACAATTTCAACCCCGGACAGCCGCATCAGATCATGCTGGTCCGCGTCTGCGTGGCGCAGGATGCGATGTTTCCGACCACCGGCATCGGCCTTCGCCTGCCCAAGGATTCGGGCGGCGCTTACGGGCTTGTTGCAAGCTCTGCCTTCGTGAACGAACCCAGATGAGAGCGCGCATGCTGACACGCCTTCGCCATCCGTTTCGCCGTTTCGCCCGGGATGACCGGGGCAGCGTCACGCTGGAAGCGGTGATCGTCCTTCCCGTGCTGATCTGGGCCCATGCGGCGCTGTTCGCCTATTGGGATGTCTATCGCACGATCAATACGGTGCAAAAGGCCTCCTATACGATTTCGGACCTGATCTCACGCCAGCAGGGTTCGGTGAACAACGCCTATCTGAACGGGATGCGCAGCACCCTGGCCTATCTGCTGGATGACGACCAGGATGCCACCATGCGCATCACCTCCTACCGGTGGAGCGAAAACAGAAACCGGTATGAGGTGATCTGGTCGAACAGCGACATGCCCGGCAAGCCCGCGCTGACCACCGGCACGATTGCCGAACTGACCGGGGCCCTGCCCGAAATGGCGGATGGCGACAGCGCAATTCTGGTTGAGACGGAAGTACCCTATATCCCGGCACTGCGCTTCGGGCTCAGCCCGACCGATATCGAACAGTTCATCGTGACGCGCCCGCGTTTCCTCACGCGGATCTGCCATACGGGGTATTCCTGTTCCTGATCCCGGCGCCGAGGGGCCGGTTTAATCCTGTTCGGTCCGGGATTGAGCCCGCGCCGCGATCAGCGTGTTGATCTGTTCGGCCATGAACCGCGCCTCACTGGCCGAGGTGACGCCCCCGACGCCCAGCCGCCGCCCCAACCGCCACCACAGGCCCGGTGCCCAGACGGTGGCACCGGGGGCGTCCAGCCGCACCATGAACCCGTTTGAGGGCTTGAAGGCAAAGGCCCCGCGTGACGCGTCCTGCATCTGCGCCACCAACGCAAGCCGCCGCCCGCCCGTCTCCCGCAATTCGCGCGGCGTCAGTTCAAGCCCCCGCTCGGTCGCCTGCCAGAGGCGGAGGCAACCGAACAGGACCGACAGCGCGAAGATCAGCAGGAACAACCGCAGCAGCAGCCCCTCGGGCGCCTGCCACAGGGCCAGATACAGAACGAACAGGCCCAGCGAAAACAGGATGACCGCCCCGATGACGCGCCGCGCCGGTGAGGGCATCAGCCGTGCAAGGATCAGATCGCCTTCGCTGGTGCGCCCGAAAACAGCGTGCTCTGTGGCGTCATGGTCCTGCGCCCCCGGTGCCTGCGCTTCCTTCGGCCCACCTGTCGCTTCATCCTGATCGGCGCGCATCGCCTGCCCTCCCGCATGTCCCGTTCCGTCCGGGCTATAGCCGCCTTTGCCTGTCGCATCCAGCCAGCACCGACCGGGGGGGCAGCCCCCACTTTTCGCTCACGGCATGCAGGGCAGCCCCGTCTCAGGCCGGTTCGACCAGCCCGCGCCCTTTCAGCAGCGGCTCCACCCCCGGCATCCGTCCACGGAATTCGCGGTAAAGCGCATCCGCCTCACGCGATCCGCCTGCCGACAGGATGAATTTTTCCAGCCGCGCCGCTGTCGCGGGGTCAAACACGTCACCCGCCTCCTCAAAGGCGGCAAAGGCATCGGCATCCATGACTTCGGACCACATATAGCTGTAATATCCCGCAGAATAGCCGTCGCCGGAAAAGACATGCGCGAAATGCGGGGTTGCATGGCGCATGCGGATCGCGCGCGGCATGTCCAGTGCGGCCAGAATTTCGGCCTGCCGCGCCATCGGATCGGCGGGGGCCGGACCTTCATGAAAGCCCAGATCGACCAGCGCCGAGGCCAGATATTCCACCGTGGAAAAGCCCTGATCGAAGGTCTGCGCCGCCAGCAGGCGTTCGCGCAAATCAGCAGGCATCGGCGCGCCCGTCTTCCAGTGGCGGGCATGGCGTTCCAGCACTTCCGGCACCGACAGCCAGTGTTCATAAAGCTGGCTGGGCAATTCGACGAAATCGCGTGCGACCGAGGTGCCCGAGATGAATTCATGGGTCACATCCGACAGCATCTGATGCAGCGCATGGCCGAATTCATGGAACAATGTCCGGGCATCATCCCAGGACAGCAGTGCCGGATCGCCCTTGGCGAAATTGCAGACATTGACGACGACGGGACGCACATCGCCACCCAGTTTGCGCTGGCTGCGCATCGCCGAACACCATGCGCCCGAGCGTTTCGAGGAGCGGGCAAAGTAGTCGCCGATGAAGACCGCGACATGACGGCCCTGCCGGGTCACCTCCCACGCCCGCGCATCCGTGTGATACAGCGCAAGATCCAGCGGGCGAAACTCCAGCCCGAACAACCGCGTCGCGCAATCGAACATCGCGCCCAGCATCGCCTCAAGCCCCAGATAGGGTTTCAGCGCTGCCTCATCCAGATCATGCTCGGCCTTGCGGCGCTTTTCGGCATAGTAGCGCCAGTCCCAGGGCTCCAGCGGGCCGTTGATGCCCTCGGAGGCCATCATCGCCGTCAGGATTTCGGCATCCGCCCCCGCCGCCGCCCGGGCCGGTTTCCAGACCCGCATCAGCAAATCGCGCACCGCGCCGGGATGGCCCGCCATTTCGGTTTCCAGCTTGTAACTGGCGAAATCGGCATAGCCCAGCAGGGTGGCCCGCTCGGCCCGCAGCGCAAGGATCTCGGCAGCAATGGCACGGTTGTCGTGGTCATTGCCATTCTCACCCCGGGCCACCCAAGCCGCATAGGCGCGCTGGCGCAGGTCGCGGCGCGGCGAAAACTGCAGGAAAGGCACGATCAGCGACCGGTTCAGCGTGATGGCCGGTCCGGGCCGCCCGCGTTCCGCCCCGGCCGCACGCGCGGCATCGGTCACGAAATCGGGCAGACCTTCAAGATCCGCCTCAGTCACATCCATGAACCAGCCGCGTTCCTCGGCCAGCAGGTTCTGGCTGAAGCTGGTGCCAAGGGTTGCCAGACGCGATTTCACCGCTTTCATCCGCGCGGCCTCATCCCCCGTCAGGCGGGCGCCTGCGCGCACAAACATGCGGTGGTAAAGCTCCAGCACCCGGGCCTGTTCAGCATCCAGATCCAACGCGGCACGATCCTGCCACAGGGTTTCGATCCGTGCGAACAGCGCCGCATTGCCGGTGATTTCGGACGAATAGGCGCTCATCTTCGGGGCCAGATCGCGTTGCAGCGCCTCGCGCGTCTCGGTGCTGTCAGCGCCTGCGACATTGTAGAAAACGCCGGCCACCCGGTCCAGAAGGCCCGATGCCTGCTCCAGCGCCGCAATGGTGTTTTCGAAATTCGGCGCGGCAGGATCTTCGGCAATCGCGGCGATGCGGGTGCGGGCCTCGGCCAATGCGGCGTCAAAGGCCGGAGCGAAATGCGCGTCCTCGATCAGATCGAAGGGCGGCAGACCGAAAGGCGCGTCCCAAGAGGACAAAAGCGGGTTGGTCATGGGTAATCTCCTTTGCCCGGCAAGCTAGGCATCCTGCCCGGTAAGGTCCAGCCCTGCCCTTGACGGGGTTTTAAACGACCCCACGCCCGGCACAGACAGGGCAGTCGGCGCGCGGGCGGGTGCCGATCATCCGCGTCTCGGCATAAAGCGCGTCATGGATCATCAGCCGCCCGCGCAGCCCCTGCCCCGCCCCGGTCAGATGTTTCACCGCCTCCAGCGCCATCATCGCGCCGATAACGCCGGGCAGCGGTCCAGCCACCCCGGCCTCGGCGCAGGTCGGCACCAGCCCCGGGGCGGGACGGGTTGGAAAGACGCATTCGTAACAGGGCCCGCCGCGCGCCGGATCATAAAGGCCGATCTGCCCTTCCCATTGCGTGATCGCGCCAGAAATCAAAGGCTTGCCCGCCGCTACCGCCCAACGGTTCACACCGTATCGTGTGTCGAAATTGTCGGTTCCGTCGAGGATCAGATCCTGCCCATCCAGCAGGTCGCGGCTGTCTTCATCCAGCCTGCCGATATGGGTCACGATTTCGACAAAGGGGTTGAGCGCGCGCATCGCGTCAGCCGCAGATTGCACCTTGGGCTGGCCAAGGCTGTCATCGCGATGGATGACCTGCCGCTGCAGGTTTGAGTTTTCCACGCGGTCCGGGTCGATCACCGTGATGCGCCCCACCCCCGCCGCCGCAAGATACAAAAGGACCGGACTGCCCAGCCCCCCGGCCCCCACGACCAGCACCCGCGCCGATTTCAGCCGTTTCTGCCCGGTTCCGCCAATCTCACGCAGCATGATATGGCGGGAATAGCGCTCAAGCTCGGTCGCGGTGAAGGCGGGCGCGGTGAAGGCGGGCACGGCGTTGACTGCACTCGGGGCTTTGTCTGTCCCGGCCTGCGCCGCTGCCCCCGCCGCACGGCGGTGCAGTGCCGCCAGACCGCGCCGATAGGCCAGAATCAAGGCCAGCAGCGCCCCGAACAGCAGCCATGCGCGGAAATCACCCCCCAGAAACCCGGCCACCGGATTGGGCTGGGCGATCAGCGGCGCATGGACCAGCAGCAACATCCCCCACCAGATCAGCGCCAGCGGCAGCCCCGGCACCAGCCCAGGCCGCCAGCGCGCCAGCGCCCAGATCACCCCGAACCCCAGAAGGCCGATCATCGCATCCTGCCCGCCTGCGCGCCGCGTCGCGCCTTCATGCCCTGCCGGTCGAGCCGAAACCGCCCGTCCCGCGCGCCGTCTCATCCAGTTCGGTCACGATCTGAAACCGCACCTGCACGACCGGGGCCACGATCATCTGCGCGATCCGGTCGCCATGATGGATGACATAGGGTTCCGCCCCCAGATTGACCAGCGCCACGCCCAGAGGCCCGCGATAATCGCTGTCGATGGTGCCGGGCGTGTTGGGCAGGGTGATGCCATGTTTCAGCGCGAGGCCCGACCGGGGCCGGATCTGCATTTCATAGCCATCGGGGATCGCGACGCGCAGGCCCGTCGGGCAGATCCGCCGTTCCATCGGTGCCAGCGTGATGCCGCTTTCGCGCAGATCGGCGGGAAGATTGGCGCGGATATCGGCGCCCGCTGCCCCTGCGGTTTCATAGCGCGGCAAGGGCAGGCCGGGATCGGCCCAGTCCTCATGTAAGACGCGCAGCACAGGAAGGGAGCTGGTCATGTCAGCGCCTCCGCAATCCGCGCAGCAAGCCTGCGCGCCACCTCGGCCTTGCCCATGCGCGGCCAGTCCTCGGCCCCGTCGGCGGTGATCAAAGTCACGGCGTTTTCACTGCCGCCCATGATGCCGGTCGCGGGGCTGACATCATTGGCAAGGATCCAGTCACAGCCCTTGCGCAGCCGTTTCGCGCTGGCATGGTCGATCACGTTTTCCGTCTCGGCGGCAAAACCCACGACCAGACGGGGCCGGTCCGCCGCGCGGGAGACGGTAGCCAGAATGTCCGGATTCTCGGCAAAGTCCAACGCCGGAGCACGGCCCGATCCGTCCTTCTTCATCTTCTGCGCGCCTGCATTGGCGACATGCCAGTCGGCCACGGCAGCGGCCATCACGGCGGCATCGGCGGGCAGGGCCGCAGTCACGGCGGTCATCATCTGGGCCGCCGTTTCAACCGCAATCACGGTCACACCGGCGGGCGGTGGCATCGTGGCGGGGCCGGTGATGAAGGTGACATTCGCCCCCAGATCGCGCAACGCCGCCGCAATTGCCGTGCCCTGGGCTCCCGAGGACCGGTTCGCGATATAGCGCACCGGATCAATCGGTTCATGCGTCGGCCCCGAGGTGACCAGCACATGCCGCCCCTGCAGGGGCCGCCCTCCGGCCATGGCCGCAAGCCGCGCCTCGATGGCGGCGGCGATCTCCAGCGGTTCGGCCATGCGCCCCGGCCCGTATTCGCCGCAGGCCATGTCGCCCTCATTCGGGCCGACAACGGACACCCCGTCCCCGCGTATCACCGCCAGATTGCGCTGCGTCGCCGGGTGGTCCCACATCCGCACATTCATCGCAGGCGCGATCAGAACCGGCGTATCGGTGGCCAGAAGCAGGGTCGAGGCCAGATCATCCGCCCGCCCCTGCGCCAGTTTTGCCATCAGATCGGCGGTGGCCGGGGCCACGACCAGCAGATCGGCGGAGCGCGACAACTGGATATGCCCCATTTCCGCCTCGGCGGTCAGGTCGAACAGATCCTGATGCACGGGCGCGCCTGCAAGGGCGGCCACGGAAAGCGGGGTGACAAATTCAGCCCCCGCACGCGTCAGGACCGGCGTCACCGCAGCCCCGCGTTCACGCAGGCGGCGGATCAGATCCAGCCCCTTGTAGGCCGCGATCCCGCCGCCAAGGATCAGAAGTACCCGCTTGCCTGCCAGCATCATTGCCCCCTGCACAATCCTCTGCCCAGCTTTACGGGGCGCCGGGGGTGAACTCAACCGCCCTGCTGCGGGGCGGCGGGCGGCTGGAAGGCAGCGCAGGGGTCGTCACGCGGTGCGGCATCGGTCACGATCCACAGATCATAGGGCTGCAGGGCGGCGGCGGGCGCCTCGACCTGACCCAGTGACAGCAGGGTGACATCGGGGGCGGCCCGGGTCAGGAAAGCCGGCATCCCACGGTCGCGGTCGGCATGACCCGATCCCGCGATCACCACAACCGGACCGCCGGTTTCGGCCAGCGCGGTCAGGGCGGTTCGTGAAAAGGCGGCATCGCGCAGCGCCTGCGCGGCCACCATGCCGGGCAGCATCGCCTCGGGCAGCGCATTGCAATGCGCGGCCTGCTGTTCGGCCTCCCGCGCGGCCTGAAGATCGGGGGGCAGCGGCTGGTCCAGCCCGTAAACTGCCGCATTATCGCCAAAGACCGCCGCTGCGCCATCGGTCATGGCACGGCGCACCATGTCTCGCGGCAGGGCGGCCCCATAGATCGCGGCCCCGGGGGCAGCGGCAAGGATGGGATGATAAAGCGCGAAATCCGACCAGCCACCGCCCTCCCAGCCCAGGGCCGCCGCCATCGCCCCGGCATCATCGCGCGGCACATCGGTGGCACGGGCGGCCTGATCCGGCCCGAACATCTCAAACACCAGTGCGGCGGGCCGAATCGCGGCGACGGCGGTGGCCTGATTGCGGTGATGGGCGGGATTGTCATGCACCTCCCCCAGAATGACGATATCAGCAGGCGGAAGTGTGGCCAGATCATCGGGGCCGATCTGGCCCCGGGGCTGGGCCATGCCCGCCTGCGGCCCGGCCAGCGACCCGATCAGCGACAGGCACAGGACAGCGCAGGACAGAAGGGCGTGAAGCGGGAAACGGGCATGCATCATGCCAGAAAGTGTTGCACTTCCCGCGACTGGGTTTCAAGGCTGCGGCGCATCTTGGCAAAGGCCGAGGCTTCAAGCTGGCGCACGCGCTCTTTCGACAGGCCCAGTTCATCGCCCAGACTTTCCAGCGTCCGTCCCTCACCGCGCAGCTTGCGTTCGGTCACGATGAAGCGTTCGCGCGGGTTCAGCGCCCCCATCGCCTCGACCAGCCAGCCGCGCAGCAGATCGGTATCATGGGCATCCTCGACCTGTTCGGCGGCCTGCGCGCAGTCATCCTCCAGCGTCTCGATCCATTCGCGGCCCTCTTCCCCAGCCGCCCGCGTCGCATTCAACGAAAAATCCGACCCCGAAAGCCGGCCCTCCATCATCTCGACATCCGCCAGCGGCACACCGATTTCCGATGCGATCCTTTCGCGCAGCTGATGTCCGTCCAGATCCTCACCCGCCGCCGAGGCCTCGCGTTCCAGCCGCGCCTGCACCCGGCGCAGGTTGAAGAACAGCGATTTCTGACTGGAGGTCGATCCGGTGCGCACCATCGACCAGTTGCGCATGACATAATCCTGAATCGAGGCCTTGATCCACCAGACCGCATAGGTGGAAAACCGCACCCCCCGGTCGGGATCAAAGCGGTCGGCGGCCTTCATCAGGCCAAGGCTCGCCTCTTGAATCAGGTCGTTCATCGGCGCGCCATAACGGCGGAACTTGGCCGCCATCGAGATGGCGAGCCGCATATACGCAGTAATCAGGCGATGCAGCGCCGCCTCATCGCGCTGGTCACGCCAGGCATAGGCCAGCCGCAATTCGGTCTCGGCATCCAGCAGTTCCGCCTTCATCGCGCGGCGGGACATGGTCTGATCATTCGTTCCGTCGAAGGCCATTTTACCCTCCTGCCGGTCAGGCCCCTACCGGTCCGATCACCGTGAGGCTGCCCCTGTCGGCTTGCCCGACCTTTCGCTATGTCCTACGCATCGGGGCGGGGAACGGATCACTCGAGGCCATGCAGAACGCAGATATTTCGCATCAGGGATCGCCGGACCGTCTGACAGTGGTGACAGGCGGGGCCCGTTCGGGCAAATCACGCTTTGCGGAGGGTCTGGTGCGGGCCATGGCCCGCCCGAAGGTCTATATTGCCACCGCCGAAGGCCGGGATGACGAAATGCGCGCCCGCATCGCGGCCCATCGCGCCGACCGCGCGGCAGGGGGCTGGCAGACCATCGAGGCACCGCTGGATCTGGCGGGCGCGCTGAGCGATGTCGCCCCCGGTTCGGCGGTGCTGCTCGATTGTGCGACGCTGTGGCTGACGAATATCCTGCTGGCGGGGCGCGATCTGAGCGCGGAAACCGGACACCTGCTGGACGCGCTGAAACAATCTCCGGCAGAGGTCGTCATCGTCACGAATGAGGTGGGATGGTCCATCGTGCCGGAAAACGCGCTGGCGCGGCAGTTCCGCGATGAACAGGGCCGGCTGAACCAGCGGCTGGCGGCGCAGGCCGGGCGGGTTGCGGTGGTGGTCGCGGGCCTGCCGCTGTGGCTGAAAGACCCCGAGACAGGGACAGGGACGGGAACGGCATGAGACGGCTTTTCTGGCTGCGCCACGGGCCGACCCATGCCCGCGCGCTGGTGGGCTGGACCGACCTGCCCGCCGATCTGTCCGACCTTGCCGCCCTTGCCCGGCTGTCGGCGGCCCTGCCGCAGGTTCCCGTCATCTCATCCGATCTGCAGCGCGCGGTAACCACCGCCGATGCCATTGCCGGGAACCGCCTCCGCCTGCCCCCCGACCCCGCCCTGCGCGAGATTCATTTCGGCGACTGGGAGATGCAGCACCATGCCGAGATTGCCGATCAGGACCATCTGCGGGCCTATTGGGACCGGCCCGGCGACATTGCCCCGCCGGGCGGCGATAGCTGGAACGCGGTCGGTGCCCGCGTCAATGCATGCGTTGACCGCCTGCTGACGGCCCATGCGGGCGATCTGATTCTTGTGGCCCATTTCGGGGTGATCCTGACGCAGGTACAGCGCGCCCTTGGCATCACGCCCTATGAGGCCTTCGCCCATCGGATCGACCCGCTTTCCCTGACCGAGCTGACCCTTGGCCCACAGGGTTGGGCTGCGGCGCGGATCAATCACATTCCGTGATACCCCCCGCACAAAGCGTCATTTCCCCCGACGCGCCGCCCCTGCTAAATCCGGCTCCGACCCATCGGAAAGGACGGATCATGTATGAACTCGCCATCGGTGATCGCAGCTATTCCAGCTGGTCCCTGCGCGGCTGGCTTTTGTTCGAAGCCTTCGGCATCCCTGTCACCACCCGCCGAGTGCGGCTTTATTCCGATGACTTCACCGCCCTTCTGCGCGATTTCGCGCCCGCCCGCAGCGTGCCTGCCCTGCGGCTTGAGGATGGCACGGTGATCCCCGACAGCCTTGCCATTGCCGAGGAACTGGCCTCGCGCCACCCTTTGGCCGGGATCTGGCCGCAGGATGCAAAGGCCCGCGCCGTGGCCCGTGCGCTTGCGGCGGAAATGCATGCAGCCTTTGGCGCGCTGCGCAGTCATTGCCCGATGAACCTGCGCAGCAGTTATGAGCGTTGCGACCCGCCTGAACCCGTGCTGGCCGATCTGGCGCGGCTGGAACAGATCTGGGGCTGGGCAAGGGCACAGACCGGATCCCCCGGCCCCTGGCTTTGCGGCGAGTATTCGGCAGCGGATGTGTTCTTTGCCCCGGTCGCGACGCGTATTGCGACCTATAACCTGCCGGTCGGACCGCAGGCGGCGCAGTATGTCGCGGCGCATCTGGCCGATCCGGCCTTGCGGCGCTGGCGCGCGATGGGGCGGGTTGAGGGGCCGGACCAACCCTTCTATCGGCGCGACTGGCCACAGCGTCCCTGGCCCGCCGCCGCCCCGCTGCCTGCACGCGCGGTGGAAAGCGGCCCATCCGTCAATGCCGCCTGCCCCTATTCCGGCGATCCGGTCACGCATTTTCTGGAAGCAGGCGGACGCGTCTGGGGCTTTTGCAACGCCTTCTGCCGCGACAAGACCGCCGCCGACCCCGAGGCCTGGCCCGCCTTCATGGCCATTTACCGGGCGTAAACCTTTGACCCGCTATTCATTAACCAAGATGAACAAGCGGCAAGGGCCCCGGAATGATCGCAAGCGCCTTTACGGTCGCCTTTGAAGGGGTGGAGGCGCGGCAGGTCGAGGTGCAATGCGCGGTCACGGCGGGCCTTCCAGCCTTCAGCATCGTGGGCCTGCCCGACAAGGCGGTCAGCGAAGCGCGCGAAAGGGTGCGCGCGGCCCTGACCGCGATGTCGATTGCCCTGCCTGCCAAGCGGATCACGGTCAATCTGGCCCCTGCCGACCTGCCCAAGGAAGGCTCGCATTTCGACCTTCCCATCGCGCTGGCGCTGCTTTGCGCGCTGGATGTGCTGCCGCGTGATGCGGCGGCCTCTGTCGTGGCGCTTGGGGAATTGTCGCTGGACGGGCGGCTGATGCCGGTTGCGGGCGCCCTGCCCGCCGCCCTTGCCGCTGCTGAATCCGACCGCGCGCTGCTTTGCCCCGCCGCCTGCGGGGCAGAGGCGGCATGGGTGGGGGCGACGCAGGTGCTGGGGGCGGCCACGCTGTCGGATGTGCTGCGCCATTTCACCGGTCAGGCCCCGATTGCCCCCGCCGAGGCGGGTGAGGTCGCGCTGCCCCCTTTCGCACGCGACATGCGCGATGTGAAAGGACAGGAACGGGCCAAGCGCGCGCTGGAAATCGCGGCCTCGGGGCGGCATCACCTGCTGTTGGTCGGCGCCCCGGGATCGGGGAAATCCATGCTCGCCGCGCGGCTTCCGGGCATCCTGCCACCGCTTTCGGCGCCCGAGGCACTGGAAACCTCGATGATCCATTCTCTCGCCGGATTGCTGACCGAAGGCGGGATCTCGCGCGCGCGACCGTTTTGTGAGCCGCATCATACCGCCTCGATGGCGGCAATCGTCGGCGGGGGCCGGGGCGCGCGGCCCGGCCAAATCAGCCTTGCGCATAATGGCGTGCTGTTCATGGATGAATTTCCCGAATTTCCCCGCACCGTGCTGGAAACCCTGCGCCAGCCCATCGAGACCGGTGAGGTGGTCGTTGCCCGGGCCAATGCCCATATCCGCTATCCCTGCCGTTTTCTGCTGATCGCGGCGGCCAATCCCTGCAAATGCGGCTATCTGGCCGATGCTGCGCGCGCCTGCGCCCGCGTTCCCGCCTGCGGTGAGGATTATCTGGGCCGCATCTCGGGTCCGCTGATGGACCGGTTCGATCTGCGGGTCGAGGTGCCGCCGGTGGATTTTCAGGATCTTGACCTGCCCGCCAGCGGCGAACCCTCGGCGCAGATCGCCGAACGGGTCGCGAAAGCGCGGCAGATCCAGTCAGCGCGTTTTGCCGCCCATGCCCCGGTGCGCGTCAATTCCGAAGCCGAAGGCGCGCTTTTGGATGAGATCGCCAGCCCCGATGCCGAGGGGCGGGCGCTGCTTACGCTGGTGGCGGAACGATTCGGCCTTACAGCGCGCGGCTATCACCGAATCCTGCGCGTCGCGCGCACGATTGCCGATCTGGAGGGCGCGCCCGCGATCCGCAAACCCCATATCGCCGAGGCGGTCAGCTTCCGGCTGGCCATCGGGCGGGCAGGTCAGGGCTGAAGACCGCGTCCGATGCCTCAAACGCAACCGGCGCGGGCTGGATCAGCCCCGCCGCTTTGCCTCAATCGCCTCCCATATCAGCGCCGAGGCATTGGTGCCGTCGAATCGTTCCATCTCCTGCAGGCCGGTGGGCGAGGTGACGTTGATCTCGGTCAGGTAATCGCCGATCACATCGATGCCGACAAAGATCTGGCCATGATCGCGCAGCGTCGGGCCGATGGCGGCGCAGATTTCACGGTCGCGATCCGTCAGCGCCACCTTCTCGGCCCGCCCGCCGACATGCATGTTCGACCGGGTCTCGCCCTCCTGCGGCACGCGGTTGATGGCGCCAACCACTTCACCATCGACCAGAATCACCCGCTTGTCGCCTTTTGCGACGGCAGGCAGGAATTTCTGCACGATCAGCGGCTCACGGCTCATGCCGGTGAACAGCTCGTGCAGCGAGGACAGGTTGCGGTCATTGGGGTCCAGCCGGAACACCCCCGCGCCGCCATTGCCGTAAAGCGGTTTCAGGATGACATCGCCATGTTCGGCCTTGAAGGCGCGGATCGTGTCCAGATCCCGTGCGATCATCGTTGGTGGAATCAGGTCGGGAAAGCGCAGGACCAGCAGTTTCTCGGGAAAATTGCGCACCCAGAACGGGTCATTGACGACCAGCGTGCGCGGATGGATCAGTTCCAGCAGATGGGTAGTGGTGATATAGCCCATGTCGAAAGGCGGATCCTGCCGCAGCCAGACCACGTCGAAATCGGCCAGATCGACCTCGGTTTCCGCACCATAGTCGACATGATCGCCGACCACGCGGCGCAGCGTGATCGGAAATCCGCGCGCCACCACCCGCCCGTCGCGGAAGGCCAGCTTGTCAGGCGTGTAGAAAAACAGCGAATGACCCCGCTCCTGCGCCTCAATCGCGATGCGGAACGTGCTGTCGGCATGGATATTTACGGATCCGATAGGATCCATCTGCAAGGCAACCTTGAGACGCATGGGCTTTCCCTTCCTGTGCAGCCCTTCTTTGCCGCAAGGGTCGGGCGCTTGCAATCCGCCCCTGTCATTCGCCCGTATAATCCCGCGCCCGGCCCGACAGCGAAATGCACGGCAAGAATGCCGAATTCGTCAGGCGCAGAATGCATCCTGTATGATCTCGACCCGGCCCTGCGCGTCGACAAGGGCAACATCGAAACGGCTTTCGGTCATCTGTCCTGCCGGTTCACCGGCCAGAAACTCCGAAGCCGCCGCATAAATCCGGTCCATCTGCCGCCGCGACAGACGATAAGCCGCCTCGGCATGGGTTGCGGCCTTCTTGACCTCGATGAACACCACGGCAAGTCCCTCCCGTGCGACAAGGTCGATCTCTCCGGCGCTGCCACGCCAGCGCAAGGCGGCAATCGGAGCGCCCTGCCGGTCGTAATGCCGGGCCACCGCCTGTTCGGCCGCGTGGCCCGAATGAAAGGCCACCCGCCCCCGGTTCCGGCGGCAATCGGATATCGCATTTGGGGTCTGGGCCATCATCCGTCCTCCATGGTCTTTCTCACCTCTAGGGCCAACTGGTAAACATCCCGTTTATTCAGCCCATGTTTCAGCGCCAGTTCCGCCGCAACCTCCTTCACATGCCGCCCGGGCAGCGCCCGGGCAATTTCAGCGGCCAGATCCTCGGGTTCCGCCGGTGCCTCCGTGGCCGGGGCGACCAAAACCACGAATTCGCCCTTGGGCGTGGCCTCGCCGAACCCATCGATCAGGGCTGCCAGACTGCCCCGCCGGGTTTCCTCAAAGCGTTTGGTCAACTCGCGGCACAGGGCGGCCTCACGCGCAGCCCCCAGACCCTCGGCCAGATCCTCCAGCAGCGCGCGCACCCGGCGCGGTGATTCGTAAAGAACGATGGTGCCGGGCACCGCGCGCAAGTCCGCAATGGCCCGGCGGCGGGCGCTGCGGGTGGCGGGCAGAAAACCTGAGAAATGGAACTGGTCCGTCGGCAATCCCGCCACGGTCAGCGCCGCCAGCAGCGCCGAGGGGCCGGGTGCGGCGCGCAGAGTGTGCCCTGCCGCAATCGCCTCCCGCGCAAGGGGAAAGCCGGGATCGGCCACCAGCGGCGTGCCCGCCTCGGAGGCATAGGCGACACTTTTGCCCTCGGCCAGCCGGGCCAGCAGCAGCGGGCGCACCCGATCACCGTTATGGTCGTGATAGGCAATGATCCGCCTTGCGCCCAGGGCGATGCCATGGATCTCCATCAGATGGCGGAGCGTGCGCGTATCCTCGGCGGCCAGAACATCGGCCTTGGCCAGAATATCCAGCGCGCGCAAGGTGATATCCCGCGCGGCCCCGATGGGCGTGGCGACGAAATGCAGCCCCGGTTCCAGCGGACGCGGGTCGGGGCGAAAGCCCTGAGGGCGGGGATCGGCATGGTCCTCGGCGGTCATGGCTTTACGGTCCTTCGAAAGTTTACTTCGCGCCCCGAAACGCATAGGCTGTCGCCAAATGACCGGATCTGCCGCGAGGGAACCTTGATGTTGTCCATTTTCACCCGTACCCACAAGACCCTGCGCCGCCATATCGGGCGGGCTGCCGTGGCACTCGGGGTGGTCGCACTGGCCGCCTGCCAGCCCGTCGCCTCATCGCGCGGCCCGGCCATCGACACCAATGCGCCGATTCCCGTCGCCCTGCTGGTTCCGGCCGGCTCGGGTCAGGCAAGCGATGAACTGCTGGCCCGCTCGCTGCAGAATGCGGCGCGTCTGGCCATCTCGGATCTGGGCAATGTCCGCATCGACCTGCGGGTCTACAACACCGCAGGCCAGCCCGGTCAGGCGCAGGCCATGGCGATCCGCGCCGCCGATGAGGGCGCGAAGATCGTGCTGGGGCCGGTCTTTGCGCAAGAGGCCAATGCCGCGGGCGTGGCGCTGGCCGGACGCGGCATCAATGTGCTGAGCTTCTCGAACAATACCGATATCGCGGGGGGCAATGTCTTTGTCCTCGGCCCGACCTTCCAGAACACGGCGAACCGGCTGGCCTCATACGCGGCGCGGCAGGGCAAGCGCCGGGTGATGGTCGTGCATGACCGCAACACCGCAGGCGAGATCGGGCGCGCCGCGATCCAGCGCGGGGTGGCCAATGCGGGCGGGTCAGTCGTGGGAACGGTCGGCTATGAGTTTTCGCAGAACGGCATCGTGCAGGCCGCGCCGCAGATTGCGGCCCAGATCCGCGCGAATGAGGCCGATGCGGTCTTCATGACCGCCGATACCGCCGGTGCGCTGCCGATGCTGACGCAGATGCTGCGCGACAACCGCATCGACACGTCCGTGGCGCAGTTCATCGGCCTGACCCGCTGGGACATTCCGGCGGCCACTTTGTCGCTGCCGGGCACGCAGGGCGGCTGGTTCGCGCTGCCCGATCCGGCACTCTATCAGCAGTATCAGTCGCGCTATCAGGCCGCTTTCGGCGAAGCGCCGCATCCGATTTCGGGGCTGGCCTATGACGGGATTGCGGCCATCGGCGCGCTGGTCAAGAACGGGCAGTCCAATGCGCTGACCGGTTCCGCGCTGACGCAAGGCTCGGGCTTTGTCGGGGTCAACGGCATCTTCCGGCTGCGCGGCGATGGCAGCAACGAGCGCGGCCTTGCCGTGGCACAGATCCGTAACAACCAGATGGTGGTGATCGACGCGGCGCCCCGCAGCTTTGGCGGCGCCGGGTTCTGACCCGGCCCGTCCGCCCTTCGATCCGGACCCGCACAGCATGACACCATCCGCGGCCCAGCCCCTGCCCCTGGCCGACAAGGGCCCACTGCCCTTTCCGAACCTGACCGGTGTCGGAATGGCGGATCTGTTGCTGCCGCCCGAGGCGATGCTTGATCCCGAGGCGCTGCTGCGCGCCATGGCAACCGAGATCAAGGCCGAGGCTGCGGGCGACACACGCGCCGCCCGGAGTATCGCCGTGCGGCATCTGACCGAGGCACGGGCACGGGCCAATGAACGGCTGGCGGCGGCTTTTCTTGCCCATCCGCGCAAGGCCCGGCATCTGATCCGCGCCATGGCCTGGCTGACCGACCGGATTGTCACGCTGGCGCTGGATATTGCGCGCGATCATCTGCATCCGCTGGCCAATCCGACGGAAAGTGAACGCATCGCGGTGGTGGCCGTGGGCGGTTACGGGCGGGCCGAGATGGCGCCCTATTCAGATGTGGATCTGTTGTTCCTGACGCCCTGGAAGGTCACGCCCTGGGCAGAATCTGTCGTTGAATCGATGCTTTACATCCTGTGGGATCTGAAGCTGAAGGTCGGCCATGCCACCCGCACCGTAAAGGACTGCATCCGCCTTGCGCGGGAAGACATCACCATCCGCACCGCCCTTCTGGAACGCCGTTTCATTGCCGGGCATGAACCGCTGGCGCTGGAATTGCGCGAAAAGCTCTGGTCCGATCTTTTCCGCAAAAGCGGGCCGGAATTCATCGAGGCGAAACTGGCCGAGCGCAGCGAACGCCACCGGCGGCAGGGCGGTCAGCGCTATGTGCTGGAACCCAATATCAAAGAGGGCAAGGGGGGGCTGCGCGATCTTCAGACGTTGTACTGGATCGGCAAATACCTGCACCGCGTGCAATCGGCCTCGGGGCTGGTCGAGGCCGGGTTGTTCACGCAGGACGAATACGAGACCTTCGCCACGGCCGAGAACTTCCTGTGGGACATCCGCTGCCATCTGCATTTCATCGCCGGTCGGGCGATGGATCAGCTGACCTTCGATCTGCAGGTCGAGGTGGCCGCGCGGATGGGATATTCCGACACGGCCGGGCGGCGCGCGGTCGAACATTTCATGCAGGACTACTTCCGCCACGCCACCCGCGTGGGAGAGTTGACGCGGATTTTCCTGACCCAGCTTGAGGCGCGCCACGCCAAAAGCGAACCGGCGCTGATCGGGTTTTTCCGCCGCCGCAAGGCACTGAAACACGGGTTCCGGCTGGTGCAGGGTCGTGTCGATTTCGCCGAGGCCGAGGATTTCCGCGCCGAACCCCTGAACATCCTGCGCATCTTTGCCGAGGCCCTTCGCACCGGCCTTCTGATCCATCCGGCCGCGATGCGCCAGATCACGGCAAATCTGGACCTGATCGACGATGCGATGCGCAGCAATCGTGAGTCGATCTCGATCTTCCACGATCTTTTGCTGAAACATGGCAATCCGGAACGCGCATTGCGGCGGATGAACGAACTGGGCGTGCTGTCCGCCTTCATCCCCGAATTCGAACCCATCGTCGCGATGATGCAGTTCAAC
The DNA here is from genome assembly GCF_016765775.1 of Szabonella alba. GTDB lineage: Bacteria > Pseudomonadota > Alphaproteobacteria > Rhodobacterales > Rhodobacteraceae > Szabonella > Szabonella alba. The sequence goes on along the minus strand of NZ_JAESVN010000001.1, from coordinate 461,941 downwards.
GTCTATCACCACTACACGGTGGATGAGCATACGATTCAATGCATCTCAACCCTTGCGCAGATCGAGCGCGAGGAGTTGATCGAGGAATTACCGCTGTCCTCGTCGATCCTCAAGGACGGGGTCAATCGCAAGGTTCTGTATCTTGCGCTGCTGCTGCACGATATCGGCAAAGGACGGCCCGAGGATCATTCCATCCTTGGTGCGCAGATCGCCCGCCGGGTGGCACCGCGTCTGGGGCTGAATGCCGAGGATGCCGAGACCGTGGAATGGCTGGTCCGCTATCACCTTCTGATGTCGGACATGGCACAGAAACGCGATCTAAGCGATCCGCGCACGGTGCGCGATTTTGCCAAGGCGGTGAAATCCAAGAAACGGCTGGATCTGCTGACGGTGCTGACGGTCTGCGATATCCGGGGCGTCGGCCCCGGCACATGGAACAACTGGAAGGCCATGCTGCTGCGGCAGCTTTATCGCGACACGGCAACCGCGCTGGAAGGCGGGTTCGAGACATTGAACCGCGAGAACCGCGCCGATGAGGCGCGCAAACTGTTGCGCGAAAAGCTGACCGGCTGGGATGCCAAGGATCTGCGCGTGGAACTGGCGCGCCATTACCCGCCCTATTGGCAGGGTCTTTCGACCGAAACGCAGGAGGTTTTTGCCGGTCTTCTGCGCGGCATCAAGGATGACGAGATCCGCATCGACCTGCACCCTGCGCCGGATCGCGATGCGACCCGCGCGGCCTTTGCGCTGGCCGATCATCCGGGCATCTTTTCGCGTCTGGCGGGCGCGCTGGCGCTGGTCGGGGCGAATGTCGTCGATGCGCGCACCTATACATCCAAGGACGGCTATGCCACCGCCGTTTTCTGGGTGCAGGACAGCGAAGGCCACCCCTATGAGACCGCCCGCCTGCCCCGCCTGCGCAAGATGATCGAGCGCACGCTGGCCGGTGAGGTCGTGGCCCGCGAGGCGCTGAAGGATCGCGACAAGATCAAGAAACGCGAACGGGAATTCCGCTTTCCAACCCATGTCACTTTCGACAATGAAGGTTCGGAAATCTACACGATCATCGAGGTGGATACGCGCGACCGGCCCGGTCTTCTGTATGACCTGACCCGCACGCTGGCCGCGAACCATATCTATATCGCCTCGGCGGTGATCGCGACCTATGGCGCGCAGGTGGTGGACAGCTTCTACGTCAAGGACATGTTCGGCCTGAAGCTGCACGCAAAGTCGAAACAGGAGGCGCTGGAGCGCAAGCTGCGTCAGGCGATCACCGAAGGCGTGGAAAGGGCGCGGGCGTGACACCGATCCGTCTGGTCCGGGGCTTTGTCACCGTGGGAGGCTGGACGCTGGCCAGCCGCATCCTTGGCCTTGCGCGCGATATAATGATCGCGGCAACCCTTGGCACCGGTCCGGTGGCGCAGGCCTTCATTGTCGCCTTTTCCCTGCCCAACATGTTCCGTCGTTTCTTTGCCGAAGGCGCGTTCAACACGGCCTTCATCCCGCTTTTCGCCAAAAAGGTCGAGGCGGGAGGCGATGCGACGGGCTTTGCCCGCGATGCCGCCTCGGCGCTGGCCGGCCTGCTGATCGTTCTGACTTTGATCGCGATGGCCGCGATGCCCTGGCTCGTGCTGGCAATGGCCTCGGGCTTTCAGGGGGATGCGCGGTTCGATCTTTCCGTCACCTTCGGGCGCATTGCCTTTCCCTATATCCTGTTCATCTCATTGGCGGCGCTTTGTTCGGGGGTTCTGAATTCGGTCGGGCGCTTCACCGCCGCCGCCGCCGCGCCGATCCTGCTGAATCTGATGTTCATCGCTGCCCTTCTGCTGGCTCCCCGGATGGGCTGGCCGCCCGGCGATGCGCTGGTCTGGACGGTGCCGCTGGCCGGGGCGGCGCAACTGCTGCTGGTCTGGATCGCGGCGCGGCGGGCCGGGTTCACCATCACGCCGCGCCTGCCCCGGCTGACGCCGGAAATGCGTCGGCTTGCACTGATCGCGGCCCCGGCAATGCTGGCGGGGGGCGTGGTGCAGGTCAACCTGCTGGTCGGGCGACAGGTGGCCAGCTATTTCGACAATGCGGTGGCCTGGCTGTTCAATGCCGACCGGCTGTATCAGTTGCCACTTGGCGTGGTGGCCATCGCCATCGGTGTGGTGCTGCTGCCGGATCTCGCGCGCCGCCTGCGCGCGGGCGATACCGAGGGCGGGCGGGCCAATTTTTCCCGCGCGGCGGAATTTGCGCTGGCCCTGTCACTGCCTGCCGCCGTGGCGCTGATCATCATTCCGCTGCCACTGGTCTCGGTCCTGTTCGAACGCGGCCGCTTTGGCCCCGAGGACAGTGCGGCCACGGCGCTGGCGGTGGCGGTCTATGGGCTGGGGCTGCCCGCCTTCGTGCTGCAAAAGGTGCTGCAGCCCTTGTTCTTCGCGCGGGAAGATACGCGCCGCCCCTTCCATTACGCCCTTGTCGCCATGGTGCTGAACGCGCTGATCGCCATCGGCCTTGCCCCCATCATCGGTTATATCGCGGCGGCGCTGGCCACGACCGTCGCGGGCTGGGCGATGGTCTGGCAGCTATGGCAAGGATCACGCCCCATGGGTCTGGCGGCCACGCTGGATGAGCGCTTCCGCAAACGCGCGCCGCGAATCCTGCTGGCCTCGGTGGCGATGGGGCTGTGCCTTTGGGGCGCGGCGCTGCTGCTGGCGCCTGCGCTTGGGGCGGCGGGCTGGCGCTATGCCGCGCTGGCGGCTTTGGTCCTGACCGGGATCGTCAGCTATTTCGGCCTTGGCGCAGCTCTGGGCGCTTTCCGCCTGTCGGATTTCCGGTCTGCGCTAAGGCGCGGGGGCAGCGCGGGCTGATCCACCCGCAGGGGTCAGCGCTCGCGCAGCCGGGCACGCATCCTTGCCCAGCCCCCGGGACTGACAACGAAGGACAGCAGGAACCCTGCGCCAAAGCCCGCAAGCTCGGCCACCCAATGCAGGCCGCCGCCGAAGATCAGCCCGAACAACAACTGACACGCCATCAGCATCCCGATCAGGCTGAAGGCGCGGTACTGGCTGGATCCGGTCCCCGCAAGGCGCATCCACAAAAGCCATGTAAAGGCCCCGATCAGCCCGTAAACCGCCGGATAGCCGCCAATCAGCGGCGCCTGAACCCCGGGCAGCGCGGTATAGGCCAGCGCCCCGACAAGGGCGGCGCCAAAAAACACCAGCGCCACGCCCCACCAGCGGAACACCTCCCCCACCATCTTGCCAAGGGCCAGCAGGAAGACGATCACGAAAATCGCATGGGTCAGATTGCCATGGACCAGCGGATAGCTGACCAGTCGCATCAGGTGATGCGGCGGGTAGTCCCCCAGGGAAATCATCGCGCGCATGAGGTCCGGCGAAAAGGCAAAGCGTTCCATCGCCTGCAGCCGCCAGCCCACGCCCTCGGCCCCGCCAAGGATCCCGCGTGAGGCAAGGTTCAGCACCGTCTCCATCGCGATGATCGGCAGCGCAAGGATCCAGACAATTGCGGGCAGCGGGTTCAGCGGCGCCGCATTGGGGTCGGTGGTCATGCTCAATCCTCAAATGTTGCGGGGCCCGGGTGTCCCGCGCCTCGGCTGTCACGGGTGCTGTCGATTGACGCCCCTTTCCCCCGAAGGTAAGCGAGGGACCAGCCAGTTTCCAGACGGAGTTTCCCCCCATGTCTGCCCCCATGTCCGCGCCGACCGATGCCGCCGTGACCTTTCCGACCCGGATCTTCTCGGGGATCCAGCCTTCGGGGGGGCTGACGCTGGGGAATTACCTTGGTGCGCTCAAGCGGTTCGTCGAGAAACAGGATCAGGGCATCGAGACGATCTATTGCCTTGTCGACATGCATGCGATCACCGTCTGGCAGGACCCCGAACGCCTGCGCCACCAGACGCGTGAGGCGGCAGCCGCCTTCATCGCCGCGGGCATCGACCCGAAACGGTCGATCCTGTTCAACCAAAGCCAGGTCGGCGCCCATGCCGAACTCGCGTGGATCTTCAACTGCATCGCGCGCATGGGCTGGATGGGCCGCATGACGCAGTGGAAGGACAAGACGGCGGGCAAGAATGCCGAGGCGCAATCGCTGGGGCTCTTTGCCTATCCCGCACTGATGGCGGCCGATATCCTTGTCTATCGCGCAACCCATGTGCCGGTGGGCGAGGATCAGAAGCAGCATATCGAACTGACCCGCGATATCGCGATCAAGTTCAACAATGACTATGGTGTGAACTTCTTTCCCGTCGCCGAACCGGTGATCGAGGGGGCAGCGGCGCGGGTGATGTCCTTGCGCGACGGCACCAAGAAAATGTCGAAATCCGACCCGTCGGATCAAAGCCGCATCAACCTGACCGACGATGCCGACACGATTGCCAAGAAGTTCCGCAAGGCCAAGACCGATCCCGAACCGCTGCCCGACACGGTCGAGGGGCTGGCCGACCGGCCCGAGGCGCGCAATCTGGTGAATATCTATGCAGGCCTTTCCGGGACCACCGCGCCCGAGGTTCTGGCGCAATATGGCGGCGCGCAATTCGGCACGTTCAAGCCCGCGCTGGCCGATCTGGCAGTGTCGGTGCTGTCGCCCATCACCACCGAGATGAACCGCCTGATGGCCGATCCGGCCGAGATTGACCGGATCCTGGGTGACGGGGCGGACCGGGCCGATGCGATTGCCCGGCCGGTGCTGGAAGAGGTTTACGACATCGTCGGTATGGTGCGCTCACGCCGCCGCTGAGGGCGACGAAGGGCGGATTACAAAACAAGGGCGCGTAATCGATCACCGGCACACGCCCTTTTCAACTCCAGCCCGGGCCCAGCACTAATGCCCGTGGCCCTCTGCACTGCTTTTTCTGTCTCCAAATATCCCGGGGGGTGAATTTGGCACAGCCAAAGAGGGGGCAGCGCCCCCCTGCACGCTCAGATCCTATCGCCATGCCGGGTCAATTCGCCCGCAACTGCTGGGCAGGCGGTCTCCACAGCAAACCCCGCAAGCGTCAGAGCTTTGACAGTTTCTTCTGCAATTCGGCAAGCTGGGCCTTGATCTGGGCCAGTTCATCCTCGGCCTTCTGATCCGGCGCGCCCTCGCTGCCTGCCTCCTTGCCGCCCTGCGGTCCGGGCCATCCGGGCATATTGCCCATCATGGACTTGAGAAACGCCTCCTGCTGCTTGCGCATCGCCTCAAAGCCCGGCATCGCGGCCATCGGATGCGGCACCTTGGTCAGGTTTTCCATCATCTTGGACTGACTTTCGCGCAGCATTTCAAACGATGTCGCCAGAAACTGCGGCACTACGCTTTGCACGCCACTGGCATAGCTGCGCACAAGATCATTCAGCACATCGACCGGCAGGACGCTTTCGCCCTTGGCCTCATGTTCGGCGACGATCTGCAAAAGATATTGCCGGGTCAGGTCATCGCCCGATTTCAGGTCGATGATCTGGACTTCGCGGCCCGAACGGATGAAGCCCGCGATATCCTCAAGCGTCACATAATCCGAGGTCTCGGTATTGTAGAGGCGGCGGCTCGCATAGCGCTTGATGAGAAGCGGCTTGTTGTCCTCGGCCATAGGGCCCCCCTGCGGCATGTTGCACTGCGGCAAAGTCTAGGACAGTGAAAACCAAAAAGAAAGGGCGGGCTTTCGCCCGCCCCTTGCGCGTCACCCGCCCGGGAGGAAATGGGTCGGTGCTGCGCCGATCCCGAAGGATTACTTCGCAGCTGCAGAAGCTTTCTTCACAGCGGCGGTGGTGTCGGCGGTGGCTTTCTTCACGGCAGCGGTGGTTTCCTCGGTAAGGTCCTTGCCGGCGGCCAGCATCAACTCAACCGTTTCCATCTGCACTTTCTTGGCCACTTCGGCGAAGGCAGCCATGTTCTCGGCAGCCATCTCGGCCGAAACCGAGGCGAAATCGGTGGCGGCTTTGGTGTAATCGGCCGGATCGGTCTTGGCCTTGGTCAGATCAACCGACTTGGCCAGCGTGTCCTTCACCCATTTCGAGGTGATCTCGGTCGACTTCTCGGCGGCTTCGATTGCCACTTTCGACAGTTTCTCGGCCATCGCAGCCTGGGTTTTGAACGCGTTCTTCATTGCGTCATTGTCCATCGGGAACGAACCCATCATGTCTTGCATCATCTTGGTCATATCGGGGGTCTTGGTCATGTCATCTCTCCATTGCGGTGCGTGGGGCGTCACGCGTTTTGCTATGGAACGAATATAGATGCTGCACTGCAGCATTTCAAGTGAATTTTCTGCAACGCAGCATAAACCACCGGCAGCGAGGCACAATTCTGGCGCGCCTCGCTGAATTCTATCGCCACATCAATCGCTTGCCGGAAGGGCCGGAATGGCCTTCACATAGGCCCCGGGCGCAGGGCCAAGCGGCGGATGGTCCGAATCGCCCGGTTCACGCGCCGCGACCTGCTTGCCGGAATGGCCCGCCAGCCATTCGCCCCAGCGCGGCCACCAGCTTGCCTTGTGGAACTCGGCGCCCTCCATGAACGCCTCGGGCGTCGACATCGGGGCGGGGTTCACCCAATGGCCGTATTTCCCCTTCGAAGGCGGATTGACGATCCCGGCGATATGGCCCGATTGCGACACGATGAAGGTCTTGTTCTTCGAACCCATCTGCCGGATGCCGTTATAGCTGCCCTTCCATGCCGCGATATGGTCGGTTTCGCAGGCGATGGCGCAGACCGGCAGCTTGATCTGGCCAAGGCTGACCGGTTCACCGAAGACCGGAAATTCACCCTGCGCAAGACCGTTGCCCTGACATAGCCCCCGCAGATATTCGATGGCCATCTTCGCGGGCAGATTGGTGCCGTCGCCGTTCCAGTACAGCAGATCGAAGGCAGGCGGCGCCTCACCCATCATGTAGCTTTTGATCGCGGGCTGATAGATCAGGTCATTCGAGCGCAGAAAACTGAAGGTCCGCGCCATGAAGGTCTTGTCCAGAACGCCATCCGCCGCGACCTGCCGTTCGATCCCGTCCACGAAATCATTATCCAGAAAGACGCCAACCTCACCCGGATCCGAAAAATCGGTCAGCGTGGTAAAGAAGGTTGCCGATTTCACGGTCTTGTCACCGGCCCGTTCCAGATGCGCCAGCGTCAGCGACAGGGTGGTGCCCGCGATGCAATAGCCGACCGCATTGACCTGCTTGGTGCCGCAGATGCGGCGCACCTCGGCCATGGCGCGGAGATACCCGTCCCGGATATAGTCATCCAGCCCGACCTCGGCATAGGTCGGATCGGGGTTGACCCAGGACACGACAAACAGGGTGAAGCCCTGATCGACGATCCATTTGATCAGGCTGTTCTGCGGTTTCAGATCAAGGATGTAGAACTTGTTGATCCATGGCGGAAAGATGATGAGCGGGATCTCATGCACCTTTTCGGTCGTCGGCGAATACTGGATCAGTTCCATCATCCGGTTGCGATAGACGACCTCTCCGGGCGTGGTCGCGATATTCTCACCCACCTGAAACGCATCCTTGTCGGCCAGCGTCACGATCAGGTCGCCGTCATTGCTTTCGATATCGCGCACAAGATTTTCCAGCCCGCGCACAAGACTGTCGCCATCCGTCGCCACCGCCTTTTCCAGCGCATCCGGATTGGTGCCCAGAAAATTGGTGGGGGAGAACAGATCGACGATCTGGCGCGAGAAATATTCGACCCGTTTCCGGTCGGCCGGGTCCAGATGGTCCAGCGACGCGACTGCCCCGGTCACGGCCTCGGCATTCAGCAGGTATTGCTGCTTGATATAGTTGAAAAACGGATGCGTCTGCCACAGCGGGTTCGAGAATCGCCGGTCCTGCGGTGTCGGGTCCGCAGGGGCCTTCAGCTCTCCCTTAAGCAGAATGTGCTGGGCATCGACGTAATGTTTAAGGCTCTTTCCCCAGTAGGTGATCTGATGCTCCAGTATTTTCGACGGATTCTGCATCATTTCTGCAACATAGGCGGCTGTGGCCTTCATATAGACCTCCTGACTGGGGCCGCTCAGCGCAGGATCGGCGTTTTTGCGACGTGCGAATGCCGCAGTCAGACGTTGGGACAACTCCTCCATCTTGGCCAGATTGGCGTTCAGGCGGGCAATACGCTCACCTTCTTCCTTGGTCGTGGTTGTCATCCCGATCTTTCCCCCGCATATTTGCTGCTACGCAGCATGTCCCCAGCGGCGCCGCATCGGCGCAACGCGGCGGATTGGCAGCGTCGCCCGTCGGGCCAGGAGATGCCATGAAGTATATGACGACCTATGACATGATGGAAAGTGCGCGCAACACCAACGAATGGTTGGGTGCCACCGCGCGGGCCATGGCGTCCTACCCCGCCTTTGCCCTGTCGATGAATCCGGCCCTGCCGCTGATGGCGGCCTGGGGTGAGGTGACCGAGCGCACCTTTGGCCGCATGGTCGTCAAGCCCGACTGGGGCATCCGGTCGATCCCGGGCGCACAGGGGCAGGACCATCTGGTCGATGCGGTTCCGGTGGTCGAACGTCCCTTCGGCGATCTGGTGCAGTTTCAGGTTCGCCGCCGCGCGCCGATGGCCCGCAAGGTCATGCTGGTGGCCCCCATGTCAGGCCATTACGCAACGCTGCTGCGGTCCACCGTGGCCAGCCTGCTGCCCGATTGCGATGTCTATGTGACCGACTGGCACAATGCCCGCGACATTCCGGTTTCCGCCGGCAAGTTCGATGTCGAGGATTATACGCTCTATCTGGTGGATTTCCTGCGCCATCTGGGCCCCGACACCCATGTGATCGCGGTCTGTCAGCCCGTGCCGCTGACGCTGGCCGCCGTCGCGTATCTGGCCGGTGAGGAACCTGCCGCGCAGCCCCGGTCGATGACGCTGATCGGTGGCCCGGTTGATCCCGATGCCGCCGCCACCGAAGTCACCGATTTCGGCCGCCGCGTCACGATGGGCCAGTTGGAACAACTGGCAATTCAGCGCGTCGGCTTCAAATACAAGGGGGCCGGTCGGCTGGTCTATCCGGGGCTTTTGCAGTTGCAAAGTTTCATCTCGATGAATGCCGAACGCCATTCCAAGGCGTTTTCCGAACAGATCATGCGGGCGGCGCGGGGCGAATCCTCGGATCATGACGCGCATAACCGGTTCTATGACGAATATCTGGCCGTGATGGACATGACCGCGGAATTTTATCTGTCCACCGTGGAACGGATCTTCAAGAACCGCGAGATCGCGCGCAACTGCTTTACCGTGGCGGGCAAGGCGGTCGATTTCGGCGCGATCACCAATGTCGCGGTGAAGGTGGTCGAAGGCGCGAATGACGATATTTCCGCGCCGGGGCAGTGTCTGGCGGCGCTTGATCTGCTGACCAACCTGCCGGATGAAAAGAAAGCCTCGCATCTGGAGCCGGGCGCGGGCCATTACGGCATCTTCGCGGGCAAGTCCTGGCGGCTGAACATCCGCCCGCTGGTGCTGAACTTCATCGACGCCAATTCCGCCGCCCCGGCCAAGTCGCGCAGTCCGCGCGTGGTGGCCGGCTGAACAAGGGCGCGACTATCAGCCTGCGCTGAGGGGCCGGGATGACCCGACAGGTGCGGTCAGTCCCTGTCGGGTGCGCCCGCCGTGACCTCAGCCACCGCACCGGCGATCAACGCAAGGCATTCGGGCGTGGAAAAGCGGTGATCGGCGCCCTTGACCAGTGTCAGGCGGCAATCATTTGCCTCCAGATGATCCAGCAGGCGCAGCGCGACCGCAGGCGGCACATCGGTATCCGCTGTGCCCTGCAACAGCCGCACCGGGCAATCCAGCCGCAAGGGCCGGTCCAGAACCTGCTGGCTGCGGCCGTCCTCGATCAGGCGGCGGGTGATGGGATAGGGTTCGTCCGAATAATCCGAAGGCCGGGCCACCTGCCCTGTCCGCGCCATTTCCTGCCGCTGGTCCCCGGTGAATTCGGCCTCCATCGCCTGCGTGAAATCGGGCGCGGCGGCAATGCCCACCAGCCCCGCCACATGGTCCGGCATGGCGCGGGCGACCAGCAACGCGATCCAGCCGCCCATCGACGACCCGACCAGAATTTGCGGCCCCTCGGTCAGCGCGGCAAGGGCGCGCATCGCATCCTGCGCCCAGTCCCCGATCGTCCCTTCGACAAAATCGCCGGAACTGTGGCCATGGCCGGAATAGTCGAACCGCAGGAATGCACGGCCCTCTGCGCGGGCCTGATCCTCAAGGTAAACCGCCTTGGTCCCCTGCATGTCCGAGCGGAACCCGCCCAGAAACACGATGCCCGGCAAATCCGCACCCGGCCCGGTCGCCGCAAGCCGGTGATAGGCGATCCGGCGCCCCTCGGGCGTGTTCAGATAGTCGGGCATTGGTCACAGCCTCCTGTCGCTTCGCAGGCTCCCGGCGCGTGGCGACGGGCCCCGGTTGCGCCGTCAGATCTGTTTTTCAGGCATCTGGACGCGCAGACCGTCCAGCGCGTCGCTGATCTTCAACTGGCAGGTCAGGCGCGACCGGACCGGATCGGGCTGCCATGCGAAATCCAGCATATCAGCCTCCATCGCGTCGCGCGGCGGCAGGCGATCCACCCAGGCGGGATCAACATAGACATGGCAGGTGGAACAGGCACAGGCCCCGCCGCAATCGGCCTCGATGCCCGGGATGCCGTTATCGCGCGCACCTTCCATCACGGTCAGGCCGGTTGCGACCTCGACCACATGTTCCCGCCCGCCATGTTCCACATAGGTGATCTTCGCCATCCTTCGGTCCTTCTTCCCACGATTTCCGTCCGGCAGATGCTGCCTGCACTTTCCTCGGACATAGGCGAATTCGCGGCGCTTTGCCAGTGGCACAGGTGCTGCAATCGGGTGCGCAGCGGGCCGGATGCGGCGGTTCACGGCCCGCAGGACAGACCGCCACTTTTCATGGCCGCGTTTGGCGCTATGCTGAACCCCGGGTCAGCCAGTCCTGTTCGGCCCGCCTTCCTCATACCAGACCCGGCGATCCGATGACCCGTTTCCTTGCAATCCCGCTGATCCTTGCACTGGCGGCCTGCCAGTCTGCTGCCCCCCTGCGGGACGGTGCGCCCGATCTTGCTGCCGAACTGGTTCCCAGACGGGATGCGACCCCGCCCGAGGGGCCAGCCGGGGCCTGCTGGGCGTCGGACACGGTTCCTGCGGTGATCGAGACGGTGACGGAACAGATCCTTGACGAGCCCGAACGCCGCGCCGCCGATGGCCGCGTGACGCAACCCGCCGTCTTTCGCAGCGAACAGCGCCAGCGCATCCTGTCAGACCGCCGCGAGGTCTGGTTCCGCGCCCCCTGCCCGTCAGAACAGACCCCCGATTTCATTGCCTCCCTGCAACGCGCGCTGAAGGCGCGGGGGGTCTATCTGGACCCGGTCACAGGGGTCGCGGATGCCGCCACCGCCCGGGCGGTGCGCCGCCATCAGGCGCCGCTTGGGCTGGACAGCCCGGTTCTGGCCCTTGCCACGGCGCGGGCCCTCGGGATTTCAGCGGCGGATCTGGGGCGCTGACACCCTGACGGAATGCAAAACGGGGACCGACCCCAAACGGGGACGGAATGCAGAACGGGCGCGACCCGAAGGACCGCGCCCGTTGCGAAATCTACAGCCCGGACGACCCCGCGCTTATTCGATGGCCAGCGCCACAAAGCGCGGATCGCCCCCGCGACGGATCAGCAGCAGAAGCGACTTGCGGCCCGCATCGCGCGCCTCGTCGATCCGGTCCTGCAGATCCTTCACCTGCACGACCTTCTGCTGGCCCGCTTCGGTAATCACATCGCCGCTGCGCAGCCCTTTTGTGTAAGCCTCGGAAAGTTCATCGACATTGGTGACGGCCAGACCTTCGGTATCGTCCGGGAGCCCGAGCTGTTCCGCCTGTTCGGGGGTCAGAGGCTGGACACTAAGCCCCAGCAATTCGGCCGATTGGGGTTCGGCAGAGGGCGCGGTATCGGTGGGGAACGCTTCTCCTTCGGCCTCTTCGCGGCGGCCCAGTGTGACCGACAGGGTCTGCGTAGTGCCGTCGCGCATCACGATTACGCGCACGGCCTCACCGACCGGTGCATCGGCGACACGGCGCACAAGTTCGCGCGTGTCGGCAACCGGCGCGCCGTCAAAGCTGGTGATGACATCGCCCGAAAGCATGCCCGCATCCTTGGCCGGACCGTCCGGCACATCCGTGATCAACGCGCCTTTGGCATCCTCCAGCCCCATCGCCTCGGCAACATCTGCGGTGACGTCCTGAATGCGCACGCCCAGCCAGCCGCGGCGGGTTTCGCCGAATTCCTTCAACTGGCCCACAACCTTGGTGACCACATTCGAAGCCATGGAAAAGCCGATCCCGATGGACCCGCCGGTGGGCGACAGGATCGCGGTGTTCACGCCGATCACCTCTCCGTCCATGTTGAACAGCGGACCTCCCGAGTTGCCGCGGTTGATGGCGGCATCGGTCTGGATGTAATCGTCATAGGTGCCCGAAAGCGCCCGGCCCCGGGCCGAAACGATGCCCGCGCTGACCGAAAACCCCTGTCCCAGCGGGTTACCCATCGCCATGACCCAGTCGCCGACGCGCATCAGATCGCTGTCGCCAAAGGGCACGAAGGGCAGCGGCTCATCGCTTTCGACCTTCAAAAGCGCGATATCGGTCTTCGGATCGGTGCCCACGACTGTGGCGTTCAGACGCTTGCCCGAAAAGAACTCGATCTCGATATCATCGGCTTTTTCGATGACGTGGTTGTTGGTGACGATGAACCCGTCCTCGGAAATCACGAAGCCCGAGCCAAGCGCCTCGGACCGGCGCGGTCGGCCCTGTTCGCCGCCACCGTTGCGGTCCATGAATTCACGGAAGAACTCCTCGAAAGGAGATCCTTCGGGAACCTGCGGCGTGGCGCCGGTGCTGGCAGCGACGGTGGTGGAGGTGGTGATATTGACGACCGAGGGGCTGATATTCTCGGCCAGATCGGCAAAGCTGCCGGGCACGCCGCGCGCTTCGGCAGCGATGACCTGCGACAGCGCAAGCGCAAGGCCGAGGACAAGGGCCAGAAAACCCCGGCTGAGGGCTGAGACAGCGGCCGGTTTACGGATCGCCATCGCGCCGTTGGTGTGAGAGTTGCTTCTGGGACGCACTCGAAACTCCTTTTCAAATCTCGGGCCGGGCGGGCCATGGGGCCACCGGCCTCGGCATGGCGCATCCTTCATCTAGGAAGCATCCGATGCAATACAAAGCCCGTCGCGATGTCTCAACAGGATGTGATGATCCATCCTTGCATGACAGGCCGCAACAGGAAAGGGGCCGCCGCATCAGATGCAGGCGGCCCCTTCCGGGTCAATCGGGCCGGATCGAACGGTTCCGGCCCGGCATCGGATCGCGGCCCTGTGCCCCTATTCGGCAACAGGGGCGGTCTGCGTCGCGGCCTGTGGCGCGCCTTGCCCCGGATCAACCTGCCCCGGCGCCGGCGCGACGCTGTCGCTGCGCAGATATTCGAAGAACTGGCTGTCGGGCTGCATCACGATCGACGAATTCTCACCGCGCAGCGCCCGCTCATAGCTGGTCATCGACCGCGTGAAGGCGAAGAATTCGGGATCGCGCCCGAACGCCTCGGCATAGATGCCGTTTCGTTGCGCATCGGCCTCACCCCGGATCACCTCGGCGTCCCGCCGCGCGCCCGAGGTCAGTTCGACCACCGTCCGGTCTGCGGTCGCCCGCACGCGCTGCGCCGCCTCGTTCCCGCGGGCGATCTCATCGGCAGCCTCGCGTTCACGTTCCGCCCGCATCCGCGCAAAGGTCGCGGCAAGGTTCTGTTCCGGAAGATCGGTGCGCGTCAGACGCACATCGACCACCTCGATCCCCAGCGCCGAGGATTCCCGCCTTGCCCGGTCCCGGATCTGGTTCATCAGGCTGGTCCGGTCCTCGGACAGCACCCGGTTCGACGGCACGGAACCCAGAACCTCACGGATCGCGGCATTCAGGATCCGTTCAAGCCGGACTTGCGCGGCGCGAACGCCCTCGGTCCCGACGGATTCGCGGAAATTGACCAGATCGACGATACGCCAGCGCGCAAAGGCATCGACCACAAGACGGCGGTCATCCAGCGGCGTGACCTCCAGAGGCTGGGTCAGAAAGCCCAGAATCCGCCCGTCATAGCGCACGACTTCCTGAATCAAGGGGATCTTGAAGCCAAGGCCCGGATCCTCCTTGATCTGCTTCACCTGACCGAATTGCAGCACCAGCACCTTTTCCCGTTCGTCCACGATGAACATCGATGACAGGGCCACAGCCGCGACGACACCGATCGCGGGAAGGATCATTGCAGCTTTCATCAGTTGGTCCCTCCGGTGGCGGATGCGCCGGGGCGCGGCGTCAGTTCATTGAGCGGCAGATAAGGCACGACGCCCTGACCATTGCCGGCCTCGCCCGAAACCCCGTCAAGGATCACCTTGTTCATCGAGCCCAGCACAGTTTCCATCGTCTCAAGATACATGCGGCGGCGGGTGACATCGGGTGCCTTCACATATTCCTCATAGACCGACAGGAAGCGGCTTGCCTCACCCTCGGCGTTGTTGACGACCTGCGCGCGATAGGCTTCGGATTCCTCCAGCAGCCGCGCGGATTCACCGCGCGCGGCGGCAGTGACGCGGTTGGCATAGGCGTCGGCCTCTTTCTCAAGGCGGTCGCGTTCCTGCTGTGCGGCCTGCACCTCGCGGAAACTGTCGATCACCTCACGCGGGGGGTCGGCCTTGTCGAAGTTGACCCGGACAACATTGATCCCCGCCTCATAGCTGTCCAGCGTTCCCTGCACCGCGGCCAACAGATCTGACGCGATCAGGCCTCGGTCGCGGTTCAGGACCGGTGCGAGTTCCGACCGCGCGATGATGTCGCGCATCGCGGATTCCGCAACCGCGCGGATCGTGTCCGACGGATCGGCAAGATTGAACAGAAAGGCCGCCGGATCCGAGACGTTCCAGACGATCTGGAATTCGATATCGACGATGTTCTGGTCGCGCGTCAGCATCAGCCCGCTGTCCATCGCGCCACTGCGCCCGGTTCCGATATCGGTCTGGCGTTCGCCCGTGACCTGCACGATTTCCGCCGTCACCACCGGCCAGGGTGCGAAATTCAGACCCGGATTGCCGACCGCGCTGAATTCACCCAGGAACAGTTCCACCGCCCGCTCTTCGGGCCGTACGGTGTAAAAGGACGCAAAGGACCAAAGGCCCAGCGCCACCAGAACACCCAGTCCGATGCCCTGTTTCGTCAGCATCGGCCCCGGTCCGCGCCCGCCCGGAGCGCCACCGCCCCCCGGACCGTTCGGGCCACGGCCACCGCGCCCGCCCATCAGGACGCGCAATTGTTCCTGACCCTTTTTCATGATCTCGTCGATCTCGCGGATCTGGGGGCCTTCACTGCCGGGCTTGCGGCCGTTTCCGGGGCGATCCTCGCCGCCGCGATTGTCATCGCCGCGATTGCCGCCGCCGCCACCACCGCCCCCCCAGGGGCCTCCGTTTCCAGACATGGGTTTCCCTTCCTGTAGTCTTTGCGTTCAAACTGGTCATCGCCAGCCGATTTTCAAGCCGTTAACCGATCCGCCGCACGGGATTGCGCAGGGTGACCAGTTCTTCGGCCATGGTCGGATGCACCGCAACCGTGCGGTCGAAATCCTCTTTCGTCGCTCCCATCGTCACCGCGATGGCCGCAAGCTGGATCAACTCCCCTGCGTTTTCCGCCACGATGTGACAACCCAGAACCTTGCGGCTGTCGGCGCAGACGACAAGTTTCATCATCACCTTGTCCGGACGCCCGGCAAACGCCGTCCGCATCGGCCGGAACGCGGTCGCATAGATCTCGATCGGACCTCTGGCCGCAGCCTCTTCCTCGGTCAGGCCGATCGCCCCAAGCTCGGGCTGGGTGAAGACCGCCGAGGCGACCAGGCTGTGATCCATGCGGCGGCGCTGACCGCCAAAGACTGTATCGGCAAAGGCATGACCTTCGCGGATCGCCACCGGCGTCAGGTTGATCCGGTCCGTCACATCGCCCACGGCAAAGACCGAGGGCACGGCGGTCTGGCTGAAGTCATCAACAAGGATCTCGCCCTTGCGGCCCAGTCCGACCCCGGTTGCCTCCAGCCCCATATCGCCGGTATTGGGCAGGCGGCCCGTTGCATATAGCACCAGATCGAATTCCGCCGCGCCACCATCCGCCGCCGTGGCGCGGATGGCGCGGCCCGCCCGGTCCAGCCGCGTCACATCCGTTTCGCAACGGATCGTGATGCCCCGGTCCCGCATCGCCGATGCCACATGGTCACGCGCCTCGGCATCAAAGCCGCGCAGAATCTGGTCGCCCCGGTAGTAAAGGCTGACCTGCACCCCCAACCCCTGAAGGATGCAGGCAAATTCGCAGGCGATGAAGCCGCCGCCGACGATCAGCGCCCGTTCGGGCAGGCTGTCCAGCCGGAAGATCTCATTCGAGGTCACGGCAAGTTCCGCCCCCTCGATGGCAGGCACGAAAGGCCGCCCGCCGCTTGCAATCAGGATGTGTCGCGCGCGGATCAAACGCCCGTCGGCCAGCCGCACGGAATGAGCATCCTCCAGCACCGCGCGCTGATCATAGATCGTGACCCCTGCCCCGGTCAGACCAGAGCGATAGGCCGCCTCAAGCCGGTCAAGCTCGGCCTCAAGCCTGCCCCGGAAGGCGCGCCAGTCAAAGGCGCCGATCCGTGCATCCCAGCCATAGGCGCGGGCATCTTCGGCCAGATCGGCAAAGCCCGAGGCGAAGACCATCAGTTTCTTCGGCACGCAGCCCCGGATCACACAGGTGCCGCCCATCCGGTATTCCTCGGCCAGCGCCACTTTCGCACCATGGGTTCCCGCCGCAATCCGCGCCGCGCGCACCCCGCCCGAGCCGCCGCCGATCACGAAAAGATCAAAGTCGAAATCCAAGGCTCAGTCTCCCAGATCGGTGAAGATATTGTCGGTGGGTGCGAAGTCCACCCGCCCGTCCTCGGTCTCACCGGAATTGATGTCGCGCAGAACCACCCGCCCGTCGCCATGACCGATCACCACGATATCGCAGATGTCGATGAACAGCCCGTTCTCCACCACGCCCGGGATCTGGTTCAGCACCATGGCCAACTGGCGCGGATTGCCGATCCGCTTCAGATGCAGATCAAGGATGTAATTCGCCTCATCCGTCACCAGCGGCGCCTCGCCATTCATGCGCAGCGTCACATCGCGGTTCATCACATCCATCGCGACCAGCATTTCCTCGACCAGCGCCTTGGTCGTCTGCCAACCGAAAGGGATCACCTCCACCGGCAAGGGAAAGGCGCCAAGCTGCGTCACTTCCTTGGCGGCATCGGCGATCACCACCATCTGGTCGGACGCGGTGGCGACGATCTTTTCCTGCAAAAGCGCCGCCCCGCCGCCCTTGATCAGGTTCAGCGCCGGGTCGAATTCATCCGCGCCGTCTATGGTCATGTCCAGCCATTTCGCATCGTCCAGGGTCGTGATCGGCACACCCAATTGCCGCGCCAGTTCCGCCGTGCGGCGTGATGTGGGCACGCCCGTCACGCGAAGCCCCTCCTCGCGGACCCGCTCGGCCAGACAGCGCACCATCCAGGCGGCGGTCGAACCGGTCCCCAATCCGACCGTCATGCGGTCCTCGATCAGGTCGACCGCGCGTTTCGCGGCGACGAACTTGGCCTTGTCGATGGGGGACAGGTCGGCAGGCATGGCGGATCTCCGGCAATCAGGCTTCGGGCAGACTTCGGTCGGGCTTCGGGCTTGCCCGCATCTGCAGGCCCGGTGTTTATAGGCAAAGCCCCGCCGGGGCGCGAGGGGGCAATTTGCCTCTGCCCTTTGCGTCTGCCCTCTCCCTTCCGGCCCGCGCGCCCGGCCCCGGACGGCGGTTGCCTCCGGCGGAGGTATTTGGGCAAAGATGAAAGTCTGCCCCCCTCACCCTGGCCGAAAGATCTTCGGGGCTTAGCCGCAGAATGCGGCGAAGGGACGGAAAGCCCACCTGCCCGGCCCTGCTGCAACGCGCCCGCGTCGCCGCCGGTGGCGAAAGGTCGCTTCCGCCGCTTGCATCCCGCGCCCCGCCGGGCTCTGCTGCGCGCGAGACACTGCTGCCGTGTGGCCCCGGTTGGCGGGGTTGCACGGGAAGGGAACGCCGATGACCACTGCCTATGTCCTGCATTACGCCCCCGACAATGCCTCGCTGATCGTGCGGATCGCGCTGTCCGAGGCGGGTGCGGCGTTCACGACGCGGCTGGTTGACCGGCGTCGGCGCGCGCAGACGGAACCCGCCTATCGCGCGCTGGCACCGACCGGGCGGATCCCGGTGCTGGAAACGCCGCAGGGCCCGATTTTTGAAACCGGGGCCATCCTGCTGTGGCTGGCGGAACGCCACCCTGCCGCCGGGCTGGGCCCCGCCCCGGACAGCCCCGCCCGGGGCGATTTCCTGAAATGGCTGTTCTTTCTGTCCAACAGCCTGCATGCCGATCTGCGGCAGTTGTTCTATCCCGAAACGCAGGTGCCGCCCGGGGCGATTGCCGGTCATCACGCCATCACCTCGGCCCGGATCTTGCAGCATTTCGCCCTGATGGAGCGCGCCTGCGCCGATCATCCGGCGCTTTTTGCAGCCCCCTCGGTGCTGACGATCTATCTGTGTACGCTGATGCGTTGGTCGGTGCTTTATCCCGCCGGTCAGACGCGCTGGTTCGACGCTGCCGACTTCCCGACCCTGCTTGATCTTTGCCGCCGGACCGAGCAGCGTGCCGCTGTCCGGGACGCCGCCCTTGCCGAAGGCTTGGGCGACACCCCGTTTTCCGCCCCGCAACCCGCCTGCCCGCCCGAGGGCAGCGCAACCTGAGGTTCAGATGTTTCTGTCCGTATTCGACATGTTCAAGGTGGGGATTGGCCCCTCCTCCAGCCATACGATGGGGCCGATGGTCGCGGGGGGGATGTTTCTGGACCGGCTGCGCAACTCGCCGTTCCGGGCGCAGGGGCTGCGCGCGACGCTGCATGGCTCGCTCGCCTTCACCGGGGTCGGTCATGCCACCGACCGCGCCACGATTCTGGGTCTGGCAGGGTTTTCCCCCGCGACCTATGACCCCGAGGCCGCCGAGGCCGCCCTTGCTGCGATCCGCGCAACCAAATCCATCGACGCCCCGGGGATCGGGCCGCTGGCCTTCGATCCGGCGACCGATCTGGTTTTCGACTATGGCCCCAACCTGCCCGGTCATGCCAATGGCATGGTCCTGCGCGCCACCGATGCGCAGGGCGATGTGATCCTTGAGGAAACCTATTATTCCATCGGGGGCGGCTTCGTGCTGACCGACAAGGACCTTGCCGCCTCGACCGAGGCGCGCAAATCCGCCCCCGCCGCCGTGCCCCATCCGTTCGACAGCGCCGCCGCGATGCTGGAGATGGCGCGCGCCTCGGGCCTGTCCATCGCCGCGATGAAACGCGCCAATGAGCTGAAATTCCGCAGCGCCGCCGAGTTGGACAAGGGCATTGCCCGGATCTGGGAGGTGATGAACGGTTGCATTTCGCGGGGGATGGAAGGCAGCGGCATCCTGCCCGGCGGGCTGAAGGTGCGCAGGCGCGCCAAAGGCATCCACGAAAAGCTGATGGCCGAGCGGGGCCTGAACATGACGCCTCCCCATGTCATCAATGACTGGATGAGCCTTTATGCCATGGCTGTGAACGAGGAAAACGCTGCAGGCGGACAGGTCGTGACCGCGCCCACCAATGGCGCGGCGGGGGTGGTGCCTGCGGTGATCCGCTACTGGCTGGACCATGTGCCCGGGGCCTCACAGGCCCGCGTCGGGGAATTTCTGCTGACCGCCGCCGCAATCGGGGGGCTGTGCAAGCACAATGCCAGTATTTCGGGCGCGGAATGCGGCTGTCAGGCCGAGGTCGGTTCGGCGGCGGCCATGGCGGCGGCGGGGCTGGCGGCGGTGCTGGGCGGTACGCCCGAACAGGTGGAAAACGCCGCCGAGATCGCGCTGGAACATCATCTGGGCATGACCTGCGACCCGGTTAAGGGTCTGGTGCAGGTGCCTTGCATCGAGCGCAACGGACTGGGCGCGATCAAGGCGGTTTCGGCGGCCTCGCTGGCGCTTCGCGGTGACGGGCAGCACCTGGTCAGCCTTGATGCCTGTATCGAGACCATGCGCCAGACCGGCCGCGACATGAACGAGAAATACAAGGAAACCAGCCTTGGCGGCCTTGCCGTCAATGTACCGAATTGCTGAGCGGCGCGCAGAGGGGGTGAGATGCTGACGGATGAGATCCGCGCCGATATGGCGCAGGCGGTGCTGTGCTGGCTGGCCACGGTGGATGCCGATGGCCAGCCCAGTGTCAGCCCCAAGGAGATTTTCGCCCCCCATGGCGCCGACCGGGTGATGATCGCCGAAATCGCCTCGGCCGGCAGCCTGCGCAACATCCGCCAGAACCCGAAGGTCTGCGTCAGCCTGATCGACATTTTCCGTCAGCGCGGCTGGAAACTGACTGGCCAGGCCGAGGTGATCGCCCCCGGGGAGCCGCACTTTGCCGATCTTGGCGCCGAAGTGCTGCGCATGGCGGGCAGCGCCTATCCGGTGCGGCATCTTCTGTCGGTGAAAGTGCAGCGCGCCGTTCCGATCCTCGCCCCCAGCTATCGGCATTTCCCCGACCGCAGCGAGGCCGAGCGCGTGGCCGAGGCGCATCGCCTTTACGGCACGCGCCCCGCATCCGGGGGCTGAGCCGTCCCGGAACTTTCCGGCTCCCCGGGTGCCGACCGCATATGGCCCGCCTCACGCACCGCCGAATACAGCGCGAATTCGGCGCTGTTGCGCTTCAAAAGCCGCGTCAGCACCGCTTCGTCAAGCGTGTAATCGGCCATGTCATCATCGGGGCTGATATTGCGCAGCGGCATGCGCAGGGGCTGCGCCATGCGCTGTGAGAGGAAATCGACCAGAAGATCGGTGCGGCGATAATCGAACAGGTGATCGACCAGCGCGCGCGCGCCGTCCCAGCCGACGAAACGGTCCTGCCGCCCCAGCCTTGCCCGGTCAGGCCGCTTCGGGGCCAGATATTCGGTGACGAAATCGTTGAAGCTGACCGCCCGGGTGCTGACCGTCGAATCGGAAACCTGTTCGCGGCGGCGATAGCGATACCAGCTTTGCAGGCGGCGCAGCGGTTCGCGCAACACGGCCACAAGTTCCACCGGCCCGCCAAGCGCCGCTTCGACATCGGTGCGGAACCGCTGGTCAAAGGCCTCGGCCCGGATATGGCGCGGGGCCTTGGGGGCCAGGTCAGCCTCGGCCGAGAACGGCTCCAGCATCGCGCGCAGCGCAAGCGAGCCGGTCTTGGGGACCTCCAGCACGACAAGTCTCTGGGCGGGCAGGATCAGCATGGGCACCTTTCATTAGACCGGGAAGACCCTAGTCGGACCCTGCCCGCTCTGCAATGTCGCGAAGCCCGGGGCAAAGCACCGGACGACTGGGCAAAGGCGGGCGCGGGACGGCTTGCCTCCGGACCAGATGCGAAAATCTTTCATCAGAGTAAATCCGGGCTGGACCCGGCATGGCGGCGCGGCTACGGATTTTGTCATGACAAGCGCGCCCGCCCTTATGCCCTCGACCGACCGCATCCTTCCGGGTGTGGCGCTGATGATTGCCTTTTGCGCGCTGGCGCCGCTTCTGGATGTCTCGTCGAAACTGGCGGCGCAGACCCTGCCGGTTGGCCAGATCGTCGCGGCGCGTTTTGTCGTGCAGGCCGTGCTGATGCTGCCTGTCATCTGGTGGATGGGGCTTGGCTGGGGCATGTCCCCGCGCATGGCCGGGCTGGTCGTGCTGCGCGCGATCTTCCTGATCGTCTCGACCTATTGCTTTGTCGCCGCCGTGACGGTGATGCCGATTGCCGATGCGCTGGCCATCGCCTTTGTCGAGCCGTTCATCCTGCTGATCCTCGGCTCGATCCTCTTCGGCGATGAGGTCGGGCCGCGCCGGATTGCGGCCTCGGCCGTGGGGTTCGGCGGCGCCCTTCTGGTGATCCAGCCCTCGATTGCGGCCTTTGGCTGGGTCGCGGTCTTTCCGCTGGGCACGGCCTTTGCCTTTGCCTTCTACATGCTGATCACGCGGTCGATGTCGCGCGGGATGCATCCGGTCGCGATGCAGTTGCACACCGCCGTGGCCGGGTCGGTCATGATCCTGCCGCTGATCTGGCTGCTGGATGGGGGCCCCATTGCCAGCATCGGCTGGACCGATCCGGTTGGCCTTGAATGGCTCTGGCTGCTCGGTGTCGGTTTCTGGGCCTCGATCAGCCATATGTGCATGACCTATGCGCTGAAATTCGCGCCTTCAGCAACGCTGGCCCCGCTGCATTATCTGGAGATCGTGATGGCCGTGGCGCTTGGCTATGCGATTTTCGGGGATTTCCCCAACCTGATGACATGGGCCGGGATCATCGTGATTTCCGCCTCGGGGCTTTACGTCATCCACCGTGAACGGGTCAGCATGCGCGCGCGTGTCAGTCCCCCGACACCAACGCGCTGAACGCCGCTTTCAACCGGTTGCGCGGCAGGATCACCAGCATTCCGGCCGCATCAAAACGCAGATGAACCGGACCCGTCGCTGCGTTCGAGGTTCCCACCCGACCATCCGGGCGCAGATCCAGCCCCCGGATCGGCCAGCGCAGCCCTTCGGACAGGCCGGTGACCGGCGCCATGGGGAACAGGCTGACCCGGTCCCCCGAACGCAGAGGCAGCCGGATCGGGCGTCCGGCAGGGGCGGCAAAGACCACATCCTGCGCGCCCACCAGCAGGCAGGGCGGCGCCTCCTGCTGCTGAACTAGCGCCGAAAAGACCGCCAGTTCATGATCGACCCGCCCGCCCAGACAGCCAAGCGCCAGCACGAATCGCGCCCGGATCCGTGACAGCGCCTTTTCGAAATCGGTGCTGTCCTGTTCGGCAATCACATGGATCCGCCCCGCCAGCCGCTGCCGCGCCGCATCCGAGATCGAATCCATATCGCCGATGACGGCCCGGGGTTCGTGGCCCAGGCGCAGCGCGTGATCGGCGCCGCCATCGACAGCGACCAGATCGGGCGCCAGCGCCAGCCCCGCCTGCAGATCACCGCGCCGCACCGGACCGCCCGCCAGCAGGGTGGCCCCGCCGGTGACCTCAACAATCGGAAGAATCATGGTGATACTGTTTTCCAATTAAGGCACAATCCGTCACGCTGGACACAATCAATCCTTCAAATTACCTCTATCTGTCCACGGAATTGAACAGGCATCGAGGCGATATCTCGGCACATGTTCATAGAAAGCGAGTATCCGATGGTCGGAGCGAGCAAGATCCTGACGGTTTCCTACGGCACCTTTTCCTGCACTCTGGAAGGGTTCGACGATCCGTTCAACACGATGAAGGCGATTGCGGAATATTTCCGGGATCTGGCAGCGGATGACCGGTATTTCGGGGCCGAACCGCCGCAGCCCGATGCCGCGATGCTGCACCGGATCGCGGAACGTGAGGTGCAGCGCCGCGTCGAGGCCCGGGTTGAGGAAAACGGTGTCGTGCTGCGCGCAGGCGCTGAGGGTCAGGCCGCAGGCAGCACCCCGGCGCCCCGCCCCGCCCCGCCGCAAGCGCCAGACGATTCGATGGTTGCCCCGATGGCCAGTCTTGCCGCAAGGCAGAAGGCCGACCCCGCACCGGCCACGCCGCAGGGACAGCAGACGGAAGCAGGGCCCACGGCCACGCAGGCGGGGGCGGTCAGCGACAGCGTGGCCGCCAAACTGCAACGCCTGCGTCAGGCCGTAACTGTGTCGCGCGCCTCGGGCGAAACCACGCGACCGCCGCAAAACCTTGCCGCGATGCTGGCCGCCGCCGAGATCGAGGAAGCCGAAACCGCCGCAAGTGACGGACCGGATGAGGCTGACCGCCTTGCCACCGTGAAGGCCGAAGCCGAACGCATCGCAGCGGAACAGGCCGAGGCAGAACGTCTTGCCGCTGAAAAGGCGGAAGCTGAACGCATCGCGGCTGAACAGGCTGAAGCCGAACGCCTTGCTGCCGAGAAGGCGGAAGCGGAACGCGTCGCGGCTGAACAGGCCGAGGCTGGCCGCCTTGCCGCCGAGAAAGCCGAAGCCGAGCGCCTCGCGACTGAACAGGCCGAGGCGGAACGGCTTGCCGCCGAGAAGGCGCGGGTTGCCGAAGCGCAGGCCAAGGCGGACAGGCTGGCCGCCGAAGCCGCAGCGGAAATCGAACGAATGGCCGCCATTGATGCCGATGACGGCGCAGAGACGACCGGGGCCAAGAACGCCCCGGCAACCGCCCCCGCCTTGTCGCTGCCGACCTCTGCCGGGGCGGAGGCCGACAACGACGAGGCTGACAGTGACGCGGCCGAAGAGGCGGCGCTGCTGGCACAGTTCCTGACCGACACCCCGGACAGCCCCCCCCCCGCTCCGGAAGATGCCGCAGCGCAGGCGGCGGATGGCGCTATCAAGGATAAGGCGGAGGCCGACAGCGATCTGGTCGCAGACCTGACCGCTGGCCCCGCCGATGTCGGATCCGGCCTGCCCGAAGCCGCGCTTGTGCCAACCTCCTTCGGCGAGGATTTCGCGACCGATCAGGGCGAGGATCCGCTGACCATCGCAATGGAACCGGCTGAAGACGCGGCGACAGCCGGGGCAGAGACGGCAGAGCAGGATCTTGATGGCGCCACTCCCGATGCCAAGCTGCTGCAGGCAACCGGGGAGATCACGACCACACCGGACGACACGCCGGAACCGGTGGCGGATCTGTCCGCCGCCCTGCCCCCGGCCACTGCCCGTACCGAAGCAGCGGATCATCGCGCAACCGAGGCCGAAGCGGCCCCGGATACCGCAGGCACCGATCACGCAGATGGAGACGGTACCGACACGGACAATGCCGGAACGGGCGACGCCCCGCAGGATGCCGCAAGCCTGATGGCCCGGGCCAAGCGGGCGCGCGCGCGCGTCATCCGCATCCGCCGTGTCGATGCCCCGGCCCGGCCCGATGCCCCGACCCGGCCCGATGCGCTGCCGCCGGTTGCCGACAGCCCGGCACCGGCCGAACCGCTGGCCGGCGATGAAAGCGCCGCACAGGCCCCGGTGCAGCCCCGCCGCCCGGTGATGCCGCGCCGCCCCCGCCCGGATGCAGCACAGGATGAGGATGCCTCGGTCAAGCGGCTGATCGACCAGACGAATACCGAACTGGACGGACCCGAGAACCGCCGCCGCCTTTCGGCCATCGCTCATCTGAAGGCGGCGGTTGCCACCACGGTGGCGGATCGCAAGGCCGGTCTGGACACCAGACGCCCCAGCGACGAATCCCGGATCAGCCCCTATCGCACCGATCTTGAACGGGCAATGCGCCCGCGCGCCGCACAGCCTGGCGATCAGCCGGTCGCCCCGCCTGTTGAACGTCCCGCGCCGCTGGTTCTGGTCTCGGAGCAGCGCATCGACCGGCCTGCATCCCGGCCCGCCGCCGAGGACACGTCAGCCGCCCCCATGGTGACACCGATGCGCCCACATCGTGTGATGGGCGCGGGCAATCTTGCCATGCAGATGGCCAAGGAGGATTTCGAGGAGGACGAGGAACAGGCCCTGTCCGGTGCGGAAATCGGCACGATCTTCGATCCGCAACTGGATTTCGCCGGTTTTGCCGAAGGTCTGGGGGCGATCAGCCTGCCCGAACTGCTGGAGGCCGCCGCCGCCTATGCCCATTGCGCCGAAGGACAGGACAGCATGACGCGCCCGCATATCGTGCGGCATGTCACGCAACTGCGCCCCGAACTGGCCGATCGGCGCGAGGACATGCTGAGCGTGTTCGGTGTGCTGCTGCGGGAAGGCCGGATCGAAAAGGTCGGCCGCGGTCAATTCGCGCTGAACGCCGATGCGCCGGCACTGGCCGAGGGCCGCAAGCTGATCGAAGGGGACAGCGCAGAGTGATCCGCCTGCCCCGCAGGCGATGCGGGATCCGCGAAATGCTAAAGGCCGGGATCAGTTCCCGGCCTTTTCCTTTGGTTTCTGCCCTGCATCCGGCTCCGCATCGGGATCGGCCTGCCCGACCCCGCGAAACACATATTTGAAGGGCAGCATCCACAGAAAGCCCAATCCCACATAGATCAGGAATTCCGCCCAGATCGGGGGGCGGTCCAGCAGATTGACCAGCGTGACCGCTACCACGATATAAAGCGGCAAGCCCACCAGCAGGATGATCAGGGACCAGCGCCGTCTTGCCTTGTAGCTGAGTGCCATGCGCCTTGCCTCCGTCGAGGGAATCAGTCCGGGGGATCAGTCCGAGAAAGGATCGGTGACGAGGATCGTGTCGTCACGCTCGGGTGAGGTCGACAGCAGGGCAACCGGGCATTGGATCAGTTCCTCGATCCGGCGCACATATTTGACCGCAGCACCGGGAAGGTCGGCCCAGGACCGCGCGCCTTCGGTCGACTCGCTCCAGCCTTCCAGTTCTTCATAGATCGGCGTGCAGCGGGCCTGCGCCTCGGCGGCCGTCGGCAGGTAATCCAGCCGCTTGCCGTCAAGATCATAGCCGACACAGATCTTCAGCGTCTCGAACCCGTCCAGAACGTCCAGTTTCGTCAGCGCGATACCGGTGACGCCCGAGGTCGCGCAGGTCTGGCGCACCAGCACCGCGTCAAACCAGCCGCAGCGCCGCTTGCGCCCCGTCACCGTGCCGAATTCATGGCCGCGCGTGCCAAGCCTTTCGCCATCGGCATCATGCAGTTCGGCCGGAAACGGACCTTCGCCCACCCGGGTCGTATAGGCCTTGACGATGCCCAGAACGAAATCAATCGCGGTCGGCCCCAGCCCGGTGCCGGTGGCGGCCTGCCCGGCCAGTGTGTTGGATGAGGTGACATAGGGATAGGTGCCGAAATCGACATCCAGCAGGGCGCCCTGCGCGCCTTCGAACAGGATGCGCTTGCCCGCACGCCGCGCCTCGGTCAGCACTTTCCAGACCGGGGCGGCATAGGGCAGCACCTGCGGCGCAATCGCCATCAGGTCGGATTTCAGCCGCACAGCATCGACCGGATCAAGCCCCAGACCCGCCCGCAGCGCGTTGTGATGCGTCAGCAGCCGCCCGATGCGCAGATCCAGCGTTGCCTCATCCGCCAGATCGGCCACGCGGATCGCGCGGCGCCCCACCTTGTCCTCATAGGCCGGGCCGATACCGCGACCGGTGGTGCCGATCTTGGCCACCGAATTCTGCGCCTCGCGCGCGCGGTCCAATTCACCATGCACCGGCAGGATCAGGGACGTGTTTTCGGCGATCAGCAGGTTATCCGGCGAAATCTCGACCCCCTGATCGCGCAGCTTGGCGATCTCGGACACCAGATGCCAGGGATCCAGCACGACGCCATTGCCGATCACGCTGAGCTTGCCGCCCCGCACGATGCCCGAGGGCAGCAGGCTGAGCTTGTAGACCTTGCCCTCGATCACCAGCGTATGGCCCGCATTGTGCCCGCCCTGAAAGCGCGCGATCACATCGGCGCGTTCGGACAGCCAGTCGACGATCTTGCCCTTGCCCTCATCGCCCCATTGCGCGCCCACGACAACCACATTGGCCATGCCCGTTCTCCTCGGTTTGAAACCGACTGTCCTATAGCGGTCCGGCGCGCGCGGCGAAACCCGGATTCGCGTCGCAGCCGATCAGGACGTGGTATGCTGGCACAGATCCGCCCCGGCATCGCAAGGCCGCCGCATGGCAGCACGGTGTTCCCCAACGCGTGGCAACGCCCCTGCCGCGTGCCATGGAACGCTATGGCAGGGACCCGCTTCATGCTAGACTGCCGGCGCTGATACTTGCAACATTTTCAGGGAGTGGACGATGGCGCCCAAGGTCGAACTTGACAAAGACGTGAAGAAAGACATTGAAGAGTTAGCCAAGCGTATGAAAGAAAATGAAAAGCTGGCAGAAAAGATCATGAAGGCGACGGCCAAGATGAATGATCAGAAGCAAATCAGCGACATGCTGTCCAAGATGATGAAGGCGCAGAACGACATGGCGAAAGAACTCGTCAAGAACATGCGCTGACCGCAGGGACCGGGACAGCACCGGCTGGCCGGATCGCTCTGGCCTCCGGATTTTGCCCGCTGCCCCGGTCCTTCGGCCTGCTCCTGCCCCCTTTGCACTTGCCCCCGGCGGCCCGAGCGCCTAGATAGCGGCAAACCTGACCCGAAAGCCGCGCTGATGGAAAATGTCGTTCTCACCATCCACCTGATCCTTGCCCTCGCCCTGATCGGCGTGGTGCTGGTGCAGCGGTCGGAGGGCGGCGGCCTTGGCATTGGCGGCGGTGGTGGCGGGTCGATGTCGGCCCGGGGCGCCGCAACGGCAATGACCAAGGTGACATGGGCACTTGCCATTGCCTTCATCATCACCTCGCTGACGTTGACGATCCTTGCCGCACGCGGTGCGACCGGAACCTCGGTGGTCGATCAGTTCGGCGGTTCGCTGCCCGCGCCGTCCTCGGCCCCGGCCGAAACGCCGCTGGGCTCGGATCTGCTGCCGCCCGCCTCCTCCTCGGCGCCGCTGACCCCGCCGCGCGCGGATGATCCGGCACCAGCCCCCGCACCGGCAGGCAACTGATCCGCAAGGCCGGTTTTTCACCGCCTGCAATCCTTTGTGGGCCAATCCCGAGTCCAAAACATCATCTAGCGGTCCGGTTGCGGAGCGCCGCAATACCGGTTATGTCTCGACTCCCGTGATGAGGCGATTCTGACCGCTCGAATCGCCGTTTTCAAAACCGCACGGGAGACCCCATGGCACGCTATATCTTCATCACCGGCGGGGTGGTCTCCTCTCTGGGCAAAGGGCTGGCCTCAGCGGCCCTCGGTGCGCTGTTGCAGGCGCGGGGATATTCGGTGCGGCTGCGCAAGCTGGACCCCTATCTGAATGTCGATCCCGGCACGATGTCGCCTTTCGAACATGGTGAGGTCTTCGTCACCGATGACGGCGCGGAAACCGATCTGGACCTTGGCCATTACGAACGCTTCACCGGTGTGCCCGCCCGCAAGACCGACAGCATTTCCTCGGGCCGCATCTATACCAATGTGCTGGAGAAGGAACGCCGGGGCGATTATCTGGGCAAGACAATTCAGGTCGTTCCGCATGTCACCAACGAGATCAAGGATTTCCTGCGGATCGGGGAATCAGAGGTTGATTTCATGCTGTGCGAGATCGGCGGCACGGTGGGCGATATCGAGGGCCTGCCGTTTTTCGAGGCGATCCGCCAGTTCATCCATGAACGCCCGCGCGGCCAGTCGATCCTGATGCATCTGACCCTGCTGCCCTATCTGGCCGCCAGCGGTGAGCTGAAGACCAAGCCGACCCAGCACAGCGTCAAGGAACTGCAAAGCATCGGCCTTGCGCCGGATGTGCTGGTCTGCCGGTCGGAACATCCGATCCCCGACCGGGAGCGCGAAAAGATCGCGCTGTTCTGCAATGTCCGCAAAGAGCATGTGATCCCCGCCTATGACCTGAAAACCATCTATGAGGCGCCGCTGGCCTATCACGCTGAGGGGCTGGATCAGGCGGTTCTGGACGCGTTCGGCATCTCACCCGCGCCCAAGCCCAACCTTGACCGCTGGACCGATGTGATGGACCGCAAGGTCAATGCCGAGGGTGAGGTGCGCGTCGCCATCGTCGGCAAATATACCCAGTTGGAAGATGCCTATAAATCCATTGCCGAGGCGCTGACCCATGGCGGCATGGCCAACCGCACCCGCGTACGGGTCGAATGGGTGGATGCGGAACTCTTTGAGCGTGAGGACCCTGCCCCCCATCTGCAGCGCTTCCATGCGATCCTTGTGCCCGGCGGCTTTGGCGAGCGCGGGACCGAAGGCAAGATCAAGGCCGTGGAATTCGCCCGCACCCGCAAGGTGCCCTATCTGGGCATCTGTCTGGGCATGCAGATGGCCGTGATCGAAAGCGCGCGTCATCTGGCGGGAGTGGATGATGCCGGGTCCGAGGAATTCGACCATGAGGCCGGGGCGAAACGCTTTACCCCGGTGATCTATCACCTGAAGGAATGGGTTCAGGGCAATCACATGGTCGAGCGCAAGCTGACCGATGACAAGGGCGGCACGATGCGGCTGGGGTCCTATACCGCCACGCTGAAACCGGGGTCGAAAGTGGCCGGGGTTTACGGCGCGACCGAGATCGAAGAACGCCATCGCCACCGCTATGAGGTGGATACCCGCTATCGCGCGCAACTGGAGCAATGCGGCCTGATCTTTTCGGGCATGAGCCCTGATGGCCGCCTGCCCGAGATCGTGGAAATCGCCGATCACCCCTGGTTCATCGGCGTGCAGTTCCATCCTGAACTGAAATCGAAACCCTTTGCGCCGCATCCGCTGTTTGCCGATTTCGTCCGCGCGGCGGTCGAGGCAAGCCGTCTGGTCTGAGGCCGTCTGGTCTGAGACTGCGAAGGGGGAGGCTGTCTGCCTCCCCCGTCCCGTTCCGGGACTCCCCCTCCGAGGATATTTAGGAACAGATGAAAGCAGGGGACCCGGCGCAGGTTGTCAAAGGGCTGCGCGCATCATCTGGAACGAAATCAGCGCCACGGCCAGCCCGGCCCCGAATTCGATCAGCGGCAGGGCGCGGGCCATGCGGCCCTCGGACAGCGCAAGGATCGTGCCCTCGCGCGCCCAGACGGCCAGAACGGCCACCGCAATCGTGATTGTCGCCGTGCCCAGCCCCATCGCATAGGCGCCCGCGATACCCACCGCGTCAATGCCCATGCGCCATGTCAGGATCAACAGGAACAGCGCCCCTGTGCAGGGCCGGATCGCCACGCCTGCGATCAGCATCAGCGCGTCGCGAAAACCTCGGACTTCGGCGATTTCATCCATCGTCGGGCCATGGCGATGGCCGCAGCCGCAGGCCTCGTCATGATGGTGGTGATGGCTGTGGGCATGATGGTGCCCGTCATGGTGGTGATCCGGGCCATGGTCATGCTGGTGGTCATGATGATGCGCCTGCGCGGCGGCGGCAGCGCGCGTGGCACCCTGCCCCGGCGATTGCCGCCAGAGCCTGCGCGCGCCGCGCCAGGCCAGCCAGACACCGATCAGCCCGATCGCGGCATAGCTGACCGGCGCGAAGATATCCTCGGTCACGCCGACCATGGTTTCACGGGTCAGGTTCAGAACCAGCACCCCGGCATAGACCAGCACCACCGCCGTCGTCGCCTGCGCAAGGCTGGAGGCCAGCGCGATGGCGATCAGCGGGCCAAGGCGCACCCGCGCGGCCATGCCGTAACCGCCGATCAGCACCTTGCCATGGCCCGGCCCCGCCGCGTGGAAGACGCCGTAAGCAAAGGCCAGTCCGATCAGCGCGGCAAAGGCCCCCGCCTCTCCGGCGCGCAGGCGGCGCAAGGCGCCCGCCAGTGCATTCTGGGCATCACGCTGGCCTGCGGCGGCCCAGTCCGACAGGCGGTCCATGCCGCCAAGGCCCCAGAAAACCAGAAGCGCCGCCAGCACCAGAACGCCGGTCAGGATCAGGCCCCGGGGCATGTCACCCGCACCTCATCGGCATAGGCCGCGCCCACGGCGGGAAAATCCATTTCCAGATCCTGCTGCGCCGAATACTCCTTCAGCATCGCTTCAAGCTGTTCATTGGCGGCATCGCGATCCGGTTCATAGACCTGCGCGCTGCAGCCTGCGGGGGGATCGGTCAGCACCGGCTGTCCGGTGATCGTATAGGCGGTGTAATAACCCGGGTCATAGACCTGCAGGATCAGCGGGGCCTGCGCCGGGGGCACCGCAGTTTCAAAGCGGCGCAGATGGGTCGAGGTGATCTGCGCCCCGTCATAATGGGCGGTGAAATCGGTCGGGCGGCCAAGGGCAAGGCGCTGTTCGTTCAGCAGCACGAACAGATCGCCCTCGTAATCGGCATCCCAGGCCATGTCGAAGCCCTGCAATGCGGTCTGTTCAGCCTCGGTCAACTGGCCGTCACCATCGCTGTCCAGCCCCCGGTCCTCGATCATCAGAAGCGAGAAGAAATCGTCATAGATCCAGCTGACCCGCACCGCCTCGGCCCGGCCTTCGGCATCGAAGATCACCTCGATCTCGGTGTCGATGAAGATATGCGGATGCGCCGCCCCGATCCGCGGAACCAGAGACAAAGCCAGAACCAGAACCATTTGGAAGAAACGCATGTCATCTCCGTCGCAACCGGGGCCTCGAAACCGGCCAGGGTCAAGCTTAGCGGCTTGCCGCCGCCGCCGGAAGGGTGGGCGGGGGCGCCATTGGCGATTTCCGGCCCGGCCTCGCCGCATCGTGACCACGGGGGCGGCGGAACGGCCATCTTGCGGCGCGGCACCAGCGCAGTAATCTGGCGCGAACCGGAAATAGGAGTATCCCCGACATGCTGACGATCCATGGCGTCTACCGCTCACGCGCGACGCGCCCCCTCTGGCTGCTGGAAGAACTGGGCCTGCCCTTCACCCATGTGCCGGTGATGCAGGCCTATCGGCTGGCCGATCCGATGGCGGCGGATGCGCCCGCCCATACCGCGACGGCGGCGTTTCGCAGGCTGAACCCGCAAGGCACGATCCCGGTGATGGAAGACGGTGGGATGGTGCTGACGGAATCGCTGGCAATCACGCTGCATATCGCGCGCAATCATGGCGGGGCGCTGGCCCCGAAGGACGCGATCGAGGCGGCCGAGACTGATCAATGGATGCTGTTCGGGGCCACGGCACTGGAAAATCCGGGGCTGGATCTGATGTTCACCCTTGCGCGCGGCGAGGCGGAAACGCCCGAGGGCGCGGCCCGGATGGCGGCGGCTGTTGCGGCGCTGGAACGCCCGCTGACACGGCTGGAGACGCATCTGAAGGGGCGCGACTGGTTGCTGGGCGGGCGCTTCACCGTGGCCGATCTGATGCTGGCCGAATGCCTGCGCTATGGGCAAAGCCATGCGCCGTTGCTGGCCCCCTTCCCGCTGAGCTCTGCATGGCTGGCGCGCTGTCAGGCGCGCCCTGCCTTTGTCACGATGATGAAACGCCGCGCGGAGGAGCCTGCCTGAGCCGAAGGAAAGCGGGGCCGGACCGTTCCGGCCCCCATCCCTGTGGTCAGCCGCGCGCGGCGCGGATCAGGCGCAGGATATCGCGGGCGGCATCGGGAATATTGGTGCCGGGGCCGAAGATCGCCTTCACCCCGTGATCGTAAAGAAAGGCGTAATCCTGCTGCGGGATCACGCCGCCGCAGATCACGAGGATATCCCCGGCCCCCGCCGCCTTCAGCGCCGCGATCAGCTTGGGGGCCAGTGTCTTGTGCCCGGCGGCCTGACTGGAAATGCCGATCACATGCACATCATTGTCGATGGCATCCTGCGCGGCCTCTTCCGGGGTCTGGAACAGGGGGCCGACATCGACATCGAAGCCGATATCGGCAAAGGCGGTGGCGATCACCTTGGCCCCCCGGTCATGGCCGTCCTGCCCCATCTTGACGACCAGCATGCGCGGGCGGCGGCCCTCCTCCTCGGCGAAGGCCTCGACATCGCGCTGGATGGCCGCGAACCCCTCATCGCCCTCATAGGCGGCGCCATAAACCCCTGCCAATGTTTTCACCTCTGCCCTGTGGCGACCGAATGTGCCCTCCATCGCCAATGAGATTTCGCCCAGACTGGCGCGCGCCCGGGCACATTCGACCGCTGCCTCAAGCAGATTGCCGCCTTCAACCGTGCGCCGCCCAAGTTCAAGCAAGGCGGCATCGCAGGCCGCCTGATTGCGGCTGGCGCGCATGGCCGCAAGACGGGCGATCTGGCCGTCACGCACCTTCACATTGTCGATCTCCAGAATGTCGATCGGGTCTTCCTTGTCCTTGCGGTATTTGTTGACGCCGACGATCACCTCCTGCCCCCGGTCGATCATTGCCTGACGTCGGGCGGCGGTTTCCTCGATGCGCAGTTTCGGCATTCCACTGGCCACGGCCTTGGTCATGCCGCCCAATGCCTCGACCTCCTCGATCAGCGCCCAGGCCTTTTCGGCCAGTTCCGCCGTCAGGCTTTCGACGTAATAGCTGCCTGCTAGCGGGTCGACGACATTGGTGATGCCGGTTTCTTCCTGCAGGATCAGTTGCGTGTTGCGCGCGATACGGGCGGAAAATTCGGTCGGCAGGGCAATCGCCTCATCCAGCGCATTGGTGTGCAAGGACTGCGTGCCCCCCAATGCCGCCGCCATCGCCTCGTAAGCGGTGCGGATCACGTTGTTATAGGGGTCCTGTTCCTGCAAGCTGACACCCGAAGTCTGGCAATGGGTGCGCAGCATCAGGGAACCGGGTTTTTTCGGTTCAAATTCCGACATGATGCGATGCCACAAAAGACGCGCCGCGCGCAGCTTGGCCGCCTCCATGAAGAAATTCATCCCGATGGCAAAGAAGAACGAAAGCCGCCCGGCAAAGGCGTCCACATCCATGCCGCGCGCAATCGCGGCGCGGACATATTCGCGCCCGTCGGCCAGCGTGAAGGCCAGTTCCTGCACAAGGTTCGCGCCTGCCTCCTGCATGTGATAGCCGGAGATCGAGATGGAATTGAACTTCGGCATCTCGGCAGCGGTATACTCGATGATATCCGCAATGATCCGCATCGAGGGTTCGGGCGGATAGACATAGGTGTTGCGGACCATGAATTCCTTGAGGATGTCATTCTGGATCGTGCCCGACAGGACCGACCGGGGATGGCCCTGCTCCTCTCCGGTGACGATGAAATTCGCAAGGATCGGGATCACCGCGCCATTCATCGTCATCGAGACGGACACCTTGTCCAGCGGGATGCCGTCAAACAGGATCTTCATATCCTCGACGGAATCGATGGCAACGCCCGCCTTGCCGACATCGCCCTCAACCCGCGGATGGTCACTGTCATAGCCGCGATGGGTGGCCAGATCGAAGGCGACGGACACGCCCTGTTGCCCGGCGGCCAGTGCCTTGCGGTAAAAGGCGTTGGACTCCTCGGCCGTGGAAAAGCCCGCATATTGCCGGATTGTCCAGGGGCGGCCGGCATACATCGTGGCCTTCACGCCGCGCGTGAAGGGGGCCGCACCCGGGACGCCGCCCATATGCGGCAGATCCGCCGTATCGGCGCTGGTATAAAGCGGCTTGACGCGGATGCCTTCCAGTGTGTCCCAGCCCAGACTGTCGGGATCGAGGCCCTTGAGTTCCTTTTCGGCAAGGCTGCGCCAGAGGGAAAGCGGATCGGTCATGGGCGGGCTCCTTGCAAGGCGGGACGGGGCAGATCGGGACAGGGTAGGTCGGAACGGGGATGAACAGGCCGGGCCGTCCGGCAGGGGGGCGCTGACCCCCGCCCCGCCTGTTGCCGCGCGGTGCCCCCCCCGAGGTATTTGCACCAAGGTGAAAGCGGCATGCGGCAGAAGATTAGGCCACCTTCACGCTTTGGTTCCGGCGCAGGTCGTCCTATATGGAAAGGAATGGAGGACCCATGACCCTGATCTGCCGACTTCTTCTGCTGTGTTTCATTCCGCTTGCCGCCATGGCAGAGGCAATGGAACAGGATATCTTTCTTGAGGCCGGGGATCTGACGCCCGAGGAATTCCACTGGGTCAAGCGCCCGGTGCTGGTCTTTGCAGACACGCCTGCCGATCCGTCCTTCCTGCGCCAGATGGAACTGCTGCGCGAAAACCCCGGCGCGCTGATCGAACGCGATGTCGTGGTCATCACCGATACCGATCCTGCGGCCCTGTCGGCCTTTCGCCGCAAGTTCCGCCCGCGCGGGTTCAGCCTTGTGATGATGGACAAGGACGGCATCACGACGCTGCGCAAGCCCCTGCCCTGGGATGTGCGCGAGATCACCCGCGCCATCGACAAATTCCCCATCGCCCGGCAGGAAATGCAGGAACGGTTTCCAAGCGGGCGCTGAGGCGGCAGAGCGGACAGCGGCGCCCGCTGGAATAGCGCCCGGCTGCGGGCGCATCCTATTCGAACTCCATGATAATTTCATCCACCTTCAGGCTCGCCCCCGCCGCGGCGCTGATCTTTTTCACGACACCACGCCGTTCAGCCCGCAGGATGTTTTCCATCTTCATCGCCTCGACCGTGGCCAGCGCCTGCCCTTCATGGACCTCCTCGCCCTCGGTGACGTTGATTTTCACCACCAGCCCCGGCATCGGGCACAGCAGGAATTTCGACGTGTCGGGCGGCAGTTTTTCGGGCATCAGCGCGGCGAGTTCGGCCTGACGCGGGGTGCGGACATGGACCTTCAGATCGGCGCCCCGCAGCCGGAGCCGGAAGCCCGAGGGTATCTTGCCGACCTTCATCACTAGCGGATTGCCCGCGACGGTCAGGCGGGCCAGCGGCTGGCCCGGTGTCCAGTCACTTTCAACCCTCAGCGCCTTGCCATCCTCAAAGGTCACGGTTGATCCCGCACGGTCCGCGGCGATTGTAACCGGCAGGCTTTGCCCCTGCAGGCTGACCACCCAGTTTTCCCCGACATGGCGTTCGTGATTGTCCATCCGACCGGAAATACGGGCGCGGCGGATCTCGGCGACGCGGTTCATCGCCGCCGCCGCCGCCGCGACCCGTCCGATCAGATCGTCGTCGAGTTCTGCCCCGGTGAAACCGCCCTCATATTCCTCGGCGATGAATGCGGTCGTGATGTTGCCCGAGGCGAAACGCGGATGATCCATCACCGCCGAACAGAAGGGCAGGTTATGGCCGATGCCCTCCACCTCGAACGTATCAAGGGCAAGGCGCATTTCCTCGATCGCCTGCGCGCGGTCGCGGCCCCAGGTGCACAGCTTGGCGATCATCGGATCGTAATACATGGAGATCTCGCCGCCCTCATAGACGCCGGTATCGTTGCGCACGATGCCGCCGCGCGGCGTCGGGCCCTCGACCGGCGGGCGGTAACGGGTCAGCCGCCCGATGGAGGGCAGGAAATTGCGGTAAGGATCCTCGGCATAAAGGCGGCTTTCCATCGCCCATCCGTTGATCTTCAGATCCTCTTGCGCGAAGGGCAGTTTTTCACCTGCCGCAACGCGGATCATCTGTTCCACAAGGTCCACCCCAGTGATCAGCTCGGTGACGGGATGTTCCACCTGCAGCCGGGTGTTCATTTCAAGGAAATAGAAATTGCGGTCGCCATCGACGATGAATTCCACCGTCCCCGCGCTGGTATAGCCCACGGCACGGGCCAGCGCGCAGGCCTGTTCGCCCATAGCCTTGCGGGTGGCCTCATCCAGGAACGGGCTGGGGGCCTCTTCGATGACCTTCTGATTGCGGCGCTGGATCGAGCATTCGCGTTCATGCAGATAGACGCAATTGCCATGGCTGTCGGCCAGAACCTGAATTTCGATATGGCGGGGTTGCGTCACGAATTTCTCGATGAAAATCCGGTCATCGCCGAAACTGCTGGCGGCCTCGTTCTTCGAGGATTCGAAGCCTTCCTTCACCTCGCCCTCACTCCAGGCGATGCGCATGCCCTTGCCGCCGCCCCCGGCGCTGGCCTTGATCATCACCGGATAACCGATTTCGCCGCTGATCCTCACCGCCTCATCGGCATCGGCGATCAGGCCCATATAGCCCGGCACCGTCGAGACCCCCGCCTCCTGCGCCAGCTTTTTCGAGGTGATCTTGTCCCCCATCGCCTCGATCGCCGGGCTGGGCGGACCGATGAAGGCGACGCCTGCCTTTTCCAGTGCCGCCGCGAAATTCATGTTTTCGGACAGAAAGCCATAGCCCGGATGCACCGCCTCGGCCCCGGTTGCGCGCACCGCCTCCATGATCCGGTCGATCACGATATAGGACTGGTTCGCCGGGGCCGGGCCGATATGGACGGCCTCATCGGCCATCTGCACATGCAGCGCATTGCGGTCGGCATCGGAATAGACGGCCACGGTGGCAATGCCCAGCTTGCGGGCGGTCTTGATGACACGGCAGGCGATTTCGCCCCGGTTCGCGATCAGGATCTTCTTGAACATGGCTGGGCCTTCTGGATGGGACGGGTACAGAAACGCAAAGGACCACCCGGGCGGAAGGCCCGGATGGTCCATGCAACAGAAATGACAGGACCGGTTGCGCGATCGGTCGCGCAGCGGCCGATCAGACAGGAAGGGTCAGTAGCAGCCCGCCGTACCCGGAATGGCGCAGGAAGCGCCGCCCGCGACCGCGCCGATAAGCGCGCCTTGGGTGCGGCTGCCGCCCGTGACATCGGCGATGACGGCACCGGCAACGGCACCGCCGACAGTGCGGGCCGCCGCGTTGTTCTGGATGCCCCGGTTCTGACCATAGGGGTCGTTCTGGACACAGGCCGAAAGCGACAGTGCCGCCACGGTTGCGAAAAGGATGGATTGAATGCGCATGCTGCCTTGCCTCTTGCGTTTGTTGTAGTTGCGTCGGAGTCTACTCTATCCCCAACGACGGAACAGAGAAAAAATTCCGCAAAGACCTTACCCACGAACTTGTCATCACACCGCACCGTTCCGGCGGCGACCAGCCTTCCCCCGACCGGATGCGCCTCGCATCCGAACCCGAAAAAAGCCGGCCTGATGGAAAAATCCCCAGGCCGGCAGATCGGGGAAGGGTAACTCATGTCATCGCAAGTCGGAACGACGATGCGCTGAACAACGTCCGCCTTATCATCCGGTTCCCCGGCGCCGCTTGCAAAGCGAAAATTCCGCCTGCCCGCGCCCTGCGCAAGAGATTGCCATTCCGAACGGGCGATGCGCGGGAACATGCCTAGCCGCGCTCCTCGTCATCGTCATCGGCCCAGTCATCCTCCCAGCCCATCGGCTCGGGGTCAGGGGCGAAGATCGCGGGAAAGGCCGCCTCGGCCCGGGCGCGGTCCACCCGGAACAACTGGTCATAGCTTGCGGGGTCGAACGGGTCAGAGGCGGCAACCACCTCTCGACCGATCAGCCAGGAAAGGCGCCCGGCATCCAGATTGCCGCGTTCAAACGGATCTTCACCGAACTGTTCCCACAGCGCGCGCAGAAAGCCCTCATCGGCGGCCCGGTCCGCGGCCGACCGGTCGCGATAGCGTTCGCGGCGGACAATCTTGGTTGCGCCCTGCTTGTTGGCGCGGCGGATGACAAACTGGAAATCGGTTCCGGGCAGCCGCCCCGGAAAGCCACGATGCTTTATCATCATGCACCCCCTGCGCGGATTCTGCGCCCGGGGCGGGATATCGCTGCTGGCCGAAGGGCGGGCAGGATGTGGAAAAAGGGGGCGGGTGCTGCGCCAGGGCCGCGGGCCCGCCCCTCAATCTTACTTGTATTTGCCGGTATAGGTCGGCTCGGTCGTGACCGGCTGCTCGACATAAACGACTTCTTCCTGCTTGGGCGCGCATGCGGCCACGAAGGCAACCATGCACAGGCCCAGAACGGCTTTGGTGCTCTTTGACATCCTCTACTCCTAATTTCTTGGGGGGAAGGCCCGGAAAATGCTTCCGCCGGACGCCCCCGATACGAGGTGAAGGCCGCTTGGGTTCGGCCTTGGGGGACAATAGCGCGGCGCGCAGAGGAATGACACTGGGCATTCGTCAAGTTGGTCTTCTGTGGCAGGCCTACATCAGCCCCCCCCCAAGTGACGGGCGCGACGGCAAGATTTGGTGGTCGCATCAATAGATCTCCCAGATGCAGAGGCCGTCCTCGATGCGGTAAGCCTCAAAATACTGCGTGGCCTCGGGCGCGGCCTCACCAAAGGCCACCGGCCTGTCGAACAGCGTGATGATGATCTGCTGCGGCGGCGGAATGTTGTCAGCAACGCGCGGCAGGGCATAGCTTTCGCACAGATAGGCCATATCCTCCACCGCCAGATCGAACCCGACGGTGCCGCCGGTGCCGATGTCCGGCGCAAGGAACCGGAAACGGGTGGTCAGCCCCCCGGGGCCGGGTTCATTCCAGATTGCATCCAGAAAGGTCACCTGCTGCCCTGAGGGCAGCAGGATCGGGGCGTCGCCTTCAATCGCGGGCTTTGCGGCCTCACCGGTCATCCGGCCTCCTTACGCAGCAGCACCCGCCGCGCCTTCGGCGGTGAGTCCAGATCAGACAAGGACCCAAAGGGGGCAAGTTTCGCGGACTGGCCCCCCGCTGTGCGCCCCCGAAGGTCGAAAATCGCCGCCCCCCCCGGCATCAGCGCCTTGTCCAGAAATGGCAGGTAGCTGTCGACCGGGTAGTGGAAACCACAGGACAGGAACGAGACTGCCAGATCCACCGGCGCGATGGTCTCGGGCGCCACATCCCTCGGGTTGATCGTAGTGATATGCCCGGGCGCGATCCCGTTCGCCTCAAGCAGAGCGCGTGCCTTGGCAAGGCTGGAATAGGCCGCGCCCTCCTCTTGAAACCCGAAATGCCGACGCTCATTCGATTCGAGATCGATCAGCACTATCTCCACCCCCAGATCACGCGCTGCGAACAGGTCGAAAAACGCATATCCGCAGCCGATATCGGCAAGGCGCGTCGGTTTCATCGATTGCAGCACAGGGCGCAGGGCGCGGTATTCGGCATGGATCACCCCGGCCGCCCGCCGCGCCAGGGCTTCACCCAGACGATCTATTTCCCGCTCCATCGGGCCATTGTCACCCGCCTCCCAGGCCCGGATAATCTTGCCCGGCTCTGGCGCGTCGAACAGAATCTCGGATCGCTGCAGCACAAGATTTGCCAGGTCTTCCCGGCTCAGGACACCAAGGTCCAGCCCCGCGACGGCGGGATCCGCGGCCTCGGCCGCCAGATTGAATTTCAGAACCATCAACCACTCCTACACATATGGATCACAGCGGAATGTTATCGTGCTTCTTCCATGGATTGGACAGCTTCTTGTTGCGAAGTCCGGCGAAGGCGCGAGAGATGCGACGGCGGGTGGAATGCGGCATGATGACCTCATCAATGAAACCGCGCTCGGCCGCGACGAAGGGATTGGCAAAGCGGTCCTCATAATCGCGGGTGCGGGCGGCGATCTTGTCCTTGTCGCCCAACTCGCTGCGATACAGGATTTCGGTCGCGCCCTTCGCGCCCATCACCGCGATCTCGGCCGTGGGCCAGGCATAGTTGAAGTCGCCCCGCAGATGTTTCGAGGCCATCACGTCATAGGCCCCGCCATAGGCCTTGCGGGTGATGACCGTGACCTTGGGCACTGTTGCCTCACCATAGGCGAACAGCAGTTTCGCCCCATGCTTGATGACGCCACCGAATTCCTGCGACGTGCCCGGCAGAAACCCCGGCACATCGACCAGCGTCAGGATCGGGATTTCGAACGCATCGCAAAAGCGTACGAAACGGGCCGCCTTGCGGCTGCTGTCAATATCCAGACATCCCGCCAGAACCATCGGCTGATTGGCGACAACGCCGACGCTTTGCCCTTCCAGCCGGATGAATCCGGTGATGATATTGGCGGCGAAATCGCGCTGGATCTCGAAGAAATCACCCTCATCGGCCAGTTTGAGGATCAGCTCCTTCATGTCATAGGGCTGGTTCGGATTGTCCGGGATCAACGTATCAAGGCTGGGCTCCAGCCGCGCCGGATCATCAAAAAATGGCCGCACGGGCGCCTTCTGGCGGTTGTTCAGCGGCAGAAAGTCGATCAGCCGCCGCGTTTCGGCCAGCGCCTCGACATCATTTTCATAGGCACCATCGGCGACCGAGGATTTTTTCGTATGGGTCGCGGCGCCCCCCAGTTCCTCAGCGGTCACGATCTCATTGGTGACGGTCCTGACCACATCGGGGCCGGTCACGAACATGTAAGACGAATCCTTCACCATGAAGATGAAATCAGTCATCGCGGGGGAATAGACCGCGCCCCCGGCGCAGGGCCCCATCACAAGGCTGATCTGCGGCACCACGCCCGAGGCAAGGACATTGCGCTGGAACACTTCGGCATAGCCCGCAAGCGAGGCCACGCCCTCCTGAATCCGCGCACCGCCCGAATCATTGATCCCGATGACCGGCGCGCCGTTCTGCATCGCCATATCCATGATCTTGCAGATCTTCTGCGCATGAGTTTCGGACAGCGACCCGCCGAAGACGGTGAAATCCTGCGAAAAGACATAGACCATGCGGCCATTGACCGTGCCCCAGCCCGTCACCACGCCATCGCCCGCGGGGCGGTCCGCCTCCATCCCGAAATCGGTGCAGCGGTGGCGCACGAACATGTCGAATTCCTCGAATGATCCCTCATCCAGCAAAAGCTCGATCCGTTCCCGCGCGGTCAGCTTGCCCTTGGCATGCTGCGCGGCAACCCGGCGCTCTCCGCCGCCCTGACGCGCAGTGGCGCGACGCGATTCAAGCTCTTGCAGGATATCTTTCACGGGGCGACCCTCCACTGGAATTCGGGGAAGTTAGCCCTGTCCGCGCCGGATCGGAAGCAGAATCAGTCAAATTTGCAAACTGTTGCCAGCGCAGGATTTGTTAATTGCAAACCATGCAATGTCGGTGCAATGCGATCAGGTATTGCGCGCGCCGTTCGCCATGGCCTGCGCCTCGATGGCCAACCGGGTGACGGTCAAAGCATGACCCTCGGGCATTGCGGTTGCGCTGCGGTCGCGGATATCGGCCAGAAAGCGGGTGAAATAGCTGAGGGGTTCACCGCTTGCGTCGATATGGCGGGTGCCCTTGGCATCGGTCAGAAACAGATGATCCGCCCCCGGCCGCCCCGCGATATCGACATATTTGCGCAGCTCGATACTGCCCTTCGTCCCGGTCAGGAACAATCGCCCGTCCCCCCATGTCGGCAACCCGTCCGGCGTGAACCAGTCCACCCGCACGAAACCGCGCGCCGCCCCGCTGTCCAGCAGGATATCGCCGTAATCCTGAAACTCCGGCACATCCGGCAGATTGCGGTTCGCCACCGCTGCCGCGACAATCCGGGCATTGTCCGCTCCGGTGAAGAACAGGAACTGGTCGATCTGATGGCTGGCGATATCGGTCAGGATTCCGCCAAAGGTATCGGGCCGGAAGAACCATTCGGGCCGGATCGCCCGGTTCAGCCGATGGGGGCCCAGCCCGGTGGTCTGGATCACCCGCCCGATGGCCCCGTCGGCCACCAGTTTCGCCGCCAGTTCACAGGCACGCACCACAAACCGTTCCGAAAAGCAGATCGACAGGATCCGCCCGGTTTCCGCCGCCACCTGCGCCATGTCATCCACCTGCGCCAGCGACACCGCCCCGGGCTTGTCCAGCATCACATCCATGCCTGCCCGCATGGCGCGGATCGCGATAGCAGGCCGGTCGGCGGGGATCGCGGCACAAAGCACGACCTGCACATCCGGATCGTCGAACAGCGCCTCACGCGGGCGTTGCGGCAGATCGGGAAAGCGTTCGCGGAACCCCTCCAGCACGCGCGGGTCGCTGGTTTCGGGGCAATAGCCCACACAGACGGCGCCTGCGGCCAGACATTCGCCCACCATGTGATAGATATGCCGGTGATCCAGCCCGATGGCCGCAAAACGCACGCTCATTGCCGCACCTCAACCGCCGCGCCCGTGCGGCCTGTCTCGATCAGCGCGTCGATCAGGCGGTGGACGCGCAGCGCCTCCTCCCCCGTCACCGCCGGGTCGCGGCCCGTCCGGACCGCCTCGATGAAATCGGCCATCACCGCACGGTGGAAATCATGCGGAAAGGCCATCGGATCGGCCCCGGTTCCGCCTGCCCCGGTATCGACCTCGATCCGCTCAACCCCGCCATCCTGAAGCTGCACCAGCAATTCGCCGCCGCGCAGGGC
Source organism: Szabonella alba (assembly GCF_016765775.1). Taxonomy (GTDB): domain Bacteria; phylum Pseudomonadota; class Alphaproteobacteria; order Rhodobacterales; family Rhodobacteraceae; genus Szabonella; species Szabonella alba. Next base: position 418,278 of record NZ_JAESVN010000001.1, on the reverse strand, counting down.
CAGCGTGCCCTTTTCGCCGGTGATCATGATTTCCTCATGAAAGCCGGGAAAGGCGGCGGTTGTGGCGTCAATCGTGCCGATGGCGCCATTGGCAAAGCGCGCGGCGGCGCAGACCATATCCTCGGTTTCCATCCGGTGGACCGGCGTGGTGACGGCAAAGCCGCTGACCCGTTCCACCGGACCGGCCAGCGACAGCATCAGATCCAGCGTATGAATGCCTTGCGAGATCAGCACCCCGCCCCCGTCACGGGCAAAGCTGCCCCGGCCCGGTTCATCATAATAGGATTGCGGCCGCCAAAGACGGATCGTCGTGGAACAGCCCGCAATCCTCCCAAGCGCACCCGAACGCAGGATTTCGGCCGCGCGCATCCCGGCAGGGCGGAAGCGATGCTGCAGCACGACGCCCATCCGCACCCCGGCAGCGCGGCATCCCTCCACCAGCGCCTCAGCCCGGGCGGTGCTGATCTCCAGCGGCTTTTCCATTAGCACATGCTTGCCTGCCCGCGCGCAGGCCAGCCCGATCTCGGCATGGGTATTGGCGGGGCTGAACACGGCCACGGCCTCAACCCGGTCATCGGCAAGGATGGTGTCCAGACTGTCGCAGACCGGAAAGGGGAAACGGGCGGCAAACTCTGCCCGCCGGTCCGGCGACGGGGCGAAGGCATGCAGCACCTCCACCCGGTCGGCCAGATCAACCAGACCTTTCGCATGGGGCGTCACGGCCATGCCAAGGCCGACGATCGCGATGCGGGTTCGTGTCATCTTCGTTTTCCTTTCAATTCGTTCCGCTCAGGGGCCCAGCCAGCGCAGCGGCAGTTGCGTCAGCGCAGGAACGAAGGCAACCAGCAGCAGCACGCAGATCATGGCCAGCAGGAACGGCAGCACCGCGCGGAAGGTCGCCACCTGATCCGCCCCACCCGCCCGGGCCGTGGTGAAGATCAGCACCCCCAGCGGCGGGGTCAGCGCACCGATCACAAGGTTCATCACGATGACAAGGCCGAAGGTCACCGGATCATAGCCCGCCAGAACCATCAGCGGCACAAGGATTGGCACAAGGATGACGAGCGCCGCGATCATCTCCATGAACAATCCGACGATCAGCAGAAAGACATTGACCGCCAGCATCAGAAGCCATGGCCGCTCCACCAGTACCGCCAGCCCCGCCGCGATTTTCTGGGGCACCTGTTCAAAGGCCAGAACCCATGCAAATGGCGCCGCCGCCGCAATGATGATGACGATGACAACCGTATCCATCACCGCATCGCGCACGGCCTCGAGCAGATTGCGGCCGGTCAGCTTGCGATAAAGAAAGGTGCCGCAGAACAGCGCATAGATCATCGCGATGGCCCCGGCCTCGGTCGCGGTGAATACGCCGAAACGCACGCCCCCCACGATGATCACCGGCAGGATCAGCGCCGGAATCGCCAGCAGCAGCGCGCGCAGACGCGCGGCCCCGGATGCCTTGGGCATATCACCGCCATAGCCCCGGCGGCGCGACAGCAGCCACACGACGAACATCAGCACCGCCGCCATCATCAACCCCGGCACCAGCGTCGCCACGAACAGCGCGCCGACCGAGACCGAGGCAAGGGCGGCATAGATGATCAACCCCAGACTGGGCGGAATGAGATTTGCCAGCGTCGATCCCGCAGCCGTCAGGGCGGCGGCGAAAGGACGGTCATAGCCGCGCCGCGCCATTTCCGGCACCAGAAGCTTGGCAATGGTCGAGGCATCGGCGGTCGAGGATCCCGAAACCCCGGCCAGCATCGTGTTGGTCACCACATTGGCCTGCGCCAGCCCGCCGCGCAGATGGCCCACCATCATCATCGCCAGATCGACCAGACGCGGGGTGATGCCGCCCGCGTTCATCACCGCTGCCGCCATGATGAAAAAGGGAATCGCCAGCAAGGTGAAGGAATTCAGCGAGGCGCCCATATTCTGCGCGATGGTCACCAGAAGGATCGGGTTGGCCGAGGCAAAGGCCGTGAACGAGGCCAGCATCAGCGCGAAAGCAACCGGCACGCCGATCATGATGCCCACGAGCCCGACACCGACCAGCACCATCGGGCCGCTGGCCTCACTGTAAAGGAACCCCGCGCCGTTGCGGGTGGCCAGATAGAACAGAACCCCGCAGGCCACGATCCCCGCGCCTTGCAGGAAACCGCGCCGGCCATCCGGCCAGAACAGAAAGAAAAGATTGAACGCAGCCCCGACCGGCACCGCCAGAAACAGGTATTTCATCGGCATCTGCAAGGCAGGTGAGGCCGAGATCGCGCGCTGCACATAGTCCATGCCATGCACCAGCAGCACCACGCTGGCCGTCGCCATGACCGAGGCGGTCAGGAATTGCAGCACCGCCCCTGCCCGTTCGGGCAAAAGGCGCGGCAGAACGTCGATGGCGATATGCGCGCCGCGCCCCGTGGCCAGCGCCATGCCCAGCATCACCGCCCAGGTGAAGGCCCATGTCGCCACTTCTTCGGGCCATGGCAGGGCGGCGCTGAAGACATAGCGCATGACGACCTGCAGGCAGGCCACCCCGACCGCAACAAGAATCATCGCGGTCGCGGCAAGCTCCAGCCCCAGATCGGCGGCCCGGCGAAGGCCGGCGACCGCTGCGGGACCAGACGCCGCCGGAACGGCGTCTGAAGGGTTCCTGGGTTCCATGCCGTCTGACTTAGCCAAGTGCGCGGATGGCGGCGATCATCTCGGCGGTCTCGGGGCTGACCGAACCGAACTGATCGAACAGCGGCGCGGTTGCCGTCTCCATCTGCGCGAGTTCGTCTGCCGGAAGCACAAAAACCTCTACCCCGTTGGTCTTCAGCGTCTCCAGCGTCTGATCGGCCAGCGCGCGGTTGACGCGGCGCTGTTCCTCGAACGCCTCCTGCGCCGAAGACCGCACAACATCCTGCAGATCCTCGGGCAGGCTGTCCAGCCAAGCGGCATTGACGCGCACCGCCTTGGGCAGGAACCAGTGGCCCGTCATCGTCAGATGCTTGGCCTGTTCATGGAAACGGAAGCCTTCGATCGAGAAGACATCCGAATCGATGGCGTCGATGATCCCGGTCGACAGCGCCGAATACTGCTCGCTATAGGGCAGCGGCGTCGGGGCAGCCCCCAGCAGGGTCCAGAAATCGACCCAGATACGCAGTTGCGGCACGCGGATCTTCAGGCCTGCAAGTTCAGCCAGCGAATGCACCGGACGCTTGGCAAGGATATGGCGGAAACCGGTTTCGCCATATGCAACGAATTCCACCCCGGTCTTCTCGCGCGCGATCTCTGAGGCTTTCTTGCCCAGATCGCCCTGCAGGACCGCATCGACATGCGCCTCGTTCTTGTAGATGAAACCCGGCGCACCGCCGAGGGCCGCGATTTCGGGCGCAATCGCCTCTTCGCTGTCGGGTCCGGCGGTCGTGGCCTGAATCGTGCCGATCCGGCTGCCTTCCAGCGCCTCGGCCAACCCGCCAAGCTGTGCGGCGGGGAAATGCTGTGCCTCGATCCGCCCGCCCGACCGTTCGTTCAGCATCGCGGTCCAGGCATCGAACGCATTAGTGATCGGCGTTCCGATCCCCTCGGTATGGGCGATGCGGCAGGTGAAGGTCTGTTGCGCCAGCCCGCGTGTGGCAAGGGCGGGCATTGCAAGGGCGGCAGCGCCCGTGGCCAGAAAAGACCGGCGGCCAAACGCCGGAACCTTATGCAAAGTCATCAGTGGAACCTCCCAATTCCGATCTTTCTCTGGCGCCGGGGTCAAGCCTCCCGCTTGCTCCCTACCACCATACCGGTATGTTTCACCTCAAGGGCAACTTGACAAGTCCGAATCGCATTGACAGGAGAGCGCGGATGCAACCCGCCCTACGCATGACCGATCCCATCGCACCGCAACTGGTTGCCCAGCTGCGCCGTGCGATTGCGGAACTGCGCCTGCCGCCGGGATCGGCGCTGTCGGAAAAAGAGATCGCAGCGCAATACGGCATCTCACGCCAACCCGTGCGCGAGGCCTTCATCAAACTGTCCGAGGCAGGGCTGGTCGAGATCCGGCCCAGCCGGGGCACCTATGTAATGAAAATCTCTGTGCGTGAGGTGGTGAATGCCCGTTTCGTGCGCGAAGCCATCGAATCCGATATTGCGCGCCATGCCGCAGCACTGGCCACGCCCGCCAACCTGCGCTGTCTGGGGGAACTGATCGCGGGGCAGCGCGCCGCCTCGGATGCCGGGGATTACGCCGAATTCAACAGTTTCGACGAGGCGTTCCACCGCGAGTTGGCCGATATCGTGCAGAACGAATTCGCGCATCGCATCGTTGAAACCGCACGGTTTCAGACTGACCGCGTGCGGCTTTTGTCGCTGCCCGATGCGTCACCGCTGAATGTGCTGATCCATCAGCATGAGGACATCCTGACCTGCCTTGCCGCGCATGATGGCGAGGGCGCGGCCCGCGCCATGCGGCGCCATCTGCGGGAGATCCTGATCGCCCTGCCCAGCATCGCGGCGGCGCATCCGGATTTCTTTGACGATGCGGTATTGCCCGACCATTCCCGCGCGCTGGTGCCCGGGGCGGCGGCCGTTCCCGCCGCCCTGCCCTGAACCCGGGTTGCGTCAGGCCCGCAACGCGCCCTTGCGCCAGTCCGCCAGCCGCCCGATGGCGTCCTGCAATGTTTCGGTCCGCTTGGCAAAGCAGAACCGGATATGCGAGGTCACGTCGCGATTGCCGTAAAAGCTGGAGATCGGCACCGCCGCCACCCCCGCCTCCCGCGTCAGGCGCAGGCAGAAATCGAAATCCGCCGGTCCGCAGCCGTCGTGCGCCTGCAGGTCCGAGACATCGGTGATGACGAAATAGGTCGCATCGGCCGGATCGACCGCAAAGCCCGCGCCTTGCAGCCCTTGGACCAGCAGATCGCGCCGCGCCTGCAGGTCACGCCGCAGGCCGTTGAAATAGGCATCCGGCAGGGCCAGCCCCATCGCCACCGCCGCCTGCAGCGCGGGGGGCGTGGTGAAGGTCACAAACTGATGCGCCCGGGCGATGGGGGCCATCAGCGCGGGCGCCGCGATGATATAACCGACCTTCCAACCGGTGACCGAAAAGGTCTTGCCCGCCGATCCGATATGAACCACCCGTTCGCGCAGCCCCGGCACCGCCAGCAGCGACAGGAAGGGCCGGTCGTCAAAGACCAGATGTTCGTAAACCTCATCGGCCACGACGGTCAGATCATGCGAGATCGCTAGATCGGCGAGAAAGGCCAGTTCCGCATCGTCAAAGACGCGGCCGATGGGGTTCATCGGGTTGTTGATCACGATCATCCGTGTGCGCCCTGTCACCGCTGCCGCAAGCGCCTCGGTCGGGACCTGCCACTGGGGGGGCAGCATCTGCACCGGCACCGGCACCCCGCCCGCACGGCGGATCAGCGGGGAATAGGCATCATAGGCCGGTTCCAGAATGATGACCTCATCCCCCGGCTCGATCAGCGCCAGAAAACTATCGGCCAGTGCCTCGGTCGCGCCGGATGTGACCAGAACCTCCTGCGTCCAGTCGCAATCGACCCCCAGAAAGCGCGCGGCATTCTGCGCCACCGCCTGCCGCAGCGCCGGAAGGCCCAGCATCGGCGGATATTGATGCGGGCCGTCGCGCAACGCGGCAATGGCCGCCTCGACCAGTTCGGGCGGCTCCATCCCCTCGGGGAAGCCCTGCCCCAGATTGATCGCGCCGGTTTCAATCGCCAGCCTTGAAATGGTCTCGAAGATCGAGGTTCCGGCGGCGGCAAAGATCGGGTTCACCATGGCGGGTCCTGCAAGCTAAGGGTCCGGGTCAGTTGATGCGCGACACGACGTAATCGGAAAGGTCCTGCAGCATCATGCGCAGATCGCTTTCGGGCAGAACCTCCAGCGCGGCGCGCGCCTGCGCCGCCCAGTCCAGCGCATCTTGCCGTGCGGCGGCAAGCGTGCCGTGCCGTGCCATGATGTCCATCGCGGTCTCAAGATCGCCCTCTTCCTGCCGCCCCTTTTCAATGGTGCGCTGCCAGAAGGCACGTTCGGCAGCATCGGCCAGCGCCACCGCCTTGATGACCGGCAGGGTCAGCTTGCGTTCGCGGAAATCATCGCCGGGATTCTTGCCGATCACCTCGGCGCTGCCGGTATAATCCAGCAGGTCGTCGACGATCTGGAAGGCGATCCCAAGGGCATCGCCATAGGTGTGCAGTGCGCGGACGTGATCTTCAGGCGCCCCGGCAATGACGCCCCCAACCTCGGTTGCCGCCGAAAACAGCGCCGCCGTCTTGCCACGCACGACCTGCAGATAGATCGCCTCGGTCGTGGCCAGATCCTGCGCTGCGGTCAGTTGCAGCACCTCCCCCTCGGCAATGGTGGCCGAGGCATTGGCCAGAATGTCCAGAACCCGCAGATTGCCGGTCTCGACCATCAGCTGAAAACTGCGGGAAAACAGGTAATCCCCGACCAGAACCGAGGATTTGTTGTCCCAAAGCAGGTTCGCCGTCGGCCGCCCGCGCCGGCGCGTGCTTTCATCCACCACATCGTCGTGCAGAAGGGTTGCGGTATGGATGAATTCCACCGTGGCCGCGAGATGGACGTGAAACGCGCCCGCATAGCCGCAGGCACGCGCGGCGGCCAGTGTCAGCAGCGGGCGCAGGCGCTTGCCCCCGGCCTCGACCAGATGGGCGGTGACCTCGGGGATGCGCGGCGCATGTTCCGAGGCCATGCGCGTCCGGATCAGCGCATTGACCGCCGCCATGTCCTGCGAAAGTCGCGCAGCAAGGCGATCCTGTGGCTTGTCCCCGGTATTCGCCGCTGCCCTGCCCTCTGCGCCGCCCTCTGCCTTGTCCAACACTTCCGCCCCCGATGTCTTTCTGTCTTCCCGCCTTCTGCCTTCTCGACAGATAGCCTGACTGGCACTATGTGCAAAGGGATGAAAGAGCTTTTGCGCAGCACGGACCCGACGGTCATCGCCTTTGCGACCGCCCTTTTGCAGGGTGAGGGGATCGAGGTTTTCGATCTCGACCTGCATATGAGCGCGCTGCATGGCGGCACATCGGCCATTCCGCGCCGCCTGATGGTGCGCGATCAGGACCATTTCATGGCCAATGCCGTGCTGGTAGATAACGACATTCCCACGGGGCGCTAGATGTTTGCTGCGGCCGAGCTGACCGATGACGCCTTTCTGGGGGGGCGTCTGCGGTTGTGGCAACCGCGCGACGGTTACCGTGCGGCAACCGATCCGGTCCTGCTGGCGGCCTGCTGCGATGCGCAGGCTGGGCAAAGCGTGCTGGATCTGGGATGCGGCGCGGGGGCGGCGATGCTGTGTCTGGGCCTGCGGGTGCCGGGGCTGCGGCTCGCGGGGCTGGAACTGCAGCCCCCCTATGCCGATCTGGCCCGGCGCAACGCCGCGCGGGCGGGGCTGGACTGTGAGATCGTCGAGGGTTCAATCGCGGCGATGCCTTTGGACCTGCGCCGCGATTTCGACCATGTGATGACCAACCCGCCCTATTACCCGGCCCATGGCACCCCCGCCCGCGATCCGGGCCGAGACCGCGCCCTGCGCGAGGAACTGGGCCTTGCCGACTGGACCGGGGCCGCCTTGCGGCGGGTGCGGCCGGGTGGCTGGCTGACGATGATCCTGCGGGCCGACCGGCTGGGCGAGGGGCTGACGGCGCTTGGCCCGAAGATGGGTTCAGTGGCGATCCTGCCCCTTGCCGCGCGCCGGGGGCGCGAGGCGGGCCGTGTGGTGATCCGGGCCCGCAAGGGGGGGCGCGCGGCGCTGCGGCTGCTCGCGCCCTTCGTGATCCATGAGCACGACTGTCATCCCGGCGACCGCGAGCACCACACCCCCGAGGCCGATGCCGTGTTCCGCCATGCCGGCGGATTGTCGCGGCTTTTCGGATAAGCCTGTGCAATCAGCCGCCGCCATGATCCGGTTTCAGGTGACACGACTCGGATTTCGTGTTGCACTGTTGTTACGTAACCAGGTTATAGGAGGATATGAATGACCGTTGCTTCGCACTTGCAGGAACTGCGCCGTAAGCACGAAACCCTCTCAGATCAGGTGGAACAGGCCCAAAGGAGCCCTGCGACCGACGCGTTGAAGATCGCCGAAATGAAAAAGCAGAAGCTGCGCCTCAAGGAAGAAATCACCCGGCTGGCGCAATAGGCCGCACCCCCCGGGCCGGACTGAGGCCGACCCGGGCTGGGATGACCGCAACAGGCCGCTAACGCGCCCGCGCTGCAAGCAGGGCGCCGCCTGCAATCAGCATCGCGGCCAGCAACAGGACCGGCGTCGCCTGTGCGATCCCGGCCAGAACCAGAACCAGCGTCGATAACAGCGGCGCGGCATAAGAGGCGACACCCAGCAACTGGATGTCGCCTCTTTTCATGCCGATATCCCAAGTGAAAAACGCGGCCCCCACCGGCCCCAGCCCCAGCCCCAGAACCGACAGCCAGCCGATTGGACCCGCGGGCCAGACAGTCTGCTCAAGCGCCAGATGCGCAAGAGCCGAGAGCAGCGCCGTGGCGAGACAGAATACCGTCACCGCCTCGGTCGGGACCGCACCAAAGCGGCGCGAGACGACCGAATAGGTTGACCATGTCAGCGCACAGAGAAAGGCAAGGCCATAACCCGGCAATGCCGCCGGGGAAAACGAGGCCCCGCCGCGCAGCACGATCAGCGCCGCCCCCGCAAAGGCCAGCCCCGCCCCCAGAAGATGCAGCGCCCGCAGCCGTTCTCCGGGCAGCAGGCCCGAGAACAGAACAATGAACAGCGGCCAGAGATAGGCAATCAGCCCCGCCTCGGCCGCGGGGGCCATGCGCAGGGCACTGAAATACAGGAAGTGATAGCCGAACAGCCCCGCCGTGCCGAACAGATAGACACCCGGCGGCACATCGCGCAGCACTGACAACCCCCGCCCCGCCAGCAGCCAGATCAGCGCCAGCCCGCCGCCGATGCCGAAACAAAGCGCCGTCAGCAGGAAGGGCGGCACAGGCGCCGAACCCACGGTGAACAGCGCCAGCAGCGCCCACATCAGGACGGCGGTAAAACCGATGGCGGTGGCGCGGTTGCGGGTCATGATCCTGCCTGCAAGGGGGATGGCGCTGCCCTAGCGGGGATTGCGCGCCGCTTCAAGCAGCAGGGCAGCAGCCGAACCGGGCCTGCCCCGGATTGACGGCCCCTTGCCCGCGCCTATTGGCCGTCCGCAGGATCAACCTTTTTCAGCTGCCTGCGTGAACCAGCGCACGATGGCCGCGCGTTCCTGCGGTTCCATATAGCTCAGGTTGCCGGGCGGCATGGCATGGCTGAGCCCCGATTGCAGATAGATCCGCCGCGCCTCGGTCGCGATCTGTTCGGGGGTTTCCAGCACCACACCTTTGGGCGGCCAGTGCATCCCCTCCCAGACCGGTTCGGCCGCGTGGCACATGGAACAGCGGCCCATCACGATATCGCTGACCTGATCGAAGCCTTCGGCACTGGCATAGCGCAGCGCCTCCCCCGACAGATCGGCCCGGGCGGCGGCATCCTCGGGCCGGGGCACGGTCGACAGCCATGCGATGATCAGGAACAGGATTGCCGTCGCGGCCCAGGTCCAGGTCGGGTTGCCCTGGCGGGCATGAGTGGTGTTGAAATAATGCCGGATCGTCACCCCCATCAGGAAGACCAGCGCCGCGATCAGCCAGTTGTATTGCGAGGCAAAGACCAGCGGGTAATGGTTCGACAACATCAGAAACAGCACCGGCAGGGTCAGGTAATTGTTATGCGTGCTGCGCTGCTTGGCGATCTTGCCGTATTTCGGATCGGGCTTCCGCCCCGCCTTCAGATCCGCCACCACGATGCGTTGATTGGGCATGATGGTGAAGAACACATTGGCCGACATGATCGTGGCGGTGAAGGCCCCCAGATGCAGCAGTGCCGCCCGGCCCGAAAAGACTTGTGTATAGCCCCAGCTCATCGCGACCAGCAGGATGTAAAGCAGGATCATCAGCCGGGTATTGTCATCGCCGAACCGCGTCTTGCAAATCGTGTCATAGGCGATCCAGCCAAAGGCGAGTGAGCCGAGCGAGATCGCCACCGCCTGCCAGATCGCCAGATCGGCCACAGTGGGATCGACCAGATAGAGCTCGGCCCCGAGGTAATAGACAAGGATCAGCATGGCAAAACCCGACAGCCATGTGGCGTAGCTTTCCCATTTGAACCAGACAAGGTGATCGGGCATCGAGGCGGGGGCGACCAGATATTTCTGGATATGGTAGAAACCGCCGCCATGGACCTGCCATTCCTCCCCATCTGCGCCCGAGGCAAGGTTGCGGTCCCGGTGCAGGCCCAGATCCAGCGCGATGAAATAGAAGGACGAGCCGATCCAGGCGATTGCCGTGATCACATGGACCCAGCGCACCGCGACCTCGACCCAGTCCCAGAGCACCGCCCAGTGCAACGCCTGTTCCATCCGCTTTCCTTTCGTGATCCTGCCGATATGCAAGGCTATACCGGGGCGCACCTTTCTGTTAATTCGACAAATAGCAGATCACTTTCAAGCCGTGCCGTATAATCACCCGATCCCGAGGGGGTAAAACCCATGTCCTATGTGCAGACGCTGAAAATGTTCGTCCGTGTCTATGAACTGGGCAGCATGAGTGCGGCAGCCCGCGATCAGCGGGTTTCGGCGGCGGTCGCGTCATCCCGGATTTCGGAACTAGAAAAACATCTGGGCGTGCGGCTGTTCAACCGCACAACGCGCAGCCTGCAACCGACCGAGAATGGTCGCATCTTTTATGACGGCGCGCGCAAGGTGCTGGACACGATCGAAGAGGCCGAGGCGGCGGTGATGGATGTCACCCAGAACCCGCGCGGCACGATCTTTGTCGCGGCGCCGCTGGGGGTCGGGCGGCGCTTCATCGGGCCGCATCTGCCTGCCTTCAAGGATATCTATCCGCAGATAGACCTGCGCCTGCGCCTGTCGGACCGGCATGTGGACATGACCGCCGAAGGGCTGGATGTGGCCTTCCATCTGGGCACGCTGGAGGATTCGACGCTGAAAATGCGGCTGGTCGCCGATTGCCCGCGCGTGCTCTGCGCGGCGCCCGCCTATATCGAACGGCGCGGGATGCCCCTTGATGGCGCGGCCTTGCTGGCAGACAAGCATGACTGCCTGAACCTGCGCTTTCCCGGCGCCAAGGAGTTCCAGTGGACGCTGCAGACCGAGGACGGCCCGCGCCGATACGAGATTGCGGGACCGTTCGAATCGGATGACGGCGATGTGCTGACCGGCTGGGCGCTGGACGGGCGCGGCATCGTTCTGAAACCGCTGTTCGAGGTGGCGCAGCATCTGCGCGAGGGGCGGCTTCTGCCCGTGGCCGTCGCGACCCCGCCGCAGCCCACGCAACTGACCTGCCTGACGCAGCATCGCCGCCTGCGCGACCCCAAGATCCGGCTGTTCGTCGATTTCATCATCGCCCGCTGCAAGGCGGATCTGGCCGCCGCCGTGGCGGGGTTGCCGGATCCCCTGCCAGCGCCCGCTGCCGGGAATTTCGACGGCGCAGACCCCGTTCCGCATAGAGGAGAGACATCATGAAGATCATCTGGCTGGGCCATTCCGGATTCCGGATCGAGATCGAACAGGCCGTGCTGCTGGTGGATCCATGGCTGACCGGCAATCCGGTCTTTCCCGCCGGACGGCGGGATGAGGCATTGGCGGGCGCGACCCATATCCTGCTGACCCATGGCCATGGCGACCATGCAGGGGATGCGGCGGAAATCGCACGGGACAAGGACATCCCGATTGCCTGTATCCATGAGCTTTCCGAGTGGCTGGGCGCGCAGGACCGGGTCAAGACCATGGGGTTTGGCAAGGGCGGCACGCTTGATCTGGGCGGGGCTGCGGTCACGATGGTCAACGCCACCCATTCCGCCAGCGTCGATTTCACCTCAAAGGGTCTGATCCCCGCAGGGTCCGAGGCCGGGTTCATGATCGCGGGCGAGGGCCATGTGATCTATGTCTCGGGCGATACCGACATCATGGCCGATATGGGCTGGATGGCGGAATATCACCAGCCCGATATCGGCATCCTCTGTGCCGGGGGCCATTATACGATGGACATGAAGCGCGCGGCCTTTGCGGCGCGGAAGTTTTTTGACTTCAAGACCGTGATCCCCTGCCATTACCGGACATTCCCGATCCTTGCGCAATCGGCGGATGATCTGATCACGGGCCTGCCCGGCGTGCAGGTCATCGAGCCGCAGGTGATGGAGGCAATTGCCCTCTGACAAGGCCAGAACTGCGCCGGGATGCCTCCGGCGCGGCTATTGGCGGCAGGAGGAAGGGCTGGATGAATGCTTCAGCGCCGACCGGCGAAGAAAGTGGTCAGCAGGTCACCGGCCGCGCCCGCCGCGATGCCGTCATAGATTTCCGGCACATGGTGGCATTGCAGATGTGAAAACACCCGTGCGCCCTGTGCCACCCCGCCCGATTTCGGATCTGCCGCGCCATAGTAGAGCCGCGCGATCCGGGCCGCCGAAATGGCGCCTGCGCACATCGGACAGGGTTCCAGCGTGACGTAAAGATCATGCCCGCCCAGACGTTCGGTCCCAAGGGCGCTGCAAGCCGCGCGAATGGCCAGCATCTCGGCATGGGCGGTGGGGTCGCTCAGTTCCCGCGTGCGGTTGCCCGCGCGGGCGATGATCCGGCCTGCGGGGGACACGACGACCGCGCCCACCGGAACCTCACCGCGCAGGGCGGCGGCCCGCGCCTCGGCCAGCGCTGCCTCCATATGGGACCGGAACATGCTCATGCCCTTGCAATGCCGCCTTACGGGCAGCTTTTCAAGGCCGGGCGCGATCAGGCGGGCGTGCGCGCCTCGAACCAGAGGTTCAGCCGCCAGACACCCCAGGCCAGCGGGATCACTGCCAGACCACCGATGACATAGGCCAGCGGGTGATCGCCGAAACTGTCAAAAGTCTGGGTGACACCATGGATCACGGCAAAGGTCAGTATGGTGTTGAACAGCCCCCGCTGCGCGCGATGCGCCGTCCAGATCGCCCCTGCCGCCAGAAGTGCCGTCCAGACCAGCGCGAAAACCCAGTCGGGAATCGTCAGGGCCGTTGCGGCATAGGCGCGGCGCGCGGCGTCTGCGGCCTCCCAGTCATGGCTGCCATCGGGTCTGATGAACCGGCCATGACCTATCCCGGCCCAGCTGTCCCCCACAACATCGCCCGTCAGCGCGCCGATCAGGAAGGACAGGTTGCCCACGACGAAGGCCATGATGCCAAGGAGACCCGCATGACGCGCCACGCGCCCGTCGCGGGATTCGGACCAGTGTCGGGCCGCCCAGAGACTGGCCACCAGCAACAGCCCCATCTGCAGGATCGTCAGCGTCGGTTCGGGCGAGTAAAGCGCATAGATCTCCGACCAATAGGGCGCCGCGCCACTGAGCATCTGCGCGAAGGGCAGGATCGCCAGCGCCGTCACTGGCCGCAGATTGGTTGCAAGTCCCGCCAGAACCAGCAGGACCGCCGCATAAAGGCTTGCCAGCGGCAGGGTCAGGACCTGCAGGCCCAGACTGTCAATCGCGCGCGACAGCCCCAGCAGATGCAGCGCGAGCGCGATCAGCAGTACCGCACCCGCAAGGAACCGTGCGGCCGGGGGTCCGCGCCGCAGCGCCCATGCGGCCGCAAGCCCCGGCACCGCCCCCATCACGAATAGCGCCCAGCCGCCTGCGACCTGTGGCAGCTTGTCCAGAATCTCGACCGCCGATCCCGCGCCCAGCATCACCGCCCCGATCAACGCCGCCGCATTACCGATCATCGGCATCGCAGATGTCCCGCGCAGCAGCAGCATGGCACCCAGTGCAAGAAACAGCCCGCCCAGCACCGCGACCGCAACGGGATCGGCCAGCCAGAAGACAAAGCCCAGCGCCGCCGCAAGGACGCCCGCGCAAAGCAAGGCATTGACCCCCAGCGCGACCATAGCGCTGCGCGACCGCGCGGCGATGATCCGGGCCTGTTCCGCGCTCAGCACACCTTCGCGGACCAGATCTTCGGTATTGACGAGATCGGGCATGGCAGCCTCCTTGCTATGAACGTCGTTCAAAATATTTTCCACAGACATGAACCATGTTCAATGCCTGCCACCCCGTATGACGCCACGTCCCTGCTGCCTGACGCTTTGCACTGCGGCCACTGGACAGAGGGCCAGCCTGCGCTTATCTCGGGCCGGTCATGGTACCGAAATCAGATCCCAACAGCAAACTTATCGCCGAAAACCGCCGGGCGCGGTTCGATTACGCCATCGAGGATGATCTCGAGGTGGGCATCATCCTTTTCGGGTCCGAGGTGAAAAGCCTGCGACAGGGCGGATCCAATATCGGGGAAAGCTATGCCTCGGTCGAGAATGGCGAATTATGGCTGATCAACGGCTATATCGCCCCCTATCTGCAGGCCAAGACCTGGGGGCATGAGGAACGGCGGCGGCGCAAGCTGCTGGTGTCACGGCGGGAACTGGCGCGGCTGTGGAATGCGACGGCGCGTGAAGGCATGACGCTGGTGCCGATCCGGATGTATTTCAACGACCGGGGCATCGTGAAGCTGAAGATAGGGATCGCCAAGGGCAAGAAACTGGCCGACAAGCGCGAAACCTCGGCGAAACGCGACTGGAACCGGCAGAAGGCGCGGCTTCTGAAGCAGAATTCCTGACGTGACGGCGAAAGGGGGCTGTCTGCCCCCTCTTGGCCTTGCGGCCAATTCACCCCCGAGGATATTTCGAAACAGGTGAAGGACACTGGCTGTGCTTGATTGGGACGGCCTGACGGGCTATCCGGGGCCGGGATGCCAAGGGAGGCCCGTCATGACCCCATCGCCCGCCGATGACCCGAAAACACTGGTTTCGACTGACTGGCTTGCCGCCCATCTGAAGGATCCCGATCTGCGGGTGCTGGATGCCTCGTGGTATTTGCCTGACCAGAAGCGCGATGCGAAGGCGGAATACGCCCAGGGGCATATCCCCGGCGCGCGGTTCTTCGATATCGAGGATATTTCGGATCAGCGGTCCGGCCTGCCGCATATGGCCCCCCCGCCCGAGAAATTCATCTCGCGCCTGCGGGCCATGGGCGTGGGCGACGGGCATCAGGTGGTGATCTATGACGGGGCGGGGCTGTTTTCGGCCGCCCGCGTCTGGTGGACCTTCCGCCTGATGGGCAAGACCGATGTGGCGGTGCTGGATGGCGGCCTGCCGAAATGGCGCGCCGAGGGCCGCGAGATTGAGGATATGCCCCCGGTGCTGCGCGATCGGCATATCACCATCAGCCGTCAGAACCATCTGGTGAAGGATGTGACGCAGGTGGCCCATGCCGCGAAACTGCGTGAGGCCGAAATCATCGACGCCCGCGCCGCCGCCCGGTTCCGGGGCGACGCGCTCGAGCCGCGCCCGGGCCTGCGCGCGGGCCATATTCCCGGATCGCGCAACCTGCCCTTCGGCACATTGCTGCAGGACGATGGCACGATGAAGCCGCCCGCCGATCTGCGCGCCGCGTTCGAGGCGGCGGGGGTGGACCTGACCCGCCCGGCGATCACGACCTGCGGGTCGGGGGTCACAGCGGCGGTCCTGTCGCTGGCGCTGGAACGGATCGGCCACAGGAACCACGCGCTCTATGACGGATCCTGGGCCGAATGGGGCATGTATGAGGATCTGAAGGTCGAGACCGGCCCCGCCGCGTGACCGCGGCACCGGTCCGCCCGTCCCCGCCCCTTTTCTGAACGTATCGGAGTTCCCTGATGTTCGACGCCCTGAAACCACAGCCCGCCGACAAGATCCTTGCCCTGATTCAGGCCTTCAAGGAGGATCCGCGCCGCGACAAGATCGACCTTGGTGTGGGCGTCTACAAGGATGCGACCGGCCTGACGCCGGTCATGCGGGCCATCAAGGCCGCTGAAAAGCGGTTGTGGGAGGTTGAGGACAGCAAGACCTATACCACATTGGCGGGCGATCCGGCCTATGCGGCGGCGCTGTCCGGTCTGATCCTTGGGGATACGGTGGAGACCGGGCGGATTGCCGCCATCGCGACGCCGGGCGGCACCGGCGCGATCCGGCAGGCGCTGGAACTGATCCGGCTGGCACGGCCCGGGGCGAAGATCTGGCTGTCGAACCCGACATGGCCGAACCACCCGTCCATCATCCGCTTTCTGGGCATCGAAATGGCCGAATACCGCTATTTCGACGCGGCAACGCGCGGCGTGGATTTCGACGCGATGCTGGCGGATCTGGAGGCCGTGGCCGAGGGCGATGTCGTGCTGCTGCATGGCTGCTGCCACAACCCGACAGGCGCAAACCTGACCCTTGCGCAATGGGGCGCGGTTGCTGATTTGCTGATCCGCAAGAACGCGCTGCCCTTTATCGACATTGCCTATCAGGGCTTTGGCGACGGGCTTGAGGCGGATGCGGCGGGCACGCGGCTGATTGCGGCGCGCCTGCCCGAGGTTCTGATCGCGGCCTCCTGTTCCAAGAATTTCGGCATCTACCGGGAACGGGCCGGACTTTTGCTGGCCATCGCGTCCGGGGCCGCGAAGCAACCGGTGCTGCAGGGCAATCTGGCCTTCCTGAACCGGCAAAATTACAGCTTTCCGCCCGATCATGGCGCGCGTCTGGTGACGATGATCCTGACGGATGAGGCCCTGCGCGCCGACTGGCAGGCGGAACTGGAAGAGGTGCGGCTGTCGATGCTGGGCCTGCGGCGGCAACTGGCGGACGAGTTGCGCCGCCTGACCAATTCCGACCGCTTCGATTTCATCGCGCATCACCGGGGCATGTTCTCGCGCCTTGGCGCGAGCCCCGAACAGGTTGAGGCCATGCGCCGCGATCACGGCATCTACATGGTCGGCGATTCGCGGCTGAACATTGCGGGTCTGAATGCGGCGACGGTGCCCGTGCTGGCCCGGGCGATTGTCGCGACCGGGGTCTGATCGGGGTCTGAACGGCCACGCCTGCGCGCCCTCAGGGTGTCGCTCCAAAAGGAAAGGCCCGGGCGTCACCGCCCGGGCCGATCTGTTTCAGGGGCTTGCGCCTCAGACCTTGAATTCGGGATAGGCTTCCATCCCCAGTTCGGCCTTGTCGAGGCCGTTCACCTCGGCCTCCTGATCCACACGCAGGCCCATGGTGGCCTTGAGGATGAACCAGACAACGGCAGAGGTGACGCAGACAAAGAGACCGACCACGATGATCGAATAAAGCTGCGTGCCGATATTCGCGTCGCTGTTGGTCAGCACCACCGCAATCGTGCCCCAGATCCCGGCAAACAGGTGGACCGGAATGGCGCCCACGACATCGTCGATCTTGAACTTGTCCAGCAGCGGCACCGAGAAGACAACAATCACGCCGCCCACGGCCCCGATCAGGGTGGCTACACCCAGCGAAGGGGTCAACGGTTCTGCGGTGATCGAAACCAGACCGGCCAGCGCGCCATTCAGCACCATGGTCAGATCGGCCTTCTTGTAGATCATCTGCGTCAGGATCAGCGTCGCGATCACACCCCCGACCGCTGCCGCATTGGTATTGGCGAAGATCCGGCCAACATCGGCAGCATCCCCCACCGAGGACAGCGCCAGTTGCGACGCGCCGTTGAAGCCGAACCAGCCCATCCACAGGATGAACATGCCCAGCGTGGCCAGCGGCAGGCTGGAACCCGGCATCGGATTGACGCGGCCATCCTTGTATTTGCCCAGACGCGGCCCGAGGATGATGGCACCGACAAGGGCTGCCCAGCCACCGACCGAATGGACGACCGTCGAGCCTGCGAAGTCAAGGAAGCCCGCACCATCAAGGAAGCCGCCGCCCCATTTCCACGAGGCCTGAATCGGATAGATCAGCCCGGTCAGCACCACCGTGAAGACAAGGAAAGGCCAGAGCTTGATACGCTCGGCCAGTGCCCCCGAAACGATCGAGGCGGTGGCGGCGCAGAACATGACCTGGAAGAAGAAATCCGAACTGGTCGAGGCATAGCTGTAATCATCCGCCCCGTCGGCACCGATGCCCACGGCCTCAAGCACCGCGGTGCCGATGGATCCGAACACGCCCTCGATGATCCAGCTGTCGCCCGGATACATGACGTTGTAGCCGATCAGGTAATAGGCAAAGCAGGCCAGCGAGAACAGCGAGACGTTCTTCAGAAGCTGCATGGTCACATTCTTGGAGCGGACCAGACCAGCCTCAAGCATGGCAAAGCCCGCCGCCATCCAGAACACAAGGAAGCCGCCGATCAGCATGATCAGCGAGTTCATGATGAAGGCCATATCGGTCGGCACGGCCACGGCGACCGCCGCTTCGGCGGCCTCGGCGGTTTCTGCCACCTCCTGCGCATGGGCCGGAAAGGCCAGAGCGGCGGTCAAGACCGCAAGCCCCGTCAGGTTTTTCCAGTTCGACATTTTCACGGTTTCCCCTTCCCCAGCGCGATCAAAGCGCATCATCGTTGATTTCGCCGGTGCGCACCCGCACGGCCTGCGCCACATCCAGCACGAAGATCTTGCCGTCACCGATCTTGTCGGTCTTGGCGGTGGTCGCGATGGTTGCGACGACCTGATCGGCAAGGCTGTCGGTCACCACGATTTCCAGCCGGACCTTCGGCACGAAATTCACGGCATATTCCGCCCCGCGATAGATTTCCGTATGGCCGGACTGCGAACCGAACCCTTTGATTTCGGTCACCATCATGCCGCGCACGCCGATAGAAGTGAGCGCCTCGCGCACCTCCTCCAGCTTGAACGGTTTGATTGCTGCGATGATCAGTTTCACGTTCATCCCCTTTTGCGTTCAGCAGGCGGCCCTTTCTTGCGGGGCCAACGAGGACAGAAGGCGGGCCGCCAAGCTGCGGCACAAGGAAAGCGCCCTACATCCGCAGGGTGAAAACCGGCTTTTTGCACATTTTTTGCACTTACTTGGCCATCAGATTAAAAAATAGGCAGATCAACAATTCGAATCGTTCGCCTTGACCCTCCACAAACCGCCCCATCCGGTCTATGTTACGCGGCAAGAGCGGGACGCGGCATCAAGGGCGCGGCATCAAGACGGCGGCAGACAGGCATGAGCAGAAATGGCAATGGTCGATCCCCCCTTGTGGCGGATCGCAGACGAGCGGCGGCACCGGCAAAGCCCCGCGCCACCAAACCGGCGCGCAAATCCGCGCCGCGCCCGCCACGGGGTCCGCGCGGGCCTCTGGGCTGGATTGCGGCATTCGTGCGATTCGTGTTCCGCATCCTGTGGGGCTTCACCTGGCGCGTCGGCGCGGTCTCCGCGATGATCCTTGCCGGGGTGGTGTTCTATTTCTACACGACCCTGCCCCCGCTTGAGGCGATGCTGGACGGGCGAGCGCGCGGGTCTGTCACGCTGCTGGACCGCGAGGATCGCGTCTTTGCCTGGCGCGGCGAAAGTTTCGGCGGACAGATCAACGCCGGAAAAGTGTCGCAACACCTGCATAATGCGGTGGTCGCGACCGAGGATAAGCGTTTCTACTGGCATCTGGGGATCAGCCCGCGCGGCATCGCCTCGGCCATCCGCATCAACCTGCGCGAGGGGCGCGGCCCGCTTGAGGGCAATGGCGGCTCCACCATCACGCAGCAGACGGCAAAGCTGCTGTGCCTTGGCGTGCCTTATGACACCGCCGAATGGAAATCCGAGGCCGAATACGAAAGCGACTGCCGCCGCGGCGGCCTCTGGCGCAAGATCCGCGAAGTGCCCTATGCGCTGGCGCTGGAGGCCAAGTATTCCAAGGCCGATATCCTGACGATCTATCTGAACCGTGCTTATCTGGGTGCAGGCGCGCGCGGGTTCGAGGCGGCAGCACAGCGCTATTTCGGCAAATCGGCCAATCAGGTCGATGCTGCCGAGGCCGCCATGCTGGCCGGTCTGCTGAAGGCGCCGTCCTATTTCGCCCCCACCAACAATATGCAGCGCGCCCGCGAACGCGCCGGCGTGGTGATCGGTCTGATGCAGGAACAGGGCTATCTGACCATGGCCGAGGCCGAGGCCGCGCGCCAGAACCCCGCCTCGCTGTCCGAGGCCGCCGAATCGCAGACCGGCGGATATTTCGCCGACTGGGTCATGTCGGAAGGCCCCGATTTCCTGACCAGCACCACGACCGAAGATGTCACCATGCGCACGACGCTGGACCAGCGCCTGCAGGCGGCAGCCGAATCGGCGCTGGCGGATGTGTTCGCGGCCAAGGTGCGCGAAGGATCCACCGCAGAGGCCGCCGTGGTGGTGATGTCGGCCGATGGCGCCGTGCGCGCCATGGTGGGCGGGCGCAAGCCGCAACCGCCGGGCAGTTTCAACCGCGCCACCATGGCCAAACGGCAGACAGGTTCGGCCTTCAAGCCCTTCCTTTATGCCGCAGCACTGGATTTCGGCTACAGTCCGGCGGACTATGTGCAGGATGAACCGCTGACCATCGACATTCCCGGTTCGGGGCCGTGGTCGCCGCAGAACTACACGCGGAAATATCTCGGGGTCATCACCCTGACCAAGGCGCTTGAAGAATCGGTCAACACCTCGGCGGTGCGGATTTCTGAGGCGATGGGCCGTGATCTGGTGCGCGCGGTGGCCACCGATTTCGGCGTCGAAAGCAGCCTTGCCGATGGCCCGGCCCTTGCGCTTGGCGCATCGGAATCGACCTTGCTGGAAATGACCGGGGCCTATGCGGGCATCCTGAACGGCGGATCCGCCGTGCGGCCCTTCGGCCTGATCGACCTGCGGCTGCGCGGCGATGACACGCCCCTGATCGGGCAGGCAGGCGGTATCGGCGAACGGGTGATATCCGAGGAAAGCGCGCAATATCTGACCTATATGATGTCGCGCGTGATCGAGGAAGGCACCGGCCAGCGCGCGCGCCTTCCGGGGCGTGAGGCGGCAGGCAAGACCGGCACCACCTCGGCGGCGCGGGACGCATGGTTTCTGGGCTTCACCGCCGATTACGTCGCGGGCGTCTGGATGGGCTATGACGACAATACCCCGCTGTCGGGCGTCACCGGCGGCGGCATCCCGGCCGAGATCTGGCGGGAGGTGATGATCCGCGTGCATGAGGGCCTGCCCGCCCGCCCGCTGCCCATGCTGATCCCCGAGCCGCGCCTGCCGCCGGTGATGAATGCCGATGGCAGCGTCATGCAGGACGAATACGCACAGCAGCCCTATTACCCGGACCAGCGCCAGCAGCAGGCCCCCGCTCCAAGTGGTGGGGGCGGCGATCTGGCCGAACGCATCCTGCAAGAGGTTCTGGGTATCTTCGGCAACTGATCCACAGCGCGCCCTTGCCAGTGTCGACAGCCTTGCCCGCCCTGCCTTGCGGCGGCGGGGCGGCGCGGATAGGCTCGTCCCGAACCGCCCTGCCACGGGTAAACCTGCGATGGCGCCCTGCGCCCGCAGGCTCCACATGGCAGGACGAAGCCAATGAAGGACAAGACCATGACCGCAGCCACCCGCATCGAATCCCGCCTTGCCGAGCTTGGCGTCACCCTGCCCGATGCCCCGGCCCCTGCCGCGAATTATGTGCCCTATGTCGTGACCGGCAATCTTGTGCATGTCTCGGGCCAGATCAGCCAGAAGGACGGTGCCATGCTCAAGGGTCGTCTGGGGGAAACCATGGCCGTCGAACAGGGTGCCGAGGCCGCGAAATGCTGCGCGATCAGCCTGCTGGCGCAGCTGCGCGCGGCCTGCGGCGGTGATATCGAACGTCTGGTGCGGGTCGTGAAACTGACCGGTTTCGTCAATTCCACCGCCGATTTCACCGATCAGCCCAAGGTCATCAACGGCGCGTCGGATTTCCTTGTCGCCGCCTTGGGTGACCGGGGCCGTCACGCGCGTTCTGCCGTCTCTGCCGCCTCGCTGCCCTTCGGCGTCGCGGTCGAGATCGAGGCGATTTTCGAGATCGCCTGATCCTGTCCCCAATCCCCGATCCCTCTGGCCCGGTGCCCGGAATGTCCCCTCCCCTCCCCCCGGCCTTTCTGGCGGCACCGATCGCGCATCGCGCCTTTCATGATCGCGCGGCAGGCCGCCCCGAAAACAGCCGCGCCGCCATCGCGGCGGCCATAGACCGGGGTTACGGCATCGAGATCGACCTGCAACTGTCCTCGGACGGGGTGGCGATGGTCTTTCATGACGAGGCGCTCGAACGGCTGACGGGGCATCAGGGGCTGATCAGCGACCTGCCCGCAGAACGTCTGGGCCGCATCACGCTGTCCGGCGGGCAGGAAGGCATCCCGACCTTTGCCGAAGTGCTGGCGCTGGTCGCGGGCCGGGCGGCGCTGCTGATTGAGTTGAAAGACCAGACCGGCTGCATGGGCCCGACCGACGGACGGCTTGAGGCCGCGACCGTGGCGGCCCTTGCGGGCTATGCGGGGCCCGTGGCGCTGATGTCCTTCAACCCGCATTCGGTGGCACTTCTGGCAGCCCTTGCCCCGCATCTGCCGCGTGGGCTGACAACCGCCGCCTGGGATCCGGCGGATTGGGCGCCCGTGCCGCCCGCGCGCTGCGATGAATTGTGCGCCATTCCCGATTATGACCGCTGCGATGCGTCCTTCCTGTCGCATGAGGCCGCCGATCTGGGCCGCCCCCGTGTCGCCGAACTGGCCCGGCAGGGGGCGGCGATCCTGTGCTGGACGATCAGATCGCAGGCAGACGAGGACAAGGCCCGCCGCATTGCCGCGAATGTGACCTTCGAAGGCTACAGACCCGCCCCTCGCCCTTGACGCCGCGACGCCGCGCGCCACCCTCTGCCCATGCCTGCGATCTTCACCTGTTGAAAATATCCTCGGGGGAGACTGCGGCGCTGCCGCAGGCCGGGGGCAGACAGCCCCCGTCCCGCACTCTCAGCCCGTTCCGCCCCTTCAGATGCGAAAGCCAGAATGACCGATCCCGAATTCCAGATCACCTTGCACAAGGATTTCGCCGATATCCCGGCGCAGAACTGGGATGCGCTGGCCTGTCCAGAGGCGGCCGATGGCGGGCGTCCGCGCGATCCGTTCACCACCCATCGCTTTCTGGCGGCGCTGGACGGGTCAGGCTCCACAGGGCCCGGTACCGGCTGGCAGACACAGGCGCTGCTGGTGCGCGATGCCGGACGGCTGATCGCGGCCTGCCCGCTTTACCTCAAATCCCACAGTCAGGGCGAATATGTCTTCGACCATTCCTGGGCCGATGCTTACGAACGGGCGGGCGGGCGCTATTACCCCAAACTGCAGGTCGCGGTGCCCTTCACCCCGGCCACAGGCCGCCGCTTCCTGACCCTTCCGGGGGTGGAGGCGACCGGCACCGCCGCCATCCTTGCCGCCGCGATGCAGATCGCCGAGGCCAACAGCCTGTCCTCTCTGCATGTCACCTTCTGCACCGGGGATGAGGCCGAACGCGGGGCCGAGATGGGCCTTTTGCATCGCGTCACGCAGCAATTTCATTGGGAAAACCGGGGCTATGACGGGTTTGACGACTTTCTGGCCGATCTGTCCTCACGCAAGCGCAAGGCGATCCGCAAGGAACGCCAGACCGCCGCCGCCGCAGGCCTGACCATCCGGGCGCTGACGGGCGATGAAATCCTGCCGGAACATTGGGACGCGTTCTGGATCTTCTATCAGGATACCGGCAACCGCAAATGGGGCCACCCCTATCTGACCCGCGCGGCCTTCACCGCCTTTCACGAGGCGATGCGCGATGACATCCTGCTGGTCATGGCCTTTGACGGCGCGCGGCCCGTGGCGGGGGCGCTGAATTTCATCGGGCGCGATACGCTTTACGGTCGCTATTGGGGCTGTATCGAGGATCATCCCTGCCTGCATTTCGAACTCTGCTATTACCGCGCCATCGACTGGGCCATCGAGCAGGGGCTAGCGCGGGTCGAGGCGGGCGCGCAGGGCGAACACAAACTGGCGCGCGGCTATCTGCCCCGCCCGGTCCATTCGCTGCACTGGCTGGCTGAACCCTCTTTTTCCGAGTCCGTGGCGCGCTATCTTGAGGCCGAGCGCCGCGCCGTGGATGAAGAGATCGAGGTGATGACCAGCTATGGACCCTTCCGCCGAATCGACCAAAGCGGCTAGGCTTTGGCAGGATGGATCAATCGGAGCGACCGGAATGCTGACCTTCTACACCAATCCGCAATCACGGGGGCGGATCGTGCGCTGGATGCTGGAAGAAGTGGGCCAGCCCTATGACACGGTGGTGCTGGACTATGGCCCGGCGATGAACAGCCCCGATTATCTGGCGATCAACCCGATGGGCAAAGTGCCCGCCGTGGTGAAAGAGGGCCATGTCGTCACCGAATGCGCCGCGATCTGCGCATGGCTGGCCGAGGCCTATCCCGAGGCAGGCTTGCAGGGCGATGACCGCGCCTCTTTCCTACGCTGGATGTTCTTTGCCGCAGGCCCGCTTGAGGCCGCCGTCACCAATCGCGCGCTGGAGGTTGTGGTACCGCCCGGAAAATCCGGGTTCGTCGGCTATGGCAGTTTCGAGCGCGCCGTTGACACGCTGGAGGGCGCGCTTGAAGGCCACGACTGGCTGGGCGGTTCGGCCTTTTCGGCGGTGGATCTTTATGTTGGCGCGCAGGTGATCTGGGGGCTGCAATTCGGCACCCTGCCCGACCGCCCGGCCTTTCTGGCATGGCGCGACCGGCTGGTGGCCCGCCCGGCCTATATCCGGGCAACGGCGCTGGATGATGCGCTGGTGGCCAAGGCATGAAACAGCCCGACTACGCAGCCCCCGATCCTGCCGCGCTGGAGGCCCTGCTGGCCAAGGGCTGGGCCCTTGTGCCAGAGCGCGAGGCCATCACCCGCAGCTATCGTTTTGCCGATTTTGCTGAGGCGATGGGTTTCATGATGCGCGCGGCGATCTGGGCCGAAAAGCTGAACCATCATCCCGAATGGTCCAATACCTATCACCGGGTCGAGGTGACGCTGACGACCCATGCCATTGCCGGGCTGAGCGATCTGGATATCCTGCTGGCAGAGCGCATGGACCGGCTGGCAGGGATCTGAAAGGCACGCCGGGGCGTCTGCTGCCAGCCGGAGACAAGGGGGCGCTGCCCCCCTCTTTGGCTCGCGCCAAATTCACCCCCCGGGATATTTCGGGACAGAAAAAGGGGCGGCGGTTTCCGGACGGCGGCCCTGCCGTCAGAGCCGCAACACCTTGATGTTGTTGCCCTTGGCCGTCAGCGCGATCTCACCCTTGCACAGCCGCAGCGCATCCTCGCCAAAGGCTTCGCGCCGCCAGCCCGACAGCGCGGGCACATCGCGCTGCCCCGCCGCGATCAGGTCCAGTTCCGAGGCCGAGGCGATCAGCCGGGCCGCCACGCCCAGATCCTCGGACTTGGCCTTCAGCAACACGCGCAGCAGATCGGCCAGCGCCGGATTGACCTGCAACTGTTCCCGGCTGTCATCGACCTTCGGCAGGTCTTCGGGCTTGGCCTCCAGCCCGGCCTTCACGGCGGCGATCAGACCATCGGCAATATCCCCGCGCCGCGCCTCACGCAGCAGCAGGCGGGAACGGCCCAGTTCCTCGGAATTCACGGGTCGGGTCGAGGCCAGCTCCAGGAGCGCATCATCCTTGATGACCCGGCTGCGCGGCACGTTGTTTTTCTGCGCGTAATCCTCACGGAAGCGCGCAAGTTCCTTCACCACGGCCAGAAACCGGCCCGAAGTGGTGCGCGTCTTGATCCTTTGCCATGCCTCATCGGGCGTGGTCGTATAGGTGGCCGGATCGGTCAGAACGTCCAGTTCCTCCTCGACCCATTTCTGCCGCCCGCTTTTGGCGATCTGCGCGGCAAGGCTTTCATAGATCACGCGCAGATGGGTCACATCGGCCAGCGCATAGACCTGCTGTGCCTCCGACAGCGGACGGCGTGACCAGTCGGTGAAGCGCGAGGTCTTGTCCAGCGGCTGATGCGCGATCTTGCGGACCAGCGTTTCATAGCCGACCTGTTCGCCGAACCCGCAAACCATGGCGGCAACCTGCGTGTCAAACAGCGGTTCGGGAAAGACATTGCCCTCGACGAAAAAGATCTCCAGATCCTGCCGCGCCGCGTGAAAGACCTTGACCGTCGCCTTGTGGCGGAACAGGTCGTAAAGCGGTTCCAACGACATCTCCGCGCCTTCGACCGGATCGACCAGAACCGCCTCACCGGTCTTGCCCGGCAGCGCCATCTGGATCAGGCAAAGCTTTGCCCAATAGGTCCGTTCGCGCAGGAACTCGGTGTCAATGGTGACATAGGGCTGGGATTTCGCGGCCTCGCAGAAGGCGGCAAGATCGTCGGTCGTGGTGATCGTTCGCATCGTGATCCTGTCAGGAGCTTCGGCGGGGTCATCCCGCCCAACCGCTATAGGAGCCATGGATCAAAATGGAAAGCCCCGCGCGGACTGGCGCGCGGGGCCTTGCCTTGTCAATGTCCCGGGACTCCCCGGAATGCGGCCCGGACTGAGGTCAGATCGCAGCCAGAAGCGCCTCACCGCCCGAGCGTTCGCAGGTGCCAGGGGATTCTTCCAGATGCAGGACTTTCACGACGCCGTCCTCGGCCATCAGCGCATAGCGCTTGGAGCGGCCGACCAGACCCACGGCGGGCGCGTCGAAGGTCAGGCCCATGGCCGAGGCGAAAGCGCCGCTGCCATCGGCCAGCAGGGAAATCCCGGCCTCGCTGGCGCCTGTCGCCTCACCCCATGCCTTCATCACGAAAGGGTCATTGACCGAAACGCAGATGATCTCTTCGACACCCTTGCCGTCCAGACCGTCCTTGGCGCGGATGAAGCTGGGCACATGGGCCGAATGGCAGGTCGGGGTGAAGGCGCCCGGCACGGCGAAAATCACGACCTTGCGGCCTTTGGTGAGGGTTTCGACGCTCACCTCCTCGGGGCCATTCGCGCCGATCCGCACGAAGGTTGCATCGGGCAGGCGGTCGCCGGTGGAAATGGTCATCTCTCGGTCCCTCTCGGTTGCGTTTCCTCTGAAGCCGGATATAGGCTCTGGCGCGGTTTCAGACCAGCCCCGGGCGGGGCCGAGGCCGGAAAAAGGCGCCATCAGGCCGGCGCGGCAGGAAAGGACAGCGAAAATGTCGGATCGCGCGGCACAGGCTGGGACAGAGGCGGGCATCGTCATCGTGGGTGCCGGTCAGGCGGGGGCGGCGCTGGCCGCAAGGCTGCGCGCACTGGGTCATACCGGTGCTGTCACCCTTGTCGGGGCGGAACCCGTGCCCCCCTATCAGCGCCCGCCTTTGTCCAAGGCCTATCTCTTGGGCGATGTGCCCGCCGAACGGCTGTTCCTGCGCCCCGTCGAGTTCTACCAGCAGAACGATATCGCGCTGCGCATGGGTGAGGCGGTAACAGCCATCGATTGCGCCGCGCGCCAGATCACGCTGTCGGGCGGCGGGCGGCTGGCCTATGACGATCTGGTGCTGACCACCGGTTCGGTGCCGCGCCGCCTGCCTGCGACCATCGGAGGTGTGCTGCCGGGGGTGTTTACGCTGCGCGATCTGGCCGATGTGGATGCGATGCGCCCGCATCTGCATGCCGGTGCGCGGGCCTTGGTCGTGGGCGGCGGCTATATCGGGCTGGAAGGGGCGGCGGTGGCGCGCAAACTGGGGCTTGAGGTCACGGTGCTGGAAATGGCGCCGCGCATCCTGCAACGGGTGGCCTGCCGCGAAACCTCGGATTTCTTCCGCGACCTGCATCACGGCCATGGCGTAACACTGCTGGAATCGACCGGATTGCAGCGCCTGACCGGCACTGACCGTGTGACAGGTGCGGTGCTGTCGGACGGGCGCGAGATCGCGGCGGATGTGGTGATCGTCGGCATCGGCATTGCGCCGGAAACCGCGCTGGCCGGGGCAGCGGGCCTGACGCTGGAGAATGGCATCGCCACGGATGAATTTGGCCGCACCTCTGCCCCGCATGTCTGGGCGGCGGGCGATTGTGCGTCATTCCCAGTGGTGGGCGGGGGCCGGATGCGGCTGGAATCGGTGCAGAACGCGATAGATCAGGCCGAGGCGGTGGCCGCAAACCTGACCGGAGCGAACCGGCCCTATCTGCCGATGCCGTGGTTCTGGTCGGACCAATATGATGTGAAACTGCAGATCGCGGGGCTGAATGCGGGCCATGACCGGATCGTGGTGCGGGCCACTGAGGGCGCGCTGTCGCATTGGTATTATGCCGGGGACCGTCTGCTGGCGGTGGATGCGATGAATGATCCGCGCGGCTTCATGGTCGCCAAACGGCTGATCGAGGCGGGGCGCTCCCCCGATCCGGCACTGGTTGCCGACCCGGCCACCGATCTCAAGACGCTGCTGCGCTGATGCGGATCATCGGCGGAAAATTTCGCGGCACCCATCTGGCCCCGGTGGGCGAGGGCGATGCCCGCGCCCATCTGCGCCCGACATCCGACCGGGTGCGCGAGGCGGTGTTCAACCTGCTGGTGAATGGCGCGGCCGTCGGCGGTGACCCGGTGACGGCCGCGCGAGTGCTGGATCTTTTCGCCGGAACCGGCGCGCTGGGGCTTGAGGCCCTGTCACGCGGTGCCGCCCATGTCACCTTTGTCGATGACGGCATCACGGCACGCGCTCTTTTGCGGCGCAATATCGAGATCCTGCGAGCCATGGGGGTCACGGATGTCTACCGGCGTGACGCAACACGGCTGGGGGAGCATCGCGGCCCGGGCTTCGATCTGGTCTTTCTGGACCCGCCCTATGGCAAGGGGCTGGGTGAGGCCGCGCTGGCCTCGGCCCTTGTGGGCGGCTGGATCGCCCCCGGCGCGCGGATCGTCTGGGAGGAAAGCACCGCGCCCGCACCGCCCCCCGGCTTTGACCTTCTGGACCAGCGCCGCTATGGCGAGACGGTGATAACCCTGATGAAAGCCCTGCCATGACCCCGCCGATCCGTGCCGTGCTGTTCGATTGTGACGGCGTGCTTGTCGACAGCGAAAGCCTGACCTTTGACCTTCTGGCCGTGGATCTGGCCGGGCATGGCCTGCGGATGCCCCGGGCCGAGATGGAAGTGCAGTTTCTGGGCGGCACGATGCAGGGGCTTTACGACAAGGCCCGCGCGCTTGGTGCCGATCTGCCGCCAAGCTGGGTCGCGGATTTCTACGAAAAACTCTACGCGAAACTGGAACAGGGCACCGGGTTGATCGACGGTGTGACCGAGGTGCTGGACCGGCTGGACGCGGCGGGCATTCCCTATGCCGTGGGATCCAACGGGTCGGACCGGAAAATGGGCATCACGCTGGGCCAGCATCCTGACATCTTGGCGCGGTTTCGCGGGCATCTTTATTCCGGGCAGACGCTGGGTTGTCCGAAACCCGATCCCGGTCTCTGGCTGCATGCCGCTGCCGCCCTTGGGGCCGATCCTGCAGCCTGTGTCGTGGTTGATGACAGCCCTACAGGATGCCTTGGGGCGCAGCGCGCGGGCATCCGCTGTTTCGGGCTGGCCGAACATGATGACGGTGCGGCGCTTGCGGCGGTGGGGGCCGAGGTGATCCGGTCGCTGCGCGAGATTCCGGGCAAGCTGGGGATATGACCCCTGCCGCCGCCCCCTGCCCGGGCTGCGGCGCGGACGTCGTGCCGAACCCGCGCTATCCGGGGCGGTTCTGCGATGATTGCCTGAGCCTGCGCGCGACAGATGGCACCGGCGCGCGCCTGCAACTGGTCGAAGATCTGCGCGCGGGCATCGGCTGGCGGCGTGAGGGGGAAAGCGGCTGGCAGGCGGCGGCAATCGTTCTGTGCCTGATCGCGGGCAGACCCGCCGCCGTGCATGGCGCGCGGTTCGGCGGTCTGGTCGCCCTGCCCGCCGACAGCGATGCACTGCCGCGCCCGCGCGGGCAGACCGATCTGACTGGGTGATCTGACCGGGGTAATCTGACTGGGGCCGGTTGATCCCTGCGATCCGCAAGGACGACCGGGAAACCACAGCGTCAGACCCCGGTCAGGAATTTCCCGGCAGGCGACAGGGTGAAAATCTCGCATCCCGTAGCCGTCACGCCGACCGAATGTTCAAACTGCGCCGACAGTGACTTGTCCCGCGTCACCGCCGTCCAGTCATCGGCCAGAACCTTGGTTTCGGGCCGCCCCAGATTGACCATCGGCTCGATCGTGAAGAACATGCCTTCCTCCAGCACGGGCCCGGTATCGGGGCGGCCGAAATGCAGCACATTGGGGGGCGCATGGAACACCCGGCCCAGCCCGTGCCCGCAGAAATCGCGCACCACACTCATGCGTTGCGCCTCGACATAGGACTGGATCGCCGCCCCGATATCACCAAAGGTATTACCCGGGCGCACCGCCTCGATCCCGCGCATCAGCGCGTCATGCGTGACCTCGATCAGCCGCGCCGCCTTGCGCGATGCGGCTCCGGCCACAAACATCCGGCTGGTATCGCCGAACCAGCCATCCTTGATGACCGTGACGTCGATATTCAGGATATCGCCATCCTTGATAACCTTGCCGCCCGGAATACCGTGGCAGACCACATGATTGACCGAAATGCACGAGGCGTGACGATAGCCCTTGTAACCGATCGTGGCGGACACAACACCGCGCCGCGTCACTTCGGCGGTGATGAAATCATCCAATTCCGCCGTTGTCACACCCGGCACTACCAATGCCCCGACATCGTCAAGGATCCCGGCCGCGACCTCGCCGGCCGCCAGCATTCCCGCAAAATCGGCATCCTCATGGATGCGGATCCCGTCTTTCGTGATGCGTCCGCGCGTGTCGTCCACCGGTCCCGTTCCGTCCGTTTTTTCCTGCGCCCTAGATAGGACGCCCTGCCGCAAATGGCCAGAGGGGCGGTTTGCCATTTGAAACGGGGGGGCGGCAGTCTTATACCAAAGGCAGAAACCGCAAGGAAGATCCCGATGCCCAATCCCACCGCCGCCATGCTGGTCATTGGCGATGAAATCCTGTCGGGCCGCACGCGCGACGGCAATACCCATCACCTCGCCGGAGAACTGACGCGCATCGGCGTCACCCTCTCCGAGATGCGCGCCGTCCCCGATGAGGCGCCGCGCATCATAGAGGCACTGAACGCCCTGCGCGAGCGGTATGACACGGTGTTCACCTCGGGCGGGATCGGGCCGACCCATGACGATATCACCGCCGATGCGGTCGCGGCGGCCTTTGGCGTGGCCATCTCTCATCGCGCCGATGCAATGGCGCTGATGCAGGCGCATTACGACCGGCAGGGGATGGAGTTCAACGAGGCGCGCAAACGCATGGCGCGCATTCCCGATGGCGCGACCCTGATCGACAATCCGGTTTCCATCGCCCCCGGCTTCACCCTCGGCAATGTGCATGTGATGGCGGGCGTTCCCAATGTCTTTCAGGCGATGGTTGCGACGGTCCTGCCCACGCTGACGGGTGGTGCGCCGCTGCTCAGCCAGTCCTTGCGCGTGATGCGCGGTGAGGGCGAGGTCGCGGCCCCCTTCGGCGCGCTGGCGGCGGAGTTTCCCGACCTTTCAATGGGGTCCTATCCGTTTCAGGCCAATGGCGCCTATGGCACCAATCTGGTGATCCGGGGCACGGATGGCGCGCAGGTCGATGCCGCGATGACGCGGCTGGCGGCTTTGTTCGGGGAATGACGCCGCAGGCGCTTTATGATCTGCTGGAGGCGTCATGGCCTCCGGCCTTCCGTCACCGCGTCGGCCCCTGGGCAATCCGCGAGGGTCAGGGCGGCGGGCAGCGCGTATCTGCCGCAACGGCCGAGGGCGGCTGGGTGCCGGATGACATCGCACTGGCCGAACATGCAATGGCGGCACTTGGCCAGCCTGCGCTGTTCATGATCCGCGCAGGCGATGATGCGCTGGACGCAGCGCTGGATGCGCGCGGCTATGTCGTCAAAGACCCCGTTGTGGCCTATCACGGCGACGCCGCAACGATCGCCAGCCCCGCCCCCGATCCGATGACGGCCTTTGCCCATTGGCCGCCCCTGGAAATTGCCCGCGATATCTGGGCCGAGGCCGGGATCGGACCGGGCCGCCTTGCGGTGATGGATCGGGTCCATGGCCCGAAATGCGCCCTGCTGGGCCGCAGGCATGACCGCGCGGCGGGTGTCGCCTTTGCCGCAATTCACGAAGACACGGCGATGCTGCATGCGTTGGAGGTGCTGCCCGCGATGCGTCGGCAGGGTTCCGCCAACAACATCTTGCGGATGGCAGCCCAATGGGCACTGGATAATGGGGCAAAAGGGCTAAGTCTGGTTGTGACCGAATCAAACAGCCCGGCCCGCGCGCTCTATGCTTCCCTCGGAATGACGCTTGTGGGACAGTATCATTACCGGCTGAGGCAGGCCGGATGATGCAGGCCAGTTGAAGCAGTTTGACAGGATCACAGGCGTGAGGCGCAAAAGGCCCGGGCAGGCCGGGACCGGATATCGGGGCCGCAACTGGCGGCAGGCCATGGCCTGCGGCACGGTCTGCCTTGTGGCCATGGGCGCGCTGCGCCCTGTCGCTGCCTCCGACCTTTCCCTGATCCTTCCGCCATCCACGACCGAGACCCGCGCCGAAATGGCCGCTCTGTCCAGCTATGCACTGCCGACCGGCATCTGGCAGAACGGTATCCTGCCCGTCGAACAGCGTGAGGGCCAGATCCTTCGCCGCGCCTATCGCATCGAGGACAATACCGAGGGAACGCTGGGTCTGATCGCCCCGCTGCGTGACCAGTTGCGCGCGGCAGGATATGACATCGGCCTTGAATGCGCAGCCACCGCCTGCGGTGGTTTCGATTTCCGCTTTGCAACCGAAATTCTGCCCGAACCCGACATGCATGTGGATCTGGGCGATTACCGCTTTCTGGCCGCGACACGCGGCCGGGATGAGGCGGTGACTGTGCTGGTCAGCCGTTCGGTGCGGACAGGTCATGTGCAGATCGTGCAGGTTTCGCCGCCCATGGCCGGGGCCGCGTCAGCCGATGGGCAGACTCCGGACAGACCCCCGCCGCGCCCGACAGGCGCATCAGCCCCCCCGAACGGATCCGGCGTCGCCACCACGCTTTCGACCGCCAATCGCAGCGCAACGGCTCTGCCCCCCGGGGGCGCTGCCCCGGCAGAGGCGCTGGATGATGCGGGGCGGCTGGTCCTTGAGGGATTGGAATTCGCATCGGGTGAGGCGCGGTTGACCGGCGGCGATGACACGGCGCTGAAGCGGCTTGCCGACTGGCTGCGCGCCGATGCCGGACGCAGTGTCACGCTGGTCGGCCATACCGATGCCTCGGGCGCGCTGCAGGGAAATGTCATTCTGTCCCGACGCCGGGCCGAGGCGGTGCGCGATACGCTTGTGCAGCAATATGGCATCAGCGCGGGCCGGATCGCGGCAGAGGGTGTGGGGTATCTGTCCCCGCGCGACGATAACCGGACCGAGCAGGGCCGGATGCGAAACAGACGGGTCGAGGCCATCGTGACCTCGACCCGGTGACGGAAGTCTGTCGTTGGGCCGGGAGGGATACCGGCCGTCCCACCTTTCCGTCGTCAGTGCGCTTTCACCGTCATGGCCCTGATATAAGGCCCCCTGCGGACGATGTTTGTCTTGCGCGATGCGCTTTGCATTACCAGATGTCTGGCCCCTTATCGGAATAGCGCCGGGCTAGAAAGTCGATAAAGGCCCGTACCTTGGGCTGGGTAAAGCGCCCCGGCGGATAGACGGCATAGATGCCCAGCGTTTCCACCGGCAGACCGGGGATCGCCTCTTCGATCTGCCCCTCTTTCATCGCCTGAGCGTAAAGGAAAGAGGGCAGATAGGCGATGCCAAGCCCCGAGATCGCGGCATTCAGCAGCGATTGCCCATCATTCACCGTCAGCCAGCCCGCCGTGCGCACCTGCCGCTTTTCGCCGGAGGGCGCCGGGATTTTCCAG
This sequence comes from Szabonella alba, assembly GCF_016765775.1. GTDB lineage: Bacteria > Pseudomonadota > Alphaproteobacteria > Rhodobacterales > Rhodobacteraceae > Szabonella > Szabonella alba. Next base: position 384,452 of record NZ_JAESVN010000001.1, on the reverse strand, counting down.
ACATTGCCGCTGGCCTGATTGGAATAATGCAGCAGTTTGTGTTCATTCAGATCGTCGATGCGCATGGGCCGTCCATAGCGCTGGAAATAGGCGGGTGAGGCGATCATCCGCTTCGTCGTTTCGGTCAGTTTGCGCGCGCGCAGGCTGCTGTCTTCCAGTTCCCCGATCCGCACGGCCATGTCGAACCCTTCCGAGATCAGTTCGACATAGCGGTTGTTCAGCACCATGTTCACGGTGATGTCGGGATATTCCAGCAGGAAATCCCCCAGAATCGGCGAGAGCAGATTGACGCCGAAATCGGTCGCGACCGAAATGCGCAGCAGCCCCGAGGGGGCCGATTGCATCGAGGTGACCAGCGCATCCGCCTCACCTGCGTCATTCAGCACGCGGCGCGCTCGGTCATAATAGGCAAGGCCGATTTCCGTGGGGCTTACGCGCCGTGTCGTGCGATTCAGAAGGCGCGCGCCCAGTCGGGCCTCCAGCGCCGAAACATGCTTGGACACCGCAGATTTCGAGATGCCCATCTTCTTGGCGGCATCCGTGAACCCACCCTGATCCACCACGGTGGCGAACGCTTCCATTTCGGTCAGTCGGTCCATTCTTGTCCCCAATGCACTGGCAGCAGCCTCTGGCTTTCTTCCTGCGGGGCAAATCGGGCAGGAAAGGGGCGAAGGCGCGACCAGTCCGGGGTATTCTGAGGGATCGTTCATGGCAGCGAAACAACCAGCGGTTCCAGGGGGGCCGGTCTGTCGGCTGCCTGATGCCAAATCCATCGCGACACACAGGCGGAAAAATGGTCAGGGCGGCACGATGCGCGGGAAAATGTTCCGCAGCAAGGTCACATCGGCAGCATGAAGCCCACAGAAATGCCAGTATTGGCATTGGGATGGAAAATCATTCTGTCTTTCCTTAGCTCAAATCCCAGCGGACAGCACGTTCGCCTTCACTATGGAAGGAAAGACGATGAAACGCATGATTCCGACGCTTGCCTTTGCCACCGCGCTGCTGGCCGGTCCCGCGCTGGCACAGACCGCAGCCCCCGAAATCCCCGATGTGGATGGCAACGGGCTGTGGTCGATGGAGGAGTTGCAGGCGGCCTATCCCTCCCTGACCGATGAAAGCTTTGGCCAGATCGACACATCCGGCGACGGGCAGGTGGATATGGCGGAATATGAGGCCGCCGTGACCGCCGGTCTGCTGGGCCAGTAAGGCCCGGCACGGAGGTGGCTGCCGCCCCGGGGCCACCTCCACCCTCTTGCGCCGAACGGTTTACAACCGCGCGGCAAGTCTTGCTCCCTGTTCTATCGCCCGTTTGGCATCCAGTTCGGCCGCCACATCGGCCCCGCCGATGACATGATGGGCGATGCCTGCGCGGGTCAGGTCCTCCGACAGACGCCTGTCGGAAACCTGACCCGCGCAGAGCACGACCGTATCGACCTGCAGCAGTTCCGCCCCCTCGGGCGTGGTGATCTGCAGCCCGTCGGCGGTGATCGCGTCATAGGTGACGCCCCCGCGCATGGTCACATCCTTCATTGCCAGCGCCGCCCGGTGGATCCAGCCGGTGGTCTTGCCAAGGCTGCGGCCCGGTTTGCCGGGCTTGCGCTGCAACAGATGCACGCGGCGGGCCGGCGGTTCGGGTTGCGGCCCCTGTGGTGCCAGCCCGCCCGCCTGTTGGGCCGGATCGCCAACGCCCCATTCCCGGCGCCAGAGCGCGATGTCTTCGGTCGGGCTGGGGCCGGAATGGACCAGATATTCCGCCACGTCGAACCCGATGCCGCCCGCCCCGATGACCGCCACGCGCGGCCCCACCGGCGCACCGCGCAGCACGTCTATATAGCTCAGCGCATGTGCCTGCCCTTCGATGCCGGGATCGCGGGGCAGGATGCCGGTGGCGATCACCACCTCGTCAAAGCCGCGCAGGGTGTCCGCGCCTGCCCGCGTTTCCAGCCGCAGCGTGATGTCTGATCGCTCCAGCATCGTGGAAAACCAGCGCAACAGCCCGTGAAATTCCTCTTTCCCCGGCACTTGCGCTGCAAGGTTCAGTTGTCCGCCGATAAGGGCATCCGCCTCGAACAATGTCACGCGATGCCCCCGCTCCGCCGCCACCAGCGCGCAGAACATGCCCGCGGCCCCGGCCCCCACCACAGCCACCGATTTCGGCACGGCCGCAGGGTCATAGCGCAGTTCGGTTTCCGAACAGGCACGCGGATTGACAAGGCACGAGGTCAGCTTGCCGCTGAATGTATGGTCCAGACAGGCCTGATTGCAGGCGATGCAGGGCGTGATTTCCGCCGCGCGCCCCGATGCCGCCTTGGCCACGAAATCGGGATCGGCAAGGAAGGGCCGCGCCATCGACACCATGTCAGCCTGCCCCGAGGCCAGCACGCCCTCGGCCACATCGGGCATGTTGATGCGGTTCGAGGCGATGACCGGAATTCCGACCTCGGGGCGCAGCCGCCCGGTCAGCCATGTGAAGGCCGCGCGCGGAACCGATGTCGCAATTGTCGGCACCCGCGCCTCATGCCAGCCGATCCCGGTATTCAGGATAGTGGCCCCCGCGCTCTCAATGGCCTTTGCCAGCTGCACGACCTCCTCCCAGGTGGAGCCATCGGGCACGAGATCAATCAGGCTGATGCGGTAGATCAGGATGAAATCCGGGCCGACGGCAGCGCGCACACGGGACACAACCTCGACCGGCAGGCGCATCCGGTTTTCATAGGCACCGCCCCAGCGGTCGCTGCGGTGATTGGTATGGCGCACCAGAAACTGGTTGAGGAAATAGCCCTCGGACCCCATCACCTCCACCCCGTCATAGCCCGCCTCTTTGGCGCGGGTGGCGGCGGTGACGATATCGGCGATCTGCTTTTCGATCCCCGCCTCATCCAGTTCGCGCGGCAGGAAGGGGGAAATCGGGGATTTGATTGCCGAGGCCGACACGCATTCCTTGCCATAGGCATAGCGCCCGGCATGCAGGATCTGCATTGCAATGCGTCCGCCCGCCGTATGGACAGCATCGGTGACGATGCGGTGATTGGCGATATCGCGATCCGTATAAAGCCCCGCCGCACCGGGAAAAACGCCCCCTTCAGGATTGGGTGCTATGCCCCCGGTCACGATCAGGGCCACGCCCCCCCGCGCCCTTGCGGCATAGAATTCTGCCACCCGGCCCCAGTCACCGGTTTCCTCCAGCCCGGTATGCATGGACCCCATCAACACCCGGTTCGGCAGGGTGACAAAACCCAGATCCAGCGGCGCCAGAAGATGCGGATAATCGGTCATGCGGCCCTCCCCGTTTCGCCCGCGATCCTGCCGTGCCCTGCGGGCGAAGTCACGGCAAACGCGGCGTCACGGTCTGGGCCGGTCGCCCTGATCGCGGCGCAGGACGCGCGCGGCATCGCCCTGCGGATCGTCGAATTGCCGCGATTTCAAAGCCCGGAAAAGGCTGCACGCCCGAAATTTCCGGTGATGCGTTTCCTGATCCGTTTGGTGGCCCGTTTTGCCGATTGCCGCGCGATATGCACCGCATCCGGCAAAAACAGCCTGTCGCGGCCCGCAGGCAGCGCATCCGATGCCGCCCGCCCTTCAGCCCTTCACACGCTGCCGCCAGAGCGTGAACAGCCCCGCCCCGATCACCACGGCCGCGCCAAGGGCGACATTCGGCCGAAGCGTTTCACCAAAGACGATCATGCCGCCCATCGCGCCGAAGACCAGCTGGAAATAGGCAAAGGGCTGCACGGCCGAGGCTTCGGCCACCTCGAAAACCCGGATCAGCAGATAATGCCCCAGCGCCCCGGTGACGCAAAGCAGCGCCATCCAGCCCCAGTCGGGCGAGCTCATCGGTTCCCAGAACCAGATCCCGGCCAGCGTCATCGCGACCGCGCCCGCCGTGCCGGTCCAGAAAAAGGACACCGCCGCACTGTCGCGCAAGCCGACATAGCGCGTCAGCAGCGCATAAAGCGCGAACATGAACGCCGCCGTCAGCGAGACCAGCGCCCAGGGTGAAAACACCCGGAACCCCGGCTGCAGGATGATGAGAACGCCGATAAACCCGACCCCGATCGCCGCCCAGCGCCGCCAGCCCACGCTTTCGCCCAAGACCGGACCCGAAAGCGCGGCCACCAGCAGCGGGTAGCAGGCAAAGATCGCATGGGCCTCGACCAGTCCCAGCATGACGAAGCCCACGACCAGTACACAGATCTCAACCGCCAGCAGCACGCCGCGGAAGGGTTGCAGCACTGGATGCGCCGTCTTCACCGCGGCGCGCAGCCCCCCCGCCTTGCGGCCCGCCACCACGATGACGAAGGCCGCAAAGAACCAGTAGCGGACCATCACAACCATGATGACATTGTAATTGCCCGCCAGATGGCGCGACAGCATGTCCTGCACGGCAAAGACAACGGTGGCAATCAGCATCAGGATGATGCCAAGGCGGGTATTCTGTTCGGTCATCTTTTCCCGATCATCTTGCACCGGTCATCGCTGCGCGACCCTTTGCGCCTTGCCCTGTGCCTTGGCGCGGCTGCGGATCACGGTGAACAGGCCCGCCGCTATGACGATGCCGCCGCCGATCACGACGTTTGATCGCAGTTCCTCATCATAGACCGCGATGCCGATCACCGCGATGAAGAAGATCTGGAAATAGGCGAAGGGCTGCACCGCCGAGGCCTCTGCCACGTCATAGCAGCGGATCAGCAGGTAATGCGCGAACAAGGCCAGCGCCGAATAGATCCCCAGCATCAGCCAGTCGAAGGGCGGCATCCATTCCCAGAAGGGCAGCCCCACCATGGTCATCATCACCGCCCCCATCACACCCGACCAGAAGAAGGACACAAACGCGCTTTCATCCCGCGTCGCCAGCCGCGTCAGCAGCGAATAGACCGCGAACAGCAGCGCCGAGATCAGCGGCAGCAGCGCATCCGTGGTGAACACCCCGCTGGTCGGCGACAGGATGATCCAGACCCCGACCATCCCGGCAAAAATCGCCAGCCAGCGCCGCCAGCCGACCTTTTCCCCCAGCACCGGCACGGCAAGCGCCGCTATCAGCAGCGGACAGACGGCAAAGATCGCATGGGAATTGATCAGCCCGATCCGGCTGAAGGCCAGCACCATCAGGCAGATCTCGGTAATCAACACGACCGAACGCGCCAGATGCAGCCAGGGATGCCGGGTGCGGATCGCGGCGCGGAAACCTTCACGCTTCAGCGCGGCCTGCACCATCACGAAGCCCAGAAAGAACCAGTAGCGCACCATGATGATCATGAGCACCGAATAGCCAAAGCCCAGATAGCGCGCGAATGCGTCCTGAAGCGAAAAGACGAAAACCGTCGCGATCATCAGGAAGATGCCCAGACGGGTGTTCTGCTGGGTCATGGTCGCAGCACTCCAACGCTCATATGGCGCTTGGCGCCGTGGCCCTTGCGCCGTTCCACCGCGAACCCAGCCGCTGCAAGGCCGCGCCGCACGAACCCTGCCGCCGCATAGGTGGCGAAGGTGCCGCCCGGCGCGCTGTGGCGCGCGACCTCGGCCATCAGGTCCCCGGACCACAGTTCAGGGTTCTTGGCAGGCGAAAACCCGTCCAGATACCATGCATCGGCCCGGCCCTGCCAGCGTGGCAGGGTCTCGCGCGCATCGCCCACGATCACCTCGACCTGCAGCGAACCAAGGCTGAAATGCCGCCGCCCCGCGGCCCAGTGATCCAGAAACGGCCCCGCCACCGCAGCCGCCTCGGGGAAGGCCGCAAGCGCGCGGGCAATATCCTGTGCCGCCATCGGCCAGGCCTCGAAAGAGGTATAGCGCAGCGGCACATCCCCCGCCGCGATCAGCGTGGCCAGCATGTTCAGCCCGGTGCCAAAGCCCAGTTCGGCGATATGGAACCCGGGGCGAAACCGCGCTGGCAGGTCATTGCCCGCCAAAAATACATGCCGCGTTTCCGCCAGCCCGTCGGCAAGGCTGAAATAGGGATCGTCAAAGCGGCTTGCGACAGGCACGCCGCCCGCCTGCCATTCGATTTCTGCCACCTGTCCGGGCAGCACGCTCTGGTCGGGAGGGGTCATTTCGCCTAAACCAATATTGCCCGACCAAGGATCACAGGAGAGGGGAAATGGCAACGCCGGATCTGACCGTGCATGGCGCGGGAATCCTCGGCCTTTCCGCTGCATGGGCGGCAGTGCGGCGCGGGGTCAAGGTGCGGGTGATCGAGATGGACCGCCCCGGCGCGGGCTCCAGCGGCGGCACGGTGGGCGCGCTGTCGCCGCATGTTCCCGAGACCTGGAACGACAAGAAGGCGTTTCAGTTGCACAGCCTGCTGATGGCCGGGGACTGGTGGCAGGCGGTCACAGCGGCAGGCGGGCGCGATCCGGGCTATGCCCGGACCGGACGCCTGCAACCCGTGGCCGATGACGCGGCTCTTGCGCTGGCCCATATCCGCGCCGCAACGGCGCGGACCCTGTGGCAGGGCCGCGCGACTTGGGCGGTGATCCCGGCAACCGGCGCGCCATGGGAACCCTTCAGCGCCTCGGGCTGGCTGATCCGCGACACGCTGTCGGCCCGCCTGCAGCCGCGTGCGGCGCTGGCGGCGCTGATTGCCGCGTTGCAGGCGGCGGGGGCCGAAATCCTGTCCGGCCCGGGATCTGCGCCAGCACAATCCGGCGGCCCGCAGATCTGGGCCACCGGTGTTGCGGGGCTTGGCGCGCTGACCAATGCGGCGGGCCGCCCTGCCGGAGTGGGTGTCAAAGGACAGGCCGCGCTTCTGCGCCATGACGCGCGCGACGCCCCGCAGCTTTTCGTGGACGGGCTGCATATCGTGCCCCATTCCGATGGCACGGTTGCCATCGGCTCAACCTCGGAAAACGAGTGGGACGATCCCGCCGCAACCGATTCCCGCCTTGATACCCTGATCGACCGTGCCCGGAACGCGCTGCCCTGTCTGATCACCGCCCCTGTGGTCGACCGCTGGGCCGGGCTGCGCCCCCGCGCGCGCAGCCGCGCGCCCATCATCGGGCCTTGGCCAGACCGGCCCGGGCATTTCATCCTGAATGGTGGGTTCAAAATCGGGTTCGGCATGGCGCCACTTCTGGCCGAAACCGTGATCGACCTTGTGCTGGACGGGCGGGACAGCGCGATTCCGCCCGGTTTCCGCCCCGAAACCTGCCTGTGACCGCACCTCGCAAACACCCCGGCGCGGGCAGATCAGTCGCACGGATCAGTCTCCCTGTCGCAAAAGGGCGGCCAGACCGCTGCGGTAATCGGGGTAAAGCAGACGGATGCCCAGATCACGCTTGATGCGGTCATTCCGCACCCGCTTGCTTTCAGCATAGAAACTGCGGGCCATCGGCGTCATCTCGGCGCTGTCCCAGTCCTCGGCCGGGGGGGAGGGCAGGCCCAGCAGATGGGCTGCATGGTCGATCACATCCTCGGGCGGGGCGGGGTCGTCATCGCACAGATTATAGACCGCCCCCGGATCGGGCCGCGCGATCGAGGCGGCCAGCACCTGCGCAATATCCTCGACATGGATGCGGGAAAAGACCTGCCCCGGCTTCACGATCCGCCTTGCGCTGCCTTCCCGCAGCTTGGCGAACGGGCCGCGCCCGGGGCCGTAGATGCCGGCAAGGCGGAAGATATGCAGCGGCAGACCCAGCGCCTGCCATTCCGCCTCGGCCTTGATGCGCCATTTGCCGCGCTGCGTTCCGGCGGTCAGGGGCGTTGTCTCATCCACCCAGCTGCCCTGATGGTCGCCGTAAACCCCGGTGGTCGACAGATAGCCCGCCCAGCGCGGCGCGGCGGCCGCGATCTCGTCACGATGTGCTGCCAGCAGCGGATCGCCCCCGGCCCCGGGCGCGATGGAGGACAGGATATGCGTGGCACGCGCCAGCGCCGGGGCGATGGGTTCGCCCGGCCAGATTAAGGGCTCCACCCCGGTTGCCGCCAGATCGGCGGCCTTCACGGCGCTGCGCGTCGTGCCGATGACCTGCCAGCCCTGCGGCAGCAGAAGCCGTGCCAGCGCCTGCGCCGAATAGCCGTGACCAAGGGAAAGAAGCACCGTCATCCGGGCAGTATTCCCGCAGGCCCCGGCCAGCGCAAGGCCCGCCCCGCGCAGATCAGGGGCGCACGATACCGCCCTGTCACATTGTCACGCAAAGCTGCGGGCGGCGGCAGGGCCACGACCCCGGATACCCGCAGATGCGCCCTGCACGCGGGGGGCTTGCCCCCTGCCCCCGGTTTCGGGTTAGATGCCGGATCAATTGAAAGACCCCTGCGATGCATGACGATCTGAATCCATCCTTCCAGACCCCGGAAATGCCCGGAACCGCGACCTTCACCGACCCCGCCAAGGCCGTGGCGCGGCTGGAAGAGCTTTACGCCACCGCAACCGGATTTCTGGCCCGCCATTTCGGCGCCGCTGTGGCCGGAACCCGCCCGACCAGCCGCATCCGCGCGTTTTATCCCGAGATCCGGCTGGCCACGACCTCCTTCGACAAGACTGACAGCAGGCTGAGCTTTGGCCATGTCGCCCGGCCCGGGATCTATTCGACAACCGTCACCCGGCCCGACCTGTTCCGTCATTACCTGATCCAGCAGCTTGGTCTCTTGATGCAGAACCATCGCGTGCCGGTGCAGATCGGCCTGTCGGATACGCCGATCCCGCTGCATTTCGCGCTGGCCGGCAGCCCCGAGGTCGCGATCCCGCAAGAAGGGGTTCTGGACTTCTCGCTGCGCGACATCTTCGACGTGCCCGACCTGTCGACAACCAATGATGATATCGTCAACGGCACGCGCACGGTCTTTGCCGACGGATCCTTTCCGCTGGCGGCCTTTTCGGCGCAAAGGGTGGATTACTCGCTGGCGCGGCTGGCCCATTACACCGCCACCGACCCCGACCATTTCCAGAACCATGTGCTGTTCACCAACTATCAGTTCTATGTTGATGAGTTCGAGGCCTTCGCCCGCGCCGCGCTCGCCGATCCGAAAAGCGGCTATACCGCCTTTGTCGCGCCCGGAAACCAGATCATCACCCGCGCCGACGCCCCGGCCTTCGGCCCGATGAAGATGCCGCAGATGCCGGCATACCACCTGAAACGCGCCGACAGTCAGGGCATCACGCTGGTCAATATCGGGGTCGGCCCCTCAAACGCCAAGACCGCGACCGACCATATCGCTGTGCTGCGTCCCCATGCCTGGCTGATGGTGGGCCATTGCGCAGGTCTCAGAAACAGTCAGAGCCTTGGCGATTTCGTGCTGGCCCATGCCTATCTGCGCGAGGATCATGTGCTGGATGACGATCTGCCGATCTGGGTGCCGATCCCGGCGCTGGCGGAAATCCAGATCGCGCTGCAAGAGGCCGTGGCCGATGTCACGCAGCTTGACGGGTATGAGCTGAAGCGCATCATGCGCACCGGCACGGTGGCCACAATCGACAATCGCAACTGGGAGTTGCGCGACCAGTCTGGCCCGGTCAAGCGGCTCAGCCAGTCGCGCGCCATTGCGCTGGACATGGAAAGCGCCACCATCGCCGCCAACGGGTTTCGCTTCCGCGTGCCCTATGGCACGCTGCTTTGCGTGTCCGACAAGCCGCTGCACGGGGAACTGAAGCTGCCCGGAATGGCCTCGGATTTTTACCGCACACAGGTCGCGCGGCATCTGCAGATCGGCATCCGCGCGATGGAACGGCTGCGCGACATGCCGCTGGAACGCATCCACAGCCGCAAGCTGCGCAGTTTTGAGGAAACCGCCTTTCTGTGACGCGGATATGGGCGGAGCCTTGCCGATGTCAGCGGCCGCACGGGGCGGACAAGGCGCCGAACGCGGCGGCAAGGCGGGAAAAACCCACGCAGAGGGAAATTCTGCTTGAACTGGGCCGCAAAAACCTGTGTAGCGGCTTGGTCGCCCTTGGGCAGCAAGAGATCGCCCCGGTTGCAGGGGGCAGGAACAGGAGATCCGACATGACCGTGAAACCGATGACCAAAACCCAGTTGATTGCCGCCGTTGCCGAAGAAATGGGCGGCGACAAGAAATCCGCCGGTGCCGCGATGGATGCCATTGCCGCCGTTGTTGCGCGTGAAGTCGCCGCAGGTGGTGCCGTTACCCTGCCGGGTCTGGGCAAGGTTGCCTGCCGCGCCCGCCCCGAGCGTCAGGTTCGCAATCCCGCGACCGGCGAGACCATGACCAAGGCCGCCGACAAGCAGGTGAAATTCACCATCGCCAAGGTTCTGAAAGACAGCGTGAACGGCTGATCGCGGAAGCGCCCGGACCGGCGGATCGCCGCGACCGGGCCCCGACAGACCGATCACCGCCGGGGGCGCTGGCAGGGCAATCGCCCGCCCGCATTCCGGACTGACAGGGGCCGCCCCGCCCGGGCGGCCTTTGCGATGAAAAAAGGGGCACCGCCTTGGACCTGCGCGCCATCCTCATGGGTATCGGCTTCGTGCTGATGTGGTCCTCGGCCTTTGCCACAGCCAAGATCATCGTGGCCGATGCGCCGCCGCTGATGTCGCTGGCCGCGCGCTTTCTGGTGACGGGGTTGATTGCTGTCGCACTGGCCCGCGCCATGGGGCAAAGCTGGCACCTGCCGGGCGGCTTTCGCGGCACGCAGGCCCGCGCGGTCCTGATCTTCGGGCTTTGCCAGAACGCGCTGTATCTCGGGCTTTACTTCGTCGCGATGCAATGGATCGACGGATCGCTGGCCGCGATCATCGCCTCATCCATGCCGCTGATCGTGGCGGGGCTGGGCTGGGCCTTCCTGGGGCAGCGCAGTTCACCGCTTGGCCTATTGGGGCTGGTGACGGGCATGGCGGGGGTGCTGCTGATCATGGGGACGCGGCTGTCGGGCGGGGCTGATCCGCTGGGTGTCGCGATCTGCATTCTGGGTGCGCTGGCGCTGGCGATTGCCACGCTGTCGGTGCGCGGCGCATCGGGCAGCGGCAATCTGCTGATGATCGTGGGGCTGCAGATGCTGGTGGGCGCGGGCGCGCTTGGCCTTGTCTCGGCCCTGACCGAAACGCCCGAGATCACACTTTCTGCCCGCTGGATCATCGCCTTTGTCTATCAATGTCTGATCCCGGGCCTTGCCGCGACACTTCTGTGGTTCGCGCTGGTGGGGCGGATCGGTGCGGTGCGGGCGGCGACCTTCCACTTTCTCAACCCCGCCTTCGGGGTGGCGATCGCGGCCGTCCTTCTGGGGGAGACGCTGGGCCCCTGGGATCTGGTTGGTGTCGCCATCACCGCCCTGGGGATTCTGGCGGTGCAGTTGAGCCGCGCCTGAAGCGTTTCAGGGCTAAATTTCCGGGGGGCAAAGCTCTGCCGGGGCCAGCCCGCGCAGGGAATTGCCAAGCCGCAAGCGCACAAGCGGCAGATCCGCGGCAGTCAGCACTTCCTCACGCAGCGTTCCTGCCGCCAGCAATTCGGCGCGCAGGACACCCGGCAACAGCCCCGATTGCAGCGGCGGCGTGCGCCAGCCCTGTCCCCGGTCGAAGAACAGCGATGTGATCGTGCCCTCGCAGACCTCATCGCGGTGATTGAGGAAGATCACCTCATCCAACCCTGCGGGCAGCGCGGCCCGGGCCGTGTCATAGACCGCGCGGCGGGTGGATTTCAGCGTCAGCCAGGGATCGTCCGGGTCCAGCCGCGTGTCGGCCAGCCCGACGCGCCAGACCGCCGGGGCGGGCGTAAAATCTGCGGCGGTGACCGTCACCCGCCCCACCGCATCCAGCAGAAGGCGCATGCGGGCAGGCCCCGGCGGAGCCGCGTTGCGCAATGCGGCTTCGGCCATGGCAGGATTGCAGGGACGCCCCATCCGGGCGGCCGAGCGGGACAGACGGCCCAGATGCAGGGCCAGCCGCGGGAAATCCTGCCCGGTCCAGCCCAGCGTCTCGATCAGGCTTACATCTGCGGCATCGCGAAACGCGCTTTCCACAGCGCCTCCTCCCATTCCCCTTGTGCGGTGCTATCGGCCACGACACCGCCGCCCACATTCATGGTGATCCGGTCACCCCAAAGCGACAGCGTGCGGATCGTCACATTAAAGGACGAAGCCCCGTCCGGCCCCATCCAGCCGAAGGCACCGCAATAGAGGCCACGCGGGAAGGGTTCCAGCTCATGGATGATCTCCATCGCGCGGATCTTCGGCGCGCCGGTGACCGATCCGCAGGGAAACAGCGCGGGCATCAGTTGCGACAGCAGCGGCGGGCCGGTCAGAACCCCCTCTACCCGGCTGGACATCTGATGCAGGGTGGCAAAGCTTTCCACGGCATACAACTCGGGCACGCGGACCGAACCGATTTGTGAAATCCTGCCAATATCATTGCGCAGCAAATCCACAATCATCAGATTTTCGGCACGGACCTTTTCACTTTCGGACAATTCCTGAATAATGGCCTGATCGCGCACCGGATCGGGATGGCGCGGCGCGGTGCCCTTCATGGGGCGCGCGACGATACGGCCTGCGGCATCGGTGCGGAAAAACAGCTCCGGACTGCGCGAAATCATCACCGGCAGATCCGCCGCCGCCCCGAAATCGGCAAAGCCGCCATGGCCGACCGCCTGCCTGCCGCGCAGTGCTGCATAAAGCCCCAGCGCCGAGCCGCTTGTCAGCGTCGCGGTCATCGGAAAGGTCAGGTTGATCTGGTAGCAATCCCCTGCCGCGATAAAGGCCGCCACTTGCGCAAAGGCCGCGTCATAGGTGTCGCGCGTCACCACCGGCCGGGGCATGCTCATCTTTCCCGCGCCGTCCGGCAGGACCGCGTCCGACGGCGCATCGCAGATTCCGAAGGCCAGCAGCGGCCCGGGATCGGCGGGCATCAGCCGCGCAAGCCGTGGCTCCAGCGCATAGCCCGCCTCATAGGCCATCCAGCCCGCGACCCAAGCACCCGCCGCCCGCGCCGCATCCAGCCGCGCCAGCGCCGGCGCGACCTCATCCGCCGCCCGCGCCACCACGACGTCGCGCGGGTTGAAACGGGCGAAACGCCCATCGGGCCCGTTCTCGCACAGGATCACGCCACAGTCCCCCGCTTCATAGTCCCCCGCTTCCTGCTGCCCGGGCATGTAGCACGTCCCCCCGCCCGCCGCGAGGTGCCGAACGACGCATCGGATCAGGGTTGCGCCCCCCGGCCTTGCACCTTAAACCCACGCCAATTTGCGCGATGCTTGCGATCCAACTGCCCGGCCCTGTCGAGGGTCCGGTTACCCTTATGCGAGGCCGACCATGCCGAAAAGAACCGACATCAAATCCATCATGATCATCGGTGCGGGACCCATCATCATCGGTCAGGCCTGCGAGTTCGACTATTCCGGTGCACAGGCCTGCAAGGCCCTGCGTGAGGAAGGCTATCGCGTCATCCTCGTCAACTCGAACCCTGCGACGATCATGACCGATCCGGGTCTGGCCGATGCCACCTATATCGAACCTATCACGCCTGAGGTTGTGGCCAAGATCATCGAAAAGGAACGGCCCGATGCGCTGCTGCCGACGATGGGCGGGCAGACGGGTCTGAACACCGCGCTGGCACTGGCCGATCTGGGAGTGTTGGAAAAGTATAATGTTGAACTGATCGGTGCCAAGCGGGCGGCCATTGAAATGGCAGAAGATCGCAAATTGTTCCGCGAGGCGATGGACCGGATCGGGCTGGAAAACCCCAAGGCGACCATCATCGCCGCGCCGAAACGCGACAATGGCAAATATGACATCAGTGCCGGGGTGGCCGAGGCTGTTGCGGCGCTGGACTATGTCGGCCTGCCCGCGATCATCCGCCCGGCCTTCACCCTTGGCGGCACCGGGGGCGGAGTTGCCTATAACCGCGACGATTACGAGGCGATCTGCCGTTCGGGGCTGGAAGCCTCGCCCATGGCGCAGATCCTTGTCGACGAATCCCTTCTGGGCTGGAAGGAATATGAGATGGAGGTGGTGCGCGACACTGCCGACAATGCCATCATCATCTGTTCCATCGAGAATGTGGACCCGATGGGCGTGCATACCGGCGATTCGATCACCGTGGCCCCGGCGCTGACCCTGACCGACAAGGAATATCAGATCATGCGCAACGGCAGTATTGCCGTGCTGCGTGAAATCGGGGTCGAAACCGGCGGATCCAATGTGCAATGGGCGATCAACCCCGCCGATGGGCGCATGGTCGTGATCGAGATGAACCCGCGCGTGTCGCGCTCCTCGGCGCTGGCGTCAAAAGCCACGGGCTTTCCCATCGCCAAGATCGCCGCAAAACTGGCCGTCGGCTACACGCTGGATGAGCTGGACAATGACATCACCAAGGTCACGCCCGCCAGTTTCGAGCCCTCCATCGACTATGTCGTGACCAAGATCCCGCGTTTCGCCTTTGAAAAATTCCCCGGATCCGAGCCGCATCTGACCACGGCAATGAAATCGGTGGGTGAGGTCATGGCCATCGGCCGCACGATCCACGAATCGATGCAGAAGGCGCTGGCCTCGATGGAGACCGGGCTTTCGGGCTTTGACGAAATCGCGATCCCCGGTCTGGATGAGAAATCGGGCGACCGCGCCCCGATCTTCAAGGCGCTGTCGCTGCAGACCCCCGACCGGATCCGCGTCATCGCGCAAGCGATGCGCCACGGGCTGACGGATGAGGAGATCAACGGCGCGACCGCCTTCGATCCGTGGTTCCTTGCCCGCATCCGTGAGATCATCGAGGCCGAGGCCAAGATCCGCCACGATGGCCTGCCCGTTTCGGCGGATGGTCTGCGCCGCGTCAAGATGCTGGGTTTCACCGATGCCCGACTGGCAAAACTGACCGGCCGCGAGGAGGGTCAGGTGCGCCGCGCCCGGCGCAATCTGGGCGTCAATGCCGTGTTCAAGCGCATCGACACCTGTGCTGCCGAGTTCGAGGCACAGACGCCCTATATGTATTCGACCTATGAAACCCCCGTGATGGGTGAGGCGGAATGCGAGGCGCGGCCTTCGGGCGCGAAAAAGGTGGTTATCCTTGGCGGTGGCCCCAACCGCATCGGTCAGGGGATCGAGTTTGATTACTGCTGCTGTCATGCCTGCTATGCGCTGACCGAGGCGGGCTATGAGACCATCATGGTCAACTGCAACCCGGAAACGGTTTCCACTGACTATGACACATCGGACCGGTTGTATTTCGAACCTCTGACACTGGAACATGTGCTGGAGATTCTGCGGGTTGAACAGGATAACGGCACCCTGCATGGCGTGATCGTGCAGTTCGGCGGACAGACCCCGCTGAAACTGGCCAATGCGCTGCATGAGGAAGGCATCCCGATCCTTGGCACCACGCCCGATGCTATTGATCTGGCCGAGGACCGGGAGCGGTTCCAGAAACTGCTGCACAGCCTGAACCTCAGGCAACCCGTCAACGGCACCGCGCGCAGCCGGGACGAGGCCTTCGCCGTTGCCGCCGAAGTCGGCTATCCGCTGGTGATCCGCCCCTCCTTCGTGCTGGGGGGCCGCGCGATGGAGATCATCCGCGATGACGCGCAGCTTGAACGCTATATCCGCGAGGCCGTGCAGGTGTCGGGCAAGAACCCGGTCCTGCTGGACAGCTATCTTTCGGGCGCGATCGAGGTGGATGTCGATGCGCTGTCGGACGGTCACAACGTTCATGTTGCGGGCATCATGGAACATATCGAAGAGGCGGGCGTCCATTCCGGGGACAGCGCCTGCTGCCTGCCGCCCCATTCGCTGACGCCTGAAACCATTGCGGCGCTGAAGGATCAGACCGTCGCCATGGCCCGCGCGCTGAATGTGGTCGGCCTGATGAATGTGCAATTCGCCATCAAGGATGGTGAGATTTTCGTGCTGGAGGTCAACCCGCGTGCCAGCCGCACCGTGCCGTTCGTCGCCAAGGCCACCGACAGCGCGATTGCGTCCATCGCTGCGCGGCTGATGGCTGGCGAACCGCTGGCTAATTTCCCGATGCGCGCGCCCTATGCCGAGGGCGTCGGCCCGGATACCGATCTGCCGCTGGCCGATCCGCTGACGCTGGCCAATCCGATCACGCCGTGGTTCTCGGTCAAGGAGGCGGTTCTGCCCTTCGCCCGCTTCCCCGGTGTCGATCCGATGCTGGGGCCGGAAATGCGCTCTACCGGGGAGGTGATGGGCTGGGACCGCAGCTTCGCGCTGGCCTTCCTCAAGGCGCAGATGGGGGCGGGCACGCATCTGCCCGAGGCGGGGCGCGTTTTCCTGTCGGTCAAGGATATGGACAAGACCGCAGCGCTGGCCGTTGCCGCGCGCGATCTGGTCGCCATGGGGTTTGAACTGGTGGCGACCAAGGGCACTGCCAGCTGGCTGGCCGTCGAAGGCGTGACGGCGACCCTTGTCAACAAGGTCTATGAAGGCCGCCCGAATATCGTGGACCGGCTGAAGAACACCGATATAGCACTGGTGCTGAACACGACCGAGGGCAGTCAGGCCATCGCAGACAGCCGCGACATCCGCCGTGTAGCACTGATGGACAAGATCCCCTATTTCACCACCGCCGCCGCCAGCATCGCCGCCGTCGCGGCGATGAAGGCCCGGGGTGAGGGGTATGGGGTGCGGACGCTGCAGGGATAAGGGCGCGCGCGCCCCAGTCTTGGGGCGCGCTTTTCCCCGCTTGCCCGCACCCGGCCCGGCCGCTATTTCCGGCGCCGCGCCTTGCCGCCGCGTTGTCCGGCGCGTCCGGCGGTGGACCGTCCCGACATTTTCACAGCATCCTCCACCGCGTCCTCGACCGCTGACTGACGCGCCAGCGGATCGTCGGAAATCGCCAGTTCCACCGCCTCAAGGCGCTTGACCTCATCGCGCAGGCGTGCGGCCTCTTCGAATTCCAGATTTTCGGCGGCCTTGCGCATCTGGATCCGCAGCGCATCCAGATGGGCGGCCAGGTTCTGGCCGACAAGCGGCTTGTCCACCTTGGCGGTGACGCGGGACATGTCGGTATCGCCCTGCCAGAGGCCCGCCAGAACATCCTCGACATTCTTGCGCACCGTCTGGGGCGTGATGCCGTGCAACTCGTTATAGGCGATCTGCTTTTCGCGGCGGCGGTTGGTTTCGCCGATGGCACGCTCCATCGAGCCGGTGATGCGGTCGGCATACATGATGACGCGGCCATCGGAATTGCGCGCCGCCCGGCCGATGGTCTGGATCAGGCTGGTTTCCGAGCGCAGGAACCCCTCCTTGTCGGCATCCAGAATTGCCACAAGGCCACATTCGGGAATATCGAGGCCTTCGCGCAGCAGGTTGATGCCCACCAGCACATCGAACGCCCCCAGCCGCAGATCGCGCAGGATTTCAATGCGTTCAATGGTGTCGATATCCGAATGCATGTAGCGGATGCGGATGCCCTGTTCGTGGAAATATTCGGTCAGATCCTCGGCCATGCGCTTCGTCAGCACGGTGACCAGCACGCGCAACCCGGCGAGTGCCACGCGGCGGATCTCATCCAGCAGGTCATCGACCTGGGATTCGACGGGGCGGATCTCGACCATCGGGTCCAGAAGGCCGGTGGGACGGATCACCTGTTCGGCAAAGACGCCACCGGCCTGTTCGATCTCCCATGCCGAGGGCGTGGCCGAGACGAACACCGATTGCGGGCGCATCGCGTCCCATTCCTCAAACTTCAGAGGCCGGTTGTCCATGCAGGAGGGCAGGCGGAACCCGTGTTCGGCCAGCGTGAATTTGCGCCGGTAGTCGCCTTTATACATGCCGCCGATCTGCGGGACCGAAACATGGCTTTCATCGGCAAAGACAATCGCATTGTCGGGAATGAATTCGAACAGGGTCGGCGGCGGCTCCCCCGGCGCGCGCCCCGTCAGATAGCGGGAATAATTCTCGATCCCGTTGCAGACGCCCGTCGCCTCCAGCATCTCCAGATCGAAATTGCAGCGCTGTTCCAGCCGCTGCGCCTCCAAGAGCTTGCCTTCATTCACCAACTGATCCAGCCGCTGACGCAATTCGCGTTTGATGCCCTGAATGGCCTGCTGCATCGTTGGGCGCGGCGTGACGTAATGCGAATTGGCATAGATGCGGATCTGCTTGAATGTGTCGGTCTTGGCGCCGGTCAGCGGATCGAACTCGACAATGCTTTCCAGTTCTTCCCCGAAGAAGCTGAAACGCCAGGCGCGGTCCTCAAGGTGGGCTGGCCAGACCTCAAGCGAATCGCCGCGCACCCGGAAGGACCCGCGCTGAAACGCCTGATCGTTGCGGCGGAATTGCTGGGCCACCAGTTCGGCGATCACCTGTCGCTGGTCGTAATTCTGCCCGGTGACCAGATCCTGTGTCATTGCCGAATAGGTCTCGACCGAGCCGATGCCGTAGATACAGGAGACCGAGGCCACGATGATCACGTCATCGCGTTCCAGAAGCGCCCTTGTCGCCGAATGGCGCATCCGGTCGATCTGTTCGTTGATCTGGCTTTCCTTCTCGATATAGGTGTCAGACCGCGCGACATAGGCTTCGGGCTGGTAGTAGTCGTAGTAGCTGACGAAATATTCCACCGCATTGTCGGGAAAAAATCCCTTGAATTCACCATATAGCTGCGCGGCCAGCGTCTTGTTGGGCGCAAGAATGATCGCGGGGCGCTGGGTTTCCTCGATGATCTTGGCCATGGTGAAGGTCTTGCCGGTTCCGGTCGCCCCCAGCAGCACCTGATTGCGTTCACCGCTGCGCACGCCTTCGGCCAGTTCGGCAATCGCGGTCGGCTGATCCCCGGCGGGCTGAAACGGGGTGGACAGCACGAAGGGGCGCCCGCCCTCAAGCTTGGGACGGGTCAGAACCTCGGGGCGTTCGGCCGGGGCGTTGGTGTTGTTGTGCGGCATCCCGGTTCCTTCGGAGGCGATTCCCTGTCAGACCCCCAATTTGATCTGTTTTTGTTCCATTTCAAGGCCCCCCGGACCAAGGGGCACGTTCCGCCAATGCGACAGCCCGCGCCGCCCCTCTCCGCGATTCGGCGGGTTGGAAGGGTCGGCAAGCCCGGCACATCCGGCAAAGGCCCCGGGCTTGCCAGTCAAAGCGAAAACAATTTTAAAGAACTTAATTTTAAACAAACTCATCTTTTGGTTGTAAATTGGTCTGACTTCTGCCAGGATGAACAGGCAAGCAGCAAAGCCTGTCGGCTGGCCGCACCACACACCCCACCCCACACTCCCCGTGACCAGCCGACAGCACCCCCCCCCCGGGGGCTTCAGGGCGGATGTTCCTGCGTGCCGGGCTTGCCAAGCCGGATGGTTTTCCCCCATATGGCTCCAGTCCAGCAAAGGAGCCACGCCCATGCGCGCCCGCATCTATCAGCCCGCCCGCACCGCGATGCAATCCGGCAGTGCCAAGACCCATGAATGGATTCTGGAATTCGCCCCGGCCAGCGCGCGTGAGGTCGATCCGTTGATGGGCTGGACGTCCTCGGATGATATGGCCAGTCAGGTCCGCCTGCGGTTCGACAGCCGCGAGGCGGCCGAAACCTATGCCAAGGCACAGGGCATTGATTTTACCGTGACCGAACCGAAACCGCGCAAGCCGGTGATCCGTCAGGGCGGCTATGGCGAAAACTTCGCGACCAACCGTCGCGGCGTCTGGACGCATTGAGGCTGTGAACCGGGCCAAGGCCCGCGGGTGAAACGCCCCCTGTCACTTCGGCCCCCCGTCATTGCGACCATTGAAGCGCTGCAGGCTTTGCGCCACTCTGCTGTCAGTTCCTTCCTTCCGACGGTTTTCCCGATATGCCCAGCATTGCCCGCGACACGCCCCTTGCGCCCGATCTTGCCGATCTGATGGCGCGCCACAGTCTTGAAATGCATGCCGATACACCGCCCGAAAGCATTCATATGATGGATGCCGCCCATATGGCCGCCGAACCGGGCATCGCCTTTTTCGTGATGCGCGACGGGGCCCTGCCGGTGGGCATGGGCGCCTTCAAGCGCATCGCGCCGGATCATGCCGAAATCAAGTCGATGCATGTTCTGGCCGAACGGCGCGGTCAGGGCCTGTCGCGGCGGATTCTGGAACATCTGATCGCCGAGGCACGGTCGGCTGGCCTTGCCCGGCTGAGCCTTGAGACCGGCACTCAGGCGATGTTCGAACCTGCCCGGCGGCTTTATCTGTCCGCCGGGTTTCGCGAATGTCCGCCCTTCGGCACCTATGTCGAGGACCCCAACAGCGTATTCCTGACACGTGTGCTCTGATCCCGGGCTTGCACGCCCGCGCGCTCTGCATCAGAAAGGGGGCATGCGGTCGCGTAGCTCAGCTGGATAGAGCAGCTGCCTTCTAAGCAGCGGGTCGGGGGTTCGAGTCCTCCCGCGATCGCCAATGCGACGGCAGGGGGCGGATCACGCCCTGCCACGGAACTGGATCCGGACCTTTCGCAACCGGCTGCAGGCAGGGAACAGGTGTCCTGCAGCGACGATTCGGGAAGGATGCGATGGCAAGGCTCATCCTCTTCAACAAGCCCTGGGGGGTCCTGTCGCAATTCTCGGGCGACAGTGCCGAAGGGCGGCGGCCCTTGCGGGAATTCGTGCCGGTGCCGGAGGTTTATCCGGCGGGCCGCCTTGACCGCGACAGTGAGGGACTTTTGCTGCTGACCGATGATGGCGCACTGCAGGCACGGATCGCAGACCCCGCCTACCGGCAGGAAAAGACCTATCTGGTGCAGGTCGAGGGGCTGCCGGATGATGCCGCCTTGCAGACCCTTACCCGGGGCGTGGCGCTGAAGGACGGCCTGACCGCGCCCGCGCAGGCCGAACGGATCACTCCGCCCGACCTTTGGGCCCGTGACCCACCGATCCGCCATCGCCCCAGCATTCCCGATTGCTGGCTGCAACTGACGATCACCGAAGGGCGCAACCGGCAGGTGCGGCGCATGACGGCGGCGGTGGGGCATCCGACGTTGCGGCTCGTGCGCTGGCGCGTCGGCGACTGGACGCTGGAGGGGCTGGCCCCCGGCGAATGGCGTGAAATCGACCTTCCCTCTGCCCCGCCCCGACGCATCGCGAAAAAAACCGGGTGGCATCCCGGCGCGGAATCAGGCAGAAAGCCCGGCACGAAACCGGACGGCCCCTCCCCCGGCCGTCGCCGCCGCTGAGCCGCGCCCGTGCGGCACAAGAACTTGCGGCATCAGGCCTTGCGTTCTGGCAGTCGGAAGAACGCAAACCCCACGCAGAATGCTTGACAGTCGCGTGGCCTGTGCCTAACTAGCGCACCGTTAGCACTCACAAGAGGTGAGTGCCAACACGAGACAAACCTGGAACTCAAGGGAGTGTTACCAGATGGCATTCAAACCGCTGCATGACCGCGTGCTGGTCCGTCGCATCGAAGGCGAGGAAAAGACCAAGGGCGGACTGATCATCCCCGACACCGCGAAAGAAAAGCCCGCTGAAGGCGAGATCATCTCGGTCGGCGAAGGCGCGCGCAAGGATTCGGGCGAGCTGATCGCGCCCTCCGTCAAGGCCGGTGATCGCATCCTGTTCGGCAAATGGTCGGGCACCGAAGTCACGCTCGACGGCAAGGAACTGCTGATCATGAAGGAAAGCGATATCCTCGGGATCATTTCCTGAGATCGCGCTGCCCGCTGAACCGGGCGCCAATTCCTTCCCTGAAATACAAGACAAACTGGAGCAAGCAAAATGGCTGCTAAGGACGTCAAATTCGATACCGATGCCCGCGACCGCATGTTGCGCGGCGTGAACATCCTCGCCGATGCCGTGAAGGTCACCCTGGGCCCGAAAGGCCGCAATGTCGTGATCGACAAGAGCTTCGGCTCGCCGCGCATCACCAAGGACGGTGTGACGGTCGCCAAGGAGATCGAACTTTCCGACAAGTTCGAGAACATGGGCGCGCAGATGGTGAAGGAAGTCGCTTCCCGCACCAATGACGAAGCGGGCGACGGCACCACCACCGCGACCGTTCTGGCGCAGGCGATCATCAAGGACGGCCTGAAGGCCGTTGCCGCCGGCATGAACCCGATGGATCTGAAGCGCGGCATCGACCTCGCCGTGATCAAGGTTGTCGCTGCCATCAAGGCCGCTTCGCGCCCCGTCAAGGACAGCGCCGAAGTTGCACAGGTCGGCACCATCTCGGCCAATGGCGAGGCCGAAATCGGCCGCCAGATCGCCGATGCGATGCAGAAGGTCGGCAATGAGGGTGTCATCACCGTCGAGGAAAACAAGGGTCTGGAAACGGAAACCGAAGTCGTCGAAGGCATGCAGTTCGACCGCGGTTACCTGTCGCCCTATTTCGTCACCAATCCCGACAAGATGATCGCGGAACTGGAAGACGCCTATATCCTGCTGCACGAGAAAAAACTTTCGTCGCTGCAGCCGATGGTTCCGCTGCTGGAGGCCGTGATCCAGTCGCAGCGTCCGCTGATCATCATCGCGGAAGATGTGGAAGGCGAGGCTCTGGCCACGCTGGTCGTCAACAAGCTGCGTGGTGGCCTGAAGATCGCTGCCGTCAAGGCTCCGGGCTTCGGTGATCGTCGCAAGGCCATGCTGCAGGACATCGCGATCCTGACCGGTGGTCAGGTGATCTCGGACGATCTGGGCATGAAGCTGGAAAATGTCGGCATCGACATGCTCGGCACCGCCAAGAAAGTGCAGATCAACAAGGACAACACCACCATCGTGGATGGTGCTGGCGACAAGGCCGAAATTCAGGCCCGCGTGTCCCAGATCCGCACCCAGATCGAGGAAACCACCTCGGATTACGACAAGGAAAAACTGCAGGAACGCGTTGCCAAACTGGCAGGCGGAGTTGCGGTGATCCGCGTCGGCGGCATGACCGAAGTCGAAGTGAAAGAGCGCAAGGACCGTGTCGATGACGCCCTGAACGCGACCCGTGCGGCCGTGCAGGAAGGCATCGTTGTCGGCGGCGGCGTGGCCCTCGTTCAGGCTGGCAAGTCGCTTGACGGCGTCACCGGTGAGAACAGCGACCAGAATGCCGGGATCGCCATCGTGCGCCGCGCATTGGAAGCGCCGCTGCGTCAGATCGCTGAAAACGCCGGCGTCGATGGCGCTGTCGTGGCCGGCAAGGTGCGCGAGTCGACCGACAAGAACTTTGGCTTCAACGCTCAGACCGAAGAATATGGCGACATGTTCAAGTTCGGCGTGATCGACCCGGCCAAGGTGACGCGGACGGCACTGGAAGATGCGGCCTCGGTCGCTTCGCTTCTGATCACCACCGAAGCCATGATCGCCGACAAGCCCGAGCCGAAAGGCTCCGCTGGCGGCGGCGGCATGGGTGGAATGGGCGGCATGGACGGGATGATGTAATCCTGCCCATGGGCCAATGATCCCGGGGGGCCTGCTGCGCCTCCCGACCGGAAAACCCCGCCCCTTACCGGGCGGGGTTTTTTGCTTTTCGGGGCCATGTCGGCCCGCCTTCCCTGCTGCAATCCCGTTGTGACCCTGTTCTGACGTTGCGTATCCCCATCTGCGCCGGGTTGCGGGATTTTGGAAAAATTCGCATCCTGCGGCATGATAAATCGAACCGGCGGAGGAGCGGCCGGCAATTTCAGGGAGGACTGACGATCATGGGGGCATTCGCATCCATTGCTGACCGGGACGCCATCGAGGCAGAGGGCCCCTGGGCCGAGCGCGACGAGGCGCGATCCATCTATCAGTTCCTGAGCCGCGCGCGCGATGCCCATGGCAGCCGTCCGGCGATCTCGTTTCAGCTCATGTCGGGCCCCGCAGACAAATCCGAAACGCTCAGCTGGTCCGAACTGCATGGCAAGGCGACGCAGGCCGCAAACCTGTTCCGCAGTCTGGGGGTCGGCCCGGGGGATGTCGTGGCCTATGTGTTGCCAAACTGTCTGGAAACGGCGGCGGTCATGCTGGGTGGCTCGGTCGCGGGTATCGTCAATCCGGTCAATCCGCTGCTGGAGGCCGACCAGATCAGCGCGATCCTGCGGGAAACCAAGGCCAAGGTGGTGGTGACGCTGCGCGCCTTCCCCAAGACCGAAGTTGCGCAGAAAGTGGCCGAGGCAGTCCGCCATGCGCCCGGCGTCAAGACGGTGCTTGAGATCGACCTCAACCGCTATCTGTCCCCACCCAAAAGCTGGATCGTCCCGCTGATCCGCCCGAAAAACCCGATCGGGCACACCGCGAATGTCAAGGATTTCAATGCTGAATGCGCCAAGCACCCGGCGGACCGCCTGACCTTTGCAGATACGGTCGAGGACCGCGTGGCGGCCTATTTCCATACCGGCGGCACGACCGGAATGCCGAAAGTTGCGCAGCACAAGGTTTCGGGCATGGTCTATAACGGCTGGCTGGGCGCGCGGCTGATGTTCAAATCATCGGATGTCGTGATCTGCCCGCTGCCGATGTTCCATGTCTTTGCGGTCTATCCGATCCTGATGTCGATGATCGCCTCGGGCGCGCATGTCGTCTTTCCGACCCCTGCGGGCTATCGCGGTGACGGGGTGTTCGACAATTTCTGGGCCTTGGTCGAGCGCTGGAAGGTCACCTATATGATCACGGTGCCGACCGCGCTTTCGGCGCTGATGCAGCGCCCCGTCACCGCCGATGTCAGCAGCCTGCGCGGCGCGTTTTCAGGTTCGGCCCCCCTGCCGCTGGAACTTTACCGCCGCTTTGAACAGGCAACCGGCGTGCAGATCATCGAAGGCTACGGGCTGACGGAATGCACCTGCCTGGTGTCCTGCAACCCGCCCGAGGGCAGCAAGAAGATCGGATCGGTCGGCATTCCCCTGCCCTATACGACGGTGCGCATCCTGCATGTCGGGGCGGATGGTGAGGTGACGCATGAATGCGGCCCCGATGAGGTGGGCGAGATCTGCGTTTCAAACCCCGGGGTCTTCCCCGGCTCGACCTATACCGAGGTCGACAAGAACCGCAGCCTGTTTGCCGAAGGGATCTATCTGCGCACCGGCGATCTGGGCCGTATGGATGCCGAGGGCTATCTTTACATCACCGGCCGGGCCAAGGACCTGATCATCCGGGGTGGGCATAATATCGACCCCGCGATCATCGAAGAGGCGCTGATGGGCCATGAGGCCGTGGCCTTTGTCGGCGCGATCGGCCAGCCCGATGCGCATTCCGGTGAACTGCCCTGCGCCTATGTCGAACTGGTCAAGGGCGCGACCGCCAGCGAGGCGGATCTGCTTGAATTCGCGGCCTCCCATATCCATGAACGCGCCGCCGTGCCCAAGCGGGTGGAGATCCTGCCGGAACTGCCGAAAACCGCCGTGGGCAAGGTGTTCAAACCCGATCTGCGGCGGCTGGCGATCACCCGCGTCTATGATGCCGCCTTGTCCGGGGCGGGCCTGCCCGTCCGGGTCGATTCGGTGATCGAGGACAAGAAGCGCGGGCTGGTCGCCCGGATCAGCCGCGCCGAAGGCGTGGATGAAACCGCCATCAAGAATGCCCTTGGCAATTTTATCACGCCCTGGGACTGGACCTGACGACTGACCCCCCGGAGGGGGCATGCCCCCCCGGGACGCCCGGCCCGACCCTATTCCCCGAACAGCCGTGCCACATCCGGGCAAAAGCGCGCGATCCGGTCCCGGTCGGGCGTGACACCCCAGCCCGGGCTGGCCGGGATCTCAATCATCCCGTCGCCGTCCAGCCGGAACCCCTCGACTGTCAGTTCATCAACATAGGGGCTGCCGCCGATATATTCGACCAGATCGACCCCCGGCAGGGCGGCGGCCATCTGCAGATCGGCCGCAAGCCCCATCGCGGTATTCCAGCCATGCCCGACGTAACGCACGCCGAAATCCTGCGCCATGCGCGCGATCCGGCGCTGTTCGGAAAAGCCGCCGACCTTGGTGACATCAGGCTGGATGATGTCAAAGGCCCCGGCACTCAGGAACGGCAGGAAGGACTGGCGGCGCGTCAACACCTCCCCCCCGGTGATCGGCAGGCGTGACACCTTGCGTAATGTCACGAAATCCTCCAGCGCGTCGGGCACCAGCGCCTCTTCGAACCAGCCTACGCCGTGATCGGCCAGCATATCGGCGGTGCGCAGCGCCCATTTCAGACCATTGGGCCAATAGGCATCCGACGCGCCCGCATCGACGAACAACTGCCCGCCCTCGGGAAGTTCGCGCATCGCATCGGCCACAATCGCCGCATCCAGCCGCGGATCATCGCGCCGCCCGAACGGCCCCCAGCCGATCTTGAAGGCGCGGTAACCCTGTTCGCGGTAGCGCGTGATCACCTCGGCCATCCGGCCCGGTTCCTCCATCAGCAGCGAACAATACGGCCGCACGCGGGCGCGATGCCGCCCGCCCGCAAGGATTGACACCGGCAGTCCTGCCGCCTTGCCCAGAATGTCCCACAGTGCAAGGTCGATGCCGCTGATGGCATGGGTGATCGTGCCGCCGCGCCCGAACCAGAAGGTGTTCTGATGCAGTTTCTCGCTGATCCGTTCCGGCTCCAGCGCCGTTTCCCCGATGCAGAAGCTGCGCAGCTGATCGACCGCCGCCACGACCAGCGGACCGGGCGCAAAGACGGATCCGAAACCGGTGATGCCGGCATCGGTATGCACCGCCACCAGCGTATGCACCGAATCCTCGGGGCGGATCTCGGTGGACCATCCGCCCGGCGGGCTTTCCCCCACCAGTCCCGCCGCCACGACATTCGTGATTGTCACCGCGCCCAAAGCGTCCCGCATCATCTTCCTCCCTGTTGTGCAAAAATGGTATACCAAAATCTCCGGGCCGCAAGGCCCCGACCCGCCAAGACACCCGCGATTGACCTCTGCCCCCCTGCGCCCTACCGTCCCGCAACCCCAGCAGCGGAGCGTTTCATGACCTTGTTCGGCGCTTTTCGTGGGCAGGCGCTTTTCGCCCGCGCGCTGCGCGGCTCGGCCTTCACGGCGGGCAGCTATGCGCTTGCGCAGGGTTTGCGGCTGGCCTCGAACCTTGTGCTGGCGCGGCTGCTGTTCCCCGAGGCATTTGGCCTGATGGCGCTGGTCACGGTGGTCCTTGTCGGGCTGACGATGTTTTCCGATGTCGGGATCGGCCCGGCGATTTCGCGCAGCCCGCGCGGCGATGATCCCGATTTCCTGAACACGGCATGGAGTCTGCAGGTCCTGCGTGGTGGCATCCTGTGGCTGGCGACACTGGGGCTGGGGCCGCTGCTGGCCTGGGCCTATCAGGCGCCGGACCTGTCTGTGCTGATCCCGGTCGCGGGGCTTTCGCTGTTGATCGCGGGGTTCAATCCGACGCGGATCGACAGCGCCAGCCGCCATCTAATGCTGGGCCGCGTGACGGCGCTGGACCTTGCCGCGCAGACCATCGGCATTGCCGCGATGGTGCTGTTTGCCGCGCTGTCGGGGTCGGTCTGGGCGCTGGTGCTGGGCGCGGTGCTGACGGCATTGGCCAAGCTGATCCTGATGCATCATTTCCTGCCCGGTGCCGCGAACCGCTTTCGCTGGGAACCGGCGGCGGGGCGTGAACTGGTGCATTTCGGCAAATGGATCTTCCTGTCTACCGCCTGCGGCTTCGTGATGGCGCAGGGCGACCGGCTGATCCTTGGGGCCTATCTGCCCATCGACAGGCTGGGCGTCTATAATATCGGCTATTTTCTGGCCTCCTTCCCGTGGCTTCTGGGCGGGGCGGTGGTGATGAAGGTGATGATCCCGCTTTATCGCGACGATCCGCCCGGGGCGAAGGCGGCCAATGCCCCGCGCCTGCGCCGGATGCGCATGGCGATGACGGGGGGATTGCTGGGCTTGCTGGGGGTGCTGGCGCTGATCGGCGTGCCGCTTGTCGGCCTGCTTTATGACGACCGCTATACGATGGCGGGGGCCGTCGTCGTGCTGGTCGCCTGCCTGCAGATGCCCGCCGTGATCGGCATGACTTATGATCAGGCGGCACTGGCGGCGGGGGATTCGCGGAATTTCTTCTTCGTGCTTCTGGCCAAGGCGCTGATCCAGACCTTTGCCTTCATCCTTGGCGCCGAGCTGGGGGGATTGGTCGGCGCGCTGGCCGGTCAGGGGCTTGCCCTTGCCGCCATGCATCCGCTGGTGATCTGGCTGGCGCGGCGTCATCAGGTCTGGGATCCCCGCCATGACCTGCTGTGGTCAGGCGTTGCCCTGACCCTGATTCTGGCAGCACTTGCGCTTCACCGGGCGGAAATCGCGGCGCTTTAATCAAATCCCCCGCGCATTTTCGCCGGACCGCCCGCTGAATATACGCTTTCTGCCCCAGTTTCGCCTTACTTGGCCGGAAGGATCGGAACTGCAGCTTGACTTAACCTATGGTTGTATTGGAAGCTGTCAGAGAAGGGAGCATACCATGGCCGCAGCAGTAATTCTTCTGGGTTTGTTGGGTGGGCTGGCGTCTGCCATCGCAGCCTTGCTGTTCGGCGCTCCGCTCTGGGTTGTGCTTCTGGTCTATCCCTTGACAGGCCTGATCGCCGTGGCCCTGCTTGTCGCTTTTGTGACGGGCGCGCGATCCACCGGCGGGGAAGAACCCGGCGCGATGCAGGCCGAGGCCTGACAGACCCGGCATTCTTCACAGCGCAGCCCTAAGACCCTCCAACGCGGCAAGCCGCGTCATATTTCCGTTTGAAGAAACAATCGAACCGGTGCCAGAACCGCCGCGCAATCGCGGCGCATCCGGCTGATTAGTCCATCCTTCACCAGAATGATGATTCGTCGCCACACAGGCGCTGACCCTGACGGTCTGAACTTTATGCAACCCAGGATTGCATATCAAATTTTAAGGCAAGACTAAGGCGAGCCTGTGTCAGAACCGGTCGGTAAACTTGTCAGGATCGGCTCTGCCAAGTCTGCTTCTTCCTCGCAAGACCCTCTGAGAATAGGTTAAAATCTGACTTGGGGGCGTTACTGCCGGGTGTGTGTCATGGGATTGTGGAGTGTTGGAAAACGCGGCCCATGGGCTGCGCTTGACTGCTGTTTCTGTGAATCTGACAAATCAGATCGCCGGTTCCAAAGCGCATGCCAGCGCTGTTTGTTGCCGGGGCGTGGACAATGACGATTTCATTTCCCGAATTCCCGCCACGCCGGAAAATGGCACCGAACAGGATTGAACGGGTCGGACCGGCGAAACCCGGCCCTGACGACACGGCGGGCAAGCCGCCCTCGGGCCTGTATCGCGACAGGCTGAAACGGATATTCGACGTGACGGCGGTGCTGCTGGCAGCGCCTATCGTGCTGCCGCTGGTTCTTGGACTGGGGCTGGCAGTGCGGCGCGATGGCGGCAGCGTTTTCTATACCCAGCAACGGGTCGGCAAGGACGGGCGGCATTTCCGCATGTGGAAATTGCGCAGCATGGTCAGCGATGCCGATGCCCGCATGGCCGATTACCTTGCCGCGCATCCCGAGGCGCGGCGGGAATGGGAAGAGACGCAGAAGCTGAAACGCGACCCGCGCATCACCCGCTTCGGGCAGTTCCTGCGCCGCTCCTCGCTGGATGAACTGCCGCAACTGTGGAATGTGCTGACCGGGGATATGAGCCTTGTCGGCCCCCGCCCGATGATGCTGAACCAGCAAGCGCTTTATCCCGGCAACGCCTATTACCGGCTGCGCCCCGGCATTACCGGGCCCTGGCAGACCTCGGGGCGCAACGATACCAGCTTTGGCTCACGCGCGGAATTCGACACCGACTATGAACACAGCCTGTCCTTCGGCACCGATATGCGGCTGATGTTCAGGACCATCGGCGTGGTGATGCGCTGCACCGGATACTGACTTGACCCCCCATCGGGGGCCGGATGCAGGACCGCCGACATCGCGGGCCGGAATTTCCCCGCAGGCGCAGGCAGCGCCTCCGCAGCCGTTCAGTCTTACCGGCCCGCCGCTCAGGTCGTGACCGCGACACCGATCATCACCAGCAGCAGCACCGCCGATCCAGCCAGCCCGCTGCCGATAGGCGTCAGCCCGGCATGTCCCTTTGCCGCCCCAAACAGGCGCGCCATCGCCTTGGGCTGCGCGGTTGCAGGGGCCGGCGCAGGCAGGGCGCTGCGCGCCGCAGGCGGGCTGCCCAACAGCATCCGCGCCAGAAATCCCCGCCGCCCTCTGCCAATGCCCCGGATTGGCGGAATCGCAACTATGGGTTGCAGGTCAAGCTCCCGCGCTACCTGCGCGCGGGTGCGCAGCACCGGCCGCCTCAGGTCCAGCAGAAAGGCAAGGCCAAAGCCCAGCATCAGACTGCCCAGCCCCCCCGCCAATGCCAATTTCCGCCGTCCGCCGCTGACCGGGTAATCCGGTTCCATCGCGCGTTCCAGCAGGGCGAAGGTTTCCCCCTGCTGATGCTGTTCGACATCCATCGCCGTCCGTGCCTCGGCCAGCCGCCGTGTGGTCAGATCGAACTGTTCCTGCAACTGGGAGAGGTTGCGTTCGAAGGTCAGCAATCTGCGATCCACCTCGGGGGCCTGCACCAGCAGGCCGCGGATCTCGGCCCGCCCCTCCTGCAGCACCGCGCTTTGCGCCGTCAGTCGTGCGATCTGTTCCTCCAGCACGTCCATCTGACGCCGGTCGGTCGCGCGCTGCGAATTCCGGGCCAGAACCGTATCGCGCTCGCTTCTGGCCGCACTCAGATCCTGTTCGACCGCCCGCAGATCGGATTCCAGCCCCACCAGTTCCTGCTCCCGAAGCGCGCGCTGCGCGGGCAGGGCCATGGCATTCTCGGTCTTGAAACCCGCAAGCTCGGTCTCGGTGCGGACAATCTCGGCGCGCAACTCTTCCAGTTGGCGTGAGAAGAACTGCACCGATTCCCGCGCCCGCCCGGTCTGCCCCTCGGCCCCGGCATCCAGAATGCTTTGCGCAAAATCATTGGCGATCCGCGCCGCGCGGTCCCGCGTGTCGGCCTGCGCAAAAACGATCATCGCCGCGACCTGCGGCGGGGCGCCGAATTGCGGCGAGGCCGCACTGGCCACGCGCTCAAACCGCAGCGACATCCGCAGCAGATGGATCATTTCATCTTCGCTGAGCGCCAGATCCTGATACAGCCCGTGCCGGTCGATCACCGCCAGCAGATTGTCGCGCGTGGTCAGGCGCTGTTCAATCGCCTGCAGGCGCTGCGCCGACTGGCTGGGCACCTGCGCGCCCGAGATCGGGTCGGTGACAATCGGGCTTTGCACCTGAATGACGGCGGCACTTTCAAAGACATCGGGCCGCGACATCACATGCAAAAGCGTCAGCACAGTGCCGAAAACCGCGACCGCCCCGATCAGAAGGCGGCGGCGGATCAGCAGCCCGATCAGTTCATCCAGCGACTGGATCGGCCCCATGCCCTACCCCCTCCGGCCATAGCGCAACCGCGCCAGCCCCCGGTCCTGCGCGCGGTTCAGCACAACCCCGAGGATCGGGATCTGACCGTCCAGCAGTTTTTCGCAGTCGCGCATCTCGGCGGCGGTGCTGCGCGTGCCATCGATCACCAGCATCACCGCATCCAGCAGCGGCGACAGCGCCAGCACATCATCCGACAACAGCACGGGGGGCAGATCGAACATCGCGATCTGCGGATCCAGCCCCTCGATCATCGCGGCGATGCTGGCCGCCAGGGACGGGCTGTGCAGCAATTCCGCCGCATCCGGCACCGGCACCGGGTTCAACCCCAGCGCCAGCGTCCGCCCCAGACGGCGCAGATGGCCCTCGAAGGGTTGATCCCCGGTCAGAACCTCGCGCAAGGGGTCCAGTCCGGTCATGCCGAAAAGGGCCGCAAGCCCCGGCGCGCGCAGCTCCAGATCCAGCAGCAGGGTGCGGCTTTCGGGACGGCGCGACAGCGACAGGGCCAGATTGCCCGCGACAAGGCTTTTGCCGCAGCCATGGGTGGGCGATGTGACCGCCAGCCTGCGCCAGCCGCGCTCCTGCATCGGCTGCAGGATGCGGGTGCGCAGCAGGTCGAATTCATTGGTCACCGCGTTCTGTGCCGAATTCGTGAACAGACCGTTTCGCGCCAGAAAGGCGTCATCCGGCACGACTGCATTCAGCGATTCCCACACCCGGTGCGGGCGCGGCGGGGCCAGATCCAGCGGCCCGGACTGACCGATAACCAGCGGAGTTTCGGGCAGGGTCAGGCCGGTCTGCGGCGCCCGGCGGTCAGACCGGAACACCGAACGACCCACCGGCAGCGCGCGGCCACGCTCTTCCGCGACCCTGTGGAAGATCTCCTCATCCATCGGAGATTGCTCAAAATCGGCAGGTTCCGGGGCCGATACCATCAACATTTCGCGTCTGGACATGGGGTCTTCCGGTTCCTGCTGCCATGAAGCCCGAAGGCTTCGGCCCTGACTGACATCCAAATACCCGCCACGCAGCAGGCAACGCCCGGACAAACCGTTCAGCAGCCACGATTCAAGGCGTGGCTGTCTGCAGCATTGACCGAGCCCCCGCCCGGACAACTCATTTAGCAGAGAATGGCGAAAAATGAAAGGGCTGTGCCCCGTGGGCAGAGCGGGCAGAGGGCATGGTCAAGCCCGCCCGCAGCGCCTAGTCTGCGCCCCGGATCGCGGTGGATCAACCGCCGGTCCGACCCTGCCAAGGTGCAGCCATGGCAGGAGTAATCTTGAACCACCGGGGGTGGCCGGATGCGGCAGGCAAAGGCATCTGAAACCGGAAGGACCGGGGCCGCGCCCCGAGGCGATGCCGCGTCTGCACTTGCGGGAAACACCCCCGTTGATGCGGTGGTGATCGGCCGCAATGAGGGCGCGCGCCTGCTGGCCTGTCTGGCCTCGCTGCAAGGACAGGTGCGCCGCATCATCTATATCGACAGCGGCTCGACCGATGGCAGCGTTGAGGCGGCGGCCCGCGCGGGGGCCGAGGTGGTGGCGCTGGACATGGATCTTCCTTTCACCGCCGCCCGGGCGCGCAATGCCGGGCTGGCGCGGCTGCAGGGCGATGGCTGGGTGCAGATGATCGACGGCGATTGCAGTCTTGACCCGGGCTGGATCGGTGCCGCGACCGCCTTTGCAGCCGGTCATCCGCAGGCAGTTGTGATTTGCGGGCGCAGGCGGGAACGCTTTGCGCAGGCATCCGTCTACAACCGGCTGTGTGACCGGGAATGGAACACGCCCATCGGACAGGCAACCGCCTGTGGCGGCGATGCGCTGATCCGGCTTTCCGCGCTGCGCGCCGTGGGGGGATATGATGCCAGCCTGATTGCGGGGGAAGAGCCGGACCTGTGCCTGCGCCTTGCGCGCAAGGGCGGCGAGATCTGGCGTATCAATGCGGAAATGACGCTGCATGACGCGGCGATGACCCGCTTTGGGCAATGGTGGAACCGGACGCGGCGCGCGGGCCATGCCTTTGCCGAAGGGGCCGCGCGACATGGGGCCGGGCCGGAACGGCATTGGGTGGCCGAAACACGGCGCGCGCTGATCTGGGGGGCGGGTCTGCCGCTGGCCGCCCTGTCGGGCGCTGCCCTGCATCCTGCCGCACTGGCGTTGCTGCTGCTCTGGCCCGCGCAAATGGCACGGCTGGGCTGGCGCTGGCGAGCCGAGGGGCGGGCGGGCTGGGAGGCGGCCCTGTTCACCGTTCTGGGCAAGATCCCCGAGGCGCAGGGCGTGATCGGCTATTGGCTGGGCCGGATGCGGCGGCGGCAGGCGGGGCTGATCGAATACAAGTAGTCAGGATCGTGGACCCTGCCTTCGCAGGCGCAACGCCGCCATGGCCTGCCCCGGCAGGATCGCCGCGCAGGCGGCATAACGCGGCAGCAGGCGGCGCGGGCTTTGCAGCGCCCGCCACAGCCATTCCATCGCCATGGCCCGCGCCCAATGCGGGGCCCGCATCTGATGGCCCGACAGGAAATCCAGCCCCGCCCCGATGGATGCGAACCCCATTTGCGGCGCCAGCACGCGGCCCAGCGCGGCCAGCCGTTCCTGTTTCGGCGCACCAAGCGCGATCAGGCACAGTCCCGGCCCGATCTCCGCCAGCCGCGACAGGATCGCGCGGGCGTCGTCACCCGCAGGATCAAAGCCGTAGGGCGGCGCGATGCTGGCGGCGATGGTGACCCCCGGCAGCACGGCGCGCAGGTGATCGGCAGCCCCGGCCAGCGCGGCATCGCTGCTGCCCAGCAAGACAACAGGCCGCCCGGCATCCCGCGCCAGCCGCGCCAGCGGGATCACCAGATCCGACCCGGGCACCAGCCCGACCGGACGCCGCGCCAACCGTGACAGCCAGACAACCGGATTGCCATCGGCGACAACGAAATCCTGTGCCGCATAGGCCCGGCAGAAGGCCGCATCGCGGCGCAGTTTCACCAGATGGTCCAGATTGATCGTGGCCAGCGCAAAGCCCTGCCCTGCCGTCAGCCGCGCCCCCGCAGCGCGCAAAAGCGCCCCGGCATCGGGATGGGTGACGGTCAGGGTCGTGTCGTGAAAGGTGAATTCCAAAGGATCGGCCTGCCTGACGGAGTTGCGGCCTTCTAGCACGGATCCCGGGCCGATGCGACGCTGACAGGGCCTGTCAGGGGCTGTCAGGACGGGGCCGATCCGGCAACGGACTGTTTCCGATCCGGCAAGGGGGCGGTGATCGTCCATCAGCGCCTGACGCCGGGATTTACGCCTGTTTGCCGGATGTTGTGTCAGATCAGGCACCCGCTTGCGGTCGTCACTTTCACGGCCTTTCGCGCTCCTTCCGGCCCCCCGGGAGCGCAAGACCGGG
This sequence comes from Szabonella alba, assembly GCF_016765775.1. Taxonomy (GTDB): domain Bacteria; phylum Pseudomonadota; class Alphaproteobacteria; order Rhodobacterales; family Rhodobacteraceae; genus Szabonella; species Szabonella alba. Next base: position 349,906 of record NZ_JAESVN010000001.1, on the reverse strand, counting down.
GCTGGGGCGCGGGGGCGGCATTGGAAGGCCCGCCCCATTCATGTTAACCCTGCGCGCCAGATCCGGTATCGTCCGCATTTCCAGCACCCCAGTCCGGCCCCTGAACCGATGCCCAACGCGATTGCCTACCTGATGCTGCTGCTCTGGCCGGTCCTTGCGACCGTCCTGTTCAGGCGGCTGCCGCGGGAACAGGCGCTGGTCTGGTCGATCCTTGGCGCATATATGCTGCTGCCGCCGCTGGCCAGCTTCAACCTGCCCGCAATCCCGGATATGGACAAGTTCACCATCTCGAACCTCTGCGCGCTGGGCCTCACGGTCTGGGTGCTGGGCGAAAGGCCGGGCTTTCTGCCCGGAAACCTTGTCGGCAAGGCGCTGATGGTGCTGTTCGTGGCCAGCCCCTTTGCGACCGCGCTGACCAATCCCGATGTGATCCCGATCATGGCGGGCGATGTGCCCGCGCTGCGCATCTATGATTCGCTGGCCTCGGTCAGTTATCAGATCATCGCGCTGATCCCGTTCTTTCTGGCCCGCCGCCTGCTTGCCACCGCCGATGGCATGAAGGTGATGGTGCAGGCTCTGGTCATCGCGGGGCTGATCTATTCGGTCCCGATGGCGCTGGAATCGCGGCTTTCGCCGCAGATCAATGTCTGGGTCTATGGGTTTTTCCAGCATGACTTTTCACAATCCATGCGCGGCGGCGGGTTCCGTCCGATGGTCTTCATGCCGCATGGGCTGTGGGTGGCCTTTTTCGCGCTGATGGCGGCGATGTCGGCGCTGCTGCTGCTGCGTCTGGCACCACCCGATGAGCGGCCAAAGCGGTTGGTGGTCTGGGTCTATCTGATGATCCTTCTGGTGCTCTGCCGCAGCACCGGGCCGATGGTCTATGCGCTGGGGCTGATCCCGCTGATCCTGTTTGCGCCGAAACGCTTGCAGGTTATCCTTGCGGGGCTGCTGGCGGTGGTGGTCATCACCTATCCGCTGCTGCGCGGGGCGCATCTGATCCCGCTGGATGTGATCCTCGATCTGGCGCTGTCCTATAGCGAGGCGCGGCATCAGTCGCTGGAATACCGCATCGTGAATGAGGAACAGCTTCTGGCCCGCGCGCAGGAAAAGCCGTGGTTCGGCTGGGGCGGCTATGGTCGGGCGCTGATCCTTGATCCGATCACCGGGCGGATCCTCTCGGTGCCGGACGGGCAGTGGATCATCGTTCTGGGCACCTATGGCTGGGCGGGCTATGTCGCAGAATTCGGGCTGCTGACCCTGCCGCTGTTCCTGCTGGCGCGTGAGGCGGTTCTGGGCCGGGCGGCGGATCTGTCACCCTTTGTCACGCTGATCGCGCTGATCTATGCCGCCAATCTGGCCGATCTTCTGCCCAATGCGACGCTGATCCCTTTCAGCTGGCTGATGGCGGGCGCGATCCTTGGCCATGCCGAGATGCTGGCCCGCGCCCGGGCCGAGCGCCGCGAACAGCAATGGCGCGACGCTCTGGCGATCCGCAGCGGACCGCGCACGGTGCTGTGATCCCGGCGACGACGCGGCCCGCCCGACGCTGAAACCCGCCTGGCGCTGAAAAGGTTAACGTCGATTCGAGCCTTCGGGCCGGGGCCCTTCCCGTCCTGCCACAAACCATTGTTTCAGAACGCAGACCAATGCGCCCAGGGGATCTGCTCCGCACCGGTCCGCAAAGGCCTTCCCGCCACGATCCGCCCGGCTTTCTGTCGAAAATGTGGCAAAGGTTTGTCATTGTTGCCCCTGTCGCACCGATCGCGCAGCGGTGGCAGGGCGGGTATCGCCCGGGGCCACTTTAAGCTATTTTTAACCTTCCATGGGCAACCGGACGGGGCTTGGCCGCTGGCGCGCTGATCCCCATCTGAAGGCTGCATAAGGGCCAGTGACGCATGAAGGATATTGAATCCCCCCCCCGCCTGCCGGGTGAGACCGACATTGCCATTGTCGGCATGGCGGCGCATCTGCCGGGGGCGGGGTCGGTTGCGGACTATTGGGCCAATCTGAAGGCCGGGGTCGAATCCATCCGCCAGTTGACCGAGGCAGAGCTTCTGGCCGCAGGCGAAAGCCCGGCCCGGTTGCGCAATTCCAATTACGTCCGCGCCGCAGCACCGCTGGATGGATTTGAACGGTTCGACGCGGAATTCTTTGGCTTTTCCCCGAAAGAGGCCGCAATCCTTGACCCCCAGCACCGGCAGTTTCTGGAAGTGGCATGGGAGGCGCTGGAGGATGCGGGCCACCCGCCTGAAGCCTTCCCCGGCGCCATCGGCGTCTTTGCGGGCTGCGGGATGGGGAGCTATTTCTACTTCAACCTGTGTTCGAACCCCGATCTGGTCGACAGCACCGGCATGTTCCTGCTGCGCCATACCGGAAATGACAAGGATTTCCTGTCCACCCGCGTCAGCCATGTCTTTGATCTGCGCGGACCCAGCATCAACATCCAGACCGCCTGTTCCACCTCGCTGGTCGCGGTGCATTACGCGGTTCAGGCGCTGCTCAATGGCGAATGCGACATGGCGCTGGCGGGCGGTGTCACCATCGAACTGCCGCAGGGGCGGGGATACATCTTCAACGACGGGGAAATCCTGTCGCCCGACGGCCATTGCCATGCTTTCGACCATCGCGCGCAAGGCACGGTGTTCGGCTCGGGCGCGGGTTGTGTGGTGCTGCGCCGCGCGGTCGATGCGGTCCGCGACGGCGATCATATCTGGGGCATCATCAGGGGTACGGCGGTCAATAATGACGGGGCGGCCAAGGCGGGGTATCTGGCCCCTTCGGTGGACGGGCAGGCCCGCGCCATTGCCGAGGCGCAGGCAATTGCCGGGGTCGATGCGCGCAGCGTCGAGTATGTCGAATGTCACGGCACCGGCACCTATCTGGGCGACCCGATCGAGGTTTCGGCCCTGACCGAGGCGTTTCGCCAGACCACGGATGCGGAAGCGTTTTGCCGCATCGGATCGGTGAAAACCAATATCGGCCATCTGGATACGGCGGCCGGGGTGGCCAGCCTGATCAAGGCCACGCTGGCGCTCTATCACCGCCAGATGCCGCCCAGCCTGAATTATGAGGCCCCGAACCCCGCCATCGCCTTTGAGGGCAGCCCCTTCATGGTCAATGACCAGTTGACCGACTGGCCGCGTGGCGATCATCCGCGCCGCGCGGGCGTCAATTCTCTTGGCGTCGGCGGCACCAATGCCCATGCCGTGCTGGAGGAAGCCCCCGACCGGCCCGCACCCGAGGTTTCGGACTGGCCGTTTCAGCCGCTGGTGATCTCGGCCCGCAGCAAGGCCGCACTTGACGGTCAGGCCACAAGGCTTGCCGCCCATCTGCGCGCGCACCCCGAACAATCGCTTGCCGATGTGGCATGGACGCTGAAGGAAGGCCGCCGCGCGTTCGAAAAACGCCGCGTGATCGTGGCCGAAACCCATGAGGACGCCGCGCGCCTGCTGGAAGGCGCCGATCCGCGCCGGGTCTGGTCGCATGACCATCTGGGGGACGCGCCCGAGGTTGTGTTCATGTTCCCCGGCGGCGGCGCGCAATATGCAGGCATGGCGCGGGATCTGTATGAAACGGAACCCGAATTCGCCGACTGGATGGATCGCGGGCTGGCCGTGCTGCAGCCGATGCTTGATTACGATATCCGCGCGCTGTGGCTGCCGGATCAGGGGGCCGAGGCGGCGGCGGATGCGCGGCTGAAACGCCCCTCGGTGCAATTGCCGCTGATCCTGATCGTCGAATATGCGCTGGCGAAGCTTTATCAAAGCTGGGGGGTGGAGCCCGTCGCCCTTGTCGGTCATTCGATGGGCGAAAACACCGCCGCCTGTCTGGCCGGGGTGATGGGTTTCGAGGATTGCATCGGTCTGGTGCATCTGCGCGGCACGCTGTTCGACACGGTTCCGCCCGGCGGGATGCTGTCGGTCCCGCTGGAGGAGGCGGAGCTGGCGCCTTACCTGACGGATGATCTGGACATGGCATCCGTCAATGCTCCGGGGTTGTGCGTGGTGTCAGGCCCGGATGCGGCACTGGCGGGGCTGGCCGAACGGCTGGCGGCCGACGGGGTGGAAACCCAGCGCATCGCCATCGACATCGCCGCCCATAGCCGGATGCTGGAGCCGATCCTGCACCGTTTCGGCGATTACCTGCGGTCGATCAGCCTGAATCCGCCGCAGATCCCCGTGATCTCGAACCGAACCGGCCAGCCGCTGACGGCGGCCGAGGCGACCGATCCCGAATACTGGGTCGCGCATCTGCGCAACACCGTGCGCTTTGCCGCCTGCATGGACTGCCTCCGCGCCGAACCGGGGCGGGTCTATCTGGAAATGGGCCCCGGGCGCGCGATGTCATCGCTGGCGCAGGCCAATGGCGTGGCGCAGGGGCAGATCGTGTCTGCCCTGCGCCATCCCGAACAGAAGATGCCCGATGACATGTGGCATGTGGCAACCATCGCGCGGCTATGGGCCTGCGGCGTGCCGGTGGACTGGGCGCCCATCTGGGGCGGGGCGCGGCGGCGCCGCGTATCGCTGCCGACCTATGCCTTTCAGCGCAAACCCTATTTCATCGAACCGGGCAAGGCCGCGGCGATAGAGGCCGAGGCCCTGCCCGCCCGCATCGACGATATTGCCCGATGGGGCTGGAAACCCCATTGGCGGCCCCGCGCTGCGGACTGCGAAATTGATGTCGAGGCCGGGCTGGAGGGATCGACCCCGCAGACATGGCTGCTGTTTCTGGATGAGGCGGGGCTGGGCCGCGCCACTGCCGATCTGCTGCGCCGTGCAGGGCATCGGGTGGTCACGGTCCGGGCGGGGGATGGGTTCCGCAAGGGGGCTGACGGCTATACCCTCGCCCCCGAACGCGGGCGCGAAGGCTATGACGCACTGATCCGCGATCTGGTCCTGTCCGATCAGGTGCCGACCCGGATCGCGCATTTCTGGCAGGTCACGGACCGGGAGACCTTCCGCCCCGGATCAAGCTTCCTGCACCGCAATATCGAGCAGGGATTCTACGCGTTGATGTTCCTTGCGCAGGCCATCGGGGGGGAGGGGCTGCCCGGCCCGATCCACCTGACCTCCGTGACAAATGGCGCGGTCAGGGTGCGGAATGAGGCATTGCCCCATCCCGAAAAGGCCACCGTGGCCGGGCCTTTGCGGGTGATCCCGCATGAATTGCCGGGCATGACGGCGGCACAGATCGACGTGGTTCTGCCCCGGACCCCGCGCCGGGGCCGGGCGGATCATGCGCCGCTGGCCCTGCAATTGCTGGAGGATCTGCTGTCGCCGCCTGCCAATGCGTTGGTGGCGCTGCGCGGCACGCGGCGGCTGGAACGCGGCATCGCCCCGGTCGCCCTGCCCGAAACTGGCCCGGGGGCAGGGCTGGACCTGCCCCGGGGGGCCACGGTTCTGGTGACGGGCGGCTTCGGCGGCATCGGCCTGACCCTTGCCGAGGATCTGATCCGCCGCCATGGCGCGAAGATCGCCCTGATCGCCCGCCGCCCCCTGCCCCCCCGCGCCGATTGGGAGGCCGAGATCGAGGGGCAAACCCCCGCCGCGCGCCGCATCATGGCCCTGAAACGCCTTGAGGCGATTGGCGGACAGGTGTCGGTTCTGGTCGCCGATGTCTGCGACCGCAGCGAAATGGCCGGGGCGATTGCCCGCGCCGCCGCCGAACTGGGTCCGATCCGCGCCGTGATCCATGCGGCGGGGGTGGTGGATGATGGTCCGATCCTGTCCAGGACCCCGGCGACGGTCGAGGCGGTTCTGGCCCCGAAACTGCATGGCACGCAGGTGCTGGACGCGCTGTTTCCCGATGGCGCGCTTGACCTGTTGGTTCTGTTCGCCTCAACCTCGACCCTGACCGGTCCGGCGGGGCAGGTCGATTATGTGGCTGCCAATGAATATCTGAACGCCTATGCGCAGTCGCGCGCCGGAGGGCGCACGCGGGTTGTGGCGCTGAACTGGGGCATCTGGCAGGGCGTCGGCATGGCTGCCGAGGCGCTGGCCGACCGTCTGGGAAAAAGGCCCGAGGCCCCGCGCCTGCCGGTCAAGGCGCCGCTGCTGGATGAGGTCGGGTTCGACCGCGACGGCAACCGCGTCTTTACCGCGCCCCTTGGCACTGATCACTGGATCCTTGACGGGCACCGCATCCGCGACGGGCAGCACAGCGGGGCGGGCGCGGCGCTGATCCCCGGCACGGGCTATCTGGAACTGGCCGCTGAGGCGCTGGCCGCCGAGGGCGTGGACGGGTTCGAAATTCGTGATCTTTACTTCTTCCGCCCGCTGGATGTGCCGGATGGCGAAAGGCGCGACATCCGCGCGAAACTGATCCGCAGCGATGAGGGGTACGGGTTCGAACTGCGCTCATCCGTGCCGGTGCAGGGCCGCACGGGCTGGCAGATGAACGCCACCGCCCGGCTGATCCCGCGCGCGCCTGATCAGGGGCGGATCGACCCCGCCGCAATTGCCGCGCGCTGCAATGCGCCCGAAACCGGTGAGGGGCTGCGCTCGCCGCAAGAAGAGCATCTGGAGTTCGGCCCGCGCTGGCGGGTGATCCGGTCCCGCGCGCTGTCGCAGGATGAGGGGATCGCAACGCTGTCCCTGCCCGACGAATTCGCGGCGGAGGCCGGCGACTGGCCGCTGCATCCCGCGCTGATGGATCTGGCAACCGGCTGGGCAATGGGGCTGATTGGGGGTTACCAGCCCTCGCATCTCTGGGTGCCGGTCAGCTATGGATCCGTCCGCGTTCATGCGCCCCTGCCCGCCACGGTGGTCAGCTGGGTGCGCAATGCGGGCACGAACCGCGCCGAGGGGCCGGTGGCCGCTTTCGACATCACGCTGGCCGATGCCGAGGGGCATATCTGCGTCGACATCACCGGCTTCACCCTCCGCAGGCTTGAGGGCGGGCTGGTCCTGTCCCCCCCCGGCCCGCGCGACCTGGACTTTGACGAAACCCCCGGCGCGCGCAACCTGTCCCCAGCCGAGGAACGCTTTGCCTGGACCCTGACGCAAGGCATCCGGGCCGAGGAAGGGGCCGAGGCTTTCGCCCGCGCGCTGGCCACGGGGCTGCCGCAAATCGTGGTTTCCTCACTGGATCTGCCCGCGCTGATCGCGCAGGCCGACCGGGTTGAGGCCGTGCGCCCCGAGGGACAGGCCTTTGAACGCCCCGATCTGGACAGCGATTATCTTGAGCCGCGCAATGAGATCGAGCGCCGTCTTGTCGCCTTCTGGCAGGATCTGCTGGGCGTGGCGCAGGTGGGGGTCGAGGATGACTTCTTTGCGCTTGGCGGGCACAGCCTGATCGCGGTGCGGCTGTTTGCGATGGTGCGCAAGACATGGTCGGTCGATTTCCCGATCTCGGTGCTGTTCGAGGCCCCGACGATTGCCGCCTGTGCCGCGCTCATCGAGGAGCGCATCGGCCCGCAGGAGGATGGCGAAGCCACGGCACTGCAGGCACCTGCCCGCCGCTTCATCCATCTGGTCGCCATGCATGAACGCGAGGGCGGGTCGAAAACGCCCTTCTTCCTTGTCGCGGGAATGTTCGGCAATGTGCTGAACCTGCGGCATCTGGCGCAACTGATCGGGGGCGACCGGCCGTTTTACGGGCTGCAGGCGCGCGGGCTTTACGGCGATGCCGAGCCGCATCGCACCATCCCCGAAGCCGCCGCCGATTACATTGCCGAATTGCGGCAGGTGCAGCCGCATGGTCCCTATCTCTTGGGCGGGTTTTCGGGCGGCGGGCTGACCGCATGGGAAATGGCGCATCAACTGGAATCCGCGGGCGAAACGGTTTCGGCGCTGGTCCTGCTGGACACGCCCCTGCCGATGCGCCCTGCCCTGACCCGCGCCGACAAGGCCATGATAAAGCTGGCCGAACTGTGCAAGCGCGGCCCCGGCTATCTGGTCGACTGGGCCCGTGCCCGCTGGGACTGGGAAATGCGCAAGCGCCAGCCACATGCCGCGCATGAGGCCGAGGGCGCCTTCCACAATGCCGCGATCGAGGCGGCGTTCCGGCAGGCCATCGTTGATTATGAACTTCCACGACGCGAGGGGGAAACCGTCCTCTTCCGCCCACCGCTGGATCTGCATTGGCAGGTCACTTCGGGCAACTGGGTCAGCGCCGCGCGGGAATATGTCTATGCCGACAATGACCTGACCCGCTTTGCCCCCGCGCTGGAGGTGATCGAGGTGCCCGGCGATCATGACAGCATGGTGCTGGAACCCGATGTCCGCACACTGGCCGCGCGACTGCGCCGGGTCATCGCCCGCATCGAACCTGCAGGCGCGGCCCCGGGGCAGCCGTCGTTTTCACGGGCGGCGGAATGACCGGCATGGCGCGCAGCATCCTGACCGTGATCCTGAACTGGCGCACAGCACCAATGACGCTGCGCGCGGCCGAGGCCGCCCTGCGCGCGATGGAGGGGCTAACCGGCGCCATCACCATCGTCGACAATGACAGCGGCGATGACTCCTTCGAGGCCCTGACCGAGGCGGTCGCCTTGCGCGGCTGGGACAAGGGCGCCGTGCCGGTGCGGGTGCTGCAATCGGGGCGCAATGGCGGCTTTGGCGCGGGCAACAATTTTGGCATCCGGGCCGGACTGCCCGGCGGGGCGCGGCCTGATTATATCTATATCCTGAATTCCGACGCCTTCCCCGAACCGGATGCGATCCGCGCGCTGTTCGACCGGCTGGAAACCCATCCCGGCACCGGATTTGCAGGCAGTTTCATCAAGGGCGAGGACGGCGTGTCGCATCGCACGGCCTTCCGCTTCCCCTCGGTCGCATCCGAATTTGAAGGCGCGGTCCGCTTTGGCCCGGTGTCCCGACTGCTGCGCCGCCGGATCGTCGCCTTCCCCATCCCCGAGGCAACGCAAGCCGTGGACTGGCTGGCCGGGGCCAGCATGATGATGCGGCAGGATCTGCTGGACCGGATCGGATTGTTCGATGAACGCTTCTTTCTCTATTTTGAGGAAACCGAGCTTTGCCACCGTGTCGCCGATGCCGGTATGGCCATCGACTATGTGCGGACCAGTGAGGTTGTGCATATCGGATCAGTCTCGACCGGGATGAAGGGCTGGCGCCGAATGCCCGGCTATTGGTTCGACAGCCGGCTGCATTATTTCACAAAGGTCCATGGCCGTGCCTATGCAGCGCTGGCCACGCTTGCGCTGATCGCGGGGGCGGCGCTGTGGCGGGCGCGCCTGTTGGTCCAGCGCAAGGACCGGCAGGACCCGCCGATGTTCCTGCGTGATCTGATCGCCCATTCGCTGCGGGCAGCCCTATTGCGGGGCAAAGGACGGCCCGCCGCCCCGCCAAGCCATACCGCCCCCGGGCGGGAAGGAGCCTGAGATGACCATGCTGCGCCTTTTGCTGATCGGCAATGAATCCCTGACCATCCAATGCGGGGAAATGGCATTGGCGCGCGGGCATGGCATTGCCGCCGTGGTGACACGCAGCGCCGAAGTGCGGCATTGGGCCGAAGGGCGCGGGCTGCGGGCCGTGGCGCAGGGACCGGATGCTGTCGCCCGGCTGGGGGGGCTGACGGTGGACTGGCTGCTGTCGGTTGCCAATCTCAATGTCATTCCCGAACCGGTTCTGACCTGCGCGCGTCGGGGGGCGGTAAATTTCCACGATGGCCCCCTGCCCCGTCATGCGGGTCTGAACGCCCCGGTCTGGGCGTTGCTGGCGGGCGAGGCGCAGCACGGCATCACATGGCACCGGATGACCGGCGGCGTGGATGAAGGCGCGATTCTTGAACAGCGGATCTTCGACATCCACCCCGATGACACCGCGCTGACGCTGAATACGCGCTGTTTCGAGGCGGCAATCGACAGTTTTCCCGCCCTCTTGGACCGGCTGGAAAGCGGCGATGCGCAGGGTATCGCGCAGGATCTGTCCGACCGCAGCCTGCATCTGCGGTCGGACAGACCGGCAGCAGCAGGGCGAATCGACTTTACCGGCACGGCGGAGGAGGCGCTGCGGCTGGTCCGCGCGCTGGATCATGGCAGCTATCTGAACCCGCTGACCTGCGCCAAGATCGCGGTCCAGGACCGCGTGCTGGCCGTGGGCAAGGCGGCGCTGGAGACTGGCGCGGGCGCCCCCGGCGCTGTGCTGGAGGCGACCGAGGCCGGGCTGGTGGTTGCCTGCAGCTCCGGGGCGTTGCGCCTGATGTCGCTGCGCGACATGGGCGGCAACGCGGTCTGCCCGCGCAGTCTGGGCGTGGATCGTCTCCCCTCCCCCGATGCGAAGGAGGCCGCGCATCTGACTGCTGCCCTTGCCGGGGTCGCAGCGCAAGAGGCACAGATGCGCCGCGCGCTGGCGGGGATGGAGCCTGCCGCGATTGCAGGCACGCAAACCACCGGCGCGGCGGATTGGCAGCGGCTGGATCTGCCGGGCGCTTGGGCCGCCAAGGCCTTTGGTGCGTTGCGGGCACTGGGCCTGACGGCGGCGGATCATGCCCATTCCAACGGCGCGGATCCCGCACCGGGATATGTCAGCCCGTGGTCGCCGCTGACCGTGACCGTGACAGGCAGTGCCACTGAGGCACAGACCGCCTTTGACGTGGCGCGGAAGCGTGCCCTTGGCCGTGTGGGATTTGCCACCGATCTGCCGCTGCGCGACCCGGCGCTGGCCGGATTGCGGATGCCGCAGGTAGCGCTGAATGAAGCCGATGCCCCGCTTCTGGGCAGTGTCATTACCCTGACCGCCGGGGCGCTGCATTACGACCGCTCCCGCCTGCCCGACGCAGAGGCAACCGCCCTTGCCGCCCGTATCGCGACCTTTGCAGCCGGGTTCAGCGGGGAGGCCGAGATTGCCACCCTGCCGATCCTGCCGCCAGCCGAGGCCGAAGAGATCCTGCAACGACTGAACGCCACCGAAACCGGTCACGACCGCAGCCTGACCGTTCATCGCGCGTTTGAGGCGCAGGTCGCGCGGACGCCCGAGGCCATCGCGCTGGTCTTTGAAGGCACGGCGCTGACCTATGCTGCGCTGAACGCCCGCGCCAATCGGGCGGCGCATGTGCTGCGTGACATGGGTGTGCGGCCCGGCACGCTGGTCGGGCTTTGCGTCACACGCTCGGTCGATCTGCTGGTGGGCGCGCTGGCGATCCAGAAGGCGGGCGGGGCTTACGTTCCGATGGACCCGGCCTATCCCGCCGAACGCATCGCGCTTTATATCGAGGACAGCGCCGCCCCGGTGATTGTCACGCAATCGGGTCTTGCGACCACGCTTACCACCGGCACGGCACAGGTGCTTGAGATTGACCGCGATCCGCGCCTTGCCACGGCGGCGACCACCGATCCCGATGCTGGCGCAGGCCCCGATGATCTGGCCTATATGATCTACACCTCAGGCTCGACCGGCAGGCCCAAGGGCGTGATGGTCGAACACCGCAATGTCACAAATTTCTTTACCGGCATGGATGCCCGTATCGGCACCGAACCGGGTGTCTGGCTGGCCGTCACCTCACTGTCTTTCGACATTTCGGTGCTGGAACTGTTCTGGACGCTGGCGCGCGGCTTCAAGGTGGTGATTTCTTCGGATGAGAACCGGGCGCTGGTGTCCTCGGGGCGGATCGCCACGGGGCAGGGAATGGAGTTTTCGCTTTATTACTGGGGCAATGATGATGGCGTTGGCCCGAAGAAATACGAATTGCTGCTGGAAGGCGCGAAATTCGCCGATGCCAACGGCTTTGTCGCGCTCTGGACGCCCGAGCGGCATTTCCACGCTTTCGGAGGCCCCTATCCCAACCCGTCAGTGACGGGCGCGGCGGTTGCGGCAGTGACGAAAAACCTTGCCGTGCGGGCCGGGTCCTGCGTTGTGCCGCTGCACCATCCGGCACGGATTGCCGAGGAATGGGCCGTGATCGACAATCTGACCAACGGGCGGGTGGGCATGGCCATCGCCTCGGGCTGGCAACCCGAGGATTTCGTGCTGCGCCCCGAAAACACGCCGCCTGCGAACAAGGCCGCGATGTATGCCGCCGCCGATCAGGTGCGGCGTCTGTGGCGCGGTGAGGCGGTGGAGTTTCCCAAGGCCGATGGCACCATGCTGCCGGTCGTCACCCAGCCGCGTCCGGTTTCCAAGGAACTGCCGCTCTGGGTCACCACCGCAGGCAATCCCGATACATGGCGTGAGGCGGGCGCGCTTGGCGCCAATGTGCTGACGCATCTTCTGGGCCAGTCAGTTGATGAAGTGGCCGAGAAAATCGGGTTCTATCACGAGGCGCTGCGCGCGGCGGGCCATGATCCGGCGGACCACAAGGTGACGCTGATGCTGCATACCTATGTCGGCCCCGACCGCGACACCGTGCGCCGCGTGGCAGAGGGTCCGATGAAGGCCTATCTGGCCGCAGCCGTGGGGCTGGTGAAGCAATATGCCTGGGCCTTTCCGGCCTTCAAGAAACCGCAGGGCGTGACGAACCCGATGCAGATCGACCTGCGCAGCCTGTCGGATGAGGAAAATGCGGCGATCCTCGATTTCGCCTTCCAGCGGTATTTTGAGGATTCAGGGCTGTTCGGCACGATCGGGGATTGTCTGGACCGTGTCGAAAGTCTCAAGCGGATCGGGGTCAATGAGGTGGCCTGCCTGATTGACTACGGCATCGCCCCCGAAATGGTGCTGGAAGGGCTGACCCCGCTGGCCGAGGTGCTGCGGCGGTCCAATGCCGGGGCGGGCCCCGAGGAAGGCGACTGGTCGATTGCCGCGCAACTGCTCCGTCACCGGGTGACACATCTGCAATGCACGCCCTCGATGGCGCGGATGATCGCGATGAATGACCAAAGCCGCGCGGCCCTTGCCGGGGTGAAAACCCTGATGCTGGGCGGCGAGGCGCTGCCCTCGGCCCTTGTGCGCGACCTGCAGGACACGACACAGGCGCGGATCCTGAACATGTATGGCCCGACCGAGACCACGATCTGGTCTACGGTCGAGGAGGCCATGCCGGGTGACGGCATCGTGAATATCGGCACCCCCATCGCCAATACGCAGGTCTATGTGCTGGATGAGGCGCTACAACCCGTGCCGCGCGGCATTGCCGGGGAATTGTGGATCGGCGGCGAGGGTGTTACGCGCGGCTATTGGCAGCGCGAGGATCTGACGGCGGAGCGGTTCCGCCCCAACCCGTTCCATGCCGGGCGGATGTATCGCACCGGCGATCTGGTGCGCCTGCGCGCCGATGGCAGGCTGGATTTTCTGGGCCGCGCCGATCATCAGGTCAAACTGCGCGGCTACCGGATCGAGCTGGGAGAGATCGAGACGGTGCTTGAGGCGCAGCCCGGTGTGGCGCAGGCCGTCGTCATGGCGCGCGAGGACAGCCCCGGCGATCTGCGGCTGGTGGCCTATCTGCGCGGCGCCGCGACCGGGGCCAGCCTGCGCGCCGCGCTGGCGGCGGTGCTGCCTGACCATATGGTGCCGCAGCATTTCGTCACGCTGGACAGCTTCCCCCTGACCCCGAACCGCAAAGTGGATCGCAAGGCCCTGCCCCCGCCTTCGGCCAATGCACCCGTTGCCACAGCGCCGGATTTCGTGGCCCCCGCCGGGCTGGAGGGCCGGATTGCCGCGATCTGGGCCCGCATCCTTGGCTTGCCGAAGGTGGGCGCGAAGGACAATTTCTTTGGTTTGGGTGGTCATTCGCTGCTGGCGGTGCAGGCGCATCGCGAAATCCGGGCTGAACTGGGGGCGGCGGCGGCACGGTTGTCGATCACCGATATCTTCCGCTTTCCGACGCTCGCCGCCCTTGCCGCGCATCTTGAGGGCAGCACGGCGTCGGGGGCCCTGCGCCCGGCTGCCCCACGGCAGCCCCCCCCCTCCGCGCCCCTTGCGCCTGCTGGTGCGACACACGGTCCGCTGCGGGGCATTTCGGACCGGGCCGATGCGCGGGCCGAGGCGATGGAACGGCGGCGCGCGATGCGGGCGGGACGGGCAGGCCGGACCGGCGTGGATGCCTGACCTTACCGCCCTTGCGGCTGCGGTCTCGGCGCTGTTGCCGCCGGGCTGTGCGCTGGCCGCCGCCGATCCGGGGCAGGAAGCCAGCGGCCTCCTGCCCGGTGAGGCGATCAGCGCCACCGAAACAAGACTGCGCGAATTCGCCGCCGGTCGCCGGGCGGCACGGCAGGCCATGGCGGCCCTGGGCCTTGCCTCTGCCGCGATTCCCATGGGCCGCGACCGTGCGCCGCTCTGGCCCGGGGGGATTGTGGGCTCCATCTCCCACAGTGCCACCGCCTGCCTTGCCGTGGTCACGACGCGTCCCCTGCTGCTGGGGCTGGATCTGGAACCCGAGGCGGATCTGGCCCGCGATCTCTGGCCGATGGTGCTGCGCGACGAAGAGGCCGCGCGAACCCCGGACCCCCGGCATGCCATGGCCGTCTTTTGTGCCAAGGAAGCCGCCTATAAAGCGCAATACCCCCGGACCCGCCATCTTTTCGATTTTCAGACGCTGGAAATCTCGCTGTCCGACGACCGCTTCACCGCCTGTTTTCGGGCCGCCGTGCCGGGTTTCGCCCTAGGCTCGATGCTGGAGGGGCGGATCATCCGGGCCGCCGGGCATATCGCGGCGCTGGTCGCCACGGATCAGCCCGTCAGCGCCTGAAGCAGCCAGAGCGTCATCATCCCCGCCGCCAGCGCCGCGATCACGCCAAAGCGCCAGCCTGCATAAAGGGCTGCCGCCGCCGCGAAAATCCGCATCGGATCAGCCGCGCCACCGGTCGCGGCGGGCCAGAGCACCATCGGCACCACCATCGCGGGCAGCACGCCCACCCCGACATAGCGCAGATGCACCAGCAGCCAGTCCGGCAATTCCCGCCCCCCCAGAAGGCCCAGAAAGGAAAACCGGATCAGCCATGTCAGAACCCCCAGAAGGATCGTGACCAGCCAGAATGTGCCCGTGTCGATCATGATGCTTTCCTTTGCGCGCGGCGGCGCTGCCAGAATTCAACCTGTGCCGCCACGGCAATCGCCAGCATCGCCGCAAGGATCACGCCGAAATTCCACGGCACGGCCTGAAACAGGATCGAGGCCAGAACCGAAACGAAAGCCCCGATGATATGGGCCGCACTGCGCAGCATCGGCGCGAAAAGCGCGATGAAGCAGACCGGCACCGCAAAATCGGCCGACAGCGCGGGGGGAATCGCCTGTCCGATCACCGCGCCCAGAAAGGTGCACAGATACCACGGGATACAGACCACGGTGATCGAGCCGAAATAATAGGCGATCTTTTCGGCCAGCGGCATCTGCGGTTCCACCTCGAACTTGTTCGAGGCGACCGCATAGGTCTGGTCCACCATGACATAGGCCATCAACACCCGCAGCCGCATGGGCGCGGCCCCCAGATGCGGCACCAGCGCCGCCGAATACATCGCCATGCGCAGATTGACCGCCAAAGACGCCAGCAGCACCACAAAGACCGGCGCCTGATCGGCCAGCAGGCTGAGCGCGGTGAACTGTGAGGCGCCCGCAATGACCATGGCCGACATGGCCACGACCTGAAACACATCCAGCCCCGCATCCCGCGCCACCACGCCGAACAGCAGCGAGAAGGGAATCACGATGACGATGAAAGGGCTGCAATCGCGGAAGCCCTGCCAGAAAACCTGACGCTGACGGGTGCTCATCGATGGCTTCTCCTGCCTGTCAGGACCCTGCCGGATGGCAGGACGGGCGGGAGCGGGGGCAAATCTGGGCACATGAATTTCACTTTTGCCGTTTTTCTGTTGCGATCTGGTATACCAAAACGCAATATACGGGCAGAGTGCAATCCCCATCCAACAGCCGGAAGCCAAAACATGTCCGATACGCGTGCGAACAGGAAATACCGTTCCCAGGAATGGTTCGACAACCCGAATAACCCCGGCATGACCGCGCTTTATATGGAGCGCTATCTGAATCAGGAATACACGCGCGGCGAACTTCAGGGCGAGCGCCCGATCATCGGCATCGCCCAGACCGGCAGCGACATCTCGCCCTGCAACAAGATCCACGTCTTCCTGATGGACCGCATCAAGGCGGGCATCCGCGATGCGGGCGGGGTTCCGATGGAATTTCCTGTCCATCCGATTCAGGAAACCGGCAAGCGCCCCACGGCGGCGCTGGACCGCAACCTTGCCTATCTGAGCCTTGTCGAGGTGCTGCACGGCTATCCGATCGACGGGGTGGTGCTGACCACCGGCTGCGACAAGACCACGCCTGCGATGCTGATGGGGGCCGCCACGGCGGATCTTCCGGCCATCGCGCTGAATGGCGGGCCAATGCTGGATGGCTGGTGGAACGGGCGGCTTGTCGGATCCGGCACTGTGGTCTGGGAAAGCCGCCGCCTGCTGTCGGAAGGCAAGATTGATGTCGAGGAATTCATGTCCCGCGTCGCGGCCTCGGCCCCCAGCCTTGGCCATTGCAACTCGATGGGCACAGCCAGCACGATGAACGCCATGGCCGAGGCGCTTGGCATGAGCCTGACCTCCTGTTCCGCGATCCCCGCGCCCTTCCGCGAACGGATGAACATGGCCTATGAAACCGGGCGCCGCATCGTCGCCATGGTGGAAGAGGATCTGAAACCCTCGGACATCCTGACGCGGGAAGCGTTTGAAAACGCGATCATCGTCAATTCTGCCATCGGCGGATCGACCAATGCCCCGCCGCATCTTCAGGCGGTCGCCCGTCATGCGGGTGTCGATCTGCATGTGACCGACTGGCAGAAGGTCGGGTTCGAGGTGCCTCTTCTGGTGAACATGCAGCCTGCGGGCAAATATCTGGGCGAATCCTTCTACCGTGCGGGCGGCGTTCCGGCGGTGATGGGCGAACTGGCCTCGGCGGGCCGTCTGCATGGCGGCGCGATGACGGTGACCGGCAAGACCATGGCCGAAAACCTGCAGGGCTGGGCCAGCCGCGATACCGAGGTCATCAAGACCTATGCCGAGCCGATGCGCCCGAATGCGGGCTTCCTTGTGCTGTCGGGCAACCTCTTCGACTCCGCCCTGATGAAAACCTCGGTGATCTCTGCCGATTTCCGCGCCCGTTTCCTGTCGGATCCCGGCAAGGAAGGCATCTATGAGGCGCGCGCCATCGTGTTTGAGGGCCCCGAGGACTATCACGACCGCATCAACGATCCGGAACTCGACATCAACGAGAATGACATCCTGTTCATTCGCGGCGTCGGTTGCGTGGGCTATCCCGGTTCGGCCGAGGTGGTGAACATGCAGCCACCGGATGCGCTGATCCGGGCAGGCATCAACCATCTGCCCACGGTGGGCGACGGGAGGCAATCGGGCACATCCGAAAGCCCCTCGATCCTCAACGCCTCACCGGAATCGGTGGTGGGCGGCGGGCTTGCCTATCTGAAAACCGGGGACCGGGTGCGTCTGAACCTCAATGACAGCACGCTGAACGCCCTTGTCGACGATGCCGAATGGCAGGCCCGCAAGGATGCCTGGACCGCGCCCGATATCCGCAGCCAGACCCCCTGGCAGGAGATCTATCGCAAGACGGTCGGGCAACTGGCCGATGGTGGCTGTATCGAGCTTGCGACCGCCTATCACAAGGTCTGCCGCGACCTGCCGCGCGACAACCACTGACCCCGCTTTCAGGGCCGTGCCCTTGCGGCGCGGCCCTTGCCTTGCGGCATCGGCCGCGCCCCTGACGGGAGGAGAGTCCCCATGTCTGCAAATACCATCATCATCACCGGTGCCGGATCCGGCATCGGCCGCGCCACGACGCGGCATTTTCTGGAAAACGGCTGGAAGGTCGGGCTTGTCGGCCGCCGCGCCGATGCGCTGGAGGAAACCGCGGCAGGCCATGCCGAGGCGCTGATCCTGCCCTGTGACGTGACCGATGAGGGGCAGGTCGATGCCACCTTCGACAAGGCCACCGCCGAATGGGGCCATCTGGACGCGATCTTCAACAATGCCGGTGCCGTTCTGCCCGCGACCCTGATCGACGAGATCAAGGTCGCCGACTGGAAACGGGTGACGGATGTGAACATCACCGGCATGTTCCTGTGCGCCCGCGCGGCCTTCCGCGTGATGCGCAATCAGGATCCCAAGGGCGGGCGCATCATCAATAACGGCTCCATCTCGGCCCATGCGCCGCGCCCGGGGTCAGTGCCCTATACCGCGTCGAAACATGCGGTTTCGGGCCTGACCAAGACGATCAGTCTGGACGGGCGGCCCTTCAACATCGCCTGCGGCCAAATCGACATCGGCAATGCACTGACCGATATGGCGGTGGCGATGACCAAAGGCGTGCCGCAGGCCAATGGCACCAACGCGATTGAGCCGGTGATGGATGCAAGGGAAGTCGCCCGCGCGGTCTGGCATATGGCCGGGCTGCCGCTGGACACCAATATCCAGACGCTGACGATCATGGCGACCAATATGCCCTTCGTCGGGCGCGGCTGAGGCTGGGTTCGAACTTTCCTTGGTCGGGGCCATCGCCCCGGCCATGCGAAACGGTATCCATCTGCCGTCTGGTGGCCCCAAGGCCGCCGGACAGCACCCACCCGCCCCATGGCGGGTGCTTCGCCCCCGCCCGGGGAGGCGCTGTCCTTTGTGATTGCGCTTGACTGCCGATCCCGGGGCAAAGGTTGCGATGCGGGCGGAGAAAAGCGATGATTTTCCTACTCCGCCCGCCCCACCCCGACCACTTCATCAACCGATCTTGCACCGCAAGCCTTCCGCCTCTATCCTCCAGGCCTCGGGGGCAACGGGCCCCTAACGCCCAGCCACGTCGCGAGGACGTCGCAACAGGAGGTCCGCAATGACCAAACCCCCGAAATCCCCCGCCTTCGATGGCGATGCGCGCATACAGTCGCGCCCCGCGACCCGCGTGATCCGCCGCCCGGCCCCAGCCGTGGCGAAAGAGGCCGGAAAGATCGCCGCAAAGACGGCGGAGGGTGAACGCATCGCCAAGGTCCTGTCCCGCGCAGGCGTCGCATCGCGGCGTGAGGCGGAACGGATGATCCAGCTGGGGGAGGTCGCGGTGAATGGCCGCGTGATCGACAGTCCCGCGCTGAATGTCAGCCCCAAGGACCGCATCACCGTGAATGGCAAACCCGTCGGCGCGCCCGAACCCGCGCGGCTCTGGCTTTACTACAAACCCGAGGGTCTGGTCACCTCGGCCTCGGACGAAAAGGGGCGTGAGACGATCTTCGACCATCTGCCCGAGGATCTGCCGCGTGTGATGTCGGTCGGGCGGCTGGATCTTAATTCCGAGGGGCTGCTGCTGTTGACCAATGATGGCGAACTCAAGCGCCGTCTGGAACTTCCCTCAACCGGGTGGCTGCGCAAGTATCGGGTGCGGGTGAAGGGCAATCCGGCCGATGCCGATCTGGAACCCCTGCGCCGGGGCATCACGGTGGAAGGTGAGGATTTCCAGCCCATGACCGTGACGCTGGACAGGATTCAAGGCGCGAATGCGTGGTTGACCGTGGGCCTGCGCGAAGGGCGCAATCGCGAGATCCGCCGCGCCATGACGGCAATCAAACTGACGGTGAACCGGCTGATCCGGGTCAGCTATGGCCCGTTCCGGCTCAATGAGCTCAAGCCCGGCGATGTCGAAGAGATCCGCCCCCGTGTGCTGCGCGATCAGCTTGGGCTGTCCGAACCTGACGAGGCGGAAAAACCCGCCCGCAAACGCCCCGGACAGGCCACGGCCAAACCCGGCGGCCGCGCCCCAAGACCGGAAACCGGCACAAGGGCAAAGACGGGCGCAGGGGCGAAGACGGGCACCGGAGCCAAAACGGGCACCGGGCAAAAACCGGGGACAAGTACGAAACCGGCCGCAGGTCCAAAACCCCGGGTCGGCGGAACCGCCCTGCCCCGCGCAAAACCCGCAACCGGCGGCCGCCCGACGCGCGCCAGCGGCGGCCCCGGGCCGGCAAAACCCCGCCCCCGTGGGGAATAGTGGGGAATAAAGGCACCCATTTCCCCGCGAACACCCTTTATCGGGCAATCCCGCCTGCCTATAGTCCGTCTTGTGGCGCATGCGTCGCAAGGTTTCTCTGTTCACCAGGATCGCCCATGTCCGGCAAAAGCCTTTCCACCCTGTCCTTCCTGCTGCTGCTGGCGCTGACGGTCTATGTCGCTGGGCTGGGGGCGGTCTGATGGCGCAGCGTTTTGGCGGAAAATTCAGCTCCGACAGCGCCCGCCCCCCGGCGGCGGCACCGGGCAGCGCACCCCCGCAAGGCGGGTTCAGGGGCAAACGGCCCACGCGGGTCGGGTTCCGGTCCAACCTGCTGTTTCTGATGCCTTTCCTCTTCGCGATCCGCGCCTTTCGCGGCGATCCGGGTGATCTGATCCTTGGTCTGGGGGTCTTTGCCCTGCTGATGGCCGCCGCATGGCTGACGCGTGAGGGGCTTGTGGCCGAGGAAGCCTACGAATCGCGCCGCATCGCCCGCCGCCCGGCCTTTCCGCGCAAGATCTTCGCCTCGGTCCTGACCGGGGCGGGGCTGGGATTGGGTGTTGTCATGGCCGGACAGGGCGTGGTGATCGCGGGCCTTCTGGGTCTGATCGGTGCCGCGCTGCATCTGGGGGCCTTTGGGGCCGACCCCCTTAAGGACAAGGGGGCCGAGGGTGTGGACCAGTTCCAGACCGACCGCGTTGCCCGCGCCGTGGACGGGGCCGAACAGCATCTGGCCGCGATGCGCGACGCGATCCTGCGCGCCCGCGACCGCGCATTGGAGGCGCGGGTGGAGCGGTTCATCACCACAGCCCGGGGCCTGTTCCGCACGGTCGAGGGCGATCCGCGCGACCTGACCGCCGCACGGCGCTATCTGGGCGTCTATCTTGAGGGCGCGCGCGACGCGACGGTGAAATTTGCCGATCTTTACGCCGATGGCCGCAACCCTGCGCAGCGCGCCGCGTATGAGGCGCTGCTGGACGATCTGGAAACCACCTTTGCCCGCCGCACCACCGATCTTCTGTCCAACAACAATTCCGATCTGAATGTCGAGATTGAGGTTCTTCGGGAACGTCTCGAGTTCGAAAACCGTTAACCCGCGCCTCGGGGCCGTTTCAGCGCCCCGGCCGTTTCATTGAAGGTTTGTCCCATGTCCGACGCCACCCGCAAAGCTGCCGAAACCGCCCTTGCCGAGGTCGAGAAGGTCACGGCCATCGTCCTGCCCGAACCGGGCCGTGAGATCGTGCCACTGGAAGCAGCCCCTGCCCCGCAGGCCGAGGAAATCAGCCGCCGCATGGCCGAGATCGACCTTGGCAGCACGCAGTCGATCATTTCCTTCGGCTCGCGCGCCCAATCCGAACTGCAGGTCATCAGTCAGGAAATGCTGGTGGATGTGAAAAACAAGGATGTCGGCCCGGCGGGCGACAGCCTGCGCAACATGGTGTCAACCATCCGGGGATTTTCGGTTTCCGAACTCGATGTCCGGCGTGAGCGCAGCTGGTGGGAAAAGCTGCTTGGCCGCGCAGCCCCCTTTGCGAATTTCGTCGCCAAGTTCGAGAATGTCCAAGGCCAGATCGACAAGATCACCGAGGAATTGCTGAGCCATGAGCACAAGCTGCTGAAAGACATCAAGTCGCTGGATCTGCTCTATGAAAAGACGCTGGCCTTCTATGACGAACTGGCGATCTACATCGCCGCCGGTGAGGCCAAGCTGAAAGAGATCGACGCGACCGTGATCCCGGCCAAAGAGGCCGAGGTGAAGGCCGCGCCCGAGGAAAAGCAGGTCATGGCCGCGCAGGAATTGCGCGATATCCGGTCCGCCCGCGACGATCTGGAACGCCGGGTGCATGACCTGAAACTGACCCGTCAGGTCACCATGCAGTCGCTGCCCTCGATCCGGCTGGTGCAGGAAAACGACAAAAGCCTTGTGACCAAGATCAACTCTACCCTCGTGAACACCGTGCCGCTGTGGGAAACGCAGCTTGCGCAGGCGGTGACGATCCAGCGCTCGCGTGAGGCGGCAGAATCGATCCGGGCGGCCAATGATCTGACCAATGATCTACTGACCGCCAATGCCGAAAACCTGCGGGAAACCAACCGCGTCGTGCGCACCGAAATGGAACGCGGCGTCTTTGACATCGAGGCGGTGAAGAAGGCCAATGCAACCCTGATCGCCACGATCAATGACAGTCTGCAGATCGCCGAAGAGGGCAAGGCCAAACGCGCCGCCGCCGAAGAGGATCTGGTGAAGATGGAGGCCGAACTGCGCGACACGCTGGCCTCGGCCCGGGCGCGCCCCCCCGCGCCCGCGCAAAGCTGAACCGGACCGCGATGCCCGCCGCCCGCCGCCTTGCCTGCCCGCCCGGGCGTTCCCTGCCCGCCCGGCTGCGGTTCTGGATGCTTGCGGCGGGGGGCGCGTTGTCCCTTGCGTCCTGCGATGTCGCAGCCCCCGTGCCGCCCCGCGCCCCCGAGGCCCCGCCAGCGCAGGAAAGCCCTGCCTATGAACGCTCGACCGAAAGTGCGGCCTTGCGGACCTATTACGCAAGGCTGCAATCGGACCTGCTGGCGCGCGGGTTGATGCGCAGCGATGACGGGCGGCGCGACGCGCCCTTCAACGCGCGGATGCTGGTTGCGAATTTCATCCGTATCGCGATGCATGATGAATTCGACAACAGTTCGGGCCGGCTTGTCGCGCGCGAAACCGAAAGCCGGTTGCGCCGCTGGAATGCTCCGGTGCGGATGGCGCTGCATTTCGGGCCTTCGGTCCCCGAGGCGCGGCGCGGCACCGAACGCGCCCGCGTCGCGTCCCTCCTTGCGCGGCTGTCGCGGGTGACGGGCCATTCGATCCGTCTGGCGGACGGGGACGCAAATTTCCACCTGCATATCGTGGATGAGGATGAACGCCGCGCGCTTGGCCCCGCCATTGCCGCCGCCATGCCGGGGATGAGTGCGTCGGAAATCGCAGCCTTCACGCAGATGCCCACCGCGACCTATTGTCAGGTCTCGGCCATGGTGGACAATGCGACCTCGGAATATCGCCGCGCCTTTGCCGTGCTGCGAACAGAACATCCCGACCTTCTGCATCTGGCCTGCCTGCATGAGGAAATCGCCCAAGGCATGGGCCTGCCGAATGACAGCCCGCAGGCGCGCCCCTCGATCTTCAATGACGATCAGGAATTTGCGCTCTTGACGCCGATGGATGAACTGATGCTGCGTATGCTCTATGATGCAAGGCTGCGCCCGGGCATGTCCATCGCCGAGGCACGCCCGATCATCGAGACAATCGCCGAGGAATTGCTGGGCGGCTCAAGCTGACCCCGCGCTGGAAAGGATCAGACCATGGTTTTCGGTTTCATCAAGGGCCAGTTCATCGACGTCATCGAATGGACGGATGACACGCGTGACACGATGGTCTGGCGCTTTCAGCGCCATGGCAACGAAATCAAATACGGTGCCAAACTGACCGTGCGCGAAGGGCAGGCGGCGGTTTTCGTGCATGAGGGGCAGTTGGCCGATGTCTTCGGCCCCGGGCTTTACATGCTTGAAACCAACAACATGCCGGTGATGACCACGCTGCAGCATTGGGATCACGGCTTCAACTCGCCCTTCAAATCCGAGATCTATTTCATCAACACAACGCGGTTCAACGATCTGAAATGGGGCACCAAGAACCCGATCATGACGCGCGATCCCGAATTCGGCCCGGTGCGGATCCGCGCCTTTGGCAGCTATTCGATGCGCGTCTCGGACCCTGCGAAATTCATGGTTGAAATCGTGGGCACCGATGGCGAATTCACCGCCGATGAGATCAGTTTCCAGATCCGCAACGTGATCCTGCAGGAGATGAGCCGCGTTCTGGCCGGATCGACGATTCCGGTGCTGGACATGGCCGCCAATACCGCCGATCTGGGCAAGCTGGTGACCAAGGCCATTGCCCCCACCGTGGCCGAATACGGCCTGACCCTGCCCGAGCTGTATATCGAGAACATCTCCCTCCCCGAAGAGGTGGAAAAGGCGCTGGACAAGCGCACATCGATGGGGATCGTCGGCGATCTGAACCGCTACATGCAGTTCAATGCCGCCGAGGCAATGGCCAATCCCGCTTCGGGCGCAGGCGCCACCATGGCCGCCGGGATGGCGGCAGGCATGGGTCTGGGCATGGCGCAGCAAGTCGGACCATGGGGCGCTGCGCCCGCCGCAGCATCAAATGCGCCGCCGCCCCCTCCGCCCGCGCCCGAAACGCTGTGGCATCTGGCGGTCAATGGCGCGACCGAGGGCCCCTATTCCCGCAGCCATCTGGGCCGGTTGATCACCGAAGGCCGCTTCAGCCGTGACACCCTTGTCTGGACCGCCGGGCAGGATGGCTGGAAACCGGCAGGCGAAATCCGCGACCTTGCGCAACTGTTCACCGTCGCCCCGCCGCCGCCGCCGCCGCCCATGGCCCCGCCGGGCGCCTGACCCGATGGCCGAGGGCGAATATCGCTGGCCCTGCGCGGCCTGCGGCGCGGATCTGCGCTTCAGCCCCGGGGCGGCGGAATTGCGTTGCGATCATTGCGGCCATGTCCAGCCCATCCCTGACGCGCCCCTGCCTGTCCGGACGAAAGCGCTTGGCGAACTGGATCTGGCGCGCGGCCTTGCCCTCGACATTCCCGAAACCGCGATGGAAGAGCCGCGCACCACGCCCTGCCCCTCCTGCGGGGCGCTGGTCGAATTTCAGGGCGCGGATCACGCCGCCGAGTGCCCCTTCTGCGCCACGCCGGTGGTGGTCGGCACCGGCACCAACCGCCAGATCAAGCCACAGGCCGTGCTGCCCTTCCGCCTGACCCAGACCGAGGCCCGGGCCGCGATGACGAAATGGCTGGGGCGGCTCTGGTTCGCGCCGAACGGGCTGGTGGATTATGCCCGCAAGGGGCGCGCGCTGTCGGGGCTTTATGTGCCCTTCTGGACCTTTGATGCCGCGACCCGCTCGCGCTACAGCGGTCAGCGCGGAACGTATTACTATGAGACCCGGACGGTCACGGTGCAGGTCGATGGCAAGACGCAGCAGCGGCAGGAACAGGTGCGAAAAACCCGCTGGCAATCCGTGACGGGCCGCGTCGCCCGCGCCTTTGACGATATTCTGGTGCTGGCTTCGCGCAGCCTGCAGCGCGGCTATACCGACGGGCTGCAACCCTGGGACCTGACCGCGCTGGAACCCTACCGCGCCGATTACCTAGCCGGGTTCACCGCCGAAGGCTACACCGTCGCGCTGGCCGAGGGGCATGGGATGGCCCAACAGATCATGGCGCAGGTGATCCACGGCGATGTGCGCCTCGATATTGGCGGGGATGAACAGCGCGTCACCTCTGTCGCGACCGATTACAGCGCCGAGACCTTCAAGCATGTGCTGCTGCCGGTCTGGATGGCGGCCTATAAGTACAACGGCAAGACCTATCGTTTCGTGGTGAACGGCCAGACCGGCAAGGTGCAGGGCGAACGGCCCTGGTCGGTCTGGAAGATCGCCCTTGCCGTGCTGGTCCTTGTCGCCCTCATTGCCGGCGTGGTCCTTGCCAGCGAAATGTGATCGCGGGCTTCCTGCCCTTTCATCATGGCCCAAATGCCTCGGGGGGTGAGGGGCCACCGGCCCCGAGGGTGGCAGCGCCCCCTCGGCCCACAGGGGCCACGGGTCCGCCCCAGAGCCGCCGGATTGACTCTGCCCCGGCAAGGCGGGATAGATCCCCAACCGCCGGAGGCCCCCATGATCGACCTGACCCGAACGCTTGCCCATGCGCGTATCGACGAGTTGCCCAATCCCTATTTCGGCAAGGTGCGCGACTGCTATGACCTGCCCGACCGGGGGCAAGGCGCGCAGCGCATCCTGATCTCGTCGGACCGGATTTCGGCCTTTGACCGCATCCTTGCCGCCATTCCCTGCAAGGGGCAGGTCCTGACCCAGACCGCGCGGTTCTGGTTCGACCACACCGCCGATATCTGCCCCAACCATGTCATCGCCTATCCCGATCCGAATGTGGTGATCGGGCGGCATGTCACGATTCTCCCGGTTGAGGTGGTCGTGCGCGGCTATCTGGCGGGCACGACCGGCACCTCGATCCTGACGCTGTATCGCAAGGGCGCGCGGGACATGTATGGCCATCGCCTGCCCGAGGGGCTGCGCGACAATCAGGCCCTGCCCGCCCCGATCATCACCCCGACATCGAAAGCCTTCGATGGCGGCCATGATGAACCGCTGACCCCCGATCAGATCACCGCATCGGGGCTGCTGACCCCGGCACAATGGGCCCGCGTGTCCGAAATCGCGCTGGCGCTGTTCGAACGCGGGCAGCGCATGGCCGCCGAACGCGGGCTGATCCTTGTCGATACGAAATATGAATTCGGCACCGATGCTGCGGGCACTATCCTTCTGGCCGATGAGGTCCATACCCCCGACAGTTCACGCTACTGGCTGGCCGAGGGCTATGAGGCGGCGTTCGAGGCCGGAACCCGCCCGCCCAGTTTCGACAAGGATGTGATCCGGTCATGGGTCGCGGCGCGCTGTGACCCCTATCATGATCCGATCCCCGAAATTCCTGCCGAAATGATCGCGCAGACCGCACAGGTCTATATTGACGCCTACACGCGCATCACCGGCCAGAGTTTCGTGCCCGACCTGTCCGGGGCCTCGGTTCTGGACCGGGTGCGCAGCAATCTTGCGCCCTGGTTCACGCGCGGCGCTTAATCCATGTTTGCGCTAACACCGCGTTCCGGTTTATGATCGCGACAAGGTGACCAAGGGGGAGGCCGGAATGATCCTGTGCTGTGGCGAGGCCCTGATCGACATGCTGCCGCGCAGCACAGACAGGGGTGAGGCCGCCTTTGCCCCCCATGCCGGTGGGGCGGTGTTCAACACGGCCATCGCACTGGGGCGGCTTGGGGTGCCCACGGGGTTTTTCTGGGGGCTTTCAACCGATCTTTTCGGGGAAATGCTGACCGATGTGCTGCGGGCCTCGAATGTCGACAGCGGCCTTGCCGCGCGGTCGGCCCGGCCCACGACGCTGGCCTTTGTCAGGCTGGTCGAAGGACAGGCCAGCTATGCCTTTTACGACGAAAACACCGCCGGGCGGCTGTTGTCAGAGGCCGATCTGCCCGATCTGCCCGAGGATGTGCAGGCGCTGTTCTTTGGCGGGATCAGCCTTGTGAATGACCCCGCCGCCAGTGCCTGCGCCGCGCTGCAGGCGCGCGCCTCGGCCAGCCGCGTGACCATGCTCGACCCCAATATCCGCCCCGGATTCATCACCGATATCCCGGCCTATCGCGCCCGGATCGACGCGATGATCGCCCGGGCCGACATCGTGAAGCTGTCGGATGAGGATCTGCACTGGCTGCGCGGGCCCGGGGATGTCGGCACGCTGGCCCGGGCGATGGTGGCCGAGGGGCCCCGACTGGTTTTCATCACTGAAGGGGCCGCAGGCGCACGCGCCGTCACCGCAACGCAGGACCGTTTCGTGGCCGCAACCCGCGTCACTGTGGCCGATACGGTCGGGGCGGGCGACACGTTCAATGCGGGCGCGCTGGCCGCCCTGCATCGGGTGGGCGTTCTGACCAAACCCGCACTGGCAGACCTGTCCGATGCAACGCTGGACGCGGCGCTGCAGCTTGGCACCCGTGCTGCCGCCGTCACCGTCTCACGCCCCGGCGCGAACCCGCCATGGGCGCATGAAATATGAGGGCACTGGTCCAGCGCGTCACCCGCGCCCGTGTCACCGTCGAAGGGCAGATCACAGGCGAAATCGGTGAGGGGCTGCTGATCCTTGTCTGCGCGATGCAGGGCGATACCGAGGCCGAGGCGCTGGCGCTGGCTGCACGGATCGCCAAGCTGCGCATCTTCCGCGATGCGGCGGGCAAGATGAACCGCGCGCTGACGGAAACGGGGGGTGCGGCGCTGGTGGTCAGCCAGTTCACCCTTGCCGCCGATACGTCACGCGGCAACCGGCCCGGGTTTTCTGCCGCCGCCCCGCCCGATCAGGGGCGCGCCCTCTATGAACGCTTCACCCTTGCGCTGGCCGATCTGGGCATCCCCACCGCGCAGGGCGTTTTCGGGGCCGATATGGCGGTGGAACTGGTCAATTCCGGCCCCGTGACGATCTGGCTGGACACGCAGGACCGGGCCGCGACTGGCTGAACCTTGGCCCGTCCTGTGGCGCGCGCAGCTGCACCTTGGTGCAGGGTCCTGAGATTCACCTTGCCTTTCCGTGGCAGAAAGCCGATAGTGCGCTCTGCGACGTTATCTCTATCGACCCCTGTCTACGGCTTTCGGCTACGGCACTCGATGACAAGTTGACGATGCCGGGCCACCGCAGTTCCGTGGGTGGCGACAAGACAGGAGATCTCACGATGGCCAAGGGCACCGTGAAATGGTTCAACGAAACTAAAGGCTACGGCTTCATTGCACCCGAAGGCGGCCGCAAGGACGTGTTCGTGCACATCACCGCGCTGGAGCGTGCCGGTCTGCGCAGCCTCGCCGATGGTCAGGCTGTGACCTTCGACATCGAAGCTGGCCGCGACGGACGTGAATCCGCGACCAATCTCGCCATCGCCTGATTTCAGGCGTCGGGGATTTTCCCCGGGCGATTGCGAATAAGCGAAAGGCGGGCCATGGCCCGCCTTTTTGCGTTTGACAGATCCGATTTTCGGGCCCCGGCGCGGCGGTCAGGCACCAGCCCACTCAGCCAGTGGCCAGGTCAGGCAGGGGCGCATCGCAGGTTCGAAATCCGCGCCGCGCGGGACCACCAAGGCCGGCACCCGCAATTCGATTAAGGCGACGCTTTGCAGCGGGAAATCCTGCATCCTGCAAGGAGAATGGCGCGAGGAGGAAGGCGTGTATCACCACCTCCAGCCCAGTCACCACAATGCGCCGCTTCCAGACCGTCAAAGGCGTCGGCCCTGACGACGGTCAGGCTGCGCTTGCGACCATCGGCCTCGGGACGGTCCAGCGTGACGGCAGGTCTAGTTCAGACAGGGGTCACCGTCACCACGGGGCGCGGGGTGGTGCAGTTGCGCCCGGCCCCGTCCGGCCTTCTTTGAGGCGTAAAGCGCCTGATCGGCATCATCCAGCATCCGCTCCGGGTCGGGCGGGTCGTAATCGGTTGAGATGGAAATGCCGATACTTGCGGAAATCATGCAGGAATGATCCTCAAAACTGATCGGCAGGCTCAGCCGCGCCACGATCCGGTCGGCGATGCGCGACAGTCGCCCGGGATCGGCCAGATCTTTGAAAACGATAACGAATTCATCGCCACCAACCCGGGCCACGGTATCCATCTTGCGGGTTTCCGACATCAGGGCCTGCCCGACCTCCCGCAGCACATGGTCGCCTGCGGCATGGCCGTAAGTGTCGTTCACCGCCTTGAAATAATCGAGATCAATATGCATCAGCCCGAAGGACTGCCCTTCGGCGATCACGCGGTCCAATGTCATGTCCAGCGCGCGGCGGTTGCGCAGCCCGGTCAGCGTATCGGTCAGCGCCTGTTCCTCGGCCGCGTCCCGCGCGCCCTGCAGCCGCAGGTTCAACTGCCGCAATTCATCGGTAACGGCGGCTTTCGCTTCCATAAGGTAAAGCAGTTCCATCGCCAGATCGGTCACCGCGAAATCCGCATCCGTCAGCCGGTAATGCGCGACCGCCTCGACCACGCCGATGCCGAAGGACAGGTTGAGCAGCATCCCCCCCCCTGCCCCGGCAAGGGGCAGCGCAACCCCGCGCAATGACAGACCATCCGTCTGCAGCGGCAGCATGATCAGCCGCGCCCCCGCCACCCGGGCCAGATCCGCAGGGCCGGAAATGCCCACGGGGCGGCGGATCTCGAATGTGGCGAAGAAATCCAGCCCGATCAGACCGTTCTTTCCGTAAAGCCGGGCGATGGTCGGGCCTGCCGAAAGGATTGTGCCCCCGGCGGACAGGTACAGATGCATCGGCATCAGGCGGTCCAGCGCCGCCCTGCCCAGCCCGACAGTCAGATCGTCTTCGTCCCGTGCCACGCCCTACCCCGTCCGGAATGCCAGATCGAAGGCCCGCCCTTCGGCAAAGCCGGTCTCCAGCAATTCGATGCCGATATCCTCACAATCGCCCGCAGCGCCCAGATAGTCCAGCAGTGCCAGCGCCCCGTAATCATCTGCCATGGCGCGCAGCAGTCCTATCATCACATAACCCGTGCCCGGCAGGTCCGACCGGCAGCGCAGCCGATATCTGCCCGCCTCCCGCGCGGTCAGCACCAGGTCGGGCAGTGCAAGATCGGGCAGCGCCAGTCGGCCACGTCCCGGAAGATCCTCAAGCGAATGCAGAAACTCCTCAAAATCGCTGCCACCGAAACGCAGCAGCCGCCGCAGCGCCTCCAGCTGCGGGTTGGAGACGAGATAGGTCCCCATATCCTCAAGCAAGGCATCGCGGGGGCGTCCCATCACCCGCGATGCCGCAGTGATAAGCGCCTCGGTCGTCCCGGGCGGATAGAGAAGCATCGGTTCGAAATTCTCGACCCCGATCCGCGATTCGCGCGCGATATCGCGCCAGCGGCCCGCGCCGAACGTATCACGCAGATAGCACTGGACCGCCCTGTTGATGAGGCCATGCATCGCCAGATCTCCCTCGTCTGGGCCGGATCATGCCGCCGATGCCTTAACAAAGACCGAAGATGCCCCTGCAGGTCGCGGATTGCTGCGCGGAGGGCCGATCAGGCCCGCATCACAACTGTCCGGCCCCCGGCGCAGGTGTCACGCGACGGCGCAGGCGGTGTTCGCGCCATGCCATATAGCTGACCGAGGCGATAATGACGCCGCCGCCAAGGATGACAAAGCCGTCCACGCCTTCGGAAAAGACCAGCGCCCCCAGCAGCGTCGCCCAGACCAGTTGCAGAAAGACCACCGGCTGGGTCACGGCCATTGGGGCTGCAGCGAAGGCGCGTGTCATGCAGTAATGGCCCGCCGTGGCGAAAAGGGCGACAAAGGCCAGCAGGACAAGCTGCCCCCATGTCACCGGAACCCAGACCGCAAGGGCAAAGGGCGCCAGTCCAAGCGTCACCAGCCCCGACAGCACCGCGACCACCGCCCCCGCATCCAGCACCTGCGTCAGACGCTTGGCGAACAGATAGGAACCCGCGAAACAGAAGGCCGCGCCGATCTGGGCGAAATGGCCCTCGCCGATCTCGCGGAACCCGGGCCGCAACACGATCAGCGCGCCCAGGATCGCGACACCGATGGCCAGAATCCGCCGCAGCGCCAGACCCTCGCCGAACATCAGCGCCGCCCCGACCGTCACCAGAACGGGATTGAGAAAGCCGATGGCCGTGACCTCGGCCACCGGCAGGCGCGCCATCGCATAGAACCACAGCACAACCGCGCCCGTATGGATCAGCCCGCGCCCCAGGTTGAGTTTCCAGACCTGCGCAGGCATCCCCGCACGCAGCACCGTCCAAAGCGCGGGCAGCAGGAACACGACCCCCCAGGCAAAGCGCAGAAAGGCCGATTGCACCGCAGGCAGATCCGTTCCCAGCCAGCGCACCGAGCCGGTCACGCCCACAAAGGCCAGCCCCGAGCCCAGCATCCACAGGATGCCAATCAAGGGCCGGGCGGCCATGGGGGACAGGCCCGGAAGGGCTGCACCGGGCCTGTCAGTTGCCGCCATGATCACGATACCAGTCGACGAAACGGGCCACGCCCTCACGGTAATCCGTGGCGGGCCGATAGCCGGTCAGCCGCTGCAGCAAGGACGCATCCGCCCATGTCGCGGGCACATCGCCCGCCTGCATCGGCAGATAGTTGCGCCGCGCCTTCAGACCGAGTGTCTCCTCGATGGCCTCGATGAAATCCAGAAGCCGCACCTTGTCGGAATTGCCGATATTGACGACGCGCCAGGGGGCGACGGGCGACAGGCTGTCACCTTCGGGCACCGGCCCCTCGGGCCGGACCGGAACTGTATCCATCAACAACCGGATCCCGCGCACCAGATCGGTTACATAGGTGAAGTCGCGATACATTTCGCCCTGATTGTAGATGTCGATCGGCTCCCCCGCGCGCATCGCCTTCACGAATTTGAATAGCGCCATGTCAGGGCGGCCCCAGGGGCCATAGACGGTGAAGAAACGGAAACAGGTGGTCGGCAACCCGTGGATATGGGCAAAGGCATGGCTCATCGCCTCACCGGCCTTCTTGGTTGCGGCATAGAAGGACATCGGCGTATCGGCCTTGTCGGTCTCGGCATAGGGCATGGTTTCATTCGCGCCATAGACCGAAGAGGTCGAGGCCAGCATCAGATGCCGCACCCCGATCCTCCGCGCCGCCTCCATCACCGTGAAGGTGCCGGTGATATTGCTGTCGAGATAGGCGCGCGGATTGTCTATGGAATAGCGCACCCCCGCCTGGGCGGCCAGATGCACGATGATCTCGGGCGCGAAGTCATCGGCGACACGATCGAACAGGGCCTGATCCTCCAGCATCCCCTCAACCGCGCGAAAGCCCGGCATGCCCTTCAGGATCGCATGGCGGCGCTCCTTCAAACCGACATCGTAATAGTCGGTCATCCCGTCATAGCCCAGAACCTGATGGCCTTCCTCCAGCATCAGCCGCGCCAGATGAAAGCCGATGAACCCGGCCGTTCCGGTAATCAATACCCGCATGTCACACTCCAAAACCACCCTTGCGATGCCAGGTCCAGGCATCGGAAATCATCTGCGCCATGGTTGACCGTCCGGGCTGCCAGCCCAGTTCGGCCATGGCCCGCCTGCTGCCGCAGACCAGCCGCACGGCATCGCCCTCGCGCCTTGCCCCCTCGATCATGGGCACCTCGCGATTGGTCACCGCGCGCGAGGCGTCGATCACCTCCCGCACGGAAAAGCCCTTGCCCGTTCCCAGGCAGAACACCCGGCTGTCCTTTCCGGCCTCAAGCCAGCGCAGGCCCAGAACATGCGCATCGACCAGATCCATCACATGCACATAATCGCGGATGCAGGTGCCGTCGGGCGTGGGGTAATCCGTGCCATGCAGGGTCAGCGCGGGCCGAAGCCCCTCGATGGCCTGCAGCATCAGCGGCACCAGATGGGTCTCGGGCTGATGCCATTCGCCAACCTCGGCCTCGGGATCCGCCCCTGCCACATTGAAATAGCGAAAGATCACCGAACGCAGCCCCCGGCTGGCCCCGAAATCGCGCAGCATGTCCTCAATCGCGCGTTTCGAGGCGCCATAGGCATTGATCGGGGCCTGTGGTGTGTCCTCATCCACATCGACCCCGTCCTGATCGCCATAGGTGGCACAGGTCGAGGAAAACACCATATCGCGGCAGCCCGCCGCCAGTGCCGCCTCAACCAGTGTCAGCGAGCCCGCGACATTGACGCGCCAGTAGCGGCCCGGATCGCGCATCGCCTCACCGACCTGACTGAGGGCGGCGAAATGCATCACCGCCGCAGGCTGCCAGCGCGAAAACACCTCATCCAGACGGGCGCGGTCCTGCACATCGCCCTGTTCGAACGGGCCAAAGCGGACCGCCTCACGCCAGCCGGTTTCCAGATTGTCATAGGTAACGGGGACATAGCCCGCCCGGGCCAGAACCTTGCAGGCATGGGCGCCGATATATCCCGCCCCGCCCGTCACCAGTATGGCCCGCCCCGATCCGTTCATCCCGCTGCCTCTGTTCTGGCTTCCTGTCGCCTTGCAAACTGTCCCGCGCGGGGCAAAGTTGCAATCCCCCGCGCCGCGCCCCATGTCGACGCCCTGACCTGCTCCCCATCCGGGCCGCGCTTGCATCCGCGGCAGCTTCGGGGGAGAAAGCGCAAGGGGCCCCCGGGGTCCGCTGGCAGAACCGAAATCCCATCGCCCGCAAAGGCCCGCCGCATGACCCAGACACCGCCGCCGATCCCCCCCGAGGGCGTGCCCGAGACCGCCGCCCGTGTGCTGCGGATCGAGGCCGAGGCGCTGCTGACACTGGCAGGCGCGCTGCCCGGCGACTTTCCGGCGGTGGTGGAACGTATTCTTGAAACGCCGGGCCGGGTCATCCTGTCGGGCATCGGGAAATCCGGCCATATCGCGCGCAAGATCGCGGCAACGCTTTCCTCCACCGGAACGCCGGCCCATTTCATCCATGCCGGAGAGGCGAGCCATGGTGACCTTGGCGCCATCACCGGGGCCGATCTGGTCATCGCGCTGTCCAATTCGGGCGAGACGACCGAACTGGGCGATCTGATTGCCCATACCCGCCGCTTCGGCATCGTGCTGGTGGCGCTTTGCGGGCGGCCCGGCAGCACGCTGGCCATGGCCGCCGATCTGCGGCTGATCCTGCCCCCCGCCCCCGAGGCCTGTTCGATGGGGCTTGCCCCCACCACCTCGACCACCATGGCGCTGGCGCTTGGCGATGCGCTGGCCGTGGCGCTGATGGAGCGGCGGGGATTCGAGCCGGAGCATTTCCGCACCTTCCATCCCGGCGGGCGGCTGGGGGCAAGACTGGCGCGGGTGGGACAGTTGATGCGCGGCGGTGACGACCTGCCGCTGGTCGCCCGCGATACGCCCATGGCCGAAACGCTGCTGGTCATGACGCAAAAGGGGTTCGGCACCGCAGCCGTGGTGCAGGACGGCCGCCTTGCCGGGGTCATCACCGATGGCGACCTGCGCCGCAACATGACTGGCCTGATGACCCGCACGGCCGGGGAGGTCGCAACCCGCAGCCCGCTGACCGCGCCACCCGAAATGCTGGCCGCCGAGGCGGTGGCGCTGATGAATGCGCGCAAGATCACCCTTCTGGTGGTGACCGACCCCGAGGGCCGCCCGCTGGGCCTTCTGCATATCCATGACTGCCTGCGCGCAGGCGTCCATTGAAGGGATCTCCATGAAAACCGTCATCCTCATTCCTGCCCGCTATGCCTCCTCCCGCTATCCGGGCAAGCCGCTTGTGGGCCTGCGCGGGCCGGACGGGGTGACGAAATCGCTGATCCAGCGCAGCTGGGAGGCCGCGATGCAGGCGCGCGGCATCGACGCCGTGCATGTCGTGACCGATGATGAACGCATCCGCGAAGCATCAGAGGCTTTCGGCGCCTCGGTCATCATGACCTCGGACCAATGCGAAAACGGCACGATGCGCTGCGCCGATGCGGTGACGCGGGCGGGGCTTGATGCCGATCTGATCGTCAATCTGCAGGGCGATGCGCCGCTGACCCCGCCCTGGTTTGTCGAGGCGCTGGTCGATGCAATGCACGACGCGCCCGATTTCCAATGTGCAACCCCGGTGATCCGCTGCGATGCCCATACGGTCGACCATTTCCGCGCCGACCGCCATGCGGGCCGGGTGGGCGGCACCACGGCAGTTTTCGGCCGCGACATGCGCGCGCTTTATTTCTCGAAGGAAGTGATCCCCTACACGCCGGAAAACCACGAATTGCCGATCCCGGTCTTTCATCATGTCGGCATCTACGCCTATCGCCCTTCGGCGCTGGCCGCCTATCAGGGCTGGCAGGCCGGACCACTGGAACGCAATGAAGGGCTGGAGCAGCTGCGTTTTCTGGAAAACGGCGTGCCCATGGCCTGTGTCGAGGTCGAGGCGCGGGGGCGCGTGTTCTGGGAACTCAACAACCCCGTCGACGTGGCCCGGATCGAAGAGGCGCTGGCGCGGATGGGCTGAGCCTCGAAGATTCTGACAGGCCCGATTGTGGCATTCCCCCCCCCGGGGGATATT
The DNA here is from genome assembly GCF_016765775.1 of Szabonella alba. Taxonomy (GTDB): domain Bacteria; phylum Pseudomonadota; class Alphaproteobacteria; order Rhodobacterales; family Rhodobacteraceae; genus Szabonella; species Szabonella alba. Next base: position 314,344 of record NZ_JAESVN010000001.1, on the reverse strand, counting down.
TTTGGACAGAAAAACGAGGGGGCGGATCGCGCAGTCGGGCGACGACCAGACCCGGGCTAATCCGCGCCCAGTCCGCGCAGCGCAAGGCTGGCGGCAATCGCCCACATCACCAGCCCGACCAGCGCCTCCAGCACGACCCAGGCCCGGGGCCGCGCCATGACCGGGGCCAGCAGCCGCGCACCGTAACCCAGCACGGTAAAGAAACTGGCCGAGGCCAGCATCGCGCCCAGCCCGAAGGCCAGCCCCTGCGGCGCATATTGCGCCGAAACCGCCCCGATCAGCACGACCGTATCCAGATAGACATGCGGATTGGCCCATGTCAGCAAAAGGCAGGTCGCCAGCACTGAAGACAGGTGCGCCGGGGCGCTTTCCGCCGGGCGCAGCGCCTCTCCGCCGCGCAGGGCAGCCCGGAACCGCAGCGCGCCATAGACGGTCAGGAACACCACGCCCAGCCAGAGCATCGCCGACCCGAACCAGGGCAGCGCCGCCGAGATCCGCCCGAACCCGGCAACCCCCGCCGCGATCAGCGCCGCATCCGAGGTCGCGCAGACAAACACCACCCAGCCGATATGTTCACGCCGCAGCCCCTGCCGCAGCACAAAGGCATTCTGCGCCCCGATCGCCGCAATCAGCCCGAGCGCCAGCCCGTATCCCGCCAGTCCTGCCTGCAATGCCGTCATGCCGACCTCCATCCTGCGCCCCGACTTGGCATGGCTGATCTGATGAAGTAAAATAAATTTAAATCAGGCTGATTAAGTTTTCCTAATGCTCGACTATGCCCAGCTTGCAACCCTTGCCGCCGTGCACCGCCGCGGCTCGTTCGAGCATGCCGCCGCGGCGCTGGCCATCACCCCCTCGGCCGTATCGCAGCGCATCAAGGCGCTGGAGGAACGTCTGGGCACGCTGCTGGTCCGGCGCGGTCAGCCATGCCGCGCCACCGAACCGGGGCTGCGCCTGATCCGCCATCTGGAAGAGGTGGCGTTGATGGAGACCGCGCTGGCGCAGGATCTGCCGCTGGCCACCGGGGATCTGCCGGTGCTGCGCATCGCCGTCAATGCCGACAGTCTGGCGACATGGGTTCTGCCCGCGCTGGCAGCGTTTCCCGACATGCTGTTCGATCTGGTGATCGACGATCAGGACCATTCGCAGGATTGGCTGCGGCGGGGTGAGGTCGCGGCGGCGATCACCGGCCATCCCGGCCCGTTGCAGGGCTGCGACACGATCCCGCTGGGGGCGCTGCGCTATCGTGCGACGGCCAGCCCGGACTTCATGGCCCGCTGGATGCCGGGGGGCGCGGATGCCGCGACACTGGCACGGGCACCCGCCATCACCTTTTCCGACAAGGACCGCCTGCAGCGCGACTGGATCTTTGCCCGGACCGGCGCGCGCCTGACCCCACCCACCCATAGGCTGGCCTCAAGTCAGGGCTTTGTCGAGGCGGCCCGGCTGGGCATGGGCTGGGGCATGAATCCCGAAGCACTGATTGCAGATTTGCTGATGCAGGGGGAATTGTGCGACCTTTCTCCCGATCATCCGCTGGATGTGCCGCTTTACTGGCAGGCAACGCGTCTGGGGCGAAGGACGCTTGCGCCGCTGACACGGGCCATCCGGGCCGCCGCAGCGCAGGTGCTGATCGCGCCTGCCTGACTGAGTCACGTGGGCAAAGGTCAAGCCAGCCCCGCCGCCTCCAGCAACCGGCGGGATGCCTCCTGCATCAGACGCTCCCGCCCTGCGCCATCGACCGGAACCTTGCCCGGTTCCAGAAACAGCGGCGCCGCCAGCGGTGTCACCCGGCCCGGCTGGCGCCAGTCGATGCGCCCTTCGGTGCGGGCCAGCATCTGTTCGATCCGCTCGAAATCGACAAGGCCGCGCATCGCCTCATCCCGCGTGATGCGCAGCAGCAGGTGATCAGGGTCATAGCGACGCAAGGTGTCATAAAGGATATCCGAGGAGAATGTCGCCTGCCGCCCCGATTTCCGCCGCCCCTGATGGCTGCGCTCGATCAGCCCGGCAATGATCGCCGAGGCGCGGAAGGTGCGTTTCATCACCGCATTGCCACCCAGCCACTGCTCCAGCCCATCGCGCAGCCGCGCGGCGTCGAGCAATGGTGCCGGATCGTGAACCGGCTCCAGCCCCCAGATCAGCGTCGCATAATCCGTGGCGACAAATCCCAGCGGCGCAAGGCCTTCCTCTTCCATCCGCTTGGTGACCAGCAGACCCAGCGTCTGCTGTGCATTGCGGCCCGCGAACCCGTAAAGGCACAGATGGTCGCGCCCCTCATGCGGGAAGCCTTCGATCAGCAGCCGGCCTGCCTGCGGCAATTGGCTGACCTGCTGTTGAAGGTCCAGCCAACCGGCAGTGGCCGGGGGCAGGCCCGACCAGTCACCCGAGGCGAATAGCGCAAGAATGCGCTCGGTCAGCTTGGTCGAGGTGGCGAATTTCGTGCCGCCGAACACCGCGACCTTCGGATCGCGCCCGGGCTGGCGCGACACTTCCACCACCATCTCGCGCAGGCCCTCATAGCGCACGACCTGTCCGCCGATCAGGAAGGTATCGCCGGGGGTCAGGGTCGCGGCAAAACTTTCCTCGACCTCCCCCAGCGGCGCGCCGCCTGCGCGGTTGCGCATCCGCACCTTCAGGGTTTCCGTGCCGATGATCGTGCCCAGATTCTGCCGGATCACCGCGGCGCTGCGCGGATCGCGCAACTGCCAGCACCCGTCGCGCAGCATCAGCCTTTGCCAGCGGTCATAGGCGCGCAGCGCATAGCCGCCCGTGGCCGCGAAATCGAGACAGGCATCGAAATCGGCGCGGGACAGCGCAGCATAGGGACCGGCCTGACGGACCTCATCATAAAGGGCGGAGGCGTCGAAAGGACCGGCGGCAGCGGTGGCAAGGATATGCTGGCACAGAACGTCCAGCGGGCCAGGTCCGCGTGGTTCACCATCCAGATCACGGGCGCGCACGGCCTCAAGTGCGGCGTGACATTCCACCACCTCAAAGCGGTTCGCGGGCACCAGCAGCGCCTTGGAGGGCGCGTTATAGCGGTGGTTTGCGCGGCCGATCCGCTGCACCAGACGTTTGACGTTCTTGGGCGCGCCGACCTGAATGACCAGATCGACATCGCCCCAGTCGATGCCCAGATCCAGCGTTCCGGTGCAGACCACGGCGCGCAGGGCCCCCGCCGTCATCGCAGCCTCGACCCTTTCGCGCTGGTCGCGCGCAAGCGATCCGTGATGGATCGCGATCGGCAGATTGTCCGAATTCTGCAACCAGACCGCATGAAAAAACAGCTCGGCCTGCGCACGGGTGTTGTGAAAGATCAAGGTCGTGCGATGGCTGCGCACCTGTTCCAGAATCTCGGGGATGGCATGATGCGCCCCGCCCCCGGCCCAGGGCGGCGGGATCGCGGTCGGCAGCATGGCAATGTCGGGCTCTGGCCCGGGATCGGCCATCAGAAGCCCTGCCCCGCCGGGCGCCAGAAAGCGCGCAAGGGCAGGGGGATCCTCAACCGTGGCCGACAGCCCGACCCGGCGCATTCCGGGCGCAAGCCGCTCCAGGCGTGCCAGCCCCAGCATCAGCTGATCGCCCCGCTTGCTTTCGGCCAGCGCATGGATCTCATCGACGATCACCCGTTTGAGGCCTGCAAAGATGCGTGGCGCATCCTGATAGCTCAGCATCAGCGCGAGGCTTTCGGGCGTGGTCAGCAGGATATGCGGCGGATCGGCGCGCTGGCGGCGGCGCTGGTGCTGTCCGGTATCGCCGGTGCGGTCCTCGATCCGGATCGCAAGTCCCGCCCCTTCGACCGGGCTGCGCAGATTGCGCCGGATATCCGCTGTCAGCGCCTTGAGCGGCGAGACATAGAGCGTATGCAGACCGGGTGCAGGCCGCCCGTCGGGGGCCAAGGCCTGTTCTGCCCCCAACTCAGCCAGCGTCGGCAGGAACCCCGCCAGCGTCTTGCCGCCCCCGGTGGGCGCGATCAGCAAGGTCGCCGCATCCGCTGCGCGGTCCAGCATCGCGGTCTGATGCGGATGCAGCCGCCAGCCCCGGGCGGTCATCCAATCGGTCAAAGCGGCGGGCAAAGCGGTCATAGTCGCGAAGATAGTCGCCCCGGGCGTCGCTGCAATGGTCCGTCGCAGGCAGTGCGGCCCCGACAGGCGCGCCACCACGCGATTTTCCTTGCCCTTGGCCGCGCTGCCGCCTATCGAAACGGCATGAAGCTGTTGTTTCTTGGCGATGTTATGGGGCGTTCGGGGCGGTCGGCCCTGACCGAGCGGCTGCCCGCGCTGCGCGCCGAATGGGGGCTCGATTTCGTCGTTGTGAATGGCGAGAATGCCAGTTCCGGCGCGGGCCTGACACCGGCCCATGCCAGGATCCTGCTGGCGGCGGGGGCCGATTGCGTCACATTGGGCGACCATGCCTTCGACCAGAAGGACATGCTGCAATTCATCGAGACCGAACCGCGCATCCTGCGCCCCCTGAACTATGCCAAGGGCGCGCCGGGCAAGGGTGCGCGGCTTTATGAGGCGACACAGGGCCGCAAGGTTCTGGTCACGCAGGTGCTGGGTCAGGTCTTCATGAAACGGCCCTTTGACGATCCGTTTTCCGCCATTGAGCCTGTGCTGAAAGCACATCCCTTGGGCGGGGCGGCGCAGGCGGTGATTGTCGACATGCATTGCGAGGCGACATCGGAAAAAATGGCCATGGGCCATTGGTGCGACGGGCGCGCCAGCCTTGTCGTCGGCACCCATACCCATGTGCCAACCGCCGATGCGCAGATCCTGCAAGGCGGCTGCGCCTATCTGACCGATGCGGGCATGTGCGGCGATTATGACAGCGTGATCGGCATGGAAAAGCTGGAGCCGTTGCGCCGTTTCGTGACCGGCATGCCCAAGGCGCGGTTCGAACCCGCCGCAGGTCCCGCAACGATTTCGGGTGTCTATGTCGAGACCGATGACCGCACCGGGCGCGCCAGCCGGATCGCCATGGTGCGCCTTGGCGGGCGGCTGCAGGAAGCGCGGCCTTGAACCAGCGCGGCCTGTTCGCCATGGTCCTGCTGGTCACCGGCTTTGGCTGGGGGTTGACGCAGCCACTGGGCAAGATTGCGGTCTCGACCGGGCATGGGCATTTCGGCCTGATCTTCTGGCATACCGTGGTCTGCACGGTCGTTCTGGGGTTTCTGGCGCTGGCGCAGGGCCGCCCCCTGCCGATCACCCGGGCCGGGCTGAAATTCGCACTGGTCGTGGCGGTTCTGGGCACCATCGTGCCCAATACCACCTTCTATCTGTCCATCGCGCGCCTGCCCTCGGGCGTCATGTCGATCCTGATTTCGATGGTGCCGCTGCTGTCCTTCCCGATGGCGCTGGCGCTTGGCATGGACCGCTTCAGCGCGCGGCGGGTGATCGGGCTGCTGCTGGGGCTGGGGGCGGTCGCGCTGATCGCGCTGCCGGGGACAAGCCTGCCCGACCCCGCCATGGTGGCCTTTCTGCCGCTGGCGCTAATCGCGCCGCTTTTCTACGCGATGGAAGGCAATTATGTCGCGCTGAAGGGCACGGCGGGTCTGGACGCGGTGCAGGCGATGTTTCTGGCCTCGGTCATCGGCATGGTGATCTCGCTGCCGCTGGCGCTTGGCTCGGGACAGTTCATCTCTCCGGTCCGCAGCTATGGGCTGGCCGAGGCCGCGCTGATCGGCTCGGCCGCGATCCATGCGCTGGCCTATGTCGGTTATGTCTGGCTTGCCGCGCGGGCAGGGGCGGTCTTTGCTGCCCAATGTTCCTACATCGTGACCGCGTCCGGCGTGATCTGGGCCATGATCCTGCTGGGCGAACGGTTTTCGCCCTTCCTTTGGGCGGCAATGGCGGTGATGCTGGCGGGATTGTCGCTGGTCCGGCCCCGCCGGGCCGCATTGACGGGTGCACCGGCCGCCTCGCCGGTCGTTTAAGGGGTGAAAAGAGAGGGGCCATGTTCGGCATTGACCTGAGCGGAACCATGCAGGCCTGGGCGGCCATCGCCATCGTGCTGGCCATGCTGACCCTGTTCGTGCGGGAAACCTTCCCGGTTGAAGTGACGGCCCTGGCCGGGGCGGCAGTCATGCTGATCCTTGGCATCCTGCCGCAGGATGACGCGCTGCGCGTTCTGTCGAATCATGCACCCTGGACGATTGCGGCAATGTTCGTCATCGTGGGCGGGCTGGTGCGCACGGGCGCACTGGACTGGGTGACACAACTCGCCGCCCGCAATGTCGAGGCGCGGCCCGTCATCACCCTGACCGGGCTGACCTTCGCAATCATCTTCATGTCGGCCTTCATGAACAACACCCCCATCGTGGTGGTCATGATCCCGGTCTTCATGCAACTGGCCCGCCAGATGCGGCTGTCGGCCTCCAAGGTCATGATCCCGCTCAGCTATCTTGCGATTTTCGGGGGCACAGTCACGCTGATCGGCACCTCGACCAACCTGCTGGTTGACGGGGTGGTGCGCGCGCAGGGGCTGGAACCGTTCGGGATATTCGAGATCACACCCTTGGGTATCGTACTGTCGCTGATCGGGATTGCCTATCTGTTCCTGTTCGCGCGCCGCGCCCTGCCCGACCGCGACAGCATGGGCATGATTCTGGGCGACCGCTCCAAGATGAAATTCTTCACCGAGGTCGCGATTCCCGACGATTCCGCCCTGATCGGTCGCAAGGTGGATGAGGTGGAACTGTTCCGCCGCGACAGTATGCGGGTGGTGGATGTGCTGCGCGGCGATGCAAGCCTTCGGCGAGACATGGGCTCGGTCGTGCTGGAGCCGGGCGACCGGGTCGTGCTGCGCACACCCATGTCCGAGGTGCTGGCGCTGCAGTCGAACAAGGAATTGCGGCTGGTGGACAAACTGTCCTCGGTGCAGACGACGACCGTCGAGGTGCTGATTACCCCGGGCTGCCGGATGGTCGGGCGATCCCTTGGGTCGATGCGCCTGCGGCGGCGCTATGGCGTCTATCCGCTGGCCGTGCACCGGCGCAACCAGAACATCGGGCGGCAACTGGATGATCTGGTGGTGCAGGTCGGTGACACACTGCTGCTGGAAGGCGCGGGGGCGGATATCCAGCGGCTGTCGGTCGATATGGATATGGTCGATATCTCGGCCCCGTCCGAACGCGCCTATCGGCGCGGCCATGCGCCCATCGTGATCGGGGTTCTGGTCGCGGTGGTCGGACTTTCCGCGCTCAATCTCGCGCCGATCGTGATCCTGTCATTGCTGGGCGTCGCGGTCATTCTGGTCACGCGCTGCATCGACGCGGATGAGGCATTCGGATTCATCGAGGGGCGGCTGCTGGCGATGATCTTTGCCATGCTGGCGGTCGGCACCGGGCTGGACCATTCCGGCGCGGTGCAACTGATCGTCAATGCGATTGCCCCCTCTCTTGCCGGACTGCCGCCATGGGTCATGATTTTTGCGGTCTACAGCCTGGCCTCGATCCTGACCGAGCTTGTGTCCAACAATGCCGTGGCCGTGATCCTGACCCCCATCGCCATCGGGCTGGGCCTGTCACTGGGTGTCGATCCGCGCCCCCTGATCGTGGCGGTGATGTTCGGGGCCTCGGCCAGTTTCTCGACCCCCATCGGATACCAGACCAATACGCTGGTCTACGGGCCGGGCGGATACCGCTTTACCGATTTCCTGCGCATCGGGGTGCCGCTGAACATTCTGCTAATGGTGGTGATGAGCCTGCTGATCCCGTTCTTTTTCCCGTTCTGAAGGGCAGCCCACGCCTTGCGGGAAGGGCTTTGCGGCATGTATAGGCAAGGCGACAACCAGCGACCGGATCGGAGAAAGCGTCATGGCAGGCCATTCCAAATGGGCGAATATCCAGCACCGCAAGGGCAAGCAGGACAAGCTGCGCTCCAAGATGTTCTCCAAATTCGCCAAGGAGATCACCGTGGCCGCCAAGATGGGCGACCCCGATCCTGAAAAAAATCCGCGCCTGCGACTGGCCGTGAAGGCCGCCAAAGCGCAATCCATGCCCAAGGATGTGATCGACCGCGCGATCAAGAAAAGCCAGGGCGGCGATGCCGAAGATTACACCGAGATCCGCTATGAAGGCTACGGCGTCAACGGGATCGCGATCATCGTCGAGGCGATGACGGACAACCTGAACCGCACGGCGTCGAATGTGCGCAGCTATTTCACCAAGGCAGGCGGCAATCTGGGCACCACCGGGTCGGTCGCGCACAGCTTCGACCGGGTGGGGGAAATTTCCTATCCCGCCACGGCGGGGGATGCCGATACGGTGATGATGGCCGCACTTGAGGCCGGTGCCGAGGATGTCGAAAGCGACGAAGACGGCCACTGGATCTATTGCAAGGTCGAGGATCTGTCGGATGTCTCGGACGCGCTGGAAACGGCTCTGGGGGAATCGACCGAATCGAAACTGGTCTGGCGCCCGCAAAGCCGCACCGAGGTGGATCTGGACACCGCGCAGAAGCTGATGCGGCTGATCGACCTTCTGGAAGAGGATGACGATGTGCAAACCGTCACCCATAATTTCGACATCCCCGAAGATGTCGCGGCGCAGCTGGACGCCTGACGCGCCGGATGCCCGCCGGGCGGGGGGCGCTGCCCCCCTGCCCCCCCGAGGTTTTTTCACAAGGATGAAAGGGAGGCCGCATCGTGCCCGGTTATGCGCTGCGGCTGCAGGGCGAGGCGCTGGAGGCCCTTGGGTCGGGGGCGCTCTGGTGGCCGGGGCCGCGTGTGCTGGTGGTGTCAGACCTGCATCTGGGCCGCTCGGGGCGGTTCGCGCGGCGCGGGGGCGCGCTGCTGCCCCCCTATGAGACCGAGGCCACGCTGGAACGACTGGAGGCAGAGGTTTCAGCACGGAACCCCGCGCGGGTAATCTGTCTGGGTGACAGTTTCGACGATGATGCGGCAGCCGGGGAACTGGCAGAGGCGCATCGCGACTGGCTGTTACGGATGATGGCGGGGCGCGACTGGATCTGGATCACCGGCAATCACGATCCGGGGCCGGGCGGTCTGGCAGGCAGTCTGCGCGCGGATGTGCAGATCGGGCCGCTGGTCTTTCGCCATAATGCCGAACCGGGCGCGACAGGGGAGGTTTCGGGCCATTACCACCCCAAGGCGCGGCTGGCCGGACGCCTGCGCCCATGTTTCCTGACCGATGCAAACCGGGTGATCCTGCCCGCTTTCGGCACCTATACCGGCGGGATGGACTGCCGCGATCCGGTCTTTTCAGGCTTGCTGGCGCGACCCGCCATGGCCATTCTGACCGGGCAGCAGCCGATCCCCTTCCCGCTTTGAGGCCCCGCATGTCCGACCGCATCCGCCAGAGTTTCGCCGCACAAAGCCTGATGGAGACACTTCAGGCGCGGATCACCGCGCTGGAACCGGGGAGGGTGGAGATCACCGCGCCGATCCTGCCGGGCGGGCGGCAGCAGCAGGGTGCGGGCCATGCCGGGGTCACTTTCGCGCTGGCCGATACGGCGGCGGGCTTTGCCGCGCTGAGCCTGATGCCCGAGGACCGCGAGGTGATGACGGTCGAGGCCAAGATCAACCTGCTGGCCCCGGCCTTGGGGGAGGCGCTGATCGCGCGCGGCCGCGTGGTAAAGGCGGGCCGCAGGCTGAGCGTGGTGACAGCCGAGGTGTTTGCCCGCGCCGGGGAGCGCGAGACCTGTATCGCGATCCTGCAGGGCACGATGATCCCGGTAGACGGGGGCCCCCGCTAGACCGGAGGACGCCCCGCTTCAGGCCGTCAGGCCCTCAGGCTCGGGCAGGCCATTGGCGCGGCAGCAGGCCGTCAGCGTATTGGCCAGCAGGCAGGCAATGGTCATCGGCCCCACCCCGCCCGGAACCGGCGTGATCGCCCCGGCGACCGCCGCCGCGCCGTCATAGGCGACATCACCCAGCAGCCGCGTCTTGCCGTCCCGTTCCACGCGGTTGATGCCCACATCAATGACAGTCGCCCCCGGTTTCACCCAGTCGCCCGGGATCATCTCGGCCCGGCCCACGGCGGCGACCAGAATATCGGCGCGGCGGCAGACCTCGGCCAGATCCTTGGTGCGGCTATGCGCGATGGTCACGGTGCAGCTGTCCCCCAGCAGAAGCTGCGCCATCGGCTTGCCGACGATGTTCGACCGGCCCACGACCACGGCATTCAGCCCCGAAAGCGATCCGTGATGATCGCGCAGCATCATCAGGCATCCCAGCGGCGTGCAGGGCACCATGGATTTCTGCCCTGTGCCCAGCAGGCCCACATTCGAGATGTGGAAGCCGTCCACATCCTTGGCAGGGTCGATGGAATTGATGACCAGATCGGAATTCAGATGCCCCGGCAGCGGCAGTTGCACAAGAATGCCATGCACCGCCGAATCGGCATTCAGCCGCGCGATCAGGTCCAGAAGATCACCCTCGGACGTATCGGCCTCCAGCTTGTGCTCAAAGCTGGTCATACCGCATTCGACGGTCTGCTTGCCCTTGTTGCGGACATAGACCTCGGAGGCCGGATCTTCGCCCACCAGCACCACGGCAAGGCCGGGCGTCAGGCCGTTTTCCTGTTTCAGCCGTGTCACATGCCGGGCCACCTGCGCCCGCACTTCAGCCGCGAAGGCCTTGCCGTCGATCACCTTGGCCGTCATGCCGTCACTCCCTGTTTCGGTTCGTTCTAGGTTCCGGCCCATACCGAAACCGCCAGAAATCAACTTGCCCGCGCTGGTCCTGGCCGCCCGGCGTCAGCCCTGTCACGCATTGCGAAGCCCCGTCACACCTTGCGCAAACTGTCGGGGCCCAGCCGGTTTTCCTCCCGCGCGATGGACCAGTCGATCAAGCCGCGCCACAGCATCTCGACCAGTTCGGGCGAAAGGCCCCGGGCCCCGGCATGGGCCCGGACATTGGCGACCACCTGTTCGACCCGGTCCTCGATCCGTGCCGGAAGATCGGCCTCGGACTTGATCTCGGCGGCGCGGTCGATATAGGTCGCGCGCTCTGCCAGCAGCCGCACAAGGCTTTCGTCGATCCGGTCGATCTCGGCGCGGATATCGGCCATGGATCGACATTCGGCAGGTTTACGCATCGGCTTTCCCCTTTCCAGTCCGGCCCCAGTTAAGGGGCCGGGGGGAAAAGCGCAACGCGGGGTTTTGCCTCAGAACAGGCCCTCGACCTGCCCCGCATCATTCAGTCGGATCACCTCGGCCGAGGGCACGCGCGGCAGGCCCGGCATGGTCATGATTTCCCCGCAGATCACCACGATGAACCCTGCCCCCGCCGAAAGACGCACCTCGCGCACCGGCACGGAATGGCCCGTGGGCGCACCACGGACGTTCGGATCAGTCGTAAAGGAATATTGCGTCTTGGCCATGCAGACCGGCAGATGGCCATAGCCCGCCGCCTCCCATGCCTTGAGCTGATCACGCACCGATTTGTCGGCCAGAACCTCATCCGCGTGATAGATGCGCTTGGCGACGGTCTCGATCTTCTGGAACAGCGGCATGTCATCGGGATAAAGCGGCGCGAAGCTGGAGGAACCGGATTCCGCCATACGAACCACGGTATTGGCCAGATCCTCGACTCCGGCCGACCCCTGCGCCCAATGCTTGCACAGCACCGCCTCGGAGCCCTGCGCCGTGACATAGGCCTTCACGGCCTCGATCTCGGCATCGGTGTCGGAATGGAAATGGTTGATCGCGACGACAACCGGCACACCAAAGGATTTCACGTTGGAGATGTGGCGGCCAAGGTTCGGGCAGCCCTTTTTCACGGCATCGACATTTTCCGCGCCCAGATCGGCCTTGGCGACACCGCCGTTCATCTTCATCGCGCGCACCGTGGCCACGATCACCGCCGCTGCCGGTTTCAGACCCGCCTTGCGGCATTTGATGTCAAAGAACTTCTCGGCCCCCAGATCGGCGCCGAAACCGGCCTCGGTCACGACATAGTCACCCAGTTTCAGCGCGGTTTTCGTCGCGATGACCGAGTTGCAGCCATGGGCGATATTGGCAAACGGACCGCCATGCACGAAGGCCGGGTTGTTTTCCAGCGTCTGCACAAGGTTGGGCTGCATCGCGTCCTTCAGCAGCACCGTCATCGCGCCGTCGGCCTTGATGTCGCGGGCATAGATCGGCTTTTTCTCACGCGTGTAGGCGACGACGATATCGCCGAGGCGCTTTTGCAGATCCTCAAGATCGTTGGAAAGGCACAGGATCGCCATGACCTCGGAGGCCACCGTGATGTCAAACCCGGTCTGGCGCGGAAAGCCGTTGGCGACGCCGCCAAGGTTCACCACCATGTCGCGCAGCGCACGGTCATTCATGTCCATGACGCGGCGCCAGACGATGCGACGTTCGTCGATGGCCAGTTCATTGCCCCAGTAGATGTGATTGTCGATCATCGCCGACAGCAGGTTATGCGCCGAGGTGATCGCATGGAAATCGCCGGTGAAATGCAGGTTCATCTCTTCCATCGGAACGACCTGCGACATGCCGCCGCCTGCGGCCCCGCCTTTCATCCCGAAATTCGGGCCAAGGCTGGCTTCGCGGATGCAGATCACAGCCTTCTTGCCGATGCGGTTCAGACCGTCGCCCAGACCGACCGTGGTGGTGGTCTTGCCTTCACCCGCGGGGGTCGGGTTGATCGCGGTGACAAGGATCAGCTTGCCATCCGGGCGGTCGGCGATGCTGCGAATGAAATCCTGCCCGACCTTGGCCTTGTCATGGCCGTAAGGCAGCAGATGCTCGGCCGGGATGCCCAGTTTCGCGCCGATTTCCATGATCGGTTTCTTCTTCGCGTCGCGGGCGATCTCGATATCGGTCCTGAATCCCATCTGGTTGGCCCTCCTTGGCATTTTGCGTCCGGCAACGGGCCTTCCGGTCCCGTGCCACGATTCGTTGAGCCAAGATGTAACGGCCCCGAAGCCCCCGGAAGGGCGCGATTGCGACCCAAACCCCGCCAAATTCGCCTTGGCCCTGTTGCCCGGCCTCTGGCCCCGCTGCGCATCCGGCCCCGCGACCGCCGGTCTGCCACGCGAAACGATGCCGTCCGATGCCACCCTATAACGGAACGGATCCGGGGGACGGCGCGTTGACAGGCGAACGGAAAGGAACGACCATGCATCCGGCAAGGATTCTCTTTACCACCGCCCTCGGTTTCAGCTTTGCGCTGTCAGGCGCCGTGCTGGCCCTGATCTGACCCTTGATTTCACGCGAACATGCCCGGCCCCGCCCAGGGGCGTTGATCGGGGATATGCAGGCTGATCGGTTCATCCAGCCGGAACAGCCCTTCGCGCTCCACCCATGCGGTCACGCCTCGCCGCCCCTTGGCCGCCGATTTGAACGCAGCCCCCTGCCCCGGATGGGCCCGCTCGATAAAGGGGGCAGGCAACTGGCAGGGGCGGTTTTCCATATCGACCACAAGTGTCGCCCCACCCGCGCCCTGAAGGCGGCTTGAGGGCGGCAGATGCGTGAAATCCGGCAGTCCGGCGATCACCATCGTTGCGCCCAGCAAGGCAGGGTCCAGCGTTGCAAGGCCCATCCCGGCCGCGATCTCATCCAGTTCTTCTGCCGACAGGACCGAGAATTGCCGCGTGTTGCGGATCTCGGTGTCGCGCGGATATTGCGCCAGCACGCGCGAACAAGAGGGGCGCGTCAGCCCGCCATGGGCCTCACCCTCCGGGCCAGAAAACCGGGCCTCGATCCGATCCACCGCGGCAGATGGCAGGGCAGTGCTGCGATCGCGGACCAACCCCAGCCAGACGATCCGCCCGGTCAGACCGGTCTTGCGCAAGGCCGCCACGATCAGACCTCCAGCACGAAAAAGACCCGGCGGAAGGGCATCAGCGCCCCCCCATCAGGCAAAATCGGATAGGCGGCGGCAAGGGCCGTGTCATAGGCGGTCAGAAACTGCGCCAGTTCCGCCGCGTCCAGACGTTCGGCCACCGGGCGCATCGCGGTCGACTGGGTAAAATGACGCACCGGATGGCCTTCGGTCACTGGGCCCAGATACTGCACATAGTCGGTTTCCCAAGCCTTTATCCGGCCCAGTCCGGACAGCATCCGCCAATACTCCGCCGCCGTGGCGACAGGCGAAGACGAGTCGGGTTCAAAGCGTCCGGGAAAATGCGCCGCCGCAATATCGCGCAGAAACCGGTGCGAGGGCGCGCCCCATTGGCGTGGCATCTGCACCGCCAGCACGCCGCCGGGGGCTAGCATGGCGGCAAGGCGCGGCATCAACGCGGCATGATCACCCAGCCATTGCAGTGCTGCATTGGAAAAGATCAACGCCGGTGGGCGTTCCGGCGCCCAGTCCCGCAAATCTGCCTCGATCAGCGCCACATAGGCCCCTGTTTCCGCCGCCCGTTCCAGCATCGCAGATGAGGCATCGAGCCCCAGCAGCGCCCGATCCAAATAGCGCGCGCGCAGCGCAGCCGCCGCCGCCCCGGTGCCGCATCCCAGATCAACCAGATCACCGGGCGGCAGCGCCCCGACCTGCGCCAGCAGATCCGTGGCAGGGCGCAGGCGCAGATCGGCATAGCGGGCATAGCTTTCCGGGTTCCAGTCGGGTGCTGTCACGTCATGTCTCCCTGCATGCGGTCGGTCAACTGCCTCGCCGCCCCGTCATTCAGGGGCAGGCCTCACGCGCCCGTTATCCGTCTGCGCCGCGCCTTTTGGCAACCGGTGATCGTCAGGCACGAAAGTTGTCGGCGGGCATCGGCCCAGCCATGACATACGAACACCGCGCGGGGATTTTCCCGCGCGGTGCATTGCTGTTCAGATCTGATCGCCCGTTCAGGCCGCCCCGTTCAGGCCGAGGGTTCCGGTTCCAATCCGCCCTTGGGGTTGCGGGGCCGGGTCTTGGGAATGGCGATGACGGATGAGGGCGGACCGCCCGCAGGGCTGTCATCGGCATCGTCACCGTCCAGCGGTTCGCCCGCAACAACCTTGCGGATCTCATCCCCGGTCAGCGTCTCATATTCCAGCAGACCCTTGGCCAGACGCTCGAATTCCTCAGGCTTTTCCAGCAGAATCTGACGCGCGGCCTCATAGCCCTCGTCGATCAGCGCCTTCACCTCGGCCTCGATGGTTTTCTTGGTTTCGGCAGAAACCGAGAAGCCCGCCGTATTGCCCTGATAGCCCTCATGCGCCTCGGCATAGTCGATATTGCCGATCTTGTCGGACATGCCCCAGCGCATCACCATCGCGCGGGCCAGACCCGACGCCTGCTGGATATCGCCCACAGGGCCCGAGGAAACGCCCTCTTCGCCATATTTGATGATCTCGGCGGCTTTCCCGGCCATGGTCATCGCGATGCGCTGCTTGGCCTCGTCCTTGTGCATCTGAAGGCGGTCCATTTCGGGCAGGCTGACCACCATGCCAAGCGCCCCGCCCCGCGGAATGATCGTGGCCTTGTAGACCGGATCGCATTTCGGCAGCGTCATGCCGACAATGGCGTGACCGGCCTCGTGATAGGCGGTCTTTTCCTTCTGATCGGCGGTCAGAACCATCGAACGGCGTTCCGCGCCCATCATCACCTTGTCCTTGGCGTGTTCGAAATCCTCCATCTTCACGACAGAGCGCCCCACCCGTGCAGCCATCAGCGCGGCCTCATTCACAAGGTTCGCAAGGTCTGCACCCGAGAATCCGGGGCACCCGCGCGCAATGATGCGCAGGTCCACATCGGGGCCCAGCGGGATCTTGCGGGCATGGACGTTCAGGATCTTTTCACGCCCCTTGATATCGGGGTTGGGCACATGGATCTGTCGGTCAAAGCGGCCGGGGCGCAGCAAGGCCGGGTCCAGCACATCCTTGCGGTTGGTCGCGGCGACGATGATCACGCCCTCATTGGCCTCGAATCCGTCCATCTCGACCAGCAGCTGGTTCAGCGTCTGTTCGCGTTCATCATTGCCGCCGCCGATGCCCACGCCACGGGCCCGGCCCACGGCGTCGATCTCGTCGATGAACACGATGCAGGGGGCGTTCTTCTTGGCCTGTTCGAACATGTCCCGCACACGGCTTGCGCCGACGCCGACAAACATTTCCACAAAATCGGACCCCGAGATGGTGAAGAAGGGCACGCCCGCCTCACCGGCAATCGCGCGGGCCAGCAGGGTTTTCCCGGTGCCGGGCGGGCCGACCAGCAGCGCGCCTTTCGGGATCTTGCCGCCCAGACGGCTGAACTTCTGCGGGTTGCGCAGGAATTCGACGATTTCTTCCAGTTCTTCCTTGGCCTCGTCGATGCCCGCGACATCGTCAAAGGTCACGCGGCCATGCTTTTCGGTCAACAGCTTGGCACGGCTTTTGCCAAAGCCCATCGCCCCGCCTTTGCCGCCGCCCTGCATCCGGTTCATGAAGAAGATCCAGATCCCGATCAGCACAAGGAACGGCAACCACAGCGAAATCAGCGACATGAAGCCCGATTGCGCCTGTGCCTCGGCCCGGACCTCGACATTCTGCGCAATCAGCCGTTCAGTGATATCGTCGCCCTCGGGCCGGATCGTTACAAGCTGCGAACCGTCCTTGGTGCGGATCAACACCTGTTCGCCATCCAGCACAACACTGGCCACCGCGCCCTCATCGACGCGGGTCAGAAAGTCGGAATAGGAAATCGATCGCGACGACATCGTATTCGACCCGCCACTGAACATATTGAAAAGCGCCAGGATCAGGACGAACAGTACGACCCAGAACGCGATGTTTCGTGCATTGCCCACGAAGTCTCTCCCTCAGGTGCCGCGCCGCAGGTCGCGGCGCAGGGCTTGGGCGTAAGATAGACATTCAGGGGCCGGGTTCAATGCGATAACGCAAATGGCCCGGGTGCAGGCAGGATTCGGGCGGAAAATCCCGCGTCCTGACCGGCCAGCGGTGCTGCAACCAGCGCCGGGCCTTGCCAGATTGCAGGCGTGACAAGCAGCGCCTCACGCGGCAGGCCGGTTTCACGCCAGTCGCGGCATCCGGTCAGTCCAGCAGCGCCAAGGGCGCGGATTTCCATATCGGCGGCAAAAGGACCGCAGACCTGCCAGCGCCCGTCCCACAGCGCGCCGGGGCGGGCAATCAGCCCCGAAACGGCCTTCGCCTCACGCAGGATCAGCAGACTGTCGCCTTTCGCGCGGATCCGGCACCCGGCCAGCGTGGCCTCGCCGCCCTCAACGGCGCGCGCGATCACCCGGCCAAGGGCGGCGGCACGGGGCGCATATTCGGCGCCCGTCACCTCCTGCATCGCGGCCAGCAGCATCCGGCGGCGGATCTCGGCGGGCAGGTCCGACCAGCCCTGCCGGTCGATCTGAACCATGCCCGCAACGTGGCGCGACAGGCGCGCGGCCTCTCGCCCGGTGATCTGCCGCAAGGCCGCCTGCGCGCTTTGCAAATGCGCCATGCTGGCCGTAATCCCTGCGGCATCAATGCCAAGGGGCGCCAGTTCCGGCAGCGCACGGCGCGCCCGGACCCGGGCATAGCGCGGATCGGCATTGGACGGGTCCTCGATCCAGACCTGCCCCCGCGCGGTCAGAACGGCGCGCAGTTCGGCCCGGCTGGCCCCCAGCAAGGGCCGCAGGAAGCGGATTCCGCCCTGCACCCAACCCGGTCGCATCCCCGTCAGCCCGTCCAGCCCCGCAGACCGCGCCAGTTCCATCAGGAAGGTCTCGGCCTGATCATCGGCGGTATGGGCGACCAGAACCGAAGTCAGCCCTTCATGTCGCGCCCAATCGGCCAGCAGATCATAGCGCGCGGCGCGGGCGGCCTGCATCAGATTGCCACGGACGGGGCCGTGATCCCATGTCAGAATGTGGTGGCTCAGACCAAGGCCCCGACAGATCGCGCCGACCCTTGCGGCCTCATCCAAGGCTTCAGGTCGCAGCCCGTGATCCACCGTTGCCGCCGCGATGCGCCGTCCGGTGCCGGGCGCAAGTTCCGCCGCAAGGCACAGCAAGGCCAGCGAATCGCTGCCGCCCGATACGGCAATCCCGACCGCACCCGGCGGCTCTGCCGCAAGGGCCGCCGCCAAAGCCTGCCGCAACCGGCCATCGGGCCCGTCGCGCCCCGGCCCCTGTCTATTGGCAGCCAAGCGCCTGCGCCGCCATCGCGGCATCGCTGGCCGAAGGCGTGCCGCCATAGCGCAGGCTGACCTCGGCCAGCGTCACGCAGGCCTCGGGGCCCTGCCCCAGCGTGGCCAGCGCCTGCCCGACCTTCAGCAGGGCCTCGGGCGCGCGGGTGCCGTCCATATCGCTTGAAAACGCATCCAGCCATGACCGCGCCGCGGCGCTGGTCTCTCCCAACTGCTCCAGCGCCTCACCGCGCAGAAACAGTGCCTCCTGCGTCAGGGCGCCACCCGGATAGGTCTCGGCATAGGTCGCAAACTTTTCCGCGGCGGTGCGAAAGTCACCTTGACCGAGCACCTCCCGGGCCCGGTCAAAGTCGGATTGTTCGGCCACAGCCATGGAGCCGCCACCCGGGGCGGCAGGGGCACCCGGCGCAGGCGCGGGCAAGGGGGGCGGGGTGGCGCCGGGTTCGGCCCCTCCAAGCGGGGCCACCTGCCCCGCCTGCCCCAGATCGCCGCCTTCCAGTTCGGTCAGGCGAAAGTCTATATCGCCCAAACGGTTGGTGCCGTCGGCCACGATCCGGTCGACGCGGATCTGAAGCTGTTCGGTCTGGGCCGTCAGTTGCGCCAGCGCCGCCTCGATCGTGTCGACGCGGCTCAGGAAGTCGCCACCGGGCATCGCCAGTCCCGGCGCGCCGGTTGTCGAAAGCTCACGGCGTAATTCCGTCACGGCGGTGTTCAGAATGGCCATTTCCTGCCGGATATCGGCCAGCGTCTGCCCTCGGTCCTGCGCCGCCAGCGGCAAGGCCAGCGGCAGCAGCACAAGACAGACCGTGCCTGCAAGGCGCCGGATCATCCGATCAGCTCCCCGCGCCGGCCGACAGCACCGTGACGGCGCGGCGGTTGCGCGAATAGCATTCCTCGGTCGAGCAGACCTCGACGGGGCGTTCCTTGCCATAGCTGACGGTGCGCACGCGGTTCGGCGCGATCCCCTGCGAGATCAGGAAATTCTGGGCCGCCGAGGCGCGGCGCGCACCCAGCGCAAGGTTGTATTCGCGGGTGCCCTGCTCATCGGCATGGCCTTCGACGATGATCGCATATTGCGTATTGCTGTTCAGCCATTGCGCCTGCCCGCTCAGGGTGCCGCGCGCTGCATCCGACAGCGTGCTCTGATCCACGGCGAAAAAGACGCGATCCCCCAGCGTCTGCTGGAAATAGGCCACCGATTGCGGATCGTTCGGCCCGCCAAGACCGGAACTGTCAATCCCGCCCATGCCCCCCGGTCCGCCCGGACCGCCGGCACCACCCGCCCCGAACCGGTCGGGGTTGTTACAGGCCGCCAGCCCGAAAGCCGCAACCACCAGCAGCGCCTTGCCAAGATGTCCCATTCTGTCGCCCTTCTCTATTTCCGGCCGGTCTGGCGGCCACAGTATCAGCTTTGACGCGCCCTGTGAATCGGGCGCGGATCACGAATGTCACGGCAAGAGCGGCGACCATGCCGGGTCCGAGGCCGAGCCTTCGGTCGTCACGCGGCGCAGGTTGCGCCCCGAAATGTCGACCGAGAACAGCGCGGGCTGCCCGCCCTCACCGGCGGTTTCGCGGGTGAACATGATGACCCGGCCATTGGGCGCCCATGTCGGCCCCTCATCAAGGAAAGACGAGGTCAGAAGCCGCTCTTCGCTGCCATCAGAGCGCATCACGCCGATATGGAACCGGCCCTGATGCTGCTTGGTGAAGGCGATCAGATCGCCGCGCGGCGACCAGACCGGGGTGCCATAGCGCCCTGCCCCGTTCGAAATCCGGCGCGGCTCTCCGCCACCTGCGGGCATGATGTAAAGCTGCTGGGTGCCCGAACGGTCACTTTCGAACACGATCTGCCTCCCGTCAGGGCTGAAGCTGGGGGCGGTCTCGATGGCGGGGGAATTGGTCAGGCGGCTGCGCGAACCGCTGGAGGTGTCCAGCATGTAGATATCGGTATTGCCGCCCTGTTCCAGACTGAAAACCACCATCCGCCCGTCCGGGCCGAAACGCGGCGCAAAGGTCATCGTGCCGGGCTGTTCATCCAGCGCGCGCGACTGGACCGAGGCCACATCCATCACATAGATCCGCGGAAAGCCCGAAACATAGGAGGTATACAGGATGCGGTCCCCGGTCGGGGAAAAGCGCGGGGCCAGCACGATCGACGAACTGTCGGTCAGGTACTGCACATTCGCGCCGTCATAATCCATTACCGCCAGCCGCTTCTGCCGGGCATTCTTTGGGCCGGCCTCGGACACAAACACAACGCGGCTGTCGAAATAGCCGCCTTCGCCGGTGATCCGGCTGTAGACCGCATCGGCCACCTTATGCGCCATGCGGCGCCAGCTTTGCGGTGTGCCTGCGAATTGCAGCCCCTCGCCCATCTGCTGACCCGAGAAGATGTCGAACAGCCGGAACTTCACCACGATCCGGTCGCCGCTGGCGCTGACCGCACCGGTGATCAGCGCCTGTGCATTGATCGCCCGCCAGTCGCCATAGGCCACCGGCGCATCAAAACTGCTGACCCGGCTGATATGCGCGCTGGACGGGATTTCCCGGAACAGGCCCGTGCCCGCCAGATCCGCCGCAACGACCCGCGCGATATTGCGCGCATGATCCGCCGCCGCCCCGTTTTCAGCCACGAAATCGGGCACGGCAAAGGGCAGCGGTTCGATCACGCCTTCGGTGATCTCGATCCGCAGCGGACCGGATTGCGTGAAGGCCGGTGCGGTGGCACCGAACAAGGCAAGCGCTGCGATCAGCAGCGGGCGGAGGGCTTTCATTAGGGTCATCTGATCCTCATTCTCTCCGGGTTGAACACCATTTCTATATCACGCCACTGGTCGTATTTTTCAGGGGGAAGCGCGAAACCGTTTGCCCCGCAGCGGATGATCGCCCGCCGTGCGGCCTCGAAGGCCTGTCTTGCGGCGCCTTCTGATCCGCCTTCGAATTCGATCATGCGGATGGATCCCGCATCGGGCACGCCGGTCTGCGCCACCGTTACCGCGACCGTCACCGTGACCATCAGCGCCTCGGAGGACAGCGATCCGACATTCCAGCATTGCTGCACCGCGACGCGCAGCGCGTCCTTTTCACCTGCCGTCATCGGCGGACCTGCGGCTGCGGCAGGGGCCGGATCGGCCGCCCCGCCGACCGCCGCTGCAACAGCGTCGGCTACGGCATCGGCCACCGCATCGGAACTGGCCGCAGGGGGCTGCGGCGCGGGATCGGCGGGCGTCGCGGTCTGCACGGGCGGCTGCGCGGCCTGCGGGGGCCGCGCGCGCGGACGGGCGGATGCGGCGGGCGCCAGCGGTTCGGGCTGGTTCGCCTCGGTCGCAAGCTCGGTCCCGGCCTCCTCAGGCGCGGTTTCGGGGCGCTCTTCCTCGACCACCTGCGGCTCGGGCGACGGATCGGGGGTCACGGCAGGTGTCGGCGGCGCGGGATCGGGCAGCGCCTCGGGCGGCGGCGCCTCGGTCGGGGTCGGGGCCACACGGTCGGCGGGGCGCGGACGCGGGCGGGCCGCAATCAGCGGTGCCTCGACGGGCGGCAGATCCTCGGCCACCGGCGCAGGGGGTGCGGGTTCAGGTTCCGGGGCAGGCGGCGCGGGATCGGGCTGCACTGCGGGGGCAGGCTCGGGTTCCGGCAGCGGCGCAGGCGGCGGCGGGGCCGGTTCCGGTCGCGTCTCCTGTTCAGGCGCCGGAGGTGGTGCGGGTTCGGGGTCCGGCTCGGACGGCGCGGGGGCCGCAATCTCGGTCTGGGCCGGTTCGGGGGCGGGGGCGGTCGGCGCATTGGCCAGCAGCGCCTCGAACTCGGACCCCGACATCAGGGACACCTCGGTCACCGGCACGGCAAGCGCGTCGTCCGGGCGCTGAAAGAAGCCCCCGACGAGAACCCAGAGGATCAGGCCCGCATGCCCTGCCCCGGAAATGATAACGCCCTTGTCCATGGTCCGCCTAGCCGCCAGTGGCCCCGAAACCGGGGCCGTCCGTGTCGGTCACAAGTCCGATATTGCGGAATCCCGCCGCATTCAGCGCCCCCATCACCTGCGCGACCCGCGCATAGGGAATGGCGCCATCGGCCCGCAGGAAAATCTTGTCCGTGCTGCGTTCGGCAGCAACCGCCTGCAGGCGCGGGATCAGCTCATTTTCGGCCACTTCCTGCGTCTGGATCAACAGCCGCCCATCGGCGGCCATGGTGATGGCCAGCGGTTCCTCCTGCTCGGTCGGCATGGCCGAGGCGGCGGTGCGCGGCAATTCGATCGGCACCCCCACCGTCAGCAGCGGGGCCGCCACCATGAAGATGATCAGCAGCACCAGCATCACATCCACAAAGGGTGTCACGTTGATTTCGCTCATCGGGGCGGATTTGCGCTTGCGCCGTCCGCGCCCGCCGCCTCCGCCCGATTTCTGGATGACACTGCCTGCCATGGCTCAGCTGTCCAGCTGGCGCGACAGGATCGTGGCGAATTCGTCGGCAAACGCCTCATAACCGCCGGTGATCCGCTCGCTGTCGGCGGTAAGTTTGTTGTAGAAAACCACCGCCGGGATTGCGGCGACAAGGCCGATCCCCGTGGCCAGCAGCGCCTCGGCGATGCCCGGGGCCACAACGGCAAGGTTGGTATTCTGCGAGATCGCGATCTGCTCAAAGGCATGTTTGATGCCCCAGACCGTGCCGAACAGCCCGATGAAAGGCGCGGTCGAACCGGTCGTCGCAAGGAAGGACAGGCTGTTGGTCAGCTTTTCGCTTTCCTTGGCGATGGCCACGTCCATGCTGCGGTCGATGCGCGCCTGTGCGCCCGCAATCAGCCCGCCATCCTGCCGGTGGCTGCGGCGCCATTCGGTCATGCCGCTGGCAAAGATCCGTTCGGAGGCGCCTTGCGGATCGGGTCCGATCTTCTCGAACAACTCATCCAGCGGTTCGCCCGACCAGAAGGCCGCGTCGAACACCGCCGCCTCGCGGCGCGCCAGTTTATAGGCGATATGCTTGCGGATGATGATGGCCCATGACCAGAAGGACATGACCAGCAATAGCAGCATGACCAGTTTGACCGTCAGGGTTGCGCGTGCAAATAGGGCGAGAAGCGAGAAATCAATATCCCGCGCCGCCGCCAGGGTTTCCGTTTCCATTACGCCTGCTCTTGTTATGGGGCGATTATCGCCTGCCTGTTAGCAGTGATTCTATCGCGAAATAAGGCCCCTTGCCAACACATCTGCGTGGACAGGCGGGGCCTTGCTGAAACATTGCGTTACAATGGGCGGTGCGCCGGGTGGGGTTCGAGGTCTGGATGGGTGTCCGGCCCCGTGTCTGGCCCGGCGGCCGGGGCCGCGTGCGAGGTCAGGGCGCCAGCGCCGCGCGCAAGGCCGCAGGGATGCGCACGGCCCCCCGTTCGGACAGACAGACCAACGTCACCCGCGCCTCGAACAGGCACTGATCCCCGCGCCAGACGCTTTGATCCAGTCCGATCCGCGCGCCCGAGAGTGCGGTCAGCCGCGTGCGCATTTCCAGAATATCATCGAAGCGCGCAGGGGCCAGATAGAGCGCCTCAAGATGCCGGACGGCAAAGACGATGCCGCTTTCGGCCTTCAGCGCCATCTGGTCGATGCCGCGCTCGCGCAACCATTCACTGCGGGCCCGTTCGATGAATTTCAGGTAATTGGCGTGATAGACGATGCCGGCAAGGTCGGTATCCTCGTAATAGACCCGTGCAAGAAACCGGCCTTCGGTCGTGCTCTCTGGTCCGGTCGGATTATCCTGCATTGTTGCCCCCTGCGAAACGGCTTTTGCCGCAATTGGCCATAGATCGGGCCGGAATGCACCCTGAAACCACCAGATTGTGCAGCGATCTTCGGCTGATCGACCCTTCGGGAAAGGATGCAACGATGCAGACCGGAATGATTGTTCTTCTTGGTGCAACGACGGGCCTTGCGGCCCTTGCCGCGCAATCTGCCGCTCCGGCCCTTGCGCCGCTGCTGACGGCGGCCCTGCCCTGGATGATGGCACTGACCGCGCTGCCGATGGTGGTGACGGTCGCCGCGCGGCCCCTTGACGTGTCGCTGCTGCGGCTGGGGCAGGCGCCGCTGTCGGGCCTGCCGCGTGTCGGGTTTCTGGCCACAAAGCTGACGCTGGTCACGCTGATGGCCATGGTCGCCGCCGGTCAGTTCTGACCGGGGTCGGGTTCGCTGCCCGCAATCTGCCCGGCCCGCGCGGCCAGCCGCAGCGCATGCACCGGATCCTGCGAAACCGCCGGCAGGACCGGATCATAGGCGGCCCGGATCAGCGCCCCGATCTCGGGATGCAGCACCACGACATCCCCTGCCCGGGCCAGCGGCGGGGTATCGGCAAAGGCCCGGTCAGACCACAGCAGGATCATCTGTGCCGCCTGCCCCAGCGCCAGATCCGCAGCCGGAAGCCCAGCCAGAGCCGCATCCATCCGCAGAAAGACGAAACAGGCCCGGATCGCACCGCGTTCATCAAACCGGAAGATGCGATACTGGTTCGCCTCCGCCGCCTCAAGCCGCGCGCAAAGCGGCCCCAGATCGGGGATCATCCGGTCCAGATTGGGCACCTGCGGCAGTTCCGCCCAGTCACGGCAGAAAAACACCATAAGGTTCGCGCCAAGCTCGGGATCGGTTTCCGCCATCCGGTGCCCCGCCAGCGCGACAACCGCCTCAACCGCGCCCTTGACGATGCGCAGGGTTTCATCCTCGACGCCAAAGACAACCGGCACGATGGGCCGTCCCCAGCGGGCGAACAAAAACTGGCCGTCGGAACGGGTGAAACGGACTTCGATCTCGGCGGGAGTCATGGGGGGCCTCATTCGGTTCGCGGCGCCTGTTTAGCCGCTGCGCCAACCGCACTCAACCATTGCTCCCCCTTCACCCCCCGAACAGATCCGACTGCCCCGGCGCTTTCGGCGCCTCCAGTCCGATATGCCGCCACGCCCGTGCCGCCAGCATCCGGCCCCTTGGCGTGCGCTGGATCAGGCCCTGTTGCAGAAGATAAGGCTCGATCACCTCTTCGATCGCGTCGCGCGCCTCGGACAGGGCGGCGGCGATGGTTTCCACACCCACCGGCCCGCCACCATAATGTTCGGCCAGCAGCATGAGGTATCGCCGGTCCGCCCCGTCAAGGCCCAGATGATCGACGCCCAGACGGGTCAGGGCGCGGTCGGCAATCTCTTGCGTCAGGCAGCCATCGCCCTCAACCGTCACGAAGTCGACGACCCGCCGCAACAACCGCCCGGCGATACGCGGCGTGCCCCGGGCGCGGCGCGCGATCTCACGCGTGCCCTCCGGCACACTTGAAACGCCCAGAAGCCGCGCGCCACGCGTCACGATCAGGTCAAGCTCATCCTCGGTATAGAATTGCAGCCGCGTGGGAATGCCGAAGCGGTCGCGCAGCGGGGTCGTCAGCAGGCCCAGCCGGGTGGTCGCCCCGACCAGCGTGAAGGGCTGCAACTCGATCCGCACGGTGCGCGCGGCGGGCCCCTCACCGATCACCAGATCCAGCGCGAAATCCTCCATCGCCGGATACAGCACCTCCTCGACCACCGGGGACAGGCGGTGGATCTCGTCGATGAACAGCACATCGCGCGGTTCCAGATTGGTCAGGATCGCCGCCAGATCGCCCGCCTTGGCCAGAACAGGGCCCGAGGTCATGCGGAATCCGACCCCCAGTTCGCGCGCCATGATCTGCGCCAGCGTCGTCTTGCCCAGACCGGGGGGACCGTGGAACAGCGTGTGGTCCATCGCCTCACCCCGCATCCGTGCGCTTTCGATGAAGATGCGCAGATTGGCCCGCGCTTCGGCCTGACCGACGAAATCCTCCAGCACCTGCGGCCGCAGGGCACGATCGGTATCTTCGGGCAGGGGTGCTGCGCGCAGTGTCGGGTCAGAGGCGATCATGACGGGAACAATCGCGGAACGCGCGGGCTTTGTCCAGTGGGGGACGGGATGCCGGATCATGCCTTTCAGACGCGCGCGCCGGAGCCCAGCCTGTTGCAGCCCGGTCGCGCCTGCTTGCTTGCGGTGCTGTCTCGCCCGCCTTGCACCCCGCCCCTGCCTGCACGGCAGCGAAAGCCTTTGCAAAGCTGCCACAGAGGGCAGGCGGAATTGCGCCGGGCACACAAGCAACGGTTGATATGGCCCGCATTCCTTTGCAATCCTTGCAGCATTGATACCACGGTCGGAACCCCGGCCGTTCCCGCGCATCCCAGGGCACACTGGTCCCGGCCCATTCAGGTTCAGTATTTTTGAAAGGCAGAACATGGCCCATGGCCCGAAACGCCCCGTTTCCCTTACCGCGCTGACGCTGGCCGCCACGGCGCTGATCGCCACGGCGCTGCCCGCTGCAGCACAGGACAGTCGCAAACACCTGACCCTGATCGGCATTCCCTCGGGCACGGTTGCACCGGGTGGCATGGTCTTTGGCTCGCTTGCCCTGACGGACCGACGCACAGGCACCGCGATCCGCGACAATGACGGCTCGCTTGCGCTTGGCTTCGGACTGGGCAGTGCCGAAGACGGTATCGGTGTTCAGGTCACCGCCTCCATCGCCTCGCTCAGCCGCGATTTCGGCGATGCGGGATCCTTCAGCATCAAGGCATCGCGCCGCATTGGCACCGGCCAGTGGACCACCTATCTGGGCGCGTCCGCCGATTATCTTGCCCCCTGGGGCGATGTGAAGGGGCAGGATGTGTCGGGCACCGTGGCGCTGACCAGCTTCACCTCGGTGCGGATCGGCGCGGATGTGCATCCGCTGATGCTGACCCTCGGGGGCGGATCTCATATCCGCAACAATGACAATGATCCGGGGATCTTCGCGGGGGTCGGGATCGGGCTGACGCCGCATCTGGCCGCCAGCGCCGCCTGGACCAGTGAGGCGCTGGATCTGGGGCTCGGCGTCAAGGCGCCGGGGGTCGAGGGGCTGAACTTCACCTTCGCGGTCAATGATGTCACCGACCGCAGGGACAGCCGCCGTGTCACGCTGACCGCCACCTGGGCTGTCGCCAATGTTTTCGGGAGATAGGACCATGG
Source organism: Szabonella alba (assembly GCF_016765775.1). GTDB lineage: Bacteria > Pseudomonadota > Alphaproteobacteria > Rhodobacterales > Rhodobacteraceae > Szabonella > Szabonella alba. The sequence goes on along the minus strand of NZ_JAESVN010000001.1, from coordinate 287,279 downwards.
CCGCGCAAGCACGTATCATCCTTGGCCTGACGGCAGCATTTGCCCTGTCGGGACCGGCCCTTGCGGGCAAGACCCCGGTCGGCGGCGTTGGCGGTTTTCCCGTTTTCGTGCCGGTCATCCCCACACCTGCACCGACACCCGATCCGACGACCGGCGGCACGGGCAGTGCGGCGACCTCGGCCAATGCCGCACAGGTCGCCTCGCAGATCGAGGCCGCGACCAGTTTCTGCGCCAGCCTGCCCGGCGATGCCTATACGCTGGATTGCATGGCCGAGCGTCTGGACCGCATAGCGCGCGATATGCCCGCGACGGCCGATCTGGCCGAGGCCCGGTCGCAGCTTGCAGAGGCGTCGCGCGAATTGTCGGATCTGGCCCGCGCCAATGCCGACAGCGCCCTGCCCCCGGCCCGGGCGCGCATTCCCGGCGGCATCGCCACCGGCCGCCCGCTGGTGCCGGTCAATCCGACCCGGCAGGCCGCCGTGAAATCGCAGGCTGCCGCGATCCTTGAACGTACGGAAACGCTGCTTCTGCGGTCTTCCGGGGGCGCCCCCTCAATTGAAGGCTATCGCCGCATCGCGGGTGCCGTCGGTTCGGCCAAGGTTCTGCTGCGTTCGACCTGACCGGACCCGGTCAGCACCGCCGCGCGATACCCGGGCTCAGGACCAGGGCCCGGGCCTTGCAGCACCTGATCGCGTGCCGGAACGGGGCATCGAACCGGCGACCGGCCCGGAAGGCGCCATCTTGCGCAGTTCGGCAATGCGGTTCGCGGTATTGGGATGGGTCGAGAACAGCTTGTCTGCCGTATGCGTTTCGGGATGCAGCGGGTTGATGATGAACATATGCGCAGTGGCAGGGTTCCGCTCGGCCGCCGGGTTCTCGACCCGTGCGGCCAGTTGCGAGATCTTGGCCAGCGCCGAAGCCAGCCAGTCGGGCCGCCCGCAGATCTCGGCCCCCACGCGGTCGGCCTCATATTCGCGGGACCGGGAAATCGCCATCTGCACCAGTGCCGCCGCAAGCGGGGCAAGGATCATCAGGGCCAATGTGCCGATGATCCCGCCGGGCCGGTCGCGGCTGCCGAAAAACATCGCGAAATTCGCCAGCATAGAGATCGCCCCCGCGAAACTGGCGGTCATGGTCATGATCAGCGTGTCGCGATTGGCGATATGGGCCAGTTCATGCGCCATGACGCCCGCCACCTCTTCGGGCGTCAGGCTGCGCAGAAGGCCAGTGGTCGCGGCGACAGCGGCGTTTTCGGGGTTGCGCCCGGTGGCAAAGGCATTGGGCTGATCAGTGTCGATGACATAGACTTTGGGGCGCGGCATTCCGGCCTTGTCGGCCAGCCCATGGACCATCTGCACCAGATCGGGCGCGGTCGCTTCGGTCACCTCACGCGCGCCATGCATCCGCAGCACGGCCTTGTCGGAGTTCCACCAGCCGTAAAGGTTCATGCCGCCCGCGACCAGCAGCGCGATCATCGCGCCCGCCGCCCCGCCGATCAGCGCGCCGATCCCCATGAACAGCGCTGTCAGCGCCGCCATCAGCATGAATGTCTTGGCATATCCGGTCATCGCACACTCCCTTGCACGGTGCAGGATATGGGCGGGCAGCGGCAGGGCTGCAAGACCTGCCGGTTGCGGGCTCAGCCCTTCGGGGCCAGCAGGCGCAGGGCTGCGCGGATCAGATCGGCCGTTCCGGCCTCAGGCGTCTCACCCGCGGCCTGTGCCACCGCCTGCGCCGCATCGCCCTGCCCGTAACCAAGGTTCAGCAGCGCCGAAAGCGCCTCGGCGCTATGGGCGGCACGGGTCGGGGCCACCGGGGCGGCGGCTTTGGTCCGGCGCGGCGGTTCGGCGGCAGTTACGGGTTCCAGCACATCGTCACCGGCGGCGGTGCTGGTGGTCAGGGCGGGATTGGCGGCCAGCGCCATGGCGTCAGGCGCCTTCGATTTCAGTTCCAGCACCACGCGCTGCGCGATCTTCGGGCCGATGCCCGGCGCGGCTTGCACGGCCCGCGCATCACCAAGCGCGATGGCGCGCGCCACGCCCTCGGCCCCCAACGTGCCCAGAATGGCCATCGCGGCCTTGGCCCCGACCCCCTGCACCGTGACCAGCAGCCGGTGCCATTCCTTTTCCAGCAGCGTCGGGAAGCCGAAAAGCTGCAGCAGATCCTCACGCACCAGAAGCTCGGTATAAAGCGCCACCGCCTCTCCCGGCCCCGGCATTGCGGCAAGGGTGCGGTCCGAGACATGCACGATATAGCCCACGCCGCGTACATCGATCAGCACATGATCGCTGCCGCGATACTCCAACCGCCCCGCAATCCTGCCGATCATCCCGCCGCCCTCCGCAGCGCATCCTGCAACCGGCCCGCCGATTGCAGGTGATGCGCATGGCAGATCGCGATGGCCAGCGCATCCGCCGCATCCGGCCCGGCAATCGTCACCCCCGGCAGATGCAGCCGCACCATGTGATCGACCTGCGCCTTGGCGGCATGGCCGACCCCCACCACGGTTTTCTTCACCGCATTGGGCGCATATTCCCCCACCACAAGCCCCGCCTGCGCCGGAACCAGCAGCGCGATGCCGCGCGCCTGCCCCAATTTCAGCGTCGCCACCGCATCCTTGTTCACGAATGTATGTTCAACCGCCGCCGCCTCGGGGGCGTAGCGCAGCATCACCTCGGTCAGTTCACGGTGCAGCCGCAGCAGGCGCGCGGCCAGCTCTCCATCCCCTGCGTCGGAATGGCAGATACCGTTCGCGACATGGCTGATGCGCGCGCCCGCGACGTCGATCACGCCCCAGCCCAGATTGCGCAAACCCGGATCAATGCCGATCACCCGCAAGACCGCCCCCTATTCTTGTTCCGCAAGGACTAGCACGAACAGGGAACATCCGCCAAGGGTCAATCAAGGGTCAATACAGCGGGGTCAGGCAGCATCGCACCCCGGAATGCTGCGGATGCAAAAAGCGACATTTTGCAACCGGCCAGCGACGGAACGGCATTGCGCCCAATAAAAAAAGGCGTTTTTCGGATCTCGACCCATGCGCCGCCTGCATTTCAGGAATGCGATTTCCCCGGATTGCTTTGCGCATGCAGCACGATTATCTCGCTGTCATCGAACAACCCTGCTGCCAATTCAGGCAGTTTATGAACAAGGAACACCGCCATGGCCGCCTATGAGACGACCCGCACGGCGCCGTTTGGCGCCATCACCACCTTCCGCTTCGTTCAATCCGTCGGCAGCCTTTTTGCCGCTATCGGCAACTGGAACGACGCCCGCGTGACGCGCAACGCGCTCGACCGTCTGTCGGATCGCGAACTGGACGATATCGGCCTGTGCCGCGATGACATCAGCCGTATCGGCGCGCTCGGCCGGAACTGATCGGCACCGAAGGGCCCGGAAGGCCCGATCTGAACGCCAAAGGCCGCATCTCCGGATGCGGCCTTTTCATTTTGGTCAACCCGGCTGGGGGCAGCGCGGGATCAGTCCTGTGGCCGCCGCCACCAAGCCCCGCTGCTCATCTGGTCCCGCAGCCTGTCCGACAGCCAGAGCGTGACCGGATCCGCCTGCATCAGCGCCGCGCCCAGCCGGTCGAACCCCTCTCCCTGCCGCATCATGACGACGCGGTCCTGATAGGTCTGATCACCGACATTGTAATGAATCGTCGCCTTCAGCCCGAAGACCGCCAGAGCCACGAACAGCAAGGGCAGGATCAGACCCGAACGGCGCTTGCGCTCCTTCCGGCTGTAATGCGACCGCCCCAGCGTGCCCAATGCCTCAAACCCCTGCCCCGAGGCATGGGCCTTTTGCAACCGGCCTACGCGGTCATAGAAGTCGATCAGATTGGGGTCATGCATCGCAAACATCCACATCGTGAAACACGCTGGGATAAGACGCCTTCATTAAGGCCTGAGTTGGGCAAAAAGCCCTGAAACGAGGCCGAAACCGCCGGAATTTTGCCGCGATTGCAGGGGGTTATTTCCGCTCCAGCACCAATGCTGACCATTCGCCAAGATCGTCCCGCGACCGCAGGGCAAAGCCTTGCGCCTCATAGGCGGCGATGATGGAATCAGCCTGCACCACCAAGAGACCCGACAGGATGCACAAGCCTCCCTGCGCGATATGTCCGGCCATATCAGGGGCCAGTTCGATCAGCGGGCCTTTCAGGATATTGGCAAAGACCAGATCAAAGGGCGCGGCAGCGGTCAGGCGCGGATGGTCGAACCCTGCCGCCTCAAAACAGTCCACCCGCCCCGCAAGGCCATTGATGGCGCAATTCGCCTCGGCCACATCGACGGCGACAGCGTCGATATCCGACGCGAAGATCTGCGCATCGGGCAGGGTCCGCGCCGCCGCCAGTGCCAGCACCGCCGTGCCGCAGCCGATATCGGCGACGCGGGCGGGCCGAAACCCCTGATCCAGCAGACGGTCAAAGGCCAGAAGACAGCCCAGAGTCGTGCCGTGATGGCCGGTGCCGAAGGCCACGGTCGCCTCGACCTGTAGCGCGATGCGCCCCGGCGGCAGCTTGTCGGCATCATGGCTGCCATAGACGAAAAACCGCCCCGCATCGACGGGTGACAATTCGCGGCGCACTTTGGCCACCCAGTCGATCTCGGGCAGTTCCGACAGCGCAAAGGGCCGCGCCTCAAACGCCGCCGCCAGCAGGTCCAGCACCGCCCCCTGCGGCGGGTCGGTGAAATAGGCACCGACCTCCCACAGGCCCGATCCGTCCTCGATCTCGAAAACGCCGACACCGGTGGGCGCGGGATCCATGCGTTCCATCGCTTCGGCCAGCGCCTCGGCGGCTTCCTGTCCGGTCAGAGTGGTCAGGGCGGAATAGCTGGGCATGGCGAAAAACCTCAATGGAACGCTTGTGCAGGGCCTAGACCGCAGCCCGCGCCGCGTCAAGCGGCGGTCCCGCAGGCGTGGCCTCGCCCCCCGGCTCTTGGCCCCGACCCTTGACCCCGCCGCCCCGATCCCGGAAAGCTGCGGGGGAAGCCGGAACAAGGGCCGATCCATGCCAGATCCCAGACCAGACGTCACCGATTTCCTGCGCCGCCGCCGCTCGGTGCCGCCCAAGTTGCTGCGCGCCCCGGTGCCCGACCGCGATCAGGTCGCGCAATTGCTGGAACAGGCCGCACGCAGCCCCGATCATGGCAAGCTGGAGCCCTGGCGCTTTCTGGTGCTGGAACAGGGCGCCATGGCCCGGCTGGCCGGTCTGGCCGGTGAAAAGGCCCGCATTGCAGGGCTGGACCCCGAGGCCGAGGCCAAGGCGCGCAGCCAGTTTGATGCGGGGTTGCTGGCGGTGGTTGTCATCGCCTCACCGAAGGATTCCGACAAGGTGCCCGCCATCGAACAGACGCTTTCGGTGGGGGCGGTCTGCCTTGCGTTGGTCAATTCGGCACTGGCGGCAGGTTGGGGTGCGGGCTGGCTGACCGGCTGGGCCGCCCATGACCGGGGTTTCGTCGAAGAGGGTCTGGTCCTTGCCCCACAGGAATTCGTCGCGGGCATCATCCATATCGCCACCGCCCCCGGGCCGATGACCGACCGGCCGCGCCCGGATGTGGCGGCGCTGACCCGCTGGATGGCGACATGATCTTCCTCGATTTCCGCCGCGCGCTGGCGCAGATCGGCGATCCCGCCTTTCGCCGCGTGCTGCTTCTGGGCATCGCGCTGGCGCTGGCGCTGCTGGTCGCGGTCTATGCGGCCTTTCTGGCCGTGATCCAGAGCTTTACCCCCGACAGTATCGAGATCCCGCTTGTCGGCCCGGTCGGCGGGCTGGACACGCTGCTCTCCTGGGGTTCGGCGCTGTTCATGCTGGGCCTCTCGGTCTTTCTGATGATGCCGGTCGCCTCAGCCTTCACCTCGCTTTTCCTTGATGATGTGGCCGAAGCGGTCGAGGCGCGCCATTACCCGGACCTGCCGCCCGTTCCGCGCCTGCCCTTCATGGATGCGCTGGTCGACAGCCTGAATTTCGTCGGCCTGCTGATCGCGGTCAATGTGCTGGCGCTGATCCTTTACGCCTTTGCAGGACCCTTCATTCCGGTCGTGTTCTGGGCGGTGAACGGGTTGTTGCTGGGGCGGGAATATTTCACCCTTGTCGCGATGCGCCGCCTTGGGCGGCAAGGCGCCAAGGCAATGCGGCAGCGGCACTGGGTGGCCGTCTGGATCGCGGGCACGCTGATGGCGGCGCCATTGTCAATTCCGCTGCTGAACCTGCTGATCCCGGTGCTGGGCGCCGCGACCTTCACGCATATGTTCCACCGGCTGCACCGGGCCGAGGGCGCCACGGACCTGTCCGGCCGGGTCTGACCCTCACCGCCGCGTTTTCTGTCGATCAATATCCCGAGGGGAGTCGCGGCACGCGACGGGGGGCAGCGCCCACCCCCTTTCGCCCGCCCTCAGCCCTGCGAGGGGGGCGGCATCCGGTCCATCCAGTCGAAATCCCGCACGGTGATCTTGCCCGATGTGATGACCAGATACAGCACCAGCCAGACCACGATCGCCACCAGCGTCGTGATCTGGGCCTTGCGCTTCACGACAAATCCGGCGGGCGCCCCGGCCGGGGTTCCCGGCACCACTTCGCCCGCATCCCCCTGCGACCGGAACCGCAGCGGCAGCACGATGAACAGCACCATGAACCATGTCACGGCAAAAAGGACGATTGCGGCGGAAATGCTCATATCTGCTCCAACTCTACCAGACAGCCGTTGAAATCCTTGGGATGCAGGAACAGCACCGGCTTGCCATGGGCACCGATCTTCGGATCCCCGTTGCCCAGCACCCGTGCGCCCTGCGCGCGCAGCCGGTCCCGCGCGGCCAGAATATCCTCCACCTCATAGCAGATATGGTGGATCCCGCCTGCAGGGTTCTTTTCCAGAAAGCCCGCGATGGGGGAATTCTCACCCAGCGGATAGAGCAGTTCGATCTTGGTATTCGGCAAGGTGATGAAGATCACCGTGACGCCGTGATCCGGCTCATCCTGCGGGGCGCCGACGCTGGCCCCCAGCGTGTCGCGATACTGGGCCGCCGCCGCCGCAAGATCCGGCACAGCGATGGCCACATGGTTCAACCGTCCGATCATCCTTCGCCCCCTTGCGACATCCAGCGCCCTTCGCGCCCATATGCGGCGGCAGATGTCCCGAGGCAATGGGACCTGCCGCCGCAGGGCGGGAAATCGGTAAAATCGGCGGCACTCCGGGCGCAGTTCACCGGTGGTTAGGCAATTCCTGTCTGACTTGGGCGATCAGATGCAACCGGACCGTCACGATGCCCCCTGCCCCGATGTCTTCCCGTTCCCCGCCCGGGGACGGGGTGCAGATGCCACAATCCGCCCCGCAGGTCCCGCCGGGAAGCCTGCTGCCGCTGGCCGGGCTGACCCTGCTGACGGTTGAGGACAGCCGCTTTGCGTCCGAGGCGATGCGCCTGATGGCGCAACGCTCGGGCGCGCGGCTGCGACGGGCCGAAACCATGGCGCAGGCCCGGCGGCATCTGGCGCTCTATCGTCCCGATGCGGTGATCGTCGATCTGGGTCTGCCCGATGGCCCGGGAGAGGAACTGATCGCCGAAATCGCCGGGGCACAGGTCAAGGGCATTGCGGGGGATGAACCGGGCCTGTCCCCGGAATCGCGTTTGGCAACAGGACCCATTCTGCTGGCGACCAGCGGTGATCCGTCCCGTCGCGCGGCGGCACTGGCGGCGGGGGCGCAGGACTTCATCGCAAAACCCGTCGCGACACTGGCCGGGTTCCAAGGCGCGATCATGCGCCATCTGCCCGGGGCGGGCCAAAGGCTCTCCGGCGCGGTGGGCAGCATCCACCCCGACCCGCAGGCCCTGCGCGATGATCTTGCCCATGCCGCCCGTCTGCTGGCCCGGGGCGCCCCCGGGCGGCGCGCCTATGTGCTGGCCTTCCTGCGCGGTCTGGCCCGGATCAGCCATGACCCGGGGCTGGAGCGGGCCGCGCGTGAAGCGGAAATTTCCGGCGGCGGGCTGGATCCGCTGATCCGGGCCATCGGTGAAAGACTGTCACAACAGCCACAGCCTTTCGCACCCCCATCGGCGCTGCCGGACTGAACCCTGACAGGACAGGCGCGGCCCGCCGGCGCCCACCCGATGCTGGCAAAGGACCTGCGGAAACCGGTCCGTGTCAGGCCATGCGCCCCACCCGCCGCGCGACTGCCGCTGTGTGCGGCATCCGGTGGGAAATCGCGCCTAGTCGCCTAGATCTGCAGTGCCGGGTCGGATCCGCCACGCGCAAGACGGGTCAGATCGGACAGGCGTTCGCGCTGCTGTCCGCCCGCATCGAAATTCGAGGGCGCAAGCCAGGCGCGATACGCCTCGGCCAGACCGGGCCATTCGCTGTCGATCACCGAAAACCACGCCGTATCGCGATTGCGGCCCTTGATGACCGCCGCCTGCCGGAACACGCCTTCAAAGCTGAACCCCAGCCGCTGCGCCGCCCGGCGTGACGCCAGATTGGCCGCGTTGCATTTCCATTCGAACCGGCGATAGCCCGCCTCGAAGGCCCATTTCATCATCAGAAACCACGCCTCGGTCGCGGCAGGCCCTTTCTGGATCTGCGGTGAAAGGCAGATATGGCCCAGTTCGATCACGCCATTAGACGGGTCGATCCGCAGATAGCTCGCAACCCCCGCTGCATGGCCGGTCGCCAGATCGCGCAGCGCAAAGAACAGCGGGTCGGATTTCGTCTCTGTCTCCTTCACCCAGCGGTGATAGGCCGAGGCCGAGGCGAAGGGGCCATAGGCCATATAATCCCACAGCGCATCATGCCCGGCAAATCCGTGATGCAGATCGGCGGCATGGCTGTCGGCAACCAGCGGCTCCAGCCGCACAAGACGGCCTTCCATCACCTGCCGGGGGGGCGCTTCGCGCGCGGTCCAGTTCTGCAAATCCGTCATCTGTCACCCCGAACCGAACGCTGCGCCGATGCCCCTTTATCACCGGGCGCATGGCGCATCGCAAGCCCGCGCGCGACGCTTCCCGGGGCCTCTCACCCTGTGAACCCCTGCGCTCCTTTTTCTGTCGCCAAATATCCCGGGGGGTGAATTTGGCGCAGCCAAAGGGGGGGGGGCAGCGCGCCCTACGCGCCCTGTCAGCGCAGCCTTTACCCGGCAAAGGTTCATGTTCCGACCCTGTCACGCGGGATGCATGGGCTTTGTCTGCCGCAAGGCTAAAGCAACAGCCCCGGGTCCGACCCGAGATCGAGGCCCGGAAAGACCTGACGCTCCAGAACCGCGCGGTCCAGCCCGTAAAGGCCGCGCATCGCCCAGCCCGCCCAATGGCGCAGGTCCGAGGTCGGCATCAGGTCGCGGCGGTCGTAAAGATCGGCCTCGGCCAGACCCGGCCAGCGGCCCAGAACCCGCCCGCCCGCCACCGCCCCGCCCGCGATCAGCATCGCGCCCGCCGTGCCGTGATCGGTACCGCCGCTGCCGTTTTCGCGCGCGGTGCGGCCGAATTCCGTCATCGCCATCAGAACCGTGCGGCCCCAGACCTGCGCGCCGGACTGGTGGCGCAGACGCAGCACCAGCCGTTGCAGCCGCGACAGCGCGCGCGGCAGGGCCGCCGCCTGTCCGCGATGGGTATCCCAGCCCGACAGCGAAAAGGCCGCGATCCGGGTTTCCCCGCGCAGCCGGGTCGCGGCGAAATCGGCCAGAAGATCGACATCGCGCCAGGGCCGGTCCTGCCCCGGCACAAGCGGGCCGGATGCAGGTGCGGCGGCGGCGCCCATCTCGACCTCTTCCTCGGACAGGCGCAGCGCCTGCCCGCCCGCCTCGCGGAACAGCGGGTCGTCATGGAACACATGTTCCAGCAATTGCCGTCCCTGCGCCGACAGATCCAGCCGCACCTCGGGTGTCCAGCTGAGCGTGGGCCCCGCCCCGGTCAGCAATGGCATCGATTCGCGGCCAAAGGCATAGGCGGTTTCGGCGCGCAGGCCCGGCATGGCTTGAACCATGCGGTTCAGCCAGCCATCCCGCGCCGCGCCCACCTGCACATCCATGCCCGTGCCCGCCTCCAGCAGGCTTTGCCCGTCGAAATGGCTGCGCTTGTCGCGATAAGGGGTCGATGTCGCATGAACAAAGGCCAGTTCTCCCGCCTGCCACAGCGGCGCCAGACCGCCCAGCCCCTCATGCAGCGCGAAACCACCCGTCAGCGGCAGGGCGGCAGCGGGCAGGCCGGGGCGCAGCGCCCTGAAATCTGGATCCTGCAAGGGCTGGACCACATCCAGCCCGTCCATGCCGCCGCGCAGGATGACAACGATCAGACGATGATCGCCCAGCCCCCGCCCCGAGGCCAGCGTCACCGTGTTCATCAGGGGATGCGCCGCCGCCGAACAGGCGATAGCACCCAGCCCCCGCAGAAAATCACGCCGCTCCATCCTGCCCCCTAACGTCGGTTGAAGGCGGGGGATGAGAACAAAAGCCCCACCCCCTCGCGCCGTGTTTCGGCCCGCGCCACCGCCCAAAGCAGCGCCTCCCCGGCATCCGCGCCAAGGCTGCGCTGCGCAAGGTCGCGCGGATCGGGCAGATCGCGTATCAGTCGCTGCGGGCTCTCCATCGCCCAGCCAATCCGTGCCGCCATGCCCTGCGGCGTGATCCAGGCCCGGGCATCCTCGGCCCAGCCATCCGGCCCGCCGGGGCCGCGCCAGCGTTGCCCCATGAGGGCCATGGGGGCGATCAGTTGGCGCTGCACCGGCCGGTCGGGCAGGCTGGCCAGCCGCAGCCCGTCCAGCCCCAGCGCGCGGCAGGCGGCGATGATGAAATCGAAGGGCTGGCGCGCCTTGCGCATTTCGGCCCCCCATGCGGCGGGATGGTGCAGCATCGCGCCATAAACCGCGCGCAGAGTGCCGTCGCTGTCGCGCCATGCCTGGACCATGGCGGCCACCAGCGCGGGGTCGGGTTCATCCGCAACGAAATGCACGGCCAGTTTGCGCGACAGATGGTCCGCCGTCTCGGGTCGCGCAGCCAAATCGCGCAGCACGGCATGGACCGGTTCCAGCCCTTCGCCGTCATAGCGACGCCCAAGCACGGTTTCCGGCCCGGGTTCGGCACGGTTGGGGCGAAAGACGAACCCTTCCGCTGCGGTGGCATCCAGCCCGGTCAGCAGTTCCGCCATCTGGCGCACATCGTCCTGACCATAGCCCGCGCCAACACCCATCGTGTGCAGCTCGACCACCTCACGCGCCAGATTTTCATTCAGACCCCGCTTGCGCCTGCGCCCGAAGGGCGATCCCGGTCCGATGGACGCGACCTGATCAAGATAGACCAGCATCGCCGGATGCAGCGTCGCCGCGATCAGCAGATCGGCGAATTTGCCCGACAGGTGCGGGCGGATCGCATCGGTGACCATGGCCTCGGGCAGGACGGCCTCGGGCGGATTGCGCGCCTTGACCGTGAAATGATCGGACCAGAAGGCGACCAGCCTTTCGCGAAAGCCGCACGGCGCGTCCAGCGCCCGCGCAATCGTCGCGCGGGCCGCATCCCGCGCCACCTGCCGCGAAAGCCTTACCGCCGTCTCATAGGTTTCGGAAGGCGCGCCTGTCATCCGTCTTTCGCGCCGCCCGGCCTGCGCATGTTGCAGGATGGGCAGCACTTCGGCCATGCCGGGCACCGGCCAGATCCGCGCCATGTCATCGGCGGTGTCCAGCCCGGCCAGAATTGCCCCGGGGCTTGTGGCGGCCCCTTCCGACAAGGGCAGGCCATAGCCGAACCGCCGTGCCGCTATGCTGATCTGGTCACTCATGCCCGTTCCGCCCTGCCTATCCTGTGGACGGTAGCGCAGAACGCGGCGGAATTCATCCTGTCTGAAGGGGAACAGAGGCCGGGATCGGCGGAAAACCGTGGGTCACGATTTTCCTCCCCCTTTGTCATGCCCGCCCGGTCAGTCCTTCGGCACCACGCGCAGGCGCAATTCGCGCAACTGTTCGTTCAGCGGTTCCGACGGCGCGCCCATCAGCAGATCCTCGGCGCGCTGGTTCATCGGGAACATGATGACCTCACGGATATTCGCCTCATCCGCCAGCAGCATCACGATCCGGTCGATCCCCGCCGCACAGCCGCCATGGGGGGGTGCCCCGTATTTGAACGCCTTGACCATGCCGCCGAACCGCTTGTCCACCTCGCTGTTCGGGTAGCCGGCAATCTCGAAGGCCCGGTACATGATCTCGGGCTTGTGGTTGCGGATGCCGCCCGAAATCAGCTCATAGCCGTTACAGGCAAGGTCATACTGCCAGGCATGCACCTTCAGCGGATCGCCCGACAGCGCCTCCATCCCGCCCTGCGGCATGGAAAACGGGTTGTGGCTGAAGTCGATCTTGCCCTCGTCATCCTTCTCGAACATCGGGAAATCGACGATCCAGGCGAATTTGAAACAGCCCTCTTCGGTCAGCTTCAACTCGCGCCCGATCTCGTTGCGGGCGCGTCCGGCGACCGCCTCGAACACCTCGGGCTTGCCGCCAAGGAAGAAGGCCGCATCGCCCTCCCCCAGTTCCAGTTGCTGGCGGATCGCTTCGGTCCGTTCGGGGCCGATATTCTTGGCCAGCGGACCTGCGGCCTCCATCGTGCCGTCCTCGGCCTTCCGCCAGAAGATATACCCCATCCCCGGCAGGCCCTGCTGTTGAGCAAAGGCGTTCATCCGGTCGCAGAACTTGCGGCTGCCGCCCGTGGGCGCAGGGATCGCGCGGATCTCGGTGCCCTCATTCTCCAGCAGTTTCGCAAAGATCGCAAAGCCCGAGCCCCGGAAATGCTCGCTGACCTCCTGCATACGGATCGGGTTGCGCAGGTCGGGCTTGTCCGACCCATACCATTTCAGCGCGTCCTTATAGGCGATCAGCGGCCAGTCGGCATCAACGCGGCGGCCGCCCCCGAATTCCTCGAAAATCCCCTGAATGACCGGCTGCACGGCGGCAAAGACATCCTCTTGCGTGACAAAGGACATCTCAAGGTCAAGCTGATAGAAATCGGTGGGGCTGCGGTCGGCGCGCGGATCCTCGTCGCGGAAACAGGGCGCGATCTGGAAATAGCGGTCAAACCCCGCCACCTGAATCAGCTGCTTGAACTGCTGCGGCGCCTGCGGCAGCGCATAGAACTTGCCCGGATGCAGGCGCGAGGGCACCAGAAAGTCGCGCGCCCCTTCGGGGCTGGAGGCGGTGATGATCGGGGTCTGAAACTCGGTAAACCCCTGATCCCACATCCGGTTGCGGATGGATCGGACCACATTGGAGCGCAGCATCATGTTGCGATGCAGCTTTTCGCGCCGCAGGTCGAGAAAGCGATAGGTCAGGCGGGTTTCCTCGGGGTAATCCACCTCACCGAAAACCGGCATCGGAAGTTCCTCGGCCGGGCCAAGCACCTCCATCGCGGTCACATAGACCTCGATCTCACCGGTGGGGATCTTTGGGTTGACCAGCGCCGCATCGCGCGCCTTCACGCGGCCATCGACGCGGATCACATATTCTGCCCGCACCTTTTCAAGGTCTGCAAAGGCCGGGCTGTCGCTGTCGGCCAGCACCTGTGTGATGCCGTAATGGTCGCGCAGGTCGATGAACAGCACCCCGCCATGATCGCGCACGCGATGGACCCAGCCCGAAAGGCGGATCTCCTGCCCGACATGGGTGGCGTTCAGCGCGGCGCAGGTATGGCTGCGATAGGCATGCATGGGGGTTCCCCTTCCCGAGGCTCAATTCCGGTTGGCGCCGATACATACCGCCCCCGGCGCGAAGTCAAGGCCCGGGTGCCCGGTTTGCCCGGGACCAATGCCTGCAAACCTCTCCCCTCCTTTTTCTGTCTTCAAATATCCCGGGGGGTGAATTTGGCGCAGCCAAAAAGGGGGGCAGCGCCCCCCTGCGCGCTTTGACGGCAGGGACGAGGTCACCCTTCTTCGCGCCAGCGGTCCAGTGCCGCCTCATCGCTGTCTTTCGCGGCAACCCATTCCGCGCCCGAAGCGGTGATTTCCTTTTTCCAGAACGGCGCGCGGGATTTCAGGTAATCCATCAGGAATTCCGCCGCCGCAAAGGCATCGGCCCGGTGCGGTGCGGCGGTCGCGACCATCATGATCGTCTCACCGGGGGTCAGGCGGCCATGGCGGTGAATGACCAGACAATCGGTCAGGAGCCAGCGCGCGGAGGCCTCGGCTGCGAATTTCGCGATCGCGCCTTCGGTCATGCCGGGATAATGCTCGATCTCCATCGCGGCCAGATCGCCCGACGCACTGTTGCGCACGACGCCGCTGAAGGTGACAACCGCGCCCGTCTCTCCGCGCGTCTCCCCGCCTGCGCAACCGGCCTGAAACCCCGACAATTCTGCCCCGGTGTCGAAAGGTTCGAGCTGCACCGCGATGCGCATGCGCTCAGCCCCCTGTCATCGGCGGAAAGAAGGCGACCTCACGCACCCCGGCCAGCGGTGCATCAAAATCGGCCAGTTCCTGATCCAGCGCCACGCGCAGGCTGGACGGATCGGCAAAGGCGGCGGCATAGCGCGGTTCGCGCGCCGAAAGCTCAGCCATCAGATCGGCCACGGTCGCGGCCCCGGTCTCGATCCTTTCGCGCGGCAGGCCGATCCGTTCACGCACCCATGCGAAATACAGCACCTCGATCATGTCTCATCCCGCAGATAGGGCTGGGCCTTGCCGAAATAATCCCAGCCGGTCAGGAAGGTCAGCACCGCCGCGATCCAGATCAGCACGAAACCGGTGATCCCGGCATACCAGCCGCTTTCGGCGACCAGCCAAAGCTGGTTCCAGTCTTCGGGCCCGCGTTCCAGCATCGCGATATAATCGGCGGGGTCCATCGCCTGATAGGCCGTCAGGTGCATATGCTCCAGCCCGGTGCCCAGAAACAGCACCGCAATCGCCACCATCTGCGCCGTGGTCTTCCATTTCGCCAGCCGCGTGACCTTCAGAAGTCCGGCCTTGGCGCCCAGAAACTCCCGCAGGCCGGAAACGAAAACCTCGCGGAACAGGATCACCGTCGCGGGCAGGATCAGCCAAGGGTTCATCCCCGAATAGCCGGTGATGACCATGATCGCGATCACGACCATCGCCTTGTCGGCAATCGGGTCCAGCATGGTCCCGAATTTCGATTCCTGCTTCCACAGCCGCGCCAGATAGCCGTCAAAGAAATCTGTGATCGCGGCGGTCACGAACAGCGCCAGCGCGAACCAGTCCGCCCAGGGCCGGTGGAAATACAGAAACATCACCGCAACACCCGGCGCTGCAAAGAGCCGCATGACCGTCAGGATATTGGGGATCGTCCACCTCATGCCCGAGTGGTAGCCAATCGCGGGGGGATGGGGAAGAGGCTTTGCGTCGCATGGCCCACCTGCGGCGCCCTGTCGCCGGGTCCGGATCGGTATTCCGCGCTCAGCCCTCCGCCACCGGTGTCCAGATCACATCGTCGATCCGGGGCGCGGCGGTGGCCAGCATCACCAGCCGGTCGAACCCCAGCGCGATGCCCGCCGCATCCGGCATCAGGGCAAGGGCTGACAGAAAATCCTCATCCAGCGGATAGCGATGGCCGTAGATGCGCTGCTTTTCGGCCATCTCCGCCTCGAAACGGCGGCGCTGCTCATCAGCATCGGTCAGTTCGCCGAACCCATTGGCCAGTTCCACCCCGCAGGCATAAAGCTCAAACCGTTCGGCAAGCCGCGGATCGTCGGCGCAAGGGCGGGCCAGCGCCGCCTCGGCCAGCGGATAGCGGTCCAGCAGGGTCGCGCGGCCAAGGCCAAGCTGCGGCTCGATACGGTCTGACAGGATGCGACTGAACAGATCCGACCAGCCCTCGCCCTCGCCGGTGGCAATGCCCGCCCCCGCCATGGCCGCGCGCAGGGCGGCGGCATCGGTGGTGCCATCGGGGCGGATCGTCGCCATCAGGTCGATCCCGGCATGCCGCCGGAAGGCATCGGGCACCGACAGCCGTTCGGGTGCCGCATAGGGGTCGCAGATCCGGTCGCGGAAGCGCAGCAGATCACTGCCTGCCGCCTTTGCCGCCAGACGCAGCATCGCCGCGCAATCCTCCATCAGCACGCTGTAATCCTGACCCACGCGATACCATTCCAACATCGTGAATTCCGGGCTGTGCAGCGCGCCCCGTTCGCGGTTGCGCCAGACATGGGCGAAGGCTGCGATCCGCCGTTCGCCTGCCGCCAGCAGTTTCTTCATCGCGAATTCGGGCGACGTATGCAGATACATCGGGCGTGGGCACCCGTCATTGCCGATGGCACTGGTGACAAAGGCATGCAGATGCGCCTCATTGCCGGGGCTGGCCTGCAGGGCGACGGGATCGACCTCGATGAAATCCTGATCCGCCAGCCAGAGGCGCAGGGCCTGCTGGATGCGCGCCCGGGCCAGCAGGGCCGGACGGCGGTCGGCATGACGGGCGGGTGTCCACCAGGGGCTTGTTTCAGAGGGCATGAGGAATGGCTTTCGGCTGGAAATCCGCGCGAAGATAGGCTAGGCGCGGGGCAATGTGCAGGGTCCCGCCGGACCCGCCCGCGAAACCATCGCGAAACCACGCCCAAGAACCACGAAGGAATGAACCCGTGAAAGTCATCGCCTCCTCGCTCCGCAAGGGCAATGTCGTCGAAATGGACGGCAAGCTCTACGCCGTCCTGAAAGCAGAAAATTTCCACCCCGGCAAGGGCACGCCGACCACCAGCGTCGACATGCGCCGCATCTCGGACGGGGTGAAGGTGTCAGAACGCTGGCGCACGACCGAGATGGTCGAAAAGGCCACAGTGGACGAACGCGAATATGATTTCCTCTATGCCGATGGCGAAGGCTATCATTTCATGGACCCCGCCTCCTATGAACAGATCACCGTGACCGAGGATGTGGTCGGCGATGACAAGGTGTTCCTCGTCGACGGGATCAAGGTCTATCTGCGCACCTTCGAAGGTGTTGCCATCGCGCTGGAACCGCCGCAGCGTGTGGTGGTCGAAATCGCCGAGACCGAACCCGTGGTGAAGGGGCAGACGGCGTCCTCCTCCTACAAGCCCGCGATCTGCACCAATGGGCTGCGGGTCATGGTGCCGCCCCATATTGGCGCGGAAACCCGCATCATCATCAATACCGAAGACCGCACCTATGTGGAGCGGTCCAAGGACTGAGCCCCGCTCGCCCCGGGGAAGGCAGGGGGGCGCTGCCCCCCTCACCCCCCGAGGTATTTGCACCAAGCTGAAAAGGGACGACTGAGTTCATCCTGGCTGAAAGACCCCGGGGTGAGCGGCGGCACGCCGCGAGGGGCAGCGCCCCTGCCTGCCGTCAGCCCCTCGCGCTGAAGAAATCCGAGATCTTGCGCGCCATCGGCTCGGAAATCCCGTCCACCGCCATCAGATCCGGAACTCCCGCGCGCGACACTGCCTTGGCCGATCCGAAATGCGCCAGCAGCGCGCGTTTGCGCGCCGCCCCCACGCCCGGGATCTCATCCAGCGGGGTGGCGCTGACCGCCTTGGCACGTTTGGCGCGATGCGCTCCGATGGCCCAGCGATGCGCCTCGTCGCGCAGGCGCTGGATGAAATAAAGCACCGGATCATTCATCCGCAGCGCAAAGGGCGGCTGGCCTGCACGGTGGAACTCTTCCTTGCCATGGTCGCGGTCCACGCCCTTGGCGACCCCGACCATGGCGATGTCGTCCACGCCCATTTCGGCCATTACGGCGGCCACGGTCGAGACCTGCCCTGCGCCGCCGTCGATCAGCAACAAGTCCGGCCAGGCCTCGCTTTCGCGGTTGGGGTCCTCTTTCAGCAGGCGTTCGAAGCGGCGCGTCAGTACCTCGCGCATCATGCCGAAATCATCGCTGTTGGCACCCGCCTCACCCTTGATGTTGAACTTGCGGTATTGCGATTTGAGGAAGCCCTCGGGGCCAGCCACAATCATGCCGCCCACGGCATTGCTGCCCTGAATGTGCGAGTTGTCATAGACCTCGATCCGGCGCGGCGGGCTTTCCAGACCGAAGGCTTCCGCTATCCCCTCCAGCAGCCGGTTCTGTGTCGCACTTTCAGACTGTTTCCGGGCAAGGCTTTCGCGGGCATTGCGCGCGGCGTTTTCCACCAGCTCGGCCTTTTCGCCCCGCTGTGGCACGGCGATCTCGACCTTGCGGCCTGCCCGTTCGGACAGGGCGGCGGTCACAAGATCCTCATTCTCGACCGGATGCGACAGCAGGATCAGTCGCGGGGGGATCTTGTCGTCATAGAACTGGGTCAGGAAGGCCTCCATGATCTCGGCCTCCTCTGCCCCCGCCCCGGTGCGGGGATAGAAATCGCGGTTGCCCCAGCTTTGGTTCGCACGGATGAAGAAGACCTGCACGCAGGCCTGCCCGCCCTCCAGATGCAGCGCCACCACATCGGCCTCGGCCACGCCGCGCGGGTTGATCCCCTGCGCCGATTGCACCGCTGTCAGCGCCTTGATCCGGTCGCGCAGGGCGGCGGCGCGCTCAAACTCCATCGCCTCGCTGGCCTTTGACATCTCTGCTGCCAGATTGGCCTGCACATCGGTTGACCGCCCTTCCAGAAAGCGCCGCGCATCAGCCACCAGCGCCGCGTAATCCTCCGCGCCCACCTTCTCCACGCAAGGCCCGGCACAGCGCTTGATCTGATAGAGCAGACAGGGCCGCGTCCGGCCCGAGAACACAGCATCGGTGCAGGTGCGCAGCAGGAACACCCGCTGCAACTGGTTCAGCGTCCGGTTCACCGCCCCCGCACTGGCAAAGGGGCCGTAGTAATGCCCCTTGTCGCTGCGCTTGCCGCGATGTTTGCGGATCATCGGAAAGGGATGGTCGGTCGGGATCAGGATATTGGGAAAGCTCTTGTCGTCACGCAGCAGCACGTTGTAGCGCGGCTTCAATTGCTTGATGAGGTTCTGCTCCAGCAGCAGCGCCTCGGTTTCCGTCCGCGTCGTCAGGAACATCATCGAGGCGGTTTCGGAAATCATCCGCGCAATGCGCCCCGAATGACCCGAGGGGCGGGCATAGTTCGACACCCGCGCACGCAGGTTGCGCGCCTTGCCGACATACAGCACTTCCGAGGCGGCGTTCAGCATCCGGTAAACCCCGGGCGATCCGTCCAGCCCTTTCACCGCCTTCTGGATCACCTCATGCCCCAGCGGCGTTTCCTGACCCTGCGTCATCTTCTCAATGCCCCTGCCCGTTCCCTCGATTCCCGCCTTCGCTGCAATGATACGGCCTCCGGGGCAAGAGGGAACCTATCCCCGGTTTATGTGGATAACTCTGTTGGCAAACTTCTGCATAGGCGGAATTTCCCTTGAATCCGGCCCGCTTCGTCGCCCTGCCCAAATAATAGGCACAAATTCAACCCTTTGATTTCAAACAAAAGAATTCGTGAGCATCGGCAAATCCCTGAAAACACAGGGTAAATTGTAACGGTCATGTGAAGATTTGGCCCACGGTGCAAAACTTCGCCGCCCCTGCCCTGCTGGACTTATTCCAGACCGGTCACGTCCGGGGTGCGCCAGTCCAGATGCTGGCCGCCATCGGCACAGATCAACTGCCCTGTCACCGCCGGACTGTCGATGAAAAATCCAAGCGCCGCGCAGATATCAGCCAGTGCAGCACCGCGCCCAAGGATCGTGGTCGCACGCTGTGCGCGGAACTGTTCCGCGCTTTGGCGACCGCCCTGCAGTGTCGGCCCGGGTCCGATCGCATTGACCCTGATCCGCGGGGCAAGCGCCTGCGCCGTCATCCGCGTCATAGCCCAGAGACCCGCCTTGGCGATGCCATAGGTCATGTAATCCGGCACGGGTTTCAGCACGCGCTGGTCGATCATGTTGACGATCAGCGCACCCGCCAGACGCTCCCCCTCTGCGTCCCGCAGATCGGGCAGGTCCTGTGCCGCCAGTGCCTGCGTCAGCACGAATGGCGCGCGCAGGTTGGACCCGAAATGGCGGTCCCAGCTGAGGCGCGTTGCGCTTGTGATATCGTCATGCTCAAAGATCGAGGCATTGTTGACCAGCAGCGTGACCGGCCCGCCCATTTCGGCCAGAACCGCCGGAAGCAGCGCCGCGACCTCGGCCTCCTCCAGCAGATCGGCAGCAAAGACCCCGGCCCTGCGGCCCATGGCACGGATCTCAACGGCAAGCGTTTCAGCATCGTCCCGCGATCCATGGCAATGCAGCGCCAGATCGAACCCCCGCCCCGCCAGATACAGCGCCATCGCGCGCCCCAGCCGCCGCCCCGCCCCGGTGACCAAGGCCAGCCCGGACGCAGCGGTCACAGCAGCACCAGTGCTGCGGTATAGCCCGCATAGGCCAGCAGGAACGCCACCCCCACCCCGCGCGTCAGGCTGAACCGCCCGAAGATGAAGGGCAGCAACACCAATGCGGCCAGCGCCATGACCCAGAGATCCCGGTTCAGCATCACCTCGGGCACCGGAAGCGGGCCGACCAGCGATGTGACCCCGATGATGCCCAGCAGATTGAACACGTTTGAGCCGATGACATTGCCCATCGCCACCTCAGCCTGCCGCTTGAACGCCGCGATGACCGAGGTTGCCAGTTCCGGCAGCGAGGTTCCGACCGCCACAAGTGTCAGGCCGATCACCACCTCGCTGATGCCCATCGACCGGGCGATATTCGACGCCCCGTCGACCAGCAGATCCGCCCCAAGCGGCAGGCCAATCAGCCCGGCCACAAGGAAGACTGCAATCTTCCAGCCGGGCATGGTGGGATCGGCGCCTTCAACCTCTTCGGCCTCTGCCCCGGGATTACCCGCAAGGGCGGCACGATGCGCCATTGAACTGCGGTAATTGTCCAGCAGCATCAGCGCTAGCCCGGCCAGCAGGATCAACCCGTGCCAGACGGTGATCGGGCCGAACAGGCTGACCGCGATGAACAGCGCCGTGGCGGCCAGCATCGTGACATAGCTGCGCCCCAGCCCCAGATCGGCGGAATGGATCGTGGCGATCAGCGCCGGAACACCCAGCACCAGCAGCACATTGGCGATGTTGGACCCGACGACATTGCCCAGGGCGATATCCGCCTGATCTTTCAGCACCGCCTGCACCGAGACCAGCAATTCAGGCGCCGACGTGCCGAAGGCCACGACCGTCAATCCCACCACCAGCGCCGGTATCCCCAGCCGAAGCGCCAGATTGACCGCCCCGCGCACAAGGGCATCCCCGGCCAGAACGAGCAGGACAAGCCCCCCCGCGACCCATACCAGATCCATCGTCAAATCTTATCCCTCACCCGTTCCCGGCCGGTCACAGACACAGCCCTGCGCCCCGATCACTGGCGCGCCACATTTTATGCAGATTGCCGGTCGCGACAGCTTGCCCGATTTGCGCTTGCCCGTCAGGGACCGGCGCATGATCCCGCCGAACCAGCCAAGCCGGCCAAAGATTGCCAGCACAACGATCCCGATCAGGAAGAATGTGACGACCTTCACCATGTCACAGACCGTAACGCGACCACAGTGCGCGCTCCTCGACCGCATCCAGTGCCGCCCCGGCCAGCCCTGCGCCCATTTCGCCGCCCATGGCACCAGCGGCCCCGCCGAAACGCTGCCAGAAGGGACGGCGCTGGCCCATCGGCACAAGCCGCACCTTTTCGCCGTAAAGCGCGCGCAGCTTCGGCACCGGATGGGCGATCCCGTCGATCAGCCCCAGCGGAACCGCCTGTTCTCCGACCCAGACATCAGCGTTGAACAGATCCGCCCCGGCATCCAGCCGTGCCCCCCGCCGCGCCTTCACATGGTCGATGAATGCGGCATGGATCGGCTCCTGCAAGGCGCGCAACCGCGCCACATCCTCGGGCTTTTGCGGCAGGAAAGGATCGGCCAGCGATTTCGACCGCCCGGCGGTCACGATGCGCCGCTCCACCCCTTGTCGGGCCATCAGTTCGGGAAAACCGAATGAGGCGAAAATCACCCCGATCGACCCGATGATCGAGGTCCGGTCCGCCCAGATATCATCCGCCGCACAGGCCAGCCAATAGCCGCCCGAGGCCGCGACATCCTCGACAAAGGCGTGGACCGGCACCTTCTTTTCTTCCGAAAGCCGCCGGATCCGCGCCGCGATCAGCGAGGATTGCACCGGCGATCCGCCCGGAGAATTCACGATCAGCGCCACCGCCGCAGGTTTGCCGCGCGAAAAGGCGCGCTCGATCAGGGGCGCAAGCCCCGCGTCATTCAGCCCGGGCGAGAACCGCCCGCCTGACCCGATGGCCCCGGCAAGTCGGATCACCGGCACGATGGGCGGCTTTTTCGTGAAAGGAAGAAAATTGCGCATCACGCGGATGTAAGCCCGCAAGGCACAGCGGACAAGGCAGGACCGCCCGCGCCCCCCGTTTTTTTGCCCCGGCGTGCCCCGCAACGGCCTTTTGCACTGCTTCTTTCAAAACATTTTATGTGCGGGGCGCAGACAGCCCCCCGCTGCCCGGACGCCTGCCCTCAGTCGCCGAAGGGCACCAGCCCCCCTGCCAGCAGCGCAACCAGCGTCGGCTGATCCATATATCCGGTCGCGCTCAACTCCCGCGCGGCCTGAAAGCGGCGGATCGCGCGGCGGGCGCGGTCATCGAAGGTGCCATCGACCTGACCGGGATCATGGCCCAGCCCCTGCAGCCGCACTTCGACCAGCCGCCGGGTCAGCGCATTCATCCCCAGCGCCGCCTCGGCTGCCTCGGCCCGGGCACGGTCCTGCCCACCCGCCGCCGCCTCCTGCAAGGACACGATCCGCGCCTCGGCCTCACCCGCAAAGGCGCCTTGCGGGAAATCGGCCAGATAGGCGCGATAGGATGCGATGGTATCGCCCGACCGGGCCGCATCCCAGGCGCTGCGGTCACGGGTGGCGGCCTGATCGCGGCGGGCCTCCTCGATCACCGCCAGACGTTCAGCGGCGACATCGGCGAACAGCCCGTCGGGATGGCGGCGCAGATAGGCACGCAGCCCCGCCTCATCCCCTGCGGCCCCGGTCTGGCTCCAATAGGTGCGGTCCTCGCGTTCCTGTTCGGCCCGCCGTTCCGCCGCCTCGGCCTCAAGCTCGGCCGCGCGCCGCTCGGCCTGTGCGGTCAGGCGCTGGATCTGGTCACGGTCCAAAAATCCGCTGGCCCGCAGCCCCTGCCCGCGCTGCCATGCGGTGATCGCAGCCCGGCTGCCGGGACCGAACAGCCCGTCAATGCCGCGCGGATCATGGCCCAGCAGCGCCAGTTGCCGCTGGATCGTGCGGCGCGTATCGCGGCTCAGGCCCAGCGCGGCCTCGGCGGCCTCGGCCTGTACGACCGGATCGGCGCGCAGCCGTTCGACCTCGGATCGGGCCAGTGCTGCGAACCTGCCTTGCGGCCAGACCGCAAGGTAGGTCTCGTAGCCCGCAATCGTGCCCGCAGTCCGGGCGCGCGACCATGCGGCATCTTCTTCGGCGCGCTCGGCCTCGCTGGGGCCCGGGGCGGTGGGGCGGGCGGGTTCCCCGGCGACAGGGCGGAAAACCGCATTGGCAGGCAGATAGCCCGACAGCGCCAACCCGTTTTCGCCGCGCCCCAGTTCGGGCAGGCTGACGCCCTGCTGCACCAGTTTCTGTGCCGCAAAGCGGGCCAGCGCGGTTGCATCCCCTGTCACGACCGATACGCCCTGCGGAATGTTCAGCCGCCCCGTCCCCGCCGCGATCCGGCCTGCCCCCAGCGTCAGTCGCGCAGGTTCAGACCCGATGCCGACAAGCGCCGCGCCGGGAAAGGCCGCCGCTATATCCAGCACTTCGGCCAGATCCAGCGCCACATCGCCCAACGTTGCCAGATCGGGTGCACTGGCCTCAACCCCCAGCAGCACCGACCGCCCTTCGGTGCGCAGCACATGCCCCGCAAGCAGAATCACCAGCCGGTCCCCCGGCTGCGCCGTCTCCAGCAGATCGGACAAAAGGCCCCGCATCTCGGCCACAGTGCGGTCGCGCCCCAGCGTCACGGCATAGCCCGCGCGGCGCAGCGCCTCGGTCGCATCCCCCAGCCGCCTTGCGCCCTCCAGATCCGGCGCATCCGCGTAATTGGCATTGGCAAGGATCAGCGCCCGATCCGCCGCCTGCGCCATGCCGCCCCAGACCAGCACAAGGCAGGCCCCCGCGCAGGCCCCCGCAAGTCCCTTCGTCACCAGCTTTCCGATCATGCCGCTCTCCTTTGCCCCTTTGCCGGGCCCGGTTGCCGGGCCTGTCCGCCGGAAAGGGGCCGCGCCTAATCGTAGCTGCGCAGATCCTCGATCACCTTGCCATCATTCGGCAGGCTGCCCGGCGGCACAAGCTCTACCCTGCCCCGCAGTTTCAGCGTTGCAAGAATCGTCCCCTCATACAACGCCGGATCGGTGGCACGGGTTTCCAGCTTCACGGTCATTTCATCACTTTCACCCCGGCGTGAGGCGACAATCCGCGCACGCAGCACCTCGGGATGGGCCGCGACAAGGGCCGCGACCTGTTCGGGACGCACGAACATGCCCTTGATCTTGGTGGTCTGGTCGGCCCGCCCCATCCAGCCCTTGATGCGCCGCCCGGTCCGTCCGCAGGGCGACTGCCCGGGCAGAAAGGCCGACAGATCACCGGTGGCAAAGCGGATCAGCGGGTAATCGGGGTTAAGGGCGGTGACCAGCACCTCGCCCACCTCGCCCTCGGGCACGGGATCGCCGGTGCCGGGACGCACGATTTCCACGATCACGCCCTCATCCAGGATCATCCCCTCCATTGCCGGGGATTCGTAAGCGATATTGCCCAGATCGGCGGTGGCATAGCATTGCAGACACAGAATTCCGCGATCCGCATAGGACTGGCGCAAGGACGGGAACAGCGCCCCGCCCCCGACCACGGCGCGGGTGATGGCCAGCCGTTCCCCCATCTCCTCGGCGCGGTCAAGGATCACCTTCAGGTAATCGGGCGTGCCCGCATAGGCCGTGCTGCCCAGATCCGCCGCCGCACGCACCTGCAGGTCGGTCTGGCCCGTACCTGCGGGCAGGACACGCGCGCCCACCGCCCGCGCCCCGGATTCGAAGATCATTCCTGCCGGGACAAGGTGATAGGAAAAGCAGTTCTGCACCATGTCCTGCGGCCCGATCCCCGCCGCATGCAGAAACCGTCCCATCCGCCACCAGTCGGGCGTGATGCCGCCAGGTTCATAGATCGGTCCGGGTGACTGGAACACTTGGCCCACCGCCCCGGTATAAAGGCCGCCAAAGGGCGGGCGGGCGCGCTGCCAGTTGGTCAGATCGGATTTGCGCAGCACCGGCAGCGAGGCCAGATCGGCAAGGCTGTCGATCCGCGCGCCCGCCAGATGTTGCCCCGCCGGGGCCGAGGCCGCAAGCGCCACACCCTGACGCAACAGCGCGGTCTGCGCCGCCTCGCGCGCATCCTGCGACCGGGTTTCCAGCGCATCGAAATGGGTCATGGCCGCCTCCCCCTCATGACAGCCACCGCTTGCGGCGCCGGTAGCTGCGCACGTCGCGAAAGGATTTCCGCCCCTTGTCGGACATGCCCAGATAGAATTCCTTCACATCCGGGTTTTCCCGCAGATCCTGCGCGCTGCCCTCCATCACCACCCGGCCGCTTTCAAGGATATAGCCCGCATCGGCATAGCGCAGCGCGACATTGGTGTTCTGTTCGGCCAGGAGGAAGGTCACGCCCTCGTGTTCATTCACGGCGCGCACGATCTCAAAAATCTGTTCCACCAACTGCGGCGCAAGCCCCATCGAGGGTTCGTCCAGCAGGATCATCTCGGGCTTTGACATCAGCGCCCGGCCTATGGCCGTCATCTGCTGTTCCCCCCCCGAGGTATAGCCTGCCTGCGAACGCCGGCGTTCGCGCAAGCGGGGGAAATAGTCATAGACCCGTTCCAGATCGGCGGCGATGGCCGCCGCGCCGTCACGCCGGGTATAGGCGCCGGTCAGCAGGTTTTCCTCAACCGTCAGATGTTCAAAACAGTGGCGCCCCTCCATGACCTGAATCACCCCGGCCTTGACCATGTCGGAAGGGTCCAGATCCTGCACGTTCCGGCCTTTATAGAGGATGCTGCCCTTCGTGACCTCACCGCGTTCCGAATGCAGAAGGTTCGATATGGCCTTGAGCGTGGTTGTCTTGCCCGCGCCGTTGCCGCCCAGCAACGCCGTGATCCGGCCTTTCGGCACGCTCAGGCTGACCCCTTTCAGCACAAGGATCACATGGTTGTAGATCACCTCGATATTGTTGACCTCCAGCAGCGCCCCGGTCTCGGGCTGCGGGTCGATGCGGCGCGCGGGACTGTCATCCAGCATTGGCTTGCCTTTCCGGTGGATCAGGGCGTCAGACGCGCAGAGGCGCCGGTGTGGACCGGGGGGCAGGCCGCGCCCGCCCCCGGCAAGGGTTCAGTTGCAGCCCGGGGTGATCCCGGCCTCGGCGGCATAGGCGGCACTGTCCTCGGCCACCAGCGCGTCGATCACCTCAAGATCGCTTTCGATCCAGTCGGTGATCAGGTTCCACTGCTTCGCCGTCGCATCCCATTGCTGCACAAGGCCGCGCCCCGGGCCGCCATGGTTTTCGCAACTGACCGCAAAGGCCGGACCGAAATTCGGCAGGCCGATCTCGGCCATGCGTTCCTCGGTGATCTCCAGCGCCTCCATGCCGTCGCGCATCATCGCGGGCGTGATCTCGGCGGTGCCATGGATTTCCTGCGCCTTGCGCGCGGCCTCGACCGCCAGCATCGCCGCATACATGCCCCGCGAATACAGCACCGAGCCGACCTGATCACCCGCACCTGCCGCCTTGCCCGCGTCGATGACATATTGCTTCATATCCGCATAGACCGGGTAATCCATGCCGGTGCCATGCATCGCAAGACTTTTATAGCCATGCGCGCCAGCACCGGCCGGCAGCACGTCATTTTCAGACCCCGACCACCAGACGCCGATGAAGTTTTCCATCGGGAAGCGGATATTGGCGGCTTCCTGAATGGCGACCGGGTTCATCACGCCCCAGCCCCACATCAGAACGTAATCGGGCTTGTCCCGGCGGATCTGCAGCCACTGGCTTTTCTGTTCCTGTCCGGGGCTGTCCACGGGCAAGAGGCTCAGCGCGTAACCGTGTTTCTCGGAAAGTTCCTCAAGCGTGCGGATCGGCTCCTTGCCATAGGCGGAATTGTGATAGACCAGCGCGATCTTCTTTCCCGACAGATCGCCGCCATTGATGTCCAGCAGATGCTTGATGGCGATGGACGCGCCATCCCAGTAATTCGCGGGATAGTTGAAGATATGGCTGAACACCGCGCCGTTCTTGGCCGAGGTGCGCCCGTAACCCATCGTGTGCAAGGGGATGCCGTCCGCCGTGACGCGCGGGATCAGCTGATAGGTGATGCCCGTGGACAGCGGTTGCAGGATCAGCGGGCTGTCGCCCTTGATCGCCTCATAACACTCCACCCCCTTTTCGGTGTTATAGGCGGTTTCACATTCGGTCTGGCGGATCGGCACGCCGCCGATGCCGCCGTCGCGTTCATTCATCAGCGTCAGGTAATCGGAATAGCCATCGGCAAAGGGGATCCCCCCCGCGCCGAAGGGTCCGGTGCGATAGCTGAGTGAGGGAAAATGCAGATCCTGCGCCGGGGCCGGGGCCGCCGTCGCAAGGGCCGCAGCCAGCATGGCGGCGGCGGGGGCTGCTAATCTGAAGGTCATGGTTCGGTCTCCTCCCGTTTCATGTCAGTTGTCATGCCGGTTCTGCCGGTCTTCTCCTTGGCCGGCCCTTCAATGCGGGAAGGGCCAGAGCCGCAGTTTTTCTTTCGTGACGCGCCAGAGCTGATTGAGCCCATGCGGCTCGGCGATCAGAAAGATCACGATCAGCGCACCCACGATCATCAATTCCAGATGCGCGGCCAGATCGGTTGGCCAACCCAGCATCCCCACCAGAACATTCTTCAAAAACACCGGCAGCAGCACCAGAAAGGCCGCCCCCGCAAGGCTGCCGAAAATCGAGCCCAATCCCCCGATGATGATCATGAAGAGCACAAGGAAGGACTTGTTGATGCCGAAGCTTTCACCTACCTCGGCGGCCCCCAGATAGACCGCGAAGAACAGCGCCCCCGAAATGCCGATGAAGAAGGAACTGACCGCGAAAGCCGACAATTTGGTGGTCAGCGGATTGACCCCGATAATCTCGGCCGCGATGTCCATATCGCGGATCGCCATCCATTTCCGCCCGATCGTGCCGCGCGTCAGGTTCCGCGCCAGCCAGGCCAGCGCGAACAGGAATATTGCACAGGTCAGGTATTTCGCCGGAGCCGAGGCATTGGCCCCGGTCAGCGCCACGCCAAGGAAGGTCCGCTCGGGCGCCGAGATCTGGCCCGAGGCGGAGTAGTTGTAAAACCACGGCACCTTGTTGAACAGCCAGACAAGAAAGAACTGTGCCGCCAGTGTCGCCACCGCCAGATAGAAACCCTTGATGCGCAGCGATGGCAGGCCGAACAGCACCCCGACCGCCGCCGTGATCCCCCCCGCGATCAGGATATGGATCAGGATCGACACTTCCGGAAAAGCGGTCATCAGCTTGTAGCAGGCATAGGCCCCCACGGCCATGAACCCGCCGGTGCCAAGACTGACCTGCCCGCAATAGCCCGTCAGGATATTCAGCCCCAGCGCCGCGATGGCATAGATCAGGAAGGGAACAATAACCGCACTGGCCCAATAGTCGTTGATGACAAAGGGGATGATCCCGAAAGCCACCGCCAGCACCGCGTAATAGCGCATCCTGTCAAAGCGGATCGGAAAGGTCTGGCTGTCCCCGGGATAGGAGGATTTGAAATCGCCCGCCTCACGATAGAACATAAGCCCGCCCTCCCTTGTGCTGCTTCCGGTCGCGCCGGATACAATCGGCGCGTTTCCTTGCGCGCGCTGTCGTTCCGGGTTCTGCCGCCGCTGACATTCTCAGACCCTTTCGATGATGCGTTCGCCGAACAGACCCTGCGGCCGGAAGACGAGAAAGATCAGCGCCAGCACATAGGCGAACCAGTTTTCCGTGGCCCCCCCGATCATCGGCCCGATGAAGAATTCAAACAGTTTCTCGCCCATCCCGATGATCAGCCCGCCGACAATCGCGCCGGGGATCGAGGTGAAACCGCCCAGCATCAGCACCGGCAGCGCCTTCAGCGCGATCAGCGACAAGGAGAACTGCACACCGGATTTCGACCCCCACATGATGCCCGCGACCAGCGCCACGATGCCTGCGATGGACCAGACCATCACCCAGATGAAGCGCAGGCTGATCCCCACCGAGAGCGCCGCCTGATGGTCATCGGCCACGGCCCGCAGCGCGCGGCCATATTTGGTGAATTGCGAGAACAGCATCAGCGAGATCACCAGCGCCGCCGCCACAAGCGTTGCCACGATATCCAGCCGGTCGATGAAGAACCCATAGCCGAACCAGTTGAAGGTCACTTCATCAATGGTCTCGGAAATGCCCTGCGGCAGTCCGACATCAAGGTTCTTGATCTCGGCCCCCCACATGACATCGCCCAGCCCTTCCAGAAAATAGGCAAGACCAATGGTCGCCATGAACAGGATGATCGGTTCCTGATTGACCAGATGCTTGAGGATGTACCGCTCGATCAGGATCGCAAGCCCCGTCATCACCACCGCCGTCAGGGCGATGGCCACCACGGCAGGCAACGTCCAGCCGAAATGGTGCAGGCTGGTGCCGAAGACCGCATTGATCAGATGGGCAAAGGGGATCTGCCCGTTCTGCAGCCCCACCAGCGTCAGCGCCGCAAACAGCGCCAGCACCCCCTGCGCATAGTTGAAGATACCGCTGGCCTTGAAGATCAGCACGAAACCCAGCGCCACAAGGGCGTACATGATCCCGGCCATCAGACCGTTCAGCGACACCTCCAGCGCGAAATAGAACTGTTCCGGCATGGCCTAGCTTTCCTCCGCGCAGTCGTCATTGCGATAGATGTCCATCCGGGCGGGCGGGAACTCGGACATTTCCAGCCGGATGCTGGCCGCGCCGCCCTTGGCGCCGCACCATTGATAGGTCCAGACCATGCCCGCGACCGGTTCCAGATCGCGGCCAAGGCCGGTTTCGCGCCCGGTATCGGTCAGCCATCCTGCCGCAATCCCTGCCGAAACCCAGCCTTCGGTTGCCGCCATCACCGCGCTGGCCGGGAAATGCCGGAAGATCGAGGTGCCGCAGAAATCCACACGCTTCATCTCACGATGATGCTGAAGCTGCGCCAGCGCCCCGGTCGGGCGATGCGTGTAGTCGCGCAGCCATTCACCCTTGGCGATCTCGGCCCCGAAGCCCTGCGACCGCCAGCCCTTGCCCAGGCCGGGCACCAGCACGCGACGGTCCATCAACGCCAGACAGGCATCCAGCAGCCCGGTCCAAACCGCCCCCGCCGGATCGCTCTGCGCGGCATCCCCGGCCCGGAGCGGGGCCGCCAGACAGGTCAGAACCACAGCGCCAGCCACCAGCGCCGCGCGGCCCCGCCGGGACGCCTGCGCAGCACGATTCCTGCGATTGCGCCGCAAAACGCGGCCCGGCGTATCGGGCGAGGAATGCGCAGCGTCAGTCATGCGCCACCCCCAGATAGGCGTCGATAACGGCCTGATTGCTGCGCACCTCATCGGGGGTGCCGTCGCCGATCTTCTTGCCGTAATCCATCACCACAACGCGGTCTGACAAGTCCATGACCACGCCCATGTCATGCTCGATCAGCGCGATGGTGGTGCCGAATTCGTCATTCACATCCAGGATGAAGCGGGACATGTCCTCTTTCTCCTCGACATTCATGCCCGCCATCGGCTCATCCAGCAGCAGCAGTTTGGGTTCCGCCGCCAGTGCCCGCGCCAGTTCAACCCGTTTCTTCAGCCCGTAAGGCAGACGCCCCACCGGCGTCTTGCGGATATGCTGGATTTCCAGAAAGTCGATGATGCGCTCGACCTCGGCGCGATGCGCGGTCTCCTCGGCCTCGGCCCGCCCCCACCACAGCGCCTGCGCCATCAGCCCGGATTTCATCAGCGTCAGACGACCGGTCATGATATTGTCCAGAACGCTCATCCCTTCGAACAGCGCGATATTCTGGAAGGTCCGCGCAATGCCCTGCCGCGCCACCTGAAAGGGTTTCATCGCCGGACGGCGCGCGCCGCGGAACCAGACCTCACCCTCTTGCGGGACATAGAATCCCGAGATCACGTTCAGCATCGAGGATTTGCCCGCCCCGTTCGGCCCGATGATCGCGCGGATCTCACCTTCGCGGATGTCGAAGGAAATATCGGTGATCGCCTTCACCCCGCCAAAGCGCAGGGTGATGTTCTTCATTTCCATCAGGACAGGCCCGATGCTGCGGCCATCGGCGGTGGTGTAGCCGTCAGGGGAAGGGGCGTTCATCTGAGGGGGTTCCTTCTGCCGGGGGCCGCTGCCCCCCCTCCCCTCCTCCCCAACAAGGGGGGCGGGACCGTCTTTGCCTGTCGCACTGTTACCGGGTCCGGGTCACCTCCCCTCCCCCTCGTGGGGTGGGGTCGGAGGTGGGGGGCAAGCGGATAGATGCCGGGGGCGTGAAAAGCACCGCTCATTCAGCCGCCATCCTCTGCCCACCGGCAACAACCGCCGCCTCCTCGATCACCAGCGTCGCGCGGATATGTCCCTTGCGGCCATCCTCGTAGGTCACTTCGGTTTCGGTCTGGATACTGGCCACCCCACCATAAAGTGCGTCGATCAGATCGACATATTTCTCCTCGATCACCCGGCGGCGCACCTTGCGCGTGCGAGTCATCTCTCCGTCATCGGCATCCAGTTCCTTGTGCAGGATCAGGAAGCGGTGGATCTGACAGCCCGCCAGCATCGGATCGGCGGCGATCGAGGCATTGACCTCGGCGATATGGGCCTTGATCATTCCGCGCACATCCGGGTGCTGCGACAGTTCCTGATAGCTGGAATAGGCGATATTGTTGCGTTCGGCCCAGTTGCCCACCGCTGCAAGGTCGATATTGACGAAAGCGGTGCAACGGTCTCGGCCATTGCCGAAGACCACGGCCTCTAGGATCGCGGGATAGAATTTCAGTTTGTTTTCAACATATTTCGGCGCGAAAAGCCGCCCATCCGCCATCTTGCCCACATCCTTGGCACGGTCGATGATGCGCAGATGGCCGGTGCCTTCCTCAAAGAACCCGGCATCTCCGGTGGCCACCCAACCCTCAGCATCCTTGGTTGCGGCGGTGCTTTCGGCGTTCTTGTAATATTCGACAAAGGTGCCGGGGGAACGGTAGAACACCTCTCCGTTATCCGCGATGCGCAGCTCCACCCCCGGCGAAGGCACGCCCACCGTATCGGACCTCACCTCGCCATCGGGTTGCTGGGTGATGAAGACCGATGCCTCGGTCTGGCCGTAAAGCTGTTTCAGGTTGATCCCGAGCGCGCGGTAGAAGTCAAAGATCTCGGGGCCGATCGCCTCTCCGGCCGTATATCCGACGCGGATGCGCGAATAACCCAGCGTGTTTTTCAAGGGGCCATAGACCAGCAGATCCCCCAGCGCATAGGCCAGCCGGTCGGACAGGGCGACGGGGCGGCCATCAAGGATCGCGGGGCCGACGCGGCGGGCGGTGGCCATGAAACGGTGGAACAGCCATTGCTTCAGCCGCCCGGCATCCTCCATCCGGATCATCACATTGGTCAGCTGCCCCTCGAACACCCGGGGCGGGGCAAAGAAATAGGTTGGCCCGATCTCGCGCAGGTCGGTCATCATCGTGTCGGGACTTTCGGGGCAGTTCACACAGAACCCGGTCCACAGCGCCTGACCGATGGAGAAGATGAAATCGCCGACCCAGGCCATCGGCAGATAGGCGAGAACCTCATCCCCCGCGCGCAGCCCGTCGAATTCGGACGAGTTCCGCGCCGTCTCGATGATATTGCGGTTCGACAGGACTACGCCCTTGGGCTTGCCGGTCGTGCCCGAGGTATAGAGCATCACACAGGTGCTGTCGGGGCCGAGGGCCGCGATACGCGCATCCAGTTCGGCGCCGCGCTCGGGGCTGGCGGCCCTCCCATCGGCGACCAGTGCCGCCAGCGCATCCATGCGCGCATGGTCGTATTTGCGCATGCCGCGCCCGTCCAGATAGACGATGCGTTCCACAGCGGGCAGCCGGTCCTGAATTTCCAGCACCTTGTCCACCTGTTCCTGATCGCCCGCGATCACGAACCGTGCGCCGCAATGATCCAGCACATAGGCCATCTCTTCGGCCACGGCATCCTGATACAAAGGCACCGGCACCGCGCCGCACATCTGGGCTGCGATCATCGACCAGTAAAGCTGCGGCCGGTTGCGCCCGATGATCGCGACATAGTCCCCCGGTTCCAGACCCCGCGCCAGAAAGCCCAGCGCCATGGCGCGGATCTCGACCGCCGCTTCGGCCCATGTCCAGCTTTGCCAGATGCCGAATTCCTTTTCCCGCCATGCCGGTTTCGCGCCATGCCGGGCGGCATTGCGCGCCAGAAGCGCGGGGATCGACGCGGGGCCAGTTGCGGGGCCAAGTACAGGTCCAGAATCGGGCGCAGGCTGCGCCACGGCGTCGGTCATGCGGTTCCTCCCTTTCCGGGGGCGCGCTGCGGCATCCCCGGCCCTGTCATCCCGGACGATTCTGTCGCCGTCCATGGGACCAAGCATAGGGATGTGCCGGAAAGGTTGCGTGAACTTTTCGCAATCCTTGCGAATTGTAACAGGCTGGTTCCGGGGCTTTCCGCCGCGCAGCGCAGGGTGCTAGCGTTCCGGCAGGGCGGGGCCCCGGACAAGGCCGGGGTCCAGCCCCCGGACCCCCGGGATATTTCCGGACAGAAAAAGCAAGGGGCGCGGATGGAACTGACCGAAGGGATGCGGGCCAGCCTGACGGCGGCGGGGCTGAACCTGATCCAGCAGGCGCTGTCGATCTTCGACAATGACCTGCAACTGGCGCTGTGCAACCGGCGCTATCAGGACATGTTCGGCCTTCCCGACTGGCTGACGCATACCGGTGTCAGCTTTGAGGAAACCATCCGCTATCTGGTGCAGCAGGGCGAATACGGCCCGGTCGGGAATGAGGCCGAGGCCGTCCGCGCCCGGGTCGAGACCGCCCGTGCCTTTCAGCCGCATTACATGGAGCGCCGTCGCGCGAACGGGCGTTGGATCTCGGTCGAGGGGGCACCCTTGCCGCAGGGCGGCTGGGTCACGGTCTATACCGACATCACCGAAATCAAGATGCAGGAAGGGCTGCTGCGCGCCCGGTCCGAGGAATTGTCTGAACAGGTTCTGGCCAATGCCGAACGGCTGGCGCAGGCAAACCGCGAACTGGCCGCGACCAACGCAGCCCTGCAGGAAGCCAAGCGCGAACTGACCGAGATGGAGGCGCGCACCCGTCTGACGACCGAGATGATGCCCGCCCATATCGCCCATGTCGGGCGCGACCTGCGCTATACCTATTCCAACCGGCGGCTGTCCTCGGTCATGCCGGGGCGACCCAATTCCATTCTGGGCCTGACGGGGCGTGAGGCCTTGGGGCAGGCGACCTTTGAAAAGATCGCGCCCTATCTGGACCGCGCGCTGGCCGGTGAGGCCTCGGTTTTCGAATTCGCGGATGACGAAAGCGGACGGCGCATCCGCGCGGCCTTCACCCCCGACCGGCTGCCCCAGGCGCCGCCCCATGGCACGGACGGGAACGGGGCCAAAGGCGGCATGTCAGAGGCCGCAGGGCCGATCAACGGCGTCTATATCCTGTCGATGGATGTGACCGAAGAGGTGCAGGCGCGGTCCGCCCTGATGCAGACCCGCAAGCGCGAACTGGCAGCCCAGGTGACCAGCGGTCTGGCGCATGATTTCTCGAACCTTCTGACCATCATCCTGGGCCTGCAATCGCGGCTGCAACGCATGGCGCTGCCGCTGGGCGGGGCGGATCTGGTGGCGGCAACCCTTGGTGCAGCGCGGCGCGGCGGCACGCTTCTGGACCGGATCGCCGGGATTTCGGGGCGGCGGGAACTGCGCCCCTCGGCGGTCGATCTGCGCGATTTTCTGGCCGATCTGGTGGTTCTGGCGCGTCCGGTCCTGCCCGACAGTCAGGTGCTGGAGGTTCAGGACACCGAAATCGACACCGCGCTGATGCTGGATGCCGGGGCCTTGCAGGATGCGCTGGTGAATCTGATCCTGAACGCCCGCGACGCCATGGCCGGGCGGCAGGGCTGCATCCGCCTGACCGCCCGGGCGCTGCGCGACACCTGGCTGGAAATCGCAGTCGAGGATGACGGGCCGGGCTTTGCGCCCGAGGCGCTGGAGCGCGGGCTGGAACCCTTCTTCACCACCAAGGGCGGTGAGGGGTCGGGGCTGGGCCTGTCCATGGTCTATGATCAGGTAACACTGGCCGGGGGCACCGTGCGGCTGGCGAACCGCGCAGGCGGAGGCGCGCGGGTGATCCTGCGCCTGCCGCTGCGTCGTGCGGTTCCGGGCAGCGCCCCGCGTCTGGTGCTGGTGGTCGAGGACAGCGCCGATATCCGCGAGACCGTGCGCGAGATGCTGCGCGCCCTTGGCCATTCGGTGATTGAGGCGGGCAGCGCCGAAGAGGGGCTGCAACTGGCCGATCTGCCGGGTATCGACGTGATCCTGTCCGATATCTCGCTGGCGGGTCCGATGAACGGGGTCGAGATGCTGGAGGTGCTGGCAGCACGCGCCCATCCCGCCCGCGTCTGCCTGATGAGTGCGCTGCCCCCCGGCACCGCGCTGCGTGACCGGGGGGCGGCACGCTTCGGCGTGTTGCAAAAGCCGTTCGACACCCGGATGCTTGATCATTTCCTGACAGGGGGCCCCGCATGACCCGATCCGCGCTGATCACGGTTCTGGATGACGAACCCGAGATCCGCAGCCTGTTGAAGGATGCGCTGGAAGAGGCCGGTTTCCGCTGCATGGCCTTTGCCCGGGCCACCGAATTCGAGGCGGCGCTGAACCGGGTTGCCCCCGATGTCTGTCTGGTCGATCTGGGCCTGCCCGACCGCGACGGGCTGGCGGTGGTGCACCGGCTGGCGCTGGAATCGGGGGCGGCAATCATCATCATTTCGGGCCGGGCACAGGTGCAGGACCGGGTGACCGGGCTGGAACTGGGGGCCGATGACTACATCATAAAACCCTTCGATCCGGCCGAGGTGGTGGCCCGGGTGCGGGCAAGGCTGCGCAAGGGGCGGGGCGGGGCGGAACGACAGGCCCAGATTGCCCGGTTCAACGGCTGGACCGCGCATTTCGACCGCTATGTAATGATCGATGCCAGCGGGGCCGAGGTGGCGTTTTCCCATGCCGAGGGCGAGGTGCTGCGCCTGTTTCTGGAAGCGCCGAAACGGCTGATTTCCCGCGCGCAGATGCAGGAAAGCCTGGGCGGCGCGGCAGGGGAAAGTTTTGACCGGGCCATGGATGTGCGCATTTCGCGGCTGCGCACGAAACTGGGCGAGGATCCGAAAAACCCCGCGCTGATCAAGACGATCTATGGCGCGGGCTATATCTTTCTGGGAGAGGTGGACTGGACCTGACCGGGCCGCGCGCCCCTCACGTCCGGCGCAGACTGCCGAAAGTCAGGCGCGACAGCGACGGCAAGACCGCTCAGACCGTGGTTTTAGGCTGCGGTTTCAGGATGCGGTTTCAGGCCGTGGTTTCCAGACAATGCCGGCGGAAGGCGCGTTTGAGCATGTCCAGTTCCGCCCGCAGCAGATCGACCTCGGCGCGGATGTCGTCCTCAAGCGCCACACCGGAAATGATGGTGAAATGCGCCAGTCTGTCACCCGTCGCCCGGTCGCAGATCAGAAAGGTCTCGACCCCCTCGGACAGAAGATCCGCCGGAACCGGCACCGATACCGCCCAGTCCCCCGCGCGTTCGGCAATCGCGGTGATCTGCGGCGTACCGACCGGTTTGTCCTTGTGATGCAGATCCAGCACCGGCTGGCCGGAGGCGCCCGACAGCACCCCTTCCCAGATCCCGGCCCGGAACCGTGTCTTGACAAGCCTCATCTCTGCCATGGCTTTTCCTTTCCGCCTTTCGCCGCGTGCGCGCCCCGGGACGCCTAAAGTTCCGCCCGCGGGCGGCGCGCGAAGGTCACGTCGCGCAGAATGATCTGGTTCATCTCGGGGCCTTCAAAAATCAGATCGACCCAAAGCCGTTCGACACGCTTTTCGTTCATTTTTGTATAGGCAAGGTCAAACTCGACCATCACCTCGTCTGCGTTCAGCGGCAGTTCGCGCACCACCTGTTCGACATTCGGGCCGTGCTTGATGTTCAGCCGGGCGAAGATTTCCAGCGGCTTTTCCATCTCGACGATGGCACTGACCCGGATCAGATGATTGAGCCGCAGCCCCGTGATCGCCTCTTGGGGCAGTTCGATCACCATGGATAGAAACGACCCGTCAAAGCCGAAAACATCCATCCGCGCACCGAAAGGGGCAAGATCGGAGTCGCGGTTGTTGCGGATCTGGCGCAGGGTCAGTTCGCTGCGGCGGCAATCATGGAAAAGCGTGGTGCCCTCGCAGATCGATGCCTTGCCCGGAACCGAGGAATAGCCCGGCACCGGGATCGGCCCTTTCCACAGCATCGGCCGCCAGACCCAGTCGGCCCCCATCGGTCGACGCAGCGCGTTGGACCCGATCACCGGCAGCGCCAGACGGTGTTCGGCCAGATGGATCACCCGGTCCAGACTGCGACGCAGCGTCCAGGCCTGCGCGCGGTAGCGCTGCAGGCTTTCCAGATCCAGCCCGGTCGCAAAATCGGCCAGCTTGCGCCAACGGCGCAAGGCGCCCCGGTGGATCAGCCGGTCGATCAGTCTTTCACGCATCTCCGGTCCCTTTTGGTCTGCCCTGCCCCGACACTATTTCGCCTGTGGAAACGATTCCCCCGCCCGACGCAACTGGTATTTATCCCGGTCGCGACTCGGATTTCCAAAGATTTCGGCAGATTACATCCCAAAGGCCCGCTTGTCCGCCCTTGTGCATGCGATCGGTCAATCCGTCAGTATTGCTTCCTGTCCGGCCGTCTGGCGGTTCGCGCCGCGCATGGCCGCAAGAAAGCGCCGGATCAGCGCCTCACCCTCGGCGGGGGCAAGGGCCGGGCCTTCCGCCGGGTTGCGCAGCGACAGGGTCACCAGCCGGTCGCGCAGGCCCGTCACCGCGCGCCATGAATTCACCGCTCCCGGCTGCGCCCGGTCGGTGACGCGCAGCAGCAGCGCGGTTTCGCTGCGACGCACCTCATGCACGGTCACGCTGCGCGGATCGCCCCGGCGGCTCAGCGCGCGGCGCCCGGCATCAGAGGTGAAATAGGCCGCCATGTCCGGCCCGTTGACCTGCAGGCCAAGCGCCGACCCCTCGCCGCCGATCACCACGGTCAGAATCGAATCGGGGCCCGATGCCATCGCCCCCGGGCAACGCCGGAACCCGGCAAGATCGACGCCGTCGCGGATCTGCCTTGTACTTTCGACAAGGCAGAAGCCCGAGGGCGCGGCCAGCGCCACGCCGCCCGGAACGGCAGGCGGCGCGGTGTTGCGTCCACCGCCGCCCCCTGTCGTCACGCAGGCCGAAAGCATCAGGCAGGCGGCGACCAAAGCCGCCGCCCCCCGGATCTTACTGGTCCATATAGACATGGGTTTCGGCGGTTGCCCCCGGATGGGTCACCGCCCCCTGCCGCGCGCCGCCGACAAGGCGGGCATATTTCCACAGGGACCCGCTGGCATAATCGGTGGCACGCGGGCCTTTCCAATCTGCCTTGCGGGCGGCGAGTTCCTCATCCGTCAGCGCGACCGACAATTCGCCGGTGATCGCGTTGATGGTGATCACATCGCCGTTCTTCAGCAGCGCGATCGGTCCGCCATGGGCCGATTCCGGCCCGACATGGCCGACACAGAAGCCGCGCGTCGCGCCCGAGAAACGCCCGTCGGTGATCAAGGCCACCTTCTTGCCCATGCCCTGCCCCGAAAGTGCAGCGGTGGTGGCCAGCATTTCGCGCATGCCGGGGCCGCCTGCGGGGCCCTCGTTGCGGATCACGATGACCTCACCTTCCTTGTAGGTGCGGGCCTTCACGGCCTCGAAGGCGTCCTCTTCGCAATCGAAGACGCGAGCCGGGCCGGTAAAGACCTGCTCGGCCTCGGACATGCCAGCGACCTTCACGATGGCGCCTTCAGGGGCAAGGTTGCCCTTCAGCCCGACCACGCCGCCGGTCTTGGTGATCGGCGTGGCGGCGGGATAGATCACGCGGCCATCGGCCTCACGCGTGACGACATCCAGTTCCTCACCGATGGTGCGGCCCGTGGCGGTGATGCAATCCTCATGGATCAGCCCGGCCTTGCGCAATTCCTTCATCACGACCGGCACGCCACCGGATTCGTACAGATCCTTGGCCACATATTTGCCGCCCGGTTTCAGATCGACGAAATAGGGCGTGTCGCGGAAGATGTCGCAGACATCAAAGAGGTCGAAGTCGATCCCTGCCTCATGCGCGATGGCGGGCAGGTGGAGCCCTGCATTGGTCGACCCGCCGGTGCAGGCCACGACACGGGCCGCGTTTTCAAGGCTTTTGCGCGTGACGATATCGCGGGCGCGGATGTTCTTCTCGATCAGATGCATGACCGCGACGCCCGACGCCTCGCAATACTGGTCGCGCGATTCGTAAGGCGCGGGCGCGCCCGAGGAATTGGGCAGGGCAAGGCCGATCGCCTCGGACACGCAGGCCATGGTGTTGGCGGTGAACTGACCGCCGCAGGCGCCCGCCGAAGGACAGGCCACACGTTCAAGGATTTCCAGCTCGGCATCCGAGTAATTCCCGGCCTGATGCTTGCCCACGGCCTCGAACACATCCTGCACGGTGACATCCTGCCCGCCCAGACGGCCCGGAAGGATGGATCCGCCATAGATGAAGACCGAAGGCACGTTCAGCCGCACCATCGCCATCATCATGCCCGGCAGCGACTTGTCGCAGCCCGCAAGTCCGACCAGCGCGTCATAACAATGGCCGCGCACGGTCAGTTCCACCGTATCGGCAATCGCCTCACGGCTGGCAAGGGACGATCGCATGCCCTCATGCCCCATGGCGATGCCGTCGGTGACGGTGATCGTGGTGAATTCGCGCGGCGTGCCGCCGCCCTTCTTCACGCCATGCTTGACGACCTGCGCCTGACGGTTCAGCGCGATATTGCAGGGCGCGGCCTCGTTCCAGCAGGTCGCGACGCCGACCCAGGGCTGGTGGATCTCCTGTTCGGTGATGCCCATGGCATAGAAATAGGACCGGTGCGGCGCGCGCGCCGGGCCTTCGGTCACATGGCGGCTGGGAAGTTTCGACTTGTCGAAACGGCTGTTCGTGGTCATGGGCTGTCCTCCCTCTCTGTCGATCCGCTGTTGCCGGTCCCGGCCCGGCTGATCCGGTCCCGAAACCGGACCGCAGCGCCAATCCGGTCGGCAATCTGGCCGGAACTGGATAATGGCGCAGGGCGGAAGGGGCAAGGCGGGAATGCACCGGGCGGGGAATATCCCCGGAGGGAACGCCCAGGAACGGACCGGAGCGCCTTCCGTCCGGAAAAACAAACGCGGACAGACAGAACCGAGAGGGCGCAGGGGGGCGCTGCCCCCCCCTCTTTGGCTGCGCCAAATTCACCCGCGGGATATTTGGGGACAGAACAAATAGGGGGAGACAATCACAGGCGATTTTCCGGGGGGGCGGCAGCCCGGCACGGCTTTTCTTTGCCGCGCAACCGGCTCATCATGCGCGCATGAACGATCCCACCCTGACCCCGCCTTTCAGCCCCCTCGCCCGCAGTCCCGTGCTGGATCTGGCGCGCGGACTGGCGGTCCTGGCGATGATCTCGTTCCATTTCTGTTTCGATCTGGTCATCTTCGGCCATCTGCCGCCCGAGGCGGTGCAGACCGGCATCCTGCCGCTTTATGCAAGGCTGATCGCGGGCACATTCCTGTTCCTGTCGGGGGTCTCGTTCTGGCTGGCCCATGGCGCGGTTCTGCGCCCTGCCGCCTTTGCCCGCCGCCTTGCGGTGATCGTAGCGGCGGCGGCGGTGGTCAGCCTTGGCACAAGACTGGCCATGCCCGATATCTGGGTGCGCTTCGGCATTCTGCACATGATCGCGGCAGGATCGCTGCTGGCGCTGGTGCTGCGGCCCCTGCCCGGCCCGGGGCTGCTGCTGCTCGCCGCCGCGCTTTTTGCGGCGCCCTGGTGGCTGACCTCACCGGCGCTGTCTGCGCCCTGGCTGCTCTGGCTGGGATTGGGAGAAGCGAATCCGCCGATGATGGATTACACGCCCGTCCTGCCCTGGGCGGCACCGGTTCTGGCCGGCATGGCGCTGGCGAAACTGGGTCAGGGCCGGGGCTGGTGGCAGCGCCTGCTGCATCCTGCGGGCCTGCCCGGCGGTGGCGTGCTGCAATGGGCGGGCCGCCACAGCCTGCCGATCTATCTTCTGCATCAACCGGTGCTGCTGGCCCTGTTCTGGGTCGCAACCGCGCTTATCGGATAGGAACACCAAGATGTCCCAGCCCACCCCCGTCCTGCTGCCCGAAGCCGATCTTTATGCCGCGCTGCGCCGTCTGGGGCTGGGCCCCAAGGAGCTGCCCGCGCTGATCGCCGCCGCAGCCCCGGAAACCGCAGCCCGGTTGAGGGCGGTCGATCAGGGTCTGCTGCGCGCTGTGCTGCGCGCCGGAACCGGCGAAAAACCGGTTCCCGGGGCGGACCGGGTGATCGCCCATCTGGCGCAGACCAGTCCCGTGCCGGTCCTTGACCCCGATCCGCGCAGCATGCGGACCATGGCCCTGCCCTCGAATGGCGAGATTGCCGACATGCCCTCCTTTTCCGATCCCCGCTTTGACGATTGGTTCGCGACGCAGGGGGTGGAGTGCGGCATCGGTCTTTATGGCGAGGACCGCCATGTCTACCGTGCCGCGCATTTCGCCGACGCGATGAGCGGGGAACGCCGCACCCTGCATCTGGGCATCGACCTTTTCGCCCCGGCAGGCCTTGCCGTCCATGCCCCCCTGCCCGGCCGGGTGCATTCGGTCTGTTACAATGCCGATCCGCTGGATTACGGCCATACGCTGATCCTTGCGCATGACCTGCCCGGGGGCGGTGCGTTTTATACGCTTTACGGCCATCTGGGTGCCAGCCTTCCGGACCTTTGCCGCGCGGGCGATGCGGTCGCCCCCGGTCAGGTCATTGCCCATCTGGGCGACTGGCCCGAAAACGGCGGCTGGGCCCCGCATCTGCATTTCCAGATCATAACCGATCTGCTGGACCAGCATTCAGGCAATTTCTTTGGCGTCGGGCATCGCAGCCTGTGGGATATCTGGTCCGCGATCAGCCCCGATCCGAACCTGATCCTGCGGCTGGGGGCGCATCAGTTCCACAACTGACCCACGGCGCGTGACAGAATCTGCCACGGCCGGGGACTGTGCAGAGCGGATTTTGCGCAGGGTCAGTCGGGTCAGGGTCAGTCAGGCTTGCGGCCATAGCGGGCTAGAAACATCTCAACCGCGCCCCCGACAACACGGGCCTTCTGCGCGTCGGTCACCGCGTCAAGGATCCCCATGACCCGCTTGGTGAACAGATCCGCGCGGCACAGTTCGGCAAACTGATCGGCGGCCAGCGACTTGTCGGCGATCATCACCAGACCGCGCGCCTCGGCATCCTCGAAAAAGCGCACCATCCGTTCGCGGCCCAGTTG
Organism: Szabonella alba; assembly: GCF_016765775.1. Taxonomy (GTDB): domain Bacteria; phylum Pseudomonadota; class Alphaproteobacteria; order Rhodobacterales; family Rhodobacteraceae; genus Szabonella; species Szabonella alba. Next base: position 244,641 of record NZ_JAESVN010000001.1, on the reverse strand, counting down.
CGGGCCATTGGCATAGAATTCGCGACCCAGTTCGGGGAAGCGTTCCGATTCAGCCACGAAAATCCGGTACATGCGCAGAAAGAAATCCGAGGTGAAGAAATCCACCAGCGTCCGCGCGGCAATGGTCAGCGCCTCCCGCAGGGTGCAATCGCAGCCGATATTCGCCTCGGCCTCATCGGCCAGCCGGCAACATTCGGCCTTGGCCACTTCCAGAAACAGCAGGCGCTTGTCGGGAACATAGCTGTAGAGCGTGGCCTTCGAGACGCCCGCCTCACGCGCGATGTCATCGACGCTGGCGCCCTCGAACCCCTGCTGCAGAAAGACCAGCCGCGCCCCGGCCAGAACCTGGTCGTATTTGCGGCCTTTGCGGATCTGCGCTGCGATGGCGACCATGAATATCCCTTTCCTGACCCGAAAGCATAAACCGAACCGTTCAGTTACGGCAAGCCATACCGCCGGGTCAGGCCCGTTCGGGCGGGGTCAGTTCGCGGTGGTGGCACCCTGCATGGTCGAGGTTGTCGTGCCGGTTTCGGCGCCGCCCTGTTCAGGCCAGGTCAGGTTCGGCAGATCAAGGAACGGGCCGCCTGCGCTTGCGGGAACAGCCATCAGGATCAGAAGTGCGGCACTGCGGAAGAGGGTCATTTCGATCTCCATATTAAACTGAACAGTTCAGTTTTTTCCACATTCCGAAATCAGCGTCAAGGTAAAAAATGAACTGTTGAGTTCAGTTTAATTCCCCTTGCAGCGAAGCCCTGATGAACCTAGTTTAGAATCATTCCAAAATTGAGGCCGCCATGCTGAATTTCCAAAGCTATCGCCGCCGCTTCGCCGACCTTTCCGAACAGGAGATCCTCGCACTTGCGATCTCCTCGGAAGAGGATGATGCCCGGATCTATCGCGGCTTCGCGCAGCGATTGCGCCCCGATTTTCCGGGCAGCGCGGATCTGATGCAGGCCATGGCCCTTGAGGAAGACGACCACCGCCGCCGCCTGATCGACCTGCATCGCAGCCGGTTCGGGGACGTGATCCCGCTTTTGCGGCGGGAACATGTGGCGGGGTTCCATGCGCGCCGCCCGGTCTGGCTGTCGCCTGATCTGGGGCCGGACCGCATCCGGGCCGAGGCGGCTGCGATGGAACGCGGGGCGCGCGAATTCTATGAACTGGCCGCGACCCGCGCCGGCGATGCCGCCACCCGGCGCCTGCTGGGCGATCTGGCCGCCGCCGAGGCCGGACATGAAACCCGTGCCCGTGATCTTGAGGCGACCCTGCTGCCCCCCGATACGCGTGCGGCCGAGGCCGATACCGATCAGCGGCGGTTCCTGCTGACATGGGTGCAGCCGGGGCTTGCGGGGCTGATGGACGGGTCGGTTTCCACCCTTGCGCCGATCTTTGCGGTGGCCTTTGCGACGCAGGACAATCACACGACATTGCTGGTCGGGCTGGCCGCCAGTATCGGCGCGGGCATCTCGATGGGCTTTACCGAGGCGGCATCGGATGATGGCAAACTTTCGGGGCGCGGCTCGCCGTTAAAGCGGGGGATTGCGGCGGGGGTGATGACCACACTGGGCGGGCTGGGCCATGCCCTGCCCTATCTGATCCCTGATTTCCGCACCGCGACGGCCATCGCCATCGCGGTGGTGTTTGTCGAGCTTTGGGCGATCGTCTGGATCCAGAACCGGTTCATGGAAACCCCCTTCTGGCGCGCGACGCTTCAGGTCGTGCTGGGCGGCGGGCTGGTGCTGGCCGCCGGAATGCTGATCGGCGCGGGATGACCGCGCCGCCTTGTCGCGCCGCTCAGCAGCCCGGATCGGGCCAGCCGTCGATGGCGGCAATCGCCTCTTCCGCCGTCTCGACATAGGTAAACAGCTTCAGATCGTCGGGTGAGATCGTGCCCGCCTCGGCCAGGGCCTGCCAGTTCACCACCTTTTCCCAGAAGGCCCGCCCGAACAGAAGGAAGGGCACCGACCGCATCCGCCCGGTCTGGATCAGCGTCAGACTTTCGAACATCTCGTCCATCGTGCCGAAGCCGCCCGGAAAGACGCAGATCGCGCGGGCCCGCATCAGGAAATGCATCTTGCGGATCGCGAAGTAATGGAAGTTGAAGCACAGGTCGGGCGTCACATATTCATTCGGCGCCTGTTCATGCGGCAGCACGATGTTCAGCCCGATGCTTTGCCCGCCCGCCTCATGCGCGCCGCGGTTTCCCGCCTCCATCACACCCGGGCCGCCCCCCGTGACGATGACATTTTCGCGCCCATAGCTGGCCATGCTGCGTTCGGTCATCAGGCGGGCAAAGCGCCGCGCCTCGTCGTAATAGACCGACAGGGCGGCCATGGTCTCGGTCCGGGCGGTGTCCTTCTTGGCCGGTTCGGGAATGCGCGCGCCGCCGAACAGCACGATGGTCGATTCAACCCCGCGTTCATCCATCACAAGCTGCGGCTTCAGCAGTTCCAGTTGCAACCGCACCGGGCGCAGTTCCTCACGACACATGAAATCATGATCGTTGAAGGCCAGCCGATAGGCGGGTGCCCGGGTCTGGGGGGTATCGGGAATGCGGTCTGCGGCCTCGACATCCTGCTGGCTGTCCCGGAACGGGTGGCTGCGCACATCGTCTTTCATCGGCCTGCTCCCTGCGGCAATTGCGTGAACTTGCCGCCCGGTCTATAGGCTGATCCCGACCAAGGCCACCGCAAAGGGAGACCCGGATGACCAACGCCGCATTGGAAACTGCCATCGAAGCCGCATGGGAGACGCGCGACGCGATCACGCCCGCGACCAAGGGAGAAACCCGCGACGCGGTCGAGGCGACGCTGGACGCCCTTGGCACCGGCACGCTGCGGGTCGCGGAAAAGCGCGGCGCGGACTGGCATGTGAACCAATGGGCCAAGAAGGCGGTTCTGCTGGGCTTCCGGCTGCAGGATATGGGTCTGCAATCGGGCGGCCCGCAGGGGTCAAGCTGGTGGGACAAGGTGGACAGCAAATTCGCGGGCTGGGGCGAGGCCGAGTTCCGCGCCGCAGGGTTCCGCGCCGTGCCGAACTGCATCGTGCGCAAATCAGCGCATATTGCCAAGGGCGTGGTGCTGATGCCGTCCTTCGTGAACCTTGGGGCTTTTGTCGATGAAGGCACGATGGTCGATACATGGGCCACGGTCGGATCCTGCGCGCAGATCGGCAAGAACGTGCATCTGTCCGGCGGCGTCGGTATCGGCGGCGTGCTGGAACCGATGCAGGCGGGCCCGACGATCATCGAGGACAACTGCTTCATCGGCGCGCGGTCCGAGGTGGTCGAGGGCTGCATCGTGCGCGAGGGTTCGGTCCTGGGCATGGGCGTTTTCATCGGCAAATCGACCAAGATCGTGGACCGTGAGACCGGGGCCGTGACCTATGGCGAAGTGCCTGCCGGATCGGTCGTCGTCGCAGGCTCGATGCCGTCAAAGAACGGCATCAACCTGTATTGTGCGGTGATCGTGAAAAAGGTCGATGCGCAGACCCGGTCCAAGACCTCGATCAACGAATTGTTGCGCGACTGACGGCCACGCCCGGCCAGTCAGGCCGCTGAAAATGCAGATCCGAGGCGTGGAGAGCGGGCAATTGTTCCGCGTTCCGCGGCCCTTGTGATCGGTTCGGGCGGACCCGGAAAAGCATCGCTTTTCCCGCCCGCAATGCAGAGCTTGCCCCGGGACGGCCAGCCCATGGCGACACCCGAGGACAGCGCCTGCCCGGGCGGAAGCAAGGCGCCCGCCAAGGGGCGGGCAGGTGCCATCCGACGGCCTTGGGGCCAGCGGATGGCACACCGGATGGCACGCGGACACTGCAATGCATGACCGGGGCGATGGCCCCGGCCAAGCAATGAACCGGGAAACTTCTCCGGTTCTGCCTCTGGCACGAATGCCCGCAAGGGCTTTGCCAGCGGGCTGTTACAGAATCAAAACCTGCGTGCCGACCGGGGTGATCGCGAACAGTTCCGCGATCTGTTCGTTGTAAAGCCCGATACAACCATCCGATGACGGCCGCCCGATCTTGCGCGTGTCATGCGTGCCATGGATCAGATAGGCAGGCCAGGACAGATACATCGCATGGGTGCCCAGCGGATTATCCGGTCCGGGCGGCATGTATTTCAGGTCCGGATTCCGCTCGACCATGCTGGCCGTGGGGGTCCAGTCGGGGCCCACCCGTTTGCGCACCACCTCGGTCCGGCCACGCTTGGTCAGTTCATCCGAAATCGGCACCGAGGTCGGAAACACCCGGTAATCGCTGCCATCGGCATTCCAGTAGCTCAGCGCGCGGGACGACGTATCGGCAATGATCGTGGACACGCCCAGCGTGTCGAAATGGTCGCGCCAGTCCACCGTGCGGAAGGAGGAGATATTGTTGCGCACGGGTGCTGCCAGCGGATCGCGCCGGTCGGTCGCAACGGCGCCAGCCTGCTGGGCGCGCAGGGGGGTCGCGCCAAGGGCAAGACCGGCGGCAGAAAGGGCAAGGAACCGGCGACGGGGTAGAACGGGCATGACAATGATCCTGTAACTTGGACTGCTGGTTTTCTATCCAGCTATGCTGCCGCAGCGCAGAAACCAAATCACATTCCGTTCAGTGAATATCACCGATGCTCCCGCGCCACAGGGTCAGCAGAAGATCCACAGCGTGCAGGATTTCAGCGTGACCGTCGTCACGAAGGACGCAGGTGGTGTCGCATCCAGAATCGCAGTCAGCGGCAGGATATATTCGGCCTCTGTGCCGTCTTCCGACAGGGTGCCCGTCGTCTCGTCGATCTGCGGGGCGCGGATGCGGAAGACAAGGCTGTGCCCGGCCAGTGCGGCGCGCATCATGCCCGCCATGGCCCGCATCTCCTGCAGATCGCCGCCGCCCTGCGCCATTTCGGCGAAATCCAGCGTCACGCGCAGGCGGTCATCCGCCAGCCGTTCGACCAGAGCCGCCTCACGCATCCGGTCGACCGGGGATTCTGCGGCGCGGGTCTCGGCCTCGGCGATGAACTCATCCACCGTCATGGTCTTTTCGGTGTGACAGGTGAAACGATCAGTTGTCAGCTCATGCCGCCCGTCCGCGCAGGCCTCGGCCGGGGGTTTGCCGCCCATGTCGAACAGTTGCCGCGTCATGGAAAAGGACATCACCGTGTCCACCGTCTCGGCATCCTTGAAATCCAGCGTCACATCGGCATCGAAACAGCCCGCCAGCGGCAGGGCAAGGGCAGCGGCAAGCAGCAGGCGGCGCATCGGGATCTCCGGTCAGGTCTGCAGGAAGAGGAGCATCCTTTGCCCGCCACCGCAAGGGCGGGCTTGCCGGGCGGGGCAGGCCTTGTTACTGCCGGGGCGCAAGGCAGCGGAGGCGCAGATGACCGAGAAGAAACCCGAATCCCGCCCCAAACGCCCGCAATCGGTTTACACGCTGCTGGTGCAGGTCGGACGCAAGACGGGCGATGGCCTGCCCGACAAGGCCACCGGGGCCGGGCTGATCTGCTATGCCTCGGGCGTGGATGAGGCCGAGGCGGTGCGCGAAACCGTTGCCGTGCTGAAACAGGCCGATCTGGCGCCGCTGGATGTCGAAGGTTATGGCACGCTGGAGGACCGGCAGGCCGCAGGCGATGTGATCGAGGGCGAGGAACGCATCCTGATGGACCGGGCCCTGCGTGAAAACGCGGTGATCGTGGCGCAGATGACGCCGTTTTACGACTGAAAGCACCCGATCCGGCCCCCAAGCCCACGCCCTGAACCCGCTTCGGAAGCGGCGTGACGCCCTGACGCGTCAGGCTGCGCTGCGCGATCCCTTGCGCCCCAGCAGATCCAGCAGCGGCGGAACCTCGAACCCATGCAGCACCCGGCAGGGCGCGCTGAAAGCGCCCGCGTCCGCACCGCCCTGCGCCGACAGCAGCGCGCAGCCGCCGCTCAGCAACAGGTCCGGCCTGCCCAGATCCAGCGCCAGCCCGCCGGTCGCCGTCCGGGCAGGTTCGCGCAGCGCCGCGCGCCCCTCGGCCAGATCTGCGGCTTCGGCCAGCACCTGTTCCACCCCGAACAGATATTCCACCTCCGCCCCGGAAATCAGCACCGGCTGATCGGGCGAAACCAGAATATCGCCCGGGCGTGCAAAATAAGGCGCGCGCAGCCGGACCGGCGCAGGCGCCCCCCGGCCCGGCAGGTCGATACGGTGCAGCGCGCGGATCTGCCGTTCTCCGCCCGAGGCGGTCAGAACGGCATCGCCGATGCGCAACCGGTCGGCCCGTTGCGGCCCCTGCGGCGTGTCGATGGGCGTTGCAGGCCCGATCCAGGCCGCGCCAAGCGGCAGCGCAGAGCCTTGCCGGATGCCCAGCCAGCGCAGGCGCCGGTGCCGCACCGCCCCGTCTCTGCAAAGGGCTGCGATATCGGCCAGCGGCAGGGGCATCGGATCGGCACCTTGCTGCACGATCCGCCGCCTTTGCCCCGGCAGATCCAGCGCAAGCTGCCAGCGTCGCCCCGGCCCATCCCATGCAAACAGGATCTGTGCGGTGCCTTCCTCGGCAAAATTCAGCGGCCCCGGCAGCAGATGCCGCGCCAGCCGCGCACCCTGCCGGTGCATCACCGCCACCCCGGCCTGCGGATCGGCAAAGATTGAAAAGGCGCGCGGCCAGCCACCTTGCGCCTGATAGTCCAGCAGCACCGTGCCGGGCCCGGGCGGGGCCTCGAATTCCAGCACGAAACTGCCTGCCGCCAGCACGGCCCCCGTCCTGTCTGCCGCCATGTCCCCCGCCATGCACCCCGGCGGGTCCGCCAGAAATCCGCGATCCGATAGGGCAATCCAGCCGGTCTGCACTGCCGCCTCCCCTGTCAGGCCGCCTGCCTGCGGGGTCGGCTGCGCGCCTGCCCCGGCTTGCCCGAGAACAGCAACTGCGCCTCATGCGCGCGCAAGAGCCGTCTTGCGGCAGGGCTGTAGCCAGCGCCTGTCCGCGGGTCGAGTTCGGGAAACAGCGCGCAGATCTCGTCCATTGCCTCGGCCTCGAACAGATCCGCGACCTGCGTGCCGGGCAGGAAACTTTCTGTCGCCAGCCCCTCGGAAAACACGATCTGATGCCGGTCGAACAGCAAATGCACATAGTCGACCGTACCGCCCGCGCGCTGCCGCACCGAGCGGCCATTGACCAGATGCCGCGCGGCGATAAGCACTTCGGTCTCACCGAACAGCAGTTCGGCCAGACTGTCGCGCACAAGGATCCGGTGCTGCGGCGAGACGCGCAGGCGGCGATGCGGGCCGAAGGTGCCTGCGGCGATCTCGACCGGGGCAAAGGCCCCTTCGGCCGCCACGCAGCGCTGCCCGATCCAGCGCAGCGGGCGCGGTCCCTCATCCTGCGTCACGACCAGGTCGCCGGGGCACAGGCTTTCAACCGGCACTTCGCCCCCGGGCGTCAGGATCATCGTACCCGCCACGAAACAGGGGATCGAGTTGATATGGACAAAGCCGGTATCCTTCGGCCCTCCGCCGCTGTTCAGCCCGGTTTCATAGGTGAAGGAAACCTGTTCCACCTGCCCGTCGCCCTGAAGGGTGATCGTGCCATCGGCATTGACCGTCACCACCTGCCCCGATGGCAGCGTGACGACCGAGCCCACCGTCACCGGCACCCCGTTGATTTTGGTGATGACCAGTGCCGCATTGCCGGGCCGGATGTCATTGGCAAGGATATCGACGGTTTTCGATCCTGTCGCAAAAAGATCGACATAATCATCACGCGCCACCACCACCGTCTGCAGGGATCCGGCTGCAATCAGCAGATTGCTGTCATATTGCGTGTCCGAGGCATCGGCGATGCCGATCCGGATGGAGTTGGTGACGCCCGGATTGACCGGCATGGTCAGCGTCATCGTCAGGGTGAAGCCGTCCATCTCGGTGTTGAACTGGTCACCCGTGTTCGAGACGAACAGGTTTTCCTGATTGGTGCCGTTGATGTTGTTCACACTGGTCCGGCCATTGCCGACCGTGATCGGCACATGCTGGCCATTCACCCAGACGCCCACCACGTCATTGTAATCCGAATTGATATATTCGGGATATTCCTCGGATGAGAAAACGAACTGGATCGACATGACATTCCCGGTCGGAATGAAACTGGCATCCAGCCAGACCGCATCATAGGTGCGGGTTCCGGCAATCGCGTTGAACTGCGAATTGTTGTTCGCGCCGGATGTATCGGTGGATGTGCCGCTGTCGCGGTTCGGATCGCCACCCGATTGCGTGAAATCCGTGGCCCGGCCGGTCGACAGGATCACCCCGCTGGACGATGGCACGACACCCGATGACAGATGCCCGTTCGAATAGATCGCGGAAGAATAGGACGGGCCGGAATAGCTGGCAGAGGTCACTGTCACCCCGTCGCCGAAGATCGTGCGCGCCATGTTCATCGCGGATGCATTGGTCTGATAGTTCAGGTTCGCGCCGACTGCCATTCTGGCCCCCATTGCCGGGAGACAGTCCAAACGCAACGACGACGGGAAAAGCATCCCGCCTTGTCGTCCTACCTGCTCTCGGGGGCACATTGGCCCTGCGTTGTCCTGCCTCGGGACATTCTTGTTATGCAAAAAACTACAGCGCGCAGGACCGGAATTGTCACGGATAAAGAAACGGTTTGCACCGCTGGCGCGCATCGGGTTGCGTTGCAGCAACAGTAATCCCCCGGAAATTGCATGTTTCGTCGGCTCCCGCCTGCTTGCGGCCCTGCGGCAGCCGGTCTATCGACGGAAACGTTCCCAAGCCGGAGATGCCCATGCCCCCCTTGCCGCCCGAAACCACAGGTGCCGCACTGGCCGCCTCTCCCGTCGATCCTGTTGCGCTGACGGCGGCGCTGGTGCGCTGTCCTTCCGTCACCCCCGCCGAGGGCGGTGCGCTGGTGCTGCTGGAATCCCTGCTGATGGCGGCCGGGTTCGAATGTCACCGCGCCGACCGGGGCGGGATCGCCAATCTTTTTGCCCGCTGGGGACGCCGGGGGGCCAATCGGAGCTTTGGCTTCAACGGCCATACCGATGTGGTGCCGGTGGGCGATGCCAGCGCCTGGACCTGCGACCCGTTCGGCGCTGAAATCCGCGATGGCTGGCTCTATGGGCGCGGTGCCACCGACATGAAATCGGGCGTCGCGGCCTTTGTCGCGGCAGCGGTGGATTTCGTCCGCGACACGCCCCCCGATGGCGCGGTGATCCTGACCCTGACCGGGGATGAGGAAGACGTGGCCGAGGATGGCACGCGCGCGCTGCTGGACTGGATGGCCGAAAACAGCGAGGCGATGACCCATTGCCTTGTCGGGGAACCCACCTGCCCCGCCCGCATGGGCGAGATGATGAAGATCGGGCGACGCGGTTCGCTGACCGCGCGGTTTGTCGCGACGGGCGTTCAGGGCCATTCCGCCTATCCGCATCGCGCGAAAAACCCGCTTTCGGCGCTGGTGCGGCTGATGGACCGGCTTGACCGGCATGAACTGGACCGGGGAACCGACCATTTCGACCCCACAACGCTGGCGATCACCACGATCGACGCGGGCAATCCTGCGACGAATGTGATCCCCGCCACGGCGCGGGCGACAGTCAATATCCGCTTTTCCGACGCCCATAGCGGCGCCTCGATCCGCCAGTGGCTGCAGGATGAGGCGGCGACAGTCGCCGCCGAAACCGGCGTGGGCATCGCGGTTTCCGTCAAGATCTCGGGCGAAAGCTTTCTGACCCCGCCGGGCGACTTCTCGGCGCTGATCGCGCGGGCGGTCGAGGCTGAAACCGGCGTGACGCCCGAGGCGTCCACCAGCGGCGGCACCTCGGATGCGCGTTTCGTCAAGGATCATTGCCCGGTGGTGGAATTTGGCCTTGTCGGCCAGACCATGCATCAGGTCGATGAACGGGTGGAAGTGGCGCAGATCGGCCAGTTGAAGGCGATTTACGGGCGCATCCTGCGGGACTATTTCGCATGACCGGCACAACCATCGCCCGCACAGGGGATATCGCGGCCTGCCGCGCCCTGCGGCGCATCGTGTTCATCGAGGAACAGGGCGTGTCCGAGGCCGATGAAATCGACGATCTGGACGATGAGGCGATCCATCTGCTGGCGTTGCAGGATGGCCGCCCCGTCGGATCGGCGCGGCTGCTGATCCGCGGCGAAACCGGCAAGATCGGCCGCGTCTGCGTGCTGCGTGCGGCGCGCGGCACCGGGCTGGGGGCTGCGCTGATCCGGGCCGCGATTGCGGAATTCCGCGCCTTGCCGGGCATCAAACGGGCGAAACTGGGCGCGCAGACCCATGCGCTTGGGTTCTATGAAGGGCTGGGTTTTGCCGCCGAAGGCCCGGTCTATGACGATGCGGGCATCCCGCATCGCGACATGGTCCTGCAGCTCTGACCGCAGGCCGCCGGAAAGGCCCCGCCTTTGCCCCATCGGCCTGCCGCCCGCCCCGCGATTGCGGATGACGCGCCCTGCCCTGCATGCTAAGGCGCGGGGATGAACCAGTTGCCCTCCAAAGACCAGATCCTGCAATGGCTTGCCGACAATCCGTCGCTGGCCTCGAAACGCGATATCGCCAAGGCCTTTGGCATCAAGGGCGGCGCTCTGCGGATTGAGCTGAAACGCATGCTCAAGGAACTGGAGGCCGATGGCGCGGTCGAGAAGAAAAAGCGCAGCTATCGCGATCCCGAATCCCTGCCGCCCGTCAGCGTGCTTGCGGTTCTGGCCCCCGATGCGCAGGGCGATCTGTTCGCCCGCCCGCTGGAATGGAACGACGAAGGCGATGCCCCGCGCATCCTGCTGTCGCTGAAGAAATCCGACCCGGCGCTTGGCGAAGGCGACCGTATCCTTGCCCGGATCGAACCCGTCGCGGCCGAGGATCACAGCCATATCGGACGGCTGATCCGCAAGATCGGATCGAACCCGCAAAAGGTGCTTGGCATCTTCCGCGCGGGGTCCGAGGGCGGGCGCATCCTGCCCATCGACAAGAAGGCCGACAAGGAATGGCGCGTCGGCCTCGATGCCACGCTCGACGCCCGCGACGGTGAACTGGTCGAGGCCGAACAGATCGGGCGGCGCCAGATGGGTCTGCCGCAGGCGCGCATCACGGCCCGTCTGGGCGATCCGACCGGGCCGCGTGCCGTCAGCCTGATCGCCATCCATCAGCACGGCATCCCCGATGCCTTTCCCGATGCGGTGATCGCCGAGGCCGATGCGGCGCAGCCCGCGACTTTGGGCAAGCGCGAGGATCTGCGCGATCTGGATCTTGTGACCATCGACCCGCCCGATGCGCGCGACCGCGACGATGCGGTGCTGGCCCTGCCCGATGACAGCCCCGGCAATCCGGGCGGTCATATCCTGTGGGTCGCCATCGCCGATGTCGCCCATTATGTCCGCCCCGGTTCGGCGCTGGACCGAGAGGCGCGGCGGCGCGGCAACTCAACCTATTTCCCCGACCGCGTCGTGCCGATGCTGCCCGATATCCTGTCGGGCGATCTGTGCAGCCTGCATGAGGGCGTGGACCGTCCCTGCATGGCCGTGCGGATGGTGCTGGACGCACATGGCCGCAAGATCGGTCATCGTTTCACACGCGGTATCATGCGCTCGCGCGCCTCGCTGGCCTATGCGCAGGTGCAATCGGCGCAGGACGGCAATCCCGATGCCGCCACCGCGCCCTTGCTGGATGCGGTGATCCGCCCGCTTTACGCCGCTTACGCAGCGCTGAAACTGGCCCGGGCCGAACGTCAGCCGCTGGATCTTGACCTGCCTGAACGCAAGATCGTGCTGTCAGATGCGGGTGAGGTGGTCTCGGTCGATTTCTACGACCGTTTCGACGCGCATAAGCTGATCGAGGAATTCATGATCCTCGCCAATGTCGCCGCCGCCGAGGAGCTGATCCGCCTGAAACGCCCGCTGCTGTTCCGGGTGCATGAGGAACCCTCGCCCGACAAGCTTGACGCGCTGCGCGACGTGGCCGAGGCCTCGGGCTTCACGCTGGCAAAGGGTCAGGTTCTGAAAACCGCGCATCTGAACCGGCTGCTGGCGCAGTCCGAAGGCACGGATTTCGACGAGCTGATGAACATCACCCTGCTGCGTTCGATGACGCAGGCCTATTACGGGTCGGACAATTTCGGGCATTTCGGGCTGGCCTTGCGCAATTACGCGCATTTCACCTCACCGATCCGGCGCTATTCCGACCTGATCGTGCACCGCGCGCTGATTTCGGGCCATGGCTGGGGCGATGACGGGCTCAGCTCCTTCGATGTGGAAAACATGGCCGAGACGGGCAAGCTGATTTCCGACACCGAACGCCGGTCCATGATGGCCGAACGCGACACGACCGACCGCTATCTGGCGGCATGGCTGCGTGACCGCGTGGGCAGCAGTTTCAAGGGCCGCATCTCGGGTGTGCAGCGCTTCGGGCTGTTCGTGCGGCTGGATGACAGCGGCGCCGATGGTCTGATCCCGATCCGGTCGGTCGGGCGCGAATTCTTCCATTTCGACCCGGATGCGCAGGTGCTGGTCGGCGCCGACAGCGGCCTGACACTGGGGATTGGCCAGCGCGTCACCGTGCGCCTGACCGAGGCCGTGCCGGTGACAGGCGGCATCATCCTTGAACTGATCGAGGTTGAGGATCGGGGCCTGCCCGCGCCTGCGTCAAAACGCCGGGGCGGGCGCAAACCCGGAATTGCCCCCGCACGGCGCAAGATTGTCCGGCGCAACAGGCGGGGCTGATCCCTGCCGCAAGGTGGATCAGGCGCAGGGATGGGTCAGGCGGTTTCGCGTTCTGCCGGGGCAAGGCGGCTTTCCAGCAGATGCCCGCATTCCTTCAGGATCGGATAGGCGGTCTTGACCAGCAGCGAGTTGATCTCTTTCAGCGCGCGCACGATTTCCAGATGCATGTCGCTGGTCTCGATGCTTTCGGCCTGACCCGATTGCAGGCGCGCCAGATGCTTGTCATGGCTTTCGCGTTCCAGACGGCGCATCACTTCCTTTTCCGCCGCAAGCGTGCGGGCGCTGGCCAGATCGCCCGAGACGAGCACATTCATCGCCAGTTGCAGATTGGCCTCGACCCGCGCATGCAGGCGGTTCATCTCCAGCCAGCCCTCGGCGGAAAAGCGCAGCCGCTTGCGGGCCTTTTCCTCGGCCAGTGTCAGCAGGGTCTTGGCGATCAGATCGCCGATATATTCAAAATCGGTCGCGGTGGCCGACAGTTCCAGCCCGCGCCGCGCCTCGTCCTTCGACAGCGTGCCGCGGTTCATTCCGGCAATGAACATCTTGATATCGGTATGGCGGCGGTTGATCTCGTCATCGGTGGCGCGGATGCGCGCGATCGCGGATTTGTCACCGCCCTCGATAAGGTCCATGACCGGGCGGAACATCAGTTCCACCGTTTCACCCATATGCAGAAGTTCGCGCTTGGCCGAGGCAAGCGCCAGCGCGGGCGTCGCGGCCGTCTTGCCGTCCAGCGCGGAAATGAAAGGCTTGGCGGCATCGGGCGCCATCGGTTCGGGCCAGAGCCGCGCAGTCAGGCGGTCCACCACCCCCACCAGCGGCAGCGCCAGCAAAACCAGCGCCGCATTGAACAGCACATGGAAATTCACCAGTTGTTGCCCGGCCCCGGCCCCCAGCCGCTCCAGCGGCACCGGAACGGCGATCACCGCCAAAAGCGCCAGCGCCGCGCCCACGCCCCGCACGATCAGATTGCCCAAGGGGATGCGCCGCGCCGGCAATGGCATGGCACGGGTCAGCCAGACGCCAACCAGCCCGCCACCCAGATTGGCCCCCAGCACCATCGGCAGCGCGGCCTCCATCGGCAACAGGCCCGAACCGGCAAAACTGACAAAGATCAGCACCGTCGCGACCGAGGAATGCACAGCCCATGCCAGCAGTGCCGCCACAGCAAAGGCGGTCAGCGGATCGCCCGCCAGATAGCCCGCTACGACCGGCAGCATGCTGCTTTCGCGCAGGGGTTCGGTCGCCTCGGAAATCATCGCCAGCGACATCAGGATGAAGGCCACCCCCAGCAGGATGCGCCCCCATTGCCGCGCGGCACGGCTTTCAAGTTTCAGAAACAGCACCGTGCCCGCAAGGATCAGCATCGGCACCAGTTCCGACAGGTCATAGGACAGTACTTTGACCACCAGCGCCGACCCCAGATCGGCCCCGATCATCGCCGCCAGCCCCGCCGCGATGCCAAGGATCCCGCTGGCCGCAAACCCCGCCGCCAGCAACCCCACCGCCGTTGAACTTTGCAGCACCACCGCCAGCGCCGTACCGACAAGCGCCATGCCGGGCTGCCCGCCCCGGGCCCCGCGCAGCGCCGATTTCAGCGCCGGACCATGCGCGCGTTCCACCCCCGTCCGCACCATCCGCACCGCCCAGAGAAGCAGCATCACGGCAGCGGCAAGATGGAAAAGGATCATGAACGGATGCATTGCGGTATCCTGCCCGGGTCCGGGCCGAAAAAGGGATGAACGGGTCGGGGTCAAGGGGGGCATCGCGGCCAATCCCCTTATGTGACGGATTATCCGGTGAAAAGAAAGGGTCTGCAAGCCCTGCCGATTTCGGTGGTGCGCGATGGCAGAGCGGCTAGGGTATGGCCGGGGTCGGGGTCGTGCAGACCATCGGCCTCGCGGCAGGACAAAGGCGACAGGAGGCACGCAGACCATGACAACGGCAATCTCGACAGGTGTCTATCTGACCCATCTGCTGCGCGCCTATGGCGTCGACACGGTGTTCGGCATCCCCGGCGTGCATACGATCGAGCTGTATCGCGGGCTGGCCGGGTCGGGGATCCGCCATGTGACGCCGCGCCATGAACAGGGGGCGGGCTTCATGGCCGACGGCTTTGCCCGCGCCTGCGGGAAACCGGGGGTCTGTTTCATCATTTCCGGGCCCGGCATGACCAATATCTTCACCGCCATGGGGCAGGCCTATGGCGACAGTATCCCGATGCTGGTGATCTCGACCGTGAACGCGCATGGCCGCATGGGATCGGGACGCGGCTGGCTGCATGAACTGCCCGACCAGCAGGCCATGGCGGCCGGGGTCTCGGCCTTCAGCCGCACGATCCACCGGCCCGAGGATCTGGCCCCCGCGCTGGCCGAGGCTTTCGCGGTTTTTGACAGCACGCGGCCCCGTCCGGTGCATCTGGAACTACCCATCGACGTGATGCTGGCCGATGCGGGCCATCTGCCCTTGCCCGAAACCGTGCTGCGCGTCGGGCGCGCAGGTCCCGATCCGGCGCTGGTCGGCCGTGCGGCGGAATGGCTGTCGGGTGCGCAAAATCCGCTGATCCTTGCAGGCGGCGGCGCGCTTGGCGCGGCGAATGTGCTGCCGGATCTGGCCAAGGCACTGGATGCGCCCGTGGTGATGACGACCAATGCACGCGGCCTGCTGCCGCCGGGGCATCCGCTGGCGGTCACGCTCAGCCCCTCGATGCCCGCGACGCGCGCGCTGATCGCGGCGGCGGATGTCGTGCTGGCCATCGGCACCGAATTCGGCCCCACCGATTACGACATGTATGAGGATGACGGCCTGACCCTGCCCGGACGGCTTATTCGGCTGGAGATCGACCCGGTGCAGGCGCTACGCGGCGCCCGGCCCGCACTGGTGCTGACCGGCGATGCCCGGCTGGGCGTTGCGGCGCTGCAGGCCGCGATCCCGCCCCGCCCCGCCGGAACGGGTGCCGCCCGGGCGGCAGACGCGCAGGCCGGGATCGGTGCGCTGTCCGGTCTGATGCGCGCCGATCTGGCGCTGCTGAACCTTGTGCGCGACACGCTGCCCGAGGCGCTGATTGCGGGGGATTCGACGCAGTTGGTCTATTCCGGCAATACCGCCTTTGCGGCGGCGCGTCCGGGGGGCTATTTCAACTCGGCCACCGGTTTCGGCACGCTGGGCTACGGCCTGCCCGCCGCCATCGGGGCCGCACTGGCCGATGATGCGCCGGTTATCTGCCTTACGGGCGATGGCGGGCTGCAATTCTGCCTGTCGGAACTGACCAGCGCGGTTGAGGCCAGGGCCCCGGTGATCATGCTTTTGCATGACAATGACGGTTACGCCGAGATCAAATCGGCAATGGTCGCGCAGAATGTCCCCCCCTTGGGCGTCGATATCCTGACGCCCGATCTGTCCGCCATCGCACGGGCCTGCGGCTGGCAGGTGGTGGATCTGGAGGGGGCGGAGGATCCGGTCGCGGAATTCACAGCCGCGTTGCGGCAAGCCGTGACCTCGGCGGCCTCGGGCGGGCAGGTGATGATCCGCTTCACCGATACGCTGCGCCGCGCCTTTCTGCGCTGACCCCGCTTACTGCGCGGCAAAGCGCGTCGCAGGGCGCGGGCGGAAGCGGCTGCGCCATTCGGGCCGGGCATGGACCAGCCGCCCGTCGCAGATCACCGCCGCGATGCGCCGCGTCGCGGCATCAACGATGACCAGATCGGCACGCAGGCCCGACGCGATGCGGCCCCTGTCATGCAGCCCCAGCAGCGCCGCCGGGATCGTGGACAGCGCGCCCCAGCCTGTCGCCAGACTGCAAAGCCCCTGATCTGCAAGGCGGAAGGCGGCGGCGACCAATGCGGCCGGATCGCCTTGCGAGGCCAGCGCCACCCGCCCGCCCGCGCGCAGCAGATCCTGCATCAGTCGCGCCTCCTCGGGGTCGCCCGCCGCGATCCGCCGCGCCGACAGCACCACGCCATCGCCGACCGGTGGCGCCGCCATCGCCGCACGGCGTGAGCCCGGAAATTCCGCGATCCGAGCGCCCATCATGGCATGCAACTCTCGCGTTTCGGCATCCGGATCCCCCGATGATCCGAACCGCACCCCCGCCATGTCAAATCCCCCCGCCAGCGCGCGCAGCGACGCGGGCACCGCCCCGGCCCCGGCAAAGGCCGCCGCCATCCGCGCCAGCAATTCGGCAGCGGTCAGCCCCAACCCCTTCGCGCGCTGTTCAAATTCCTGCGGCTGGCGGCGATGCAGCGCCATCAGCGGCTCCAGACTGTCGGTCAGTACGGCATAGCGCAGGTTGAACAGGTCCATCGCCGACAGCAACGGCGCGGCCATAGCGGCCAGTCGAATCTCGACACAGGGTTTCACGCGCAGATCGGTCAGCGCCCCGGCACGGCGGCGCGCCACCGCCTGCATCAGGTTGCAGGCCCCGTCATGACCGTTCCAGCCTGTCGTCCAGCCCCAATGCTGCACCAGATGGCCGGTGGTCACGCCGCCGCGCGCCGCGCGCCGGTCCAGCGCAGCCAGCACGCTGTCCAGATCCCGCGCTGCACGCAGCGGGAAAGGGGTGGGTCCGTGCAGATCGACGATGCCCGGCAGGATCAGACAACCGGCCAGATCCACCTCGGCCGCCCCCGGTTGCGGCTGTCCCAGACGCCCGGTCGCGATCCCTTGTTCGGCCGGTTCCAGCGCCCCGTCGCGCAGCACCTTTGCCCCGGTCAGCCACAGATCCGGCAACCGCCGCATCGCGGGTTCCGGCTTGCGCGGACTGGGCAGGGTATCGGCGCGCTGAAGAGACGGGCGGGGCGGCATCGGTCGGGGTCCACAGGCTGCGCCGGGAAGGGCGGTTCGGGGCGGGATAGGCCTGTGGATAACCTGCAAAGGCGACGGCGCTGTGACAGCCTGTCACGCCCCTGCCCGAGCGTGACATCTGCGCCCGCCATCCGCTCGCGCACGCTATTGCCAGCCACTCCAAAGCGCCTGTCGTGCGCCTGTCAGGCGCCCGGGCCATCCTCGATATCAGCCTCATAGCCCGAGGGATCAACCTCTCCGGGTTGCCGGGGGGCGGGCGGGATCGCTTGCGTGCCGGGCCGGGGCGGCGGCGGCTTGCGGGGCGGAATCGGGGGCGGGCTGGATTTCTGCGCAAGATCCTGTTCAGACTTCTTGCGCGGGCCGAACCGGGCCGATACTTCGGCAAGCTGCTGTTCTGCAAGATAGAATTTCGCAGAATCGCCAAGCGCCGCCTTTACCGCCTTGTCGATCCCCGCGACCTGATCGCCATAGGCCTTCAGCCTTGTATTCACCGCGACCATCACGTCGGCGGCCTTTTGCGGGTCGCGGTCCATCAGGCCGTAGAAATCCGATTGCAGCTTGGTGATCTCGGCCTTGCGACGGTCGCGCAGCGCCACCGCCGCCTTCAGCGTCAGCGTTCCGCCGCCATCCTCGGCGACGGCCACGGTTTTCGACGGATCATTCAGCGCGTTGTCATATTCGGCCTTGCCGCCAAGACGCGCCCCGTCGAACCCCTCGCTGATCTTCTTCATCCAGAAGTCTTTTTTCGTCTGGGCCTTCTGCATCTGATCGCGGTTGAACTGCGCATCCTCGGGTTTGGCCGAGGCAAGCCGGGACTGCGCGGTGTTGATCTGATCATCCAGCGCCGTCACCATCGTCTGCAGCAGGCTGAGCGGAACATCGCCCTTGCCCGAGGTGATCGCGGGCATGAAGGCTTTCCAGCTTCCGTCCATCTTGGACGGTTCATTGGACTTGAACTCATCTGCCTGAAGCGTCACCCGCACCTTTGCCACGGCCGCATTCATTTCCGAGGCCGAGGAGACAAGCTCTTTCACGTCCTCGGGGTGATGGTCCTGTTCTGCACTGTTCAGATAGGTGCTGGCCAGAACCGCATCCAGCGACGGGCGCTTGTCGGGGTCGGGATCGGACAGCCCCTTGGCCAGCCGCCCCAGTGCCGTGACGGGCTGGGCGTTTTCCCTTGTGGCCTTGCCCTGATCCATGTCGGGGCCCCCAAGGGCGCGCAGGATTCCATGCAAGGCAAAGGCATCGGCGCGCGAGGTCACGGGTGCATCGGTCCGGCCCTCCACCTCGGGGGCGGCATAGCCCCCGGTGGTCTGGAAACCGCCGGTCTCCTGATCGGGCGCGGTGCCGTCATCGCCGATGAAGCGGCTTTCGCCGAAGTCGATCACCTTCAGCGTGCCCTCGGCGGTCATCATCATATTGGCGGGCTTCAGGTCATTATGGACAAGACCGCGCGCCTCCATCGCCTTCATCGCCATGACGGCCTGCCGCAGCATGTCCTGCGCGATGGCCTGCCGCGCCTCGGGCGGCAGGATGCCCTGCCGTTCCAGTTCGACCAGCGCATTGCCCGCAAGGGTCACATCGCCGCCTTCGGCATCTTCCAGCATCAGGTGCAAGGATCCGTCCGAGGACACCGCCGCGCCTTCCATGCCGACAAGGTTCTTCGCCCCGGGCGCATCCGGATCCTCGTTCAGCAATTGCCGATGGGTGCGCATCTCCTCGACCATCGCCGCGCGCTTTTTGTCCGAGACATTCCCCGTCAGCGATTTCACCACGACCGTCTTGCCGGTCGCTGGGTCACGATAGCGGCGCACAGCGCCGAATCCGCCCTCGCCCAGCGTTTCGGCCAGATCGTAATCCACACCGCCGACGCTGATCTTCGACTTGTCATCGGCCATCCGGTTGGGGCTTGAGGCAAGGATTTCGGCCCGCATCGCCTCGGCCACCCGTTTAAAACAGGCGGCCTGCGAGTCACTTTGCCCGCCGGGCGCATCGACGCCGCAGACCGACAGCGAACACATCTGCGCCAGTTCCTCGGGCGTCTTGAGCAGAAGATCAAAAATCTCATCGCCTTTCGGATCAAGCGTTTTCAGAACGGCCTTGATCCGCATAGCCGCGAAATCAGCCAGATCGGCCGCCATGTCTTCGGGCACTTCATCTGGAAAATCATCGCTGTCCGAAACGGCCGCCCCGAAAATGCGATCCCCGTCGAAACCGACAGGCTCGGGCGCCCGGCTTACAGGACCAGACCCGGTATTGGCGACCAGCCCGGCATCGGTCAGCCCGTCGGCGCGCATCCGCGCCACGGCCTTGTCCAGCCGGATGTCATCCTCAAGTTCATTGATCAGCGCGGAAAGGCCCTGATCCTTCAGATCCGCGCGGGCATCATCGGTTTTTGCATCCGGCTGCACCGCATTTTCACGCTCCTGAAACTTTGAGCCCCCTGCCCGCAACAGCTCGATCGCGCCCTGATTCTCCTTGAAATTCCTCAGGCGCTTGCTCGTAAAGACATTGTTATCAATTGCCAGATTGTCATTCTCGGTCGCGCGGGCGCTGATCGTCCCGAACCGTGTCTTCAACGCGGCAACCGCCTTGGACAGTCCGGCGGTTTCCGCAACGCGGATCTCTTCGGCGATTTCATCCAGTCGCGCTGGCACCTTCTTCGTGCCAAGCTGCCCTGCGAAGGTCAGGCAATTGGCATTCAGCAATTCATTCTCGGCGCGAAGTTGCGGCTCCACCGTCTTGATCTGATTGTTGATGAACCGGGTATAGGTTTCCAGATCGGGCTGGTCCGCCGCCTTGGGCATCGCCCGGACCCGGTCCAGAAAGCGCCGCTGATCGCCCAGAACGCGCACACAGATGGCGCGGCACTGGGTCACGTCGCTATCAAGCCTGTCGATCTTGGCAGTGATCGAGGCCAGCGCAATCGCCTCGATCCGGGCGGGGCTAGCGGTCTTGGCCTGCGCCTTCACAGCGCTCAGCGCCTTGTAGGCATTCGAGAATTTTCCATCCTTGGCCAGCGCATCGGCAGCGGTCAGACCCTGTTCCACCTGCACACGCTGCGGCGCATTCGCATCCAGCGCGGCAAGATAGGTTTCTGCCTTGGCGCGGCGGCGGCGGTAATCCTCCCAATCCGACTTGATGGATTTGGCCCGGGTGAAACGCCCCTTGGACTTGAGGGCGGCGTCGAGCCATTTGCGCTGATCGTCGTCGAGTGCCATCGTCTTTATCCTGTTCGTGATCCCGGAATCTGGCCCCCCGTCAGGCAAGACTGCGGGAAATTGCCGTCAAGGCCACGCGGGCGCGGGCGGCCACCGAAACCGGTTCAAAGGGATTCTGGTCAATCATGGTGAAAGGCGCGGCACCCAGCATCGCCTCATATTCGGAAACCACTGCCGCCGCCTGCCGCTTCAGCGTCTCGCGCGCCCGGCCCTCGGGGGAATTGGTCAGATCATCCAGCACGGTCTGCAACCGTTCATCAATGCGTTCGACCTGCGCCACGATCTCGCGCCCGGCGGCGGCGATCTCGGCGGCATCCTCGTCATCCGCCCCGGAGGCGGCAATCCGGTCACCCAGTTTGCGCGCCTCATCCATCATCTTCGACCGCGCGCCCAGCCAGAGCACACGGGACCGCTGGAACGCCACGACACCGGCGGGCGGTGCATCCGCAGTCGCGGCGGGCCCCTGCCGCAGCAGCGTCGCCACGGCCCCCAGCGAGACGAGTGCCCGGTCATACTGCCCTTCGGCGGCAAGCCCGGTCGCGAAATTCCATTTCACGCGCAGATCCTGCCCGCCGCCCGCCGCCGCCGACAGGGCAGCGGTCACCTGCGGATCGACCAGCGCAAAGGCCTTGTCCCATTTGGCCTTTGCCTCAAGGGCCGGGCGCAGCACCTCCTGCACCTGCCGCAGCATTCCCAGGGCCGCTTCGGCCTCGGCGGCTTCGATCCGGACCAGCACGGTTTCAAGCTGCGCCTCCATCGGCTCGGCCAGCGCACCGGGCAGCGCCGCGATCTGTGCCAACAGTCCCTGCGCGGCCTCACGCAGTTTGGGCAGGCGCGGATCGGAGGCGGGCTGCGCCGCCGGGGCATCGGCCACGGTCGCGCCCTCAGCGCCAGAGGCGGCAGGCAGTTTGGCCAGAATCGCCTCGATCTGCGAAACCGTCTGTTCGCTGCGACCATAATCCCCGGCACGCAGCGCGGTCAGCGCACCCTTCATCGCCCCGGCCAGCGTTCCGGCCATGGCGGGGGGCGCTGCGGCAAGACGGGGCTGCACGGCCTTGACCCGCGCCACCAGCGCCTGCATCCGGCGCAGGTCCTCGGCGCTGTCAGGGGCGATATCGGCATCGGGCACGGCGGCCTCGGCGGCGGCGATGGCGCCGTCATCGGCCGCGCTGTCCCCGGCGCGCGCCTCCTCCTCGTCCTCGTCCTCGTCACCCTCTGCGGCGTCTTCCCCGGCGCTCCAGTCTTCGGTCTGGTCCTCGGCGGGCAGATCCTCGGCAGGCAGATCCTCGATATCGGCATCCAGCAGGTTGCCGTCCTGATCAAGGATCTGGACATTCAGGCCGATCTTGTTCTGCCGCAAAAGCCGCTTGAACAGCTTGGCCAGCATCGGCACGACCTTGCTGCAGCGCAGGCTGACCAGATTGCCCTTGGTTGTGAAGGTGCCGAAAGCGATCTTCGCCCCCAGACCTTCATTGCGGGCCAGTTTACCCAGAACCTCGGGCGTCTTTTTCAGATGGGCCGCGAAATAGTGGTCGTCCTCATCCGTGCCGGGATTGTAGCCAAAGGCGATTTCGCGGCTTTTGGACTTCTCGACAATTTTCTTGAGGGCCGCGCCCTCTGTCGGAAAACTGGACATGAACGCACCCGAAGAAATGAATTGACGCGCAGGATCGTGCTACAGGCCCTGCCCCTGCGTCAATCGCTTTCGCATGCCTGCGGACTTGTCCGCAGGGCCGCCCGGGCCCGGCCCATGGGGTCAGCCGACCGGATACATCCGATGCGCGCGGCGGAAGGACAGCAGCTTGTGCGTCTCCTCATCCCACAGATGCAGCCGCGCCGTCGCAAAGCTGTCCATCAGCGTCATGCGATGATTGTCCACCAGTTCGGGAAAATCGCGCAGCACATCGGGCAGCCGGTAGAACGGGATACGGCTGTAAAGATGGTGCACATGATGGATGCCGATATTGGCCGACATCCAGCGCAGCGGCGTGGGCAGGTCGTAATGCGAACTGCCGTCCAGGGCTGCATCATGCAATTGCCAGTCAGATTCACGCCGCCAATGGGTATCCTCAAACTGGTGCTGGACATAGAACAGCCAGACCCCGACCGAGGCGGCCGTGACCCATGTCGGCAGCACGACCAGCAGGAAGGCCGACCAGCCGCCCAGCCAGACCACCGCCACAATCCCCGCCAGCAGGACCAGATTGGTGCCCATGGCCGAAATCCAGTAAGACGCCCCCGACCGCATCAGCCCATAGGGCACGCGGTTCTGGATCAGGAAGATATAGGCCGGGCCGATCACGAACAGCACCAGAGGGCTGCGATAGATCCGGTACATGAAGCGCCCGAAGGCGGATCGCGCCCGGTATTCCGCCACCGTCAGCGTGGTGACATCCCCGATGCCGCGATGATCCAGATTGCCCGATGACGAATGGTGGATCGCATGCTGCCTGCGCCAGACATGGTAAGGCGTCAGCGTCAGCACGCCCAGACAGCGCCCGACCCAGTCCGACAGGCGGCGATTGGCAAAGAACGAAGCATGGCCGCAATCATGCTGAATGCAGAACAGCCGCACCAGAAAGCCGCCATTCAGCACCGCCAGCACCAGTGATGCCGGCCAGAAATAGGGCAGGATCGCAAAGGCCACCGCCCAGATCAGCGCGAAAGGCAGCACCGTCACCGCCACCTCGAACGCGCTGCGGGCGGGGTTCGGATCGCGGTACCGCGCCAGAACCCGCACCCAGTCCCGTGCCTCGCGGCTCGCTGGCTCGGAAGGCGTCTCTGCGCAAACCGGGTCACTCGCGGTCTCCCGCAGGTTCTGAAAGGTCATAGGCTCGATTTCCCCGTCGTGTCTGATCTGTTCTTGGGGCAGCACCGGAAGCGGTATACCCGTCCCCCCGCGAATAGGGCATCGGGGGCGGCGGTGCAATCATTCCCCGCAGTCCCGCCGCAATCTGCCGCAGCCCGCAACCGTCCCGGACCTTGCTCCGGGCCCGCCGGGAAACAGGCATTAAAAAACCGCCACCGGCAGAACCCGTGGCGGTTTTTCTGTCCCTCGCAAAGCCTTGCGGCCCGGCGGTTCAGCCCTGACGGGCCTTGAAGCGCTTTTGCGTCTTGTTGATAACATAGACGCGGCCCTTGCGGCGCACGACCTGGCAATCGCGATGCCGCGTCTTGAGCGAGCGGAGCGAGTTCGCAACCTTCATCGTTTCTCTCCTTCTTCGCGGCGCGGATGCACGGAAGGCGTGCGCCATGAAACTCAAAAACCCCCGGTCAGGCCGGGGGCGGTGAAATGGTGGGCGGTACTGGGATCGAACCAGTGGCCACTACGATGTCAACGTAGTGCTCTACCGCTGAGCTAACCGCCCACGCTCCGTCATCGCGGCCCGCCCTGTCCGTCCGCAAGGGACATTCCGGCAGGCCCACCATTCAGGTCCGCGACGCTATAAAAGGAGTCGCCGTCCTGTTCAAGGGGTTTCGGCACCGGAAAATTCCGGTCTATACTTTCCCATTGCCGGAGGTCCGATGTCCGACCCATCCTATCGCCTGTCGCTTCCCGCCCGGCGCAGCACGCCGGTGGTTTTTTCGTCTCCGCATAGCGGCAATGATTACAGCGTCGAATTCCGGCAACGCTCTCGCCTTGATGCGCTGGCGCTGCGTTCGTCCGAGGATGCCTTTGTCGACCGGCTTTTCGCCTGTGCCCCGCTGTTGGGCGCGCCCCTGCTGGCCGCCCGGATGCCGCGCGCCTGGATCGACCTCAACCGCGCGCCCGAAGAACTCGACCCCGCCCTGATCGAGGAAGTGCCGCGTCAGCCCCATAATCCGCGCATCGCCTCGGGACTGGGGGTGATCCCCCGCGTCGTCTCGGCGGGCCGCCCGATCTATCACGGCAAGATCAGCAAAGATGAGGCCGATGACCGGTTGAGCCGGCACTGGCAGCCCTATCACCGGGCCTTGCGCGGACTTCTTGACGAAAGCCACCGCCTGTTCGGGCAAGCGATCTTGATTGATTGCCACTCGATGCCGCATGAGGCGATCGAGGCGCAGGGCCGCCCCGGCACCCCCCCGCCCGAGGTGGTGCTGGGTGACCGGTTCGGCGCGGCCGCCGACCGCGCCATCGTCGACCGCATCGCCGCCGCCTTCAGCGCTGAAGGCCTGCGGGTCGCCCGCAACACGCCTTTTGCCGGGGCCTATATCGCCCAGACCTATGGCCGTCCCTCACGCCGTCAGCATGTCGTGCAGATCGAGATCGACCGCGCGCTTTACATGCAAGAAAGCAGCCTGACCCCCCGTCCCGATTTCGACCGGTTCGCCGATCTGATCGCCCGCGTCGTGGCCGGGATCACCGAAACCGGACGCGACGCGCTGCCGCTGGCGGCGGAATAGCGCAGGCTATCCCTTTCATCCTGGCGGAAATACCTCGCAGGGGGTGCGGGGCGCGCGCAGCCCCCCGCGTTCCGTCATTTCCGCAATAGCGATCAATGCACCACTGCCTCGGCGGGCGGCACCCGGCGCGAGGCGCTGATCCGGTTGCCGATATGCAACCCGTCCGGTCCGGCCGTGACCGGAACCGTGCTGCCGTCAAGAACATCCCCCGACAGCAGCATCCCGGCCAGCGGATCCTGCAGATGGCGCTGGATCACCCGTTTCAGGGGCCGCGCGCCAAAGACCGGATCATAGCCTTCATCGGCCAGCCATGCCTTGGCCGCCGCGTCCAGATCCAGCACGATCTTGCGCCCCGCCAGCCGTTTTTCCAGCCGTTTGAGCTGGATTTCCACGATGCCCGCCATATCCGCCCGGTCCAGCCGGTCGAAGATGATCTGCTCATCCAGCCGGTTGAGGAATTCGGGACGGAAATGCGCGCGCACTGCCTCTTCGACCTCCCGCCGGGCCGGGCCGGGATCAACCCCTTCAGGCAGTTCCGACAGGGCCCGCGCGCCAAGGTTCGAGGTCAGGACGATCAGCGTCTGCTTGAAATCGACCCGGCGGCCCTGCCCGTCGGTCAGCACCCCGTCATCCAGCACCTGCAACAGCACGTTGAAGACGTCCGGATGCGCCTTTTCCACCTCGTCGAACAGCACGACCTGATAGGGGCGACGGCGCACCGCCTCGGTCAGCACGCCCCCCTCGTCATAGCCGACATAGCCGGGCGGCGCGCCGATCAGCCGCGACACCGAATGTTTCTCCATGAATTCCGACATGTCGATGCGCACCATCGCGGCATCGTCATCGAACAGATATTCGGCTACGGCCTTGGTCAGTTCGGTCTTGCCCACGCCCGTCGGCCCCAGAAACAGGAACGACCCCAGCGGGCGGTTCTCGTCATTCAGACCGGCCCGCGCGCGGCGCACAGCATTGGCGACGGCGGTCAGCGCCGGTTTCTGTCCGATCACGCGGCGGCCAAGCTCTTCCTCCATGCGCAACAGCTTCTCGCGCTCGCCTTCCAGCATTTTCGAGGTGGGAATCCCCGTCCAGCGTTCGACAACCTCGGCAATCTGTTCGGGGCGCACGGCCTCGGACACAAGCGCATCGCCCTCACGGGCCTCGGCCTCGGCCAGTTTCTTTTCCAGTTCGGGAATACGGCCATATTGCAATTCGCCCGCGCGCTGGTAATTGCCCTCGCGCTTGGCCTGTTCCAGTTCGGCCCGGCCACGGTCAAGCTGTTCCTTCAGGTCCCGCGCCGCTTCCAGACTGTCGCGTTCGGCCTGCCATTTCGCGGTCATCGCATCCGACTGTTCACGCAGGTCGCCCAGTTCCTTTTCCAGCTTTTCCAGCCGGTCGCGGCTTGCGGCGTCATCCTCTTTCTTCAGCGCCTCGGCCTCGATCTGCAATTGCAGGATCTGGCGGTCCAGCGCGTCAAGCTCTTCGGGCTTGCTGTCCACCTCCATCCGCAACCGGCTTGCCGCCTCATCCATCAGGTCGATGGCCTTGTCGGGCAGGAACCGGTCAGTAATGTAGCGATGGCTGAGCGTGGCCGCCGCCACCAGCGCCGAATCGCTGATCCGCACGCCGTGGTGCAGCTCATATTTCTCCTTGATGCCGCGCAGGATGGAGATTGTATCCTCCACCGTCGGCTCGCTGACCATCACCGGCTGGAACCGCCGGGCAAGGGCCGCGTCCTTTTCGACATATTTGCGGTATTCATCCAGCGTGGTCGCGCCGACGCAATGCAGTTCCCCCCGCGCCAGCGCGGGTTTGATCAGGTTGGCCGCATCCATCGCGCCCTCGGATTTGCCCGCGCCGACCAGCGTATGCATTTCGTCGATGAACAGGATGATCTCCCCCGAGGCGGCCTCGATCTCTTTTAGGATCGCCTTCAGACGTTCCTCGAATTCACCGCGATATTTCGCGCCTGCAATCAATGCGCCCATGTCCAGCGCCATCAGCCGCTTGTTGCGCAGGGATTCGGGCACATCGCCATCGACGATGCGCAGCGCCAGCCCTTCGGCGATGGCGGTTTTCCCCACGCCCGGCTCCCCGATCAGCACCGGGTTGTTCTTGGTGCGGCGCGACAGCACCTGCATCGAGCGGCGGATTTCCTCGTCGCGCCCGATGATCGGGTCGATCTTGCCCTCGCGCGCGGCTTCGGTCAGGTCGCGGGCATATTTCTTCAGCGCCTCCATCGTGTCCTCGGACGAGGCGCTGTCGGCGGTGCGGCCCTTGCGGATGTCATTGATCGCGGAATTGAGGCTTTGCGCCGTCACGGCCCCGGCTACCAGCGCATCCTTGGCGCGCGTGTTCACCAGCGCCAGCGCGGTCAGCAGCCGTTCAACCGGCACGAAACTGTCGCCCGCCTTTTTCGAAACCTGTTCGGCCTCATCCAGCACCCGCACAAGGCTGGGGTCGATATAGGTCTGGCCGTCGCCACCGGTGACTTTCGGAAGTTTCGCAATGGCCTCATTGACGGCTTCGGTTACCCGCTCGGGCGCGCCGCCCGCGCGACGGATCAGATTGGCGGCAAGGCCCTGATCGTCATCCATCAGCGCCTTCAGCAGATGATCCGGCACAACGCGCTGATGGCTTTCGCGCATCGCGATGGTCTGAGCGGCCTGAAGGAAGCCGCGCGACCGCTCCGTGAACTTTTCAAGGTTCATCGGTCCTTCTCCTTTCAATGGCACCGCTTGCGGGATCACCCGTTATGGCATGGTCCCTGCGGCCTCGGTTCGGAAATGGGAAGTGCGGGCGCCCTGTGCAAGCATCCCACCCTGCAGGGGCCCAGATTTCCACGCCCGGTTGCACGCCCCCTGCCCCCCCGGGCGGTTTTCCGGTCCCGAGACCGTTGGCCCGCGCCATTCTCCACACGCATCCATCACCCAAGCGTGATTCGCGCATGGCTTTTGCAAGGAAACCGGCACCCCCATCTGCGCGTTAGGACTTCAGAGCGACGGAACAGGGACAAGGAGATTGCCCATGGCAAATACCGCCATTCGTATCGCAGATATCGCCTATGATGCCGCATGCCGCAGCTTTGACGCGGCGGTGGAATTTTTCTCCCCCGGTCTGCCGGTCCCGCTGCGTGTCGGTGTCCGGCTTCCTGCAGGGCCGGATCTTCCGCACAGGGCGCTGGTGCGCGGGCTTGTCCGTGCCGCCGAGCGCCAGATCCTGCGTTGAAGGAGAGCGCCATGCGTATTCTGTCCGCCCATGTCGAACATGCCCGCTATGCCCGCGACTTCGGGCAGGTCGAGGCGATCGTGGCCTTTCTGGTCAAGGATGAGGCGCGGCCCGTCCCCTATATCCTGCGCCGGCTGACAACCGTGACCGCGCGCGGCACGGCGCCCTTGCGCGAAAGGCTTGTCGCCTCGGCGCGCGCTTTGTTGGAGGCACCGCGGAAACTTCACCAGCCCCTGCCGCCGGCAAGCCATGCCGTAAGCCACGCCGCCTGAGGGTCAGCCGCGCCGCTTTGGCGTCAGCAGGCGCTCGGGCCGCGCGGCCTCGGCCGCCTTGAACAGACCAAAGGTCTGGTTGACGTAATTCACCACGCCCGAGATCTTTTCCAGATAGGCATCCAGTTCCGCCGTCCGTTCAGCCTCGACCACCTGCACCGGGCGGGCGGGATCGAAAGCCTCGAACTGAACATAGAACAGCGGCTCCCCCCGCCGCAGCACAATATCCTTGGTGATATCATGCCATTCAAAGGCCCACATCAGCGGGCGCGGCCAGATGTTCAGCGGAAACCGCCCGCCGAAAATCGTGCCGGGCAGCGGGTCGGGGCGGTAATGGGCAAACGTGCCCAGTTGCGTCAGATAGACGGTTTCATCGGCAATGAAACAATAGGGCAGCGAAAGCTGGATCGTCGGGCGGTCGGCAAATCGCCATTCGGCTTCATTCACCAGTGTCAGCACCTCGTTTAGCTTGTTGGCCCGCACCGGTGATGCGGTGCCGTTGCGGTTGATCAGATGCCCGCGCCCCTTGTCGTCACGCCCGAAGCCGATCTGCAGATCGAAGGGGCATTTCACGACGAAATAGCGGCTTTCCATCTGGATCACCGCCGGGCAGCGGCTGGCCGATTTCGCATGGCTCTTGTTGGTCTGGCGAAAGATCAGCCGTTCGGGCGGATCATACAGAATCGCGCCCTTGTCCTTGGTGAGGAACCAGCCCACGGTGACCGGGCCCGAGCCCTTGCCGTCCTCATCCGGGCGCTCGAACTCAAGATTGATCTGCATTGGCTGTCCTTTTTGCGGCTTGGCGCGATCCAAGCAAGGCCCGGGGGGCCTGTCAATGCGCCCTGATCCCGGCCAGTGCTTGACAGGGGACGCCGTTGCGCCCATGACGCGCCGGTTTCAATGGACAGCAAAGGGGCAGGACCATGGCGGATGACCGGCTGATCGTGGCACTGGATGTGCCCAATATCGTGCAGGGGCTGGAACTGGCCGACCGGATCGGCGATGCGGTTTCCTTCTACAAGATCGGGCTGGGAATGCTGACCGGGGGCGGGCTGGCCCTTGCCAATGAGCTGAAACAGGAACGCGGCAAGCGCATTTTCCTTGACATGAAGTTCTTCGATATCGGCGCGACGGTCGAGGCGGCGGTGCGCGGCATCGCGAAATATGACCTTGATTTCCTGACCGTGCATGGCGATCCGCAGGTGGTGCGCGCGGCCTGCGAAGGCAAGCGCGGCACGGATCTGAAAATCCTTGCGGTGACGGTGCTGACCTCGCTGGACCGCGCCGATCTGGATGCCAACCTGATCCGCCCCGGCGATATTGCCGAGATCACGGTTGAACGCGCGGCGCGCGCGCTGGAGGCCGGGGCCGATGGCGTAATCGCCAGCCCACAGGAAGCCGCGATGATCCGCGCGCTGCCGCAGGCGGCGGGGCGGCTGATCGTGACCCCGGGGGTGCGGCCCGCCGGATCGTCCAGCGGCGACCAGAAACGCATTGCGACACCCGCGCAGGCGATTGCAGACGGGGCCGATCACATCGTGGTCGGCCGACCGGTCTGGCAGGCCGCCGATCCGGCAGCGGCGGCCCGTGCGCTCATCGCCGAATTGCCGCAGCGCCGGGGTTGATCGGGGGTTGATTGCGGATTTTGCAGATCCGCGCGCCCGGCCCCGGCAAAGGGCAGCGGGCGCGCGGGTTTTTTCAGACCGCGTAACGCAGGATTGCCGCCAGCGGCGCACCGCCCGGGATATCCTCCTTGCGCACGGCAACGATATCGCCGCCCATTGCCAGAACACGGCCTGCGATTTCATCGACGACGCCGTAGGTGCTGGCGCTATCTTCCTTGTCCAGCGTCACCGCGCCGGTGATCTCATCCACCGTGCCCGGCACCACACCGTCGATATCGACCAGCAGCGTCTCAACCGCGCCATGGGTCGCGGCTCGGGCGGCAAGATCAAGCTGCGTCGTGGCCCGGCCCTCGGCCTCACGGGCGGAATAAACATCGTGAAGATCCTTCAGCCGCTGGACATGCAGCCCGTCCAGTATCGGGCGCGCCTCGGTTGCAAGTTCGTCGGGTGTCATCTGGCCCGGGCTGGTGCGGATCGTCTCACCCGCCAGCGGTTCATGGCTGCACAGGTTGCGGAACATCGACGCCAGAGGATCGGTCGCGGCCAGGATCAGTGGCTCAGACCGGCCCATTAGAACCGGGCGCAGCGCCTCATCCACCCGGCGGCAATAGGCGCGCAGCAGCACATTCTGACCTTCCGAACCGCCCAGACGGCGGCTGTAGGACCGGCTGTTGACTGTCGCACTGCCCGAGGCCGAGGCTGCATCCCTTGGCATATCCGCAACCCGCACCTGCTGCGCGGGGGCATCGGCGAAAACCTCGATCAGCCGCACGTCATTCTCGGCCAGCGCCAACACGAAGGCGTGCTGTTCGACCGAAACCGCGCGGAACAGCGGCTTGAGATGAAACCGGTCGGAAACCTGCACCAGAGACTGCAGCCTGTTGGGCAGGCGGAAACTGCGGAGCCGGTCGGGTGAGACGAAGATTGCAAGACTGTGGGCCTGATGCCGCCAGAAGGTGTCATCCTCCATCAGATCGGCCACCTGTTCCTCGATCGGCCACATGGTCCGTTTCGGGGTGCCTGCGGCCTCAAGCTGGTCGATCGCCTGTTTCAGCAGATTGCCCAACTCGATCCGTGCCTGTCCTATGGACTGGGTTTCCGGGGTGGTCGGGATGTAAAGCGACACATGGGCGTCACCGCGCTCCTCGGCCAGCCTACGAAGCTGTCCATCGGTGGGAATATCGAGATAAAGCATCTAACCTCCTGCAAATTCTGTAACGCACCTGTCAACGCGGCCCATGGTCCGGCGTTCCCGTCCAGGGCCACTGTTTGCCATATGGGGCCCCATACGCAGAATAGAACCTGCTTTCGGTCCGGAAACTGCACGTCCCCCCGCTTGCAGCCCCCCCGACCCCTCCTTATATACGCCCGGTAGCCGGAAGGGCGGCCGTGCCCCACGGGTTGCATCTGGGATCGGTGCTCAGGGGCCGTAACGGGCCTGGGCACCATAACATCGCCGTAAGAAGAGGTATTATCATGGCCAAAGTCATCGGGATCGACCTCGGGACGACCAATAGCTGCGTTGCCATCATGGATGGTTCGCAACCCCGGGTGATCGAAAATTCGGAAGGCGCACGCACGACGCCCTCCATCGTCGGCTTCACGGAAGGAGAGCGGCTGGTCGGCCAGCCCGCCAAGCGTCAGGCTGTCACCAACCCTGCCAACACGGTCTTTGCCGTCAAGCGCCTGATCGGGCGCCGTCTGGACGACAGCCATGTGGCGAAAGACAAGAAGAACCTCCCCTATTCGCTGGTCGATGGTGGCAATGGCGATGCCTGGGTCGAGGTGCGTGGCGAAAAATACTCCCCCAGCCAGATTTCCGCCTTCATCCTTCAGAAGATGAAGGAAACCGCCGAGGCCTATCTGGGCGAAAGCGTGACTCAGGCCGTCATCACGGTGCCCGCCTATTTCAACGACGCCCAGCGTCAGGCCACCAAGGATGCGGGCAAGATCGCCGGTCTGGAAGTGCTGCGCATCATCAACGAGCCGACGGCGGCAGCACTGGCCTATGGGCTGGACAAGAAGGAAAGCCGCACCATCGCGGTCTATGACCTTGGCGGCGGCACGTTCGACATCACCATTCTGGAAATCGACGACGGGTTGTTCGAGGTCAAATCCACCAACGGGGATACGTTCCTTGGTGGCGAAGACTTCGACATGCGGATCGTCAATTATCTGGCCGACGAGTTCAAGAAGGAACACAATGTCGACCTGACCCAGGACAAGATGGCGCTGCAACGCCTGAAGGAAGCCGCCGAAAAGGCCAAGATCGAGCTTTCGTCCAGCCAGCAGACCGAGATCAACCAGCCGTTCATCTCGATGGACCGCAATTCCGGCACGCCGCTGCACATGGTCATGAAACTGACCCGCTCCAAGCTGGAGCAACTGGTCGGTGATCTGATCAAGGCGTCGATCAAGCCTTGCCAGGCCGCGCTCAAGGATGCGGGCCTGTCCACGTCGGATATCGACGAGGTGGTGCTGGTCGGCGGCATGACGCGGATGCCGAAAGTGATCGAGGAAGTCACCAAGTTCTTCGGCAAGGAACCCCATAAGGGCGTGAACCCGGATGAGGTGGTCGCGCTTGGTGCCGCCATTCAGGCCGGTGTGCTGCAAGGTGACGTTAAGGACGTCGTGCTGCTGGACGTGACCCCGCTGTCGCTGGGCATCGAAACGCTGGGTGGTGTGTTCACCCGGCTGATCGACCGCAACACGACGATCCCGACCAAGAAAAGCCAGGTTTTCTCGACCGCCGAGGACAACCAGAACGCCGTGACGATCCGGGTGTTCCAGGGCGAGCGCGAAATGGCCGCCGACAACAAGATGCTGGGCCAGTTCAACCTTGAGAACATCCCCCCGGCACCGCGCGGCATGCCCCAGATCGAGGTGACCTTCGACATCGACGCCAACGGCATCGTGTCGGTCGGCGCCAAGGACAAGGGCACCGGCAAGGAGCAGAAGATCACCATTCAGGCCTCGGGCGGTCTGTCCGATGACGAGATCGAAAAGATGGTGAAGGATGCCGAGGCCAATGCCGAGGCCGACAAGGAGCGCCGCGAACTGGTGGAAACCCGCAATCAGGCCGAAAGCCTGCTGCATTCCACCAAGAAATCGCTGGAAGAGCATGGCGACAAGGTGGACCCCTCCACCGTCGAGGCCATCGAACTGGCGATGCAGCCGCTTGAAGAGGCGCTGAAGGGTGAAGAGGTCGGCAAGATCAAATCCGGCATGCAGAACCTGACCGAAGCGGCGATGAAGCTGGGTGAGGCGATCTACAAGGCGACGCAGGCCGAGGCCGAAGCCGCCGGTGAGGAAGGCCCCCGCTCGGTCGACGATGATATCGTCGATGCCGATTTCGAAGATCTGGGCGACGGCAAGCGGAAGTAACGCCGCAGGAACCGGAGGGGGCGGCCTGCTATCGGGCCGCCCCGCTTCGTTTGCCGGAGGGGAATTTCAATGGCAAAACGCGATTTTTACGAGGTTCTGGGGGTTGCGCGCGAGGCCTCTGCCGAAGAGCTGAAAAAGGCCTATCGCAGCAAGGCCAAGGAACTGCATCCAGACCGCAATTCCGGCAATCCCAATGCCGAGGCCCAGTTCAAGGAAGTGAACGAGGCCTATGACGTGTTGAAGGATGCCGAGCGCAAGGCGGCCTATGACCGGTTCGGCCATGCGGCCTTTGAGGGCGGTATGGGCGGGGCCGGGCGCGGGCGTCCCGGTCCGGGAGGCGGTCAGGGCGATTTCGCCTCGGCCTTCTCGGATGTGTTCGAGGATCTGTTCGGCGATTTCATGGGCGGGCGCGGCGGCGGGCAACAGCGATCCCGCGCGCAGCGCGGATCGGATCTGCGCTATAACCTTCGGGTGACGCTGGAAGAAAGCTTTGCCGGCGTTCAGAAGACGATCAATGTACCGACCTCGGTCGCCTGCGATACCTGTCGGGGCACCGGGGCCGAGGGCGGCGCCGAACCTGTGACCTGCCCGACCTGTTCGGGCATGGGCAAGGTGCGCGCGCAGCAGGGTTTCTTTACCATCGAACGCACCTGTCCCACCTGCAACGGCATGGGCCAGACGATCAAGAATCCCTGCAAGGTCTGCCACGGGGCGGGCCGGGTGGAACAGGACCGCGCCCTGTCGGTCAATATTCCGGCCGGTGTCGAAACCGGCACGCGGATCCGGCTGGCTGGTGAGGGCGAGGCCGGTCTGCGCGGCGGTCCTTCGGGTGATCTCTATATTTTCATCGAGGTGAAGGAGCACGCGATTTTCCAGCGCGAAAGCGTGCATCTGTTCTGCCGCGTCCCGGTATCGATGCCGACCGCCGCCATGGGCGGTGAGGTCGAGGTGCCCACAATCGACGGCGGCAAAAGCCGCGTGAAAGTGCCGCCGGGCAGCCAGACCGGCAAGCAGATGCGCCTGCGCGGCAAGGGCATGCCCGCCCTGCGTGGCGGCGGTTCGGGCGATATGCTGATCGAGCTAGCCGTGGAAACCCCGGTCAACCTGACCTCGCGGCAAAAAGAATTGCTGCGCGAGTTCGAAAAGCTGAGCGAAGACAACAATCCCGAAGGGTCGAGCTTCTTTTCGAAGGTGCGCCAGTTCTGGGACGGAATGAAGGGCTGACGGCAGGCGCTGTCAGCCTGCTCCATCCTTCCGCGTCTCACCGGATGCGGAAGGACCAAGCCGGTGGCGCATCAGATCGGCATGCAGGCCCGGGGCCGCCGCGATGACACCGGCATTGCGCGGATCGGATCCGTTGAAGACCAGCCCCTGCCCCGCCCCATCTGTCACCACCGCCCCGGCCCGTTCGGCAATCAGTGCCCCGGCGGCGATGTCCCAGTCCCATGTCGGGCGCAGCATCAGCATCCCGTCATAGCGCCCTTCGGCCACCAGACACAGCCGATAGGCCAGCGAGGGGCGAAAGCCTGTGCGCAGGTCGGGCACACCACCGGGCCACTCCTCGGGCCGCAGATTGGCGCGTGAGGTCAGAATCCGCGCTCCCGGAACCCCGGCCTGCGCGCTGGCCAGAACGGGTTGCCCGTCGCGGGTCGCGATCCCACCCGCCACTGCGGCATAAAGCCGGTCACGCGCGGGCAGATAGACCACACCGGTCACCACCCGCCCGTCCTCAACCACCGCAAGGCTGATGGCAAAACTTTCCTCACCGGCGATGAAGGCGCGGGTGCCGTCGATCGGGTCGACCACGAAAATGCGCCACGTGGCCCCCCGCGCGTCATGTTCGGCGCTTTCCTCGGACAGCCAGCCGTAATCGGGACGCGCGGCGCGCAGGATGTCCGACAGACAGCGATCCACGGCCAGATCGGCCTCGGTCACCGGCCCTTCCCCCAGACCCTTGTCGCGGATCGCGTAATCGCCTTTCCAATAGCGCAGCGCCACCGCACCGGCGGCACGCGCCGCCATGGTCAGCAAGCCAAGATCGGCCCCCGCATCAGGCCCGCGCGCCGGCGCGAAGGCGGAAACATCCGCTGCCGCCTCACGCCCCGGCAAGCGTCATCCCCTCGACCAGCAGCGACGGAACCCGCGTTGACAAATGCGCCCGCGCATCATCGGCCGCCGTGATCCGCAGCAGCATCTGGCGCAGATTGCCCGCGATGGTGCATTCATTGACCGGATAGGCGATTTCACCACCTTCCACCCAGAAGCCCGAGGCCCCGCGCGAATAATCCCCGGTGTTCGGGTTGATGGTCGATCCGATCAGCCCCGTCACCAGCAGGCCCGTTCCCATCGCCGCGATCAGATCCGCGCGGCTTTGCCCGCCCGGTGTCAGGTCGATATTCGAGGTGGCGGGCGAAGGTGGCGACGACGTTCCCCGCGCCGCCGAAGCGGTCGAACTCATGCCCAGCTTGCGCGCCGTGGCAAGATCCAGCGTCCAGCCCTGCAGGACGCCATCCGCCACGATCAGCCGTCTGGCCGTCGCCAACCCTTCCGCATCAAAGGGACGCGAGCCGGAAACCCGGGGGCGCAGCGGATCCTCGATCACCGTAAATCCGGCAGGCAGCACCTGCTGGCCCAGCGCATCGCGCAGCCAGCCGGACCCGCGCGCCACCGTCGCCCCGTTCACCGCCGACAGCAGATGCCCGATCAAGGATGAGGCGATGCGTTCATCATAAAGCACCGGAAAGCTGCCGGTGCGGGGCCTGCGCGCCCCGGCCCGCGCCAGCGCCCGTTCCGCCGCCAGCGCGCCCACGCCCGACGCCTCGGGCAGATCGGCGGAATGGATGCGCCCTTCGGCGGCCCAGTCGCGCTCCATTCCGGTGCCGTTGCCGGTGAAGGCCACGGCGGAAACCGACCGCGATGTGCGGGCATAGCCCCCCGCAAAACCGTTGCTGGCGGCCAGATGGACCTGGCGGCGCGCATGGCTGGCCGAGGCCTCGACCTGCGTGATCCCGGCCCGGGTCATCGCGCCCGACTCGGCCTCCCGCGCATCGGCCTCAAGCTGTGCGGCATCGGGATCGGCCGCCGGATCGGCCAGTTCCAGCGCTGCGATATCCCAGTTGCGGATCAACTGATCGGATGCGGCCAGCCCGGCATAGGGGTCTTCGGGCGCCTCACGCGCCATGGCGACGGCCCGTTCGGCCATTTCGGTGATGGTCCGGTCGGACCTGTCCGAGACCGAGACACAGGCCTGCCGCTGGCCGACCAGCACCCGCAGACCCAGTTCCAGCCCCTCGGCGCGCTCGGCCTGTTCCAGCTTGCCCGCACGGATATCAATGGAAACCGACTGCCCCTCGACCGCCATGGCATCCGCCGCATCCGCCCCGGCCTGCCGCGCCGCGCGCAGCAGGCTTTCGGTCAGTCGCTCAAGCGTAT
Organism: Szabonella alba; assembly: GCF_016765775.1. Classification (GTDB taxonomy): domain Bacteria; phylum Pseudomonadota; class Alphaproteobacteria; order Rhodobacterales; family Rhodobacteraceae; genus Szabonella; species Szabonella alba. The sequence goes on along the minus strand of NZ_JAESVN010000001.1, from coordinate 207,603 downwards.
CGGTCATGTCCATTCTCCCGCCGGTTCGGTCAGCAGGTAATCGGTCACGCCCGGCTCTGCAAGCCGGGGAGGCGGTATTCAAAGCCGCCGCCGCGCCCTTCAGGGGCCGAAGGGCAGCGGCACGCCATTGGCAAACACCCCATCGGGGCGTGATTCGATTTCGGTCACGAAACTGTCCTCCCCCTCACCGGGGCGGGCATACATGGCGGTGGCCATGCCAAAGCCGATTGCGGCCGAGGGGTCCAGCAGTCCCAGTTCCATCAGCTTGCCCATCAGGGCAGTGGCCCCGGTCAGCGACAGCGACAGGTTGCCCTGCGGCACGGGCGCCAGCCCGCCCAGCATCGGCGGCTGGCTGTTGTCAAAGGTCATGCCGCCATTGGCGGTCAGTTCGGCCCCGGCAAGGCCCAGCCGCAATTCGCGGATATCCAGTTGTTCAAATTCCGCCGGCGGGCCTTCGACTGCGGCCATGGCCTCCGGGTCCAGCGGATCGGCAAGGGTCCGCATCCGTCCGCCCAAATCCAGCACCACTGTCGCCGGGTCGCGCGGCAGGGTCTCTTCGGGATCGACCATCGCCCACAGCTCATCCGGGGGGGCAAGGCCCTCCACCCGCAAGGCAAGGGCGAAATCCTCGGCGCTGTCCGTGCTGGCGGCGGGCAGGTCGAATTGCAGCCCCGCATTCTCCAGCGTCAGGGTGATCGGGGGCAGCGGCTCCCCTCCGCCCACAGCGGCAAACCGGGCGTCGTCCATGCGGATCGTGCTTTGCCCGATCCCCAGATCATAGGTCATGCGGCGGGCATCCAGCGCGTTGCGGATATGGCCAGAATCGGTTTCAACCCTGTATTCGGATCTTTGCCCGTCACGGTCGGTCCCGCCCATGACAAGGCTTGCCCCCTGATGGGTCATTTCAAAGGACACCGCGCCACCCGCCGCCGTGAAGGCACCTGGCGTCGCATTTTGTGGATCGGGCAGCACCGGCAGGGTCGCATTCGCCGTGCCATCAAGACCGTCCAGATGCAGATCGAGCGCATAGGGTCCGCCCTCGCCGGGAATTTCGGGCGATCGGACCGACAGTTCCATGCTCTGCGTGGCCGAGCTTGAGGCAACCTTCATCGGATCGCCGGGTGTCACATCATACCCCTGACGGAACCCCGCAAGGACCATGGTCCATTCTGTCGGGTTCGGCTCACCGTCGATCACCAGATCCCGCCCGGCAATTTCCAGATCGTCGGCAAGGAATTCATACGAAATTTCCGCCGGCTCCCCGCTTGCGATCAGTGTGGCGCCGGTCTGGTCGATCTCCAGCGTTGTGGACACGCGCTTGCCCGCCTCGGGTGTCAGGTCAAGCTGCATCGCGTAGCGGTCCGACAGGGTGACGGTCACGCTGCCATTCCCGGTCTCGCGCATCTCGATCCGGGGGATCACGCCCGAGGCGCTGGCCTCGGGACTGATCACAGAGATGGCCACATCGGACAGGATCAGATCCCCGCCTTCGCGGCTGGTCTGACCGGGTCGAAGCGTCTGACCCGAGACCGCAGCCAGATCCTGCCAGTTCTGCCAGACCTGATCGGCGGTCAGATCGGCGCGCGCGGTCGCCGGGAGGCCGATAAGAGCCAAAGCCAGAAAGGGCGCCAGCAAGGGCGCAGCGGAAGAGACGGGAACACAGGCGGAGCGGGGCATGGGACGGGCCTTTTGTTCGACAACTGTTCCCTTCAACATCATGCGCCACCCTGTCCGGGTCAAGATCAGGCGGTCCGGAACATCCGCTTTCCGGCGAATCTGCGCCGCAGGGATCGGTCCGGAGTGACCGGGCGGGGCCGGGACCGGCGGGGCAAGGACCTGTCGCTGCACGCCCCCGCATGCTGGCAGGCGGTGGCGCGGATCGCCTAAGAGCCGGGGAAGGTCGCGTTCAGCCCTTGCCCAGATAGGCGGCCAGCGCGGGCCGGGGATCGTCCAGCAGGGTGGCCGTCGGCTGTGGCGGATGCGCCAACCCGTCAGCGACAAGACTGGTCAGCGGGGCGAAACGGCGCGCATCCCTTGGGTCATGGGTCACCATCAACACGGTGGTGCCCGCCCTGACGGTGATCTCCTCCAGCAGGGTCAGCATCTCGGATTTCAGCGCCGGGCCAAGGGCGGCGAAAGGTTCATCCAGCAGCAGCAAGGGCCGGTCGCGCAGGATCGCCCTTGCCAGCGCCGCGCGGCCCTGCTGCCCGCCCGAAAGCTGTGCGGGGCGCCGCCCGCCCAGTCCGGCAAGGCCGGTCCGTTCCAGCGCGCCCTCGGTCCGCGCGTGATCGGCGGCGGTCAGACGCAGCGACGGGTTGAGGCCCAGCCCGACATTCTGTGCGATGGTCAGATGCGGAAACAGGTTCTGATCCTGAAACAGCATCGTCACCGGCCGCTTGCCCGGCGCCAACGCGGTGATGTCCTGCCCGTGCCACAGAATGCGGCCCGCTTCAGGGGCCAGAAACCCCGCCAGTGCCGACAGCAGCGTCGATTTCCCCCCGCCCGAAGGACCGATCACCGCCAGTCGCGCGCCCGCCTGCAGATCCCATTCCGCGCGCAGCCCGAAGGTGCCCTGCCGCAGGTCCAGCCCTTCAAGCCGCAGCATGGTGCCGCCCCCATCTGTCAAAGATCCAGAACAGCCCGAAGCTGAGCACCACCAGCAACAACGCCGCCGAGGCCGCCGTCTGCGTGCGGAAAGACCCCATCAACTGCTGAACCATCAGGGGCAGCGTCAGTTCCCGTTCTGTCGCGAACAGGGCGATAACGCCCAGATCCCCCATCGAAAAGGCGGCGGCAATCCCGGCGGCAAAGCCCGCAGGACGGGCCAGACGCGGCAGGATCAGATAGCGCAGCCGCGCCAGCCCCGGCATGTCCAGCGACCGCGCAAGGCGGGCGTGATCCTCGTCCAGCCGCCTTGCATCGGCGGCAAGGATGCGAAAGGCGAAAGGCAACGCCAGCAGTGCATTGACCAGCATCGTCACCGGCAGCGCCAGATCGGCGGGCCGGACCAGCGGCAGCGCGATCAGGAACAGCCCCGTCCCCAGCACCAGTGAGGAGGAGGCGAGCGGCAGCGTGGCGGCCAGCCCGGGCCAGACCCGGCCCGGTCGCGCGGCAGCCAGCGCGAGTGGCAGCGCGACAGCCATGGTCAGTGCGGTGCTGCACAGCGCGACCACGATGGATCGCAGCGCCGCCTGCCAGACCTGTGGCGGCAGGCTGGCCAGCCCCGGCAGGCCCCGCAGCAGCACCGCCGCCAGCGGCAAAAGCAGAAATCCCGCCGCCAGCAGGATCACGACCGCGTCCAGCACACGGACAATCCCGCCGGGCGCAGGCGGCGCCCCGGTCCGGCCCAGACCGGCGCCGAAACCTTCGGGCCGCGCAATCCGGCCTGCAAGGGCAAAGGCCGCCGCGCAAAGCAGGAACTGCACCAGCGCCAGCCGCGCGGCGGCGGGCAGGTCAAACTCAAACCGCAGCGCCTGATAGATCGCCAGCTCAACCGTCGTGGCCGAAGGCCCGCCCCCCATCGTCAGCGCCACCGCGAAACTGGACAGGCAGATGGTGAAAATCACCAGCGCCGCCCCCGGCAGCACCGCGCGCAACATCGGCCATTCGATATGGCGGAACAGATCGCGCGCGCCGAACCCCAAGGATGCAGCAAGGCGGAACCGTTCCGCCGGGATCGCCTGCCAGCCCTGCAGCAGCAGCCGCACCGCCAGCGGCAGGTTGAAGAACACATGCGCCAGAACAACCCCTTGCAGCCCGTAAAGCGGCACGGGCGGCAGGCCCGCCAGCGCAAGGATCTGGCTGAACCAGCCCGCCCGGCCAAAGACCGCGATCAGGCCCAGAACCGCCACGATCGTGGGCAGCAGAAAGGGTGCGCCCAGCAATGTCACCAGCGTCTCACGCCCCCGGAACCGCCGCCGCGCCAGCGCGCGGGCCACCGGCACCGCCAGCAGCACCGAAACCAGCGCCGACAGCGCCGCCTGCGTGACGGTAAAGCGGATCGCGGCCAGATCAGCCGGGCCAAGCGAGAACGCCCCGAGCCGCAGGCCCAGGGCAAGCAGCGGGGCCGCCAGCAGCAGCAGGATTGCCGCCGCCAGCGCCGCCGCGATCAGCGTGACAGCGCGGCCTGCCATTCGGCCAGCGCATCCGCCCGCAGCGCCGCCGCGTCATCGGCGGGCAGCAGCAGCGAGGTCTCGGGGCGAATCATCCAGTCAAACCCGTCGGGCAGCCCCTCATCCGGCATATGGGCGGGATACATCCAGTTGGTCGTCGGCAGGATCTTCTGGAACTCATCGCTGGCCATGAAGCGCAGGAAGCGGTCGGCCAGTTCCGGCTCGGGCGCTGCGGCCAGCTTGCCCGCCAGTTCGATCTGAAGGTAATGCCCTTCGGCAAAGGCAGCGGCGGATTTGCTGTCATCGCCTTCCGCAATCAGGTGATAGGCTGGCGAGGTGGTGTAGGACAGAACCATATCCGCCTCCCCCTCAAGGAACATCGCATAGCTTTCCGACCAGCCCGGCGTCACAGACAGGATATTGTCGGCCAGCGCCTGCCAGATTTCGGGTGCGCGGTCGCCGTAAGCGGCCTTGACCCACATCAGCAATCCCAGCCCGGGGGTCGAGGATCGCGGGTCCTGAATAACCACTTTCAGATCCGAGGCGGCCAGTTCCTCGAAACTTCCCGGTGCCTCGGGCAGGCGGTTGCGGTCATGGACAAAGGCGAACCAGCCCCAGTCAAAGGGCCGGAACAGCGGGTCGTCGAACTCCACCGGCAGATCATGCGGCAGATCCGTGATGCCATGCGGCGCGAACAGCCCGCTTTGTGCCGCCGCCGCCGTCAGGTTGGTATCCAGCCCCAGCACGACCGAGGCCTCGGACCGCGGGCCTTCAAGCTGCACACGGGCCAGCAATGCGGCACCATCACCTGCGCCGATGATGCGCAGATCGCAGCCGCAGACCGCCTCGAACGCGGTCTCGATGGCCGGTCCCGGCCCCCATTCCGAGGTGAAGCTGTCATAGGCCAGCACAGTCAGCACGGGCTTGTCATCGGCGCGGGTTTCGGGTGCCACCATCGCGGTAGCAGCCGCAAGACCCAGCGCAAGGAACGGATGTTTCATGTCATCTCTCCATCTGCGACGGGCGGAGTCGGGATGGCACGAACCATTCACCTTCCCTCCGCCGGTATGATCCGGTTCAGGTTCAACGGGTTCACGGATCGCTCCGCATCTCAGCCCGCTGCCGGGCACCCCGAGGTAAGGCAAACCATAGCGCCCATAGTCACAACCGCAAGGGCATTCGCCCTCTCCCTGCCGGTCACATTCCGGACAGGCAGCGCGCCAGACCATTGCCAAGCGCGCCGGGTTGCGCAAGCTGGGCGTTCTGAAACGGGGACGGAACGGACGATGGACCGCACAAGCGAACGGCTGACCACGGCAGAGACGCAAGGGCTGCGCTATGCCAAGGAACTGGAAGGCCATGTCACATGGCTGGACAATATCACCGGGCCCGCGCTTGGCGTTCTGGCCACGGCCTCGGGGATCTATACCTATCTGGGGGTCTCGTCGCTGCTGGATCAGACCGGGGCGCTTTCGTTCTTTGCGGCCCTGTCCTATTCCATCGCCGTGTCGGTCGGGATCTTTGTATTCTGGACCTATATGATGCGGCTTCTGCCCGCCGTGCGCACGATGGGTGCGCGGATCGGGCTGCTTTTGTCGATGGCGCTTGGATCGCTGGCCATTATCGCGATGTCCAGCTGGCTGAACGCGGCGGCATTGGCGGGCACCGCAGCGGTGGAACAGCATTTGGCGCGTACCGTGCAGGATTATCAGACCTCGCTGGAGCGCGCGCATACAATCGCGGTTTCCGCGCAGGGGCTGGAACTGGATGTCGCCCGGGTGCGGCAAAGCTTTCAGGATCTGAGCGAGCAAGAGGCGACCGGTGATCTGTCGGGCCTTGCCGGGCGTGGGGCGGTGTTCCGCGTCCTGCGCCAGAAATCGGATGAACTGGCCGGCCTTGAGGCGCAGATTGCCACGCAGCAGCCGCTGGTCAACGCGGCCTTTGCCGAGGGCAATTCGATCCTGTCGCGGATGCGCACCCTGACCGTCGAACCCGGCCCGGTCGAGACGCGCAGCGTGGCCTTTTCCGAGGAGGCGGTGCGGCTGGCGGGCATCATCACGCAGTTGCGCCAGTTGTCGGTGGCGCCGCTTGTTTCCCGCGCCGCGCAAGATCTGGCGGAATCGGTCATCCTGCCCGAACTGGACGGCCGCACCGGTGAGGCGCGGGGCAACCAGCAAAGCACGATCACCTCCGTCCTTGGCCTGCTGGCCCAGCGGGCCGATACATTGCGGCTGGCGGCCGAGGGGGTGATGGCGATGACGCCCCCCGCCGACACGACCTATACGCCGATTTCCACGGCCGATGCCGTGATCCTTTATGCCGCGAACTTCGTGCCAAGCTGGGCGGGGGCCATTGCCATCGACCTGCTTCCGGCGGTTCTGGTCTTCATGATGGCGATCACGCAGGCGGCGATCCGGTCGGGCAAGTCCCGCATCGGGATCGAGGACACGATGACGCTGGCCGAACTGCGCGCCGCAATGCAAGCCGTGCGGGAGGTCGAGGGCGCGCTGGAGCGGGAACCGCCCGCAGCAGCCCCGTCCGATCCACCCGCCCCTGACGTGCCCGAAGGGGTACCGCAGCCCCCCTCCCTTGCCGAGGTGAAGCCCATCGGCCCGGCTTACGGCCCCGCCAGCCGATGAGGCGCAGCCTGTCCACGCGCGGCGTGCTGGCGGGTCTGCTGCTGGCGCAGATCGGTCTGGCCACGGTGATGGCGGGCAGTGATCTGCTGCCCACCCTGCCCCGCCTGCTGTCGCCTGCCAATGAACCGGCCTTTGACGTGCCGGTGCGCCCGGGCGACCAGACCCGGCGCTACCGTCCGGGCAACATGCCGCTGGCGCCGTCGCGTGAGGGCAATCCCGACCGCCCCTTCCGCAGCACTGGCGACATGCCCGAGCGCCTGACCTTCCTGCGTGAGGGCGATGTGCTGCTGCTGACCGGTGGCATTGCCGAGGGCGATTCGCGGCGGTTCGAGGAATGGCTGATGGCGGAAGGCGGGCTTGCGACGGTCAGGCTCAATTCCCCCGGGGGTGCTGTGGAAGAGGCGCTGAGCATCGCACGACAGATCCGTGAGGCGGATCTGGACAGTGTGATGGAAGCGGGGGATATCTGCCTTTCGGCCTGCCCTTATATCCTTGCGGGCGGGGTGAACCGCAGCGTCGACCCCGAGGCGCAGGTCGGCCTGCATCAGCACTATTTCGGAGCCAGCACCATCCTGCCGGCCTTCATCGCTGCCGAGGATATCCAGCGCGGTCAGGCCCGGGTGATGGAGCTTTTCCTTGACCTGGGCATTGACCCGGCAGTGATGCGCCATGCGCTCGCCACCCCGCCCGAGGCGATCTATGTCCTGCTGCCGGAAGAACTGGAGCGCTACCGCCTGATCTGGACCGAGCCAGAGCCCGAAGACTGAAAAACCCCGCCCGGTGAAACGGGCGGGGTTTTGTCATGGTTCAGAAAGTCACAGATCAATCAGGCCTCGACCTTGTAGCCTTTCGCACGCGCCCAGATCCGCTTGTTGGTCAGATAGAGCAGGGCCGAAAACACCGCCAGAAAGATCACCGCTGTCAGGCCGACCTGCTTGCGCGCCATCATCTTGGGTTCCGCCGTCCACATCAGGAAGGCCGACATATCCTCGGACATCTGGCTGACCGTCGCTTCGGTGCCATCGGCATAGGTGACCTGCCCATCGGAAAGCGGCGGGCCCATCGCGATCCAGCCGCCCGGGAAGGCGGTGTTCGCGTAGAAGATGGACCCTGCTTCTTCTTTCTCCTCACCGGTATAGCCGGTCAGCAGCGAGTAGATATATTCCGGCCCGCCGATCCCCTTGAACAGCTGGTTGATCCCCAGCCCGTAGGGTCCATGGAACCCGGCGCGCGCCTTGGCCATCAGGCTCAGGTCCGGGGCGGTTGCCATGCCCGACACCGGGAAATGGTCGGTCGCAAGACGGTCGCGATCCTCACCGGTTTCCGCGTCGATAACCGGGTTCAGCATCGCCGCATAGGCGCGGACCTGATCGGCCGGAATTTCCGGCCCGCCCGGATCCGACAGGGTACGGATCGGCACATATCTGAGGCCGTGGCAGGCCGAACAGACCTCGGTATAGACCTGCAACCCGCGCTGAAGCTGGTTGCGGTCGAAGCTGCCGAAGGGCCCTTCGAAGCTGAAGGCCTTGTCGGTGATCTCACCGGCAGGACCGGCCGCCATCGCAGCCCCGCCCGTCAGGGCGAGGGCAGAAATGGCGCTGAGTGCAATTTTGCGAAACATCCTCATTCGTCCTTTTCTGTCACTCTGCCGGGTTCGTGTCGGGGTAATGCGCCTTGAAGTCATCCTCGATCGTTGCCGGTTGCGGCAGCGGTTTCTCGATCACGCCCAGAAGCGGCAGGATCACGAGGAAATAGGCGAACCAATAGGCCGAAGCGATCAGCGAAATCCAGTCATAGGGGGATTCGGCAGGCATCGCGCCGACCCACATCAGCACCATGAAGTCGACGCAAAGCAGCGCGAACCACCATTTGAACATCGGACGATACCGGCCCGAGCGCACCGACGAGGTGTCCAGCCAGGGCGCCAGCGCCATCACCGCGATTGCACCGAACATCGCCAGCACGCCGAAGAACTTGGCGTCGATGATCCCGAAGCTGAGGAACTGCACCAGCTGCACCACCCAGACATCGGCGGTGAAGGCGCGCAGGATCGCGTAGAACGGCAGGAAATACCATTCCGGCACGATATGCGCGGGCGTCGCCAGCGCGTTCGCCTCGATATAGTTGTCCGGGTGGCCCAGATAGTTCGGCATGAAGCCGACGATGGCGAAGAACACCAGCAGGATCACGGCCAGCGCGAACAGGTCCTTGATGACGAAATAGGGCCAGAAGGGCAGCGTGTCCTTTTCCGACTCGGCCTTCGAGGTGCGGCGCACCTCAACCCCGGTCGGGTTGTTGTTGCCGGTGTGGTGGAAGGCCCAGATATGCACCGCGACCAGCGCCGCAATCACGAAGGGCAGCAGGTAATGCAGGCTGAAGAAGCGGTTCAGCGTGGCATTGTCCACCGCAGGCCCGCCCAGCAGCCATTCCTGAATGACCGGACCGATGCCGGGGATCGCGCCGAACAGGCCGGTGATGACCGTGGCACCCCAGAACGACATCTGACCCCAGGGCAGCACATAGCCCATGAAGGCCGTCGCCATCATCAGAAGATAGATGATCATGCCGATGATCCAGGTCACCTCACGCGGCGCCTTGTAGGAGCCGTAATAGAGACCCCGGAAGATGTGCAGATAGACCGCAATGAAGAACAGCGAAGCGCCGTTCTGATGCAGGTAGCGCAGCATATGGCCGCCATTCACGTTGCGCATGATATGTTCGACCGATGCGAAGGCCATGTCGACATGCGGCGTGTAATGCATCACCAGCACGATGCCGGTGATGATCTGCATCGCCAGACAGAAGGTCAGCACGATGCCCCAGATCCACATCCAGTTCAGGTTCTTGGGCGTGGGAATCATCAGGGTGTCATAAAGCAGCCCGACAATCGGCAGGCGCTTGTGGAGCCATTTCTCGGCGCCCGTTTTGGGTTCGTAATGGTCGTGCGGAATACCGGCCATGTTTTGTCCTTACCCGAGCTTGATCGTTGATTCATCAGCGAATTCCGCAACCGGAATCCAGAGGTTCTCTGGCGCGGGCCCTCTGCGGATGCGGCCTGCCGTGTCGTAATGCGACCCGTGACAGGGGCAGAACCAGCCGCCGAATTCTCCGGCGCCGTCGCCGATCGGAACGCAGCCCAGATGGGTGCAGACGCCGACCATGACCAGCCATTCGCCCGCCTCGTCCAGCGTGCGGTTGGCGTCATCGGCGCTGGATCCGGGCTTATTCGGGTTCTGCGACATCGGGTCCAGAATATTCGCGGCATCGTCATCGGCGCGGCCTGCGTCGATTTCTTCCTGCGTGCGGCGGCGGATGAAAACCGGCTTGCCCAGATATTTCACCGTCATCTGCGTGCCCGGTTCAACCGTGCTGACATCGACGAAGATCGAGGCCAGCGCCTGCACATCCGCCGAGGGGTTCATCTGGTTGACAAGCGGCCAGACCGCCGCACCGGCCGCGACGACACCTGCGCCGCCGGTTGCGTAATAGAGGAAATCCCTCCGGGTGCCTGCGTGTTCGTCTGCGTGGGACACTGGTCTTCTCCCTTCCGAAACCGCACGATGGCGGCCCAAAACCTGACGAGGCCGCAGGAAACTGCCGCCTTATGGACGGGTGTTTAGCCGCCTTGTGCCGTGGCGTCCAGCGGACAAAGGCGCGCAGATTGCGGCTTTCTTGCAGATCGTTGCGCGCATGTCCCGATTCGCCGGATCGCCCCCTTGGCCCCGGCGCAGCACAAGGCCCCGCGCCATGGCTGGGGCGGGGCCTCTGGCCTGTCCTGCAAGGACGGGGCGGGGGGGGGACGGGGCGGGCGCCCTGAAAGGCGGCGCTTGGGGCCGCTCAGGCCGGGGGCGCGCTGCGGGCCATGCTGTCACGCGCCGCAAATTTCTGTTCCCAGGCCGCAAGGGCCGGACGGCCCTCACGCCAGGTGCGCGCGGCATGACGAAAATCGAGATAGCCAAGCGCGCAGCCCACAGCGATCTGGCCCATGTCCAGCGACCCGTGCAGATGGCTCATCCAGCGGGCCTCAATCGCATCCAGCGCGCGGTCGATCTTGGCCCATTGCCCCTCGACCCAAGGATCGAAGCGCTTGTCCTCGGGGCGCACGCGGGATTCGTAGACCATCAGAATCGCCGCATCCAGAATGCCGTCGGCCGTTGCCTCCAGCGCCAGCACATCCCAAAGCCGGGGGGCCGCCGGATAAAGCCCGGCCTTGAAATGATCGTCCAGATAGCGGGTGATGACGCGGCTGTCATAGAGTGAGGCGCCCTCGGGGCGTTCCAGAACCGGGATCTTGCCCAAGGGGTTAAGGGCCAGCGGCTGGGTGCCCGGATCGACCGGCGTGCCGCCTGCGGCGATGCGTTCGACCGCGTCGGTCTTGCCGGCCTCGGCCAGCAGAACCTCGATCTTGCGGACATAGGGCGAAGTGGCGGAATGGTAGAGGCGCATGGTCAGTCCTTTATGGCAGGGAAATTCCGAAAAGCGGGCCACGGGGTCTGCCGCGGCAAGGATGGGGTCTGCGGCCCTGCCCGGAAAGGCGGCGAACCGAAAGAAGGCGGCGGTTCAGATGCGGCGCAGACGCAGCCGTGCCAGAAAGGCCGCGTCCAGCTCAAGCCCCTGCCCCGGTTCAGGACCCCAGCGAAGGGTGCGGCGAAGGCGGCCTGCAAGATTGCGCTGGCCGTCCTCGGCCCGGTCGCGGGGGCGGTGATGGGCAAGCCCGTCGTCCAGCCCGTCCAGCGCCTCTTCGGCGCGCTGATCGGTGCGGCCCGGATGGGCAATGGCGCGCAGGCCGCGCCGCGCGGCCCAGATCGTTGCGGCAATCGCGCCGCCTTTGATCGCGTAAAGCGCGATGGGCGCAAGGGGAAGCGGCATGGCGGGATCCTTCTGCAACCTGCGCAATCTGTGACAGAGCCTAGAACCGGAATCCGGGCCTGTCCATGACCGCGATGCGTGCCGGGCCGGAACGGCAGACCATTGCCGCCCCCGCGCGCGCCCCGGATGATTCTCTGGCAGGCCCGTCGGAAAGCGCCAGCGAATAGCACGGAACGCAATCAGGGTGAGGTACCGTCCGCCTTCTCGTTCCCGGTCTGCTGTGGCAGGGGATGGGCCCAAAGCTCAACCCGACGGTTGACCTGCCGCCCGGCGGGCGTCGTGTCACAGGCCATGGGCAGGGCCTCGCCAAAGGCATCGACGACCGGGATCTGCGGATCAGTCAGTTCGGGGGCGATGGCGCGCAGTGCGGCGCGCACCGCATCGGCCCGGCTGCGCGACAGGGCCAGATTGACCTCATGCGCGCCGGTACCATCGGTGAAACCCGCAAGCGTCAGCCGTTCCCCGGCAAAACCGCCCGCCCCGATCCAGCGCGCCAGATCCTCAAGATTCTGCCGCGAATGGGCGTCAAGTTCCGCCGATCCATCCTGAAAGCGGAAGGTCAGCGACAGGCGTTCCCCCCCGGTCATCGCGGCGGCAAGGCGTTGCAGTTCCTGCAGCGGCACTTCCGGACCGGCATTGCGGATCGCCCCCAGAAGCCGCTGGCCGTCTTCGGTCAGCGCCGCGCGGCCCGGCCTGCGGTCGACCAGACCCGCCCCGGCCACCACCTGCTGCGCGCTGTCCGTCGCCAGATATTCCAGAAATTCCCGCGTCAGCAGTGGCAAACGGCGCGGCGGAGACAGAAGGAACAGCGGCACGGTCAACGGATAATCCTCGGCCTTGACGGCAAGCGGGGTTGCCGGGCGCGGGAAGTCGCAACCATCAGTCAGGACCGGGCTGCGCGCCGGCCCCGCCCCGGCGGGCCGCGCCGCGCCGCCCCCCGCCGGGGTTGCGCCGGAGATCCCGGTCAGTGCCAGCGCCCAGGGGTCGCGGGCCACCGCGCGTTCCAGCGTGGCAAGATCGGCATGGCGCGGCCCCGTCGCCAGCGGCCCGCCCAGACGGGCCTCGATCGCGGCCTGCAGCGGGTGACCGGGGTGCAGACCATGCACGACAATCGGCATATCGGCCCCGCCAAGGGCCTGCCAGTTCTGAATCTCCCCCTGCAGGGCTGCGGCCAGATCGGCGCTGCGGATCGTCGGCAGCAGGTTTTCTGCAGCAATCAGCGGCACCAGCGCCTCAAGCGCCAAGGCGCGTGCGCGCAGACCCGGCATATCGCCGAAATCCAGCACCAGATCGGCGGCCCGGGCCATTACTGCCGCCTGCGCCGCCACGCGGTCCAACGCGGAAAAACCGATACGGGCCAGCACCTGCCCGCCCTCGGGATCCAGAATCTCGGCAGCGAACTCCGCGCCTTGCGTGGCAACCGACAGGCGCAGGCCGCGGCTTGCGGCAAAACCGGCGAAAAGATCGGGCAGCAGCGCGGCAGCCGCCTCGGCCGCACCGACGATGCGGATCTCGGCCATGGGCGCGATCAGATCCGGGCAGGCGGGGCCGTCGCAGATCACCCCTTCGGCATCGACGGTCAGCGGGCCGAATTCGGTTTCAATCCGGTAGAAGGCGCCATCATAGCCCCGGAACTGCCCGGTCAGGGACAGCCCGCCATTGCGTGCGGTCAGGGTGATATCCTGCGCCAAGACCGCCTGACATGGCAAAAGTGCCGCGCAAAGCGCGACACCCCGCAATAAAGCCCTCATCCATCCCCCGGAGGCCGTTCATTCGACGCCATTCATTCGACGCCATTCATTCGACAAGGGCAAGTTTCATGTCTGCAACGGGATTGTTCAACACCAGAACGTCGCCCACCCCGTCACAATCGGGCATCGCCATGGAAAGATCGGTCACCTTGACCGTCCCCGCCTGACTGAGCAGCAGTTCCCCCAGCACTTCGCGCCCGCAGGATGCCGCCGTCACCTCGGACTCGATCTGCAGATCGACCGTTACCGCCGGGTCGGTCGGCCATGTGTAGACTTCGGCCAGCATCGGCAGATCGACCGAATCATCGCCCAGCAGCGCCAGCACCCCGCCGCGCCCCGGCACGCCGGGAAGACGGCGCTGCGGATCGGCGGCCGAAACATAGACCGGCGCGGCCTCTCCTGTGCGGTTTTCAAAGGCGTGGATGCCGAAATTGTCTTGTGCCATCCATTGCACGGCAAAGCGCTGATAGATCGGCAGATCGGGCAGATCGGCGGCGGCATGCAATTCGGTGCCATCAGGAAAGCGCAGTGTGACCGCGCCGCTTTGCTCCATCGCCGGGAAAGTCACCGAAAGCGCCCCGGAAAGCGAGGTCTTGCCGGTAAAGGCCAGCCCGCCATGCAGGATCACGACCCGTTCGGCGCTGCGGCAGGGCGCCAGCAGGTCCAGCAACAGGGTCGCGCCCTCGTCAGGCAGAAGCTGCAGATCGGTGGGGCAATTGACGCTGTCACCCGACAGGGCGGCCTGTGCGGCTTCGACCGGCGTTTCGGGCGCGGGGGCGGCATCCGGGGCAGCGCCGTCCGTCACCACCACCGGCGCCGCATCGGGACGCGGAGCCTCAGGCCCGGGGGCATCGGCCTCGGCCGGTTCGGATGGCTCTGATGCCGTCGCGGATGGGTCCATCATCGTTGTTTCCGTTGCGGGGGCCTGTGTCGTGGCTCCTTCCGCAACGGCATCCGCCGCCACGGGGTCTGCAGCAACGGGGTCTGCAGCAACGGGGCTTTCCGGCGCTGCCCGGTCCGGTGCGTCGGTCGCAGAGCGCTGCATCGCCTCGGGCGTCAGGGGCGGAGCTGCCTCGGCAGGGGCACGCAGGGCCGTGTCGGGGGCCTGTCCCAGCCCTGCGGCCAGCGGCTGGATATCGCGGGGGACCGTTTCCAGATCGGCCCGACTGTCGGAACTGCCCGGCAGGCCGCCTTGCAGCACATGTCCCAACCCCATGGCGACGGCCACCGAGCCGACCACCATCGCAAGTTTGCGCGTCCTGTTCATTCCGCACTCCCGGATTCCCATATCTCCGGGTTTGCCTATCGGGCAAAGCGGGCGGCTCCGTGGCGGGAATTGGGAATGTTTCCAGCAAATGCGGCAGCAGCGCGACGCTGCGCCGGCACTTGGGGCGGGGTCGCTGCGGCCTGATTGCGACCGCTTTGCCGGTAATGGAAATCCCCATTACAGGGCCGGGATCACCGCCCCGGCGGCATCGAATGCAAGACGGCGCGCTGGGAAAAATCCGCTGCGCGCCGTGATGCGATCAAATCATATACGGGCAGATCAGGTCAGACGACCATGACAATGCTTGAATTTCTGGCCCGATCCGCAGGGGCAGGGATCGTTGCGCCCCGGATTGCCCCATGTCGCGGGATCGTTTTCGTCAAAGCCCGCAACGGCCTCGGGGTTCGGCGCGTCGACCGGGGCATCCCCGGCCACCGGCGTGGCCTGACCCGCCAGCGCGCGTTGCTGGTCCAGATATTGCTGCATCATCGTGCGCTGTTCCTCTTCCGACAGCGGCCGGATCTGCGACAGGCGCTTGGACACGTCCTGACGCAGTGAGTTCAGCATCGATTCGAACAGCTGGAAGCCTTCGGTCTTGTATTCCGCCAGCGGATCGCGCTGCGCATAGCCGCGGAAGCCCACGACCGAGCGCAGATGTTCAAGACGCAGCAGATGTTCGCGCCATTTCGTGTCGATGGTCTGCAGCAGCACCTGCTTTTCGATATTGCGCATGGTCTCGGGGCCGAACGCCGCAAGCTTCTCGGCCATCAGCCGGTCCGAGGCTTCCTCGATGCGTTCGCGGATCACGTCCTGATCGACGCCTTCCTCATCCACCCATTCCGCCACCGGCAGATCAAGCGCAAGGCTTTCGCGCAGCGCCTCGGCCAGCCCGGCCCCATCCCATTGATCGGCATAGGTCTTGGGCGGCAGGTACTGATCCACCAGATCTTCGGCAACCTGATGGCGCATGTCCTGCACGATCTCGGACAGATCCTCGCTTTCCATGATTTCCAGACGCTGGCCAAAGATCGCCTTGCGCTGGTCGTTCATGACATCGTCGAATTTCAGCAATTGCTTGCGAATGTCGAAATTGCGTCCTTCGACCTTGGCCTGCGCCTTTTCCAGCGACTTGTTGACCCAGGGGTGAACAATCGCCTCCCCTTCTTTCATGCCCAGTTTCGACAGGACCGAATCCAGCCGTTCCGAGCCGAAGATGCGCATCAGGTCATCTTCCAGCGACAGGAAAAAGGAAGACCGCCCCGGATCGCCCTGACGGCCCGAACGGCCGCGCAACTGATTGTCGATGCGGCGGCTTTCATGGCGTTCGGTGGCCAGAACGAACAGGCCGCCCGCCGCGATGACCTTTGCCTTTTCCTCGGCATGTTCGGCCTCGATCCGGGCGCGCAGGTCATCGGGATTGGCCTCGGGATCAACGGCCAGCGCCTCAAGGACCTTCATCTCGACATTGCCGCCAAGCTGAATATCGGTGCCGCGTCCGGCCATGTTGGTCGCAATCGTCACCGCGCCGAACTTGCCCGCATCGGCGACGATCTGCGCCTCTTGTTCATGCTGGCGCGCATTCAGCACGTTATGCGGGATACCGGCCTGTTTCAGCAGATCCGACAGATACTCGGATTTCTCGATCGAGGTCGTGCCGACCAGCATCGGTTGCCCGGTTTCATGGGCCTCCTTGATGGATTGCACGATGCCTTCGAATTTCTCGCGGGCCGTGCGGTAAACCTGATCGTGTTCATCTTTCCGCGCGACAGGCTTGTTCGTCGGCACCTCAACCACGCCCAGCCCGTAGATCTCACGGAATTCATCGGCCTCGGTTGACGCGGTGCCGGTCATGCCCGCCAGTTTCGCGTAAAGCCGGAAATAGTTCTGGAAGGTGACCGAGGCCAGCGTCATGTTCTCGGGCTGGATCGCAACGCCCTCTTTCGCCTCGATGGCCTGATGCAGCCCGTCCGACAGGCGGCGTCCGCGCATCATGCGTCCTGTGAACTCGTCGATCAGCATCACCTCGCCATCGCGCACGATATAGTGCTGGTCCTTGTGGAACAGCTTATGCGCCCGCAGGGCCTGCGTGACATGGTGCACGACGGTCGTGGATTCCGGATCATAGAGGTTCTGGCCCTCGGGCAGCAGCCCGGCCTCGATCACCAGCCCCTCGATGAATTCGTTGCCCTCATCGGTATAGGTGACCGAGCGGGTTTTTTCGTCCAGTTTGAAATGCTCCTCGGTCAGCCCGGGGATCAGCTTGTCGATGGCGGTGTAAAGATCGCTGCGGTCCTCACTGGGGCCGGAAATAATCAAGGGCGTGCGCGCCTCGTCGATCAGGATGCTGTCCACCTCATCCACGATGGCAAAGAAATGACCGCGCTGCGCCATTTCCTCTTTCGAGGATTTCATGTTGTCGCGCAGATAGTCGAAGCCCAGTTCGTTATTCGTCGCGTAGGTGATGTCGGCCCGGTAAGCCGCGCGCTTTTCATCATCGGGCTGATAGGGATAGACAACCCCGGTGGTCAGCCCCAGCGCGCCGTAAACCTTGCTCATCCAGTCGGCATCGCGCTTGGCCAGATAGTCGTTGACCGTGACGATATGCACGCCCTTGCCCGCCAGCGCATTCAGATAGGCCGGGAGCGTCGCCATAAGCGTCTTGCCCTCACCGGTCTTCATCTCGGCGATATTGCCCTGATGCAGGAAGATCCCGCCCATCAGCTGCACATCGAAGGCACGCAGGCCAAGGGCCCGGCGCGCGGCCTCGCGGCAATTGGCAAAGGCCTCGGGCAGCAGCGCATCAAGGCTTTCGCCCAGCTGGGCGCGTTCTGACAGCGCCTGCGTCCGGTCCTTGATCTGCTGATCGGTCAGCGCCCTGAACTCCGCCTCCAGCGCGTTGATCTTCGCGACGATGGGCCGCGTCGATTTCACCTTGCGATCATTGGGCGTGCCAAAGACCTTCCGCGTAAGCGTTCCGAGACCGAGCATGTTTTCTCCGTGGCGCATTCCCGCCATGCCAGGGTTTCCTGACATGATCGTGCGACCCCCGGCCTTGCCCGCCTCCCTGCCCTTGCCTATCAAGGGCGGCGAGGCGGATGCCAGACCCGGATCGCGCGACCTTCGCGATGTAAGGGGCGGCGCCCGGCAAGTCAACGTCGCGCAAGGACGCGGCCTGTGAAGGAGTTTGAGAAGATGTTGAACAAAACCGCAAGACAGGCGCTGATCGCCGCCATCGGTGGCATGGCCATCGCCCTGCCCGTGATGGCGCAGGACACTACCGCCCCCGAGGCAACCACCGGTGCCCAAACCGAAGCGCAAGCCGAAGCCCCCGCCGAAACCGCCCTGGCGGCCGATCCGGCCCCCACCGTGCCCGAAGGCGGCGCCTCGGCGGTCGTGGCAACCGTGAATGGCACCGATATCACGCTGGGCAATATGATCGCCCTTGGCCAGAGTCTGCCGGCCCAGTATCAGCAGTTGCCCGATGAGGTTCTGTTCCGCGGCATTCTGGATCAGCTGGTGCAGCAGGCCGCGCTTGCACAATCGGTCGAGGGCGAGCTGTCGCTGCGCGACCGGCTGGTGATGGAAAATGACCGGCGCGGCTATATGTCGGGCGTGGCGCTGGCCGGGGTGGTCGGCGATGCGGTCAGCGAAGAGGCCCTGCAGGCCGCCTATGACGCGCGTTTCGCCAATGCCGAGCCGCGCACCGAATACAATGCCGCCCATATCCTTGTCGCGACCGAAGAAGAGGCCACCGACCTGAAATCGCAGATCGAGGGCGGCGCCGATTTTGCCGAACTGGCAAAGGAACATTCGACCGACGGCGCGGCGGCCAATGGCGGCAGCCTTGGCTGGTTCAGCGAGGGCATGATGGTCGCCCCCTTCCAGGAGGCCGTGATGGCGATGGAGGCGGGCAGCGTTTCGGACCCGGTCCAGACGCAGTTCGGCTGGCATCTGATCGAGTTGAAGGAAACCCGCGAAGCCGCCGCCCCCACGCTGGACGAAGTGCGCGAAGAGCTTGCCTCGGAGATTGAACAGTCCGCCGTCGAGGCGCATATTGCCGATCTGACCGCCGGGGCAACGATCACGCGGCCGGGCGATGAGTTTGATCCGGCCATCCTGCGTGACACCGGGCTTCTGGATCAGTGACAGGCTGAAACGGCCGGGGCCTGCATGGCACTGGCCGACACCACAGGGGCGCGAGAATGGCAAAAACCGACTGGAAGACCAAGGCGAAAACGCTGAAGAAGAAGCTGCGCAAGACCGTCGCACAGCTTGATGACCGCCTTCCCGGTGCCGCCAGCCGCGCGGCCGAAGCGGTGCAGGGGGCGGCCGGATCGGTCGCGGCCTCGGTCACCGCAGCCGTGGCGAAAAAGGCCAAGCCCGTCTCGCCTCTGGCGCCTGCGGGTGGTTTTCCCGCCCTGCCGGTCATCAAGGGCGTGGAATTCGCCGCGGTTGAGGCCGGGGTGCGCTACAAGAACCGCAAGGATGTGATGCTGATCCATGTGGCACCCGGCAGTTCTGTGGCGGGTGTCTTTACCCGATCCTCTACCCGCGCGGCCTGTGTGCTGGATTGTCAGGCCAAGCTGACCGGAAAGCAGGACGTCACCGGCGGCGCGGCCATTGTCGTGAATTCCGGCAATGCGAATGCCTTTACCGGCCGCCTGGGTGAGGAAAGCGTTGCCGCCGTCACGGCGGGCGTGGCCGAGGCCTTGGGGCTTGCGCCCGGCCGGGTGTTTTCTTCGTCAACCGGGGTGATCGGGGAACCGCTGCCGCATGACCGGATCCTTGCCGCCCTGCCCGACCTTGCCGCCGCACTGGACGAGGGCGCCATCGGGATGGCCGCCGAGGCAATGATGACGACCGACACTTTCCCCAAAGGCGCCAGCGCCGTGATCGAGGGCGAAGGCGGACCGATCCATATTGCCGGGATCGCCAAGGGGTCGGGCATGATCGCGCCCGATATGGCCACGATGCTGGTCTATATCTTCACCGATGCAAAGATCACGCCTGCGATGCTGCAACGGATGCTGTCGCGCAATGTTGATGAGACCTTCAATTCGATCACCGTGGACAGCGACACCTCGACCTCGGATGCGCTGATCCTTGCCGCAACCGGCCAGTCCGCCGCCGCCGCCCCCAAGGGCAAGGTGGCCAAGGCCTTCGAGGCGGGGCTCCGCGCGGTCATGATGGATCTGGCCCATCAGGTGATCCGCGATGGCGAGGGGGCGACGAAATTCGTCGAAATCCGTCTGACCGGTGCGAAGAACGGCCAGGATGCGCAGCGCGCCGCCATGGCGATTGCCAATTCGCCGCTGGTCAAGACCGCCATCGCGGGTGAGGATCCAAACTGGGGTCGTATCGTGGCCGCCATCGGCAAATCGGGGGCCGAGGCGGATCGTGACCGTCTGACCATCCGCTTTGGTGATTTCCTTGTTGCGGAAAAGGGTTGGCGCAATCCGAAATACCGCGAAGAGGATGGCGCGGCCTATATGAAACAGCCCGAACTGGTGATCTCGGTCGATCTGGGCCTTGGCCGCGCGGCGCGCACGGTCTGGACCTGCGACCTGACGCATCGCTATATCGACATCAACGCCGATTACCGCTCCTGACCTCCGCCCTTTTTCTTGTCGGATAGTATCCTCGGGGGGGAGGGCCGGTCCGCAAGGGCCGGCCCTCCCCCCACTCCAGATCGTGCCCGCCTCAAACCAGACCGGACCCCGCCGATGAAGATCATCCTTGTCTCTGCCGTTGCCCTGATCGACCCTGACGGGCGCGTGCTTCTGGCACAGCGGCCCGAGGGCAAGTCGCTGGCGGGCCTGTGGGAATTTCCCGGCGGCAAGGTCGATCCGGGTGAAACGCCCGAGGCCTGCCTGATCCGCGAATTGCAGGAAGAACTGGGCATCGACACATGGGCCAGTTGCCTTGCGCCGCTGACATTCGCCAGCCACAGCTATCCTGATTTCCATCTGCTGATGCCGCTGTTTGCCTGCCGCAAATGGCAAGGCATCCCGCAGGGGCGTGAAGGGCAGAACCTGGCATGGGTGCGGGCTGACAAACTGCGCGACTATCCGATGCCGCCTGCCGATCTGCCGCTGATCCCGATCCTGCGCGACTGGCTCTGATCCGGTCCTGATCCGGCCCCTGCGCGACGGGTTGCGCGATGCGCGTGCCCCGTGTCGGAGATTTTTTCGCTATACCTGAAATTGTATCTGGTCAGCGGTCAATTCACCGCTATCATGAAAGCTGTCGCTGATTGGGGGGATTGGCAGATGCTTCGGACAGTTTCGGTGGGAAGTTGTGTTTCCGTGCAGGGAATTCAGGTGGGTGAGCTTGCGGATGGCAAGATCATCGTCCGCGTGGATGAACGGAATTTTGTCGGCTATCCGGTGCTGCCGGTTCGCAGGAACTGACAGCAAAGGCAGGTCAATGGGAGCCGTGCGAGGGCCGTGCAGGGCACAGTTCCCGATGCCCTTGCACGCATCCGGCCGCTCACCCCTGCGCTGATCGGTTGCGCGCCGAGGGCTTTCGCTTTGGTGGCGTTGACCCATTGGGCGGAGCGCTGCCCTAATTTCCCGAACCCGAGCCCGAAACGCCCCGCGAAGCGCCCCCGGCATGCCGCAGCCCTTCGCGGCACCTTTTCCTGCACCGCAAACGAAAAACGCCGGGCGATTGCCCGGCGTTTTTCGATTCGTTTCATGGAAGGAGTCAGCCGCCCAGGTCAGGTCAGCCTGCGCTCGACTTCCTCACGCTCGAAAATCTCGATAACGTCGCTTGGACGCAGATCTTCATAGCGTTCGAAGGCCATACCGCATTCCTGACCCGAGATGACTTCCTTCACCTCGTCCTTGTAGCGCTTCAGGGTCTTCAGCGTGCCCTCGTGGATCACCACATTGTCGCGCAGCAGACGCACCCCGGCCGAGCGGCGGGCCACCCCTTCGGTGACCAGACAGCCCGCAATATTGCCGACTCCGGTGATGCGGAACACTTCGAGGATCTTCGCATAGCCGATGAAATGCTCACGCACTTCGGCCTTCAGAAGGCCCGAAGCCGCATCGCGGATATCGTCGACCAGATCGTAGATCACGCTGTAATAGCGCAGTTCCACACCCTTCTGATTGGCCGAGCTGCGCGCTGAGGCATTGGCCCGGACGTTGAAGCCGATGATCGGCACGCCCGAGGCTTCGGCCAGACCCACATCGCTGTCGGTGATGGCGCCAACGCCGTAATGCAACACGCGGACGCGGACCTCGTCATTGCCGATCTTCTCCATCGCCTGAACGATGGCTTCGGCAGAGCCCTGCACATCGGCCTTCACGATGATCGGAAGTTCGGTCACGTCCTTGTCGGCCTTGGCCTTGGCCATCATCTGTTCCAGCGTGGTCGCCGCCCCGGCAGCGGCGCGTTTGTCGCGGGCTGCCTTTTCACGGTAATCGGCGATCTCGCGGGCCTGCGCCTCGGTCGGAACGACGTTCAGCACATCGCCCGCAGCGGGCGTACCGGACAGGCCCAGAACCTCGACCGGGACCGAAGGCAGCGCCTCCTCGACCCGTTCGCCCTGATCGTTGATCAGCGCGCGGACCTTGCCCCACTGTTCGCCCACGACGAAGATATCGCCGCGCCGAAGCGTGCCATTCTGCACCAGAACCGTGGCCACCGGGCCACGACCCACATCCAGCTTTGCCTCGATCACAGCCGCCTGAGCACTGCGATTCGGGTTGGCTTTCAGTTCAAGGATCTCAGCCTGCAGCGTGATCGCTTCAAGCAGCTCATCCAGCCCCTTGCCGGTCTTGGCCGAAACCTCGACATCCTGCACTTCGCCCGACATCTTCTCGACGACGATCTCATGCTGCAGCAGATCCGTGCGCACCTTGGTCGGGTTCGCATCGGGCTTGTCGCATTTGTTGATCGCCACGATCATCGGAACACCGGCAGCCTTGGCGTGATTGATTGCCTCGATCGTCTGCGGCATGACCGCATCATCGGCTGCAACCACCAGCACGACGATATCGGTCACCTGCGCGCCCCGGGCGCGCATCGAGGTAAAGGCCGCGTGGCCGGGCGTATCGAGGAAGGTGATCTGTGCCCCGCTTTCGGTCGTCACCTGATAGGCGCCGATATGCTGGGTGATCCCACCCGCCTCACCCGAGGCGACATTGGCCTTGCGCAGCGCATCCAGAAGCGAGGTCTTGCCGTGATCGACATGGCCCATGATCGTGACAACCGGCGGGCGGTTCATCAGATCCTCGGCCTTGTCACCGACCGTGTCGATGACCTGTTCGACATCGGCATCCGACACGCGGATCGCCTTGTGACCGAATTCCTCGATCACCAGTTCGGCGGTATCGGCGTCGATGGCCTGATTCATCGTGACCATCATGTCCATTTTCATGAGCACCTTGACCACATCCGCCGCGCGTTCGGCCATGCGGTTTGCCAGTTCGCTTACAACGATGGTTTCCGGAATGCGCACGTCGCGGACCTGCTTTTCAGCCTTCTGACCAAAGCCCATGGCCTTTTGACGGGCCTTTTCCTGCTTGCGCTTCATGGCGGCAAGGCTGCGTGTACGTCCGCCTTCGCCCGAAAGCGCGTCATTGAGCGTCAGCTTGCCGGTGCGGCGATTGTCATCGCCCTTGGCCTTGCCGCGATTGTCGCGGTCATCCGTGCCGCGGTTGTCGCGTTCCCGGTCGGTCTTGCGCGGGCCCGATGCGGGCTTGAGCGAGGCCGGGCCGCGATCTTCGACCACCGCAGCGGCGGGGGCCGCAGCAGCGGCAGGCGCATTCTTGGCGGCTTCGGCGCGGCGGCTGGCCTCTTCGGCCTCGCGGCGCTGGCGCGCCTCTTCTTCGGCTTTCGCCTTCAGGGCTTCCTCGCGTTCGCGCTCCTCGCGCTCTTTCGCCTCGATCTCGTCGCGGCGGCGCTGGCGCTCTTCCTCACGCTGGCGCTCATCCACGGCGCGGCGCTCGGCATCATCGGCCTCACGCGCCTTGGCGGCGCGCAGCGCGGTCAGGCGGCGCTCCATTTCAGCATCACTGATCCCGGCAGGGCGTTTCGAAGGATCGCCCAGATGCGGCGATGAGCCCCCCGATCCGGCAGGCGAAGAGGCCGCGCCGGGTTTCGGCACGACAACGCGCTTGCGCTTGACCTCGACCGCCACGCTTTTGGTGCGGCCATGGCTGAAGCTTTGCTTCACCTGACCGGGGCCGCGGGCTCCGCCACCAAGGCCGAGGGGTTTCTTACCGTCTGTATCGCTCATGCGTCTCGTCATTCCCTTCCGGCGGTCGCACCGCCGACTTGCCCACGGATCCCCGCAAGCCTCGCCGCTTCCTCTACAACACGTGTCGTGAGTCCACCAGCAGCAAGCGCGCCGTGTATTGCATGTTCCCGACCGAAGGACAAACCCAATTCCTGGGCGGTCAGACAGCCGATGAACCCTTCATCTCCGGGCGGCGGGCGCAGTTTGGCCTTGCCGCGTTCCGATCCGTCACTGGCCTGCAGCAGCACTTTCGCGCGGCCCGAGACCAGCCATTCCTTTACCTTCTCATATCCGGTCACTGCCGCGCCCGCCTTGCGGGCCAGACTGACCAGATCGACGACGCGCCGCGTCAACAGCCCCTCGACCAGATCGGCAAGCCCCTCCGGCACGGTGACCGGCTGCCTTGCCGCGCGGGAAAACAATCCCTTTGTCGCCGCCTTCTCAAGCGCCGCGCGATCTGCGGCGACATAAAGGCCGCGCCCCGGCAGCCGCCCCAGAATATCGGGGACGATCTGCCCGTCGGGCCCAAGGCAGAACCGGATCAGCCCCGCCTTGGGCTGCACATCCCCGGTCGCGATGCAGCGCCGCTCCGGTTCATCCCGGTTCTTGTCCCGGCCTCCGCGCGTCATCGGCTCAGGCCCTTTCAGGCCTCCTCCTCTGCGTCATCCGCTTCGGCCTCGGCCTCCGCGGCCTCAAGCTCGGTCGGATCCACCCAGCCCAGAAGGACACGGGCGGTCATGACCATATGCTGCGCTTCTTCCAGAGAAACGTCAAATTTCTCCAGCACGCCCTCATCCTTCTTTCGCTGCCCGTTCTCGGTGGTCCAGCCGCCGGCCAGTTCCCAGTCGGCACAGGTCGCGAAATCCTCCAGCGTCTTGATGCCGTCATTGGCCAGCGCTTCCAGCATCTGCGGCGTCAGCCCCTCGAAATTCACAAGGCTGTCCTCGACACCAAGGGCGCGGGCATTTTCCATCGCCTTGGTATTGGCCGCTTCCAGCTGATCGCGTGCACGGGCCTGAAGCTCGGCGGCGGTGCCTTCATCGAAACCGTCGATGGACAGCAATTCGTCCACCTCGACATAGGCGACTTCCTCAAGATTGGTGAAGCCTTCCGAGACAAGGAGTTGGGCCATCATCTCGTCAATATCAAGGGCCTCCATGAACAAAGCCGTGCGTTCGGCGAATTCGGCCTGACGGCGCGCGGATTCGTCGGTCTCGGTCATGATGTCGATATCCAGCCCGGTCAGCTGGCTGGCCAGACGCACATTCTGACCCCGGCGGCCGATGGCCAGCGACAGTTGTTCATCCGGTACGACGACCTCGATCTTGCCCGCTTCCTCGTCGATCACGACCTTGGACACCTCGGCCGGCTGCAGCGCGTTCACAAGGAAGGTCGCCTGATCCTGATTCCACGGAATGATGTCGATCTTCTCGCCCTGCAATTCGTTCACCACGGCCTGCACGCGGCTGCCGCGCATCCCGACGCAGGCACCCACCGGGTCGATCGAGTTGTCATAGGAAATCACGGCGATCTTGGCGCGGCTGCCCGGATCGCGGGCAACGGCCTTGATCTCGATGATGCCGTCATAGATTTCCGGCACTTCCATCTTGAACAGTTCGGCCATGAACTGCGGATCGGTGCGCGACAGGAAGACCTGCGGCCCCCGGACCTCACGCCGCACATCCTTGATGTAGCAGCGGATCCGGTCATTCGGACGATAGCTTTCGCGGCCAATCTTCTCATTGCGGCGCAGGATCGCCTCCCCGCGCCCGATATCGACGATGAGATTGCCGTATTCCTCGCGCTTGACCTGACCATTGATGATCGTGCCCTTGCGGTCCTTGAATTCTTCATATTGCCGGTCACGCTCGGCTTCGCGCACCTTCTGCAGGATCACCTGCTTGGCGCTTTGCGCCGCGATCCGGCCCAGATCGACGGGCGGAACCTCATCGATGATTTCGTCACCGATCTGCGGATCGGCCAGATGCGCCTTGGCCTGTTTCACCGTCATCTGCGCGTGGTGATTCTCCATCTCCTCATCGGTCACGACCGTGCGGATGCGTGAGAAGGTGGCGCGCCCGGTGCGCCGGTCGATGGCAACCCGGATATCCAGTTCCGAGCCATAGCGCGACTTGGCCGCGCGGGCGAGGCTTTCTTCCATCGCCTGAATGACCAGATCTGGGTCGATCATCTTTTCCCGCGCCACCGCCTCGGCGGTTTGCAGAAGTTCAAGCTGGTTCGCAGAAGTAATCGCCATGTCAGCCTCCCGGGCTTCTTCAGTGTCTGGTCACGGGGGTTTCGCCGGTGTCTTCGTCCGGCTCCTCCCCGTCGGTTTCCTCGATCTCGTCGAAATCGGCCTCGTTGAAGGCACCCGATTCCTTCCGGCTGCGCAGCATCTCGGCGATCAGGTCATCGGTCAGGATCAGTTTCGCATCCGACAGCCAGTCGAATTGCAGCCCGATCGTGACGGTCTCCCCGCCCTCCTCGATCTCGATCAGCACCTCATCGCCCTCGGTTCCGGCAAGGATACCCTTGAAGCGCCGCCGCCCGTCGATCAGTTCCGAGGTCTCGATCCGCGCCTCATAACCTTCCCACATTCCGAAATCCTTCAGCCGCGTCAGCGGCCGGTCGATCCCTGGTGACGAGACTTCCAGCGTGTAATTCTCGGTGATCGGATCCTCGACATCCAGAACCGCCGACACGGCGGTCGAGATCTTCGCACAATCCTCGACCACGATGCCGCCTTCGGGCCGGTCGGCCATGATCTGCAGTGTCGGGGTCCGGCCGGTCATCAGACGCAGGCGCACCAGTTCGAACCCCAGCCCCTCGATGGCGGGAGTGACGATGGCGGCAAGCCGACGGTCGATGGCGGTCTTTGCAATAAGGTCGGACATGGAGTGCCCCCTGAAAACGAAAAAACGGGCCACAGGCCCGCCGCAAGCTTCGGTGGTTCCGGGTGTGGACCCCGAAGCCGCTGTTAAACGTCATATAGGCCGGATCGCGCCGCCGCGCAAGACGCCACGCGCGCCCCTTTCATCTTGACGAAAATACCTTCGGGGGGTGCGGGCGGGGGGAGTGCGGGGGCAGACAGCCCCCCGCCTTTCAGCAGACCGGGAGGGGGGCAGACAGCCCCCGCCTGTCAGCACTCTGCGTGCCCGATCAGGTCAGCCCGCCCTGATGGCGCAGCCGGTCCATCACCCGCACCAGTTCGGCCGAGATCCCCGGTTCGGACAGCGCATGCCCCGCCATAGGCACCAGATGCAGCCGTGCCGCCTTCCAGCCCTCGGCCAGCGCATGGGCCGAACGCGGCGGGCAGACCATGTCATAGCGGCCCTGCACGATATCGGCGCCGATCCCCTCGATGCGGGGGCGATTCGCAAGGATCCAGCCATCGTGGTCCAGAAAGCCCTTATGGGTGAAGTAATGGTTCTCCAGGCGGGCAAAGGCGCGGGCATAATCCGAAGGCCCTTCACCGCCGAACCCGTCATATTGAATCGTGGCCAGCGCGTTCTCCCAATTGGTCCAGAGCCGGGCCAGCCGCATTTCTTCGGCCATGTTCCCTGAAAAGAGCCGCCGGTGATAGGCCGCGATCAGGTCATCGCGTTCCCCCTCGGGGATGGGGGCCACGAACCGCGCCCAGAGATCGGGGAAAAACGCCCCCGCCCCCCCGCCATAAAACCAGTCCAGTTCGGATTGCGTCATGGTGAAGACGCCGCGCAGCACCAGATGCGCCACCCGTTCGGGATGGGTGATCGCATGGATCAGCGCCAGCGTGGCGCCCCAGCTTCCGCCGAACAGGAGCATCTTTTCGATGCCCAAAGCCTCGCGGATCGATTCCATATCGGCGACAAGATGCCATGTGGTGTTGTGCTCGACACTGGCATGCGGGCGGGACCGGCCACAGCCGCGCTGATCGAACAGGATGATGCGATAGCGTTCGGGATCGAAATAGCGCCGCATCGAAGGGCTGCACCCGCCCCCCGGCCCGCCATGCACGACCATTACCGGCAGCCCTGCCGGATTGCCGCATTGCTCGACATAGATATGATGGCCCTGCCCCACATCCAGAACCCGCTGATCGAACGGGTCAATCGGCGGGTAAAGATATTCGGCTGCGCGCTTTTGGCCTGATCTCTGGTCCATGATCGCCCTATATAGTGCCCCAAGCCTGCCCTTCCATGGGCATCAGCGCAAGGAGAGAAGAATGTCCCTGAACACCATCGACCCCGCCGAGGTCGCGAAATTCGAGGCGATGGCCGCCGAATGGTGGGATCCGGCGGGGAAGTTCAAGCCGCTTCACATGCTCAATCCCTGCAGGCTGGATTACATCACCACACAGATCGCGCTGGAATTCGACCGCGACCTGACCGCGCCCTTGCCCTTCAAAGGGTTGCGGCTGCTGGATATCGGCTGCGGTGGCGGGCTTTTGTCCGAACCGATGGCGCGGCTTGGCGCCGATGTGGTGGGCGCCGATGCGGCGGCGCGCAACATTCCGGTGGCCCGGCTTCATGCCGAACAATCGGGCCTTGCCATCGACTACCGCCATGCCGCCGCCGAGAATCTGGCCCGCGACGGCGAGCGTTTCGATATCGTGCTGAACATGGAAGTGATCGAACATGTCCCCGATCCGCAGGCCTATCTGAAGGCCTGCGCAGAATTGCTGAACCCCGGCGGGCTGATGATCTGTTCGACGCTGAACCGCAATCCGAAATCCTTCATGATGGGCATCATCGGGGCGGAATGGGTGATGCGCTGGCTGCCCAAAGGCACGCATGACTGGCGCAAGTTCATCACGCCGGATGAACTGACGGCGATGATCACGGCGGCGGGACTGCGCCCGGTGGATCGCAAGGGCATGGTCTTCAACCCGGCCCGTTGGTCATGGTCGCTGTCCGACCGCGACCTGTCGGTGAATTACGTCACCGCCAGCGTCAAGGATTGAAGATCAGGGACCGGGTGTCAGGAACTGACGGATCGCGCCAGCGCTGCCGCAATCAGCGCAGGCACGCCCGCAGCGGCTCCGATGGGCGGCAACAGAACCCCCTCGGGCGCGAACTCCGCCTCGGCCAGCGCCTCGGGCACATCTCCGGTCACATGGCCCGCTGAAAGCGCGAAAAGCGGCAGGCAGATCGCAGGGCCAAGGCCCCGGGCCGCATCCTGCAGGAAAGGTGCCTCTTCGACAAAGCCCATGACGACCCGGGCGAATCCGGCCCTTTCGCGCATCAGACCGGCCAGCGCTTCGGTCATTTCGGCCGAACTGCGCGACACCTGTGATCCATGCGCCGCCAGCAGCAGCGCCGCCCGGTCCGGGGCGATCCCGGCCTCCTGCGCTGCCCGGCCCGCCACGGTGATCATCAGATCCGGCAGGGCGGGATCGGCCCCGAAAGGCCGCAACTGCCGCATGCCGCCACCGCCGCAGGCGTTCAGGCGCTTGGGCAGGTTGGTTTTCGTGAACCAGCCCTCAGCCATGAAGAACGGATAGATCAGGGCATCGGGCAGCGCCGCAACGGCCCCCTCCAGCGCGTCGGGGGCCGCAAGCGTGGCGCCCCGGATCTGCCAGCCGGGCAAAGATGCCGCCACCCGGTTCGCAAGCGCGGCCATCGCCGCCTCTTGCGGATCGGGATCGGCGGGCGCGCCATGCGCCACCAGTATTGCCTGCAACACCATTGCCTTGCCCTTCCTTGCGGCACAGGGCGGTCAGGCCGCCTTCTGCACTGCCTCCCGCCCATGCGGTTCGTCATGATCCAGAACCGGATTGACCGGGATGATCCGGTTGGGATTTATCATGTCATGGCTGAAATGGTAATGCCGCACGATGTGGTCAAAATTCACCGTCTCGCGCACCCCCGGCCATTGATACAGCTCGCGTGTATAGGCCCACAAGGCGGGATAATCGACCAGCCGCCGCCGGTTGCACTTGAAATGCAGGTGATAGACCGGATCAAACCGGATCAGCGTGGTGAACAGCCGCCAATCCGCCTCGGTCAGCCGGTCGCCCATCAGATAGCGGTTTGCGGACAGCCGGTCCTCCAGCCAGTCCAGACTGTCGAACAGCGGATGCACCGCCGCGTCATAGGCTTTCTGCGTCGTCGCGAAACCCGCCTTGTAGACGCCGTTATTCACCGTGTCATAGATGCGGTCATTCACCGGTTCGATCGCCGCGCGCAGATCCTGCGGCCAGTAATCATCAGCATTGCCGGTGATGCCGTCAAAAGCCGAATTGAACATGCGGATGATTTCCGAGGATTCGTTCGACACGATCCGCCCGCTTTGCTTGTCCCACAGCACCGGCACGGTCACGCGGCCTGTCATGTCAGGCCGGTCTCGGGTGTAAAGGTCGCGCAGGAAGGGCAGACCGAACAGCCGGTCCCCCGTCGCGCCCTCGTAATCGGATGCAAAAGTCCAGCCATCCGACAGCATTTCCGGATGCACGACCGAAACGCCGATATGCGGCTCCAGCCCCTTGATCGCGCGGAAGATCAGCGCGCGATGCGCCCAGGGACAGGCGTATGAGACGTAAAGATGATAGCGCCCGCTTTCGGCCTTGAAACCGCCCTCACCCGAGGGACCGGCCGTGCCGTCCGCCGTCACCCAATTGCGGAACTTCGCCTCATCCCGCGCGAATCTTCCGTCATTGGACTTGGTGTCATACCATTTGTCCTGCCATTTGCCGTCGACCAGAAGTCCCATGTGTCACCTGTCCTTTGCTGCCACCGGACATAGGGGATCGGGCTTGGTGCGAAAATGGGCAGGGACGCGCAGCAGTTCTGCATCAGCGCAGGGAACCCGTGGTTCCGCGCCCTGGATCAGCGGGCCGCAGACCCCGCGTCAGCAGCGTTTCGGGCCCAGTCCGCAGCCTGCATTTCGCGCAGGCGTGAAGCCGTGCGTTCGAATTCAAAGGATCCCGTCCCTTCGATATACAGCCGTTCCGGCGCTTCCGCCGCCGAGGCGATCAGGCGCACCCGCGCCTCATACAGCGCGTCGATCAGGGTCACGAAACGCTTGGCCTCGTTGTAATTCGTTGAGGAAAGCTGCGGGATATCTTCAAGCATCAGCACCCGCACCGCGCCCGCGATGGCCAGAAAATCGGCGGGACCCAGCGGTTTGGCGCAAAGATCCCAGAAACTGGCCCGCCCCACACCATTGGCAAAACAGGGCAGTTCCACCTTGCGGCCATTGACCGGCAGGACCAGCGGCGCGGCCTCGCCCCCGCCCGACAGATCGCGCCAGATCGCGTCCATTTCGTCCCGCGCTGTCGATGCGGGATGGAAATAGACCTGCGCCCCGGCCAGACGGTGCTGGCGGTAGTCATGCGGGCTTTGCAGTTCCACCACCTTCATCCGCTCCCGCAAAAGTGCTATGAAGGGCAGGAAGAGGTTACGGTTCAGACCGTCCTTGTACAGATCCTCGGGCACACGGTTCGAGGTGGCAACGACCACGACCCCGCCTGCCAACAGTTTCTCGAACAGCCGCCCCACGATCATCGCATCGGTGATATCGGTGATCTGCATCTCATCAAAGGCCAAGAGCCGCAGGTCGCGGATGATCGCCGCCGCCACGGGGGCCAGCGCATCATCAACCCCGGTCTTGCGCGCCTCATGCATGGCGCGATGGATTTCCTGCATGAAGGCATGGAAATGTACGCGCCGCGTGGCAGGGCTGTCAGTGGCGGCAACGAACAGATCCATCACCATGGACTTGCCGCGCCCGACGCCGCCCCAAAGGTAAAGCCCCCTGGGCGGCGGATCTTCCTTGCGGAACAGCCCCGACAGCAGACCGCGCTTGCGCTCACCCTGGGATTCCACCCATGTTCGCAGCGCCTCAAGCCGGGGCAGCACCGCCTGCTGCGCGGGATCGGCGCGCAGCGCACCGGCCGCGATTCGGGACTCGTAAAGCTCTGAAACAGTCTGCCGCATGGCCCTTTGTTAGACCGGACCGCCGCCCCTGACCAGAGCGGCCCAGCCCGCAATTGTTGCAAACATGACAAGCGTCAGCAGGCCCAGCACCCGGCGGTCACGGGTGAATTCCGGCAGGGTCATGAAATCGCGGAACCCGCGCAAGGACGCGACCGGCCCCGGCAACGCCGATCCGGTCTGCGCCACGACACGGGCGCGCAGGCGGAACAGGCAGCGGAACATCCAGAAGGCCCAGAGGGCAAAGACCACCGATTGCAGCCCCAGCCAAAGCCATTGCCAGCCCCCCATCAGCGCCCCCGCAGCAGCCGCAGCGCCGTCCCCCCGGCGGCCCCGCCAAAGAACAGGCCCGCCACGGCGATCAGTTCAAGCTGCGCCACACCGCGCGGAAGGCCGCGATACCACAGCGTGAAGGCCAGCAGTCCAAGGCAGAACAGCAGAAAGACCAGACGGAACCACAGTTCCCCCTGCGTCAGGGCGGCATCCGTGATTTGCGCGTCACGGTCAGGCTGCGACCAGTCCGGTGTCCAGTCGGGACGTTCCCATTCCGCAGCATCCCAGTCGGCGCCATCGCCTTCGGATGTCAGATCGTGCCGGTCGTGGGTCATGGTCGATCCTCCTTGCACTGCCCCAGCGTGGCGCAGCGCGTGAAAAAGTCAACCATCCGCTGCGGGGGATGACGGCTGGGGCAGTTTCCGGCCCCTTCTCCGCCCATCGACAGGTTTCGTGCTGCGGCCGGGGCGGCGTTAACGGTTCCTTCATCTTGCAAGGCAAGGCTTCGGACATGGCCCAGCGATCCGCCTTCCACGATTCTGCCCTGCCGCTTTTCGGCGATGCCGATGAGGCGCCGGTTGCGGCCCTGCCTGCGCGCCTGCCCTCCTATATCAAGGATCACCGCAAGCGGTTGCGCGCGCGTTTTATGCAGGGTGGGGCGGGGGCGATGCCCGATTACGAATTGCTGGAACTGGTGCTGTTCCGCGCCATTCCCCAGCAGGATGTCAAACCGCTGGCGCGGCTGCTGCTGGACACGTTCGGTGATTTCAACAGGGTCGTGACCGCGCCCCCCGCAAGGCTGACGGCGGTGCAGGGGGTGGGCGATGCGGTGGTGCAGGAATTGAAGATCGTCGAGGCAGCGGCGCAGCGCATGATGCGGGCGCGGGTGATGCACCGGCCGGTCCTGTCCTCATGGGCGGCGCTGCTGGATTACTGCCACACCGCCATGGCCCATCGGGAGACCGAGCAGTTCCGCATCCTGTTTCTGGACCGCAAGAATGTGCTGATCGCAGATGAGGAACAGGCCACCGGCACCGTTGATCATGTGCCGGTCTATCCGCGTGAGGTGGTCAAGCGCGCGCTGGAACTGAATGCCTCAGCGCTGATCCTTGTGCATAACCACCCGTCGGGCGACCCCACCCCCTCGGGCGCCGATATCGACATGACCGCGCAAATCCGCGCCGCCGCCGAGGTGCTGGGGATGGTGCTGCACGATCACCTGATTATCGGGAAGGAGCGTGAACTCAGTTTCCGGTCAGCGGGGTATCTTTAGCGGGGTGAAGAACAGGGAACATTTCCCGGGCTATTCTCGGGCCGGGGCCATCGCCCCGGCCGTGCGGCGCGGTTCCTGCTTGCCATCCGATGGCCCAAAGGCCGCCCGACAGCGCCCGCCCGCCCGCCCCCGGGCAGGCGCTGTCTTTGCGTGTCACACTTTGCTGGCGGTCCTTGGACAAAGGTTGCTCTGCGGGCAGGGAAAAGCAATGCTTTTCCTCGTCCGCCCGGATCACCCAGATCTACAATTCAAAGCAGAATGATTGCCCTAGCTCCAAGCGTCGACAGTGCCGCTTCAGCAGCCTGCTTACATAACTCCTGCAGCAGGTCGCGCCAAACGGATGGATCGCCCATCCCCGCCCCTTCAGCCGTTTTCCCGCAGCACCTGCCCGGCAAGATACAGCGAGCCGCAAATCAGCACGCGGGCGGCAGGGTCGCGTGTGCGGATCGCTGTCAGCGCCCCGATCACCGTTTCGGCGCTTTCGGCCTCGATCCCTGCCCTGCGGGCCGCATCGCGGGTCTCGTCGGCGGGCAGGGTCGCGGCCTCACCGGGAATGGACACCGCCGTCAGGCTGGCCACATGCGGGGCAAGCGGGCGCATATAGCCCGTCACATCCTTGGTGTTCAGCATCCCGCAGATCAGATGCGTCGCGCGCGGCGGCATTGCCGACAGGGTTGCGGCGACCGCGCCCCCCCCCGCCGGGTTGTGGCCGCCATCCAGCCAAAGCTCGATCCCCGGCCCTGCGGCCTCGACCAGCGGGCCATGGCGCAGGCGCTGCATCCGGGCGGGCCATTCGGCGCGGGTGACGGCAGCCTCGGCCACGCCCCTGTCCAGCGCACGCAATGCCGCCAGTGCCGCCCCGGCATTGTCGATCTGATGTGGCCCGGGCAGGTTCGGCAAGGGCAGGTCCAGCAGACCGTTCTCATCCTGAAAGACCATGCGCCCGGCCTCGGCAAAACAGTGCCAGTGCTGGCCATGAACCAGCAGCGGCGCCCCCAGTCGGGCCGCCCGCGCCTCGATCACCTCCAGCGCCTCGGGCGCCTGTGGTCCGACCACGCAAGGCACACCGCGTTTCAGGATCCCCGCCTTTTCGCCCGCAATCGCGGCCAGCGTTTCCCCCAGATATTGCTGATGGTCGATCGAGACCGGCGTGATGACGGTCAGCGCCGGACGGTCGATCACATTGGTCGCATCAACCCGCCCGCCCAGACCCACCTCCAGCAGCAGGTAATCCGCCGGAACCCGGGAAAAGGCCAGAAAGGCCGCACAGGTCGTCGCCTCGAAAAAGGTAATCGAGGCCGGGCCATTGGCGGCGATCACCTCATCCAGCAGCGCCGTCAGATGATCCTCGGCGATCAGATCACCGGCAAGACGGATCCGTTCATGAAACCGTGCCAGATGCGGCGAGGTATAGACATGCGCGCGCAGCCCCGCCCCTTCCAGCCCGGCCCGGATCATCGCAAGGGTCGACCCCTTGCCATTGGTGCCCGCGACATGGATCACCGGCGGCAGGCGGTGTTCGGGATGGTCAAGCGCTGCGAGCAGCCGGTCCACCCGGTCCAGTGTCAGGTCGATGATCTTGGGATGCAGCGTCATCATCCGCTGCAACAGCAGATCGGACCCCGCAGCGCCCCCCCCGGTTGCGGCCATGATCAGGTTGCTTTCGTTCCGGAGCCCTTGGCGTCCGGCGCCTTGGCAGGGGCAGATTTTGCATCGGCGGGCTTGGTATCGCCACCCTTCGCCGTCGCCGCCGGTTTGGTCTCGGCGGGTTTTGCGGCCGCACTGTCCTTGGCCGCCGCATCGGCGGGTGAGGCAGCACCGGCCTCGGGTGCCGGCAGATCGCCCCGCACCGCAGGCGGCAGTTTCATCAGCATCCGCAGCACGGTTGCCAGTTCGTCGCGCATGTCGCGGCGATGGGTCACGCGGTCCAGCATGCCATGATCCAGCAGATATTCCGCGCGCTGAAACCCCTCGGGCAGTTTCTCGCGGATCGTCTGTTCAATCACGCGCGGCCCGGCAAAGCAGATCAGGGCATTGGGTTCGGCGATATGCACATCACCCAGCATCGCATAGGAAGCCGTGACACCACCCGTCGTCGGATGGGTCAGCACAACGATATAGGGCAGCCCCGCCTCGCGCAGCATCTGCACCGCGACCGTAGTGCGCGGCATCTGCATCAGGCTCAGGATGCCTTCCTGCATCCGCGCGCCCCCGGCGGCGGAAAACAGCACCAGCGGGCGCTTCATCTTCACCGCGCGTTCGGCGGCGGCAAGGATCGCATTACCGACATACATGCCCATGGATCCGCCCATGAAGCTGAAATCCTGCGCCACGGCCACGATGGGCGTGCGGGCAAGCTCTCCTTCAGCGACCAGCATCGCGTCTTTTTCGCCGGTCGCCTTCTGCGCGGCCCGCATGCGTTCGGGATATTTCTTCTGATCGCGGAACTGCAGCGGATCGGCCAAGGGCTCGGGCACCTTCACCTCGGCAAAGAGGCCCCCGTCGAAGAGTTTGGCAAAACGCTCGCGCGGGGTGATCGCCATGTGGTGATCGCAGGCGGTGCAGACGTTCAGATTGTCCTTCAGTTCCCGGTGGAACAGCATGGTTCCGCATTCGGGACATTTGGTCCAGAGGTTCTCGGGCACCTCACGGCGCGAAAAAAGCGAGTTGATCGTCGGGCGGACATAATTGGTAATCCAGTTCATCGACGTTGGGCCCTCTGGTCTGCGGATCGAGTTGCCAGATAAGCCTTCGGGACCGGAAATGCAATCGCGGGCAACCCCGTGTAAAGGATGTATGGCAAAGGGCGTTGCGCGTTTCGCAGCATCAGCGCATGATTGCAGATGTCACGAGTTCTGTCCTGTTCCCAAGGTTACCCGCTTGTCCTTCACCGCTTCCAGTCGCGCGATTGTTCTGGGCATCACGCCGGGTCTTGATTTTGCGGCGGGCGCAGTTCTAGCGTCATTGAGGGCGCAGGAACCGGATTTCGCCGGTCATGTGGTCATCCTACATGACGGGCTGACGCAGGCGCAACAGGCAGCACTGGCACAGATGGCCCCAAAGGTGCAGTTCCGCGTCTTTGACGAGGCCACGCTGCTGGCCCGGCTGAAGATGGAAAAGATCCCGCAACTTGACGGGCTTCTGCATCGCTTCAGCCCGCTGTTTCTGGCCAAGCTGATGCTGCCCGATCTTTTGGAGGATTTTGCGCAGGTTCTGTGGCTGGATGCCGATATGCTGATCCGCAGGCCGATCACTGCGGTCTGGGATTTCGATTGCCTGACATGGCGCCCCCTGCCGAATGGAGCGATGGAACGCCGTGCGCGAATTCTGGCGGAATTCGGCGACCTGCCGCGCGCGGCGGATGTGCCGCTGCTCAATGGCGGGCTGGTCGGGGTGGCACGGGGCTTTCTGGACCATGCCGGATCGGACGATCTGTTCGCGCTGGCCCGCCGGGTGCTGATGCGCTGCAAGACCGATCAGGTGGATGAACTGCCCTATTACCTTCTGGCCGCAACCCGGGCCATGCCGGTAAAGCCGTTGCCATTGGCCTTTAATCATCCGGTGGCCATGGCGGGAACCGCCGGGGCGGCGATCCTGCATGCCATCGGGCGGCATAAATTCTGGAACGCGACCCCGCTGATTGCCGCATGTCCCGACTGGCAGGCACATCAGGCCGCCTATGTCGCGGCGGGGGGCCGGGCCTATGACGGGCCGCTGCTGCTGGAAGAGGAATATCCGCTGCGGCTGGACAAGGCGCTGCGCCGGGCAGATCTGCGCGCTTTCTGGGAAGAGATCTACGCGCAGTTGCGCCCGAAACTTCCGCCGGGGATTCTGCCGGATCTGGCAACGGGACAATCCTATCTGCGATTGTTCCTGCAGGGTCGCCCGGACAGTCAGCACCTGCGCCTGCTGCGCCTTTTCAACCCGGAAAGGATGGGTTTGCAGGCGCATCTGTCCAACACCGCCGAAAAGGCGCGGGCCGAGGCCGCAGTGCCCGGTGTGACGGGCGGCGCGCTGACGCTGCAACGGGATCGCGTGCCGGTGGTGCTGCGGCGGCTGCTGGCCGCGATCGGCTGAATACCGGGTGCTGCGGGTCAGGGCTGCGCGCCTGCCTCACGGCTCTCTGCGTGGCACCTGACGCATTTCAGGCCACATCGCGGGCCAGCAATTGCCCGCCGGGGCCTTGCTTCACCTCGAAACGGCTTATCTTGCGCACCAGATCTGAAAGTTTGGCGCTGCCATAGGTGCGGGTGTCGAAATCCGGCGTGCCTTGCGTGATATACTGGCCGATCTGGCCCAGCGAATACCATTCGCCCTCGGGGTCGATGGCCCGCATTGCCGCGATGATCAGCGGGATCGCCTTTTGCGGCGGCTCCTTGGTGGCGCTGGACGCGGCCTGTGGCTCGGCGGTCTGGCGCCCGCTGCGGGGGGCCGGTTCGCGAAGATCGTCGCGCCCGAAATCCTTCTCGGGTTCTTTCTCGGGCTCGCCGTTCAGGTTCTCGACATAGATGAAGCGCTTGCAGGCCATGCGGAAGGCTTCGGGTGTCTTCTTCTCGCCGATACCATAGACATCCAGCCCCTGTTCACGGATCCGCGCCGCAAGCCGCGTGAAATCGCTGTCGGAAGAGACCAGCACAAACGCATCGAAAAGGCCGGAATGCAGGAAATCCATCGCCGCAATGACCAGCCCGATATCGGAGGCGTTCTTGCCTCTTGTATTGGAAAACTGCTGATCGGCGACCATGCCCAATGCGGCGACCTTGCGCGCCCATCCGCCCAGACGCTGCGCCGACCAGTCGCCATAGATGCGCCGGACCGAGGCTTCGCCCAGACTGGCGATTTCCTCGAAAAGCGCCTCGGCATAGCCTGCGGGCACGTTATCGGCATCAATAAGAACGCAGAGACGGGGGGAACGGGGATCGGGCATGACGCCTCCTTTTTGGATCCTTATGCCCGATCCCCGCCAGGATGGAAAGCGGCCCACAGATTGCAACCAGACGGCAAAAGGACCCGCACGAAGGCGGGTCCCTGTCGTTCATAAAGGTTGTGCAAGCGTCAGTAGCAGAAGCCGTTGCGCGCACAGATCGGCATGCGGCGCGATCCGGCGGCGGCCACATCATCGATCAGGCCGGTCAGCGCCTCGTCGCCCTCGGCCAGTTCACGGGCGCGGGCAAGGGCGGCCTCATCCTCCATCATCCCGGCCACGCCGTCCGGTTCAGCCCCGCCCATGGTGGCGCGTAGCCGCAGGGCCGCAAGGATCAGCAGCGGCTCTCCCCGCGCCTCCCCCAAAGCGATCAGACGTTCCGCAGTGGCGACATCCATCAGTTGCGGAACGGTCATCGTGGCATCCTGTGCGGCAACGGGCAGAACCGTGGCAAGGGACAGGGCGGCAGCGGCAAGCAGCGATTTCATGGCGGTTGTTCCTTTGGTTTCATCAATAAAGAAACGCTAGAGCGCGATTTTCCTGCAATCAATCGGCAATCGCCCCCGGGCGCGCGGATGACGGTATTTGTCATTCTGCCCGTCCCGGCGCGCGCGATCTCCCCCCTGTTCGGGGGGCTCACCCCGCCGCACCCGGCCGTCAGTCCTGCAGCCCCCATGGGGCGACCGCGTCACGGTCCAGCCGGTAAAGCAGGTTCGGTTCGGACACGATGTAGATTTCGCCTTCGGATCCCATCGCAATGCCCTCGGCCTGCGGGATCCGTTCGGCAATCCCGGCACCGCCGGCCCCAGATCCAGCGTGCCCACCGGCTCGGCGTCATGATCATATTCGACGATCATGGCCGACATCTCGGACAGCAACAGCAGATGCCCCGTCCGTTCATGCAGCGTCAATGAGGACAGATCGCGCATGAACAGCCGCATCTCATTGCTGCCGCGCAACTCGCGCACCGAGATGTCGAAGCGTTTCCCCGCCAACGCCTCATCAATGCCAGTGATCTCCAGCACGCGCAGCGGCAGCATTTCCTGCACCACCAGCAGACGCCGCCCCACGGCATCCCATGACACGCCCTCAAACCCCATATTGTGGAAGGCGTCGATGCCCAGATGCAGTTGCGCCGCGTCGGTCAGGTCGATTTCGGTATCCGATGGTCCTATCTCGACCCAATGCAGCGTCTGGGTTCCCTCATCCGACAACACGAACCGGTTGCCTTCGACATGTGTGATCCCCTCGACATCGCGCCCGCCGGAGACGGGCAGACGGCGCAGGATCTGCCCCCCGGTCGAAAGCTCCACCACCTCGGGCGGGCGGTTGATCGAGGCGAAAAGCGTGCCCGTTTCAGCCACAAAGGTAAGGCCCGAAAGATTGCCGGAAATGCCCGCAATCGGGAGCCCCCGGGGCGAGGCCGCGCGATAGCGTGACAAACCGATCGTACTGTCGCCTTCGGGCATCGGGCTGATGGTCGTCCGGGCCGAATACCACATCCATGGCAGCACCCGGATCCGCACCGAAACGGCGGCGAAGGCCAGAACCGCCGCCCCCAGAATCAGCCAGAAGGCCAGCCGCCGGGACGGCAACCAGCGCCGGGTCACATCAGTAGATCACAACCGAGCGGATGGATTCGCCCTTATGCATCAGGTCGAACGCCTCATTGATCTTTTCCAGCGGCATTGTGTGGGTGATCATCGGGTCGATCTCGATCTTGCCATCCATATACCAGTCGACGAATTTCGGCACATCGGTGCGGCCCTTGGCCCCGCCGAAAGCCGTGCCCTTCCAGACGCGGCCGGTGACCAGCTGGAAGGGGCGCGTCGAGATTTCGGCCCCGGCAGGTGCCACACCGATGATGACCGATACGCCCCAGCCGCGGTGCGAACATTCCAGCGCGTCGCGCATCACCTTCACATTGCCGGTCGCGTCAAAGGAATAATCCACCCCGCCCAGATGATCGCGCTCATTCTGCGTCAGGCGCTGGATTTCCTGCACGACCGAGCCTTCGATTTTCGACGGGTTGACGAAATGGGTCATGCCGAACTTGCGCGCCATCTCCTCTTTCGCGTCGTTCAGATCGACCCCGATGATCATGTCCGCGCCCGCCATGCGCAGGCCCTGAATGACGTTCAGACCGATGCCACCCAGACCGAAGACGGCGGCGGTTGATCCGATCTCGACCCCGGCGGTGTTGATGACCGACCCGATGCCGGTGGTGACGCCGCAGCCGATATAACAGATCTTTTCGAACGGCGCGTCGGGGCGCACCTTGGCCAGCGCGATTTCGGGCAGGACCGTGTGATTGGCGAAGGTGGAACAGCCCATGTAATGATAGATCGGTGTGCCATCCAACATCGAGAACCGCGTCGTGCCATCGGGCATCAGGCCCTGACCCTGGGTATTGCGGATCGCAGTGCAAAGGTTGGTCTTGCCCGACAGACAGGAATAGCATTGCCGACATTCGGGTGTGTAAAGCGGGATCACATGATCGCCGGGTTTCAGCGTCGTGACACCTTCGCCCACCTCGATCACCACGCCCGCGCCCTCATGCCCGAGGATCGAGGGAAACAGCCCTTCGGGATCGGCGCCCGACAGCGTGAATTCATCTGTATGGCAGATGCCGGTGGCCTTGATTTCAACCAGAACCTCCCCCGCCTTGGGGCCGTCAAGATTGACATCCATGATCTCAAGGGGCTTGCCGGGGGCAAGGGCGACGGCGGCACGGGTGCGCATGGGGTTTCCTCCTGACAGGTTTTTTGCGAGGCTGGGGCAAGATGCCCATGATTGCAACGCGGGAAAGACATGATTCGACACGCTTTTGCGACACTCGCCCTGCTGGGCGCAACCGCCTGCGGCTCTGGCTCGGGCAGTCCTTCGGGAATGTCGGGCGGTGCAGGCGGGGAACCGGACAGCTGCGGCGTCGTTAGATACATGCATCTTCAGGGTCAGCCGGGGGATGCCGTGCAACGGGCCGGGATTTCAGGCCCTGTGCGCGTCATCCCGCTGGGCGGGATGGTAACTCGGGACTACACCCCGGAACGCATCAATTTCTATCTTGATGCCAACGGCCTTGTCGGAAGGATATCCTGCGGATGAAACCGGTTTTCGCCTTGCCTGTCGTGATGTCCCTGCTTGCGGCCTGTGTGCCGCAGGACCAGGCACCCGATCCTGTCGCCTCCTGCGGCGCAGAGGGGTATCAGGGACTTGTGGGCCAGCATGAACGCGCGCTGCGCGGTCTGCGCCTGCCCGAACCCTCGCGCGTGATCGGGCCGGGAATGGCCGTGACAATGGATTTCCGCGAGGACCGCCTGAATATCGAGACGGGGGAAAACCGGCGCATTCTGCGCGTCTTCTGCGGCTGATCCGCTGCTGGACGCTTCCACCCGAAACGTCAGCGGGCGGCCTGAAAGGGCCGCCCGCTTGCTTGCCGATGCCGCGATGCTGCCGGG
The DNA here is from genome assembly GCF_016765775.1 of Szabonella alba. GTDB lineage: Bacteria > Pseudomonadota > Alphaproteobacteria > Rhodobacterales > Rhodobacteraceae > Szabonella > Szabonella alba. The sequence goes on along the minus strand of NZ_JAESVN010000001.1, from coordinate 165,874 downwards.
ACTTCCACCCCGGCCGCGCCTCACTTCTTGGCGCGGAAATCCGTGTGGCAGTCGCGGCAGGATCCGCCGACAGCACCCATTCCACCCTGAACGCCCGCCAGCGCGGTGACATCCATCGCCTCGGCCGCAGATTGCAGCGCAGTGGCCCGTTCGACAAAGCCGTCCCAGTTCATCCAGACATCGGGGCGGGCCTCTGCCACGGGATCATCGGCCTCGGTCTCGAATTTCGCGGGGATATCCGCAGCGGCGGCGATCAGCGCCTCACGCGCAGCGGCAGCGGCCGAGGCGTCGAACGCGGCAGAGCCATTGGCCATATCGCCCAGAACCTTGGTCTGGCGGGCAACCTCTCCCATCAGGTCCATCCGGGCCTTTACGGTCGGATCCTGCACGCCCTCCTTGGCAAAAGCCACGCCGCCGGTCAGCACAATTGCAGCAATCAGGGCCTTGGTGGGAAGGGTCTTGGTCAGAAATGTCATTTCACTGGCTCCTCGCTGGAAATATACGCCGACTATAGCTGCGTCATCGCGTCGCGGAAGGGGCCAATTCAGCCGCCGCGACAGGTTCACGGCAATGTCATTGCCTGTGCGCTTCCCCCAGCTGCGCAGCGGCGCAGGCCGTTGCCAAAGGCCGCGCATCTGCGGCATAGGCTGAGGCAGCGACTGCCCGCCGTCCCGCCATACAGTCACGGCGACAGAGACACAGAGCGAGGGCCACAGAGCAAGGGCCACAGAGCGCAGAAGCAGGGAATGGGGACAAAACGGATGGACTGTCGGGCAGAGTTGTCGAACATGAGGCCGGAGGCGCTGCGCCAACCGGTCATGCGGGGGGGCGATCATGGGCGATCGTGTTGAACCCGATAATCGCAATGCGCCGAAGGCAAAGGGTATCCACATCTCCCATCCGCAGCGCGTGACGACACTGCGCAAGGGGCCGTCCTTATGACCGCCGGGGCAACAGACCGCTCTACTGACCACCCGGAGGCGCTGGTCATCGGCGCAGGTCCTGCCGGGCTGATGGCCGCCGAGGCGCTGGCCGCCGCAGGGGCGCGGGTCGTGATCGCCGAGGCGAAACCCTCCCCCGCGCGCAAGTTTCTGATGGCAGGAAAATCAGGTCTGAACATCACCAAGGACGCAGACCCCGCGACCTTTGGCGCCGCTTTCGGACAGGCCACGGACTGGCTGGCCCCGATGCTGGACCAGTTCGGCCCGGAGGCCGTGCAGGACTGGTGCCGCGCCCTTGGGCAAGAGGTGTTCACCGGCAGTTCCGGCCGGGTCTTTCCGGTGACGATGAAAGCCTCGCCATTGCTGCGGGCTTGGCTGGGGCGTCTGGCATCGGCGGGAGTCGATCTGCGCAACCGCTGGCGCTGGACCGGGTTTGAGGCCGATGCGCTGCGCTTTGAAACGCCGGATGGCCCCCGCCTGCTGCGCCCCCGCGTCACCGTTCTGGCGCTTGGCGGGGCAAGCTGGGCACGGCTGGGATCGGATGGCGCATGGGCACCATGGCTGGCGGCGCAAGGCGTGGGGCTGGCCGGTTTCGCGCCCGCCAATGCCGGGTTGCGGGTCGACTGGTCGCCGCTGATGGCGCGCCATTTCGGCGCCCCGGTCAAGGGTGCCGCGCTATGTCCCCCCGAAGGGCCGGTTTCACGCGGCGAATTCGTGATCTCGCAACGCGGGCTGGAAGGCGGTGGGATCTATCCGTTGTCGCCTGCACTGCGAGGGGGCGGGGTGCTCTGGCTCGACCTCTTTCCGGATCTTTCACAGGATGCGCTGGCCGCGCGCATGGCCCGGGCGCGCAATGGCGACAGTATCGGATCGCGCCTGCGCAAGCTGGGCCTGCCCCCCGCCGCCGCCGCGCTGGTACTGGAATGGGGGCCGCGCCCCCTGCCCACAGGCGCGGCGCTGGCCGGGTTGCTGAAACGCCTGCCCGTTCGCCACGCGGGCCTGCGCCCGCTGGATGAGGCGATCTCGGTCGCGGGCGGCATCCTGCAGGACAGCCTGACCGAAGGGCTGGAACTGAAGGCCCTGCCCGGGATCTTTGCCTGCGGTGAGATGCTGGACTGGGAGGCCCCGACAGGGGGTTATCTGCTGACGGCATCCATGGCGACAGGCCTGCATGCGGGCCGCGCCACGGCGGCCCGTCTGACAGGACAAGACCGGCAGGCGACGTGACGTTTCTGCCCCCTGCCATCCGAAACCGTCTATCCTGAAACCCGATCCGCAGCTCTGGTCGGCCCGACCGATCCAAAATGCCCCTTGCAGCGAAAGGCACCCCCATGACCGATATCGTGATCCTGTCCGGCGCACGCACCGCCATCGGCGGTTTTGGCGGCGCGCTGTCCGGCCTTTCGCCGGTGGACCTTGGCAGCATCGTCAGCAAGGCCGCCATCGCCCGCGCCGGGATCGCGCCGGACCGGATCGGGGCCAGCGTCTTCGGTCATGTCATCAATACCGAACCGCACGACATGTATCTGTCGCGCATGGCCGCAATGCAGGCGGGCGTGCCCGAAACGACGCCCGCGATGAACGTCAACCGGCTGTGCGGGTCCGGGGCGCAGGCCATCGTGTCGGCGGCACAGGCGCTGATGCTGGATGAGACCGATTTCGCCCTTGCCGGCGGGGCCGAGGTTATGAGCCGCAGCCCCCATATCCTGCCCGCCGCGCGGTTCGGCCAGAAAATGGGCGATCTGCGCGCCATCGACATGATGACAGGGGCGCTGACCTGTCCTTTCGGCACCGGGCATATGGGCGTCACGGCGGAAAATGTCGCCGCCGAACATGGCATCAGCCGCGCCGATCAGGACGCTTTCGCGCTGGAAAGCCAGAGCCGCGCCGCCCGCGCCATCGCCGAGGGGCGGTTTGCCGGGCAGATCGTTCCGGTCGAGATTACGTCGCGCCGGGGCACGGTGGCCTTTGACACCGACGAACACCCGAAAGCGACCAGTGCCGGGGCGCTGGCAGCCCTGCGCCCGGTGTTTCAGAAGGACGGCACCGTGACGGCGGGCAATGCCAGCGGCATCAATGACGGGGCGGCGGCGCTGGTGCTGGCGCGCGCCGGAGCGGCAGAGGCGGCGGGGCTGAAACCCCGCGCCCGCATCCTTGGATCGGCCGTGGCCGGTGTGCGGCCCGAGGTGATGGGCATCGGCCCCGTGCCGGCGGTGCAGGCGCTTTGTGCGCGGCTGGGGCTCGCGCCCGGCGATTTCGATGTGGTGGAATCGAATGAGGCCTTTGCCGCACAGGCGCTGGCGGTGAACCGCGCACTTGGCCTTGATCCCGCGCGGGTCAACCCCAATGGCGGGGCCATCGCGCTTGGCCATCCGGTCGGCGCGACGGGCGCGATCATCACCGTCAAGGCGCTTCATGAACTGGAGCGGACCGGCGGGCGTCGCGCGCTGGTAACGATGTGCATCGGCGGCGGTCAGGGCATCGCGCTGGCGCTGGAGCGGATCTGACTGCGCAAGGCTGCGGCCCCGGTTCAGGGGCCATTGCGGCAGATGCGGCTTTCGGTCCATGGTCGCGGTGATGACAGCTCTTGCCTTTCTCCATGCGCCGGAAACGGGGCAGACGAACCGCCTGCTGGCGGATCTTGCGGCGCGGCTGGCCGCACAGGGGCTGCGGGTCTGCGGCTGCGTGCAGATCGACAGCCCGCGCGACGGTCAGGCCCGCTGCGACATGGATCTGCGGCTGCTGCCCGACGGGGCAATGCTGCGGATATCGGAAAATCGCGGGCCGGGGGCGGGCGGGTGCCAGTTGGATGCTGCGGCACTGGAAACCGCTGTGGCCGAGATATCCTTGCGGCTGGCGCAGGGTGCGGATCTGCTGATCCTGAACAAGTTCGGCAAGCAGGAGGCCGCAGGCCACGGCTTTCGTGCGCTGATCGCCGAGGCGGTGGCGGCGGGCTTGCCGGTTCTGGTCGGGCTGAACCGTTCGGGGCAGGCCGGGTTTGACGCCTTTGCCGCCGGAATGGCACAGCCCCTGCCCCCCGATGCACAGGCGCTGGAGGACTGGGCGAACGCCGCGCTGAACATCCGCGATCCTGCCGCCTGACAGGCTCAGGGCATCGCCAGCCGAACCGAGGACCGGGCCGAGCGGCCATTGGCATCAATCACTGACAGGGTCACGAAACCCGGCCCCGTCAGCGGCACCAGCGCATCACGGCTGCGCAGGGCAGTGACAACCGGCACCCCGTCGGCCAGCCATGTGAAAGGCGCGGTGCCACCCCGGACCCGCAGCAGCACGCCCTCGGGCAGCAATTCCACCTGCGCCCCGTCGGGCGGAAAGGCCACGGCGGGCGCGCCGGGATCGGGGCCGAAGGCGGCACCGCGCGGGCGGAAGCGTTGCAGCGGTTGCGGCAGGGCGGCATTGGACAGGATCAGCGCCGTCGAGGGTGGTGGCGGCAAGGGCTCAATCCGCCGACCGATCCGCGCGAAGGCCTGCGCCAGCACCGGGGCGGCCAGATCCGCGCCAAAGACACCGGGCACCGGGGTTCCGTCCGCGCGGCCCAGCCAGACGCCCACCACATGCCGCCCGTCATAGCCCAAAGCCCAGGCATCGCGATGGCCATAGCTGGTGCCGGTCTTGTAGGCGATCCCTCGGCCCCCGCCGCCCGGGGGCGGCATTCCGGCCAGAATATCCCCGATCTGCCATGCCGCCACGGCCGAAATCACCCGCGTCCCGGCGCCCGCATCCCCCGCCGAAACGCGCAAAGGTCGCGCCACACCGCCATGGGCGAGGGCGGCATAAAGGCCCGCCATTTCCTCCAGTGTCACGCCAACACCGCCAAGTGCCAGCGCCAGCCCCGGCCTGCCCCCGCCCCCCGGCAGACGCGGATCGACGCCCGCGCGGCGCAACCCGGTCATCAGCCGCGCCGGTCCCATCGCTTCGGTCAGCGCCACCACCGGCAGGTTCAGGCTTTCCACCAGCGCCTCACGCACCCGCAGCGTGCCCCGGAACCGGCGGTCGAAATTCTGCGGGCGGTAGCCTGCGAAATCCATCGGCTGATCGTCGATCAGGGTTTCCGGATGGGCCAGCCCTTCATCGAAGGCCAGAGCGTAAACCAGTGGTTTCAGCAGCGATCCGGGGCTGCGCACCGCGCGGGTCATGTCGACGAACCCCTGCCGGGCCTCCTCGGTGTAATCCGCCGATCCGACCGAGGCCAGAACCTCCCCCGTGCGGTGATCGGCGATCATCATCGCGATCTGCAGCCGCGCGCCATGGGCGGCAACGGTGTCGCGGGCCAACGCCTCTAGCCGCTTTTGCAGGCCCGCATCAATCGTCAGGCGATGCGGCGACAGACCGGATGACACGGGGCCCGCCACCCGGTCGGCCAGATGCGGTGCATGGGCGGGAAAGGGTCGGCGGCGGGTCGGCACGGCCTCACGCTGCGCGGCAAGGGCCTGATCGGCGCCGATCACCCCCGCCGCAACCGCCCGCGCCAGAATCCGTGCCCGGGCCGCCTCGGCGTGATCTGCATGGCGGTCGGGGCGACGGGTCTCGGGCGATTGTGGCAGGGCCACCAGAAGGGCGGCCTCGGCCGGGGTCAGGCGCTGCGGCTCTTTCCCGAAATAGCTGATCGTTGCTGCCCGCACCCCTTCCAGATTGCCGCCGAAAGGGGCGAGATGCAGATAAAGCGACAGGATCTGATCCTTGTCCAACCGCCGTTCCAGCGCCAGCGCGACGCGCATCTGGCGCAGCTTACCCGTGATCTGCCCGGTGCCGCTTTCCTCCAACAGCCGCGCGACCTGCATCGTCAGGGTGGACCCGCCCGAGACCACGCGGCGCGATGTCACCGCCTGCCAGCCCGCCCGCAACGCCGCCAGCGGATCGACCCCGGCGTGGCTGCGAAAGCGCCGGTCCTCGAACGCGATCAGCATCTGGAGATAGCGCGGATCGACCCGGTCAACCGAAACCGCCAGCCGCCAGCGCCCGTCGGCCACCTGATAGGCGCGCAAAAGCTGTCCGTCCCGCGCCAGAATCTCGGTCGCCGTCGCCACCTGCAAAGGCGGCAGGACCGTGGCTGCCACCCAGCGATCCCCGGCATCGCGCAAGCCCCCACCCGCCCAAAGGGCAAGGGCCAGCGCAAACAGCGTCCGCGCCGAACGGAAGCGGCCCCGGCCGGTCACGGCGTCACGATCACCCGGCCCGCATCGGTCTGCGCACGGAAATCCGGGCGATACATATCCTCGACCGAGGCTGCGGGATGGTGATAGGCGCCGGGGCTGACCGCGCGGATGACATAGGCCAGACGGATCGTTGATTCATCACGCTGATCCACCGCCGCAAGGAACCGGTCCTGCCGGAATTCGGCATGTTCGGCCTCGGCCACTTCCAGCCAGTCAAGCGCCGAAATCTGGCCTGCGCGGATCAGGTTCGGATTGTCGATCTCAAACCCGGCGGGCAGCGGATCGGTCACCATCAGCCGGGCCTCGCCCATGCTGAAGGGTTCGACCTCCAGCACCGCGACCAGCCGCGTGCCCGCCGCCACCGCCGAGGCATCGGCGGGATTGCCCTCCATGTCGTAATAGCTGCGCCGGATCGCATAGCCATTGCCGCCCGCCGCCTCGGGCACCTCCGGCACACCGTAAGCCGTGACCGTCAGCACCGCCGCCCGGTCGGATCCGTTGACCACCGCCACGGGGTCGGGATTGCCCGCCTCAAGCACCCGCACCAGCGGGCCGTCCACCGGCTGGCCGTTCAGGGTGATGCCCTCGGTGCCCGGGCGGTCGATCAGCGCATTGGCGGCCAGCAGGGTCCATGTCGCCTCTTGCGTCGACAGCCGGTTTGCCGGGCGCGTCAGGCGCGCGGCAAAGGCCTCCCGGTCCAGCGCCTCGGACCCCGATTCCAGCGCCAGCGTCAGCACCGCCGCCGTGTCGCGGCGGTTGGTGCCGTAATCGGCGCGGAACAGCTGTTCGGTCTCCTCCAGCGGCAGGCTGCTGACCCAGCCGCCTGCCTTGCGGAACATCGCATCGGCCCGGGCCTGATCGCCATAGCTGGCCAGGGCCGCGCCCAGTTGCGCCAGCGCCACAGGGGTTGCAAAGGCATCCGCCTTCACATCGGCATAGTATCGCAGATCGCCGATGGCCGCCGCCCCCTCCCGCGCCAGCACCATCAGCGCATAGGCCAGCGCCTCTCCGCCCCGGTCGAAATCGGCGGTGTAGTTCACTTGCGTGCGCAGGTTGTCCAGCGCCGCGCGGAAGGCGATATCGGGCACGGTATGGCCGTTGGCGCGCGCGCGGCTCAGGAAATCGGTGACATAGGCATCCAGCCAGAAATCCCCCGAATTCGCGGACCACAGACCAAAGCCGCCATCCGAGGATTGATTGGTCAGCACCTCGGCCACGGCTTGTTCGATGCGATCGCGGATATCCTCAGCCCCTTTCAGCCGCATCGCCTGCGCCACCTGATCGAAATAGATCAAGGGCAGCGCGCGGGAGGTGATCTGTTCCGTGCAGCCATAGGGATAGCGGTCCAGCGCGGCCAGAAGGCCCGGCGTGTCCAGCCGTGCGATCGGGCCGACCGCCATCGTGGCAAGGCCCGATCCGGCATGGAAACCCGCGAAAACCGACTGGTCCAGCGTGAAGGTCTGACCCGGTTGCAACTCCAGCCGCGTCATCCGCGCCACTTCCGGATCCCCCGCCTGCACCGGCAGGGACAGCCGTTTGGTCAGTTGCCGCCCTTCGGGCGTGGTCAGGGTGATGTCGATGCTCTGCACCCCCTCGGCCCCGGCGACCAGCGGGATCTCGAACCGGGCCTTGCCCTGTTCGGCAAGGTCAAAACCCGAAGGCACCGGGCCGAGCGCGAGGCCAGAGGCCGTGACATCAAGCCCCATCCGCCCGGCAGGCCCGGTGGCATGAACGATCTCCAGCAGCATCCGGCTTTCATCGCCCGGCGACAGGAAACGCGGCACCGAGGCCGTCACCACGACCGGATCACGCACCAGCACATCGGCCTCGGCCTGTCCGACGCCGCGCTGCGACCATGCAACCGCCATCACCCGGACCGTGCCATTGAACGAGGGCAGATCGAAGGAAACCCGCGCCAGACCATCCGGCCCGATCTGAACCGGGCCCGAGAAGTAGGCGACCAGTTCTTCGGTCGGGGGGGGCGATTGCAGCCGGGCCTGCGCCCCGCCATCCCCGCCGGAACGCACCTGCCCCGGCATGCCCGCCATCGCGTCGATCAGCCGCCCGTAAAGGTCACGGATCCCCACGCCCAGCTTGCGCTGGCCGAAATAATGCCCCTTCGGATCGGGCGCCTCAAAGCCGGTCAGGTTCAGGATGCCGACATCCACCGCCGCAACGGTGACATGGGCGGTATCGCCCGGCTGCACGCCCGCAACACGCACCGCCAGATCCAGCGGCCCGCGCGGCGCGACCTCGGCCGGGGCCTCGACCGTCACATCCAGCGCCCGGTCGCCCGGGTCGATGGCGGCATGTGCCAGCCCCATGGCGCGCGCCGGATTGCGCCCCGCCGCCACATCCATCGGCCGCAGCACGGATGCGGTGACATAGACGCCCGCGCCCCAGTCATCGGTCACCGGCAGGGAAATGATATTCTCGCCCTCAGTCACCGCAACCGCCTGCATCGAGACCAGCCGGTTCGACAGCACCGAGATCAGCGCCGTGCCTGCCGCACGCGGCACGATGCGCAGTCGCGCCACCTCGCCTGCCCGGTATCCGGGTTTGTCCAGAGACAATTCCAGCCGGTCCGGGGATGATGCGACATCGGCAGGCGCATACCATCCGGCATCGAACCCGACCGAACTTGCCGCCGCCCCGCCCGAGGCTTGCGTCACCGCAAGCTCATACTGCCCCCATGTCACCGGGGCCGCGATCCGCGCGGGTTCGGCGCCAAGCTCGGTCACGCCATTGGCAACCCGCGACCGGGTCGTGACCGGTTCCCAATACCAGTCGCCATATTCCTGATACCACTGGTAACGGGTTTCGATCCGCGTCACCTCCCATACCACCGGCATCGGCACGGCACGGCCTTCCGGGCCAACCGCGACGATCTCGAATTCCGCGGCACCGCCCTCGGGCACGACATCGTCAAACAACGGGCGCAGCCCGATCACCGGCGCATCGGGGGTCAGCGCGCGGGTCACCCTCCGTTCCACCGGGCGGCCGGATCCTTCGGACACCCGCACCGCCGCAACCATCTCCAGCGGCCGGTCGGCATTTTCCACCGGGGCCAGCGCCAGCGGCAGCGTGGCACGCCCCTCGGCATCGGTGCGCATTCCGTCAAAGCTGCGGACCAACGTGTTGAAAGGCTCGTCATGACGACCGAAGACAAAACCGGGAAAGCCATCAAGCGCACGCGTGGCGCGCAGCAGGGTTTCCCCCTCGATCGCCAGATCCGCCCCCGGCGCGCCGAAGAGGTAACGCACCGCCAGATCGGCCTCGGCCACATCACCGGGGCGCAGCGGTGTATCGGCAAGCGTCAGGTCGAAATCAATGCGTTCGGGCAGGAAATCCTCGACAAGGAAGGTTTTCGCAGCCAGCGGCGGCGCCTCCAGATCGGCAAGAATCTCAAGCCGCCACAGGCCGCGCGGTGCGGATCCGGCAATCGGCAGGGCAAAGACATGGCCGCCCATGGCGCTGTCCTGCGCGGTGCTGCGGCTGTATTCCACCCCGTCTGGCCGTTTGACGATGGCGGTCAGCGGCAAACCCTCCACCGCCTGCGATTGCGGATCGCGGGCCAGTGCGGTGACATGCACGGTTTCGCCTGCGCGGTAAGCGCCGCGTTCGGTCGTGACGAAAACATCGACCGGCGGCGCGGGTTCGCGCCCTTCGACGCCCCGGTCCGACAGGTCAAATTCGGGATCGGTCAGCGACAGGAAGGCAAGATCGTCCTCCCCTTCCCGCGCCACCAGCATCGCGGGCGCGGCCCCGGCCCGACCCCGCGTCAGCGCGGCCGGGAAATGCGCCATCCCCTCGGCATCGGTCTCGGTCACACCCAGAACCTCATTCGCGCGGCTCAGGAGTTCGACCGTGACCCCCGGTTTCGGGCCCGCCGTGCCAAGGGACCGGATCACGACATGCAGCCCTTCCACCCCGGAAAAGCTGATCATGCCCAGATCCGAGGACACGAACCACTGCCAGGCCGGCGCAAAATCATAGGGCTCCTTGCCCGGCAATGCCGCGCGCAGCGCATAGATACCCGCCCCTTGCCCCGCCAGCGCCTCGGCCAGCGGCAGGCGGGTGGTGATGTCGCGGTTGACCTCCTGGGTCACGGTCGCGCTGCCGGTCCAGATTTCCGTGCCCACTTCCCCCCCGAAATCGTCCTCGCGGTAATAGGGCATGGGTTCTGACAGGAACCTGCCCTGAACCGAGCGCAGGATATTGCGGTCGGTCACGCGATACAGCGTCAGGTCAAGTTCGGTTGTGTTCACCGTTTCGACCGGGATCGAAACCTCGGCCATGCGCGGCAGCACATAGGCGCGCCCTGCAAAGCGTACCGCCGGATTGCGGTCACGGATATAGGCATTGACCGCCACCGGACGCGCCGTCATCTGCCCCTCGGCGGAAGGAATGCCCGCACGGAAGGTCACCGAAACGCGCTGGCCATGCGAAAGCCCGTCAACGCAAAGCTGCCGCGAGCCGGATTTCTCGACCGAAATGCCCGCGATATCGGTCTGCACGAAATCGCCGAATTCCACCCCGCTTTCGGCCAGTTCTTCTGAAAACACCGCGCAAAGCCGGGGTTGGGCCAGATCGGACTGGACCTGATGTTCGGTGATGCGGAAGCCGAATTTTTCGATGGCATCATCCAGCAGACCGGCAGTGTCATCGCGCGGCTGCTCCGCTTGCGCCAGTTGCAGCGCGGGAACCATGTCGCGCCCCCGGCCGATGCTTTCCAGCGCCTGCGCCATGGTGACCAGCGCGCCATGGCGCAGCCCCGGATTGTCGCTGCGCAACAGCGCATTGATTGCGGCGGAAACCGCGCGCTGCGCCCATTCACGCCGCATGTCCTGATTGCTGGCAGAGCCTTTCAGCGCCAGCCGCGCATATTCCGCCCAGTCCCCGGCCGAATCAGTCAGGTTCAGCGCAGCACCAACCCGTTCGGCCGCGCGCAGGGCATAGCCGTTGATCTCTTCCCGCCGCGCGGCGGCCAGATGATCCCCGGCCGGAACCTCACCCGTGACATGCAGCATGGCCAGACCCCGCGCCAGATCCCGCGCGGCGTCCAGATCCGACGGGCGCAGGAACGCCAGCGCCGCCGACCGCCCCGCCGCCGCCCCGGCCAGCCCCGGTTCGGCATTCAGCACCCGGGCCGAAATCGCGCCCTGATAAGGGGCGGGCGCGCCGGCCCCGTTCTTCAGGAAACAGGCCCCGGCGCGGGAGTTGAAGGTCAGCGCCGTGCAGGAGTCGTTTGCCAGACAGGCGCGCTGGCAGGCCTCGATCGTGGTGTCCAGCATCGAGGCGATATCGCCGCCGGGCAGGTCCATGTCGCGCGTGATCGCCAGCCGCTTGGGCGCGACCAGTTCCTGCGCCGACACCTGATCGGCGGGCACCGCCAGCAGCGTCACCGCTGCCAGGGCAAGGGATCGCAGGGTCCCGCCGATCCCCGCCTTTGCCGTCCCGACATGCCGCGCGATCCGATCCATAGCGATACCCTCCTGATCCTGCATCGCGACAGTCGCACAGGCCCGGCCCGACGGGCAAGCACGGCAACGAGGATGACGGAAATTGTCATTAATCCTCGGTTCACGATCTTGCGCCAATCTCGGGCCATGGAACGGAGTGAACCGACAGTGGTGGACGCACGCATCGACATGATGGACCGCCTCTCACGCGAAAGGCGGGCGCGGCTGGCGGCCGAAAGGCTGCTGGAACAGAAACAGCGCGAACTTTACGCCGCCAATGAAAAACTGGCGCTGCACGCGCGGTCCCTTGCCGAAGAGATCGTCGAGCAGCGCCATGTCGTGCGCGCCGCGCAATCCGAGGCCGAGGCGCTGAAGGGCCAGAATCTGCGTTTCCTGTCGGATCTGGAAAATGCCCATACCGCCGCCGTGATGGCCGAACGCCGCCTGCGCGATTCCATCGACACGATCCGCGACGGTTTTGCGGTTTTCGACGCAGATCTGCGCCTGATCGTGGCGAACCGCGCCTATCTGGCAGCCTTCAACGGGCGCGGTGTCGTGCCCGGCATGAGCTATGAACAGATCCTGCGCATAACCGGCAATGCCGGGCTGGTCGATATCGGTGCACGCACGACCGACGAATGGGTGGCCGAAATGCTGGCCCGCTGGGAAAGCGACCCGATCCTGCCCCTGGTCGTAAAATTCTCGAACGGCACCTGGGTGCGGCTGGTGGACCGGCGCGCGCGCGATGGCGATATGGTCAGCCTTGCACTGAACATCACCGACCAGATGCGGATCTGGGCTGCGATCGAGGCGCTGCCGGATGCCTTCGTGCTGTTCGACCGGGAGGAACGGCTGATCTCGTGCAACCAGCGCTATCGCGAAATGTTTCCCGACAGCGCGCCCGCAATGAAACCCGGCACCACGTTTGAGGATCTTCTGCGCCACGGGCTGGCCAATGGCCATGTCCCCACCGCCGTCGGACGGGAGGAGGAATGGCTGGCCGAACGCCTGCGCCGCTTCCGCGAGGCCGGGGAACCGATGGAAACCGAACTGGGCAATGGCCGCCATATCCTTGAATCCGATCAGGTCACCCCCGATGGCGGACGCGTCTGCCTGCGCACCGACATCACGCAACTGCGCGAACAGCAGGCCGCGCTGGAAGAGGCCCGCCGCGCCGCCGAGGCCGCCAATCGCGCCAAATCCGCCTTTCTGGCCAATATGAGCCATGAAATCCGCACCCCGATGAACGGGGTCGTCGGGATGGCAGAACTGCTTTGTGACAGCGAATTGTCCGAGGAACAGCGGCTTTTTGCCGAAACCATCCGCTCCTCGGGTGAGGCGCTGCTGGTCATCATCAATGATATTCTGGACTATTCCAAGATTGAGGCCGAGCGGCTGACCCTGCATCCCGAACCCTTCGATCTGGAACGCGTGATTCATGAGGTCGCGATGCTGCTGCAACCCCGCGCCCGGGCGCAGGGAATCGACCTGATGATTGATTTCGACATGTTCCTGCCCACGCGTTTCGTCGGGGATCCGGGTCGGCTGCGGCAGGTTCTGACCAATCTGATGGGCAATGCGGTGAAATTCACCCGCAAGGGCCATGTGCTGATCCGCGTCGTCGGGCTGGAGGTCAGGGACGGGCGTCAGCAATTGCACATCACGGTTGAAGATACCGGCATCGGCATCCCGTCGGATCAGCTTGACCATATCTTTGGTGAGTTCAATCAGGTCGAAAGCCAGACGAACCGCAAGTTTGAGGGCACGGGTCTGGGCCTTGCGATCACCCGCCGCCTGATCGAACGGATGGAAGGCGCGGTCTGGGTGGAAAGCGAACCGGGCAAGGGGTCGTGTTTCGGCTTTCGCGTGACGCTGCCCATTGCCGAAACATCCGGCCCCGCCCCCGTGCCGGTGATGCTGCGCCGCGCGCTGGTGGTCGATGACCAGTTCATCAACCGCACCATTCTTGAACGCCAGCTGACGACCTGCGGCATTGACGTCACGCTCTGCCGTTCGGGGGCCGAGGCGCTGGCGGTTCTGGCGCGCGACAGCGCCTTCGATGCGCTGCTGACCGATCACGAAATGCCCGAAATGACCGGTCTGATGCTGACCGAGCGGGTGCGCGCGGCGGGGCATGACCTGCCCATCGTGCTGCTGTCGTCAAACCCGGCCGAGGCGCGTCAGGGGCCGGGCAGCGACCAGCTGACCGCAGTGATCCAGAAGCCGCTTCTGCGCGCCGATCTTTACCGCAGATTGCAGGCCCTGTCGGTTGCCGCCCCGCCCGAGGAGACGCTGCCCGAACCAGCCACCGCCCCCCTGACCCGCCGGATGCGCGTTCTGGCCGCCGAGGATAACCGCACCAATCAGCTTGTGTTCCGCAAGATGGTGAAGGATCTCGATATCGACCTGACATTCGCCAGCAATGGCAATGAGGCGGTTGAATTCTTCCAGACCTTCCGGCCCGATCTGATCTTCATGGATATTTCCATGCCGGGAATGGACGGGCGCGAGGCCGCGCAGGCGATCCGGCAGCTTGAAGGCACAGCCGACAAGCGGGTTCCGATCATCGCCCTGACCGCCCATGCGATGGACGGGGATGAGCTGTCGATCCTCGCCTCGGGGATCGACCGCTACCTGACCAAACCGCTGCGGCGCTCGGCCATCTGCGACATTCTGGTGGAATTCTGCCCGGAAGACGCAAACCCCGTCCTTGTGGCCACGCCAGAGGAGGACATCGCCGCGACTGTCTGACACGCCAGAACCGAGCGGCAGGCAGCACCTGTCCAACACCCCCCGACAGGGGGAGCATTGTCGTGCCGATGGACCATGTCCGCGATCCGGGCTTTCCACCACAGACGCCACGGTCGGGGGCCTGCGGCTTGCCCCGCGACCGGCGCCCCCCCGCGCGGGATGTTCCGCGACAAAGACCAAGGGACGGGGCGGTGTGACGCGGCGCAGCATCTCAGGCGCGTATATGCATTGCTGTACCAGCCCTGCGCGCGGCAAACCGGCCTGCCCTGTGCACAGCTAACCGGATCGAATGCCGGTGATCCCAACGCCTTTATGGCCGTAGCTGCGGGCAAGCTGAATCACCGCATTCGTGCCGGACCGGAAACCGGACCGGCTGGCCATGACCGAGGCGACACCGCTGTCCGGATCGGGCGGTTCAACAACCCGGGGCAGAGAATGCCCGCGTCACGCCAGTGTTCGGTGCGGCACAAACCGGCCCCGAATGGAACCGTGGTCGGGGCTGAACGGCCTCAGATCAGCGGCCTGGGTTCGGGGCCTTCATTCTCGACCCCGCAATGATGGGCCAGCGTGGCCCGGTCCGGGATCTTCAGCCAGCCTTTCGACCAGTCGGCCCAGCCTGCGCGGCGGAACCGCGCCAATGTCTTGTTGGTATGAACCAGCGACAGGCCCAGTGCATCGGCCAGATCCTGCTGGCGAAAGGCCAGCGGAACGGCCATCCCGCGCGCCAGACCCGCCGCCATCTGCCGCGCATGCAACCGCAGCAGCGCCCAGCCCAGACGCTGCCCGGCATCGCGCTGCCCCAGCGTCGCAATGGCCTCTCCCAGAAAATGCTCTTCAACCGCGCCGATCCATGTCAACGCATAGGCGCGTTCGGGATAGGACCGGAACAGTTTCCACAGATCCGCGCGATTGAAGCGACACAGCCGCATGACAGTCGAGGCCGAGGCGGAATGTTTCATCTCTCCCATCAGCGATGCCTGCATACCGATGAAATCACCCGGCAGCAGAAAGTTGATCACCTGCCGCCGCCCGTCTTCCAGCGTCTTGTAGCGCGTCCCGGCCCCTTCCAGCACGGTGTAAAGCCCGCTGCTTCCATCGCCCTCGGACAGGAAGGTTTCCCCCGGCATCACGGTAATCTCACCCGCCTTGAATTCGCGCATGAATTCCAGTTCTTCCGCCGAGAAGGGCACGAAGAGGCCACAGTTGCGAAGCGGACAATCAAGACAATCAGTGGCCATGGAAAACATTCCCCTTTATGTCGTGGTTTAATGCAGTGACTGTGAAAAGGTTCCATCATCCATAAGTTGTAGATATGAAGAGGATGACAGGTGACACAAGAAAACAGGGCCTATCTCATCCTGACCGCTGAAATTCTGGTCGGTCAGGATATGGCCGAATGTATCGTCGAGACATTTCCGCAGGCCCGGCTGCTGATCTGCCATAATCTGGCAGAGCTGCGCCGGGACTTACGGACCATCGGCACCGCCGGGGGTCCGGAAGGGCTGGAGATCGCCTTTCTGGACTGTGCGGCAATCGCTCCGGACGAACGCGAAGCGATCCTGCAAGAGATCGAGGCATGTGGCGGCACGATCGTGCTGCTGGGGGTAAACGCGAGTGCGGCCAGCGCCTCCGATCCGGCACGGCGCGAAGGACGCCGCAATCTGCCGATGCCGTTTGACGCCTCCATGCTGCGCGCGCATCTGGCGTGATGATTGGGGGTCACCCGTAACGACAAAAGGCCAGCCCCTAGGGGCTGGCCTTTCACTTAGAATTGCCGCGATGCAGCATCGAACACGCATATAATCAGTCCGGTCGAGGCACGTCTCGGCGGTCAGACGATCCGCGAAACTGCGGCAGGCTCGGCTAACCCAGGCTTACTAAACCAGTCCGATCAGATCAGCCCGATCACACCAGACGGTCGACAACCGCCTGTGCGAAAGCATCGATCATGACCTGATAGAAGCGTTCGGTATCAGCCAGAACCTCATCCATCGTCACGCCTTCCGGCAGGACCGGCATGGCCTGATTGACGTCAACGGTCAGTTCGAAGACCGAAAAACGGCTGGGATTGGCCTCGTTATCCATGCGGACCTGTCCGACCAGCCGGGTGTCGGCCAGACCTGCGGCCTCTTCGAAACCGCTGGACAGTTCGACCTCGGAGATATCGACCGAGATGCTTGTGCCATCTTCGGCAAGCTGCTCCGAAACCTTGGCGGCGATGGCCGCTTCCAGATCGGCGGGAAGATTGGCCCAATAGGCGGCAGCCTTTTCATTCGAAACGGCGGTCAGATCTGCCTCGACCATGACGTCTTTCACGGTCAGCGTATCCTGCGCCATGGCGGTGCCGCCCAGCAGCAGGGCCGTCGCAGTCATTGCAGCAAATTTGCGAAACATATCAATACTCCATCATCGGGGGTGGAAGGCCCTGCCTGCCGGAAAATGCAGTTGCAGACAGCCTTGCCGATTGTGACAGGACAACGCGACCGGTTCGGAAAGGTTCCCCAGGATGCAGAAAACCCCGCCTTGCGGGCGGGGTTTTCAGGACACATTCAGGTGATCGACACGCGGTCGCGGATGTGACGCATTTTCAGTCGCGCGTCACGCGTTCAGCGTCTCGGTCGAGGCAAAGAACATCGCCTGCGAGACGGCGCTGCGCACCTGCTCCTCGGAATAGGGCTTGGTGATCAGAAAGGCCGGTTCGGGCCGTTCACCGGTCAACAGCCGCTCGGGGAAGGCGGTGATGAAGATGACGGGAAGATCGTCGCCCAGTTCGGCCAGAATGTCATTCACCGCATCCACGCCCGAGGAATTGTCGGCAAGCTGGATATCGGCAAGGATCAGGTCGGGCCTGCGCCGTCCGGCAAGCGCCACCGCCTCGGTCCGGGTGCGGGCGATGCCGACGATGGAATGGCCCATCTCGGTCACGATCGCGGAAATATCCATCGCGATAATCGCCTCATCCTCGATGATCATGACCTCACCGGTCACGGCTTCCTGCATCTCGTCCAGTGCGGTGTCGATCAGGACCAGCGCCTCGTCCCGGCCGATGCCCATGATCGACGCGACCTCTCCGGGGGTGAAGCCCTCAACGGTGTTGAGCAGCAGCGCCTCACGCGAGTTGGGCGTCAGACGTTCCATATGTTGCTGCGCAATTGTCGAGAAACGGCTGTCGGGTTCGCCCAGGGGCGCGCCCGCGCTGGACCAGACCAGATGAAAGGCACGGAACAGCCCCGTCTTCGGCGTCGTGCCGCGATCAAGGGCTGCAGGGTCGATCAGGATCGCCTCAAGCGTGGCGGCGGCATAGGTGTCGCCTGTGCCCTGACTGCCGGTCAGCGCGCGCGCGTAGCGACGCAGATAGGGAAGATGGGATCCGATGACGGATGAAAGATCCTGTTCCTGCGGATCGGTGTCGGGCTTGTTCACGTCGGGCATCTAATTTTAATCCTGTCACTGACGTTTTTCTGGGAACCAAACGCGTCATCATACGTTTGGTTCCCGCTCTCACTGAGAAATAGATCATTCCTGCAAGTAAACGTATGGTGCCATGTCAGAAGATCAACAGAAGTCTCGCCTGAAGCAAGAAATCGACAGCAACCTGAAGCGTGTCTATGACACTGTGCTACAGGAAGATATTCCTGATCGGTTCAAGGATCTTCTGGCCCAGTTGCGCGCCAAGGACAGCCAGCGGGAGCAGAAGTGATGAGCAACGCGTCTCACGATCCGCGCGACGGCCTTGTCGCGGCGCTGCCGTCGCTGCGCGCCTTCGCGATCAGCCTCACGCGCAATGTCGCGGCTGCCGATGACCTTGTTCAGGACACGGTGGTGAAGGCATGGACGCATATCGACAAGTTCCAGCCCGGCACGAATTTTCAGGCCTGGCTGTTCACGATCCTGCGCAACACCTTCTATTCCGACCGCCGCAAGACCAAGCGGGAGGTGGCCGATCCCGATGGCATCCATGCCGGAAGCCTTTCAGTACGGCCCGATCATGACGGCAAGCTGATCTTTGCCGAATTCGAGGCTGCCTTTGACCGGCTGTCGCCCGAACATCGTGAAGTGCTGATCCTTGTCGGCGCCTCGGGGTTCTCGGTCGAAGAAGCGGCAGGCATGATGAATGTCGCCGCAGGCACCGTCAAAAGCCGCGCCAGCCGGGCGCGCCGCCGTCTTGCCGAACTCATGGGCATGGCCGAGGGTGAGGACGTGCTGGCCGGTGTCGATGCGCAGACCATGGCCGTGATCGGCCGGTCTGGTCCCCCCCAGGCTGCATGAGAGTTCCGGAATGAAGCGATCCGCCCTGGGGCTGACGCAGAAACTTGGCTGGCGGCTGGGCTTTCTGATGGCAGCGACACTGCTGCCTCTGGGCATCATCGCCTATACGCAGACCTTCAACCTGAAACAGGAGGCGCAGGCCCGCACCGAGGCGGCGCTGACCGGCGCGACCCTGCGCGCCGCTTCGGCCGAGCTGGATGCCATCCGGCGCGCGCAGGGCCTTGTCGCGGGGCTTGCCCCGGCCATGCCCAGGCTGGTCGAGGATGTGCCCGGCTGCATTTCCGCGTTGAACAGCGCTGCTGATTTCGTGCGCGAAGCCTCGATCGTGGCCTTTGTTCCGGCCAGCGGCCTGATGGTCTGTTCCTCCAGCGGCGCGACCTATGACTATTCGCGCGAACCGCTGTTTCAGGCGGAACGCGGCAAGCTGGAGCCGTCTTTCGTCGTGGTGCCGCGCGGACCGGTCTCGGGCACCACGGTTCTGGGGGTGCTGCATCCGGTGATCTCGTCCGACGGACGCTATCTGGGCTATGTTTCGGTCTGGATGCCGCAGAATGAAATGGACGGGGTCGAGAAGATCTTCAATCTTCCCGGCGGATCGCAGGATCCGCTGCCGGTCTCGCTCTGGACCTTCGATGCCTCGGGCGGGGTGCTGACCGCCTCGGAAGGACGCGACCGGATCG
Source organism: Szabonella alba (assembly GCF_016765775.1). GTDB lineage: Bacteria > Pseudomonadota > Alphaproteobacteria > Rhodobacterales > Rhodobacteraceae > Szabonella > Szabonella alba. Next base: position 146,594 of record NZ_JAESVN010000001.1, on the reverse strand, counting down.
ACAGCCGCCTGCCGTTAAACCGCAATCTTGCCGATCTTGCGACCCCCGGCAGCAAATTGTTCCGCGACATGTCGATGGGCGGCGAGATGCTGACCTATTCGGTCGTGCCCGTCGAAGAGGGGCGGCTTTTCGTCATGGGAAGCTGGAACCAGAGCAGTCAGAGCACGCTGCGTGATTTCGGCATCAGCCCGACCTTCTTTCCGCTGATGATGTGGGTTGTCGGGCTGATCGTCGCGGTCTGGGCCTCGGAACTGCTGGTGCTGCGCCATATCCGCACGCTGAACCGGTCGATCCGGCGTTTTGCTGCGGGCGACCGTCACCGGCAGGAAATCGACATGCGCGGCGCGCCGGTCGAATTGCGGGAAATGGCCGAGGCCTATCTGTCGATGACCGACAGCATCACGCAGGATGAGGCGAAACTTGAGGACTCGATTCATCAAAAGGAAGTGCTGCTGCGTGAGGTCCATCACCGGGTCAAGAACAACCTGCAACTGATCGCCTCGATCATGAACATGCAGATGCGCCAGTCCCGCACACCCGAGGCGAAGTTTCTGCTGAAGGGGTTGCAGGACCGGGTCATGAGCCTTGCGACCATCCATCGTGGACTTTACCAGACCAGCGGCCTTGTGGATGTGCGCGCGGATGAACTGCTGGCCGATATCGTGCGCCAGATCATGAAATTCGGCGGCGGGACCAGCCGCACGCTGGAGGTTGAACAGGATTATGACGATATCCGGCTGCCGCCCGATCAGGCCGTGCCGCTGTCGCTGCTGCTGACCGAGGCGATGACCAATGCGCTGAAATATGTCGGCCGTCCCGATGCGCATATCAATCCGATGATCCGCGTGCGTCTGAAACGGATCAAGGGCGATCAGGCGGTGCTGGAGGTCCTCAACACGGTGGGCGATCAGAAATCCCGCCCGCCCGAGGTCATGCTGACCAGCACGGGGCTGGGGTCGCAACTGCTGGTGGCCTTCTCGCAGCAGATCGGCGGCACGCTGCAACAGCAGGAAGAAGAGGATCATTACCGCCTGTCAGTGACCTTTTCTCCGAAACCCCTCGATGTGGCGGATACCGCAGAGGATGGGGATGAAGAGACAGACAACCCGACCGGGCAGGAGGGCTGAACGATGCGCCCCCCCGAACCCGGGACGCCAGAACCCGAGGTGACAGCCGCCGACGAAACCGGCAGCTACCTGCCGCAGCAGGATGCGGCGCGGCGTCTGCGGGTTCTGGTCACTGCCGCTGAGGCCTATCCGGCACTGGAACGCGCCTTTCTCGAGGCAGAGACCGAGATCCATGGCAGTTTTCTGGTCTTTGACCTTTCGACACGGCTGCGCTCGGACGAGGCGCGCAAGATCGGGCGGACATGGTTCGATCTTGTCGTGCATGTGCTGCGTCGCGGCGTCGCGATCCATTTCACGATCAGCGATGTCGACGGGATCGGCCGGCCGGTGATGCATCGCGCCGCGTGGAAATCGATGCGGATGTTTTCGGCGGCAGCGGCTGTCGCCGGGCCCGGGGCACGGCTGGTGGTGCGCGCGGCCCGGCATCCCGCCCGGACGGGTCTGGGCATACGCATGCTGATCTGGCCCTATGTGGTCAAACGACTGTTCGGCGTCGCGCGGGATCTGAACCGCCTGCCCCCCGAACTGCGCCGCGCCGCGCTGCGCGATATGCCCGATGCCGAACGGCTGATGCATTTTGCGCCGGATGGCCATGTCCGTCCCCGGATCTGGCATCTGCCCGATCTTTTCCCGCTGACCCATCATCAGAAACTGGCCGTGATCGACCGCCGCATCCTGTATATCGGCGGGCTGGATCTGGATGAACGCCGTTTCGACACGCCCGGACACCGGCAGAATGCCGATCAGACATGGCATGATGTTCAGGTCATGATCGAAGGCCCGGTCGCCCTTGCGGCGCAGTCCCATCTGGAACGGTTTCTGACCTCGGTTTCCGACAGTGACGAGGATCCGCCGCGACCGCCCTTTCTGCGCACCTTGTCGCGTCGCCGGACCTTTGCGCCCTTCCGCTTTGGTCCGGCCCGCAAGACGACCGAGATCGCCGAGGCGCATCATGCGCTGATCCGGCGCAGCCGCCGGTTGATTTATCTGGAAACCCAGTATTTCCGCGATCGCAAACTGGCCCGCGCGCTGGCCCGGCAGGCCGCGGCCGAGCCGGATCTGGAACTGATCCTGATCATCCCCGCCGCCCCGGAAGAGGTGGCCTTTTCCCGCAGGCCGGGATCGGATTCCCGGCTGGGAGAGTTCTTGCAGGCGCGCTGCCTGCGCATCGTGCGCAAGGCCTTCGGCAGGCGGCATCTCGTGCTGTCCCCGGCGCAGACGCGACCGGCCCCTGCCCTGCCCCCGCTGGACGAAGACGAGGATATCGGGACAGATGAACACGGGATCGCCGAACGCGCCAGCCTGAAGAACGCGCCCATCGTCTATGTCCATGCAAAGGTCTCGATCTTTGATGACAGCGCCGCGACCGTCTCTTCGGCCAATCTCAACGGGCGCAGCCTTTACTGGGATACCGAGGCGGGTGTTCTGCTGGAGAACCGCGAGGATGTAACCTATCTGCGCGACCGGGTGATGCGCCACTGGCTGCCCGATGATGCGGAACCGGAATTCCTGAACCCCGAAACGCTGCTGGCAAACTGGCGCAGGCTGGCATGGTCCAATGCGCGGCTTGCGCCGCAGGATCGCCGGGGATTTCTGCTGCCGCATGATTTCGCGGCGGCGGAACGCTTCGGCCTGCCCCTGCCGATCATCCCCGAAGAAATGGTCTGAGCGCCGCCAAACGCGGTCGGGCCGGAAAGGTTCCGGAAATAAGATCCGGAACCACCCGCGGCACCCCTGCGTTGATCCGTCGAAGCAACCAGTCAAAGGAGTACACCATGAACCGCGACCAGATCGAAGGAAAGTGGAAAGAACTCAAAGGCAAGGCCAAAGAGACCTGGGGCGATCTTACCGATGATGAGATCGACCGCATGGAAGGCAAGCGCGACCAGATGGTCGGCGTGATCCAGCAGAAATACGGCAAGGCCAAGGCCGATGCCGAGCGTGAGGTGGATGACTTCATCGCGCGCAGCTGACGAGTGAAAGGGTGGGTTGGCCTCGTACCTGCCCAAACGTATCAGTAAGACCAGCCAGACGGCCTGCAGAGCGATCTGTGGGCCGTTTGTGCATCGCTGTGCATCCGCGCGCTTGCAGCCCATACTCAAGGTGCAGCCATCCGGGCGGGATGCCCGGCCCTGACCGCTGATCCGTGTGCCACGACTCTGGAAGACCAGAACGCGGGAAGAGCAGACCACGCAGATCAAAAAAGAACCGTCACCGCCACAGGGAACCAGACACAGGGAACCAGAGCCCGGCCCGCCGCGTTTGCCTGTTACGAAGCCAGTAAAATTAAAGAATGTAGGAAAGGACTTGGAAATGCTTGGATGGGCGCTGACTTTTCTTGTGGTTGCATTGATCGCGGCCGCGCTGGGTTTTGGCGGGATCGCCGGGGCCTCTGCCGGGATCGCGCAGATCCTTTTCGTGATCTTCCTGATCCTGTTTGTCGTGGCAATGGTCGCACGCGCCGTGCGGGGCAAGCCCCCCGTGTGACGTGACATGCGCCGCAACGACCCCAAGGCCCCGGATCCCTCGCCGGGGCCTTGGGCATTTCAGGGGGCCATTTCAGGGCCCTTTATGCGATTAACGCTCGCGCAGGGCCTCACGCGATTTGTAAAGTGGCTTGGTCAGATAGGTCAGCACCGTCTTGCCGCCGGTCTGCAATTCCACCTCGGCCTGCATGCCGGGGCGGATTTCCAGTTGGGACTGACGCCCGGACAGGTTCGACAGATCCACTGAAACCATGACCTTGTAATGCGGATCGCCATCCGCCGCGCGGGATCGCTCATCGGTGAATGTATCGGCCGAAACCAGCGTGACCTTGCCCTGCAGCGAGCCGTAAATTGTGTAATCATAGGCCGACAGCTTGATCGTCGCGGTCTGTCCGGGCTGCACGCTGGCAATGTTTTCGGGCCGGACCCGCGCCTCAATGAACATCTCCCCGTCCAGCGGCACGATCTGCAGGATCTCCTCACCTGGGCGCACCACGCCGCCGATGGTCGTCACCGACAGCTTGTTTACCACGCCGCGCATCGGGGCGGTCAGCGCCGTGCGGTTCAACTGATCCTGCGCTGCCGTCAGGTTCTGGCGGAGTGAGGTCAGGTCTTTCAGCGTGTCGGAAAATTCCTTGGCGCGTTCCAGTTCCATCTGGGTGATCGTGTCGGAATAGCGGTTCTCGGCATCGCGATGCGCCTTGCGGGCGCGCGTGACCTCGATCAGCGGCGCGACCTCCAGTTTCAGCATGCGTTCCAGCAGGTCCAACTCGTTCGCAGCCTGTTCCAGAACCTGTTTCGCCCCCTCGCGCCGCGCGATGAAATCCCCCTGCCGCGCCGCCAGCAACCCGCGTTCGGATGCGGTGATCTGGGGCAGCCGCGCGGCCAGTGCCGCAGGCGGGTCGAAATCGGACCTGCCCGCCATTTCGGCCTCAAGCCGGTGTTTGCGGATCTCAAGCCCTGCGATCTGGTCCTGCAATTCATCGACGGCGGACTGGTATTGCGTGCCGTAAAGCCGGGCCAGCGTCTGGCCAGGTTCGACTGTGTCGCCCTCGGCCACGTTGAGCGCGGCCAGAATGCCGCCTTCCAGATTCTGGATGATCTGCGGACGGGAGGAGGAGACGACATTGCCCGGGGCGCGCACGATCTCATCCACCCAGGCGATGGCGGCCCAGAGGACGAAGATCACCACCGCGCCCGCGATGATCCAGATCATCCGCCCCGGGCGACGCATCCGGTCGTCCAGATCATGGTCGATCGTGGTCATCATCCGCCCTGTCCCCCAGCGATCTGGCCCCCCGGTGTGCCGGCGGCGGGTTGCGTCTTGTTCAGATGCGCCAGAACCGCCTCACGCGGGCCATCCACGGCCAGCCGCCCGTTCTGCAGGATCAGCGTCCGGGTCGTCAGGTGCAGGATCGGCACGCGATGGGTCGCGATCACCGCCGTGCGCCCCTTCAGCCAGCCCGCCAGACGGCTGACCAATGTGGCCTCAAGCGTCTGGTCCAGCGCTGCGGTGGGTTCATCCAGCAGCACGATACGCGGATCCTGCAACCACAGCCGCGCCCAGCCAAGGCTTTGGCGCTGGCCGACCGACAGCCCCTCCCCCAGTTCGCGGATCTCAAGATCCAGACCACGCGGATGGTTGCGCACGAATTGCCCCAGCCCCGCAAAATCCAGCGCGGCGAACAGACGGTCATCATCGCGTTCCAGCAGCGTCATGTTCAGGTTGTCGCGAATGGTGCCCGAGAACAGCCGCACATCCTGCCCCAGATACCCGATGCCCCGCCGCAGGTCGCGTGGATGGATCTGGCCCATATCGACATTGTCCAGCAAGATGCGGCCCGCCGTCGGTTCATAAAGCCCGGCAAGGATGCGCAGCAATGTCGATTTGCCCGACCCGTTGGTGCCCAGCACCGCGACATGCTGCCCTGCCGGGATGGAACAGCCCTGAATCTCGACCGTCGCAGGCAGGTCGGGCGCATAGCGGAATTCCAGAAGCCGCATCTCGAAAGCGCCGCGTAGCGTTTCACGGCGCAGATAGCGGCGCGTCTCGTCAGCGGCCTGTTCCGCCTTGGCCACCGCATCAAGGCCGGTCAGCGCGGCCTTCACATTGGTCCAGCGCGCCAGAGTGGCCGACAACTGCGCCAGGGGGCCCAGTGTCCGGCCTGTCAGAATGCCGATGGCGATGATCGTGCCCATGGTGAAATCGCCCGCAAAGACCAGATAGGCCCCCGCCACCACCGCCATGACATAGGTGGCCTGCTGCACGCCCTGCGCCCAATAGGTCAGCGCCGAGGAAAGCTTGCGCTGTTCCGAGGATTTCACCGCCGACAGTGTGACCAGTTCCTGCCAAATCCTCTGAAACCGGTCCTCGCCCCGCTGGGTGGCGACGGTTTCCTGTTCATACACCGCTTCGTACAGCAGTTTGGCGGCCCGGTTCGACGCGCCCTGCGTGGCCTCGGTCAGCGCGATCATGCGTTTCTGAAACAGAAAACCCGGCAGCACCATCAGCGCACCACCGATCACCAGGATCCAGACCAGATTGCCGCCGATCGAGGCGACCAGCAGCAGAAAGATCAGGATGAAGGGAATATCGGCAATCGTGCCGATGGTCGATGCTGTGAAAAACTCGCGCACCGAACCGAATTCGCGCATCGCGCCGAAAATCTGGCTGGGCTGTTTTGCACCGGGGGCGGATTTCATGCCCAGCAATCGGCCCATCAGCCGCGCCTGAACCGTCAGTTCGATCCGCCGCCCCGTCGTGTCCATCAGCCCGGACCGCGCCATTTTCAGTGCGCCTTCCAGCATGACCGCGATCATCACGCCCAGCGCCAGCACCCAAAGCGTCGGTTCGGACTGATGCGGGATCACCCGGTCATAGACCTGCAATGAGAACAGCGCGACAGAAACCGCCAGAAGGTTCGCGACCATCGACCCTGCAGCAACCTCGACCAACTGGCGGCGATACTGCCGGAATTCGCCCCAGAACCAATGCGGCGCGGTGGCCTTTTCGCCATGGCGTATTTCCAGATCGGCCATGGTGATGCGGGCGCGCAGGATCTGCCCGGCATAGACCGGGGCAAAATCGGCAAGCGCGACCTCGGTGCGGTTGTCGGGGCAGGTCGTGTCGTAGATCTCGACCGTTTCATGGCTCTGGCCCAGAACCAGCACGACCTGACCGGATTTCATCAACGCGATGGCGGGCCAGTGATCGGGGTGCAGCGGCAGGATTTCGACCTTCGCCGTCAGCCCGCCGCCCCTCAGGGCCTGTGCCATCTCGCCAAGGCCCGGCCTGCCCGCCCCTGCCGCAAGCTGAATTTGTTCCAGAAGATCCACCGCCGACAGGTCCGCACCCAGCAGCCCGGCATAGACCGAGGCCAGTTCGGCCCGCGCCATGGCGCGGCTGGTATGACCCGGATCGCGCGCAGGTCCTGAGGGCGCAGGACGCAAGGACCGGGCGGCAGGGGTGGGCCCCCTGCCGGCATTCATGTCAAAGGATACGACCCGGTCATTCACATCCGGCTCCCATCCACCAGCACCCCGTTTTCCAGCCCTATCCGCAGCTGGGCCAGCGCCATGTCATAGGGCAGCGCTGCCTGATCGCGCTGCAGCCTTGCCCATGTCTCATACAGCCCCACCAGTTCCATCAGCGGACGGCGGCCCAGCGTGTATTGTTCGGTGAAGATCGCAAGGCTGGCCTCGGTCTGGCGCAGGACGGATGCGCCCTCGGCCTCGCGCGCCTGCAGCATCGCGATCTCGCGCTCCAGCGCCACGATCCGGCGGGCGGCCTCATCGCGGGCGCTGTCGATGCGGCTGGCGGCCACCTCCCCGGTCGCCTCCAGCGCGCGCAGGCTGGCGCCGGTGCCAAAGCCGAATCCTTCATCCGAGGCGCCACGCAATCCGCTGGTGATGCCACCTTCCGTGACATTGGCGCTGGCGGTCAGTCCGGGCAGCAGCCCTGCGCGCGCCATGCGAGCCTCGGCAACCATGCGCCGCCCCTCACCCTCGGCCTTCAGCACCGTCAGGGGAGCAGTGCCCGCCACCAGCGCATCGACGGGCGGCAGTCCCGCAAGCCCTGTCAAAGGCCGGTCCGTCATCGCCGCCAGTTCTGCCGCAGCCGTCGCCGCCTGTTGCCGGTCGGCCGAGGCGATGGCGCTCATCTCGGCGATCTTCTGCTGGATCACCCGTTCCTCGGACCGGTCCGACATGCCACCCTCGACGCGCAGCCGCATGATGCGGCCATAATCGCGCAGTTTCGTCACGCCCGCCTCGGCAAGTGCGGCCTGCTGTGTGGCCTTTTGCGTCGTGACGTAATGCACCAACCCCTCATGCACGCGCAGGTTCATCTCGGAGGACAGCGACACCGCCGCGACCTCGACATCCGCCGCCGCGAAATCGCGTTCGGCCTTGCGCCTGCCATTGTCGAAGATCACCTGCTCGACAAGGATTGACGCGACCAGCCCACCCAATGAGGTCAGATCGACCGAAGGCCCGATCCGCGGCAGCCAGTTCTTTGATTTCGCCTCGGCCTTCAGCCGCGCGACCCGCAGTTCCGCCGCAGCGCTGCCCTTGTTGGCGGTCAGGATCGCATCGGCGACCCGCGCATAGGCGCTGTCACGCGGCAGCACTGATTGCCGCGCGATCAGCCCCTCGATCAGGGTTGAACGCGCGTCCCCGCGTTCGGCATTGTCCTGCATCGCCAGCGCCATCTGCCCCTGACCGGGGCCAAGCGCATCGGTCGCACGGGCGGAACCTTGTTTTGCAACGCCGGGCAGGCCCACGCCCATACAGCCCGAAAGCAACAGGACCGAGGCAAGCAGCCCCAGACGCATGGCCGGGTTTCCCCAGCCATGCGCTTGTGTTCCGGGTTGTCCGGGCATGACCCCGTCCCCTCAGATCACCGTCTGGATGTCATCGTCCAGAAGCAACGTCGCGCCGTTCGATCCCAGCGTGTAGACCGTATAGGACTTGCCATCGACCATCTCGGTCCCGGTTTCCTCGGCCGGACCGGTGATCGTCACGCGGTCATCGCTGTCACCCTTGACCAGCAACCTGTTCTCGGTTCCGGTCATCGCGATCAGCTGATCTGCGCTGATCGTCAGCTGGGCATCGGGGGCCCAGCTGAGGTCAATCGCGCTGAGATCGAACTGGGCCAGTCCGGCGCGCGCGAGATCCACCGCCGTCGAGGTCGTGTTATCGACGATCATCAGGGTGGATGAGGAATTGCCTGCCGCGTCTTCGGTATTGACCACCAGATAGGACCCGTCCGGAACGGTCGTGTCGAACTCAAACTCGGTGATTTCGGGATTGCCGCGATAGGGGCCATCCTCGGCCCCGATCTGCACATTTGGTCCGTTCTGATCGACACGGATGAATTCATAGTTGTCATCCGTCGCTTCGGTGCGGATGCCATCCACAAGGCTGCCGATCTTGGAAAAGCCCAACACCTCGGGCGCACCGGGGGCCACCGTGTCCACAATCACGCTTTCGGTGAAGCTGGCGACGTTTCCGGCGCGGTCCGTGGCGGTCAGGGTGATGTCCAGCGCCGGGCCGCCCTCGCCCTGCGGCAGGTCGCCCGGTTCAAAGCGCACGCTCCAGCTTTGATCCTCGCCCACGGTCACGGTGCGGCTGGCCCCGTTCGCCAGTTCGATCACAACGGTTGATCCCGCCTCGGCCGTGCCGTTCAGGTCAAGCCCGTTCGCCACTTCCGCCGCATTCAGCATGCCGTCGCCGCCGATCATCCCGCCTTCGCGGGTGAAGGGATCAACGATGCGGTCAATCTCGACCATTTCGGTGATCGGGTCCGAGACATTGCCATAGCGGTCTGTCGCCACGGCCGTCATCGCAACCATGGTTTCCCCGGGTGGAATGTCGGCGGCGGGAATCGTCAGCGTCCATGTCCCGCCCGAAACCGTGGCCGGATAGGGGCCTGCATCCCCAAAGGTCACCAGAACCGAGGTGGCGCCCGCCTCAACCGTGCCGGTGACGGTCAGTCCCTCCTGTGCCTCTTCGTCATTCAGCACGTTATCGACACCGGTCGAGCGTGACGTGACGGCGAAATCGGTCACTTCAGTGTCGATCTGCAAGATGTGAGAGCCGGTGGCGACGTTGCCCGCCGGATCGGTCGCGCGGACGCTGACCATCTGGTCGGCATGGGTGCCGCGCGTGATCTCACTGCTGGCGAAATCCGCCGACCATGTGCCGTCTTCGTCAGCCATCACGTCGCGCGTGACGCCCTGGAACGTCACTTCGACCGCAGCCCCGGCCTCGGCGGTGCCGGTCAGGGTGATGCCACCATCCGCCTCGGCGCCCGAAACGACATCATCGCCGCCCGCCTGTCCGGCGTCGATGGCCACATTTGTCGAGCGGTCCACCATGAAGCTGCGCGTGTCGCTGTCGGTATTGCCTGCCGCATCGGTCGCGGTGACGGTTGCGGTGGTCATGCCATTTGCCACAGGGGCCGAGCCCGCCGGGAAGGTGACAGTCCAGCCGCCGGTGCCGTTGACCGTGGCAGGCAGGGTCGTGCCGTTCCATTCGACAGTGACGATCGTCTGCCCGGCCTCGGCCTGACCGGTAAAGGTGATTGCTCCGCCCGCCTCGTCATTGTTCACCACATCATCGCCCGCGATCAGATCGGTCGAGAAGGTGACTTCGGTGACCGTATCGACCACAACCGTATGGGTGGTGATGGTCGTATTGCCCGCCCGGTCCACGGTTGTCGCGGTAAAACTCCGGTCATGGTCACCGGTCTGGAAGGTGCCGGCGGGATAGGTCACGCTCCATTGGCCTTCGCCATTGGCGGTGACGGTCTGGCTGCTGCCCTCCATCGTGACGGTGACGGCGGCACCCGCCGTCGTGCTTCCGGTCACGTTGACGGCGCCCGCCGCCTCGGCGCCGTTGATCATGTCATCGCCCGTGACCGCATTGAAATTCAGCGGATGCGGCACGGTGTCGATATCCAGAACATCGGTGATGACGGTCTGGTTGCCCATGGGGTCAGTCGCGGTAACGGTCACCGGTATCGTGTATTCCCCGCCCGCAACCTGCTCCTGCGAAAAATTGACAGTCCATGTGCCGGATTCGGAAACCGTGGTGGTGCGCACATGTTCACCGACCTTCACCTCAATGGCCGCGCCGGGTTCGCCCTCACCGGCAAGGGTCACGCCATCGGCGTAATCGTCAAGGTTCTCGATATGACCCACGCTTTGCGTGCCTTCGGTCACCGAGACATCCGGCGGAGTCATGTCGATGACAAAGGTCGGACCGTCCAGTTCTTCGGGCCCGAAATCGGGACCGGTGACCACAACCTCGGCCTCATGCGTGCCGTCCTCGGGAAAATTGTCGCCCTCGAACCCGACCTCCCAGGTGCCATCCTCGTCAATGGTGGTCGTCTGCTCTTGGTCGCCCACGGTGACGACAACGGTATCGCCCGGTTCACCGGTGCCCGAAACGATGACCTTTGGATCCTCGGTATTCGTCGTCAGCTCCGAAGTGCTGTCCGGTTCGTTCACGGTGGGTGTCGCGCGCCCCGGGCCGCTGCCGCCGCCCCCGCCGCCGATCAAGCCGCCGATGATCGCGCCGCCGCCGATGATGGCCGCCGCCGCGCCGGCACCGCCCAGACCCAGCAAGCCCGGCACGAAGGCCCCCATGCCGACAGTATCATCCGAATAGGCCTCGGTCGCGGCAAGGGCGTTGTCCTCGACAAAGCGCAGACCGTCGAGCTGCGAATATTTGCTCCAGGTATCTGCCGGACCATAGCTGGCATACATCAAGCCATTGCCGCCATCGGTCAGATTGACCTCGGTCACCTCACCGTTTGTGCTGAGATAAAGCCGGTTGTCCTGCCCGGCATCAGCATCGAAGAAACCGCTGAGAACGACCGACCGCCCGTCGGTCAGCTTGAGGACAAGATCATTGCCCTTGCGTTCATAGGCCAGAACGCTGCTGCGGGAAAGATTGAGCGATACCGCCTCACCCGAACCGAGCTGTATGAATTCGCTGCCCCCGTCGCCAGCCACCTGGCCACGCACGATACCACCCGCAGAATTGCGGACGGCGAAATCAATCGCCTTTACCATAACACTACTCCGCCTCACTGCCGGGTTCATTGGCGACCCGGCCATCTGATTGGGGCATTTTTGCCCTATTGCTGCCTCATTACGGCCTTTTATTTTCTCATTCTAGTGTTTTTGTCCGAACCGTTGTCAAAAACGGACAATTGTGCTCTGCGAGACCCAGCGCTGGCTGGGATATATCCTGCGTGGACAACTTGTGGCTGCAATCCCTTTCGCCTTTTCCCCGTTCTGCTAGTCTTGCCAGAATGAACGACCGGTACAGATTGGCACCGACGGGTCAGGAAGGGCATGGCAACGGCATGAAGCTGGTATTTTCCGGGGCAAGCATCTTTGACGGGCTGAGACTGCATGAGAATTGCGCCCTGACCGTCGAGAACGGAAGCGTCACCGGAATCGGGCCGGTGCCGCCCACGCCAGATGTCGTGCTGCCGGGCGGAATTCTGACACCCGCCTTTGTCGATCTGCAGGTCAATGGCGGTGGCGGGATCATGGTTGATGGCGAGGCCGATGCAGGACGGCTGGCCGCGATCTGTGCAAGCCATATCCTGCAGGGCTGCGCGGGCGTTCTGCCGTCGCTGATTACTGATACGCCAGCGGCAACGCGCCATGTGATCGACGCCGCCATCGCCGCCGCGCAGGCCAATGTGCCCGGCTTTCTGGGCCTGCATCTGGAAGGGCCGCATCTGGATCCGCGCCGCGCCGGCGCGCATGATGCCGCGCTGATCCGGCCCATGGCCGCCGAAGACCTTGAAATCCTGTGTGATGCGGCGGGCCGATTGCCGGTTCTGATGGTCACATTGGCACCCGAAGCCGTCTCGCCCGGTCAGATCACCGCCCTGACCCGGGCGGGGGTGCTGGTTTCATTGGGGCATAGCGAATGCAGCATGGCCGAAGCGCGGGCGGCGATTGCCGCCGGGGCGGCCTGTGCGACGCATCTGTTCAACACGATGGGCCCGATGACCGGGCGCGAACCCGGCCTTGCGGGCGCACTTCTGGACAGCGCGTTGCCGGCCGGGCTGATTGCCGACGGGTTGCATGTCGCCCCAGCCATGCTGCGTATCGCCATGGCCGCGCGGCCCGATGGGCTGTTCCTTGTTTCGGCCGCCACCTGTTTCGCGGGCACCGATCTGTCGGAATTCACCATGGGCGGGCGGCGGGCCGAGCGGCATGCGGGGCGCATCTCCTTGCCGGATGGAACGCTGGCGGGCAGTGATCTGCGGCTGGACCGTGCGATTTCGGTGATGGTCCGGCATGCGGGCATCGCCCCCGAACGCGCGCTGGCAATGGCGACCTCGGTTCCGGCGGCGCTGATCGGGGTCGGTCACCGGCTGGGACATCTGAAACCGGGGCGCCGCGCCGATATGGTGCATCTGGACAAGGATCTGGCGCTGTCGGGCATCTGGTGGGGCGGCATGGCGCTTTGACCACCCGCCACCATGACCGTCCGACACCATGCAATTGCGTCTTGCGCGCATTGGGCCCGTGCTTGAACAGCCTGCCCCCGAAACCGGGGCGAAACAGGTCGGGCCATAAACGAGAAAGGATCGCGCCCCGTCAGCGCGACCCTTTCCGAGTTCCAAGGAGATGGGCCAGTTAGAGTTGCAACAAGCCCAATCGGTGGTCTGTATACCTAAGGGATTGCCCTTAGAAAACACGCCTCCCGACTGTCCCGACACCTCTCTCCAATATCACTCTAGACACTGGATCACCTCCTTTCAAAATGTTGCCGATAGGGGGAGCCTGACACAGATTTTGTGTTTGGCAAGAGTTTTTATACCGTCCGTGGCATCAATCGCTGAACGATAAGGCGAAACGGCACCAGTGCAATCAGCGCAAGCCCAAGTTTTACGCTCCAGTCGGCCAGCGCCAGTGAAACCCACAGCGGCAGGACCGGCCCGAAGCCCAGCAGGGGCAGGGCTTCATTGGCCCAGGACACGTCATTCGCAGGTTCGATCCAGACCAGCGACGCGGAAAAGGCCAGGGTGAAGAAGATCGCCGTATCGACCGAGGATCCCAGCAAAGTCGAGGCCAGCGGCGCCCGCCACCAGCGCCCCCCGCGCAGCCGGTCGAAGATCGCGACATCCAGCAGTTGTGCCGTCAGAAAGGCCAGCCCCGACGCAATCGCGATGCGCCACGTCACCAGCGGGCCGAACTCACCGCTGATCTGCGTGCCGATCAGCGAACAAAGCACGCCGGTCACGAAACCTGCGAACACCACGCGCCGAGCGGCGGCAGGGCCATAGACGCGGTTCATCACATCGGTGACCAGAAAGGCCAGCGGATAGGTGAAGGCCCCCCAAGTCAGCCATTGGCCGAACAGGAACTGCACAAGGATATTCGAGGCAAGCACGATGGCGGCCATGGCAAGGATGCCGGGCAGCAGCGGGATGGACGACCTGACGTCGCCGGGATGGGATCGGGGCATAGCTGTTTTCCGTTTTGACAAGGTCGCGGAGACTTGGCCCCCGGCGAGCCCGGGGACGGGCGCGCATTAGGCCGCCAATTTCAGATCGTCAAGGGCCCGCGTGATGCGGGACGCTTTACGGGGCTTCAATCGGCAGTTGCCGCGCCCAGCCGGTATTCGACAATCTCTGTCCGCTGAAAGCGGATGAAATTGTCATCCGAAACCATACTGGCGACGATCCGCCCCTGCGCATCACGCCAGACCGACAGCCCTTCCAGATTGTCATGACGTCCCGGCGGGCTTTGCATTTCCGGGCGCGCGTCAGTCAGGGCATCGCCCATCAGCGCGAAACTGCGCAGCCGTGACGCAAAGCCAAGAAAGCCCCGCCAGGGGGTGAAGCTGCGTTCCAGCACATACAGCCGCCCATCCGGCCCGAAATCTGCCGCAACCGGCAGGAAGGCGCCGTCGCGCGGGATCGACAGGTCGCGGTCCCAGACGCCCTTGCGGAACCGGTAGACCGGAAAGGGCCGGTCGGCAGCGCCCGAGCGTTCGGGGATCGTGTAAAGCGTGCCATCCGGCCCGATGGCCAGCGCCTCCAGCGCGGAATTGATCCCCATCTGCGCGAAATCGGGATGGCGCGGCAGCGGATGGGCCGGGCCATGCGGGGCGGGATAGCGCCAAACCCGGGCGATGCCTTCGAAACTGACGACAAAGCCGCCTCTGGGCAGCAGGGCCAGCCCCTCGGAATCGCGTTGTTTCGGCGGCAGCGGCCCGCCATCCGGCCCTTTCAGCGCCTGAATCCCGGCAATCGCAACCCCGGCAATCGCGCCGGTGTCATCGCGCCGGATCGTGCCATGCAGCCAGTCACCCCGGTCGGTCAGCGCGATGAACCCCCGCCCCGCCGGTCCCAGCTCAATCGCCGAGATCCCGCCAAAGCGCGGATCATCATCGGTCCAGCGATAGGCAGAATGCGGGATCTCGGGGCTGTTTCCCGCCGCAGCGCCCAGCCAGAGCAGCGAACCGGCGGCCAGCCCCGCGATCAGCGCGAGGCGAGAACGGTCTGACATTGTCCGGGCAGATCCGCCATGGTGAACTGGCGCGGGCCGCGCGGGCGCGGCGTCGCGGGTTTGGGTTGTTTCTCGGTCACCTTGGGCGGGTTCAGGTAATCGGTCACCCACCACATCAGCGTATCGTCACAGCCATTGCCGCCGTTTGACAATTCGCGCACCGTGGGCGTCTGGGTCTGGCAGGCGGTGGCGCCCGCCGGGCATTTCAGCCGCACATGGAAATGCGTGTCATGACCCGCGACGGGGCGGATCTTCTGCAGCCAGTCGCGGTCGGCGCGGGTTGCGGTCTTGCACATCTCGATCTTCACCGCTGCGGCCACGAAAATCCGGTCCACCCGGTTGTCCGAGGCCGCCGCACGCAGCAGCGCATGATGCCGGGGCGTCCAGTTGCGTGTGACCGAACGCTGATCGGCGGACCGCACCGGGATCGAACTGATGCTTTCGCGCTCGGCCCGGCTCAGGTTCAGGCGCGCGGGCGGCAGCATCCAGATATCGGCATCCAGCCCGATCTGATGGCTGGCATGGCCCGAGGTCATCGGCCCGCCGCGCGGCTGGCTGATATCGCCAAGATAAAGACCGTTCCAGCCGATCTGCGTTGCTGTCCGGCTGAGGTCCATCAGATACTGGATCATTTCGGGCTGGCCCCAGTTGCGGTTGCGCGACAGGCGCATGGCCTGCCATGTCGGCCCGGTTTCGGGCAGTTGCACATGACCCGCGCCGCAGCCCTTGGCATAGGACCCGATCGGCATGGGCGGCTGCAAGGATGCCTCGCTCTTGGCGCCGAACAACTGATTGGCCAGCGATTGCGCGCGCGCCTCGCCCGTCATCAGCAGCCCCGCCGCCAGTGCCGCCGCCACTGTCCATACTGCCCGCATTCCTGCCTCCTGTCCTGTCATGCCGTCTGCCGGTCTCCATGCGGTTTAACCCGGATCAGAAGCAGGAGGCCAATCACAAAGAGCAACACAATCGGCAGGATCCCCAGTTGCTGACTGCCGGTCAGGTCGGTTGCAATGCCGATGCTGAGCGGCGCAAGGAAGGATGTGGCCTTGCCGGTCAGCGCATACATGCCGAAAGCCTCGGTCATCCGGGCCGGATCGGCCTGCCGGACCATCATCGTGCGGCTGGCCGATTGCATCGCCCCGCCCGCCGCCCCGATCAGCGCGCCCAGAATGTAGAAGGCGATATCGGGCAGGCGCGATCCTTCCGCAACCGGCATGCCCAAAACCGCCTCACGCGAGACGAAGATGATGCAGATCGTGGTCAGCGTGAGCGCAATCACCGTCAGCGCGATCACCGGTTTGGGGCCGAAACGGCTGTCGGCCTTGCCCCCCAGCCAGGCGAAAAGCGCCCCGGTGATCGTGCCCAGAATGCCGAAGATGCCAAGATCCACCGGGCTCCACCCCAACACGCCCGCCGCATAGATGCCGCCAAAGACATAGATGCCGTTCAGCGCATCGCGATAGAACATCGAGGACAGAAGGTAATTCAGCAGCGAGGGCCGCTGCGGCAACGCCGCCAGCGTGGCGCGCAGGTCGGGCCAGGCGGTCGCGGCGGCGCGGCGCACCGGCAGGGCACCCGGCTTGCGGGGTTCGCGCACCCACAGAAAGAAGGGGATCATGAAGACCGCATACCAGATCGCCGTCAGCGGCCCGACCGACCGCGCGCCCTCGCGGGTTTCCGGGTCAAGTCCAAGGATCGGCGCGATGCCCAGAAGCGTCACGCCGTCGCGGTTCTCGGCCAGCAGCGTCAGCATCAGGATCAGCGCGACCATCCCGCCCATATAGCCAAAGGCCCAGCCGGTGCCCGAAAGACGGCCGATTTCTGCCGGTGGCGCAAGATCGGGCATCATCGCATTGGTGAAGGTGGTCGCAAATTCCATCCCGATCAGGCCGATGCAGAAGGACAGCATCACCAGCGTCAGGTTGAAATCCTGCGGGGCCGCGAACCACAGCCCCCATGCCCCCAGCACATACATGGCCGAAAACAGCCAGATGAAGCGCATCCGCCCGCCCGCCTTGTCCGCAATCGCCCCAAGCAGCGGCGAAAACACCGCAATGACAAGACCCGCCGCCCCGATGCCATAGCCCCAGACCGCCTGCGCGCGGCTGCCATCGCCCAGAACTTCGGTGATATAGGGGCCGAAAATGAAGGTCAGGAGCAGCGTGTTATAGGGCTGGCTGGCCCAGTCGAAGAAATACCAGCCCCAGATCCGTTTCCGCGTCTCTGTCATCGCCCGCCCCTGCCGGCCGCATTGGCCTTTTCGGCGATGAAGCCTGAAAAGCGCGCGCCGCGCAAGCCGTCCCGGCCCGCTGCGCGCTTGCTGCTTTGCGGGGTTGAGCCTCCCCCGCCCCCGCCCTAATCTGGCGCGACCAACAGAAAGGCCCGGCATGTCCTTCACGCTTGCAACATGGAACATCAACTCGGTCCGCCTGCGCGAGGTACTGGTCGCGCGGCTGCTGACCGATGAACAGCCCGACATCCTGTGCTTGCAGGAATGCAAAAGCCCGGTCGAGAAGATCCCGCTCGAAACCTTCCGCGCGCTTGGTTACACCCATATCGTTGCCCGTGGTCAGAAAGGCTATAACGGCGTCGCGATCCTGTCGAAACTGCCGATCACCGATGCGGGGGAGCGCGATTTTGCCAGTCTGGGCCATGCGCGCCATGTGGCCGCGCGGCTGGAAAACGGCGTAACGATCCACAACTGCTATGTTCCCGCAGGCGGGGATATTCCCGACCGCGAGGTGAACCTGAAATTCGGACAGAAACTGGATTACCTGACCGAGATGCGCGACCTGTTCCATGGTGAAAAGCCGGAAAAGTCGATCCTTGTCGGCGATCTGAACATCGCGCCGCGCGAGGATGACGTCTGGAGCCACAAGCAACTGCTGAAAATCGTCAGCCATACCCCCATCGAGGTTGATCATCTGAACGCGGTGATCGAGGCGGGCGACTGGGTGGATGTGACGCGTGCCGATATTCCCTCGGGCCAGCTTTACAGTTGGTGGTCCTATCGCGCCGCCGACTGGGATGCCGCCGACAAGGGCCGCAGGCTGGACCATATCTGGGCCAGCCGCGATATCGCCAATGCCGCCCATGGCAGCCGCATCCTGCGCGCCGTGCGCGGCTGGGACGGCCCGTCCGACCATGCCCCGGTCTTTGCAAGTTTCGATCTTTGACCTGCCCCCCCTCCCCGGTCTTGCATCTGCCATTCCGGGGGGCCGGGTTCCGGCCCGGCGGCAGGATTGCCGCTGCAACCCAACATTCCCCCCCTTGGCCTTTGCCCCCATGATGCGCATATAAGGGGCAAGGATTTCCGGGCAGAGAGGATGCAATGCTCACATTTGGCGAGAAGGCACAGGCAGCGCCGCAGGGCGATCTGATCAAGGACGGATCGGAAGCGACCTTCATGCAGGACGTGATCGAGGCCAGCCGCGAGGTGCCTGTCATCGTCGATTTCTGGGCGCCATGGTGCGGCCCCTGCAAAACGCTTGGCCCGGCGCTTGAGGCTGCCGTGACGGCAGCGGGCGGCAAGGTGCGCATGGTCAAGATCAATGTCGATGAAAGCCAGATGATCGCCTCGCAACTGCGCATCCAGTCGATCCCGACGGTCTATGCGTTTTTCGACGGCAAGCCGGTCGACGGATTCCAGGGTGCGCTTCCAGCCTCCGAAATCAAGACTTTCATCGACCGCGTTGCCGCCCTTGGCGGGGATGGCGGGCTGGCCGAGGCGATCGAGGCGGCCGAGACCATGCTGGCGGAAGGGGCGGCCGTCGACGCCGCCGAAACCTTTGCCGCAATCCTTGGCGAAGAGCCCGAGAATGCGGCGGCCTTTGGCGGGTTGGCGCGCAGCTATCTGGCGCTGAATGAGCCTGACCGCGCCCGCAGCCTGCTGGAGGCCGTGCCTGCCGCCATCGCCAATGCCAAGGAGGTCGAGGCCGTGCGCGCGCAGATCGCGCTGATGGATCAGGCCGCCCATGCAGGCCCGGTCGGCGAATTGCGCGCGGTGGTCGAGGCGGACCCGGCGAACCATCAGGCCCGGTTCGATCTGGCGCTGGCGCTGCATGCGGCGGGTGAGGTCGAGGCGGCGGTGGACGAATTGCTGGACCTTTTCCGCCGTGACCGCGAGTGGAATGACGGCGCGGCCAAGGCCCAGCTTTTCACGATCTTCGAGGCGCTGAAGCCGCAGGATCCGATCGTGCTCAAGGGCCGCCGCCGCCTGTCCTCAATGATCTTCATCTGAACCGCTTGCCGGGTCGCGCAGCAACTCTAGGTCACATCAGATGAAACGCATCGGCGACCTTCCCGACACGATCCCGATTTTCCCGCTTCCCGGGGCGCTGCTGCTGCCCCGGGCGCGGCTGCCGCTGCATATCTTCGAACCCCGCTATCTGCAGATGATCGAGGATGCGATGAAAACACCGACGCGGCTGATCGGCATGATCCAGCCGCGTGAATTGCCCGACGGCCAGACCGGAACGCGGTTGCAGGCCATCGGCTGTGCCGGACGCTTGACCGGCTTTTCCGAGACCGAGGACGGGCGCTACATGATCTCGCTCACCGGGGTTTCGCGTTTCCGCTTGCATGAGGAGATTTCGGGCTTCACCCCCTATCGCCGCTGTCTGGCCGAATGGGCACCGTTCGGCCGCGATCTTGGACCGGTAGAGACCGACCCCGATTTTGACCGCAGCGGATTCATGGAACTTCTGGCGCGTTTCTTTGCGGCGATGGAACTGTCCACCGACTGGTCCAGCCTGAAAGAGGCCGAGCCGGAACTGCTGATCAATTCGCTGTCCATGCTCTGCCCGTTTTCGCCAGAGGACAAGCAGGCGCTGCTGGAGGCGCCGTCCCTGACGACGCGGCGCGAAACCATGGTGACGCTGATCGAATTCGCCCTGCGCGGCGGAAATGACGAGGAATTGCTGCAATGACCGAAGACAGCCCCGCCCCGGCCCATCCCGGCCCGGATACGCCCCAGCAGGCAACACCCGGATTTGACCGGCGCATGCTGGAATCGCTGGTCTGCCCGGTGACTCAGGCCACGCTGTCCTATGATGCCGGGGCACAGGAACTGCTGTCGGCACCGGCGGGGCTGGCCTTTCCGATCCGGGGGGGCATCCCGATCATGCTGGTGGCTGAGGCCCGGCGGCTGGACTGAGCGGAGCCGCGTTCTGATCGCCCTTCGCGCACTGGTGCTGCGGCGCGAACTGGCATAAGTCCGGGCCGTCCTGTTCCCTGACGGAGGCTGCCCGATGTTCGTTGCAACCCTGCTGACCGATCCCGCCCGCCCCGCGCTTGACGCCACCACGGTCGAGGCGCTGCGCAATGCCTGGGGCGGCGGCGATGCGCGCTGGCTGGCCCCCGGGATCGCGGCGGAATTTGCGCTGGAACAGGTGCCGGGGAACCGCTGGGATGTCTGGCAGGATCTGCAGGCGCGCGGGGTGGATCTGGTCGTGCAGGCCGCCGAGGGCCGCGCGAAACAGTTGCTGATCGCCGATATGGACAGCACGATGATCCGGCAGGAATGTATCGACGAGCTGGCCGATGAGGCAGGCGTCGGCGCCCATGTCGCCGCGATCACCGCACGGGCGATGAATGGCGAACTGGATTTCGAGGCCGCGCTGCGCGAACGGGTCGGCCTGCTGGAGGGCCTGCCCGAAAGCGTTATCGAACAGGTGTTCACAAACCGGATCACGATGATGCCGGGTGGGGCCGAACTGGTGGCCACGATGAAGGCGCGCGGCGCCCATACTGCGCTGGTTTCGGGCGGCTTCACCGCCTTCACCGAACGGGTGGCGGCAGGGCTGGGCTTCGACGAGAACCACGCCAACACCCTGATGATTGCCGATGGCAGACTGACCGGACAGGTGGCCGAGCCGATCCTCGGGCGTCAGGCCAAGGTTGATACCCTGACCCGGATCGCGGCGGAACGCGGCATCACCCCCGGTCAGGCCATGGCCGTGGGGGACGGGGCGAATGATCTGGGGATGCTGGGGCTGGCGGGTGCAGGCGTCGCGTTGCACGCCAAACCGGCGGTCGCCGCCCATTGCGATATCCGCATCAATCACGGCGACCTGACGGCGCTTTTGTTTCTTCAGGGCATCGCAAGCGATGATTTTTCCGGCAAGCCATGACACCCTTTTCCCCGCCATAGCCACCGGCGGGGAAAGCCGTCAGGATCGGGCGGCGCGGATCAGACGAAGCGGTTCCACAGGTTTTCCAGGCGCTCCTGCCGTCCCGAACGCGGCTCGGGGTTCACATCGCGCGCCAGCACATCGGCACTGATCGCGGCAAGATCGGATTGCAGCATCGCCTGTGCCTGCGGGG
Organism: Szabonella alba; assembly: GCF_016765775.1. Taxonomy (GTDB): domain Bacteria; phylum Pseudomonadota; class Alphaproteobacteria; order Rhodobacterales; family Rhodobacteraceae; genus Szabonella; species Szabonella alba. Next base: position 125,111 of record NZ_JAESVN010000001.1, on the reverse strand, counting down.
TTTCCCATCCGGCGTAACGCTCTTTCCGCGCCGCCTCCAGCCCGCCATCCTCAAGACAGGCCGCCGCCGCCTTCAGCGCCCGCGCGCAGGTATCCATGCCGCCGACATGGGCCAGGATCAGATCCTCGGGATCAAGGCTTTGCCGCCGGATCTTGGCATCGAAATTCGTGCCGCCGGTGGTATAGCCCCCCGCGCGCAGGATTTCATAAAAGGCCAGTGCCTTTTCCGCATGGTTGTTCGGAAACTGATCCGTGTCCCAGCCGGACTGGTAATCGTTGCGGTTCATGTCGATGGACCCGAAGATGCCAAGGCTCGTGGCCAGCGCAATCTCATGTTCGAAACTGTGGCCCGCCAGAATGGCATGGCCCTGCTCGATATTGACCTTCACCTCTTTTTCCAGACCGTAACGGCAGAGGAAGCCGTAAACCGTGGCGACATCGTAATCATACTGATGTTTCGACGGCTCCTGCGGCTTGGGTTCGATCAGGATCGCGCCGTCAAAGCCGATCTTGTGCTTGTAGTCGACCACCATCGACAGGAAGCGGCCCATATGGTCGGCCTCTTGCCCCAGATCGGTGTTCAGCAGCGTTTCATAGCCTTCGCGCCCGCCCCACAGGACGTAATTCGCGCCACCCAGCCGATGCGTCGCATCCATGCAGCCCTTCACCGTGGCGGCGGCATAAGCGAACACTTCGGGGTCAGGGTTGGTCGAGGCCCCGGACATCCAGCGCCGGTGGCTGAACATGTTCGCCGTGCCCCACAGCAGGCGGGTCTTCGACCCTTCCATCTTGGCGGCGAAATAATCGGTGATTTCCTCAAGATTGCGCTGGCTTTCGGCGAAATTGGCACCTTCGGGCCGGGCATCGGCATCGTGGAAGCAAAAGAAGGGTGCGCCAAGGATATCGAACATCTCGAACGCCACATCTGCCTTGAGGCGGGCAAGATCCATCGTATCGCCGAACCAAGGGCGGTCAAAGGTCTGCCCCCCGAACGGGTCGCCGCCGGGCCATGCGAAACTGTGCCAATAGGCGACGGCAAAGCGCAGATGATCCTCCATCCGCTTGCCCATCACAACCTCATCGGGGTTGTAGTGGCGGAAGGCGAATTCATTGGGGCTGCTGGCACCCTGATAGGTGACTTTCGGGATATCGCGGAAAAACTCGGTCATGTCAGGCCCTTGATGGCGGTTTGCGCCGCTTGGTAGCGGCCGAAGGAAGTGTCGAAGGCGGCGGCAAGGCCGGGATCGGGGTCGATCTGGCGGGCAATCGGCGGGGCGGTCGCGATCTCGGCCCCCGCCCCGGTTGCCGCCATCATGCCCAGACGCGCGGCACCATAGGCCGCGCCGAAATCACCCGCTGCGGGCAATTGCACCGGAACGCCCAGCGCGGTTGCGATGACCGACAACCAGTAATCCGAGCGCGAGCCGCCCCCGACCGCCAGCAAGCGATCTATGCGCGTTCCGGTCGCGGCCAGCGCATCGCGGCAGTCGCGCAGCGCGAAGGCCACGCCTTCCAGCACGGCGCGGGTGGCGGCAGTACGGTCGGTCGCATGTTCCAGCCCCAGAAAGGCGCCCCGGATGCCGGCATCGTTCAACGGCGTGCGCTCGCCGCCCAAATAGGGCAGGAACAGCGTCTTGCCCGGTGCCTGCAGCGGGCCAAGTTCGGCGGTCAGATCGCCCGCGCCCTGCCCCACCAGCCCCGCATACCAGTTCAGCGCATCCGAGGCGGCAAGGATCACCCCCATCTGGTGCCATGTGCCCGGCAGCGCGTGGCAGAACGTATGCACCGCCGTGTCCGGGCTGGGCTGATAGCCGTCATTGGCGGCAAACAGCACGCCAGATGTGCCAAGGCTGACAAAGGCATCACCCGCCCGGACCACGCCCACGCCGATGCCCGAAGCGGCATTGTCCCCCGCCCCGCCCGCGACGGGCACGCCTGTGGGCAGGCCCCAGCGGGCGGCAAGACTGTTGCGCAACTGGCCCGAAACCTCAGACCCTTCGACCAGTCGCGGCATCTGACTGCGGGTCAGGCCTGTCGCGGCCAGCAGATCATCCGACCAGTCGCGCGCGCCGGTATCCAGCCAGCTTGTCCCCGCCGCATCCGACATTTCCGCCGCATGTTCACCGGTCAGCCAAAGCCGCAGGTAATCCTTGGGCAGCAGCACCATGGCCACACGGTCACGGATCTGCGGTTCATGCCGGGCCACCCAAAGCAGTTTCGGCGCGGTGAAGCCCGGAAAGACGATATTGCCGGAAATGCGCCGGAACATCGGGTCGCCATCCAGTTCGGCGGCCTCGTCAGCGCTGCGCGTATCGTTCCACAGGATGCAGGGGCGCAGAACCTCATCGCGCGCATCAATCAGCGTCGCGCCATGCATATGCCCCGACAGCCCGATGCCGCGCACATTTTCAAGCCCTTGCCGGGACAACTGATCCATCACCGTTTCGGCGGCGGTGATCCAGTCGGCGGGCCGCTGTTCCGACCAGCCATCCGCCGGGCGCTGCACGGTCAGGGGGGCCTGTGCCTCGGCCAGAACCTTCTGATCCTCGCCGATCAGAAGGCCCTTCAGCCCCGAGGTTCCAAGATCGAGACCAAGATACATCAGGCGGCCTGCCCGGGCTTCTTGCCCAGAATGATCATGCCGAGGATATCCTCATCTGTCACATCGGCGACATTGACCGTGCCGACAAGCTGTCCGTTCTTCATGACCGAGGCGCGGTCGCACAGATCCATCACGGCATGGATGTCATGCTCGATCAGGAAAATGCCGATGCCCTGCTTTTTCAGCTCCTGAATGAGATCGGCCACCATCTGCGTTTCATGCGGGCCAAGGGCGGCGGTCGGTTCATCCATGATCAGGATGCGGGCGTTGAAATAGACCGCGCGAGCAATGGCGACCGACTGGCGCTGCCCGCCCGACAGGGCCGAAACCGGCACGTTGAACTTGGCGAAATTCGGGTTCAGCCGCGCCATGATCTTGCGCGTCTCGGCCTCCATCCGCGCATCATCGACGAAACCGGCCGCTGTCACCAGTTCGCGCCCCAGAAACAGGTTCGAGGCCGCGTCCAGATTGTCGGCCAGCGCCAGCGTCTGATAGATCGTTTCGATATTATGGGCGCGGGCATCGCGGGGATTGGTGATTTCCACCTTTTCGCCATTGATGAACACCTCACCAGCATCGGCGCGGTATGCCCCCGACAGGCATTTGATCAGCGTGGACTTCCCGGCGCCATTATGGCCCAGAAGGCCCACCACCTCGCCGGGGTAAAGATCGACGGTGACGCGGTCGACCGCCTTGATCCCGCCGAAGGCGATAGAGATGTCGCGCAGTTCGACCAGCGGTGTTCCAGTATTTGCAGGCATGGTTCCGGCCCTCACTTGCTGCGCTTGCGGTAAAGGATGTCGACATAGACGGCGAGAACCAGCACGGCCCCCACGACGATGTTCTGGATCGCGGCGTCAAAGCCGATCAGCACCATCCCGGTCTTGAGGCTTTGCATCACCAGCGCGCCAAGGATCGCGCCATAGATCGTGCCGACGCCACCGGCGAGCGACGTGCCCCCGATCACGGCAGCGGCGATGACGTAAAGCTCATCCAGCGTGCCAAGGGCATTGGTCGCGGAATTGAGCCGTGCCGAGGCGACAATCGCGGCCAGCGCGGTCAGGAACCCCATCAGCGCGAAGATCTTGACCGTGACCCATTTCACGTCAATCCCCGCCAGCAGGGCTGCATCAGGGTTGCCCCCGATGGCAAAGACATAGCGGCCGAACCGGGTGCGGGTCATCAGGATGGTCATGGAAATGCCCACCGCGATCAGGATCAGCACCGGGATGGCAAAGCCATGGCTGATGAACAACCCGCCCTCGGGCAGTGTGATGTCATTGGCGGCCGCATACTGGCGCACGATGCCGATGGGCCAGGGATAATTGTTGAACAGAAGCACTGTGCCGACGATCAGCCCGCAGCCAAGGGCTGCAAGGAAATACTCTGCCCAGACGGGGCGCAGGGGAAAGTCGAACTTGCGCCGCTGCGAGCGTCCGTTGACGATCAGGAACACCACACCCGCGCAGCAGATCGCGCCGACGATCCAGCTGCCCAGCGCACCGACCGACCCATAGGGCCCGCCGCCCAGCAGAGCGAATGTGCTGTCGACCGGGGAAATCGTTTCACCGCGCGCCACCAGAAACGCCATGCCACGCCAGACCAGCAGGCCGCCCAGCGTGACGATAAAGGCGGGAATGCCGCGATAGGCGATCAGCCATCCATGCAGCGCCCCGACCATCGCGCCCAGAACCAGCCCGACAAGGATGGTCAGCACGACGATCATCGGATGGCCCAGTCCGAAAACCTCAGGCAGCCAGCGCACCTGCACCATGCCCATGATCATCGCGGTGAAGCCCAGAACCGACCCCACCGACAGGTCGATATGCCGGGTCACGATCACCAGAACCATGCCGCAGGCCATGATCCCGATCGACGCGGTCTGCACCGACAGGTTCCACAGGTTGCGCGGCGTCAGAAAGGCGCCGGTGCCGAATTTCATCATGCCGTAAAAATGAAAGCCGATCCAGATCAGCAAAAGCGCCCCGACCATGCCCAGAAGGCGCGTGTCGATCTCGGTCGCTTTGAGAAAACGCGACAGGACGTTGCCGTCCTTGCCGTCGCGGGCAGTTTGTTGGGCAGATTGGGTCATGGGATACGTCCGGCACTGAGGAAGGGGAATGTGCAGACGGGGCCGCAGGGGGACCAGTCCCGCCGGGCCTTCAGTCGCGCGAAAGGGGCGGCGCATCCGGCGCCGGGCGTTCGTTCAGGGCAAAAGCGGTCAGGACACATCGTCCGAAGGTCCGGCGCCGGGACATGCCCGACGCCGGAAGCCCGGTATCAGCAGCCGGAAACGCCGGCCATGGCACCCTCACAGGCCTGCTCTTTCGAGATATGGCCCGCGTCGATGGCGACGTTCAGATTGTCCTTGGTGACCGGGGTCGGTTCAAGGAAGATCGCGTTCATCTCGACGCCATTCTCACCGCCCGACCATTTCACCGCGCCGGGAACCGCATCCAGCGCCGTGCCACCGGCCAGCGCCGCCGCGATCTCGGCCGCCGCCTTGCCAAGCTGGCGGCTGTCCTTCCAGACCGAAACGGTCTGCGTGCCGCGTGCAACCCTGTTCAGCGCGGCAAGGTCGCCGTCCTGACCGCCGACCGGAATCGTCAGTCCCTGCGCCGACAGCGCCGCGATGACACCGCCCGCCATGCCGTCATTCTGGGCCAGAACCGCATCGACATCGTTGTTATTCGCCGTCAGGATCTGTTCCATGTTCGATTGCGCGCCTTCGGGACGCCAGCCATCGGTGAAGGATTCGCCGACAATGGTGATCTTGCCCGCCGCGACATCCTCGGCCAGCACTTCCTCCATGCCTTCGCGCAGGAAATTGGCGTTCGGATCGCCGGGGTCGCCCTTGATGATCGCAAAATTGCCCTCGGGCTGCGCGGCCTTCACGGTTTCGGCGATGATGCGGCCCACGCCCTTGTTGTCAAAGGTCAGATAGAAGGCGCGTTCATCCTCGATCAGCCGGTCATAGCCGACGACCGGAATGCCTTCGGCGGCAGCGGCATCGACGGCGGGTCCGATGGCGTCCTTGTCCATCGCAAGGATGATCAGCGCATTCGCGCCCTGCGCAATCAGCGCCTCGACATCGGTCAGCTGCTTGGCGGCCGAGGCCTGCGCATCGGCCGAGATATAAGAGTTTCCGGCCGCTTCCAGCGCGGATTTGATCGCGGCCTCATCGGTTTTCCAGCGTTCTTCCTGAAAGTTCGACCAGGACACGCCAACGGTCAGGCCCTGCGCCAGCGCGGCCGACGAGAACCCGGTTGCCGCGACAACGGCAAGCATGAATGCATTACGCATGAATATCCTCCCTGTGGATGCGGCCAGCGCATGGCCGGTCCGGCGGATTCGCCGACACATCGGGAAAATGCCGATATTAATTTCAGTTGTCAAAATAAAAATAATCCGCAATCCTCAAGGTGCAAGAAATATCACCGAATATTCGCCGCACTGCAGCAAAATTTCGGCAGATCACACCTGAAACCCACCGAAACCCGTCAGTTTTAGTTCGGACATCGAATAAATGAAGCCTCGGATCGAGTCGACAGAACTGCAGGAAGGCCGCAAGGGCGTCGGTCCGCTGATCCCGCCCTTGTCCGATTCGCAGCGCCCACTGCGCCAACAGGTGTTTGAACGGGTGCGGGCGGCAGGGCTGATCGCAAGGGTTCAGGTCGCCAAGGAGCTGGGGGTCAGTCCTGCCTCGGTCACCACGATCACCTCGGAACTGATCGAGGCCGGGCTGATCGAGGAAGTTGCCGCCCCAAGGGAAGCTCCGCGAGAAGGCGAAACCGGGCGCGGACGCCCCGCCGTGGCGCTGGGCGTGCGGCGCGAGGCGTATCGCGTGGCGGGCATGAAGATCTCGGATCGCGAACATACCGCCGTGATCGTCGATTTCGCGGGAAATCTGATCGCCGACGCGGTGGTGCCGCGCCAGCCGGGGGAAATGCAGCTTCCGCAATTGCTGGAAACCACCGCCACCCTGCTGAATACGGTCTGCGCGCGGGCGGGACTGGACCGGGGCGATCTGGCGGCACTGGGCCTTGGCCTGCCGGGATTCGTCGATTGCAATTCCGGGCAGGTCATGTGGTCCTCGGTTCTGGCCGGACGCGGCATAGACCTTGCCCGTGCCGCCACGGCGCATCTGGGCCTGCCGGTCCATGTCGACAATGACGCCAATCTGGTGACGCTGGCCGAATTGTGGTTCGGGGCCGGGCGCGGATTGTCGGATTTTGCCGTCGTCACCATCGAACATGGCGTCGGCATGGGTCTGGTGCTGAACCATCGCATCTATCGCGGCGCGCAGGGTCTGGGGATGGAGCTTGGCCATACCAAGGTGCAACTGGACGGCGCACTATGCCGCTGCGGGCAGCGCGGCTGCCTTGAGGCCTATATCGCCGATTACGCGCTGGCGCGCGAAGCCTCGACCGCGCTGAACTGGGTCAACAAGGACAGCCAGTCGATCACCGTGCTGCTGGAAAGCCTGTTTGACCATGCCAAGGCGGGCCATCCCGCCGCAAGGTCGATCTTCCGCCGCGCGGGGCGCTATCTGGCGGTGGGCCTGTCGAATATTGTCAATCTGTTCGACCCTTCGCTGATCATCCTGTCAGGCGAACGGATGCGCTATGACTACCTTTATGCCGATGACACACTGGCCGAGATGGACAATCTGGCCATCGTCACTGGCCGCCCCCGCCCGCCCATCGAGATCCATGCCTGGGGCGATCTGCTCTGGGCGCATGGCGCGGCGGCGCTGGCGCTGTCGGCGGTGACCGAGGGGATGCTGGGCGCGGGCCGCGACCCCGCCGCGCGGGATGCCCCGGGCCGCGATGTTGCGGCACAATAGGCGCCCCCACCCCCGTCCTGCGGTGATCTGGTCACGAAATCCCCGGATTTGGTAACAGGATCGGCAGGATTTCTCCGGCCTTCACTGCGGCGCTCCTAAAAGCGGGCAATCCCGGGATGTTTCACGTCATCGTTCAATTGTATCGCCGCGCGGCGACTGGCATACATATTGCGTATATTGGTGCAAACAGGCGTGGAATGTCACAAAGGATCGGAACGGCGCTGCGGCGCCCGGCATGGATGCTTGCGGCTTTGCTGATGGCAGGAACGCCGGCAGCGGCGCTGGAGGCTGTGACATTCGATCTGCGCGGCGGGTCGGAAGATCTGCAGCAGGCGGTGCGCGATGCCTCGGGCCTGCTGGCCGCCGAGGCCGAGGGCAGCGAGAACGCGCAGGACCTGTTGGTAACCGCGCGCGGCGAATATGCGCGCCTTCTGGGCGCGCTTTATGCGCTGGGGCATTATTCGGCGGTGATCGAGGTTCAGGTGGACGGGCGCGAGGCGGCGGCCATTCCGCCGCTGGACGCGCCAAGCCGGATTGACCGCATCGTCGTCACCGTCGATCCCGGCCCGCAATTCCTGTTCGACCGGGCCGCCGCCGCACCGCTGGCGCAAGGCACCGAACTGCCCGCAGGCTATGCTGCGGGGCAACCGGCGCAAAGCGGGCTGATCCGCGACGCGGCAGAGGCGGCGGTGGATGGCTGGCGCAATGTGGGCCATGCCAAGGCCCGGGTCTCGGGTCAGGATCTGATCGCTGATCATCCCAAGGCACGCCTTTCGGCGGATCTGACGCTGGCCGCCGGGCCGCGGCTGCGTTTCGGCCCCTTGCAGGTGGAAGGCGCCGAACGCATGGATCTGCGGCGGCTGAAGCGGATCGCGGGCCTGCCCGAAGGCGAAACCTACGACCCCGAAGAACTGGAGGACGCCGCGAACCGGCTGCGCCGCAGCGGGGTGTTCCGGTCGGTCACGCTGGTCGAGGACGAAACCGTCACCGCGCCCGATATTCTTGGCATCACGGCGCAGGTGGTCGAGGAAAAGACCCGCCGCTACAGCTATGGGCTTGAGATCGCCAGCAGCGAGGGCGCGAAAATCTCGGGCTACTGGCTGCATCGCAATCTTCTGCGTGGGGGGGAGCGTCTGCGCGTCGATGCCGAGATCGCGCAGATCGGCGCCAAGGACAGTGGTGCGGATTATGTGCTGGGCGTCACCATCGACCGCCCCGCGACCCTGACCCGCGACACGACCGCCACCTTCCGCTTTCGCATCGGGCAGGAGAACGAGGCAGATTTCGACCGCAACTTCGGTGAGATCGGTCTGGGCTTCACGCAATATGTCTCGGACAGCCTGACCTATCGCGCCGGGATCGACTTCCAGTATTCGCAGGTCACGGATGCGGCCGGGCGCACCAAGTTCCAGACGCTCGGCCTGCCAGTGGGCGTCAACTGGGATCGTCGCGATTCCACCACCGATGCCAAGCGGGGGTTCTATGTCGATGCCGAATTGCGGCCCTTCCTTGGTTTCGGCAGCACCGATTCCGGGCTGCGCAGCACGGTCGATGCGCGCGGTTATTACAGTTTCGGCGCGGACGACCGGATAACGCTTGCGGGCCGGATGCAGCTTGGCGGCGTCTTCGGAACCAGCCTGCAGGGCACGCCGCGCGATCTGTTGTTCTATTCCGGGGGGGGCGGCACCGTGCGCGGCCAGCCCTATCAGTCACTGGGCGTGAATGTGCTCGAGGGCGGTACGCTGCGCACGGGTGGCACCACCTTTGCCGCGATTTCCGCCGAGGTCCGGGCCAAGCTGACCGAACGGATCGGCGTTGTCGGCTTTGTCGATGCGGGGTTCATCGGCGCGGATGGATCGGGCGTCAGCGACAGCCATGCGGGGGCCGGTCTTGGCCTGCGCTATGACACCGGCTTCGGGCCGATCCGGCTGGATGTCGCGGCCCCCGTCTCGGGCGATACGGGCGACGGTGTGCAGGTCTATATCGGTATAGGGCAGGCGTTCTGATGCGGCATTTCATTCTTCCTCTTCTGCTGGCCGGAACGCTGGGTCTTGGCACGGTTCCCGCCATCGCGCAGACCCCGACAGAAGAGCGGGATCGTTTCACCGCCTTTCTGGAGGACAATCTGTCCGGGTCGGGCCGTCAGGTTACCGTCACCGGCTTTCGCGGGGCGCTGTCCTCGCGTGCCGCGATGGACAGTCTGACGATTGCCGATGAACAGGGCGTCTGGATCACACTGACCGATGTGGTGCTGGACTGGAACCGGCTGGCCGTGCTGCGCGGGGAAATCTCGGTCAATGAACTGTCCGCAGCGCAGGTCACGGTCGAACGCGCACCGGTTGGGGCGGAAGGCGATGTTCCGGCGGCCGAGGCGGGTGGGTTTTCCCTTCCTGAACTGCCCGTTTCCGTCGATATCGGCAAGCTGTCGATCCAGAGCCTGACCCTGGGCGCATCCCTGCTCGGTGAAGAGATCACCGCCACGCTTGAGGCCTCGGCCAATCTGTCGGACGGTGAGGGCAGTGCGAAACTGGAACTGCTGCGCACCGATGCGGGCAAATCGGGGCGGGTCGATCTGGATCTGTCCTATGCCAATGCCACCGGCCAGACCGAAATCAGCATCACCGCCGAGGAAGGCCCCGGCGGCGTCGCTGCGCGGCTGATGGGGCTGCCGGGTGATCCTGCGGTGCGGCTGGCGGTCGAAGGCAGCGGTCCGATCCGCAATCTGGTCACGACGATTGCGCTGGAAACCGATGGTCAGCCCCGGCTGGACGGTGAGGTGACGGTTGCCGCAGCCGAGGGCGGCGGCACCGAGTTCAGCGCCGATATCGCGGGCGATCTCGCCCCGCTGTTCCTGCCGGAATATCAGGACTTCTTCGGCCCCGAAATCGCCTTGCGCACTGCCGGTCTGCGCGGCCCGCTGGGACAGATCAGCCTGCGGTCGCTGTCGGTCACGACCCGGGCGCTGCAACTGGACGGCGCTGCCGAAATCGCGGCGGATGGCCTGCCCCAGCGCCTGACGCTGGAGGGACGGCTGGGCCTGCCCGATGGGTCTGCGGTGCTGCTGCCTTTGTCCGGAGAAGTCGAGACGCGGCTGACCTCGGCGGATATCCGGCTGGGATTTGACGCGGCACGCGGTGATGGCTGGCGGGCCTCGGCCAGTCTGCAAGGCTTGCAACGCGACGATCTGCAACTGGACCAGGCCGAACTTACCGGTTCGGGCCGGATCACGCGGCGGGCGCCGGCAGATGGTGGCGATATCGTCGGCGGCACCTTGCGGTTCAGCGCCGAAGGCGTGGCCCCTGCCGATGCCGCGCTGGCCGAGGCTTTGGGCAGCGCAGTAACGGGCCGCGCGATTTTTGACTGGCAGCGCGGCGGGCTTGGCCTGCGGATCGGGCAACTGACGCTGGATGGCAGCGATTACGGGCTGGCGCTGAACGGGCGACTGGGGGATCTGGCCAACGGCTTTCCGGTCTCGGGCCGCATCGAGGCGCGCTATGATGATCTGACACGGCTGGCCGGGCTGGCCGGTCGCCCCCTGTCGGGTGCGGTGCGCCTGACGGCCAAGGGCGATGGCAGCCTGCTGGGCGGCGATTTCGACGGCGATGCGGAACTGGCAACCACCAATCTTGCCATCGGCATTGATGAGGCAGACCGCCTGCTGACCGGGCGCAGCACCATGACCCTGTCGGCAAAGCGTGACGAAAGCGGCCTGCTGCTGCGGCAGTTCGACCTTCTGGCCCGGCAACTGACGGCCGAGGCCAGCGGCAGGCTGTCCTCTACCGGCAATGACATCACGGCGGGCTTCACCTTTGCCGATCTGTCGGTTCTGGGGGCGGGCTATGACGGATCGCTGCGCGCCGAGGCGAGGTTCACCGGCACACTGGACGAGGGGCAAGTGCAACTTGATGGCACCGGTCAGTCCCTGCGCAGCGGCATCGCCGATCTGGACGGGCTGCTGACGGGCGAAAGCCGGGTAACGCTGGATGTGGGGCTGCGGGACGGACGCTATGACATCACAACGGCCCGGATCGGCAATGCGCAGATCAACGCCACCGCCGAGGGGCATTATGATCCGGCGGGCAGTGATCTGGCCCTGCGCGTGGCCCTGCCGGATATCGGCGCGGTCCGGCGCTCCTTTCGTGGCGGGCTGAACGCCGATCTGCGCGCCACCGGCACGCTGGATGCGGGACGGCTGGAACTGCGCGGGCAGGGCCGTGGTCTTGGTATCGGCCAGCCACAGGCCGACCGCCTGCTGGCGGGGCAAAGCACGATCGAGGCCAGTGTCAATCTGCGCGACGGTCGGCTGGAGGTTGAAAGCGCGCGGCTGAACAATCCGCAACTGGAGGCACGCGCAACCGGCACGGTATCCGACAGCCTGAGGCGCATTGCGCTGGAGGGTCGGCTGGCCAATCTGGCGCTGATCATGCCAGAATTCCCCGGTCCTGTCCGGCTGTCGGGCACAGTGACCGAGAACAGTTCGGGATTTGTCGTCGATCTGGCGGGCACTGGTCCGGGCGGGATTGACGCGCGGGTTGCGGGCAGGCTTGCCCCTGACTTTGGCACGGCGGATCTTTCGGTCACCGGCTCGGCGCAGGCGGCACTGGCCAATCCTTTCCTTGGGACGCGCGCCGTATCCGGCCAGACGCGGTTTGATCTGCGCCTGAACGGTCCGCTGGCGCTGTCCTCGCTGTCGGGCAATGCGCAGCTTTCGGGCGGGCGGTTTTCAGACCCCGCCCTGCCCTTCTCGCTGGAAGGGATCGAGGCACAGGCCCGGCTGGGCGGCGGTTCGGTCAACCTGAACGGCACGCTGGGGGCGACCAGCGGCGGGCAGATGCGGGTCAGCGGCTCCGTTGGCATGGCCGCGCCCTTTGCATCGAACCTGACCGTCGCGCTGGAGGGGTTACGGTTGCGCGACCCGGATTTCTACCGCACCACGCTGGACGGTGAACTGCGTCTGAGCGGGCCCCTGACCGGTGGCGGGCTGATTGCTGGCCGGATCGAGGTAGGGGAAACCGAGCTGCGCATTCCCGATACCGGATTTTCCGGCGGCGGCGATCTGGCCGGGTTGCAGCATCAGGGCGAACCGGGAGCGGTTCGCACCACCCGCGCCCGGGCCGGATTCCCCGCCACCGAACCGGGCAGTGCCGAAACCCGGCGCGGCAGCGGTGCCTTCCGGCTGGATCTTCTGGTGAACGCGCCTGCCCGCATCTTCATCCGCGGCCGCGGGCTGGATGCCGAGCTTGGCGGTTCGGTCACGCTGCGCGGCACCACAGCCGATATCATCCCCTTTGGGCAGTTCGACCTGATCCGGGGCCGCTTCGACATTCTGGGCAAGCGGCTGGATCTGACCTCGGCGCGGCTGTCCATGCAGGGGGGGCTGATCCCCTATCTGGATGTCCGGGCCTCGAATGAAAGTGATGGGATCGTAACCTCGATCATTGTCGAGGGTCCGGCGAATGAACCCGAAGTGCGCTTTGCCTCAAGCCCGGAACTGCCGCAGGAAGAGGTTCTGGCGCGGCTGCTGTTCGGGCGCGGACTGGACAAGATTTCGGCCCTGCAGGCCGCACAGCTTGCAGCGGCGGTGGCGACCCTTGCCGGACGCGGCGGTGAAGGCATCATCGGCAGCCTGCGGCGCGGGTTCGGGCTGGATGATCTGGACCTGCAAACCGATGCCGAGGGCAATGCGTCACTGACCGCCGGGAAATACATCTCGGAAAACGTCTATACCGAGGTCGAGGTCGATCAGGAGGGACGCAGCCGCATCAACCTGAACCTTGATGTGAAGCCCGGCGTGACAGTGCGCGGGTCCATGGGCGCATCCGGCGAGGCCGGGATCGGGATCTTCGTCGAAAAGGATTACTGAGCGGACAGGCTGGCGCGGTCAGCGTGTGGCCGGGGGGGCGGCCTCCCGGTCATCCGTTGCAGGCAAGGGATAGTCCTGTGGCACATCGGCATCCGGATCGGGGCGTCGCATCGCATCCACTGACGCCCCCAGCAGCACCGCAAACGCGCTGAGATAGAACCACATCAGCAGCGCGGCAACGGCACCGATAGAACCATAGACCTTGGAATAATCCGCGAAATTGGTCAGGTAGAATACCAGCCCGCGCGAGGCCGCAGCCCAAAGCGTGACCGCGACAAAAAGCCCGATCGTCAGAAGGCGGGGCCGAAACCCCGAGCCGCGCCAGTTCGGGCCAAGGCGATAGGTCATCGCGATGGCCAGAACCACCAGCAGCAGGCCGACTGCGAAATTCACGGCTTCCAGCGCAAAGCTTTCAGCCGGTCCCAGGGGAAGAACCGCCAGAATGACCGGTGTGATGACCGTCATCGCCATGGCCGCGATCACCAGCGCCACCAGCATCATTGTCAGAACAAGCGCCCGCAGCACGCCGTGCAGACCGGCCCGCGCCGGAAATCCATGGATCGCATTGACGCCACCGATCAGGGCGGCAACCCCGGCCCGCGCCGACCATGTTGCGATCAGAAGGGAAACCAGCGTCGCCAGACCCAGCGAACTGCCGGTCGTGGCCAGAAGCCGCTCAACCTGTCCATAAAGCAGGATATAGGCATCGGCTGGCAGGTAGTCCTGCGCCAGATTCAGTTGCGCCCGAATCACCGTCGGATCCGAGGCGAAGCCCCAGATCGTGATGACGGCGGCAATGGCCGGAAACACCGAAAGAAACCCGAAAAAGGCCACCCCGGCCGAGATCAGGCTCAGATCGACGCGGTTCAGGCGTTCCCAGATGCCTAGGAGGCGTGCAAACATGCCGGCCCTTCAAATTGATACGGGGGCCAACCCGGTTGGCCCCCGATCCATTCCGTTCTGACGGAAAATCAGTTGTTGGTGGTGGTCGTCGAGCTGGAGCTGTCGGACAGCGCGGCTGCCAGAACGGCGACGCCCAGAACTGCGGCAGCAGCGCCGCCTGCACCCAGACCACCCAGCGAACCGGCAGCGCCCGGCGCCGAGGAGCTGGAGGATTGCTGAACAACCACAACGGGCTCTTGTTCGACAATGACCTCATTGGCGCCGCCAGCATAGGCGAAGCCCGAGGAAGCAACCGTTGCGGCAGCTGCGAGGATGGTGGTAATCTTCTTCATAATCGTATCTCCATTTGACCGCGAGGGTTCACGCTCTTTCCTAGCACAGGGTGGGACCAAGTCAAAGGCAGGAAAGTCAAAAACTCAATCGGATAGATGCTTAATGAGCACATATCCTGCGTCATCGCTTACAAACTGACGCGACTGGCGCAGCTTTCCGCCGATCTGGAACCAATAGTCATTCCGGAATCCGCCCATCGGGCTGCTGCATGCTTCCTGAAAGTGGCGGGTCTGGTAGCTGCGCTCGACAAAGCTGACGGTTTCGGGTCCGACAAGCGACACGCGGCAGTCATAAACCTGCGCGACCGCCGCATCATCCGGCCCCAGCACGACATGGCTGCGGCGGTGATGCCCACCATCGCTTGCAACCTGCCCCGGCGAGGGCACCGAGGCCGAAATCAGATCTGCCCCCAGACCACGGGTCGCGGTGACGATTCCCTGCCGCAGGCCCAGCGTCTTGTTATCGACCGATGACCAGGTCTCTACCCCGCCATTGGTGGCGATTCGCGCGATCACCCCCTGCGCGCCGACCCGTTCGATCGTCACCAGATCGACCGGCGCCGAAAGCGTGGCGATATAGGCGCGCGTCAATCCCAGATCCTTCGGCTGCGCGGCGGGTGCCGCGCGGGTCGACTGCACCGCATCGCGGGCCATGCCCAACACCGGCAATTGTTCAGGATCGGACCCGCAGCCCGCCAGCAGCAGCGCGGCAAAACAGGCCGCCGGGCGCATCATCGCCGTCCGCGTCATTTCCAGAACCTTCCGAATTGCGCATCCAGCCGCCCGCCATGGGTCTCGCGCACGGTTTCATAAAGCCGCCCGTCGACATTCAGCCGCGCCCCGCCATCGCGTGTGATCGGGCGCAAGGTCGTGCGATAGCTGGATTTCGTCTGCGTTCCCAATGCGGTTCCCAGCGGAATGACCACCCGGATGCCCTTGTCAAACGATCCCTCGCCGAAATCAGCCGAGGAAACATCGGTCTTGGTGGCAAAGGCCCCAACGCGCCAGCCATTCGCGAATTCCCGGTCAAGAGAGACGGTCGCCCCGATATCTCCGGCCAGATAGCGCCCGACATCGACCTGCCCGAGATAGCCATTGCCGAATTCGTAATAGGCCGACAGATGGCCGGTCACGATGCTGTAATCCTGAAAGCCGAAGCGCTGGTCGAAGTCGCGATGCCGGGCATAGTTCACCTCGGCCCCGAGGGCGAGCGCGCTTCCGGCGGGTTTCCACAGCACCTCGGCCGAAACGCCGCCGAACATCCGTTCCAGATAGCCGCCTGTAACGCGGGTATAGATGTCGCGGCCCGGCTTGCCATACCAGGCCAGGGTCAGGTTCTCGAGCGCAGGCCCGTCATTGCGGTCGTAAAGATAACCCTCGGTGCGCACGCGCGGCAGAACCGAATTCGACGGGCGGTCATAGTCGTCCAGGTTGCCCACAACCTTCTGCGTCACCGACCCGGACAGCACCCAACCCGGGGCAAGGTCATAGCGGCCCGACAGGCGCAGCCCGGCATCGGCGCGGATCGGGCCATCCGGATCGAACAGGCCCAGCCGGCCATAGGGGCCAAGTGACCATGTCAGACGGGGGTAAAGGTCGGGATCGCGCGCGACCATGCCGGGGGCATCACCGGCCACATCCGTGATCGCCACCCGGTCCTGCATCCGCGCGGTCGCATCCGGCGAAAACTCCAGCGCCTCAAGATCGGCGCGGTTCATCACGGCTGCGGCCGTGGGCAGGCCATTGACCATCGGCACGATCTCGAACCGTTCGACCGAGGCGGGAAGGGTCTGGCTCAACACCCGCGCGGCGCGGCCTACGGCCTGCGCCTCGGACATCAGACGTGTGTTGCGGATGCGCAGCTGCGCCACGCCCGCACTGTAGCCAAGGCTTTCGACAAGGATGCCGTCATCTTCCAGCCGCCGCGCGATATTGCCACGCAGGATGCCCCCCGCATCGGCCTGCGTCACCCAGTCGCCCGACCATGCCGCCACATCCGAACGCGGCGGACGGGGCCGCACGGGGGCGGGCGCGGGCTCATCTATCGCGGCGGATTTGCGCGGGTTCAGCATGATATGACCCGCAAGTCCTACACGGGAGCCGTAAAGATAATAGGCCCCTACACGAAAACTGTCGCTTTTCTGATATTCCACGCCGAAGTTATAATCGCTTTTGCGGTCGAAGGTGCCGCGCCGCCCGGCCTCTTCCTCATAGGCATCCGAGGAATATTCGGCCTTGAAAGTCCAGCTCGGGTTGATCTGCCATTCCACACCGGCGAAGGGGGCTGCAGGCCCGCGGAACCATTGGTCCCAGTTCGGGCGCCCGCCCTGCCCGACCGTGGCGACAGGACGATCACCAAAGACCGAGCCGATGCTGCCATTGCTGCCCAGCCGTCCCCAGCCCAGACCCGCCGTCACCTTGACCGAGGGGGTGACATGTTTGGTCGCGGCGACATATTCCCCCGCCAGCACCCCGGTTCCGGCGAAATCCTGCAGACCGATCGTTACCGAAGGCAGGTAGCGGCTTTCATCAAGCACGCGGAAGCGCAGGTCGAAGCTGCGGTCGTAATAGGTGTCGAACGCATTGGTCCCCACCCGGTCGGCCGGGGGGATCTGCGCATTCCATTTGGCAATGCCCAGAAAGCGGAAACTGGCCGAGATCCGGGGCGTGATCTGGAAGGACAGCGTGGTGCGGGTGATCGGGCCGAAATGGCCGACCGAGACCGAAAACTGCCCGTCGGGCTGCGATTCGCCCGAGGGCATGTCGATCAGACCCGTCGCGCCATAGAAATTCAGGCTGGGCCGCGTCTCGGGCAAGGCTGCTCCCGCCGTGCCGCAAAGCAGCGCCGCCGTCATTGCCCCCCCGCGCAGCAGACCGGAAACGGTCAGCGGAAGCGCGTTCAGGGGGGGGGATCGTCTGGTCATGCCAACCTCAATTTTCATTCGAAACTATTCTGCACTGCCCGGCAGGGCAATCGCACTTTTGCTGCGCCGCCAAATCGGTTGGGCATCATAGCTTTGCAGCAACTCTTGCCGATTGGCCGTAGCCTTCGACATAGGTGCGGACCAGATCCAGCGCGGCCTCTTTGTCGCCGGTGGCGACCGCACCGCGCAGCGCCCGCAGCGCCGAGGCCATCTGAAGTTCAGACAGGCTTTGTTCCTGGGCCCGCAAGATTTTGGGATGCGGCGTGGTCAGAAGACCCTCACCGATCAGGAGTTCCTCATGCAGCTTTTCCCCGGGACGCAGGCCGGTCACAAGGATCTCGATATCGCCCTCAGGATTGTCTTCATCGCGCAGGGTGCATCCGGCGCGTTCGATCATCTGCCGCGCAAGATCGCGGATGCGGATGGGTTTGCCCATGTCCAGCACGAAGACATCGGCACTGTCCCGGCTTTGTTCATCGCTGAAGGATCCGGCCAGCAACACCAGTTGAGACGCCTCGGAAATCGTCATGAAATAGCGAGTCACGTCATCATGGGTCAGGGTGATCGGGCCGCCACGGGCGATCTGTTCCTGAAAGAGCGGGATGACCGAACCGGAAGATCCCAGCACATTGCCGAAACGCACGATGGAAAAATGTGTCTTCTCGGCGCGTTTGGCCAGATCCTGAATGACCAGTTCTGCCAGCCGTTTAGACGCCCCCATGACATTTGCCGGGCGCACCGCCTTGTCGCTGGAAACCAGCACGAATTTCCGCACCCCTGCCTCATTCGCGGCATCGCCAAGCGTTCTGGTGCCCAGCACGTTATTGGCCAGTCCTGCAAGAGGATTGGATTCAACCAGCGGCACATGTTTATAGGCGGCGGCATGGAAAACCACGTCGATACGATGTTCGGCCATGACCATACGCGCCATGCGGCTGTCGGTGGAGGAGCCCAGAACCGCCACGATCCGCGTATCACTGCCTTCGGCCAGATCGCGCAATTCGCGCTCGATGGTGTAAAGCGCGATTTCGCTCATCTCGAACAGGATCAGACAGGCGGGACGCGCGCGCAGCAACTGACGGCAAAGCTCTGATCCGATGCTGCCTCCTGCGCCCGAGACAAGCACCGTGCGCCCCCGATAGGTTTCCCCGCCCTGCGGCATGGCACGGTCGATCTGGATGCGGCCCAGAAATTCATCCGGTTCAATGGGTTTCAACGTGTCGAGCAGATCCTCCAGCCCGACAAGCTGCGCAAAGGAAGGCACCGACATCACCTTGAGATCCATCGCCTGAACCCGCCGCGCGATCTGTGCCAGTTTTGGTGCCGAAAGGGAGGGCATGGCAAGGATCACCCTGTCGACCCCAAGACTGGTGGCCAGCATCCGGATCTTGTCAGGCGAATAGATGCGCAGCCCCGCGACCGAAAGCGACTGCAGCGCGGCACTGTCGTCGATGAAGGCGACGGGACGGATGCTGGCATGATTGCGCAAGGCGGCGACAAGCTGAACCCCGGTATTGCCCGCCCCGTAGATCAGCACGCGGCGGCGCGGCTCTCCGGCGCGAAGCGCCCAGAGCAGGACCTGCAACATCAGGACGCGGGTGATCGCACATCCCAGAAAAAAGATCATTCCAAACAGGATGACGGTCTCGGCGCCTAGGTTCACCCGCCCCGCGACGATCACGAAATGCAACGCGGCCGTAACCATCACGGCCATCCAGGCCGTGCGCATGATGCCGCTCGTCTCGTAGGATTTGAGCTGAATGCGCGTCATGCGCAGCGCCAAGGTCGCAATCGCCGCCAGAAACGCCACGACGGGAAAGAGCGGCCAGAGGCCGGGGAGCAGATCAGAACCCGGGCTGCCACCTGAAACGACAAAAAGGGTGACCAGCAGCGCCAGAGGGGCGATCACGGTATCAACAGCGAAAAGAACCGTCTGTTTCTGGAAACGCGACAGGGAATCAACAAATCTGAAAAAGACGCCCTGTAGTGTACCCAGCATAATCACTCCTGAACAATCGCGCGCAAACCAACACATCCCAACCGCCCGGCCAGGGCAGCAATTGCGATTTACCGATCAATGATTGCTATATCCTTGCCTCCGCAAGGTCGCAAGCAAAGCATCCCCCGCCCCCATGACTGGGGCGCTTTCCCGCCCATCGGGGCGCGAAATGAACCAATGCGCCGATCACCGGGTCCGGTTCGCGGCAGCAATCCTGTCCGGAACCGCCACCTCGGTGCTGGAAATACCCGGCGGCAAGCGTTATGACTGCGTCCGGTATACCAGAATTCACCAGATCCCGGGGGGAGAAGCCGTGACCAAGACCGTCGTTCTGTCGATTGGCAGCTATGCAGAATGGGATATTCCGCCGATGCGGGCGGATTATGACCTGACCGAACTGTCCTCGCCCGCAGGACTGGACGGGCTGGACGCCGACCGCCGCGCAGCGGTGCGCGCCGTGGCCTATAAGGGGCATTCGCCGTTCGGGGCGGCGCAGATGGATCTGCTGCCGGGGCTGGAACTGATTGCCAATTTTGGCGTGGGCTATGATGCCATTGACGTCGCGGCCGCCAGCGCACGCAATATCCGCGTCACCAACACGCCCGATGTCCTGAATGACGATGTGGCCGATCTGGCCATCGGCATGCTGCTGGCGCTGAACCGCAACCTGACGGCGAATGAGGCCTGGCTGCATCGTGGCGACTGGTCGTCCAAGGGCGATCCGCAACTGGCCCGCAAGCTGAGCGGGGCACGCGCCGGCATCATGGGTCTGGGTCGCATCGGGCGGGAGATTGCCGACCGCATGGCCGCCTTCAAGATGGAGATCCATTACCACAGCCGGTCCCGCAAGGAGACGCCCGAAGGCTGGATCTGGCATGAACGCCCCGAGGATCTGGCGGCGAATTGCGACTACCT
This sequence comes from Szabonella alba, assembly GCF_016765775.1. Classification (GTDB taxonomy): domain Bacteria; phylum Pseudomonadota; class Alphaproteobacteria; order Rhodobacterales; family Rhodobacteraceae; genus Szabonella; species Szabonella alba. Next base: position 104,728 of record NZ_JAESVN010000001.1, on the reverse strand, counting down.
TGTCGTGGCGCTGGTGGGCGGCAAGGCGACCGAAGGCTATGTCTCACGCAGCGTGATCGAGGCGATGGGGCCGGATTCGGTGATCTGCAACATCTCGCGCGGCACCACCATCGACGAGCCCGCGATGCTGGATGCGCTTGAGGCCGGGCGCATCCGTGGCGCGGCGCTGGACGTGTTCCGGGTAGAGCCCGATCTGGACCCGCGTTTTCTGAAGCTGACCAACGCGCATCTGCAGCCGCATCAGGGTTCTGCCACGGTCGAGACGCGCAAGGGCATGGGCGCATTGCAGCGTGCCAATATCGCGGCATTTGTAGCGGGCAAGCCATTGCTGACAGCTGTCAACTGACCGCCCTGAACTGAACGGCGCGGCGGCGGTCCGGATCCTCCCGCCCACCGCCGCGGCCGAACCCATTACGCCGGGGCTTCGGCCTCGGCGCGCTCTCTGTCCTGCGACTGGTAGATATCGGTGATATTGAGAACGAGATGCCGCATATGGCTTTCGATCTCGGCACTGACCAGCACGATGTCGCGGATCCTGAGCCCCCGCACCATATCGCCATGCTGGCGCAGCACGCGCGGCCGGTCGCGCCGCAGGCTGGCCGCCAGAAAGCGCGGCCGCCACAGCCGCGCCATATAGGCCCCATGGGTGTCGATCAGCGCATTATTGTGCGAGGCTGCGGTGATCTGGCGGTGAAAGGTCATGTCGGCCTCAAAATAAGTCACCGCATCGGCGATCTCGGACAATCGCAGCATTTCCTCATGCTGGGCCTCGATCTGCGCCAGTTCCTGCGGGGTCGCATTCATGCAGGCCAGCCGCGCACCAAGGATTTCCAGCGTGTTCATCACCACCAGATCATCGGTGATTTCCTTCAGCGACGGATCCGCCACGACCGGGCTGCGCGAGGGTCGCAGCGTGACCAGCCCTTCCGAGGCCAGAATGCGGATCGCTTCGCGCAGGGGCGTGCGGCTGACCCCCAGATCGGCGGAACTGTCGCGCTCCTTGATCCGCGCCCCGGGCTTGAGCCGCCCCAGAAGGATGTCCCTGCGCAGCCCGTCCGCAAGCTGTTCGGCCAGTGTGTTTTCGTTCATCGCAATCATCCCGCCCTGTGCTCGTTCCATTTGCCGCCTCTGCCCGTCGCATTTCAAGCATTCTGATCCCGGCACCGGTTTTGGTATACCAGAACTATTGCATTCCCCGACGAAGCCGCTAGGCTATTTACTCAGGCCGGTCGGCTCCGGAGTGGGCAAACGCAGCGGTGTCGCCCCGGCCCATAAAAGAACAATTCCGTGGGAGGAACCATGAAACTTCGGACCTATCTTATCCCCGCATTGGTGGCAGCCGGATTCGCGCTGCCCGCACAGGCGACGACGCTGCGCATCCAGACGCATTACGGCCCTGAAAGCATCTCGGGCAAGAACGCCGCCCAGTTCGCCGATGACGTGATGACCATGTCGGATGGCGAGATCACCATCGAGATGTTCTATTCGTCGCCGGTCGTGGCGACGGTGGAAACCTTTGACGCAGCCGCCAACGGCATTCTGGACTGCGACATGACCGGCGCCGCCTATCAGACCGGCAAGAACCCGGCCTTCCAGTTCGTGGGCGACATCATGGGCGGCTATGACACCGCCTATCAGCAGCTTGGCTGGCTTTACATGGGCGGCGGCCTTGCGGATGCGCAGGTGCTTTACAACCAATACGGCATGCAGTTGGTCGGCTGGTGGGTCGTGGGGCAGGAATCGCTTGCCTCGACGGTCCCTCTGGCCGATGTCGAGGCGATGCAGGACTGGAAATTCCGGTCCCCCCCCGGCATGCAGACCAAGATCTTTGAAAAGCTGGGTTCCTCACCCGTCGTGATGGATTTCACCGAGGTCTTCACCGCGCTGGAATCGGGCATCATCGAAGGCGCGGATGCCTCGATCCTTGCCAATAACAAAAGCATGGGCATCTATGACATCGCCCAGCATGCGACCTATCCCGGCTTTCATTCGATGCCTTCGGACCATCTGGCCTGCAACAAGACGGTGTGGGATTCGATGCCCCCCCATCACCAGCGCATGATGGAAACCGCGATGCAGAAACTGGCGCTGCAACAGGCGCTGACGGCTGATTTCGAGAATGCCAAGGCAGCGGCGGAACTGACCGCGCAGGGTGTGACGCTGCATGATCTCAGCGCCGAATCCCGCGCCGCCTATCGCAAGGTCGCCGTGGAAACCTGGCCCGAATTCGCCACCACGGATGAGGCCAAGGCGCTGGTCGAAAGCCATACCAACTATCTGCGCTCGCAAGGCATGATCGACTGATCCGCAGGGTTTGAACAACGCGCCGGCGGGCCCCCCAAGGCCCGTCGGCTTTTTCTCCCGGACCCACGGCGTCCGGCATCACGAGGGTAGTGGGTATGTCGATGCAGCAGGAAAGTGTCTGGCTGGGTCCGATGCGGCAACCGGTCAGGGTTGCAGCCATTGCCGCCACGGCAGCAGCAGTGCTGACCTGCGGCTGGCTGATTGTGAACCGTCTGTTTCTGGGGTCCGAGATCGGCATGCATCAGATGCTGCGCCCCGGCGACTTGATTTCGGTCAAGCTTGCGCTCTGGTCGCTTTTCGCGGCCCTGCTGCTGGGCTCGGTCTATCTGTCCGATATCCGTGGCGCCATCGAGATCGAGGCCGAAGGCTTCTTCGACTGGATTTCACTGGTGTTGTCACGGCTTGCGATGATCAGCACCGTCCTGATCGTTCTGGTCATGTTCTATGAGGTCGTGGCCCGCTATGTTTTTGAAAAACCGACCCTCTGGGCCAATGAACTGTCGCTGTGGATGGCAGCATTCCTGTTTCTGCTGGCCGGTCTCTATGCGATGCAGCAACGCAGCCATATCCGCATCTATGTCATCTATGACATGATGCCCCGCTGGGCGCAGAAACTGTCGGATTGCATTTCGGTCTTCCTGATCTGGGTCTTTGCCTTCTGCGTCATCTGGGGCGGCTATTCCGAGGCCCTGACCAAACTGATGCGGTGGGAGGCCTTCGGCACCGCATGGGATCCGCCGCTTCCCGGCACGCTGAAACCCGCCATCGTGCTGCTGGTCGTGCTGGTGGCCCTTCAGGCCCTGTCCAATCTGATCGCGGACTGGAACAAGGCGCCCGAGCATCACTCGCCCGCCGATGACATCGACCAGACCGAGATCGAGAACATCCGTCGCACGCTGGAGATCCCGAAGAATGGTTGATATCGGTACGATGAGTTTGATCCTGCTGCTGGGCATGTTCGCCCTGCTGGCAATCGGCATGCCGCTTGGCTTTGCCTCGGCCTTTCTGGCGGTGGCGACGCTCTTGATGAAATTCGGCCCCGACCTGCTGTTCGGTCGCTTCGGCATGGGGCCGCTGAATGTGCTGGGTCAGGCGGTCTACCGCCAGATGACGAATTATGTCCTGATCTCGGTGCCGCTGTTCATCTTCATGGCGGCCCTGCTGGAACGATCCGGCATTGCGCGCGACATGTATACCTCACTCAATGTCTGGCTGTCGCGCACGCGGGGCGGCATTGCCATTGTCACCTCGCTCATGGCGGTCATCATGGCCGCCATGTCGGGCATCATCGGCGGCGAGGTTGTTCTGCTGGGGCTGATCGCACTGCCGCAGATGCTGCGGCTGGGATACAACCAGAACCTTGCCATCGGGACGATCTGCGCCAGCGGATCGCTGGGGGCGATGATCCCGCCCTCTATCGTGCTGATCTTCTACGGGCTGGTCACGGAAACCTCGATCAAGGCGCTGTTCACCGCGTCCTTCATTCCGGGGCTGATGCTGGCCTCGTTCTTCATCCTCTACATCATCATCCGCACCACGCTGCACCCCGATCAGGCCCCGCTGCCGCCCGAGGATCCGAACGATCCCAAGGGCAGCGAAAAGGGGCTGATGTTCCTTGGCTTCCTGTCGATGGTCTTTTGCGGCATCGCGGCGGTGCTGACGCTGCGCGCGGGGTTCTTCACGCTGACCGGCGCGAACCAGATCCGCGAGGGCGTGCAGCCCATTCCGCTGGGCATGGTGTCCGACCTGCCCTGGCTGATCGGGGCGGCGCTGGTCTTTCTGGTCGTGATCTTCCTTGTGGCGGGGCTTGAACGGTCCAGGCGCGGCTGGGAGATGGGCAAGGGTCTGGTCGCGCCGATCCTTGTGATCGGGGTGGTTCTCGGCTCGATCTATGGCGGTATCACCGGCATCACCGAGGCCGCCGGGATGGGCGTCATCGCGGTGTTCATCCTAGGGATGATCCGCCGTGAAATGACGTTCGATATCGTCTGGGATGCCGCGATGCGGACGATCAAATCCACCGGCACGATCATCTGGGTGACCATCGGCGCCGCGACCCTTGCCGCCGCCTATACGCTGGCAGGCGGACCAACCTATGTGGCCAATATGATCACCGGATATGACCTGCCCGCGATGGGGATTATCCTTGTCATGATGCTGGTCTTTCTGGTCATGGGCATGTTCATGGACTGGGTCGGCATCGTGCTGCTGGTCATGCCGGTCTTCCTGCCCATCGTCATGCGCCTGCCGGTTGAGGAACTGGGCTTTCTCGGAAGCCCCGACCCCAGCCATGTCGCGATCTGGTTCGGGGTGCTGTTCTGCATGAACATGCAGGTCAGCTTTCTGTCGCCCCCCTTCGGCCCTGCGGCCTTCTATCTGAAATCCGTCGCCCCGGCGCATATCTCGCTGACCGATATCTTCCGGGGTTTCCTGCCTTTCATCGGCCTGCAGCTTCTGGCGCTTTCGGTGATGCTGATCTGGCCACCGATCATCTCGATCCTGCTGTAACTGCCCCCGACGGGCGGCCCCGGTAAAGGGCCGCCCACCGGAGAACGGAGCCTTAAGTCATGCCGACCGCACCGATTGCGGACCGACCCGCCGACCTTGCCCGACGCGCCGATTGCGCGGCTTTCCCGCAACTCACCCCGCCCCATGTCCCCCCTGCCCGACGGGCAGCGGGACATGCAGCCTGCTGACCCTTCCGGAGCCAGACATCATGTCCGCCACCATCCTGCTTGATCCTTCCGACAATGTCGTGACCGCGACGCGCAACCTCGCCCCCGGCGATGAAGGCGCGACCGGCCCGATCCCGCGCGGCCATAAACTGGCGCGCGAAGCCATCACCCAAGGCAGCCCGGTGCGGAAATACGCGCAGATCATCGGCTATGCCGCGAGTGATATCGCCGCCGGCGATCATGTCCATGTCCATAATCTGGAATTCCGCAATGTGGACACAACCTATGAATTCGGCACCAACCTGCGCCCCGTCGCCCCGGCGACGGAACAGGACACGTTCATGGGTTTCCGCCGCCCCAACGGCAAGGCCGGGACCCGGAACTATATCGCGGTGCTGACAAGCGTGAACTGTTCGGCCACAGCCGCGCACCGGATTGCCGACTATTTCACGCCCGAACGTCTGGCGGCCTATCCCAATGTCGACGGGGTCGTGGCCTTTGCCCATGGCACGGGCTGCGGCATGGGCGGCAATGGCGAAGGGTTCGAGGCGCTGCAGCGCGTGCTGTGGGGCTATGCCCGCAACCCCAATGTCGGCGGCGCGGTGCTGGTGGGGTTGGGCTGCGAGATGATGCAGATCGACTGGCTGATCGAAAGCTATGGGCTGACGCCCGGGCCGCTGTTCCAGACCATGAACATTCAGGATGTGGCAGGCCTGCGCCGCACGGTCGAGGCGGGCATCGCCAAGGTCGAGGCGATGCTGCCGGTGGTCAACGCCTTTGAACGCACGCCCTGCCCCGCCTCGGATCTGATGGTGGCACTGCAATGCGGCGGGTCGGATGCGATGTCGGGGATCACGGCAAATCCGGCGCTTGGCTATGCCTGCGACCTTCTTGTGGCGCAGGGCGGCACCGGGGTTCTGGCTGAAACCCCCGAAATCTACGGCGCCGAACATCTGCTGACGCAGCGTGCGGCAACGCCTGCCGTGGGGGAAAAGCTGATCGGTCTGATCAAATGGTGGGAGAATTACACCGAGCGCGCAGGCGGCAGCATGGATAACAACCCCTCCCCCGGAAACAAGAAGGGCGGTCTGACCACCATTCTTGAAAAATCGCTGGGGGCGGCGGCCAAGGGTGGCACCACGCCCCTGACCGGGGTGTTCAAATATGCCGAACCGGTCACGGCGCGCGGCTTCACCTTCATGGACAGCCCCGGCTATGATCCGGCCTCGGTCACGGGGCAGATCGCCAGCGGCTGCAATGTCGTGGTGTTCACCACCGGGCGCGGTTCGGCCTTCGGGGCCAAGCCGTCGCCGTCGATCAAGGTCGCGACCAATACGGAAATGTATACCCGGATGGTCGAGGACATGGACATCAACGCGGGCACGATCCTGACCGATGGCAAATCGGTCGAGGAGGTCGGGCGCGAGATCTACCAGAAAATTCTGGCGGTCGCCTCGGGTGAGGTGACGAAATCAGAGGCGCAGGGTCTGGGGGATTACGAATTCGTTCCCTGGCAAATCGGCGCGGTCATGTAAGGAGGAAAATATCATGGCAAAACCAGCAATCGGCTTCATCGGTCTCGGACTGATGGGGGCCGCAATGGTCGGACGGCTGCAAAGCCTCGGCTATCCGATGACAGTCGTCGCAAACCGCTCGCGCGACGCGGTTGAAAAGGCCGTGGCCGCAGGCGCGACCGAGGTGAAAACCGCGCGTGAAGTGGCTGCGGCCTCTGATATCGTGATGTTCTGCATGGACACGTCAGCATCGGTCGAAAGCCGCGTCTATGGCGATGACGGTGTTCTGGCGGGCGTGAAACCCGGCGCGGTGGTCATCGATTTCGGCACCTCGCTGCCGGGTTCCACCCAGAAGATCGGCGCCGATATGGAAAAGGCGGGTGCTGTCTATCTGGACAGCCCACTTGGCCGCACGCCTGCCCATGCGGTGGATGGCAAACTGAACATCATGTGTTCGGGCGACAAGGCGACCTTCGACAAGGTCAAGCCGATCCTCGATGATCTGGGCGAAAACGTCTTTCACCTCGGCGCGCTTGGAACCGGACATACGATCAAGCTGATCAACAACTTCTTTGCCATGACCACGGCCTGCGCCATGTCCGAGGCTTTCGCGCTTGGCGATGCGGCAGGGGTTCCGCGTCAGGCGCTGTATGACGTGATGTCGGCGGGTCCGCTGAAATCCGGCATGATGGATTTCGTGCGCAACTATGCCATTGATGGCAAGATCGACCTTGCCTTCTCGTTGGCCAATGCGTCGAAAGACGTGGGCTATTACACGCAGATGGCCGAAGGTCTGGGCAAGACCTCGCGCATGTCGGGTGCTGCGCGCGCCACGCTGGGTGAGGCGGTCAAGGATGGCTGGGGCGACAAGCTTGTGCCGCAGATGGTGGACTTCCTGTCCGAGAAATTCGGGGGCAAGGCATAAATCATGCGTATCCTTATTACCGGCGGCGGCGGCTTCATCGGGCAGAAACTGGCCCGCGCGCTTGACAAACAGGGCCAGCTTCGCGGCAAGGCAATCACCGAGATCGTGCTGGCCGACCTGCATGCCCCGACGCTGGAGGGCGCAAGCCTTCCCGTGTCGGGCATGGCGCTGGACATCCGCGATGCCGCGGCGGTCAGCGCGGCCTTTGCCGAAGCCTATGACGTGGTGTTCCATCTGGCCGCCGTCGTCTCGGGTCAGGCCGAGGCTGATTTCGACCTCGGGCTTCAGGTCAATCTGTTCGGCACGCTGAACCTGTTTCAGGCGATCCGCCACGCGGGCAATGCGCCGGTCGTGGTCTATGCCTCCTCGGTCGCCGCCCATGGCGGGGAAGAGCCCGAGGTGATCGTGGACGGGGTGGAACTGAACCCGCAAACCTCCTACGGCGCGCAGAAGGTCATGGGTGAGTTGCTGCTCAATGACATGAGCCGCCGGGGCTGGATGGACGGGCGTGGTCTGCGGCTGCCCACGGTGTCGATCCGTCCGGGCAAGGCCAATGCGGCGGCGTCCTCCTTCATGTCTTCGATCTTCCGCGACACGATGCAGGGGGAGGTTTCCAACTGCCCCTCCTCGAAGGATTACCCGATCTTTCACACAGCACCGCGCACGGTGGTCGCCAATTTCATCCATGCGGCCGAGATCGACGGCGCGGCTTTCGGGCCGAACCGCAACATCAACCTGCCCGGCCGCACCGATACCGTGGCCGAGATGATTGCCGCCATGACGCTGGTTGCGGGCCCCGAGCCCGCAGGCCGCATCACATGGAACGCCGATCCGGTGATCCAGAAGATCATCGCCGGGTGGCGCGGGCATCTGAAGGCCGACAAGGCGCTTCGTCTTGGCTTTCAGCAGGACCAGTCCTTTGCGGATTCGGTGCGCTGGTTCCTTGAGGATGACATCGTGAAAGACCGCTGAGGATGAAGCCACACCAGCCGAGGGAAGACCGGCCCATGTTCGGGCTGGGATTGATGTGCATCGCCATGGCGCTGTTCACCTCGATCGACACTTCGGCCAAGTGGCTGATCCTTTCGGGCCTGCCCATCATGCAGGTGGTGTTTGTCCGCTATGCCGGACATTTCATCGCCTCGCTGGTGATGTTCCTGCCGCGTGAGGGGCTTTCGGCCTTTCGCGCGGTTCATCCCGGGCTTCAGTTCCTGCGCGCCCTCTTTTTGCTGGCCAGCACCGCCTTCAATTTCGCGGCGCTGAAATACCTTCCGATCACCATCACCACTGCGATCTATTTCGCCTCTCCCATCGTCATCACCATCCTGTCGGTGGCTTTTCTGGGGGAAAAGATCAGGCTGAAACGGGCGCTGGCGATCCTTGTCGGTTTTGTCGGGGTCCTGATCGTGGTGGCGCCCTGGGGTGCAGATTTTCATCCCGCGATGCTGCTGTCGCTTTCGGCGCTGATCTGCGCCTCCAGCTATTTTGTGCTGACCCGGCGGCTGGCGGGGGTCGAGGCCAATTCGACCAGCCAGCTTTGGGCCTCGGGCATTGCCACGCTGGCGCTGATTCCGTTCGGCCTGCCCGGCTGGGTCTGGCCTGCCACCGTGACCGACTGGCTGGTGATGCTGTTCATCGGGATTTTCGCCGCGGTAGGGCATGGGCTGGCCGTGACCGCGCATCGCTATGCGCCGGCCTCGACGCTGGCGCCGGTGACCTATGTGCAGGCGATCTATGCGACCGCCTCGGGCCTTCTGGTCTTCGGCAACCTGCCGGGCTGGGGCACGGCCCTTGGCACCGCGATCATCATCGCATCGGGCATCTATATCTGGCATCGAGAACGCGCGCTGATGCTGGAACGCCGCCGCGTCGAGACGGCAGCCCTGACACGCTGAAACCTGCGGCAAAGCCTGCGGGCCGGGAAAGACCGGCATCTGATGTCGGATCTTTCAGGCGTGGGGTTTTGGTAGGCCCGGAGGGCTTGAAAATCACCCGCAAAAACAAGACGCAGGCTTGGCGAACCTTTCGCAGGGGCAGGAAAACGAAAACCCCGGCGCGCTGGCGGGCGCAACCGGGGCTGAAAACGAGAAAAAAGCCTCTGAAAAACCTTCGTCTCGCCTGACAGAATATCTGACGCGGATTCAACTGGCAACTGCCCTTGAGGTCGCGATACGGGATGCGCACGCCTCGGACGCCGCCTCGATCATGTCCGCTGCCCTCACTCGGATGATGGCAGGGTCTCCCCCGCCTCTCCTTCTGTCAGCTGTGGACGAGGCGTCATCTTGGGCGGAATGGGCAACGCCAGACGAGCGCAAAGCCTATTGTCTCGCCAGCTTCAACGCCATGCCTCCCAAGGATCGCGCTTCCTTCCTCGCCTATGTGCAGAGGAGCAAAGCAGCATGACGGGCCGTTGCTCCGATGAATGCCTGATCTTCTGGGATGCGGTCCAGAAGGCCGCCCGGAACCGTTGGGAACAGCAGTTTGCCAGTGAGATTGCCGCCAAGGCCGAAAAGCCATGGTGGAGACCGTCGGCAAAGCAGCTCTCGATCATGCAGCGCATGACGGATGAACTGTTCTACGGCCCGCAACATGAACTGATCGAGGAGGGCGACGGAAACCGCGCCTGATCGGCGGAACTGTGTCGTTTGGACGGTTCAGACGGTGGCGCACGACACAGAAGACGGCCTGCCACGGGGTGAGACCATAGGCCAACCTGCATCCCGAAAGCTCGAAGCAGGGTCTCCGGCACCTGACCTGGTGTCGCAAGTAGCGAGCAAGTCCGAGGCGGGGTCATGCGACCTCGGACGCCCAGAAGCGATGGACCGGCTCCGTTGAGCAGGATCTCTGAACCAGTCGGCGTCATAGCCGCGATCGGCCAGCAGCCAATTTGCTGAGGGCAAGCTGTTCAGCAGGGCTGCAGCACCGGTGTAGTCACTGACCTGACCCGCGGTCATGAAGAACTGGATCGGGCGCCCATCAGCATCGGTGACGGCATGCAGCTTAGTGTTCATGCCACCTTTGGTTCGGCCGATCGCGCGCCCCCGCTGGTCCTCGGCCCCCCCTTTTTCGACCGCAGGCTGCTCGCCGTGCGGTGCGCCTTCAGATAGGTCGCGTCGATCATCACAGTCTTCGGAACGGCTGCCTCCGACGCAAGGCCGTGCATCATCCTCGCGAAAATGCCCTTCTCGCCCCATCGTTTCCAGCGGTTGTGAAGGGTCTTGGCGGGGCCGTATTCCTTTGGGGTATCACACCAGCGCAAGCCATTGCGATTGATGAAGATTATGCCGCTCAAAACGCGCCTATCATCCACGCGCGGCTTGCCGTGGCTCTTGGGAAACAACGGCCGAAGCCGGTCCATCTGCGCGTCAGTCAGCCAGAAAAGGTTGCTCATCATCACCCCCGTCAGTTCGGGAGATTGAATCACGCTGCCGCCGCGGCCTCAAGCAGATCAATGGGTCCTGACCCTAGCATATGGCTGAGCCGCCGTTCGCAACCATGCCGGTGGCCGGTCTTACGGACCCTTTCCGATCAACTCTTCGCGTCGGACAAAGTGATTGATCAGATACACGATAGGGTTTGACGTGATTTGTATTGAGTGACACCGCATCGGGGCGTATTCAAGGTCATGATCACGCAAAAGATGAAGTACGCCCTCAAGGCCCTCATGGAACTCGCTGCTGAACGGGCGGGCGAGGGTAGACCGTTGCGGATCGAAGAGATCGCCACGCGGTCGGATACGCCGAAGCGGTTCCTCGAACATATCCTGTTGGAGATCCGGAACGCTGGCTTCATTGCTTCTGCACGTGGTCGCCATGGCGGATACATCCTGATCAAGGACCCTCGCGAGGTTCCCCTCAGCGAAATCATGCGGCTGATCGACGGGCCCATCGCGCCGTTGCCATGCCTGTCGCGCCGCGCCTATCAGAAATGCGATGACTGCCCTGACGAGGAAGCGTGCCGACTGAGACAGGTCTTCGGCCAGGTGTTCTGGTCCTACCTGCTTCTGATCGAGTCCCTCACGCTCGCTGACTTGATGGATCGGCCCGAATCGGGAAAACCCGCGACTGCGGCACGTCAAATCGGGATTTGAAGAACACACTCACTGCCTGAGTGATCAGCAGGAGAAGGATCCCCTCTTTTCACGACAAACTTTGACGTGATTATTTCATTGCTTTTCTCGACCATCTCTGTCGTGATTATCGACATGGAGGCGGGGTGCCTCCGATCTGACAGGAGGTCCTAGCCATGATCCACACCGTAGCCATCTCGTCCCATGTCCAGGCACAGGGTCCGCTGATCAAACGGCTGCCTGATGGCCGTCTCCTGATCGAAGCGGGGGGCAGCCAGGTTGCAGGTCATCCACTTGCACGCGTGTTGCAGCGGGCAGGGGGATGGAAAGCGTTTGTCGCTGCCGCACTGATCGGTCTTTCATCGCTGACAGCAGCTGCGCCACAAGTCTCGGCCCAGACGCTCTTGAACGTCAGCTATGACCCGACGCGTGAGTTCTATCGCGAGTACAATGTCTGGTTCGCTGACTGGTGGGTGGCGCAAGGCAAACCGCGCCCGGAAATCCAGACGTCGCATGGCGGATCGGGCGCACAGGCCCGGGCGGTGATCGACGGCCTCAACGCGCAAGTGGTGACACTGGCGTTGGCCGGCGACATTGATGCCATCGCAACGCGAACAGGGCGTATCCCCGAAGATTGGCAATCCCGCCTGCCACACAATGCCTCGCCCTACACCTCGACCATCGTGTTCCTGGTGCGGCAGGGCAACCCGCTGGGCATCCAGGACTGGGACGACCTGATCCGCGACGGCGTGCAGGTCATCACGCCGAACCCCAAGACCAGCGGCGGGGCGCGGTGGAACTACCTCGCCGCCTGGGGCTACGCGGAACGCAACGGCCTTGATCCGCAGGAATTCGTCGGCGCGATCTATCGCAACGTCCCGGTGCTTGATACCGCTGCACGCGGATCGACCACCACCTTCGCGCAGCGGGGTCTGGGTGATGTGCTGCTGGCCTGGGAGAATGAGGCCTATCTTGCGCTGGCAGAACTGGGCGAGGACCAGTTCGACATTGTGGTGCCGTCCGTCTCGGTGCTGGCCGAACCACCAGTAGCACTGGTCGAGGGCAATATCCCCGACGACGCCACGCGGGCGCTGGCGACGGCCTATCTGGAACAGCTCTATAGCCCCCCAGCACAAGCCATGGCGCTGCGGCATTACTACCGCGCCTGGGATACATCTGCGGCCGATCCAGAGGATGTGGCGCGCTTTCCCGATCTGGTGCGCCTGACCATCGCAGATTTCGGCGGCTGGGCGGTCGTGCAGCCCGAGCATTTCGGCGACGGCGGCATCTTCGACCAGATCTATCAGGCGCAGTAAGATGACCGTGCGCTCTTTCACATTGCGGTCGCCCACCCCGATGCCGGGGTGGGGGCTTTCATTCGGGATCATGCTGACCATGCTGTCGGTGGTGGTTCTGATCCCCATGACGGTGCTGCTGTGGCGCGGGTTTGTCGGCTTCGGTGCGGGCGGGATCTGGGATGTTGTGAACCGCCCCCGCGTCTGGTCGGCGCTGGAACTGAGCTTTCGCGCCGCGTTGATCGCCTCGCTGTTCAACCTTGTCTTCGGTGTGATCCTGGCGTGGGTGCTGGTGCGCTACCGATTTCCGGGCAAGCGCTTGATCGATGCGGCCGTCGATCTGCCTTTCGCCTTGCCCACGGCCGTTGCTGGCATCGCCCTGACGGCGATCTATGCGCCGAACGGAGTGTTCGGGTCGGTAATCCAGGACACCTTCGGCGTCCGTGTTGCCTATACCGAGCTTGGCATCTGGATCGCGCTGATCTTCGTGGGCCTGCCCTTCGTGGTCCGCACCGTGCAGCCGGTGATCGAGGAAATCGACCGCGAGACCGAGGAAGCCAGCGCAACCCTCGGCGCCAGCCGACTGCGCACGTTGACCCATGTGGTTCTGCCGATGCTGGCCCCCGCGGCGCTGACAGGGTTCGCCCTCGCGCTCGCCCGGTCGGTGGGGGAGTACGGGTCGGTCATTTTCATCGCGGGCAACCTGCCCAACGTGACCGAGATCGCGCCCTTGCTGATCGTCATCCGGCTTGAGGAGTTCGACTATGACGGTGCCGTCGCAATCGCCATCGCGATGCTGACGATCTCCTTCGCGCTGCTCTTGGCCATCAACCTCATCCAGATCTGGAGCCGCCGCCGCATGGGCGCGGTGTAATGGAGGACATCATGACCGATACCCTGACCATCTCCTCCCGCCCCCGCGCCTTTCGCCCGGCAACGACAGAGCCCACGATGGTGAAGTGGGCGCTGATCGCGTTCTGCCTTGCTGTCCTGACGGTGCTGCTGTTTGCGCCCCTGTTCGCGGTCTTTGACGAGGCGCTGCGGCGCGGCTGGGCTTTTGCGGTGGCCTCCCTGTCCGAACCCGATGCGCAGGCCGCGATCCGGCTGACGCTGCTGGTAGCCGCAATCACCGTGCCGCTGAACGCCGTCTTCGGCATTGCGGCCGCATGGGCCATCACCAAGTTCGACTGGCGCGGCAAGGCGTGGGTCATCACCCTGATTGACCTGCCGTTCTCGGTCTCTCCCGTCGTGGCGGGCCTGCTGTTCGTGCTGATGTTCGGTGCGAACTCAGCGCTCGGGGCGTGGCTGGTGGCGAATGGCTTTCCGGTTGTCTTTGCGGTGCCCGGCATCGTGCTGGCCACACTGTTCATCACCTTCCCCTTCGTCGCGCGCGAGCTGATCCCGGTGATGCTGGAACAGGGCCGGGCCGAGGAGGAAGCGGCGCTGACCCTCGGCGCATCCGGCTGGCGCACCTTCCTGACCGTCACGCTGCCCAACATTCGCTGGGCACTGCTTTATGGAGTGCTGCTCTGCAACGCCCGCGCGATGGGCGAGTTCGGCGCGGTCGCCGTGGTCTCGGGCAAGATCCGGGGCCAGACCACCACGATGCCGCTGATGATCGAGATGTTCTATAACGAATACCTCTCGGTCGCGGCTTTCACGATGGCGGGCCTTCTGGCGCTTCTGGCCTTTGTGACCCTGACCCTCAAGACGGCTCTGGAATGGCGCTACGCCGACCAGTTGGCCGCCACCTACCGGCATTGATGGAGACCGCCATGAACATCGAGATTGAAGAGATTTCCAAGGACTTCGGCACCACCGCAGCCTTGCATCCCGTGTCGTTGTCCATCCCCTCGGGGACGCTGGTTGCTCTGCTGGGGCCGTCCGGGTCGGGCAAGACGACGCTTTTGCGCATCCTCGGGGGCCTCGAGTTTCCAACCGCAGGACGTGTGCTGTTTGATGGCGCGGATGCCACCAATCTCAGCGTGCAGGACCGCCGGGCGGGGTTCGTGTTCCAGTCCTATGCTCTGTTCCGGCACATGACGGTGTTCGACAACATCGCCTATGGTCTGCGTGCCCGCCCCCGCAAGTCGCGCCCGCAAACGGCCGAGATTGCGCGCCGCGTGACCAAGCTTTTGGAGCTGATCAAGCTGCCCGACATCGGCGCGCGCTACCCCAGCCAGCTGTCGGGCGGCCAGCGTCAGCGGGTGGCGCTGGCGCGTGCGCTGGCAATCGAACCACGGATGATGCTGCTGGATGAACCCTTCGGCGCGCTGGATGCCAAAGTGCGACGCGAACTGCGTCAAGGCTTGCGCGACATCCATGATACCACCGGATTGACCAGCATTTTCGTCACCCATGATCAGGAGGAGGCCATGGAACTGGCCGATCTGGTGGTGGTCATGTCGATGGGCCGGATCGAACAGGTGGGCAAACCCGAGGATATCCGTGCCAGGCCGAAGACCGAATTCGTCAGGGAGTTCATATCGGCATGACCGGAGTTCCCGCACCGCCACCGACACTCGACCGGATCGACCGGAAAATACTGCATGAGTTGATGCAGGATGCGACCCTTCCTGTGACGCAGCTAGCCGAACGTGTCGGCCTGTCGCAGACCCCTTGCTGGAAGCGGGTGCAAAAGCTTGAAGCGGCGGGGGTGATCACTGGCCGGGTCGCTATCGTCGACCCGGTATCCATCGGCCTTGGCCTGTGCGTCTTTGTCGAGATCGAGGCCGCCGACCACACACCGGAATGGCGTGCTTCCTTTGCCGGAGTGGTCGCGGACTATCCCGAAATCCAAGAGGTTCACCGCATGGCGGGCGAAGTCGACTATCTGCTGAAAGTGGTGGTAAGCGGCATGTCCGCCTACGATGCCCTTTACCTCGACTTGACGAAGCGCGTGCCTTGCCGGAACGTGACCTCCAAATTCTCGATGGAACGCATGAAATCGACAACTGTGTTGCCCATCGACACTTCTGCAACCTGATTGGCGCGTTTAAGGGGTTAATGTAGCAAGAGAATGAACGGCACCTTTCGGCCGGTGAAGGTGCGGCATCCGACTAGACCGACCGTCGGCTTAGGGCCGATCGCGTTGCCGCACCTGCGAAAGGGCCTTCCATGCTACGGGACGCCTGAATATCGCTGATGGGTTCGACGGCGACGCAGGGCGTCTTGCGTCAGGCGGGGAACACTAGAATCGGCAAAAAGCGTTTACTGCAAGCCCATGATCCTCAAAAACCAACTTTTGTCGAAAAGTCGGTCTTTGAATGTCGAACCATAGAAGGAAAAATAGATGGGGTTTGGTAGGCCCGGAGGGACTCGAACCCCCAACCAAGGCGTTATGAGCGCCCTGCTCTGACCAATTGAGCTACAGGCCCGGCCTGCGCCATGGGGTGCCAGAGCGGGGGGGCTCAGTCAAGAGGCAGACGCGGCGCAAAGGGGGCCGGACAGGCGACAGACTCAGCAGCGCAGACGGAATCAGGACCGCAGACCGGGCCAACGGCGCAAAGGGGGCAGGATGAAAGATCCGCCCGGCAAAAATTCACCCTGCCGCAATCACTCCCCATAGGGCAGCCAGACGGTTTTCACCTCTGTCGCGGCGCGTTGGAAGTCCGGGCCGTCAGCGCGGGTCCAGTCGGTCGCGCGACCGTGATTGACCCAGCAGCGTTTCAGGTTGGCGGTCGAACCCGCCTCGACCCGTGCCGAAAGATCGCTGGAGGAAAAACTCCACAGCGCATCCAGATCCATATGCCCAGCCAGAACCGGCGCAAGTTCGGCATGGCGGCCGGTGACGATATTCACCACCCCGCCCGGCAGGTCCGACGTATCCAGCACCTGATAAAAATCCGTCGCGGCCAGCGGAAAGGCCTCGGACGGCACCAGAACCGCGCGATTGCCCATGGCGATCAGCGGCGCCATCAGCGACACGAAACCCAGCAGGGGCGCCTCATCGGGGCAGATCGCGCCCACGACGCCGACCGGTTCATTCATCGCAAGCGCGACACCCCGGATCGGCACGGGTTTCACCCGCCCCTCCACCTTGTCGGCGCGCGCGGCCCATGTGAACAGCCGTGCAATCGCCGCCTCGACCTCGGCCTTCCCGTCCTTGCCGGTCATCTGCCGCAGGCGATCGGCGAACTCGTCGGCCCGGGCCGACAGGTTTTCGGCAATGTAATAGATGACCTGCGCGCGCAGATGCGCCGTGGCCGAGGCCCAGCCCTTCGCGGCATGGGCGGCCTCGACCGCGTTGCGGATATCCTTGCGGTTTCCGATCCCGACATGGCCCAGAAGCCGCCCTTTCGGCGACCAGACCGCGCGGGAATAGCCGCCATCGGGCCGCGCCTGTTTGCCGCCGATATAAAGCTTTGCGGTGCGGTCGATCCCCTCGACCTGCGGATCCGCAGGGGCATCGACGGGAAGAACGGGTTTCAGCGCCTTGCCCTGCACCTTGGGGCGCAGCCAGGCCATCAGCCCCTCCCACCCGCCTTCCCGGCCAAAGCCGCTTTCGCGCACACCTCCGAACCCCGCCGCCGCGTCGAACAGGTTCGTCGCATTGATCCAGACCACGCCCGCACGGATCTTCGGCGCCATGTCCAGCGCAAGGTTCACATTCTCGGTCCAGACCGAGGCGGCGAGGCCGTAGCGGGTGTTGTTGGCAAGCTCCACCGCCTCGGCGGGGGTGCGGAAGGTCATCGAGACCAGAACCGGGCCGAACACTTCCTCCTGCATCAGGGGGGAGGCGGCGGAAAGCCCGGTGATCAGCGTCGGCGGATAGTAACAGCCCGCAGGCAGGTCGGTTGCGGCGCGATGGATCTGCCCGTCGCAGGCGTCCACCATGGCGGTGATGCGGGCCAGATGCTCGGGGTCTATAATGGCCCCGACATCAATGCATTTGTCCAGCGGATCGCCGATGCGCAGCCCGTCCATCCGGGCCTTCAGCCGGGCATGAAACCGTTCGGCCACGCCCTCCTGCACCAGAAGGCGCGACCCGGCACAGCAGACCTGACCGCCATTGAACCAGATCGCATCGACCAGCCCTTCGACGGCAGAATCCAGATCTGCATCGTCAAAGACGATATAGGGTGATTTCCCCCCCAGTTCGAGCGTCAGTCCCTTGCCGCTTCCGGCGGTTGCCGCGCGGATCTTGCGGCCCACCCCGGTTGATCCGGTGAAGGCCACCTTGTCCACCCCGGGATGGGCGACCAGCGCGGCCCCGGTTTCACCGTCACCGGTGACGATGTTCAGAACGCCCTTGGGCAGGCCCGCCTCGCGGCTGATCTCGGCGAACAGAAGGGCTGTCAGCGGCGTCCATTCGGCGGGCTTCAGCACCACCGTATTGCCTGCCGCAAGGGCGGGGGCCACTTTCCACGCCAGCATCAGCAGCGGGAAATTCCACGGGATCACCGCCGCGCAAACCCCCATCGGCCCCATCTGCGGCTGTTCGGCCTCCAGCAACTGCGCCAGCCCCGCGTGATAGTAGAAATGCCGCGCGACCAGCGGCAGGTCGATATCGCGGCTTTCGCGGATCGGCTTGCCGCAATCCAGCGTTTCCAGCACCGCCAGAAGGCGGGCATGTTTCTGCACCAGCCGGGCCAGCGCATACAGGATCTGCGCCCGGCGATGCCCCGGCAGGGCGGCCCATTTCGATTGTGCCTTGCGCGCCGCCGAAACGGCCATCTCGATATCGGCGGCACTGCCTTGGGTGACCTGCGCCAGAACCTGCCCGGTCGCAGGCGCGCGGGTCTCGAACCCCTGCCCCGCCGGGATGAAGGCCCCGTTGATGAAATGGCCGAATTTTCCGTCATGCCGGGCGATCCAGTCAAACGCCTCAGTCGCGGATTCCGGGGCGGGGCCATAGCTCATATCATCGAAAATGTCGCGAATGGTCATGGATCACCCCATCGGATGGCGGTTGCCCGCCGAGTAATTGCCTGAAACGTGATGTTCCAGCTGACGCTCGATATCGCCCAGCAGACTGGAGGCGCCGAAGCGGAACAGGTCGGGCTGGCACCAGGGCAGGCCCAACTCATCCCGCATCAGGCTCAGGTAAACCAGCGCGTCCTTGGCCTTCGATATCCCGCCTGCGGGTTTGTAGCCGACGCGGAAGCCAGTCCGGGCCTCATAATCGCGGATCGCGCGGATCATGGTCAGGCTGACGGGCAGGGTCGCGTTCACGCCTTCCTTGCCGGTCGAGGTCTTGATGAAATCCGCCCCTGCCATCATGCAGACAAGGCTGGCGCGGGCGACATTGCGCAATGTGCCCAACTCGCCTGTTGCAAGGATTGCCTTCACATGCGCAGCCCCGCAGGCCGCGCGCATCTCGGCCATTTCATCATAAAGGGCCTGCCAGTTGCCGGTCAGCACATGGCGGCGCGAGATCACGATGTCGATCTCCTGCGCGCCCGCCGCGACGCTTTCGCCGATTTCCGCAATGCGCAGATGGAAAGGCGACAGGCCCGCCGGAAACCCGGTCGAAACGGCGGCGACCGGAATGCCCGAGCCTTCCAACGCGCGGACCGCCGGTCCAACCATCTCATGATAGACACAGACCGCGCCGACGGTCAGCCCCGTCATGCCCAGCCGGTCCAGCAGATCGGCGCGCACCGGCGCGCGGGCCTTGGCACAAAGCCGCTGCACCCGGCCTGTCGTATCGTCGCCGGAAAGCGTGGTCAGGTCTATCAGGCTTATGGCCTTGCACAGCCACGCCGCCTGATGGTCCTTCTTGACGCTGCGCCGTCCCGGCAGGGTCGCGGCGCGTCGCTCGATGGCCGAGGTATTGGCCTGCACGGCGGCAACCCAGTCCAGATCCAGCGTCATGCCCGGATTGCGCGGATGACCCGCTTGCGGCAGCACCTGCATTGCCCGCGCCCCGGTCGTCATGGAAACCGTCTCAGACATCGCTTTCTCCGGCCGTCTGTTCGGATGCAAGGCTGTCATGGGTCCGGTCCCCGCGCAAGCGGGCCGCAGCAGCGACGCGGCGGAATTTTACCGATCGGTCAGGTTAGGTCATGCCGCTTCAACGGTGCATGCCTCAGGCGTTGGGGCCGTCCTGCCCTGGCGCGCCCGTCATCACGGGTTCCACCGCGCGCTCTGCCTCGGCATAGGTGGCCCATTCCCGGCAATCCTGTGCTGCGGGCAGCTTTTCGGTGCCCCGGTTAAGATGCAGATAGGATTTCGCGATGAAGTTCGCGGTGATCGGTGCGGTCAGCAGCAGGAACATGGTGATCAGCAGCTCTTGCCAGCTGACCAGACCGTTGAAGACCCAGAAATAGATCATCGAGGCAACCAGCACCCCGCCGACGCCCAGCGTGGTGGCCTTGGTCGGCGCATGCAGCCGTGTCATCGTGTCGGGCAGGCGCAGCAGCCCGAAGGATCCGACCAGACCGAACAGGCCCGCCATGACCAGCAGGGCCGAAATCACGATCTCTGCAACAAATTCCATCTGTCGCCCCCTTACTCGATGATGTCGCCGCGCAGGATGAACTTGCAATAGGCGACGGTCGACACAAAGCCCGTCATCGCAAACAGCAATGCTGCCTGAAAATACAGCCCGGTATCGGTGGCCATGCCGTAAAGCACGATCAGCGCGATCATGTTGATGACCATGGTATCAAGCGCCAGAACGCGCTCCATGATGCCTGGCCCGGAATAAAGGCGCCAGAGGTTGCACAAGAGGCCAAGGCCGAAACAGCCAAAGGCAAAGGTCATGGCATGGGCGATCATTCGAAGATCCTCTTCAGCCGGGCCTCATAGCGCGTCTTGATCTCGTCGCGCACCCCGTCGGGATCGGGGGCATGAAGGCAATGAACAAGCAGCGTCCGCCCGTCCTCGGACATGTCCGAAGTGACGGTGCCGGGCGTCATGGTGATGGTGCCCGCCAGAACCGTGATCGCCTCAGGCGTGCGCAGATCCAGCGGAATCGACACCCATGCCGGGCGCAGCTGACTGTTGGGCATGAACAGCACGATCCGCGCGACGATGAAGTTCGATTTCACGATGTCATAAATCACCACCGCCAGATAGCCCGCCAGCGCCGGCATGTTGCGCAGGGCCGGACGGTTGGGCCAATAGGGCGCGGTCAAGAGCGGGATCACCGTGCCAAGGATGACCGCCATCAGCAGCGAACCCAGCTTGGCCTGATTGACCAGCAGCATCCAGCTGACGATCAGCAGCAGCGTCAGGAACGGGTGGGGGTAAAGCCTGCGCAGCATGTCTTACTCCTCCCTTGGGGCCAGAACCGAGTCGATATAGGGGCTGCGGGCGAAAAGCTCTTCCGCTACCGTGTCGAACCAGCCCATCAGCGGCCCGGCGGCCAGCGTCAGACCCACAAGGGCGGCAAGCATCGCAAAGACCATCGCAAAGGCAAGCAGATCGGGCCGGGACTGCGGTTCGGCAGGTTCGGATACCGCATGACATTTCCAGAACACGGTGGATCCCGCCCGGGCAAAGCCGACCACGATCAGCAGCGAGGACACAAGGATCACGCCCCAGATCAGGGCCATCTGGTCGCCCCGCGTCGCATCCATCACCAGAAGCTTGCCAAGGAACCCCGACAGCGGCGGCATCCCCGCCATGGCAATGGCCCCGCCGAAGAACAAGGCCGCCAGAAGGCCGCTTTGCCCGAAACGCGGCAGGGTGCTGTCCAGCGTATCGCTGTCGCGCCGTGCGCGCACCAGATCGACGACCAGAAACAGCAATGCCGTGGCGATGGTGGAATGAACCGCATAGTAAAGCGCCGCCGCGATCCCCTGCGGCGTGAAGGCCGCAACCGCGATAAACAGCGTCCCCATCGAGGCGATGCCCGCAAAGGCCACCTGCCGCGCAAGGCCCGAGGCCCCCAGCACACCCACCGCCCCCAGCGCCAGCGTCACCAGCGCCGCAGGCATCAGCAGTTCGGAATACAGCATCCCCGTCGAGGTCGCCCCGTCGGGAAAGATCAGCGTGTAGAAGCGGATGACGGCATAGGCCCCGACCTTGGTCATGATCGCAAACAGCGCGGCCACCGGACCGGGTGCCAGCGCATAGGTCGCAGGCAGCCAGAATTGCAGCGGCACCAGCGCGCCCTTGACCGCAAAGACCAGCAACAGCAGCACCGCGCCGACCCGCAGCAAGGCGGCATCCTCGGCCGCAAGCTGTCCCGCCTTCACGGCCAGATCGGCCATGTTCAGCGTGCCGGTCGTCGCATAGATCGTTGCCAGCGCGAACAGGAACAGGGTCGATCCCAGCAGGTTATAGGCGACATATTGCACCCCCGCCTTGAGCCGCGCGCCGCCGCCGCCATGGATCATCAGACCATAGCTTGCGATCAGCAGCACCTCGAAGAAGACGAACAGGTTGAAGGCATCGCCGGTCAGGAAGGCGCCGCAGACGCCCATCAGTTGGAACTGGAAAAGCGCATGGAAATGCTTGCCGCGCGCATCCCAGCCGCTGCCGATGGCGTAAAGCTGCACCATCAGCGCCAGCACCGCAGTCAGCAGCACCATAGTCGCGGCCAGCTTGTCCAGCACCAGAACGATGCCGAAGGGCGCATCCCAGTTGCCAAGGAAATAGGTTTCGGGCGGGTTGCCATGGGACATGACCAGAAGGCCCGCCGAAATGGCGACCAGTGCCGCCGTGCCCAGCGTCGAGAAGATGCGCTGCAGGCCCAGATCGTGCCGCATCGCCAGCACGATGAACGGCGCAAGCATGGCAGGAAGAATGACAGGGGCGATGATCCAGTGGTTCACTTGCGGGCCTCCGGGTCTTCGGCGCGGTCATCATCAAGGTCCATCTTGTCCGATCCGGTATCGAGGAAAGCGCCAAGCGCCATCATCACGATGACCGCCGTCATCCCGAAGCTGATGACGATGGCCGTCAGCACCAGTGCCTGCGGCAGCGGATCGGTATAGCCCGCCGCGTCATCCCGCAGAATCGGGGGCAGGCCCAGCGTCAGCCGCCCCGAGGCGAACAGGAACACATTGACCGCATAGGTGATCATCGCCAGCCCGACGATCACCGGAAAGCTGCGCTGACGCAGCATCAGGTAGATCCCGCAGGCCGTCATCAGCCCGATGGCCGAAGCAACAAGAAGCTCCATGTCAGTGGCCCTCCTTTGCCACGGATGCGGGGGACTGGTCGGGGCGGATGTCGAAAGGCGCGGTGTTAACCGTCTCTCCGGCCCGGACCGCGAAACGCGACAGCGAGGCCAGCGCCAGCATCACCGCGCCGACCACGGTCAGGAACACGCCCAGATCGAAGATCGCAGCCGTCGCAATCTCGAACTTCTCGATCACCGGCGGATGGACATAGCCAAAGGCCGAGGTCAGGAAAGGCCGCCCGGCAAGCCAGGACCCGACACCGCAAAGTGCGGCAATGGTGACGCCCCAGCCGATCATCGCATGGTAATCGACGCGCTGGCGCGCCGCCGTCCAGCCATAGCCCGAGGCCATGTATTGCATGACCAGCGCAATCGCCGCGACAAGACCCGAGATGAAGCCGCCACCCGGCATGTTGTGACCGCGCAGGAAGATGAACACCGCCACCAGCAGCGCCACCGGCAGCATTACCCGCGTCGCGATCACCAGCATCAGCGGATGACGGTCGCCCGCGCGTTTCTGGTCCGGCACCCAGGACAGCAGCCGGTCATTCGCCGGGCCGCCCCGCAGCAGCGCCTCGGCCAGCGCATAGATCAACAGGCCCGCAATCCCCAGCACGATGATCTCACCAAAGGTGTCATAGCCCCGGAAATCCACGAGAATCACGTTGACGACATTGGTGCCGCCGCCCCCGATATAGGAATTGGCAAGGTGGAAGTCCGAGATTGTCGGGAAGAAGAAATCGCGCATCATCAGCGCATAGACCAGCGCGCCCGCGCCAAGCCCCGCCGCCCCGGCGACGACCAGATCGCGGAACCCGCGCCCGGCGGTGATCTTCTCGGCATCGGCCTTCGGCAGGAAGTTCAGCGCCAGCAGCAAAAGGATAATGGTCGCCACCTCGACGCTGATCTGGGTCAGCGCCAGATCGGGGGCGGAAAGATAGGCAAAGCCGACCGAGACCATCAACCCCACCACACCCAGCACCACCAGCGTCACCAGACGACTGCGATGGATGAAGAACAGCGCACCTGTGCAGCCCATCAGCAACAGCCAGCCCACCGCCGCGACCGGTGCGATGGGGGTCAGGTCCCGCGTGACGACACCGGCGGTCGTGCTGGACCATGCGTAGTAACCCGCCGCGACGATCGCGACCGTCGCAATGGCGAAATAACCCGCGATGCGCCCGTCATGCAGCCAGTCCGTCACCCGGCGCGACAGGCGCGCGAAAGGCTCGACAAGTCCGTCGAAAATCGCCTTGGCCTCGGGCCGCGGCACGGCGTTCCACCCGGCCTCAAGCCGTGGATGCAGGCCAAGGACCACCAGACCGCCACCGACGGCCAGCAAGGACAGGAACAGCGCGGGCACAAAGCCGTGCCAGTGATAGATGTTCACATAGGCCGGCTCGCCGATCACCGCGCTGGCCGTGGCGCGCACCAGATCCCCGGCAAAGGTCATCGGCATCAGGCCGATCAGAACGACCAGCAGCGCAAGAAAGGCGGGCGCCGCCCACATGCCGAAACCGGGGTCATGGGGCTTGTGCGGGTAATCATCCCGCACCGGGCCCAGAAAGACATGCGCGATCAGCCGGAAGGAATAGGCGACCGAGAAAAGCGCACCGATGGTCGCAAGCGCGGGCAGGATCCAGGCATTGCCGGCCCAGGGCGTCTCAACCGCCTCGGTCAGCATCAATTCCTTCGACAGGAAACCGTTGAGCGGCGGGATGCCCGCCATCGAAAGCGCCGCGATGCAGACAATCGCAAAGGTGACCGGCATCAGCTTGCGCAAGCCCCCCAGCCGCTTGATGTCGCGGGTATGGGCCTCATGGTCGACAATCCCCGCCGACATGAACAGCGCCGCCTTGAAAGTCGCATGGTTCAGGATGTGGAACACCGCAACCGTCGCGGCGGCCTTGGTCCCGAAGCCCAGAAGCATCGTGATCAGCCCCAGATGGGACACGGTAGAAAAGGCCAGCAGCGCCTTCAGGTCATCCTTGAAGACGCCGATCACAGCGCCGAGAACCATCGTGATCAGCCCTGCCGTCGCGACGAGGTAGAACCATTCCGGCGTGCCCGCCAGAACCGGCCACATCCGCGCCATCAGGAACAGCCCCGCCTTCACCATCGTGGCCGAATGCAGATAGGCCGAAACCGGTGTCGGCGCGGCCATCGCATGGGGCAGCCAGAAATGGAACGGGAACTGCGCGGATTTCGTGAAGCAGCCCAGCAGGATCAGGATCAGCGCGGGCAGATACCATTCCGAGGCCTGAATCGCCTCTTTCTGCGTCAGAATCACAGTCAGGTCATAGCTGCCGACGATATTGCCAAGGATCAGCATGCCACCGATCATCGCCAGCCCGCCGGCACCGGTCACCGCCAGCGCCATGCGCGCGCCCTGCCGCCCTTCGGGCAGATGTTTCCAATAGCCGATCAAAAGGAAGGAGGAAAGCGATGTAAGTTCCCAGAAAATCAGCAAAAGCAGGATGTTGTCCGACAGAACAATCCCGACCATCGCACCCTGAAACAGCATCAGATAGCTGTAGAACTGCCCCATCGGATCCTTCGAGGACAGATAGAACCGCGCATAGAGGATGATCAGCAGACCGATGCCGAGGATCAGCCCGGTAAACAGCAGGCCCAGTCCGTCCAGAAAGAAATTCGCATTCAGCCCCAGCGCGGGCAGCCATTCGATCCGGGTCTGGATCACCTCACCGCGCAGCACGGCGGGGGCGTGCAGCAGGATGCCCAGCAGCGCCAGCGCCGTCACCGAACCGGTCACCATGGCACAGGCGGTCCGGCCCGACCGGATCAGCAAACCGGGAAGCAGGGCGCCGAGAAAGGGAAGTGCGGCGATCAGGGCAAGCGACATGGGCGGTCCATTCTTTGCGCGGGTCGTCAGATATGAAAAATGCGGCATGAAGGGATGCCGCTTTCGCCCCTTAACTGTGTGACAGGGTCGTGAGTGTCAAGCAAAACCGGCGCGATTCCGGTCGAATTGGCCATGCCTGCGCGCCCCTGTCGCAGGCTGTCGCGCGGCAACATGCCGCAATTGGCGCAGGAGGGGGCGCAGGGTTCAACCCTGCGGTGTCATCGCCTTGCGCTGCCGCGCGCGTTCCAGCCCCAGCCGGTGCTCGCGCCAGATGATCAGGACCCCCGCAAGGATCACCAGTGCCGCCCCCGCCAGCATCGTGACCGTCGGCACCTCGTCAAAGACCCAATAACCGATGGCCAGTGCGAACAGGATCGAGGCATAGTCGAACGGTGCCACCAACGAGGCATCGGCCTCGCGGTAACTGCTGGTCAGCAGGATCTGCCCAAAGCCCCCGATCAGACCGATCAGCACAAGGATGGCCGCCGTGGCAGGCTCGGGCACCACCCAGCCGAAAGGCAGGCTTGCCAGCGAGATGACTGACGCCGTGACCGAAAAGCAGAAGACGATGGCCGATGTCGATTCGGTGCTGACCAGCGCCCGCGTCGCGATCTGGGCAAGGGCCGCGAAAACCGCGCCACCCAGAACCAGCATCGCCCCGAAGGCGGCCGCCGCGTCATTGGGACTGTCCCCGAATCCCAACCGGGGCGACAGTACGACCAGAACGCCCGCCAGCCCCAGCAGCACCGTGGAAATGCGGAACAGCCGCACCTTTTCCCCAAGGATCAGCGCCGCGAAGATCACCGTCAGCAGCGGCGCGGCATAGCCAAGCGCCGTCACTTCGGGCAAGGGCAGATAGGCCAGCCCGGCAAATCCCAGCCCCATCGCCATCGTGCCCGAAACCCCGCGCCGCACATGGCCAAAGACCGATGTGACCCGCAAACCGCGCTTGAGATCACGCCGCAGGATCAGCCAGACCAGAATGACAGGGATGGCAAAGAAGGAGCGGAAGAACACCGCCTGCCCCGGCGGCACCTCATCCGAGATGTATTTGATCAGCGCCGACATCATAATGAACAGCGTGACCGAGAGCAGCTTGAAGATGATTCCGCGCAGCGGTCGCATCGGCGGTGTCCCTGACAATCCCTTGTTGTCAATCACCTTCCGGGGGCAGAGGCAAGGCCCGAAAACCCCGAAACCCGGAGATCACCCGACGCCGGCGCCGCCCCTTGCCGACAGGAAGACACGGACGCCAAAGGGAAATGTGCAGCCGATACAGGAAGACAACAGGCAAGCGCCGGGCCGGTCCGCGTGATGCGGGCAAGGACCCTGCGCCATAAGATTCGGCACCGGCCCAGACACGCGACGTCGTGAAGAGTCCCCACCTTGGCCAGGCGGAATCGCAGACCGTTCCGAGCGCACAGACAGGATCGGTCCACCGACTGCTCTCTGACTTGCAGCTGCGCGTGGCATGGCCCGTTGAGGGTCGCGGGATGTGCTGGCGGGAATCGCCCGGCGCGCTCTGTCATCCCCGACGTTGCGCGCAAAGAAAAAGCCTCGTCGAAACGAGGCCACTTTTCGTCTAAGTCTTTGGTTTATTTGGTGGAGCCACGCGGGATCGAACCGCGGACCTCTTGAATGCCATTCAAGCGCTCTCCCAACTGAGCTATGACCCCACCGGGTGCGCAGGTTGCCCTGCGCTCGGGCTATTTAGGGGAGGCTCCGGAAGGCTGCAAGCGAAAAATCGGGTGCAGACGGAAAACCTCGGCAACCGCCCCGGGACTGGTGCCCGGGCCGGTCAGACAGCCTTAGCTGTCGTCATCCGAACCGCCGACATCGGCGATGTCGTCCAGCGAGACATTGTCATCGGCATCATCTTCCAGCAGGTCGTCATCGGTTTCAGCGTCGTCGCTTTCCGCATTCGTCAGCAGATCGTCATCGGTATCCAGATCATCGACCAGCAGATCATCCTCTTCCTTGCCGGGCGTGGCGCGCGTAGCGACCGAAGCGACGATCTTGCGGCGCGCGCTTTCGATATCGACGATTTCGCCGGTATAGGGGCTGACGATCGGGGTCTTTTTCAGATCGTAGAAGCGTTTGCCCGTCGTCGGACAGATGCGCTTGGTTCCCCATTCTTGCTTGGGCATATGCAGTTCCTCGTGATTGCGGGCGCTGTTGCGGCCCTCGCGACAGGGCCCTTGCGACCGGGGCTGGCCGAAAGCGATCCAGTCGGTGGCAAAGGCGCCCCTTGCCACAGGGCGAAGCGGCTGTCAAAGGCTTTCGCATCACAGTCGCGCGCGCCCCGTGACAGCCCGTTCAGCCTTCTGTGCAAGCCCCTCTGCGGGCCTCTCTGCGGCTCACCGCTCAACGGCTGTCGTGACCGCCCGGATCGGCTGTACCAAGGGCTGTCGCAGCCATGGTTATGGCGCGCCCCTACCCGGCCTTGTGTCCCTGCGCGTCGCGCGCGATTATCCCGCTGCGGACCCTCAGGACCCTGTCATGCTGCTGCTTCCCGGCCCCCCTCCCGTTTCCGTGCAACTGCGCCGTTCGGCGCAATCCCGACGGCTCAGCCTGCGGGTCTCGCGGCTGGACGGGCGGGTCACCCTGTCGATGCCCCCCCATGTGCGCATGACCGAGGCGATGGCCTTTCTGCGCGCGCAGGAGGACTGGCTGCGACAGGCGCTGGCGACATCGGCGGGGCCTGCGCCGGTCGGACCGGGCGATACGATCCCGGTCGAGGGGCAACCGGTGCGGCTGGAAAGCGGCCCCGGACGCCTGCCCCGGCTTGAGGGGGACCGGCTGCTCCTGCCCGGTGACCCGGCGCGGGCGGCGATCCGGGCGGCGGCGTTTCTCAAGGCCCGGGCGCGCGACCGGCTGGCCGAGGCCTCGGACCGTCATGCAGAACAGGCCGGACGCCGCTACAGCCGGCTGACGCTGCGCGACACCCGGTCCCGCTGGGGCTCCTGCACGGCTGATGGTGCGCTGATGTATAACTGGCGGCTGGTGATGGCCCCGCCCGAGGTGCTGGACTATGTCGCGGCCCATGAGGTCGCGCATCTGGTCGAGATGAACCACTCTGCCGCCTTCTGGGCCGTGGTCAAACGTCTGATGCCGGATTACGCAGCCCCCCGCCGCTGGCTGAAGACCGAAGGCCACGCGCTGCATGCCTATCGTTTCGGCGATTGACGCCAATGCGCCGCTTTCCGGGGATTGACCGCCGGGCGGGCTTGGTGCTTGGCTGCTGTGATGGTCATCTCTGCCCCGCCCCTGTTCGGGACCCGCCCCGTGGATCCCAATGCCGCCGCGCATGAACGGCTGTACCGGTCCCTGCGCCAGCAGGTGCTGCATGGCGAACTCGCCCCCGGACAGGCGCTGACCCTGCGCGGACTGGCGCGCAGTTTCGGGGTGTCGATGACCCCTGCGCGCGAGGCGATCCGGAGGCTGGTGGCAGAAGGGGCGCTGTCGCTGTCCTCGTCAGGCCGGGTGGCAACACCAGAACTGACGCCTGAACGGATTGAGGAGCTGGCCGCGATCCGCGCCCTGCTGGAACCTGAACTGGCCGCCCGCGCCCTGCCGCGCGCCCATTTCGCGCTGATCGACCGGCTGGCCTCGATCAATGCCGCCAATAGCGAGGCGGTGATCCGGCAGGATGCGGTCGGCTATATCCGCACCAATCTGGAATTTCACCGCACGCTTTATCTGCGCGCGCAGGCCCCGGCGATGCTGGCCCTGACCGAAACCGTCTGGTTGCAGCTTGGCCCGACGATGCGCGCGCTTTACGGACGCCTGCGGCGCAATGAGGCGCCGCCTTATCACCGGCTGATCCTTGCCGCGCTGAAGGCCGGGGACGAACCCGGCCTGCGGCTGGCGATCCGCACCGATGTCACCCAGGGCCTGCGCCATCTGGCCGGTTGAGGAGGAAGCATGAGCACCCATATCGGCGCCAAACCGGGCGATATCGCCGAAACCGTCCTGATGCCGGGTGATCCTTATCGCGCCCGCTGGGCCGCCCGGACCTTCCTGAAAAACCCCGTTCTGGTGAATGAGGTGCGGGGGATGCTGGGCTATACCGGCCTCTGGAACGGCCATCGGGTCACCATTCAGGGGTCCGGCATGGGGATGCCGTCCCTGTCGATCTATGCCAATGAACTGATCCGCGACTATGGCGCGCAGACCTTGATCCGGATCGGATCGGCGGGCGGGATGCAGCCGCATGTGCAACTGCGCGATGTGGTTCTGGCGATGACGGCCTCGACCACCTCGACCCCGTCGCGCGCGATCTTCCGCGAGGCGCAATTCGCCCCCTGCGCCGATTTCGGCCTGTTGCGCGCGGCATGGGAGGCAGCACAGGGCCGCAAGGCGGGGGTGCATGTCGGGCCGATCTATTCAACCGAGGTGTTCTATGACGAACGTGAGGATCTGAGCGCGCAACTGTCCCGCCATGGCGTGCTGTGCGTCGAGATGGAGGCAGCAGAGCTTTACACCCTTGCCGCCCGGCACCGTCGCAGGGCCCTGGCCGTCCTGACCATCTCGGACCATCTGCAGACCGGGGAATCCCTGCCGGCCGAGGATCGCGAACAAAGCTTCGGCGATATGGTCGAGATCGCGCTGGCCGCCGCCTTTGCCTGACCCCAGCCCGCGGGCGGCCCCTTTGGGTGTCTCCGGCGGAGGTATTTGGGCCAGGATGAAACGGCACCGGATCAAAGACACCCAAAGCGGCTGACAGGACTTGAACCCAGCCCCCGGACCGGGTTTGACTGCGCGCGGATTGAAGGAAAGGAAACCCGCATGCAGCAACGCATGATCGGCGGCCGCAGTGTTGCGGCGCTTGGCTATGGCGCAATGTCCTTTGGCGGGATGTATGGCGCGACGGATGAGGCAACCAGCCTTGCCTGTCTGGACGCGATGCTGGAGGCCGGGATCACCCATGTCGATGTCGCCAATATCTATGGGCTCGGCCTGTGCGAGACGATCCTTGGCACTTGGATCGCCAGCCGCAAACCCGATATCGTGCTGGCCACCAAGGCCGGGATCGTGAACGGAACACCCAGACGGGCCGACAATTCCGACGCCTATCTGCGCGCGGAACTGGAAGGCTCGCTGAAGCGGCTGGGGGTGGAGCGGGTGGATCTGTTCTACATCCATCGCCGCGAACAGGACCGTCCGCTGGATGAGGTGATCGGCACGCTGCAAAGGCTGGAGCAAGAGGGCAAGATCGGCGGCTATGGCTTTTCGGAAATCGCGCCTGAAACCCTGCGGCAGGCCCATGCGATCCATCCCTGCACGGCGGTGCAGAACGAATATTCGCTTTGGACGCGCGCGCCGGAACTGGGGCTTTTGCAGGAATGCGCGCGGCTGGGCGTGGCCCTTGTCGCCTTCTCGCCGCTGGCGCGCGGAATGCTGGGCAATCGCGCGCTGGATCACGCGCAGGTGCAGGACGGGTTCCGCGGACGCAATCCGCGGTTCACCGAGCCGAATTTCGCCCGCAACACGGCACGGATCGACGCCTTCCGCGCCTTTTGCGCCGCGCGCGGCTGGTCGACACCGGCCACCGCACTGGCTTGGGTGATCGGCGCGGGCGACCATGTCATCCCGATCCCGGGCACGCGCCGCGCCGAACGGTTGCACGAATGGCTGCCCCTGCCTGACCTGTCCGCCGCCGACCGGGCCGAGATCGAGAGGGTCCTGCCGGTCGGCTTTGCCGCTGGTGCGCGCTATGGCGAGCATCAGACGCTGTCGGTGGAAAGCTACTGCTGAACTTGCGGGCGGCGGCTTCCGGAGGTTACGCCGGACGGTCGCTGCCCCGCCGCTTACCCATCAGTCCGGCTCATCAGTCCGAGCGCCGCAGGCAGTCGCGCGGCGCGCGTCCGGCTGGCATGTCGGTCTCGGCGCCGCAGGCCGCACAGCGGTAATGATCCGCGCCGCCGCTGCGGTCCAACCGCCAGCGGCATTGCCGCGTCAGGCTTGATCCGCGCCGCGCCAGCCACATCCACAACAGCACCGAAAGCGCCAGAGCCAGCAGGAACAACGGCATCGGCCCCGATCCTTCCTTTCATCCTGGCCCCGGTGCAGAACACCCCCCCGCGCCTTACAGATCGGTCGGGCGCAGGTCGCGCTTGCAGTCCTTGGGGGGCTTGCCGTCCCAGCTATAGGCCTCGGCGCGGCAGGCCATGCACAGCCAGCGGGTCGAGGCGGTGCCATGCCGGAACCCCTCCCTGCGCCATCGGCAACGCGATCCGGACCAGCCCGGTTTTCGCTGGCTCCACAACACGACGACAACGATCAAGGCCACAATGGCAAGGGCAAGGATGGGCAACGGACAACACCCCTTACACTGGTCAACTGGTTACAAAAGTCACATCACACAGGCATAGCAGCAGGGGAAGCGGATCAGACGATCCGCTCCACCAGCTGTTTCTTGATCGAGGCGATTGCCTTGGCCGGGTTCAGCCCCTTGGGGCAGGTCTTGGCGCAGTTCATGATCGTATGGCAGCGATACAGCTTGAACGGATCCTCAAGCTGGTCCAGCCGTTCTGGTGTCGCCTCATCCCGGCTGTCCACGATCCAGCGCCAGGCATGCAGCAAGGAGGCCGGGCCCAGATAGCGGTCCGAATTCCACCAATAGCTGGGACAGGAGGTCGAGCAGCAGGCGCACATCACGCATTCATACAGCCCGTCCAGTTTCTCGCGGTCCTCGATGGACTGTTTCCATTCCTTGGCGGGCGTATTCGATTCCGTCTCAAGCCAGGGCATGATCGAGGCATGCTGCGCATAGAAATGCGTCAGATCCGGGATCAGGTCCTTGACCACCGGCATATGCGGCAGCGGATAGACGCGCACATCGCCCTTCACCTCATCCATGCCATAAATGCAGGCCAGAGTGTTGATACCGTCGATATTCATCGCGCAGGATCCGCAGATGCCTTCGCGGCAGGACCGCCGAAAGGTCAGGGTCGGGTCGATCTCGTTCTTGATCTTGATCAGCGCGTCCAGAATCATCGGGCCGCAGGTATCCATATCCACGAAATAGGTATCGACGCGCGGGTTTTCCGCGTCATCCGGGCTCCAGCGATAGATGCGGAAGGTGCGCAGATTGGTGGCACCCTCCGGCTTCGGCCATGTCTTGCCGGTGCGCAGGGTAGAGTTTTTCGGCAAAGTGAACTGGGCCATGGATCATCCCTTCCAGTCGGTGCGGGTATAAAGCGGCTGCGACGGCGGCAAGCCGGACAGGTTCTGCACGCAGCGCGCATAAACCGCCGACGGGTCGCGCTGCAGCAGGAAATCAGAGGAGATATCGACCTCGAACCGGCCTTGCGGGCCGCCGGTTCCGGTGCCGATGGCAATCTCGCCCCTCGGGCGGCTGGCAAGCTCGGCATCGCGCAGGCATTGCCGCTCGGCCCGGTCCAGCGGAACCGGGGCGCAGGCGGCCAGCGCCGGCACGGTCAGCAGGGCCAGTGCAACGCCGCGATGCCGGGTCATGACGCGATCCCCGGCAGGCCCAGCCGGGCCACGCATTGCACCGTGCCCGGACGGCGCAGCACATCGGCAACGACGGCCACGGTGCGCGTTCCGGCCCTTGTGCCGACATCGCGCGCCAGCGCCTGCAATTCGGGCAGGGTCGCATTGTCCAGCACACAGGCGGTCACCTGCTCGGCCTGCGTTTCGGGCAGGCGCTGGCCCACGACCGGCAGGATCACCGATTTCGCGGCGGCGCGTGTCATATCCTCGGCCATCCGCTGCGGGGAACAGGCGACCAGAAGGGCAAGGGCCAAAGCGACCGGAGCCAAAGCGACAGGAACAAACGACGGATACACCGAAGGATCAGCCCCCGAACCGGGTCGAGTAACAGGCATATTCCGCACCGCCCACCATGGTCAGCGCGCAGTCCGGGCGCGGCCCGCGCCGCTGCACGACCGGCTCGGCAAACCGGCTGCCCGAGGCGCGCACCGCGACATAGCCGCCCTGCCCCCGGGTATGGGCCAGACAGGCATTATAGATCGCCTCGGCCGTGCCGGGGCGGCGCGCAAGCGCATCACGTTCCGAGGCAAGTCCACCCTGCAGGCGCAGATTGGTCTGGAACTCGGCCCGGCAGTCATCCGGTGTCACCACCGTCCGGGCCGGGGCGGCCACGGTCAGCGCGACAAGGGTGGCGATTGAACAGGCGGCAGCTTTCAGCATCAATAGACCCTCGCTTTGGGCGCGATCTTCTTCAGGTCGATCCCGCCATCTTCCTGTTTGGTCAGCGGTTCAAGGTGAACCGGACGCGAGGATAGCCGAACATCGGTGCCATTGACATAAGCAAGGCTGTGAACACGCCAGTTCTCGTCATCGCGCTTGGGCCAGTCCTCATGCGCATGGGCGCCACGGCTTTCCTTGCGCGCCTCGGCGGCCACGATCGTGGCCAGCGCATTCGGCATCAGATTGGTCAGTTCCAGCGTCTCCATCAGGTCGGAATTCCACACGAGGCTGCGGTCGGTGACGCGCAGATCGTCCATCTTTCCGGCGATGGCGGTCATCTTCTCAACCCCGTCGGCCAGCGTCTTGTCGGTGCGGAACACCGCCGCATCGGCCTGCATCGTGACCTGCATCTCCAACCGAAGCTCTGCCGTGGAAACCGAGCCCTTGGCATGACGCAGCCCGTCGAACCGCGCGAAGGCCTTGTCGACGCCCGCGCCGTCCACGGGGCGGTTGCGTTCCTTGGGGTCCACGATCTCACCGGCGCGGATTGCGGCCGCCCGACCGAAGACCACAAGGTCGATCAGGCTGTTTGATCCCAGACGGTTCGCGCCATGGACGCTTGCGCAGGCGGCTTCCCCCACGGCCATCAGACCGGGGAAGACGGCATCGGGATTGTCGGCGGTCGGGTTCAGCACCTCACCCCAGTAATTCGTGGGGATGCCGCCCATATTGTAATGCACGGTGGGCAAAACCGGGATCGGTTCCTTGGTCACATCCACGCCCGCAAAGATGCGCGCGGATTCCGAAATGCCGGGCAGGCGCAGGTCCAGCGCCTCTTTCGGCAGGTGGTTCAGGTGCAGATGGATATGGTCCTTGTTCGGCCCCACCCCGCGCCCTTCGCGGATTTCGATGGTCATGCAGCGCGAAACCACGTCGCGGCTGGCCAGATCCTTGTAGGTCGGCGCATAGCGTTCCATGAACCGCTCGCCTTCCGAATTGGTGAGATAGCCGCCCTCGCCGCGCGCGCCTTCGGTAATCAGGCAGCCGGCGCCATAGATGCCGGTCGGGTGGAACTGCACGAATTCCATATCCTGCAGCGGCAGGCCCGCGCGCGCCACCATCCCGTTGCCGTCGCCGGTGCAGGTATGGGCCGAGGTTGCGCTGAAATAAGCCCGGCCATATCCGCCCGTGGCCAGAACGACCATCTTGGCGTTGAAGACATGCATCGTGCCGTCATCCAGCTTCCACGCCACGACGCCGGTGCAGCGCCCTTCGGTCATGATGAGATCGAGCGCGAAATATTCGATGTAGAATTCCGCCTTCTGCTTCAGGCTCTGACCATAGAGCGTGTGCAGCATCGCATGACCGGTGCGGTCAGCGGCGGCACAGGTGCGCTGCACCGGCGGGCCTTCGCCAAACTCGGTCGTATGGCCACCAAAGGGGCGCTGATAGATGCGGCCATCCTCGGTCCGGCTGAAGGGAACGCCGTAATGTTCCAACTCATAGACCGCCTTCGGGGCCTCCCGCGCCAGATATTCCATCGCATCAGTGTCGCCCAGCCAGTCCGAGCCTTTCACCGTGTCATACATATGCCATTGCCAGTTGTCGGGACCCATATTGGCAAGACTGGCGGCAATCCCGCCCTGTGCGGCAACCGTATGGCTGCGGGTCGGAAACACCTTGGTCACGCAGGCCGTGCGCAGCCCCTGTTCTGCCATGCCCAGCGTCGCGCGCAGTCCTGCACCCCCCGCACCGACCACAACAACATCATATTCATGCACTTCATAAGGATAGGCAGTCATGTCGGACCCTTCAGAGCGCGATGCGGGCCAGAGCGAAAAGCCCGGCCGCAATCACCGCATAGGAAATCGAATGGGCGAGGATGATCAGGATCTTGCGCGTCGTGCCGCGCCAGTAATCCTCGATCATGCTTGTGGCACCCTTGGCGAAATGGCGCATGCCCACGACGATCACCAGCCCCGTCAGGATCGCCGGGAAGGGACGTGAAAAGGTGGCGACCACCTCGGCATGGCTTTGGCCCAGCGCCGAGCCGAAGATATAGACCCAGACGGGCAGCAGAAAGGCCAGCCCGACGGCGGACACGGTCATATACCAGTGATGTTCGGTCCCGGTGCCCGAGGCACCCTTGCCCACAGCGCGCTTGCGGTCTGTCAGAAAACGCATTCCCGGCCCCTCTTACTGCACAATCAGGATGGTCAGCGCGGTCAGGATGACCGAACCCACCAGACAGGCGATCCCCAGCTTTTCCGCCGTGGGCACATCCAGCCCGTGCCCGGCATCGAACCAAAGATGCCGCAGGCCCGCAAGGTAATGATACCACAGCGCCAGCGCCGAGGCGGCAAAGACCAGATCGCCGAACCATGAGGTGACAACCGCATTGGCGGTCGCAAAACTTTCCGGCCCGGTCGCGGCCGCAAGCAGCCACCAGACCACCAGCACCGCCGCCACGACCAGCGCATTGCCGGTGATCCGCGTCAGGATCGAGGTCATCGAGGTCAGTTGCGGGCGGTAATACGGCCCGATCATGAAGGGGGAAAGGGGCCGTTCGACCCGTTTCGGTTCTGCCATCTCGGTTCCCTTCTTGCCTTGCCCGGTTCGGCGCCTGCCGGATCCGAGGCGGGTGTTTCCCTTCTCCTTAGCGGTTTTTTCGGCGAAGTCACGCCCGAAGGCGGTAAAAACAGCCCGGATGCGCTGCGCGGATGCAGAAAAATTCATGTTGTGATCACACAATTTTTCTGTGCGATCACAAACCTGCTGTATGGAAAAGGGGGCCACGCGCTGTTGTGCGGCCCCCGTATCATCCCGTCCCGGGCCGAGTCGTCCGGCCCACCGCTATCTGGTCACGCCTGCGCCGCTCAGCGCAGCGAGAAACTGATATCCATAGAGGCCACAAGCCGCCCCTTTGTGATATTCGTGTCATGCCAGGCCAGCCCCAGCGACAGGGTGTCATTGACCGCGTAGCTGCCACCGACCTGCCAGTAGCGATGCCCGCCCTTGTTGATCTTGCCATAGGTGATATCGGCCGAAATCTGGTCGGTGAAGGCGTAGGCCGCGCTGAGCCTCGTATTCGTCACCTCGGCCTTCGGGTCATAGGCAACCCTGCCCCCGATGCTGAATTCATCAGTCACGGCATAGCCCATATCCAGAATGAACTCGCCACAGCAATCCACATTGGGGCTGCGGTAGTAGTAGCGCGCATAGCCGATATCATAGCTGAAGGCCCCGATCTCGTTGCGATACCCCAGATAAAGATCGACCTCCGCCGAGGACCCCAGAAGCGATTTCGACACATTCGATGCCCAGACGCCCGCATAGAAGCCGTTCGCCTCGACCTCGATCCATGGCTGGATCGCAAAACCGTTTGTCTGTTCGATGCCGCTGGACATGTAGCGGCTTGTCAGTGTCGCCCCGGCAGAGACCGAGAAATCCTGCGCAAGCAAGGCTCCGGGCGCGGCGAAAAGGGCAATAAGGGCAGTGGTGGCGAGATAGCGACGCATGTTTGACCCCGTGATCGTATGTGAATGGCAGATCTTCAGCACATCGCCCGCGATCCGCATAGGGAGTCCCGCATCGTCCCCCGCGCGCCATGCTGAAAGGTCACAGATTCACGACGGTTTCGCAGCTCTTTCGCACAAGGCTGCCACTCCGCGCCCGTTTTTGCGCCGATGCGCGAAATCAGAACGGCATCAGCGCCCAGTAATCCAGATCCAGCAGCACTTCGGGCGCATATTTGCCGTCCTCGCCGCGCAGGGTGAAGGGGGCCGCCCCTGCCTTAACCGCCACCAGCCGCAGCCGGATCGCGCCCACCCCGGGCGCAAGCGTTTCGGCCTTTTCCAGCACCTCGGACCAGACCCGCAGCGTATCGCCTGCAAAACAGGGATTGGCATGGGCGCCCGCATTCAGCGCAACGATCATCTGCGCATTGGCCAGCCCGTTGAAGGACAGCGCGCGGGCCATGCTGATGACATGGCCGCCATAGATCAGGCGGCGACCATCGGGGCGGAAGGTGGCATCGAAATGCACCTTGGCGGTGTTCTGCCACAGCCGCGTCGCCATCATGTGCTCGGCTTCCTCGATGGTGACGCCATCGACATGGTCGATCTTTTCACCGATCCGGTAATCGGACAGGCGATGCGGCTCACCCGCCTGCGCGAAATCATAGCGCGTGAAATCCAACCCTTGCGGCACGACCAGATCGGCGGCGGCAACGGCGGGGGCCAGATCCGGCACCACGGTCTGCGGGACAGGGGCCGCGCGGTCGCCCTTGCGCACCATCACCCAGCGGACATAATCCAGCACCCGTTCGTCGCGCTGGTTCAGCCCCGTCGTGCGCACCCAGACCACGCCCGACGCACCGTTGGAATTTTCCTTCAACCCGATCACGGTTGATCTTGCCCGGATCGTATCCCCGGGCCAAAGCGGGGCCAGCCAGCGCCCCTCAGCATAGCCCAGATTGGCAACCGCGTTCAGGCTGATATCCGGCACCGTCTTGCCGAACACCGTATGGAAGGCCAGCAGATCATCCAGCGGGCTGGCGGGCAGGCCGCAGGCGCGGGCAAATTCATCCGAGGACTGCAGCGCATGCCGCGCGGGATAAAGCGCGTGATAAAGCGCCCGTTCCCCGGCACCAACCGTGCGCGGCACCGCATGGTCGATGCTCTGGCCAAGGCGGTAATCCTCAAAGAACCGGCCGGGATTGGTTTTCATCGCGCGCGCCTTTTACTGTTCACCCAGCTTGATCCCGGGGGAATAATCGCCCGGCACCTCTTTCACCACGGCCTGCCCGCAGCGCATCACCCCGCGCGCGGCATCAAAGGCATAGGTCGGCCCGCCTTCCAGCGCCCAGCCCTTGTTCAGCGCCGCCGTCACCTTGTGACAAAAGGCCGATGTGTCATCCTCGGACAGAAAACGATAAAGTTTCATGGTCTTTTCCTTGCAGTTCAGCCCCAGGGCGTGACGCCCAGCCAGTTGTGGATCAGCATGACCGCGACCATCACGACAACGGCGCCGACTGCCGCCATGATCTCACGGCTGACCGGCGCGGGGGCGGGTTTCTTCCAGACCGGCTGCGCCCGGTTGATCACGATGACACTGACCACGGCCCAGGCCAAAAGCCCGCCGAACAGGATCACCGAGGCCAGATCGCCATTGACCAGCAGATGCGCGACCGCCCATGTCTTGATCGCGGTCAGTTGCGGATGCCGGATGCGGCGCGTGATCGCTGTTTTCAGGCCCGAGGCTGCGTAAAGATAGAAGGCCAGCAGCATCAGCAGATTGTTCAGATGGGTCAGGAACGCGGGCGATGACCAGAGCGGGATGAAATCCGCCCCGCGATAGCCGACGATCATCAGCGCGACCGACAGCAGCACCAGCACCGTTATCAATCCTTTGCCCGCCTCGCCCATGGCGGCGCGGCGCGCGGGCTGCGCCCGCTTGAACAGATGCGCCCCTGCCCAAAGCGCGACCCCGAGGATCAGAACAAGCATCATCATGGCAGTCTCCCTTGCTTGCCGGTCCCCTGTAGCGGGGTCAGCTGGCCATTGCGGCAATCGCTTCGGCTTTCGCCAGCATCGCCTTTGCGGTCACGATATGCAGGTTCTCGACGATCTTACCATCCAGAACCGCAACGCCCTGCCCTGCGGCACTGGCCACCTCGAACGCCTCGATCTGACGGCGGGCAAGGGTCAGTTCCGCCTCTGACGGAGCAAAACCCGCATTCGCAATCTCAAGCTGGGCGGGATGGATCAGCGTCTTGCCGTCAAATCCCATGTCACGGCCCTGTTCGCATTCGGCGCGCAGGCCCTCTTCATCCTTGAAGGCATTATAGACGCCATCGACGATCACAAGGCCCTCGGCCCTTGCGGCCAGAAGGCACAGACCCAGCCCCGGCAGCATCGGCAGACGGTCGGCGCGGTTGCGGCTGCCCAACTCGCGCGCAAGGTCATTGGTGCCCATCACCATGCCCGCAAGGCGCGGATGGGCCGCGATTTCGGCAGCGTTCAGCATGCCGCGCGCGGTTTCCATCATCGCCCAAAGGGGCTGATCCGGCACCAGCCGCGCCACAGCATCCAGATCGGCAGCCGAATTCACCTTGGGCACAAGGATCGCATCCAGCGGCAGATGCGCAAAGGCCGCCAGATCCGCCTTGCCCCAGTCCGTGTCCAGCCCGTTGACCCGCACGATGCGCGCCCGCCGCCCGTAATCGGCCGTCCGCAACGTCGCCGCCAGCAGCGCCCTTGCGGCGGCTTTCTCCTCGGGGGCGACGGCATCCTCCAGATCGAAGATGATCGCATCCGTGGGCAGGCCTTGCGCCTTTTCCAGCGCGCGTTCCTTCGATCCGGGGATGTAGAGGACTGACCGGTAGGGGCGGGCAAGGCTGTCCATGATTCTCTCCTGCGCAATATTCTTGCGCCAAAGATCACATTCCGGCCACTTCCGGCAAGGGCGGATCTGCCGCAGTGCAGAAATCCCGGCGCGTCACGTTAACCTTATATCCAGCATCGCGGCGCAGGTTTGGGGACGGGGCCGGGAAAGGGCCCTGTCGCATCCGTCGCGCAGAACCGGTGAAACCGGACCGGCGCGACCCATCGGAAAGGGATGACCATGGCAGAAAGACTTTTCGCGCTGTCGCTGGGGTTCGGGGCGCTGATCCTGCTGGCGCAGGCCGCAGGGGCCGCCCCCCGCTGCGCGCCGCGCGCGGTGGTTCTGGAACAACTGGCCGACCGTTACGGCGAAAACCGCCGCTCGGTCGGGATCGCCGCAAACAACATGGTGATGGAGCTTTTCGTGAATTCCGATTCGCAAAGCTGGACCATCACGATCACCACGCCACAGGGCCAGACCTGCCTTCTGGCCTCGGGCAGCGGGTTTGAGGCGTTGACCGATCCCCTGCCCGCCAAGGGCAGCCCGGTCTGATCGAACCGGTCTGATCGCGGTCAGGTGAAGGCCACCCAGATCAGCCGCAAGGACAGCAACAGCAGCGCCCAAAGCACGATGCGGAAGAACAGCGCCTCGGGGATCACCCGCACCAGCCGCACCCCGGCCAGAACGGCCAGCGAGGCGGGTGCCATCAGCCAGACCGCGACCGGCAGACTGTCCCATGACAGCATCCCGACCGACCAGTATGCAGGCAGTTTCGCGGCATTGACCCATGCGAACAGAATGGTCGAGGTGCCGGCAAAGACAGTCTTGGTCAGCCCCAGCGGCAACACATAGACCTGATAAGGTGGCCCGCCCGCATGGCTGACGAAACTGGTGAACCCGGCCACCGCACCCCAGAACAGCCCCGGCCCCGTCCGGGCCGGGCGTGGTGCGGCCGAGACCCCGATCCCGGCAAGGCGTGTGGCGGCAAACACCGCCCCCAGCAGCCCGATCAGGCCGCCGACCACCGCATCCGAAACCCAGGCCGCCGTGGCCCAGCCGATGAAGATGCCGATGGCCGTCGACGGCACCATGATCTTCAGCACCCGCAGGTCATAGTCGCGCCGATAGGCCCACAGGCCGAAAGCGTCCGAGACGATATAGATCGGCAGCAGCAGCCCCGCCGCCTGCAAGGGTGGCATCACAAGGCTGAGGATCGGCACCGAGGTCATCGCGACGACCGGCAATCCCCCCTTGCTGAGCCCGACCATGATCGAGGCGATCACCGCGACCGTCCAGAAAAACGCGCCTTCCATGCCGGTCCTGCCCGCTCCCTGCCCCCTGCCCCGTCCCTGCCCCGCCTCCTAGCGCAATCGGCGCGTCGCGGCCAGTCCGCGCCCCCGCCGCAGTGCAGCAGGCTTGCGCTATGCGCTGCAAACGACTACCCATCGCCGCGAAACGGCGCGTCCCGATGCCGCCGTCTCATGCAACGCAACCGACCCGGAGACAGACATCATGGCCCGACCCAAGATTGCACTGATCGGCGCGGGGCAGATCGGCGGCACGCTCGCCCATCTCGCCGCGATCAAGGAACTGGGGGATATCATTCTGTTTGATATCGCCGAAGGCACGCCGCAGGGCAAGGCGCTGGACATCGCGCAATCTGGCCCCTCGGAAGGCTTCGATGCCGTGATGAAGGGCGCCAACAGCTATGCCGATATCGCGGGCGCTGATGTCTGCATCGTCACCGCCGGCGTTCCGCGTAAACCGGGGATGAGCCGCGATGACCTGCTGGGCATCAACCTGAAGGTCATGAAGGCCGTGGGTGAAGGCATCAAGCAGCACGCCCCGAACGCCTTTGTCATCTGCATCACCAACCCGCTGGACGCGATGGTCTGGGCGCTGCGCGAATTTTCGGGCCTGCCGCATGAAAAGGTCGTGGGCATGGCCGGGGTGCTGGACTCGGCCCGTTTCCGCCATTTCCTGAGCCTCGAATTCGACGTCTCGATGCGCGATGTGACCGCCTTCGTTCTGGGCGGGCATGGCGACACGATGGTGCCGCTGACCCGTTATTCCACCGTGGCGGGCATTCCGCTGCCGGATCTGATCACGATGGGCTGGACCACGCAGGAAAAACTGGATGCGATCGTCCAGCGCACCCGCGATGGCGGCGCCGAGATCGTGGGCCTTCTGAAAACCGGTTCGGCCTATTATGCCCCGGCAACCTCGGCCATCGAGATGGCGGAATCCTATCTGAAGGACCAGAAGCGCCTTCTGCCCTGCGCGGCATGGGTGGATGGTGCTTTCGGGCTGAAGGGCATGTATGTCGGCGTGCCGACTGTCATCGGTGCCAAGGGGATCGAGCGGATCGTCGATATTAAGCTGAACCCGACCGAGCAGGTGATGTTCGACAAGTCGGTGGAGGCTGTGAAGGGCCTTGTCGAGGCCTGCAAGGGCATTGACCCGACGCTTGCCTGACCTTTGAAGCGATGCCCTTCGGGGCATTGCAGAAACGGCGCCTCCGGCAATCCGGGGGCGCCGTTTTCCGTTCTGCGTCCCGGGTTTCCGTTTCGTCCCGGGTTTGGCCCCGGGATCGGCCACACTCAGATTGGCAACTCTCAGATTGGCAACTCTCAGATCGGTCGGGCCCGGATCCGCAGCGCGCATTCCTCGACTTCACCCGCCACCTTCTCCAACCGCTCCAGTTCCGAGGCCAGCATCTTGTCGCGGCACCGCTCCATCGCTTCCAGCGACTGCAACCGCGCCGCGCGGCCAAAGGTTTCGGGCGCATGCAGCGTCAGTGCCAGCAGCGCCTTCTGCAACCGGATCTGCACCGAGAACACCCCTGCCCCGTCGCGGGCAATCGGGGAAAAGACATCCTCGAACGCATCCGACAGCCGCAGTGGCGGCACGCCCACGCGCGGGAAATCCGGGTCTGGCGGATCGCCCTCGGCCCAACCCGACAACAGCCGGACC
Source organism: Szabonella alba (assembly GCF_016765775.1). Classification (GTDB taxonomy): domain Bacteria; phylum Pseudomonadota; class Alphaproteobacteria; order Rhodobacterales; family Rhodobacteraceae; genus Szabonella; species Szabonella alba. Next base: position 61,473 of record NZ_JAESVN010000001.1, on the reverse strand, counting down.
GCGCGGCCCAGAATGTCGATGGCCGTGCCGGGATCGTTCACCGCCGAGGACAGCGCGCGTTCGGCAATCTCGGCCAGCACCGAAAGCCCGAAACGCGGGTCCTGATCGAAACTGCGCGTCATGTTGATCGTGAACGCCTCAAGCAGCAGGCGCGGATCGAATTGGGGATCCAGATCTGCCCCGGCCCGATACCAGACCGCTGGTTCGGACGGATGCAGGAACGTCCCCGGCAGCGCCGCCAGATACAACCGCAGATCAAAGTTTGCGGCGTGCTGCTGCAGGTGGGCCATGTCGACATTGCAGACATAGCCGATATCCGGATGGACAACGGCAAGGGCATCGGCAGGCGGGTCGCCGTCATGGCGGACCCCGCCCAGAAACGGCGCCGCCATCCGGGTTTCCAGCGCGTCGCGCGTCGCCTTCTCGACCTTGGCGATCGAATCATCCATCAGGCCGAACACCGTAAGATGCGCGATCCAGCGCAGGATCGTCATGACGATCACGGCCACCACCAGCGCCGTTACAATGAACAGCACCAGCCGGTCATTTTCGGAATAGGCCCCCGCCTTCAGGGCGATGATGCCGATCAGACTGTAAAGAAAGGCGCCAAGAAAGGTGGACAGAACCCGCTGCGTCGTCCGGTCCGATTTCAGCAGTGCCGTCGCGCGCGGCGTCACTGAACTGGTGGCCGCCCCGAAGGCCGAAACCATGATCCCGAGGGAGAAGGTGACGACCGAGAGCATGGAGCTGGCAAGGATCGACAGCACCGTCTCAACCGCGCCCGAGCCCAGTTTTTCCCCCAGCCCAGACGGCAGGAACGGCCCGATCAGCCCGGCGAGAAAAGGCGTGATGATGGCCAGCAGGGCATAAAGCCCGGCAATCACCCACAGCTTGCGCAGCATCTGCCGCAGATACCAACGCCATCGGGAAATCATCTGCACCGCCCCTGCAAGCCAATCACCGCCAGTCTGGACCGCGACACCCCCCGCGTCCAGTGCCGCCCCGCAATGCGAGGCCTAGCGCATCGCCGCCACGCTGCGGCGCACCACGGCCATCCGCTCGGCATTGGGGGGATGGGAGCCAAGGAACTGGTCGCCCGGATCGGGGATGCGGGAAAAGAACTCGGCCCCCGAAAGGGCATCGAACCCCGCACGTTCGGTGATCTCGACCCCAAGGGCATCGGCCTGCAGTTCAAACTCCTTGGAATAGCGCCGCGCCCCAAGGCTTGCGCCGATCTGCTGCGCGCTTTGCACCGCGCCCTGCCCGCCACCGCCGACCGCGACAAGAATCCCCGCCAGCATCGCCCCCTGCGAGGCGCTGCGCTGCACCTGCGGGATATGGCCAAGGATGTGATGCGCGGCCTCATGCCCGATGACAAAGGCGATTTCATGCACATTGCGCGCATCCGCGATCAGCCCCAGCGTGAAGCCCAGAACGGGGCGTCCATCAGCCTCAAGCGTCTGAAAGGCATTGGCGGGCTGATTGGGGCGATCATCGACCACGATGCGGAAATCGCAGGAAACATTGCGCGTGCGCTCCCGGCAGATCCGCTCGGCCACGGGTTCGACCGCCTTGATCGCGGTCACGAAATTGCGCGCGGCCTGATCCGAGGTCAGCCGCCCCGTCCCCGCAGGACTTCCGGAAACCGGCACGGGCGCGGGCTGCGGCATGGGGTCGGAGGGAACAACACAGCCTGCCAGCGCCAGCGTGACCAGTACGGGGAATAACACTTTCATGATCCGCTCCATCCACAAACACCCTTGCCGGGCCGTCCCGGCGCCGCGCCGGTCTTTGCGGGTTTCTAGCACGACCACATCGACAGGAAAGCCCGCTTGCGCGGTCTTGTGAACGCCGCCGCCGGTGTTATCTTCAGATCATGTTCACCATCGAGCACGAATTCGACGCGACCGTCATAACGCTCATCGACGAGGGCAGCGTGATGCTGGGCGAGGATGTCACGATTTCCGCCTTCGAGGATTGCGTGACCCTGCAGCAACTGGATCCCTTGAACGGTGAGCCGGTGACCGTCACCCTGTCCATGGCGCAGCTCAATGACCTGATGGCGGCGCTTGACCTGCCCGAGGGAAGTTATCGTCTTGCCCGCTCCGGGCCGCGCGACCCGGACTGACCGCTTCGGCCTGCAGCCCCCATCGGGCCCCGCCTTGAAAGGAAACCGCCATGCGCCTGATCGCCACCGCCGCCCTTGCCGGAATGACGCTGCTTGCCGCCTGTGGCACGCCGCAGGAGCAATGTATTGCGGGGGTCACGCGCGACATGCGGGTGCTGGACCGGCTGATCGTGGAAAGTGAAAGCAACCTGCAGCGCGGCTATGCGCTGCGCGATGAGATCCGCACCGACAGCCGCTTTGTCATGTGCTATCCGGGCCGCCCGGCAACCGCGGACAGTCCTGCCATTGCGCCGCAATATTGCTGGCGCGACTATGACCGGACGGTAACGCGGCCGGTCTCGATCAATCTGGCCGAAGAGCGCGTGAAACTGGCCGAGATGCGCAAGAAACGCCAAAGCCTTGCCCGCGCGGCGGAACCTGCCATTGCGCAATGCCGCGCGACATATCCGGAATGACCGGGTCTGCGCCCAAGGGCCAGCGGTGCCCGGGGTGCCACGCCCCCGGTCAATAGGCCGGAACCGTCACCGCGTCGATCAGGCCGCGCCCGCCATCGACCGTGATGATCTGCCCGGTCACGAAAGACGCCGCATCCGAGGCCAGATATTGTGCCGTCTCGGCCACCACCTCGGCCGGGGCGATGCGTTCCATCGGCGTGCCCCGGGCGATCTCGTCGCGGATATCGGGATTGTCTTTCAGCGCCGATTGCAGGCTTGCGCTCATGACCGAGCCGAAGGAAATCGCATTGACCCGGATCCGCTTGGGCGCCAGCGCCACGGCCAGTGACCGGGTCATCTGATCCACTGCGGCGCAGGACACCGAATAGCCCAGCAATTCCGCCTGCGTGCGCGTCGAGGCGATCGAGGACAGGTTGATGATGGACCCGACCGACCCCTCGGTCTGGCCCGCCTTTTCGGCCTGCGCGATCATGCGTTTCGCCGTGGCCTGCGCCAGACGCAGGCTGGTGATCATGTTCTGCTGCAACAGCGGCTCGACTGCATCCTCTTCGGGGTTCAGCGGATCGGAAATGCGGAACTGGCGGCTGGCATTGACCAGAACATCCACCCGGTCAAAGGCGTCGATCGTTGCCGAAAGCAGATTGGCGATGGTCAGTTTCTGGCGCAGATCGCCCGCGAAATAGCGCAGCGCGCCTTCGGTCCTGGCCTCTTCCGCGCATTCGTCGCACAGCCGGTCATCGTCGATATCGGCGAACATCACATTCGCGCCCTTGTCGAGGAAGTGCCGGGCGATGGCGCGGCCGATCCCGGCGGCAGAGCCGGTAACGATGGCGGTCTTGCCGGTCAGGGCGAAGGACATGGGATTTCTCCGGTGATTGCTGTCAGGGTTACGGGCGGTGGGGACGGCTTGCGCGCGTCAGGCGAAAGCGGGTGTCGCTGCCGATTTCGGCACAGTCACGGAACAACTCGGACAGGGGCCGATCGTAGGGCAGATGGCGGTTCGCGACCAGCCACAGCGTGCCATGCGGTGCCAAGAGGCGGGCCGAGGCCCGCAGGAAGGCAAGGCCCAGCCCCGGATCGGCCTCACGCGACTGGTGAAAGGGCGGGTTGCACAGGACATGGTCAACCCCGCGCGGCAGCCGGAATGTGGTCGCATCGGCCCAGTGGAACATGGCACGCGGATCGGTGACATTGACCCGCGCCGAGGCAAGGGCGGCGGCCTCGGCCTCGACCAGATGCAGTTTGCGCACGCCGTTGCGGGACAGTCCCGCGCGGGACAGATAACCCCAGCCCGCGCCCAGATCGACCACCTCACCGTTGAGCTTGTCGGGAAGCGCCGCTGCCAGCATCACCGATGCCGCATCCGGCCCGTCAGCAGAAAACACCCCCGGCAGGGTGACGAAACCACCCTCGACCTGCCGTTCCGACGCCTGCCACACGGCGGGCAGCGCATCAGCCGCCGCCGCAAAGCCGAACAGTTTGCCATGTGCCTTGGACACGGTTTCCGTCAGCGTGACATGGCCCCGCAGATCGCGCAGCACCGAATCGATTCCGTCAGTCTTTTGCCCGTCGACCCAGACCGGGCCACCCGGCACCACGCGGCGCGCCGCGTGATACAACAGCGCCCGCGCCTCGGCCTTCGACCGTGGCAGGCAGACCAGTGCGGCCACCGGCGGGGGCAGCGCCTCTTCCTCGGCGGCGCTCGCAAAGCAGCGATAGCCGCGCGCGGCCAGCGCATCATGTTCAGGGCGGAACCCCTGCACGACACGCAGCCGCGCATTGGGCAGCGGCACGATTTCCTCAGGGCCGCGCGGGCGCAGGATCAGGATATCGCCACGTTCGGGCAAGGCGGCAAGTGCGCCGTCAAGCGCAAGGGTCAGTCGGGATGATCGCATGGGCAGCCGCAAGATGCGGCCAGGCTCCTTCTGCTCCGGAAAGGCGGATGCCTATTCCTTTTCCATCGTGCATTGCAAGGGATGCTGGTGGCGCCGCGCGAAATCCATCACCTGCGCGACCTTGGTTTCCGCGATCTCATGGCTGAACACACCCACGACCGCGACGCCCTTCTTGTGGACCGTCAGCATGATCTCGAAGGCCTGCGAATGGTTCAGTCCGAAGAACCGTTCCAGCACATGCACGACGAATTCCATCGGCGTATAGTCGTCATTCAGCAGCAGCACCTTGTACAGCGGCGGGCGCTGCGACTTCGTCTTGGGCTTGGTCAAAAGCGAGGCATCGCCATCGGTTCCACCCGGCTTTTCCGAAAGGCTGAAAGGCGTCTGGGTCACGGTCAGGTGGCTCCGTCAGGCAGGGATTCGCATTTAAAGCGCAGGCTTGCAATATAAGTCATTTTGCCTCTGCGAAAAGGGGGGAGGCCGATTCCATCCGTTGCAGGCCGGTTGCGGGCTTGCACTTGGCCCCGCGACACCGCAAATTCTCCGCCCGTCCCGACCCGGTCGCGGACAGAACCGCAAAGCGCAGCACAGGCAAGGAGGGGGGGCGCATCATGGCGCACAGCATCCGCATGGTCGGTTTCGATGCCGATGACACGCTCTGGCAGAATGAGACCTTTTTCCGCCTGACGCAGGAGCATTTTACCGCACTTCTGGCCGATCACGCCGAACGGGACCATCTGGCCGAACGTCTGCTGGAGGCCGAGCGGCGCAATCTGGGCCATTACGGGTTTGGCGTGAAGGGGTTCGTGCTGTCGATGATCGAAACCGCCATCGAGGTGACCGATGGCCGGGTTCCCGCCAGCGTCATTGCCGAAATCATGGCGGCAGGGCGTGAAATGCTGTCGCATCCCATCGAATTGCTGCCCCATGCCCGCGCGGCGGTCGAGGCTGTGGCCGAACGTCACCCGGTGCTGCTGATCACCAAGGGCGATCTGCTGGATCAGGAACGCAAACTGGCGCAATCGGGGCTGGGGGATCTGTTCCACGGGGTCGAGATCGTGTCAGACAAGACGCCCGAGGTTTATCGCCGGGTGTTCCAGCGCCATGGCACTGCGGCCGAATTCGCGCTGATGGTTGGCAATTCGCTGAAATCCGATGTGCTGCCGGTGATCGAGGCCGGGGGTTGGGGTGTTCATGTGCCCCATGGCCTGACCTGGGCGCTGGACCATGCCGACCCGCCCGAGGGCCATCCAAGGTTCCGCACCCTGCCCGATTTGGGCGCCCTGACCCTGATGCTGGATGAGTTTGAGCACTGACCCGCCGCCCGCCCGACGCCTGACCTAGGGATAGGGTGTCACCGGGCGCGCGCCACTAGATGAGCCTTGCAGATCGGCAACATCCGGAACGGCCCGAAAGTCATTGAGATTTTGGGGTTTTCCGATTCCCTGTCGCATGCTAGCCTTTGATCAAGCAGACAAGGCCCCACTAAAAAACCGGGGCCATCCGAGGCAGGAACAAGGGACCGGCGACGTGGCATCGCTTAAAGGGCTTTTCGCCCGCATCTGGATATTCATGGCCATTCTCATGCTGACAGCGGCGCTGTCGGTCAGAATGGCTGATTCGGCCCCTTTCGCGGCAATCGTTGCCGATGCGCGAACCGGGGAGATCCTGCATTCCGAAAATGCGAATACCCGGCTGCATCCCGCCTCGCTGACCAAGATGCTGACGCTTTACATCGCGTTCGACGCGGTGCAACGCGGGGAAATCTCGCTGGATACAATGGTCGTGGTGTCCAAGAACGCGGCGGCGCAACCCCCCTCACGCCTTGGCCTGCGGGCCGGCCAGCGCATTGCCCTGCGCCACCTGATCCGGGCTGCGGCGCTGCGCTCGGGCAATGATGCAGCATCGGCCATCGGTGACGCGCTGTCGGGGTCCGAGGCCGCCTTTGCCGAGCGGATGAACCGCACCGCACGCGCCCTGGGCATGAAGAACTCGACCTTCAAGAACGCCAATGGGCTGACGGCGGCGGGCCATCTGTCCACCGCCGCAGACATGAACCATCTCGGGCGGCGCCTGTTCTACGATTTCCCGCAATATTACAACATCTTCTCGCGCCGCAGCGATGATGCGGGCGTGGCCCGGGTGACCAATACCAACAGCCGCTTTCTGGCCGCCTACAAGGGCGCGGACGGAATCAAGACCGGCTATACCAATGCGGCGGGCTTCAACCTGACGGCTTCGGCGGAACGCGGCAACCGGCGCATCATCGCCACCGTCTTCGGCGGCAAATCAACGGCGCATCGCAATGCGCGGATGGCCGAACTAATGGATCTGGGCTTCCGCACCGCACCGGGCACGGCAACCGTGCGCAAACCGGCACCGGTCGATCTTCCCGCCGAGGCCGTGGCCTCAGCTGCGGCGAATGACAGCGGCGCGCGGGCGGCGGGCAAGACGATCCGTCTGGTCACCGTCGTGGCGCGTTCGATCCGGCCCCGGCCCCGGCCCGGCGATCCGGGGCAGGCCGATGCTGCCGCCGAACTGGTCCTGTCGATGCAGGACAGCATTGACGGCGCGCTGGCGCTGGCCACCGATCCGCCGCCTGCCGCAGCAGTCGAAACCGCATCCCTTGCCCCCGCCACGGCGCCGCGCCCGGCAGCCGTGCCTGAGGCCCTGCCCTTTGCGGTGGTCGATGCAGCGGATGAGCCTGCGACAGCGGCTGAGGCCGAACTGCCCTTTGAACTGGTCGGAGCAGACCCCGAAGGCGCAACCGAAGCCGATGCCCCTGCCGAAACATTTGTGGCCGCCGAAACACCGGTGGCCGCGCCCCCGGAGACGGCGCTACCGCAGGACTCGCAACAGCTTGCCATTGACGGCCCCGGCCTGCGCCCCTCCCCCCGACCTGACCGCGCTGATCCGGCGACGGAAACCGTGCTGGCCGGGGCGGCGTCTGATCCGGCGGCAACCGCCGGCGCAACGGCCCGGCCTGCGGTCATCCAGACCGCTGCCTCCACATCGCCTCAGCCCCCTGCACGCAGCGGCACCGTCCAGCCGGAAGGGGAGATCGTGGCCCTGATGGCGCCGATCGCGCCCGCCGCTGCGGCCCCTCCGCCCCCACCGGAACCCGAGGTCGTGACGCGCATTTCCACCTCGGGCGGACGCCACTGGGCGATCAATCTGGGCCGTTTCAACACACGGTCTTCGGCGGAAAGGGTTCTGATGCGCACGGCCCTGTCAGAAAGCGTCGTGCTGCGCGAAAGCCTGCGCAAGGTCGTGCAGCGGCAAGGCGGGTATGAGGCGAATTTCGTGGGTCTGTCGCAGGATCAGGCCGATCTGGCCTGTCGCAGGCTGCAGGCGCGTGCGGTGACCTGCTTCACGCTGGGGCCCTGAACCGGGTTCCGGCAAGGACCGGTCCGGCAGAGACGCTCCGTACATTCCCGCCCCTGAGCCGATTCGCGTAAGGGTCGGGCAGATAGGTCAGGCCCGCCCGCCCGTCGCTGACAGGGCCGAAGGTTCAATCCCCAGATGGCGCAGCGCCGCTGCCCATTTCCCGGCATCCTCATCCGCGAAGATCAGATCATCCGCCGCGTCACCGGTCAGCCAGTCATTGCGCGCGATTTCCTGTTCCAGCTGTCCCGGACCCCAGCCCGCATAGCCAAGCGCCAGCAGGGCCGAGCGTGGCCCCTCGCCCCGGCCCAGGGCGGTCAGCACATCCTGCGTCGCGGTCATGCCATAGGCGCCGCCGATATCCATCGTCACGCCATCGGCCTGATAATCCGGGCTGTGCAGCACGAAACCGCGCCCCCGTTCGACGGGGCCGCCGAAATGCACCCGGATTGCGGGGGCGCTGTCATCATGCGCGATGCCAAGCTGTTCCAGAAGGCCCGCAAAGCTCAGTTCCGGAGTGGGCTTGTTGACGATCAGCCCCATCGCCCCATCCGCGGAATGCGCGCAAATCAGGATGACCGAGGATTCGAACCTCGGATCGCCCATACCCGGCATCGCTATCAATAGCTTGCCATCCAAAGACCAGTCAGGGTGCACCATCATGCGCCCACCATGCGCTGATGTGCGCGGCGGCTCAAGCCACCCGCAGCGTTGGAATCGCAACAGGGCGGGTCGATTGGCCGGGTCTCGCTGCAATGTGATTGTCATTGCCCGCCGACCGGGCCTATCTGATCCCTTGATGAAGGATCATTCCACATATCCGCCGGCAAACGGGCCAGCATTCAGGATGCTCGCCCCGTTCATGCTTTTCGCGGCGCTGATGGCCATGGCATTGCCCGCGCAGGCCACGCCCCCGGGTTTCGAAGGCACCATTCGCCCGGGCTGGGTGATGGAGAACGGCAACCGCATGGCGGCGCTGCATCTGCAGCTGAAACCCGGCTGGAAAACCTATTGGCGCGCGCCGGGGGATACCGGCATTCCGCCCAGTTTCGACTGGACCGGGTCGCGCAATGTCGGCGCGGTGCAGTTTCACTGGCCGCGCCCCGAGGTCAGCAACGGGGCGGCGGGCCGCACCATCGGCTACAGCCACGAATTGATTCTGCCGATGGAGGTGCGCCCTGCCCGCAAGGGAGAACCGGTGCATCTGGAAGGCGAGGTCGAACTGGGGGTGTGCAAGGATATCTGCGTGCCAGCCCGATTCGGCTTCAGCGTGACCCTGCCCGGACCGGGCACGAAAGACCCCGCAATCACGCAGGCGCTGCGTCAGCGCCCTTCAACCCCGAAAGAGGCCGGGTTGCGCCGGATCGGCTGCAGCCTGTCGCCTGCACCCCGGGGGATGCGTCTGGATGTCGAGATCGACATGCCCTCGACCGGGGGCCCCGAAACTGTGGTGGTTGAACCCGGGCAAAACGGCATCTGGGTGTCAGAGGCCGAGGTTCAGCGCAGCGGCAACCGGCTGCTGGCAAGGGTCGACATGATTGCCCCGGCCGGATCGGCAATGGTGCTGGATCGTCAAAGCATCATGGTCAATGTTCTGGGCCGCAATCGCGCGGTTGAGATCGCAGGTTGTCCCGCGCCGCGTTCCTGATCGCACAGCCCCCCGCGCATCTGCCCCGTATAGGCAAAAGCTCTGCTTTCCACGCGGTGAGGCAACCAGGACTTGCCAGCCCGTTGGATTGCAAACCCGACGGCAAGCCCCGTCGCCGAACGCGGCCCGGCCGGAACGGTCCGGCCGGGCCTTTGCGGATTCAGCTTCCGAACTTTTCCAGACCGGCATAGTCGATCATTTCCAGTGCCGGCAGCATGTCGGCCACGTCCCCGCCCTGCGCCTGCACCAGCACGCGGTTTCCGATCAGGGCCGAAAGCGACCCGTCCTGATTGAGGAACCGCTGCCGCCCCACACGTTCAATCTTGCCCATCTGCGCCATCAGCGTCGCATTGCCCAGCATGGCCCCCATCGAGGCAACCATGGGATTGTCAGCCGTCAGCGAGATCTTGAAGCTGCCCCCCGGGCCTTCATAGCTGGCCTCGGCCCCGGTGCCGCCGCCCATCATCATCAGCCCTGCATTCATTTCGGTATTCACGGTGCGCGTCCAGCCATCGGCGGCCTCGGGCAGGAACACTGCCAGACTGTCGGCCTTCAGCGCCTGCAATTGCTGCTGCGCATAGGCCAGCTCGTCCATCGCATATTGCACATCGCCCGCAGCATAGGCGTCCAGCGCGCTCTGGATCGTTTCAGTGATCTGGTCGGCCTGAACGGCTGGGGCGGTGAAGGCGAAAGCGGCGGCAAGAATCAGGCTGCGAGAAATCGAACGGGTCATGATGGGCTCCTTTGAAATATCCTTGGTGCGGAACCTAGGATATTTCAGACGCACGGGGCAAGGAAAACACAAGGAATACCGCGATTGCGCGGATCAGGACGACGCGTGCATCCGTTCGATATAGGCGCGCATTTCTTCGGCCTCATGGCGCGCATCGCGCAGCCCTTCCATCGCGGCGCGAAGCTCGGCCTCGGTCTGCGAGATCTGGTTGGACAGTTCCGCCTCACGCTGTTCCAGATAGAGGATCGCCTGATCGCGCATCTCCTCGGCCTCATGCAGCGATTGCGCCAGTGTATCCAGCTCCGCAACATCGCCGCCCGCAACCCGGGTGAACCGGTGCAAAATCCAATGGGTGAACCAGCCCAGCATGAAGGCCACAAACAGAATGATCGTCGTCGCGATGATGAATTCGGTACGGTTCATGAGCCGGTTCTACATCGGGCAAACCGGTGGGGCAAGGCGGCGAAAGCCACTGCCGGCCACAAGTCTTTGCAGGTGAATGACCCTGTGCGGAGAAGCCGGTTCCGTGATGTCCGGCTCTGCCTTGTGCCGCAGCATATCAGAACCTGCGGGCTCAGGGCCTGCGGGGCGGGCGCGGATAGGATTCGTCCGAGGCGACGAACTCCAGCGCCTCATCCCCGTCCTCGGCATTGGCCCCGGCCTCTGACGCATCGCCCGCAGGAATGGTGACCGAACGCACGGCCCCGTTGACCGGGTCCACCTCAGCCGCGGCAATGGTGATCTCTTCACCTTCCGCCCCGTCACCGCCGTCGCTGTCTGCCGCATCGGCGTTAGCTCCCGCAGTGGTCGTGGTCTCGGTGCCGTCCTCGGCCTCGGCCTCGGCCCCGGATTCCGCTTCGGCGCGTGCCGCAGCAACCGCCGCTTCCGCCTCGGCCACCGGCGAAGGTGCAGGACCCGGCTCGGGTTCGCGCAGCAGGTTGAACTCGATCCGGCGATTGGCCTCGCGCCCTTCCTCGGTCTCATTATCCGCAATTGGGAGGTCCTCGCCATGGCCCACCGCCACGAAGGCCTGCACCGGCAGACGCCGCCCCTGCAGGGCCGACAGAACCGCCTCGGCGCGCGCCTGACTGAGCGAGCGGTTACCGCCCGCGCTGCCCTGACTGTCGGTATGGCCCGACACTTCCATTTCCAGCGGCGGACAATCGGTCAGCACCTCGGCCAGCGCGTCGATCACCTCACGCGCGGCCCCGTCCACCTCGGCCGACCCCGGTGAGAAGGTGATCTTCTGCTGGGCCAGCACCGCATTCAGACCGGCCACACATTCCTGTGGCGTGGGCAAGGCGGCCAGCGGATCGAACGCCTCATCATAGCGCACGCCAACGCGGAACGTCTCTCCCTGACCCAGCCGTTCGGACAGGATGCGCGAAATCCGGTCGCGCGCATCGCTGTTGCCGGTGACACCCGAAACCTCGACCAGATCCTGCCGGACCACCAACCTGCCCTGATGCAGCAGCGCCAGCGATTCAAGCCCCGCCAGCACCCGCACGGCCCAGCCCTCGGGCATTTCGGAATCCAGCCGCGTTGCGATATAGACGCGGTCGGCGCCAAAGCGGGCCCGGGCGAAACTGTCCACCGCCTCACGCAGCAATTCATCGGTCAGACGGCCGCGCAGCTCGACCATGCCCTTGTCGTCCAGTTGCGCGGTGAATTCGGCAGGCCCCTGAAGGGCCGGGTCGCGCTTGGGTGGCAGGGTCGCCTCAAGCGAGAAGACACCGGGCAGCTTGGTCTGCAATTCCCCCACAACGCGGTCGAACAGCGCCTGCGGCGTGTCGACCGTCGCAAGCAGCGTAACATCGGCATCCGAAAAGGTGATCGTGCCGCCCTCCAGTTCGGCCACGGCGGCAATCCCGGCCTCGACCGCAGCCGCCCAGCGCGGGGTCGGAACGCCCAGACCCACGGTGCATTGCAGCTTGCCCTCGGCCCCAGCAAGGCGGCCAGCGGCGATGATCCGGGCACGGGCCGCATCGGAATCGGCGGAACAGGCGTCGAAACGGGATCCGCTTTCATCCATCACGAAGCGCAGCGTGAACGGCGTCAGGACCGGGCGCGGCGCGGAAATATCCATCTGCAACTGCACCCCCTGCGGGGCGCGGCGGGCCAGATCGGCCTCAAGCCTGCGCTTTTCCTCGGCGCTGGCGGAAATCGCGGTGATCGCCACGCGGTCCTCAGCCACCGAGATCTTGGAACGCGGCAGCATCGACAGGGCCTCAAGCCCGAAATCAACCGCAGCGGACCAGCTTTCGGGTTCGGCGTAATCGGCGGCCTCCAGCATGTCCGAAACCGGCAGGTCCGGTGCCAGCCCCGCAACGCGGGATGAAATCGTGTCATCGCGCCCGTCGCCCGGCACCAGCCCGATCAACGAGATGCCATCATCATTGCGCAGCATCTCGACCGAGAATCGCGGCGCCTCGATTGCGCGCATCGCGGTCACGTCCAGTTCGTCGCGGATGCGGCTGGACTGCACGACCGATCCCACCAGATTGACGACACGGAAACGCGCGGCCTCATTCGGGGCGGTGCCGGTCAGCCGGACCTGCAACCCGTCCGAATCAACCGCAACCCAGGTGATGCCTGATTCCAGCAGTTTTGAACGCGCTGCGGCTGCAGACCGGCTTTCGATTGCCGTGGCCGCCCATGTCGCCCCCAGCATGGCAAGGGTGGAACCCGCGATAACGGCGCCGATGGCAAGGAAACTGTTTCTCATTTGCATCGGTTGCACTTTTTCTGACTTCCGGCTGACTGATGAATAGGCGCATGGGCGCTCCGGATCAATCAAAGCAGTGCCGCACCGGCAAGAAACAGCGCAGCCAGCAGCCCGGCATCGCGATTGCTGCGGAAAAGGCGCAGGCAGCGGTCGGGGTCGGTGGTGTCAAGCTGACCCAGTTGCCAGGCCATATGCCAGCCAAAGACCCAGACCCCGGCCAGCGCCAGCAGGATCTTGGCCAGCCCTGCCCCCACTGGCAGCAGCGCCAGCAGCACCGCCGCCGCCATCAGCAGCACCGTGGCCACCAGAAAACCCCGCATCCAGGGCAGGCTGCCTGCATCGCCGAACAGGCGCGCCGTGGATTTCACCCCGATCAGCGCGTCATCTTCCTTGTCCTGATGCGCATAGATCGTGTCATAGAACAACGTCCAGGCAATGCCGGACAGCCACAGCACCACCGCAGCCGGGCCAAAACTGCCCGCATGCGCGGTCCAGGCCAGCAGCGCGCCCCAGTTGAAGGCCAGACCCAGAAAGATCTGCGGCCACCAAGTAAAGCGTTTGGCAAAGGGATAGATCGCGACCAACGCCAATGACGCGACACCAAGCCCGATGGTCACCGGATTGTAGGTGAACAGAATCAGCGCCGCGATCAGCGCCTGCGCCACCATCCAGACCGCCGCCTGCCGCACCGTTACCTGCCCCGACGGGATCGGGCGGCTTTTGGTGCGCGCCACGGCGGCATCAATCTCGCGGTCGGTGATGTCATTCCATGTGCAGCCCGCACCGCGCATCAGAAACGCCCCCAGCGTGCAGCCCCCCGCGATCCACAGATCCCACAGCCGGTACCCCGCCGGATCCGCCGCAGCCGCCAGCGCCAGTCCCCAGAAACAGGGGATGAGCAAAAGCCATGTGCCGATCGGCCGGTCGGCCCGACTCAGCCGCAGGAAGGGGCGTGTCGCCGCTGGGGCGCGCCGGTCCACCCAGTTGCCGCGCGGTGCATCGGCCACCGTTCCGGCAAGCTGTGGCTCTGGCGTTCCCTCGGGGTCGGTCATAAACTGCGCCCATGTCAGATGCGAAAATCAGGCTCTTTGTAGATCAGCCGCTTGGGCCGGGGCAACCCGTGGCCCTGAACGGCGATCAGGCGCATTATCTGTTCTCGGTCATGCGGCTGTCCCGGGGGGCTGCGGTGCTGCTGTTTAACGGGCGCGATGGGGAATGGCGCGCGGTCGTGGCCGAGGCGGGCAAGCGCGCGGGCATCCTGACCTGTGAGACACAGACAGCACCGTTGCGCCTGCCCCCGGACCTGTGGCTGCTTTTCGCCCCGATCAAGAAGGCCCGCACCGATTTCATCGTGGAAAAGGCGGCCGAGATGGGGGCGGCGCGCATTCTGCCAGTGCAGACCCGCTACACCAATGCCGACCGCATCCGGCAGGACCGGCTGCAGGCCCATGCGGTCGAGGCGGCCGAACAATGCGGCGGCACCTTCGTGCCCGAAGTGGCGGAACTGCAGCCGCTGGACCGGCTCTTGGATCGCTGGCCCGCCGAACGGCGGATCCTGTGGTGCGACGAACATCAGGCCGGTCAGCCGGTCACACTGGCCACGCTGACGGCGCTGCCAGCCGGGCCATGGGCCATCCTGATCGGCCCCGAAGGCGGCTTTGCCGCCCCTGAACAGGCACGCCTTGCCGGCCTGCCGCAGGTCGTGCAGGCCAGTCTTGGTCCGCGCATCCTGCGCGCCGATACCGCCGCCGTGGCTGCGCTCACTCTGTGGCAGATCGCGCAGGGCGATTGGCGGGAAAGCCCGGAATGATCCGCCCCGAACTGCGCGACGCCCTTTATCGCCGGCGCGAGGTCGCGGCCCTTGGGGCCCTGTCGCTGCCGGGTTTCTGGCTGGTCTGGCTGGGCGGCTATCTGCTGCTGCCACTGGGTCTGCTGCTGATCGCGGCCTCGGTCACGCTGGCCTGGCTGGCCGAACGCCGCCTGCGCTTCGTTCAATCCTCCGCTGCCCCCGGCATGGTCGAGGTGATAGAGGGGCAGATCGGCTATTTCGGTCCGGCCTTCGGCGGGCTGATCGCGGTGGCGGACCTGACCGAACTGCGGCTTGTCAGCGCAGGGTCGCGCCGTCTGTGGCGGCTGACCGGGGCTGAGGGTGAAACGCTGCTGATCCCGGTCGGCGCGGGGGGCGAGGCTGCACTTTACGATGTGCTTGCGGGCCTGCCGGGAATGGACACCGGACGGCTGCTTGCCGCCGCCGAGGGTCTGAGCGCCGCGCCCGGGTCCGGCAATCTGCCCCGTCTGCAGGCCGTTGACAGCCGCGTGATCTGGCGGCGTCCCGCGCGTGCGGTCTTGACTTGACCGCGCCAAGACGACAGGTCTGAGCGCCGAAACCAGTAACGCTGACCGGAGCGCGCAGATGTCCATTCCCCAGTCCGGCGGCGGACCCATTGAAAGCTTCGACCAGCTTGCCGCCTATATGGAACAGGGCTGCAAACCGCCCGCAGATTTCCGCATCGGCACCGAGCATGAGAAATTCGGTTTCCTGACCGACACTCTGGCGCCCCTGCCCTATTCCGGCGACCGCTCGATCCGCGCGCTGCTGGAAGGTCTGCGCGACCGCTTCGGCTGGACCGGGGTTGAAGAACAGGGCGAGCTAATCGGCCTCAGCCGCAATGGCGCGAATGTCAGCCTTGAACCGGGCGGGCAGTTTGAACTGTCGGGTGCGCCGCTGGAAACTCTGCACCAGACCGCCGATGAATTTGACAACCACATGGCCGAGGTCCGCGCGATTGCCGATCCGATGGGCGTGGCCTTTCTGGGGCTGGGCGCAGCCCCGGTCTGGCGGCATGAGGACATGCCCCGCATGCCCAAGGGCCGTTACCGGCTGATGACCGATTACATGGGCCGCGTCGGCACCCATGGCACGCAGATGATGTATCGCACCTCGACGGTGCAGGTTAATCTCGATTTCGCGTCAGAATCCGACATGGTGAAAAAGCTGCGCGTGGCGCTGGCGCTGCAGCCTGTGGCGACCGCTCTTTTCGCGTCATCCCCCTTCTTTGAGGGCGCGCCGAACGGGCATCGCAGCTGGCGCAGCCGGATCTGGCGCGGGCTGGATGACAGCCGCACCGGAATGCTGCCCTTTGTTTTCGAGGACGGCATGGGCTTTCAGCGCTATGTCGACTGGGTTCTCGATGTGCCGATGTATTTCGTCTATCGCGACGGCAAGTATATCGACGCGCTGGGGCAAAGTTTCCGCGATTTCCTGAAGGGCGAATTGCCCGCCCTGCCCGGCGAAAAGCCCACCCTGTCGGACTGGGCCGACCATATGACGACGGTGTTCCCCGAGGCGCGGGTGAAGAAATACATCGAGATGCGCGGCGCCGATTGCGGGGATCGCGGCCATATCGTCGCCCTTCCCGCCTTCTGGGTCGGGCTGATGTATGATGATGCAGCACTGGATGCAGCATGGGATCTGGTCAAGGGTCTGGATGCCGCAACGCGTGAAGGGCTGCGCGTCGCAGCCTCGGTCAGTGCCCTTGAGGGGCAGGCAGGCGGCGTTCGCCTGATGGATCTGGCCCGGGCAACGGTGTCGCTGTCCCACGCGGGCCTTGCCGCGCGCGGGCTGGGAGAGGAGGCGCTGCTTGCCCCCCTTCAGGAAAGCCTTGCCACAGGCAGGGTGCAGGCCGACCGGTTGCTGGCAGACTGGGGCGGGGATATCACGGGGCTTTATCAGGCTGCGCGGTTGTAATTGGCAGCAAGGCGGGGGCTTTCCGCCCCCCTTGGCGCTGACGCGCCAATTCCCCCCGAGGATATTTTCAGACAGAAAAAGAAGAAATGGGCGAGGCGGCGCGGCCACGCCCTTTTTCTGCGCCCTTTTTCTGTCCTGAAATATCCTCGGGGGTGAGGATTTGCGTCCCGCAAATCCGAGGGGGCAGACAGCCCCCTGCCCCGGGTAGTCAGAGGCGGTGGCCCCAAAGGTCGTATTCGCCCGCCTCATCGACCTGCACCGTGACCAGATCGCCGGCGGCAAGCCCTTCGAAACCTTCGTCGATGAACAGGTTTCCGTCAATCTCGGGCGCATCGGCCATGGTGCGGCAGGTCGCGCCCTCGGCATCCACCTCATCGACCAGCACCTGCAGGGTGCGGCCCACTTTGGCGGCCAGTTTCGCCTCGGAAATCGCCTGCGCCTTTTCCATGAAACGGTCCCAGCGGTCCTGTTTCACATCCGGCGGCACATGGTCCGGCAGCGCATTGGACCGCGCGCCTGCGACGTTTTCATACTGAAAACAGCCGACCCGATCCAGCTGCGCCTCATCCAGCCAGTCCACCAGCGTCTGGAATTCGGCCTCGGTCTCACCGGGATAGCCGACGATGAAGGTGGATCGCAGGGTGATATCAGGGCAGGCCGCGCGCCATGCCGCGATCTCATCCAGTGTTTTCGCCGCCGCAGCGGGTCGCGCCATCCGGCGCAGCACATCGGGATGGGCGTGCTGGAACGGAATATCCAGATAGGGCAGCACCAGACCTTCCGCCATCAACGGAATCAGGTCGCGCACATGCGGATAGGGATAGACGTAATGCAGCCGGACCCATGCGCCCAGGGATCCCAGATCACGCGCCAGATCGGTGATATGGGCGCGGTGCGCGCGCCCGTCCCGACCTGCGGTCGTGGCATGTTTCACATCGACGCCATAAGCGGATGTATCCTGACTGATGACCAGCAGTTCCTTTACACCGCTTTCCACCAGCTTTTCCGCCTCACGCATCACCGCATGGGCCGGGCGTGAGGCCAGCCGTCCGCGCATGTCGGGGATGATGCAGAACTTGCACTTGTGATTGCAGCCTTCGGAAATCTTCAGATAGCTGTAATGGCGCGGGGTCAGTTTCACCCCCGCCGCCGGCATCAGGTCAATGAACGGATCGGGCGCGGGCGGCACCGCGACATGCACCGCATCCAGCACCTGTTCATATTGATGTGGCCCGGTCACCGCCAGCACCTTGGGATGCGCGCCGGTGATGTATTCGGGTTCCGCCCCAAGACAGCCGGTGACGATCACCCGGCCGTTCGAGGCAAGTGCCTCACCGATCGCCTCAAGGCTTTCGGCCTTGGCGCTGTCCAGAAAGCCGCAGGTATTGACGATCACGGCATCGGCCCCGGCATAATCGGGTGAGATGGCATAACCCTCGGCACGCAGGCGGGTCAGGATGCGTTCGCTGTCCACCAGCGCCTTGGGGCAGCCCAGCGAGACCATGCCGATGGTCGGCTGGCCGTCACGCCGCGCCGTATCGAACACGGGACGCGGGGCAAGGTCGGGGCGGAGGTCAGGCGGGTTTTGCGACATTGAGCGCATATAGCCGCTTGCGGGCGGCGGGAAAAGACAGGGAATGGTGACAAAGGCGGGAAGAGCGTGGAAAGCGGGACTCTGTCGTGGGCCAGGGTGCCAGAATGTGAGGCACAGCCATCAAACCGGCACAGGTGCAGTCCGGATATCCGGCATGAAGCGGGCGCAGCATTCCATGCCGGTTGTTTTCGGTCTTGCTGCAATGCTGCGCTATGACTACCACGCCATGGAAATCAAAGGTGCTGCATGCTGGAAGACAAGATCACCTTGTGCCTGACGATCGGGCGACGTCCGGACCTTTTGCGGCGGACATTTGAAAGCCTGCAGGGGCTGCCACAAATTCCGGTGCTGGCGATCAACGATTTTGGCGACGAGGAGACCAACGCCGTATTCAGGGAGATGTGTCCTCACGGTCGCCTGATCGAGCCGGGCCGTCATCTGGGCCATCACGCCGCAGTCGATCTGATGTATGCGGAAGTGAAGACCCCCTACATCTTCCATGGCGAGGATGACTGGGGCTTTACCCGCACCGATTTTCTGGAAGACGCACTTACGCTGCTGCAATCCGATCCGTTCATCTCGCTCGTGTGCTTTCGGGCGACCAAGGATATTCCGCTTTCGGATGTTGACCGGAAGCTGGTGGTCACTGAGACACGGGGAAACATCGTGATCGAACGCATGGAAGCGGTGCATGAACAATGGCATGGCTTCAGCTTCAACCCACATCTGTCAGAGAAACGTCTATGGGAAGAGCTTGGCGGTTTTTCTCAATTCAGGAAGGAACGGCATGTGTCGCGTTTCCTTCGCGCAAAGGGCCGCTATGTCGTTTTCCTTATCCCGGAGGCCTGCCGCCATATTGGCGATGACGGGCGCTCGACCACACCGGGCCGCAATTCTCTGTTCCGACGTTTCAAGAAATGGATGCGCGGGATCCGGAGCGTCGAGTGAGTCGCGGGGCGGAATCCCGGTGCGACCCGCATCTGGTGCGAAACCCCGGCCCCTGATACCGCGTCAACGGATCAGGGTCCGGGGTTCGGCAAGGTGTTCAGGATCGTCCGCGCAGGATTAGAACACGCCGAAAAGATACAGCAGAATAATGATCGGGATCGGCAGGCCGATCATCCATGCAAGAATGCCTTTCATGGCAGGTCCTTTCTGTTTGGTTCGTTAGGGGGCCGGGCGGCCTTCACGGCCGTTGCGGCGGACAAAGCGTCTGGCAGATCAGATCCGGCCCATCAGAAGCAGGATCAGCACGACGATCAGCACAAGGCCAAGTCCTCCGCTGGGTCCGTAGCCCCAGCTGCGCGAATGGCCCCATGTCGGCAGAACACCGATCAGGGCTAGGATCAGGACGATCAGCAGAATGGTCCCGAGGCTCATGGCAATTCTCCTTGGTTTTCGCGCGCGAAGCGGCGAATCGGTTGGGCGTGGGTTTTCGTGATCCGGAAATGGCCTTGCCGGGAAGGTCCGGTGGGGCTGCAGTCCCGGGGCAGGTCCGGTCGGGTCTTGCAAGCCAAACGCGCCCGATCCCGTCACGGTTCCGCGAGCAGAGCGTCAAATTACACGTCCACGCCCCGCAACGGGGTCGAAATACTTGGCGCGGCAGGGTTTTCATCCTAGAGGAAAGAGAAGTCATTTCGGACAAAGCCATGGATCAGGACACTATTCGCAAGCAGGTCAAGGAGGCGCAATCGGCGCTTCGCAAACTTGAAACCGAGATGCGCAAGCCCGCCAAACTGCTGAAGGCAGGGGCATTGGATGAAAAGAAGGCCAAGGCGGCGGCGGCCAAGGTCTCGGCCTTCCTGAAGCGCTACAAGGCGCTGGCCAAGGCGCAGGACAGCAAGGACTTCGCAAAATGGCCCGAAGAGGTTCAGGGCGATGTCGTCTGGGCCGAGGCCATGCTGTCGGAACTGCTAGAACTGGAGGCTGAGCTTTTCGCCGCCCTGAAACTGGCCAAGAAGGCCAAGGGCCGGGTGGGCAAGGATCCGGGCAAGGTTTACACGCTGCTGGTCAAATCCGGTCGCGGCCCGGCCTCGGATGCGAAATCCCTGCCCAAGGGGATCGGCACGCTTCTGAAGGAAATGAAGAAGGGGCAGGAGATCGGCGGCATCGACGGGGCGATGATCTCGCTTCTGCCTGCGGTGATCCTGCTCTGGCTGATTGCGGACACGATGCTGCGTTTCGCGAAATCGCGGCGCTGAGCGGGGGCGGAAGCCCCGACTGACCGCCTGAAAGTCCCCCCTATCGGCTGCGGGGCCTTCTGGAACTCTGATCCGCCTGTTCGCCGCCGCCCGGCGGCAATCCAATACAGTGACGGGCCGGGGCCTCGCGCCGTTCAGACCCGGCGGGCAGGCCATTCACCGCGCGCCACCGCCTCGACATAATCGACCATCTGCGGCAGGCAGACGGTCTGCAGGTCATAGCCCTCAACGATGCGGCGGCGCGCGGCCTCTCGCAACGGGATGAATTTCTCAGGCTCGGCCAGTGCCTCGATCAGCCGCGCCGACCAGCCTGCCACATCGAAGAAATCGACCAGCAGTCCGGTTTCCCCTTCGGTCAGCAATTCCTCGACCGGTGCCGTGCGCGACCCCACGACCAGACAGCCCGCCGCCATCGCCTCAAGCATCGACCATGACAGAACGAAAGGATAGGTCAGATAGGCATGGGCGCGGCTGATCTGCAAAAGCGAGACAAATTCAGGATAGGGCACGCGGCCCAGAAAATGCACGCGCGACAGGTCAAGCCGGTCGCGGACTTCATCCAGAAAGATGTCCTTCCATGTCTTTCCGCCCGGGGCCGGAGAGCCATAGCTGACATCATCGCCGCCGACGATGACGACCTGCGCCTGCGGCCGGGCCGCAAGGATTTCAGGCAGCGCGCGCATGAAGATGTGATAGCCGCGATAGGGTTCCAGATTGCGGTTCACGAAAGTCAGAACCTCATCCCCCGCGCGCAAGACCGTGCCATCTGGCAGGGTCAGGCTGGCCGCGGGGTCGGGGCGCAGCCGCCGGGTGTCCACGCCGTCAAAGATGACGCGGATCCGGTCCTGCAGAACCTCGGGATAGGTGCTGGCCTGCCAGCGCGTCGGCGCGAGCCCCGCATCGGCATGCAGCATCGCCTGCCCCAGATGCGCCGCCCGGCCCTGCGCAATGATGACCGGATCGAAGCCCGTGCGGGAAAATTCGGGATCAAAGCCCACATCCCGCCCGATGCCCCGATAATAGAACTCGGCATAGACGATCAGTTTCGCCTCAGGCCAGACCTCTTTCAGAAACAGCGTCTCGCCCCAGCCGGAATGACCGAAGATGACATCGGGCACATAGCCTTTCTTCTCGCGCAGTTGCAGGGCTGCGCGGGCCACGGTGACGCCCCGGTCCGACATCTGGGTGAAGTTCCGCCCCAGCCGGGTCGCCGCCGGGTCAACCTTCTGCGCCTCATGCCGGTAGCGCAGCACCGGCACGGGAGCGGTCCGCTGATTGACGGCATCGGTCAACGCAAGACAGTCATGCCCGCGCGCCTGCATCGCCGGGGCCAGATGCAGAAACTGGCCGGGAAAATTCTGATGAACGAACAGCACTTTCACGCAGGCACCTCGCCAAAGGCCGCCGCCATCAGGGCGCGGGTATAGGGATCGCGCGGCGCGCCGAATATCTCGGCACCGCCGCCTGCCTCGACCACATCGCCCGCTTTCATCACCATCACCTTATGGGCCATTGCGCGGACAACGCGCAGATCGTGACTGATGAACAGATAGGCCAGCCCCTGCCTGCGCTGCAATTCGCGCAGCAGGTCCACGATCTGCACCTGAACCGTCATGTCCAGCGCCGAGGTCGGTTCATCCAGCACGACCAGTTTCGGCCGCAGGATCATCGCGCGGGCAATCGCGACACGCTGGCGCTGCCCGCCGGAAAATTCATGCGGATAGCGGCCCATCATGGCCGGATCCAGCCCCACCTCGGTCAGGATTTCGGCCACCATGTCGCGCCGGTTGCGGCCCGGTTCCAGTCCATGCACGCCCAGACCCTCGGCGATGATCTGTTCGATTGTCATGCGCGGCGACAGGCTGCCGAACGGATCCTGAAACACCACCTGCATGTCGCGCCGCAGATCGCGCATCTGACGCGAGGACCAGCCCTGCACGTCACGCCCCATGAACACCACCGGCCCCTCGGACCGGATCAGCCGCAGAATGGCCAGCGCCAGCGTGGTCTTGCCCGAACCGCTTTCCCCGACGACGCCCAGTGTTTCGCCCGCGCGGATCGACAGGCTGGCCCCGTTCACCGCCTTCACATGGCCCACAGTGCGACGCAGAAATCCCTGCTGGATCGGGAACCAGACGCGCAGATTGTCAGTCCGCACGATCTCGGGCGCATCATCCGGCACCGGGTCGGGGTGACCCTTCGGTTCTGCCGCCAGCAGTTTGCGGGTATAGGGATGCTGCGGATCGGCGAAGATCGCGGCGGTCGGCCCCTGTTCGACAATCTGCCCGCCCTGCATCACGCAAACCCGGTCGGCGATGCGGCGCACGATGCCCAGATCATGGGTGATGAACAGCAGGGACAGCCCTTCGCGGTCCTTCAGATCCTTCAGCAGATCGAGGATCTGCGCCTGAATCGTCACATCCAGTGCGGTCGTGGGTTCATCCGCGACCAGCAGTTCCGGCCCGTTGGCCAGCGCCATCGCGATCATCACCCGTTGCCGCTGCCCGCCCGACAACTGATGCGGATAGGCGGTCAGGCGGCTTTCGGCATCGCGGATTCCGACCTTGTTCAGCAGATCCAGAATCCGCGCCCGTGCCGCAGCACCTTCAAGCCCCTGATGCAGGTGCAGGCTTTCGGCAAGCTGCTTTTCAATCGTGTGCAAGGGGTTCAGCGATGTCATCGGCTCCTGAAAGATGAAGCTGATATCATTGCCGCGCACCCGGCGCAGGTCAGGCTCAGGCGCGCCGACCATCTGCGTGCCGTTATACAGCACCGAGCCCGAAACCTCGGCGCTGTCGGGCAGCAGCGACACGGTCGACAGCGCCGTGACCGATTTGCCCGATCCGCTTTCCCCCACCAGCGCCACGGTTTCCCCGCGCCCCACGGTAAAGGACACGCCGCGCACCGCCTCGGTCACGCGGCCATCCTGCCGGAAACGCACCGACAGGTTTTCAACGCTCAGAACGGTCTCGGGGGCATTCATCGGAACGTCTTTCGCGGATCAAAGGCATCGCGCACGCCCTCGAAGATGAAGACCAGCAGCGACAGCATTACGGCAAAGACCGTGAAGGCGGTAAAGGCAAGCCAGGGCGCCTGAAGGTTGTTCTTGGCCTGCAGCGTCAGCTCCCCAAGGCTGGGGGCCGATGCGGGCAGGCCGAAGCCCAGAAAATCCAGCGCCGCAAGCGATCCGATCGTGCCGGTGATAATGAAGGGCAGCATGGTCAGCGTCGCCACCATCGCATTTGGCAGCACATGGCGGAACATGATGACCGCATCGGAAACTCCCAGCGCGCGGGCGGCCCGGACATATTCGAAATTCCGCGCCCGCAGGAATTCGGCCCGCACCACACCCACCAGCGCCGTCCACCCGAACAGCACCATCAGCCCGACCAGCAGCCAGAAATCCATAGCCCAGATCGCGGCGACGATGATGATGATGTAAAGGCTGGGCGTCGCCCCCCAGATCTCGATCAGCCGCTGGAAGATCAGATCGGTCAGCCCGCCGAAATAGCCCTGCACCGCCCCCGCCGTGATCCCCAGAACCGAGGTCAGGAAGGTCACGATCAGCGCGAAGGACACCGACAGCCGGAAGCCGTAGATCACCCGCGCCAGCACGTCGCGCGCGGTGTTGTCGGTGCCCAGCAGATGATTGCCATCGGGGGGCGACGGGGCCGCGCGGCCCAGATCGTTGATCGTGTTATAGCTGTAGGGGATCGGCGCCCAGAGGATCCAGCCCGGTTCGGCCCCCTCCAGCGTTCCGGCCTCAAGCGCCTCCATCGTCGCCTCGGGCTCATAGAGGCAATCCTCCATCCCGCCGCTCTGGATCAGGCAGCGCACTTCTGGGTCGCGGTATTTCGCCTCGGTCCGGAAATCGCCGCCAAAGGCGGTCTCGGGATAGAAGGTCAGGAAGGGCGTGCGCCATTCACCCTTGTAATTGACCATCAGCGGACGCTCATTCGCGATCAGTTCGGCCATCAGCGACAGGCCGAACAACACGGCAAAAATCCACAGCGACCAGAAGGCCCGGCGGTTGGCCTTGAAATTGCGCCAACGGCGCTGATTGAGCGGGGAAAGCGCCATGTCAGCCGCGCCTCTCGAAATCAATGCGCGGGTCGATCCAGACATACATCAGGTCCGAAAGGATCCCCACCAGCAGCCCCATCAGCGAAAAGAAGAACAATGTGCCGAAGATCACCGGATAATCCCGTTCCACCGCCGCACGGAAGCCAAGCTGCCCCAGCCCGTCCAGCGAAAAGATCGTCTCGATGATCAGCGAACCGCCGAAAAAGACCGACACGAACACCGCCGGGAAAGATGCGATGATGATCAGCATCGCATTGCGGAACACATGGCCGTACAGCACCGCCCCCTCGGTCAGGCCCTTGGCGCGTGCGGTCATGACGTATTGTTTCTTGATCTCGTCCAGAAAGCTGTTCTTGGTCAGCAGGGTCAGCGTCGCGAAGGATGCGATGGTCGAGGCCAGCACCGGCAGGGTGATATGCCACAGATAATCGCCGATCTTGCCCAGAAGGGACAATTCGCTGAAGTTATCCGAGGTCAGCCCCCGCAGCGGAAAGATCTGCCAGTAAGAACCGCCCGCGAACAACACCAGCAGCAGGATCGCGAACAGAAATCCCGGAATCGCATAGGCCACGATGATCAGCCCCGAGGTCCATGTATCGAAACTGGTGCCATCCTTCACCGCCTTGCGGATACCCAGCGGGATCGAGACCAGATAGGCGATCACCGTCGACCACAGCCCCAGCGTGATAGAGACCGGCATCTTTTCCAGCACCAGATCGACGACCGAGATCGAGCGGAAATAGCTTTCGCCGAAATCGAAGCGCATGTAATTCCACAGCATGTCGAAAAACCGCTCCAGCGGCGGTTTGTCGAAGCCGAACTGGCGTTCCAGTTCCTCGATGAATTCGGGCGGCAGACCGCGTGAGCCAAGATAGCGGTCATCGCCACCCGCTGCCGGAAGGTCGCCGCCGCTGCCCGAAATGCCCTGCAGCGCGTCGCCGCCGCCTTCAAGCCGGGCAAGCACCTGTTCCACCGGCCCGCCGGGCACGAACTGGACCAGCGTGAAATTGATGACCATGATGCCGATCAATGTCGGAATGATCAGCAGCAACCGCCGGAGAATATAGGCACCCATCTTAGCGGAGCGCCCCCTGCGCCCTCAGGCTGCCCAGCTTTTCCGTGTCCGACCACCACAATTCATCGCCGCGCGAATAGGGCGGCTGCTGGCCCGGTTTGCCGAAGACATCCCAATAGGCAACCAGATGCTGCCCGCTATACCAGTTGGGCACCCAGATATGTTTCGCGCGCAGCACACGGTCCAGCGCGCGGGACCGGATCTCCACCTCTTCGCGGGTTTTCGATGCGATGATCTTTTCGATCAGCGCATCGACCACCGGATCAGCGACACCAGCCAGATTGGCCGAGCCTTTTGCCTCGGCCGCAGCGGATGAGAAAATCTGCCGCAATTCCATCGAGGGCGTCAGCGACATGACGAAACGCCCGGACATGATGTCATAGTTGAAATCATCCTGCCGCTGCTGGATCTGCGCCGCGTCGATGCGCGTGATCTTCGCGTCGACGCCAAGGGCGCGGAGGTTGGACACATAGGGCGCCAGCACCCGTTCCATCGTGGGCTGGTCCTCGATGAATTCCAGCGTGAAAACCTCTCCGGCCGCATTGCGGCGCAGGCCGTCGGCGCCAACCTCCCATCCCGCCTCATCCATCAGGGCCGAGGCGGCCCGCAGCGCGCGCCGGTCAAGCTGCCGGGTCGTGCTTTCGGTGGGGGTGAAGGCAGGCTCGGTAAAGATTTCGGGCGGCAACTGGTCGCGAAATTCCTCCAGCAGCGCCAGTTCCTCCCCCTCGGGCAGACCTTCGGCCTGCAGCGGCGAGTTTTCAAAGAAACTGTCAGTGCGGTTATACAGACCGAAGAACAGCGTTTCATTTGACCATTCGAAATTGAACATCATCCCCAGCGCCTCACGCACGCGGGGGTCCTGAAACTTGGCCAGACGCAGGTTGAACCAGAAGCCCTGCGTTCCGGCGGGGCGGTTGTCGGGCAGTTCCTCCTTGACGACCCAGCCACGCGACACGGCGGGGAAATCATATCCCGTGGCCCAGATCAGCGAGGAAAATTCCTGATGGAACAGATAGCCGCCGGATTTGAACGCCTCGAAAGCCGCCGTTGAATCCTGATAATATTCATAGACATAGCATTCGAAATTGCCGGACCCGATATTCACCGGCAGATCCTTGGCCCAGTAATCGGGATTCCTGCAATACTCGATGGACCGGCCCGGCTGCGCGTCGCGGATGACGAACTGGCCCGACCCGACCGGCGGCACCATGGTCGATTCCGCGAATTCCACCGTTTCATAATAATGTTTCGGCAGGATCGACAGCCCCCCCGCCAGGGCGGGCAGATCGCGGGTCGAGGCGCCTTCGCGGAAGGTGAATTTTACGCGATGCGGCTCCAGCGCCTCGACGCTTTCGATGTCGCGCAGGATCACCTGATAGGAGGGCGAACCCTTTTCGACCAGCACCTGATGGGTAAACACCACATCCTCGGCGGTGATCGGCGTGCCGTCGGAAAACCGCGCCTCGGGGCGCAAGTTGAAGATCACCCAACTGCGGTCTTCGGGATATTCCAGCGTTTCCGCCACCAGCCCATAGGCCGCGTCCGGTTCATCCGTGGAACCGGCCAGCAGGCTGTCATACAAAAGGCCAAGACCCTGCGCAGCCTGTCCCTTGAGGATGAAAGGGTTCAGACTGTCAAACGTGGTCGAGGCCCCGGTGCCGCGAAAGGTCATGCGTCCGCCCTGTGGTGCGTTGGGGTCGACCAGATCGAAATGCGGGAAATCGGCGGGATATTTCAATTCGCCGAAGGTCGAGATCCCGTGCGATACAATGGTTTCCGACCGCGCCATGCCGACAACCGCGGCCAGCGCCAACAGGGATACTCCCAGAACCCGGGCAACCCCCGCCCGGTCCGGCAGGGCCGTCGCGGTTGCGGCACGGCGCTTCGGGGGCGTTGGGGTCTGTGGCTTCATGGCAATAGATCCTTCCTGTTGGCGCGCGCGCTGCCTGATCCCCTTTGATCGGGTCCCGGGCGGGCGGCATTCCGAATATCTTACCCTAGAACGCGGAATGTCGATGCCTCAAGCCGCGATCAGAGGCGGAAGTTTCGAATCTGTGATCGCGCGTGACGGCAGATGTGAAAAGGGCCGCCCCTGCGGACGGCCCGATGCGCAAATTCCGCGCGATATCAGTTCTGCGTGGCCAGATAGGCAATCAGATCGGCGCGTTCCTGCGCGCGCGGGATCCCGGCAAAGCTCATTTTTGTGCCGGGCGCATAGTTGCGCGGGCTCTGGATGAAGGCGTCGAGACTTTCCGGTGTCCAGGTCTCCGAGGCCATGCCCGCCAGAACCGGCGAATAGGCATAGCCCTCCGAGGCGGCCTTGGCCTTGTTCACGATTCCGTCCAGATGCGGACCGGTACCGTCGGTGCCGTCCAGCTTGTGACAGGCCCGGCATTTCGACCATGCGCGCTCACCCGCGGCGGCATCGGCGCTGGCAAAGATTTCCTCAAAGCTCGGGCCTTCGCCTTCGGCGGGCGCTTCCTCGACACCGGTGTCGATGACATAGGCCTGATTCTCGGCCCCATGGGCCCCGCCGGGATGATAAATGATTTCTGCAGCCCAACCGCCCAGCATGAACACGAGCAGCGAGCCGCAACCCGCACCCACCACCTTGGTCATCGTCATCGTGTCGAACATGTCGCGCCTCATGTCAGCAAGCTCTTTGAGGGCTTCTAACCGCTTCCCCCTGCCGGTTTCAAGGTATACTAGCGCGACGAAACGCCCCTGTCGGGGCTTTTGACAGGCAGGATGGCAGATTATGACCGGACGCATCGCCTTTCAGGGGGAATTGGGCGCCTATTCGCATGAGGCCTGCCGTCAGGCACGGCCCGGGTATGAGGTTCTGCCCTGCCGCACCTTCGAGGATGCGATCGAGGCCTGCCGCGCCGGTGAGGCGGATCTGGCCATGCTTCCGGTCGAGAACTCGACCTATGGGCGGGTGGCCGATATCCATGCGCTTTTGCCCGGATCGGGGCTGCGCATCATCGACGAGGCCTTCGTGCGCGTGCATATCGCATTGTTGTCGGTGAAGGGCACGCCGCTGTCGCAGGTCGAGGCGGCCATGAGTCATACTGTCCTGCTGGGCCAGTGCCGAGGGTTTCTGAAAGACCACGGCCTGAAGGCGATGACCGGCGCCGACACCGCCGGTTCGGCCAAGATCGTGGCGGAACGGGGGGATCCGAAACTGGCGGCCCTTGCCTCGGAACTGGCAGGTGAGATTTACGGGCTGGACGTGCTGGCCCGGCAGATCGAGGACCAGTCGAACAACACGACCCGGTTTCTTGTCATGGCGCGCGAGGCCGATCATTCCCGTCGCGGCGCGCAGATGATGACAACGTTCACCTTCCGCGTCCGCAACATCCCGGCAGCCCTTTACAAGGCCATGGGCGGTTTCGCGACCAATGGCGTGAACATGACCAAGCTGGAAAGCTATATGGTCGGCGGCAGTTTCACCGCGACGGAATTCTATGCCGATATCGAGGGCCATCCCGACGATGCCAATGTCCGCCTTGCGATGGAGGAATTGCGCTATTTCACCTCGGCGATGGATATCCTCGGCGTCTATCCGGCCGATCCGCGCCGCATCTGACCGGGTTCACATCTGACAGGCCCCGGGGCGGCCCTTGCCACCGGTCAGCCCCACAGCAACCGGTCAGCCCCGCAGCGAGGCGCGGTAACGATCTTCGATATCGGCGGCCATCCGGGCGACGCGCAGGTCAAACCGGCGGTTGACCCTGGATTTCGCCAGTTTCAATGATTGCAGGAACAGGCGCGCGGCCAAGCTGCGCGGCTTGACCTCAAACCCCACCGTGATCCGCGTCCGGCGCGGCCCCATTTCCACCAGATCAAATTCCAGTCGCCCATCGGCGGGCGCGGCCTTGCCGTCCAGAATCAGCCGTTGACCGGGCAGCATTTCCGCCAGTGCGATGTCCATCTTGCGCAGTTTGCCGCGATAGATGAATTCGACATGCCAGCCCATGCCGGGGCCGGGCGCGGCCATACGGTCGGTGCGGATCACCTCGGCGCCGCGCCGCATGGCCGCGCGTTCCCATGTCTCAAAATCCGACAGGGCGGCAAAGACATTGTCCAAAGGGGCTTCGATATCTTCCCGTGTCGAGAATTTCATGTGTTGTCCGCCCCTTCACCCCGTTTGCGCCGCCCCGGCGGCTGTCATTTCCGGCCGGTTTCTCCGGCCTTGCCCTGCGCGCGCGCCTTTCAGGGATCGCGCCGCGCGGGATTCTGGCCTCAATCCTGCCAGTCTGCAAGCCAGTTGGCGATCAGCGCATGGGCAATCGCGCCTTTGCGGGCCGGTTTGATCCGCGGATGGGTTCCGGCCATCGCCGCGACCATCTCTTCGCGGCTGACCCAGAAGGCATCTTCCAGTTCGGCCGGATCAATGCGGATCTCTTCGCCTTCCGCCTCGGCCTGAAATCCGATCATCAGCGAGGCCGGAAACGGCCAGGGCTGACAGGCGACATAGCGCACCGCGCCGACCGGGATGCCGGTCTCCTCCATCACCTCGCGGCGCACGGCGGCCTCCAGCGTCTCGCCGGGTTCGACAAAGCCCGCAAGGCAGGAATACATCCCCTCGGGCCAGCCCGGAGAGCGCCCCATCAGCACCGAATTGCCCCGCGTGACCAGCATGATGACAACCGGATCGGTGCGCGGGAAATGCTGCGCCCCGCAGGCGGCGCAGCCGCGCTGCCAGCCGCCATTGACCGGTTCCGAGGCCGCACCGCAAACCGCACAATGGCGGTGCGAGCGATGCCAGTGCAACAGCGCCTTGGCTGTGGCGGCCAGTTCGGCCTCGGGCGCCGACAAGGCCAGCATCACACCGCGCAACTCGACAAAGCCGTGATCCCCGGGCAGGGCAGGATGGACCTGCCGCGAGGGGTCGAAAAACCCCGCCTGCACCGCCTCGGCCCCCGCCTCGGGCGACCAGTCGGAAATGTCACAGGCGAAATGCGCCACACCGTCGATGCGGCCCAGAAACAGCGGTTCTGCGCCATGGGCCAGTGCCGGGCTGTCCGCTGCGACCCAGCCCAGCCCGGCCACCTCGGGCCCGGCCCCAAGATCACGTTCGACCACCAGCGGCTTGCCCCGCCAGACCGGCAGCACGCGCCCGCCCGCCGCCAGCAGCCGCGCAAGTTCCGCCGCATCACAGCGCAGGGCGGCGTCCCGGTCCAGCCCGCCGCCCGCGAAGGCCATGGCGAATCCCTGTTTCATGAAAGACCTTCCCTCCGACATTTCCGCCAAGGGGTCGCATGCCCAAGGCATTTGCGCAATCACCCCGCTACCGAAGACCCGGCGCAACCCAGACATGAATCGACCGCCTGCGACGTTGGTCCAAGTAGAAGGCCTGACCGAAATCGATTACGGTCCCGTCGAATTAGGCAACCATGATCTAGCTGGCCCTACATGGAGGAGCCCCGATGCGCCCGGTGGGCATGTCGAGACCGCAGGGGACAATCATGTGATCAATGCCATGACGGCAACCCAGCCCGACCTTGATCCGCGCTGTCCGGGCGCAGCAGAGATTCACTTGCGGCTTATGGCCACTTCGGATCTGCATGTGCATGTCGGTTCGTTCGACTATTACCACGAAACCGAAATTGCGAATGCAGGGCTGGCACGCACCGCAACGCTGATCGACCAGCTGCGGGCCGAAGCGCCGAACAGCCTGCTGCTGGACAATGGCGACTTTCTGCAAGGCAGTCCGATGGGCGATTACATCGCCCATGCAAGGGGCCTTAAAGAGGGCGATCTGCATCCGATCCTCGCGGCGATGAACCTGCTTGGCTATGATGCCGCAGCGC
Source organism: Szabonella alba (assembly GCF_016765775.1). Lineage (GTDB taxonomy): Bacteria > Pseudomonadota > Alphaproteobacteria > Rhodobacterales > Rhodobacteraceae > Szabonella > Szabonella alba. The sequence continues at coordinate 29,988 of NZ_JAESVN010000001.1, read as the reverse complement.
TTGGCAATCACGAATTCAACTACGGGGTGCCCTTTCTGGACCGCGCGCTGGCCCGGGCCGGATTTCCGGTCCTTTCGGCCAATGCGGTCACCCGGCGGGGCAGCGATCCGCGCCGCGACACCCGCAGCTTTGCGCCCTACGCGTTGCTGGACCGTATCCTGACCGATGGTTCGGGCCGCCCGCACCGGTTGCGGATCGGGGTCATCGGTCTGTTGCCGCCGCAGATCACGACATGGGACCGCTGCCTGCTTCGTGGCCGGATTGAGACCCGCTGCATGATCGAGACCGCCCGCGCGCTGCTGCCGGAACTGCGCGAGGCGGGTGCGGATCTGATCGTGGCACTGGCCCATAGCGGGATCAGCGGCCAGCCCGCCGAGGACGGGATGGAGAACGCCGCCCTGCCGCTGGCCCGCCTTGACGGGATCGACGCGCTGATCACCGGGCATTCGCATCTGGTGTTTCCCTCGCCTCTGTTCGAAGGCATCGCCGGGGTGGATGCGGTGGCAGGCCGGCTGGCGGGAAAACCTGCGGTCATGCCCGGATTCTGGGGCTCGCATCTGGGGGTGATCGACCTGCTGCTGACCCCTGCGGACCGGGGCTGGCGGGTTGCGGCCCATGCCAGTTCTGTCCGGCCCGTGGCACGGCGCGACCAGTCCGGCACGCTTCGCCCGCTTGTCCCGGCGTCAGATCGCGTGCTGGACAGTGTCGGACGCATCCATACCGAAACGCTTGACTTCATGCGCCGCAAGGTCGGGGTCACCAAATCGCCGCTGCACAGCTATTTCGCGCTCGTCGCGCAGTCGGAATCTGTGCAACTGGTCTGCCGCGCGCAGGAATGGCATCTGCGGCCGCTGCTGGAGGGCACACCCCATGCCGGACTGCCGATTCTGTCGGCCGCCGCCCCGTTCAAGGCCGGTGGCCGGGCCGGGCCGGACCATTACACCAGCGTCCCCGCAGGCGGCCTGCAATGGCGCAACCTTGCCGATCTTTACAGCTTTCCCAATACGATCTGCGCGGTCCGCATCACCGGGAAACTGCTGCGCGACTGGCTGGAACGCTCGGCCGCGATCTTCCGGCAGATCCGCCCCGGCGCGACCGATCAGCCCCTGATCGACCCGGAATTTCCGTCCTACAACTTCGACACCATCACCGGCATCACTTATGAGATCGACCTGTCCCGCGCACCCCGCTTTGACCCTCTGGGCCGGCCGCTCGACCGGCGCGCCGGTCGGATCCGCCGATTGCGCCATCTTGGCAGGCCCGTCGATCCCGATGCAGAATTCATCGTCGCCACGAACAATTACCGGGTGAATATCTGCGATGATCTGGCAGGCCCCGGACGCAGCCGCGTGATCCATGAGGCCCCGATCACCAATCGCGATATTCTGATGCGCTATATCGCGGCCCGCGACGAAATGCCCGGCGGCCCGGTCACCGTCTCTGACCCCTGCCCTGCCAGCGTGAACTGGCGCTTCACCCCGATCCGCGACACAACCGCCCTGTTCGAGACCAGCCCCCGCGCCTGCGCGCATCTGGCCGATCTTCCGACCCATCTGCGGCTGGAGCCCGCCGGGATGACCGAAGGCGGCTTCGCCCAATACCGGCTGCATCTGTGAACCCGCCAGATGCAGCAAGCGGATGCCCCGCGCGACTGCTTCCCTTCGCTGTCACGGCGGGTTAGGTTTCCGCCTGACGACCCGCCCCAAGTGCCCCGCCCCTTGTGCCCCGCCCTCCCGGTGCCCCACCCTTGAGCCGTGATGGCATGGCAGACCGAGGAAACCCGATGTTCAGTGCCGTGATCTTTGACCTAGACGGAACACTTCTGGATACGGAACGCTGCACCGGTGAGGCCGGTCTGCGCGCCTTTTCGCGTTTCGGCATCGAACTGGAGCAGGATTTTCTGCATTGCATGATCGGCAAGGATGAAAAGGCCTGCGACCTGATTCTGGGCCAGCAGTTTCCGGGTCTCGACATCACCGCCCTGCGCGACGACTGGGGGCGGGAGATCGACCTTGCCTACGCGGCGGGCATCCCGCTGAAACCCGGCGTGCACGAACTTTTTGCGCGTCTGGACCATCCGCGCGCGCTGGCCACCTCCTCCTCACGCCTGCAGGCAAGGCGGAAACTGGACCTCACAGGGCTGACCTCGGCCTTTGCGCAGGTCGTGACCGTGGATGATGTGGAACGGCCCAAACCCGCACCGGATGCTTTCCTGCTGGCGGCAAGGCTGCTGGGGCATCCGCCCTCGGCCTGTGTCGCCTTCGAGGACAGTGAGGCGGGCGCCGAAGCCGCCCATGCGGCAGGCATGACCGTGGTGCAGGTTCCTGACATCCTGCCCGCCTCGGGCCGTTTCGCGCATCTTGTGGCCGACAGTCTGCTGGACGGGGCAAGGCGGATCGGGCTTCTGCCTGTCTGACCCCCCCATCGCATCTTGCACCGCCCGACGCTGCGGCCTATATGGAACGCGAGAGGTTGGCGCGGGCGAGCGCCTCGCCAACCCGGTCAGGTCCGGAAGGAAGCAGCCGTAACGAGCCCCGCTTGGGTCGTTGTCCAGCCTCTCACCCTCCCCCACCCTAAATCGTTGAATTCGCAAAAAACCCTTGGATCGCAAGGGGCTTTGCCAGGGTCAGGACCCATTGATGGGCCTGTTTCTGTCCAATCTGAGTGATTCAGGTTCCCGCACTGACGTTGTGGTGATGCGAAATCTTTGCTGACCGCCGAACAGACGGCGCAGTTACGGTCGTTATTTCCGCTCATGCGCCGCAATCCCCGTTCCCGGCCCCATTCCGGACGGCGCAGCGGGCCGTCAGGACCCCGTCCGATTGCATCAGGACAAAGCAGCATCCGGGGCTGAACCGAGCGGATAGCGGTTGCCCCGCCACGATACCTACGCCCGAAAGGCTGCACCGGATGTCATGATCGCGTTGCGCGAGTGCCAGATTGTCGGTTGCAACCGCTGGCCACATGTTGCTGAATGAAGCAATCTATTCTGAGCGGCACATTGGAACTACGCGGAGCATTGAATGTCAGACCTTTCTGTTTCAGCTGACGAACTCAAGCGGCTTCTGAAGATGGCGGCAAAATCCCCCCTTCCCTTCGCCTATTGCCCGGGACCGAATGTCGAGGGCGACCTGTTTGCGCTGCACCGGACCAAATCAGGCGAGGTTCTGGCCAAATCGCTGCGGGCGGCGGGCGATGGCAACAAGGTGGCTTTCGGCACGGCCGAGGTGGAGGGAAAGCTGGTTTCACTGCGCTGCGACAGGCTGCTTCCGTCGCTCGCCAAGAAGCTCAAGAAGTTTCTCCGCGCCAATCAGCTCAACCGGAATGTCCGTATTCTGGATGCCAATGGCAATGTCATCGAAGAGGATATCGAGGACCTGCCCGACACCGGTCCGGAGGATCAGGACGAAAGCGCCGTTGACGTCGCCGAGGCCCCCGAGGCAGAGGATCAGGACGCGGAGGGGCCCGAAACCGACCCGGCCCAACCCTCGGCCGATCTGGCGGCCCGGGCAAAGGCGCTGCATCCCCGCGTCATGGCCATACCCGACCCGGCGGGCCAGAAGCTCCGGCAGGCCTTTGCCGGGGCGGGCGGTCTGATCCGGTCGGGCGACGACGCGGGTGCAGTTGCGGCGCTGGACAGGATTGAGGATGTTCTGACCCGGATGTCGGCCGCCACCAGTGATCCCGCCCCGGCCCAGCAGACCGATCAGCCGACAGATCCCGCCGGATCGACCGCCGAACGCAAGCTGCTGGAGGCCGCCGCCGCTTTGGTCAAGCGGATCAATGCGTTGGGCGAAGAAACCGCACGGGCCAGCCTGATTGCCCGGATGAAGGATGTGGTCAGTGCGATCCGCGAGGCTGCGGTGGAGCGTGCGATCAATGGCATGAAGCAGGTGCAGCGGGATCTGTTGCTGGCGGAGGGCCAAGGCGCGGACAGCACCCGCGACCCGCTGGATGTCTGGAACGCGGCCAAGGAGGCTACCGATGTAGCCATTGGCGCCCTTCAGTCAAAGCTGGGCCAGATCGCTGACCCCGATCTTGAGCGGATCGCCAAGTTTGGCCTGAACGGCATAACCGAGGGCAATCAGACGGCACTGATGAAGCATCTGTTTGCATACCGTCAGTCCACCGGCGAGGCCCGCGCAAAGGCCGCCGCGGCCCTGCGCAGCCAGACCGCCGCCTACCGGGCCTTCCTGCAATCGAATGAGCTGATTGACCTGTGTGAGAACAACCCCTTTGGCGTCGCGGTCGATCTGCGCGGCCCGCTTGGCACGGCACTTGCCGAGATTGACCGGCTTGCCGCCTGAGGGAGACGCCATCCGGCGGCTTCTGCAATACCATTCTGACTGACTGGAGAGACCGATGCCCGACCCAACGCTCGACCTCAAGAGTTCCGTCACCGACTGGATCGCGGCCTTCAACCGCGCAAAGGGCTGGGAAACGCTGCGCAAGAATCCCGTAGTGCCGAAGGCCACAGATTTGCGCAGCTCTCCCGACCGGCAACTGGCCGGGGAAATGGCGGCGCGCCTTGCGGGTGATGACAAACAGGCGCTGACCGATGCGATCAGCAAGGATGATATCGCGCTCAAGGATCTGGAACGCCGGGTCGCGGCGGCGCAGCCGGGTGATGATATTGACGCATTGCAGGTCCAGCTTGAACAGCTGCGTGCCGGCCTTTCGGAACAGCGCGCCAATCTGGCCATCGTGGAACGGATCGAAAAGCGTCTGGCCCGTCTTGTGATGATGGAAGGCAACCTGCCCGACGATCTCAAGAAGGTCCGCAAGGACAATGTCGCCCTGCGCGACCGGGCCGCCGAGGCCGGATTCGACCCCGCCGCGCTTGACCAGAAACAGCTTGCCGGATTCCGGCGGGCGCATGTCGACATGCAGAAGAACATCGACAATGCCCGCGCCGAGGTGATGACGATCACCACCGACAAGACCGGCAAGACCCGCAGCTATGCCATCATCAACGGCAAGGAATACAAGGTTTTGTATGGCCTGCTGGAACAGTCCCTGCTGGTCCTGCAGACCGAGGGGGTGGAAAGGGCTTATCAGAAAATTCTGGAGGTGCAGACCCTTCTGGGCAACTACCGCAGCGCCCGGACCGGGGGAACAGTGAACACCGCCCCTCCCAGCCCGATCGAGGGGTCGGGGCTGGATGGGCCGTTCCGCAATGCCCGAGACCTGATCGACGGCATCCGCCAGCGCGGCCTTGATGCGACGGCAACGGCCCTGCAAACCGCCCGCGATGATCTTTACCGCGATGTCGAGGCGGCGGTACTGGCCAAGGAGGATGGGATCAGGGAGGGATATCTTGACCTGATCGAGGTCATCGTGTCCGGAGCGCAGCGGGCGCGGGACGATGCGGTTGCGATCCAGTCAGTGCTTGCCGGGGTCAACACAGACATTGCCACGCTGGTCGCCAATGGCCATCGGGTCGATGATGAGCGCACCCTTGTCGCCGATTTCCTGAAGGACGCAGCCGCGCAGTCGCAGACCAGCATCACGGTCGGGCGCGCGCATGAACTGGCAACCGAAATCCGTCAGCGGCTGAAAGACGCCACCGATGCCGATCTGGCCTTGGAGGGTCTGGACCGGGACGACATGCGGGCTGATGTCGAGGAGCTTGCCGGGCGGTTTGGCACGTTCTTCAGTCACAACATCTTCACCGGCAAAATCCGCACCCAGACCGACACAAAATCGCAGGAAAAGAAGAATGTCCGCGCCAACAAGGACATCCCCCGCGCCGCTTTGGACGAGATCGAGCTTCAGTTGATGGCGGCGCGGCAGTTGCTTGACAGCGACTCGGTCGAGGCGCTGCGGACGGCAGATGATTATCTGCAAGGCGTGAATACCTTTGTCACCACGATCGAGAATGATCCCAAGGTGTATTCCCACCTTGAAGACGGCTTCAAGAAGGTCGAGACGGCAATCAAGAAGCTGGAAAGCGACTATCGGCTGTACCTGCCCGGTGACCGGCTGGACCTGATGGCAAAGCTGACCGATCTGCGCGACGGTCAGTACACACGTCCCCAGGACACGGTAAATAGAGATACCGAGAAGCTGGCCGAAAAGGTCGAGGCGCTCGGCACCGAAGTGAGGAGCCTTCAGGTCAGAAAGCGTGCGCTGGCCACGAGGGCTGATGCTGTGGACGACCTGATCAAGAATATCGGCAAGGTGCTCAAGGGCAAGAAAGCCTTCGTCGATCTGGACGGATATTACGGGCCCGAAATCGGCCAGATGATGCAGGTCCGCGATCAGATTGCCGAACGCACCGAACAATCGCTGAGCAATGCCGAAACCGACATCATCTCGATGCAGGCCAAACTTCTGCTGGCACTCGACTCGGCCAGAAACTGGGCGGCGAAAAAGGGGCTGGACGATGCGGGCATCAGCGCGCTGGACACGCTGCTGTCCGAGGCGCGCCAGGGCCAGACGGCCCATGACGCTGACGAGGCCGCCAAGACCGATTTCGAAAGCGCGGTGAAGACGCTGGGCGGCGACATCGCTTCGGTCAAGAAGATGCTTGAAAAGCTCAAGGCCGACCCCGGAGAGATTTTGACGCTTGAAGCAAAGCGTACGGCCCTGAAGGCCGATGTCGGAAAAACAGGAAAGTTCAAGGCCGGCCTTGAAGAGGCCAAGGCATTGAAAAGCCGCGTCAATCAGGTGCATGACGACACCGAAAGCGCGGCCGCGGTGCTGGATGCCGGTCTGGCGCAAGCGGCAGCCGCCTGCGTCCATATGGTCGATGGCTTTGTCACCAAACTCGACACCTTCGTCGCCGACGCGATCCTTCCGGCCGGTCAGACCGATGGCAGCAACGAATTCGACACGTTCGATAAGGACAAGATCATGTCGTTCTTCACCAAGCTGGCCCAGGCGGTGCGTGGCACCGGTACCGACGCCCTGAAAACCAATGCCGCCATTGTCGCGGACCGTTCGGCAGGCATCCCGGCCCGCAAGAAGGCCCGAGAGGCCGCGCTGTCGGAACTGCGCAAGCTGATGGCGTTGTTCGATTCGTTTCAGCCCATGCTGCATTTCCGCAGCCATCCCTTTTCGACCGGTGACGCCAGCACCCGCGCCGCCAGCGCACGCCAGGCAATGCCCCGGCTGGAAATGCGCCTATTGACCGCCATCAAGGATTGATCCGGCCCCAGGATTTCGGAGAGAACATGCCCTTTTCCAAACCACAGCGCGACTGGCTCACGGAAACCGCTGGCAGCGCCCAGACATTTGACGCGATCATCGCCCGCCAGGATGAGCGCAACAGCGCACTTGCCGAGATGAGCGGCGAGATCACCGGGCTTCAGGACGACCTGATCGCCGCCTCGACCAATCTCAAGGTGGAATGGCCGCGCGACAAGTTTCTGGGCCTGATCGAACGGTCGAACCGCTCGATGGACTGGATGAACGGCGACCGCGACGATGAAGTCGATACAAAGCATGACCTGAAGGGAAAGTATCAGGTTGACGAGGCGGCCGCCAAACAGGTGCAGAAGCTGCACGAAAAGCTGATCGAGTTGCAGACCCGGATGGAAACGGCCGTCGATGCCGATGGCAACCCGCTGTTCAAGCCTGCGGATATCACGCGCGAATTGTGGACGCCGCTTGTCCAGTCCGACGTGATCCCGTCAAACGCCGTCGCGGACAAGTACAGTCAGGAAGCCCAAGTTTTCAACGGCGCCTGCGAGATCTACAAGAAAAAGCTTGAGGATTATTCCAAGACTGCGTCGAAACACGAAGACGCCAAGCGGGTGATCCGCATCGGAACCGACGTGGTCAACCTGCTGGGTACCCTTGCGAGCGAGTCCATCCGGCTGGAAAGCCTGTCAGCCCAGGTGTCGAGCACGAGCCGGGCAGAGGGCCTGGCCTTTGCCGCCGACAATGCGGCTGCTGCGGATGGCACGGCCTCGCCCGAGCAGCTTGCCAATATCGAGCGCATGGGCGACATGAAGCAGCAGGCGCGCGAAGCGGGTACGCAGATCGCGGCGGTCACGCTGGCGACAACTGTCATCAATGGCGGCATGTCGATCCTCGATACCGCGCTGACAAACCCCGGAGACAAACGCAAGTCGACCTATGTCGCGGCTATTGCCAAGTCGGTGTTCAATGCCCTTGGCGCGGCAGCGGCCAGCGGCATCTCGGTCTATTCGGCACAGGTAACGGCGACGGATGCCGACAAGGCGTTCTCGCAGGCTTTCCAGACCCAGATGTCAATCGCATCAAAATCGGTGCAGGCAATCCTTGGGGCGGGCAATGCGGGTTTCAGCCTGATGACCGCCGTGCAGAAATTCGCCGACGGAGACAAGGCCGGCGGCACCGCGGCCCTGCAGGAGGTCATCGCCAGCGTCGCCGGCGCGGTCGGCTCCAGCTTTGCGGCGGTCGACGTCAAGCGCGGCACCGTGGTCGAGGATGGTGTGACAACGACCTCGATCGGCACGCAAGGCCAGTGGCAGCAGATCGGCGCCTCGGTCCAGGCGGGCATCGCGGCCTCGGCCAACATTCCGGCCATCGCCAACCATATCTATGAGGTCGTCAAGTCGAATGGCGGCAAGGTCGATATCAAGGTCATCATTGCCAATCTTGGCCTGTCTGCCATCAGCGGCGCGATGGCCGGCACGATGAGCGAGATCACCGGACAGGTCTATTCGGTTCCGGCCGACGGGACTGTCGACCGCGGCTCCGCCAACGCCCTGTTGCAGAAAACCACGCTTGAGATGGAACTCTTCAACAACGATGCCGATGGCGCGAGCGGCGTGGCGGCCAAGGCTGGGCCGCAGTTGCCACTGACCGCACCCACCGATGACCCGGCCTTTCTTCTGGAGCAGAAGATCCGGTTCGTGGAACAGGAGAACGCGCGCAAGGCGGCTGCTCTTGGTGATTTCAAGGACTCGATGAAGGACCCCGCCCGCCGCGACGAATTCTTCAGGCAGATCTCGGATGCCAGCGACCGCGAACTGGAAGTGCTGAACAAACTGCTCGACGAAGCGGGCCAACCCTCGCAGGATCCGAAAAGCGTTGAGCAGGAACAGCGCGCGATGGCCGCGATGGACAAGCTGATCGCCGAGGCCAATCGCTGCAACATGATGTGGCAGGCGCTTGAGGTGATCACCGGTGTCGGGGCCACGGTTCTGGCCGCCGCCCTGCCCGGTGCCGGTATCGCGGTGGCAATCCAGAAACTGCTGATCGATGCCACAACGCTGCTGCGCAAGTCCCTGCAGTTGAACAAGTGGATGGACAATATGGCGCTGACCGTGGGCAACAGTTCGGTCTACGGGCCGGCGATCAACGGAAGGCTGAACTCGGCGCGGGTTCAGGTCAGCCTGCAGACGCTGCGGGTGATCTATGACGTGGTCGGGCTGACTGCGGAATCGATCAAGCTAGCCGATGCCAGCGGCGTCAGCATGGGCGGCGGCATGGCGGCGGGAATTGCGATGCAATCGGGCACCACGATGGCCCGCGCGCTGACAGAATTCGCCTACAAGATGCACAAGGAATCCCAAATCGACGAGGGGTGGAAACTGTACAAGAAGGCCCTTGCCTCACCGGGCGACCGCAAGAAGGCGCGCACGGCGATGAAATGGAACTCTACCCTGTCGAAATGCGTGATCGCCTATGGGGTCGTGGTCGACGGCGATCCGATTGCCAAGGAGGTCGCGCGAAGCTGCGGCATCACGCCCGAGGTGCTGGCCGATCAGAAAAATGTCTGCCCCAAGGTCGTGACCTATTTTGAGACCCTGTACAGCGATGACCCCAAGGTGCTGAAACGCGTGCCGATCCCGCAGAACTGGCATCCGGGAACACCGGTGCCTACGCTGGTCAGCTGGCTTCGCTTCAAAGCCGCCGCTTCGGCGCGGGCCAGCCCGCCGCTGGCCGCCGCCTCGACCAAGACCCCCGGCGTTGATGGCGCGTTGAGCAGGCTGGTCGGGGTCCTGGGATCTGATGCCGACTATGCCGCGACGCGCGACGCACGGTTCCCCGAATATGATCCGACGAATCTCGCGCGCCAGACCAGCGAATACGACGACTTTCTGGACGAGGTCGATCAGACGGCCAAGGCAGTGGTCGCACAGCTTCGTGCCTATCAGCCCGTCAATGCCGATCCGGGTGACGGTGACGGATGGACGGGCGGCATGGCGCATAAGGAGTTCGTGGAAATCGTCGAAAGTCTGACCGCACAGGTCCAGATGATCCAGGGCGAATGCGCCAATGACAGGGAACGGCACGCCGCGTTCAAGGAACAACAACAGGCAATCGCCGATGCCCTGGCGGAGGACGACAGTGACGCGGATGACGCTGACAGTTCCGCGGACGATGACGGCTATGATGGCGATGATGAAATGTCCGACAACAGTGCCGAGGATGACGCCGACAGCGCCGTGGATGATGACGGCTATGATGGCGATGACGAAAGGTCAGACGACCTCAGGGGATGAGGCCGGGAACGAACCCTGCCGGTCCCGCTTTGCGGCTGTGATGATTCAGGTCGCGACGGTCTGCTGATGGGAGATCCGCAGCCACCGGTCCTCATCCTGCAGATATGTTGAGGCGCAAAGCGCCTTCAGCGTCGGCTCGTCGGGCTTCTCTGCCGAGACCCGATAGGACAGGATGGCGAAATCACGACAGCGCGTCACGCGACGCTCGGCCATGACGACGGACCGCCAGCCCGTCCTTTGCCGAAGATGGGGCCAGATCTGATCCCCCTGAAGGATGCCGGGCGGATAAGGGAAGATCATGACGGCATTGGTCGCTGTCGTCGCCCGGGCACTTTCGCCGCCACTGGTCCAGAATTTTTCCTCCATGTCCCACAGAACACCCTGTTCGCGCGGTGACATTGTCCCGGCCTTGTGCGCGGCGTGGGCCAATGTGCTTATCGTGCCGGTTGAACCGGTCATTCGCCCGACCCCGATCCGGCGACCATCAGCACCTGCACCAGCACAAAACTGATCGCAAGGATCGTCAGGATTGCCCGGCTTGTGCCCGCGCGGCCATCGGTGACGGTTCCGGCGACGTGTTTCAGGCTGCGTTGTGACGGGCGCTCTGGCAGCAGCTGGCTCAGATCCCGCGCGACCCTGCCGTGATCGGTTGCCAGCGCGGGAACGTCGCGAAATCGGGCAAGCAGTTGCCCCAGGCGCAATCGCGCGGCATCGCGCCTCAGCGCGACCAGATCGGCGGTTTCCCTCCATGGATCGAGGCCCTTGCGCGCAAAGGCAGACAGGACCGTTACCGCATGTCCATTCCGGTCCTCGCCGACCGATGCGTAGAGAAAACGCTCAAACTCGGGGGGGTGGGGATTGAGAATACCGGGATCGGCCATGATGTCGGTCCTTTTCTTGGCTGAAGAAGCACAGGGCTTTCGTGCTTTCCGACATTAGGGGCAGTTCGGTCCCCGCGCCCTTACACAGGTCAGTTTTGCCGACCACCCACAGGATTATCGGGGCTGGAGTGCCGGTCGCCGGGCGCAGTTCGGGGTCCGGCACTAACCTGCGTCAGCGCAGCCCGGATGATCCTGACCGAACATGAAGGACCGTCTTCGATTGTGCGGGCTGCTGATCCCTGCCGCAGGCAGTGATGCGCGGCGGCGCTGACCTGATGACGAAGACCAAAACCACCAAGGCCAGAACAGGTCCCGAGGCCCCGGAAATCACGCGTGTCAGATACGGGGATCAGAGATGATCATGCGCTCGTCCAGATCGACAGTGATATTTGCCAACCCGTTCACACTGGCGGGATATCCCGGCGAATTGCCCGCAGGCTGCTACGATATTCTGATCGAAGAGGAGCTCCTTCAGGGATTGAGCTTCGAAGCCTACCGGCGGACGGCAACCTATCTGATGGTCGAGGGCAAGGGTGGTCATGGAGGCAAGACCGAGATGCGCATCATCACTGAAATGGACCTGCAGGAAGCACTGAGCCGGGATGGGGCCGTACCGACGCGGGCGTGAGGCCTGCGTGACCATAACCCTGCCGGAACACGCCTGCCTGACAGAGGACCGCTGGGGCTGCAGCTGCGATCGCGGTTTCAGGGCGGATGCCGGAAACGGCCTGCCTATCATGGTGCCGGAAAACGGTTACCTTGCAAACGCGGATTACGGCACCATATGGGCCTGTGAGTGCGGGTTCGTGGAAACCGCAGAAAGGCCGCAGACCGATGCGAGGCGCTATTCTTGCCAGCGCATGCCTTTCCTGACCCGGACACCTGCGGGCCGGGCTGGCGCTGCGGGCGTGGATATGCGTCTATGGGCGGTGCCTGCATCGGCATTGCACTGCCGAAGAACGTCTATCTGGACCGGTCCGGCAACCGGTGGACCTGCAGCCGGGGTTCCCGGCTTTCAGAAGGAACATGCATACTTGGAAGATACCCCGGACAGAACAGCACGCGACCCCGATTCCGCCATGCGCATCAGCATCGGCTGCCGCCTGCGCTACAGCTTCGCCCAGCCCACGCCATTGATCGCGCTGCTTAACGTCCATTACTCGCGTTTCGGCGATCTGGAGCGCACTGACTATCTGGTAACCTCGCCCGCGGTGCCGATTGAAAGTTACCGGGATGGTTTTGGCAACTGGTGCACGCGCATGACGGCCCCGGCGGGGGAGTTCTGTCTGTCAACGGATGGCATCATCCGCGACACCGGCCAGCCCGATCCCGTATTTCCGGACGCGCGCGAGCATGCGGTGCAGGATCTACCCTCGGAAACACTCGTCTTCCTGCAGGGAAGCCGGTATTGTGATACCGACCTTGTGTCTGACGAGGCGTGGCGTCGGTTCGGCAACACGGCCCCCGGATGGTCACGGGTTCAGGCCATCTGTGATTTCGTCCATGGGCATGTTGCCTTCGACTACATGCTGGCGGATGCGACGCGCACCGCATCGCGGACCTTGGCCGAACGACAGGGCGTCTGCCGCGACTTTGCCCATCTTGCGATAGCCTTGTGTCGTTGCATGAACATTCCGGCCCGCTATTGCACGGGATATGTAAGCGATATCGGAGAACCCCTTCCGCATCCGCCCGGGGATTTCGCCGCCTGGATGGAGGTGTTTCTGTCAGGCGAATGGCACATGTTCGACCCCCGCAACAACAAACCACGCTTTGCAAGGGTTCTGATCGCACGCGGGCGTGACGCCGCTGACGTGCCTCTGACCCAGACATTCGGCCAGAACACGCTTACGGAGTTCAAGGTCTGGACCGACGAAGTGGTCTGACCGGGGTTTCTTGCAGCGCTTCATCGCAATCGGGCTGACCGGTCCCCATATCCTTGATACCGGCCTCGGGTCGTCCTGACCGCAATGGGCAGGAAACCGGGGCCGGGCAATCTAGGGATCAATGACATGTCCTTCAAGGACCTGAGCGCCAAGGCAGCGGTGGCTGTGCCGCCGAAGCCCGCTGAAACCAAAAAGACCCCTGCCGCAGAAAAAGGCCCCAAGGTGGACTGCAAGGCGCCGGTACCGGGGACCAAGGCATCCTGAGGCATCAAAAGCTGCGCGCCCCTTGCGGACATTGGGCGCGCGGGACCCGCCCGGCAGCCAGGTCCGGCAGCCAGAAACGGAACATATAAATGGACGATCTGATCAGCAAGACTGTCGCGGTGTTCGCCCGTCCGTTCACCGTTTCAGGATTTGGCGAAACACTGCCTGCGGGCGAGTATGATATTGAAACCGAACTGGTTTCGCCGCCGGACCATGTGCAGCCCGACGACTGGAAAGCCTCGGTTCTGGTCAGGCTTCATTCCCGGATATCGCATCCCGGTCTGGCACGGACCCTGACGGTTTCGCTTGCCGAACTGGACCTTGCACGGGCGAGGGACAAGCTGACGGGCAAGGCGTTGTCCGACTTCTTCCTTGAGGAAATGCTGGCCGATCCGATGGTGCGTCTTGTGATGAAGGCCGACGAAGTGTCTGAGGCGCATCTTCGGCAGCTCTATTCCGGGGTTGCAATATCCGGTCCCGACGCGCCCATACCGGACCGGGACGCGCAATATCTGAGAGTTCCGGACAGCATCTCAGTCAGGGGTGCTGAGAACGAAAGCCGGTCGTCCCGCAGCCGCACGGATCCGGGGTGACCGGACGCGGATGCGTCACCGCGCGGCGATACGATACCGCGTATCAGGGCAAGCGGCCTGTCCGGCGGTTCGTCCGCGCTGCAAAGGGTCTACTGACGGTCATTGCGCCGTGCCGGTCAGACCGGGTGCATCACGGCGCCGCTGACGGGCATCGGGACGCATGCCGTGCTTCTTCAACCATATTGGAACCCAACTTGGCCTGTCTCGATATCCTTCACACCACAACCTACCGATACCGTCACGCGGTCCTTCTGGGGCCGCACAGATTGATGCTGCGTCCCCGGGAAACACGGGAATTGCGGCTTCTCTCGCATGATCTGTCCATCACTCCCGTGGCAACCGTGAACTGGGCGCATGATGTCTCCGGCAATGCCATTGCCACTGCCACGTTTGACACTCCGACCGATCTTCTGATGATCGAAAGCCGTGCCCGCGTGGAACTGACCGCACCCGCATGGCCTGTCTTTGCCATCGCATCCTCGGCCATCGAATATCCGTTTGCCTATGCCGCCGATGAATGGACCGATCTGGGGGCGCTGACCATCCCGCAATACAGTGATCCCGGGGGACGGCTTGCCCATTGGGTCAGGGGCTTTGTCATGGCGCGCCCGACCGACACGCTGTCGCTGCTGAAGGACATCAGCACCGGTGTGTTCACGCAGATTTCCTATCAAAGCCGCGACGAGGAAGGCACCCAGTCGCCGATCGAGACACTCGACAGGCGATGGGGCACTTGCCGTGATTTTGCCGTTCTGCTGGCCGAGGCAGCCCGCAGTCTTGGCCTTGGTGCCCGCATTGTCTCCGGCTACTTGTCCGATCCTGAATCGAGCCTTATTGGCTCTGCCGGTTCGGGATCAACCCATGCCTGGGTCGAGATATTTGTTCCGGGTGCTGGTTGGATCGCCTTCGATCCCACGAACCGCAGCGTCGGGTCACAGAACCTGATACCGGTCGCAGTGGGCCGCGACATCCATCAGGTCGTCCCGGTCTCGGGAAGTTTTTCGGGCAGCCTGAACGCCCATTCCGATATCACAGTTGACGTCTATGTCGGTTCGGGTGGGGAGACGGTCACGCCATCCGGAGTATAGTTCTCCGACCCGGATAGCATGTGACCGCCATCGTGAAGCGCGATATGCATGCGCCCGTAGGGAGCATTCCTTTTGGCGCGGTCCTTGCCCAGCGTGCCGGTCACAATCGGCCCGTGATCAGTCAGGGCGTCAGGTCATGGCTGACCGAGCGGCAGAATTGTTCCGATCCGACATGCACCATGCCTTGGAACACCACTTGCCATTGCCCAGTGTCACGCGGGGCAGCGCTGGCGGGTGCAGCACAAGCCACCAGCCGGGCGCCGCGACAAGGCCGGTCAGCAGGCCTGCGCCAACCTGGAATTCGACCCGCTGCGACTGAACAGACGACGGATCCCATGAGCGATCAATCCGATCAGATACGCCTGCCAGAGCAACACCGCAAAACCCAGCGCCAGCGCCGCCCGCAGGATCAGCCAGTGCCGCCCCTTCCAAAAAGACGGGCCGACCGGCGCAAAAGGGGAAATCCGGTTTTTCAGACATCGGCGATCTGCCTTGCTTTCGGGGGCTGCGGGGTCATGGGTCGTGCCCCCGCCGGAACACTCAACCATAGGCGAACAGTTCTTCCACCCTGCCGCTGTTGTCGGTGCGGCAGATCGTCATGTTCTGCCCGTTATGGGTCAGGAACATCTGGTCAGCATGGTGCGGATGCGGCCCGCGTCGATCTGTGCGGCGATCCCCCGGGTTGGCGGATCCGAGATACGCCTTCCGGCAAGCCCGCGGAATTGACAGGTTTCCGAAGTTATCATTCGGAGTTTCCGAACAGTGCTGCTCGTCAATCTGCGCCTGTTTCTGACCATCCTGGAAAAGGGCAGCCTCGCCGCCACCGGGCGTGAGACCGGGCTGACACCGGCCACCGTGTCCGAACGGCTTGCCGCGCTGGAGGCGCATTATGGCACGCGGCTTTTGAACCGCACGACCCGCGCCATCAGCCCGACCGAGGAAGGCCGCGCGCTGGCCGAAGGCGCGCTTCGCCTGCTGTCCGAATCCGACGCGCTGGACACCCGCATTAAATACGGGATCGACCGTGTCGCCGGACCCATCCGGCTGTCTGCCACGGTGGATCTGGGCCGCACCCGGATTGCTCCGGTGCTGGACGCATTCCAGACCGCCCATCCCGATGTGAGCTTTGGTCTGCATCTGCATGATGGCTGTGTCGATATTACCGGTCAGGGGCTGGCCCCGGGATGTGGCCGAACCGGAGAGCAAGCGCCATTGTGACGGGCCCAAGCACATAGAACAGCGTCCCTGAATACAAGGTAACACCGCTTCTTCTCGCTGACCCGGCATCCACGACGGCACCGCCCCCCGCAGGTTGCTGCGAGGGCCTATGCGTCCTGACACTTCATGATGCGCCTTGGCGGTACCGATGCATCCCATCCGGCAAGGGGCTGCATCCGTTTCGTGCCCCCCGGCCGGCCCCGTCATCCCGGCGCGGAAACCGGGCCTGGATGATGGGGCCCGGTTCAGAAATCCAGATGTTCCACGTTCAGCGCGTTCTGCTGGATGAATTCGCGGCGGGGTTCGACCACATCGCCCATCAGCTTGGTGAAGATGTCATCAGCCTCGGCCAGGTCTTCGACCTTGACCTGCAACAGCGTCCGCGCCTCGGGGTCCAGCGTGGTTTCCCAAAGCTGTTCGGGGTTCATTTCCCCCAGACCCTTGTAGCGTTGCAGCGACAGGCCCTTCTCACCCTCGCTCAGAATGGCCTTTAGCAGGTCGGTCGGCCCGTGGATCACCTGATCGCGATCCTTGCGCATCAGGCGCGACGGGTCGCGATATACGCCACCCGATTGCCCGGCCACCGATCCCAGACGCCGTGCCTCACCCGACCGAAGGACCGCGCCATCCAGCGTGCGCACTTCCTCAACCCCGCGCAGCACGCGGGCCAGACGGATGCCGTGATCCTGCGTGATCCGCCCCTGCCAGCCGCGTTCATATTCCAGCGCCACCATGTCCAGCCGTGTCGCCACCGAATCCGCCAGCATCTGCAGATCGGCATCCGCCTTACCCGCATCGAAGGCCCCCGCAAGGGCCGCCTGTTCCAGAATGGCGCGGGGGTAATGCGTCGGGAAAGCGTCCAGCACCCGGCGGAACTGCCGCGCACCCTCGATCACCCGGGCCAGATCATTGCCCGCGATATCGGTGCCGTCCCTGAGCCGCAGAACAGCCCCTTCCAGCCCCATCGCGATCAGGTAATCCTCCAGCCCGGCCTGATCCTTCAGGTAGACTTCGGACTTGCCGCGTGCCACTTTGTAAAGCGGCGGCTGCGCGATATAGAGATAGCCCCCTTCGATCAGTTCCGGCATCTGCCGGAAGAAGAAGGTCAGCAGCAAGGTGCGGATATGGGCGCCATCCACATCGGCATCGGTCATGATGACAATCTTGTGGTAACGCAGCTTCTTGATGTCGAATTCATCCCGACCGATCCCGGTGCCAAGCGCGGTGATCAGCGTGCCGATTTCCTGACTGCCCAGCATCCGGTCGAAGCGCGCGCGCTCGACATTCAGGATCTTGCCCTTCAGCGGCAGCACCGCCTGATTGGCGCGCGAACGGCCCTGTTTGGCCGATCCGCCCGCACTGTCCCCCTCGACGAGGAAAAGTTCGGATTTCGCGGGATCGCGTTCCTGACAATCCGCCAGCTTGCCGGGCAGGCTGGCCACATCCAGCGCGGTCTTGCGCCGGGTCAGTTCGCGCGCTTTCCGGGCCGCCTCCCGTGCAAGGGCCGCCTCGATGATCTTGCCGACGATCACCCGCGCCTGCGTCGGATTTTCCTCAAACCACTCGGCCATCTTCTCGTTCACAAGGTTCTCGACCGCGGGCCGCACCTCGCTTGAGACCAGTTTATCCTTGGTCTGGCTTGAGAATTTCGGGTCCGGAACCTTGACCGACAACACGCAGGTCAGCCCTTCGCGGGCGTCGTCGCCGGTGAAATCAATCTTTTCCCTTTTCGCGATACCCGAGGATTGCGCATAAAGGTTGATCGTCCGCGTCAGCGCGCCCCGGAAACCCGCCAGATGGGTGCCGCCGTCGCGCTGCGGGATGTTGTTGGTGAAGGGCAGCACATTCTCATGATAGGTGTCATTCCACCACATCGCCACCTCGACCGTGATGCCGTTGCGTTCGCCGATCATGTAGATCGGTTCGGCCATGATGGAGCTTTTTGAGCGGTCGAGATATTTGACGAATTCCCGGACCCCGCCCTCATAGAAAAGCTCGGTCACCAGCGGTTCTGCCGGGCGTTCATCCTCGATGATGATCCGCACCCCGGAATTCAGGAAGGCCAGTTCGCGCAGCCGCGTTTCCAGCGTCTTGAAGCTGTATTCGAGGTTTGAGAACGTGCCGTCTTCCCGGTTGGTCTTGGAGGAGGCCATGAAGCGCACTTCGGTGCCCTTCTGTCCGGGTGCCGGGCCGACCTCGCGGACATGTTCCACCGTTTCGCCGTTTTCGAAACGGGCGTAATATTCGGTCTCATCGCGCCAGACCCGCAGCTCCAGCCAGTCCGACAGGGCGTTCACGACCGAGACGCCGACACCATGCAGACCGCCCGACACCTTATAGGCATTGCCGGAATCGTCGGTGTTGTTGAACTTCCCGCCCGCATGCAGCTGGGTCATGATGACCTCGGCGGCGGAAACGCCCTCTTCCTCATGCAGATCAACGGGAATCCCACGACCGTTGTCGCGCACCGAAACGCTGTTATCGGCGTGGATCTTGACGGTAACGGCGGTGGCATGACCGGCCAGCGCCTCGTCGATGCCGTTATCCACGACCTCATACACCATATGATGCAGGCCCGACCCGTCATCGGTATCGCCGATATACATGCCCGGACGCTTGCGGACCGCCTCCAACCCTCTGAGAACCTTGATGGAATCGGCGCCGTATTCGGCTGGTTTCCTGGCGACTTCGGCCATGTGCACTGCACCCTTGTAATTGCCCGCGATTTATAGCGGTTCGGGGGGGGATTGTCACGCCTTGGACACAAGATTTAGGGGTAAGCCGGGTCAAGGCGGCACCGGGCCGCGCAGCAGGTGATCTGCCCCTGCGCGCCCGGCCGTCATGCCGCTCAGGTGAAGGGGATCACCAGCCCGACAAGGATCAGAAGGATGCCCGATCCGGTGTTCATCCGGCCAATGGCTTCAGGGCTTTGCAGCAGTCGTCTGGCGCGGTCCAGAAACAGCGCAAGGCCCAGATTGCCCAGCATCGGCACCACAGCCGAAATCGCCAGAATCGCGGCGATGTCCCAGGCATTGACCCGGCCCAGATCGAAAAACCCGGGCAGAAACCCCATATAGAACAGGATCGCCTTGGGATTGCCGATCACCGCCGCCACACCGACCGAAAAACCGGCCCAAAGCCCGGGCCGCGTCATGCGGCTGTCGGTTCCCGGGGCGCGGGCCGGGGCGCGGATCAGCAGCACCCCCATCACGATGAAGACCGCCGCCGCGATCCAGCGCAAAAGTTCCAGCGCATCACCATAAAGCGTCAGCACCCATGCCAGCCCCATGATGGCCAGGAATGGCCAAAGCAGATCGCCAAGCGCGACGCCCACGGCCAGTGGCCATGCGGCGGCCATGCCACCCGACAGGGCCCGCGCGATCAGCGCCACCCAGACCGGCCCCGGCACGGCCCAAAGGCCCGCCATGGCCAGCGCATAAAGCATCAACTGTTGCGCGGTAACGGTCATGGCAGCGTCGGGCATGGCAAGGTCAGGCTCCCATCCTCGGCCAGCGGCCAGAACGGGTTATGCGCGACCTCCCAGACATGGCCATCGGGATCGGCCCAATAGCCGGAATAGCCGCCCCAGAAGACTTTCTCGGGGGCTTTCAGCGCCGTGCCGCCCGCAGCGATGGCGGCGGCAAAGGCGGCGTCCACCTCTTCCGTCGTATTGAAATTCTGTGCCAGCGTCACCGCCCCGGCGCCAAGCCCGGCCCCCGCGCGGCCCTGATCGGCGGCAAGGTCATCCATCCCGAACAGGGCCAGCGCCGCACCGTGCATCTGGAAAAACGCGACCGTTTCCTGACTTTCGGAATGTTCTGTCCAGCCCAGCCTTGCATAAAACGAACGCGCTGCCGCCAGATCGGCCACACCAAGGGTTATCAGGGTCACGCGCTGCTGCTTCATCGGCGGCGTCATGGGCTGCACTCCTTTACCAGTGAAATCCCGTCGGATTCCGCCACCTCGAACCATTGCCCGCGCGCCCCGAGATCCGCGAACAGATGCGCCTCGGTGCCGGTCATCAGGGCCTGCGCGCCAAGCGCACAGATCTCGTCATAAAGCATCGCGCGGCGGGTTTCGTCCAGATGGGCCGCGACCTCATCCAGCAGGATCACCGGCGCGCGGCCCTGATCGGCGGCCAGCGCGCGGGCATTGGCAAGGATCAGCGAGATCAGCAGCGCCTTCTGTTCCCCGGTCGAACAGTGCGCGGCGGCCATGCCCTTGTCGCGATGGGTGGCGGCCAGATCGGCGCGATGCGGCCCGTTCAGCGTGCGCCCCGCCGCCATGTCGCGCCGCCGCCCCGTGGCAAGGGCTGCTGCCAGATCCTCCGGTTCGGGTTCGGGGAAGTCCAGCGCCAGATCGGCGCGGGGAAAGCCGGTTTCGGCCCCGTCCTGCGCCGCCGCCAGCCGGGTCAGCGTGGCCACGCGATTTTCGTCAATGCGGGCCGCCGCCGCGGCCATGCGCGCCTCAAGCGCTGCATACCAATGCGGATCGGTCACCTGATCGCGCAGCAGGCGGTTGCGGTCGCGCATCGCCTTTTCATAATCCAGCGAAACCTCGGCATGATCGGGCCGGAAGCTCAGCACAAGCCGGTCCAGAAACCGCCGCCGCCCCTCGGCCGCCTCGATCCACAGCCGGTCCATCGCGGGCACCAGCCATACCACGCGCAGCACCCGGGCAAGGGCCAGTTGCGGGGCCGCCTTGCCGTCGATACGCACCTGCCGCGCCTCAACGCCCTCGGCCGTGGTTTCAACCTCATGCCCGGCC
The DNA here is from genome assembly GCF_016765775.1 of Szabonella alba. Lineage (GTDB taxonomy): Bacteria > Pseudomonadota > Alphaproteobacteria > Rhodobacterales > Rhodobacteraceae > Szabonella > Szabonella alba. The sequence continues at coordinate 8,852 of NZ_JAESVN010000001.1, read as the reverse complement.
TCGAACCCGTCCAGTGTCGCGCGGATCTTCCAGCCGATGGTCTCGGGCCGCCGCGCAAAATCCTCGGTCGCCGCGCGGCGCATCCCGCGACCGGGCGACAACAGCGAAACGGCCTCAAGCACATTGGTCTTGCCCGCGCCGTTCGGCCCCCGGATCGCGACCGGACGGCCATCGAATTCCATCCGCGTCAGCCGGTGACTGCGGAAATGCGACAGCGTCAGCGACGTAATGGCCAGACCACGCAGGGGCTGCTCCTTTTTCTGTGCGTCTTTTTCTGTCCGAAAAGTATCCCGGGTGGTGGCCCGCCAGGGCCGAGGGGGGCAGCGCCCCCCTTGTCAGGCCGGGTTACACGCGCATCGGCATCACGACATAGATGGCGCTGGTATCATTGCCTTCGCGCATCAGCGTCGGATCGGCGGAAGAATTGAACAGGAAAACCGCATTCTCCCGATCCACCTGACTGGCAATCTCCAGCAGGTATTTCGCGTTGAAACCGATCTCCAGCCGCTCATCGCCGTAAGCCACGGCCAGTTCTTCCTCGGCGGCACCGCTGTCGGGGGCGTTGACCGACAGCACCAGCCGGTCCTCATCCAGGCTCAGCTTCACCGCGCGGGAGCGTTCCGAGGAAACCGTGGCGACACGGTCCACCGCCTTGGCAAATTCACTGGCATCCACCTCAAGCCGCCGGGTGTTTCCGGTCGGGATCACACGGGTGTAATCGGGAAAGGTGCCGTCAATCACCTTTGAGGTCAGCGAGATGGCGGGCGTTGCAAACCGCACCTTGGTTTCCGAAACCGAAACCGCGATGGTCGCCGAATCGTCATCCAGCAGTTTGCGCAACTCATTCACGGTCTTGCGCGGCACGATCACGCCGGGCATTCCCTGCGCGCCTTCGGGCAGGGGCGCGTCGATGCGCGCCAGACGGTGCCCGTCGGTCGCGACACAGCGCAGCACGGGGCCATCCTCACCGGTCGAGACATGCATATAGACGCCGTTCAGGTAATAGCGCGTCTCTTCGGTCGAGATAGCGAATTTCGCCTTGTCGAACAGGCGGCGCAGCACAGGCGCGGGGGCCGCGAAATTCGACGAATATTCCGAGCTGGCCATCACTGGAAAATCCTCGCGCGGCAGCGTCGCAAGGCTGAAGGTGGACCGGCCCGCCGCAACCGTCAGCCGCCCCGAGGCCGCATCCTCGGACAGCACGATCAATGCGCCGTCGGGCAGTTTGCGCACGATTTCATGCAGCATCACCGCCGAAACCGTGGTCGCGCCGGCGCGTTCCACCATGGCGGGCGCGCGGTCCACCACCTCGATATCCAGATCGGTCGCGCGGAACGAAACACTGTCCCCCTCTGCCTCGATCAGGACATTGGCCAGAATCGGAATCGTGTTGCGCCGTTCGACGACCGATTGCGCCTGTCCCACCGCTTTCAGAAGCGTGCCGCGTTCGATGCTGATCTTCATATCCGTCCCTCTGGCCCATCCCCGTTGCCGGGATGCCGAAATTAGCGGTTCCGTGTCATTTCACAAGGCCAAGCAGGAAAAGGGCGGGGCATTTGCCGCCCCTTGATCCTCTGCCGGGCCGGATGCCCCGAATTTGCGGCAGTTAAGCCGGGTTTTGCCGGTCTTGGCAAGCATTGCCCGGCGAATCGCAGGCTTATCCCTGCAGCGCGCGCTTGAGCATCTGAAGATCGTCGGACAACTGGCTGTCCGTGGCCATCAGTTCCTCGATCTTCTTCACGCCATGCATGATCGTGGTATGGTCGCGTCCGCCAAAGCGCCGCCCGATATCGGGCAGGGACCGCGAGGTCAGCGCCTTGGACAGATACATGGCGATCTGCCGGGGCCGCGCGATGGTGCGCACCCGTTTGGGTCCGATCAGGTCGGACAGGCGCACATTGTAATGTTCGGCCACCTTGCGCTGAATTTCCTCGACCGTCAGCTTGCGGTCCGAGGCGCGCAGGATATCGGCAAGGCAATCCTGCGTGAGATCCATCGAAATTTCACGTCCGACCAGGGATGCAAAGGCGAAAAGCCGCGTCAGCGCACCTTCCAGCACCCGCACATTGGTCGAGATGCGATGCGCAAGGAATTCCAGAACCCCCGGCGCAATCACCAGTCCCTTGTACTGGCTGTGATAGAATTCCGCCTTTTGCTGCAGGATCCCCAGACGCAATTCGTAATCGGTCGGGTGCAGATCCACGATCAGCCCGCATTGCAGGCGGGACCGGATGCGCTCTTCCAGCCCCTTGATCTCCGAGGGCGCGCGGTCGGCGGAAATGACGATCTGTTTGTTCTGATCGACCAGCGCGTTGAAGGTGTGGAAGAATTCTTCCTGCGTGCTTTCCTTGCCGGCGATGAACTGCACGTCATCGACCATCAGCACATCGACCGACCGGAACAGCGACTTGAAATCCATGACCTGCTTTTCGCGCAGCGCCTGCACGAAGCGATACATGAACTGTTCGGCCGACAGGTAAAGCACGCGCAGATCGGGGCGGCGCAGCTGCAATTCATGGGCGATGGCATGCATCAGGTGGGTCTTGCCCAGACCGACCCCGCCGTAGAGGAACAGCGGGTTGAAGGTGACAGGCCCGCCCTCGGCCACGCGGCGCGCGGCGGCATGGGCCAGTTCGTTCGGCTTGCCGACAACGAAGGAATCAAAGGTGAAGCGCCGGTCCAGCGGCGCGCCGGGCACTTCCTCCTCGGTGGCGGGACGCTCGGCGGGGCCGCGCTCGGGGGCGTCCTGCTCGGCGGTGCCGGTCGCAGGTGATGCCGGATGTGCGCTTGCGGGCTGGGCTGCCGATTTCTGCGGGCGGGTGACGGGGGCGGTCGCGAATTCGATCCGCTCCACCTCGGCCCCGGCGCGCAGCAGATGCTGCAGGATCTGGTCCGAGAAATTGCGCGAGACCCAGTCGCCAAAGAAGCTGGTCGGCACGGAAAAACGTGCAACACCGTTCTTCAGGGCGCTGAACTCAAGCGGTTCGATCCAGTTGGTGTAATTGTTCTTGCCGACCCGCTTGCGCAATTCTTCACGGACCTGCACCCAATTCTCGTTTGTCATTCCAAAAGACCTGTCCAGCTCTACCTGCATTTCCGACCCCGGACGGGGTTGGACCCAATCGCGCGAATCGCACAGTCCGGGATCCGGCAGGACAGAGCCGTTAAAACAGTCTAGAGACCCGTATCGCGGGATACGGAGGCTCAGAAGACTGTTTCACTGGTTCTACGTCGGCACAGACCCTGATGCCCCAATCACAACCCAACCAAAGATAATCCGGATACCACGGCATCCGGTCCGGAACGGGTTGCGGTCAAGTCATGTCCCCCAGGACGAAGTGAATCGCCTGATGACGCTACCAATCCCGACAAGGCAAGGGCAACCGATCTTCGCAGTTGACACTGAATCCGTCGGGGCGAATCCCGGCTGCTGTGCAAATCGGCAACGATTCTGTTGTCCGGGGCCATGAATGCAAAAGGGCGCATCCCGGATGCGCCCTTACAACATATTGAAAATATTTGAGTTTTCAGGAAGCGGGTGCTTCGACCGCTTTCACGCGCTTGGCGAGGCGCGACATTTTCCGCGCAACGGTGTTCTTGTGCAGCACGCCCTTGGATACGCCGCGGGCCAGTTCCGGCTGGGCGTTGTGCAGGGCGGCCTTGGCCGCGGATTCGTCGCCCGATGCGATGGCTTCCTCGACCTTGCGCAGGAAGGTGCGGATGCGCGAACGGCGGGCCTTGTTGATGGCAAAGCGGGTCTCGGACTGGCGGGCGCGTTTCTTGGACTGGGTCGTATTGGCCATAGGCTTTTATCTTCTCTCGTCTGGTTTCGGGTCGGGTCGCGTTCAAAAGTCATTCACGCGGGATATCCCGTCCCCGGGTTAATCACCGGAAGATCTGGCCAGAGCGGGCCTCACGCGCATGTCTGGCGCTGCCTTTAGGCGATAACGGGCAGAAAGAAAAGCCCCGAATCGCCCCAGCCTGCAAACCCGGCCCATGAAAGGGCCATGCCGCGCGGCCCCGGAAACCCCGCACGGTCGCCGCCCCGCCGGTCAGCGGTCGCGGAACTGCGCGGTGCGCTTTTCCAGAAAGGCGGCCATGCCCTCTTTCTGGTCCTCGGTCGCGAACAGGGCGTGGAACAGGCGGCGCTCGAACAGCAGCCCTTCGCGCAGCGTCGTCTCATAGCTGCGGTTCACCGCTTCTTTCACGGCCATGACGGTCAGTGCCGATTTCCCGGCAATCTTGGCGGCGGATTTGCGCGCCTCGGAAATCAGGTCCTTGGCGGGCACGACACGGCTGACCAGCCCGCAGCGTTCGGCCTCGGCGGCATCCATGTTGCGCCCGGTCAGATGCATGTCCATGGATTTCGACTTGCCCACAAAACGGGTCAGTCGCTGCGTGCCGCCAAGGCCCGCCACCACGCCCAGATTGATCTCGGGCTGGCCGAATTTGGCGGTGTCAGCCGCGATGATGAAATCGCAGATCATCGCCAGTTCGCAGCCGCCCCCAAGCGCATAGCCCGCAACGGCGGCAATCATCGGTTTGCGCACACGCAACAGCGCCTCGGCCTCGGGGGCAAAGAAATCCCCGCCGAAGACATCAACGAAGGACCGTTCCGCCATTTCCTTGATATCCGCCCCGGCGGCAAAGGCCTTGTCCGATCCGGTCAGGATGATGCAGCGCACCTTGTCATTGGCATCCGCGGCCGCCAGCACGGCGGTCAGTTCGGACATCAGCTTGGCGTTCAGCGCGTTCAGCGCCTCGGGACGGTTCAGCCGGATCAGGGCGATTTCGTCCTCGATCTCGACGATCAGCGTTTCATAGGCCATCCGATGTCCCCTCGTTTGCGGCTTGGGGGCGACTCTGTAGCAGGCAGGGCCGGAGGATCAAGTCATCTCTGGCATTGCGGGCAGAAGAAGGACGACCGCCCCGACTGCACGATCCGCGCCACGGTCCCGCCGCAGCCGGGTGTCGTGCAGGGCTGGCCCTCACACCCGTAGACGCGGAAAACATGCTGGAAATAGCCCAGTTCGCCATCCGCCTGCCGGTAGTCGCGCAAGGAGGATCCGCCCGCCTCAATCGCTTCGGACAGCACCTCGCGGATGATGGGCACCAGCGCCTCGATCTGCGCCCGGGCGATTCGGCCTGCTTTCTGCGCCGGGTGCAGCCCGGCCCGGAACAGCACCTCGCAGACATAGATATTGCCCAGACCGGCAACGATCTGCTGATCCAGCAGCGCCGATTTTATCGGTGTGTTCCGCCCGGCCAGCCGGTCCGCCAGATAGGGCCCGTCAAAGGCATTGCCCAAAGGTTCCGGCCCGATCCGCGCCAGCAGTGGATGATCCGCCTCGGTCCCCGCCGCGATCAGGTCCATAGCCCCGAAGCGGCGCGCATCGTTGAAGGTGACGCGCGCGCCGCCCTCCATGTCCAGCAACACATGGTCATGTTTTGACGGCGCGGGGTGAGGGTGATGAAATTCCCCGATCTGCACGCCCGAGATCAGCATCCGCCCCGACATGCCCAGATGGATCAGCAGCGCCTCACCGCCCGACAGATCGGCAAGGATGTATTTCGACCGCCGCCGCAGCCCCAGCACCCGCGCCCCTGTCAGGCGTTCGGCCATGCGCGGGGGAAAGGGCCAGCGCAGGTCGGGGCGGTTCACGGCGGCCTGCAGGATCGCGCGCCCCTCCATCGCGGGGATCAACCCGCGCCGCACAGTCTCGACTTCGGGAAGTTCGGGCATCGGGATCCTCATGACTGCACCACCCCGGATCGGGGCCCGGGCCGGAGCCGGAAAGGCGGATGCGGACAATAAGGGGGCAAGTGCGGCCTGCGGCAAGGGTCAAACCGCAAAGGGGCGAAGGGGCGGATCGGAGAGTGGATTGCGCGGGTCGCCTGCGGAACGCGATGCCGCGCCCGGCGTTCTGGTGTTTTCCTTTGCCGCGCTTGGGTATATCCCCAAAGGTCAGGGATCACAGGCCAGCGGATTGGACAGCATGGATCAGGGCGAGGGAAAGACCACCCATTTCGGGTTCCGCACCGTCGATGAAACCGCCAAGGCCGGAATGGTGCATGGCGTCTTCACCCGGGTCGCCAGCAAATATGACGTCATGAACGATGTCATGTCGGGCGGCGTGCACCGGCTGTGGAAGGACGCGATGATGGACTGGCTTGCGCCGCGGCCGGGGCAACGGCTGCTGGATGTGGCCGGAGGGACGGGCGATGTGGCCTTCCGTTTTCTTGGCCGTGCGCCGGGGGCCAGTGCGACCGTCTGCGACATGACCGAGCAGATGCTGGTCGAGGGCCGGAACCGCGCCGAGGCCGAAAAGATGGGCGACCGGCTGGACTGGGTGGTGGGCGATGCGATGGCGCTGCCCTTCGCGGATCGCAGTTTTGACACTTATACGATATCCTTCGGCATCCGGAACGTGACGCGCATCCATGATGCACTGGCCGAGGCTTACCGCGTGCTGAAACCCGGCGGGCGGCTGATGGTGCTGGAGTTCAGCCAGCTCCCCAATCCGATGCTGCAAAAGGCCTATGATCTTTATTCCTTCAACGTGATCCCGGTCATGGGGCAGGTGATCGCCGGGGATCGTGACAGCTATCAATATCTGGTGGAAAGCATCCGCAATTTCCCCGATCAGGACAGTTTCGCCGCGATGATCCGCGCGGCGGGGTTCGGTCAGGTGAAGTACCGCAACCTGACGCTGGGGGTCGCGGCGCTGCATTCGGGATGGAAACTCTGATGGTGGCGCAGCGCGCGGTCATGATCGGGGCGCCCGCAGGGCCAGAGAGGCGCGGCTGATGCGCGGTCCGCATAATATCATCCGGCTGGTCCGGACCCTTGCCACGCTGGAACGTACCGGCGCGATCGGCGTGGTGCTTGAGGCGTTCAAGGCGCCGCCCCGCCTGCGGGTTGCCGCCCGGATACTGGGCTGGCCGTTCAAATGGCTGGGGCTGCGGGGCGATCCCGCCCTGCCCCCCGCAACGCGGGCGCTGACAGCCCTTGGCCCGGCTTATATCAAATTCGGCCAGATCCTTTCGACCCGCCCCGATATCGTCGGCGATGAAATGGCGCTGCAACTGAAATACCTGCAGGACAAGCTGCCGCCCTTTCCCACCGCAACCGCCCGGGTGATGATCGAGCAGGAACTGGGTCTGCCGGTCGATACGATCTTTTCCGAATTTTCCGAACCGGTTGCCGCCGCCTCCATCGCGCAGGTGCATCACGCGCGGCTGGCCGAAACCGGTGAGGATGTCGCCGTCAAGGTGCTGCGGCCGGGCATCGACCGCGCCTTCCGCAAGGATATTGACGCCTTCTATTTCGCGGCGCGTGCGATTGAAACGATTGCCCCCTTTTCCCGCCGCCTGCGCCCGATGGAGGTGATCGCCCATTTCGAGGGGGTGGTGCTGGGGGAGCTGGACCTGCGGCTCGAATCCGCCGCCGCCGGGGAATTCGCCGCCAATACCGAAGGGGATGAAGGGTTCCGCGTGCCCCGCCCGCTGTGGAACCTGTCGGCGCGGCAGGTGATGACACTGGGCTGGGTCGAGGGCATCGCGATGGCCGACAATGCCGCGCTGGACGGCGCGGGCCATGACCGCCGCGCGCTGGCGGCAAGGGTGCTGTCGCTGTTCCTGCGCCATGCGCTGCGCGACGGATTCTTTCATGCCGACATGCATCAGGGCAATCTCAAGGTCGCAGCGGACGGTGCCATCGTGGCGCTGGATTTCGGCATCATGGGGCGGCTGGATGAATATACCCGCCGCGTCTATGCCGAGATTCTGTTCGGCTTCATCCGTCGCGATTATCGCCGGGTGGCCGAGGTGCATTTCGAGGCGGGCTATGTGCCTGCCGACCGCGATATCGACGAATTCGCCCGCGCGCTGCGCGTGGTGGGGGAACCGATCTTCGGCATGGATGCCAGCCGCATTTCCATGGCGCGGCTGCTGGCCTATCTGTTCGAGGTGACAGAACGTTTCGGGATGCAGACGCGGACCGAACTGATCCTGTTGCAACGCACGATGGTCGTGGTCGAGGGGGTCGCGCGCAGTCTGGACCCCAATATCAACATCTGGCAGGTCGCCCGCCCGGTGGTCGAGGATTACATCAAGCGCAATGTCGGGCCGATGGCATTGCTGCGCGACCTGCAGCGCACCGCGCTGGTGCTGGCGCGGTTCGGCCCGAAACTTCCGCGACTGGTCGAAGCGCAACTGATCCGACAATCCACCGATGCGCCGCAGCCTGAACGGCCCTCGCGCTGGCAACCGTTGATCTGGCTGGGACTCGGCGCGGCCATCGCTCTTGCCGGCGTGTGGACGGGCCAGCAGTTCTGACACGCGGCCGCCCTGTGCGCCCCCGGATCAGCCTGCCACCCGACGCCGGTCGCGGGTGTTCATCGCCTGCCGGAACAGCGCCATGTAGCGCGGGGCAACGGCCTGCAGCGTCTGCCCCTGACCAAGGATGCGCGCCGCATGGCCCAGACGGGCGCGCTGTTCGGGCGCGGCCTTCAGGGCCTTGATCGACGCCACCCATGCCTCGGGATCATCGGGCAGCAAGACACCGTTCACGCCGCTGGTGATCAGTTCGGCAGGATAGCCGCGATCGGGCGCGATAACGCAACCGCCCCGGCCCAGAATTTCCATCAGGCCCCAATTCGCCACGCCATGCCGCAGCGGATAAAGAAACAGGTCAATCGCGGACAGGCGGCGCACATAATCGGCGTAAGGCAGCTTCCCCGGCAGTTCGAGCCCCTTTGCCACCGCCGGATAGTCGCGCATCAGATGGGCGCAGAAATCCGGCACCTCGCCGCCATATCTGCGCTGCACCCATTGCTGTTCATAGCCATAGG
>NZ_JAESVN010000019.1 GCF_016765775.1 Szabonella alba | reverse complement strand
CCTCATTCTACCACTTCGCCGCCGGGGGTCTTCTGATCGGCGATCAGAACGGCGATGGTGCCGCCGACTGGGTGCTGGAACTGACCGGCGCGCCAGGGGTCGGGGCGGGGGTGACGGCGGGGGATTTCCTGCTGTGACGCCATGCTGAACGGGCCGCCGGGGGATGCTTGATACCGGCGGCGGCTCACAGGACAGGGGGATTGCCAGCCCTGCGGGACGCCGCATGAGTGGCTGATTTCTGCATCCAGACCCGATAAAAGGCGGCGATCAGACCAGCGCCTCAACCGCCTGCAGCAGGGCGTCCGAGACGCGGCGGCGCTCTTCCTGAATGACCTGCCTGTCGCCGAACAGTGCCGCAAGCCGGGAACAGGTTGCCAGCCAGGCCTCGGCAAAGGCGGTATCGGGGGTGAATTCGGCGATCTGCGTCGCCGCTGCCGGACTGCCGAACCCATGGCAGTTCAGCAGCGCCCCCGCCGGCACCAGATCGAAAATGCGGTGCTGCGGGCCGGCCCAATAGACCGGCACCGCACCGATAGCGAAAGCATCGAAGATCTTTTCCGAGATATAGTGCCGCTGATGGACATTCTCGAAGGCGGCAAGCATCCGCGTGCGTCCGTCCAGATGCGCCAGCTTGTCCAGATGCCAGTCGGGCAGGGCCTGGCGCGGCCCCGCCTCCCCCCAGCCCTTGCCCATGCGCAGCACGCCCCGGCCTGTCATCGCTTCGGCGACCTCGGTGCGATAGCTGCTCAGCCCCGCCACATCGCGCTCGGGCCAGCTGCGGGCAAAGGTCTCGCCCTTGCGGTATTCGGCAAAGAAGGCCGCCCTGACCGGGGCGCGGTTCCAGCGTTCCACAAGCGCGGCAGGCGACAGGGTGGCAAAACGGGCCATCAGGCTGGCATAGCGGATGGCATAGCTGTTCGCGGTCAGCACGAAATAGGGGATCCGGCGGAAGTCATAGACCGCCGAGGTCTCATGCCCGAGAAAGGCATAGGGAATTTCCAGCCCTCTGGCCGAGATCCTGCCCGCAGAACCGGTGAAGGGCCCGCTCCATGTGATGTCCCAAAGCGGTTCTTCCGAGATCACGGCGAATTTCGGGGGCACCTTCGGGCCCGGTCCAGCCCCGAGCAGCGGATGCAGGGTTTCGATTGCGTCCCGCAGGTCGATATTGAACCCCGCAATCACCAGATCCGCCGCGGCGGGGTTGTCCACCTCCTGCAGGCGGTCCCCGATCAGGCGCCGGATCGGCGCATAGCTGAGCGGGGTGCGGTTGGCATGTTTGCCGAAAAGGCAGATTTTCGGCACCGCCCCCCGCTGCAGCGCCGGTATTGCCGGAACGGGGGTGTCTGCAACGGCGGCAGGGACCTTGCGGCGGGCATGGGCCAGCACGGCATCGTAATGGGCGGCCAGCGGCGCAGACCCCGTCCCGGACCCGGCCTTTTCCAGCGCTGCGTCCAGCGCCCGGGCCAGCATCGCATCTGCCGCCAGGCGCGCCAGCATGGCCGCAGGATCCAGCAGCAGCGCCCCGGCGCTGGCCTGCAGCAGACCCGCGCCATCCTGCCGGGCCAGCGCATCGGCCAGCGCGTCCCCTGCCCCGCCCGGACCAGAGGTCACGGGCAGACCGGGCGTTCCGGTCTCATCCAGCAGCAGCGCCTCGATATCGGTGACAAAGGCATCGGGGCCGTAAAGCAGCCAGAGCTGGCGCATGGCATGACGCATCTGCGCCAGCCGCACGGGATCGGCGGCAAGGGCGGCCAGACGGTCAGGCAGGGCGCGGATATCCTCGGGGGTTTCCCGGCAGAACACCGCTGCCATGTCCCACAGCCGCCGGTCGCCGGGCGGGGCCCAGCTGTCGGCCAGGATCACCGGAATGGCCCCCGCCCCCAGCGATTCCCAAAGCCGGATGGAATTGGGCCCCGAACCGGCCGGACACAGCGAGAAGGTCGATTGCAAAAGCGAGGCGCGGAACTGGTCCGAGGCCGAGACATCGACAAGGGCCGGTGCGTCGTCCTGCGTGGCAGCGCCCTTGATCTGCAGCTCATAGACCACTTTCTGGTAATGCCAGCTGTCCCGCCCGAGGATCAGGCCGCGCGGATCGTCCTTCAGCAGATCGAGGATCCAGTTGCGCGCCTCGGTCAGGTAATACTGGTTCGCCCGCGCCCCGATGAAAGAGAAAAGATAAGGCCGCGGGGTGGCATCGGCATCGGGGCCCGCTTCGGGCAGGGCGGCAGGCACCTGCACCGGATAAAGCGGGAAAGGGTGAATGCGCAGATCGTCCTCCCCTGCCCCCGCAGCGGATGCCGCTGCATCCTCAGGGGTGGCATGGGACCAGAAGACATCGGTGATGCCCGCCTGACGGAAAAGATCGGTCAGTTTGCGGCCATGGATATGCTGGCAGACGGTGATCTTCCTGCCGCCCTCGGGCAGCAGGGCGCAGAACTGTTCGAACCGGTCGAGATGCAGATCGGCATCGGGGGTATTCTTCTGGATCTTGTCGATCAGCGTGGCCCAAGGGTAGGCGATATACTGGCCCCCCTGCCCTCTGCCCTGCCCGGCGGCCAGACGGCGGAAGGCATGTTGTTCGGTGATCGCCGGAAACTGCCAGTCCAGATCCAGCGCGATCAGGCCGGGCTGGCGCTGGACATGTCCGGCGATAACCGGAGAGGCCCCTTGTGGATCAACGGGCGAACAGGCGATGGCCTTGCTGTTCGCGACCTCTCTTTCATCGGGCTGCGCGCGGTCCCGCCAAAGGGCATCGGTTGAAATGCTCAGGTGGCGTTTCTGCGCGAAGTCGTCGACGCATTCCTCGACGATCTTGAAGCTGTCACCCTCTCCGGTCCTAATCCGGCGGCGCAGGACCGGGCCTGCGGCACAGAAGCTTTCAAAATCTGCACGGCGCAGCACCGGGTCCAGAATGCCATCCAGCTCTGCCTTGTATCCATCGCACGGCAGGGGGGCCATGGGCCCCGCCGACAGACGGCGCGCGCCAAGCGGGACCGTCACCTGCGCAAGGCTCGCCTTTTCGGCCATCAGCCGCCAGAGGTTCCAGTCCCCGGCAAGGCGCAGCGAGGCGACATTCTGTTCCGGATCCGTCGCGGACCAGAGCCATTTGCGAAAGAAGGTTCCCTCCTGCTGCAGAAAGGGCCAGTGGACCCCGTCGCACAGACCCAGCCGCAGCGCCTCACGCGGGGCGGGGCGGTCAAAGCAGTGGTTGGGAATATCGTCGCGCAGCGTGCAGACCATGCCCCCGAACCAGGACAGTTCCGCCGCCGTGAACTGCCGGCCGAACCCCGCGGCCATCGCCAGCGCCCCGGGCATCAGGAGGTCATCGGCATTGATCCAGGTCATGAAGTCATCGCTGGCCGCGTTGAGGCCCGCAAAGCCCCGGACCAGCGCATCATACATGCCCCGATCCGGCTCCGAGGCATGGCTGAAGCGGATCCCGTGGCACAATCGCGGCAGGCCGCCAGCCGCCAGCCGCGCCTTCCAGACCGCGATCCGCTCCAGCGTACCATCGGTCGAGCCGCCATCCTGCACATGATAGCGGATGCGGAAATCCCCCGCCTGCGACAGCACGCTTGCGATGGTGCGGTCGATGGTTGCTGCCGCATTGAAACTGGGCGTCACGACGTAAACGGTCGGGGTCATGTCAATGCTGTGCCTGTGATCAATGCCGGAAGGAAAATGTCGTGTTCTTTCCGCTCTAGCAACTGCACCGCGATGCTGCAACCGGGACGGTCCGGGCCGCCCGCGCATGAGCGGAAGCGGGCCGGCAGGGGAAACCGGGCGGAAACCGGGGGCGGGCGGCGGTTGCCGGGCTGTGATGCAGTTGCTATGGCTGGCCAAGGGTCCTTGCCACCGGCGCCGGACCTGCCTTTGCCGGGCAGGCCGGAACCGGGCCGCGCGGGGGAGGTAAATGGTTCTGGCAGACGGGATTTGACATGACGAAAACGGCCTTGATTACAGGGATTACCGGGCAGGACGGCTCTTATCTTGCAGAATTCCTGCTGGAAAAGGGCTATGAGGTGCATGGCATCAAGCGCCGCGCCTCGCTGTTCAACACCCAGCGGATCGACCATATCTATCAGGATCCGCACCAGAGCCATCAGCGCCTCAAGCTGCATTACGGCGATCTGAGCGACAGTTCCAACCTGACCCGCATCCTGTCGGAAGTGCAGCCCGATGAGGTTTACAACCTCGGTGCGCAAAGCCATGTCGCGGTCAGTTTCGAGGCGCCCGAATATACCGCCGATGTCGATGCCATGGGCACGCTGCGGCTGCTGGAGGCGATCCGCTTTCTGGGACTGGAGACCAGAACCCGCTTCTATCAGGCTTCCACCTCGGAACTTTACGGGCTGGTGCAGGAGATCCCGCAGACCGAAACCACGCCCTTCCATCCCCGCAGCCCCTATGCGGTGGCCAAGATGTATGCCTACTGGATCACGGTGAACTACCGTGAGGCTTACGGGATCTATGCCTGCAACGGGATCCTCTTCAACCATGAGAGCCCGCGGCGGGGGGAAACCTTCGTGACCCGCAAGATCACCCGGGGTCTGGCCAATATCGCCCAGGGCCTCGAGGACTGTCTTTACATGGGCAATATCGACGCCCTGCGCGACTGGGGCCATGCCAAGGACTATGTCCGCATGCAATGGATGATGCTGCAGCAGGAGGCGCCCGAGGATTTCGTCATCGCCACCGGGGTGCAGTATTCGGTGCGCGACTTCATCACATGGTCGGCGGCGGAACTGGGCCTCACGCTGGAGTTCTCCGGCAGCGGCCTCAATGAGACCGCCACCGTGGCGGCCGTGACCGGCGACCGCGCCCCGGCGGTGAAACCGGGCGATGTGGTGATGCGGATCGACCCGCGCTATTTCCGCCCGGCCGAGGTGGAAACCCTGCTGGGCGATCCGTCCAAGGCCAAGGCGCGGCTGGGATGGGTGCCCGAGATCACCGCGCAGGAGATGTGTGCCGAGATGGTGGCGGCGGATCTGAAGGCCGCGCAGCGCCATGCGCTGCTGCAGGCGCACGGGCATGATGTCCCGGTAAGCCTGGAGGGCTGATCCGATGCGCAAGATCTATATCGCGGGCCATCGCGGCATGGTGGGGGGGGCGATCCTGCGCCGCCTTGAGGCGCGCAAGGCCGCGGGTGAGGCGCTGGACCTGATCACCCGGACCCATGCCGAACTGGACCTGACGGACCAGAGACAGGTGCGCGATTTCATGGCCGGAACGCGGCCCGATATGGTGATCCTTGCCGCGGCACGGGTCGGCGGCATCCATGCCAACAACACCTATCCGGCCGATTTCATCTATGAAAACCTGATGATCGAATGCAACGTCATCCATCAGGCCTTTGCCGCCGGGGTGCGCCATCTTTTGCAACTGGGATCAAGCTGCATCTATCCGCGCGAGGCCCCGCAGCCCATGGCCGAGGCGGCGCTGCTGACGGGCGTTCTGGAGCCCACGAATGAACCCTATGCGATTGCCAAGATCGCGGGCATCAAGCTTTGTGAAAGCTATAACCGCCAGCATGGCACCGATTACCGCTCGGTCATGCCGACCAACCTTTACGGGCCGGGCGACAATTTCCACCCCGAAAACTCTCATGTCCTGCCCGCCCTGATCCGCCGCTTCCATGAGGCGGTGCGCGAGGCGCGCGATGAGGTGGTGATCTGGGGCTCGGGCCGCCCGATGCGCGAATTCCTGCATGTGGACGATATGGCCGAGGCCTCGCTTTTCGTGCAGGACCTGCCCCGGGCGGTTTACGCCGCCAATACAAGCCCGATGCTGAGCCATATCAATGTCGGCACGGGCCGCGACATCAGCATCGCGGATCTGGCGCATTTGGTGGCAGGGGTGACCGGATTTACCGGAAAAATCAGCTTTGACAGCAGCAGACCCGATGGCACGATGCGCAAGCTGATGGATGTCAGCCGTCTGACCGGCATGGGCTGGCAGGCCCGGATCGGGCTGGAAGAGGGGATAGCCGGGACTTATGCGTGGTTCCGCGATGGCGGGGCGGATCTGCGGGGGTGAGGTGAAACCAAAGCCACAAGGATGTGAGTGGATGATTGAGGAAGGCAGGTTTGCATGGCCAACGCACCCAAATTTACCAACGGAAAGCATTCAGCGATCAACATAAAGGAGTTGGGCACAGTTAAAGTGACTGAACTGTCCGCAATAGATCACAGTGCAATCTATAAAATTCAGCATCACGGCGTTGAGCATGACCTTGCCCTTTTCCTGAACCCCGCCGGAGGCAAAAAACTTTTTATATTCTTTTCAGGGGCGGCAAATCGCAAGGCATTCACACTGCCAGTCTTTCACAGATGGAGCTGGCATGATCAATTTCCGGGGCATGCCTTATATATTTCCGACCCGACACTGAAAAGGTCCAGCACCTTGCCTCTTGGTTGGTATATTGGCGATCAGTCATCCGACCTGAACTCCGCCATGTGTGATATCTTCCGGGCGGTAGCCAGAAATGTAGGAATTGATCATAGCAATATTGTATTCTATGGAAGCTCAGGCGGTGGATTTGCTTCCCTGCGTGCCCTGAGCGAGATCCCCTCAGCCAAAGCCATCGTGATCAATCCACAGACCAGACTGTCTTCCTTTAATGGAAACAGCCTGAAGGATTATTTGGGAGAGTTCTTTTCTGGTGTCAGCGTCGATGAATTTTCCGCTCGTTTTCCGGAAAGAAACGAGGTCAGATTTCATGTCGATAGAATTGAAGATAGCAGGATCGTCTATGCGCAATGTCTGGATGACCAGCATCACATGAGCCTCCATCTGCCTGAACTCTTCACGAATGACTCTGGCTCAATCCGTCCCCGATCCTTGAGGAATTGTTCACTGGTCTTCTTCAATGATCCACGTGGCCATGCGCATGGTGAACCGAATGAGCTGGTTCCTATCCTTCTGTCCAAAGCTGACGGTGAAGGCTCGGACACGCTGTATTCGGGGATTTCGAGCTGACATGAAATTCTCTGATCTGTTTCAATCTTCAAAGAGCAGGAAAGACACAAACACATGAGAAAGCCTTTGAAGACGGATGCTCTGAAAAAGATCATCGAAATCGGCATGCCCGTTGAGACAGTTGTTGATGTCGGCATCTTGACCGGCACAAGCGAATTGATGACAGTATACAAGCACTGCAAGCAACTGCTGATTGAGCCGATTGTCGAGTGGAACGAAGCAATCATCAAGAACTATTCAAAGCTGGGAATAGATTTTGACCTTGTGAATGTTGCTGCTGCGGAAAAAGACGGCAAGATGGCGCTTGAACTGAGCAGCATCAAGAAAGACACAAGTATTACCCATGCAAGACTTTCTGAAAATCCAACAGGGGGGCGCATCCGGGAGGTCGAGGTAAGATCTGTGGCCAGTCTTGTCAAAGAGAAGGCTTTGAAAGGTCCGTATCTCGTAAAGATCGATGTCGACGGGGCCGAGTTGAGGGTGCTTGAAGGGGTCAAGGATATTGCTGATGAAGTCAGCGTTATCATCATTGAAGTTCAGGTCAGAAATTTTCTTGATCGCATGAATGCCGTTTGCAAGCTCGGCTTTCAGCTCTTCGATATCGTTGATATCTGCTATTATTCCGGCCGCCTCAATCAGATGGATCTTGTATTCCTGAATGACAGCCTTGTTGAAAAATACAAACTTGATATGTTTTCCAACACATTTGACTATAATCTATGGGAAACATTCAAGCCGTAATATTATTTTGGTTGGGGCTGAGCCGTGAAAATCCGTTCTTCCTCTGACAACTTTTCTTTCTAAGAGCCTGTCAATACGCCGAAGATCAGGAACCATGGTGGATTTCCCCGCCTGTTGAACACAACAGGCGGGGAAATCGCTTTACAGCAGCGTATCGCCGAAGATGTCGATCCGGTCTTCCAACCCGGTCAGGGTCGTCACGCCCTGCAACAGGATGCTGTTGCCATCGCCGAAATCGAAGATGACCCCTGCGCCGGTGACACTGGCATATTCGGCCACCACATCGGCCCCGCTGGCCAGACCCTCGACAAGGGCCGAGGACAGGTCCAGCCGGTCCTCCGCCGCCGAGAAGCCCAGGATCGTGTCCTGCCCATGGCCGGTGGCGAAGACGAATGTATCCGCCCCCGCATCGCCATAAAGCCGGTCATTGCCCGCGCCGCCCTCCAGCGTGTCATCGCCGGCGCCGCCATAGATCGTGTCATTGCCGGCGCCACCATAGGCCATGTCATTGCCATTGACCGCAAAGAGGAAGTCATTCCCGTCCCCGCCGGTCAGGATATTGGCCCCGTTATCCCCGTTCAGCGTGTCATTACCCGAGCCGCCGATCAGGTTTTCAAAGCCGGAATAGACATCGCCCTCGGCGTCACCGCCAAATGCTGTCCCGTTCCACAACCGCACCGCGATGCCGCTGGTATCACTGCTGTAATCCAGCGTGTCGATCCCGGCGCCACCATACATCGTATCCGCCCCGGCGCCGCCCGCGATGGTGTCATTGCCCGCAGCCCCGTCCAGCAGATTGGCCCCGGCATCCCCGGTCAGACGGTCATGACCCGCCCCGCCGATGACATTCTCGAAGCCTTCGAACAGATCGCCCGATGCTGTGCCGCCGCTGCCGGTCCCGGTGGCAAGGTTCACCGTCACCCCGGCCGGATCGTCGAAGTAATTCAGGGTGTCGATGCCCGCCCCGCCATAGAAGACATCCGCCCCAGTGCCGCCATAGACCAGATCATCGCCGTCACCACCATAAAGCGTATCCGCCCCGGCGCCGCCATAGAGGGAGTCATTACCATTTCCACCAAAAAGCAGATCATTTCCCCCTACCGCGAAAAGGAAGTCATGCCCCTCGCCACCGGTCAGCTCATTCGCTGCATTGTCCCCGGTCAATGTGTCATTGCCTGATCCGCCGATGATGTTCTCGAAGCCCGAGATCACATCGCCCTCTGCGTCCCCACCGCTGGCCGTCAGGTTCCACAGCCGCACTGCGACACTTTGGGTAGAGGCACTGTAATCCAGCGTGTCGATGCCCGATCCGCCGAACAGCGTATCCGCCCCGGCACCGCCCGCAATCGTGTCATTGCCCGCGGCGCCGTCCAGCAGATCGGCCCCCGGCGTGCCGGTCAGCAGGCCATCCACAGCCGCTGATACCGTCAGCGTCACGCTCAGCGGCACCGCCGGGTTCACCCCGTCGGACACATCGAAACTGGCATTGTGCTCTCCGGCCTCTTCGGGGGCCTCATAGACCAGTGCTGCCAGATCGGCCGCGCTCAGCACCATGCCCGCCGTCACCAGCGTGCTGCCCAGGAAGAAGCGGCCTGCCGACGGGGCCTCGGTCAGCGTATAGGTCAGATCGTCGCCATCGGGATCGGTCACGACGGCCTCGGGGGCCAGAACCGCGCGGCGGCTGCCCGCCTCGACCGGATCGGGCGACCAGATGCCCAGACCGCCCCCCCCGCCCGGAGGCTGGTTGGTCTCGGTCACCGCAAAGCTGATATCGCGCGTGACCTCAAGACCGCCCGCATCCGTCGCGGTGACCGCGATGGTCAGTTCATCGGCATCCGGGAAGCTGACCGTCTCGCCCTCCTTCAGCTTCAGCACGAAAGTGCCCGAGCCTTCGGGAAGCTCGACCACCTCGAACCGCGCATCGTCGGTTTCAAAGGTGAAGCTGTCGCCCATATCCGGATCGACAACCGCAACCGTGGTGACAATCGCCCCCTCGGTGTCATCCGGCAGGCCCGCCGTCACATCGCCGAAGGTGATGTCGGTCGGGGCCTCGTTCACGTCATTGACGTCGATGGTCACGCTTTGCGTCACCGACAGGCCCTGACTGTCGGTGATCCGCACCGTCACCGCATGGCTGCCGGACATCTCGAAATCGAGCGCGCCATTGACGCGGATCTCGGCCGTGCTGTCGGAGGTCTTGACCAGTTCGAAGGGTCCCGTCAGCGGATCGCCCGCGCCATCCTCCAGCGTGAAGGTCAGCACATCGCCCAGGGTGGCGATATTGGCATCCGAGGCCGTGACCAACGCCACGACAGTGCCCGCCGCGCTGTTCTCGTCGACGCTGATCGTCGCCGGGTCCATATCCTCGTCCGGCATCGCCTCATTGACCGAGACAATCTCCGGCGCCACGCCCACGATCAGGTCGGCATCACCGGTCACGTCATAGGTCACCCCGTCAAAGACAAAGAGTTCCACCCCCGAAACGGTGTTGGTCTCGCCATCCTTCACGATGGTATAGGTGCCGCCGGCGCGGGTGATGACATAATCGGTGACGGCGAAGTCGAAGACCGCCGTATCGGTGCCGCCACCGCCCGAAAGCGTGTCATTGCCCGCCCCGGCGATCAGCGTGTCATTGCCGCTGCCGCCGACAAGGCTGTCATTGCCCGCACCGCCATCCAGCAGATTGCCCGCATTGGAGGCGATGAACACGTCATTGCCGCTGCCGCCGGTCAACGCCTCGATATTGACCAGAAGATCATTGCCGATCTCGTCGCCGAAGGCGGTGCCCAGTTGCAGAGTGGCAAAGACACCCGACGTGCTGGCGGCATAGGACACCGTATCCATCCCGTCGCCGCCGTTCAGCGTATCATTGCCAAGGCTGCCGAAGATCACATCATCGCCCGCAGCACCCATCAGGTTGTTGTCCTGGCCGTCGCCGGTGATCGCGTCATTGCCGGCAGAGCCGATGACATCGACCACATTCGCCCCGAAGCTGACCGTGGCGATATCGTCGCTGCTGGCCTCACCATCCGGCAGCGATACCGTGGCATCCGCAGTGGTGCCCGACAGGTCCAGCGTGGTGATGTTGTCGGCCAAGAGGATCGTATCCCCCGCCATCGCCGCATCCGCCGCATCGGTCAGCGACATGCCGTCGAAGACGATGAAGCTGGCGCTGTCGCCCGCCTCGCCGATGCGGACCAGTTCGATGCTCTCGAAGACAGGTTCCATCGCCTGGACATCGGACAGATCGGTGCCCGCGGCAAAGGCGGCGGTGTCGAAGCCGTCACCGCCGTCGATCACCGTGTCATCGGTATCGGCCCGCAGCAGGTCATCGCCCGCCCCGCCATAGAGCTTGTCTGCCCCGTCACCGCCGGTGATATCGTCATGCCCCGCAGCACCGAGGATCAGATCGTCATTGACCGTCCCGGTGATGGTCTGCCCGCCATCGTCGAGCCCGTAAATCGTGACGGCCTCCACCAGCGTATCGAACCCGTTCGCCGCGAGGATCGCGCCCGCATCGACCGTGGCACCAAGCCCGCCGACCCCGACATGCTCGAAGCTGGAATTGACGAAGCTGTTGCCCGAGACAGTGCCGGTGCCCGGCCCGTCCAGCGAGATGCCGACATTGTTGCCGTCAAAGACATTGTCGGTCACCGTTGCATCTGCCGCGCCGGGATTGAGATAGAGGCCCGTGGCCCAGCCCGTGAAGGCCGATGCGGTGATGGAAAGCCCGGTCACCGACCCGGTTTCGGTCAGCACCCCCCGGAAGGTGCCAAAGCCGCCCTCCCGTTCGAAGACGGTGTTGGTCACGCTCAGATCCGAGGCCGTGCCGCGCACATAGACGCCCGCATTCTGCCCGAGGATCGCGCCGCCCTGCAGAACCTGCAGACCGTCGAGAACAACGCCCGCGGCCTGCACGTCGATCACGCCGGTGATGGCGCTTTCCGCACCCCGGCCCATGGCATCGCCCGCCAGACCCTCATTCGCGCCGATGATCGTCAGTTGCTTGTTGACCGTAAGGTTTTCGGCAAACGCCCCGGCCCCCAGAACAATCGTATCCCCGTCCATGGCCGCATCGATGGCTGCCTGGATCGACATGCCCTCGAAGACGACAAAGGTCGCACTGCCCGCCTCGCCGATGCGGATCGCCTCCACATCGGTGAAACCGGCCTCCATCGCCAGCACGGCCTCAACATCGGTGCCCGCCGCAAAGACCGCCATATCAACGCCGTCGCCACCGTCGATCACCACGTCATCGGTGTCGACCAGCAGCAGATCGTCGCCCGCCCCGCCATAAAGCGCATCCGCACCGGCACCGCCGTCCAGCGTGTCGCCCAGCACATGACCGATCAGAACATCCGTCCCGTCACCACCCGTCAGGGCAGCACCGGTGGTGTCACTGGTCGCGGTATCGAATTCGACGCCGTTATTGGTGGCGATGGTGACACGCAGCCCGCCGTCAAGGCCGTAATCGGCCAGATCGACATCGCCGCCGACATTGAAGAACGAGACCTGCGCCCAGCCCGGGGTTGCCCCCTGCGTGGCCTGAACGTCCAGCCCCTCGATGGAAAGCCCGTCCAGATCGGTATAGCGGCCGATCTGGACCACATCGCGGGCATAGGTCCCGGTGATCTCGACATTCTCGATGGTCACGGTGCCGACCGGCACGACCGCCTTGCGCGGATCGGGCTCGGACCCGCTGCCTGCGGTGATGCCAAGCAACTGCAGCGCGTTCGCGCCGCTGCCATCGCCCGAAATCACCAGATCGCGCAGGGTCGCATTGCCGATGAAGTTGCCCAGGATCAGATCCCCCTGGCCAGAACCCCCGGCGGTGCCGTTATTGGCAAAGCTGCTGCCGGTCACCACGACATTCGCCACCGTCGCGCCCAGTGTGATCAGACCATGGGTGCCGTTGTCTTCCAGCGTCGAGCCGGTGACGGTCAGCGTGCCGTAGCTGCCGGTGGAGGGGATGCGCAGCCCGACCGTGCCATTGCCCGAAATCACCGAATCCTCGACAGTCAGATCGCCGATCTCGCCATTGCGGAAGTTGATGCCATAGGTGGCGTTGTCGACCACGGCGATATCGCGGAAGGTCAGATCGCCCACCCCGACATTCGCTTGCAGATCGATCCCGTTCGTGGCCCCGGTGATGCGCAGCGATTGCAGGCTGGCCCCGGCAGAGCCGCCAACGAAATTCACCGCCTGCGCGGGGCTGCCTGCCGGGTCGATGATCGTCGATGTCGCCGGATCGTCACCATTGCCCGCCCCGGTGATCGTGATGGATTTGTTCACCACCACCACCTCGGCATAAAGCCCCGGTGCAAGCATCACCTCATCACCATTGCCGGCGGCCTCCATGCCTGCGGCAATCGTGGTATAGGCGGTCGAGTCCGGCCCCACGAGAAAGACGCTGCTGCCGTCGAAATCAAGCTGTTCGGCATTGGTGATCGTGGCGACATTGCCCGCCCCGTCATCGACCGTGGCCGTGGTGCCGTCCCAGGTGATGGTATAGGCGTCGCGCGCCCCGGCAAAGCTCACGCTGTCATAGCCTGTCCCGGCATCGACGACATCCGCGCCGCCGACAAGGGTGATCACGTCATCCCCGTCCCCGGTTGCGATGGTGTTGTCGGCCGCCGATCCGGTCACCGCGTCATGGCCCGAGCCTGTCGCGACATTCTCGACCGAGGTCAGTACATCCGTGCCCGACCCCGTGGCCGTGCCGGCGGTCAGGTCCACCACCATATCGGCGGTCACGGTGGAGGCATCATAGGTATCCGACCCCTCCCGCCCGTCGATCACGTCATCGCCGGCAGTGGCAAAGAAGGTGTTGTCGCCCGCATCACCATAAAGCCCGTCATTGCCCGCCGAGCCGCGCACATTCTCGATCGAGATCAGACTGTCGATCCCCGTCGCCGTCGAAAACGCCAGACCCGCGTTCAGATCAACAAAAGACCCACCAGACCCCGCAGACGTCATGTCCAGAGTGTCATCGCCACCAGCACCGTCCAGCGTGTCATTGCCACCCGAAGCCAAAAACGTATCGTCATTCTCCGTCCCAACAAGAAACTCACCAACCACAGTGCCGGTGATCGGCGCGAACACCGCGCCATTGCCCGCCAGAACCAGCGTGCCGGTCAGGAATTCTTCCCCGCCGATGGTATTGATGCCGAACAGGGCATTGATGGCCGTTTCGTTCAGGAAGGCAGCACCCGCGCCGGAGAAGGTATTGTCCTCCAGCGTATTGCCCGCGAAATCCGGACCGTCCCCGTTGACCAGCCAGATGCCGAGACCGGCGCCGTTAAACGTGTTGCCGGTCACCGTGTGGTCGGTGCTTTCGAAGATGCGAAGCCCGAAGGTGGAGTTCGAGAAGGTGTTGTCGGTAAAGGTCTTGCCATCACCGATGATGGTCGCCCCGACCGCGCCCACAAAGCTGTTGCCGGTGACGTTCACCACGCCCGGCTGGGCGTCGGCAAGGGCCAGCACGCCGCTTGCGGTATTGTTGAAGACGTTGCCCTCGATGAGGGCCGAGGAGACGCCCGGATCCTCGATGGAAACGCCGCGACTTCCGAGGAAGGTGTTGCCGCGCACCACGACGTCAACGGCGGGCGAACCGGTCAGAATGATCGGGTTGATCGCCGAACCAGAGATCGTGCTGGCGATGATCGTGTTCTCAATCGTCAGCGTGCCGCCGACGCGCAGGTTGGAAAAGGCGTTGCCCTGGATCCGGAAGCCATCGACAGCGAAATCATTGACCGTGCTGGCCCCCCCCCCAAAGGTGAAGCCGCCGACCAGGATCGTCTCGCCCGCCGTGCTGTTGCCGTTGCGCGTGCCGCCGACGCCTGCCGAAACCCCGGCCTGCGCGCCCTCGATGGTCAGCCCGGTCTTGCCCGCGATCGACACCGTCTCGTTATAGGTCCCGGGCCCCACGATGATCGTGGCGCCATCCGATGCGGCATCCACGGCGGCCTGGATCGACATGCCCTCAAAGACATAAAGCGTTCCGGCAGGCGCGCCTTCATAGGTCACGGCGGCCACATTGGTCAGGCTCATCGTGGCGAAATCCTCGGGCGTCAGCCCGTCGGGAAGCACCACGATATTTGCGCCGCCCCCGCCATTGACCGTGTCCCCTGCCCCGGCATGGATCACGTCATTGCCATTGCCGCCGGTGATGACATCCACGCCATCCGTGCCATAGATCGTGTCATCACCCGAACCGCTGCTGATGACCATCACGCCGGGGGTGGTGCCGTCCAGCGCGACGTTGCCGGTGCCGCCCACATCGAAGGACACCGACCCGGTCAGGTTCCCCATGTTGAACTCGGTGCCGACATCGGTGAACTCGTTGCCGGTGATCGTGGTCAACTCACCCGAGGTCGGCAGCCCGATCGAGATGCCCGAGCCAGAGGCAAAGAAGGCATTGCCCGACACGTCCGAGGCGTCATTGTCGTAATTGTCGAGACCAAGACCCGTGCGGGTGTTTTCGAAGGTGTTGCCGGTGATCACCGTCTCGACACCGCCGCCATTGGAATAGATGCCGCGCCCCCAGGCCGCATCCGAGAAGGCGCCGAAGCTTCCGTCCGGATCGCCGGCGAAAAGGTTGTCCGTGACCGTGACACTGCCCGAGGACAGGGTGTTGATCATCAGTGCCACGTCATGCAGGCCGCCGGTATTGCCGCCGACGACCGCACTTTCAAAGACTGAATTGGTGATGACATGATCCGCACCCGAGGCCACGGTGACAAGCGTGAGCCCGCTCCGCGCGCCCACCGGCTCGTCATTGAGGAATTTCAGACCGTCCAGCGTGATCGCCCCCGGCCCGGAAACGCTGACCAGCCCCGAGAGGACCGCCTCGTCCCCCCGCGCCCCGTCCGTTCCGGCCTGCCCCGCATTGGGCCCCAGAATGGTCAGTTCCTTGTTGATCACCAGGTTCTCGTCATAGGTCCCGGCCCCCACCATGATCGTATCCCCGGCCCCGGCGGCATTGATGGCCGCCTGCAGCGACTGGCCGTCCAGCACGAACCAGGTCGATCCGGTCGCGGCGGCAGCAAAGCTGCCATCCTGGGTGACCAGGGTTTCGCCGGGTTGCAGCGCGCCCAGATCGCTGGCCTGATCATCGATTGCCGCACTGAAATACGTGCCGCCGCCCTGCGCGATCAGTTTCAGGTCCCCCATGCCATCCAGCAGATAGGCAAAATCGCCGACATCATTATTGGCAATGAAATCCTCGATATAGGCCTTGTCGATCTGGATCTCGGCAGGATCGCTTTCGATCTCGCGGATCACGCGGCTGGTGCCGGGGGCAAAGCTGTTGCCGGTCACCGTGGTCGGCGCCTGTGCCGGAACCAGCAGCCAGCCGAAGCCGGTGATCTGGCCCTGCACGCCGATCCCGGTTCCTGCGGTGAAGTCGTTATCGGTGATGGTGAAGTCCAGATCCATCTCCGGCACGCCGAAACCCGCCCCGTTGGCGAAGGTCACCGAACCGCCGATGCTGTTGCCGGAAATCGTGACCGTGTCGATGGCCGAAAGGAAACCGGAGGGGTCGGTTGCGCCTTCATCCCCGATATAAATCGCCCCGAACCCGGTTGCACCGACGCTTTCCCCTGCGGCGGCACCGACGATGGAGGCCTCCAGCACGAAACCGCCCTTCAGAACTTCAATCACCTTGTTGACCGACTGGTTGACCGGTCTTCCGAGACTGTCGACGCCCAGCAGCTCCAGCCCGCGGATCGTGACATCCGCTGCGGTGACATGGATGTTCGTGCCCCAGTTCGACTGCACGCCCGAGGTGAAGGTGGCCGCGATATCCGCCGCATCGGTGATCGGGGTGCCCGTCGCATCGACGCCCTGGATGGTCACCGACTTGTTGATCAGCAGACCGACCGGGTTTGACCCGGAATTGGTGTTGTCTGCCCCGTTGTAATTCGCACTGTCGGTATAATCGCCGGGCGTGACACTGATCGTGTCGCCATCGGCAGCGGCATCAATGGCCGCCTGCAGGCTGGTGTAAAAACCGCTTTTGCCTTCGATATAGATAACACCGCCGGGCGCCGAATTGCCCGAAACGATGGCCGCCGCATCATAATCGCCGCTGCCATCCACAAAGAACGGGCCGGTGGCGGCGAAATCATTCATCTCGATGACATTGCCTGCGCCGAAGACTTCAAGCTGGGCATAGGATGCGGTTCCGGCAAAGCTGTTGCCGCTGATCGTGCCGTTGGTGGAATCCACCCCCAGCAGCAGCCCGCCCGCCGGATTGCCCGAGATGGTATTGCCGGTGATGCTGTTGCCCGAGGTGACGATGCCGGGAAGGTTGGCAGGGCCGTTGATATAGACGACCGAACTGTTGCCGCCACTCGTGCCTTCGCCCATCAGCGTGTTGCCCGAAATCGTGGAGTTGTTCAGCCCGAAACCGCCTGCCCCGCCCGACAGGAAGGCATGGCCCGCCGTTCCGCCGTCGATGCTGTTATTCTGGACCGTGATTCCGTCATTGTTTCCAACGGCATAGACGGCGGCAAGATCACCCGCTGAGGCCTCGATATTGAACCCCGTAACGGTCACATCATTGATGCCCGCCTCGATCCGCACCGCTGATCCCTGGTTCACACCCGGTCCGGTGATCGTCGCACCACCGGGGTTTTCGGCCTGCAGCGTGACCGCCTTGTCGATGACCACATTGGCATAAACGCCATCGGAAACGATGATCAGATCCCCCGTTCCGGCCGCCTCAATGGCCGCCGCAATTGTTTGAAATGAATCAATATTGTCGAAAGAAGCGGGATTGACGGTATAGGTGGCCATGACGTCCTCAATGTTTGGGCGGGCCACTGCAGACATGCACAAAGAGCCGGTTGAAAAACCGGTTTCTGCCGAGCGGCACGGATAAGATTGTTTCCTGACCGGATCCTATCCCGGGTCAACAATTAAGCCAGCCTTAACATTGATTAACGCGCCTCATTTTCGCCTTTTTGACGACACAATTCCCTCTTGACCGGCCCATGGATCAGGCAAGGGACAAATCTCCTAAACCCCAGATTGTTTCAATTTTTCAGATACCATTCAGGGGTGCGGAAAGACGGCGCATGACCCGCCGCAACGGATCGTGATTCGCAAAACCCCCGGTGCGGTGCTTCCCGGTCCGGTGCTTCCCGGTCCGGCGCTTCGGCCTGTTTCTCCCGGCGGCCCTTCCCCCCACTGCCCGGCCCCCCACTGCCCGGCCCAGATCCGATACCGGGTCCGATGCTGGGTCCGGTTTTGGGTCCTGATGCCGACCGGGGCATTTGTGCGAAAAGACCCGCCATTCCACCCGGAAAACCCACACAAATTTAGGGGTTCTGTCGACAGAACTTCACCCGCCCGTATAAACCCGGAACGTTTTTAAATATCCGGTAAATACTCTTTTAAAATCTTGATCTTAACGTCCTCCTTGCCCCGGGTGCCGCTGCGCGCGGGGGCCCGAACAGCCCCATGGCGCATGCGCCGCGCCACGGGGCCGTCACCCGGAGGAAGCGATGTCTGAACACAATGTCTGAACACAAGGCCCCCCCGGGCCCTGCCGATCCTTTTTGCCCGGACGATCCCTTTTGCCCGGGCACGGTCGCGCTGCAGTCCATGGCCATGGCAGGCCCGCTGACGGCGGTGCCGGACGGGCATTGGTGGTTGCGCGACGACCATCCCGGCGGCACGGGCCTGGCGGTGGCCTGGCAGCTTGCCACCGGCCGCGGGGTGCGGATCGGAGTGCTCGACAGCGGCGTGAACAGCACCCATCTCGACCTTGTCGACAGCTATGACCATGCGGCGGAACAGGCGCTTTCGGCCGGGTCCTGGGCCGGTCTGGGCGCGCTTGGACAGATACTGACCGACAGCCATGGCACAAGGGTGGCCGGGCTGATCAGCGGAAGCGTGACCAATGACATCGCCGGAATGGGCGGCGCGCCCGATGCGCGGCTGGTCGCCACCTATATGGATCTGTCGGGCCGCCTGCAGGTCAGCCATGTCGCGGCCCTTCTGGAACGGCAGGGCGATTTCGACCTGTCCAACCACAGCTGGGGCTTCAGCGGCGCCTTCAGCGACAATTTCCGCACCGTCGCGATGCGCCCCGTGGCCGAGGCGCTGGACCTGCTGGCCGAAACCGGACGTGACGGGCTGGGCACGGTGCTGGTGCTGGCGGGCGGCAATGGCCGGATGATCCGCAACGGCCAGAATCTCGGCGATGACGCGAATTTCCACAATTTCGCCAACAGCCGCCACACGATCACCGTGGCCGCCACCGATGCACAGGGCGCGGTGGCCAGCTTTTCCAGCCCCGGGGCCAATCTGCTGCTGGCCGCCCCCGGCGTGGCGCTGCGGACGGCGGACGGGCTGGGCAGCTTTGATGCCCGCGCCGCCAGCGTCAGCGGCACCAGCTTTGCCGCCCCGCTTGTCAGTGCCACCGTGGCCCTGATGCTGGAGGTCAATCCCGGGCTGGGTGCCCGCGATGTGCAGGAGATCCTTGCCCTGACCGCGCGGCCCACCCTGATGCCCGGGGCCGCGACCAATGCGGCAAGCGGGGTGAATGGCGGCGGCTTCGTCTTTGACCGCGATATCGGCTTTGGCATTCTCGATGCCGCCGGGGCCGTGCGGCTGGCCCGGCACTGGCAGGGCGGCGCCACGGCGGCCAATGAAATCTCGGTCGAGGCGCGGCTGGGATCCGCCCTTGCCGCCGACAAGACCTTTCAGGTGATGACGGTGGATGTGGCGGCCCCTGCCCCGCAGTTTCGCGTCGAATGGGTCGAACTGGGCCTGACCCTGACCGATACCGCGCTGCGCGACCTTGCGATCGAGCTGATTTCCCCCACAGGCAGCCGCAGCCTGATCGCGCCCAATCTGATGGCCGGGGGCAACGGGACCTTCCTGAATTTCACCTTCTCCACCGCCGCCCTGCGCGGCGAGGAGGTGACGGGCGAATGGCGGGTGGAACTGCGCCACCCGACCGCCCCCGACAGCTTTGTCGTCTATGATGCGGCCCTGACCTTTCATGGCGGCACCGCCACCGGTCCCGCGGTGACCTATATCACTTCGGCCTATGAGGCGCTGGCCGCCGCCGATCCGTCACGGCTGCTGCTGATGCCCGGGGCGGAGGGGGCGGGCGTGCTGAACGCCGCCGCCACCGCTGCGGCGCTGGATCTGGATCTGGGCCGC
The DNA here is from genome assembly GCF_016765775.1 of Szabonella alba. Classification (GTDB taxonomy): domain Bacteria; phylum Pseudomonadota; class Alphaproteobacteria; order Rhodobacterales; family Rhodobacteraceae; genus Szabonella; species Szabonella alba. Next base: position 9,978 of record NZ_JAESVN010000019.1, on the reverse strand, counting down.
GGCACAGGCATGATCGGCACCGCCGGGGTGACCCTGGGCGGGACTTTCACCACCGTGATCGGCGGCGCGGGCGATGACCGGCTGACAGCCGCGCCGGAGGGCAGCGCCCTGTCCGGGGATGAGGGCGATGACACCATCGCGGGCGGCGCCGGGGCCGATACGATGCAGGGCGGGGCAGGGATCGACACGCTGGATTACAGCGCCTCTGCGCAAAGCATAGCGGTGCGGCTCTGGAACGGGACGGCTTTCGGCGGCGATGCCGAGGGCGATGTCTATACCGGCTTTGAAAACCTGATCGGCGGGGCGGGCAATGACACGCTGAACGGTGACAATGCGGCCAATATCCTGACCGGCGGGGCGGGCAATGACTTCCTGTTCGCGGTCAATGGCAATGACATGGCCTATGGCGGGGCGGGCCATGACACGCTTTATGGCGGCAATGGCGATGACAGCCTGTTCGGCGGCGCGGGCGATGACCGGCTTTATGGCGATGCCGGCAATGACATTCTGGCAGGCGGTGCCGGGGCCGATACGATGCATGGCGGGGCAGGGACCGATACGCTGGATTACAGCGCCTCTGCGCAAAGCATAGCGGTGCGGCTCTGGAACGGGACAGCCTTTGGCGGCGATGCCGAGGGCGATGTCTATACCGGCATCGAGAACCTTGTCGGCGGCTCGGGCCATGACACGCTGAACGGCGATAACGGGGCCAATGTGCTGAGCGGCGGGGATGGCGATGATTTCCTCTTTGCGGTGGGTGGCAACGACCTTGTCTATGGCGGGGCCGGAAATGACACGCTTTATGGGGGCGCAGGCGATGACAGGCTGGAGGGCGGCGCGGGCGATGACCGGCTTTATGGCGATGCAGGGGCGGATACATTCATCTTCGGCCCGGGCCATGGGCAGGACAGGATCCTGGGCTTCTCGGCGACGCAGGACCGGCTGGAACTGTCTTCCGCGCTTCTGGGCGGGCTGTCCCCGGGGACCGGGGTCGTGGCGCACTATGCCCGCGTGACCGGCAACAATGTCATCTTCGATTTCGGGGATGGCAACAGCATCCTGCTGCAGGGGGTGAACAGCCTGACCGGGCTGGAGGATAGGATCGACATCTTCGGCGATACATTGTTTTAGACAGGGCCGGGGCTTTAAACCATGCCGGGACTTCAGGCAGGGCGGGGCCGACAGCACCCCGCAGGTTGCAGCACCGTGCAGGGACAATCGCCGCGCCTGTGCCGGAACCGCAGAAAACAGGTCCGGACCGGCCGGAATCCGCAGAAAACCGGCCTTTTTGACGCTTCCACAGCTTTGCCCATTGGATTGCGGCCCGAAATCTGCAAATCGACGGGGATGTTTTTCAGCGGATCCAAAGCCTCATGACCGTCTCTGACCAGTTGCCACCGAACACCACCCTGACCCATCTGCAGCGACTGGAGGCCGAAAGCATCCATATCCTGCGCGAAGTGGTCGCCAATGCCGACAATCCGGTGATGCTTTATTCCATCGGCAAGGATTCTGCGGTGATGCTGCATCTGGCGAAAAAGGCGTTTTACCCCGCGCCACCGCCCTTTGCGCTGCTGCATGTCGACACGACCTGGAAATTCCGCGCCATGTATGCGCTGCGCGAAAAGGCCGCCGCCGATGCGGGCATGGATCTGATCGTCTATCAGAACCCCGAGGCCAAGGCCCGCGGCATCAACCCGTTCGATCATGGCAGCCTGCATACCGACATGTGGAAGACCGAAGGTCTGAAACAGGCGCTGACGCAACACGGCTTCGACGTGGCCTTTGGCGGCGCGCGCCGCGATGAGGAGAAATCCCGCGCCAAGGAACGGGTGTTTTCCTTCCGCAGCGCCAATCACCGCTGGGATCCCAAGAACCAGCGCCCCGAGTTGTGGAAGCTGTACAACACCCGCAAATCCAAGGGGGAATCGATCCGGGTCTTTCCGATCTCGAACTGGACCGAACTGGATATCTGGCAATATATCCATCTGGAAGGCATCGAGATCGTGCCGCTTTACTTCAGCGAGCCGCGCCCGGTGGTCGAACGCGGCGGGCTTTTGCTGATGGTCGATGATGACCGCTTCCCGCTGGCGCCCGGTGAGGTGCCGCAGATGCGCTCTGTCCGGTTCCGCACGCTGGGTTGCTATCCGCTGACGGGGGCTGTGGAAAGCGAGGCCACCACCCTGCCGCAGGTCATTCAGGAAATGCTGCTGACCACCACATCCGAACGTCAGGGCCGCGCCATCGACCACGATCAGGCCGCAAGCATGGAGAAGAAGAAGCAGGAGGGGTATTTCTGATGTCCGCCACCGAGAAAAACCCCACCACCAAAAACCCCGCCACAGATCCCGTCTATGTCACCGATGCGCTGATCGCGCAGGATATCGACGCCTATCTCACCGCGCATCAGCACAAGACCATGCTGCGCTTCATCACCTGCGGTTCGGTCGATGACGGCAAGTCCACCCTGATCGGGCGGCTGCTTTATGATACCAAGATGATCTTCGAGGATCAGCTTTCCGCGCTGGAGCGCGACAGCAAATCCGTGGGCACCCAAGGCGGCGGGATTGATTTTGCCCTGCTGGTCGACGGGCTGGCGGCGGAACGCGAACAGGGCATCACCATTGATGTCGCCTATCGCTTCTTTGCCACCGAGAAACGCAAGTTCATCGTGGCCGATACACCCGGCCATGAACAATATACCCGCAACATGGTCACCGGCGCCTCCACCGCCGATCTGGCGGTGATCCTGATCGATGCGCGCCAGGGTGTGCTGACCCAGACGCGGCGGCACAGCTATCTGGTCAACCTGCTGGGCATCCGCAATATCGTGCTGGCCATCAACAAGATGGATCTGGTCGGCTACTCTCAGGACCGCTTTGACGAGATCGTGCAGGATTACACGACATTCGCCCGGCAGATCGGCATGGAAAGCTTCCTGCCGGTCCCGATTTCCGGGCTGCAGGGCGACAATATCGCCAGCCGCAGCAATGCGATGCCCTGGTATCAGGGGCCGACGCTGCTGGGCCATCTGGAAGAGGCACCTGTCAATACCAGCCGGATGCTGGACCTGCCCTTCCGCATGCCGGTGCAATGGGTGAACCGGCCCAATCTGGATTTCCGCGGTTTCGCGGGCCAGATCGGCGCGGGCCGGGTAGCACCCGGTGATGCGATCCGCGTGCTGCCCTCGGGGCGGACGACGCATGTGAAATCCATCGTGACCTTTGACGGCGATCTGCCCGAGGCCCAGGCCGGGCAATCGGTGACGCTGACCTTCGCCGATGAGGTGGATTGTTCGCGCGGCGATGTGATCGTGGCGGCAGACAGCCCCTGCGAGGTGGCCGACCAGTTCGAAGCCACATTGGTCTGGATGGAAGAGGCCGAAATGCTGCCGGGCCGGCCTTACCTGCTGAAGATCGGCACGCAGGTCGTGACCGCCACGGTGACCGAGCCGAAATATGAGGTGAACGTCAACACGCTGGAGCATCTGGCCTCGAAAACGCTGGGGCTGAATGCGATCGGCGTGGTCAATATCTCGACCGACCGCGCGATCCCCTTTGAGGCCTATGCCGAAAATCCCGATCTGGGCGGGTTCATCCTGATCGACCGGATGACCAATGCCACCGTGGCCGCCGGGATGATCCATTTCGCGCTGCGCCGCAGCCAGAACATCCATTGGCAGGCCGTCGATATCAACCGCGAGGCCCATGCCGCGCAAAAGGCGCAGAAACCCGCCGTGGTCTGGTTCACCGGGCTTTCGGGCTCGGGCAAATCGACCATCGCCAATCTGGTGGAAAAGAAACTGCATGCCATGGGCCGCCACACCTTCCTGCTGGATGGCGACAATGTGCGCCACGGGCTGAACCGCGATCTGGGCTTTACCGATGCCGACCGGGTGGAAAACATCCGCCGCGTGGGGGAGGTCGCGCGCCTGATGACCGATGCAGGCCTGATCGTGCTGACCGCCTTCATCAGCCCCTTCCGGGCCGAGCGGCGCATGGTACGCGACGTGATGGCGGAAGGCGAGTTTCTGGAGGTTCATGTCGACACGCCGCTGGACGTGGCCGAAGCGCGCGATGTGAAGGGTCTTTATAAAAAGGCCCGGGCCGGACAGTTGAAGAACTTCACCGGCATCGACAGCCCCTATGAAGCCCCCGAAGCGCCCGAGATTACGGTCGATACGGTGTCACTCTCGCCCGAAGAAGCCGCAGACCGGGTGATTGCCGCCCTGCTGGCACGCTGAGGCGAAAAAAGGGACGGGGAGGCGAAAAAAGGGACGGGCCGGTTTTGTTTCGCGCGCGAAACATTCAATGCGCCGCCCGTCCCTTTCTTCCCTTCACTTTCCGGATTTCAGCCAGTCCTCCAGCCGTTCGCGGAAACCGGGGCCGACGGCGGGGCCGGACAGGATCAGCACCGGTTTGGTGAAACCGCCTTCCAGCCTCAGAAAGACGCCGGGGCGGATTTCCTGACCAGAGGCAACGGCAGGGGCATCATCCCTGGCCACAAGGGTCTTTTCTGCCTTGTCAGAGCCGTTTTTCAGGGTGGAAAAGGCCCCCAGCCGGGCTAGTTCCGCTGCCGTATCAGGCGCGGGGTCGGATTTCAGGGCATCGGCCAGCGCCCTGCCCTCTTCCGGCCGCGTCTCCAGCGCCTTGGCCAGCGCCAGTCCCAGTCGTTCGGGAATGGCGGCCGGAAAGCGCAGCGCCTCATCCAGCGCCCGCACGATGGTCAGGAAAGACCCGATCTTGGAGCGCCGCGCCCGGCTTGCTGCCGAAAACAGCTGCTGCAAGGCCTGCTTTTCCGTGCCGAACACGCCCAGATCCACCGCCCGCGCCGCAATCCGGGCGCGTTCGTAATAGGACAGGCCCTGGCGGACCTCGTTTTCCTCGACCATGGCGACATAGGCCTCGGGCGCATCCTTGGGGCGGCGCAAAAGGGCCAGAACAGTGCCGTATTTTGCACCGTCCATGCCTTCGCCCGCCTCCTCGGCCAGCCGCCGCAGTGCCTGCAGCCGCCGCCAGCCGGAAATCAGCCCATAGCGCCCAGCCCCCAGATCAGCGACCTCGATGGGCATGCGCTGGCCATGATCGCGGATCGAGGCGATCAGATGGGACAGTTCTTCCTCATCCAGCGCGATCCGGTCACGCACCAGATGGCCCGGGTCGATGGCCTCCAGCGGCAGGACCTGCACCAGCCGCCCCGCCGCGCGCGCCTCGGTCATGGCCTGCGTGACCTCGGCCAGTGCCGCCTCGGCCGAACTTTCGGCAACGACCCGGGCAATCGGCGGACCGTCATTGCCCAGACCGCCGCCCAGACCGGGCCGCAGGAAAGCCTTGACCTCAAGCGGGCCGGACAGGCCGTTTTCCGCGATATCAGAGCCTGTTTCGCCCCCCGAAGGCGGGATCAGACGTTTGCGTTTGGCCATGGGGATCCTCCTGCGATCGGGGGGCAGGGTCTGTGCCCGGAGTAAAACGGCGATGAAGCGGGCGCGCGCTGCGGCAGGATCCGAGACAGAACAGGGGCTGACCCGGAAAGGGCAGGGGGACCGGCCCGCAAATGTTTCGCGCGCGAAACAGTCATGGCGCCGCCTTTTCTGGTCGGGCTTTTTCGGTTCGGCCCTTTTCTGTTTGGGCCGTCCCGGTCTCCGTCTTTTCCGCCTCGGCCGCCTGCTCATCCCGCCGCCAGATGCCGTAAAGCAGTTTCTTGAACCCGGCCCATGTCGCATCAAAGGTTTCGCGGCCGCGCATATAGGTCTCGCGGTTGAAGTCGCGGTAATCGGCCTCATAGATGCCATTGACCTGTTCGCCTGCCTGCCCGATCAGCGCGGTGAATTCCTGCCGCTGCGGCGCCATGGCGCGGCCCAGATAGGCCTGCATGAAGGCCGCAAGTTCCGCCTGCTGGCCTGCATCATAGCGGGTGATGACCGTGCGCACCGCATCCCATTCAAAGGCAAGCTCGGGACGGCCAAGCGCTCGGGCGGCGGCATTCTCGCCTTCCTCGATACTTGAGAAGGTCGAATGCAGCATGTCGAAGAAGCGCCCCGTGCTGTCGAATTCCAGAAAAGAGGCCCCGGTCGGCACCAGCAGGATATCCGCCGCCGCCAGCCCGTTGATCGTGAGATAGCCAAGGGCCGGGGGCGTATCGAGAAAGACCAGATCATAGCGGTCCAGCACGCCATCGCTTGCCAGAGCATCCGACAGCGCATCCCAGAGCTTCCAGCCGCGTGCCTGCATCCGCCAGACCGGGATCTGGAATTCCGCCCAATAGAGGTTCAGCTGGCTGCCGATCAGGTCAATATTGGGCCAGTGGGTTTTCTGGATGATCTGGTCGGGCGTCACCTTCAGCGCCTCGGTCAGCGTGGCATCCAGGGGATGGGGCGCATCGCCCCGCTCGACCCGGGCGCGGTTCTCGACCTGCAGATGGCGGGCGTAATGGCGCGCCAGCAGCGGAAAGGCGGTCTGCCATTCATCGGCGACGCGCCCCCCGAAGATCGAGGTCATCGACCCTTGGGCATCGAGATCAATCACCAGAACGCGGTAGCCGTCGAGTGCCGCCGACATGGCCAGATGCGCACAGGTCGAGGTCTTGCCGACGCCGCCCTTGAAGTTCGCCACCGCCACCATCTTGGCGGGCAGGCCCTTGGGACGGTAGGGCAGGTAATCCTTGTTCTTCGCCCCTTCGGCGGCAAAGAAGGCGCGCAGGCGCAACACCTCATCAAGGCTGAACCATTTCGCCCCGCCCTCGGTTTCCGCCCGGCCCTGCGGCAGGTCGGGATTGGCCTTCAGCACCCGGCGGAAATGGCCCTGGGCGACCGGGATCAGATAGCGCGTGATCTCCCATGTCGAGAACAGTCGCAGGGCCTTGCGCCCTTCCTCTCCGAGGCCGCGGGCGGCCAGATCGTCGCGCCCGCGCCCGGCCATCTCGGCGATGCGCGCCAGTTCGGCGGTGCCGACCGCGGGGCCGAGAGCGGCCCGTTCCGCATCGGGCGACAGGTTGAAATAGGGCGGGGTGTCGGGGCCGGTTTCCCGGTTTGATTCGCGTGCCATGCTGCCTTATGTGCGCTGTTTTTGGCAATATACACGAAAAGACGCGACATGAAAGGAAATGCAGAACATCTGCCTGAAACACAGATTTTCAATAGCATATTCAAAGGCTTGCAATGGGTGTTGGGGGTTCGGGTCTGAGATCCGAATTTCCAGCCTGATCCGTTCTTCAAGTTATATGTATGTTATTCTATTAGTTACAGACTGTCCTCCTTGTCGGTAATGCATTGATACAAATAAAAAATTTTTAGATCCAACCATAAGAAGTGACTCTGAAACCCCGATCAGGCGACTCCGGTCCCCCGATGCCGCGATTCCGATCCCCCGATCGCGCGCAACTTCGGGCTTGGCCTGAGCGCCGCCTTGTGGATAACTTGGCGTCAATGAAACCACGAAGTTTCAAGCGGGCCCCGGCAAAGGGGCAGGCCCGGGAGCGATCCCTTCAAGCAGGGGCCATGGATTGAGGAACGGGCATGACTGCGATCAGGGCAGGGCAGGGGAAGGGCATGTTGTTGCCCGACCGGCTGGCAGACCGGCAGGGGGATTTCTTCCTTTGCGACATTTTCGGTGCTTTGCCGAAGGATGATCTGGCCAGTATGGAACATCCGCTCTTCTCGCTGTCCACACGGCCCGACCGGCGGATCCTCAATTACAGCCATAACGGGGTCGAGGTGACGGTGGTGCCTTCCGTCAAGGGGCTGGCCACGCTGTTTGACAAGGACATCCTGATCTATTGCATCAGCCAGCTGATGGCGGCGCTGAATGCCGGGCGCGAGGTGACGCGGCATCTGCGCCTGACCGCGCATGACCTGATGGTGGCCACCAATCGCGAAACCAGCGGCGATGGCTATGCCCGGCTGCGCGAGGCGTTCGAGCGGCTGGCAGGCACGCGCATCACCACCAACATGACCACCGGCGGGGTAGAGGCGACCACTGGGTTCGGCCTGATCGAAAGCTGGCAGATCCTGCGCGCGACGCCCGCAGGCAAGAAGGGCGCCGGGCGCATGGTGCAGGTCTCGGTCACGCTGTCCGAATGGCTGTTCCGCGCGGTGCTGTCGAAATCGGTCCTGACGCTGAGCCGCGATTATTTCCGCCTGCGCAAACCGCTGGAGCGCCGCGTCTATGAACTGGCGCGCAAACATTGTGGCCGGCAGCCCGAATGGCGCATCGGGATGGAGGTGCTGGCGCGGAAATCGGGATCGGCCAGCCCGCTCCGGGTGTTCCGCAAGATGATCCGCGACATGATCGCGGGCGATCACCTGCCCGAATATTCCCTGCAGGAAGAACCCGGCGACATCCTGCTGGTCACCCGCCGCGACATGGTGGTGCTGATGGATGAGGCCGGTGCCGGCCCTGTGCTGAAACCCGCCACCATCGAGACCGCCCGCGCGCTGGTCCCCGGCTGGGACATCTACGCGCTGGAGGCCGACTGGCGCGAGATGTGGCACCGCTCGGGCCGCCCGCGCCTCCGCAGTCCGGATGCGGCCTTTCTGGGGTGGATCCGCAAGCGTTGACCCCTCTGCCGCATTCTGGCAGGTTTTTCACAATCAGGCGCAGGAATTGCATGTTTCGGGCCGGATTGTGCCATGATTTACGTCCAGTTCATCATCTGTCCCGGGAATGATTTCGGAGGGATCGACCATGGCAAATGACCTGATAATGGCCGCTCCCCTGGATGTCCGCCTGTCGGGACATGGCCGTTTCGGTCTGGATTATCAGGGGAGTGCCGATCAGATGCCCACCGCCCAGAATACACCCACCGCCGATGAACAGCTGATGCTGGAACTGACCAACCGCGCCCGCATCGATCCGGCGGGGGAGTTCGATGCGCTGATCCTCAATGCCGCGACCCAGACCGGTGTGCAGACCAATATCTCGGCGGCGCTCGATCAGTTCAATGTGGATATGGTGCAACTGCGCAGCGCCTTCGAGGCGCTGACCCCTGCGGCCCCCCTGGCCTGGAACACGGCCTTGGCCCGGGCGGCAGAGGGTCACACGGAACTGATGCTGGAGAACAACGCCCAATCCCATCAGTTTCCTGGAGAACCCAACCGGGCTGCCCGGATCGCGCAGGCAGGCTATCCGAATACCCCTGCCACTGTCTCGGGTGAAAACGTCTATGGCTATAGTCAGGATGTGCTGTTCGGCCATGCCGGATTTTTCATTGACTGGGGCGTTGCCGGGGCGGGCCACCGCGAGAACATCATGGACAGCAGGTTCACCGAAATCGGCATTGCCATTCTGGCAGGGCCGGGCGCGACGGGGCAGGTCGATACGGTCGGCCCCTTCCTTGTGACCCAGAACCTTGCCAGCCGCGCGGGCTATCAGGCGCAGCTTCTGGGCGTGGTCATCGACGATCAGGACAGTGACCGCTTCTATGATATCGGCGAAGGTATGGGCGGGATCACGGTGACGGCGACGGGGACGGGCGGCACCTTCACGACGCACAGCTGGGGGTCGGGCGGCTATCAGATGGTCCTGCCCAACGGCAGCTATACGGTCAGCTTTACCGGGGCAGGGCTTGAGGGGGCGGCACGCTATACGGTCAGCATCGGCGGGGCGAATGTGAAGCTTGATGCTTTCGCCGCCGATTTCGCACCGGTCATTCCTCCGCTTCTGCAGATCGGTTCGGATCTTGCCGACACATTGCTGGGCGGAACCGGCAATGACACGATCCGTGGTGAGGGCGGTAATGATGTTGTCTATGGCGGTCTGGGCAATGACGATCTGGCCGGGGGTGCAGGCAATGACGTGATCTTCGGGGATGCCGGCAGCAACATCCTCTGGGGCGGCCTTGGCAATGACACGGTTCAGGGCGGATCGGGATCGGATACCATCCATGGCGGTGGCGATGGCACCAACCACCTGCTGGGCAATGATGGCAATGACCTGATCCATGCGGGATCGGGCGGCGATTTTATCGGCGGCGGCGCGGGCA
>NZ_JAESVN010000018.1 GCF_016765775.1 Szabonella alba | reverse complement strand
CTGGTGGCCAGCCACGGCTTTGCCGAGCTGCTGGCCGATACGCCCGAAGACTATATCGCGCTGGCCCGAAGCCTCGGCACAGACCCCGCCCGCCGCAACGCCATCCGCACCCGCCTGAAACAGGCCGCCGCAAATCCCGGCTTCGTCGGAAACCCTGATCACGCAAGGGCCTTGCGAGAGGCGATCGAGAGAGTTCTGAAAGGAGAGGCTCCGGTGCAGAGCGGGCCGGAACCCGGAGACCCGCCCGGGTGATGCCCGGTACCGGGGCTGGACCCATGCTGATATTGCGGGTCTGCTGAACGGAATTGTTTACCCGAAGCCACTGAAGGATCAATTTACATGACGATCTTGGACAACGTTTCGATCGTGCGCGGCCCGAATATATCTCTGCGGCTGGTGCAGATCCCGGATGCGGGCTATCTTTATGGGCTCAGGATCAATCCGGATTACAATACCCATTTGTCAGAATTCAATGGAACCCTCCGCGATCAGGAAATCTGGATTGAGAAATACAAGGAGCGTGAAGCGGAGCTCAAAGAGCTCTACTATATCGTGGAGCGGTCTGATGGAGTGCCTTGCGGCGCAGTAAGGCTTTACAGGATTTCACCGCCGATTTTTGAATGGGGCAGCTGGATTCTCGATGAGAACAAACCCAAAAAGGCGGCCCTGGAAAGCGCTACGCTGGTCTATATGACAGCTTTCGATATCATGGGTATGGATGAGGCGCATTTTGATGTGCGCCGCGGCAACGCCAGAACCCTTGAATTTCATCGCCGCTATGGTGCCATCGAGACGCATGCAACCGAGCAGGATATTTACTTTAAATATCCAAGATCAAAATTTGAAAGCGATCGCGACTCGTTTCTGTCGCTGTTATCCGGCTTTCGGTCAGACAGCTGAACATACAGCAGAAGCACTGTCATGGCGGCCGCATGCGGGATGACTGTTCCTTGCCCTATGGCCTGGAACGGGCTGTACTGATGCAAGGGCCCCGCTTACCCTGAAAACCAGAAGAGACCTATTTCCCTGCCGGACCATCATGCCCCGACAGGGACTTTCATGCATTGCGCAATTTGGCCAACTGATCCTGCACGGTATGGATTTCATGGCCTATGCTGTGACTCACCAAGCCTCGACATCACCATTCTTGAGGTAACCACTGCTTTCCATGAGAGGAAGACAGACTTCGTTGACGATGCTCTGGAACTCCGGCTTCAGCCGATCAAATCGCCGCTCGGTGTTGATCGGCCTGTGATATTTCGGAGAAAAGAAGGGATCCGCCTTCTCTGCCTCTGAAGGCACATGCTTGCCGCTGTTCCAGATCTGCTCTGAATCGATTCCATTCAATCCGGTAAAAGCGTGCAGTTGCTCAATGAGCCAGTCATTTCCAAGATCTTCATATCTGAAATGGAAGGCACGGCCCTCCATTTCTGGCTTGTTCAGATGCGCATAGCTTTCCATATATTCAACAGACAGTTTTCGGACCGTTCCTTCAACCATGGGAACACCGGCACGAGAGTAGACTTCCTGCTGAGACCGAACAACATCATGGGGATGCCGGAGAACCGTTACGAACTGGCAGGGTCGCTGCATGACGGCATTTACGGACGGGAAATCCTTTGTCAAAAGCGGATCCTTGACACAAAGGACCTCAGGTTTTTTTAGCACACGCCACACATGCAGCAAGGATTGTTCCGCCAGAGTTCCGACATGCATCTTCAGATGCTCCGGGATCTGGAAAAACGCATTTGTGTGGCTTTGCCACAAATGCAGACCCAGTGCGTAGGATTGAAATATAGGGCGGATAAAACTTATCTCTGGATGGTATGGATTGCTGGCTGGTGCGGTACACAGCAATGCATGTGTCACGCTTGTCCCGGAACGAGGTGCTCCGCCTACAAAAATCACTTTTGCCGGCCCTGTCGCGTCAGACATTCTAGCTCCTCGCATATATTCAACAGTCGAACATTTCCGTCGGTCGGGACCGCGGGTGCATCCTGTGTCCCGGTCACCGAACCCGGTTCTCCTATCTCCTTTCAGCAAATCCTTCCACCTTGAAAAGGTGGTGGGCCGTGCAGCCTTGAGGATTCTCACATAGTTTTTATGATGTTAAGGGAACCACATTCTGACACTGACAAAGCACCTCTCAACCGGACGCTTCCTTCGGGCCTGCCCGGCAGTGACAGAGCCGATACCGGTACGAATCACCATGCTGCCCTTGGAAAGACCGGGCTGCGGATACGCTTCCCCATAGGATCGACACATTGTGCAACCAGCACAGCATCCGCCTTGCGCGTTGTGACACGGCGGCGCTGTGGCGGGTGATGGGATGCAGGGAGGGCCGGATTTGACGCAGGGGTGACGCTCTTTACCCCCCGGCCAGCAATCCGGTCCGGTCCTGCCGGCACAAGGTTTCGGCCGCGTGGCGGAACCTGTCCGCCTCAAGGTGCAGGAATTCCGTGATGCGGCGGCTCTGGCTGTGGAACGGGTCCTGCCGGGCCTTGAAGATCTTGTCGCGGTCGCTGCGGAAGGCGTCGATCCGGGCGCGCACCGGTTTGGGCAGGCTGGGCTCCAGAGGCTTCAGCATCTCCAGCACGGCCCCGGGCGTGTCATCATAGCGCAGGATCCTGCAGTGCTGCGGATCGTCCTGAACGGCCCGGGCCCATTTGTCGACAAAGCCGAGGATATAGGGGCTCTTTTCGTCCAGCCAGGTTGCCAGTTTCTCTCCGGAAGGCAGGCTGCCCTCGGCATCGATCACGCGACAGGCGGCCCGAACCACATGCGGGCCATGGGCGAAATTGATATTCATCTTCGCAATCCCATGCGCCTTCAGCAGTTCGCCATGCGCATAAAGCATCTGCAGCGTCCACCAGGAGGTCAGCAGATAAAGCGGATCGCGCAGCAGGATCAGGCGCCGGACCGGCCCCTTGGCGGGGAAGGCGGGATCGGTCAGGTCGAAATCATGCGACTTGATCATGCGCAGCAACGCGATGTCGGGCACTTCCGTCGCATAGCCGGTAACAGCGCAGGGCATCTGCCGGCAGCATCCCGGCTCATTATACCATTCGCAAAAGCTGAAATGTTCGCCCAGCAGGCTTTCGAATGTGTTGCGCATGAAATGCAGCCCCGTCCGGGGCAGGGATTTCACATCGAGATAAAGAAAGCGCTTTTCGCGCCCGGGATCGAGCGTCGTATAGGTCTCAAGGGCGCGCGGGTTGAATTTCGGCACCTGCGGCGCTGCTGCAGAGGCCTGTCCGCTGAGGGTCTGTCCGCTGAGGGTCTGTCCGGGGGCGGGCCGGGTTTCCGCAATGGTCCTGCGCAGCAGATCCAGCTGGTCCTCCAGCTGCTTGAGCAGCTCGGGCTTCACAGGATCCGCCCCTGTCCCCCCCGCCCCGGTCCGCAGCAATCCCATCTCCTGTTCCAGCGCCTGTGCCGCATCCGGCAGGAGGCCCATGCCCGCCAGTTCGCGCAGCCGGCGGCTGCGGGCCAGCAGCGGGGCATCGGCATGGGGCTGGACCAGCAGGATCGCGGCCTCGAAATGCGGGGTCGGATCCTCTTGCAGCGCGGCCGCCGCCCGGGCCAGGCTGTTCTGCGCCGCCGACAGCAAAACCCGCGCGGTCATGGTCCGGCTGGCCCCCCAGAGCAGCGCCTGCCGGGCCAGTTGCCGGGCCCGGTCCATCGCGCCCGCATGTCCGCCTGCATGGCTGTGTGCGGCCGCCAGCAGCAGGGCCAGTTTCTCCCGCTCCGGATCGTTTTCCAGATCGGGGGTGTCCAGGGCCAGGATCGCGGCCCAGTCCCCGTGTTCCCAACGGGCCCGGGCCCGGTCCAGCGCAGTCGCCCTCCCCCCGGACCTGTCGGCTGGCGCGGCAGGATCCGGCACAGGCGGGATCATATCGGGCGCGGGCAGGGCGGCCATGGGTTGGGCGGCTGCTTGGGTGGAGAGCATGGTGTCCCGGTTCTTCTTCTTGCCGGATTTCTTGCTTTTCTTCCCGCCCTTCCTGCCGGGATCCCTGTCTTTTGCGGAGGATTTGCTCACAGCGTTTCCCCGCGCAGCAGAAGATCCTTGATCAGCGCGATCTGCCCCTCGGCCCGGCGCAGATCGTTGCGCGCGGCCTCAAGGCGGTGCTGCTGGTCCTGATGCTTCGCCCTTTCCTCCGCGACCTCCCGGCGCAGCGCGTCACGGGTCTTTTCCATCTCCCTCGCCCCGGCCTCCAGTTCCTGAATACGCCGGTGGCGCCAGTCGGCTTTCTCGGCCAGCGCCTTGTGCTCGGCCTGAAGCGCCTCGGCCGCCTTGCGCGCCTCGGCCAGCGCGCCTTCGGCAGACTCTGCACGTGTTCCGGCCTCGGCCAGCGCCTCTGCGGCAGCCCTGGCCCCGGCCTCAAGCTCCTGAATGCGCCGCTGCCGCCAATCGGCCTTTTCGGCCAGCGCCTTGTGCTCGGTCTGCAACGCCTCGGCCGCCTTGCGCGCCTCGGCCAGCGCGCTTTCGGCACTATCCGCCCGGTTTCCGGCGGCTCCGGCGCGGGCCTCGGCCTCGGCCAGCGCCTTTTTCAAGGCCCGCCGGGTCGGATCGGCCTGCCATTGCGTCACCGGCCAGTCAGGATCGGCCAGATCCGCGCCGTTGCGGGTAAATCCTTCCGCGACCAGCCAGGCCTCGATCTGTGCCTGCGGGGCGGATCCTTCGAAAAACACCTCGCTGCCGCAGCGCAGCACCAGACTGCGCAGCTGTTCCAGCGCATCGGCGGCCTTCCAGGCCTCCAGCAGCTGCATCTCGGATCCCGGCATGTCCAGCACAAGGTCGATCCCCTGCCCCCGGGCGCCGATCCTGTCCAGCAAAGCCCCCGGCGACAGCACCGGGACGGGTTGCCGCCGCATCACCTTCAGCCCGGGAAAAAGCGCCCGCAGCGCCGGTGCAGGCTCGTGAAAACTGTTCAGCGCCGCAAAGTTCATCTGCAAAAGATCCATGCGCCCGTCTTCGGCGGCCAGCCCCAGCACAAGCACCTCTGCCCCGGGGGCGGCCCTGTGCAGGCCGGCGGCCAGTTCGGGATCGGGCTGCAGAAAAACCCGGCGGCGCCCTTGCGGGACGGACCCGCCCATTTTTCCAAAGCCGGCCATTTGTCCGGAATCGGACACAATGCCGCCTTCCCGCGCACCGATATGAAGATACAGAACAGGCGGGGATGAAGGATCGGCAACGGGCATTCAGGCAACTTCCGGAACAGGTTTCTGACCCGCCGGACCATAAACTGCACGGAAGTCAATGTCATCTATGGCTATACAGGCTTGACCCCGATGACCTAGAAGGGGCCAAGGAATTTGACGTTCAGAGAATGGCATGGGCCGGCACCGCGCGGCCGCCCGTGGGAACAAGGGATATCCGAGATGACGGCCACCCCCGAGGCGAGACGACAGACCGAAGCGGGGCGTGCCGAACTGGGCCGTATCCAGAAAGCGTCCCGCGGCATTCTCGTGGCGGCAATCCTGTTCAGCATCTTTGTCAACCTGCTGATGCTGACCGGTCCGCTTTATATGCTGCAGATCTATGACCGGGTTCTGGGCAGCCAGTCCGAGGCGACGCTTGTCGCCCTGTCGGCCATCGTCATCGTGCTGTTTCTGGCCATGGGCTTTCTGGATCATGCGCGGTCACGGCTCTTGTCGCGGATCGGGGCGCGGCTGCAGGCCGGGCTGGACCGCCGCGTGTTCGAGGCCGCGCTGACGCGTTCCAGCGTGATGCCCGGCGACATGCTGGCCGCATCGGCCCAGAGGGATCTGGAATCGATGCAGCGCTTCTGGGCCTCGCCGGTCGCCACGGCGCTGATGGATCTGCCCTGGACGCCGATCTTCGTGGCCGCGATCTTCATCTTCCACCCTGTCCTGGGCTGGTTTGCCGTGGCCAGTGCGGTGGTTCTGATCGTGGTTGCGCTGGCCAATCAGGCCCTGGGCAAGGGCCTGATCCTGAAATCCAACAGCGCAACCATCGCCGCCGAGCGTCAGGCCGACCGCCTGAAGGGAGAGGCCGAGGTCCTGCGCGCCCTGGGGATGACCCAGGCCGCCTTCCGCCGCTGGTCCGTCGCCCGGGGGGAGGCGCTGGAAACAAGCCTGTCCAGTGCCGATCTGGGCGGAGCCTTTTCCACCACCACCCGCACATTGCGGCTTTTCGTGCAATCGGCGATTCTGGGGATCGGCGCCTGGCTGGTGCTGCAGGGGGAACTGACCCCCGGTGCGATGATTGCAGGCTCGATCATCATGGGCCGGGCGCTGGCCCCGATCGAACAGGCCATCGGGCAATGGGCGGTCCTGACACGGGCGCGCGAGGGAAAGGCGAACCTGGTCCAGTTGCTGTCGCTGCAGCCGCCCGAACCGCCGCGCACCCCCCTGCCCCGGCCTCGCGCCATGATCGAGGTCGAGAATGTCTCGGTCGTGCTGCAGGGACTGCCGGCGCCTGTGCTGCGCGGCGTGTCCTTCCGGCTGGAACCGGGCCAGGCCCTTGGCATCATCGGCCCGTCGGGTGCGGGCAAATCCACGCTGGGACGGGCGCTGGTGGGCGCGATCCGGCCGGCCGCAGGCCGGATCCGGCTGGATGGCGCGGAACTGACCCAGTATGACCCCGACCGGCTGGGCAGCCAGGTCGGTTATCTGCCGCAATCGGTCACGCTGTTCGATGCCTCGGTGACCGAAAACATCGCCCGTCTGTCCACCGAACCCGATGCCGAAAAGGTGGTTGCGGCGGCACGGGCAGCGGCGGCCCATGACATGATCCTGCATCTGGCACAGGGCTATGACACGCGTCTCGGGCCGGGCTCGGGGCAGCTTTCGGGCGGGCAGGTCCAGCGCATCGGTCTGGCCCGCGCCCTTTATGGCGATCCTGTCCTTCTGGTGCTGGATGAACCGAATTCCAATCTCGACAATGACGGATCGGTCGCGCTGAACAGCGCCATCCGCAAGGTAAAGGCCGATGGTGGCAGCGTGATCGTCATCGCCCACCGGCCTGCGGCGATTCAGGAATGCGACCTGCTGCTGGTGCTGGAGGAGGGCCAGCGCCGCGCCTTCGGACCCCGCGACGAGGTGCTGCGTGGCATGGTCAAGAATGCGACCGAAATCGTACGGGCCAAAGGCCCGGGAGGCGTATCATGACGACCCCTTCCCCCCCGTATCTGCGGGCGCGCCGTGCGCTCTGGATCGGCTGGATCACACTCTTCTTGCTGATCGGCGGCTTCGGGCTCTGGTCGGTCACCATGACGATTTCCGGCGCGATCGTGGCCTCGGGCCGGATCGAGGTGGAACAGAACCGGCAGGTTCTGCAGCATCCCGACGGCGGCGTGGTTTCCGAGATCCTTGTGTCAGAAGGGGACAGTGTCGAGATCGGTCAGGTGATGATCCGGCTGGACGGAACGCTTCTGATGTCGGAACTGTCCATCGTGGAGGGTCAGCTGTCAGAGGTTCAGGCCCGCCGGGCACGTCTGGAGGCCGAGCAGGACGGGATGGAGGAGATGGTGCTGCCCGAGGCGCTGCTGGCGCAGGCCGCCACGGACCCGCAGGTTGCCGAACAGGTCGAGGGGCAGTTGCGGCTTTTCAGCGCCCGTGCCGAAACCCTTGACCGCACGCTGGACCAGCTTGAGCGCCGCAAGGGCCAGACCCTGTCGCAGATCGAGGGGATCGATGCCCAGTCCGCCGCGCTGACCACGCAGATCGACCTGATCGCACGAGAACTGGCCGATCAGCAATCGCTGTTCGACCGAGGCCTGGCCCAGGCCTCGCGGGTGCTGGGACTGGAGCGCGAAGCCGCCCGTCTGGCCGGTGAGGCGGGCGATCTGCTCGCCGGACGGGCCCAGGCCGAAGGCCGCATCACCGAGCTTGACCTGCAGATGCTGGGCCTGACCGCGCAACGCCGCGAACAGGCGAATACGGAATTGCGCGATATCGGGTCGAATGAATTGCAGCTTGTCCAGCGTCAGCGGTCGCTGGCCGAACAGGTGGCCCGGCTCGACATCCGCGCGCCGGCCTCGGGCACGGTTCTGGGCCTGCAGGTCACAACCCCGCGTTCGGTGATCCGTCCGGCCGATCCGGTGGCCTATGTCATTCCGCAGGATCGCCCGCTCATCATCACGGTGCAGGTCCCGCCGATCCATGTCGACGAGGTTCGGATGGGTCAGCCGGTCAAGCTGGTCTTTCCGGCCTTTTCAAGCCGGACCACCCCCGAACTGGACGGGGCGGTCGCCCTGGTTTCGGCCGATGCGCTGACCGATAACGCGACCGGGCTGACCTATTACCGCGCCGAGATCTCGCTCAGCCCGGAAGAGGCCGAACGGCTGGGCCATCCGCTGCTGCCCGGCATGCCGGTGGATGCCTTCATCCAGACCCAGCCGCGCACCCCGCTGGCCTATCTGGTCAAGCCCTTCACCGATTATTTCACCCACGCCTTCCGCGAAAGCTGATCCCGAAGGCGGATCCGGGGCGCAGAGCCGTTACGCCCCCCCCGCCGCGCCGGTTGTGCCTCAGCTTCTGGCGTAGATGTCTTCGTAGCGGATGATGTCATCCTCACCCAGATAGCTGCCGGTCTGCACCTCGATCAGCACC
Organism: Szabonella alba; assembly: GCF_016765775.1. GTDB lineage: Bacteria > Pseudomonadota > Alphaproteobacteria > Rhodobacterales > Rhodobacteraceae > Szabonella > Szabonella alba. The sequence goes on along the minus strand of NZ_JAESVN010000018.1, from coordinate 21,561 downwards.
ATCGGCAGCTTGCCGGGATTTTCCATCCGGTGCACGGCCCCCAGCGGGATATAGACGGACTGGTTTTCGCTCACCAGCCGCACCTCGTCATCCACGGTCACCCGTGCCGTGCCCTGCACCACGATCCAGTGTTCGGAACGGTGATGATGGCTTTGCAGGCTCAGTGCAGCCCCCGGATGAACGGTGATCCGCTTGACCTGAAAACGGCTGCCGATCACCAGGCTTTCGAACCAGCCCCAGGGCCGGAAGTCGCGGGGAAATTGCTGCGCCTGCGCCGCCTTGCGCGCCTTCAGCGCCTCGACCGCGCGTTTGACATCCTGGGCGCGGTCCATGGGGGCCACCAGAACAGCGTCGGGCATGGCAATGGCGATCATGTCCTTCAGCCCGATGCCGACCAGTTCAAGCCCGTCGGATTCCGATCGCAAAAGCGAATTGTCGCAATCGATCGCCGTGGCATGGGCCGAGGTCACGACCCCCCGGGCATCCGCTTCCGTCTCGCGCCAGACGGCATCCCAGCCGCCCAGATCGGACCAGCCCGCCGCAAAGGGCACGACGGAAAGACGGTCGGATTTTTCCATCACGGCATAGTCGATCGACACGTCCCGCACCCGGGCCCAGGGGTCGGGCGCCAGCCGCAGAAAGCCCAGATCGGGCCGGGCCTCGGCGACAGAGGCGCGGACCGGGGCAATCATGTCAGGGGCATGCTGTTCGAAGGCCTCAAGGATATCTGCGGCGCGGAACAGGAAAATGCCGGAATTCCACAGATAGGCCCCGTTGGCCAGCATTTCGGCTGCCCGCGTGGCATCGGGCTTTTCGATGAAGCGCGTCAGCGCCATCGCGGCCCCGGATCCGTCCGGGCGGGCCGCAAGCTCCAGATAGCCATAGCCGGTTTCGGGGCGGTCGGGGGTGATGCCGAAGGTCACGATGCGGCCCGCCTGCACGCTGGCCAGACCCGCAGACACCGCCCGCCGGAAGGCCGCCGCGTCGGGGATCACATGATCCGATGGCGCGACCAGCATCACCGCCCCGGGGTCCCGGGCCAGCAGATGCAGGGCCGCCGCCAGCACGGCGGGGGCTGTATTGCGGCCTTCGGGTTCGATCAGGACAGGGCCGGGGTCAATGCCCGCCTCGGACAGCTGTTCGGTCACGATGAAGCGGAAATCCGAATTGGTCACAACCAGCGGCGCATCAAAGGACAGATCCTCCTCCTGCCCCGAAAGCCGCTGTGCCGATTGCTGGAACAGCGACCCCTCACCGGCAAGGGTGGTGAATTGCTTGGGATAGGATTTGCGCGACAGCGGCCAGAGCCGGGTGCCCGAACCGCCACAAAGAAGAACGGGTGTGACAATCATCGAAGACCTCTGCAAAAGGAACCGGAAAAGGATGTCTGAACCAACAGGCTTTCCTCATACCAGATGCGGACAGCGGGTCCAGAGACGACTTGCCCCGGGACATTTCGCGCGGAAAACGGCCAGTCGTCGCGGGTCGGGCCAGAACGGGAGCCAGAACGGGAGCCAGAACGGAAGGGTGGCACCGCTGGGGTGCGGACGCTGTCTTTACCCCCGGGTGAGACAGGGCCGCCAGACTGCGGCCGGTCAGCCGAGAGGACCCGCGATGCCGAACGACGCCTCCACGATACTCGCCCTGCCCTATATCCTGCCCTCCCAGGCCCAGAAACATGTCACCCATAACGAGGCGCTGCGCAGGCTTGACCTGCTGGTGCAGCTGACGGTCCTGAGCCGTCAGCTGACGGTCCCGCCGGCCGATCCGCCCGAGGGCGCGCGCTATATCGTTCCCGCCGGGGCGGGCGGGGCCTTTGCCGGGCAGGAGGGCCGCATCGCCCTGCGCGAGACCGCAGACTGGGCCTTTTTTCCCCCGCAGCCGGGCTGGCAGGCCGTGGTGCTGGAGGAGGACGGCGCGGTTCTGGGCTTTGACGGCACCGCCTGGGTGGGCCCCGAGACGCGGGTGCAGCGCGCGATGGGGCTGGGCATCGCCACAGAGGCCGATGACAGCAACCGGCTGGCCGTCGCGGGGGAGGCCACGCTTCTGACCCATGACGGGGCGGGGCATCAGCTGAAGATCAACAAGGCCGCCGCCGCCGAAACCGCAAGCCTTCTGTTCCAGACCGGCTGGTCGGGCCGGGCCGAGATGGGCACGACCGGCAGTGACGCCTTCGAGATCAAGACCAGCGCCGACGGGATGGTTTTCCAGACCGCGCTGCGGGCCGATCCCGCGACCGGGCGGGTCGCTCTGCCCCTTGGCTGTGATCTGGCCGGGGGCAGCGCCGCCCAGCCGGGTCTGGCCTTTGCCGGAGGGGCGGCGACCGGGGTCTTTGCGGCCGGGGCCGGGGCGATCGGGCTGGCCACCGGGGGCCTCTCCCGCGCGGTGCTGAGTGCGGAGGGGCTGGATCTGACCGTGCCGGTGACCGGCACGGCCGTCACGCAAAGCCCGGTCGATGGCACATCGGGGCGGCTGATGAAGGTGGGGGATTTCGGGCTCGGGGCCTTCGGCGTCCTGCTGGCCGGGTCCACTCCGCTCAAGGATCGCAATCTTGCCTCGGGCCGCTATTGCTATGCCAGCATCAACATTCCCGATGCGCCCGATGCCTCGGCCTGGATCCACACGCTGGATGTGATCGCGGTTCCCTCCTCGGTGGTGGGGGGCGGGAATGTCCGGCGCAGCTGGATCGCCACCCGGGTGACCTCGGGCGGATCGCAGAAGATATGGCTGGGGGTCAACCAGAATGACAACCCGATCACCTGGCGGGAAATCCTTCATGCCGGAGCCCTTCTGGGCACGGTCAGCCAGTCGGGAGGCCTGCCGACCGGGGCCGTGATCGAACGGGGCGGCAATGCCAATGGCGACTATGTGCGGTTTGCGGATGGCACGCAGATCTGCACGCTGGGCCTTGCGGCCAGCCTTGCCATCGGGACCGGTTTCATGGGCGGGTTCCGCTCGGCAGCCCAGACATGGACCTTTCCCGCCGTCTTTGCCGCCGCCCCGGTGCTGCAGGCCATGGCGGGGGATCTGACCGCTTTCGGCGCGATCGGCACGGATGCCCCCGCCACGACCTCGGCGCAATGGGCAGTCACCGCGATCACCGCGCAAGGCGCGGCGATGCGGGCCGTATCCCTGACCGCCACCGGCCGCTGGTTCTGAGAGGAGACATCATGAAGATCACGCTTTCCCCGACCCGCATGGATGCCACCCTGACCGCCGCGGTCGATGGCGATGTGCTGATCCTGAATGGCGAGGTGCTGGATTTTTCCGCCGTGACCGGGGCCGCGCCGCTGGAGCGGCACGGGCATTTCTGGATCATGGGCCCGGTCCGGCGCGAAGAGGGGGAATTGCATCTGACCCTTCTGCTGCCGCATGGCGCGTGCCCGCCGCCGGAAACCCTGTTTCCCCAGCCCCTCAGGCTTGTTTCCGGGCCGGTGCCGCTGCCGCCCTTCGACAGTCCCGGGATCGGGCAGGATCCGGGCTGAAGGCCGCGCCGGAACAGGATCAGGCGAAGGGAGAGTGCAGATCCGCAAAGCTCCCGGCGCGGGCATCCTTGTCCGACAGGATGGCCCGGGCCGGGTCGATCCCCCAGTCGATGCCCAGATCGGGATCATCGAAACGGATCGCCCCCTCATGGGCCGGGGCATAGTAATCGGTGCATTTGTACAGGATTTCGGTCCCCTCCCTGCGGGTCACGAAACCATGGGCAAATCCGGCCGGTATGAACAGCTGCGCCCCGGTTTCCGCCGAAAGCCCGACCCCCGTCCAGCGGCCATAGCTGGCCGAAGACCGGCGCAGATCCACCACCACGTCCAGGATCTCCCCCTGCAGGACCTGCACAAGCTTGGCCTGCGCATGGGGCGGGGACTGGAAATGCAGCCCGCGCAGGGTGCCGGCCTCTGCCGACCAGGACCGGTTGTCCTGCACGAATTCGGCATTGATGCCCGCCTCGCTCAGGCGCTTGCGGTTCCAGCTTTCCGAAAACCAGCCCCGGCTGTCCCCGAACCGGGCCGGGACAAGCCGGAAAACCCCCTGCATCTCCATCTCTTCGATCTGCATCCGACGCCACCATCCCCTGTGTACGGTCAGCCCGCCCGGGACCATGGCATCTTTGGCCAGACCGGAAAAGTGACTTCGGCACGCAATAGGGCCCGCAGGCCATCACGCAGTGGGGTCATCGCCGGCCTGCGGCAGGCCCCTGTCCTTTTTCCAGCAGGATGCCCAGCAGCCCGGCCATGCGGTCCTGCCAGACCGGAAAGGAAAACCGCCCGGCCCAGGCGGCCCGGATCCGTTCGGAGGCGGCGGGACCCTCTTGCCGCGCCCTTTCGGTCAGCGCGACGATCCGCGCTGCCGCCTCATGCGGATCGTCCGCCGGAAAGGTGACGGCCATCGGATGGGCCGCGACGATTTCAGCCATGCCGGGAATATCGGTACTGGCCAGCGGCAGCCCGGCCTCGAAAGTCTCAAGCGCCGCGATCGGCATGCCTTCATAGCGCGAGGTCATCAGAAAGAGATCCGCCGCCTGCAACAGCGGGCGGATGTCACGCAGCGGTCCCAGAAAGCGCAGCCTCTGCGCGGTGTCTTCGGTCTTCTCTGCGGGCGTCAGCCCCGCAATCCGGGCAAAGCGGCGCCGGAAGGCGGGCCGGTCCGTTCCGCCGCCGCAAAGCCAGAGCCGGTAGTCCGCCGGCAGATGGGCCAGGATGCGGGCAGCGGTGGCATGATCCTTCTGATAGCCGCTGCGCCCCGTCATCACCACCAGCGGGGGGCCGGAAGCGGCCGCCGTCCGGGGCAGCGGTCCGAGATCGGAACAGTTCCCGATCACATGCACCCGGTGCCGGGCCAGATGCCCGCCCCGGTCTGTCGCGGCGGCAAAATGCTCCGCAGCCTCCTGCGACAGGAACAGCAGATGATGCGGCGGCATCAGGCGCAGAAAGGCGGTTTCAAGATGCCGGGCGATGGCGGCGGGCAGCGGGCGGTGCCCGGGGCCGAAAGGCAGGCCGTGAAAGGTGATGGCCAGCGGCGGCAGGGACTGCCCGCGCCGGTGCCGCCAGACCGCGACCAGCCGCATCAGCAGCACGGCCATCCGCGCATGGGCCCAGACCAGATCGGGGGGGGCGGGGTCGCCCCGGCGCAGAGGCGCCATATGCCGCGCCAGCCCGCGCAGGGCCCGCAGGGCGCGCAGCGGCGACAGCGTGCTGCGCAGCCCCGGCTGTTCGACATGCGCCCCGCCAAGGGCCGTGACGAAATCGTATCCCCCCGCATTGCGGTCCGACAGCACGGTAAAGCGCGCCTGCCCCGCCAGCGCGCGCATCAGTTGCGCCAGATAGGTCGGCACGCCCGAAAGCCCGCCATCCCCGCCGATCAGCAGGATATGCGGCCTAGACGCGCCCAAGACAGACCGCCCCCCAGAAGCCCAGACAGCCGGAAAATCCCTGACGATGGACGCCCGCGCGTCCCATCAGCGCAATCCGGCGCGGCAGGATCGCCGCGCGCGCGGCCTCGAACAGATCGAGCCTGTGGCGGTTCTCAGGCGTCAGCCGGTCCTCGATGCGCCGCAGCGCCCGCAGATTGGCCGTGATCCGGGTGGCATAGCGGCCTTGCAGCACGCCCCGGCGCACCTTTATCGCGGCCTGCCATCCCTCTCCCTGTCCCAGCACATTCTGCCCGTGCTGGCGGTAAAGCAGTCCCGGTTCGGGATCATGGATCACCACCCCCCCCGCCCCGGTGACCAGCAGATAAAGCCACCAGTCGTGAAAGGGCACATCCCGCCCCGCCCCGGCTGTTTCCCGCGCCAGATCAAGGGCCGCGGCATTCAGAAGGATCGTGTTGCCAAGGGCGATATTCTCGACCAGCGCATTGGCAAAGGCGGGCGGGCGCGGATAGCGCCGCGACAGGCGGCGGCGGCCGCTTGCGGGCCACCAGTTGATCCGGCGGCTGCAGTAAAGCGCAGGCCGGTCGGCAGGCAGGGAGGCCAGCCGCGCCGCGCCGCGCGCCAGCTTGTCCGGGAACCAGATATCATCCTGATCGGCCAGCGCGACAAGTCCCGACCGGTCGGGACCTGTCAGCCCGGGCAGGGCCAGCAGCGACAGGAAATTGCGCACGAAACCCTGACCCGGCCCCGCGATGACACGGACAGCCCCGGCAGGGGCATGGTCCGCGCCGAAGCGCGCGATCAGGGCGGGGCTGCCATCGGCCGATCCGTCATCCCCCGCGATCAGCCGCCAGTCGATCCCGGTCTGGGCGGCGATACTGTCAAGCTGTGCGGGCAGGACCCCGGCCCCGTCGCGCACCGCCATCAGCACCGTCACAAGCGGCAGCGAAGGCAGCGGCGCGGCGGCGGCCGGGGGATCATTCACCGGGCCGGTCATGGGACAAAAGCCCCGCAAGATACCGGCCATAGTCGTTCTTGGCATAGTCCGCCGCCAGCCGCGCCAGCGCCTCGCGCCCGATCCAGCCGTTTTCAAAGGCGATCTCTTCGGGGGATCCGACCTGCAGGCCCTGCCGCCGTTCCAGCGTGCGCACGAAATTGCCCGCATCCAGCAGGCTGCCATGGGTGCCGGTATCCAGCCAGGCATAGCCGCGCCCCATCTTCTGCACCGTCAGGCTGCCCTCGGCCAGATAGGTTTCCAGCAGGGTCGTGATTTCCAGCTCTCCCCGGGCCGAGGGGCGCACGCCGCGCGCCCGCGCCGGGGCCGTGCCATCCAGAAAATAGAGCCCCGTCACCGCGAAATTCGACGCCGGTTTCGCCGGTTTCTCGATCAGCGAGACGACCTGTCCGGCCCCGTCGAAACCGACCACCCCATAACGCTCGGGATCAGAGACCTGATAGCCGAAGACCGTGCCGCCGGTCTGCTGGCGGTCAGCGGTATTCAGCATTTCCGTCAACCCCTGACCGAAGAAGATATTGTCGCCCAGAACCATGGCCGAGGGGGCGCCGTCCAGAAAGGCCTCGGCCAGCAGATAGGCCTGGGCCAGCCCGTCGGGCGAGGCCTGGGTCAGGAAGGTGAAGGACAGGCCCCACTGGCTGCCATCGCCCATCAGGCGGCGGAACTGTTCCTGATCCTGCGGCGTGGTGATGAGGGCGATCTCGCGGATCCCGGCCAGCATCAGCGCGCTCAGCGGATAATAGATCATCGGCTTGTCATAGACCGGCAGCAGCTGTTTCGAGATCCCCAGCGTGATCGGGTAAAGCCGCGTGCCCGAGCCTCCGGCCAGAATGATCCCCTTGCGGGTCGTGGTCTTGCGCATCGTCATCCCCTTGTTCCCCGGCTCTGCCCGAGTTCCGTCAATACCGCCTGCAGCCCTGCCCGCCAGTCCGGCCGCGCAAGGCCGAAAACCGCCAGCCCGGAACAGTCCAGCCGGCTGTTGGCCGGACGGCGGGCCGGGGTGGGAAAGGCCGATGTCGGGATATCGGTGATGGTGCAGGCAAGCCCCGCCTGCGCCATGATCTCCCGCGCGAAATCCGCCCAGGACAGATCCGGCGCCCCCGCGAAATGACAGGGTCCCGACAGGCCCGGATCGGCCTGCAGGCGCGCCGCGATGGTCAGGCAGGCCTGCGCGATCTCCGCCGCCGGGGTCGGGCCGCCGGTCTGGTCGGCCACCACGGTCAGACTGTCGCGCGTCTCCCCCAGCCGCAGCATGGTTTTCACGAAATTCGCGCCATGGGCCGAAAACACCCAGGAGGTGCGCAGGATGGCATGGGGACCGCCTGCGGCCCGCACGCCCTGCTCTCCGGCCAGCTTGGACCGTCCGTAAGCCCCCAGCGGGGCCGTCGGATGGTCAGGCGCGAAGGGGGCGTCGCCGTGGCCGTCAAAGACGTAATCGGTCGAGATATGGACCAGCGGCACCGCAAGCGCCGCACAGGCCCGGGCCATGGCCGCAGGAGCGGCACCATTGATGACCGTGGCGGCCGCCTCTTCGGCCTCGGCGCGGTCCACCGCCGTCCAGGCGGCGGCATTGATCACCGCCTGCGGCCGCACCGCATGAATCGCGGCGGCACAGGCGGCAGGATCCGACAGATCGGCCCGGTCGCGGCCCAGAAACACCGCATCGGGCGCAAGGCGCTGCAATTCGCGCGCCACCTGTCCGGTCTGGCCGAAAACCAGAAGCCCCGTCACGTCCTGATCAGTCACGTCCTGATCCGTCACGCCTTGACCCCCAGCCTTTCACCCACGCCCTGCCGCGCCTGCAGGGGCCGCCACCAGGCCTCGTTGTCCAGATACCATTGCACGGTCAGCGCCAGCCCTTCCTCGACCGTCACGCTGGGGCGCCAGCCCAGTTCGTCGCGGATGCGGATGGGGGCGATGGCATAGCGCGCATCATGGCCCGGGCGGTCGGCCACGAAGGTGATCTGATCGGCATAGGAACCCTGCACCCTGGGGCGCTTTTCATCCAGGATCCGGCACAGCGTCTGCACCAGTTCCAGATTGGTCCGCTCATTCTCGCCACCGATATTGTAGCTGCGCCCGACTTGGCCCTGTTGCACCACCAGCAGCAGCGCATCGGCGTGATCCTCGACATAAAGCCAGTCGCGGATGTTCGATCCATTGCCATAGATCGGCAGGGGTTTGCCCGCCAGCGCATTGAGGATCACCACCGGGATCAGCTTTTCGGGGAAATGGAAGGGGCCGTAATTGTTGGAACAATTGGTCAGCACCACCGGCAGGCCATAGGTCTCGGCCCAGGCCCGCACCAGATGGTCCGATGCGGCCTTGGACGCGGAATAGGGGCTGCGCGGATCGTAAGGCGTGGTTTCGGTGAATTTCACCGACGGATCGGCAGGCAATGAGCCGAACACCTCATCCGTGCTGATATGATGAAAGCGGAAGCCGTCCGGCCTGCCCTTGCGCGTCCAATGCGCCCGCACGGCCTCCAGCAGGGTATAGGTGCCGGTGATATTGGTCTCGATGAAGGTGCCCGGCCCGTCGATTGAGCGGTCGACATGGGATTCCGCCGCCAGATGCATCACCACATCGGGGTCATGGGCGGCAAGGATCCGGTCCAGGGCGGCGCGGTCGCGGATATCGGCCTGCTCGAAGGCGTAACCCGGCGCGTTCGAAACACTTGCCACATTGTCCAGACAGGCGGCATAGGTCAGGCAATCGACATTCACCACCGAATGCCCGTCACGGACCGCCCGCCGCACCACCGCGGATCCGATGAAGCCGGCCCCGCCGGTAACAAGGATTTTCATGCCAGAGCCACTTTCCCAAATCTGCCGTTTTGTCCTGCCACACCCGGACGGGCGGGTTCAATCCGCACCGAAGATATCGCGTGTGAAGATCTTCTCCTCGACATCGGCCAGTTCCGGCGCCCGCCGGTTGGCGATGATGACATCACAACCCGCCTTGAAGCGCGCAAGATCCCGCTCCACCGGGGAATTGAAGAAATGCGTATCGGGCAGTTGCGGCTCATAGACCGTGACCTCGACCCCCTTGGCCTTGATCCGCTTCATGATGCCCTGCACCGCGCTGTCGCGGAAATTGTCCGATCCCGATTTCATCACCAGCCGGTAGATGCCGACCCGGCGTGGCCGCCGGGCAAGGACCTGTGCGGCGATGAAATCCTTGCGCGTGCTGTTGGCATCCACAATCGCCCGGATCAGATTCTGCGGCACCGCGTCGTAATTGGCCAGAAGCTGCCGCGTGTCCTTGGGCAGACAATAGCCGCCATAGCCGAAGGAGGGGTTGTTGTAATGCGTCCCGATCCGCGGATCGAGGCCCACGCCCTCGATGATCTGGCGGCTGTCGATCCCCTGCATCAGCGCATAGCTGTCCAGCTCGTTGAAGAAGGCGACCCGCATCGCGAGATAGGTATTGGCGAACAGCTTGACCGCCTCGGCCTCGCGGCTGCCGGTCAGCAGGACCGGCACCTCCGCATCGAGGGCGGCCTCCTTCAGCAGGTCGGCAAAGATCCGCGCCGCGGGCCCGCCCCCGCCCACCACGATGCGGGACGGGTGCAGATTGTCATGCAGCGCCCGGCCTTCCCGCAGGAATTCGGGCGAGAACAGGATGCGGTCGGTCCCGAGCCGCCGGTTCAGCGCCTCGGTGAAACCGACCGGGATGGTGGATTTGATGACGATGGCCGCCCCGGGGGCCAGTGTCATGGCCGCCTCCGCCACGGCCTCGACCGAGGCCGTATCGAACCGGTTGGTCTGCGGATCATAGGAGGTGGGCGTGCAGATGACCACGAATTCAGCCCCTTTCAGGGCCTCGGCCTGGTCGGTGACCGGCATCAGGTCAAGCCCGCCCCGGTCCAGAAACCGGCCGATATCGGCATCCTCGATGGGCGACTGCCCGGCCTTGAGCGATGCGACCCGCCCGGCATCGATGTCGAAGGCCCGCACGGCATGCCGCTGCGCCAGCAGGACCGACATGGACAGGCCGACATAGCCCAGCCCCGCAACTGCAATCTTCATCCTGACCTCTTTCCCTCTTGAAACCCGCCCGGCCTTTTCCGGCGCAAGCGGCACATATCCTGTCCGTTCTGCCCGTCCGCCCCGCCTGTCCGCCCCGCCCGTCACCCGACGATCTTGCGGATCCTGCGCAGGGGGGCGGTCAGCCGGTAACTGCGCGACCGGTGGATCCGCCCGATCTCGTCCTGCAACCATGTGCGATGCCTCTCCCGCTCTTCCAGCAGGGTCTGGGTTTTCTGCAATTCGGCTGTCAGCGCCTCGACCTGTTCGGAAAATGCGCGGGCGCGGTCGTAATACCCTTCCAGATCCGCCTGCGCCTGCTGCATCCGGTGCAGCTGGTCCAGCAGCCCGTCCCGCTCTGCCCCGAGGCTGTCGATCTGCGCATGGCAGCTTTCAAGACCCTGTCCCGTCTGATGGATCTGGGCCCGCAGCTGGCGGATCATCTCCTCTTGCGCCTCGGCCGCCTTGCTGCGGCCCTGTTCAGCGCCAAGCCTGCCCTGCGTTTCAGCCTGCAAGGCGGCATCCATCCGGACCTGTTCGTGCAAAAGCGCCGCCTCTGCCGCAAGATCCGCGCGCGCGGCCTCGGCAGCGGCCAGCCGCTCCCCCTCCTGCAAAACGGCGGATTCCAGTTCCCCGATCCTTGCCGCATCGGCCGCGGACCGGCTCCGGGCCGCGTCCATCCCCTGCAGCAGGGCGGCATAGGCCGCGAAAACCGTGTCGGGCGTCTCTTCCGGGCTGGCCCCGTTGCTGGCCCCGTTGCTGGCCGAATCCGGGTTCAGGGCGCTGGCCACCAGTTCTTCGGCAAGGGCGCGGGCGGCCGGATCGCGGCGCAAGGCCTCACGGGCGATCATCCCGAGCACCGGATCCCCGGCAGGGGCCGCGGCCCGGGACGGGGCGGCTCCGGGATCGGGCTGCAGGGGCAGGCCAAGCGCTGCCGCACAGGCCGGAAGCAGGGCCGCAAGGCTTTGTTCGAAGACCAGAACCACCTGCCGCCGCCGCGCCCTGAGAAGGGCCATCAGCGGCTGGCGTGCCGCGCGCCAGTCCCCGACCGCCTGCGAAGGGGCCGCGCCCTCGGCCAGCGCCCGCGCCACCCAGTGATCGGGCCGGGGGCAAAGCAGCAGCAGCCGCAGACCCGGTTCCGCCGCCAGCGCCGTTTCAGCGGCGGCCGGATCCCCGGTGCTGCGCCATGATCCCGCCGGCAATCCGGCCAGAAGGGTGCTCAGGGCTGCCGCCTCCGTCCCGGTGCAGGACAGGGACAGGATCAGAAGGTGCGGAGGATCGGAAAGGGAACTGTCCGGCATTGCAGAGGGGCCTCGCTCGGGGTCAGGATCGGGCTTCGGGGGCGCAAAGGCGGCTGGCTGCGGATTGCGGCAACCAGGGAAGGACCGGATCGGGACAGGGCTGAAGGCAACAGGCAGGCATCATGAAACAGGTCCGGACAGGGGGGTACACTGACGTCCTATAGCGCCTGATATCCGGGATGTCAGCCGCTGATCCGGGGCCGGGTCAGGACTCGAGCAGCGTGCGATGGTGACGCCAGAGCAGCAAAAGCCCGGCCAGAAGCGTCAGACTGGCCACGCCCAGAACCAGCGTGACGCTGATGTAATCGGCGCGATACGCCCCGTAAAACCCGTCCCGCGTCACCCCGATCACATGCACCAGCGGATTGTACCACAGGATCTCCTGCGCAAAGCGCGGCATGGAATCATAGGTGAAGAAGATGCCCGAGATGATGAACATCGGCCGGGTCGCGATCTGCCAGCTGCGTTCCCAGACGGGAAAGGCCGTCATCAGATAGCAGTTGAGCGTTCCCACCCCGATCCCGAGAAAGGCGCCAAGGGAAAAGCCCAGCAGGATCACCGGCAGGTCCAGATCGGCCCGGGCACCGAAGATGATGATGATGCCGAAAAAGACGATATAGGCCACCATCATATGGGTCAGCACCGTCAGCAGGAAGCGCGCGATCAGCGCATCGAGGAAGGTGACCGCCGGATAGGCCAGCAAGGGACGCGAGAAATTGATCGAGGTGGCCATCTTGTTGGCCACGTCATTGAACAGCATGAAGGGCAGAAAGCCCGTCGCATAGAACAGCGGAAAGCTGTTGCCGATGGGGGGGGCGTTGAAGACCAGCGCAAAGCCGATCGAGAACATCGCCAGCGCTGCGACCGGTTCCAGAATGGCCCAGAGATAGCCGCCGGGCGAACGGCCATAGGTCGTGGCCATTTCACGCAGGATCAGCGCCGTGATCGTGCGCAGGCTGCGGAAACGGCGCGCGCGCAGCCCGTCCGGATCAAGCCGCGGCGGCAGGCCGGAACCGGCCTTGCGGAGCGGGGACCGCAGGCCACGGGGCGGATGGGACAAAGGCGGACTGTCTCGGGTCATCTTGCCTGCGCAAAGGAACGCTAGACCTATCACCGGCGCTGCTGTATGAAAACCCCGCTGGTAATTTGGTGCCAAGATCCTTAACAGTTGCGGCTCATCATGACCAAATTTCAAGGCAAATCCGGAAATCCCCCGATCCTGAGGGCCGTTCCCGCAGTTCGCGATCCCAAATTGCGCGACGAGGCCGCCGCAGGGCAGCCCGCGCAGGAGGACAGAGCGCAGCAGGACGGTGCACAGAAGGACGGCGCGCAGCCGGCGGCGGAACAGGACGATCCGGCGGCAAGTCCGCAGATCTCGCCCTTGCGGGCCGGGCTGGCATCGCTGCTTTCTCCTGTCCTGCCCCGTCCCGTGCTGCCCCGGCCTGCGCCCGATGGCCCTCTGGCGGGCCTGCAGCGGCCACCGGCGCGCCCTGTCACCGTCACGGGTCCGGCCCCCGGCAGGACGCCGCCGCTCATGACCGTGCCGCCTGCCGCACAGCCCGCCTCGGTGGCCCCGGCGCCGCGGCATGTCGCGCCCGGGCCGGGCAGGCCCGAAGGGCCGCCCATCGCCGCCGCCGCCGAAATCCGCCCCCGTCATCACGGTATTCTGGCCAGCTTTCTGGGGCTTGTTCTGCTGCCGGTTCTGGTCAGTGCCGCCTATCTCTGGCTGGTGGCGCAGGATCAATATGCCTCCACCCTGGGCTTTTCGGTCCGCACCGAGGAAATCTCTTCCTCGCTTGACCTGCTGGGCGGGATCACGCGCCTGTCGGGCGGGGGATCGTCGGATTCCGACATTCTTTATGACTATATCCACAGCCAGGAACTGGTCGGGGATCTCGATGCGCAGATCGGCCTGCGCGGGATCTACGCCCGGGCCTGGCCCCGGGATCCAGTCTTTGCCTTCGACCCCGACAGCACGATCGAGGATCTGGTGTCCCACTGGGAACGCAAGGTGCGGATCACCTATGATTCGAACTCGGGCCTGATGACCCTTCAGGTGCTGGCCTTCACCCCCGAGGCGGCCACCCTGATCGCGGAACATATCCTTGAACGCAGCACCGAGAAGATCAACGCGCTGGCCGCCGAGGCGCGGGACGATGCCACGCGCTATGCCCGGATCGAGATGGACCGCGCGCTGGAGCGGCTCAAGACCGCCCGAGAGGCGATGACCGGCTTTCGCATCCGTACGCAGATGGTGGATCCCGCCGCCGATCTTCAGGGCCAGATGGGCGTTCTGAACAACCTTCAGGCGCAGCTGGCCGAAAGCTATATCGAGCTGGACCTGCTGCGCGTCACGACCAACAGCACCGATCCGCGCATCATCCAGGCCGAGCAGCGTATCGTGGTGATCCGCAACCGGATCGAGGAAGAGCGCCGCAAGTTCAGCGAAAGCGAGAACATCCCGGGCGGTGAGGATTACGCCACCATGGTGTCCGAATTCGAGCGGCTGACCGTGGACCGGGAATTCGCCGAACAGGCCTATAGCGTGGCGCTGGCCTCCTATGACAGCGCTTTGGCCGAGGCGCAGCGCAAGTCGCGCTATCTGGCCGCCCATATCCGGCCGACCCAGGCCGAGAAATCCGAATATCCCCAACGCTGGACCTTGCTGGGCCTGACCGGGTTCTTCCTTTTCGCGGCCTGGGCGATCGCTGTCCTGATCTTCTACAGCATCCGCGACAGGCGCTGAGCCGGACCATGGCGCGGGCGATCATGATACGGGCTGCAGGCCGATGATCCGGCTGGAGAACATCTCCAAGTCCTATGTGCTTGACGGGGTGCGCCGGACGGTTGCCGACGGCATCAGCGTGGTCTTTCCCACCGGCACCTCTGTCGGCCTGTTCGGGCGCAACGGGGCGGGCAAATCCACCCTGCTGCGCATCATCGCCGGAACCATCAGGCCCACATCGGGCCGGATTCTCAGCGATGGCACGATTTCCTGGCCGGTGGGCTTTGCGGGCAGTTTTCATGGCGAACTGACCGGGGCGCAGAATACCAGCTTCATCGCCCGCGTCTATGGTGTGGACACCGATGCGCTGACCGCCTTTGTCGAGGATTTCGCCGAGCTGGGCCCCCATTTCCACATGCCCTTCCGCACCTATTCCTCGGGGATGCGGTCGCGGCTGGCCTTCGGGGTCAGCATGGGGATCCGTTTCGACACCTATCTGGTGGATGAGGTGACAAGCGTCGGCGACGCGGCCTTCCGCAAGAAAAGCGAAGAGGTGTTCAACGCCCGGATGCATGACAGCGGCGCCATCGTCGTGTCGCATTCGATGGAACTGATGCGGCGGCTCTGCACCATGGGAATGGTGCTGGAAAAGGGCCGGCTGGTCGTCTTTGACGATATCGAACAGGCCATCCGCCACCATCTTGGCAACATGAAGGTCTGATCCCGCCCCCCCGGCGGCCCGCCCGCAGCCCCCAGCGGCAGCCCCTGCCGCAGTTCAGGCCCGGAACAGGGTCATCTCCATGATCTCCGACATCAGGCGGCGCAATTCCTGGCGCGTCTCGGGCACCGGCAGGTCGGGCAGGGTCGCGGGGTCGCGCGGCACCATGAACCCCTCCCCCAGCCCGGCCAGCAGCGCCCCGGGCGACAGATGCGCCGCGACATGGGCCGAGACCGCCTTTGACTGCGCGGCAAGCCAGTCCGGCCCGATGCCGCGCAGGATCGCCTCGAGATGTTCGCCATTCCACCATTCCACGGTGCCGGGCGGACAGAGATCGGCCAGCGACAGCGCCGGGTGCAGATAGTTGCGATGCGCCAGCACCGGCAGCCCCGCCGCCATGGCCGAGATCAGCGGCCCCGTCTCGGGCCAGGGGAACCCGTGCAGGAACAGCGTGGCCCCCGCCGCCCGCAGATCGGCCCCGATATCCCCACCTGTTCCGGAACCACCCGTTGCGGCATCGGGCAGATGGACAAAGGCCCCGGCCGGGATCCCGCGCCGGATCATCTCCTTGCGGAGGCGGTTCAGAAGTGCCGCAGAGAGCGGGCCTGCATGAATATGGCGCTGCGCCCCCGAGGCCAGCAGAAGCGGCACGATCATGCTGAGCGTGTAATCGTAACTCCCTTCTGCGCGGTCGGCGGTCAGCGTTGCCGTTGCCGTAACCGTCTCGCGGTCCGCCGTCAGGGGGTCGGGGGCGGCGGCAGCGGGCAGAAGGCGCGGCAGATGCAGGATCTGGCGGTTGGGGGACAGCTTGTGGAACCAGGCCATGTCATAGGGTCTGCGGGCGACATAACCATCCAGCGCATAGGAATGGACGCAAGGCAGATAGCCGGTGTCGTAACTGCCCAGCAGATGGATATGGGGCGCATGTTCGCGCCGCAGCCCGGCCATGATCGCCACATCGTTGCGCAGGGGATTGACCAGAATCCGCGAGGGTCTGAGCCGGGCGACATGCCAGATCAGCCAGGCCGTCTTTTCGACAAGGCTTGTCTGGGTGTTCAGCAACAGCTCCACATCAGGGCCGACACGGGCCTGGATATCCGCCATCGAGGGCAGGATTTCGGTGGAAATGATCACGAGCTTTGCCCGGCCGCGCCAGAGTTCGATCATCTCCCGCGTGGTCTGCCAGGTTTCGTCCTGCGCTCCGGCCATGCCCGAAACGATCAGCACGACCGGGCCTGCCGCGGCCTCCGCAGGGTCGGCGGCCACCGGCAGGATATTCTGCCGGGTCGCGATCAGCCCGCCGATATGGGCACAGTGCCAGTCGATTTCAGGGCAGGAAAGCCGCCGCGACCGGGCGGCACGCGCGATGTTGCGGTCATAGCCGATGGCGGTCAGAAACCGGTGGACCAGACGCAGCGCATCCTCGTGACTGCCCTGCGCCGTCAGGGCGGTCAGCTGGGTTTCCAGATCGAGGATGCCGGAGATCCGGCTGATCTCGGTCAGCCGCTGGCGGGGCTGCCCCGCCACCTGATCGGGGTGAAGGGAAATCGGGCGCAGCGCGGTCGGGGCATAGGCCGCGATCGCGGCCAGCCGCCCGGCCAGATATTCCGCCGCCGCCGGTTCTCCCATATCGGACAGATAGCCATGTTCGGACAGCTGGTTGTAAAGCCTGTTCAGCAGGCGCTGACGCCCCGGCCAGTCCAGCCCGGTCCAGATGCCGCCGCGATGGTCATCATAGACCGACATGGTCTGCGCCAGATAGAAGATCCCGCCCTGCGCGGCATGGATGAACAGGCGGACCATGTCGCCGCGCACCTCGCGCAGGATCGCGGGGACCGTGACCTGCCCGGTGCCGGGGTTGCGGAACCGGTTGCGGAACAGCATGGCACTGGTGTGGAAATAGAGGCCGCCGGTCAGGAAATCCTCCAGCTGCAGGACCTGTTTCGGCGGATCCTGCTGCGGATGGAAACTTTCGCTGCCATCTTCCGAGGCGCGCAGGATGGTCCGGTGCGCCACCCCCGCCAGCTCCGGATGCGCCTCGAGGATCGCCACCTGACGGCTGAGCTTGTCAGGGTCTATCCAGAAATCATCCCCGTCGAGAACATGGTAATAACGCCCCTGCGCCGCCTCGAGGGCCGTCACGAAAGCGCCCGCATTGCCCAGATTGGTCTCGGAACGGATCACCCTGAGACTGAAGCCCGGGCGGGCGGCGGCGGCGACCTCGGCCGTCACGATCCCGGCGCTGCCATCACTGGAGGCATCATCCATCAGGATGATCTCGACCGGCTGCGTGAGGCTCTGCTCCAGCACCGAGCGGATCGCCCGGCGGATGAAGACAGCCTCGTTATGGCACAAAAGCAGGACACTGACGACAGGACGGGACTCGGACATGGGGTTCCTTCTTTCGGTCAGACGACAGTTGCGCTGTCGGCCGCGTCAATGAACAGGTTGAATTCCTCAAGACAGGCATCGGCCAGCCGCTGGCGCTCGGCAAGGATCAGCGCCGGGTCGCGCAACCGCGCCAGCAGGTCCTGTGCGGCCTCACGCCAGGCCTCGGCCAGGACCAGATCCGGCACGAAAGCCGCGATCCGGGCCGCGGCCATATCGGGCGCGCAGAACCGCGTGTTCAGCATCGCCTCGGGCGGGATCAGATCGGGCAGCCGGTGCCCGGCATCGGCAAACACCACCGGGATGGCCCCGACCGCGAAGGCGTCAAAGGGCTTTTCGGTGATATAATCGGCCTGCAGCGTGTTCTCATAGGCGCCGCAAAGCCGGACCTGCCCATGCAGGCGTGCCAGCTTGTCCAGATGCCAGTCCGGCAGATCCTGCCGGCGGGTCATGGTGCCGGGCCAGCCCTGCCCCAGGCGCAGCACCCGCTCTCCGGGAACAAGATCCGCCACGCGGCTGCGGTACAGACTGAGCCCCATGACCCCCTCGGCGGGGAAGGCGGCTGCATAATCCGGTGTCACGCGGCGTTCGGCGACGAAGGCGGCCTGCCAGGGCACGGTCTGCCAGTGCCGCAGCAATGCCCCGGGCGACAGCGCGGCAAAGGCCGCGGTCAGCAGCGCATAGCGCGCCGCGAAACGGTCATCGCTCAGGATGAACCAGGGCAGGCTGTGGAAGCGGAAGATGCCGGAATTGGCATGGTTCAGATGGCGGTAAGGCAGCTGCACCCCGTCGCCGCAGTCCAGCAGCCGGTCGCGTGGCGCCAGCCCGCCGCTCCACAGGCTGTCCCAGAGCGGCTCTTCGGACAGGACCACAAGGCGCGGGCGCACCCCGTCGCGCCAGAGGGCCGCCAGAAGGTCGCGATTGTCCTCCAGATCACGGTTCCAGCCGGTCACGACCAGATCGGCCTCTTCGGCGCGCCCGACAAAGGTCATGCGCCCTGCCAGATGACAGCGCAGCGGCGCATAGGCCAGAGGTGTCCGCTGCCCGCGCGGACCCAGCAGAAAGACCCGGAGGGGCCTGGCGCCCAGTCCGGTACGGTTTTCTGTCCCGCTTCCGATCTGGCCCCCGGTCAGGATTGTTGCCCTGTCCCGGACAGGACGGCGGGTGGGCAGCAGGCCCCGCCCGCGCAACAGGGTGACGATCCCGTCAAACCGCGCGCAGGCCGGGCTGTCCTCGCCCAGGGTCCGGCGCGCAAGGCCGATCAGCCGCCAGGCCGCCGCCGATTGCGGACCGGGGGCCAGCGCCAGATCCGCGCCATGGCCGCTCAGCAGATCGCCTGCGGCCTGCTGCAGCACCCGTTCCGCCTCGGCGGCAAGCAGGGTACCGCGCCCCGACAGGCGCTGCAGGAGCGGGCCGAGCAGGCCCTGTCCCGCCCCGGTCACCGTCCCGTTCCCCGCGCCGGGGGCCGTCATCGGGGCGGCGGCGGCAAGGATGCGGGATCCCACCGCCGGGTCCGCCCGCTCCGTCAGACAGGACAGCACATCATGGACCATGCGCCCCGGCCCATAAAGCAGCCCCAGCCCCGCCCCCGCCTGACGCATCGCCGCCAGCCGTTCAGGATCGGCCGCGATATCCGCCAGCCGCGCAGGCAGGTCTGACCGTGCCGCCCCGGACCCGTCATGCAGGACTGCCGCCGCCTGCCAGAGCGCCCCGTCCCCGGGCAGAAGCGGGCCGGCAGTCGACAGGACCGGGATCAGCCCCGCCGCCAAGGCGGCCCAGAGCCGGGGATGGTTGCCGCCATCGGTGCAGACCGCAAAGGCCCCGGCGGGGCCCTCCCCCGCAACCGGGGGCATCCCGGGGCCGGATATGGCGGGGCCGGGCAAGGCCGGGAAAGGATGCAGGCGCAGGCCAGGCGCCTGCGGCAGGCTGCTTTGCCCCGGCATCGTCCCGGGCCAGAAGACATCACTCACCCCGGCCGAAACCAGGGCATCCAGATGGTCGGGCAGGCCCGGATGGGTGCAAAGCGTCACCACCCCCACCCCCTGCGGAACCGCGGCGCAGAGCGTCCGGTAGGCACTGCGCAGATAGGGGGCCTCCAGCGATTGCGGGGCGCCGAGACTGTCGAAATAGGCCGACCATGGGAAGCCCAGATAGGCCGGCAGTCCGGGGGTTTCCGGATCGGTCAGCGGACCACAGTCCAGCAGAAGATCCAGCGCGCCCCGTTCCGTTGCATCCTGCGGCCGCCAGCCGCGCCGCGTGACCAGAATACCGCCATGACGGCCGGATCCGGTCTTGCAGGCCTCCGGGTGCCGGTCCGGCTGGTCATGCAGCATCTGTCTTCCTTCCCGCCTGCCCGGGCATCACGGCCGCCACCCGGAAATCCGGTTGCCCGACAGGCCGGTATCCTGCAGGCAGGGCAATGCCTCTGTCTTCAGCCTCTAATCAGGCCGGAACGGGGTTGCAACCGCCTTGCAGGCAGCGCAGGCCCTGACCGGGCTTTCGGTCATTGCAAGGGGCGGAATTCTGCCGCACATCACGGCAAGCGGCACAACAGGGGGAACGGGAACAATGCGCAAAACGGCCTTCCCCGAGGAGATCGCAGCCGAAGCCGGTCCCGCCGGGCCTGGGGATATTCCGCGCCCCCGGGTGTCGTCCCTGCAGCACCTGCCCCTGTCGTCGCGTCGCGTGATGCGGCCGCCCCGGCAGATCCTGCATCTTGAGGCGGCGCTGGTTCCGGCAGGCCGCGCGATCTGCCGCACCGCCCGGGGCGACTGGCTGGCCCTCACCGCAGGCGAGGCGGATCAGCCCCCGCCACAGGAAAATCCCGCAATCCGCGAAGTTCCGGCGGCAATCGCCGGGACCGGCGGGCGGGCAGATCAGGAGCTGGCAAAGGCGGGGTTGGCCAAGGCGGGGTTGGCGGCAGGAGAGCGTAGCGCCTGGACGGGTTTCCTGACCGGCACGCTGCCGCGCATCCTGCTGGCGGCCCGGATGGCCCCGGCGGGAACCCCGGTGCTGGTCGATGCCGATCTGCCCCCGGTCTGCCGGGCGGCCCTCGGTCTGTGCCTGCCCGGCCATCCCCTGCGCGATCTGGTCCCCGGCGAGCAGCTTCGCATCGGCAGGCTGTATGCGGCCCTGACCGGGGATCCGGAGGATCTGACCCTGTCCCCCGCCGATATGAACCTGCTGTCCGGTTTGCGGGCGGCAGGGACCGGCCGGGCCGCGGCGGGGGAGCGGCTGTTGCTCTGGTCATCTGAAACGGCACGGACATTGCGCAATGCCACCCCCCTGCGACACGCGCTGGAGGCCCGCGGCTGCGTCACGCTGGACATGACCGGCATGGCCCTGCCCGAACGGATCGCAGCGCTTCGGAGCGCGCGCGCGGTGGTTCTGGCCGATCCGGCCCTGCTGGGCGATGCGCTGCTGGCCCCGGGCGGCGCGCAGATGTTTGCGCTGCTGCCGGAAGGCACGGATCTGCATCGCTGGTCGCTGGCGGGACAGCTTGGCGGGCACCGGATGACCGTAGTTCTCGGCTCGGCGCGCTATCACCGGCTGCGCAGGCGGTTCCTGCCGCATGGGCTGCGCGGAGAACAGGTCTTCCATGTCGATCCGCATCTGATCCTGCCTTTCCTGCCGGCCCCCCCGGCCCCGCCGCAGGATCTGTCCCCGACAGCCCTGCTGGACGCGCTTTATGGCGCGTCTTTCGAGGCGGATGTTCTGACGGGGGCCTGGGCGGTGCATGCGGGGCCGACCCCTGCGGGGTTCGAGGACCGTCTGCGGGCGCTGCGCGGGCAGGCGGCGCGGCGGCTGGCGGAGGCGCCCGAGGCCGAGATCAGCGCCGTTTCCGGCCATGCCTTCTTTGCCGATTTCGCCCGCAACATCCGCTCGGGCTTTCCGGTTCTGGCCGGGTTCACGGCCTGGGAGGCGGCGGCGGCCGAGCAGCTGCGCCGGTCCTTTGCAGGGCAGGAGGCCGGAGAGGGGCCTTTGGCCGCAGCGGCGCTGACGGGGGCAGCGGGGG
>NZ_JAESVN010000017.1 GCF_016765775.1 Szabonella alba | reverse complement strand
TTCAATAGTCCCATGTTTATCACTCCATTGCCCCCCGTCGCTCACCGCGCGGGAGAAGGGTCACATGGGTCAAATCTCAATGAAAATTACACGCCTACCCGGGTCAGTTCTGGGTGAAAATCAACACAGCACCATTTTGAACGCATAGTCATGGGTGGCCTTTTCGGCCGCCAGCAGCGCAATCTGCCCCGCATCGGCATAGTCAACGCCACAGACCACCTCCATCGTGCCCGCATTGCGCGTCCCTTTCAGCCTGCGGGTGCGGCTTGACGATACGCTGTCGAAGGTAATTTCCGCCGAGGTATCCCCGACCGAACCAAGACCTTCGATTTCCCCGATCTCGGCCCAGGTCTCGCCGTCGAAATCAGCCAGAACGAAATCCGAGGATTTGGCGGCCAGCGCCGCCCCGATATAGAGTTTCGCGCCATTCGTCGCAAAGATGGTCATTTCACAGTTCCTTTGTGCTGAAGGCGCTCTTCGCGTTGCTTGGCGCCGGAATGACAGGGAGTGCAGAGCGATTGCAGATTGGTCGGATCGAGCCGCCGCTCGGGCGCCTCGCGGCGCGGGATGATGTGATCAACCTCCTGCGCAGGCCGACCGCAGCGGCAGCACCACGGGTTGCGCGCAAGATGATCGGTGCGCAGGCGGCGCCAGTCCGCCCCCAGCCCGCGCGCCGAGGCGCTGGGGCGGGCCTTGTCGAACCGGGCCTTGCGTTCGGCATCGCGCCGCGCCTCGCAGGGGCATCGCGCACCGGATGGCACCCGATGTCCGCAAGCACAAAGACGAGGCGCGCGCACCGGCATCAGGGCACCGGACGCTCGGCCAGATCGGTCAGCACCGCCACCGCGCCGACCTGCATGCTGGTGCCCCCGGCCTTGGTCAGGGACAGGCGCACATGCCGCTTCCAGCCGAGATAGCCCAGCCGGTAAGAGGTGGTGGCCGCAAGCGTGGCCGGGGCATCGCTCTGGATCTGGGCGGCATCCACATCGGTCCAGCCGGTGGAGCCGTCATCGCTTTCCTGAAGCGTGGCCCCGAAATCACCGTCCCCGGTGATGGCGCCGGTGTTGACGATCACCGCCATCCGACCCACGCCCAGAAGGTCGATGGCCGGGCCGGTGATGGCCGCACTGCGCGAGGCCGAGGCAAGCGCCTGGACCGCGCGGATATCGGAATAAAGGTCACGCATGGCAGGGCCTCCTTAGCTGACAGCCATCTTGAGTTTGCGGAACCGCGCGGCCTGCAGGACGCCGCCGCCCACGCGCCGGTTGGCGTGGATCCGGGTCATGCCGTTGGTGCGGCGGGTGTAGGGATCAACCAAAACGTCGAGGCCGATCCGGTCGAGGATGCGGTAGGCTTCCCAGTCGCCATAGATGATCGGGAAGGCATCGGCGCCGATATCGGGCATGTCCACCATCTCGACCACCGGCCGCCCGAGGATCATCTCGGGTTGCCCCGCCTGATAGGAGGGCTGCCACAGGAACCGGCCATCGCCATCCTTCAGCTTGCGGATCGCGGCCAGCGTGGTGCCGTTCATGGCCCAGGCACCCCGGTTGCGATAGGTCGCGGGCAAAGCATAGAGCAGCGTGATCAGCGCATCCGGCGACAGGTTCGCCGCATGGCCATTGGCGGTGAAGGCGATATCGGGGTTCACCATGAAGCCCTCGGGTTCCAGAACACCCTCACCCCAGACAAAGGCCGTGGCCTCCTTCTTGCCGAAATCCTCGGCCAGGGCGGCGCGCACTTCCGTCTCGGCCTGCGGCGCATCGCCCAGCAGGCGGTTGGAAATATCGACAAAGGTGGCGAGTTCCTTCACCGCGATTTCCTTCTGGCCGAAGGTGATGCCGGAAGCCTCGCGGGTCTGGGTTTCTCCCACCCATTTCGCATTCGTCAGATCGCCGCGCGTCGGGTAGATGGTCGAGGGCGCGCCCGTGCCGCGCACCGATGCAACGGCCCGGATCGGGCTGAACTCGACCAGATCGCGGATGACTTCGGTGGAAAGCTCGGCAGGCGCCAGATAGCCGCCCTCCGGGTTGCTGGACTGATTCAGCGCCTTCTGGTCCTCGGGGCTGATCGCATCCCCGAGGCGCAGATAGGCCGCGAAGGCCTTGCGCTCGACGCTCGGTTCATCGGCCTTGTCGTCACCCTCGCCCTTGGGCCGGTTCATCTTGGCCTCAAGCTTGTCGAGGCGATCCCCGAGCTTGGTGGTATCGGTCTTCTTCTCGACCTCTTTCAGCCGGTCATCGACCGTCTTGGCGAGATCGGAAATCGCCTTGGTGACCATATCGGAGGGGTCATCATCCTCGCCCTTGCGGGTGAGGGCCGTGCTGCCGAGCAGCTGGTGGTGCAAAACGTGTTTCATCTTAACTCCGGGAAAGCTGCGCCATGGCGCGTTGAAGGGCGGCGGTGTAGCGCAGGGCGCAGACCGCATCTTTCGCGCTGGTCACCCGCGCGCCGGGATGCATGGGGATCGTCACAAGGGACGCTTCCATAAGGTCGAGGGCCGTGATCATCCGACCGCGCGGGCTGCGCCGGTCAGCCTTGCGGGTGACAAAGCCGATGGAGATCCCGCGCACCGCACCGGCCTGCACCAGCGCGCGGACCTCACGCGCGCGGGGCAGATCATCGACCAGCAGGCGGCCTTTCAGGTGCAGGCCCTCTGCCTTTTCCTCGGCCACTTCCCAGACGCCCACCGGGTCATTCTGGTCGTGGCCAAAGAGCATCGGCAGCGGCAGCTTCATGCCTGCGAAGGCCCCCTTCTGGATCATGTCGCCCACCCGATCCGGAACGGCAAAGGGCCATGCCAGCGCACTGATCGCGCCGGAATCGTCGGCAAGGATCTTGGTTTCGATCAGGCTACGATCCATCACGCGGCACCCTTCGCAAAGGCGCGGCGCGATCCCGCGAAATCATCAACCTGTTCCTGCACCCAGCGCCCGGCCTTCAGCAGGCGCAGGACAGCCTCGAAACTGAAGGGCACCGGCTTGCCGTCCTCGGAGGCCTCCCAGCCGAGGACACAGCGCGCGAGGTTCCGCAGGCGGGCCGTCTCGCGGTTCTCGGCGGAAACCCGGCCCTCATCATCGGCCATGTCGGCCAGCTCATCCGCGAGCTTCAGGCGGGCCCGGGCCTGCACCATCGAATCGGGTCCGGCCACCAGCAGGCGGATGCCCACCGGCTTGCCGTCGAACGGGTCCAGAAGGTCAAGCCAGCGCCCCCGGTCCTGATCCTCGGCAATGGCGGAAACGTCACTCAGGTTCATCGGTCGGTTCCTTCGCTGGCGGAGCGGCCGGGGGCGGGCCACTGGTGATGTTCGGGTTCAGGAATTCATCGCCGCCCGCGCGCGGCGGCAGACCGATCCAGCTGCGCCCCTCATTGCTGTTGATGGTGCGCGATGCGATCAGGCTGTTGATGACCGTGGCCCGGGTCGCGAGATCCGCACGGGTCAGGTCGTCGCGATCAAAGCGGATGACGTGATCGGCGCGCTCGGCATCCGAAAACAGCGCCCGGCGCATGGCCCCCTCGAGGCCGCGCAGCCAAGGTTCCAGCGTGTAGGACAGGAATTCCCGGCCCTTCTGTTCAGAATTCGACCAGGTCGCGCGCGACAGATCGCCCACCATCGGGGCCGGGATGTTGAAGATCCGGGCGATTTCCTCGATCTGGAACCGTCGGTTTTCAAGGAACTGCGCATCGGTGGAATTGAAGGTGTAGGGTTGGAAGGTGATCCCGTCAGGCAGAACTGCCGTGCGGCCCCGATCCTCGCCCTCATGCGCCTGCCGCCAAGCAGCCAGCCCCGATTTCACCGCGCTTTCCCCGATCCCCGTGGGGAATGTCAGCGCACCGGAAGGCCGAGCCCCCCGCGAGAACAGTCGGGCCGCATGGCGGTCCAGTGCCACCGCGATGCCGATGGCTTCCCGCGCCAGCGTCAGGGGCGCGCGGCCGAGAGGCGGCAGAAGGTGGATCACATCA
Organism: Szabonella alba; assembly: GCF_016765775.1. GTDB lineage: Bacteria > Pseudomonadota > Alphaproteobacteria > Rhodobacterales > Rhodobacteraceae > Szabonella > Szabonella alba. Next base: position 28,091 of record NZ_JAESVN010000017.1, on the reverse strand, counting down.
CGCGCCGGGATCATGTTGCTGGACAGCTTGTAGCGCCGTTCCCCGGTGTTCTGATCGACCTCGAAGGAAATGAACCCGTGCCGGTAGCGCACCAGTTCGCGCGCCTCGCCGTTGGGGCGGTTCACCCAGACCATGCCGCCGGCATCCCGGGTCAGCGCGTCCTGGACGATCTGCCGGATCAGCTCAAAGCCGCTGGTCCAGTCATTCGCATCGCCGCGCAGCAGCGGCAGAAGCGGGTGATCGGGAACGTCTATTTCCGAGGTGCCATCGATCCGCTTCACCATCACATCGAGGCTGGCAACGGCCTCCGAGATCAGCTGAACCGCGTTCGCGACCACCGGCACCTGCATCGCCTCCGCAGAGGTCACCGCGATCCCCGCAACACTGGGCGCGCTTCCGGTGATCAGCTCATCCCAGCTCGACGCCGTGGTGAACGACTTGGTTTCCGGCGCAGGGGCCGTGCGGGTGAAGGGCCAGAGTTTCATCCTTCAGTTTATGCGGGACGAAATCAGGCCGGGCCAAGCTGGCAAAACCAGTCAAAACGCAACATTTCACAACAAAACGCAACATCAGCGCCGCGCCCGCCATGCCCGCAGCTCCCTGCTGCGCGCAAACCACCGGCCCATCGGCTTCGTCACCGGCAGGTCGCTGGCCGGATCGTTTGCCCAGCGACGCGCCGTTTCGACGGCCACGCCGAGGCAGCTTGCGATTGACTTCATGCCCCAGAGATCGCGGTTCGGTTCAAGGACATCGTCCGCCCGCCACCGATCCAGCGGCGCCGGATCGTCCGGAATCGCCAGCGATTTCCCCATTTCCCCGACGTTGCCCATGCTCTCAATCCCCTTTCTTATGTCTAAGGCTTTGATAAAAAGCCTATTTACCGCAAATCTAGCGTTTGCCACCCCGCGCCGGTCCCCGCGAAGGGGTCAAAGTTCAGGACCACCCCCCGGGGCGGCGCGGATCAGTCGAGGGCGAACACCAGCCGCACGTTCTCATCGCGGCAGATCAACCGGGCCGCATGCTCGGCCTCGGTTCTGGTTGTGAAATCGCCGATGAAGATCCGGGTCGATCCGATCACCCTGACCAACGAGAAATACTGCTGGCCCACAGTGCCCAGCGAACCCGGCTTGCCGCGCATCGCCCGCGCTTGTTCCGCCGTCAGACTCCCCGTGGTGATCTTGAAGTATCCCTGTGAGATCGGGTTGACCTGCGCCGCCCCTTGCCCCCCGGTGCGGAAGCCCCGCCCGCCCCGCCTCATGCGCCCGGTCCCGTAACCTGCGCTTCCAGCCATGCGGTCAGCTCACGCCGCGAGGCCCACCAGCGCGTTCCGACCCAGCGCACCGGGATGCCGTTGGTTCCGGCCTTGGCCATCTTGCGCAGGGTGCAGTTGCAGACCCCGACCACCGGCGCGATCTGGGGAATACCGACCAGCCGATCCGCGACCGGGTTATCCTTCAAGTTCTCAGCTTTCATTCCAGCTTCCTTTCGCTTCGTGATCAGCCCTCAAGGCCTGATCGTTTCAGACTTTCCTCGGTCACAAGCCCGCGCTCCCGCATCTCTCTCACCTGCCCCGCGGACAGGGCAGAGGGCGCGACATATCGGCCTGCGTTGATTTTCTCAGCAAACAACATCAGGACGGCGTTCCGGTCTCCAACTGGGGCTTGATCGGAGTTTCCGTGCTTCCGGCGCTTGGCCTCGCGGGCGCGCCCGCCCACAGGCGCGCAAGGTTCTTGATGGTTAATTGATGGTTTGGGTGCACCGGGTGCGGGGGTGAGGGTGCACCGGGTGCGGGGGTAGGGTGCACCGGGTGCGGGGGGCACCGGGTGCGGGGGTGCACCGGGTGCGGGGGTAGAAGGTGCCTGAAGCACAGGCAGACACAACCTGAATCGGTTGGATCCCTTGCGCCCGGCGTTCGACCTGGTGACGATGAACCCCCGCTGTTCAAGCCGCCGAATAACTTGCTGAACCCCACGCTCACTCATGCCGGTCATCCGCACCAGCCGCGCAATTGAGGGGAAACATTCGTTCAGTTCGTCGGCATGATCGGCCAGCGCCAACATGACAAGCTTCTCATGCGGTGCAAAATCCGGGTATGCAAATACCGCTGACATCAGAACCACACTCACCACGGCACCCCGATTTTGCCACCAGCGCACCGGACATGGCGGGCGCGGCACAGCTCGGCCAACGCCCGTCTGATCATCTTACCCGACACCCCGAGACACCGCGCCAGCGCCTCGGGATCCGGGTTGCGCTGGCCGGTTTCGCTGGCCCATACGGACAGGGCCAGCTCATGCGCCAGCAGCCGCGCCAAGGGCGTTAGCGAGGCATCGCACCGAACGGACTCAAGCCACTGGAATCCTACCCAGTCCGCATGCGGCACAGGATCGCCTGTTGTGCTGTCAGAAGCCATTCCGCGAGGCACCGGGTTCAGGCGGATCGCGGATCGTAAAGCGCGCGATCCCGGCCAACGGGCAGGTTTATGCTGTCCAAATCTTGGGTCAGCCGCCCAACCAGATCCAGTGCAACGACCATCAGGCTATCGACAGCGTTCTCACCCAGTTGCTCGGCCCGGAGGATGGAAACGGCTTCCAGCACCCCTTCCAGAGTGATTGCAACGTCATGCTGGCGCTGGATGTGCGACAAAAGCGGATTGCCCATCAGTTGCCCCCCGGCATTGATACGCTGTCAAGGCCGTGGTTCAGGCCGGTTGCCAGTTCCTCGGCAGCGGTCACCATGGCGACAACCGCATCCTGCAGCGTTTCATCATCCAGACAGGCGTTCATGGCGCTGATTAGAACCTGCAGCCGCATGGCTTTCCTTTGCAGATCGGCCAGATATTGCTGAAGTTCCGGGTTCATGCCGCCACCTCGCGCGCATCGAGCCATGCCAGAATGCCGCTTTCGCGCCAGTAATTGCGTTGCCCGATGGTGATGGGCTTGGGGAAGCCCAGCTCGGGCCGGTTCATCCAGCGGTGCAGCGTCGGCTTCGAGATCCCGCCGCAGAGCTTGCGCACCGCGCCCGAAGTCAGCAGCCGCGCCGCCGTGGCGGGCGTTGCCTGTTCTTGCGTTTCACTCGGCTGCATGGTCTTGTGCCTCCGAATGGTTCTTCTGAGCCTTCACGGCAGCGGGGGGCTGGTCGCCAAACTCGACCCCCGCTGCCAACATCTGCGCCCGCACCGCGCGCACAACTTCCGAGTTCTGACTCGACCTGTTCAGTCGCGCTTGATCCTCCAGCCACGACTTCACATCGGTCGGAAAGCGAATTCCAACCTGAACAACCTTCATTGCCACCTCCATGCCATAGCATGACCTCCGTTTGGTCACATAGTGCGAGCATAGTCACCATCTGTGAGTATTGCGTCAAGCGAAAAGTAGACACAATCTGTGACTAACCATAAACGAGAGCCGTCATGACCAGAAGCAAACGCGAAGAGCTAGGCCAGATAGTGATCCGTCCGCCTGAGGGCATGCGAGAGCGCATCAAGGCCGCCGCTGAGGCGAACAACCGGTCGATGAATGCTGAGATCGTCGCGACCCTCGAAGAGAAGTATCCTGCAACAACTCTTGAGGAGATTTGGCGCGAGCTTCAAAGAAGAAGACTTAAACAACTACTGGATGAGCACACTATTTCGTTCTTTAATCTAAGTAAATCCGAGACAGATAAAGAACGTCAGGTGTGGGAGTCTGCTCTAGAAGGAGTAAGAAAAGAATTTGATGAACTTACCTGCCTTGGCGCAACAGAGGAAAATGTCCTATACCTAACGAAAATATCCGATCTTACTTCGAATTCGAACCCATCAGATTTAGCTTTGATGCGAATTGAGAGCACTATTCTTGGCGAGCGGCTTGAGAAAAATAAGGAGGCCGAAGGTAATCCTTTGCCTGACGATATATCCCACATTAAATTTACACAGCGAATCCGAAAATGAATTCTTTCACGCCCGCACCAGCCTCACCTTGAACCACGCCGCCAGATCCTCCAGCGACAGCTTGCGCTCGACAACATCGACCACCACATCATCGATCCGGTCCCCGGGCAGGGTTTCCAGACTATAGCCGCTGCGGTCGATCAGCACGAAGGTGCAGGCCCATGCAGACCGCTTGTTCCCATCCGAAAACCCGTGCGACGTGGCAACGCCATGCAGCAGCGCCGCGCATTTCAGGTGAATGGCGCGGTGATAGCCGTGATAGGGACGCCCCAACGCGCCCTCAAGCGATGCGAGGTTCAGAACGCCCCGCCGCCCGCCGCCATAGCCCAGGGCAAGGTCATGGGCATCGAGGGCATCCTGCAGGGTCAGTCGATAGTGACGCTTACCGATTTGCCAGCCGGATCATGGCTTCGCGGTGACGATCCGCGTTGCTCTTGATCGCCTCCTTGGTCGCCGCGCTGCTGGTGCCCTTGGCAACGGATTGTGTCAGGGCAGAGGCTGCGACAGAGCGCACCTTCCAGCCCCCCTTGGAGGGGATGACATGTTTTCCTGTGCTGGACTGTTTATGCGCGGGCATGGCGGGTTCTCAGGTGACAGGTGACCACTCGTCACCCTATGGCCTTAGCATTTAGTGAACACCCCGCACATGTCAAGAAAGCCCTCACCCCCGCAGCCTGACCACATTCCCGGCCTTGCCCTCGACCAGCTCGGCCAGGAAGGCCGCCCAGGCATCCAGCGCGCGGCGCTTTTCCTCGGCATAGTCGTGGCGCTGGTAGACCGCGACAATGCCGCCGCCGGTGCCGCTGACATGGTTCAGCACCGCCTCTGTCACGCGCACGGGAATGCCCAGCCGCGCAAGCCCCGTGGCGCAGGTCCGGCGCAGATCGTGAAAGGTCCAGTGCGGAATCTCAACCGGCTCCCCCCGCTCTTTCGCCGCGATCTCCTGCATCGCCTTGTGCAGACCGGCCCGGCCCCTTGAAAACCCCGACACCGAACTGGTGCCGGTCGTGGTGAACACAAACCGCACCCGGCCATCCTCATCCGCCACGCGCTCAATCGCGGCCAGCGCAGCCGTTGCCGCGCCGGACAGCGGCACATCATGCGCCCGCCCGTTTTTCGTGCGGGCCGATGCGAGTTGCCACACATCGCCCCGAATCTCGGCATCGGTCATTTCCGCGACCTCGGCCAACCTCTGGCCGGTCAGCAGCAACAGCTTGCCGAAGGCGCCCCAGGGGAAGCCCCCGGCATCGCAGGCCCGCCAGAGCCAGCGGATTTCGTCATCCGACAGGACGCGCTCGCGCGTTCGTTCCTTCACGGGCGCCTTGACGGTCAGGGTGGGCGGCACGTCGATCACGTCACGGCTGGCGCACCAGTTGAAGAACTTCGACAGATAGGCCCGGATCCGGTTTGCCGTGGTGGCCCGGCCGCTATCGGTGATGCCGTCCAGAAGCTCGATCACGTCGCGCTTTGTGATGGTCTGCACATCCCGGTCGCCCCAGACCGGCAGGACATGCAGGTTGAATTGCCGCAGCACCGCGTCCCCGCTGCGAAGGGACCGAAGGTGCCGCTTTTCGAATTGAGTGACCAGCGCCTGCACCGTGTTCCGGTCGATGGCCTCTTTCTTGGCCTTCTCGGCCCTCGCCTCTTCCACCGGGTTCACGCCATGCTCGATCTTGGCAATCGCCCTTGATGCTGCCGCCCGCGCATCGGCCAGCCCCATGATCGGCCACCGGCCGAGGGTCATCTTGACCGACTTCCCGCCGAAGCGATAACGCAGCGCCCAGGACTTCGCCCCGGTCTTCTGAACCACGAGATAGAGGCCCGAAAACGCCGGATCAGCGAGTTCATACCGCCGTTCCCGATCAGGTTTCGCCGCTTCGACAGCCTTGGTCGTCAGTGCCTTCGCCATAATCAAATGGTCCTCTGGGGTAACATTTGGGGTAACAGCTTGGGGTAACACCGAACGAAACCGCTTGATCCGCCCCGACACCCTGATAAGAGAATTATCCAATAAAATCTAGGGCTTTTAGCGCCGATCCTGTGCCCTTCCGTTACCTTACAAAATCAGTTGAATTTTTTCTTTTAATCAGCGGGTCACAGGTTCGAATCCTGTCCGGCTCACCACTTCCCAGATTGTTGCCAGAACTGGCTTTAAAATCATGCGATTGCGGCAATATGGCCCCGTTCTGGGCTTCTGTGTCCCGTTTGATGCGCCCTCCACCAGCAGTTTGGGCAAGGTCAAGCGGTCGGCTGCCGCCTGTATCGGTTGACTTCGCCCGGCGTCATGTGCCCAGCCATTGCTGCGGTCCGGTGTGTTCCAGCCTTTTTTTCAACCTGGCAGGCACAGACGGGCTTGTCTTCACGCCGTCACCGCAGCGATTTCAGCCGCGGAAGGCCCTGAACAGCGACAGGGCCGCGTCCCAGAGGTCGAAGACCCGCACCAGAACATGCTCGCGCGTCACGAAGGGCTGTTCGGGCTGGTGCCCGATCTCGGCATCCACAGCCGCCATAAGCCGGTTGAGCCGCCGTTGATGGATGCCCAGCCGCACCTGAACCGGATCTGCAATCATGCCCGCGAAACTGGCGACCACGGCACCGAACAAAACCAGACCGGCCATGGTCAGCGCGATCAGCCTCGGCGAGGGGCCGATGGGAAAGACACTGTACCACCCTGCGCCCAGCATCGGCCCCAGCGGAAATTCGGCAATGGCGGCGCGCTGCGCGATCTGTCCGGCAAGACCCGGCGCCATGGACATCGCCCCCGGGGTCAGTGACTGGAACACGGCCGCGCCAAGCGCCAGCATGACAAGCGCGGTGGTGAATTCGGCCATCGCCGCGCGCGTGCCGGAATATTCGGCAATCGCGTCAAGGATCCGGTCCGACATCGCCTGCGCAGCAGCAGGGCTGCCCCTCTGGCGGATCGGTTCCCGCAAGGGAGGGGCGGCAAGCAGGGCCCGGCCCAGCGCCGCTTGGTCAAGACCGGCGGCATCGGGGGGCAGCGGCACCGCCAGCAACTCACGCAGGATCAGAATCTCGACGCGGGCCGAAACCGCCGTGCGCAAAAGCAATCTGCGCCGCATCAGCCACCCTGACAGTGCGACAAGCCCAATTCTGCGGCACAACCATGCCAGCATCCGCGTCAGAAAAAGCAGCGGCGACAGCAGGACATTGGCAGGCGCGCGCAAGAGGTCAAGACCGAAGGCCGCGCCATGCAACCGCAAACTGCCGGGCCATGTGAAATGGCGCTGCACGAAGGCCGCCACCTGCGCCTTGCGCCCTTCGGGCAAGGGGGAACCGTCGGATTGTTCACTGATGCGCATCGGTTCGGGTCATCCGCAAGGGGAAGGATTCGGCGTTGGTATCTGGGTCCTCAACCTGTCCAGGAGGAAGGCCGGGACAGTGGTCTATTCCACTGTCGGACAGGCATAGCCGAAAATCGCAACCGGCCATAGCGGATCGGCGGTTTGCCGCAGTCCCAACCGGCGGGTCGTACCGTTCTGTCCGGCGGTCAGATGATCCGCTTGCGGATTGACGATGACAATTGTTCAAACCCGATCACCGCCACCAGAACCACAAGGATGATGGCCGCTGCCTGATCGTATTGAAACAGCCGCATTGCGGTTGACAGTTCCACCCCGATCCCTCCTGCCCCAACCAGCCCCAGCGTCACCGCCGAGCGGATCGCCTTTTCAACAGAGTAAAGCGAGGTTGCCGTCATCGAGGCAAAGCTTTCGGGCAGGATCGCCCCGGCGATCACCGAAAGACGCCCCGCCCCGGTTGAGGTCAGCGCCTCGGCGGGGCCTTTCTGCACCTCCTCGAAGCGTTCGGAGTAGAACCGTGCCACAAAGCCGACCGTATCCATGATGATGGCCAGAATTCCCGCCAGTGGACCCAGCCCCACCGCCACCACGAAGATCAGCGCCCAGATCAGATCGGGGATGGTCCGGGCAATGGCGATCAACTGCCGCGCCACGAACCGGATCACCCCGTTCGGCGCGGTGTTGCGGGCGGCCAGCAGAGCCAGCGGAATCGACAGAAGGCAGCCGAAGGTCACGCCAACCACTGCGATGTTCAGCGTTTCCAGCATGGCCCAGCCAATGGTTTCCCAACGGGCGAAATCGGGGGGGATTGCCAGCGACACGAAGCGCACGAAATTCGTGGCCCCCCGCAGCAACCGGTCAACCGAGACTTCGGCGCCGTAAAGCCCCTGAAGGAAGAAGGCGGCGAAGGTGACCATCAGCACCCAGGCCAGCGCCGAAGGCATGCGCATTCGCGGCGGCAGGCTGTGGCGGGACGGGGCGCTCATGCCGCGGCCTCCTGGGGTGTCGGGGCGGCATCCACCCGGACCGCACCTTGATAAAGCGCATCCAGATCGGCCCGGTCGATCCCGGGGCTTGCGGCATCCAGGACCACGCGCCCGGCCTTCATTCCGATGATCCGCTTTCCGAATTCCTGCGCCAGATCAAGCTGGTGAAGCGTGCATAGCAGGCTCAGCCCCTCTTCCTCGACAATCCTCCACAACAATTCCAGCACCTCACGGCCCGCCTTGGGGTCAAGGCTTGCAATCGGCTCATCCGCGATCACGACCTGCGGCGCCTGCATCAGCATCCGCGCGATGGCAACGCGCTGCTGCTGCCCGCCCGACAATTCGGCGGGGCGATGAGTGGCGCGGTCGGCAAGGCCCACCCGTTCAAGGCACTGCATTGCCCGCTCGCGGTCTTCGGTCCGCGCAAAGGCATTGGCGACGCTCAGCACGCCAAAGCGCCGCTGCCCCATCGCCCCGAACAGAACATTCTGATGCGCCGATAATTGCGGCACAAGGTTGAAATGCTGGAACACATATCCCAACTGCCGCCGCGCCGCGCGCAACACCCGAGACGGCGCATCGGTGATGGTCCGGCCATTGAGGTCGACCCGGCCGGACTCGACCGTCGCCAGCCCGTTCAGGGTGCGCAGCAAAGTCGACTTGCCGCAGCCATTCGCGCCAAGCAAGACCGCGCCTTCACCGCGCGCCAGATCGAAGGAAACGCCGCGCAGCACATGCAGGGCGCCAAAGCGGACATGAATCTCATGCGCGCGCAGGACAGGCGGTTTGGCGGCATCGGGCATGCGCATGGGGGGGCTCCTTTTGCAAGCAAGGACGGCGCCCCCCCCCGGGGCGCCGTCCGTTTTTTTCAAGATGGCAAAAGGGTCAGTCGTCCAGGGCAATCCCGGCAACATCATAGGCTTCGCGCACCATGTCATAGACCGCCGGATCGGTCTCGAAGGACATGTAGCTGTCATCCTCAAGGAATTTCTCGGCATTGTTCTCGGTCGCGGTCAGCGCGGACCACAGTTTGTCGGCATTGGCTGACATGGTGGCGCGCAGGGCGTCGCGGCAGTCCTGCGGCAGCGACGCGCGCATGATGACCGGATCGCCCGGCAGGCGGCCGCTTTCGGCCAGCAGGCGGTATTCGGTATCGGGATCCTGCTTCATCACGGCGGCATAATCCTTGTTGCCGCCGCCCATGGCGTCGACATCGCCATTGATCAGCACCTGAATGCGGGCATCACCCGCCATCACGACCTTGACATCGCTGTCCACATCAAGCCCCGCCCGCGCCATCATCATCGTCGGGAAGATATGGCCCGAGGTCGAACCGACATCCTTGAGCGCGACAGTCCGGCCCTTGAGATCGGCCATGGTCATGATGTCGCTGTCCGCCTTGACGACGAAAGACGACCCATAGCTGGGACGTTCGATGGAAAACAGCACATCGAGGGGCGCAAGGGTCTGGAACAGAACGAATTCCGAGGGGCCGGAAAAGACGAAATCGACCTCGTCAAACTGCAGCGCAGTACCGGCAGCTGTGCGGTTCGACAACGAATAGAGCGCAAGTTCGACGCCCGTCACTTCCTGGAACGCGGTGGCGAACGGGGCGAAGGCCTCTTCCAGAACGCCCATGCCCTCGATGCCGGTATCGGCCATCTTCAGCGGCGAGGGGCAGAGGTCTGCAACGCTTTGCGCCGTGGCAGCGCCTGCAGAGCACAGGGCGATGGCGGACGTGAGCGCAATCCGGGCGAGAGAATTCATGGGAGCCTCCTTGATGGGTTTCAAGGCGGGTATCAGCCCAAGGTAACGGCAGGGTGACGGATGGGCCCGCCCCTGCAGGGCGGTCGCGCAGGATTGCGGTCACCGTCCGTTTCGAAGGCAGCCACATTCAGGCGAAGGTGTGGAATTCCCTGCATGCTTTGTCCAGCCCGCCCGGCCCCTGCGCTGGATCGGGATGCTGCGCACGCTTCAGACGGGATTCACAACTGCAGGACCCTTGTCCAAGGCCAATGCGCCTGCGCGGCGGGAGCGCATTCCCGGATCAGAGCCAAATGCGGACCGCCGATCCGCAGTGACGGGCGACCCCGAGGAACGGGCCACCAAGCCCAGATCCCGAAGTTAGCCATTCAAACCCAGATTTATCTGGTTCTTGACATGGCGCTGGGCCAGTCGGCGACCATCGCGGCTCCGGATCATGGGCCTTGCACTTCTCGGGCCTTCATCCACATTGCGATGCTCAAGATCAGGGAAGAGGGTGAAGATTTCCTTTCGTGCCTCGGACCCGATGGATTCGAGCGCTTCAGCCCCGGTATAAAGCGATTCAGTCTTCGCACCGTTTGAAAAGACGATCTCATGATCGTCAAACAGGAAGTGCCAGTAATCCAATTCAGTGATATCCTCCGCGACGTCGATCCCCTCGATGACCAGAAGTTGCCGGGCGGCCACCAGGACCTCACGGGTTCCGAACATGCTCTCGGCGATCCTAGAATTGACAAGAACCCGATGTTGCGGAGAAATCATCAGATCTTGTTCCGGCATCCCACCTCCCAAAGCGCCGGTACGGATGCGTATGGGCCGCAGATCCGGGTTCAGGCGAAGATCCATGGAATCAAGCTTGCGCGATCTGATCCAACGGATCGGCCGATAGCCCCGATCCACTGTCAGAACCAGATCATCAACCCACAGGGATTCAATCGGAACCTCACCGGAAATCGTCTTGATCAACGTACCGGAAGCGAAACAGGTAATTGTCCCATTGCTCAGGCCAAGAGTGGCATCATTGCGCATGCCCGTCGGGGATCCATAGGTCGAACTGGCAGTATCTGTCGTGAACTGTCTGAAATTCGGGGGGCCATCCAAATCATTCCCGTCAACATGGATCAGAACTGTTCCCGGAGCATATACCCCCGATGGCCCGGCAACAAACTGCCCGGTCGACACATCCCAGGCACGGGAAAGACTGACGCCAACCGGCTGGTTCCAGATATACAGACCTGTCACACGAAAATAATAACCGGTATCAGGATCGACAGTAATGAACTCCCAATCCGTCTCTATATTGGCTCCAGCGTCGTAGGTTACACCATTGATGGTCAGGGCCGCAGTCAAAGTTGCGCCACCATCATCCGGGAAATCACCATCTGCAGTCTGCGCAATTCCATCTGCGACGGATGAGAAAGAAAGCTGGCGCCCAACGAAAGTGTCGGGGTCCCCGGTCATATCAGATAGCGCACCCTGAATTAGATTATTGTCATTGATATTCGGGAACCCGATGATACCGAATTCGAATGTCATATCATTCCCTACATCTTACGGGTGCCTTGGAGGAACAAACAAATAGTTGCCGAAAAACCGCCAAAGATCCGTCAGAATTCCACCTTCAGCATGCGCAAGCCTCCGGCACCTGCAAAGGACTCCAGAAAGTTCCTGGAGAGGGTTTTTGCATTGATAAGCTCAAAACATCAGGATTTGAAAGAAGTTGCCCTATCCAAGAATGTCAGGCTGTTAGCTTCAATTCATCGACCGCATTATTCAAACTTGCGCAATCAAGTCATCGAAAATGACAAAAGCAACAGGACAACCTACCCTAGACCTCTTTCGATACCACTCCCGAGAAAGGAAAACTGCCGCTCTACTCTTACTATACCGCACCACCTGAAGCTCATCAGGTTGAACCTGCAGATCACCAGACCGATCAATATATACTCCTGAAATTCAGTAGCACATCATTGGCATCTGGATAAATTCGCTAGTTGGCTCCGCTCCGCGCCTTATTGCGAATGGAGGCAAAGCGGATCTGCCGACCATGGTGCGGCCTCGCGCCTATGAAAGCCGCGGCAGGGGCCGGGGGCGGATGAACGATTGAAGCGAGGCCGCCAGAGCCATCGTGATTCAGGACGATGCGGAGCTGAGTGTCCCCTGGGGGATCGGGAATGCGGCCGGCACCGACGCCCGGCTATGGTGCCCCGGGATCGGCATCACGCCCCTGCCCTGCGCGCGTGGCGCCCTTGCCATCGGTCAGGGCCTGATGCAATTGCTGCACCTCACGGTTCAGGGCCATGATCCGTTCCGCCGACATGCCCGCCTGCGCAAACAGCGCCTCGCCCAGACAGCGGCTTTCGCCGCGCAGGGCCAGCCCGCGCGGGGTCAGCGTCACCAGAACGCCCCGCTCATCATCCAGCCGCCGGGCCCGGCGCACCAGACCGGCCGCCTCCAGACGCTTGACCAGCGGGGTGATCGTGCTTGGCTCCAGATCCAGCCGGGTGGCGATTGCGCTGATGCTGCGGGCATCCTTCTCCCACAGGACATTCAGCACCAGATATTGCGGATAGGTGATGCCCATCCCGTCCAGAAGCGGCTTGTACAGGCGGTTGATCGCCATGGATGTCGCGTAAAGCGAGAAACACAGCTGGTCTTCAAGGGTCAGAATACGGTCCATGGCCTTACCTATCACGAAACTCATTATCGCGACAACAAAAAGCTGGACAAGCGACGCGACACTGACTAGTGAATACATATCGCGATAATAATTACCTCAAAAATAAAGGAAACACCATGTCCGTTCAGGTTCTCTACCGCACCCAAGCCACCGCAACCGGTGGCCGTGAAGGTCAGGCCCGCAGCGAAGACGCCCGCCTTGAGGTTGCCTTGGCCACCCCAAAGGAACTGGGCGGCGCAGGCGGTCCCGGCACCAATCCCGAACAGCTTTTCGCGGCGGGCTATGCCGCCTGCTTTCTGGGCGCGCTCAAGGCCGTGGCGCCGCAGCACAAGCTGAAAATCCCCGCCGATGCCACGATCACCGCCACCGTAGGGATCGGACCGCGCAGCGAAGGCGGATTTGGCATTACCGCCGATCTTGCGATCAACCTGCCGGGTCTGGCGCCCGAGGACGCGCAGAAACTGGTCGAGGCGGCACATCAGACCTGCCCCTATTCCAACGCCACCCGCAACAATGTGGATGTCGGCCTGACACTGGTCTGAACCATGCCTCCGGGGCCGCGCTCTGCGCAGATTGCAGCAGGGTGTTGCCCCGGAGCAAATCCCGTCCTGTCGGGTTCATCAAAGCGCGGAATCCTCACAGGTCCGGCCTGCGCTGATGCCGCTATTCGCGGGCCACACCTTTGTGACATGGCGTCGCGTTTCTTGGTTGCGTTTCCGGGTTGTGATTCTGGCGGGGGCCCAATCCGCTGCCTTCTGCCTTCCGGTCAGGGTTCTTTTGCGGGCTGGGTGTTCATGGCCTCCTGCAGGATACGGCTCAGGTCACGCAGGCGAAAGGGTTTTGGCAGCAGCAGAACATCCCCCTGCGGCAATGCGGCTTCGCCTGCGTCATCCCGAAGGTTGCCCGACATCAGAACCCTCGCCATACCGGGCCAGCGCTGCCCGACCTCCTCGACCAGTACCCGGCCGTTGGAGTCGCCGGGCATGGCGATATCGGACAAAAGCAAGTCGAAAGGCGGCTCCTGCAGGGCGCAGGCGATCAGCGCATCAGAGGCTGACTCGGCCTCGCTGACGCGAAAGCCGATACGCTCCAGTTGACGCCGGACGCTTGTGCGCACATCGGGATTGTCCTCGACCAGCAGCACATGCCCTGTCCGCACCTCAACGCTCTGCTCCTGCGGCACCGCAGCGGGGGCTGGCTCATCCAGGATACTGGGAAGGAAAAGCGTGACGGTCGTGCCATGCCCCTTCCGGCTGTCAATCGTGACATGTCCTTTCGACTGCTTCATGAAGCCGTAAACCATGCTGAGGCCCAGCCCAGTGCCTTTTCCCTCTTCCTTCGTCGTGAAGAAGGGTTCGAAAACCATATCCAGATGTTCAGGCGCGATGCCCATTCCGGTATCGGTGACCACGATCTGCACATAGTCCCCTTCTGCCGTTTCGGGAAACTGCGCCGCCAGCGGGCTGTCCAGCGTGACGTTCCGGGTATCGACCGTCAGCACTCCGCCGGTTGGCATCGCATCGCGCGCATTCACGCATAGATTCACAAGCGCGGCCTCAAGCTGGCTGCGGTCGATACTGACCTTTGAAAGCGTGGGAGAAAGCGTTTCCACAAGCTCGATCTCGTCACCAAGAGCAAGCCGAAGCAGCTTGCCGGTATTGCGGATCAGGTCATTGACGTCCGTGACCTCGGGGCGCAGGGACTGACGGCGGGAAAAGGCCATCAGACGGCGGATCAGGTCGGCTGCGCGATCCACCGCATGGCCGATGCCCGCGATGACCGATTTCAGCCCGGGCGGAAGTTTCTCACTGTCCTCAAGGTTTTCGACATTCACCAGAATGATCTGCAGGATGTTGTTGAAATCATGGGCGATGCCGCCGGTCAGTTGGCCCACCACCTCAAGCCTCTGGCTTCGCCGGAGGCTTTCCTGCGTGACCTTGAGATCATGGATATCGGTAAAGGTGCCGATCCATTTTTCGGGGTGGCCATCGGTTCCCGGAACCGGAAGTGCGCGGGCCAGCCACCATCGGAATTCCCCATCGTGGCGGCGAAGCTCGATTTCGCTGACATAGGTGCTGCCCGTGCCGATTGCGATCGCCCATTTTTCCAGCTCTGCAGCGCGGTATTCGGGAGGCAGCAGGTTCGCCCAGCGGTTCTTCAGGCCCGCATCCTGATCGAGGCCGGTATACTGTGACCATAGACGATTGAAGCTTGTCACCCCCCCCGCGCTGTCACTGACCCACACGATCTGTGGCATTGCATCGGCAAGCACGCGGAACTCGGCTTCGCTGCGGCGCAAGGCTTCTTCGGTGCGCAGATGCTTTTCGATATCCGCCTGCAGCGAACGGTTCGCCTCTTCCAGTTGCAGGGATTTCTCTTCAAGTTTGCGGATCAGGGTATCGCTATAGGCTTTGAAGGTTTCGTGCGATTCAGGGTTCGGCACTTTCTCCTGCATCCGGCGCGGCCCTTTGCCGCGCGTTGAAAGCACCTTGTTGACCTGAACAAGAAACTCCTCGGGATCTGCGGGCTTGAGGATGAAGGCATCCGCGCCCAGATCGAGGGCCAGCCTCTCATCCTCCGGTTCGGTATAGGTTGCCGTATAGACGATGAATGGCTTCTCGCCGAGGCGGGCATCACTGCGCCAGTGCCGCAGTAGGGTATAGCCGTCCATGACCGGCATCAGCAGGTCGGAGATTACCAGATCGGGCGGATCATTGCGCGCAATCGCCAGCGCCTCGGCTCCGTGCCGGGCCGTCACAGGAATGAAACCATGCCCCTTCAGCAGCACCTCAAGGAAGTACCGGTTCTCCTCCTTGTCATCGACGATCAGGATCCGTGTCATGCTGTGCCAACCCCCTTGATATGGGCAAGGACCTCATCGACGAATGTCTCGGGGTTGATCGGCTTTTCGATGTAGCCGTTGCAGCCCGCAGCCAGAACCGCTTCGCGGTCCCCGACCATGGCATAGGAGGTGACGGCAACAATCGGCACTGAATTCAGGTCCGGGATGCCGCGAAGCGCGCGCGCGACATCATGACCGTTCATGCGGGGCAACTGGATGTCGAGCAGGATCACATCTGCACGCGTCGTACGGGCCAGTTCGATGCCGCTGATCCCGTCAACCGCCGCGATCACCTTGAATCCGCGCCCCTCCAGCAGAAAGGTCGCCAGATAGCGGTTCTGTTCATTATCCTCGATCAGAATGGTTGTGGGCTGCATGTCAGGGTGCCTGTTCGAGAGGGATTATCGCCGTAAAGGTGCTGCCCTTGCCGGGGGCACTGATGGCCGAAACCTCACCATCCATCAGCCGTGCAAGCCGCCGGCAGATCGCGAGCCCCAGCCCGGTGCCTTCGTGCTGGCGCGTCAGGCCGCTGTCCAACTGCCTGAACGGCTGAAACAGCGTTTCGAGATCCGCCAGACCGATGCCGATGCCGGTGTCGGTTACATCAAAGCGCACGGCTGGCCGGGGTGGCCCCAAGCCGTCTTTGCCGCGAAAGTCCGGGCTTGTCGCGACCTTCAGGATCACCGCCCCCTCAGTTGTGAACTTCACCGCATTGGACAGCAGGTTGAGCAGGATCTGTTCGACCCGCCGGCGATCCGCGACCAGAATGGCGGGCGCCTTGGCCGCGTCGATCGTCAGCGAAAGCCCCTTGCGCTCGGCCATCGGGCGTATCTGTTCGATTGCGTGGTCAATGCTGGCCGCAATGTCGAAAGCCTCGTGGCGGACAGATAACTGACCGGCCTCGATCTTTGAGATATCCAGCACATCATTGATCAGGTCCAGCAGGTGGCGCGCACTGTTGCGCACCATTCCAAGCTGTTTGCGCTGTTCGTCGTTCAGCGGCCCCGCGAGCCCCTGAAGGATGATCCCGGTGAACCCTATGATCGAGTTCAGTGGCGTGCGAAGTTCATGCGACATATTCGCAAGGAAGGCCGACTTGACCTTGTCGGCCCGTTCCGCCCGCGACAGCGCTTCGGCCAGATCGCGGGTTCGCGTCTCGACCCGCTGTTCAAGTGTCCGGTTCAGGTCGCGCAGGGTGTCCGCGGCGGCCTCGCGTTCACTGACATCCCGGGCCATGGCCATGACGTTTCCGTCCGGCAGTTGTTCGGCGATCACATCGGCCGGAAAGACGCTGTTATCGGCGCGGCGCAGCATCCATTGGTGGTGATAGCGGGGGCGCTCCGCGAATTCCCTGAAGGCAGCGGTGAGCCGTGAGCGTTCATCTTCGGCCACGAAGTCCGAGGCCCGTCTTCCGATGATCTCGTCGCGCCGGAGGCCCAGCATTCGGCACATGCTCTGGTTCGCGTCGATGAAACCCTCGGCCGTGCCGATGAGGATACCATCCGGCGCATGTTCGAACAGCGCCCGGTAACGCTGTTCGCTGAGGCGGGATGCCTCTTCGGCGCGGACACGGTCAGTGATGTCGATACCAACCCCGATCAGGTAATCATGCCCCCCCATCTCGACCCTGCGGCCCGTGAAGTAATGCGGAATGAGCAAGCCGGATTTTGACTTGAAATGCGCCTCGACCGCCGCCTCACCACTGGAAAAAACCTCATTGATCCGTGTGGCCAATAGCGGCCGCTCCTCTTCGGGAAAAAAATCCAGCGGGTGCATTGTCGCGATTTCGGCGCTGGAATATTCTGATACCGTCTCAAAATTACGGTTCCAGCGGATAAACCTGCCCGACATGTCATAAAAATAGACAATGCCGGGCAATGTATTGATCATGGCCTCACCAAAGGCCTGTTCGGATCGGACCAGCGCCTCGGCGCGATTGCGGGCCTGTTCCCGCGCCAGGAGATCAAGGCCGAAGGACACATCGGCCGCCGCGTCGCGCAGAAGCGAGATTTCGGGTTCCTGAAAATAGTCCTTTCTGTCCGAATAGACGATCAGAAGGCCGACGGTCTCGCCCAGACAGAAGATCGGAAAAACCGCCCAGGACAGCAAGCCCAGTCGCGCCACCATCTGCCGCAGGTGCTGCGTGCTGGGGTCTGTTTCGGTGTCGTTGCAGATCACCGGTTTGCCCGACCGGAAGGCACGGCCCCCCGGCCCCTGCCCTTCGATACGGTCATCCGAATAGATCTTCGACTCCCGCAAGATCTCTGTCGCATTGCCGTCGCAGGCCATCGGCACGATCTGCCGGGTGCCGGGATCGTGGATGCCGATCAGGGCGGTGCGAAAGCCGCCTTCCTGCACCAGAATGCGGCTGACCTCATCGAAAAGCTGCTGCGGGGACAGGCTTCGCGCGATGGTCTGGTTGATCGCGCGAAGCGCGCTGTAGAGCTGGTTCAGCCGTTCCAGCTCCCTGCGCTGTTGATTGACGGCACCGATATCCCGCACGATGCGCAATCCACCAAGCACCTGCCCGTCAGGACCAAGAATCGGCGTGATCGACACGGTGGTCTCGACTGAACTGCCCTTTCGGGCAATTCGGCGGGTGTCGAAGGCAGGCGTCGCCATACCGCGACGAAGCCGGTCCATGTTTCCAGCCTCATCCGCGCGCTGCGCTTCGGGAATGAGCCGCAGAAGTGGCTGACCGATCATTTCATCAGGGGCATAGCCAAACAGCCGTTCCGCGCCCTTGCCCCAGCGGGTGATGCGGCCAGCACAATCATGGCTGAAAATGGCATCGCTGGCCGAAGCCATTATCGCCTCCAGCATTGCGCCCGAGAGGTCGTGCATGAAGGTGACCTGTCTCCGCATCCTGAACAACTTTAAGTAATCTAGCAGCTAAGTTGAACCCGACAAAGAACTATCAAGCATGACCGGAAAATTCCTGAAACTGCGGAAAACTATGGAGAAAACCGCTTGGCGTCCGCCACAGATGAGGTATGGAGTGATCTCAACCACCCGATTTTGTCATGTGTTGCGTGAATGTCGGGTGTGGATCACTTCATGGAAACACTGCATGGCTTGGCTGGTGAATGGTGGCTAAAATCCGGTGTCAGATTTTTACACCCTGTAAAGCCGCTGCAGCTGTGCAAGCAAAGCTGCAATTTGAATGGAAATTTTAATTTTCAATTCAAATATTAATCAAAATCAGAACTCTCTGAAGGATTTCCAGCCGAACGACCCTCACGCTTCACTCGAGCGACCTGTTCCCCAGCTCCATGTCAAAACGACAAAAAGTGCGATAGATTTCCTGACGGTGATGCACCCACTGTTGATTTTCACCCAGAACTGAGCCGGGTTTTTCACCGAGAAGTGAGCCACCTCTGATTATGGATTTTGGTTCATGGCTGGGTCAAGGGTGGTCAAGGGTGGGTTTGCCCCCTTCTTTTCCCGGGCTGCGGCAGCTGAGCTTGCCTTGAATCCGAAGCTGTCGCTTCCGGTTTCAAGGTCGAGCCATTGAGGCGCCATTGGTTCGAGCCCAATGGCTAGGGACAGCGGTGGGTGAGACGGTCGAGCAAGGCGGTGGTCATCTTTGCGTCGCCAAAGACGGTTGCCCATTCGCTGAAGCTGAGGTTGGTGGTGATCACGACGCTCGTGCGCTCGTAGAGCTTGCCCAGCAGATGGAACAGCAAGGCGCCGCCTGATGCGCTGAACGGCAGATAACCGGCTCAGTTCTGGGTGAAAGTCAACAGCCGGCCTGACACAGCGCTTCGCCCACCGGTCGGTTCCGCCTGCGTCGCAAGCGCTGCCAGAGCGAAGGCGCGCAAGGCGTCATGATCGACATCAGTGCCACGCCACGACCAAGTGCTATCCTGAGAGCGCAACGAACAGGAGATACCTATGGCCGCGCTGCCCCTTAACGCTACCCGGATCGAAGAACTGGTACTGCGGTTCAACGCCGTTATGGCGAAGGAAGGGACCGATATCTCGGACCTTGGCGGGAATGCCACGGACGACCAGGTGACTGCGACCCTGCAGGAAACTGATGACGATCTGATCCGGGACGAGATCACCCAAGAAATCGAAAGCATGAACGACGAACAGCAGGACGCGCTCGTAGCGCTGTTCTGGATCGGCCGCGGCGATGCGGAACCGGCAGCTTGGGAACAGACCAAGGCCCTCGCGCGACAACAGCATGAGGGGCTGGTGAGCCGTTATCTTCTGGGCAAGCCAATGGTGGGAGAGTATCTGACCGAAGGTCTGGAAAAGATGCTGGAATATGGTGTCGACTGATGGGCGGGCGGATGCCGTTGGTCAAGTGACTTTCGACGCCGTCTGCCAAACGCAGATGGTCCTTTCCAACAGCTCGCAGCGGTGACCGCGATGTCATAATTTGGGACTTTCGCGATACTCTCGTTTCAGACGGCCATGTTCAGTTGGGCCAATGTCCGCCTGGCATTACTGCCGGACACTAACGTCCTGCTCGTGATGGGGCTTGTCGCTTCGCTGGTTGCCATCGGCGCCAAGGCGTCGATGCCGGAGTTTTGTGTGCGATGGTCCCGATCGCCCCGATAAGGCGCTCCAGGTCAGGCATGATCATCGCGATGGGGAAATGCGGGATTAAAGGCCACGAGAACCTCCTTTGCGCCAAACTGGACTGTTATCAGGTCAACGATGCGCCGGATCTGGGGACGCGCGCTGAAGGTTCCGGCCAGAGGCGGCGCCACCGGTTAGCAAACGAGCCGATCTACGCGGCCGTGATCGGTTCGGCTAGGTGTTCTGCACCTAACCGCGTCAAACCCCAGAAATCCGCGATGTGGCGGGTGGAGGAAATGCCAACCTCCAGCATGTACTTGCCTTCTTCTCCCAGACCCTCGTCGCCCTCGGCACTGATCGGCGTGCCGTGGCCCATCTCCTCGATGATGTAATACTCGATCACCTCCCGCCCGTCGGGGTCGCACCAGACTTCCCTAGGGAAGCCGTCAACCATCTCGACGCGTGTCGGGGGGCCTTCGACCTTGTGGATCTTCTGCCACTGTCGGACGATCCCGCTGGCGTTGGACTTGTCGACGGTTGTATCGCTGTCACCATGCCAGACCGAGATCGTCGGCCATGGACCCGTGAAATGAGAGGCTCCGCGCACAAGCGCGTTGAGCCTGCGATCAGAGGGTCCCCCATATCCATTCATGCGAAACATTGCCTGCATCAGGGTGTTCGCGCTGCGGTAGGGCAGTCCTGCGATGATCGCACCTCCCGCGAAAACTTCCGGATAGGTCGCCAGCATCACTGAAGTCATGGCACCACCCGAGGACATCCCCGTGATGAAGACCTGCGAGGGGTCGATGGCGTGATCGTCAACGACCTGTGTGATCATCTGCCGAATAGAAAGCGGCTCGCCACCGCCGCGGTGGCTGTCGCTCCGCTTGAACCAGTTGAAGCTGCCGATGGCGTTGTTGGCCTTCTTTTGCCCCGGGAACAGGAGCGCTACCCCAAATTCTTCGGCGAGAGCAGACCAGCCTGATCCGGTATCGTAGCTCTCTGCAGACTGGGTGCTGCCATGCAGCACGACGACAAGAGGGCCGTTCTTAGGGAAGTTCTCCGGAATATAAACCTCTGCGCTCAGCGACCCGGGGTCAGTCCCGAACTTTTCCATCACGAAGAGGCGATTGGCGGTAGTTGAAGTTGCTGACATAAGAATCCCTGTACATGAGCCGGTTCTGGCCACGTGAGAGGCGCGGACCCGAATTTTCGGGACGGGCGCGATATGACTGCCCACGGTTCAGGGTGGACACGAAGAGACCTTTGCCACCCGGAGCGGATGATATCCAACAGACGGATACGCCAAGCGTCTCGGTGATTGGGCTGCACCCTGCAGGTTTCCTGGTCCGCTTGCACAGATGCAGGTTAGTTCCGGGCACCAATAAAATGCAGGACCTTCCGCGCGCAGCCGGGCACCTGCCGGACGTTGCCGTCCAGCCCTTCCCCGTCCCGCATAAAAAAACCGATCAAACATCGCTTCGCTTTCGACCGATTCTTCTTGGCCACAACCACCATGATTTCACGAACATGAAGCGCCTTACCCACTGCCATCGTTATCGATGAGCGTGGCGACTGTTCGCTTCTGCCGGATCGTGCAGCCGTCAACCTGCGGGCGGTCCAGCTGCTGCTGGGGCATACGAAGATGGACAGCACGGTGCGGTACCTAGGTGTCGACATCGAGGATGCCTTGTCACTCTTGGAGGGGATCGACCTCTTAGGCAAACGCGGCCGGTGCGAGCTGGCCGCGCTTGTCGCCCAGGGTGGCATTGGGCTTGACACAATAGGCCGCGTAGCTTAAAGCTACATCATGAAGCAGATCAGCTACACGACGGCCGCGATCCGGGCTTTGCGCCGACTGCCCGCCAACACGGCCACGTTGATCCGGTCCAAAATCGAAGCCTACGCGACGGACCCGGCCTCACAGGTCAACAACGTGAGGTCTCTCAAAGGGCGAGAGGGGAGCCGGCTGCGTGTCGGGGACTGGCGCGTGATCATGGATGAACAGGGCAATGTCCTGGCGGTTCTTGATATCGGCCCACGCGGCGGCGTCTATGATTGAAAGGGAATGACATGAACGAGATGGTGACGATCCCACGCGAGGAATATGATCGCCTCCGGGCGGCGGCTGAGAACCTCGCCGATCTCCAAAGCTACGATCGTGCAAAGGCGGCCTTGGCGGCAGGGGCGGATGAACTGATCCCCTCCGACTATGCGAACCGGCTGCTGGACGGGGAAAGCCCGCTGCGCGTCTACAGGGACCTGCGCGGCCTGACCCAAGCCACGCTGGCCGAGAGGGCCGGGGTCAACCGCGTCACCGTGGCCGAAATCGAGACCGGCCGCAAACAGGGCTCGGTCGCGAGCTTACGCGCCTTGGCGGTCGCGCTCGACGTCACGTTGGACGATCTGGCTGAGTAGTCGCGGCCCATAGCCGCCGTTCGGCTATAATCTATGCAGGCTAGCCGCACTTGCCATAGCTGACGCTCGTCCGATACCGAAGCAAAGGAGATCGGACGATGAGCCGTTTCGGATGTTCGTCGCACTTTTTCGCTGACAGGTCATGAGGCAAGTGTCAGGACAGATTTCATATTCTTTGTTTTTGGGCTGAGGCGGGATCTATGCCTGTCGGAGCGCTTCTCAGCGCCGTCTTCTGCCTGGCCGTGCGGTTTTGTTGCCTCGTGGGCCAGTCAGAACCGGGGTATTCGAGAGGTTCTCTTCATGTAGTTTACGCCAGCGTTCCAGACGGGCGGGGTCGAGTGTTCCGGCGCTGACGGCGGCGCGTACTGCACAGCCCGGCTCATGGCCGTGGGTGCAGTCGCGGAAGCGGCATTCGGGGCTGAGCTCTGCTATCTCGGCAAACAGCTGATCCAGCCCGGTTGTCAGATCGCTGACATGTAATGACCGCACGCCGGGCGTATCGATCACCATCGCCCCGCCCGCAATCGCATGCAGCGAGCGTGAGGTCGTGGTGTGCCGCCCCTTGGCATCATCTTCGCGGACACTGCCCGTCAGCTGCGCGTCATCGCCGGACTTTTCGGCAAGCGTGTTCAGCAAAGACGACTTTCCTACCCCCGACGATCCGACCAGGGCCACCGTCTGCCCAACCCCAAGCCAAGGGGCGAGCACCATGGCCGCATCAGACGATGTTGCATCCAGCCAGACCGCCTGTACGCCGCGCTGCAAGGTCGCGGCCTGATCGCGAAATGCGCCCGGATCCGCGACCTGATCGGCTTTGGTCAGCACGATGACCGGAGTGGTTCCGGCCTCATTGGCGACCGCAAGATAGCGTTCCAGCCGGGCCGGGCTGAAATCGTCATTGCAGGAGGTGACGATAAACAGTGTATCGACATTCGCGGCGATCAGTTGCGGTGCGCCGCCGCCTTCGCCGCGCCGTTGCAGCAAGGTTCGCCGCTCAAGCCTGCGCACCAGCACCGCGGTTGCCGGCTCCGCCAAGATCCAGTCACCAACCGCATAATCCGCAGTATTGGCGCGGGGTGGCAGGACAAGCCGGACCGGGCCGGATAGGGATTGCGCCACCATTCTGGCGCGATGAACGGTCGCAACCCGCATGGGCACCAGCCCGGTGTCATCCTCGCCGATCTGGTCAGCAAAGAAGGCAGACCAGCCCAGAGCGGTCAATGCAGGACCGGTCAGGACGGAATCGGTCAGGGCGGGCAGGGTCTGATCGGAGACATGTTTCACATCCTCATGCATGTCTGTCGACCGGGATCAATGCAAGGCCGGCCATCACGGGCGAGGCATGATTTTTTCGCCCGACCCGGCTCTGTCAGACGTTTGCATCAGTTTACCTGGTCAGAAGCGCTCAGGACCCGCACAGGCTGGGACGCCTGCCCGGGTGGACGCACTCCGCCTGAACGCGCTACACCTACGCCTTGCGATGACAAGGGAGCGCAGATTATGCTTTGGGATATCCAGGCGCTGATGAAACCTGCACTTTCGGTGATCGATCTGATTCCGAATATCCATCGCACGCCGACGCTTGCGATGCTGCGCCGGGCGGTTCTGGAGGGGCGGCCACTGTCAACACAGCTGTCAGCGGAAGACAAAGAGCTGACCTTTCATGACGCCCGTGTAGCGTTGACCTCGCCCATAGGGGCAAGGGTTCTGAAATCGCTTTATGCTTGCGGCCATCTCAAATTGAAGAAGCCGCCCGGAAATCCCTTCCGGCACTTGACGCCTATATCGCCACCGAAACGGCCTTCCGCACAAAGGCCGCGCGAATTGTTGCAAATGATGAGGCAAAACGGGATCGCCTTGCCGAGGTCATCGCCAACCCTCGCAGCCATTGCCAGCGGCCACCCGCAAAGCCGCATCGATGACCTGCTGCCCTGGAACTTCAGGCCGTCAAGCTAACCTGCCCGTGCTGCCCAGAGACCGCTTACAGTCAGATGCGCTTGGCTCCAGAGCAAATCTTCGCAGCAATGTTCCTCAGCTCCGGGTAACCAGAAAGCTGTCGCGATTACTGTGGGCGAAGCTACACCCGGCCTATTACGGCCGGTCAGAAGAGCAGCGGAGCCGCAGTGCGGCTTCCCCAGACCAGCCATTCGTGCTTGCCGCAGCGAGATTGTCAGGTCAATCTTGCCGACGCGGGACGGAACGCACGCCTGGTGAGTTGTAACGCGCGACATAGCGAAGCCGAGGCATCAATATCTTTAGCCCCCATCGTGGCATGTAGCGGTTAACCCGCCCGGCGCTGCAGTGTTCGCGCCGGGTTGGGCTTGGTTGTGATCCGGGCACTATCTCACACGTCCGGCCCGGCCGTCTGTGTCACGCGGCCTGAGTTGCGGCCACCGCCTTTTGTGCAGCAATCCCGGCGGGCAGCACCCGCTTTAGGATGTCGGCAAGCGTGATGATGCCGCATACCGCATCATTGTGCATCACGATGGCAATCTGCACGCTAGATTCGCGCATGCGCGCAAGGGCCTCATAGACCGGGGTCTGGGCATCAAGGACAAAGGCGCGCCGGGCGATATCGGCTGCGGGCTGGGTGTCGGGCAACAGCAACGTATCGCGCACATGCACGACTGACGGTGGTCCATCGCCCTCGGCCGACATCAGAATACGCATGTGCCCGGACTGCAGGCCCGCCGCGCGCACATCAGCAGCCGTTGCCTGCGGCAAGACCTGTGTCGGTGCCACATCGGTCACGACCAGTGCGATGACCGGCATGGTGCCAAGGTCGATGAAGCCAGACAGCTGTTGCTGCATTTCCGGTTCCAACGTGCCAACCTTGGCCGAATGTTCCACAAGCTGGCGGATGGTCGCGATATCGCGTCCGCCGACAGCCGCACTTTCGACAGGCTCCACGCCCGATGCGCGCACAAGACGGTTCGCAAGCCCGTTCACCCACCCCAAAAGCGGCCTGAGCGGCCAGATATAGGCGCGCGAAATCACCCCGATGGCGAGCGCAGACGTTTCAGGGTGCGCAATGGCCCAGGACTTCGGGGCCATTTCCCCCACAACCAGATGCAGGAAGGTGACCACGAACAGCGACAGACCGAACGCGGTGGCACCCGCCACCCAGAACGGCAGACCCCAGGTCAGGAGCACCGGGCCAAGCCAGGCATCAACGGCAGGTTTGGTGACCGCCCCCAACGCAAAGGTGCAGACCGTTATGCCCAATTGCGCCCCAGCCAGCATCAATGTCAGGTCGTTCATCCCGCGCAACGCCGCGCGGGCCGAGTCGCTGCGCGGCGCAAGCTCTTCGAGCCGGTGCCGCCGTGCGCCAAGCAAGGCAAATTCGATGATCACGAAAAACGCGCTCAGGGCAATCAGGAGGGCGGTGATCAGGATTACAGTCAACGCGCCGCTCATTGGTCATCCTCTATCATTGCAATTTCGACCAGCCGCACGCGCAGCTCGGTCGGAATGTGGCGCTCGACACGCAACACATCCACCTCCAGCCTGCGTCGCATCGGTTGATCAGACACCAGCTCTGCCGGGTCAATCGGCAGGTCGACGGTCACCGTATCGCCTTCGGACGGCAGGGCGCCGAGTTCGGCAATCAGCAGGCCCGCGACAGTCTCGACATCGCCGCGCGGCAGGTCATAGCCGATGGCCCGCTGCACCTCGTCAAGGTGCACGTCGCCGTCCATGATCCAGATATTGTCGCCGTCGGGGACAAGCGAAAAGCCGGTATCCGCGTCATGTTCGTCGGTGATCTCGCCGACGATTTCCATCGCCAGATCCTCGATCGTCAGCACCCCGGCAAAGCCGCCGTATTCGTCGATCACACAGGCAAGCTGGTTGTCAGACTTGGTCAGATGGGCAAGGGCATCGGGCAGCAGCATCAGGGTGGGCATCACGGTTGCCGGTCGCATCACGGCAGACACCGGCTCATCGGCGCGCCCGGACACCAGACGTTCCAGCACATCAGCCAGATGCACCACACCCACTGGAGTGTCGTCGTCGTCAATCACCGGATAGCGAGTGTGGGCGCGCGCCATCAGGTCGCGCAGCTCGTCCAGCGTCGTGTCGGGACTGACCCAGTCGACCTGCGATCGCGGCACCATGGCATGCTCGACATCCTGCTTCGGGAAATCGAGGATGCGGTCCATCATCAGCGACAGTTCCACCGGCAGGTCACCACTGTCGCGGCTGTCGGCGATGATGCGCGGCAGGTCGTCCGCCGAGGCGCTGACATCAAGATCATGCACCGGCTCGATCCGCAGCGCCCGCAGCAGCAGGTTCGCGGATTTGTCGAAAAACCCGATTAGCCAACCGAAGACAGTCAGGTAGATCAGCGTCGACCGCGCAAGGCCGCGCGCCAGCGGTTCGGGGTTCGCGATGGCAAGGTTCTTGGGGTAAAGCTCGCCAAAGATCATCTGGATGATCGTGGCGGCCACCAGCGCCAGTATTGTGCCGACGGCAACACCCACCTCTGTCGGCACGCCCGTCACCCCCAGCAAGGTTCCCAAGGAGTTGCCGACCATCGGCTGAGCCACAAAGCCGACCAACAGGCCTGTAACCGTGATGCCGAGTTGAGCCCCTGACAGCATGAAACTGGTGCGCTTGGTCACCGCAAGCGCGCGCTTGGCTGCCACATCGCCTTCGGCGGCCCGCGCCGCCAGCCGGGTGCGGTCGACCGACATGTAGGCAAACTCCTGGGCGACGAAATAGCCATTTGCCGCAATGATCGCGAGGATGACAAGAATGCCGATCAGCAGGAAGAGAGTTGCTTCAATCATCAGAGCACAAACGACAATGAGGAAAGTTTTCGGAAAACGAATCTTTGATGGTTGTCCACTGAGGAAGATCGCCTGTTTTGTTGAGAATGACTCTCAGATGTGGTGTCCATGCCACTCTGTCAATCCCTCGCCCAATTATCTGACCGGCGTCGAAGTGGTCAGCGAGGGGTCTTACGTTGCCTTGCGTGAATGTCTGTTCCTCGAAGTTCCTGCGACCGACAAGCCGCACCGCCGCAAGTCAGCTTTCCGCCCATCACGTCGCACAGCCCCGTGACCACTCCATCAAGGCTGTCCTTCGGTCATGCTGCGGCAAGTCGGCCCGGCGCAAATTAGAAGGCCAAGGACGTTTCGGGAAAGAAGGTCTTTCGCCGAGACGCGGAGTAGCGGTATGCCGAGCTTAGGATGACCCAAGCTCGGCACAACTCCGGTCACGCGGCCTCTGCGAGTGCCACGGCGTCAGCCCCTGCCGGATAGTGCAACCGGTCTGATCCATCTGTGGCCGCCAGCCACACCGCCTCTGCCACATCGCTTTCGTGTGTCGTCTGGGGTGGATTGGCAAAGGCGGCAAAGATTGGCCCGGCATAGTCGGTATAAGCTTCAGGGATCAGGTCCGTCACCGGAGTGTCGGTGTTGACCGCAAAACGGGTGGTGGGTGCATAGCCCGGCTCGACCAGCTTTGCCTGCACACCAAATGCGCTCAGTTTGAGCTACTCCCCGAAAATCGGACAGTGACGGAAGCTACGATCTGACGTCTGCTGATCTCCAAGAACGAGGAGATCAGGACATGAGGAAACGCAGGAACCATGACGCGGGCTTCAAGGCTCGTGTGG
>NZ_JAESVN010000016.1 GCF_016765775.1 Szabonella alba | reverse complement strand
ACTGGCTATGGACTTACAACAATGAGCGCCCCAACATGGGCATCGGCGGCATCACACCCGCCCAGAAACTGAAGATGGCTGCCTGAAGTCTACTTCTGGGCCCCGTTAAAACGGGGAGGATTACCCCCTGATCGACGCGGATCGTCTTGGGATAGCCCGCCGTTCGGCACACCCGGTCGAGGGTCGCCACGACATCCTCGCCGCGGTAGCTGTAGCGAACGTCGAGCACCGGGACGTATCGTGAGAAGGTGTCGACCACGGTCAGAACCCGCAGCTTCTTGCCCGTCGCCAACTGGTCGTGGACGAAGTCCATCGCCCAGACATCATTCGGCCCGACGGCGACAGCACGGTCATCGCGCAGTTTGGCTTTCACCCGCCGCTTGGGCGTCTTGTGCCTCAGCTGCATGCCCAACTCCCTGTAAATGCGATAGACTTTCTTGACGTTGATGCCCCAGCCTTCACGGTCGAGCAGGACGTGAACGCGCCGGTACATCACCGTAGTTTGCTCGGCTCCTCAACTAGCCGATTATGGAAGGACTTGGCCGATCTTTGAGGACATGTCCCGACCGCACGTGCATGGCGGCACCTAAAATCTGTGCAGTGGCCCGCAACAAGGCGCAGGGCAGGTCCTCCGCAGCGACGTACACAACGCCGCTTCGATGGAATTGCCGCGGCCGCCACGATGTGCTGCCGTCCGTCAGCTTTTCGCCCAACGCGAATGCACCAAGAACAGTGCCGAGTAGATGACTGGCGCGCGTTTGAACGGCATCGCCGGCATCTCGATCGGCGATAGGCCCAGGGGCGCGCCTCCGCCGCGCCCGGACCCTAGAGAAGTGAGGCCGAAGCCTCACCCAAAGGGATCGTGCTCTCCCACGATCACGACCTCGTCTCCGTCGATTTCATCTGCGGGGACGGCACCGAAGGTTCCATCCCCTGCCTGGAAGACGACAATCGAGACCATGAGCGTAGCGGCGAGGGAGGCGGCGAAGGCGTGAGCATCTTTACGGGACATCTTTTTGGCTCCTGTCTGGGAGGCGGGGGACCATCCCCCGCGCGACAGGACCCCGCAAGCCCGAAGACTGGCTGACATCACCGGGTACGATCGGCTCGTCCGAATCCACCCGGCGGCACGGGCTTGCCCGTAGTCCGACCCCGCGCGGGTTGATCTCGAAGACGGGATTTGGGGCAAGGAAGGGAATGGCGAGCGGCGGATGGTGCCCCAACGTCAGGAGCCGGTTGTCACACTGATGCTTCCAACGCCGCCATCCTCGCTGTCAGGCTCTTGGTTGAAGACCTCCGTCTTGGGGGATGGATCCTTTGGCGTCCCGCGACAGCGCGGGACGAGGTTGTGGTCGGTGAGGGGCCCGCCCGTTTGCAGGCCCCTCACGCCTTGTCAGGGCTCAGGCGGCCAAGTCCGCGCCCCCTGCCCTTTCGCAGTCCTCAACGCCGACAATCGCGAGACGGGCGTTGCGATAGCCCTCCCGTGCGATCCAGAGATCAGCCGCGGTGACGGACTCCGCCAGATGCAGCAATTCGGTATTCTCGCCGAAGTCCAGCAGCACGCGGACCTGCCCGGGCTTAGGTTCCTCCGCCACCTCGAAGACCAACCGGCTGTCCGCCGAATGGCTCCGCATGATGGTCACGAGAATGACCCCGTCCGAGGAGAAGTTACCCTCATGCAACGTGAAGGAGGCCGGAGCGGTCCAGGTCGGATAGACCCGGGGCGGTTCCTTCTTCACGAGACGGCCAACGCCGTTTGATCGCTCCCACGCCGCGAGCTTCTTCGTGAACCGTGTCGGTGGTTTGGGACTGCCGTCGGTGTAGCGGATCAGCGCCCCGAGGGGAGCTGTGTCGATGATTGTTGTTGTAGACATGATTCCTCATCACGAATGCGAGTGTTTGCAATCATCATATTGATATTGCTGTATTTTATGAGAAATAGGGGCGGGTTTCACCACCCCCGGATGGCTCAGATCACTCCGCAGCCAGCATCGACGCACCGCTCTCCGGCAGATCGGCCGTCAGGAAGGCGGGGAGAGCGATGTCTTCGGGATCGCCCGCATCTTCCCCCTGCCCTTCTTCGAGCTCCTTGCCATCGATTGCTGCCAGATCGGCGCGGCGCAGGACCTCAGGCAACCACCCGCTGCCCTTGAGGAGCCGCTCGGCTTCGGCGGCCATCTCGCCCTTCTTCAGATGGTCGAGGAGCTGCGCGGTCCCCTCCCCCTTCGCCTCGCGCACGGCCTCGAGGATCCGAGCCTTGGGCACACGGTTGAGGTAGCCATCGACAGTCGGCTCCCAGCCCGCCTCGACCATGTCGAGATCGACGGCACGCGCCACCAGATCGGCATGGGCCATCCGGCGCGCCAGACCGTTGGCGGAGATGCCCGCACCATAGGGGTTCACCTTCTCATGGAGCGCGTTGATGCCGAAGCTGAGGCAATGCGCCAGCAGAGCCAGACGGCTGCTCTGGTCGATGACCGTCAGATAATCCCAGAGCGCGCCATCGTCGCCGAGGGGCAGATCAGATTCCCAGGCTGCATGACGCTCATCGACAAGCTTCGCCACGACACTGTCCTTCAGATCGGGTGCCTGCGCCGACATGTAGACGTGACGCACCGAGGCTTCGAGACAGCTGCCCGAGGCATTGGATGTGCGGAAGGTGTCCGTCACAAGCCTCAGGAGCAGCAGTGTCAGCGCAACGTCGGGCGAGCGCCCGATGGCCTCCCGCAGTGCTAGGGTCCGGTGGGCAGTCAGTTCCATGACCAGCCGTTCGGGCAGAGGCTTCAGCGCGCCGTCGTCCTCATCCTCAGAAAGCTCCGTGCCGATCGGCTGACCACCCGAGGTGATGACTGTGCCGCCAGCGGAAGTCGCGGACGGGTTCCAGCGCAAACCACCGACATCACCGCCCTGCCCCATGGCGTCAGCGCCATCACCATCCTGGACCGCGGTCTCTTCGCGTGGCTCGTCCTCGGGCCGGACATAGCCGCGATAGACCGCGAGACTGCCGTCCCGATCCAGCGTGACGAAGACGCCCGCGCGCGGGATCTCGGCATCATCGTAGATCAGAGGCCGTTGTTCGAGCGCTTCCATTGCCATCTCGAGCTGACCGAGCCGAGCGTCGATCTCCTCGGGGTATTCGTCCTGGCCGGAATATTCTTCCTCCAGCGCGCGATACTCGGCGAGGAGCGAAGCGTGGGCGGCGCTTTCCCCGTCGGTCATCGGCGCGGAATCACCGGCAAGACGCCGCAGACCGTGGCTGTAACCATAGGACAGGTCGGTCGCGACCTCGATCCACTTCCAGCCCTCGGAGGCCAGCGCTTCGGCTTCCGCCTGAAGCTTCTCGGTGACCAGCCGGTCCAGAAGGGCAGGGTCCTCGAACCAGCCACCGTCATCACCCTGGAAGAGATCACGCAGCACGACACCGCCCGCCGCCTCATAGCCATCGATGCCCACGAAGACCGCGCGACGATCCGAGGCCCGGACCGAGGTCTCCGTCAGCATGCGCCGGATGGCATAGGGTTCCTTGTTCCAGGAGTTCTTCACTGCATCCCAGACCTGCACCTGACGCCCGTGGTCGGGGTTCACCGTGAACGCCATCAATTGCTCGAGAGTCATGCCATCTTCGGCATAGACCTCGAGGAGGGCAGGGGCCACGGAGGCAAGTTTCAGGCGCTGCTTCACGATCTGCGGCGTGACGAAGAAGGCCGCCGCAATCGCTTCCTCGCCCTGACCCTTTTCGCGCAGGGCCTGGAATGCGCGGAACTGGTCGAGCGGGTGCAGGGCGACGCGCTGCATGTTCTCCGCCAGCGAGTCGTCCTCGGCGAGGATCTTCGACGCAGCATCCCGCACGATGCAAGGGATCGGCGCCGACTTCGCTAGCCGCTTCCGCTTCACCAAGAGCGACAGCGCCTGGAAGCGACGACCACCGGCCGGGATCTCGAACATGCCGGTCTCGACACCATCGGCATCGATAACAGGCCGGACGTTCAAGCCCTGCAGGAGCCCGCGCCGCGCGATGTCTTCGGCCAGTTCCTCGACCGAGACGCCAGCCTTGATGCGCCGGACGTTCGACTGGCTCAGCACGAGCTTGTCGAAGGGGATGTCCCGTGAGGGGGACAGGGTGACTTTCTGGGCAACTTTCGCCATCAGATCTTCTCCACGACGGGCGCCGGAAGCCACTCTCCCGATCTCACCTCCCGTCACCCCTCAAACCCCCAACCTTTCCCTCTCTTCGGCGTTCTTGACCGCGGTCAAGAAATCCAAGCTGCATGTTCTATCAGCCCAGGATCGTTTCAAAGTATGCCTCGGGCTGCCTGATCGTTTCTCCTTTCCCCAACAGGTAATCTAAGATCACTAGAAGCCGTCCAGCGCCGGTTTTCTGGAGGCCACGCATCAGCTTTTCTTGGCGTATTCTAAGCAATCGCCCGATATCAAAGAGAACGCGGTTGAGGGCTTCTCCTGTTCGAGGTGGGTCTGGAAAGAAGTCAGAGACATGTGTGAAGTCTGTCCATGACATTTTTGTAGGGTCTCGGTTCATGGAAGGCCCCGAAATTTTTTGGTCAGCGCTGGTCTGCTTTGCCTGCGCGTCTTTCTTAATAAGTTCTTTTTTTATAGACTCTATCTGCCGGTCATTTTGCCCGTTCCTGGCGGACATTTCGCGCGTGCATTCATGGGTGAGGGCTTGGTCGCGTGATTGGATTTCGTCCACGGGCGCGCTTGAATTCTCGCACTCTCCGTAGCTCTGCGCGGCGTTGGCTCCGAGTTCTCGGAGATCACCGATGATCTGCAAGACTGCATCAACCGTGAGGGTTGCTCGTCGAAGGATGTTCCTGATCGCTCCGAGTGAGGACAACCGCGCTTCGTCGAGGCGCTGGTCCTGAAGGAGGGATGCGCGCAGTGCTAGTGCTTCTGCCCTGAGGGAGCGAAGGCGTTCACGCTTCTCCGCAACCTTCAACGCTTCGGCCGCCAGTGCGTCGTGGTTCTGTATCAGTGGGTTCAGGTCGATCCCAAACGCGTCCCGGATGATGCCGCCATACCGCAGGGGGAAGCGTTTGCCGTTTGCCGAGTTCTTCCGATCGATGAGGCCGGCTGCGTCAAGATGGCCCAAGCAGCGACGTAGGGTTCTCTCATCGACGCCGTTTGCGCGCTCAGACAAGGAAGCATTGGAGGGGAACACAATGGTAAGTTTGGGTGGGGTCTCACCACTTGTGGTTTGTCGATCACGGGGAAGAAAGCTGATCAGGGCCGTCAAGACTGTGATGTCGTTGCTCGTCAGGCCAAGTTCTTTCCGCAGGGCGCGTACCGGTCCCAGAAGTTCGTAGATAGTAGGGCAGGCAATAGCTCGCGCTTCCGCCATGGCGGTTCGTGTTTGGGTTACATGTCTCATGGTGTTTCGGAAGAAAAAGCTTCCCCGGTCACCGCGAGCGGTGTTGAACTCGATTCGTTTTGGGGGTATCAATCAGGTGTCGAGACTGATTGAGGCCCTTCGGAAGCACCGCTTTCGGGGGGTCTTTCCTTTTCTGGCCGGTCCTCCTTTCGTTTTCTGCTCGTTGCTCTTGATGTCTTGACCGCGGTCAAGACACGGGGTCGTCACTCTGGGCCATCTTGACCGCGGTCAAGAAGCTCGCTGATCAGCTTTCGGATGGCGTCTTCAACGCGCGGGGCAAGGTCAGCGTCCACATCGATGGTGATGCGGTTGCCTTTGCGGCCGATCTTCACGCGCTCACCTTGCTCAACCTTGGGTGCAGTTGCCTTGGTGGCCGTGAGCAGCGTGACCGCTGCGTCAAGTCGGTCTGGGCCTGGCAAGTTGCGGGGGATTTCACGGGCAACTTCTCTGGCTCTCGCGACGTCCTTCTCGCACAGCCTGAAAAGCTTCTCCCAGACTCGCCGACCAACGCCATGTGCAGGTCCGATGGCATGGATCAGCTCCATCGGAATGCCGGTGGCGATACGGTTCATCCGCGAGACGAGCGACTCGTCGATCTGAAGTGCCCGATAGGCGATGGTCTGGGCGTTCTTGCGTGTCTCGTCAGTTTTACCAAGTTCCCGAATGATCCCAGCGACGAACAGGGCCCTCTCGATAAACGAGGGGTCTTGGCGGGCATTGTTCTCCACGCCCTGGGCGATCAGTGCTTCCTCTTCGGTCATCTCCATGACCGTGGCGCGCACTTTCTGACCAAGTTCACGACAGGCGAGAAGCCTGCGGCGCCCATAGACGATCTCATGTGCCCCGTCTTGGATTCGGCGGACAAGAACCGGAACCTTTTGCCCGTGCTCACGGATCGACGCGACCAGCTCCTCGAGGCCATCACTCGGATCGATACGATCCATGACCGCTGACATCCGCACGGTGCTCGGGTCGATCAGCCGCGTGGCGTGCTTGTCTTCTTCCAGCACCGATGCTTGCGCACGAGCGACAGTTGGGCTCGTGCGCTTCAGATCGAGATCTGCTTCCTCATCCGACGTTGACGCTTTACCCATCGCGTTCTTGAGTGAGTCCCCGAAGACCTTACGCGCCATGGCTACGCCCCCATGCCTTGAGGATTTCGCGCTCAACTTCGTCGGTTACGCGTGAAACGGACTCGATCGCACGCTCGTATGTTCTGCGGTTCACGTCGCGAGGTTCGACCTCAAAGATGCTCTGCTGGGTGTTTGCGGCATCACCTACCGCCGTCGACTTCAGGAACTCGGCAGGGAGGACCGCATCGCCAAGGACCGTCCGAAGCAGAGAAGAGATCTGGACCTGTGGACCGTCAGTGTTCTCGTACCGGGTGATCAGCACCCGAACGAAGTTCAGGCCGTGCTCGGGAGCATGCGCCTCGACGACGCCCATCAGGTTGCTCGCCATGCCGAGAAAGCTTGCCAGAGACATCACATCAAGCATGGACGCATTGAGCGGGATCAGGACCCCAGTGGAAGCAAAGAGGGCGGAGATCACCGAGAAGTTCAGCTGCGGCGGGGTGTCGAAGATCACCACATCATATCGGCTCAGGACAGGCTCAAGCGCTTCACGGATCCGACTGTGGAAGGTGGTGGCGCCGTGTCTGAAGCTCAAAGCGACCTCGAACTCGTACTCCATGATGTCCATGGAGGCCGGGATCAGATCCACTGTCGGGAAGTTCGTTTTGCGAATGATATCTGAGGCGGGCAGGGGCCCCTCGGATCGGATCAGATCGTAGGAGGTCGGCATGTCCGGATCGAGCTCAGGGGTAACCCCGAACAGGTTTGTCAGACTTGCCTGGCTGTCGAGGTCGATAAGCAGGACCCGATAGCCGCGAAGGCCCAGAAGCTGACCAACATGAGCAACAGTCGACGTTTTTGCGCTGCCGCCCTTCAGGTTGAAGATCGTCACGACCTGGCACGGTTCGCCGGCTCTTCTGTGAGGGTGTTCATCGGGCTTGATCCTACCCGTCTCAAGAAGGACGCGTTGGGCTTCGACCATGTCCTCGGCAGTGAAGCTGCGGCGGTTGCCACCCTCGAGGGTGCCTTCCGGAAAGCCTTCGAGATTTGACACATGATGGCGGAAGGTGTTCTGGTTGATCCGAAGCAGATCGGCGGCTTCCCGCATCGCGAAGCGACGGAGACCCTTCTTGGCATCCGGTGGGAACGTCTCCTGCGCATGTTCACGCAACCGGCTACCGAGCCGCTTGGACATGACATCGAATCTTTGAGATGCTCGTATCCCGCTCATCACTGCCCTCAAGTCTTTATTGTTTTGTAGACCTTAACAGTTTTGGTGCGTAAATCCAGCCCAATCCGTTGAGTGGCCTAGAGGTGTTGAGGCGGCAGATTCCTGGCGAGAAAAAACCGTGAAGTATCAGCGTCTTGGGCTACCTTGTTCGCAGCGCACTTCAACAGTTCGTAGCCTGCGATGTCATGGCCACAACATGTATTGTCGACGCCTACGTAACGCAGATCTTCAGAATCGTGCGACCGATTCCCACTACTTCACGCAAGCAGCCCCAGTCTCTCAGCCCGCTCCAGCAGCATCTTCACCGACGAAGGCTGCCAGCTTGTCCGCCCGCGAGGCGTGCGCTCGCGCATCGCTTCCAGCCGGGTGCAAATCGCCTGAAGCGTGATGTCGGGGTCCGCGCCCTTGATGGCGGCGACGATGGCGGGCAGGCGGTCGTCGGTTTCGCGGCGGCCGGCGCGGTCCAGTACCGTGGGCGGCAGGAAGCCGTCGCGGACGTAGGCGTTGACCGCGCGCAGCAGGCGGCTCTGCGTCCATTGACGCTCGTGGGGCAGGGGACCGTTGAGGATGCGCACCACATCTTCCCAGGCTAAGTTAGGCCGCAGGCGGCGGACATGGGGCACCCAGTCCTGCGCCGTCTCGTTCAGCCGGTCCATATAGCCGTCCTGCCGCGCCAGCCGCACTTTGCGCAGCGCCGCCGGATCCCGCGCGCGCAGGCCCGGATTGCCGCCAACCCTGCCTTTGGTTCGTGCGCTGGCCAACCCGGCCTTGGTGCGTTCGCGGATCAGGGCGCGCTCGAACTCAGCGGCGGCGCCCAGGACCTGGAGGGTGAACTTGCCCTGCGGGGAGGACGTGTCGATCGGGTCCATGATCGAGCGGAAGAAGGCGCCTTTCGCCTCCAGCCGCTCGATCACTTCCAGCAAATGCGAAAGCGACCGCGCCAGACGGTCGATGCGCACCACCACCAGCGTGTCGCCCTTCCCGATCCGCTCGAGCACGCGGGCCAGCACGGGCCGTGCGCGATTGCCGCCCGAGGCCTGCTCCTCGTGGATCTCGACGCAGCCCGCGGATTTCAGGGCCTGCGACTGGGGCAGGGGGGTCTGATCCTCGGTTGAGACGCGCGCATAACCGATCAGGGGCATCAAAACAGGCCGTTTGCAGTTTCATACACCACCAATAAACGACCGTTTTTAAATGACTTTCTTCAACAATTGGCAGAACCTAAGAGTCAGTGTTCTTGTTTGGGCAGCCAGACGGCCGGCTCAGGCCGTAGTTTCCTTCGCGTGACTTCAAACTTGGCCATGAATTCTTCGGCAGGGATGCTGGGTCGCGGATCGTCGACCGCACTCAAAACCCGGCGCTTAAGCAGTTCCTGTCGCAGATCCGAATGTTGCTCCAGCTCCCGAGCTTCATCGAGAAGAACGAAGACAGCTTCGGATGGGTCGATGAACATGCCTTGCTCAATCCGGTCAAGGAGCCAAAGAGCGAGTTTGGGGGGCAAGTACGCCTGAAATCGCAAGCCGCCCTCTGTTGCGGCGTCGCGAACAACCTTAGCTTGCTGGTTCGCCCACTCGCTTAATTCCGTCGGTGGCCAAGTTTCGTCCGGCACATCTGACACCATGGCGCTCCTTACTTCTGTGGAGTGTTCATATGGATTTGCCGGCCGGGATCAGATGTAGAGCGGCCTTGCCACTTTTCACCGCATCCACGGAAAGACGGCGATCAAAGGTTGCCAGTTCACCACCACGCACCTTTGCCAGAGCCAGCAGATAAGTATCCGTGACCTGTGCAGAGGTCAGGATTCGGCTTGCGTCAACAGCTTCAGACCCTACAAGGCTGAAATCCTCGGCCCAGAAGCAATGACCGGGCAAGGCGCGCAGTTGCTCTACGATCCCGGCAACAACGGCTGGAGATCCGGGTGAGTTTGGATACTTCGGGTTGCCGAGAATACGCACAACGCCATTTTCTGTGATCGGACAGGTGGCCCAGGATGTTTGACCTGCTCTGGCGAACCAGACATGCGCATCATCGTGGGCGACATGGCTTGGATCGATCAGGGCAATCAGGACGTTTACGTCGAGAAGGTAGGTCACGGTGCCTCATCCCGAAGGGCGTTCACAAGGTCCATGGTAACAGGGGGGGAGTCGGGGCGTGATGCCAGCAGCGGAATGCCATTGCGTTCGGCCCGTGAGGCAGGTCGTTGCAAGGAGCGCCGCGCAAGCTCGGAAACCACCTCACCCAAGCTGCGCCCTTGTTGGCCTGCGATTGCTTTGGCGGCAAGCAGGACATCGTCATCGAGGGAAAGGGTTGTTCGCATGTGGGCACCTCCGCGCATCAATCATCACGCATCATATGGGGTGTTGGCCGGGTTCATCAAGAGCTGAGCTTCGGAACATAAAATTGGAAAGTCTAGAGCTCTGCCGTCTTGGTCAGTTTAACCTGGAACCTGTCCCTACGGCGCTGATAGCGCCGGATCATCTCGGCTGAGGCGTGGCTAAGTAGCTTCTGGACATAGCGCTCGTCCACCTCTGCACTGCTGGCAAGGCCTGCGCGCAAGGAACGGCGGGAACAACGCCAACCGCCGCGCCTTTGTGAGCTCGGTGAGCAGGCCGGCCTCTTCGACGATCTACTTGATCAGTCGCCCAATGTGCTTGTCGGAGAGCCGCTCTCCGATAGCTTTCGGCATGTTGCGACTGACAGAGACGAAGAGCGGGGCAAAGGGAAGATCCCCCGTATCCGGCCCCAGCGCGCGAAATGGGCCCACTCCTTGGCATACGCCTTGAGGATGTTCTCAGATGCTGCGTGACGCGCATAGGCCCGTGCTGTCTCGACCCCGCCGGTGCGCGCAACACCCGCGTCCCCCTTCATGGCGATCAGGGCGTATCGGCGGCGTGAGGGGAGATGTCAGAGGCGTTTTGCTCATGCTTGTGAGCCTATCGCTTTTATGTCCGATAATTCAATATTATCGGACATATATAGTGTCTACATTGCGCGGCGGAATAGATAAAGAATATGTATAAAAAGCGCCGTCGCATGAATGCCCAAGCATGGAACGTACACACAACATGCGTTGTTTGATACTCAGTCGAGCATCGTCTATCGCCGCCCGTCGTGGCTGTTTTGGTACCCATCAGAAGTGAATTCATTCGGAATCCTAGCCCATAGATGTTAGGTGTTAAATTTTTATACCTATAATAAACATATAGTTAGAAGGATATTCGTCTCAGATCAAAAATTTTGGCTTTACTGGTGTCCAATTTGTATACTTATCATGGCCTCGCGCCCCACCTCGTGGACGCTTGCCAAGATGGACTTATTTATGCCGAACTGGATCGTGGGCTGCGATGTCGGAGGAACGTTCACCGATTTTTGCGCCAAGGAAATCTCAACAGGTCGCAGCGTCGTTCACAAACGGCCGTCTACGCCTGTCGACCCGTC
This sequence comes from Szabonella alba, assembly GCF_016765775.1. Lineage (GTDB taxonomy): Bacteria > Pseudomonadota > Alphaproteobacteria > Rhodobacterales > Rhodobacteraceae > Szabonella > Szabonella alba. The sequence goes on along the minus strand of NZ_JAESVN010000016.1, from coordinate 22,246 downwards.
GCAAGCGATCCTGTCAGGCTTGCGCGAATTGACGGATCTACATGGCATTGCGCCTGCCGATATCAGTCGCTTTGCCCATGGAACCACGGTTGCCACCAATGCACTGCTGCAGCGCAAAGGGGCGCGGGTGGCTGTCGTCACCACCCACGGTTTCAGGGATCTGCTTGAGATTGGCCGTCAAACCCGCCCCCTGATCTATGATCTTCAGGCAGATGCGCCGCCTGCACTGGCCAATCGCAGCCTGCGGTTCGAGATTGCCGAGCGGATCGGACCGCAGGGACAGGTCATCACTGCACTGACAGATGCGGCAATTCAGGATCTGGTTGAAGAAGTGCGCACTGTGGACGGGATCGAGGCGATCGCTGTTTGCCTGATCTTTTCCTACCTCAACCCCGCGCATGAAGACCGCGTCGCTGCTGCGCTGCGTACTGCCTTCCCTGGAATATTTGTCACGGTGTCGTCCGAAGTGCAGCCAGAGTTCCGCGAGTATGAGCGCTTTTCAACGACGCTGATCAATGCGTTTCTGCAGCCCGAGGTTACGCGCTACATGGACCGCCTACAGGCGGAAGTGCGCACCGTTGCCCCGGCAGCCGATTTCGGCATTTTTCAGTCCAGTGGTGGATTGATGAAGGTCGAGCGCGCCGCGCAACTACCTGTACGGACCGCGCTTTCCGGTCCGGCAGCTGGTGCAGTCGGGGCCTCGGGGGCGGGCGCGTTGTCCGGACTGGGCGATATCATCACGCTGGATATCGGGGGTACCTCGACAGATGTCTGCCTGATCCGTGACGGCAAGACAGCCTTGGCAAGTACACGCGACATTTCAGGTTTCCGGATAAGGTTGCCGATGGTCGATATCCACACGGTGGGGGCCGGTGGCGGCTCGATCGCACAGATCGGAAATGACGGGCTGATGAAGGTCGGGCCCGAAAGCGCCGGGGCCGTGCCCGGGCCTGCGTGTTACGGGCGCGGGGGCACTGCACCCACGGTTTCGGATGCCAATGTACTGCTGGGGCGCCTGCCTCGTGAATTGGCCGGCGGCGGTATGACAATAGACCGCGAGCGTGCGGTCGAATCCATCCGCCCGCTTGCGGAACAACTGGGTGTCTCTCTTGAGCGGGCAGCCTTGGGTATCATCGGCATCGTAACCGCCAACATGACCCGGGCAATCAGGGTCGTGTCGATCGAAAAAGGATATGATCCGCGCCGCTTTGCGCTGATGCCGTTCGGTGGAGCGGGCGGACTGCATGCCGCCGATGTTGCGCAGGCTCTGGGGATGACACGGATCATCATTCCACGCGCACCGGGAATCCTTTGTGCCGAAGGTCTGATCCTGGCCGATCTGCAAGAGGATTTCGTGGCAAGTTACCGGGCTGAGATTTCGGCTGATCTTTCGGCGGTTCAGGCTGAGCTGGATGCCCTGGGGGCCCGGGCCACCGAATGGTTCGTCACCGAGGCGGAGGGTGCGACCGATCGGGAGATGATCCTCAGCTTTGACATGCGCTATCTGGGGCAAAATTATGAGCTTTCTGTCGAGGTCTGGACCGGCGCTTCTGCGCCGGTCTGTCCCGACGCCTCCCTGCTTCGCGAGACCTTTCTCGCTGAATACAGCCGCAGCTACGGTCATGCTGACCCGGACGCCCCAATCGAAATGGTCAATATCCGACTGCGGGCAACGGCACGGCTGGTTCAGGCTGAAAACAGCAACACCCCTGCCGAACCCGATACGGCCCCGTTCCAGCAGGTTGATGTCTGGTTCTCCGAGCAGGGTGCAGAATCAACCCCGATGTATCACCGGGCGGGCCTGCCGGCCGGTACGGTGATCACCGGGCCAGCCATCATCACCCAGCTTGACAGCACGACCGTCGTGCCGCCGGGCGCGAAAATTCTGGTCGATGCGGCGCTGAACATGATTATGGAGCTTGCCAATGCCTGAGGCCGAGGTCGACCCGATTACGCTTGAAATCAGCTGGAACGGGCTGAAATCCATCGCTGATGAGTGTTTTATCACCATCATGCGCAGTGCCTTTTCATCGAATGTAAAAGAGCGCCATGACCATTCGACTGCCATTGCCGATGCCAGCGGCCGGCTGATTGTTCAGGCGGAGATGTCCTTGCCCATCCACCTCGCCTCGATGGGGGGAATGATGAAGGAACTGATTGCAGAATACGGCGATGATATCGGACCGGGCGACCTGTTTATCGCCAATGATCCGCATGTGGCCGGCGGCACGCATCTGCCCGATATCAACATGGCGGCGCCTGTGTTCGATGACGATCGCTTGATCGGCTTTGTCGCCAATATCATCCATCACGCCGATGTTGGTGGCGCGGCGGTCGGCTCGATGTCGGGCGGTCTTGATGAAATCTACAAGGAAGGTCTGCGCATCCCGGTGGTGCGGCTTTACCGCCGTGGCATCCGCTGTGATGATATCATGCGAATTCTGCTGTTGAACATGCGGCTGCCCGATGAACGTCGCGGCGATCTGAATGCCCAGATCGCGGCCTGCCGGCTGGGTGAATTGCGGCTGCTGGATCTTCTGGCCGAACATGGCGGGGACGGTTTACGGGCCATGTTCGATGCAATCGTCTCGCGCACCGAATTTCGCATGCGCAACGCGATTGCCCGTCTGCCCGATGGCAGTTGGACCTTCACCGACTACATGGATGACGACGGTATCGGCACCGAGGATATCCGCATCCATCTGACCGTGATCAAGAAGGGTGAATCGATCCGCTTCGACTTTACTGGCACTGATCCGCAGGTGAAGGGCAACTTCAATCTGACCTACAATGCGACCCAGTCGGCGATCTGCTATTCGCTCAAGGCGCTGCTGGATAGTGAGGTTCCCACCAATCAGGGCATTTTCGACGCTATCGAAATTGTGGCGCCGGTGGGCAGTTTCGTGAACTGCATAGCTCCAGCCGCGGTGGCAATGCGTGCCAATTCCTGCCAGCGCGTGGTGGATTGCGTCCTTGGTGCGCTTGCCCCTGTTGTGCCCGAACGGGTGATCGGCGCTGCGAATGGGGCAAATACCTCGGCGGTTTTTACCGGAACCGATCCCCGCAATGGCCAGATGTATGTCTATCTTGAAACGCTTGGTGGCGGCATGGGCGCCCGGGCACATCATGACGGCAAGGATGGGGTTCAGGTCCATATTACCAACACCTCGAACCTTCCGGTCGAGGCGATCGAGCTGGAATATCCTCTGCGGGTCGAAGAGTATTCATTGATTCCAGACACTGGCGGCGCAGGGCGGCACCGGGGCGGCATGGGCATCCGCCGGGTCATCAGCCCGGTCGATCATGACTGCGAATTCAATGGGGTCGGCGAACGATTCCGCAACCGACCTTGGGGTGTTTTCGGCGGCCATGATGGCGCTGCGGGGTCGTTCCACTTGATTGATGGCAAGGGCGATTCTCACCGACTGAGCTCAAAGGCCAGCAAGGTGCTGCTGACCTCCTCCGCGCGGGCGGTGATCGAAACGCCCGGTGCGGGGGGGTATGGCAAACCCTCTGAACGCGAGCCCGAAGATATCCGCGCAGACCTGCAGGCTGGCAAGATCAGTGCGGAAGCTGCCGCGCGCGACTATCCGCAGCTTGGCCAGTAAGGAGGGATAGACAGCATGACGTTCAATCACAGGGCGCTTGAAGGCATCGTTTCGGCAACCCCGACTCCGCTGCGGGCAGATGGGACGCTGGATCAGGCCATGGTTGCCATGCTGGCCGAGCATGTCGTCCAGGGTGGCGCGACGGCAATCGCACCGAACGGTGGCACAGGTGAATATACCGCTCTGACGCCCGCACAGCGGCGCGAGATGCTTGAAGCAACTGTCGCGTCGGTTGCCGGGCGAATCCCAGTAATCGCGGGCGTCCTTTCACCGGGTATCGGTGAAGCTCTGGAAGCGACCCGGGACGCGGTCAGCGCCGGGGCGGACATGATCATGCTTGTCACGCCCTACTATGCCCGGCCCACGCCCCAGGGTGTGGTGGATTACTACAAGGCGGTTGCCGACGTGACGGATCTGCCTCTGATGCTTTATGAAATTCCGTACCGGACGGGAATCCAGTTGGATGCCGACACGGTGATGCGGCTGGTCGAGGAGGCCGGCGTCGTGGCGATGAAGACCTGCAGCCATGATCTGGCCTATCAGATGCGGGTGATGGCCGCGATCGGTGATCGGGCCACGATATTGACGGGCGAAGAGAACGTCTTTCCCGCACATGTAGCCATCGGGGCGAAAGGTGGTTTCCTGGCGTCCTCGCTGCTTTTCCCGAAGGCCTGGCAATATCTGTATCGTCTTTGCGCCAGCGGACAGATGGCTGAGGCCGCGACCTTCCATCGCCGGCTGATGCCCTATGTAACGATGCTTTACCGCGAACATAATCCGACGGCACTACGCGCGGCCCTGGCGCTGTGCGACATGCCGCATGGTGATTGCCTGCCGCCTCTGCGTCCGGCGAGTGCCGAAACCATTGCCATGCTGACAACCGAACTGCCTGCCGCACTGCGGCTGGAAGCCGAGGCAGCGCAGCTGCTTGAAGCCACAGCGATCAACGAGACCTGACAGGATTTACAACGCCATGGGGGCGAAATGACCCCCGGGCTTCACAACAGGGAGACTGAAATGACCACAAGATTCAATCTGACGCGCCGGAACTTCCTTACCAGCAGCGCAAGCCTCTTGGCTGCGCCTGCCATTCTGCGGGCTGGTCGTGCCACGGCCGCCAGCAACAGTCTGACCTTCGTGACTTGGGGCGGCTCCTATCGCGATGCCGTCTATGAAGGTGGCATCAAGTCCTTCACCGAAAAGACCGGTATCGAGGTCACGATCATCGACACCCCCGATCTGGCCAAGGTCAAGGCCCAGGTGATGACCGGAAATGTTGAATGGGACGTGTTCGACGCACCTGGCGCCCTTGGGGCTTCCGGGTCGAAAGAAGGCTATTGGGAAACATTCGATGAGGGCCTGTTCAACCTGGACGATCTTGCCATCGCTCCAAGCGCCGATCTGGTACCCTTCTATACCTGGGCGGGTGGTATTGCCTATGATCCGTCCAAACGCGGTGAAGGCGAGTATCCGCGGAACTTCGTGGAATACTTTGACACTGAGAAATTCCCCGGCCGCCGCACCTTCCGGGACCGCCCCAGCGAAACACTGGAAGCGGCGCTTCTGGCCGATGGTGTCGCCCCTGCCGATCTTTATCCGCTGGATATTGATCGGGCATTCGCGGCCCTTGACAGGGTCAAGTCCTCGGTTGCCTCCTGGGTGGGGGCAACTCCTCAAACCATCACCCTGCTTCAGACCGGGGAGGTCGATTTCAGCTATACTTATGCCAGCCGTGTCCGCACGACCAATGCTGCAGGCGCAGGCATGGCTTTCTCGTTTGACCAGACGCTGAACGGTCTGGAATATCTTGCTGTGGTCAAGGGGTCCCCCAATCGCGAGAATGCGATGAAGTTCGTTGCGCATATGCTTTCACCCGAGGTGCAGGCCGCAACGATGGACCTTCTGGCCAATGCCCCGGTGTCGAAAGATGCCGTGCCGCTGCTTTCTGAGGAATCACGCAAGTGGCTGCCTAATCTGGAAAACCCGAACAATGTCGTGCTGAACGACGCCTGGTGGGCCGACAACTTTGAGGATGTGACCCGTCGGTTCAAGGAATGGACCCTGCTCTGATCCGCATCGTTTCCTTCCGGCTCCGCTCTGTGCGGGTGGGGCCGGTTTTCCTGACCCAGGCCCCTAACACCGGAGGCGAGCATGAACCGAGCCGCAGAACTGCGTGGTGCCGCTGCATTCGTGACGCCCGCCACGTTGGTTACGTTGACCATTCTGGCAGCGCCGCTGCTTTATATACTTTACACCAGCTTTGAAGGACCGGCCTTCAGTACCCGAGCCTATTCAGAGCTGTTGGGTTCGGCCCTGTTCCGGCGCACGCTGTCGACGACACTGATCATTGCCATCTCGGCTTCGGCGCTCAGTCTGCTGCTTGGCTATATCATCGCGTTGCATCTGGCACGTCAGACGCCGCGCCGTCGCAGCCTTTACATGGTGCTGGTACTCTTGCCTTTCTGGACCTCGGTCCTCGTGAAATGCTACGCGTTTACGGTGATCCTGGGCCGTTCAGGTCTGGTGAACGAAGTGCTGACCTGGGCCACGGGCAGCCAGGTCGAACTGGCACTGATCTTGAACCGCATCGGCGTGCTGATCGGCATGACGAATTACCTGACGCCCTTTGTCGTCTTTCCGGTGCTGGCCAGCCTGATGGCAATTGACGAGTCTGTCTATCGGGCCGCTGCAGTCATGGGGGCGAAACCGTCACGGATCTTCCGCACCGTTACGCTGCCGCTCAGCCTGCCTGGGATCATTGCGGGGCTGTCCTCAGTTCTGGTGATGGCGCTTGGCTTTTTTATCGTGCCGGCGCTTCTGGGCGGACCGCGCGACGCGATGCTGTCCAATCTTGTGGATTTCTACACCCGCGAAACGCTGGACTGGAGCATGGCCGCCGCGGTGGGCGTTCTGCTTCTCGGCATGGTGGTGCTGGCCATTGCCCCGCTGTCCGTCCTGCGTCGCAGGCAGAGCTGAGAGAAGGCAGGAGATGTCCGAAAATTTCATCCGTGACCCGCAATCGCGCCACCTGCAGTGGATGGGCAGCCTGCTGGCCTTCGCCGTCTATGTATTCCTTCTGGCCCCCATCGCTGTGGTGGTGCCAATGGCCTTTGGCTCGGCGAATGAGCTGAGTTTTCCCCCGTCAAACTATTCGCTGGAATTGTTCCGCCAGTTCCTGTCCTCATCTGCATGGACAGGACCGCTGCTGCAAAGCGCGAAAGTTGCCTGTATTTCGACCGTGATCGTGCTTCTTATGGGCGTTCCAGCGGCTTATGGGATTGCCAGGTTTCAGTTCCCGGGAAGGGGGCTGATTATGGGGGCGATGCTGTCTCCGTTGATTATCCCTTCGGTCGTAACCGCGCTCGGTTTCTATCTCTATTTTTCCTATCTGCGGATCAATGGAACGACTCTGGCGCTGGTGCTGGGTCATGTCATGCATACGCTACCCTATGTGCTGGTGATGATCGTCGCCGGTATCCAGAAACTGGATCGCAATCTGGAATTCGGCGCCCAACTGATGGGTGCGGGGCGGTTTCGCATGTTCCGCACGGTTGTGTTGCCGCAACTGGTGCCATCGCTGATCGGCGCAGGGCTTTTTGCCTTCCTGATCTCCTTTGATGAGGTGGTGATCTCATGGTTCCTGTCGGGGCCGACCACCGCGACGCTGCCGGTCAAGATGTACAGCGCCATCCGCTGGGAAATTTCCCCGATCATCGCGGCCGTATCGACCTTGCTGACCGGAATTTCCCTTGTCGTGTGCCTGATCATGGTCGCGCTGAAGAAAACCACCCCCGCACAGGGCTGATGAACATACAGGAAGGTTATCCAATGACACCACAAAACACCGTCGAAACACTTGAGGATCTGCGCGCACGGACGGGTCTGGCGAACAAGTTCGCGTGGCTGATGGTTTCTGGCATGACGGCGATGTGCTACCGCGAAAAGGGCGAGGCGGTTCTTGTCGAGATCTGGCGCCGTCTGCTGACCGGTGAGCAGAAAGACCGTTTCCTTGCCGCTTTGGACAAGCTGGAAATCCGCGACAACCCGCCCGCAGTCACGGCGGCGCTCTATCACTATTTCTCGAACTCCATTGGCGGGCTGAACATGCAGGTCGTGGTCGAGAGTCCGCGCAAGGCATGGATCCGTTACATGGCGCCCTGGGGGTCATATCCCGGGATCGCTGCGCTGGCCGTGCCGCCTGCGGTGCGGCGCACGATCCTTTCGACCTGGCATCCGCGCAACGGTGAGCTTCTGGGCTGTCCGCGCCTTGGCTGGGTCGCCACGAAGTTCGTGTCCGAGGGCCATCCCTATGACGAGGGGTATTTCTATGAATATGATCACGACCTTTCGCCGACAGAACGCTTTCGCGTCGAGCATGTGGAGAGATCACCTGAATTTCTGCCCGAGGCAGCTCCGAAACTGAACCCGGACACATGGCCCGAGGCGCGGATCTTGAAAGGGGGATACAATTATGGTGTCGACTATGTCCGTCATGTGGTTGCGATCCTTTACGAATTGCTGGGCGTCAATGCCGCGACCGATGTAATCCGCGCTGCGATGCGTCTCTTGGCGGCGCAATTCACAAAGGACCTGGCTGCCAGCACGGGTCATGCGGGCACTGATGCGCTGTCCGTGCTTCAGATGTTCGGCGCGATTTTTGCCGCGTTCCGCAACGACGTCTCAGTCGATGGGGATGCGGGTCGCGCGACGTTGCGCCTGAATGGTTTCAACCCCTTCACCGACGATCCGGCGCCTGAACTGCGTGCGGCGGTTCATGAATTCTTCGCCATGGCCGTACGCCAGCAGAATGGTCATCTGCGGCTGGAACGGGCACCGCTTGCCGCAGACGGCACCGAAATCTGGACGCTGACCGATACGGGAGAATGGCTGTGGTAAAACTGTCGCGCGACGGCGGCGCCCCCTTCTTTCGTGATGATGAGACGGTGCCGGGCCTTCTGGCGCGTGCCGCAGTCGAACGTCCTGATCATGTCTATTTGCGTCATGATGGCCATGACCTGACCTGTGCCGGGCTGGCCCAAGCCGTTGGGCAATTGTCGGCTGGGCTTCATGCAGCGGGAATACGCCAAGGTGACCGGGTTGCGGTGATGCTGGGCCATCATCTTGATCATGTGCTGGTCTTTTTCGCCATTCAGCAGGTGGGGGCTGTTCTGGTTCCGGTGAATACGGCGCTGAAAGGCCCGTCGCTTGAGTATCAGATAGCGCATTGTGCCCCGGCGATGGTGATCGCGGATGCAGAGTTTTCCCAGGTGCTGGAGGGACCGGTTCACGCTGCCCGCTCATCGGGCGCTCTCGCGGCATCGGTCTGGCGAATGACCGACGGTGAATTGCTTCCAGCCCCGGGAACCGATCTCAAAAATCTGCGAGCGGAGGCGGTCGTCGCTCTGCCTGTCGTTGCCCATGATCCCCGCGATCTCCGGATCATTCTTTATACCTCGGGCACCACGGGTGCGCCCAAAGGGGTGCAGATGTCCGACCGAATGGTTCAGGCTACCGCGCTTGGCTCGATATGGCTTTCGGATATGCGGCCTGGATCGGTTCTGCATTTTTGGGACCCGATCTATCACGTCTTCGGGGCCGAAGTTCTGGTACTGGCGCTTATGGTGCCGGTGACCTTGCATATGGTGCCGCGTTTTTCGGCCAGCCGCTTTTGGACCGAGGTCCGGGAAGCAGGGGCGAGCCACATCCATTTCGTCGGCGGAGTGCTGCAGCTTTTGCTGAAACAGCCACCGTCAGATCTGGACCGGAGCCATGGTGCGCGGATCGCCTGGGGCGGTGGCTGCCCGCGTGATGTCTGGGCCGCCTTCGAGACACGTTTCGGGGTCGAGATCCGCGAAGGCTATGGCATGACCGAAACCTCCAGCTTCTCGACCATCAACCCCGGTGGCAGCCACGCGGGCAAGTTGGGCTCGATCGGCACGGCGGTCGACTATTTCCGCGTCGAGGTCGTGGATGAACAGGGACAGCCCTGTGCCCCGGGTCAACCCGGCGAGATCCGCGTGGCCGAGGTCGAGCCCGGCGTTCTGACAACCGGCTATTACGCCAATCCCGAGGCAACAGCCGGCGCATTGCGGGATGGCTGGCTTTACACCGGCGATATTGCCGAAATGGATACGGCTGGCTTCATCACCTATCATGGCCGCAAGAAGGACAGCCTGCGACGTCGGGGCGAGAACATCTCGGCCTGGGAGGTCGAACGAGTGGTGAATGATCACCCCGAGATCGCCGAATCCGCCCTGATCGGGGTCAGGAACGAGATCGGCGACGAGGATCTGAAACTGTTTGTCCGCCGCATTGACGGCAGTACTCTGGACGGTGCCACGCTGCTGTCATGGTGCTCCGAACGGATGCCGCGTTTTCAGGTGCCTCGCCTCATCCGATTTGTCGAGAATTTCCGCAAAACGCCAACTCAGCGCATCCAGAAACAGTTCCTCTCCGCTGCCATGGACGATTTCGATCATGATGCCGAAGCGGTCAAGGCCAGCAGCAACAAGGACTGAACCATGCAGCTGAAAGACAAGGTCGCCATCGTCACAGGGGCTTCGCAGGGAATCGGCGAAGGCATTGCACGTGAATATATTACCGAAGGTGCAAAGGTGATCCTCGCCGACATCCAGGACGAAAAAGGCCGCGCATTGGCGATCGAGCTGGGCGAAAATTGCCGCTATGTCCATTGTGACGTGTCCCAGGGAAGCGATGCGTCGGCGGTGGTCGCAGCTGCGGTCGCGGCCTTTGGTCGGCTCGACATCGTTGTCTGCAATTCGGGGATCAACCTGACCGGCACCATCCTTCACCTGTCAGAGGCCGATTTCGACAAGGTGCTTTCGGTCAACCTCAAGGGTGCTTTTCTGGTCGGTCAGGCCGGTGCACGCTGGATGGCCGCCAATGGCGTTCAAGGGTCGATCATCAATATGAGTTCGATCAACGCCATCGTCGCCAGCCCCCATATTCTGGCCTATGCCGTGTCGAAAGGCGGGATCAACCAACTGACCTCGGCCATGGCACTTGGGCTTGCAGAGCATGGTATTCGTGTGAATGGTGTCGGCCCCGGCTCGATCGCAACCGAACTGCTGGACAAGATCTTCGAGAATGATCCCTCAGTGCAGAAGGGGATGCTGGCCCGAACGCCACTGGGTCGTCTGGGCACAGTGAGAGAGATTGCCCGGATTTGTGTTTTCCTGGGCTGCGACGACTCGTCCTATATGACAGGTGAGACGATCTATGCCGATGGTGGCCGCCTGCGGCTGGCTTATACCGTTCCCGTGAAGGAGTGAACCGCATGAGCCAGACCCAAAGCGACAACAGGCACGCGATCACGCTTCAGGGCGTTTCAATGAGCTTCGGCTCGGCGCTTGCACTGCGCCCGACCGATCTGACCGTGCATCGGGGCGAGTTTCTGACATTGCTGGGCCCTTCGGGTTCCGGCAAGAGCACGCTGCTGAACCTGATCGCCGGGGCGATCGCGCCGACGACCGGGCGCATCCTGCTGGATGACCGGGACATCACCTACATGCCGCCCCGTGATCGCGGCATAGGTATGGTATTCCAGAATTACGCGCTGATGCCGCATATGACCGTGTTCGAGAATGTGGCTTATCCGCTGCGGGTGCGGGGGGAACCCTCGGATCAGATCCACCGCAAGGTGAATGAAGCGCTTGAACGGGTCGGGCTGACAGGGTTCGAGGACCGGAAGCCGCGCCAGATGTCGGGCGGCCAGCAGCAACGCGTCGGCATTGCCCGCTGCATTGTATATTCACCTGCCATCATCATGATGGATGAACCGCTCGGAGCGCTGGACAAGAACCTGCGCGAACAGATGCAGGACGAAATCAAGCGCCTGCATACAGATCTGGGCACCACCTTCATCTACGTCACGCATGATCAGGAAGAGGCCCTGAACATGTCGGACCGCATCTGTCTGATGAGCGTTGGCGAGATTGCCCAATTGGGCACCCCCGAAGACCTGTATTTCGCTCCGCAAAGCCGCTTCGTGGCCGAATTCATCGGCGAGTCAAACCTGATCGAGGGCAGGATCACGGCCGCTGGCAGAATGGCTGTCCCGGCGGGTGGTGAATACACAGTTCGGGATACGGGGCTTGCCAAGGATACAGCGGTGACGCTGATGGTTCGTCCCGAACGGTTGCGGTTGCTGGCCCAGGATGAGGCCGCACCCGCAGGGGCCAACCTGATCGAAGGCAAGGTCTTGGGAACTTCGTTCATCGGCGGCATGACCCGGATACAGATCCTGACCACGCAGGGGCTTTCCTTGACCACCAAGGCTGTTTCGGAACAAGTCAGTCGCCGCGCCCAAGCGGGAATGCCGGTCCGTTTGTGCTGGCGGCCCGAAGACGGCGTCTTGCTGGACCGCTGAAACCATCCTCCGGAGTCCGATCTTGTCCGATATCCTCTCGCGCCTTCGCGCCATACCCGGCCTTGCCGTCGTGACCGATACCGGGGCCATGGCGCCGCATCTGGTGGACTGGCGAAAGCGTCATTACGGGGCGGCTTTGGCACTGGTTTTCCCGACAGATACAACCTCTGTCGCGGCTGTAATGCAGGCCTGTTATGAAACGGAAACCCGTGTCTTTCCGCAGGGTGGCAATACCAGCGTCTGTGGCGGATCGGTTCCGGATGAGTCGGGCAGAGGCATCATCCTCAATCTGGGGCGGATGAATGTGATCCGTAAACTGGATGCCGAGGATGACAGCATCATCGTCGAAGCCGGCTGTATCCTGCAAAATGTTCAGGAGGCGGCGGCCTCCATCGAACGTCTTTTTCCGATGAGCCTCGGGGCCGAGGGGTCCTGCCAGATCGGCGGCAATATCGCCACAAATGCTGGCGGAACCGGTGTGCTGCGCTATGGCAACATGCGCGATCTCGTGCTCGGGCTCGAGGTGGTTCTGGCGGATGGAACCATCTGGGACGGGCTGCGCACGCTGCGCAAGAACAATTCCGGCTATGATCTGCGCAACCTTTTTATCGGTTCGGAAGGAACACTGGGCGTGGTCACTGCCGCCGCATTGCGGCTGTTCCCGCGCCCGCCTCATTTCCTGACTGCCATGCTGGCTGTTCAGGGCACCGATGCGATGCTGGCGCTGGCTCGTCAGCTTCGCGCGGCCTTCCCCGGTGAGGTCTCGGCACTCGAAATCATGTCGCACAGCCAGATGACCATTGTCCTGCGCCATGTGCCGGGGGCCAAACTTGCCCTGCCTGACAATGCCGACTGGTATCTCCTGATTGAAATCTCGGGGACGACCGCGCCCGAGATTCTGGAAGAACGGCTGACCACTGCACTTGGCCACGCCTTTGGCACGGGAACGATTCTGGATGCGGTGCTGGCCAGCAACGAACGCCAACGCGCCGAACTCTGGGCACTTCGCCATCACGTAACCGAGGGCAATGTCAAAGAAGGTATGGGCCTGACCCACGATATTGCAGTGCCGCTGGCGCAGATCGGCCCCTTCATCGCTGCGGCTCAGGCCTGGCTGGCGCGCGAACTGCCACAGGCCCGACCGGTAGTGGTGGGCCATCTGGGCGATGGCAACCTGCATTACATTGCCATGCTCAGCCATGACGATTGGGAGAAGGTGGCCGACAAACCTGGCCTGACCGCGCATCTGAATCACGCGCTGTATGACATTGCCGATGATATGGGAGGGACGTTCAGCGCCGAGCATGGCATCGGCAGCATCCATATAGCAGACATGAACCGATACAAGACGACCCATGAACTTAACCTGATGCGGGGTCTCAAGGCGTTTCTGGACCCCAAGGGCTTGCTGAATCCGGGCCGTGTGCTGCCGTGATCAGCGCAAGATCCAAGGGGTTCTCTTGCAACCGGCGGAACAGAAGATGAATATATCCGAAAGAAAACTTCTCGGGGGGATCATCATGACCGAACAGACTTCGGGTCGCGACGGCGACAAGGTTCTGAAGGTCCTGCGTGATGGCATCCTGCGTCTGGATCTGCGGCCGGGCGCCGTGATTGATGAGGCAGGGATTGCGGCTCAGCTTTCGGTCTCGCGTACGCCGATCCGCGAGGCCATCATCCAATTGATCGCCGATGGTCTGGTGATACGCGATGGCCGCACCGCACGGGTGGCGCCTCTTGATTTCGACGAGGTTCCGAAACTTTACGAGGCATTGCTGATCTCGAGCCGGATGATCCATCGTCTCGCGGCCGAAAACCGGACCGAGGCCGATCTTGCCGCGATCCGTCAAGCCATGATCGACTTCGAGGCGTTGACCAGCAGCGGTGACGGGTTGGAACGACAAGATGCGAACATGAAATTTCATATCTGCATCGCCGCAGCTGCGAAGAACCACTACTTTGTGGATTTCTATGACCGCACCCTGATTGCTGCCAGCCGACTGGCGCGGGCCTGTTTCTCGAATACCGACCGCACCAGTATCGCGGCCGCCGAGCCGGATGACGAACTGGTATTGCATGTACGCGAAACGGCGCGGCAGCACCGGCTGATGGTCGAGGCAATCGCGGATCGCGACATTACCGCCTCTGACCGGCTGGCGGTCGAACATCAGGATTTGTCGTTCAACCGGCTGAAGCAGGCCATTTTTTCAGGGGCGGTCGCAATCAGCTCTACGCCTGATCTTGGCCTGCGAAAGGGCCAATACGCACTGATCTGAAACGGATGGCGATGCCGCTCGGCCCATGAATGGGCTTTCCTGCGACGTATTGGGTGGCCATAGGCCATCGTTTACATGCCTGAACCCGCTCCTTTTCCGGCCATCCGGCCGACATCCATTGCGGCGGCGCATTTATTCATCAGATGCTCAACCAGGATTTCCGCCAGACGATGACCGTCGCGTTCGACAAGTGCGGCCAGGATCAGTTCATGCTCCCGCATGGCCTGGCTCCAGCGGTCCCATTCCTTGGTGCGGTTGGCATGAAAGCGCAACCTCTGCACGCGGCTGGCATAGTTCTGATGCGCAAGCTCCAGCGCCTTGTTGCCCGCCGCATCAAGAATCATCCGGTGAATGCGTTGATTGAGGCCAAAATATGCCGTCATGTCCCTGGAAATGAATGCAGAATACATTTCCAGATGCAGGGCTTCGACCGCTGCGATCTGTTCATCGGTGATGCGCTGGCAGGCCAGCCGCCCTGCATGGGCCTCAAGTCCGGCCAGAACCTCGAACAGTTCGCGAATGTCCTCGGGGCGCAGGGACCGGACGCGCGCCCCGCGGTTCGGCAGAAGATCGACAAGCCCTTCCGAGGCAAGCACCTTCAGCGCCTCACGCAGGGGAGTTCTTGAAACACCCAGTTGCTCACAAAGGATTTTTTCAGGAATGCGTTCGCCTTCGGCAAGATTGTCCTCAATGATGTAGCGCCGCAGGAATGCGACCACCTCATCATGAAGGGATGCTGCGCTCTCACTCACCATGGCATCTCCGGTCGCTGTTGCGCTCATTCTTTATGCCTTTCCACATTTCTCCAGACAAAATGAAGGCGCAATGATGCCTTGGACTTGGATAGCATAGATCTTGGCTCCGTTTTGCATTCATTTTTCGTTGACACACACGTTACGTTGAATACTACTCGACCTGACAGGGATAATCAAAGCAGGAAGGAACGAACCATGAAGCATTTTCTTCAGTTTGTTGCGCTGGGGTTTTGCGCCACGACCATGCCCGCCGCCGCACAGGACTATACGCCCGACGCGCCATTGTGCATCGCCCCGGCCAATCCGGGCGGCGGATGGGATCTGACCTGCCGTTCCGTCGCGCGGTTGCTGAGTGAGTTCGACCTTACCGAAAACACAATGCAGGTGCGCAACATGCCCGGTGCCGGCGGGGGTGTGGCCTTTGCCTATACCGTGGGCCAGCAGGCCGATAACAGCGATCTTGTGGTGGCGGCAAGCGGCGGCACCACCCTTCTGCTTTCGCGCGGCGAACTGCCCGATCTGGAATATACTGATGTGCGCTGGATCGGTGCGATCGGCGCCGATTTCCCGGTCATCGCGGTGCGCGAGGATTCTGAATTCGATACGCTGGACAGCCTGCTGGAGCGCCTGCGGGAAGATCCGCGTAGCGTCGTTCTGGGCGGTGGCAGCGCGGTTGGCGGCACCGATCATATCCGTCCGCTGCAACTGGCGCGCGCCGGCGGCGTCGAGGATGTCGCAAATCTGCGCTACATTTCCTTTGAGGCAGGGACGGCCGTGACGGAACTTCTGGGCGGTCGCAGCCATGTCTTCACGGCCGGCATTTCGGAAATCGCAGGCCAGTTCGAGGCGGGCGCGGTGCGCATTCTGGCCGTGATGGCCCCCGAACGCCTGGACGGAGCCTATAGCGAGATCCCCACCGCGCGGGAACTGGGCTATGATGTCGTGGCTCCCAACTGGCGCGGCTTCTATGCGCCTGCGGGCATGTCGGATGCGGCCTATGATTATTGGACCAATGCGCTGCTGACCATCGAGGCGTCGGACGAATGGGCGCAGGTTCGCCAGCAGAACGGGCTCGCACCGCTGCGCATGGTGGGTGAGGAATTCAACACCTATGTGACCGAAGAGGTCGAGGTGTTCCGTGAATTTTCGCGCGAACTGGGTCTGATGGAATGACCGACCGCCTTCTTGGCGCCTTCCTGCTGCTGGTCGGTATCGCATATGCGGTGGCGACCAGCTTCATCCAGGTCGGCTTTACCTCCGATACGCTGGGACCGCGCGCAGTGCCCTATCTGCTGGGTTTCGTGCTGATCCTGCTGAGCGCGGCATTGATCCTGCGGCCTGCCCGTCCGGTCGTCATCGAATGGCCACGCGGGGCGGTTCTGCTCAGCCTCGGGCTGGCCGTGGGCAGCTTCATTCTTTACGCGCTGGCGATCGAGCCTTTGGGCTTTGTCATCAGCACCATTCTTCAGGTCGGTTTTCTGTCGCTGCTGTTCGGGGCGCGGCCTTTGCCCGCGCTGATCGGCGCCGTGCTGACGACGGCAGCACTTTACGGGCTGTTCAATTTCCTGCTCGGGCTGCGTCTGCCCGGCGGGCTTGTTTTCGGGGGCTGAGCCATGGAAATGTTGGCGCTGCTGGGCAGCGGATTTGAATATGTCTTCCGCCCGGAAAACCTGCTGCTGGTGTTCCTGGGCTGCTTCATCGGCACCATGATCGGCATGTTGCCGGGTCTGGGCGGATCGAATGCCGTGGCAATCCTTCTGCCGCTGGTCTTTGCGGTGCAGCTGGAGCCTGCTGCCGCGCTGATCCTGTTTGCCGGGATTTATTATGGCTCAGAATACGGCAATTCCATCTCGGCCATCCTTCTGAACATACCGGGCACTTCAGGTGCCGTTGCCACGACATTCGACGGCTATCCGATGGCGCGCAACGGCAAGGCGGGTGCTGCGCTGGCGATGTCGGCGGTTGCCTCCTTTACCGGAGGTACGATCAGCGTCGTCGGGTTGATGCTGCTGGCGCCGCAACTGGCGAAATGGGCGCTGCATTTCGGACCTGCCGAGTATTTCGTGCTGATCATCTTTGCCCTGACCATGGTTGCAGCGCTGACGCAGGGCGATCTGGTCAAGGGTCTGATCGCGGGCATTCTGGGGCTGATGGTTTCGACTGTCGGGCTTGATCCGGCAGGCACCTCTGCACGATTCACCTTCGGTTCCATGAAGCTGTATGACGGGATTGATTTCGTCGTGGTGATGATCGGACTCTTTGCTGTTGGTGAGGTGCTGCTGGCGCTTGAGCGAAGCCGCGCAAGGGTCGAACTTGTGGAATTCGTGACCAAGGCCCGGATTTCCTTTGCCGAGATCCGGGGCGCGATGGGCACCATGGTGCGCAGTTCGGTTCTGGGCTTCGGCATTGGAGCCCTGCCCGGTGCGGGGGCCACGATCGCCAGTTTTCTGGGCTACACGCTGGAAAAGTCGATCTCGAAGGACCGTGACAGCTTTGGCAAGGGCAATATACGGGGCGTGGCCGCACCGGAATCGGCGAATAATTCGGCGGCGAACGGTGCTTTCGTGCCGCTGTTGACGCTGGGCGTTCCCGGCAGTGCGACCACGGCGGTGGTTCTGGTCGCGCTGGTCGGGCTGAACGTGACACCGGGGCCGCTGCTGATCCAGAACCATCCCGATGTGTTCTGGGGGCTGATCGCCTCGATGTATGTCGGCAACCTGATGCTGCTGGCGCTGAACCTGCCGCTGGTTGGCCTGTTCGTGCGGATGCTGATGATCCCGCAATGGTGCCTGATGCCTGCGGTCATCGTCATCAGCTTCATTGCCATCTATGCCATCAACAACAGCGCCTTCGATCTGCTGCTGATCTCGGGAATCGGTGTTGTCGGCTATCTGATGCGCAAGTTCGGCTTTCCCATCGCCCCTGCGGTGCTGGGGCTGGTGCTGGGGCATCTGATGGAGGTCAATCTGCGTCAGGCGCTGGCTCTGAGTGATGGTGACTGGGGCATCCTGTTCGCAAGCCCGATCACCGCAGTCCTGTGGGTGCTGGTGGCGCTTGGCCTGATGGCACCGCTTTTCCCGCATCTGCGCCGAAAGCTGCGCGCCGGGCGGGGCTGACGCGCAGCGCCTGATGGTCAGCAACCGAAAGCACTGACCGGGCGTCGTGCTCTGACGAAAATCAAAGGGGCAGGGCGCCGGGTGGCGCCCGCCAAAGTCCAGCCGCCCCCAGGGCCGGCAGGTGAGAGAGGAAAAGGAAAGAATGCGCATCATCGTCATCGGATCGGGGATCATCGGCACGTCGGTGGCTTACCGGCTGGGGCAGGGCGGGGCGGATGTCACCGTGCTGGAGGAACGCCGCATCGGCGGGGGCACCTCCTCGACCTCCTATGCCTGGGTGAATGCCTGTGAAAAGCTCAGTTCACACGACTATTTCAGGCTGAACTTCGCCGGACGCGCCGCCCATGCCCGTATCGCGGGCGAGTTGGATGGCGCGGTCTGGTATCCGCGCCCCGGTGTCCTGCAATGGCAGGGGGCCAGCGCCGAGGCGGGCGGGGTGGACCCGTCAGACCAGACCGACAAGTTCGGCATATTGCAGGACTGGGGTTATCCGGCCGAGTTGCTGGACGGCAAGGGACTGCAAAGGCTTGAACCCGAGATCGCAGCCGCCGCGCTGGATAGCAGCCCCGTCATTCATTACCCTGAAGATGGCTGGTGCTATCCGGTGCTTTGTGCGGGCGCGGTGGCGCAGGCGGCGCGGCAGCGTCATGGCGTTCGTTTCGTGGCAGCCACGGTGGCGCGGATCGTCGTATCGGGGGATCGGTGCAGCGGTGTGGTGCTGGCGGATGGCACCACGCTGGATGCCGATATCGTCGTGAATTGCGCAGGCCGCTGGGCGAATGATGTGCTGACGAATTCAGTCGCGCCGATCCCGCTGGCGCCGACGGCGGGCATTGTCGCCTATACGCTGCCTGCCGGTATCGGGTTGCGGCGCGGCCTGCGCACACCTGCGGTCAATCTGCGCCCCGACGGGGCCGGGCGGTTGCTGCTGCGCGCCGGTGATCTTGATAAACATGTGCAGCCAGATGCGCCCGCTGTCGTGAACCAGCCGCTTGCTGACGAATTGCTGGCGCGTGCGCGCGCACTTCTGCCCGGGCTGGCCGATGTCGGGCTGGAAACATGGCGTATCGCGATCCGTCCGCAACCTGCAGATGGCTATTCCGCGATAGGCCCCATGCCGGGACTTGCGGGCTACTATGCCTGTGTCACCCATAGCGGCGTCACGCTCGCCCCCTTCATCGGTGAGGCGGTTGCCGCCGAACTGCTGACCGGGGCCACGCATGGCGCATTGGCCCCCTTCCGCCCACAACGTTTCTTTGAAGGGGAAACGGCATGAAGGTCGCGGTTTTGGGAACCGGTGCTGCCGGTCTGGCACTGGCGGTAATGCTGGCGCGCGACGGGCATGAGCCAGTGCTGTGGTCACCCTCGGGCAAGGGGATCGGACCGCTTCAATCGGCTCCCCTGCGCGCAATTGGAATCCTTGACGAAGAACACGCGGTCGCGGTGGCCGGGGATATTGCGGATGCCGTGGCGAATGTCGACACGGTGATACTGGCGCTGCCCGCCATGGGGCATCGCGCGGTCATGGATGCGCTGGCCCCGCATTTGCGGACAGGCCAAACGATCATTATCTCATCCCAGGCTTCTCTGGGCGCGCTTTATCTGCAACGATTGCTGGCAGCGCGCCGTATCCACCTGCCCATTGTCGGCTGGAGCACGACCCTGCTGCGCGCACGCAAAACCGCCAATGCCGAGGTTCGCATCGCAACCATCCGCAAGAAGGTCGATCTGGCGGTCCTGCCGGTTGATCTGGCCGATGCCGGGCTGGCCACATGCCGGGCGCTTTTCGGTGACCGGTTCAATACGCGCAGCGATCTGCTGGCGGTCTCGCTCAGCAATATCAATCCGCAATCCCATATGGCGCTGGCTCTGCTGAATTTCACCCGCATGGAACTGGCCGAGAAATGGAATCAGTCCGATTGCTCGACCGAAGCGGTGCAGCGGCTGAATGACGCGCTGGATGCCGAAAGGATGCAGATCGCAGCCGCCTTCGGGCTGAAAGTGCGGTCATTGCAGGAACACAGCGAACAGACCCATGGGGCGGCCAAGCCGCAGGTCGTCACTTACGGACCGGCCACCACCGAAACCCGCTATACGCTGGAAGATGTACCTTTCGGTCTGGTGCCCATTCTCGCCATCGCGCGGATCGCCGGTGTCGCCGTGCCCTTCCACGATGCGGGATTGCGGATGTTCTCTGCGCTTTATGGGCGCGATTTCGCGACGGAAAATGATCTGCTGCCCGATCTGGAGCTGGAGGAACTGGCTGCGGCGGATTTCCTGAAAATCTGCCGCGAGGGGTTCGCCGCGACCTGAACCACCGCCCCCCGACCTGAATGACCCTGAGCCGCCGTGGCCGCCCGGCCCCGCGACCCTGACCTTACGGAGATTGCCATGCATATGCCCGGCCGCCACTTTCTGCAGATACCCGGACCGACGAACACGCCCTTGCCCGTCCTGTCCGCCATTGCCCGGCCGACGATAGACCATCGCGGCCCGGAATTCGGCCAGATCGGCGCCGATGTTCTGGCGCGTATCCGCCCGGTTTTCGGTACGGAACAGCCCGTGGTGATCTATCCCGCCAGCGGCACCGGCGCGTGGGAGGCGGCGCTAGTCAATACGCTGTCGCCGGGCGATGGCGTGCTGATGTATGAAACCGGGTGGTTCGCGCGGCTGTGGTCTGACCTGGCAACGCGGCTGGGGCTTAAACCCGAGGTGATGGCGGGCGACTGGCGCAGCCCCGTCGATCCGATCCACATCGAGGCGCGCCTGCGCGAGGATCGCGACGGGCAGATCAAGGCGGTCTGTGTCGTGCATAACGAGACCTCGACCGGGGTGCTGTCGGATATCGCGGCCCTGCGCCGGGCCATCGACGCGGCGGGCCATCCGGCGCTGCTGATGGTCGATACCATCTCATCGCTGGGCTCCACATCCTATCTGCATGATGAATGGGGGGTGGATGTGACGGTTGCCGGGTCGCAGAAGGGGCTGATGCTGCCGCCGGGTCTGTCCTTCAATGCGATCTCGTCCAAGGCGCGCGCGGCATCAGAAACTGCGGGGCTGCCCCGCGCCTTCTGGTGCTGGAACCAGATGCTTGAGGCCAATGCGCGCGGATTCTTTCCCTACACGCCCTCGACCAATCTACTTCAGGGCCTGAAGGTCGCGCTGGATATGCTGGAGGCCGAGGGATTGCAAACCGTCTTTGCTCGCCATAAGCGCGCGGCAGCGGCGGTCAGGGCTGCCGTGGCGCATTGGGGTTTTGAAACACAATGTCAGGATGCGGCGCACCATTCCCCCAGCCTGACCGCCGTCCGGCTGCCCGAAGGCCATTCCGCGGATGGGCTGCGGCAGACCATCCTGCAGGCCTCGAATATGTCGCTGGGCAACGGGCTGGGGCCTTTGGCAGACCGGGTGTTCCGCATCGGACATCTGGGCGATTTCAATGACCCGTCGGTGATCGCCTCGGTCGCGGGGGTAGAGATGGGTCTGCGCGCCGCCGCCATCCCGCATCAAAGCGGCGGAGTCGATGCGGCGCTGACCACGCTGGCGTGATCTTAACCGGAAGATACAGGGTACCAGACCCCCGCAGGCTTCGCCCGCACCTGACTACCGCAGTCGCCCGACGTGTTGCACGCGATGAAAGCTCCACGCGCCGGGCGATTGCTCATCCCGCGCCGAAGGGGGAAAATGACAACCGGGCACTGGTCGTGGCCGGGGTAAAGGTTCATTGGCAGGTCATAGGGGCTCTGTTGCACAAATCGGGTGAGGGATTCATCTCGTGAAACTAGCGTGATAGCTGGGGCGCATGACCAGACCCAAACCTCCCGCTTACAAGACCATGAACTGGCTCGCGTACAACGAGGCGCTCAAGCGCCGTGGTTCGCTGACGATCTGGTTCGACCCCGCCATGACTTGGGAGGCTGCGCCGACCGGCAAGCGTGGCCGGCAGCAGGACTACAGCGACGCCGCCATCCAGACCTGATGTGGTGGATACCCCCGCCCGACGGCATCGCAATGTGCCAGGGTGGTGAGGTCATCATCGCCACATAGGAGGGGGTACCCATGAAGAAGTTTGCCATAATTGGAGTTGACCTAGCCAAGAATG
>NZ_JAESVN010000015.1 GCF_016765775.1 Szabonella alba | reverse complement strand
CGCACAAAAAGGCCTTACACATGTTCGCAGCCGGTCACTGCCCATGGGAATCAGAAAACACTTGCGCAAGCGGGGGTATCCACACATGCCTGACCATCAAGCTCCTGTTCAAGGTGCCGCTGCGGCAGACGACCGGGATGGTGGTCAGCCTGCTGAAGATGGCTGGCCTGGCCTGGGCCATGCCAGACTATACGACCCTGTGCCGGAGGCAGAAGACCTTGGCCGTCCAGATCCCGTATCGGCGCGCCGATGGCCCCTTGAACCTGCTCGTCAACAGCACCGGGATCAAGTTCCTCGGTGATGGCGAATGGCAGGCCAGAAAGCACGGTGTTCAGGGCCGACGCCAATGGCGCAAGGTCCATCTGGCGATGGACACCGCCACGTCCGACATCCGGGCGGTGGAGTTCACCTCCAGCAGCGATGGCGACAGTCCAGTCTTGCCAGACCTGCTGGACCAGATCCCCGAGGGCGAAGAAATCGGCACGGTAACCGCCGACGGCGCCTATGACACCCGCCGCTGCCACACCGCCATCATCGACCGCCAGGCCACCGCGATCATCCCGATCCGCAGGAACGGTCGGCCCTGGAAAGCGGACAGCCCGGCCGCAATCGCCAGAAACGAAACCCTGCGCGCCACCCGGCACTATGGCCGGGCATTCCGGAAGCGTTGGACGGGATATCATGTCCGCAGCCGCATCGAGGCGAAGATGCGGTGCCTGAAGGCCTTCGGTGAACGCATCGCCGCCAGAGACCCCACCGCCAGACCGCTGAAATCCAGATCCGCGTCGCACTCATGAACCGCTTCTCGGCCCTTGGAGCGGCCGAGATCGTTCGCGTGGCGTGATGCTGACGGGGAAAGGCAAGTCACGCCTCAAGCCGCCTTTCTGCAACAACGCCGATGGCGGTTCTCGCGATGATGAACCTGCCACGCTACAATACACAAAGCCTTTCGGACCTTCAGCATCTTGTGCTGGACCCGATGCTGAATGACCGGGTCGCCTTTGCCTATCCCGGGCGGCCCGATCCCGCAGCCGGATCCGATCCGCGGCCCGGGGATGACCGGGACACCACCGGATTTGCCATCTGGGCCAGCGTGTCGGAAGAGGTGGATACCCGCATCCGCCAGCAAATCGCACAGGGGGTGTTCCCGATCCGCCTGAAACCGTCGGAGTGGAATGGCGGCAAGATCCACTGGCTGTTCGACACCGTCACCCCCGACCGCAAGGCGGCAGCGGCGGTGATCGCGAATTTTCGCCAGATCGTGAAGGACGGCGATTTCCGCCTGCATCCGCTGATCGGCCGGCTGGTCGTGCCGGAACTGCTGGAGCGGATGGGCGCCCGCAAGGCGACCGGGACAGCCACGGCAGAGGCCGGGAAGGATGCAAGACCCAAGGAAAAGGCCGCCGCCGACACCACAGGCGAAGCCAGACCGCAGAGCCCGCTCAACTGATCTGCAGTCAAGGCATGCGCCCCCTGCGCCTGCCCCGAATGGCCGGCGCAGGGTGCGTGGCTTGCAGGCGGACAAGCGTTATGGACACCTTGCCCCGGACGAATGGAATATACCCATAAATCAACTTTTACTGCGCCTTTCATGGGCAGGTGTTTCCGTTTTTGACCCTCGGTTTCACCCGACATTCGGGAGGATCAGACCCAAGCCGCAGCGCGTGTCGGGCGACCTGCCGGGCAAGGCGGGCCTGTTAATAGGATACCGGATTTCAGCATGTTTCCGCTGGCCCGTTTGAATCGTCGGATCAGGATCAATAGGTCTTCTGAACCCATCAGCACTGTCTGATGGGCCCGACCCGAACTGAAAGGAAGCCACGATGAAACTGTCCGGAAACCTGAAAACGCTCGCTGTCGTCGGACTTATGGGATCTGCAATGCCCTTTGCGGTGCCAGCACTTGCGCAGCAGGATGCCCCCGCCACATCCGAGGTCTCGGAAACGGAAATCGATGCATTTGTGACGGCCTATCGCGGTGTCAACCAAGTCTATGCCGAATATGAAGCCCCGATCGCCGAGGCCGGGGACGAGGCCAGCCAGACGGCCTTGCAGCAGGAGGCGCAGCAGAAGATGAATGAGGTCATCGACGAAACGCCCGGTATCGACCTCGACCGCTATGTGACGCTTCTCAATCTTGCGCAGACGGATGAACAGATGCGCGCCATCGTCGTGGCGAAGCTGGAAGAGTAAGTCGCGGCACCCTGACAGTCGCGCATTCCCCCCTGTGCAAATGGCGGCCGGGCCACCCATCAGACCGATGCGGTGGGCCGGTTCATGACCTTCTGATGCGATGTCGGGGGTCAGGTACGGCAGGATGGCCTGGCGCATTGGCCATTTCAGGTTCATGATCCTGCAGCACATCGGGATCATGGATTAGGGGCATGGATTCCGGCCCGCGTGTCCAGACTGTTTCCCCAGATTCCCCCGAGAAATCCGCGTAGCCGATCACGGCTTTCGGCGCGGCCAATGGCATTCGGCACGGCCCATACGCTCTGCGCTGGCCCGAAAGATGTTGCCCGGCGCCGGTTGTAACACGGCTGTTGATTTCCACTCAGAACTGACCCGGGCAGGCGCATAATTTCCATTGAGATTTGACCCATGTGACCCTTCTCCCGCGCGGTAAGCGATTGGGGGCAACGGAGTGATCAACATAGGACTTCTGAACGTCAGGTGACCCCGCCAATCGAAATCACGGGCCTGACCGCATTAGCATCTATGGCGACAAAACAACCGTCATCTACATCAAGCTGCGCATGTTTCACAAAGACCATCGCAGCACGGTCTTTCCATAGGATCGGTCGGGGCGGCGGCAGACCGGGCGTTACAGACATCGGCGAGGCCCATCAGACAGTGACTGGCGCGGCGGGAGCCGCGACTGTCACCGACGGCCCGGTGCCGTGTTCGGCAGGGATCAGACACCGGTCAGCAACAAGTCGAGCGCATTGGTGATGATCTGTTCCTGCCCGGCAAGGCTTACCGGCTCTCCATGCAGGACCGAAACCGGAACCGCCGCCAGAAATTGCGAAACCATCGCGTGATCGGCGCCCTCAACCTTCAGCACCGGGTTCAACCGCGCCGCCGGACGCGGGGCCTGTGCAAGGGGGATCAGCGGCACAACCACCCGCGTGGCGAGGTCGCACAAAAGATCAGTCTGCACGTCCAGCAGCCAACCCGGCCCGTCTGAATTCGGCCACGCCTCGAACCGGGCCATCAGAACGGCCGATGCCGGGCCAGAGGCAAGCCGTTCGCCTGCACCCAATCGTTTGAACTGGCAAGCGCAGCCGCATTTTCCTTGAGCCAGTGTGCGGCCCGCGCCTCCGCCACGGCGGCCCGCAGTCCCTGTTCAGCCGCCGCCGACAGGTTCAGGCCCAGTTCCCGCGCCTCTTCCAGAAGGGCGGAGTCCAGCGTCAGATTGGTCGGTTTCTTGATTGCCCGGGATGCGTCCATGTCATGTCTCCATATATCATGCGCATGGTATATACGCGTCATATCCTGTCAAGCGCGCGTGATCACCATCAATCCACAGCCAAAGGCCTTGGCCCGCCCGAACCCCTGCAGCAGTTTCGGCAGAAAAGCCACAGGATCCGTGATTTCAATCCGACCCTCCAGATCCAGCACACCGAACCGGGGACGCGGACGCCCCTTGCTCGGCGGTTCCATCACGCGGAAGGTTGACACTTCGGCCTGCAAGACCCGAAAGCCCGCCCTTGTACCCTGCCCTTCCGGCCATGCCGCACCGGCCCCCCTGCCCCATCTCACGCCACAGAAAATCGCGCCATGCATCGGGATCACCGGCAAAGGCCGCCCAGATCAGCCGGTGCTGCGCATCCATGCGCCGACCGTCATGATCCGGGTTTCCACGGGTATCATCAAGGACACTTGCAGCTTTGGAAAACAACTGGTGATAATGGGCCAGCGATGCCCTTCACCAAGTGTCAATCGGCACGCAGAACCGGCTCTGGCTCAGTTTTGGCGGCGAAGGGTCCGCTTGCAGGGATTGATCCGCCACCTTGCGCTGGCACTGGGCCGACGTGCAGCACATGCACCCGGGCGGCGGCTTCTGCTGTCCGTGAGCAGGGATACGTTCCTGCGAAGCCTCAATCATGGGAGGCCTGAGGCGTGGCTTAAGCGCCGATCATCGGCATTGATGACTGGGCATGGCGGAAGCGCCAGCGCTACGGCACGCTGATTTGCGATCTGGCACAATGCTGGGTGATCGACCAGTTGCGCAGATCGCGGGCCTGTCACGGTCAAAAATGGCTGCGCGCCCATTCGCAGGTGGACGTGGTCACCCGCGACCGCAACGGCGACTATGGCAGCGCAAGCTGGGAACACCTTCGATCCTTGGCAGGCTTTCGATATGGGGCAAATAATCTTCGTCTGCGTTCCGGAGGTCCGCCTCCCGCTTTCGTCACACCATGCCCGCCGTGACCGCAAGAACAAACCCACCAGTGACCATGAGCATCAGCCCCACAGCCAGTGATCCAAGGTCTTTGGCATCGCGCGCCATTGCAGACCATTCGGGCGAAATGCGATCGGTCAACACCTCAAGCGCGGTGTTCAAGGCTTCGACGGCCAGCACAAGGGCGAACAGCCCTGCAGCGACCAGCCAGTGCCAGACATCTGCCCCGCGAAGCAAGAAGGCCACTGCGGCCAACGCCATTCCCAGAATTTCCAGCTTGGTCGCCGTCTCCTGCCAAAGCCTGCGCAGGCCAGCGAGCGAGTAGCCTGCGGCATCGACGATATGCAAAAGCCCCCCCCTCGGCGGGATGATCTTTCTCTGGCTGGTATCTCTGCCTTGCATCATCCTAGCTTCCCTTCGCAACAAGGCCCGGCCAGATCCGGCGCAGGATCCCGGGCATCGGTGACAACATGCTACAGGTCAAGCGCGCTGTGGAACAGATTGTCATGGCCGACCCTGTGGCGTCCCGCTGCGCTCTGGCATGCGGCATAGATTTCAGGCTGGTGCAGCCCGGGTTCCGGGTTCCGGGTTCATCGAGCAGTCTCGGTTGCTGCAAGGCAAGGCGTGCATGGGGGATTGAGATCCCCGCCCATGGCGTTTCCAAGGTTTGTCATCCGGCCTGATCGGGCAGGGCGCGACACCTTTCTGCCATGCTTGTCCCAACTGAATAGTGAAGACTGAACCGACGTATCTCCGGAACCGATACATCCGCAATACCGTGTCACCCTGCTGTGCCTTGCCAATATTGCCTGATTTGGGAGCGACGAGTCACAGGCCGATCTGGTCCAGGACCTCGCCCGCCAGCCGGGCGGTATCGTACCAACCCGGCAAGGCCGCGCCGACCAGGGCCGAGGCGCGGGCCATGTCCTGCCGCAGCGTGGCATTGGTCAGCATCAGGTCCAGAGAATCCGCAAAGGCGGCGGGGTCGTCGGGGGCAGCAAGCAGACCGACGCTCGCAGGAACGGTATCCGGAACGGCACCGGTGCGGCAGGTGACGATGGGCAGGCCCCAGGCCATCGCCTCGTCAAAGACGATGCCGTAGCCTTCATAGCGTGTCGCCAGCGCAAAGATCGTGGCACTCTGGTAGAGCGACGCCAGCGCATCGGCAGGCACGCGGCCCGCAAGGCGCACCTGCGCGCCAAGGCCAAGCCGGGCATGCAGCCGGTCAAGGTCTTCTGCATGGGCCGCGTCATAGCGTGAGCCGACGATCACCGCCTGCCAATGGCGGTTTGTCAGCCGTGCCAAGGCACGCAGGAGGATGTCATGCCCCTTGCGCGGGTGCTGGATGCCCACCGACAGGATCAGCGGCGGATCGGTGCCTTGAGTTGCGCGGGGCAGCGACGGCCGGTCGGTGCCGGGGCGGGCGATGGTGATGCGGTCCCGCGTCACGCCATAGTCCGATACCAGCAGGGCTGCCGTATGCGGGCTTGGCACCAGAACATGGGCGGTGTGGGTCAGGTTGTCCCGTTCGGTCCGCAGAAGATGTGCGCGCAGATCGGGCGAAAGGGCGCTTTCATGCGCCAGAGGGTGGTGGATCATCGCGATGATCGGGGCGGCCATCCGGGCAAGGATGCCCGTGTCAATCGACCCGAACACAAGGCCATCCAGGATCAACGGCTGGTCGGGGGGCAGCGCCAGAAGCTGTGCCGCCGCGTCCGCCATATCGGCGGGCGTGGGTGTTGGAAAGCTGCCGCCCAGTTGCAGATGGTCAACCCGGCGGCCTTGGGCGCGCAGGCCTTCCAGAAGCTGGCGCTCGTAGATGTAACCCCCCGTCAGCGTGGTGATTTCGCCGGGAATGGCAAAGGCGGCAGGGGTCAGGGGAGGGACGGTCATGCCAGCTGCTCCGGTGCATAGCGGCGCAGGACGCGGGTCTCCACTGCACCAACCGCAGCATAGCCCAGTGCCGACAGCGTGGCGACAAGGGCGACCACACTCCACAACAGGTTATAGTCCGATACCGATGCCGCGCGGGCCATCAGGGTGCCGATGCCAAGCCCGGTTGCCAGCCATTCGACCACAGTCACCGCCAACACCGCCGCCGGAACCGCCATACGCGCGGCGGCGAAAAGGGCGGGCAGCATGGCCGGGATGCGCACCCGGATCAGGCGTTGCATGGACGAGGCGCCATAGCTGTCGAACACATCCATCACCTGACCGGGTGCCTGACGCAACCCGTGCAGGCAGGCGACAAGCGTGGGAAAGAACACCATGATGGCCACCAGCGTGATCGTTCCGGTCGCCCCCCGCCCCAGTAACAGGACCACCAGCGGCGCGGTGGTCACGATCGGCACCGACCGCAGCGCAATGGCCAGGGGCATCACCACCCCCGCCACGACGGTCATCAGACTGAACAGAACCGCACAGCCCGCGCCGACCGCAAGCCCTGCCAGATAGCCCGGCAGCAGCAGGATCAGCGTCTCGGCCATCGCCTGCGCCAGAAGGCTGCGGGTCGCGGCAGCATCGCTGTCCGTGATCAGCGTGGCCAGCACGTCCTGCGGACCCTTGGCGAAGAACGGGTTGAGGCCAAGCGCCGCGATGCCGCCCCACCACAGAACCAGCACCGCCATCAGCACCCCTGCCGCGCTGCCCAGCCGACGCAGGGCCCCCGTGCCGAAGGGCAGGCTGGCACGCGGCGGGGCCAAAAGGATCGGCGGCGCATCGCGCAAGACCATCCGCGCAAGCCCCCCGATGCCCAGATAGGCCAGCACGGCCACCAGCGTGGCCACGGTTGCCAGCGCCCAGGTCATCTCAACCTCGAGCCCGCGCATCGCGCGCACGGTCAGAACGCCGAGGCCCCGCTCGGCCCCGGTAAACTCTCCCACCATCGCACCAAGAAGGGCGGCGGGGGCCGCGATCTGCAAGCCCGCGAACAGATAGGGCAGCGATACCCGCAGTCGGACATGCACCAGCGTGGCCAGCCGCCCGCGCCCATAGCTCTGGATCAGGTCCAGCCAGCCGGAGGGGGCCGCCCGCAGGCCGACCAGCAGCGGGATCAGCGTGGTGTAATAGACGGCAAGGGCCGCCAGAACGATCTGCGGGCCATCTCCGGGGCCGAAAATCACCCGCAGGATCGGCCCGGTTGCCACCAGAGGCAGGCAAAACACCACCAATGCCACCCCAGTCACGATGCGCTGGCTGCGGGGCCAGACCAGTGCCACGGCTGCCAGAAGGATCGCCGCAAGGTTGCCGATCACAAAGCCCGCAAGCGCGTTGCCCAGCGTGGCCGTCAGGGCGCGGGCCATCAGCGCGCGCTCCTCCATCAGATAGCGCAGGATCTGCACCGGCCCGGCCAGCAGATAGGTGTCGGCAAGGCTGCGTGCCAAGGCTTCCCACCCCAAAAGCAGCAGCAAAAGGCCGATCAGCGTCACCCGCCCGTCACCCGGCCGCACCACCGGCAGATCGCGCCACGCGGCCATCATTGCGCGGCCAGGGGGCCGTCATGGCGGGCGCGGCCCAGCGACAGGGCTGCGACCACCTGATCGGCAAGCTGTCCGAATTCGGCGGATCGCGCGTCTTGCGCAAAGCGCGGGCGGGGCAGGGGAATGGCGATGTCAGCCACAACTTCGGCCGGTCGGGGGGACAGGACGATGACGCGGTCCGACAGCATCACCGCCTCGGTCACCGAATGGGTGACAAGGATGGTGGTGGTTCCCCGCGCTTCCCACAGCCCGGGCAGGTCCTCGGCCAGCTGCTGGCGGGTGATCTCGTCCACGGCACCAAAGGGTTCGTCCAGAAGCAGAAGGCGCGGCTCGGTCGCCAGCGCCCGGGCAATCGCCGCGCGCTGACGCATCCCGCCCGAGAGTTCCGCCGGGCGGGTATCGGCAAAGCCTGCAAGCCCGACCATGGCGATCAGATCATCAATGGCCTGGCGGTCCACCGGACGACGTGCCAGGGACAGGGCAAGCTCGATATTGCCGCGCACCGTGCGCCACGGCAAAAGCGAGGGATCCTGAAACGCCACCGACAGTCCCGCCGCACGCAACAGCTGCGCGGGCGGCTGGCCGTCAATCAGGACGGTCCCGGCGCTGGGTGTTTCCAGCCCCGCGATCATGCGCAACAGCGTGGACTTGCCGCAGCCGGACGGTCCGACCAGTGCCGTCGTCTGCCCGGCCTCAAAGGTCAGGTTGGTTGGCCGCAGGGCCGCAAGCCCCCCTTCCCAAGTCTTGGCAAGCCCCGCGCAGACAATGCGCGGCGGCGGGGTCCGGTCAGCCGCCATGGACTTCCTCAAGGATCGACCGATCCCATAGGTCGGGCGTGACCTTGCGCCCCAAAAGCGCCAGCGTCTCGATATTGGCGGCCACCGTCTCATCCGTCCACCAGCCGAAACCGTTGGCATCCGTCAGATCGGAAAACATCAGCGGCACCTGGCGTTCCGCCTGCAAAAGCTGCGTCGGCAGGTCAAGCCCTGCGTCAGGGAACATCGCCAGAGTCAGCGCTGCCGCCGCTGCGATATCCTCGCGGTAGATCTGCCAGCCCTGCGCCTCCCCCCGGATCAGGGCCACCAGTTCAGCGCGGCGGTTGGCCAGACTGTCGTCGGTGGCGATATAGGTCTGCGAATGCAGCGCATAGCCGTGATCGGCCATAAGCATCGTCACAGAGTCGACCCCTGCGATGGTCATCGCCACGGGCAGGTCGGTTTCCCAGCACAGCAGGCAATCCACCTCACCCGTCAGAAGGGGCTGGGGGGAATATTGCGTCGGGATCACCTCGATCCGGGCGCTGTCCACGCCGTTCAACGTGCACAGCGCCTGCAAGACCGGCGTGTTGGCCAGCGCCATCCCGATCCGCTTGCCCGCAAGCTGGGCCGGTTCGTTCACCGGATTGCCGGGCAGTGAGGCGATCACAAAGGGATTTTTCTGCATCGCGACGCCAAGAATTCGGAACGGCGCGCCCTGTTCCACCGCAGCGGCGGTATAATCGGCGGCCGATATCCCGACAAGCGCGGTCCCCGCCACCACCGGCGGCTCTACAGGCGCATTGGGCCCGCCCTGCAGCAGTGACACCTCAAGCCCGCCCTGCGACCACAACCCGCGGTCTTGTGCGATGTAGCTGCCCGCGAACTGGGTTGAATGCAGCCAGGACAGTTGCAGCGCGGCCTGCGCCTGCGCCGCCGCGCGCCCTGCGGAAAGCCCCAGCGCCGCTGCGCCAAACCCCACGGTGCCGGCGGCCAGCATCCCGCGCCGCGTCATTCTGCGAAGATCGTTCATGGTCTCTCCTTTGTAACAGAGGGAATCTAGCGGGTTTGACAGATTGGCAAGCGGGGATGACCGGTTATCAGAAAATATTAGTCGTCAACGCCGCCCGGTCGCTTATGGTTTCATCGTGAGTCGGCTCGGCACGGTCGCCAGAGCCGCTCCGCCAAGCAGGGTGGATGCCAGAAAGATCAGGCCGAAGGCGATGCTGGTTGCCAAAGCATCGCCCGTGCTGACCCCGGCAAGCGGCAGCAGCGCCACCGCCGCACCTTCGCGCAGGCCCCAGCCCGCGATGGTCAGCGGGATGACCATGGCCAACAGGATCAACGGCACCAGCGCCAGCATGGCGGGCAGCGACAGAGGTGCCCCTACGGCCCAGGCGCAGAAACCGAATGCCGCGATGTTGCACAATGCCGCCACGACGCTGAGGAGCAGCTGTTGCCGCAGGACGCCGCGTGCCGCGACGGCGCGCGCGAAAGCACCCCCTTGGGCGCGCAGAGCGGCGGGCAGACGGCCGCGGAGTGCCCAAAGGCCTGTCACCAGGATCAGCGCCGCCGCCGCTGCCCAGAGGAGCGGCTGCATCACCCAAACAGGCCAGTCCAGCCCCCCCGGAGCCCAAAGTGTGGCGGCGAAGGCAACCCCCAGAACCGCCAGCAGCGCCAGCTGTCCGGCCAGACGCTCGAACACGACAGCCTGACCCGAGGCCATCAGGCCCGCTGCACCGCGTGTCCGCATCGCGCGCCCGGCATCGCCCAGCACGCCGCCCGGAAGCAATTGATTGACAAGTTGCGACAGGTAATATTCGCGCAGCGCTTCGGACCGGGGCAGGGTGATGCCCAGTCCTGCCGCCGTCACCTGCCAGCGCGCAGCACAGGCGCAGGTCTGAAGGGTCAGCGCAAAGGCCGCCGCCACCAGCCAGACCGGATCAGCGGTGATCAGCGCCGTTGCCGCTGCATCGCCCCCGGCCAGATGCCAGACCAGCGCGCAGAGCCCCACTGCCAGCATCAGCCTTGTCGCGAAGACCAACCCCACTCGCGCCATACATCAGCCCCCATCCATGACCGGCAGGGCCGAGGAATAGGCCTGCAAGACAAGGTCGCGCAGCTGGTTCATCGGGATAACGGGCGCGTCAGGCGCCGGGATCAGGCCCGGCGTCGCAGCGAAGGCCTCCGCCCGCGCCACCAGATCCGCCGGGCCGATGACATGCACCGGCACCTCGGCCCGGCTGTCCAGCGCCACGAACTCGGCCGCCTGATGATCGCCAAGCACAATGATCAGCGGCGGATCGTCGGCGTGCAGCTCGGCATAGGCCAGCACGGTTTGCAGCGCATAGTCGATGGCCAGACGATACTGCGCGCGCACCCGATCATTGTCGCGCCAGACCACATCGGGCGGGTCGCCCTCGGCTGCCATGGCGTTGAAGATGGTCCCGTCACCGATATCCTGCCACGGCACAAGGCGCGGCACCGGTACCCAGGGCGCATGCGATGTGCCGGTGGCAATCTGGATGAAATGCCGCTTACCGCCGGATGCGGTGTCAGGCTGATCGCGCAACAGGCGGTCCAGGGCGGCAAAGGTGAATTGATCGGGCATCGTCACCCAGTTGAACGGCTTGCCGCGATACCCAAGGTCGGCCGCCGCCAGAATGGTGTCAAATCCAAGGGCCGCCGATTCAGGCCAGGGCATCGTGATCTGTGGCATCACGGCGGCGGTGTGAAACCCGGACCGTGCGGCAAGGTGAAACAGCGTCTGACGCCCCGAGACCAGCGATGCGCGATAACGGGTCTGGTCGGCAATCCACAGCCCGTTGGCAAAGGTGGAATGGGCCAGCCAGCTTTGCCCGCCCCGGGTCGGAGAGCCAAGGATGCCCGAGGCCATGGCAAGACCCGCCTGCGCCAACCGTTCCTCTCCACGCGACAGCGTTGCGCGGTGCAGGTCGGCGAACTGGGGCGTGTCAAGGCTGGTGCGCCCGTAGCTCTCGACAAAGACCACGATCACATCGCGGTCGATCAGGTCAAGAAGGGCAGGCAGGTCGGCAAAGGGGTCGATCCGTGCCGCGATGCGGAATGCCGCCAGTTCGGCAAGGGTGGCGCGCATAAGCTGCACCTGCTCCAATCCGACGCGCGCGGAAAATGCCGTGCCGGGCAGGTCGATCTTCAGGGTGGTCAGCCGCTTGGCCTGCGCCACATCCAGCGCCGCGACGGCTGAAAATACCAGTGTCGCACTGGCCATGAGCAATCGCAGGGCACCAGAGCGCAGCCCCATTCCAGACCACGCCCCTGCCCAGATCCCCGTCGCCCACCAGACCCCGATCAGGATCAGCCCTGTCGCCGCCACCGCGGCCACCGCCACCAGCCCCGCCGCAAACCCGCCCACCGAACCCGCCAGCAGGTGCAACCCGGCCTCGATCAGCGAGATGTCACTGATCAGGTTGAACGGGCGCGACAGGGCCGAAAACATCGCAAGGTTCGCCACCTTGAGGATCACGACCGGAACCAGCGTCGCGGTGATCGCCACGCGGATCAAAAGTCCGATCCGCCCGGGCCCGGCGGCAAGTAACGCCAGCAAGAGCACGGGCAGCTCCAGAGGCAGCAGCAAAAGCGCGCGCGGGGTCAGTGCGCCCAGGTGGTTCGGCAGGATCAACAGAAGGTGCAGCAGCACCGCTGCCAGACCAAGCCGAAGCGCGGGGTGTCGCAGGAATGCCCTCATGCCCGGGTCCGCCACAGCCAGACCACATCACGCCCGAAGGACCAGATCAGTGCCACCGAGACCGCAGCGACAATCATTTGCGCCGGGATGCCGGAGAACAGGGGCAATTGCAGCGCCATCAGACCAGCAATCTGCGCCACACACACCGCCTTGCGGCTGAACCGATCCGGCAGGGGGCGGTCCGCCCAGGGAAACATCAGCAGTGCTGCCGCGAACAGATAGCGCGGAAGTCCAAGCAGCAGAACCGCAGGACCGGCCATGCCTGCAGCCCAGGCATTGAGGGCCAGCAAGAGCGCCAGGCCCGAGTCCACCTCCATGTCGAAGCGCGCGCCAAAACCGGACACCCACGCCGCGCGCCGCGCCAGCCAGCCGTCAAGGCCGTCAAGCGACAGCGCAATCATCGCAAGGGTGAACATGGCCATGGGCGGTGCGGGTCCCGAGGCCAGTGGTGCCAGCAACGCCGCGGTCAGCGCCAGCCGTGCCAATGTGACCATGTTGCAGGCGCCAAGGGTCGGATGCGGAAAGCCACGGCGAAAGAGCGTCAGCGTCAGGCCAAGGCCGAGCGCATAGCCCCCGGTCGCAAGTGCAAATCCACCCGGAGCCGCCCCCAACCAGATTGCCCCGCCCCAGGTCAAGACCACGAATGCCATACCAAGCCGCGCCAGCTGCGATCCCGCGAACTGGCTGACGTCCGTGCCTTGCGGCGAGGGCGAAGATCGGGCGGCGCTGCGGAGTTGGGCCATTCAACTTGATCCCGCTTCACCGGATGACTGTCAAGCCGGGCAACGAATGCTTGCGCCTTTGCAGGTTTGAACTAATTGTTATGCAAATGGGTCTGGGCCTGCCGCCTGTCGGGCAACCTGTCGGGCCCCCGGTCGGGATTGGCAAAGCAAAGGGATGTCACGATGCAGCACGTCCGCTACTCCGCGACGGCACGACTTTTGCACTGGATCATGGCGGTGCTGATCCTGTCGATGCTGCCGGTTGGTTTTCTGATGGTGCAAACTGGGCTCGCCCGCGCGGTGCAGGATGCGCTGTTCCTCTATCACAAGAACATCGGCGTCGCAGTGTTGCTTCTGGCCTTTGCACGGCTGCTTTGGCGCTGGCGGCATCCGGGCCCGGATTTGCCCGCGTCCATTCCCGCGTGGCAGGCAAGGGTGGCAGGGGTCAGCCATGGTCTTCTCTATATTCTCATGGTCGCCATGCCCTTGGCGGGTTACATCCGGGTCCGCGCCGGTGGGTTCCCGATCGAGATGCTTGACCGCATTGGTCTGCCCACACTTGTCCCCCGGTCCGACGCGCTGGCAGAGGTGGCAAAGTCGGCGCATTATTACGGCGGCATCGCGCTTGCGGTCCTGTTGGTGCTGCATATCGGGGCGGCGCTCCATCATGCGCTGATCCTGCGCGACGGGGTGTGGGAGCGGATGGCGCCGCTGTCCCGTGAGTGCAAGACTTGACGATTTCCGGGGTCTGGACTTTGGGTGAGCAAGACTTTGCCGCGCCCGGATAAGATCCGAGGCGTCACGGATTGCGAGGCAGTCCAGTCTCTCGACCCGGATCATACGGGCCGGATCACACGGGCAGGATCACTCGGGCCAGTTCACACGGGCCGGAGCGCTGGCAAGAATGCGGTCCAGCGGCAAAAATGGCCGACCTACCGGAAAACTGGCACGCACGGGGCCGGACAAGGCAAGCCCGCTGACGCCCGGCAAAAAGCGCAAACCTGCCCCATGGCCGCCATTCGTTCAGATCACCGCACAGCGCGGTCTGTCCGGGCGCGCGCCGGAACAGATTCTGGCCAATGGTGCGCGTGCCCGCGAGCTGATCGCGGTCCGGGTTGCCGACGACAACACCGCGCGGCGCCACTCGGCCCTCGGCTCCCAGACCGCCGCAGGTTTCGCTCTGCACCTGACCACCGCAATCGCCCGACCCGCTGCGCGAGATGAAAGCTCCGCGCCCAGCGCGATTGCTCAAACCTCGCCGATCGGCGTAAATGACCACCGGGCTCCGGTCGCGGCTCAGGGAAAGTTCAGTGGCATGTCACTGTCCGCCATGGGCAGTGTGTGGGCGATGGTGGTTGTAGAAGGTGATCCAGCGACCGATTCCTGCTTTGGCCTGCGATCCGGTTTACCAGGCGTGCAGGTAGACGCATTCATATTTCAGGGATCGCCAGAGCCGCTCGATGAAGATGTTGTCGAGGCAGTGCCCCTTGCCGTCCATTGAGATCCGGGTGCCGAGCCGTTTCAGCCGGTCAGTCCAGGCGAAGGACGTGAACTGGCTGCACTGACGTCGCCTGGCCGCTCGAACCGATGGCGCGACCATGCTCCATGTTCATGATCTCGGGCGGGCCGAAGCGGTGGACGGCCTCGTTCAGCGCCTCGACGCAGAAGTCGGCCTCCAGCGTGTTCGATATCCGCCACGCCAGAACCTTGCGGGTGGACCAGTCTATGACGGCGACCAAATAGAGAAAGCCGCGGCGCATCGGCAGGTAGGTGATGTCAGCGCACCAGACCTGGTTGGGTCGATCAACCCGCAGCCCGCCCAGCAGGTAGGGATAGGTCTTGTGCCCCTTGGCGGGCCTGCTCGTATCGAGCTTCTGGTAGATCGGCATCAAGCGCATGAGGCGCATCAGCCGCCGGATGCGCTTGACGTTCACGGCATTGCCTTCGTTCTGCAGGTGCCACGTCATCTGCTGCACGCCGTAGAAGGGCGTCTCCATAAACTGCTTGTCGATCAGCAACATGAGGGCAAGGTTCATCTCGGTCTCGCCCTTCAGCGCGTAGTAGAACGAAGAGCGCGCGATCGACAGCAGGCGGCACTGCGCGCCCACCGACAGCTCAGGATGGTCCCCTTCGATCATCTTGCGCCTCACTTCTCGGTCCAAGGCTTCAGCTTTCGCGACAAAAAATCATTGGCGACGGCCTTCGCGTGCAAGGACCGGACCGTCTCCTCATCGACCCCAGCAGCCTGCGTTCTGCCGCCGCGCTCGAAGATGTCAACCCCAGTAGCACGATCCCCAGTCGCAGCAGGCGGCGCATCGCAAAGCGAAGTCCGGGACCGGTCTGCGGGATCGGCCCGGCGCAGGTACGCAGCACGATCCCCAACCCAACCCCCAGGATCATCGGCCCCAGCCCGGGAATTCCGGCAGCGCGCTGAAGTGCCAGCGCAAGCAGGGCCAACCCCAGCGCCAGCGCAAGCCCGGGCAGGATGGACCCGTCCGCACCGGGCAGGCGAAAGCGGCGGGGGACAAGGGCGGTTCGCGGCATCGTCAAATCCATCATGCAGGGCTCCCCATGGTCTGCGCCGGATCTGGAACGCATTAAATCAATTAATTCTGCTTGATATGATCGACAAAACCGATTGATTAAATCCAGCGATCCGGCAGACTGTCCGCATGACGCTGGACCAGCTTCGTATCTTTCTGGCCGTGGCGCGTCGCGGGAACATGACCCGCGCCGCACAAGACCTGCGCATGACCCAATCCGCCGTTTCGGCCTCGGTCGCAGCGCTGGAGACGCAGCATCAGGTCCGTCTGTTTGACCGCATCGGCCGTGGCATTGCCCTGACCCCCGAGGGCCGCGCCTTCATTCCCGCCGCCGAGGCCGTGCTTGCGCGGGCCGGAACCGCGCAGGTGCTGCTGGAGGATCTGCGACAGGATACGCGCGGGCTTTTGCGGCTGCATGCCAGCCAGACGGTCGCCAGCTACTGGCTGCCGCCGCATCTGGTGCGGCTGAATGAACTGCATCCCGGCATCACCATCGCGCTGGCCGTCGGCAATACCGAACAGGTCGCCCGCGCGGTGCAGGAGGGTGAGGCCGATCTGGGTTTCGTCGAGGGTGATGTGCGCCACAGCGGTCTGCGCCGGCAGGTGGTGGCGCGGGATGAACTGGTGCTGGTGCTGGCCGCCGATCATCCGCTTGCAACCCAGAAATTCCTTGATGCCGGTGATTACCGGCGTCTGGCATGGGTGCTGCGTGAACAGGGATCGGGCACGCGGGCGGAATTCGAGTCGCATCTGCAGACCATGGGCCTGACACTTGCCGATCTTGATCTCGCCTTCGAATGCCCGTCGAATGAGGCCCTTCTGGCGGCGGTCGGGGCGGGGCGGATGGCGGCGATGCTGTCGCGCCGCGCGGTCGGGGCGCATCCGGGCATAGCCGCGCGCACCGTCGACTGGGCGCCCGCGCCGCGCCGCCCCTTCGCCGCCCTGACCCATCCCGACCGCCACCGCACCCGCGCAGTCACCGCCTTGCTGGCACTGGTCAGCGCCTAGGCCTGTTCTGCGGGCAGGTGCAGTTCCAGCCCGTCCATCGCCCCGGTCACCTTGATCTGGCAGGACAGGCGGGATCGTTCCGGATCCGGTTCCAGTGCGAATTCCAGCATATCCTCCTCCATCGGGCCCCGTTCCGGCAGGCGACCCATCCAGCCGGGTGCGACATAGACATGGCAGGTCGAGCAGGAACAGGCCCCGCCGCAATCGGCGCGGATGGCCTGAATGCCATAGTCGCGGGCGGCCTCCATCAGTGACTGACCGGGGGATGCAGGCACGTCATGGCGCGTGCCGTCATGCTCGATGAAAATGATCGTGACCATTGGTGAAGGCTTTCAGATGCGTGGTTTCGGAAATGGCGTGGCGGTGCGTCAGTCGATGTCGATCACCAGCCGCCCGCGAACCTTGCCCGCCAGCAGTTGCGGGGCGACGTCGGTCACCTGATCCAGTGAGGTCTGACCGGTGATCCGGTCCAGCGCGGCGCGGTCCAGCCTTTCGGCCAGCAACGCCCAGGCCGCTTCGCGCAGCGGCCGTGGCGCCATCACGCTGTCGACTCCGGCCAGCGTCACACCGCGCAGGATGAAGGGCATCACAGAGGTTGGCAGCTCAAAACTTTCGGCCAGTCCGCAAGCCGCGACCACGCCGCCATAGGCCATCTGACCCAGCACGGTCGCAAGGGCCTGACCGCCCACTGAATCAACGGCTGCGGCAAAGCGTTCCTTGCCAAGAGGGCGGCCCCGGGCGGCGAATTCGGCCCGGTCGATGATCTCGGCCGCGCCCAGCGCCTTCAGATAGCCTGCTTCACCGGGGCGTCCGGTCGAGGCCGCAACACGGTATCCCAGCGCCGAAAGCAGCGTCACCGCAAACGAACCGACGCCACCCGAGGCCCCGGTGACCAGAACGGTGCCCGCCTCCGGTTTTGCCCCCAACGCCATCAGACGCTGCACGCAAAGCGCGGCAGTATACCCGGCGGTGCCGATGGCCATGCAGTCCCGCCCGCTCAGCCCCGCAGGCTGTTTCAGGAGCCAATCGCCCCGGACGCGGGCAAAACGGGCATAGCCGCCCATATGAACCTCACCCACCCCCCAGCCGTTCAGGATCACCGCATCTCCGGCGACGAAACCGGGATTGTCCGAGGTCACGACCTCACCGGCGAAATCAATCCCCGGCACCATGGGAAAACGACGCACCACGGGACTGGCCCCGGTAATCGCGAGGGCATCCTTGTAGTTCATCGTCGTGTGCCGCACCCGCACGGTCACATCACCCGCCATCAGGTCATCAAGCGTGATCTCGGACAGGCGCACGCTTTGCGTCTTTGTGGTCTCGTCGCGCTCGATCAGCACGGCTGGAAAGGTCTGGGACATCCTGTGGTTCCTTGTCTTGGCAATGGTCGACCGATGGTCCGGCATCCCGGGCCATCAGCGCGCGGTTTCGCTGGTCGCGGTTTCGCCATCCCGGCGCCGGACATTCCACGCCATCAGGTTGCGCGCCAGTCCCGCCGCCATCAGAACCACACCGACCAGTTGCAGCCAGAGTGGCGACAGGAACAGCAGCAGCGCAGCCACCACCAGCAGCACCCTTTCAATCCGCGTAAGGTTGCCCATCATGTACCGCTCATTCGCACCAGACATCGCAAAGACGGCGAGGACGGCGAAGGCAGCCGTCGAGGCGATCTCAAGGACCGTGCCTTGCAGCAGAAGCGGCGCATGTGTGGCAAAGGCAAAGGGCGCGATGAAGATCACGATGGCCCGCCGCATGGCGGCGAAACTTGTCTTCATCGGATCCGATCCCGCCAGGGCTGATGCCGCGAAACTCGCTATGGCGACGGGTGGTGTGATGGCCGACATGGCGGCGAAGTAGAACAGGAACATATGCGCCTGCAGCACCGACAGCCCCATCCGCACCAGAATGCCCGCAATCAGGACCGAGGCAAGGATATAGCTGGCCGATGTCGGCAGACCCATGCCCAGCACGATGGTCATCAGCGCCGCCGTGACCAGCGCCAGCCACAGG
Source organism: Szabonella alba (assembly GCF_016765775.1). Classification (GTDB taxonomy): domain Bacteria; phylum Pseudomonadota; class Alphaproteobacteria; order Rhodobacterales; family Rhodobacteraceae; genus Szabonella; species Szabonella alba. The sequence continues at coordinate 24,474 of NZ_JAESVN010000015.1, read as the reverse complement.
TTCCCGCCCGAGGTCAGCGCAATGATGCTGGCAAACTTGTTGGCGAGACCCGTCATGGTGATACCGCCCATCACCAGCCCCGCCGCAGCGCAGGCCATGGCGACCGGCAGCACGCGCTGGGTCGATTCCGCCAGTTCCTCAAAGATCACCCTGAGGCTCATCCTTGTGGCGCTGCGGATCGTGGCAACGACGATGATCGTCAACGATGACACAAAGGCCACCATCGAGGGCGAATAGCCCATCGACAGGACTCCGACCAGCACGACAAGCGGCAGCAGGAACAGCCAGTCGCGCCGCAGCACCGCCAGAATCCCGCCTGACTGTGTCGGGTCGCCCCGGATGCCGTCGCGAACCGCCTGCAGATGGACCTGCAGATAAAGACTGAGATAATAGACCATTACCGGGATCAGCGTGGCAAGCGCGATGCTGCCATAGGCGATGCCGGTGAATTCAGCCATGATGAAGGCCGCCGCCCCCATCACCGGCGGCATGATCGACCCGCCGGTTGAGGCCGTGGCCTCGATTGCCGCCGCCTCTTCGCGGGAATAACCATTGCGCACCATCACCGGAATGGTGATGGAACCGGTAGTCACCACATCCGCCACGGGGTTGCCCGAGGCCGAACCGAAGAGACCCGAGGACACGACGGCAATCTTGGCCGGCCCCCCCGGACGGTTCCCGACCGAGGCCGCGAGATTGTAGAAGAAATCCCCGCCCCCGCAGCGATGCAGCAGCGTGCCGAAGATCACGAAAAGAAAGCCATAGGTCGCGGCGACACGCAGCGGCGTTCCGAAGATCCCCTCGGTGGTGAAAAACCCCATCTCGACATAATGCACATAGCTGATGCCGTTATGCCGGATCAGCCCGGGCATATAGGCGCCATAGAGATTGTAAAGGAACAACAGCCCCGCGATCACGCACATCGCCAGACCGATCGTGCGGCGGACGCAGTCGAACAGCATGAGCAGCAGCATGGTCGAGAAGGCAAGATCCCAGGGTGAGAGAGGATCGAACATCGGAATGCGCATTGCCATCTCATCGACCTTGAGCAGGAAGTACCCCCCCGCCACCAGCGCCATGACCGCCAGGATGATGTCGTGAAGCGGCAGCTTGCCGGGGTCGGATCTCCGCGTGGGCGTATAGGTCAGAAAGGTCAGCGCCAGCGTCAGAGACAGAAAGACGATGGTCAGAGACACCACATCTATGGTCGCCCAAAGGGCCTGATAGATGCTCCAGAGCGCGGTGGCAAAGCCAAGCGTCTGGATGACCAGTCTGACCCAGTTGTCGATGCTGCGCCGCGTGCCCGAGGTAAGGGCGGCCCTGAGGAAATGCATGCGTCGTGCCTCGCGGTTCGGAAAGGATCGGGATCATGGGGAAGGCCGCCGCCCGGCCTGAAATCCGGGCGGTGGCGGGCGCGGGACCCTCAGTTGACCGGCATCATGTCGCGTTCTGTATAGAATGCCGTGGCGGCGTCATGATAGGGCAGGGTCGATCCCGAGAAGTTGGCCACGTCAAGGCGGCTCATAGACGGGTGAACCGAGGCGATCATTTCGGCATGATCGACGATGGCCGTCAGCACCGCCTGTGCGACATCCTCGGGCATTGAGGACAGGGTCACCAGATGTGCACCCAATGTCACCGTCTGCACATCTTCACCAATGAAATCATAATCCGATGAGCTGATCGTGAATTCTGGCACGTTCCACTGTTCGGCGATCTTGAGACGCACCTCATCCGGGATCGACAACAGTGTGATTGGCACCGCATGCGCCACGTCCAGCACCTGCGCCGCGCCGGGGAACAGGACGTTCATGCCGACATCGGCGCGCCGGTCGCGGAACAGATTCGCCTGTTCGGCCGAGGCCCCGTTCATGATCGTACCGCCCCATTCCTCGATCTGCTCGAACGAGGCCCCGGCCGCTGCCAGCACATCGCGCGAAACCGCATATCCGATATTGCCGGGGCGCTGCACGACAATCCGGACCGGCACCTGCTTGGCGGCAATGTCAGCCACAGTGCGCAGGCCATGCTGATCAGCCAGTTCACGCGAAACCATGATATGCAGCGGTGACCAGCTTTCAATCCGGGCCAGCAGGCGCAGATTGTCCATCGGCGCGCGGAACGGTTCCCCGCCCGCCATCGCAAGACCCACCTCGGGTGCATGCATGATGGCAAAGTCGCAGCCCCCCGATTGCAGCGATGCGGCATTGGCGATGCCTCCCGCCGAAGTCTGGATCGTCACGATGGAGCCCGGAAAAGCCTCACGCACGGCATTGTCGATACCCGCGCCGATCAGGCTCCAGGTGCCGCCGACCGATGCAGCGCAAAGTGTCAGGTTATAGGGCTGGGCGCTGGCCGGGGAATGGCCCGCCGTCACAGCCGCCAGCGCAATGGCTGCGCCAAAGACCGCGCGCCGCATTGGGCTGGGGAATCCTTTGATCGACTTCATGTTATTTCCTCCCTTGTTCGTCTCGTTGAAAGCCGGCCGCGTTGCGATGTTCCGGCGATGATGCTGTCTGCCGGTTCCCGCAGCGGCCAGCGGTCGACATCTGACGACCGGATCTTGCCCGGCCCGGGCACATCTGCTGGCCTTACCCTGGCCTGTGCCCCTTTTCTTGTTCTGCTCGGGTCCCTGATCCGCGCAAGCCCACAGCCGGACCATTGACACTGCGCGAAAGCAGTCGCCCCAGGCGCTGTCTGAAATGGTTCCGGTGTTCTGCAGCCCTCCCAAACCGCAGGTCGTTTCTGCCCGCATTCGCGGGCGCTGATCGTTGTCTTTTCTGCATCGGGCTGAAACACCGCCCCGGCCGACCATCGCGGGCCAAGGACGTGGCCCTTTTCCTGTCAAAACCGCTTAACAACGCAAGCCCGGCACCGGGCTCGGGGTCACCCTGCCTGCCGGTGTTCAGTCGGCAGAACCCGCTGCCCGGCCTGACGCCCGGCGACACGGCCAAAGACCGCCCCCGACATCAACCCCGTGCCGCTGGGATAGTTGAAATAAAACAGACCGCCGACGATCTCACCGGCGGCAAACAGCCCGTCGATCACCGCCCCGTCGGTATCCACCACCTCGGCCGAAGGCGTGATGCGGATGCCGCCGAAGGTGAAAGTGATGCCGCAGGTCACGGCATAGGCCTCAAACGGGCCTTCATCCAATGGCTGCGCCCAGTTCGTCTTGTCGATGGCCAGCCCGCGCGTGCGGCGCCCATCCTTGATATTCGGATCAAAGGCGCGGTCCTCCTCGACCGCCGCGTTGAAGGCATGAATGGTCTCCAGCGCACGGACCGCATCGACATCGGCCAGCTTGCCGACCAGGTCCTCCAGCGTATCGGCGCGGACGCGGGTCATGCCGCGAAACCGGTATTCATCCCGCAGGAATTTCTGTGACTTGGCATCGAAGATCTGCCAGGCGAACTGACCGGGCTGCCGAAGCACCTCACGGCCATATTTGGCATAGGTATAGCTGAAGACATCCGCGCCCTCATCGACAAAGCGTTCGCCATTGGCGTTGAGCATGATGCCGAAAGGATAGGAATGTTTCTGGAAATTGTCACCGACCACCAGATCACCGAATTCGGGTGCATTGCGGTCCCAGCCGGTGGCATGGCAGCCCGACCAGTTGCCGGTGGGCATCGCACCGATATCCATCGCCATGCGATGCCCGTCGCCGGTGTTGAACCGGGTGCCGCGCACCTTGGCAAGTTCCCAGTCCGGTCCAAGATATTTGGTGCGCCATTCGGCATTCGCCTCAAACCCGCCCGATGCCAGCACGACCGAGCGCGCGCGGATTTCATGCGTGCGGCCCTTGTGGCGGACGCGCACGCCCCGGACACCGTCATCACCGGCCAGAAGATCCGTCGCGCGGGTATCATAAAGGATCGGCACCCCCACCGCCGTGACCGCCTTGACGAGCGCCGCAACAAGGCCCGGCCCGCCGCCATGGGCCTCGACCGTCAGCCCGCCCCAGAAACGGAAGCGCCCCTCATGCTTGAAGGCCTGCCGCCCATACATCGGCAGGAAGCGCACGCCCTTGTCGCGCATCCACAGCATGGTGTCGCGGCTTTGCGTGACCAGCACTTCGGTCAGGTCCGGATCGGCGCGATACTGGGTCTGGCGCCCCATGTCGTCATAGAAGCGGCTTTCGGGATGCTCGCCGAAATCGGTCATCGCGATCTCGGACTCGCTGAGGTCGGGCATGAGACGGCGCAGGTCATCGACCCCGTCATAGACACATTTGATCGCGCCTGCGGTGAACCGGCTGTTGCCACCGGCCTCGGGCTCGGGCGCGCGTTCCAGCACCAGAACCCGGGCGCCCGTCTCGGCGGCAGAGAGCGCCGCGCACAGAGCGGCATTTCCAGCACCAACAACCACAACATCTGTCTCTTGCGGGATCATCTGTTTCCTCCCCGGAACTGTCTTTGCTGTCGTCCTTCATTCAGAATTGTGAATACTTTTCCAATTTATGTCATTACGTCACAGCCCATTCCCCCTGTCAAGGTTTCAGTCCCTGCCTCAGAAAGATGCCAGCCAGAAGCGTGGAAAACCGGCCAGTATCCATTTTCAGACAGTCATTTCTATCTCGTGCCGCGGCAATCGACCCGCTATGGAAATTCCCGCTGGCAAAAGGCGCGCCGATGCGGAATAGTTGATTGCAGCATTCACAAAAACAGCAAAGCCTTCTAAATGTCGAAAAAAACTTCTGATAAGGTGCTTGCCAAGGGGCAGGATGGCGGTCGCACGGTGGGCCGTGTCCTTGCCCTGCTCGAACTGATGGCGGGTTCGCGCGTGCCCCTGCGGCTGACCGATATTGCCCGCACTCTCGATCTGCCGGCCAGCTCTGCCCATGCGTTGCTGCAGCAACTGATCAAATATGACTACGTCAAGCTTTCGGCCGATTCGGACCGGCTTTATGAACGCGGGGCCGAACTGGCGCTTTTGTCCAGCAAGTCCAACGCCAATCTGGATCTGGTGCGCACCGCAAGACCGATCCTTCGCGAACTCTCGGCCCAGGTTGGCGAAAACACCTTCCTTGGCATGTGCCATTCGCGCGGTGTGTCCTATGTCGACTCGGTCGAGGATATTTACGGGCTGACCATGCGCTTTCCGATGGGCACGCTGCGTCCGCTGCACGCCTCCAGCACCGGCAAGCTGTTTCTGGCCATGTATTCGACATCCGACACGCTGAAAACCTATCTGGGCGCCGAGCCGCTGGCGGCCTTCACCAGAAACACGATGACAGATCTTGTGGTTCTGAGCGAACAACTGGGTGAGATCCGCCAGACCGGGCTTGCGCTGAACCGCGAAGAAGTGGTCGAGGGCGCCTGCGGCATCTCGGCCCCGATCTTTGACGCCAATCAGCGCTTTGTCGGCTGCCTGACCGTCGGCGTGCCACAGGTCCGGTTCGAGGCGCGGCAGGCAATCATCAAGAAGAACATCCTTGTCGGCGTGCAGAAAATCTCGCGCCGGCTGGGAAATCCCGACTGGGAGGGCACGCTGGCCCTCTTGCGCGACAATCCCGAAGTGGTGCTGGAACAGCCCTGAGCGTGGACGCGCCCTGATTGCGGTGCGTGCCATCATTCAACCGCCGACCGGGTCGGGCGAGGCGCGCTGCTGCGCCGAAAAGCGCGTGACGCGGATGCCTGCCGCCTCGCGATCCCACATCGTCTTGGCCGCGGTCTGCGCCCTTTCACGCAGGCCGTTCTTTTGTACCTTCTGTGACGGTGTCTTCGGCATGCTGTCCACGAACAGGACGAAGCGCGGCACCATGAAATAGGCCATATGATCAATCGCATAACTGACGATTTCGGCCTCGCTCAGCGTCTCGTCCTTGCGGACGACAAAGATCGCCACCTCATCCTCACCCATCTCGGACGGGGCGGGAACTGCCGCAATTTCGCTGATACCAGGATGTTTTTGCAGGATCGTTTCGATCTCGAAGGCCGAGATGTTCTCTCCCCGGCGACGGATGGCGTCCTTGACCCTGTCGACAAAGTACAGATAGCCCTCGGCGTCGATATAGGCCCGGTCGCCGGTATGGAACCATAGGTTGCGGAAGGCGCTGGCCGTGGCCTCGGGCTTTCCATAATACCCCGAAAAGATAGACCATGGCTGCCGTGGCCTCAGCACCACCTCACCGGGTGTGCCGGCGGGCAATTCGATGTCGTGCTCATCGACGATGCGCACGTCGATCGCGTCATTGGCAACCTTGCCCGAAGTGCGCGGCTTGTCATAGGCGTCGCCCGGATCCAGCAGCGCGATCGGCACCGCCTCGGACAGGGCATATTGCGCGAATATCTTGAGGCCCCAGCGATCCTCCAGTTCGCGCCGGTTGCGCGGCGGTGGCACCATCATCGCAAGTCGCAGCGGGTTGTCGCGTTCAAGTTCAGTCGGTTCCAGCTTTTCCAGAACCGAGGTTACGATCATCATCGCATTGAACTGTGTGGCCTTGTAGGCATGCACATCCGACCAGAAATTGCTGGCGGAAAAGCGTTTTTCAAGCGCAATCGCGGCCCCGCCCCAGATCGCGGTCAGGGTCGAATAGTTTAGCGCATTGCCATGAAACAGCGGCAGGAAGGTATACATCCGGTCCGCCGGATCCAGATCCATGCGCCGCGCCTGCAGCCGCGCAATCGACATCGAATGCGCATTCGGACAGACATTTCCCTTGGAAGGCCCGGTCGTGCCCGAGGTATAAAGGATCAGCCACGGCTCCCACCCCAGGGGCAGGTGGTTCAGTGCCGCCGAGGCCCTGACCTGCCCGTCCGACAAAAGATCGCCCCAGACCGGCCCGGCACTCGCGGCACCGGCCACACCCCGCGTTGGCACCACGCAGACCGGCAGCGGTGGCGCATCGGCCAGCGCGTCATCGACCACGGCGCGGTGAACATCCTGCACCAGCATATGGGTCGTATCGGCATCCACAATGAAATAGCGCAGCAATTCGCCTCGCGCAGCGGTATTGATCGGAATGCTGATCGCGCCCAGCCGGTTCAGCGCCAGAAGTGTCAGCACATATTCGGGTGAATTGTCGAGCATCAGGGCAACATGGCTGCCCGCGCGCACCCCCCAGCGGGCCAACCCCTCGGCCAGTTGCATCGACCGCGTGACGCAGGTGCCATAGCTCAACTCCTCATCCCGATGCAGGATAAGGGGCGCGTCCGGCTGCCGTTCGGCCTGTCGGCGCAGCATTTCGGACACGGTCATCTGTTCGATAGGAATATCGGTCATATAGGGGATCCTGCCGGGGGTCAGGCGCGAACGGCCAGTTTCAGACGGGTTTCATCAAGGTGCCGCCGTGCCGAGGCTTCGACGATGCCCATGATTTCGACGCGTGACATCTTGGTGTGATCGACACGCGGAATGGCGGCAGCGCGGCGGTTCACCTCGCCATTGCCCAGAATCTCCAGCGGATCATCCAGCAGATGCGCGCGGCGGGTCACGGCGCGATAGATCCCGGGATCCCTGAAGGCCGCAGGTTGCACCTGCGTGACGAAATATTCCGGCGTTCCGGGCGTCTGCGGCTCGGCCAGTTCGCCCTTCCAGTATTTCATCCGTGCTCGGTCCTCACCGGCTGAGGCCTCGAAATGCTTGCGGCCGTAGATATCAGCCTCTGCCTCAAACCGGGCGACCGCCGCCGCGATGCCGCCGCCTGCGGACAATGCGTCGACCAGCATGGCCGACTGGCGCAGCGCCAGCCCCATGCCCCAGCCGAAGATCGGATTCGTATGGAACCGGGAATCGCCAAGGATGAACAGGTTTTCCAGAATCGGCCTGCCATCCTGCGTGAAGGTGCGGTGCCGGTTCACCAGCCCGGTGAACCATTCGACCCGCCAGATCGGCTCGGACAATTCGGGAGCCAGCCAGGACATCGTGCCGGGCAATGCGCGCGCCACATCCATGAAAACGCGCTCATCCTTCAGATGATTGAACAGCGGCTCCCACGGCGCGACACCCAACATCAGGCTGAACGTGCCGTTATCGGTGCGGTTCATCGTGTATTGCAGTGTCGAAAGGTTGGCACTCGGCCCCGAAGGGTAATTGCCATGGTCGATCCTGACCCCTTCGCGAAAACGGAAATAGCGGCTGTAATAGATGATGCCGCAATCCTGCTCGATCTCGGTCGGTCGGCGCAGGCCCAGCCCCTGCAGCCAGTCCATCAGCTTGGACCGGCGCCCGGTGCATTCCACGACGGCATCGAAATCATGGACCGCGCCACTTTTCGTCGTGACACCGGCAAGCCGCCGGGGATTGGCCGGATCGGCATTCAGTCCCGTCACGCGTTCGGTCACGAAGGTGACACCCGGGGTGCGTTCAACCACCGCGCGCAGGGCCTTTTCAAAGGTCGGACGGCGGCCAAGGAAACCCACGAGTTCGGGGTCGTATTCCTCGTCGCCGAAATCGGGTAGGCGGAAAGGCCATTCGATCATCCCGCCATCCAGCACCGCGCGGTACAGCTCGGGGTCCCGCTCAACCAGCAGCTTGCGAATGATCGAACGCGCGGAATGCGGCTGGCGCAGTTGGGCGATATGCGGGCGGACCCAGTCGGTAAACGCGTCATCCGCACTGAACCCGGTTGCGGGCATGTCGGGCTCAAAGACCGTGACCTGATACCCGTTGCGCCCCAGAACCCGCGCCACCGCCAGACCGGCGATTCCCCCCCCGACGATGCCAAATGTATCCACCGGTTCCTCCGATTTCCATATAATGAATTTATTTCAGTAATACAGACTAGGTATGGCGCCACCCTCTGTCAACGCCCTAGATCTACTTCATCGATACCGTAAAGACGCCGCATTGCGGCTTGACGCATGAAGTCAAAGCCGACAGTATTTTCCTATACATGAAATATTTTCTCTAAATTGGAACCCTCCATGTCAGAAGCCACCCTGCAGCCAGTGCCCGCAAACACCACCGGGATCGACAGGGTTCGAATCACCCAGGTTGAGGTGATCCCCGTCCGCATTCCGTTCAGCGCACCGTTCAAGATCGCCTCGGGCGCGGCGCGGCTGACCAATGACACGCTCTATGTGCGGCTGCATACCGATGCCGGGATCACCGGGCTTGGCGAAACGCAGGCATGGCGGCGGCAGGGCAGCGTCGAAACGCTGGCCTCCCTGATCGCGGCGATTGAAACCATTCTGGCACCGCATCTGACGGGACGGTCTCCCTTCGCCATGAATGCCATCATGGCCGATCTTGATGAGGCGCTTTACAACTCATTCTATGCCAAGGCCGCAATCGGCGATGCGCTGATGGATCTTCAGGGCAAGCTGTTGGGCGTGCCGGTACATGTCCTGCTGGGCGGACGCTGTCGTGACTGGCTGGAAGCCTGCGCCGTGCTATCGATCAAGCCCGATTTCGCCGAAACGATGGATCAAGCAAGGGCCTTCTGGGATCGGGGTTTCACCAGCTTCACCTTCAAGGTGGGCCTCGATACCGATGCCGATATCCGCAACACCCGCACACTGCGCGAGGCTTTTCCAGACGCCATCCTGCGCATCGACGCCAATGCCGCCATGGGCTTCGATGCAGCCGCCACGCTGCTGGAGCGCATCGCACCCTATGGCATCGACGCCGCCGAACAGCTGATCGCCCTGTGGGATGTCGAAGGCATGGCCGAACTGGCGCGACGGACGACGATTCCGCTGATGGCGGATGAATGTTTGGGCAGCGATCATGACCTGATGCGCATCATCCAGCTGCGCGCCGCGCGGGTGCTTCAGACCAAGGTTGCCAAGAATGGTGGCATCCACCGGTCCCGGCATCTCTGGGCGCTGGCCCACACGGCAGGGATGCGGATCTATCCGGGCAATCACCCGTCCACCAGCGTGGCCACCGCCTCGGTGGTGCAACTGGCGGCGGCATGGCCGGGCGCGCTGCTGCACGGGCCCTTTGCCGTGGGCATCACCGGCGCGCTGGCCGCCGATCCGGTCGAACAGCCGCTGACCATGCAGGGCAACCGGGTGCTGGTGCCCAAGGGGCCGGGGCTTGGCGTGACGCTGGATGATGACAGGATCGCGGCGCTGCGCGTCGATCTGTAAATCCGGCGACAGGAGGGGACTATGACGGACAAATTCGGTTCTTCAGGCGCGCATCTGGCAAAGATGCTGGTCGGTCTGCAGCCCCCTGCCCCGGTCCTGCACCGGGTGCGCGGCTTTATCCTTGATTCGCTGGGTGTGATTCTGGCCGCCCGCGCAGCACGCGGCATGCCCGGGCTTGTTTCGGCGATGACTGCGCTGGACCCCAGCACCGGGCCGGCAACCGAACTGCTGACCGGACGCCGGGTCAGCGGCCCCACGGCCGCCCTTCTGAACGGGGCAGCGGCCCATGCGTTGGAATTTGACGACACCGACGATATCGCGCGCATCCATGCTTATTGCGTCGTGCTTCCGGCTGCGCTGGCCGTGGCCGGGACCGAACCCGATATCGATGAGCGCCGCTTCACCGAGGCTGTGGCATTGGGGGTTGAGGTGTTCTGCAGGCTGGGTCTGGCGGCGCCCGGATTACTGGCAACCGGCTGGCACCCGACCACGGGCATCGGCTCGATCGCGGGGGCGGTCACGGCGGCAAGGCTGCTGGGGCTGGATGTAAACGGTCTGCTACAGGCAATGGGGCTGGCCTATGCGCAACTGTGCGGCACGACCCAGCCAATCGCCGACAATGCACTGGCCAAGCGGATCGGCCCGGGCTTTGCCGCCCGTAACGGGCTGACTGCCGCCTATATGGCGCGCGCCGGTCTAACCGGCCCGAGGCGGTTTCTTGACGGTGCTGCGGGCTTCTTCGCGCTTTATGGCGGTGACGATGCCGAACCGGCGATGCTGCTGGACGGGCTGGGACGCGACTGGATGCTTGAACGGGTCTCGGTCAAGCCGTTTCCCTGCTGCCGCTGCACCCATACGCTGATCCAGATCGGCATCGACCTGCATCGCAGCGGGCTGCGCATGGCCGATGTTGTCGGGGGTGAATTGCGGCTGGGGCGGGTCAACTGGGGCATTGTCAACGCGCCTTTCGACCCTGCGGCAGCGCCAGATCCGGTGGTACATGCCCAGTTCAACGCCACCTATTGCTTTGCCCGGGCGCTGGATCATGGATCGGTCGGTCTGGAGAGTTTCCACCCCGAGGTGATCCTGTCACCAGAGGCCGCGCGCGCCGGTCGCTTCGCCACAATCGACGCCGATGACATTCCGGCAAATTCCCTGCCCGTTGCCGAGGTGCGCCTGCGCCTTGCCGATGGGCAGGAACGGCGGATGCGCCATGAGGTTCTTCCCGGCTCGCCACTGGCCCCGCTGAGCGAGGCCGCTCTGCGCGCCAAATTCGCGGCGAATCTTGCCCATGGCGGCCATCCCGCCGATGCCGGGGCGCTGGCGGACCAGATCCTTGCCGGAGGCACATCCCTGCGCCCGCTGATCGCCACCCTTGCCGCGCAGCGTGAAGCGCTTCCTGCCTGACAGTCCACAATCGGCCATCCCGGCCTGTCTCCAGCCTCCGGAGCGCCCATGCCCAGCATCGAATATCTCAGTTCTGCCGACTGGGTATGGCAGGCGTTCACCATCGCCGCCGCGCTGTTTCAAGTGGCGCGCAACACCTCACAACGCACATTGTCCGACCGGATCTCGGCCATTGGCGCGACCTATGTGCGGTTTTTGTTCGGTCTGCCCGTCGCGATCCTCTGGCTGGCCCTGCTGTTTCCGGTCTTCGGCTGGCATATGGCCAATCCGGGCGCCTTTCTGATGTGGTGCCTGATCGGCGGGGTGGTCCAGATCCTTGGCAATGGCTGCCTGTTGCTGGCAATGCGCGAACGCAGTTTCATGCTGGCCGTCGCCTATTCCAAGACCGAGGCGATTCAGGCGGCGCTTCTGGCCATTGTCCTTTTGGGAGAGGCAATCCGGATGGGCGTCGGGGTCGCGCTGATCATCGCCACGGCGGGGGTGATGATGATTACACTGGGGCGCGGGACGCTGCGCGAGGTGGGACTTGCAGGGGCGCTGAAATCCCGGGGCGCCCTGTGGGGCCTGCTGTGCGGGGCGCTGTTCGGCTATGGCGCGACTCTTTATCGTGCGGCGGCGCTGGCCTCCGAGGCGACCCCCTTCATTGCCGCCGCCTATACGCTGATCACGGTTCTGCTGATTCAGTCGGTGATCCTGACGATTTATCTGGTGGTTCGTGCGCCGCAGACCTTTGCGGGCATCCGGAGCAGCGTGCGGCTTTGCCTTTTCTCGGGAGCGATGGGCGGGCTTGCGTCGCTCTGCTGGTTCACCGCCATGGCGCTGCACACGATTGCCGATGTGCGCGCGCTTGGGCTGACCGAGATGCTGTTTTCCTATCTCGCCTCCCGCAGGCTGTATCGTGAAGGGATCACCCGCGCCGAACTGGCCGGATCGGTCCTGATCGGCGGGGCCGCGCTGGCGCTGATCTATGTCAACTGATCGGCCAGAGCGACAACGGCCTGCGCCTGCCGGTATTGGTGCAGCGTGACCCATTGGCCATTGCCGCGCACGAAGGCCGCGCGTTTGTCGGCCAGCGCCGCTTCATAGCCCGCAACGATCTCACGCGCATCGGCCACCCTGTCCGGGGCCGGCGTGAAGGCCGCGTTGATCGCCGGAACATGCGGGGCGTAGAAGGTCGAACAGGAGTCGAATCCCAGCCGTTTCGAAGTCTGGATGTAGTCGGCGACCAGCGCCGGGTTCTTCAGATCCGAAGGCAGGATCGTGTCGATGGACCGCAATCCATAGGCCCGCGCATACAGTACCGTCTGGCTGGCCGTATAGAGCAGCGTCTCACGCGTGTCGGTCAGTGTGGCACCGAGATTGAGTGCCAGATCCCCCTGCGCATGGCACAGCGTCGTGACCCGCCGCACCGTGCAAAGATCCTTGATATTGACGAAACTGCGTGGCGTTTCCAGCAGCGCCATCAATTCTCCCTCGGATCCGGCAGCCTCCATCGCGTTGCAGACCAGTTGCAGTTCTTCGGCGCTGTCGGGTTCGGGATAATAGATCCCCGCCGCCCCAAGTCCCGCCACCGCCGCAAGATCCGCCGGCCCCCAGGGGGAATGCAGGTTGTTGGGCTTGATGACCAGTTGCCGGTTGCCGAAAGGATGACCATGCGTGAACCAGTCGACAATGCGGGCGCGGGCGGTCTCCTTGCGGTCTGGGGGCACGCTGTCCGACAGATCAAGGATCAGCACATCGGCATCGCATTCGGCCGCCTTTTGCACCTTGCGGTCATCGGCGGTTAGCACCAGCAGCCAGGACCGTCGCGCGGGTTTGGATTTTTTCATCTCTCGCCTCCTTCAGATCACGGATTTCGCGCGCAGCGCATCCACCGCTGCCGCATCGAGGCCAAGCAATTCGGCAAAAACCTCGGCATTGTGCTGACCCAGATGCGGCCCGGTAAAGTTGATCCGCCCGGGCGTTTCCGACAGGCGCGGCGCGGGGGCCTGCATCCGGATCGTGCCCAGATCCTGATCAGGCACCGGCACCACCACCTTGCGCGCCTGAAAATGCGGGTCGGCCATCACATCGGACACGTCATAGATCGGCGCCGCCGCCGCCTGCGCCGCGACAAAGATCGCCACGGCCTCATCGGCATTGTGTCGGCGGGTCCATTCGGTGATGATCTCATCCAGAAATTCGACATTCAGTCCCCGCGTTCGATTGTCGATGAAGCGCGGATCTTCAATCAGATCGGGCCGTCCGATCGCCTGCATCGTCCGTTCAAAAATGCTTTGCGCCGATGAGGACATGGCAATCCATTTGCCATCGGCCGTCGGATAGGTGTTGCGCGGTGCCGAAAAGGGCAGTCGGCTGCCTGACCGGTTCTGGATCACGCCCAGCTGATCATATTCCACCACCTGCCAGCCCAGCAGGGTTATCAGCGGCTCACACAGCGAGACATCGACATGCTGGCCTTTGCCCGTCCGCCGCCGCGACTCAAGCGCGACCATGATCGCATAGGCCCCGGTCAAACCGGCCAGTGAATCCGCCAGCCCGAATGAGGGCAGCGTCGGCGGGCCATCGGCCTCACCGGTGATATGGGCATAGCCGCTCAGGGCCTCGGCCAATGTCCCGAAACCGGGGCGGTCGGCATAGGGACCGCTTTGCCCATAGGCCGAGATCGACAGCATCACCAGCCGCGGGTTCACCTTGGCAAGTTCGTCATAGCCAAGGCCCCACTTCGCCATGGTGCCGGGTGTGAAATTCTCGATCAGCACATCGCTTTGGGCGACGAGGTCCTTCAGCATGGCCTGCCCTTCGGGGTTGCCAAGGTTCAGCGTCACGCAGCGCTTGTTGCGCGACAGCATCTTCCACAGCAGCGGGTGGCCGTCCTTGGTGCGACCCCAGTGGCGGAACCCGTCGCCCCGGGGATGTTCGACCTTGATGACCTGCGCGCCGAAATCCCCAAGCCACATGGCGGCCATCGGTCCCGCCATGAAATTCCCCAGATCCAGCACCCGCAATTCACCCAATGCGCCCTCCGACTTTTGCTCTGACATCAGGTCCTCCTTCCGCTTTTCCATCTTCGTCCTGCGGACAGGCTGGCATCTGGCGGGTGATCGCATAAGATATGCAAAGCAGTGTTTCGATAACTAAAGGCTATCACTATGCGGGCGATTATCCATCCGGCACGGCTGAGCGATTTTCTTGATATCCTTGAGGCGGGCAGCATCCGTGCTGCCGCCCGTCTGTCCGGAACCAGCCAGCCCGCGCTGACCAAAAGCCTCCGCAGGCTTGAGGCCGAGCTGGGCGTGCCCCTGTTCGACCGCAAGCCGACCGGGGTCGTGCCGACGCCCTATGGTCAGGCGCTGGCGCGGCGGGCGCGGGCGGTGCGTCACGAATTGCGGCTGGCTGGGGATGAGATCGCGGCCCTTGCAGGCGGCCCGCCCGGCAGCGTCGCCTTCGGCATCGGGACGGCCTCGGCGATCCTGCTGGTGCCTGCGGTCACGACGCAATTGCGCTGCCAGTATCCCGAACTGCGCATCCGCATCCGAGAAGGCCTGCCGCACACTTTGCTGCCGCTTCTGCGTGACCATTCGCTGGATTTCTTTCTGGGCGCGCGCATGGCCGAAACCGCCGATCCCGCCATCCGCTTTCAGGCCCTGTTCAACAGCCAGCGCTGCGTTGTGGTGCGGCGCGGGCATCCGATGGCCAGGGTAAAAAGCCTTGCCGAATTGCGCGGCGCCGAATGGCTGTCGCTGCCCGCATTGCCGGTGCTTGAGCCTGCGGCGGCATGGGCGGGCATGGCGCGGCAGATGGTGGAATGTGAATCGGTGCAGTCCTTCGCGGCCCTGCTGGCCGCAAGTGACATGATCGGTCTTGTCTCAAGGCGGCTGGTGGAAAATGAGATCGCGCGCGGCCATGTCGTCGAACTGAGGCTGCGCGATGCGCTCCCCGTCTTTCGTGTGGGGCTTTATCAGCGTGCCGACAGCCCGCCCTCACCCGCAGCGGCCGCCGCCATGCGCATCCTTTCGCAACGCGCAAGACGAGTGTTCGGCGACAGCAGCAGCCTGACGGCACTTCCGCGCTAAAGCAACGCCTTCAACTCGACCCCCGGATCAGCCACCCGTTCAGGCGCAGGGGACCGTCCAGCGTCGATCAGGCGCTTGGCAACCATGTAGCAGCGCGGTTCATTGATGGCATCGACCGCAAGCAGTTCCTCGCCGCGATAATACCAATGCGCCGAAGTTCCGGGTTGCGCGCCATGGCGGACCACGACACGGTCATACCCGGTGTTCAACCCGGCAATCTGCAGTTTGGTTTCATACTGATCCGACCAGAACCACGGTTTCGGCCGGTAATCCTGTGCCGCGCCCATCAGGTTTGCCGCCACCGCCTCAGCCTGATCTATGGCGTTCTGCACCGATTCAAGCCGCAGCATCTGGCCCCGGAAGGAAAATCGCGCGCAATCCCCCGCGGCCCAGATTGCCGGGTCCGAGCTTTGGCCGCGCGCATTGACAAGCACCCCGCCATCGCAATCCAGCCCCGCCGCTGCCGCCAGCCCGTCATTCGGAAGGATCCCGATGCCCGCGATGATGAAATCATAGCTCCGAACCTGCCCGTCCGTCAGGACCGCCTTGCCACCGGCCAGCGATTGCAGGCCCGTCGCCTCAAGGATCTCGACCCCGCGATCGCGATGCAGCGCGCGGAAATAATCCGAGGTTTCGGGGGCTGCCACACGTTGCAGGATGCGGGCCGACATCTCGACCAGCGTGACCTGCAGCCCCAGCCGGACAGCCACCGCCGCAGCCTCCAGCCCGATATAGCCGCCTCCGACAATCAGCACACGACGCCCCGCCCCGAATTCCGGCGCCATGCGGTCAACATCGGCAAGCGTACGGACCACATGCACCCTCGCAGGATCCGCACCAAGGGTTTCGGGCAAGGGACGGGCGCGCGCGCCGGTCGTCAGGATCAGCGCGTCATAAGGCAGATCGCCCATGGTCGTCACCACCCGGCACCGTGCGCGGTCAATGGCTTGCACCGCGATACCCCGACGCAGGTCGATGCCTGCCTCGGCATAGAATTTCCCAGGCCGCAGATGCAGCCTTTCCAGATCCATCTCTCCCAGCAGGTATTTCTTCGACAGGGGCGGACGCTGATAGGGCAGCGTCGTTTCCTGTCCGATCAGCGTGACCGCACCGCCAAAACCCAAGGCGCGCAAGCGGGCCGCAGCCGTGGCCCCAGCCTGACCGGCGCCGACAATGACCACCTGTTTCATGCGATGGCGTCCCGCCGCAGAATGCCCACCGCCTTGTCCTGCGCATCCTCCCACGCGGCAATACGTTCGTCACGGTTGAGGATATAGGACAGTTCATCCTGCCCCGAGAGCAACATCTCACGCCGGAAATGGCTGATCGTGAAGCAGAAGCGTTCATTCGGCAGCGTCACGGTCTGCGCGTCCAGATCCACGGTCACAGGGGTACCCGGATCATGGCCCAGCCGCTGCACCAGTCGCGCCCAGTCTCCGACTGCCAGGGGCACGGGCAGGATCGCGTTTTGCAGACAGTTATTGCTGAACGTGTCGTTGAAACTGGTGCCGATCAGCGTGCGAAAGCCCCAGGCACCCAGCGCCCAGGCCGCCGCCTCACGCGAGCTGCCACAGCCGAAATTCGGCCCGACGACCAGAACCTGACAGGCAGCGGCGTCGGTAGAGTGCAGGACAAAACCCGGCTCTGTGAGCCTACGATTCCTAAAAAGCGCTGCGGCAAGGGCGGCCTGACCCTTGGCATTGACATGCTGCGCGGGGATGATCTGGTCGGTATCGACATTCGGCTCATCCAGCAGCAACGCGGTCGAGGTGACGGGGGCAAAGGACTCCATTCAGGCCTCCAGATAGGGGCGGGGATCGGCCACGCATCCGGCGATGGCGGTGGCGGCGGCGGTGGCGGGACTCATCAACAGGGTGCGTGCGCCGCGGCCCTGACGCCCCGGAAAATTGCGGTTCGAGGTACTGGCGACGAATTCGCCCGCTTCCGCCGCTTCGCCATTCATGCAGACGCACAGCCCGCAGCCCGGCTCCCCCCATTGCGCACCGGCGCGGCGGAACACTTCGGCAATGCCCTCAGCCTCGGCCTGCGCGCGCACTGCAACCGAACCGGGCACGACCTGAAGCATCATCCCGGGACTGACCTGCCGCCCCGCCAGCACCCGTGCCGCCAGCCGCAGATCCTCGATCCGGGCATTGGTGCAGGACCCGATGAACACCCGGCCCACGGCCTGCCCTTCAATCGCCTGCCCGGCGGTCAGGCCCATATAGGTCAGCGCCTCGGCCCCGCCCTCGGGCACCCTGCCGTCAAGCGGCAGCGCCGTATCGGGCGAGGTGCCCCATGTCACCATCGGCGTCACCGCATCTGCGCTGATCGTCAGGTCGCGGTCGAAACCGGCATCGGGATCGCTGCGCCAGCGCAGCCAGTCCTCGGCGGCGGCGTCAAAGGCGGCAGGCGCATGTGCAGTGCCGCGAAGATAGTCCACAGTCTTGGCATCTGGGGCGATCAGCGCAACCTTGGCCCCCATTTCAGCCGCCATGTTGCACAGCGTCATGCGCTCTTCCATGCTCAGCGCCGTTACCCCTTCACCGGTGAATTCGACGGCATGGCCCTTGCCCGCCGTGACCCCGTGCCGCGCCAGCAATACAAGGATCAGATCCTTGGCGGTAACACCCGGGGCAAGCCGCCCGGTTACCGTGACACGCATATTTGTCAGACGATCAACCAGAACGCATTGGCTGGCCAGCGCATGGGCGATCTGTGTCGTGCCAACTGCAAAGGCCAGCGTCCCGAACGCGCCCAGCGTCGGGGTATGGCTGTCACCGCAGATGATGCTGAAACCCGGCTGGGTCAGGCCCAATTCCGGGGCGATGACATGGACAATACCCTGACGCGCATCCCCGGGGCCAAAGACCTCGATCCGGTGTTCTGCGCAGACCTTCAGCAGCCCCGCCACGACCGGCAACATCCGGTCAACCGGCATGTCGGCGCGCCCCGCGACCGGAACGCAATGATCGGTCACCGCCACGGCGCGGCCGGGACGGCGCACCGATAGACCCCTGCCTTGTAGAATGCTGAAAGCTTTTGAGAACGTGCCATCATGCAGCAGATGCAGATCGACATAGACCAGACCGGGGCTGCCGGGGCGCTCCTCCACGACATGCGCCTCCCATAGCTTGTCATACAATGATTTTCCGCGTGACATACCTGCTCCCCTGTCCCGCAGCGCCCGATCCGGCAAATCGTTGACGGCGCCAGCCTGTGTCTATACTTCTAAATAATGAATAAATTTCCGCATCACGAAAGTCAAAGGAAACAACCCGTGCAGATCATTGACTTCAGCCGTTATATGCCCGGCCCCTTGGCCAGCCGGATCCTCCTTGATCTGGGGGCGCAGGTCATCAAGGTCGAAAACCCGGTCGGCGGGGATGCCAATCGCGGCGCGCCCCCCTATGTGAACGGCGAGGCGCTGTTTCAGGTCGCGCTGAATGCGGGCGCGCGCAGTGTCGCAATGTCGGCGCGTGATCCGCGATGGCCCGCGTTGGTCGAAGGACTGGTCAAGGGCGCAGATGCCGTGATCGTCGGCGGGCAAGAACTGGCGCTGGCCAAACTGGGCCTTGGCTATGACCGGCTGACTGCTATCAATCCGCGGCTGGTCTGGTGCAACGTCACCGGCTATGGCGAGGTCGGGCCCTGGCGCGATCTGCCCTCCCATGGGCTGAACCCGGATGCCTTTGCCGGGCTTGTGCCGCTGGAATGGACCGATGGCATCCCCGATCCGCATGGCGATTACCAATCGGCGGGAGCACCACTTTCGGGGATCTTTGCCGCGCTCGGCATCCTCGGCGCGCTGCGGCGGCGAGATGAAACGGGCCAGCCGCAGCGCGTCCATACCTCGATGTTCAATTCCGCGATCTGGTGGAACTGGCGCCACGTGACGACATTGGCCAATACAGGAGAGATGTGGTGGCGCTACAAGGACTTCGGCGGACGCTATGCGACCTATCGCTGTCAGGATGACGACGTCGTACTGGTCTGCCCGATTGAACGCCATTTCTGGCAACGCTTCGTCGATCTTCTGGGCCTGCCCGCCGAATGGCGTGACAAGGGCAGCTGGGCCGAGACAGTCATGGATCACGGCTACAATTACCCCGATGAGCGGGACATCATTGCCGAACGCATGGCGACCCGCCCGCGCGACGAGTGGCTGACGGAGTTTCAGCGCATCTCGATCCCCTTCGCACCGATCTTGTCGCCAGCCGAGGCGATTGAAAGCGAACATGCGCGCGCCAACCATGCGCTGCGCGAGATCATTGCGAATGGCAAAAAGGCGCGTATCCCTGGTTTCCCCGTACAGTTCGGACGTGATCCGCAGGTGGATGCAGTTCTGCGCACACCTGCACTGGGCGAGCATACCGCAGCGGTGTTGGCTGAACTCAGCCTGTCATCCCAGACCAGACAGGATGCGGGATGAAATGAGCGGGCAACACGTCGCTGGACGCATGGATGTCACGGCTGATGACGATGGCTTCACTGTCACAGCCATCAGCCTCCCTCGCCTGTCACCGCGAGCGGGTACATGACCGAGCGTCAGCCCCTGTTCGCAACGGCCGATCCTGATACTGGCCGCCCTGCCCTGCTGCTGCTGCACGGTATGTTGACCAGCAGCCTGCATTGGCAGCCCAATGCCGCGTTGTCCGACCATTTCCGGCTGATCCACGTCGATCTGCCGGGGCATGGCGCCTCCCCCCCACCGATGACACCGGAGGAGGCGCATCCCGCAGCTATAATTGCTGCGATTGAGACGATCCGGCAGCGCCTGGGGATCACGGCCTGGCATCTTTGCGGGGCAAGCTTCGGCGCAGGGATTGCGCTGCACTATGCACTGGATCATCCCTACACCTGCCTGAGCGTCAGTTTTACCAACAGCAATTCGGCACTGCGACCTGCATGGACCGTATCCGATCTGCAGGCGCAGGCAGGGCTGGCTGCACGCATCCGGGCAGGTAGGCGCGATGCGGTGCGCGCCTTGCCCTATCATCCGGCGCATGCCCGGCGCTTTCCCTCCGATCTCCGTGCCACGCTGACCGATGTGGCCGAGAGGATCTTGCCCGAAACGGTGGCGCTGCTGCAGCAAGAGGCGATTCCGCGCCTGACGGTGCGCCACCATCTAGGGGGTCTGCAGAGACGGTGCCAATTGCTGAACGGTAAATTCGAGCGCCGGTTTCAGGCGGTCCGCGACTGGTTGGCCAAAGCACATCCCCGAATCGTCATAGTTGATCTGCCGGGCGGCCATTCAGTGAATATCGAAAATCCTAAGGATTTCGACGCCGCCATGATCGCCTTTCTTAACAATTCTGGCCCATGAATGTGAAAGACGGCGAAAAAATTGCCATTCTTTCAAAAACATACAATGATAATAGCGGCGTTGACGCACAGGATTGGATCGAATGCTATTGGGGGGCGGTGGACTGCCGCCAGTGAGTGGTTCGGTCTGAATGTTAGTGCATGATGGTCCTCGGGTCTATCTGGACGATGGTTTCCGGCGCTGGGGGACGGTATCCCAAGGCGCTGTGGGGACTGACGGTGTTGTAGTGGCGGCGCCATTTGTCGATCAGGATCTGGGCTTCGCGCAGTGAGTAGAAGACCTCGCCGTTGAGGAGTTCGTCGCGGAATCGGGCATTGAAGCTTTCGCAATGTCCGTTTTCCCAAGGTGAGCCTGGTTCAATGAAGGCGGTCTTCGCCCCGACAGCCGCGATCCAGGCGCGGACCTTTTGGGCGACAAATTCGGCGCCATGGTCGGACCTTATGAACCTGGGCGGCCCGCGAAGAATGAACAGGTCGGTCAGAGCATCGACGACATCGGTGGAGTTGAGCTTGCGTTTGACGCGGATCACGAGCGCCTCCTTCGTGAACTCATCAATGATGTTGAGCGTGCGAAACACGCGGCCATCATGGGTTCGATCCTGAACAAAGTCATAGGACCAGACATGGTTGACATGTTCCGGCCGCAGCCGAACGCAGGAGCCGTCGTTCAGCCAAAGCCGGCCCTTCTTTGCCTGTTTCTGCGGGACTTTAAGCCCTTCCCGCCGCCAGATCCGCTCGACGCGTTTGTGATTTACGTGCCAGCCAGCGTTGTTCAGCAGGCCCGTGATCATCCGATAGCCGTAGCGTGCGAACTGCCGCGTCAGCTCGATGATGTCCTCGGTCAGCCGTTCTTCATCTGGCAAGCCGCAGGGCAACTTGCGGTTCGTAGAGCGATGTTGCCCAAGTGTGCGGCAGACCCGGCGTCAGATACGCCAAAGGTCTGCTGCACATGGACAATGCACTGACGGCGGCGGGAAGGGCTCAGAAGTTTCCCCGGGCAGCCTCGGTCAGGATCATCTTGTCCAGCGTCAGATCCGATACCGCACGCCTGAGGCGCTGGTTCTCGCTTTCAAGCTCCTTCAGTCGCTTCAACTGATCGCGGTTCATACCGCCATACTCTTTGCGCCATCGGTAGTAGGTCTGCACCATCACACCAATCTGACGAACCGCCTCCTGAACCGACTTGCCCTGACCCTGCAGCACCTCAACCTGCCGAAGCTTCAAAACAATGTCTTCTGGCTTCTCTCGCTTTCCAGCCATCTTCTGGTCCTCCAAAAAGTGGGATCATACTATCCCAGTTGGTGGACCACTTCAGTGGGGGCACTCCAGCCTGAGAGATACAGTTGCTAGATCGCCATTCCCCATTCGCGGCTTGTCTCAATCAGGGTGTCGTGAAGCCCCGCATGTTCCGGATGGTTTTCGCCAAGGTCATGCAACTGCCAGAAATCGTTTTCCAGGTCGTAAAGCTGTGTTGTCCCGTCATTGTATCGGATGAGGCGATAGGTGTCTTTGCGGATTGATGCATTCTGCCAAAAGAACGTAGGGATCGTCCTGGATCCGGGTTTTTCGCCCTCAAGATGGGGCCGCAGGCTGCGACCAACGGACCCTTCGATTTTTCCCAGTTTCAAAAGGTCCAAAACTGTCGGCCCGATGTCGATTGTGCTCACGGGGTCATGCACTGTTCGGGATTTGGGGAGATCCGGCAGATGTATGATCAAAGGAATATTTGCGACCTGTTCCCACAGACTGCTTTTTTCCAACCGGTCCTTGTTCCCGAGGTGAAATCCATGGTCGGCAAGAATGACGACGATGGTGTTGTCTGCAAACCGGGACGCCTTCAACGCATTCCAGACCCGGCCCAGCTGATCATCGACCAGTGAATAAGCGGAATAATAGTTCCTGACGCTTTTCTTCCACCAAAGCGTTCTTCCGTTGCTCAGTTCCTTGAACCGGGGGAAGCGCCTGTCAGCATATCGATTGCTGTCATAGCCGGTCGCCCATTCCGCAGGCTGTTCGAACTTCCAAAGCGGATACATTTCCTTGAAACGGGCTGGGGTGGCCCAGGGCGTGTGCGGGCTATGAAACCCGACCTCCCGGTAGAAGGGGGCTTTGCCGTCATAGGTTTCCAGAAACCCGACCGCGGAATCGGCCGAGCGCGTGTCGTAGAAAATATCGTCGTCTTTGGCGTCGAGCGTTGCTGGCCCGTTCCTGTATCCGCCAAAATGCACAGTTGGGACCGGCCTCCGCACACCATAGACGAAATCCTTCTGATGATCTGAGTAAAGAATGCTATGCACCGGTTCAGGCAATGGCGAATGCCCATGATGCACCTTCCCGCCAGAAGAGCAGAAATACCCGTTTTCCTTGAGGCGGTAGGGCCACATGATCCGCGGGTCATGCTGTTCAAAGACATTTTGCCTGTTCGAGAAAACCCCAAGTTCATGGGTTGTGCGTCCCGACATAAAGCTTGCACGGGCAGGGTTGCAGACAGTGGCGGGGCTGTAGGCGGCGTGAAACGCCGTAGAGACCGCGCAAATCCGGTCCAGATTTGGCGTTTGAAGGGTTTGGTTGAACGCCGTCTTGTAGGGCCAATAGGCGACTGCGTCATCGAAACTGACCAGAAGGACGTTGGGTCTCGTCAAGCCGCGCCTCCGGTGGATTGAGCGATGCGCTCCGCATCCAGGTGACACGCATCATCGAGGTGGCTGATTTTGTGACATGGAAGCCGCTCAAGCGCCCGGACGGGCCGGGCTTCAGGACCGACACCGTTCATTTTTGCCGTTTCATTCAGGATATAGGCGATTGCGGCGGCCTTGCCGTCCCCGAACCGTCCAGTGAAACCTGTGACGCCCCCTCGGCCATCAAAAGCGCGCTGACCGCGCGAAGCGCGCGCGGGGCCTTCCGGCAAAGGGTCACTGGTCACAAACATGGCCTGAATATACTGGAACACCCCAGGGGGTGGAATGCAAAACCGCGCTAAGACCCTATTTTTACGGGCTTGGTCTGCCCTGTCATCGGCAGCTTTCAGGTCTTTTGCGGCATGCGCCAGCCGGTCCCTTCCATGTGCATCGAGAGGGGCAGAAAGCGCGCCTCCTCTGCCGGACCGGCTCCGGCAGGGTCATCTGCCACAAGGCGCTTCAGCTTGGCGTTCTCGGCCTTGAGCTGCTTGAGACGATTGGCATCAGACAGGTTCCCGCCATGCTTGGCCTTTAGCTTGTAGAACGTCGCAGGGCTGAACCCATGCTTGCGGCACAGCTCAGCAGTCGGCAAGCCAGCCTCCTGCTCTTTGATCATCCCGATAATCTGCGCTTCAGTGAAACGGCTTTTTCTCATCTCGTCCGCTTCTTCAGGTTGCGCAGACTCCACATCAGACTGAGGGAGCTTCCGGGGGGCAGGTCAGTTGAGGCCACCCGGCGGTCAGCACAGGGGGGGGAGGAGTGACACGCCGGGGAGGCCGGCGCGTCAGAACTTCATATCGAAGCTCAGATTTGCACCATAGTGTTGATTTTCACCCAGAACTGACCCGGGTTTTTCATCGAGAATTGACCCGGCTTTGAGTATGGATTTCGGGTCAGGCAGGGGTCAAGATCTGTGTTGTCTCCTTCTTTTTCTTTGCTGCGGATGCG
>NZ_JAESVN010000014.1 GCF_016765775.1 Szabonella alba | reverse complement strand
CCCGCTGGTCAGTGCAATTCGCACCGCGTCTTTGCGAAATTCATCCGTTCTTCCCGTGCCCATAGTTCGTCTCCTTTGCTGCACATTATGCTATCAAAGGAGCGGCACCAAACCGCGACAGGTCCAGCCTTTCTCTCGAGGATGTCGTCGAGCAGCTGGCCTATGACTTCCTCTCCGACACCCATGGCGGCTGGGAAAACAACGACGGCGCCTGGGGCGAGTTCTGCTTCGACGCCGCGGCCCGCTGCATCCATCTTGAGTTCAACGAGCGATTCACCTCGTCCGAACTCTACACGCATGATTTCTGAGGAGGCGGCGATGGCACATCCCTATCATCACGCCCTGTCCTCGGTGAAGAAATGGGGCGGCACGGTCGACGATTTCATGGCGGTGCATGCCTGGTTCGACCAGAGCAAGGAGATTACTGCGGACTTTCGGCACCGGGCGCTGCGCCACCATGCCGAGGGCATCTTCATGGCCGAGACGATTTTCGGCCCGACCCTCACACTCTCGACCGGGCGCATCATCCCGACCCGGTGGGTGGGCGAGCAGCATGTGAAGGAAGACCTCGGCTTCATCCCGAGCTTTGCTGACTGGGTGAAGGCCATCCGGCCTGAGCCTTGGATGGGCCGGTCGGCGCGGATCGAGGCACAGGTCGATCCGCATCTCGCCTCGCCCGTGGTCGAGGTCACCTGACATGACCGACCTGGCCCATCAGCGCCTCGGCTTGCCGGCGGCGGCCTCGCCCTACACCGTCCTGCGCGCGGCGGTCCGGGCGCTCCACCCCGACACGCGCGCCGTTCGCGGCTTCCGGGCCGCGCGGAAGCGCTTCTACCGGCAGATACTCTGCGCCCATGCCACGCGACGGACGGCGGTTGACGATCCGGCCCGCTGATCATTCCCGACCACCCCCTCATCCCGACACAGCGCCCGGCCTCTTGGCCGGGTCTTCCCATTCAAGAGGTCCCCATGGCGGATTACTTCACCCACTTCTCATGCCTGCTCGACGTCGGCACCCCCGACAAGGCGGCCCGCGCGCTCGCGCTGTTCCAGGAACTTCACGCCGCAGATCAAGACGCCGATGACCCGGAGGTCGCAGGCTTCGACCTCTTGCGCCAGGACGCGCCCGAGGACAGCACCCTCTGGATCCATGACGACGAGCACGGCGATGTCGAAGCCGTCATCCGCTTCGTACTGCGCCTTGCGGACGAACTCGATCTCACCGGCCTCTGGGGCTTTCAGTATGCCCTGACCTGCTCCCGACCGCGCCTCGACGCCTTCGGAGGCGGCGGGCATGTCATCGATCTCGGTGCGCGCAAATCTATCGGCTGTACTAGCACGCAAGAATGGCTGGCCGCCGCGCTGAACGGGGAGGACGCACATGCCTGAGATTATCTGCACCACGGTCTACCAGTTCCCCGAACTCTCGGATGCCGCCAAGGAAAAGGCGCGCAGCTGGTATCGCGAGCTTGGCCCCCACGACGATTGGTGGGACGCGGTCTATGACGATTTCGAGAGGGTCTGCGACATCCTTGGTATCCGCCTGAAGACCACGCCCGTCCGCCTCATGGGCGGTGGCACGCGGGCCAAGCCGTGCATATGGTTCTCCGGCTTCTGCAGCCAGGGCGACGGGGCCTGCTTCGAAAGCTACTGGTCCCACGCCAAGGGCGCGGCCGCGCGCATCCGGGACTACGCCCCGACCGATGCAACGCTGCACGGTATCGCCGACCGGCTGCAGGCCATCCAGCGGCGGAACTTCTACCAGCTCGCCGCCGAGGTCAGCCACCGCGGGCGCTACCACCACGAATACACGATGTCGATCGACGTCACGCGCGACAGCCCGACCTGGCAGCCGCCGACCGAAGACGCCGAAGAGATCGTGACCGAGGCGCTGCGTGATCTGGCCCGCTGGCTCTACTGCCAGCTTGAGGCTGAATACGACCACCTGACCTCGGACGAGGCCATCGAGGAAGGGATCGTCGTGAACGAGTACACCTTCACCGAAGCTGGGCGGCGGTTCGGGTGAGAGCGCGTTCGGCTCATTTGATCTTTACATAGAGGTCATATGATCTATATTCAGGCCAATGGAGGGTGCCATGTACGTTGCTGAGAAAATCCGGGAACCTGCACAGATCAACGCCGTCGCGTTGAAGGCCTACGCGCGCGTGGCCGATGCTTGGGGTCTCAGTTTGAAGGAAGCGGCTGGCCTTGCCGATATGTCGGAGAGCACATGGAAGCGCGCCAAGAAGCCGGACTTTGCGGGAGAACTGACCAAGGACCAATTGTTGCGGCTCAGTGCGGTGATCGGCATCTACAAGTCGCTCGAACTCTACTTCTCCGAGCCGCTCGCGCGAAGCTGGTTCACCCGACCGAACACCGGCCCGCTGTTCGGGGGCAGCCGTCCGGTTGACACCGCCATCGACGGGGGCTTGCCGCAGATCCTCGCGGTGCGGACCTATCTTGATGCGTTGCGTGGTGGGGCATGAAGCAGACCGAGATTTCTGATCGCGGTCTCGTTCGTCTCCTGCCCGCCACCTACCACAAGCCACCGTCCTTGCGGGGTCTCGTCGATACCGATGACGAGATGGAGATTCTGGCCGAAATCGAGGGTCTGACCAGCGGCCGTCTTTTGGCCGAGCGCGGGCGTAACCCGCATCTAGACCCGCGCGAGTTGGCATGGCAGCGCCGGAGCCGCGATCTTCGCATCTACGGCGACAGTCATGTCAACGCCGCCTTCACCTATACCCGCGCCGGCGGAAACCGCTTCAACACCGAGGAGCGCGGCGCGTGGTATTGCGCATGGAATGTTATGGTGTCCGTCAGCGAAGTGGCCTGGCACCGCACACGCGAACTCGGCTTTACCGGCAGCTTCCATGACAGCGCCCGGTATGTGGAACTTCTGGCGGATTTCATCGGGATCTTCGATGATCTGACCGATGAGCCGGAACACCTAGCGCTGCATCCCGATCCGGCTGTCGGATATCCCGAGGGCCAAAGCCTGGCCGAGCATCTCCGCCGGGCTGGATCGCGGGGTCTCATCTATCCCTCGGTCCGGGCTCCTGCGCCCGGTGGGAATTGCCTCGTCTGCTTCGAGCCCCACGCCATCCAGAACGTCCGGCCGGGCGCATCCTGGGATCTTGTTTGGGATGGAACGCCGCACTACTCGGTTACGGCTGTTGCTTGACCGGTCAGATTCCGGGCGCCCTTGGAGGGCCTGAGAAATGAAAGCACCTGGCAGCAACGACCCCGACATCACAAACTTGAAGCCATGCGACTATCAGGCGTTCTTCGAGGATTTGGCTTCGCCGGCCTCACCGTCCGAGGCGTTGCGTGCTGCTTTTCGTCGACGGAAAGACTTCCCTGTTGGTCTTTTCGGTATCAAGCAAGCCGACGACTCGTAGTAGTCACCTGTTCCCGTCGATCCACTTCGACATCAGCGCCTTGTCGCGGAAGCATTCGTCCGGAACGGCGCGCCGTTTGATCCGGGCGAGTTTCTCCGCGAAGGCTACCTGCTTCGACGTGGGCAGCCGATCCATTTCGGATACCGGCTTCAGTTGGGCCTGTGCCTCGATCCAGGCGCTCAGGGACCGGCGATCCTGCTGAACCTCCCAGGGCAGAAGGGTCTGGTTGCGCAGGGCGAGCGAGCGCGCATAGGCGATCTGCTTGGGTGTTGCGGGTAGGGCATGCGTGGTGCCGTCCATCGGGAAACTCCCTTGCTGGCTTGACCCTCAATATAGAACATAACAGGAACAAAATCAAGTCAAACCTCTGGGACGCGTCGATTCGAGAGGAAGAGGAGGGCCGGGGAAGATCAGGCCTGAGGGTGCCCGAGAGAGGGCGTCCGGGGCTGATCCTGTCCCTCATTCCGGAGTTTCCCGATGACCTATCTCGCACCCGTTGCGTCTCCCGTTCCTGTCCTGTCTCGTGATCCCGCGCCCGCGATCCTCGCTGCCGCCGAAGCTCTGCAGCCCGATCTGGCGCAGGGGTTTCAGATCGACGCGCTGCGTCTGCGGATCGAGATGGAGCGCGCCTTTGGCGGCTCCGATGCCGATGGCGCTTGGGATTGGAAGCTCGCCTATGAGGCGGGCGAGGTGGCGCTGGTCCTCTTCCTGCGGAAGTTCGGCCGCGCGCTGCTGTCCCGGGCGGGCTCGCCCGCAACACTCTTGCCCATCCTCACCAAGGTGGCAGGCCTTTTGCCGACGCACACCCGGCGCTCGGAGGAAATGGAGCGCTTCCAGCAATTCTCGACACCGTTGCCGATGGGGCTGGCGGCGCTGGCGGCGGCGCAGATCACTCCGCGTGACCTGGTCCTCGAACCTTCGGCCGGGACCGGACTCCTCGCGATACTCGCTGAAATCGCAGGCGGCAGCCTTGCGCTGAACGAGTTGGCCGACACGCGCGCCGACCTTCTGCGCCGCCTCTTTCCTGGCCGGCCTGTCACGGGCTTTGACGCAGCCCAGATCGACGATCATCTGGACGCAGGGTTGCGCCCGAGCGTGATCCTGATGAACCCGCCGTTCTCTGCGATGGCCAATGTCGATGGCCGGACGACCGAGGCGACGGCGCGGCATCTGCGCTCGGCGCTTGCGCGCCTTGCTCCCGGCGGGCGATTGGTCGCGATCACCGGCGCAAGCTTCGCACCTGATGCGCCCGCCTGGTCCGAGACCTTCGGCCGCCTGACCGAGAGTGCCCATCTGGTCTTCACCGGCGCCGTGTCGGGGGCAGCCTTCGCAAAGCATGGCACCAGCTTCGAGACCCGGATCTCGGTCTTCGACAAGTGCCGTGGCGGGGAGCGGGGTGGCATTACCGCTGATCTGGCACGCTCCATCACGCCGGATGTGGCGCAACTCCTCGCCCGGATTGTGGCCGAGGTCCCTCCGCGCCTCGCGTTGGATGCGGGTGATGTCGCTCGAACCCGAGCCCCCTTCCCGGGAGCTCCTGCCCGTGCTTCTGGCTCCGCGGCTGGGAAACCGCGTGCAGCGCCATCAGCCAGCATCGCGGCGAATGTCTCCGCGCCAGATGCCGAAGACCTCGCCTACACGCTGCGCGAGACGGCGGACGACCTCGGCGCCGCGCGCCTTTCAGACGCGATCTACGAGACCTTCCGCCTGCAGGCCATCGACATCCCCGGCGCGGCACCGCACCCGACGAAGCTGGTGCAGTCGGCGGCAATGGCCTCGGTCTCGCCCCCGAAGCCCACCTACCGCCCGAAACTCCCCGCCGCCGTCCAGCGCGACGGCCTGCTGTCTGACGCGCAACTTGAGACCGTGATCTATGCCGGTGAGGCGCATGGCGCCTATCTCGCCGGCTCGTGGACCGTTGATGAGACCGGCGACATGGTCTCGGCCGCGCCCGATGATGCCGCGGACGCTGTCCGCTTCCGTCGTGGGTTTTTCCTCGGCGATGGCACTGGGGCAGGCAAGGGCCGTCAGTCGGCCGGAATCCTGCTCGACAACTGGTGCCAAGGCCGCCGCAAGGCGCTCTGGATCTCGAAGAGCGACAAGCTTCTGGAGGATGCACAGCGCGACTGGTCTGCCCTCGGCCAGGAGCGCCTGCTGGTCACGCCGCTCTCACGCTTCGCGCAGGGCCGCGACATCCCGCTGACCGAAGGCATCCTCTTCACCACCTATGCGACGCTGCGCTCGGAAGAACGCGGCACCAGGAAGTCCCGCGTCGATCAGATCGTCGATTGGCTGGGGGCGGATTTCGAAGGGGTGATCCTGTTTGACGAAAGCCATGCCATGGCCAATGCCGCCGGATCGAAGGGCGAGCGCGGAGACACGGAGGCCTCGCAGCAGGGCAGGGCCGGCCTGCGCCTGCAACACAAGCTGCCCAATGCTCGCGTGGTCTATGTCTCGGCCACGGGGGCGACGACGGTCCATAATCTCGCCTATGCGCAGCGCCTCGGACTTTGGGGCGGGGAGGACTTTCCATTCGCCACCCGCGCTGAGTTCGTGCAGGCTATCGAAGCCGGCGGCGTCGCCGCGATGGAAGTCCTCGCCCGCGACCTGCGGTCACTCGGGCTCTACACTGCCCGGTCGCTCTCCTACGACGGCGTCGAATACGAGATGCTGGAGCACGCGCTGACCCCCGAGCAGCGCGGCATCTACGATGCCTATGCCGGGGCCTTCGCCATCATCCACAACAATCTCGCCGCCGCGATGGAGTCGGCCAATATCACCGCTGAGAACGGTACTCTGAACCGGCAGGCCAAATCTGCAGCGCGCTCGGCTTTCGAGTCCGCCAAGCAGCGTTTCTTCGGTCACCTTCTCACCTCCATGAAGACCCCGACACTGATCGCGTCCATCGAGGCCGATCTGGCGGCAGGCCATGCGGCCGTCATCCAGATCGTCTCGACAGGCGAGGCGCTGATGGAACGCCGCCTGTCGGAGATCCCGACCGAGGAGTGGAACGACATCCGCGTCGACATCACCCCGCGGGAATATGTCCTCGACTACCTCGCCCATTCCTTCCCGGTGCAGCTCTATGAGCCCTTCACCGACAGCGAGGGCAATCTGTCGTCGCGGCCTGTCACGCGCGACGGCCAGCCGGTCGAATGTCGCGAGGCCGCCCGCAGGCGCGACGCGCTGATCGAAAGGCTGGCCTCGCTGCCGCCCGTGCCGGGGGCGCTCGACCAGATCGTCCAGCGTTTCGGCACTGACCTCGTGGCCGAGGTCACGGGCCGCTCGCGCCGCATCGTGCGCAAGGGTGAGGGCCCTGCCGCAAGGCTCGTCGTCGAAGGCCGGGCGGGGTCTGCCAACCTCGCGGAAACCGCCGCCTTCATGGATGACCAGAAGCGCATCCTGATCTTCTCGGACGCCGGAGGCACGGGCCGCAGCTACCACGCCGATCTTGGCGCGAAAAACCAGCGCCTGCGGGTCCACTACCTGCTGGAACCCGGCTGGAAGGCAGATGCAGCCATCCAAGGCCTCGGGCGCACCAACCGCACCAATCAGGCGCAACCGCCGCTCTTCCGCCCCGTCGCCACCGATGTGAAAGCAGAAAAGCGGTTCCTCTCGACCATCGCCCGCCGCCTCGACACGCTCGGGGCCATCACGCGTGGCCAGCGCCAGACTGGCGGGCAGGGGCTGTTCCGGCCCGAAGACAACCTCGAGTCGCCTTACGCCCGCGACGCTTTGCGCCAACTCTATCGCTGGATCCATCGTGGCGATGTGCCGGGTTGCTCGCTCGGGGCTTTCGAGGATGCCACCGGTCTCAGCCTGACCGATGACAACGGTCTGAAGGACGACCTGCCCCCGATCACGACCTTCCTAAATCGCCTACTGGCGCTCACGATCGACATGCAGGCCGTGCTCTTCTCGGCCTTCGAGGAATTGCTCGACCAACGGATCGAGGGCGCCATCGCCGCCGGGGTCTACGACCTCGGGCTCGAGACGCTGCGCGCCGAGAGCTTCCGCGTCACCGATGCGCGGGTGATCTACACCCATCCTGGCTCCGGCGCGGAAACCCAACTGCTGACCATCGCGGAGAAGCGGCGCAACACGCCGACCTCGCTCGCGGATGCTCTAGACTGGCTCGACGACCCGAAGGCACGCCTTCTGGTCAACAGCCGCTCGGGCCGAGCAGCCGTGCAGGTGCCTGCCACCACCCTGATGCTGGATGATGGCACGATCGAGCCCCGCTTGCGGCTGATCCGTCCGACCGAGGCGACCACGGTTCCGGCCAAGATCATGGACGACACCCACTGGCTCGAGGCCGACCGCGCGTCCTTCGTCGCTGCCTGGACCGCGGAACTGGCCGAGGTGCCGGAGTTCTCGGAAGCCACGCTGCATATCGTGGCAGGCCTCCTGCTGCCGATCTGGAAGCAACTGCCCCAGGATGAAACCCGCGTCTACCGCCTGCAGACCGACGATGGCCAGCGCATCATCGGCCGCTGCGTCTCGCCCGCCTGGGTCGCGACCACGCTGGCGGCTGACGCGCCGGAACTGACGGCAGCGCAGGTCCATGCCCTCGTACTTGAGGGCAAGACGGTCGTGCGGTTGGCTGAAGGGATGGAGTTGCTCCGTTCACGCGTCATGGGCGTGAACCGGATCGAGCTCTCCGGCTTCACTGAGGCCGCCAAAGACCGGCTGAAGGCCGATGGCTTCTTCTCGGAGATCATTAGCTGGAAGCTGCGTCTCTTCTGCCCAGCGGACTCGGGCGGCATTGCTGTGCTGGATCGTCTGCTTGCACGTTGTCCTGTAACGGGACTACATGCACGCGGAGGGTGTTGAGCCATGTATTCCGAGACCGAAGATCTGATCCGCGCTCTGGCGGAAAACGCCGAAGGCGTCTGTCGCGCCTACCTTCCCGCCGGACGGCGGGAAGGGTCCTACTGGATTGTGGGCGATCTGCAGAACAACCCGGGCAGGTCGCTCTTCGTGCGGCTGACCGGGCCAGCCTCCGGGCCCGGTGCTGCCGGCAAATTCACCGACGGCGCCACGGGCGAGCATGGCGATCTTCTCGACATCATCCGCGAGAGGACCGGGATTTCGCGCTTTCCCGATCTTCTGGCTGAAGCCCGGGCGCATCTGGGTCGTCCGCAGCCGGTCCTCCCGGATGCGCCAATGCCGAAGAAGGCCAAGGCCCCCGGCGGCAAACCAGAGGCGGCGGCGCGATTGTTTGCAGCCTCGGTGCCGGTCGCAGGCACGCTCGCCGACACCTACCTCCGCTCCCGGGGCCTGACCCAAGGCAGCAGGATGATCGCCCTGCGCTTCCACCCGAAGTGCTGGCATCGGGATGAGGGCCAGACCCGCAGCCTCCCCAGACCAGCGCTGATCGCTGCGGTCACCGATGGGGCAGGGGCCTTGCAGGGCGTGCATCGCACCTGGCTGGCTCTTGACGGTCAGGGGAAAGCGGATGTCGAGACGCAGCGGCGTGCCATGGGTCACCTCCTTGGCAATGCCGTCAGGCTGACCCCGCATGACGACAGCCTCGTGGTCGGCGAAGGCATCGAGACCATGCTGTCCCTTGTCGAGGCAGTGCCCGGCCTTCCCGTCTGGGCGGCGCTCTCGTCGGGTCACCTTGGGGCCGTCCTGCTGCCGAAGGGGGTGCAGCGCCTCTACATCGCCATCGACCGCGATCCGGCCGGGCAACGCGCGGCAGAGAGGTTGAGCGTCAGAGCCACAGAGGTCGGGATTGTCGTGCGGGTGCTGGAACCGCTGCTCGGGGATTTCAACGATGATCTCCGGGCGTACGGCAAAGAGGCGCTGCGCCAGCATCTGGCAGGGCAGATCGGGCCAGAGGATCAGCATCGCCTGTCAGGCTGATCCGCATCGCGCAAGAGGCAGTCAGGGAGTGCGGGGCAGGGGTCACGGAGTCCTGACGTGGCTGTGGATCGTTGCTTTGCCTCTACCCGGGCAATCTCATCCACCCGTCCCCCGAGCGGCCTTCAAGAGATGGGCAGGCGGCCGTCAAAGGGGCCGCCCCTTCAAGGACGGGGGGCAACTGATTTCCGCCGGCGGGGACGAGCCCCGCCTTTGCATCGCGAAGCAAATCAGCCGCCCCCCGTCCTCCTCCACATGCGTTCCGGCCCCGAAAGGGGGTGAAGGGGCGTCCCCTGTGACGGCTTTCGCAGCCCATGAAGGCCGCGCGGGATGACGCGCGGACGAGACAGGCCCGGAGGCAAGAACCGATGACGATCCACACTCACGACGACGCGTATGAACCCGCCCACACCGCATCCCAGACCGCCCATGCGCTCGACGAGTTGCAGCTCTATGGCTACCGCCCCTTTGACGAACCCGATCCGCGCCCGATGCCCGATGGGCAGCGCCTTGCGGTCGCCGTCGCCGACATCTTCGACGCCCTCGTCGCGACCCTGGAAGATACCCGCATGGAACCCGACCTCGAAGAGGTGCTCTGGGGCCAGGTCAACCTCTTCCACCGCGCCACGGCCCGGATCGAGCGGTCGCTCGACGAGAACGAGCAGGTGCAGCGCCGCCTCCAGCGCGAGCAGGACGGCTCCGAGGTGAAATCCACCGAACTCGAGCTCCTGACGGCCGAAGGCCTGACGCTGATCGAACGGCGCAACTGCATGGGCATGTTGCGCGATCACGCCGCGACCGAGTTCGTCCATTACACGGGCTCCACCTGGCGTCCCCGCACCGGCTCGATGGTGAACCGCCAGCACATGACCGCGGCGCTGATCGACAGCCGCGACTTCCTGGCCGCCAAGCGGCGCGCGGAGGCCGAGGTAATGCTTCCCGCAGGCCCCAAGGTTGCCCTCACCGGTGGGACCGACTTCAACGATCACCGGCTGATCTGGGGCAAACTCGATCAGGTCCGGACCAAATATCCCGACATGGTCCTTCTGCACGGCGGCAGCCCGAAGGGCGCGGAACTCATCGCCGCCAAATGGGCCGAGGCCCGGGGCGTGACGCAGGTGGCCTTCAAGCCTGACTGGAGCAAGCACGCCAAGGCCGCCCCCTTCAAGCGCAACGACGCAATGCTGGACGTGCTGCCCGTGGGTGTCCTCGTCTTCCCGGGCAACGGCATCCAGGAAAACCTCGCCGACAAGGCCAAGAAACTGGGCATCCCGGTCATGAAGTTCGAGAAGGGGGCGTGAGCCCCCTTTTTTCCCTCACGGGAAAATCGAGGTGGAAGCGCAGACTTCCACCTGATATTGTGGAGAAAATCTCAGTCGATCACTATATGTACCACGGCCCGATCCAGCTCGATACCTTCCCGACCGACGTGCAGATGCGCCGGATCGATCCGGCGCGCAACATGCGTCGCTTCTATCGGCTGAGTGTGCAACGCGACCTCTTCGGTCGCGCCAGCCTCGTGCGCGAGTGGGGTCGGATCGGCTTTCGGGGCCAGATGATGGTCGAGACGCACCCTGATGAAGGCAAGGCCGTCACGGCTTTGATGAAGCTCGCAGCGGCGAAGAAGCGGCGCGGGTACGTCGACTGACGCTCAAAACAGAGGAACACGCCACAAAGAGTGGCGACCCTTTTTTGTATGTATTCGCTCGACTTCCTTTGCAACCGTGAGGCCTCGCTAGCCAATTCGTACTGTGTCAGTCGCACCGGAAAGGAGCGGAAAGTCCTGCATCACCTGCGGATCATGTCCAGGCAGGATCACACCGTCATGCCCCGCAAGGTCTTTCAGAAGCCGATAGCCCTCAAGGACCGCAGCGCGGTCGGCAAAAATCGGAAAGACGGCATCTTGCTGCATAAGGCGGGACAGATGGAGTGCATCAGAAGCCAGAACGATCCGTCGGGCGCCGTCGACAGTCAGGACCTGTAAACCCAGCGAGTGACCACCGACCAGATGCACCCCGATCCCCGGGGCAAGCTGATAGGCGCCATCGTGAAAGACGATGCGTTCCTGATAGACCAGCCGCACGGCGTCGACGACATTATCGACATCAAAGGCGCGGCGATGTCCGGCATCGCACATGCAACGTCCGGTCGCATAGGACATTTCCCGTTCCTGAAGGTGGAAACGGGCATTGGGAAAGGCATCCAGATTTCCGGCATGGTCGTAATGAAGATGAGTGATGACAATGTCGCGGACCTCTTCGGGCCGAACGCCAATCTCGTTCAGCGCGACTACCGGGTGACGCAAAAGTCTGCGGCCCCTCCTTTGCGCGGCCTCGACTCCGAAACCGGTATCGACAAGGATCAGCCCTTCGCGCCCTCGGATCAACCAAATGAAATAGTCCAACCGACCCAGCGCATCATGGGCGTCGCCTACGAGCCCCAATTCGCGCATCGGGGCCTCATGCGTGGCATAGCGTAGGGCCAGAACTTCCCATTCCTGCGACATGGTAAATCCTTTCACCGGATTGTTCGGTCAGCCGCGATGGCTGGCAGGCTGCGCATATAGGCCAGCGCCACGGCGGCTGCGTTGCGGATATGGCGGCGGCAGGCCTCCCCAGCGGCACGCGGATCGCCCGAGCGTATTGCGGCAGCAATCTCACGAATCTCGGCAATGGAATGTTGCAGCCGGTCGGGCTGCATCATCGAGGTGAAGCGCAGAAAGCTGATGCGGTTATGCAGTCCCGTCAGATTCTGACCGACGAACTTGTTGCCACAGCCTTCGAACAGAAGATCGTAAAAGGCGGTCTTGTTAAGCACCAGCGCCTCGCGGTCGCCGGCGTCGCAGGCGCGCACGAATGCCGCGACCGTAGCATCGAGCCTGTCCAGAAAGGCAGCGTCGGCCAGTTCCGCACATTTCTCGCCGGCATAGCCTTCCAGCAATGCGCGCAGTTCATAAAGCTGTTCAGCCTCATGTGGTGTGACCTGCGCGACTGACGGGCCACGATGCGGAAAGCTTTCGATGAGCCCCTCGGCCTCAAGCTGGCGCAAAGCTTCGCGAACTGAGGTCCGCCCCACGCCCAAGACCTCGCACAATTCGCGCTCGACCAGACGTTGACCGGGTTTGAACAGGCCCTGCGCGATTGCCTCGCGCATCTTTTCTTCGACCTGTCCACGCAGGGTGGCGCTCTTCTTTTCAACGTGAAGGTCCAGTCGGGGCATCATCGCTTCCTGTTTCGGATCGGCCCGCGCTTGGATGTGCCGCGGGGCCGACGGTGGCGGTCACTCATTATTCGACAACAAGATAATCCGGCAATCAGACAAACTCCAAGCGATACTGCCATTTACCGGACAATACCCGGCACAAAGATCGCACAGGCAAGGATGAAGAGCTGCATCGCGATGAAGGGAATGATCCCGCGATAGATTTCCGCCACGGTGAAATCACTTGTAACGGCCGAACGGAAGTAGAAGAGCGCAAAGCCGACAGGGGGGGTCAGGAACGAGGTCTGAAGACAGATTGCGAAAAGGATGGTGAACCAGATCAGATCATAGTCCAGCGCCACCACGATCGGCGCGACCAGCGGCAGGACAATCAGCGTGATCTCGATATACTCCATGAAAAACCCCAGCAGGAATACGATCACAAGGATTGCTATGATGATGCCCAGCCCTTCGAAGGGCAGCGCCATCAGGGCCCCCTCGATCAGTTCGTCACCCCCCAGCCCCCGCAGGATCAGCGAAAAGGCGGTCGCCCCGATCAGGACGCCGAATATGAACGCCGTCATGCGCGTGGTCGCGGTGCAGACCTCCAGCAGCACGCGGCCTGTCAGGCGACGGTTCAGAAGGGCAAGCACCACGGCACCGAAAGCCCCCACACCCGAAGCTTCGGTCGGGGTGGCGATGCCTGCGAAGATCGAGCCGAGAACCGCAACAATCAGAAGCCCCGGCGGCAGAACTGCCTTCAATGCCCCCAGCAGGCTGCGCATCGACAGGGTTTCATCGGCTCCATGTTCGGGCATCCGATGCGGCTGGAAGAAACCGACAGCCAGGATATAGATCAGATAGCAGCCACCCAGCATCAGCCCCGGCAAAAGCGCGCCCCGGAACAGATCGCCCACCGGCAGCGCCAGCTGATCAGCAATCAGCACCAGCATGATCGAGGGCGGAATCAGGATGCCCAGTGTTCCCACCGCGCAAACGACGCCCGCGATCAGCCGGCGGTCATAGCCGCGCGCAACCATGGTCGGCACCGATAGCGTGGCCAGAAGCACCACCGAGGCCCCGACGATGCCGGTCGAGGCCGCAAGGATAATGCCCACCAGAGTCACGCTGATGGCAAGCCCCCCCTTGGTGCGGCCGAACAGTTTCGACAGATTTTCAAGCAGCCTTTCTGCGGCGCCCGAGCGGTCTAGCATGAAACCCATAAAAACGAACATCGGAAGGGCGACCATCACCCAGTTGTTCATCAACCCCCAAAGCCGATCGACGATCAGCGACAGAAAAGACATGTCAACGCCGATCCATGTGTCGAAGCCGGTGTCGAGGGCAATGGCTAGCGCCGTGAACAGCACAGCGATCCCACCCAGAAGCCAGGCCACCGGGAAGCCGGTGAACAACAGTGCGATGAACGACACCATCATCAGGATGGCAAGGATCTCGGATTCGGTCATTTCGGATTCTCACTTCTCCGGCGCGGGCGTGCCGGGGGTCCGGTCTGGTGATGGGGGGGGTCCTGCGCCGGGAAAGGCCGCAAAGCAGCGCAGCAGACGCGCGAAACCCGCAAGAAACAACAGGCCCGCGCCCCATGCCATGAAGCTTTTGACGATCCAGCGATAGGGCAGGCCTCCCGGGGCGTTGGAATCCTCGCCAAGCCGGAAGGACGAGGCGACGAAAGGCAGCGCATACCAGAACAGGATCGCGGCCAGCGGCAGAAGGAAAAACACAAGGCCGATGATCTCGATTATCAGCCTGACACGGCGCGACATGACGCCATGTAGCAGATCGACTCGCACATGATCATCCTTCACCAGCGCATAGGACAGGCCGAACAGAAACCCTGCGGAATAGAGATGCCATTGCATCTCCTCAAGCGAGACCAGCCCGCGATGAAAAACATAGCGCCCGATCACATTCGCCAGAATGACCCCG
The DNA here is from genome assembly GCF_016765775.1 of Szabonella alba. Taxonomy (GTDB): domain Bacteria; phylum Pseudomonadota; class Alphaproteobacteria; order Rhodobacterales; family Rhodobacteraceae; genus Szabonella; species Szabonella alba. Next base: position 37,598 of record NZ_JAESVN010000014.1, on the reverse strand, counting down.
ATCAGCAGCAGCCAAAGTGGCGCGATCCATTCGTTGATGCGGATCACCAGGACCTCAATTCCGGCGGCCAGACGGGGGGTGCCGGGTTCAGACAGAAGGGCGCCCGTGTCGGGTTTGCCGTCGGGTATGTCGCCAGATGTCATCGTCTTTCCCTTTGGCCAAGGGGCGACGCAGATTGATCCGCGCCGCCCGTTCTTGCGTTACTGCTCCTGCGCGGGCAGGACATCGAAAATCGAGTCGAAGTCCCGGGGCAGATAGCCGATGCGCTTCCACAGTTTATAGTCCTGCATGAAGGCAGCCATGGAATTGTAGACCGAGGCAAAGCCTTCATCGGCCTCGACCAGCCCGGCGATGACCTCTTTCGAGGCATCGCGGAATTCCAGCAGCAGTTCTTCGGGAAATTGCTCGATATTCACACCCTCGTCGGCATTGCGTTGCAGCGTGGCACCCTGCTGACCCTCGCCGAAGGTAATGCCCTTGGCATTGGTCGCCATGCAGGATGTGCGGATCTGCGCGCGCTGGATGTCCGACAAACCGTTCCAGGTATTCAGGTTGACGACCAGATAATGCGCCGCGATCAGCTGATGCCAGCCGGGGAAGTAGTTGTATTTTGCGATCTGGCGGAAGCCAAGCCGCTCATCGATTGAGGGCATCGAAAATTCTGTTGCGTCCAGCGCGCCACGGTCCAGCGCCTGATACAACTCACCCCCTGGCAGGACGGTAACCGAGGCGCCCATTGATTGCATCACATTCCCGCCGACACCCGCAAAGCGGATCTTCAGGCCGTTGATGTCCTCAACGCTGCCGATTGCGTTGCGATACCAGCCACCCGATTCAGCGCCAACCGTGCCGCAAGGCACCGGCATGATGTTATGCGGCGCATAGATGCCTTCGACGATTTCAAGCCCGCCCGCCTCGAACAGCCAGGCGTTGTATTCCCAGGGCTCCATCCCGAACGGCAGACCGCCGATAATCGAGGCCGCGGGCACGATACCTGTGTCATAGCCAATCCAGATGTAACCGGCTTCCAGTTTGCCTTCCTTCACCGCCTCCAGCACACCAAGCGCGGGAACGATCTTGCCCGGCTCTTCCAGTCGAAAGCGGATCGTGCCGCCCGAAACCTCTTCGACGGTCTGGGCCAGATATTTGGCCATGTCGCCCAGAACGCGCAGTTCCGACGGAAAGGACAGCGGGACACGCCAGCGCAGGTCGTCGGCGGTGGCCGGTGCCGCAGCCAGCAATGCGGCGGTGATGGTTCCGATAATCGTGGTTTTCATGGTTCCTCCCGGGTTGTGTGTGGATAGCCGCCCGTCCGGTTCCGCCCGAGCCCCGCAGGGCACCGTTCAGATCGCCGAACAGACGTATTTGAGTTCAAGATAGTCCTCGATCCCGTGGCGCGATCCCTCACGCCCGAGGCCCGATTGCTTGATGCCGCCGAAAGGCGCGACCTCATTCGAGATGAGCCCGGTATTGTGCCCGACCATCCCGAATTCCAGTGCCTCGGAAACCCGCACATAGCGGGCATGGTCGCGGGTGTAGAAATAGGCTGCCAGACCATGAATGGTGTCATTGGCCATTGCGACAGCCTCGGCCTCGCTGTCGAAGGGAAAGATCGCGGCCAGCGGACCAAAGGTTTCTTCTTGCGCCAGGCGCATTGCCGGGGTCATACTGGCCAGCACCGTCGGCTCGAAGAACAGGCCGCCTAGACGCCGACCACCCTGCAGCAGCCGCGCGCCGCCCGCCAGCGCATCGGCGATATGCTCTTCGACCTTTTCCAGCGCAGCCTCATTGATCAGCGGGCCGATCTGCACGCCCGCCTGCGTGCCGGGTCCGATCTTCAGATCACGAACCCGTTCGGTCAGCCGTGCTGCAAAATCCTTCTGCACGCTGTGCTGCACCAGAATACGATTGGCACAGACGCAGGTCTGTCCGGCATTGCGAAACTTCGCCTGCATTGCGCCCTCAACCGCCGCATCAAGATCGGCATCGTCAAAAACTATGAAGGGTGCGTTGCCGCCCAGTTCAAGCGAGATCTTTTTCACGGTGGGCGCGCATTGCGCCATCAGCAGACGTCCCACCCCGGTAGAACCGGTGAAGGACAGTTTCCGCACCACAGGGCTTTCGGTCAGGACCTGCCCGATTTCACGCGCAGGACCCGTCACGATCTGAAGGACGCCTGCCGGAATACCCGCGCGTTGCGCCAGTTCGCCAAGCGCCAACGCCGTAAGGGGCGTCAGGTCGGCCGGGCGCAAGATCATCGCGCAACCGGCCGCCAACGCGGGCGCCACCTTGCGCGTCACCATGGCCGCCGGAAAGTTCCAGGGCGTGATCGCAGCCGTCACACCGATCGGCTGCTTCAGCACGGAAATCCGCAACTCGGCTCGCGGGGCGGGAATCGTCTCGCCATAGAGGCGCTTTGCCTCTTCCGCGAACCATTCGATGAACGAGGCTGCATAGCGGATCTCTGCCAATGCTTCGACCAGAGGCTTGCCCTGCTCGGCGGTCATGATGCGCGCCAAATCGTCGTCATTGCCCAGGATCAGATCGAACCAGCGCCGCAGCAATGCTGCCCTGTCACCCGCCGTGCGGGCGGCCCAGCCGGGTTGCGCGACAGAGGCATGGGCAATGGCGGCCTCGACCTCAGCCCCCGAAAGCGCGGGAACCTCCGCCAGATGCGCGCCGTCTGCCGGGTCAGTCACGCCAATCACCAGCCCCGAGGCGGCCGTGACCCATCCACCGTTCACAAGGCAGGCGGATTTCAGAAGCGTGGCATCCGTAAGCGTCTGCATCGGTTTCTCCATCCCGCAACGATCTGGAACAGGGGCGTGCCGGGTAGGATGCTTTTACAGATTGTCTGAAGATCCGTCAATACTATTAGGCGACAACTTGCGCCAGCGACAAGCGGGACATATACTGCCTATATCTGTCTGATTGTATGACAATATTGGCGTATATTGATGGAATCCACAATGACCACACCTCTAGCTCCGCGGCCGTCACAGCCGATCCAAACCCGTCTGCGCGAAAAGATTCGCACCGGGCTGAACGACGCAGAACTTCTGCGCACCGCGCGCAATCTTTCGCTGTCCCTGCATCTGCGCTGTGGGCCGCAGGGCTGCCGGATCAGCGTGACCGAGGGCCGGCTTGCACTGGACACGATGACCGTGACAGACCAGCCCGAAATCACGATCACCGCAGCACAGGCCGAGTGGGAGCGCCTGATACAATCACCCCCGCCGCCGCTTTACAACAGCTTCACCGCGCTGCAGATCGCCAATCCGGCCTTTCAGGTCGACGGTGATCCGCTGTTGATCGCGCAGGCCCGCGCCCTGCTTGAATGCATGTTTGAGCGGATCATTGAGGTACCACTGCGTCCCGCCAAGCCGGTCATCCGCGATCCGGCCCTGATTACAGGTCACTATTCGGATCTGCGTCTGGGCAGCACATACTGCCGGGTCTATCATGAGGTGGCAGGCAGCGGCGCAGTGCCGGTCTTGTTTCTGCATACAGCCGGTGCCGACGGGCGCCAGTATTTCGATCAGCTCAGCGATACCGAACTCGGCGCAGCTTGGCGCCTTCATGCGCCGGACATGCCTTTTCATGGGCGCTCCATGCCCGTCGAGGGTTGGGACTGGGGAGAATACTGCCTGACCGCCGGCATCTATCGCGACTGGGTCTGCGCCTTTCTGGAACAGGTTGTCGGTGGCCCGGCAATCCTTGTGGGCGGGTCGATGGGCGCGGCCATCGCGCTGGTCATGGCGGCAGAGCGGCCGGACCTGACGCTTGGCGTCGTCGCGCTGGAACCGCCCTTCCGGTCACGCGGGCGGCAGAACCCGTTCCAGATGCACCCGGCGGTCCATGGCGGTCTGCACAATGCGGCCTTCGTCCGGGGCCTTATGGCGCCCACAAGTCCACTCGATCACCGACGGCGGGCAGGCTGGATCTATTCGCAAGGTGCGCCAGGGATCTATCCGGGCGATCTGGCCTTCTACAGCGAGGAATTCGACGGGGCGGAAACCGGGCCAGCCATCGACAGCAACCGCTGCCCTGTCGCGCTGCTGTCGGGGGAATACGACTACTCTGCCACGCCCGCCGATGGAGCCCGACTGGCCTCCCACATCCCCGGGGCGCTGCATCTTGTGATGGCGGGACTCGGCCATTTTCCCGCAACGGAGGACCCTGACACCTTCCGGCCCCATCTGCTGCGGGGCTTGCAGCATGTTTGCGAGCATATGATTCTGCGGTAGAAGGGCCCCTCAGACCCGTCTACCGCTTCAGCCATGTGGCAGGATGACATGACGGATCACCTCGCCATGGTGCAGCTGGTCGAAAGCGGCGTTAATGTCGTCCAACGGCCCGGTACTGGACAAAAGCCGGTCGACGGGCAGCCGACCCGCCTGATAAAGCGCGATGAACCGGGGAATGTCGCGCGACGGCACACAGCTGCCCATATAGCTGCCCTTGATCGTGCGCTCTTCACCGACCAGCGGATGCGGCGAGATCTCGAAAGTCGAATTGATATTGGCAAGCCCCGCCGTCACAGTCTGGCCGCCACGCCGGGTGATGCTATAGGCAAGACTGAAGGCCCGGGGATTCCCGGCCATTTCGACCGAGTGACGCACACCGCCCCGGGTGATATCGCGGATTTTCTCGACGATATCGGGATCGGTCGCCAGAAAGGCGTGGGTTGCGCCCAGTGAGAGCGCGATATCAAGCTTGGCCTGCGACAGGTCGATCGCGATAATGGGCCATGCCCCTGAGGCCACCGCACCCAGAACAGCGGACAGGCCCACCCCGCCAAGTCCGATGACCGCGACCGACTCCCCGGGGGAAACCGCGCAGGTATTGACCACTGCACCTACGCCAGTCATCACCGCGCAGCCGAACAGCGCGGCATGGACAAGGTCGATTTCTTTCGTGATCCGCACAACGGAATGACGCGATACCACTGCATATTCGGCAAAGGCCGATACGCCGCTGTGATGGTTGATCGTCTCCTCGCCCAGATGGACATGCCGCGCGCCCGACAGCAGTGTGCCCGCCGCATTTGCCGCATAACCCGGCTCGCAAAGCGCGGCACGGCCCTCGGCGCACATGGGGCAATGACCGCAGACCGGAAGGAAGGACATGACCACATGATCTCCCGGGGCCATATCCGTGACATGGCTGCCGACCGCTTCGATGACGGCTGAGGCTTCATGCCCCAGGGCCACCGGCAAGGGGCGCGGACGGTCGCCATTGATCGCGGACAGGTCGGAATGGCAGACTCCTGCCGCCGCGATGCGCACCAGCACCTCATCGGGGCCGGGGCCTGACAGTTCCACTGTCTCAATGCTGATCGGACGGGACTGTGCATAGGGTTGCGGGAGGTTCGACTGGCGCAGGATGGCTGAGCGGATCTTCATCTGGATTTCCCCGGATATGGTTGCGATCGTCCTGCGGACGGTTGGATTTCGGATTGATCAGGCGACGAGATGGTTTCCGATGGACGAGCCACCATCGACGGTCAGGATGCTGCCTGTCGCAAAGCGTGACCGGTCGGAAGCAAGAAACAGAAAGGCCTCTGCGATCTCATCGGGACGACCCATCCGCCCCATGGCCGCACGGGCATCATAGGCCGCGCGCAGTCCTGCGGGGTCCTCGGCTTCGTTGAAGATGCGGTCGAAATAGGGGCTGTTCACCGTGCCCGGGGCAACGGCGTTCACACGGATTCCCTGCGCGACGTGATCCAGGGCCATGGCCCGGGTCAAGGCTGATACCCCGCCCTTTGAGGCGACATAGGCGGCGCGGTTGGCAATGGCGCTTTGCGCCGTATAAGAGGTCGTGTTGATGATCGAACCGCCCCCCTGCGCCGCCATCACCGGCACGACATGTTTCGAGCAGAGAAACACGCCCTTAAGATTGACTGACATCAGCCTGTCCCAATCGGCACCGTCAATCGTTTCAACCGTCCCGATAAAGCCGTACCCGGCATTGTTCACCAGAACGTCGATCCGGCCATGGCGCTGGCGCGTCTGGTCTACCACGCGCATGACGTCCTCTTCCTGCGCGACATTGCAGCGGATCGCCTCGGCTCCGAGATCCGCGGCTGTCACTTCGGCCGCTTCGGCATTGGCATCGGCGATCACCACCCTGGCCCCATGCCGCGCGAACAGCGCAGCCACCGCACGACCGATCCCGCTTGCACCGCCGGTGACGATGCAGACCTTGCCTTCAAGTTCCATGACTGTCCTCCATGTCACCGACCGGACCGGTCCGGCAGGGTGAAATTTGCAGGATCATCAGACAATCAGGCAGAATGGTCAAGAAGCATGTTGACAGATTAACAGACAATCTGCACTTACTAGTTTGATACTGACAGTGTCGGACGGATGCGATCCGTCTAGCCTGCCATCTTGCCGCCACTGCATATGACCTCGCCCTAACGGAGACAGACATGAGCGATAAAAAGACAACCGATCCTAAAGGGCGTGAGCTGTCCCAAAGGTTCCATGACGGGCTGGCCACCCGGCGCGCGGTTTTGGGGACCGAATATGTTGATGCCTCGATTTCCCGCGCGACCGATTTCAACTGGCCGATGCAGGAGCATGTGACCGAGCATTGCTGGAACGATGTCTGGAACCGGCCGGGTCTGGACCGCAGGACGCGCTCGATGCTGAACCTTGCGATGCTTTCGGCCCTGAACCGTCCGCATGAACTGAAGCTTCATGTGCGCGGCGCGCTGAATAACGGTGTCACGCGGGAGGAGATGACTGAGATTTTCCTGCAGGTGGCGATCTATTGCGGCGTTCCAGCAGCCATCGACAGTTTCCGCACCGCGCAAGAGGTCTTCGCGAAGGTGGATGAATGACGACCGGGCGACCAGTGCCGATAAAATGGGACAATTCGAATGACTGAACTTCAGAACCGGACCATCGCCCTGATCGGACTGGGCCAGATGGGCGTGCCCATGGGGCAGAACCTGATCGCGGCCGGTTACCAGTTGCGCGGCTGTGATCTTTCAACCATCGCGCGCGACGCTTTTGAACAGGCGGGCGGCACCGCCTTTGTTACGCCCGCCGCGGCGGCCGAAGGTGCGGGCGTGGTCATCACCATGCTGCCCAACAGCCGCATCGTGCGCGATGCTCTTTTCGGCGAGGGAGGTGCAGCCGCTCGGCTGACCCCCGGGGCCATCGTCATCGAGATGAGTTCGGGTGAACCGGCCGAGACACAGCGGATCGGCGAAGAACTGGCCGCCGCCGGGATCGGGCTGGTCGACGCGCCGGTTTCGGGGGGGCGCAAGAGGGCGGTCGACGGCACTTTAACCATAATGGCCGGCGGGGCACCGGACAGTATCGCGGCAGTGCATCCGGTGCTTGAGGCTATGGCCGGAACTATCTTCCTGACTGGAGGATTGGGCTCGGGCCATGCGATGAAGTCGATCAACAACTATGTCTCTGGCGCGGGGGCCGCCGCCGCGATGGAGGCGCTGATTCTGGGCCGCCGCTTCGGGCTGGATCCCGGGGTGATCGTGGACATTCTGAATGCCTCAACCGGTCGCAACAACACGACCGAGAACAAACTGCGTCAGTTCATCCTGTCGGAAAGCTGGGCCTCGGGCTTTGCTCTGGGGTTGATGGCCAAGGATATCGGCATCGCCGCAACCCTTGCGCAAAATCTGGAACTGGAACTGCCGGTCTTGCGCGGCATCTCGCAGCTTTGGTCAGAGGCGGGACAATCACTGGACCAATCGGCGGATCATACTGAATTGTTTTGCTACCTGGAAAAGATCGCCGCGAAGTCATGAGGGTTGTGATTCCCGATCAATTCGGGAAACATGTCTTTCATTGTGTCAGAATATCATGATACGCGATGACGCCGCGACCAAGGTCGTCCTTTATACGGGATTGTTCTGGCGCCCACGCACCGGCTCCATGGAGACCTGATAGCCCCGGACTGCAGCACTGATCGACAGCCGCGATTTGCCCGCGGCCAGGCGCCGCGCGGAGACCTAGTTGATGCTGCCCGCAGGCCTCAGGGCAGCCCTCACCGGCGGAACCGGCTCCAACGATCACCGCCTGTTCGTGGCAAGCTTGATCAGGTGCGGACTAGGTGTCGCGATATGGCGCTCTTGCCCAGGCGAAGCCCGAATGGTTGTAGCAGCAGCGCCTCAGCTTCTCTGGCAAATCCCGGCTCGGCGAAAAGCTGTCCTACATAGTCACTGGGACGGGCTGCACACCTACCCGCAGAACAGTCCCGTCGAGATCGGCTCCAACAGGATCGAAAACCGGATTGCCCCACCGCCCTCAGTCGCAAAAACGCGTTCTTCGCCGGTCACGATGAGGGCGGCATCGGTTCTCCCATGGAGACCCGTAAAATCGTAACCGTCCGGCCTGACCGCTATCCGTTCCAGCGCCACGGGAGCAGATCGTCGACCTTGGTGATCTTGTAGTCCGGGATGCGGGTGAGGGTGTCGGCGAGCCAGGCGTTGGGATCGACGGTGTTGAGCTTGGCCGTTTCGATCAGGGTGTAGGCGATTGCCGCGGCTTTGCCGCCTGCCTCGGAGCCGACGAAGAGGTAGTTCTTGCGGCCGAGTGCGATGGCGCGCATGCCGCGTTCGGCGGCGTTGTTGTCGAGCTCAAGGATGCCGTGGTTGAGGTAGGGTCTCAGGCGTTCTATGCGGGTTAGGGCGTAGCGGATTGCTCCGGCCAGCGGGGATTTTCCAGAGATCGTGGTGAGTTGCAGGGCCAGCCAGGCCTCGAGGTCGTCGAAGACCGGAGCTGCATGCGCCTTGCGGAGTTCGACCCGGACATCCGGCGGCGAACCCTTGGCTTGTTTCTCTACGGCATAGAGCTGCGCGATCCTGCCGATGGCTTCTTCAGCGATGGGGGAGCCTTGCGATCGGTGGATGTCTACGAACTTGCGCCGCACATGGGCCATGCAGGCGACCTCGCGGATGGCGCCGGAGCGATAGAGGTCCTCGAACCCGGCATAGCCATCGGCATGCATCCAGCCGCGGAAGCGGGCGAGATGGTCCTTGGGGTGCTGGCCTTTGCGGTCGCCGGAGAACCGATACCATGCCGCGGGCGGGGCGATGCCGCCCCACGGGCGTTCGTCACGGGCATAGGTCCAGAGCCGGGCCGTCTGGGTTTTGCCGGTGCCTGGTGCGAGCATGCTGATCGGGGTGTCGTCGGCAAAGATTGCTTCGGCCGACAGGACATGGCGGCCGATGGCATCGGCCAAGGGCTCCAGCAGGGCGGTGGTCTTGCCGACCCAGTCGGCCAGGGTGGAGCGGTCGAGATCGAGGCCTTCGCGGTCGAAGATCTGGCTCTGGCGATAGAGCGGAAGGTGGTCGGCATACTTGCTGACCAGAACATGGGCCAACAAACCCGGCCCCGGACGGCCTCGCTCGATGGGCCGCGATGGCAGCGGAGACTGAACAAACTTCTCGCAGCAGGCGCAGGTCAGGCGCGGACGGACGATCCGGTTCACGATGAAGCGTCCCGGCACGTATTCCAACTCCTCGGTCACATCCTCACCGATCCGGCGCAGGCGGCCACCGCAGTCGGCGCAGGCATCGGCGGTTGGGGTCAGTTCCACTTCCATCCGCGGGATGTGGTCCGGGATCGGACCGCGCTTCGGTTTGTCCTTCTCCTCGATGTCCGGCAGCTTCATCCGGGCAGTCATCGCCGCCGCCGCGATCTCGCTGGTCTCCAAGGCCAGTTGCAGCTGTTCTGCTGTCTCCGACGACGCCCCGAACCGATGAGCCCGGTGCCCGGCCAACTGGTGCCGCAGCTTCTCGATCAGGATCGCCTGCGCCTTGACCTCGGCCAATAGGCGCGCGGTGAAGCTGCGCAGCTCCTCGGGGTCTTCCGGCAACGCAAGGGTCTGATCCAGCATAAGATCAGTTTATCCCACTGTATTCCTTGTGGGAATCCTTCTCTTGCAGGGCGGAAGATTATCCCGCTGCCAAGGGCCGCCAGGTTCGCTGCGGGGCTCGCCAGTCGATCCCCTCCAGCAGCATCGACAGTTGCGCAGGCGTCAGCGCCACCTTCCCCTCCGTCGCAGAGGGCCAGACAAACCGGCCCTTCTCCAGCCGCTTCAGGAACATGCACGCCCCCTGACCATCCCACCAGATGACCTTGACCAGGTCGCCCCGGCGGCCACGGAAGACAAAGAGATGCCCGGCAAACGGGTCCTGCTTCAGCACCGCTTCAGCCTGCGCCGCCAGCGCCGCAAAGCCCTTGCGCATGTCAGTGACGCCCGCCGCCAGCCAGACCCGTGTATTGGCCGGAACCGGGATCAAACCGTCAACCCCCGGATCAGACGCGCCAGCGCCTCGGGATCATAGCCGCCGCTGATCCGCATCCGGTGCCCGCCCGCCAGGTCGATCTCGATCTGGTTGTCGGCGACAGGTGCGGCCTGGGGCTTTGTCGGCCCCGCAACGATCTCCACCGGCAGAAAGCCGTGCTCAACCGCAGGCGATGACATCTCTGCTGGGTTCGGCGCGAAACGGGGATCGCGCAACCACTTGAAGATAAGGTTCGCGTTCACCGAATAGCGCCGCGCTACCTGCGCCACCGATACCCCCGGCGCCGCCGTCTGGAAGCAGATCGACCGCTTCTCCTCATCCGTCCAGAGCCGCTTCGTCCGACGCGCCACGCCATCACCATAGTGTCCACTATCGATGGTGGACACTATCTCGCACTCTCACCCCGCGGCAGTGCGGTCAGGCCGGACGGTTACGTAAAATCTAGGGCATTGAAACCTTCGCCTGTCTGAAAGCGACCTTGGCAGCGACCGCCAATGGCCGCCCTCAAAGGTGCCTCGGCGAATTCCTGCCGTGGAACTTCGGGCCATCAAGCTACGGCAGTCCGTGCCCCCCGCCAACGCTTGCGGCCTTAGCCAGCAACTCCCGGTCCATTTCCGCGCGCAATTCCCACAGGGGTGAGCTTGCCGGTGCATCGACATCATCCAGCGTCAGGATTTGCCCGGCGGCCACATCTCGACGCAATCGATGATTGCACATCATGTGGAAGGGAATGGGAGCCCCCGTTACAACTGCAGCGGCAGGGGCGAGAAAACCGTCGATACCTTCCACTTCGTGATGGCGGCCTTGCGGTGTCAACAGCGTTCCGGCTTTCAGATCCTGCTTGGCGCGGCCCTGCAGGTCATATTTCGCATCAACCCGCCCGGTGCCCGAGGAGCGTTTCTGCAAACCAGCCAGCAGGATTGTCGTTGCCGACTGCACCCCCAGAAGGTGGACCGGATTTGCGATTGTCGCTGCCTTGCCATCTCGGCTGACGAGATGGCCCTTTTCGCGCAGGAACTCCCAAGTGTAGCTGTCTTCACAGGCGACCGTTACGAACACCCCACCGGCGAGGCTGAACTCGTCAGGTCTTCGAAGCAGGTTGACCACATCCACACGGTTCTTGCCTGAAAGTAGGCCGCCGGGCACCAGAAGGTCAGGGATCTCCTGTGTACGGGCGACAGGAGCATGGAAGTCAGGCCGGTCCACCTCCAGCCCCAACGCATTGGCCACAATCCCCATCTCGGTCAGGTCGGCGACTGTGCGCTGCGGGATATCGGCAAGCGCGGCCTCCCTCGCAGCAATGACCTCGGCAGGAGAGCGATCACCGAAGCCCCAAAGCGAGGCGAAGCCCGGAACACTGACCGTCTGACTGACGCAGGTAACCGTTTCGGCAGCCGGATCGAAGACGAAATCATATTCGCTCGATTTGGCCGCGCTCAGAATATCAAGCCCGCAGACCCTTGCCCAAAGCGCCAGCTGGATAAGCAGGCTCGGCTGATCCCCGTCAACCGGTGTATAGACAACACCCGCAGCCGCCGCGCGTTTTGCAAGAAGCGGACCGACGACGGAATCAGCCTCTTTCGAGACCATGACGACATGTTTTCCGTTGGCGATGGAAAGGGCCGCGTGATGTGCTGCGGCGTCCGGGTGCCCAGTCGCCTCGACCACAACATCAACGGGCAAATCTGTCATCTGCGCTCCGTCGCTCAGCAGCGCGATCTTTCCAGATTTGATCGCGCTTGCCGCAGCATTGCCATTGGCGCAATCGACATAGTGATCCTTGCCAAGCCCGGCGGCACGCAGCGCCGTCTCGGCACGGGAACGATCTGCATCGCAAACGGCTACGATCTCAAGGCCCGGCACGCGAAGCGACTGAAACAGCAGCGATCGCCCGTAATCGCCCAGTCCGATAAGGGCTACGCGAACTTTTGCTCCGCTGGCCATTTCGAGAAGGGAGCCGTAATGCATGAATGTCATCCTTGTTCGGCCATCACGGCCACTGGTTTCAGGGCAGGTCGCCCTTGCGTCCTGCCCTGGTCGTCAGGCTTTTGATCTCAGTTGCCGAGTTCCAGAACTTCCTGAATCATTGCCTTCCCGCCGTCGATCTCCTGATCGAAGATCTCATACACGGGCGCGCTTGCCGCAACGAAGGCATCGCGATCAACGGTATTGACCTCCATGCCCCGGCCTTCGAGTTCGCCGACCAGCCGCTCATCCGCCTCATCCATTGTGTCGTAGATCCAGGGCAGGATTTCCTGCGCGGTTTTCGACAGGATGGTGCGGACCTCTTCAGGCCAGGCTTCCCATTGCCGTGTCGTGGTGAGCAAGAAGACCGGGCTGTAGACATGGCCGGACAGGGACAGGTAATCCTGAACCTCGTCCATCCGGTTCGCCGACATGTGAACCAGCGGGTTTTCCTGACCGTCAATCGCCCCGGTCTGCAGGCCGATGAAGACCTCGGAGAACGGCATCGGGGTCGGATTCGCGCCGAAGGTCCTGAACATCTCGGCGCGCCAGCGGCTGTTCGGGGTTCTGATCTTCACGCTGGCAAGATCGTCGGGGGTGACAATCGGGTGCCTGTCATTGCTGATATGCCGAAAGCCGTTTTCCCAGAAGGCGATGAGCTTGTAGCCCTGCGCCTCAAAGGCTGGGACCATGCGGTCCTGTAACCACTGACCGCCGATTGCTTTTACATGGGCGCGATCCTTCACAAGGAAGGGCATTTCGAAAATCGCGGTTTCAGGAACGTAGTTGGGCATGACCGAAGCCATATGTGTCAATTGCACCGAACCGAGTTTCAGTTTCTGCATGAGGTCCTTGTCGGGACCAAGTTGCGCCGAGTGATAATACTCGACACTGCCCAGATCGCCGAGCTTCTCATTTACGAGGTCCGTGTAACGCTGGCCCGACATCTGTCCCATCGCCCCCAGCGGTGTGCTGATCGCGAAGGTAATCTTGGTTTCGGCTTGCGCCGTCCCGCAGATCAACAGGCCCGTCGTGGCCAGTGCCGCAAAGATCTTGTTCATGTCCAGTTTCCTCCCTTGGACTGGCGGACATCCCGCCGTTCATGTGCCTCGCCTGAACTCATCCGCCGTAGACCAGATGCACCAGCCAGAGCGGAACTGCCGGCACATAGGTCACAAGGATCAGAACGAAGAGAAGCACGCCGATGAAGGGCAGATTCGCCCTTGTGACCTGCATCATGTCGATCCGCGCGATGGAGCTGGCCGTGGCCAGCACGGAAGCAACTGGCGGAGTCTGTTGTCCGATGGCCAGATTGAGCGTCAGCATGATGCCGAACTGGATCGGATCGACGCCGATCTCGCGCACCAGCGGCATCACGATCGGCACGACCAGAATGATCGCCGCGGCGCCATGCAGAAACATCCCGATGACAAGCAGCAATACGTTCAGAAGCGCGAGAACCAGAAACTTGTTGTCGGTGAGCGACAGGATCTGGCTCGTCATCTGCTGCGGGATCTGCGCCTCGGTCAGGTAAAGGCCCAGCACCGCAGAGGCGGCGACCAGAAGCATGACAACGGAGGTCTGGGTGATGCCGTCGCGCAGCGATTCCACCAGCAGTTTCAGATCCAGCTCACGGTAAATCCCGAAGCCGATGACCAGAGCCGCCAGAACCGCAAGGCCCGCGCCTTCCGTCGCGGTGACGAAACCGCTGAAGATACCACCGAGGATGATCACGGGCAGCGTCAGCGCCCAGAAGGCTTCACGGAAAGCGGTCCAGAGACGGCGCAGGCTGAAGGCACCATCGCGGGGCAGATCATAGCGGACCGCCGCCCAGTAACATACGCCAAGCATGAGAACGCCCCCGAGAATTCCGGGCACGACCCCTGCAACGAACAGCTGGACGATCGATGTTTCCGCCACCGCCCCGTAAAGGATCATCGTCAGCGATGGCGGGATGATGATCGCGAGCGAGGCCGATGAAGACGTCACCGCCGCTGCAAATGCTGCCTTGTAGCCACGTTTCTTCATCTCGGGGATCAGGATTGAGCCGAGCGCCGCAACATCTGCAACGGCAGAGCCTGAAATCTCGGCAAAGAACATCGAGGCGACGACATTCACCATCGCCAGTCCGCCACGGACGAACCCAACCAGCGCCGAGGTAAAGGCAATGATGCGTCGCGAGATGCCGGATGTGTTCATCAGCGCGCCGGCAAGGATGAAAAGGGGGATCGCGATCAGCGGAAAGCTGACGGCACCTGAATAGATCGCCAGCGCGGAATTGTAGAGCGCGAAGACACCCCCATCGAGCGCCATGCCGATGATCGCGACAACGGCGATGGAGACAGCGATCGGAACACCGATGGCGCAGAGAACGAAAATCGCGAGAATGACAAGAAGAATGGCCATCAGAGCGGCCCTCCCTGTTCGGAGGTTGCAATGCCGATGCGGCTCAACCCGTCAGGAAGGATCAGTAATTCCGCGAGGATGAACAGGACCGCGCCAATCGGAAGCGCCGACTGTGTGAAGGCAAGAGGCACCCAGCTGAGGGTCGTCAATGTCTCGGACCCGAAGATTGAAAGGATCACCGTTCCAGCCCAGGCCAGCGCCGCGAAGAAGCTGATGGTGATGGCCTTGCTGACCAGAAACGCGAGCTTGCGGATCGAGACGGGCGCGCGTGCAAGGAGCGTGTCGAAATTCAGATGCGCGGCCTTCAGCGCGGCATAGGCGCTGCCATAGAAGGTCAGCCAGGCTAGCCCGATGGATGCAACCTCGTCATACCAGCCCAATGAGGCCCCGAAGGCGCGCGAAAAGACAGCGGCGATAATGACAAGAAACAGCGAGACGAGCAGGATCACGCAGAAACCAAACAGAGCAAGCTCCAGCAGTTGTGCTGCGCGCAAACGCATCCCCACCGCCGGCTCGTCGACAGAGCCAGTTGACATTTTGACCTCCCTTGCGCCGGAGGCAACGCCTCTCCTGGGGCGCTGCCTGTAGCAACCTGCCCCAAGACTGCATGCAAAACACCTTAAGTCAACAATTCACACCCGGTATTTCGCCCATTTTGTTAATTTATGCATGCAATCATACCGCCTTGCCTCATGGAAACTCTCAGCAGAGAAGGATAGATTGGGCCTCCAGAGGGAGGATCAGACGGAATGCAAAACATGATGGCGCCACCGAATGGTGCAGATGAGTTTGAACCTGCATCTTCAAGCCAGCATCTGCGCGTGGCAGGCTGGCTGCGGGATCGGATAATTGAAGGCGAGTTCCTGCCTGGCGCCAAAATACCGGAAGTTGCGACCTGCGATCGGCTTGGCATATCGCGTACACCGCTGCGCGAAGCGTTCAAGGTGCTCGCCGCCGAGCGTATCCTGACCTTGCAGCCCAACCGTGGCGCGATCGTTACACCAGTCGGGCTGGACGACATCGAGCAGGCGATGACCGTCACGGCAACGCTGGAGGGGCTGGCCGGGGAATTGCTCTGCGATCATGTTACGTCGGCAGAGGTCGACCGATTGTCGATCCTGACAAAGGAGCTGACTCTTCATCGCCGCGCGGGTGACTTGATGGCTTACTTCAAGGTAAATCAGGAAATTCATCGACTTATTATTGAGGGATCGCGCAACAGGACGCTTATCGAAACGCATGAAATGCTCAGCAATCGCTTTGCTCGATACAGGTTCGTCGGAAACAAGTCTCCCGACCGCTGGGATCGTGCCATGCTGGAACACGAGCTGATTCTCGGTGCGATCAGAGACAGAGATTCAGCAGTCATTGGGCCTCTGCTGAAATCCCACATCCTCAACGGCTGGCGTGTGGCGCGCGGCAAATCCTTCGACACGACGGACTGATCGCGGCTTTGATCGTGTCGGGTCTCTTGCTGGAGGCGCGGCAGATCCTGTTCGTCTCGGGCTTCTGTCATCAACTGACCAGCGCCGGACGGCCCAAGGGCAATGACATTCTAACGCCGCTCCACCTCTCGCACTGGGGCTGTTCCAACTGAGCAGCCCCGTGTTTCCTGGACGCCTTTGCGCCCCGGTTGCCACTGCCGTTGCCGCTCGAAGTCGACGGACGAGAGGGCAATCGGTAGCGGACGGGTTCATTCACCGCTAGCCCTGAGATAATCGGCAAAATATTGATCTACCGATACGCTGCGGTCGATGATCCCCGCGTCTAGTGCCTGCGCGATGAAGGTCTCCAGCGCGTGGATGTTGCGATCCGTCAGGCCGTGGCTATAGGGGTCCTCACCCAGTATGGCGCGCGTATCGGGGATTTCTGCCGCCATCCAGGGAAAGGCATCCGGAAAGCCGGTCTGCGCCGCTTCGAAAGCCGCGTTCGAAGCCTGGAAAGCCTGCACCAGCGATTTTCCGATCCAGGGCGCGGCGTCCCAGACGTCACGCCGCAGGATGATCAGATGCTGCATCGGGAAGATCCCGGTCGTGTTGAAATAGGTTTCTTCCACCGGGCGGAAATCCGGAAAAAGCCGGGTAATCGGACCGTTGTCCGGGTCGAAGCCATTGGGGCGAGGCGGGCTCCACATCGCGTCGATTTGGCCATCGGCCAGCAATTTCGAGAGGAAATCGGGGGCTTTCTTGACCTTTTCCGGCAGATCTGCCGCGTGACTGGTCTCCCCTGCGGCATTCACATCCCCCACCCACCATTCGACAGCCTCCAGCGGTACGCCCAGATTGACCATCGCATGCCGATACCAGACCGCCCCCGAAGCGACCCAGCTGTAAAGCCCCATCCGTTTGCCGATAAGGTCTGCCGCCGTGCGGATCGGGCCGTCCTTCGCGACGTAGAGATCCCGCTCTCCGAAGGTGCGAAGGATGAAGACCGGCAGCGCGACGAAGGACCGGTCTCCGCGCAGCACCCGCAACAGATGCCCTCCCATCGAACTTTCGCCGCCATGGAAGACGTTCTCGCGCAGGATCCGTGCCAGAATGTTCGCGCGATCCGGCCATGAACCGTTGCGGCCAAGGGTCAGCGTGAGGTCGATTCTCTCGGGCCGCACGATTCCAGCGGCGAGGGGCATGACACGCGAATAATCCGCGCAGGCGAGGTGCAGGGCAAATCGGGACATTTCAGCTTTCATTCTTGTGTGGGAGCAGGGACGCCGGCTGGACGCGAAATGGCAAAAGCCGCTCGGCATCCGCCGGATAGCCGGTCCCCGGTATGCGCTGCCAGAGCCTTTCCAGCAGTTCGACAACATAGGGGCCGAAGTCGTCGTGATCGGCCACAACCGATTCAAGCCAGGGCGCGAGATAGGCGTTCAGCGGATTGCCGTCAAATCCGGAGATCCGCACATTGAGCCCGGGTTCAAGCCCTGCTTCCGCACAGGCGCGGGCTACTCCATAGGCAATTTCATCCGTCGTGCAGAACACTGCGCGCGGCGCGTCCGGCGCAGCAAAAAGCCCGGTTGCGACCTGATATGCAGACTCCATGCGTGACCGTGTAACCGCATAGCAGGAAATGGCGTCGACCTCCGTTACCCGGGCATTGAAACTGTCGCAGAATGCCCGCGCGCGGGCGCTGATCCAATCCGACCTCGAAGGCCCGTGAAACACCGCGACACGGCGATGGCCGGCGTCGAAAAACCGCCCAGCCATCACTGCGGCGGCTGCCGCGTGATCGATGCCGACAAAGGGCGCGGCCTCCATGAAGGGGCTGCGGCGGTTGACAAAGATCACCGGCGCCTGCTGGTCGAGCGCGGCGCGCAGGCCTGCGCTTTTTATCGCACCCAGCAGGATGATGCCTGACGCGCTAAGGGCCAGCATCTCGGCGATCATTGCGTCCTGGGTGGCCGGGTCCTCGCCTGTATTGGCAAGGATCATCACCTTGCCCGCCTGCCGCAGTGCCCGTTCAATGGAGATGCTGACCTGCGCATGATGGGCATTGCCGGGGTCCGAAACCAGCAGCCCGATGACATGGCTGCGCCCCTTGCGCAGAGCCGATCCCGCGCTGGCCGGACGATAGCCCAGCATCTCTGCCGCCATCAGCACCCGGTCACGCGTGCGGGCAGACACTTTGCCTGCGACGCCGTTGGTCACCCGCGACACCGTTGCAATGGAAACGCCCGCACGACGGGCGACATCGTCGATCGTGACGCTGGCACCGAGAGTCGTTCTCCTGTGTCGGTCGAAACCTCTGGCCGGAATTCTGTCGGATGCCATCGCCGCTGCACCGTCGCTGTGGATTACGGAAGCGCCGGAGGCAGTTTCGATCCTGTTTTGATCTCTGCCCTGAGCTTGACACAAGCTAAGGAAAACGTTTTCCTAAGTCAAGCCAACATCAAGGCTGCCCCTTGCCGCGTCGCGCCCAGGCGATGCCGGGAAACACCTCAATGAACGGACCGAAGCCCCCATGATGAGCCCTTTTGCCGACAACCTTGAGGCTGTGCTGAACCATCTCGCCAGTGACGAACGCGCTGCGCTGGAGCGGCTGTTCGAGGTGCTGCGCATCCCCAGCATCAGCACTCTGCCCGAACATATCCCCGATTGCCGTCGCGCTGCGGAGTGGTTTGCCGACCAGTATCGCGAGTTGGGCTTTACGGCCGAACTGCGCGAAACCCCGGGGCATCCGGTCGTTGTCGCCCATCTGGACGAGGCTGGGCCAGAGGCGCCGCATATCCTCTATTACGGGCATTACGATGTGCAGCCTGCCGAAATAACAGATGGCTGGAGTTCCGCTCCTTTCACGCCGGAGATGCGTGATCATCCTAGCGGCAAGCGGATTGTGGCCCGGGGCGCGACCGATGACAAAGGCCAGGTGATGATCTGGATTGAGGCGTTCCGCGCCTGGAAAGCCGTCAATGGGGCTTTGCCAGTGCGGGTGACGGTGTTGCTGGAAGGTGAGGAGGAAAGCGGCAGCCCGAGCCTTGAGCCTTTCCTGCGGGCCCATGCCCAGGAATTGTCTGCCTCCGATGTTGTCGTGGCCAGCGACGGCAACATGTGGAATGTTGATACAGCCTCGGTCACCACGCGGCTGCGGGGCAACATCTATGCCGAACTGACATTGCGCGCAGGCAACAACGATCTGCATTCCGGCCTGTTTGGCGGTGTTGCCCGAAACGCGATCAACCTGATGGTCGCATTCCTTGCCAAGATTCGTGACGAAGACGGGCGGATCCTGCTGCCGGGTTTCTACGACTCGGTGCCGGAAGTGCCAGAGTGTTGATTTCCACCCAGAAGTGACCCGGGTATGGGCATAATTTTCATTGAGATTTGACCCATGTGACACGTTCCCCGTGGCTGCTGTCAGCAGGGGATATTGGAGTGATCGGCATGGCATTTTTGAGTATTATTCGGCGTTGGGCATTGCGGGAGCATCTGTCCATACGGGAGATCGCACGGCGGACGAAGTTGTCGCGCAATACGATCAGGAAGTATTTGCGGTCTGGGACGGTTGAGACCGAGTTCAAGGTTGCCGAGCGACCGAGCAAGCTTGATCCCTTTGCGGCCAAGCTGTCGGGCTGGCTGAAGACGGAGGCTGGGAAGTCGCGCAAGCAGCGACGGACCTCGAAGCAGTTGCATGATGATCTGGTGAAGCTGGGCTATACCGGGTCCTACGGTCGGGTTGCCGCCTTTGCCCGGGTTTGGCGGGCAGATCGACAAAAGGAACAGCAGACCACGGGGCGCGGAACTTTCGTGCCGCTGGTCTTTCAGCCTGGTGAGGCGTTCCAGTTTGACTGGAGCGAGGACTTTGCCACTCTGGGTGGTGAGCGCGCCAAACTTCAGGTGGCGCATGTCAAGCTGTCGCACAGTCGGGCGTTCTTACTGCGCGCCTATCCTTTGCAGACCCATGAGATGCTGTTTGACGCCCATGTGCATGGGTTCCGGGTGTTCGGCGGTGTTCCTGCGCGCGGCATCTACGACAATATGCGCACAGCGGTTGATCGCGTTGGCAGGGGCAAAGAGCGGCAGGTCAATGCCCGGTTCTTGGCGATGGCCAGCCACTATGTGTTCGAGCCTGAGTTCTGCAATCCGGCCGCAGGGTGGGAGAAGGGCCAGGTCGAGAAGAATGTTCAGGATTCCCGTCACCGGCTTTGGCAGCCTATGCCGGAGTTCCCGGATCTTGCGGCGCTGAATGTCTGGCTGGAAGACGCTGCCAAGAGTTATGGTGCGAGATCCCGCACGGAGCGTTACCCGGCAGCGTGGCAGATGTCTGGATCGAAGAATGGGCAGCCTTGATGCCTCTACCGCCTGCCTTCGACGGCTTCGTTGAACACAGCAAGCGTGTCTCGCCCACTTGTCTGATCAGCTTCGAACGCAATCGCTACAGTGTTCCGGCGTCCTTTGCCAATCGCCCTGTCAGCCTTCGGGTCTATCCGGATCGGCTGGTTGTGGCGGCTGAGGGCAACATCCTGTGCGAACATGTGCGCGTGATCCAGCGCAGTCATAAGCTGCCACCAAAGACGATCTATGATTGGCGGCACTATCTGGCTGTCGTTCAGCGCAAGCCCGGGGCCTTGCGCAACGGGGCCCCTTTCCTCGAACTCCCGTCCGCCTTCAGGCAGTTGCAGGATCACATGCTGCGCAAGCCTGGGGGCGATCGCGAGATGGTCGATATCCTGGCGCTGGTCCTGCATCACGATGAACAAGTCGTGCTGACCGCAGTGGAAATGGCCCTGGCAGCGGGCGTTCCGACCAAAACCCATGTGCTGAACCTGCTGCACCGGCTGGTGGATGGCAAGGTGGTTGGCGGGCCACCACTGGATACCCCACAGGCGCTGATCCTGCGCCGTGAACCCAAGGCCAATGTCGAGCGCTACGATGGCCTGCGCGCCCAGATCGCAGGGGGCCGTCATGCGTCATGATCCCGCGAGTGCCGCCATCGTCATCATGCTCCTCAGCCTGAAGATGTATGGCATGTCCCAAGCTGTTACCGACCTGATCGAACAGGGCGCTCCAGCATTCGAGGCTGCCGTGCCAATGCTGTCGCAACTGCTGAAGGCCGAACTGGCCGAACGCGAGGTCCGCTCCATCGCCTATCACATGAAGTCAGCACGCTTCCCGGCCTACAAGGACCTCTCCGGGTTCGACTTCGCCACCAGCGAGATCAACGAGGCTACCGTCCGGACGCTGCATCGCTGCGAGTTCATGGATGGTGCCCAGAATGTGGTCCTGATCGGTGGCCCGGGCACCGGCAAGACCCACGTTGCAACGGCCATCGGTGTTCAAGCCATCGAGCATCATCGCCGCAAGGTGCGCTTCTTCTCCACCATCGAACTGGTCAACGCCCTCGAACAGGAAAAGGCCAAGGGAAAAGCCGGACAGATTGCCGAGGCAATGACCAAGCTCGACCTCGTGATCTTGGACGAACTGGGTTACCTGCCGTTCAGCGCCTCGGGCGGCGCGCTGTTGTTCCATCTGCTGAGCAAGCTCTACGAACGGACCAGCGTCGTCATCACCACCAACCTAAGCTTCAGCGAATGGGCCACGGTCTTTGGCGACGCAAAGATGACCACCGCCTTGCTCGACCGTCTCACCCACCGCTGCCACATCCTGGAAACCGGAAACGACAGCTTCCGCTTCAAAGCCAGCTCAGCGGTAGCCAAAACGAAACGGGAGGCAACGCATGTCTTGACCCCATCGTAACCCGCAGAACATAACCTTCAGGCGGGTCAATTCTCGATGAAAAACCCGGGTCACTTCTGGGTGGAAATCAACAAGGAGAGGACCGCCATGCGTTCTCGCTCGCTCTCGGAATCGAGGATGCCGGTCAGGTCGAAGCCCGCGACATCAGCATCAGTGCTGCCCCCGATCTGGAACGTGTCATCTGCGTTCGCCCCGAAGATCCAGCCGTAGCGGCCATCGGCCGTCCATTCCTGCATTCGCTCGAAGAGATCGCCCTCATCATCGGTCGAGACGAGGAGCGAGGCGAAGTCGGACCAGTTCCTGAGGCCGGCGTGCCCGGCACTGGCGTTCTGGCGCACGACCTCCTGCAGGCGGTTGGTCTGCACCGGGGTCAAAGGCCGGTCGCGGCGCTCGAGGAGGCTTGCGAGCCAGTCAGCAAGCCAGGCCTGACCTCGGGCATCAATCTCGGTCTGCAGGGGGTTGAGCCCCGTGGGCCGTCCGGCGCGCACGGTCGAATAGCTGCCGCCAAGCGCGCGGACGGCCATTTCCATGCCAGCGCGGTAGTCGAAGACGAAGAGCCGGGCACCTGCGCGCCGGGCCATGGTCATGAGGAAAGCCGCGAGCACGGATTTGCCCGACCCGGGGCGGCCGAGGATCAGCGTGTGCCCGCCGGTGGGCTCGCGGTCCGGCGCGCCTTGTTCGTGGAAGTTGAAGCGAAAGCCGCTGCGCTCTGGCGTCGGGAAAAGCGTGATCGGCACGCCCCAGGGCACTTCCCGCCCTGTCTTGCCGAGCGGGGTGCGGTGGAAGGTGGCGAGATCGGCGAAGTTGTGGTTCGTGATCGCGGCCTTGCGGCTGCGCGACCCGGTATTGCCCGGATGCTGCGCCATGAAATGCGCCCGTGCCCCGAAGGCTTCCGAGATCAGGTTGATGCCGGAGGTGGCAGAAATGTTGCGGATTTCGGCCGCGATGTCGTCGAGGGCGGCCTGGGTGCGGGCATAGACCGCCACTGTCATGTGGTGCTCGCCGAAGATCAGGCGTTTGGACTCCAGATCGTCCTGGGCGAGTTCCAACTCCTGAGCGAGGCTGACGGCCCCGTCATTGGCCGCCTGCATCAATCGCAGCTGCCGCTTGATGCGGCCCGCCATGATGTTGGCGTTGATCGGCACGAACGAGTGGGTGACCACCATGTCGACGGGCAGGTTCAGCTCGTCGAGCATCAGGCTATCGGTCTTAGCGGGGTAGTTCTTCACCGCGAAGATCGCGCCGAGCTTGTCGCCGACGGCGCCATCGGAGAGCGCGATGGTCGTGCCGCGGAAGGTGACGCGGGTATTGGCCACATCCTCGGCGATCACGCCGAGACGCGACCGCGGGAAGAGCGGGTGTTCCTCGCCGGTGTTGAGCGAGCCGAGAAACCCCAGAAGCTCGCCGGTGCTGGCGGCTAGCAGCCGGGGCTTCTGCTCGTCAAAGGACGACAGCAAAAAACCCACGACCTCGTCGAGCTTGCGCAAGCGGCGGGTCGTGTCGGCCGCATGTCGGGCGCGGGACGCGCCCAGACCGAAGGGAAGGCGGCTCCCCGGCTCCGGCCGCTTCAGCACGGTCAGGGTCAGTGTCTTGTCGCGCAGGCCTGCCCGACCCAGATGCGCATGCCAGCGCTGATCGACGGCGGCCGCGAACCCCTCACCCGGGATGGGCGGCAGGGTCACATCGACCGCTTTCGAGACCTTGTGCAGGTAGAAGGAGAACTCCGTCCCCACCTGCGCGACGATGCCAGCCAGCAACCCTCCGATCCGGTCGAGATGCCCGTCCTCGCTCGTGGTGCTGTTCACCCCTTCGAGGCGGATGCACTGCATCAGTTCGTTGCCGCGTGTCCGGATCGTTCGGTCGTTCACGAGGCTCACATAAGGCAGCATCATCGAGAGCCGCTTCTCGCCCTTGACCCATGCGGGTAGCGCAGTCAGCGGATCGAGCGCCTCCACTACGTCACGGCCGAGTCCATCACGGGGCATAGCTGTCGCCTCCATGCAGCTTGCGGTTCGTGGTCGGCGGGGTTTCCTGCAGGGTGATCACCAGGACATCGAGGAAGTTCGGATCCCAGTCTGCGGCCTTCCAGAGCGCTGGCCAGGCCAGCCCCGCGAAGACGGCCACCACCCAGCTCTGCACCCAGAGGAACAGAAGCGTCGAGCCGAAGAGCCAGACCATGGCGTACATGATCGGCAAGCCTATCAGCTTGGGCGGCCTGAGAAGGCCAATGAACACGCGGGACTGGTCGGACATGGGTGCTTCTCAAGTTGTCCAGATGGCGGCGACGATGGTAGGCGCTGCGGCGATGCCCGCGATCGCGACCACGACCCAGAGCGCCTGACGGAAGTCGAGGATCCCGAAGAGCCACGAGAGAAACACGCCGATCAGCGCGAGCGTGCCGATCACGATCCCCAGAGGGCCGGTGATCGCATCGACGATGCCCTGCAGCAGCGTCTGCACCGGCGACAGGTCGATACTTTGGGCCAGCGCAGGGCCTGCCAGCACGATGAGGGCGGTTGCGCCGAGCGCGACAATGGCCCGCGTGCGGAGCACGCTTTGAAGATTCTTGGACGTCACGAAAGGTCTCCTCTCAGCCGCTGGAACACGGCTGTCACACGGGCCACATGGCCTTGGGTTTCTCGAAAGGGGGGAATGCCACCATGGCGGGTGACCGCATGGGGGCCGGCATTGTAGGCCGCGAGCGCCAGCGCGGGATCGCCGAACTGCTCAAGCATCATCAGAAGGTAACGGGCCGAGCCGTCGAGGTTCTGGGCGATGTCATGGGCATCGACGCCGAGATCACGCGCGGTGTCGGGCATCAGTTGGCCGAGTCCGATGGCGCCGACAGGGCTACGCGCGCCGGGATTGTAGGCGCTCTCGACCTCGATATTGGCGCGGTAGAACAGCGCCCAATCGCTAACCGACAGACCTGCCTGACGCAGGGCTTCATGGCTGCCGTAGCGCAGCGCCGTGGTCTCGATGGCGTGGAGAATTTCGGGGGAGGCGCGGACCGCGCGCGGGGCGATCGCTGCGGCGTCCGTCACATCGCTCAGGGGATCATCATCCCCGCGGGACTGCGGTGCTGCAAAGAGAAAGAGACGATCTGGAAGGGGCCCATTCTGGGCATCGTCGTCGCCGGTGAACGAGCGCAGGCTGCTCGTGGTCTCGGCGGTGTCGATCAGTCGGCCATCGGGGCTGACCTGGAAGATGAAACCGTCGGCCCCAGTCTGTGCATACGCGGCCGGGGGTGCTGAACAAACACCTGTACCGAGTAGCACGACGAGCGCAAAGGTGCGGTCAGTCGTCCTTGACCAGAACCGGGCCGGTTCGTGGCTCGGGCGTGCGCCCGGGTGCTGCATGGCGCTCGCGGGCGCCTTCGATGAGCGGGATGCTGGCAGTCGTGCAGCCCATGTCCGCAAGGAAGCTGACAAGACCAACAATCGTCTTGAACTCGCGAACCTTGAGATAGCTACGGCTCGTGACGAGCATCTTGTCGTCACGCCCGTCCTCAGCAACGGCACGGATGACCCATGTGCCGTACCAACTGTTATGGCGCTTCTCGGCGCCATCCTTGCAGACCACCTCGATGAGGTAGTGTTCGGCCAGCAGGCCGCGCAATCCGTCTTCTGTAACCACATTCGGGGCTTCTTCTATCATGGCCTTCCCTTGGGTCCCTTCTGCCTGGGTGCAGTCTCAAGCCCACGGGGTCGCAACACCGCGAGCGATACAAGACAACATGAATGATAGCAAGACAATTCAAACGACTTGACGAAGATCGCCTTGCTCCGATAACGGTGATAGCTGACAAACTTGTGATTTTAAAGGCGGCAAAGGAGTTTTGCCCTGCACATTCCTCGTGCGTGCAACTTCACCCTAACGCTGCTGAGCACCGTGCTCATCGCGGCAAGTGCAGCACATGCCTGCATACCGCCCGAGCGGCCGTTCCTACCCATGTCCCGAGAAGACATGCGCATCTACGCGGATCTGATCCGGGGGGATTTCGAGAGCTACATCGCCGACGTGCAGGACTACTTTCGCTGCCTCGACGAGGAACGCGCACGGGCCTTTGTCGAAGCGAGGGAAGTGAGCGAGGAATATGGGCGGTTTATCGAGGCCTTGGAGTAGCCGCACTCCCATCTACCGGATCACGGCGAATATGGGCCGCGCAGCGTCTTTTGCGCTCCTTCGAACCTCAGTCTTCCCGGTCCGGAAACAGTCCGGGCATCCACCGCCCAGCATACTTGGCAGGAAAGGCCAGCTTCAGCGGCGCACGGGTCGATGCCGAGGACAATGCGCCCGCTTCGAGGAGCGCAGATGTTACCCGCCGCGCTGTGCGATCGCTCGTCCCAAGGACACGCTCGACCTCGCCGCGCTCGATCTGGCCCTGATAAAGCACAGCTTTCAGCACTGCATCGGATTTTGGTGGCAGGGATCCGGCACGCATCTCCTCCTCAGCCCAGCTCAGGATGCGGTCACGCAGCCGGTCCGGCCGCATGAGGCCTTCCATGAACTCCACCTGGTCGATGCAGATGCGAAGGAAGAATTGCGCGAAGGATGCAAGTGCTGCCTCACTGAGCGTGCCGCGTCCGTCACGGGCGCCACGGCGGAGTCCGTCACAGGCGGCGAGGTGTTCTTTATAGGATGCCTCCTGCCGCGCAAGCCCGCGCGCCACTGACCACAGGCCGCGCGTGTCGAGAGTCTTCCGTAGGATTGAGTAGGACATGAGACGGGCAACACGACCATTTCCATCAAGGAAGGGGTGCACCCAGAGGAGCCTGTGATGGGCGCAAGCCGCGGCAAGGATAGGTTCGATCCTGCCGGGAAGGCGGTAGGCTTTGTGCATCCGCTCCAGAAAGCGGGGAACAGCACCCGGGCTGATGGCGACATGGCGCCCAACTTCAACGTATCGGGTGCGCAGTTCGCCGGGTACTACCGGGATCTTTTCACCTGTCCTTGGGCTTTCGACGAAGAGAAGCTCGGACGGCAAAAGCTCACAAAACCGGCGATGCAGTTCGATGACCGACGCGGGCGCTGTTGGTGGTTCGACCATGCCATCTTCGTCGATCCATTTCTGAACGGCGATATGCGCCCTCGCTTCTAGCTGAAGGTTTCGCCTCGATGGATCGGCACTATAGTCGTTCCGCATTGCACGTTCGATGTCGACGGGATGGGTGTCATGCCCTTCGATGAGGTTGCTGTAGTAACAGTTCATCGACCGCACGAGCTCGGCAAGCGCCTCGGCCATTGAAGCGGGCAAGCTGCTGCGGAAGCCGACGGATTTCTCCGCTAACTCGAGCACAAGATCATTCAGGCCTGCGCGGGCGGGTGAGCCCTCCGAGACCGTGAGAGGCTCGAACAAGCCTACCGTCTCTCCGTCATCACGGACCATCGCGTGACCTTCATTTTGGCCGCTTTCTTGGCCGTGAGCATTCACCATAAAAATGTCGTTTATCATAATACTGCCTGGCGATCTACGGGGAATGCGTCCGGTAATTTGGCCGGTTCTTTGTCCGCTACCACTTCATGAGATGCCGCGACCTTCGGATCGGGGCCGTGAGGCCACGTTAAGCTTCAGGCCATCACCTGCGACCAGCGCTTAGGGGAAGGCCTCGCATTTTTGCGATGAAATCACCTTGCTATCATTAGTGTTGTTTTGTATCGATAAGCTATTATAGTGGGAGTCGGCGTCATGAAGCACAGGGTCCGAACCGCGGCGGCGGCGGCGGCCGCGGCCATCACCGTATCGAGCCTGGTCGGTTCGGTCGAGCCGGCGCAAGCCCACCAGGTCGACTGCGCCATCCTGCTCTGCCTGGCCGGAGGCTGGCCGGCTTCGGCGCCTTGTGCCCATGCGCGTGCAGTCTTCATCCGCAGGATCACCCCCTGGCCGATTGAACCGCCCTTGCAGATCTGGCGCTGCCCGATGGGCACGTCGTTCAGCGCCCCTACCCCGCTGTCGCCGATGGAACGGCTTTATGACATCGCGTTCCGCAACGAGCCTCGGGTCAGCGTTCCGGCAAATCCGCTGCCTCTGGTTAGGGTTCATTCTGACGAGCGCGCTGACGTCGACATTTCTGTCGATGCCTTCGACTTCGTTCGCAGCATCCGCGTGTTTCACATCCAGTTCAGCCAGCGCCAGAGCCGCGACGGGGACTGCATCACCTCGGACTCCACGCGCCTCGGCTCCTACGGGATCCAGGGTGACTATCGCTGGACCCGGTCCAGCGTCGCCCAGGTCCCGCCCGCCTCTGAGTTGCCCAATACCGGGCACTGCAACTGGGTGAGCTACCGCTCGGTCTTTGTCGACTGGCGCGATCATGAAGGCAACTACGGCTTCGAAGAGGTCCGCTACTGAACCCGCGCGGGCCTGCCCGGGGCAGGTCCGCACCCGATCATCTTGCACCTGTGACGGTGCACCCAACCCAAAAAGGGAAACGACGCCAGACCGAAAAGCCTGACGCCGCGCTAGAAGAACCCGTGAACAAGGATCTTCTAGCGCACTGTCCGAACCGCCGCAACCAGCAAAGTTGTTTTGCTGGCAAGAATGTTGTTTGCTCTCGGCATGGGGTCGTCTCTCACAGGAGACACCAACCATGGAACCCACGACCGGCCTGATCCTGAGACGGATTACCCAGACAGAACTGTCCGTTTCCGCCCACAAGCTGGCGACCGTCATCCTTGACGCCATCGCGTGGAAGGAGGGTTACAACGGGCTGCCGCGCGGTACGGCCGCCTTCACCCTCGCCGACCTGGCGTCCAAGATGAGCATCTCGCGCCAGTACCTGACCGAGCTGCTGGCTGAACTCGAGGCGTCCGAGCTGGAACTGAAGCGAGAGAAGCCAAACGGCAAGTTCGCCCCCTGGCTCTTCCGTTTCGCTGCCTTTGACGCAGAGGGGGAAGAGCAGGATGTTGAGTCAGGCACAGGCGACACATCACTATCTAGAGATAAAGATAACAAAACTGTATTCTCAGGACAAATCACTATCTGTGCTGGCTCGAACGTCTTCCAGACCTGCTGGGCCGAGTTGATCAAGGCGGCAAAGAAGGCCCTGCCCTGCTGGAACGTCGACACGCAGGTGATCTGGGACCGCTTCCTGGCCTTCAACCGGTCTCGCGGAAACGACAACGTTCCGGCGGGTTTCTTGCTTGGCTTCATGCGCCGATGGCGAACCTCACCTGGTACGGTGAGTGGACCGGAGACAGCCCCGATGCCGGAGCGAGCGCCTGATCCAAGGAAGCGGGAGCTTCACGATCAGATGAAAGCTGCGCCGAGTGGCAACCGGCACTTTCACGCATCGGATCTTCACAGGCTGATTGGTCAAACTGCCTACGAGGCTCGCGTTCTCGCCGCCATCCTGCAGTTCGGCTGCCCAAGGTTTACGGCGACGCTCGCTGTTCATGGAAGGGCCGTGTTGGCAGGTGAGATCGCACGATGACGCAGCAGTAGGTGGCCATCAATCCATCGGCCCAAGAAGGTAGAGTCACACCACGCAGTCAGTTAGGCGAACAGCCAGGTGATCAAAGCCCTGGTTGATGAAGGTAAGTACCCTCCTGAGGAAATTCGATTGGCATGTCGGTTATGGCGATCGCAAAAGCTTCTTCAGTCCTTGCGCCAGCGTCCTCGCGGTCCTTTCTCCCGTGATCATAAGCACTGGATCACAATACGGCATAATGAACCAATGACCTTAGGGCACCGACCTGATCGGCAGCGATGATCGCGCCTAACCCCGGTGCAGCGAGCTGCCGTTTACCTCTTTGTCAGTGGTAGTGGTTCTTTACCGCCTCTGCCACTTCTTCAACCTGTCCGGCGCTGAGATGAGGCCCGATAGGGAGGCTGAGAATCCGGGCACAGGACAGTTCGGTGACAGGCAGGGCACCGCGCCTGTAGCCCAAGGATGCATGGACCTTTTGAAGATGCATCGGGGGGGAGTAAAGGGCGTTACTGGCAATTCCCCGGTCAAGAAGGTGACTGCTCAGGTCCAGCCGGTCATCCGTTTCGATTGTGTAGTTTCGCCAGGCATGACGGAAACCAGGCTTTTCTTCGGGCAGGGTGATCGGCAGGTCCGACAGCAATTCGCGGTAGAGCCGGGCCTGATGGCGGCGGATGTCAAGAAACTCCGAAAGACGGCCAAGCTTCACCCGCAAAACAGTCGCCTGAATTTCTTGCAGGCGTGCGTTTTCGCCATCGGTCTCATGCTGCAGATCAAGCGGTCTGGGAACCCTATAGTGATGTGACCTGTCCTGACCGTCAGAAGAATACATCCGAACGCGGTCGGCAAGTTCGGGACTGTCGGTACTGCATGCCCCTCCTGATCCGAACGAGCCCAGATGCTTGCCGGGCGAAAAGCTGAAACAGGTGATGTCTGCGAAGGAGCCGACCATTTTCCCGTCGATTTCTGCCCCCAGCGCAAGACAGGAATCCTGCAAAACGCTCAAACCATGCCTGCGCGCAATCTGCTTCAGGGCTGGCATGTCTGCGGGATGGCCATAGATGTCGACTGGCAGGATCGCTCTGGTTGCTGGTGTGATTGCAGCCTCGACAAGGCCGGGGTCGATGCAGCGCGAAACGGGTTCAATGTCGACCCAGCACACCGTCGCTCCGACCATGCGGATTGCAGAGGACCCGGCCAGATCTGTATTTGCGACGGTGATCACCTCGTCACCCGGTCCGATATCGAGGGCGCGCAAGGCCGCACGCAATGCAGCAGATCCCGAGCTGGTTCCGGTCGCATAGCGGACGCCAAGCCAGTCCGCGAACTCCTGTTCGAATGCGGGAAGTTCATTTCCCCAGTCGAAATTTCCGCTTTCCAGAAGATTTGCGATAGCAGCGTCGAATTCCGCCTTCTGCTTGCGATACAAGGCTGCGTGATCATACATCGGCACGATCATCAAACCGCCCCTTTGCGTGGCAGGTAGACGATGATCTCAACCTCCATACGAATCTCGGGAAATCCAAGGGCTGCAACAACGGTGCCGGTATGCGGGGGGCGCAAGGATCCGAAGTATTCGAGCCGCACGGCTGTAACAGGGTCCTTGTCCTGCAGATCGACAAGGATCGTGTTGACCTTGACGATATCTTCCTTTGTTGCACCGACGTGATCAAGAATTCTGTCGATATTGCGGTAGATGGCCCTTGCCTGATCTGACGCATCGCCCTGAACCCAATTACCATGCGCGTCTTTCGCAATCTGCCCGGCGACAAACACAAAGTCCCCGGCGCGTGCGACATGGCTGTAGGTCAATCCCGGGGCGACATCAGGCGGGTTCGTGATCTCGACTTTCGGCATCCCTTTCCTCGCTGCTTGAGGGCGTCAGGAAGGTTCCTGACCGATGAGATGCAGGGTAACGGAGCTTTTCGCAGCCCGCTAATTCAGGTTCCTTGGTCGGCCATAAGCGATGCGACTGGGGGGCAAGGCGCGCCGCAGGCGGAACAGGTCGCCGACCGGTTTCATATCGTGCAGAACCTTCGCATGGCAATTGAGGAGCAAATGAACCTGCACGGTCGCTCAACCGGCAGGGCGCTGCTCTCCGACGCAGTCAACATCAGCACGCCCAGTAACCTTCTGAAGTCACGTCTTGCACACCGCAAGTCGCGCGAGGAGATATACAGGACAATCTCGGCACTTCGGCAGCAAAGGCTGACGTGCAGCGAGATCGGGCGGCGAACTGGGTTCCCCCGACGTAGCGTCGCGAAATGGCTGCAGTTCGAGACGCCACCGGACCGAAGGCGCGCCGTGCTCAAGCGCTCGTCGGCATGGTATTTTGAAGATTGCCTAAAGCAAAGCTGGGCAAATGGCATTCGCAGGGGAAGTGCGCTGTTCTCCATGATCCAAGAGCACGGATACGAGGGCAACCTGTCAAACTTGCAGCGGCTCTTGGCCGGATGGCGCAGGGCCGAAAAACAGGAACAAGGGGCCCCATCGGGGAGTCCCAAATCCTTGAACCAGTGCAGGACCCGGAAACGGGGCACGCAATATCCCCGGTCATCGCGGCCGCGCTCTGCATCAAACCAAGAGGAAAACTCACTGCAGATCAGGCGAGAAAAGTCGAAGCTCTCAAGGCTGGCTCGCCTGCCTTCACAACGATGCGGCGCCTAGCCATGCGCTTCAAAGGCATCTTGCGTGGCCGTAAGGCAGACCCTCTTTCTGCCTGGATCGACGACGCGATTGAAACTGACCTTGCACCCATCGTGCGGTTCGCCCGCACCGTAAACCGGGACATCGACGCCGTCAGCAACGCGATCGAAATGCAGTGGAGCAATGGTCAAGCCGAAGGCCAGATCAACCGGCTGAAGACCTTGAAGCGCGCGATGTACGGTCGAGCTGGCCCGAAATTGCTCAGGGCTCGAATGCTGCCCCTCCACCACACAAATTGAGGATGACCCAGATTATGGGCTGCGCGACAGTGGGATCAAACACCTAAATGCCGAAGGTATCAGGCTCCGTTCTCTGCAACCTGCCGCGCGAAGTCGATCAAGCGTTGGGAGCATGGCAGCATCCGATCGGGATGCCAGGCGATGCTGATCGAGAAGTCCAGCCCTTTTCCCGCAAGCGGTCGCCCTATGACCGTCGGTTCCAGCGCCTGTGAGATAGCCTGCCCGTACAGCGTGACGCCCAGTCCTGCGGCCACCATCCCGAGCAGGAGCGGTACGTCATCGGCCTGCTGTGCGACAACGGGACGAAAGCCCTCGCGCAGGCAAACCCCTTCGATCAGCGCGCGGAAGGTCTTCCAGCGTTCGGACGAGCCGAGCACGAAAGGCTCATCCCGCAGATCGGCCAGCCGGACTGACGCCGCTGCAGCCAGGCGGTGGCCTATCGGCAGCAGCGCGATGAAGCGCTCTCTTGCCACCGGAATATGAAACAGCTCCGGGGTAATGGCATCACTGAGGAGGAACCCGAGGTCGATCTTCGCTTCCTGCAATGCGGAAAGCTGTTCTTCCGAAGACATGAGCCACAGGCGGATCCGTATATCGGGATAACGTTGTTCAAACCGGACGAGCAGGCGCGACATCGGCCCATGCGCCGCCTGGGCCGAATATCCGATGGTTATCTCGCCCGCATCCCCTGCGGCGATCTGGTCCATATGGCGCAAGGCGCGCGAGATCGCCTTTTGCGCATGGCGCGCGCCCTCGGCCAAGGCCGCACCCTGTGCGGTCAGTGACACATGCCGGGTCGTCCGGTCGAAAAGACGATGGCCAAGCCTTTCCTCGAGCGTGCGCACCGCCCGACTGATTGCCGGTTGTGCGATATTCAGCCGCGCCGCCGCTGCGCGGAAATTCAGCGTATCGGCCACCGCCAGAAAATAGCGCAGCTGATGGAGGTCGGGCGGATGGGTCATTGATTACCTGTCGGCATCATTCAAGGCATAAATGATATTGGACTGGTCGACCAGAGGCATCAATAGTCATGCCAACGGTCGGATATCCTCAGCAAAGCCCGTAGCTGGATGCGGATCGCACCCGCGAGGATCACCCCGCCATTGGATACCGAATGGACGGAGACAGGAATGAATATCCGCAGCACCCCCGAAACAAACAGGCAAGATCTGGACTGGGAGGATGGCCTTATGGTCGCCGTGGGTCAGTTCGCCTCGGTGGCCGATACCCGTGAAAATGTTGCGCGGATCGAGGGGCTCACCGCGCGGGCCGCCGCCGCAGGTGCCCGGCTGATCGCCTTTCCCGAGGCCGCAAGCTATGCCTTCAGCACAGGCGGACCGGAACTGGGTGACATCGCCCGGCAAGAGAGCGGATTATTTCGCGAGGAAATGGCGCGCATCGCCCTCAAACATGAAATTGCGCTGATCGTCGGCATGTATGACGATGGCGGGGGGGCGCTGTCCGACAATGTCCTGCTTGCTCTCGGCCCCGACGGGGCGCTGTGCGGGCGTTATCACAAGCTGCACCTCTATGACGCATTCACATTCAGGGAATCCGAGAAGAATACGATTGCCCAACTGCAGCCGGATTTCGCCGAACTCGTGACCATCGATATCGGGCCGTTCCGCTTCGGCCTTGTCAACTGTTACGATCTGCGCTTTCCCGAGATGGCGCGTGCGCTGGTTCAGCGGGGGGCGAATGTACTGGTGGTCTGCGCGGGATGGATCGCCGGGCCACTCAAGGAACTGCATTGGGAACTTCTGCTGCGCGCCAGGGCCATTGAGAACACATCCTATGTCATAGCGGCCTCGCAGCCCGCACCGCTTTCGGCCGGGCTGAGCATGGCGGTTGATCCGTCGGGGCTCGTTCTGGGGACGGTCGCCGAAACCGAGGGAATCGCGCTCGCCCGGCTCTCGCTGTCCCACCTGACAGATTTCCGCAGGATCCTGCCCTGTCTCGAACAGCGCCGATACCACGTCGTGCAGGGCTGAGCGGATCGGCAAGGTGGCGAAATGACAAAACAGAATATCGCAAGAATGATGATCAAGCATGGCAAAACGGGAGTAATGACAACATGAAGAAAGCTGCATCTGCCTTGGTATTCGGGGCGGTCATGACCGTCGCCACGGCTTCGGCCTCGGCCCAGACGATCATCAAGCTCGGGCATTTCGGGCCGGGCACGGATGCTTTCTCGAACACGGTTGCGGCCTTCGCGGAGGAGGTCGCCACGCGCAGCGAGGGCCGGCTAGAAGTGCAAATCTTCCCGGCAGGACAGCTTGGCAATGAGCGCCAGCAGATCAGCGGGCTGCAGGGCGGCCTACAGGAAATGATGGTCACTGCGGCAACCAATGTGACGAATATGCACGCGCCTTTGCGGTTGCTGGATCTGCCTTTCGCCTTTGCCAGCCATGCGCAGACCGATGCCATAGCCACCGGTCCCTTCTCCCGCAAGCTACTCGACGGGCTGGAACGCCATGGCCTGGCCGGTTTGGCCCTGTGGGAAAACGGTTTTCGCGTAATGACCAACAGCCGGAACGCGATCCGTGTTCCGGCCGATGTTGAGGGCCTGCGGATGCGGGTGATCGGCGCGCCGGTCTTCATCGACACATTCACGGCACTGGGAACGCAGCCGGTGCCGATGCCATTCACCGAACTTTATACCGGCCTTGAAACCGGCACGGTCGAGGGCCAGGACAACACCGCCATGACCATCGGCATGATGCGCCTTCATGAGGTCCAGAAACACGTCACCATCACCAATCACATGTACAGCGCGATGATCGTATTGGCCGGACAGCCCTTCCTTGCCCGCCTTACACCCGAGGACCGGGCTCTGCTGGAACAGGTGACCGAGGAATTCGGCCCGACACAACGCCGAATGATGCGTGATGCGGGCGACGCCGTAATGACCTTCTTGAAGGAAGAGTCCGGGCTGGAGGTAGTCGAAGCCCTAACCCCCGAGGCACATGCCGCTTTTCGGGAAAAGGTCGCCCCGGTGGCCGAGGCCAGCGTCACCGAGGACCTGCAGGATCTTCATGCCGAGATGCGGGCGCTTGTCGCCGCAACAGCGGAGTGAGTGACCGTCCACTGGGCAGGCGCGTGCCCTGCCAGTCCGGTGAGCGACATAACCAGCAAGCCCTGTGGAAGAGGTGATGATGAAACGGTTCCTGCGACCCGATGCGGTCCTTGACGCAATGCTGGCCCTGTTGCTTGCGGTGCTTTGTGGCGCGGTTTTCCTGAATGTCGTGCTGCGCTTCGGATTCAGTTCGGGCCTGACCTTCACCGAAGAGATCTCGCGTGTGCTGCTGGTCTGGCTGGTGATGCTGGGGGCTGTCGCGGCGCTGCATCTGCGGGGGCATATCGCGCTTGTGATGTTCATCCGCCGCGTACCCGCAGCCTTGCAGACCGCGGCCGCGATCTTGGGACTGGCGCTGATGTTGCTCTGCGACGCGCTGCTGTTTCTGGGCGCAATGCGTCAGATGCGTTTCAGCCAGTATGAATTCCTGCCGGTCACCGGACTGCCGATGGGCCTGATCTATGCCAGCGGCATGGTCGCTGCCGCGGCCTTATTCGCGATCAGCGCCTGGCGCCTGCTGGGGCTTGTCGCAGGCTGGCAAAGCGGGGCCGATCATTTTGCCGATACGGCAACCAGCCCGGAAGATGTCGCCGGATTCACCCCGGGGAACCGGCAATGATCGTCGCCATCTTCCTTGCGACTCTCGCGACCGGCCTGCTGCTAGGCATCCCCATTGCCTATACGCTGATCCTCTGTGGCGTGACGCTGATGCTCTATATGGACATCTTTGCCGCACAGATCGTATCGCAGAACCTCGTTCTGGGGGTCGACAACTTCCTGCTCCTCGCGATCCCTTTCTTCATCCTGGCGGGTGAAGTGATGAATCAGGGCGGCCTGTCCCGGCGCATCATCGGTGTGGCCCTGGCGTTTCTTGGGCATTTCAAGGGGGGGCTTGGATATGTCGCGATTTTCTCGGCGCTGATCCTGGCCTCCTTGTCCGGCTCAGCCATCGCCGACAGCGCAGCGCTTGCCGCGATCCTTGTGCCGATGATGCGGCAAGCGGGGTATAATCAGGGGCGCAGCGTGGGATTGATGGCCGCCGGAGGGATCACCGCGCCGGTCATTCCGCCTTCCATCGCGCTGATCGTCTACGGCTCTATGGCAAATGTCTCGATTCATGAATTGTTTATGGCCGGCATCGTGCCGGGACTGCTGATGACGGCCTCCCTTGTGGTGGCCTGGCGCGTGGTGATCGGACGCGAGGCTTTCGCCACATTGGATCGGGTCGGGCGAGCCGGACGGCTGCAGGCCATCTGGAGCGGACTGCCCGCGCTGGGGTTGCCCGTGCTGGTCATCGGAGGGCTTCGTGCCGGTGTCTTCACGCCGACCGAGGCGGCCGTGATCGCCGTGGCCTACGCCACGGTCGTCGGGGCGCTGGTGACACGAGAACTGACGCTGGCAGGCTTTTACGGCTGCCTTGTGCGGGCCGCGCGCACCAGTGCGGTGGTGATGTTCCTGATCGGCGCATCGGGGGTCAGTGCATGGCTGATCACCATCGCAAACCTGCCTGCCGCGCTGATTGCCCTGATCGAGCCCATCGTGGCCTCCCCCATGCTTCTGGTCGCGATGATCGCGCTGCTGGTGCTGGTGCTCGGCATGGTGCTGGACTTCGCGCCTCTGATGCTGATCCTCCTGCCTATGCTGGTTCCCGTCTGCGAGGTCGCCGGAATCGATCTTGTCTATTTCGGCGTGATATTTGTGATCGCCGGGGCCATTGGCCTTCTGACACCACCGGTCGGCAATGTTCTCAATGTCGTAGCCGGAGTGGCGCGCGTGCCGATGGAAGAGGTGATTGTCGGGGTCTGGCCCTTCCTGCTGGCACAGATCTCGGTGCTGATCCTTCTGGTGCTTTTCCCGATGATCGTCATAATCCCCACGGATTTCCTGATGGGACGGTAGGGAGATCGCCCCCTAGGCTCCAGACTCAATCAAGTGCACCAGATGACGATAGCGGCGATGGCGACGGCTGAAGCGAAGTTGATGGCAGCTTTGTAGGACATCACGTCTTCCGTGCAGACGCGGCGATGCTTGCCGACCCTCCGATGCGGTATGGCACTATCCTCGAGCAGCTTGATCAGAAACGGACGCGAGACGTTCAGAACCTCTGCTGCCTGTACGGTCGAGAGTTCGGCGTTCTCGGGAATGATTGTGACTCCCCGCCTCGCTGCCCTGGTAATCCTCCCCATGGTTAAGGGGCTGCATAAGTAGAATTTTCTCGTAGCGTGAGCTGAGGAGATTCGAATGAGAAAGAGCCGTTTCACCGAGCCGCAGATCATGGCTGTGCTTCGTCAGGCCGAG
>NZ_JAESVN010000013.1 GCF_016765775.1 Szabonella alba | reverse complement strand
CTGCCCCCCTCTTTGGCTGCGCCAAATTCACCCCCCGGGATAGTTGGAGACAGAAAAAGGCAGGCAGAAGTTTGCAGCGGACAGCCGCGACCTCATGCCCCGGGACGGCGCGCAAACGCAAATGGCAGCCCCCTTTCGGCGGGCTGCCATCCGATCCGTTCAATGAGAGGGCCCGGCGTCAGAGACGCGCGGTGACCGCCTCCCAGTTCACCAGCTTGTCGAGGAAGTTCGTAAGGTAAGCCGGGCGCTTGTTGCGGAAGTCGATGTAATAGGAATGTTCCCACACATCGCAGCCCAGAAGGGCCGTCTGACCGAAGCAGAGCGGGTTCACGCCATTCTCGGTCTTGGTGATCTTCAGGCTGCCATCCTTGTCCTTGACCAGCCAGGCCCAGCCCGAGCCGAACTGACCGGCACCAGCGGCGGCGAAATCTTCCTTGAACTTGGACACCGAACCGAAAGCCTCGGTCAGGGCCTTTTCCAGCGCGCCGGGGATCTTCTTCTCACCCGGGCCCATCACTTCCCAGAACAGGTTGTGATTCCAGTGCTGGCTGGCATTGTTGAAAATCCCGCTTTGGGCAACCGCATCGGCCTTGTAGGTGCCCTTGACGATGTCGTCCAAGGACTTGCCATCCCATTCGGTGCCGGCAATCAGCTTGTTGCCATTGTCGACATAGGCCTTGTGGTGAATGTCGTGGTGAAATTCCAGCGTTTCCTTCGACATGCCCAGATCGGCGAGCGCATCATGGGAATAGGGAAGATCGGGGAGCGTGAAAGCCATGTCGTTTCCTTTCGAAAGAGTGCTTCGGGTTAACGCGAATAAGAGCCTTCGCGTTCCCGAGGTCAAGGGGAGCGGGTGAATTTGGCAAACAGAGTGCAGCCGCCGCTCCGCCCCGGCGTGGATCAGGCACCGGTTTCGGGCGCCGGGACGGGGTGAAGATCCGGCGACAGGATCAGGCGGAATACAACTCGCTTCCCGTCTGCGCGGAATGGGTCAGCAGCCCCATCACATAGCCTGCCACCGACCGGAAAGAGATCAGCGTGAACCCATCGTCTTCCGCCCAGAAGGCGCAGGCAACCTGCGCGGCGCGGCTGCGGCGCAGTTCACCGGGTTCCAGACGATCCAGATCGACCGGGCACAGCTTGGCCAGAACCTGCCCGGCCTTCACCCCCTCGATGCGGAAAACCGCGCGGGCATCCGAGATATCGGCCAGCAGATGATGTTCGCCCTGCAAAGCCTTGGAAAGACTTGCAAGAACCTCGGGCACCTCGGAATGGGGCAAGAGGATCAGCAGTTCATCCGACGACATCCAGCCTGCGGCGCGCGCGCCCTGACGCAGGATGCGGCGCTGTGCGGGCAGGGCCAGCCCGACCCCGGCCAGCGCCTTGGCCAGAACGGGCGCGGACAGGGTGGCCCGCAGGGTGATCATGCCGATGGGGCCGATTTCGCGCACCGTTGCGAAGCCTTCGAATACCGGATTGCCAAGCGCGCTTTGCGGTTCAGACATTCTGCTTCTCCCCGGTCTTGTCATAAAAGACCGGATCGGCCACCCGCGCCTTGACGGTTCCGCCATCAGTCTTGTTGAATTCCACGACTTCCCCCATCCGCGAAGGGCCGTGATGCAGCAGGCCCATGGCGATACCATGCTTCAAGGTCGGGCTGTAATAGGTTGAAGTCACACGACCTTGCACGTTGCGCTGGCCATTGTCATTGCTGCCCTCGGCCAGAATATAGGCGCCATCGGGAATGACCGATCCGTCCAGCGTCTCGAACCCCACCAACTGCCAGCGGTCGGGGCTGGAGAGATGATTGCGCTCCATCCCGCGCTTGCCCAGAAAATCGGCCTTCTTCTTCGACACGGCCCAAGCCAGCCCCAGATCCAGCGGCGTCACGGTGCCGTCGGTTTCATCGCCGATCATGATGAAGCCCTTTTCGGCCCGCATCACATGCAGCGCCTCGGTGCCATAGGGGGAGATGCCGAACTCGGCGCCCGCCGCAAGGCAGGCCTCCCAGAAGGCAAGGCCCTGGCTGGCGGGCACGGCGATTTCATAGCTGAGTTCACCGGAAAAGCTGATGCGGAAGGCGCGGGCCGGGATGCCCGCAAGACTGCCCTCGGACCATGCCATGAAGGGCAAGGCCTCTTTCGAGACATCCATGCCGCCCAGTTTTTCCAGCAAGGCCCGGGCCTTGGGGCCGACAACGGCGATCTGCGCGTAATGCTCGGTCAGATTGGCGGTATAAACCTTCCAGTCCCACCATTCGCATTGCAGCCAGTCCTCCATCCAGCCATGGATCCGGTCCGCCCCGCCCGATGTGGTATGGCAAAGCCAGGTATCCTCATCCAGACGCGCCACGACGCCGTCATCCGACAGAAAGCCCTGTTCGTTGCACATCAGCCCGTAGCGGCATTTGCCGACCGGCAGGGTCGACATCATGTTGGTGTAGAGCATGTCAAGGAAACGCCCTGCATCCGGGCCCTTGACGATGATCTTGCCCAGGGTCGAGGCATCCAGGAGGCCCAGCCCCGCGCGGGTGTTCAGCACCTCGCGTTTCACCGCATCGGCATGGCTTTCACCGCTGCGCGGATAGCAATAGGGCCGCCGCCACAGGCCCACAGGCTCAAAATACGCGCCATGGCTTTCGTGCCAGCCATGGACCGGGGTGCGGCGCAGCGGCTGAAAGATCTCACCCCGCGCCTCACCGGCCAGCGTTCCAAGCGTGACGGGCGTATAGGGTGGGCGGAATGTCGTGGTGCCGACCTGCGGAATATCCTCACCCAAAGCCTGAGCAAGAACCGCAAGGCCATTGATATTGCTAAGTTTACCCTGATCCGTCGCCATGCCCAAGGTGGTGTAGCGCTTGGTATGTTCGACAGATTCATAACCCTCGCGCGCGGCAAGCTGCACGTCGGAGACTTTAACATCATTCTGGAAATCCAGCCACATCTTGGCGCGCAGATCCGCGCGCGCCCCCTGCGGCATGACCCAGACCGGCGGGACCACCACCGACTGGCGGGCCAGCAGTTCATCCTGCACTTCGCCCAGACTGTCGGGATCCGCCCCCGCCACCTCACCCGAGGTCAGGATCGCATCGGGTTCAAAAATGCCAGCGGCGGCACC
The DNA here is from genome assembly GCF_016765775.1 of Szabonella alba. Lineage (GTDB taxonomy): Bacteria > Pseudomonadota > Alphaproteobacteria > Rhodobacterales > Rhodobacteraceae > Szabonella > Szabonella alba. The sequence continues at coordinate 60,723 of NZ_JAESVN010000013.1, read as the reverse complement.
GGCGGGCGTCACCATCGCGCGCCCGTCATGGTTCAGCGGCGGGCGGGCCGGATCGGGCAGGAAGGCCGAAAGCCGGTCATCCCAGTTCAGCTTGCCGCCGCAATGGGACCACAGATGCACGACCGGAGACCAGCCGCCCGACATGGCGACGGCATCGCAGGAAATCTCTTCCAGCACCGCTCCCTCACCGGCCTGCAGGCAGATCTGCACGCCGGTCACGCGCTTGCCGCCCTGGACCTTGGCGATGGCCCGACCCGCCTCGATGCGGATCCCGCGCGCGCGCGCCGCCTCGACCAGCGGGCCTGCAGGCGCGGGGCGCGCATCAAGGATCACCGGCACCGCCAGCCCGGCATCGCGCAGCACCAGCGCGGTGCGATAGGCGTCGTCATTATTGGTCACGATCACCGTGCGGTCGCCGGGGGACACCGCGTGATTGACCACATAATCGCGCATCGCGGCGGCCAACATCACACCCGGAATGTCATTGCCCGCAAAGGACAGCGGGCGTTCGATTGCCCCGGTCGCGGTCACGATCCGGCCCGCGCGGATGCGCCACAGTCGCTGACGGGGGCGCCCGTCGCCGGGCGTGGCATCGGCAAGGCTTTCGGCGGCCAGCACATAGCCGTGATCATAGACCCCCGTCGCCGTGCAAGCGGCACGCAGGGTGACGTTGGGCAGGGCGTGCAACTCCTCAAGCGCCGCTGTCAGCCAGTCCCCGGCGGCCATCCCGCCGACCGCATCGCCATCGACCGGGGCGCGGCCGCCCCAATGCGCCGCCTGTTCCAGCAGGATCACCCGATCCCCCCGGCGCCCGGCGGACAATGCGGCCTGCAAGCCCGCGATCCCGCCGCCGACAACCAGAACGTCGCAGAAGGCATAGGCCTGTTCATAGCGGTCGGCATCGCGGTCTTTCGGCGCGCGGCCCAGACCGGCGGATTTGCGGATCACCGGTTCAAAGAGATGTTTCCATGCCGCACGGGGATGGATGAAGGTCTTGTAATAGAATCCCGCAGGCAGGAAACGCGCGGCATAGTTGTTGACCACGCCGATATCAAATTCCAGGCTGGGCCAATGGTTCTGCGATGTGGCCTGCAGCCCGTCGAACAGCGGCGTCGTGGTCGTGCGCTGGTTCGGCTCCAGCCGGTCATCGCGGCCCAGATTGACCAGCGCATTCGGCTCTTCCGGCCCCGAGGCCAGAATGCCGCGCGGGCGGTGATACTTGAAGGACCGGCCCACCAGCATCTGGTCATTGGCCAGCAGCGCCGAGGCCAGCGTATCGCCGGAGAATCCCGACAGCCATGTGCCGTTGAAGGTGAATTTCTGCGTGGTCTTGCGGTCGATCAACCGGCCACCGGAGGCAAGGCGGGTGCTCATGATCAGGCTTTCCAGTCGGGACGGCGGGCGCGGATCGCATCCAGGATCGCGGCCGGGGGTTCGGTTGTCTGCGCGGGATAGGTGCCGAACACCTCCAGCGTGGCGGTGCAGCGCGCGGCCAGAAACCACTTGCCGCAGCCATAAGCATGGCGCCAGCGTTCGAAATGCACACCTTTGGGGTTCTTGCGCGCGAACATGTAACTTTCGAACTCGGCATCGGTGGATCCGGGTCCGAAACGCTTCAGATGCGCCTCATAGCCGGGGGCAAGCTCGGTTTCCTCGGCGGTCACGCCGCAGCAGGGACAGGTCAGGGTCAGCATGAACGGGCCTCGCAAGCAAAAAGAGGCCGGAGGCTTCGCCCCCGGACCCCCAAGGTATTTGGGCCAAGATGAAAACAGGGCCAAGCAAAACGCATGGCCCGGGGGGACGCCTCCCCCCGGGACAATGGCTGGGCCGGACCGGGCACAGGCCAGGTCGTCTTGACGTTATTCTGCCGGAGCGGGTGCAGCTTCCGGAACGGGCGCAGGAGCGGTTTCGGCGCCATCGGTTGCGGCAGGCGGAGCAATGCCATCGGCGGCAGGGGCCATGCTGTCGGCAGCGGGAGCGCCGGCTTCGGGTGCCAGCGGCGCGTCAACAGCCGCAGGCGCGGTTGCCGGGGCGGTTGCATCCTCGGAGCCTCCGAAAAGGCCGAACAGCACGAGGGCGACAATGGCGACAACAGCGATGAGTCCGGCAATCGGGGCAACGCCCGATCCGGGCGGTGGCGTGCGATGCACCGGATCGGCGAGACGGGGGTCACCGGCATAGGGTTGGTTCCCGGGGAGGCGGTCTTGTTCATAGGCCATGACAGGGTGTCCTTTCCAGTTTCAACTTCAACTGGCAGGACAACAGACCGGAGGGCCGATCCGTTCCGCGCCGGATCGGATCGGGCGGCGCATGGGCAAAGGATTGCCGGAATTGCGGAACGGGTCGGCATCAATGCGCCACCCCGGCGGCGACGGATTCGTCAATGAACTGGCCCTCGCGGAAGCGCCAGAGGTTGAAATCGCGCGCCAGCGGCCCCGGTTCACCCTTGGCCATCAGTTCGGCCATGGCCCAGCCCGAGCCGGGGATCGCCTTGAACCCGCCCGTACCCCAGCCGCAATTGATGAAGCAATTGCCCAGCGGCGTTTTCGAGATGATCGGGGACCGGTCGCCGGTCATATCCACGATCCCGCCCCATTGCCGCAGCATCTTGAGGCGGCTCAGCATCGGGAAGGTCTCGACCAGCGCGCGCAGCGTCTCCTCAATATGATGGAAGGACCCGCGCTGCGTGAAATTGTTGAACCCGTCGGTGCCGCCACCGATGACCATTTCGCCCTTGTCGGATTGCGACATGTAGCCATGCACGGTGTTGGCCATGACCACGACATCCATGCAGGGTTTGATCGGTTCCGACACCAGCGCTTGCAGGGCCACTGCCTCGACCGGCAGACGGAAACCCGCCATATCGGCGACCTGCCCGGAATGGCCCGCAACCACGATACCCAGCTTATTGCAGCCAATGAATCCCTTGGTGGTTTCCACCCCGGTCACGGCGCCGCCCTCGGACCGCACGCCCTTCACCTCACATTGCTGGATGATATGCATGCCCATGGCCGAACAGGCCCGCGCATAGCCCCAGGCCACCGCATCATGACGCGCCGTACCGCCGCGCGGCTGCCAGAGCGCGCCCAGAACCGGATAGCGCGGCCCGTCGATATTCATGATCGGGCACAGTTCCTTGACCCGCTGAGGCGTTATGAATTCGGTCGCGACACCCTGCAGCGCATTGGCATGGGCCGTGCGCAGATAACCGCGCACCTCATGATGCGTTTGCGCCAGCATCATCACGCCGCGCGGGCTGAACATCACATTGTAGTTCAGGTCCTGCGAAAGGGTTTCATAAAGGCTGCGGGCCTTTTCATAGATCGCGGCGGACGGGTCCTGCAGATAGTTGGAGCGGATGATCGTCGTATTGCGCCCGGTATTGCCCCCACCCAGCCAGCCCTTTTCGATCACCGCAACATTGGTGATGCCGAAATTCTTGCCAAGGTAATAGGCCGTGGCAAGCCCGTGGCCGCCCGCGCCCACGATCACGACATCATAGCTGGCACGCGGTTCGGGACTGGCCCAGGCGCGATCCCAGCCGCTGTGATGGCGCAACGCCTCTCGGGCGATGGCAAAGACGGAATAGCGTTTCATGGCGCGACTCTCCGGGCATGGTTCCGTTCCGGGTTGTGGAACGGGACCGGGATATATCCGCACCCATGAGCGGCACAATCGGGTTATTTGCGACATGCACGTGCGGGACGGGTGCGACAGGACGCGCAGGGGCTGCCGGGTGAATAAACCTTTTGCCCGGGCGGCAGAGCGGATAGAGGAAGAAGAAGCGGAAAGGACGGAAAAACGTGTCGGATATGCTGTTCTGGGCGATGGCCGGGGCGATGACCCTTGGCGTGGCAATGATCCTTTTGCAGGCGCTGCGGCGCGGCGGTGAGGGGCTGGAGCTGCGCGCGGCTGAATTCGATGGGCGGGTTTATCGTGATCAGCTGCGCGAGATCGAGCGCGAGGTCGCGCGCGGTATCGTCACCGAGGATGAGGCAGGACGGATGCGGGCCGAGGTGGCCCGGCGTCTGCTGGAAACCGACAGGGTGCTGTCGGCGGCAGAGGCACAGACGAATACCGGCACAAGCACCGCAGGCGCATCGCGCGGTGCGGTGATGGTCGGGTCTCTGGTTCTGGTCACGCTGCTTGCGGGGTTCTGGATCTATACCCGGCTGGGCGCGCCCGGCACCACCGACCTGCCCCTGCAATTGCGTCTTGAACTGGCCGAGGACCGCCGCGCCGCCCGCCTGCCGCAGGCGGCATTGGAGGCAGCCCTTCCGCCCTCCCCCCCGCTGGCGGGGGTGGATCCGGATTTCGCGCGGCTGGTCGAACAGTTGCGCGCAACAGTGGAGGAGCGGCCCGACGATTTGCAGGGGCATCAGCTTCTGGCGCGCAATGAGGCCAATCTGGGCAATTTCGACGCCGCCCATCGTGCGCAGGCCCGCGTCATCACGCTGAAGGGCAATGCGGCAACGGCACAGGACCGGCTGCTGCATGCGACCCTGATGATTCAGGCGGCGGCGGGGCAGGTTTCCCCCGAGGCGGAAAACATCATCCGCGCGGTGCTGCAGGGCGATCCGCGCAACGATACGGCACTGTTCTTCGCGGGGCTTTTGAACCTGCAGATCGGCAGGCAGGATCTGACCTTCCGCTTCTGGCGGCAATTGCTGGATACCGCCCCCCCCGAAAGCCCCTGGCGGCCCGAGGTGCGGGACCGGATCGAGGAACTGGCGCGGATTGCAGGCGTGCGCTACGAATTGCCGCCCGAAACCACCACCGCGCAACCGGCCCTGCCCGGCCCGGCAGCGGCCGATATAGAGGCGGCGGCAGACCTGTCCCCCGCCGAGCGCGACGAGATGATCCGCGGCATGGTCGAAGGGCTGAACGCGCGTCTGGCGACCGAGGGCGGCACGGCGGATGAATGGGCGCGGCTGATCCTTGCGCTGGCGCAACTGGGTGAACGGGAGCGCGCCGAAGCGATCCGGGCCGAGGCACTGGTGAATTTTGCGGGCCGCGAGGCGGATCTTGCGCGGATTGCCGAGGCCGCAAGCCGTGCCGGACTGACCGAATGACGGCTTTTGATGATCTTGAGGGTTTTCTGGCCGCGTTACCGCCACAGGGCGCGCTGGCCGGGCTGGATTTCGGCGAAAAGACCATCGGCGTCGCCATCTCGGACCGCCGCCGGATGGTCGCCAGCCCTGACAGCACGATCCGCCGCGTGAAATTCACCCTTGATGCCGAGGCACTGCTGAAGCTGCTGACCAAGCGTGAGGTGACCGGCATCGTTCTGGGCCTGCCGCGCAATATGGATGGCAGCGAGGGGCCGCGCGCGCAGGCAACCCGGGCCTTTGCCCGCAACCTGTCGCGGATCAGCCCCCTGCCCCAGACCTTCTGGGATGAACGGCTGTCGACGGTGGCCGCCGAACGCGCGCTCTTGGAGGCGGATACGTCGCGCAAACGTCGCGCCGAGGTGATCGACCATGTCGCGGCGGGTTATATCCTGCAGGGGGCGCTGGACCGGTTCGGGTTTCTGGCACGTCAATCCGGCGGGGGTGCGGCATGACCGATGAGATCTGGAAACGCGATGAGGTGGAAAGCCCCTGTATCAAGATCTGCGTCGTGCATCCCGAGGCGCGGATCTGTCTGGGCTGCTACCGGTCCATCGACGAAATCGCCGCCTGGTCGCGCATGACGCCCGAGGCGCGGGCCGTGGTGATGGCAGACTTGCCCGCGCGCAAGGGCCGTCTGGGCCAGCGGCGCGGCGGCCGGGCGGGGCGTCGGACGCCCTGATCGCAGGCCCGGGGGCCCGTGGATATTTGCGATAGAGAAGAAGAGGCTAGGCGCGGGCCGCCAGCAGCGAGGCGCGCGCCTCGGGGTCAAGATCGGCAATCCGGATCACTGTTGTGTGGATTGCAAAAACCACGGCGCGGCTTTGCGGCAGGCGCAGCAGGCATTGGCGTTCAGATCGCAGGTATAGTTTCTGAATCGGTTGCGGGCGCGCCACGCCCTCGGCCCGGGGCTGATGCAGGGTCGGATCGTCATAGATCAGCGCATTGCCGCGCCAAAGCGGCTGTTCCGGGCGGATCGCATCGAAAAGCCGCTGCACGCGGGCGGCGAGATTGGGACCGTATTCCGGCACCGGGACATGAATGCGCGTCAGCGGGCGGCCGATCTTCTGCGACAGGGTCCAGCTTGCGGGAAAGCACAGAATGGCACCTGCCAGCAGATGCTCTGCCTGCGCGCCCGGAGCCATGTCCGGCATCAGGATGCAGAAATCGGTCTGCACGAGGCGTCCGAGGGTCAGAAGCGGTGCCGAGCGATCCAGTGGGATCCGCGCGCCATCCGGGCGGAGGACGTGATCGGCGGCAAAAGTGAAACCGGGCAGACGGGTGAGGCGGTCCAGAACCAGATCCAGCAGTTCCCCTGCGGCGGCACGCGCCCCGGGCAATAGCGCATGGACCACATCGGGATCGGCGGCGATCAGGCGGTCCCGTTCGGCCATCTGGCCGGCATAGGCATCGTCAAGGCGCAGCCAGTCCTCCCCCGCGACCGGCAGGATGCCGGGCAGGCGTTCTGTGGCGGGGTTCATCCAGATCGCCTCGGGCAGGCGCGATTGCAGGATCGGTTGCATGTCCGAGGAATAGGAGGTCAGGCGGCGCGCGGAAAGCCCGATTGCGACAGGCGATGTCGCGGCATCGGCAGCACAAGTCCTCAGATGCGGAAAATCTAGACCAAAGGGAGGGCCCCGCCATGGACAGACCGCGCAAGATCGACCCCGGCCGGGGTGCCCGGCTGGGCGATGGCAGCCCGAATGACAATGACCGGATCGAGATCGGGCCGACGCAGCGTGCCTTTGGCGAATGGGCGGCGGCGGGGCTGGCGCTGCCCGATCTTGCCGCGATGCGCCACTGGCGCTGGCGGCGGCTGACCGAGGCGCTGGTGGCGCAGGGTATCGGCGGGCTGTTGCTGTTCGATCCGCTGAATATCCGCTATGCGACCGACACCACCAATATGCAGTTGTGGAACAGCCACAACCCGTTCCGCGCCTGCCTGCTGTGTGCCGACGGGCATATGGTGATGTGGGAATATCGCAATGCGCCCTTTCTGGTGACCTATAACCCGCTGGTGGCGGAACTGCGTTCGGGCGCGTCCTTTTTCTACAATGTCTGCGGCGACCGTACGGCGCAGGATGCCCGCGATTTCGCAGCGCAGGTGACCGAAGTGATGGCGGCCCATTCGGGCAGCAACCGGCGGCTGGCTGTGGACAAGATCATGGTCCACGGGCTGCGGGCGCTGGAGAGTGCCGGGTTCGAGGTGCTGGAAGGCGAGGTCGTGACCGAACGCGCCCGCGCCGTGAAGGGCCCGGACGAGATTGCCGCGATGCGCTGCGCCCATCATGCCTGCGAGGCGGCGATTGCCGAAATGGAACGCTTTGCCCGGGCCGAGGTCCCGCGCGGGAATGTCAGCGAGGATGATATCTGGGCGGAACTGCACAAGGGCAATATCCGGCGCGGTGGGGAATGGATCGAGACGCGGCTCTTGGCCTCGGGGCCGCGCAGCAATCCGTGGTTTCAGGAATGCGGGCCGCGCATCGTGCAGCCGAATGAGATCGTGGCCTTCGACACCGATCTGATCGGCGCCTATGGCATCTGCATCGACATTTCCCGCACATGGTGGATCGGGGACCGCGCGCCGCGACCCGACATGATTTCTGCCATGCGCCATGCCCGGGACCATATCGACAGCCATTTCGAACGGCTGCGCCCCGGGGTCACGATCCGGGAGTTGACCCATGGCGGGCACGTTCTGGAGCCCGAATTCCAGCGGCAGAAATATTCCTGCAAGATGCATGGTGTGGGGCTGTGCGATGAATGGCCCTTCGTGCCCTATCCCGACGACTGGGTGGACGGCGCCTTCGAGACCGCGCTGGAGCCGGGGATGGTGCTGTGTATCGAAGCGCTGGTCAGCCCGGAAGGCGGCGACTTCTCGATCAAGATCGAGGATCAGGTGCTGATCACCGAAACCGGCGCAGAGAACCTGACCCGCTATCCGTTCGATCCGGCGCTGTCGCCGCCCTGACCCTTTGTCATCCCGGTCATCGGATCAGCGCGGGCATCAGATCAGACCGGGCAGCGACAGCCCTGCCACCAGAACCGCGAAAAGTGCTGTAACCCCCAGCGCATCCTCCAGCAGCGTGTCGCCCGAGCGGGTGATGACGGCCTTGATTTCATTCAGCATGGCAACCTCCTGCATCCCGTTGTTGCTATATTGTTCTCATATGATTCGGGCTCTGTAAAGAACTTTATGAGAACAAACCATCAACCGACCGAGATCAGACGGATCGCGCGATCCTGATCCAGCAGCCAAAGCAGCGCGCGCACCGCCATGCCGCGCGGGCCGGAAAGCTGCGGATCCTGCATCAGGAGCGCCCGCGCATCCGATTGCGCCACGGCCATCAGGGCAGCCTGACGTTCCAGATCCGCAACGCGGAACCGGGGCAGGCCCGATTGCGCCGTGCCGATCAGATCCCCCGCGCCGCGCATCGCCAGATCCTCTTCGGCGATGCGGAACCCGTCCTCGCTGTCGCGCAGCACCTTCAGGCGGCGCGCGCCGCTTTCCGACAGCGGCGCCTGATACAGCAGCAGGCAGGTCGATTGCGCCGTGCCGCGCCCGACCCGGCCGCGCAGCTGATGCAGTTGCGCCAGACCGAAGGTTTCGGCCCGTTCCACCACCATGATCGTGGCAGCGGGCACGTTGACCCCGACCTCGATCACCGTGGTCGCGACCAGCACCTGCGTCTGTCCGGCCACGAAACCCGCCATGGCCGCGTCCTTTTCGGCAGCAGGCATTTGGCCATGGACCAGCGCCACGACACCCTCGCCCAATGCCGCACGCAGCGCCTTGAACCGCGCCTCGGCCGAGGCGTAATCCAGCACCTCGCTGTCTTCGACCAGCGGGCAGACCCAATAGGCCTGGCGCCCCTCGGCCACCGCCTGACGCAGCTTGGCGATCACCTCCTCCAGCCGGTCGGTCGGGATAAGCGCGGTGCGGATCGGCTGACGGCCCGGGGGTTTTTCATCCAGAACCGAAACATCCATATCGCCATAGCTGACCAGTGCCAGACTGCGGGGAATGGGCGTTGCGGTCATCACCAGCACATCCGCCGACTGGCCCTTGGCGCCCAGTTCCATCCGCTGTGCAACGCCGAAACGGTGCTGTTCATCGACAACCGCCAGCCGCAGATCGGCAAAGTCCACATCCTTCTGGAACACCGCATGGGTGCCGACCAGTATGCCGATGCGCCCCGCCGCAAGATCGGCCAGTTTTGCCGCCCGTTCCGCCCCCTTGTCGCGGCCCGTAAGAAGGTCCAGCCGCACGCCAGCCAGCGCCGCCAGCGAGGCCAGACCGTCGTGATGCTGGCGCGCAAGAATTTCCGTGGGGGCCATCAGCACGCCCTGCCCGCCCGCCTCGACCGCAACCAGCAGCGCAAGGAAGGCGACCAGCGTCTTGCCCGATCCGACATCGCCCTGCAGCAGGCGGTTCATCCGCAAGGGTGCTGCCATATCGGCGGCAATCTCATCCACCGCGCGGGCTTGTGCGTCGGTGGGCGCATAGGGCAGGCCCGCCAGAACCCGCGCCCGCAACGCGCCGTCGCCTTGCGTCACCCGGCCCCGTGTGCGCCGCAGCGAGGCGCGCGCCAGCGACAGCGTCAGTTGATGCGCAAACAGCTCATCATAGGCGAGCCGCTCCCGCGGCCCGGCGGTGGGGGCCAGATCGGCGGCCGAGGCCGGGGCATGGGCGGCGCGCAGCGCCTCGGCCCAGCCGGGCCAGCCCTCCCGCGCGATCAGCCCCGGGTCGATCCATTCGGCAAGATCCGGCAGACGCGCCAGCGCCGCAGTCACTCCGCGCGCCAATGCCTTTTGCGTGACACCCGCCGTCAGCGGATAGACCGGTTCATAAAGCGGCAGCTCGCGCGCCTCACCGGGCAGCAGGATATGGTCGGGATGAACCATCTGCGCCAGCCCGTCGAAAAGCTCCACCCGGCCCGAGACCAGCCGTCTTTCCCCGACCGGCAATTGCCGCATCAGGTAATCACCCCGCGCGTGGAAAAACACGAGTTGGAAATCCAGTGCTGCGTCGCGCACCAGAATGCGGTGGGGGCGGCCCTTCGTGCGGGGCGGCTGATGGGCGACGATCTCCACCTCGACCGTAACGACACCCGGCAGCGCGGCATCACGCAGACTGCCCCGCCGGGCACGGTCCACCCCGGAATGGGGCAGCAGGAACAACAGATCCCTCGGGCGCTCCACCCCCAGCCCGGCAAGGGCAGCCGCCGTTTTCGGCCCGATCCCATCAAGCGTTTCAAGCCCGGCAAACAGCGGGAAAAGCGTCTCGGGGCGGGTCATGCCGTGCCGATGAGGGCAAGCCAGGCATCCTCATCAATCGTTTCGATGCCCAGACGTGCTGCCTCTTTCGCCTTGGATCCCGCCCCCGGCCCGGCCACCAGCAGATCGGTCTTGGCCGATACGGACCCCGAAACCTTCGCCCCCAGCGCCTCGGCCCGCGCCTTGGCCTCGGCCCGGGTCATCTTTTCCAGACTGCCGGTGAACACCACGGTCTTGCCCGCCACCGGACTGTCGACAGGGGCACGGGCCAGAACCGGCTGCACCTCCAGTTCGGCGGCCAGCGCGTCGATGGCCTCGCGTTCACGCGGATTGTCGAATGCGGCAATGACCGAACCCGCAAGCACCGCCCCCACCCCGTCAATTGCCAGAAGATCGGCCCACTCCGCCCCCTCCCCGGCCTTTGCCGCCCGCATTGCGGCCTCAAAGCCGGGCCATGTGCCGTAATGGGCGGCAAGCAGCGCGGCGGTCGTCTCTCCGACATGGCGGATGCCAAGGGCAAAGATCAGGCGGTTCAACGGGATACGGCGCTTTTCCTCGATGGCGCGGAACAGGTTTTCGGCGGATTTCGGGCCCCAGCCCTCCCGGTTTTTCAGCTGTTTCAGCCCGCTGCCATAGCGGTCTTGCAGACGGAAGATATCGGCGGGAGTCGCGATCCAGCCGTCTTTCCAGAACGCCTCGACCTGTTTTGCGCCCAGACCTTCGATATCGAACGCATTGCGCGACACGAAATGCTTGAGCCGTTCAACAGCCTGCGCGGGGCAGATCAGCCCGCCACTGCAGCGGCGCACGGAATCCCCTTCGTCGCGCAGCGCGGGGCTGCCGCATTCGGGGCAGTGATTGGGAAAGACGTAAGGCAGGGCCCCGGGGCAGCGATGCGACAGGTCGAGATCGGCGATTTTCGGAATCACATCGCCGGCGCGGTAAACCTGCACCCGGTCGCCGATGCGGATATCCTTGCCGTCGCGGATTATCCCACCTTTGCTGTCACGGCCCGCGATATAATCCTCATTATGCAGCGTGGCATTCGACACCACGACCCCGCCCACCGTCACCGGGGCAAGCCGCGCCACCGGCGACAAGGCCCCGGTGCGGCCGACCTGAATGTCGATGGCGCGCAGTTCGGTCCAGGCGAGTTCGGCGGGGAATTTATGCGCGATGGCCCAGCGGGGTGTGGCCGACCGGAACCCCAGCCGCCGCTGCAGTGCCAGATCGTTGACCTTGTAAACAACCCCGTCGATGTCATAACCAAGACTGCCGCGCTGCGCCTCGATCATGCGGTAATGGTTCAGCAATTCGGCAGGGGACTGACAAAGCCGCGTCAGCGGATTGGTGCGAAAGCCAAATCCCGCCAGACGTTCGATGGCCCCCATCTGGGTTTCCGCCAGCGGTTCGGACAGCGCGCCCCAGGCATAGGCGAAAAACCGCAAGGGCCGCGCGGCGGTGATCGCGGCATCCAGCTGGCGCAGGCTTCCGGCGGCAGCATTGCGCGGATTGGCAAAGGTCTTGCCGCCGCGTTCGGCCTGACGCGCATTCAGCGCCACGAAATCCTCATGCGCCATATAGACCTCACCGCGCACTTCCAGCAGGTCGGGAGCACCGGAAATCGTGGTCGGGATATCGACAATGGTGCGGGCATTGGCGGTCACGTTCTCACCGGTTTCGCCATCACCGCGTGTTGCCGCGACGGTCAGCCGCCCACCTTCATACCGCAGCGACAGTGACAGGCCGTCGATCTTCGGTTCCGCCGTCCAGGCAAGCTGCGGATCGCCCCCCAGATAGCTGCGGATCCGGCGTTCGAATTCCTGAATATCTTCATCGTCAAAGGCGTTTTCGAGACTCAGCATCCGCTCGGCATGGGTGACCTTGCCAAAGCTTTCGGAAGGGGCGGCACCGACGCGGTCGCTGGGGCTGTCGGCGCGTTTCAGGTCCGGAAACGCCGCCTCGATCGCGGCATTGCGGGACTTCAGCGCGTCAAATTCGGCATCCGTGATCTCGGGCGCATCCTGACCGTGATAGGCGTCATTAGCCGCCGCGATCTGGGCGGCCAGCCGGGCCAGTTCTGCCGACGCCTCATCGCGTGTCAGTCCGGAAATATCGTGATCCTGCATGAACGCCCCCTGCCCGCCGGTGATTCAGGTTTAGGGTCAGCCTGCGCGCAGGTCCAGAGGCGGCGCACCGCCCACCCTTCGCCTGGCAACGGAAACGGGACGCCAAACCCGGGTGAGGAACCAGAGCAGCCCCGACAATGCGGTGCCCGCTGGGGTGCTGGCGTTTCGGGCGTTTCGCAGGCTGAACACGCCGGAAGGCAGGGTCAGCACGGCAAAGGCAGGGCCGGAGTAACGCCGGCAAGAACCTGCGACAGACCGATCCGACCGGCGACAGCCCCTTAAACAGACGGTCAGGCCCGCCCGCATCGGGAAATGTGGCAAGCCCAGCCGAAGCGCAGATCCGGAACGCGCGCCACAAGTATGCCCTGCGCATGACTGGCCCGATGGCGGGGCCCGTCCGATGGCGGGGCGGTCCGATGGCGCGCGTTCGGTGGCCAGACGCGACGCAGCTAAGGCATAGTGCCCGCGCCCGTCATTCCGCAGCGTGGTGTCAGGCCCCCATTGCGATCTGCTGCATTTCGCCCGGCGCCGGATCGCGCAGCACATAGCCGCGCCCCCAGACGGTTTCGATGTAATTGGCCCCGCCCGTCGCCTCGGCCAGTTTCTTGCGCAGCTTGCAGATGAAGACGTCTATGATTTTCAATTCAGGCTCATCCATGCCGCCATAAAGGTGATTGAGAAACATTTCCTTCGTCAGGGTTGTGCCCTTGCGCAGCGACAGAAGTTCCAGCATCTGATATTCCTTGCCGGTCAGATGCACCGATTTGCCGTCCACATCAACGGTTTTGGCATCGAGATTGACGCAGACAAGTCCGGTGCGGATCACCGATTGCGCATGGCCTTTCGACCGCCTGATGATGGCATGGATACGCGCGACCAGTTCTTCGCGGTGGAAGGGTTTGGTCAGATAGTCATCGGCCCCGAAACCGAAGCCTCTCAGCTTGCTGTCGGTGTCATCAGACCCTGACAGGATCAGGATCGGCGTTTCGATCCGCGCCAGCCGCAACTGGCGCAGCACATCATGACCACTCATATCCGGAAGATTGAGATCCAGCAGGATCAGATCGTAATCATAAAGCTTGGCAAGGTCGATGCCCTCTTCCCCCAGATCGGTGCAGAAGACGTTCAGATTGGCATGGGTCAGCATCAGTTCGATACTGCGTGACGTAGTCGGATCATCTTCCACAAGAAGAATGCGCATCAAAAACTCCACATCAGGTCTGGCTTCATTAACGATACTGGGGGGCAATGGTTAATCAGCCGTTACTCTGACACAGAGCAGACACCAAACAATTTAAAGTTGTCTATGCTTCTGAATCGCGGTCACCTTCAGCCCGCTTTCCCCGTGCGTTTCCACCGCTGCCCGCCAAAGTGCGAATTCTTCTTCCGACAGCGCATAGCGTTCCAGCGCTTCGCCAAGCGACAGCAGACCATGAATCACGGCCTGCACAACTATGGCCTTGCGGCTGGCAACCCAGCGGCGTGTGTCGGGCGCGGGCAGATCCGCGCGGCTGAGAACCGAGCCGTCAGGCAGCGTCACCTGCCGTGGACCCGCCACCTTCTTGAGAAACATTGCGCACTCCTTCCACCACCGGCCCCGCACCCCCATGGACCTTCCCGCCCCCAAGACTGTGGCATCAGGCTTAAACAAGCGTGAAATGCGGGGTTGAGACTACATTGCATTTTCCTATATTGCGGCCCATCACCCCTCTGTCCGAAAGCGCAGCCCCATGCCGCTCGACCAGCCCCTGAATTCGCGGCCCCTCAATTCGCTGGGATTCGCCAAGCCCCCGTCCGAAACCCGTGTCGTCGTAGCGATGTCGGGGGGGGTGGACAGTTCTGCCGTGGCCGCACAACTTGCCTCGGAAGGCTATGACGTGGTGGGCGTGACGCTGCAGCTTTACGACCACGGCGCGGCGCTGGCGAAAAAGGGCGCCTGCTGTGCGGGCCGCGATATCCATGACGCGCGCCGCGTGGCCGAGACGATGGGCTTTCCGCATTATGTGCTGGATTATGAAAACACCTTTCGCGAGGCGGTAATCGACGAATTTGCCGATGCCTATCTGGCGGGGGCGACGCCGGTGCCCTGCATCCGCTGCAATGAACGGGTGAAGTTCAAGGATCTGCTGGCCACGGCGAAGGATCTGGATGCCGATTGCATGGCAACCGGGCATTACATCCAGCGCAAGACCGGCGCCCATGGGCCCGAACTGCATCAGGCGGCCGATCCCGCGCGGGACCAGAGCTATTTCCTGTTCTCGACCACGGCGGAACAATTGTCCTATCTGCGCTTTCCGCTGGGGCATCTGCAATCGAAGGCCGAAACCCGGGCGCTGGCCGCGCGCTTTGGCCTGCCGGTGGCCGACAAGCCCGACAGTCAGGACATCTGTTTTGTCCCCGATGGCAATTATGCCGCCGTGATCGAGAAACTGCGCCCCGGCGCCGCCGATCCGGGCGAAATTGTCGATCTGGAGGGCCGGGTGCTGGGCAGCCATCGCGGCGTGATCCATTACACCATCGGCCAGCGCAAGGGGCTGGGCATCGGGGGGCTGGGTGATCCGGTCTATGTCGTGCGGCTGGACCCTGAAACGCGTCGTGTGGTGGTGGGGCCGAAAGAGGCGCTGTCGACCCGCAGGGTGCCGCTGCGCGAGATCAACTGGCTGGGCGATGCACCGCTGGACAGCCGCGCGGAATGGGCGGTCTCGGTCAAGGTGCGTTCAACCCGGCCCCCGCGTGAAGCGATCCTGCGCCCTGTTTCGGCAACCGAGGCCGAGGTGGAACTGCTTAACCCCGAGGAAGGGGTTTCCCCCGGTCAGGCCTGCGTCTTCTATGATCCCGGTTCAAGCCGGGTTCTGGGCGGCGGCTGGATCTGGCGCGGGCGCTGACAGCGCCTGGCAGAGCAGGGTGTCAGAGGGGGGCCAGCCCCCCTCCCCCCGGGATATTTTCAGACAGATAAAGCGGACGCACGGGCGTCGAGACGGGCGAGAACCGACCGCGCGGCGCGCAGGCCAGGCGGATCACCGCCCCGGCCAAGGCGTTCCATCGTGAGATCCATCGCCGCGATCTGTGCTGCGCGGGGCGGCCCGTCGCGCAGCAGATCCAGCAGCGCAGGCGCGATCCGGTCAGCCCGGCAGTCGGGCCCCAGGAATTCCGGCACCACGCGGGTTTCGGAGACCAGATTAACCAGTGTAACGGTATCAACCAGCGCCATGCGGCGCATCAGCCACATGGTCAGCGGATGCATCCGGTAGGCGATGACCATGGGGCAGGCATTGGCCGCAAGCTCCAGACTGACCGTGCCCGAGGCGGCAAGCGCCGCATCGGCGGCGGCGAAGGCCTCGGCCTTGCGGGCCGGATCGGTTACAATCTCGGGGCGGACCGTCCAACCGGCGGTCAGATCACGCAGCAGGGGTTCAAGATGTGGCAGCGTCGGCAGCACGGCGCGGACCGCAGGGTGGCTGGCCTTGATCCGCTTCAGCGTTTCACCGATCACCGGGGCAAGGCGCGTGACCTCCCCCCGGCGTGAACCGGGCAGGGTCAGGATCAGCGGGCCATCGCTCGCGAAGGCCGCCGCCTCGTCCCGGGTTGCGCGGGGGTCGGAGACGACCGGGTGACCGACAAAATCGCAGGTCATTCCGGCAGCGGTCATATAGGGTGGCTCGAACGGCAGCAGGGCCAGCACATGATCCACCACCTGCGCCATCTTTGCCGCGCGTCCCGGTCGCCAGGCCCAGACCGAGGGCGCGACATAATGGATCACCGGCAGGTCGGGGCGGGCCGCCTTGACGATCCGCGCAACGCGCAGGCAGAAATCGGGGCTGTCGATGGTGACAAGCGCCGCCGGTTGCGCCGCCAGAACATCGGCAGCCACCTGCCGGATGCGGGCCCTGAGATCGAAATAACGCGGCAGAACCTCGGCCAGACCCATGACCGACAGGGTTTCCATCGGGAACAGGCTGCCCATGCCCATGGCCTGCATCTGCGGCCCGGCAACGCCCTGAAAACGGATGCCGGGGCGCAGGTCCTGCAGCCCGGCCATCAGGGCCGCACCCAGCCGGTCGCCCGATGCCTCACCCGCGATGAGGTATAGCTTCACGCCCGCGCCCAGAGGAACAGACCCTGCGCGGTGGCGCGGGCGGTCATTACAGGCAGATCCAGCACAATCACCCCGCCCGCCTGCCAGACCATCCCGCCCAGACCGGCATCGGCCGCGCGATCCACCGTTTCGGGGCCAAGGGCAGGCAGGTCGACGCGGCGGTCCTGTCCGGGTTTGGGTGCCTTGTAGAACAGCCCCCGACCCTGCCCGGCATCCGGGCGCAGCGTCAGCGGGATCTGCGCCACGCCGCGCAGCATCGCATCGGTGCCGGGGATCGCCTCGACGCCAAGGCAGAGGCCCTGCTGCACCACGCAACCCTGCCCGACATCCACCGACCCCAGCGCCGCAACAATCGCGGCGGCGCGGGTCGCGTCGGCCTCATCCCGCGGACCGGGCGTGCCGCAGATCACCCCAGCGCCGGGAACCAGCGCGGGGGCCAGATCCTCAACCCCGACGATGGTCAGCCCGGCCTCTTCAAACAGGGCCAGCACCTCCCGCAGGGTCGCATCATCGCCCCGTTGCATCGCGGCCAGAAGGCGCGGCACGATCCGCGCGGTCTGCGCATCAAACAGCGACGGATCCAGCCGGGGCCTGCGCACCGCCCCCGCGAAACAGACCCGCGTGATACCCTGATCGCACAGATGGTCCAGAAAGGGGATCAGCCGTTCGACGCGGAACTGCAGATCCGGCGTGATGCCGGACGGTTCAAACCCTTCAAGCGCCGCGACAAGAGGGCGCGCGGGCATGGCGGCGGCAAGGCGGGCGGGCAGGACCCCTGCCCCGGCGATCAGGGCGGTATCGGTCATTTCGGCGTCAGAAAACTGCGGTCGCTGGCCGAGAGGATGAAATCGGTCATCTCGCGGACATGGGCGCTGTCGGTTTCCTCGGCCAGACGGCGGGTTCGGTCCAGAAACGACCCCTCCCCCTGCGCCAGCATCTGATAGGCGGCGCGCAGCGCGGTAATCTCGGACCGTTCCACACCGCGCCGCTTCAGCCCGACAAGGTTCAGCCCGTCCAGAACGCCGCGCGGCCCCTGCACCAGCCCATGCGGCAGCACGTCATTGGTGACCATCGTCACCGCGCCGATGATGGCGCCATGCCCGATCCGCACCCATTGATGCACCCCCGACAACCCGCCGATGATCACATCGTCCCCGATCTGGCAATGGCCCGCGATGGCGGCCTGATTGGCAAGGATCACCCGGTTTCCAAGCGTCGCGTCATGCCCGACATGCGAGCCGGTCATCAGAAGGCAGTCATCGCCCACCCGTGTCACGCCGCCGCCGCCCTCGGTGCCAGTGTTCAGCGTCGCGCCTTCGCGGATCCGGCAGCGCGCACCGACCACCAGCCTTGTGCGTTCGCCCTTGAATTTCAGATCCTGCGGCACCTCACCGACACAGGCAAAGGGCCAGATCACTGTGCCCTCGCCCACTTCGGTCCAGCCGGTCACCACGGCATGGGATTTCACCTCGACCCCCGGACCAAGCCGGACCTCGGGTCCGATGATGGAAAACGGGCCGATCCTGCAGCCCGGGCCAATCTCGGCGCCCGGTTCAACGATGGCGGAGGGGTGAATTTCGGCGCTCATGCCTTGGGCAGATCCATCATGGCGGTGAATTCCGCCTCTGCCGCCAGTTCACCATCGACCAGCGCGCGGCCTGCGAATTTCCAGACCTTGCCGCCGCCGCGTTTCACCGTGACATGCAGTTCCAGCACATCACCCGGCACCACCATGCGGCGAAATTTCACCGCATCCAGCCCCATGAAATAGACCAGCAGGTTCTTGTCGGCCAGATCCAGTGACACGCCCACCAGCACGCCCGAGGTCTGGGCCAGCGCCTCGACGATCTGGACGCCGGGAAACACCGGCTTGTCCGGGAAATGGCCCTGGAATTGCGGTTCGTTGAAGGTGATGTTCTTGATCCCCACCGCCGAGACATTGGGAACGATATCGCGCACCTTGTCGATCAGCAGGAACGGATAGCGATGCGGCAGGATGCGCTGGATCAGCGCAATATCGGCGGTGGTGGGCAGGGTCATGCAGGCCTTCCGGTTGAGCGGCCCCTGCATCGGTCGGCAGGGGTCCGGTTAAGGGGGGCATTGTTGAAACTGACTATCAATTTGCCCCACTGCTGGCAAGACAGTGGCCCCGGTGCCGGTCTGAACGGGGGCTGCCCCGGTCAGGGAGTTGCCGGAGCGGGAAGATCGTTGGCGGGAAGATCGGGGGGTGGCAACGGCCTTTCCTCGGTTGCGGATCCGTCCGGGTCAGGGCCGCTTGCATCTGGGCCGCTTGCATCCGGGCTGCTGGCATCTGGCCCGACCGCATCTGGCCCGACCGGCGCAGGGCCATCCGGCGCCGGGTCCATCAACCCGCCCTGCCCGGTAGGGTCGATGCTGCGCAGGTCGATGCGGGCAATCGCCTCGGCAGTGATGTCGATACTGTCGAGGCTGAGCACAACGGCGGAATTGTCCAGAAGCGCCACCGCGCCCTTTTCGCGCAGCAATTCGGCAAGGACCGGCACGACACTTTCGAAAAACGCCTGCTGATCGGCCTCACGCATCCGGCTGACCTCGCGCCCCTTGGCGTCCTGTGCGTTGCGGATGCCCTCGACCTTGTCATCGAACGCATCGGCAAGGGCGCGGAATTCTTCAGGGGGCAATTGAGGGCGGCGCTGGGTCAGGCTGCGTTCCTCGGCCTCCAGCGCTTCTTCGATCTGGCGGTTTTCGGCCCGCAAGGCACTAGAGCGTTCCTCAAGCCGCTGCAGGGAGGCCCGGCCGAAGGCGGAGTTTTCAAACAAGGCCTGTTGATTGATGGTGACGACCCCGCCGGGCGTGGCATTTTCAGGCCGGCCGACCGAGAAATCCCCGAATGCCGGAAGATCTGCAATCCCGCTGCCGGTCTCGCCCTGCACACCCTGCGCAGAGACGCCTGCGAGCGGCAGTGCACAGGCAAGCCCCGCCAGAAGCATGGCGCGGGCCGGTTTCACGGCCCGCTGCATCAGAACTGCGACTGAATCGTCAGGTCGAAACTGCGCGTCTTGTCGTAGACTTCTTTCTTCAGTGCTTTCGACAGGTTGAAGCGCAGCGGCCCGATGGGCGTGTCCCAGAAGACCGAAACCCCGACCGAGGACCGCAGGTTGAAACTGTCGTCGACATTGTTTCCACCGGTCGGACCGCCTCCGATATTGTCAAGGCTCCAGACCGATCCCGCATCGAAGAAGACCCCGCCCTTGATGCCATATTCCTCGGGCAGGCCCACGGGGAACTCGGCCTCAAGCCGGGCAACGGCATAGATATTGCCGCCAAGCGCGTCCTCATTGGAAACTCTCAGATCACGCGGCCCGATGCCGTTGGATTCGAAGCCCCGGATCTTGCCATTGCCGAAATAGCGGTCGGTCACGCGGCTGTCGCCTTTCAGCATATGCAGATGGCCACCTTCGAAGATCGCGCGCAGCGTCACTTCCTCATTCATGATGCGGCGTTCGGCCAGCGCCAGAAACTCGGTCCGCACGAAACGCAGATCGCCGCCCAGACCGGCAAAATCCTGACTGAAGCGCAGCAGCACCCCGCCCAGCGGGTTGAGCCCGTCGGTGCGCGTGTCATAGGTGAAGCGATAACCGACCGAGGATGTGATTTCCCCACCGCGTGCGGCCTCCCGCACGAGAATATCGGAGGAGCCGGGGAACTCAGGGGTTCCATCAGGATACGCAGCTCCGGTGCCAATAACCTCCGGCGTCACGTTCTTGATCCGCGATTCGCCCAGCTTGTAGTTCAGCTGCAGGCGGCTGTTCTCGCCCACCGGGAATGCCAGCCCCAGATTGATCGCGGCCGCCCGCGTGTCATAGAACGCATTTTCGGTATTCGTCTCGCGATAGCTGGCGCCGAAGCTGAATTCCAGATCGCGGCCAAGGAAGGCCGGTTCGATGAAACGGACAGAGCCCTCACGGTTGTCGGAAGCCGTCGAGATATCGACGCCCACCGTCTGCCCGCGTCCAAGGAAGTTTGATTCGCTCAGACCCACTGCCAGACCGGCGCCGCTATCGGCCCCGTAGCTGACCCCGAAGGTCAGCGAGCCGGTCGGCTGTTCCTCGACATCGACATTGACGATCACCTGATCGGGCGCGCTGCCCTGTTCGGCATCGACCGCCGCATCGGCGAAATAGCCAAGCGCACGGATGCGTTCGGCGGCGCGGCGGATCTCACCCGGGTTGAAGGGGTCGCCTTCGGCGGTGCGGAACTGACGGCGGATCACCTCATCCAGCGTGGTCGTGTTGCCCTCGACATCAATGCGTTCGACAAAGACGCGCGGGCCGCGGGTGATCGCAAAGACCACATCCAGCGTCTGCGTCGCATCATTGCGCGTCACGCGCGGCTCAATGGCGATGAAGTTCAGACCCTTGCGCAGGGCAAGGTTTTCCAGCCGCGCAATGTTGTTCTCGACCACCGAGGGGGAATAGGTGACCCCGGGGCGCACGCGCAGCAACTGGCGGAATTCCTCGGCATCGATCCCCTCGACCTCACTGACCGCGCTGATCCGGCCGAACTGGAAACTGCGCCCTTCCCGCACGGTGAAGGTCACGAAGACACCGTCGCGTTCGCGGGTGGTTTCCCCGGTCGCGTCCAGCACCTGAAAATCGATATAGCCGCGCGCCAGATAGAAATCGCGCAGCAACTGCTTGTCCAGTTCCACCCGGTCGGGAATGAACGTGTCTGCGCGGATCAGGCGGCGGAACAGACCCGCCTGTTTGGTCTGCAACACCTGCCGCAGGCGGCGGTCGGAATAGGCGCGGTTGCCGTTGAAACCCAGACGCTCGATCTCGACGACGCGGCCCTCACGGATCTCGAAGGCGAGATCGACGCGGTTGCCATCGCGGCGGATGATGCGCGGGGTCACGCTGGCGGCCATGCGGCCCTGCACTTCATAGGCTTCGATGATGCGGGCGGCATCGGCCTCGGCCACTGAGGGCGAATAGACCCGGCGCGACTGGCTTTGCACCAGTCCGGCAAGCTGTTCGTCGTCAATCCGGGCGTTGCCCTCGAAATTGATGACATTGACGGTCGGATATTCCTGAACCCGAATCACAAGCGTGCCGCCCGAGGGCACCAGCTCGACCGTTTCGAACAATCCGGAGTTCACCACGCGCTGATAGGCATCGTTCAGTTCGCCCGCCGAAACGGCCTGTCCCTGACCGATTCCTGCGTAACTTGCGATGCTCTGGGGGGAAACGCGGTCATTGCCCTCAACCCGGATGGTGCCGAAACGGAACTCCTGCGCCTCGGCCATCGTGGGAGGCAGAGACCAAGTCGTTGACAGCGAAAGGAAAACGACAAGAGCCGTTCTGCTTACCGCAGCACGGCCCAAGATTTTGCGGAGTTTACCGTCGCCTGCCGCAAGATGCATTGTTCCGCCCCATCACTTATCCCGTTCCGACTAACTGACTAACGGGATTGGTCTGCCTTGTCAAAAGGCTGAGAGGGCAGATTGTCTCTTTGCCCGGATCAATCTGTCAGGGTTGCAACAAAGGCGTCAGGGCGCTGCCCAGATAGGCCCCCGCAAGCAGCCCCACAACGATGGTTCCGAAGCTGAAGATCCGGTCCCAGTTCAGATCGACAAGAAGCGACAGGCCCCTGTAGCCCCGCATGACTGTCTGCATGTCCAAACCTCCGCAATGACTGCACTGCGGCAGGAATGGACTTGGAATGTGGCAGCAATTTGGCCCTGTCAGGGATGGATCAGGGGCAGAACAGATCATTTCCAAGCGCGAAGACCATCAGGCTCAGCAGAACCGCAAGGCCCACGGTCATCAGGATGCGCAGCGCCTTGTCCGAAGGCGGCTTGCCTGTCACCGCCTCCCATGCGTGGAACACCAGATGACCGCCATCCAGCACCGGAACGGGGAAAAGGTTCATCAGCCCCACCGCCGTCGACAGCATCGCGATGAACAGGATGAATGAGGCCGCCCCTTGCGTTGCGGCAGCACCCGAGCTTTCGGCGATACCGATGGGGCCGCGCAGATTGCAGGATGAAATCGCCCCGGTAATCATATGGGCCAGCCCCGAAAGGGACGTGGTGGCGATGCGCCATGTCTCGGAGGCCGCAAGGCCGACCACCTCAAGGGGCCCGGGGCGGCGGGTTTCGGGCACGAAGACCAGCCCCCCGCTGAGCCCGATCAGCCAGCGCGTCTCAAACCCGCCTTCGGCGCGGGGAATGTCCATGCGGCGCGGCACAAGGGCGGCCTCAAAGGTTTCACCACCGCGCCAGATCTGCATCAGCAGCGGTTTGCCATCCGAGGCGCCGACAAGATCACGCAATTCGGCAAAGGCCTGCACGGGCTGGCCATCGACCGACAGGATCACATCGCCGCGCGCGATGCCCACATCCTGCGCCGCCGATTGCGGCTGCACGCCATCGGCGATCGGCGGGAAGGGAAAGGGGCCATCCAGTGCCACACGCTGCCCGTCGCGTTCGACGACATAGGACACATCCGGCGCGGGCGTCAGCGCCTCGGTCGCGCGCAGGAAGGCGGCAAGATCAGGGGTTTCAGAGCCCTCAAGCTGAACAATCAGATCGCCGGGCAGAAGCGATTGCCCCTCAAACGGGGTGGGTTTCAGCTCGCCCACAACCGGACGATCCGTCGCCACGCCATTATAGAGAAAGAACCCCGCAAAAACGAGAATCGACAGGATGAAGTTGAAGACCGGTCCTGCCGCCACGGTGGCCGAGCGCGCCCAAAGCGGCGCGCCATGCATGGTGCGGCGCCGCTCGGCGGGGGTAAGCGTGGAAATTACCTCCCCATCCTTGCCCGAGGCCGCATCGGCATCGCCCATGAACTTCACATACCCGCCGAAGGGCAGCAGCGCGAACTGCCAGCGCGTGCCATGGCGGTCCATCCGGGAAAACAGCACCGGCCCGAAGCCCAGCGAAAACACCTCGGCATGGATGCCGGTCCAGCGCCCGACGATGTAATGACCGTATTCATGCACCGCGACGATGATCGACAGCGCCAGAACGAAGGCCAGCACCGTCCAGAGCAGATTGCCGAAGCTGGGGATAAGTCCGATGAGTTCCACTTGGGTCTTTCTTCACTGTTGCCCGGGATGGGCGATGCCCGGGTTTGCGCCCGGGTTCGCACAGGCCCGGGTTTACGAATTCCGGTCGTTGATGGCCGCCGACGCCACACGCCGCGCCATCGCGTCGATATAAAGCACTTCCTCCAGAGAACGAGGGGCAATTCCAAGGCCATTCTGTCGCGAAACCCGGGCAAGCACGGTTTCAACCACTTCCGCCATGGCCGGGAAGGGTAAACTTCCCGCGATGAAGTGGTCCAGAGCCACCTCCTTGGCCGCATTGAACACCGCCCCGGTGCCGCCACCTGCCGCCATCACCTCGCGCGCAAGGCGCAGGGCGGGAAAGCGGGCCTCATCAGGGGCCTCGAAACTGAGCGTGGCAAGACGGGCAAGGTCGATGCGCTCCACCGGAAGCGCGCGGCGGGCGGGCCAGTTCAGCGCATAGCCGATGGCATGGCGCATATCCGGGGCACCCAGATGCGCCATCACCGCCCCGTCATGGAACCCCACCAGCGCATGGACAATGGATTGCGGATGCACCAGCACCTCGATCCGGTCCGGCGCGATCCCGAAAAACTCGCGCGTTTCAATGACCTCAAGCGCCTTGTTGAACATCGAGGCGCTGTCTACCGAAATGCGCTGGCCCATCGACCAGTTGGGATGCGCCACC
Source organism: Szabonella alba (assembly GCF_016765775.1). Classification (GTDB taxonomy): domain Bacteria; phylum Pseudomonadota; class Alphaproteobacteria; order Rhodobacterales; family Rhodobacteraceae; genus Szabonella; species Szabonella alba. Next base: position 36,375 of record NZ_JAESVN010000013.1, on the reverse strand, counting down.
GCCTGCGCCAGCGTCACATCGCGCAGGCGCTCGGCGGTCCAGTCGCGGAACGGCCCGCCTGATGCGGTGATGATGATGCGCTCGACGGTCGCGATATCCTCACCCGTCAGGGCCTGAAACACGGCGGAATGTTCGCTGTCCACCGGCAGGACGGTTGCGCCATGGGCGCGTGCCGTCGCCATCAGCAAAGGGCCTGCGGTGACAAGGCTTTCCTTATTGGCCAGCGCCAGCGTGGCCCCCTGTTCCAGCGCGCGCAGGCCCGGTGCCAGTCCCGCCGCCCCGACGATGGCCGACATGACCCAGTTGGCGGGGCGGTCGGCCGCCCCGATGATCGCATCCGGCCCGGCAGCGGCCTTGACCCCCGACCCGTCCAGCGCCGCGCGCAGGTCAGGCAGGCAGGCGGGATCGGCGGTCACGGCGATTTCGGCGCGCAATTCGCGGGCCATTTCGGCCAGACGGGCCACATTGCGCGCGCCGGTCAGCGCGACCGTGTGAAAGGCCCCTGCCCCGCCCGCACGGCGGATCAGGTCAAAGGTGCTTTCCCCGATTGAACCGGTCGCCCCGAAAATCGAGATGCGGCGCATCAGCGGCCCCATCCGGGGTGGCGGCAGTTGCCCGACTGACCGGCCCGCGCGACCTGTCCGCGAAAGGAAAACGCAGGGTCGGTCATGTCAGTTCGCCACGGCAGGCAGGGACAGCGTCAGCAGCAGATCCAGCAGCATCAGCGCCGCAATCGCCCCGGTCATCGCATCAAATCTGTCCAGCACCCCGCCATGACCGGGGATCAGGGATGAACTGTCCTTCACGCCTGCGCGGCGTTTCAGCCAGCTTTCCGCAATATCGCCCATCTGACCGGCAAGCGCGATGAAGGGCGACAGCAGCAGGATCGTCCATTCCGCATGCCCCAGCGCCATGAAAACGCCACCGACGACTGCAGCACCGATCCAGCCCGCCACAGTGCCCGACCATGTTTTCTTGGGGCTGACCGCAGGCCAGAATTTCGGCCCGCCAAAGGTGCGCCCGGCGAAATAGCCCATGACATCGCAGATCACGACCACCGCCACGACCCAGAGGATCGCAACCGCCCCGGCACTGTCGCGCAGTACGACCAGACCATAACCCGCGAACATGATCGCCGCCGCCCATGCCGCCGACAGTCTGCGGTCGCGCCGCTGCGTCAGCGCGAAGGCCAGCGCGGGCACCAGCAGCAGCGCGCCTGCCGTCTCACGCGGGGACAGCAGCACGATCAGCAGCGCCCCGGCCCCGAGGGCCGACATGATCAGCGCGCTGCGCACGTGTGACGGCGCGGTCATCCGGGCCAGTTCCCAAAGCATCGCCGCCGTCAGCACCAGCACCAGCACGGTAAAGCTGGGCCCGCCCAGCCAGATCTCGACCGCGCCCACGGTCAGCATGACAATCGCCGAAATCAGGCGCGGGCGCAGATCCGACCAGCGGGGTGCCGATGGTGTCATGCGCGCACCACGCCGCCGAAACGACGCTCCCGATTGCCGAACCGCGCCAAGATCGCATCCAGTTCGGCCGGTGTGAAATCGGGCCAGAGCGTCGGCGTGAATTCATATTCGGCATAGGCCGCCTGCCAGGGCAGGAAATTCGAGGTCCGCGTCTCACCGCTGGTGCGGATCACCAGATCGGGATCGGGCAGACCGGCGGTATCCATGCGCTCCGCCACGGCGGCCTCGGTGATGTCGCACGGGTCCAGCCGCCCCTCGGCGGTATCCCGCGCCAGCGCCTGCATCGCGCGCAGGATCTCATCCCGGCCGCCATAGTTGATCGCGACCGTCAGGTTCAGCCGTTTGAACCCGGCAGTGCGCGATTCGATCCCTGCCATCAGGCGTTGCAGCTTGGGGTCCAGACGGCTGCGATCCCCGATGAAGCGCATCCGCACATCTTCGGCCGCCAGACGGTCGGCCTCGCGCTGGATATAGCGCGCGAAGATCGCCATCAGACCCAGCACCTCTTCGGTTGATCGTTTCCAGTTCTCGGTGGAAAAGGCATAGATCGTCAGCCATTCGATGCCCAGATCGGGGGCGGCGCGGACGATCTCTTTCACCCGCTCGGCGCCCTTGCGATGCCCGACGAGACGCGGCCAGCCGCGATTGGTGGCCCAGCGGCCATTGCCATCCATGATAATCGCCACATGCGCGGCCCGGGGGGCCGGCATGCCGCCGTCACGGGTCGCTTGCGGACCGTTCGGCAGGCTGGTGTCGGATCTGGCCATTACGGCGCCTTTCCTGCGATCAGGAGGGTCAGTGCAGTCCGGATCTCAGACCTGCATGATCTCGGCCTGCTTGGCCTCCAGTGCCTTGTCCACATTGCCGATGGCCTTGTCGGTCAGCTCCTGCACCTCATCGGCATACATCTTCTGGTCGTCTTCTGACATTCCTGCGGTCTTGGCCTTCTTGATCTGGTCCATGCCGTCCCGGCGCACATTGCGGATCGAGACGCGGGCGCTTTCGGCATATTGCGCGGCGACCTTGGTCAGATCGCGGCGGCGTTCCTCATTCAGTTCGGGAATGGGCAGCATGATGATCGTGCCGTTGAGCTGCGGATTGATCCCCAGCCCGGAATCGCGGATCGCCTTCTCGACCTTGCCGACCAGCCCCTTGTCCCAGACATTGATCGTCACCATCCGGGGCTCGGGCACATTCACGGTGCCGACCTGATTGATCGGCGTCAGCGTGCCATAGGCATCCACCATCACCGGTTCCAGCATGGAGCCTGAGGCGCGGCCTGTGCGCAAGGATGCGAATTCGGTCCGCAGCGAGGCAAGGGCGCCATCCATGCGGCGCGCGAGGTCGTCAAGGTCGATATCGAGATCGTCGGACATGGGTTCTTTTCCGTTCTGCAAGCGTCCCGCTGCGCCCTTTCTAGCCGGGGCGGCGGACAAATCAAAGAGCGTTGGGAGCGTCAGCCCTGCACGCGGGTATAGGTGCCCTGCCCCGCAAGGATGCCGCGAAAGCCGCCGGGTTCATCCAGCGAAAAGACGATGATCGGCAGATTGTTGTCACGTGCCAGCGCGATGGCCGAGGCATCCATCACACCCAGATGTTTCTGCAGCACCTCGTCATAGGTGACGCGGTCATAGCGTTTGGCATCGGCATGTTTCTTGGGATCCTTGTCATAAACCCCATCCACCTTGGTGCCCTTGAAGATGGCCTCACAGGCCATTTCATTGGCCCGCAGGGTCGCGGCGGTATCGGTGGTGAAATAGGGATTGCCGGTGCCTGCAGCGAAGATGCAGACGCGTTTCTTCTCAAGATGGCGGACGGCGCGGCGGCGGATATAGGGTTCGCAGACCTGATCCATCGGGATCGCGGAAATGACCCGGGTGAAGACGCCCAGAGCCTCAAGCGCCGATTGCATGGCCAGCGCGTTCATCACCGTGGCCAGCATCCCCATATAGTCGGCGGTCGTGCGCTCCATCCCCTGCGCGGATCCGGCCAGACCGCGAAAGATGTTGCCGCCCCCGATCACCATGCAGATCTCGACCCCCAGATCGCGCACCGATTTCACCTCTTCGGCGATGCGCGCGACGGTGGGCGGGTGCAGACCGTATCCCTGATCCCCCATCAGCGCCTCCCCCGAGATCTTGAGCATCACGCGGTTATAGGCGACGGGTGGGACAGGGTCGGTCATGGGGCTGCCTTGCTTTTTTGCGTTCTGAATGCCGGGCGCCCTTGGGTGCCGTGGGAATTGCGCGCAAAATGTCCCAAAAGGGCCGTGGCTTCAACCGCGAAGCGCAGCACAGGCCCCTGCGACCGGCATTTGCCGGGGTCAGGCGACGGTGGCGCGGCATCGGACCGCTGCCGCGCCGGGGCCGGGCTTCTGGGCAGGATCGGGGGGCGGCAAGGCAAAGGCGCGCGGTGGTTTGCCTGAAATTGCGGCAATCGCGCAGGGAATCATCCCGGCCGCCGCCCTGTGACCAAGGCGCTTATGTGCAGCCTTCCTGCAACAGCCCGCGCGCCCGGGCGCATCGGCGGGGAATCGCCTGCGGGGCCGCCCGGCCGCCGCGGGGCCGCGCCGGGGCATTCAGGCCGATCCGCAGCAACGCCTTCCAAATCCGCCCGAAGACAGGGTTTTCGCCGCCTTCTCAGAAAAGACTTCAAGACCTGTCCACAGAGTCATCCCCAGCCGCACCCCTGCAGATGGAACCGGCACCCCTAGTTAGGTCCGCGCGGGTCAAGCGCTAAATCTGGTGTTCAGGCATGAATTTTTCGTTGAACCTACACGCGGTTTACGACAGTTTGACCAAGTCGCCGGGACAACCACCAGATGTAGTGTCCGGGCAATACTGACAGGTCTTGAAATCCGGAAACCAGCGCAGGGTGACCTGTGCCTCTCTGCCCATGGGGGACAGGGACAGAAGCGGTTTTGACAGGCAGATCACAAAGGACGGGCAAAGCCCGCCACAACCAAACTGGAGACGGGGCAGCGATGAAGATCGAGCGCAAGTTCACCACCGAAGCGACCGGCGCCTATGGCGCGCTGGAGTTCAAGACGACGGTTTCGGAAATCCGCAATCCGGATGGCACGGTGGTGTTCCGAAACGATGCGGTCGAGATCCCCGAAGGCTGGAGCCAGGTCGCCTCGGACGTGCTGGCGCAGAAGTATTTCCGCAAGGCGGGCGTTCCGGCGCGGCTGAAGAAGGTGCGCGAAAAGGGCATGCCGGAATTCCTGTGGCGCTCGGTCCCGGATGAGGCGGCGCTGGCCAGTCTGCCCGAGGATCAGCGCATCGTCGGCGAAACCAGCGCCAAGCAGGTATTCGACCGTCTGGCCGGGGCCTGGGCCTATTGGGGCTGGAAGGGCGGCTATTTCACGACCGAGGCCGATGCCCGCGCCTATTATGACGAGATGCGCTATATGCTGGCCGCGCAGATGGCCGCCCCGAACAGCCCGCAATGGTTCAATACCGGCCTGCATTGGGCTTATGGCATCGACGGGCCAAGTCAGGGCCATTTCTATGTCGATCACCAGACAGGTAAGCTGACGAAATCGGCCTCGGCCTATGAACACCCGCAACCCCATGCCTGTTTCATCCAGTCGGTGAAGGATGATCTGGTCGGTGACGGCGGCATCATGGATCTTTGGGTGCGCGAGGCGCGGCTGTTCAAATACGGATCGGGCACCGGCACCAATTTCTCCTCGCTGCGCGGTGAAGGCGAACGGCTGTCGGGTGGCGGCAAATCCTCGGGGCTGATGGGGTTCCTGAAAATCGGCGACCGCGCGGCAGGCGCGATCAAATCGGGCGGCACAACACGGCGCGCGGCCAAGATGGTGATCTGCGACATGGATCACCCCGATGTGGAACAGTTCATCAACTGGAAGGTGATCGAGGAACAGAAGGTCGCCAGCCTTGTGGCCGGTTCCAAGATCCATGAGGTCCGGCTCAACGATATCTTCGGCGCCATCCGGGGCTGGGACGGCACGATGGCCGATGCCACCGACGCCACAAAGAATGACGCGTTGAAAACCGCGATCCGCACCGCCAAGAAGGCGATGATCCCCGAGACCTATATCAACCGCGTGCTGCAGTATGCGCGGCAGGGATTCGGCTCCATCGAATTTCCGACCTATGACGTGGATTGGGATTCCGAGGCCTATGTCTCGGTCTCGGGGCAGAATTCCAACAATTCCGTCCGCGTCACCGATGCCTTCCTCAAGGCGGTGAAGGACAATGCCGACTGGGCGCTGATCCGCCGCACCGATGGCAAGGTCGCCAGAACCGTCAAGGCGCGTGAGTTGTGGGATCAGGTCGGCCATGCGGCCTGGGCCTGCGCCGATCCGGGCATCCAGTTCCATGACACGGTCAATTCCTGGCACACCTGCCCCGAGGATGGCGCGATCCGGGGGTCGAACCCCTGTTCGGAATATATGTTCCTGGATGATACGGCCTGCAATCTGGCCTCGATGAACCTGCTGACCTTCTACCATGACGGGGCCTTTGATGCCGTCGCCTATGCACATGCCACGCGGCTCTGGACGGTGACGCTGGAAATCTCGGTGATGATGGCGCAGTTCCCGTCAAAGGAAATCGCGCAGCTGTCCTATGACTTCCGTACGCTGGGGCTGGGCTATGCCAATATTGGCGGCCTGCTGATGAATATGGGCCTTGGCTATGACAGCGCCGAGGGCCGTGCGCTTTGTGGCGCGCTGACGGCGGTGATGACCGGCATTTCCTATGCGACCAGCGCCGAAATGGCCGGGGAACTGGGGCCCTTTTCAGGCTATGCGCGCAACCGCGACCACATGCTGCGCGTCATCCGCAACCATCGCGCGGCGGCGCATGGCAGCGGTGCCTATGAGGCGCTGAACGTCGCCCCGGTTGCGCTGGATCACGCGAACTGCCCCGACCAGACGCTTGTTTCCCTTGCGAAATCCGCCTGGGACGAGGCGCTGGCCCTGGGCGAGGCGCATGGCTTCCGCAATGCCCAGACCACGGTGATTGCACCGACGGGCACCATCGGGCTGGTGATGGATTGCGACACGACCGGGATCGAGCCGGATTTCGCGCTGGTGAAATTCAAGAAGCTTGCGGGCGGCGGCTATTTCAAGATCATCAACCAGTCGGTTCCGGCGGCGCTGGAAAAGCTGGGCTATGGATCGGCGCAGATTGCAGAAATCATCGCCCATGCGGTGGGTCACGGATCCCTGGGCAACTGCCCCGGCATCAATCACACCGCGCTGGTCGGCCATGGTTTCGGCCCGCGTGAGATCGAGAAGATCGAATCCGCCCTGCCCTCGGCCTTCGATATCCGCTTCGTCTTCAACCAATGGACGCTGGGCGAGGAGTTCTGCAAAGGCAGTCTTGGCATCCCGGCCGAGAAACTGGCCGATCCGGGTTTCGATCTGCTGCGCCATCTGGGATTCACCCGTGCCCAGATCGACGCGGCCAATGACCATGTCTGCGGCACCATGACACTGGAAGGCGCGCCCTTCCTGAAACCCGCGCATTACAGCGTTTTCGACTGCGCCAATCCCTGCGGCAAGACCGGCAAGCGCTATCTGTCGGTCGAAAGCCACATCACCATGATGGCGGCGGCGCAGAGCTTCATCTCGGGCGCAATCTCGAAAACGATCAACATGCCGAATTCGGCCACGATCGAGGAAACCCTTGCCGCCTATGAGCTGAGCCACAGTCTGGGCATCAAGGCCAATGCGCTCTATCGCGACGGATCGAAGCTGAGCCAGCCGCTGGCGGCCAGCCTTGTCGAGGATGACGAAGAGGCCGAAGAGATCCTGACCCATGGTTCGGCGCAGGAAAAGGCCGTGGTTCTGGCCGAAAAGATCGTCGAGAAGGTGATCATCAAGGAGATCGTGCGCAGCCATCGCGAGAAACTGCCCGAACGCCGCAAGGGCTATACCCAGAAGGCGATTGTCGGCGGTCACAAGGTCTATCTGCGGACCGGCGAATACAAGGATGGCAGCCTTGGCGAGATCTTCATCGACATGCACAAGGAAGGTGCGGGTTTCCGCGCCATGATGAACAATTTCGCCATCGCGGTCTCGGTCGGCCTGCAATATGGCGTGCCGCTGGAAGAATTCGTCGAGGCCTTCACCTTCACCAAGTTCGAACCGGCGGGCATGGTACAGGGCAATGACAGCATCAAGAATGCGACGTCGATTCTGGACTACATCTTCCGCGAACTGGCGGTCAGCTATCTGGACCGCACCGACCTTGCACATGTGAAACCGCAGGGCGCCAGCTTTGACGATCTGGGCGGCGGCGATGACGAAGGCCGGCGCAATGTCGCGGAACTGTCGGACACGGCGACCTCTCGCGGTCTGGAAGTGCTGCGCCAGATCTCCTCGACCGGCTATCTGCGCAAGCGCCTGCCGCAGGAACTGACCGTGCTGCAGGGCGGCATCGGGGCCACGGCACTGTCGGGCGGGACGGACCCGGTCGCGGTGCTGAACACGCTGGTGCCGCAGACCGCGGGCAGCGTCGCCGTGGCCTCGACGGCCATCGCATCGGGCACCGTCGGGTTGGATGCGCGCACCAAGGCCAGGATGCAGGGCTATGAGGGCGATCCTTGCGGCGAATGCGGCAATTACACGCTGGTCCGCAACGGCACCTGCATGAAATGCAACACCTGCGGCGGGACGAGCGGGTGTAGCTGAGGGGATGACAGGAGATGTTGTCGGAGCATTAAGAAGACCGGTTTTCCCAATAAGTTTGTAAGTGACCTGTCAAGACCTGTATTCCTGCAACTGAGGTGACACTGAATGAAGATGCGCGGATCCCAATGGATCCGCGCGTTTTCCGTTTGGCATCAGGGTGTTGTGCGGCTAGCCCCACCTCCAATCAAGCCCCCCGGCCCTTAGCCGGATACCCCCAGCAGGGTGGATGCTCCTTTCAGCGTAGCGACACGCCGCAACCCGCCGCGATCAACCGGAAAAAGAATGGGGGGCCACTAGGCGGCCAGATGCCGGAAGGCCAAAAATATCCAATTATACCAAGGGAAAATGGCGGAGAGACAGGGAGCGATAGCATCCAGAAATCACCTGACGATTCTTCCAGAAAAACATACTTTATCATATATATAACGAGATTTTTGCCCGCCCCTGTCGCATGTAGTGTCAGCCATGCTTATGCTTTAAATGTATCCATAGTGTATCTGTACGAGCCCCTGCATGCCCCTGACAACAGACTTGGCCAATCGGAAGTGGAAACCTCTCCAGGACGGCGAAGCCGAGAGCGTGGGGGGGGGGGCGAAACGGGCTCTATGTCCGGGGCTGGATGTCGGGGACGAAGGCCTTCTACTTTCGGTCTGGAACGTGGATCAAGATCGGAGACTATCCCGACATCAAACTCGCGCTGGCCAACGAATTTGCCATCGTGGCCAAGCGCCTGATCAAGGAAGGTTACGGCAAGGACGCCCTGCAACGGGGCTTCGCCCTTGCCGAGACGGCGACAGAGCTCGAAGCGGTGGTCAAGAGGGCAGTTCTTTCCGGCGTTTCGGGAACCAAGGTCCCCAACTATGACGACGTTTTAGCCGATTGGTTTGCCACCGTGGAATTCGGCCTTCAGGAAGGCCCGAGCCGTCGGCGCCCGCAAGCCATCCACGACCACCACATCTCGCCAAAAATCGGGGCGCGACCGATCAATGACATCCGGCGGCGTGAGACCATCGAAGTTCTGTCAGACCTGTTTCGAGACAAGCCGGTCACCGCCGGTCATGCTCTTGGCCATTTGAACAAAGTCTTCGAACGGGCTGTGAATCTGGAGTTCATCGATGCCAACCCGGTTCAGCCCCGTGCCGCCTTTCCGCGGACGGCGCGACAGAAGAAGCATCACGGAACGCTGGATCCAAGCCGTATGCCGGAGTTGTGGCTTTGGTTGCAGGACAGGAGTGCCAGCGAAACCGCGAAGATGGCGATTCTGACGACAATGTGCACGGCCCATCGGATTGGGGTCATCGTCAATGCTGAGTGGGCGCACATTGATCTTGAAACAGGCATATGGACGGTTCCTGCCCGCAAAGACAAATCCACCGTAGGGCGGATGAAATCGGGACGCGCCTATGCGCTGAAGCTCCCGCCGCACCTTCTGGACTTGCTTCTTGTCCTGAAGCAGAACCCCAGGCAGCGATATGTGTTCGAGAGCCCCTCGACCACTGGCCCAATCAGCCCCAACGCCATCCTGAAGCTTTTGAAAACATTCGAGCCTTCGCTGACCACGCATGGCTTTCGCAATTCCATCAAGGTCTGGTGTCGAAATGCGATCTCCGCAATCCCGGACTATGTCGCGGATGCCCGGCCCGAACGCCGGGGGCGATATCTGGCGGCCTATCTTGGCAAGGCGGAACCGTCGCAGCGCCTCTTTCGGGGTGTTTTGACCGATAACCGGAAAAAGCCCATGTGCGGCGTTGCGTTCGGGGGGACCGAGCGGAATGGCATCTATGATTCCGATCAGGGCTTCATCGTGGGAACCGTTTTTCGGGGTGACCGCTTCTTCATCTCGAAATCCCTCCAGCAGGCCGCAGACCGCCAGATGAAGGCTGCGCACACCGGCCTCGGCGCCGTTCAACGGCTGCCGCCAGCGCGGGACCTAGGGAAAGGGGCGGCGTTGGACCAAGTCGCAACGTCGCCGCAGGGTCAGGCCCTGAGCCAGCGTAACTTTTCATGTGGTACAGGCGGATCAGGCCCTGAACCGGGGCGGGCCGTGTCATGGCGCCCGGAAAAGCCCGTTTCCGTATCTCAATCGTTTAAAGGGCTGCCGGATCGATCCGGGGCCTCCCAAAACCGCGCTGCCGGACCGGACGGATGAGAAGGAAAAAAGACATGCCCGAAACCTTGTCAGCAGTGGAGATCACGATGAATGGCAGCCAGCCTTTGATGAACGCAAGGCAGGAAGCCTTCTGCCTCGAATACCTGCTCGACCTGAATGCAACATCCGCCGCGATCCGGGCAGGCTATAGCAAGAAGACAGCAGCTCAACAGGGCGCGCGCCTGTTCAGAAATGCTAACATCGCGGCAAGAATTGCGGCCCTGAAAGCAGAACGGGTGCAACGCACGGAAATCAATATCGACCGCGTGATCAAGGAACTCGGCAAGGTCGGCTTTGCTTCGCTCCGGCAGATGGTTGCCATTGACCAAGACGGACAACCCCAGATCAATCTAACCAACACCCCGGACGATGTGCTCGACGCTCTCGCCGAGGTCAACACCGAAACAGTGATCGAAACCGAGGGCAGCGGAGAGGACCGGAAATCGCGACCGATCCGCAAGACCAAGGTCAAGCTGCACGACAAGATCCGCGCGCTTCATCTTCTGGCCGAGCATGTCAGCCCTTCCAAGCAAGGCAAGGGGCATACGGCGCACCCCTTCGTCGACATGGTGAACCAGCTTCTGCGCGCCAATCACAAGCACAACAGGATGCCGATCAAGCGTGACGGTGAGGACGATTAGTCGCGCACCAAAGATGCAAGCCACCGTTCTGTTCAAGCGGTGCGCGATTTTCGATGGCCGCTTCAATGCAATGGTTTCTTGGCGGTTCCCCCGGCAAAATCTCTTGCCCCATCGCAAATGGCCACTTAGCCTACAGGCTGGACATCTTGAACAGAGGCAACCATGCACGCGCCATTCCGAGGACGAGGACGGGACTGATCCCGCTTTCTCTGTGTCGCTGAACAGTGCAAGGGCCATCAGCCCGCGCGAGGTCCAGCCACCGCAGGAAGAGCAAGGCGCGGCGGTAGCTCAGTTGGCAGAGCATCGGTTTTCCAGTCCGAAGGTCGCCGGTTCGACCCCGGTCCGCCGCTCCAAATTTTTTGAGGCAGAATGCCAACGGAATGAGCTCTGTGTTGCAATTTTTGTTTCGCCAGACCAAGCTCACCAATGACCCGTATTTACAGCAGTGCGGCTGAAGCCTGACGTCAACACATCGCGGCAGTTTGCAGCAGCAGGTAAATCACCGGCGCGCGATCATCCCCGCGATCCCCCGGGGGAAGAACAGCGTCACCGCGACGAACAGCGCCCCGAGGATCATCGGCACCGGAACCGGAGAGGCCACCAGCGCCAGTTGCAGGGAGATCACCACAACCGCGCCGATCAGCGGTCCGGCAAAGAAGGCCATGCCCCCCAGAAGAGCCATCAGGACCGCCTCGCCAGAGATGAAGAAACTGGCATCCGTCAGCGAGGCAAGCTGCACCACCATCACCTTCAATGCGCCTGCCAATCCGGCAAAACCTGCTGACAGTGCAAAGGCCGCCAGCTTGATCTGCTGCACATTGTATCCCAAGGCGATCATCCGTGCCTCATTTTGGCGGATGGCGGACAGGGTGACGCCAAAGGGCGACCGGCCGATCCGCCAGATCGCCCAGACCGCCGCGCCCGTGACCGCCGAGACAAAAACATACATTGCGCCATTGTCCGAAATGTCGATCAGGCCAAGCAGCCTTGGCCGGGGTATCCCCTGCAACCCGTTTTCGCCGCCAAGTGCGCGCGTCTGGAAGATGATGAAATACAAGACCTGTGCGAGAGCCAGTGTGATCATTGCGAAATGGATACCCGAACGGCGCAGCGCCAGGCCGCCGATGGCGATGCCCAGCAGTACCGAGGCCAGCACCGCCAGGGCCAGCGCGCCTTCGGCGGTGAACCCCCAGACCTTGGCAGCATAGCCCGCCACATAGGCCCCCGTGCCGAAAAAGGCGGCATGCCCCAGGGACAGCAGGCCCACATGGCCCAGCAGGAGGTTGAAGGCGACGGCCAGCAGGGCAAAGCACATGACCTGCATCACGAAAACCGGATACAGCAGATGATAGGCCACCAGCAAAGCCGCCAGCCCGCCCAGCAGCAGGAAAACGGGATGAAGCAGGCGGGGCCGCGCGCCCGGAGCGGATGCAGGTGCCACTTCAAAACCTCCTTTGCCGGTGATCGGGCCGCAGCAGCAGGACCGCTACCATGACGACATAAACGGCCAGTGCCGCCGCTTCGGGAAAGACGATGCGGGTGATCCCTTCTGCCAGACCGATGCCATAGGCGGCCAGAACCGTGCCATGGACGGACCCCATGCCGCCGATGACAATGACCGCGAAGACCGGGATCAGCAGCGATTGCCCCATAATCGGGCTGACCTGATAAATGGGGGCTGCCAATACGCCCGCCAGCGCAGCCAGTGCCGCACCCAGACCGAAGGTCATGCTGCGCAGCTGGGGCACGTTGATGCCGAAAAGGCCGGTCAGTTCAGGCTTTTCGGTGGCCGCGCGCATCTGCCGGCCCAGCGGGGTGCGATGCACCAACGTCCAGACCGCAAGGCAGATCACGACGGAACAGAGCACGATCCAGCCTCGATAGACCGGCAGGATCATGAACCCGAGGTTAAGCGCCCCGGTCAGTTCGGGGGGCGGCGCAAAGGCCATTCCGGCCGATCCGTATTTCCACAACAGCCCATATTCCAGCATCATTGCGATGCCCAGTGTCAGCAGCAGACTGTACAGCGGATCGCGGCCATAAAGCTGTTTCACCATTGTTTTCTCCAGCAGCACACCCATCAGCCCGACAAGCAGCGGCGCCAGCAGAAGCGCCGGCCAATAGCTGATGCCCAGAAACTGCGCCAGCATCCAAGCCGCCAGCGCGCCAAGCATATAAAAGGCACCATGGGCGAAATTGATGACATGCAAGAGCCCGAACACGATGGACAGCCCCAGCCCCAGAAGGGCGTAGAACGACCCTGTGACCAGCCCCAGCGTGATCTGCCCCATCAGCACCGGCAGCGGCATGGAAAGGATATCAGCCATGTTAGACCCCCAGTCTTTCGCTCAGCCGGTTTTCGTGTTCCGGCAGTTCCGCCTTGGTCAGGTTCGCCGTGATCCGGCCATGTTCCATCAGCAGAAACCGGTCGGCCACGCGTCGTGCAAAGCGAAAATTCTGTTCGACCAGCAGGATCGTCATCCCGTCGCGCCGCAGATCCTGCAACACCGCCCCGATGCGCTGCACGATTGCCGGGGCCAGACCCTCGGTCGGCTCATCCAGGACCAGAAGGCGGATCCCCATACGCAAAACCCGGGCGATGGCCAGCATCTGCTGTTCCCCCCCGGACAGATCGGTTCCCGCGCTGTCCCATCGCTCGGCAAGGTTTGGAAACAGGGCAAGGATGCGCTCCATTGGCATTCCGTTGCCCCGACCGCGGGGCAGCGCCAGATTTTCCGCCACCGTCAGCGAGGCATAGACGCCGCGTTCCTCGGGCACATAGCCGATGCCGCAGCGCGCCAGATGATGCGGGGGCAACGGCATGAGATCGGCACCGTCCAGACGGATCTGCCCGCTGCGATGCGGCACAAGCCCGACAAGGGCGCGCAGCGTGGTTGTCTTTCCCGCGCCGTTGCGCCCCAGAAGCGCCACGGTTTCCCCGGGCGCAACGCTGAACGCAAGATCCTCCAGAACCGGGCATTCGCCATAGGCGGCGCGCAGCCCCTCTATCCTGAGCAGCGGTTCAGTCATCCTCAGCCCCCAGATAGGCGCTGCGCACCTGTGGATGGGCGGCGATATCGGTATAATCCCCCGAGGCGATCACCTCACCGCGTTGCAGCACCGTAACCCGGTCGCACAGCCGTTCGACCACGCCCAGATTATGCTCCACCATCAGCACCGTCCTGCCACGCGCGGCGTCGCGGATCAGGTCGCAGACAGTGTCGATATCCTCATGACCCATCCCCGCAAGGGGTTCGTCCAGCAGCAACACACCGGGATCAAGCGCCAGCGCCATCCCCAGTTCCAGCGCGCGCTTGCGGCCATAGGACAGGGCTGCTGCGGGCTGATCAAGAACATCCGTCAGCCCGACCCGGGCCGCGATATCCTGCGCAGCCGGGTCAAAGCGGCGCAGGGACCGGTCCGGCATCCAGGCCCGCCAGCCCAGCCCGCTGCCCCGCATCAGCGCGACATGCAGGTTCTGCCGGCTGGTCATTTCACCGAACAGCGCCGAGATCTGAAAGGACCGGACCAGACCCATCCGGGCGACCCGGGCAGGCGGCATGCGGGAAATGTCCTGCCCGCGATACAGAATGCGGCCCGACGAGGCGGGCAGCATCCGTGTCACGAGATTGAACAGGGTCGATTTCCCGGCCCCGTTCGGGCCGATCAGTCCGTGGATTTCACCTTCATTCAGGGTAAACGACACATTCCGTACGGCATGAAATCCGCCAAACCGGCGCGTCAGACCTTCGGTCAGCAGGACCGGCGGGGCGGGTTGGCCATGCGCCGCCGGGGCGCGCATGGCTGCAGGAGCAGGGGCGTTCATCCGTCCGCCGCGCGTTCAGTTCGCAACCAGCGGGCAGGCGCTTTGCGCCAGCGGACGAAAGGCATCAGCCCCCGGCACCGCGCGCAGCACAGTGACCAGATCCCATTCCCCGGTCATCTGATCGGCGGGATTTGCCTCGACCAGATACAGTTCATGTTCAAGCGATCCATTCGCGCGCAGGACGCCGCCCCGGACAACGGCATCCTCGATCGGATGGGCGCGCAGATGGGCCATTACCGTATCGGCATCGGTGGTGCCGCTGGCTTCGACCGCACGCAGATAATGCAGCAGTGCTGAATAGTTGGCGGCCTGTGTGTCGGCGGGCATGGTCCCCACTTTGGCATGGAAGCGTTCCGACCAGGCCTGGGTGGCGTCGTCATGGTTCCAGACAAATCCGTTCGAGGCGACAACCCCTTGGATTGCCCCCGCCCCAAGCGCCTTGAGCTGCGGCACGCTGATCAGCGGCACGGCCAGTTTCTGCCCCCCGGCGGAGATGCCAAACTCATTGGCCTGTTTCAGCGAATTCACCAGATCACCGCCGGAATTTGCCAGCACCACGACATCGGCACCGCTGCCCTGCGCCTGCAACAGGTAAGAAGCGAAATCCTGCGTGTTCACCGGATGCAGGGCACGGCCCACAACCTCACCGCCCGTCTCGGCGATGAAGTTGCGCATGTCGGCCTCCAGATCCTGACCAAAAGCATAGTCGCTGGTGATGAAGAACCAGGATTTCGCACCTTCTGCCGCCATGGCCGCGACCACGCCACGTGATAGGGCATAGGTGTCAAACGACCACTGCGCGGCATAGGGGGTGCAGGCGCTGCCGTTGATCGTGGAACTTGCGGCCGTGGACAAAAGCACGGGCTTTTTCACCACCGCCGAAATTTCCATCACGGCCAGCGCAGCCGAAGAAACCGCCACGTCGAGGATGACTTCCACCCCGTCATTTTCATACCATTGCCGCGCGATGCCCGCGGCTACATCGGCCTTCATCTGGTGGTCTGCCACGACCAGTTCGATCCTGCGGCCCAGCACAGTCGGGCCGAAATCCTCGATGGCCAGTTCGGCGGCGGCCACCGAACCCGCGCCCGAATAGGTCGAGACGGGACCCGACATGTCAGTCAGCACTCCGACCTTGAAACTTTGCTGTGCATTGGCCGGAACCGCCAAGGCCAAACCTGTCAGCAGCGTCGCTATCGTTTTCAGCATCCTATCCATCCTCCCTTAAAGTGGCGCCCCGGTCTTGGCTTTTCCGGGCGCTTATGTGCCCCGTTGTCATGCCACGACAGGCCCAGCCAGCCTCACACTCTTCCAGTGAAGTGACCTTATGGTTAATATCGTAACCAGTTAGTATCTTTTTGGCAATAACTTGTGAACGGCAGGCATGAATTACCGTCTTGGGCTATGGATTCTATGAGTTTAGGATGAGTTAGAAGTGATCCACTCATCCTCGCGGTTCCTGGAGGGACTATCCGACTGCTACGAGCCACCGGAGCGATTCGTACCCTGCTTCACCAACACCGACAGGCTAATCCGCCATCAACCGGCAGCACCGCTCCATTGATGTAGGCGGCTGCGTCACTTGCCAAAAATACCGCAGCATTTGCCACATCTTCGGGACGACCCATGCGCCCTGTCGGGCTCAACGCGTCACGATCCCGACGGACCTGTCCTGCACTTTCCTCGCCGTTCGCATAAGCATTCATGGCCATGGCGGTATCGATCAGACCCGGCGCAACCGCATTACAGCGGATACCAAAGGGTGCAAGCTCGACTGCTATGCTGCGGGTAAGCTGCTCCAATGCCGCTTTGCTGGCGCTGTAAGCGATCATTGGTTTGCCGCAGAACCGCGACCCGGCGATGGAGGAGACGTTGATGATCACACCCCTGCGGCGATGTTTCATCTGCGGCACCACATGACGGACGGCCAGAAACGCGCCCGTGAGGTTGGTATTGATACTGAGTGTCCAGTCCTCCTTGGATAGCGCGTCAGGTCCGCCCAGACGCAAGACACCTACATTGTTGTGCAGGACGTCAATCTGCCCAAAAGCCCGCCCGGCGGCTGCCACGCAATGCTCGACGTCACTGTCGCTGCGAATGTCACCACAAGCACCGGCAGCATCAGCCCCGGCCGCCCTCAGCGCGGTCAGAGTGTGTTCCAGAGACTCGGGATGCGAATCAACGGCAAATATGCCGGCCCCAGCCCGGGCATAGGCAAGACCCGCTGCCAGACCATTGCTGATCCCACCCGCCGGAGTGCCCGCCCCGAACACAAGGACGGTGCGTCCGGAGAGTCCTTGTCCTGAAACGATTTTCCCGGTTTCGGCAGATGTCATGTTCATACTCCTTGCAAAAAGATACTAAATAGTTACAACGATAAACGTTAGGTATCAATTCTTGTCGGACATCCTTCATGCGCGCCGCCGGCCCGTCTCAGGTCAGGCATGTGTTCAGTGACGGGCGACAAGAACCCATTTTTTCGGCCACCGTGACGTGGCGCGACACGATCTGGAGGACTCACCATGTCAAACGCCTATATCGTGGGAATCGGCATGAGCCGGTTCGGACGCTTCAAGGATCAGACGATCAAGTCTTTGACCCGGACCGCCGTGACGGCCGCGCTGCAGGATTGTGGTGCCACGGATACCGATATCGACGCCGCCTTTTTCGGCAATGTGTCGCAATCCTTCATGGAGGGGCAGCATATGGTCCCGGGGCAGGTAGCTCTGCGGGCCATGGGGTTCGAGCGGACGCCCGTCACAAACATCGAGAACGCCTGTGCCAGTTCCAGTACGGCGCTGAACGCGGCATTTGCCCATGTGAAGGCAGGGCTGGCCGATATCACACTGGCTGTCGGTGCCGAGCGGATGAGCGCGGACAAGATCAAGGGTTTCAATGTCTTTGACGGCGCTTGGGATGTAACTATGGCCGACGAGACGGCCGAAGGTCTGGCCTATCTGGGTGCTGGTCTTGACGTTCCGGCAGATCGCATGGCCGAAGCCGAGCAACGCAGCCTATTCATGGATGTCTATGCCAGTCTGGCGCGCTATCACATGAAAACCTATGGCACGACCGAACGGCATCTGGCGGCTATCGCCTCCAAGAATCACAACCACTCGCAACACAACCCGCTGGCGCAGTACCAGATGCCCATGAGCGTTGACGAAGTGTTGGCATCGCGCATGATCACCTATCCGCTGACGCTGGCCATGTGCGCGCCGATCAGCGATGGCGCTGCGGCGGCGGTGATCTGCAATGAAGAGGGGTTGCGCAAGCTGGGTCTGGAACCGGGCGCATCGGGCCGTGCGGTCGCAATAAGGGCCAGCGTCGTTGGCGGCGGCACCAACCGCGAACCCGAACAGCTTGATCAGCAGATCTGCCGGCTGGGTGCATTGCGCGCCTATGACATGGCGGGTCTTTCGCCGCAGGATATCGACTTGGCCGAACTGCATGACGCCAGTGCCTTTGCCGAGGTGCAGCAATCCGAGCACATGGGGTTCTTCGAATACGGGCAGGGCGGATTTGCGGCAGAACGGGGCGAAACCACTGTGGGTGGACGCATTCCGATTAACACCTCGGGCGGGCTGGAATGTCGTGGCCATCCGATCGGTGCGACCGGTTTGGCCCAAATCCACGAACTGGTTACCCAGCTGCGCGGCGAGGCGGGCCAGCGACAGGTAGAGGGTGCGCGTTTCGCGCTGGCTGAAAATGGCGGCGGCTTCCACCGCAATGAGGAGGCGGTGGTGCTGATCACAATTCTGGGCTGCCCCGGCGCCTGACCAGATCTGACTTTGTGAGGAGGAGTCGGACCGGTGCCCGCCATCGTCCGGCAGGATATAAGAACGGGAGGAACAACGAATGACACGGCTTATCGGCGCTCTGCTGGGCGCGACTTTTCTGGCCGGAACGGCTGCGGCGCAGGATTATCCGGCGCTGAACCTGCGCTTTGCAACCTATGTCTCATCGGACCTGCCGCAATCGCAGGTCGATCAGTGGTGGGCCGAAGAGATCGAGCGTCGCAGCGGCGGACAGATCAAGATCGAATTCTTCTGGTCGCAATCGCTGGGCAAGTCGACCGAGATACTGCAACTGGTCGGTAGTGGCGCCATTGATTTCGGCGCGACCAGCATCGGCTATTACACCTCGAACTATCCACTGGCCAACATCAGTCAACTGCCAATGGTTCTTCCGGACAATCGTGTGGCGCAGGTCGTAGCGGACAAGCTGGCCGAACTTCCTCCAGTGGCCGCGGAATCCGATGCGGCTGGTGTGGTTCCGCTGCTGTGGCACAGCCTGCCGACCTATCATCTGATGTGCAACAAACCCATTGCCACCGTAGCCGACTTCAAAGGCGCCAAACTGCGCAGCTTCGGTGAGTATGTCCCGATGATGTGGGATGCGTTGGGGGCGACCGGCGTGACGGTGCTGGCGCCCGAGATGTATGAGGGTCTGCAGCGCGGCAATGTTGACTGCATCTATATCTCGGCCGATTTCGCCTATGGATCGCGCCTGCATGAGGTGGCACGCTATTTCAACTCGGTGAATTTCGGTGCGATCAGCGCGTGGACCACTTTTGTCAGCGCGCAAACTTGGAACAGTTGGCCCGAGGAGGTGCGCGACCTGATCCTCGAAGTCACCGAAGAGGCCTCAGCCCGCGAACGCGACGCAGTTTATCAGGCCGCAGCGGATGCCAAGGCCGCGATGCTGGCCGCCGGAATGACGGAAGTAACTTTCACCGAAATCGAACTTCTGGCTGAGACGGTGCCCGACTTCATTGCGGTCTGGAAGGCCCAGATGGAGACCCGGGGTCTGGGCGCTGAGGCGGCAGAAGTGGCAGAAACCGTGCGCCAGACCATAGCCACAGCGCAGTAAACAGCGGCCGTGGCAAACTGGGGGAGAGGTGGATGCGACAGACGACAAGACAGGCGCTGGAGCTTTGGGTGATGGTGCTGGACGGGGTAGCATGGGTTGCTTATGGAGCCATCGCGCTGTTGATGCTGATTGGAGCGGCGGATGTGCTGGGCACCTATGGGATGGGTCGCGCACTGCCGTCGGCGCGCGAATTTTCCGAAGTGATCCTTTCGGTTTTGGTTTTTTCGGGAATCGCGCTGGCCTTCCGCGCCGACCGGCAGATCGGGGTCGATCTTTTCACCACCCATATGCCGCTCGGTCCGCGCGGCATCCTACGGGCCGTGGCACATCTGCTGGCGGCGGCTGTCTTTGCGCTGCTGGCATGGCGCGCATCCGTCTCGGCTCTTGCAGCCTTCCAGATTTCCGAAACTGCCGCGGCGCTGATCCGCTTTCCCGTCTGGCCGTTCAAGATGGCGGTGGCGCTGCTGATGGCGGTGACCGCGCTGGAATGCCTGCGTCAGGGTCTGGGTGGTCCCCCGGCCCCGCAGTCCGAAGCGGAGGCGCCCTGATGGATCCGCTTTTCATCGGGCTATTTGCGATTGCCGCTCTGCTGGTCCTTCTGGCGGCGGGCCTGCATGTCGGCGTCGCGATGGCCGTTGTGGCGCTGGCGGGCACCTATGCCACGGTCGGCCTACCCTTCATGTTGACCACTGCGGAGTCGCTCCCCTATGCGTTAGCTACCGATTTCACCTTCGTCGTCATTCCGATGTTCATTCTGATGGGGGCGATTACCGCCTGCACCGGGGTCACGGCCGAGCTTTACAACGCCGCGCATAAATGGACCGGTGGTCTGCGCGGCGGGCTCTACTACGCCACCACCCTGGCCTCGGGTGCCTTCGGCGCCATCAGTGGGTCCACTGTGGTCAGTGCAGCCTTGTTTACCCAGATTGCCCTGCCCGAAATGCGGCGCTATGGCTATTCTGTCGCCTTGAGCGCGGGCTGCATTTGCGCGGCAGGCACCTTTGCTGCGCTCATCCCCCCCTCGGTTGCCATGGTCATTTATGCGCTTCTGGTGAACCAGAGCGTCGGCGCGCTGCTGATGGCGGGGCTTTTGCCGGGATTGCTGACAATCGGCGTCTATCTTGTGGGTATCCGCATCCTGCTGCATCTTCGCAAAGACGCCGCCCCTTACGAGGTGCAGCGATACACCCTGTCGGAAAAACTGGACAGCCTGCGCGGCACATGGGCCACGATCCTGCTGGCCGTGATCGTGATGGGCGGCATCTATTCCGGCATCATGTTTCCCTCGACCGCCGGGGCGGCCGGAGCGGCTGGGGCGCTGCTGATCGGGGTCCTGCGCGGGCGGCTGTCAGGCAAGGCCTTTCTCACAGCGCTGCGTGATGCCGTGATCATGACAGCGGCGCTGTTCACAATTATCATCGGCGGGTTGCTGTTGTCGCGTTTCCTGCTGATTTCGGGTTTCATCAGCTCGGTCTCATCTTTCACCAGTGCGACCGGATTGACAGTGCCGGTGTTCCTCTTTGGGATCGTGGTGCTTTATGTCGTGCTGGGCGCCTTTCTGGACGGGCTGTCGATGATGGTCATGACCATCCCCTTCGTGCATCCGGTAGCAATGAACCTAGGGGTGGATCCGATCTGGTTCGGCGTCATCGTGATCAAACTGATTGAGATCGGGGCAATCACGCCGCCTGTGGGGCTCAACCTTTTTGCAGTGGTGGGGGCTTCGAACGGGACGGTGCGTGCGAGCAGCCTGTTCGGTGGCATCACGCCTTTTCTGATCATGGAGATTGTGACGCTGGCACTGCTGATTGCCTTTCCGTCAATCACCCTGTTTCTGCCTAACCAGATGTTCTGAGCGTCAATCCAGGGAGTTTTCATTGAACATCGTATCTTTCCTGAAACCACTGGCCCAGCTGCACCACGATCTGCCCGCACTGTCGTTGGGTGACCATCCGGTGGCCAGTTACGGTGCCCTAGCCGGGCGTGTCGCAGCACTGGCCGGGGCACTGCAGGCCAGACTGGGCGCACGGCCTGGTGATCGTGTCGGTCTCGCGATGAAGAACGCGCCCGAATATGTCGAGATCAAGCTGGCGTGCTGGCATGCCGGGCTGTGCGTGGTACCGATCAACGCCAAGCTGCACCCGCGTGAGATGATCCACATCCTGAAAGATTGCGGAGCGGCAATCTGTTTCGCCGACACCGCATTGGCGACGGGGATTGAGGTGCTGCGTCAAGCCGCCCCGGCGCTGACCCATCTGATCGACGTCGAGGGTGGCGAAATTTCGCGGCTGCGTGGCGGTGATCCGGTCGCAATGCAGCCGCGCGATCCACAGGATCCGGCCTGGATATTCTACACCAGCGGCACGACCGGCACGCCCAAAGGCGCCACCCTGTCGCACCGCAACCTGATGATGATGTCGCTGCTCTATTATGCCGATATTGATCAGGTCGACCCGCGTGACAGCTATGTCCATGCCGCGCCCATCTCGCATGGCGGCGGTCTTTATGGCCTGCCGCACATGATGAAGGGCAGCCATATCATCGTGCCGCCCTCACGCGGCTTCGATGCGGATGAACTGTTCGATCTGACCGAGCAGCATACGGCCCTGACGTTCTTTGCCGCGCCGACGATGCTGATGCGGATGGTGGCACATCCCCGGGCGCGCAGTTGCCGGACGGACAGCTTCCGCACGATCTATTACGGCGGTGCCCCGATGTATCTGGAAGACATGAAACGCGCCCTCTCGGCCTTCGGGCCCTGTTTCTATCAGGTCTATGGTCAGGGCGAATCGCCCATGACCGGCGCGGGGCTGAGCAAAGCCGACCATGCCGACAGCGGCCATCCCCGGTTCGAGGCCCGACTGGCCAGCACGGGGCGGGCGCGCACCGGCGTTGGCCTGCGTATCATGGATGACAAGGGCCACGAAATGCCCCCGGGTGAAACGGGCGAGGTGCTGTTCCGCAGCGACGCCGTGATGCTGGGCTACTGGAACAACCCCACAGCCACGGCAGAAACCCTGCGCGATGGCTGGCTGCATACTGGCGACATCGGCACATTCGATGCCGATGGATATGTGACGCTTAAGGACCGGTCCAAGGATATGATCATCTCAGGCGGCACCAATATCTATCCCCGCGAAATCGAGGAAATCCTGTTGACCCATCCCGGAGTTCGGGAAGTCTCGGTCGTCGGGCGCCGCCATCCCGACTGGGGTGAAGAACCGGTTGCCTTTATCGTAGCGGCCCCTGACAACTGCCCCGACCCAGCTGCGCTGGACCGGTTGTGTCTGGATGCGATTGCCCGCTTCAAAAGGCCCAAGCATTATGTCTTTATCGACGAGCTTCCTAAAAGCGCCTATGGCAAAGTTTTGAAAACCATCCTGCGGGCCGGATTGCTGGAAGATTCGCAAGATTCGTGACCCTAGGTTCATGATCAAAAACGTATGGTTATTGCTGAACTGTCCTGATAGACTGGCGGCGGTCGGGACCATTCTCATCGCGGGAAGCTCTGGATGAGATGACAGGCCTGCAAAGACTGCACAACAGGGAATGTGATGCATGGCTGCCTGGAATGATGTCAAGCTCAGCAAGGAAGAGATCCGGCTTCGCAAGAAAGAGGCTTTGATCGGGCAGGCAGCTGCCGAATTCCGCAAGCGCGGATATCATGCCACCTCGATGGATGACATCGCAGCCGCCTTGGGCGTGACCAAGGGCGCGCTATATCGCTATGTCAAGAGCAAGGATGAAGTCCTTTACGAATGTTTCAAGCATTCCAACAAGATCGGCGATCAGGCCTTGGCCCGCGCCGCCGAACTGGAAGGGACCGCCGCGGAAAGACTGCATTGTTTCCTGCGGGAATTCATCAAAAGCTATCTGGAAAGCAACCTTGCCGGCGGTGCCATGGTCGAGATCGATTCGCTGCTGCCGGACCAGCGGGATGAGGTGGTGCAGGGCCGTGACCGTATTGACCGCCGCCTGCGCGCCCTGATCGAGCAGGGCATTGCCGATGGCACTGTCGCCAGCGAAAGCCCGAAACTGCTGATCTTTTCCTTCATGGGCGCGATCAACTGGATCCCAAGCTGGTTTTCGCCCGAGGGTGAGTTTTCCAGCGACCAGATCGCCGAGCAGGTCAGCCGCATTTTCATGAACGGCATTGCCAGCCGCTGATCTGCGCCTTTATGCGCAAATCGTCAGATACGGACCTGAAATGCCCCGCCCGCGGCCCCTGAAACAGGCATGCGGAACAGGGCGGGGAAACCCTGCCTGATCCGATTGGCAGCAGCCCGATCAATCCCTGAACCTCAATCGGCAAAACAGCAAGGCAGAGCCTTGCGAGGCGCGTTGCGTCACGCTGCATGCTGCGCGGCTGCAAGGCCGCTGCAGCACGGCATGGCCCAGGTTTTGCCCAGAATGACCCGGCATCACTAACTTTGCACTTGCAAAGTGTGACTGTATGGTTACTGTAATAACTATAAAGTTACTACATGGAGGCAAGGCGATGGACCTTTCAGGAAAGGTGATCTGCGTCACCGGCGCAGCGCGCGGGATCGGGCAGGCCTATGTGACGGCGCTGGCGGGGTTCGGTGCGCGGATGGTCGCCGCTGATCTGTCCGATTGCAGCGCAACGGTGGATCTCGCGGCGGCAGCCGGGGGAAAGGCCATTGCGGCAGGGCTCGACGTGACGCAGATGGACTCTTGCAAAGCGATGGCCGATGCGGCGATGCAGGCCTATGGCCGCATCGACGGGCTGATCAACAACGCGGCCCTTTACGGCACCTTGAAGGGCGGACGGTTCGATACCCTGCTGGAAAGCGACTGGGACGCTGCCATGGCGGTGAACGTCAAAGGTATCTGGAATGCTTGCAAGGCAGTGGTGCCGCATATGAAGGCGGCAGGCGGGGGTTCGATTATCAACATCTCCTCGCTCGCAGCCTCTTATGGCACGCCTTATGTGCTGCATTACACCACATCCAAGGCGGCAGTGACCGGGCTGACACGCGGCCTGGCGCGGGAACTGGGGCGCGACAGGATCCGCGTCAATGCCATCGCCCCCTCGGCGGTGCTGACTGATGCCACGCAGGATTTCTTTGCCGACAAGGCGGATCAGGCGCTGGAGACGATCCGGCGGATGCAGTCGATCCAGTCCAATCTGCGGCCCGATGACCTGACCGGCACCGCCGCATGGCTGATGTCCGAGGCAAGCCTGCTCGTCACCGGCCAGACGCTGGCGGTGGATGGCGGCACCTATATGGGCTGACCGGCGGATCGGGAACAGGAAAGGGAATTCGGATGCAGGACGGAAATTCGACAACGGTGACCGGGACACTTGAACGGCTGCGGGGCAGGATGCTGATCGGCGGTCAGTGGCGCGGCGCGTCAGGGGGCGGCACGATCCCGGTGATCAACCCGGCCGATGGCAGGCGGTTGTCCGAAATGCCAGACGGGACACCCGAAGATGTGAATGAGGCCGTGGCCGCCGCGCGCCGCGCCTTTGAAAACCCCGACTGGGCCCGCCTAAGCCCGACCGACCGTGAGCGCCTGCTGCACCGGCTGGCCGATCTGCTGGCGGCCCATGCAGGGGAATTCGCCGAGCTGGAAACGCTGGACAACGGAAAGCCGCTGAAACTGTCATCGCGCGTCGATGTGCCGGGCGCGGTGGATTATCTGCGCTATATCGCGGGCTGGGCCACCAAGCTGGAGGGCAGCACGCTGGACCTGTCCTTTCCCCGTTCGGCCGACGGGGGCTATCATGCCTATACACGGCGAGAACCGGTGGGCGTGGTCGGCGCGATCATTCCCTGGAACTATCCACTGATGATGGCGGCATGGAAGCTGGGGCCAGCCCTTGCGACCGGCTGCACCGTGGTTCTGAAACCCGCCAGCGAAACCCCGCTGACCGCATTGCGTCTGGGCGAACTGGTGCAGCAGGCGGGCTATCCCGATGGGGTGGTGAATGTGATCTGCGGTCGGGGCTCTGTTCTGGGACAGGCGCTGTCGCGCCACCCCGATGTGGACAAGATCGCCTTTACCGGCTCGACCGGGGTGGGGCGCGAGGTGGGTCATTCGGTGGTTGACCGCATGGCGCGAGTCTCGCTGGAACTGGGGGGAAAATCGCCCGTCATCGTGCTGCCGGATGCCGATGCGAAGGCGGCCATCGCCGGGGCGGCGGCGGCGATCTTTGCCAATCAGGGCCAGGCCTGCACCGCCGGGTCGCGTCTTTATGTCCACCGGTCACGCTTTGACGAGGTCGTAGAGGGTGTCGCCGCCCGGGCAGCGCGTATGCGGATCGGCGCTGGCATGGATCCCGATACCCAGATGGGGCCGTTGGTTTCAGACCGTCAGCTTGAAACGGTCGCGGGTTATGTGGACATCGGGCGCAGCGAAGGGGCCAGCGTCGTCACCGGCGGGCAGCGGCTGGATCGCGAGGGGTTCTTTTATCAGCCCACGGTACTGACCGGCATGGCGCAATCGGCCCGTGTCGTTCAGGAGGAGATCTTTGGTCCGGTGCTGGTGGCGCTGCCCTTCGACGATCCGGATGAGGCGGTCGCACTGGCGAATGATTCCGACTATGGGCTGGCGGCAAGCATCTGGTCGAACAACCTGACTGCAGTGAACCGCCTTGCCCCGCGCATCCGGGCGGGCACGGTCTGGGTCAATTGCCACAACATGCTGGATCCGGCGATGCCCTTTGGCGGGTTCAAGCTGTCGGGCCACGGGCGCGAAATGGGGCGCGCGGTGCTGGATCTTTACACCGAAACCAAATCTGTCTGCGTGGCCTACTGATGCCGGGGAACAGCAATCCCGCCCTGCTGGCTGAGCGGCGCGGCGAAGCGCTGTGGCTGGTGCTGAACCGGCCTGCGGCGCTGAACCCGATCGGAATGGCCATGGTAAGGGCGCTGGAAGATGCGCTGGACGCGCTGCCCCAAACGCCCGGCCAGCGCCCGGCCGCATTGGTCATCACCGGGGCGGGGCGGGCCTTTTCGGCAGGCGGCGATTTGTCGGAAATGCGCGCCGCCGATGGTGACTTCACATCGGGTGCGCCGCTTTTCCGTGAAATCTCACGCGTGCTGGGGCGTCTTGCGGGGCTTGACCTGCCTGTGATCGCCGCTGTCAACGGCATCTGCGTGGCAGGCGGGCTGGAAATCGCGCTGGCCTGCGATCTGGTCGTGGCCGAGGAAACGGCGCGCTTCGGGGATGCCCATGCCAATTTCGGCCTGTTGCCGGGCGGTGGCGGCTCGGTCCGGCTGCCGCGCGCTGTCGGGGCAAGCCGCGCCAAGGAAATGATGATGACCGGGGCGGTCTATGATGCGGTAACCATGCAGCAATGGGGGCTGGTGAACCGCATCACCCCCGCCGGAGGATTGCAGGCGGGCGTCGCGGCGCTGGTGGCCGAACTGGCCCGCAAAAGCCCGCTGGGCCTGAAGCGGATGAAATCCATGGTCGATGGCGGGCTGGATCTTGCGCTGGATGCGGCCCTTGCCCGGGAACTCGACATCTGCGAGGCGCATGACGCCTCGTTTGACCGCAATGAGGGGCTTGCCGCCTTCACGCAAAAGCGGCCGCCCCGGTTCACCGGAACATGACAGGGCCACCCGGGAGGGGGGGCCGGATGCTGAAGGGGAGGAGAAAGTGATGGACGTACCGTCCTTGATGCGTCAGGCGGCGCAGATGAACCGCGACAGATGCGCGATCCGTTTCGAGGGCCGCGATGTGACCTATGCCGAGGCCTGGGATCGTGGCGTGCGCGTGGCCAACGGGTTGATCGCGTTGGGGGTCCGGCCCGGCGACCGCGTGGCGGCGGTCGAGGATAACAGCCTTGGCGCGGTCGATCTTTATCTGGGGGCTGCGATTGCCGGGGCGGTGCGCGTGCCGCTCTACGCCCGCAATTCCCGCGCCTCGCATCTGGCGATGATGCGCAATACCGGCTGCAAGGTGGTTTTTGCCGAGGCCCATTATGCCGCCAGCATTGCCGGGGCCGAGGCGGAACTGCCGGATCTTGACCATGTGGTGATCCGCGACGACGGCTATGAGGCATGGCTTGCCGCGCAATCCGACAGGGATCCGATGATCGAGGTCAGCCCCGGTGACTGGTTCATCATCCGCCATTCCTCGGGCACCAGCGGTCAGCCGAAGGGCGTGGGCTATACCCATCACGGCTGGATTGCCAAT
This sequence comes from Szabonella alba, assembly GCF_016765775.1. GTDB lineage: Bacteria > Pseudomonadota > Alphaproteobacteria > Rhodobacterales > Rhodobacteraceae > Szabonella > Szabonella alba. The sequence continues at coordinate 8,579 of NZ_JAESVN010000013.1, read as the reverse complement.
TCCCGCAACTGGTTCTGCCGTCTGCCTGCGCTCGACTGGGATACTGTCATCGCCCATGCGGCGCCGATCTCCCATGCGGCGGGCTATATGGTCATCCCGGTATGGCTGGTTGGCGGCACGAATATTCTGATCCGCAATTTCGATGTGGTCGAGGTGCTGGATATGATGGAACGGGGCGGGGTGACGCATATGTTCCTTGCCCCCTCGATGGTGCTGAACCTTGCGCGGCATCCCAGCACGCCGGACCGACGTTTTCCCGATCTGACATGCATCCTGACCGGGGGCGGCCCGATCACCGATGCGACGATTCAGGACAGCCGCCGCGCCTTTGGCGATGTGCTGCACCAGGTTTACGGCCAGACCGAGGCGACACCGCTAACCCTGATGACGCCGAAGGAATGGTTCGCGCAGATCGAGGGTTCCACCCCGATGCGCTCGGCCGGGCGGGCGATGCCCTATGCGCGGTTGCAGGTGCGCGATGTGGAAAGCGGCGCGGTGCTACCCGCAGGCGAGGTGGGCGAGATCCACACGCAGGTCGAGGCGCAGATGACGGAATACTGGAACAACCCAGAACGGACCAAGGGCACAGTGCTCGGGGACTGGATCCGTACCGGTGATATCGGGCGGATCGACCAGAATGGCTATCTTTATGTTCTGGACAGGTCGGATGACATGATCGTGTCAGGCGGGCTGAACATCTGGCCTGCCGAGCTGGAAACCGTGATTGCGGATCATCCGCAGGTGATCGAGGTGGCCGTGTTCGGCATTCCGCATGACCAGTGGGGGGAAACGCCGATGGCCGTCTGTCAGGTGGCCGAAGGTGCCGTTGTCAGCGCAGAAGAGATCGTGCAGCTGGTGGTCGAACGGATGGGCAGCTATCAGAAACCGGGTTGCGTGCTGTTCCAGACCGACCCGCTGCCAAAGACCCTTGTTGGCAAGCTGAGCCGTCGCACCCTGCGCGATCCCTATTGGACGGACCGGCAGCGTGGGGCCTGAGACCCGCGACCGGGTTGAGGCACAGCTTCGCACCGACCTGCCCGCCGCCGCCCTTTGGGCGGTGTTGGCGGAGTTCGGGGGGATTGCGAACTGGCTGGGCGGCGCAGAACCCATCGAAAGCAAGGATGATTTCCGGCGTTTCCGCATTGAGGGGGCGGAATTTTGCGAAACCCTGCTGTTTTGCGATGACCGGCGGCGGGTGCTTGGCTATCGGCTGGACAAAGGCCCGCTGCCGGTGTCCCACTATGAGGCAACGCTGCGCGTGACGCCCCGTGACGATGGCGCCGTAATTTCAATGGTGGCGACTTACTGTCCGATCGGCATTGATCCCGAGAAGTGCCTCCGCCTGCTGCTGCGCGCTTTCACGGCAAGCCTTGCCGATCTGGAAGGACACGTCCGGCAGGGCATATCTGCAGCGCCCCTTCCCTGACCGGCCCTGCCCTGTCAGCCGGCGGGCGGCGCGTCCTCTGCGGTTATCACCGGCAGCGCGGCCTGCCGGTTCCAGGCCCGCAAATGCGCGATCAGGGCGCGCAGCTTCGGGGCCATGTTCCGGCGCTGCGGAAAATAAAGGAAGAAACCCGGAAAGGGCGGCAGGAATTCGTCGAGCACAGAGATAAGCTCACCGGAATTCAGAAAGGGCTGAAAAACCTCTTGCGGGGCAAAGGTCAGGCCGCCACCGGCAAGTGCCGTGCGCAGCATCAGGCGCAGATCGTTGGTGGTGATCCGCGGATCGACCGCGACATCGAACGGGATGCCGTTTTCTTCAAATTCCCAGCGATAGGGGGCTGCACCCGGTGCGGGCCGCCAGCCGATGCAGCGATGATACACCAGATCACGCGGATGCGCCGGTGTGCCATGGGCCGCAAGATAGGACGGAGCGGCGACAACCGTTTCGCGCTGGTCACCGGTCAGCGGGATCGCGATCATGTCCTGCGCGATTACCTCACCTAGCCGCACACCGGCATCATAGCCTGCGGCGACGATATCAAACTCTTCATCCGTGACGGTGATATCAATCGTCACGCCGGGGCAGGCCGCCGCGAAGGACGCAATGAGCGGTCCCGACAGAAACTGCTCGGCAATCGAGGTCACGGCAATCCGCAAAAGCCCCCGTGGCGCATCGTCTGATGCCACCCCCTCCAGCGCCATTGCGATGTCGGAAACGGGCCGGGACAGGGCATCGAAAAGACGCTCTCCCGCTTCGGTCAGGTGCACGGAACGGGTCGTGCGCAGGAACAGCGCCGTTCCCAAAGCATCTTCAAGCCGCTGCATCCCCTGACTGACGGCCGATCGCGTCACGCCCAGCCGGTCCGCCGCCGCGCGGAAATTATGCTCTGCCGCGACAGCGAGGAAAAGCGGCAGCAGGTTGAGGTCGATCTTCATTGTCCAGAAATGCTAACCAATAAGTCCAGAAGTGGATGGATACCAAAGACAGTCGCAAGCGTCCATCTTTTCCCCGCACAGAATCGGGGATTGAAAGATGGACAAGACAATTCTGATCACCGGGGCCTCGGGTGGGATCGGCGAGGGTATCGCCCGGGAACTGGGACGCGCCGGTGCAAAGGTCATGCTGGGCGCGCGCAGGCTGGACCGCATCGAGGCAGTTGCAGCCGAAATCCGCGATGCGGGCGGCAGCGCCGAGGCCCGGGAACTGGATGTCACCCGCCGTCAATCCATGGCTGATTTCGCAGAGGCCGCAATCGGGCTTTGGGGGCGCATCGACGTTCTGGTGAACAACGCAGGCATCATGCCGCTGTCACCGCTTGCCGCCGGCAAGCTGGACGAATGGGATCGCATGGTGGATGTTAATATCAAGGGCGTCCTCTGGGGCATCGGTGCGGTGCTGCCGGTGATGGAGGCGCAGGGCAGCGGCCAGATTATCAATATCGGGTCTATCGGCGCCTTGTCGGTCGTGCCCACCGCCACCGTCTATTGCGCGACGAAATTCGCAGTCCGGGCCATCTCGGACGGGTTGCGTCAGGAAAGCACCGCGATCCGCGTCACCTGCGTCAATCCGGGGGTCGTGGAAAGTGATCTTGCCGCCAGCATCACCCACGCGCCGACCTTGGCTGCCATGGATGCCTATCGCGCCATTGCTTTGCAGCCCGTCGACATTGCCCGCGCCGTCCGTCAGGTGATCGAGGCCCCTACGGGTGTCGACACCACCGAAATCACCATCCGCCCGACAGCATCGGGCAACTGATATCCCGCGCATGGCGGTGGGGTCGGACCCCATCGTCTGCACATCCCTCGATATCCAGGTCAGGAAAGGATCAAACCCTTCATGCGCATGATTTCAGCCCTCCTTACCGCAATCTTGATCGCACCCGTCGCGACAGCCGGAGAAACAGCAATGCAGGCCAGCCACTCCTATGTCGGTCTCTGGGTCACCGAGGACGGTAGCATCCGACACGAACTGCTGACCAACGGCAGGTATGTAGAGGCCCGCGGCACACGCGAGCGCGCCTATGAGGGACGCTATGAAGTGACCGGAACACATATCGAATATTGGGATGACACCGGTTTTACCGCAGACGGTGACTTCATTAATGGCGTTCTGTATCATGCTGGCATGATCCTTTATCGCCAGTGATGTCTTCACTGAAGGCAGGGGAGCCAAAGGCATTTCATAGTGCAGCGGCGATGAAGCCTGCGGCGGCTCCCTTAAAAACTGGGTGATCTCAGCCCCGTGATGATTGATCTGACGTCGCCGGAGCGGGAGGCGGCCCTCTATACGCGGCGGGCTCCGGCCCATTCACCGCTCTCGATCAGTTCCAGTGTTACATCCTCCAATACCTGTCGGACGATCCGGACGAGACGCGAGGGCCGCGCGTTTGCCCGGCTGACCAGATAGGCGGATCGCTTCATGCTGGGTGAAATAGGGACCGCCGACAATCGCCCTGCGCGCCAATCTTCCGCAATGGCGTGATGCGGCAGTATCGAAACCCCAAGGCCACGGGAAACCAGTGCCTTGATATTCTTGTAGGAATCAATCTCTATCACGGGCTGGATCACCTGTGCCATCTCCTCGCAGGCCAGATCCAGCATCTGCCTCAGCCCATGCGCGCGGCTTGGAAGAATGAGGGGACGGGTCACGAGCTCGTCCAAGGTAATGGCCTGACCCGTCAGGCCCTGAGGAGCACTGAAAGCCAAAAGTTCCTCTTCAAGAAGCTTCACGCTTTCCATGGATTGATCCGAAGGCCGAACGTAGAGGATCGCCAGATCAATCTCTCCATCGCGAAGCCAGCCCGCAACAAATCCGCTCATGGCCTCGGATATCGTCAAGCGAATGCGGGGAAATTTTCGGGTCATCGCCTCAATGAGCGGAATCGTAAGGATTTCGCTGATGGTTCCCGGCAGGCCGATCCGCACTTCCCCGGATGGTTCCTTCCCAAGTTGCCGTATCTCATCCTCTGCCTTGGACTGTTCGCTCAGCACAAATCGTGCATGACGAACCAGAAGCATGCCCGCCTCGGTCGGCTGAACACCTTGACGACTACGGATCAGCAACTCAGTCCCAAGGTCCAGCTCCATGTTTCGAAGATGTATGGACAAGGCGGGCTGGGCGACGTTCAGGCGTGCTGCCGCCCGTGAAATCGAACCCTGTTCCACTATTTCAAGAAAGTATCGCAGCTGTCTAAGATCCATGAATCCCATATTCAAGTGTTATGACTTCCAGAACTAAGGCATATTTGACTTATGCCTGGCAAGTGTCGACGCTGAGACCTGCGGAAAATGTGGGGAAATCGATGCCAGACTCAACAACCGATCCTTATGCCCATCAGGATATCCGCGAGGCGGTCCGCGCCCTCTGTGCCCGGTTTCCAGCCGAATATCACCGCAAGGTCGATGAGGCACGGGCCTATCCCGATGAGTTTGTCGAGGCACTGACAAGCGCGGGATGGATGGCGGCCCTGATCCCCGAGGACTATGGCGGCTCGGGCCTTGGCCTGACCGAAGCCTCGGTCATCATGGAGGAAATCAACCGCGCGGGCGGAAATTCCGGCGCCTGCCACGGGCAGATGTATAACATGACAACGCTGGTCCGGCATGGAAGCGAGGAACAGCGGCAGAAATACCTGCCCCGGATCGCCAGCGGTGCGCTGCGCCTGCAATCCATGGCCGTGACCGAACCCACCACCGGCACCGACACAACCCGCCTGAAGACCACCGCCGTCAGGAAGGGGGATCGCTATGTCATCAACGGTCAGAAGGTCTGGATCAGCCGCGTCCAGCATTCCGACCTGATGATACTCTTGGCCCGCACGACACCGCTTGCCGAGGTGAAGCGGAAATCCGAGGGGCTGTCGATCTTCCTTGTCGATATAAAACAGGCCATTGCCTCGGGCATGACGGTCCGCCCGATCCTGAACATGGTCAACCATGAAACCAATGAACTGTTCTTCGACAATCTGGAAATCCCGGCGGAAAACCTGATCGGCGAGGAAGGCATGGGGTTCCGTTACATCATGACGGGGCTGAATGCCGAACGCACGCTGATCGCCGCCGAATGTATCGGGGATGGGTATTGGTTCACCGAAAAGATCTGCGGCTATGTCCGTGAACGCAGGGTCTTCGACCGGCCCATCGGGCAGAATCAGGGGGTGCAGTTCCCCATTGCCGAGGCCTTTATCGAGCTGGAGGCCGCTAATCTGATGCGCTTTGAGGCCTGCCGCCGCTATGATGCAGGGCAGGATTGCGGGGCGCAGGCAAATATGGCCAAATATCTGGCGGCGAAGGCCAGTTGGGAGGCGGCGAATGCCTGCCTGCAATTCCATGGCGGCTTTGGTTTTGCATCGGAATATGATGTGGAACGCAAGTTCCGCGAAACTCGGCTTTATCAGGTGGCACCCATCTCGACCAACCTGATCCTATCCTATGTGGCCGAGCATGTGCTTGATCTGCCGCGGAGTTTCTGATGCTTCCCCTGCAAGGACTGACCGTTATCGCAATAGAACAGGCCGTGGCCGCGCCCTTTGCGACCGCAAGGCTTGCCGATGCGGGCGCCCGCGTCATCAAGATCGAGCGGCCCGGGGGGGATTTCGCGCGCGGCTATGATGACAGCGTCAAAGGGCAGTCGAGCTATTTTGTCTGGCTGAACCGGGGCAAGGAAACGGTTCTGGCCGATCTGTCGCAGGATGCCGACAAGGCGATCCTGGCGGGGCTTCTGGCCGGGGCGGATGTGCTGGTACAGAATTTGAAACCGGGGGCGCTGGCGCGGCTGGGATTTGGTCCTGACCGACTGAGGAGCGAATGTCCACAGTTGATAACTTGCTCGATCTCGGGCTACGGGGACACCGGACCGATGGCGGATCGCAAGGCCTATGACCTGCTGATTCAGGCGGAATCCGGGCTATGCTCGGTCACCGGCGGGCCGGACGGGGCCGCGCGGGTCGGGATTTCTATTGTCGATATCGCGACCGGGGCCACAGCTCATGCCGCGATCCTTGAGGCGCTGATCCGTCGTGGCATCACCGGACAGGGCGCGCAGATCTCGATTTCGATGTTCGATGTGATGGCTGACTGGCTGACGGTGCCGCTGCTGAACCATGAAGGCGGCAAGACGCCGAAGCGGATCGGGCTGACCCATCCGTCCATTGCCCCTTACGGCGTCTTTGATTGCAAGGATGGCACAGAGATCCTGATTGCGGTGCAAAGCGACCGGGAATGGCGGCAACTGGCCGGGGATTTTCTTGATGCGCCCGATCTAGGCCGGGATCCGCGCTTTGCCACCAATGTCGCACGGGTGGCCAATCGCCAGGAAACCGATGCGCTGGTCGCGGCGGCATTTGCCCGGCGAACCCTGTCCGAGGCGAAGGCGGCGATGCTGAAGGCGGATTTGGCTTTTGCCCGACTGAATGACATGGCCGGGCTGTCGGAGCACCCGCATCTGCGCCGCATCACGGTCGAGACGCCGAACGGCCCGGTCCGCTATCCCGCGCCCGCCGCGATTTTTGCGGGCGAGACGCGCCCCTACGGACCCGTTCCCGCCCTGCCCGGAAGAAAGACATGACAAAGCTTGATGCCGATCATCTGCGCCGCTGGACCGGGCGCACGGAAACACGGTCAGAGGATATGACGCCTGCGCTGGCCGAACGGTTCCGGGCCACGCTGGACCTGCCCGGACCGGTGGCCCCGGGTGATGCGGCGCCGCTGCTGATCCATTTCTGCCTTGCCCCCAGTCTTGCCCCCACCGCCGAACTGGGCCCTGACGGGCATCCCGCGCGGGGGGGATTTCTGCCTCCGGTGCCGCTGCCCCGACGGATGTGGGCGGGCGGTTCCTTCCGCTTTCATGACGATATCCGCATCGGGGAAACCGTGTCGCGACAGTCAACCATCCGCGATGTGACCATCAAGGAAGGGCGCAGCGGGACGCTGTGCTTCGTGACGGTTGACCATGAAATCCGCTCCGCAGGCAGGCTGGCGGTGGAGGAACGTCAGGATATCGTCTATCGCGGCGCGGCGCGGCCCGACGCCCCCGCAACCGCGCCCGAACCCGCCCCCCATGGCGATATACGGGTGCTGCAGGACGCCTCGGCCACATTGCTGTTCCGCTATTCCGCGCTGACCTTCAACGGCCACCGCATCCATTATGACGCCCCCTATGCGCGCGGGGTCGAGGGCTATCCGGGGCTTGTGGTCCATGGGCCGTTGCAGGCCACGCTGCTGGTGCATCTTGCGGCGCGGCTGCGGGGGGCGCGGCCTACGCAGTTTGAATTCCGGTCAATCTCGACCCTGTTCGATGATGTCGGGTTCACGCTGAACGCAAGCGCCGATGCGGATGGCATGATGCTCTGGACCGCTTATGCCGATGGTCCCGTGGCAATGCAGGCACGGGCAGCATGGAACACTGTCAGCGGCGGGTCGGCCCCGTGGTTTCGGCCTGATGCGGCATCGGGCATGCCGACGTGCAACTGAGTTCACGGGAAGCTGGGCGACAGCTTCATGTGCGCCATCTGCAGCTTCATGCGCTCGGCGCCCCGAACCACAAATTCCATCACGAATGCTGCGGCGCTGGTCCATGAGGTTTTCCGCTGACCTAGCGCCCAACTTTTATCCAGCGTGAGCCCGACTCAGGGCTTAAGATTTGCCCACTTGGGCAGGTCACCGGACCGCGAGCAGAGCTTCGAGACTTCTTTCAAACATGGCTTGCACCTATCTTTCGACAGCGTCTGTGATTCCGGCCAGTTCGGTAACGGCATCAGCGGCGATACGAACCAGTTTGATATCACTCATGCAGCGGCCTCGATCTGATTGTCCGACGCCCCGCCCAGGGCCTCCTGCAGCAGGGCCTCAAAGAGGCGGGAGCGGGTTCTGGTGGCGGTGGAGAGGCTGGCTTCCAGCTGATCGCAAAGCGCCATCAGGGCATCGACCTTGGCCACGATGCGGTGTTGTTCGGCGAGGGGTGGGAGGGGGACGAAGAAAGATGCCTGCTTCTTTATGCTGACCTGATTTAGACTTGCCCGGCAAATGTTGAGAGCACCAACTGAGGAACCAGGAGGTGTTCTATGGGAAACGGGAACAGACCGACGCCGGAGTTTCGGCGTGAAGCGGTGCGGCTGGCACTGACCAGCGGCCGGACG
>NZ_JAESVN010000012.1 GCF_016765775.1 Szabonella alba | reverse complement strand
GCCGATTTCCCGGTTCGGCATCCCTTCGGCCAAAAGTTCCAGCACGCCGAATTCGCGCCTGGACAGGCCCATGCCGGGCTCTTCGGTGGCGACCTGCCGTTTCTCGACCAGTTCGATGGGCAGATAGGGTAATCCCCCATTTCTAACGGGGTGCATTCGTCGAACTTACGCAGCCATTTTGTCGCTTTGCGCCCCCTTCGGAAACAGTTTCTGTGCGGGTGTGATGCCGCCGATGCCCATGTTCGGGCGGTCGTTGTTGTATGTCCCGAGCCATTGCGTGGCAAAGTCCTGAGCCTCCTCAATGGTTTCGATGATGTATTGGTCGAGCCAGTCGTGTCGGACTGTCCGGTTGTAGCGCTTGATGTAGGCATTCTGCGGTGGCTGTCCGGGTTGGATGTGCTTGATGGTAATCCCTTGTTTCTCGGCCCATATCGGCAGCTTGCCACTGATGTATTCCGGGCCGATATCGACCCGAATGGTGCCGGGCTTGCCACGCCATTCTATGATGCGATCAAGGCTGCGGATGACCCGTTCGGCTGGCAGCGAGAAGTCGACCTCAATGCCCAGCCCCTCGCGGTTGAAGTCGTCCAGCACGTTCAGCAGCCGGAACGCCCGTCCATCACCGAGCCGTTCGGCCATGAAGTCCATCGACCAGGTGATGTTCGGGGCCTCAGGCACCGCCAGCGCACCCGGTTTGTCCCGTCTCAGCCGCTTGCGCGGCTTGATCCGCAGGTTCAGTTTCAGCGCGCAGTAGATGCGGTAGACCCGTTTATGGTTCCAGGGATGGCCCTTCACGTTGCGCAAATGCAGGAAACATAAGTCGAACCCGCAAGTCTTGCGGGCATCGGTCAGTCCAACCAGCAGATCGGCGGTCTCCTCGTTCTCGGCCTTTAACATCGGGCCATAGCGATAGCAGGTTTCGCTGACCCCGGAGACCCGGCAGGCCCGGGCAATGCTGACCTTGTGTCGCGCCACCGCCTTCTCGGCCATCTCGCGGCGGTGAGCCTTGCGCCCGCCATTTCCAACCTGATTATCCAGACCGAGGTTTAGAATGAACACTCTGTTTTTCCCTTGATCCACGGCAGCCTGACCCTGCCATCGCGCATCGTCATGGCGCCGATGATGCGCGCCCGCGCGGCCCAGCCGGGCAATGTTCCGACCGGGCTCATGGCGGAATATTGGGCCCAACGGGCCTCGGCCGGGATCATCATCACCGAGGAGACGCAGATCAGTCTACAGGGGCAGGGCTACAGCTTCACCCCCGGCATCCATTCTGCCGAACAGGTGGCGGGCGGGCGCAAGGAGATGGATACGGTCCATGCGGCGGGCGGACGCATCATGCAGCAACTGTGGCATGTCTGCCGGATGAGCCATGCGAGCTTTCATGCAGACAGGCTGCCAGTGGCCCCGTCTGCCATCGCGCCCGAGGCCTCGGTCTGGGTGGTCGATCCGGCCTGCGCGACATTTGCCTCAGCCATGCACCTTTCTGCGCAGGCCGCGCGCATTCTTCGCATTCCGGATTGCGGGACGGCAGGCGCAACCTAAGGTGGTTTCAGCCTCCGACGGAGCCGCCATGTCTTCAGACCCGATTCCTCTGCAGTCCTCAGCCCCTTGCCGACAGAGTCTGCGCCGGATTTTCGCCAAAGCGGCGGCGATAGGCATGGGCAAACCGCCCCAGATGGTTGATGCCGCTGTCCAGCGCGCATGTGGTGACACTGGCTTCGCCCGACAGCAGCCTGACGCGTGCGGCATCCAGCCGGATCCCGGCCAGAACCTCTTGGGGGGTGGCATGGCCCGCCTCGCGGAAGGCGGTTTGCACGCTTCGGCTACTGCATCCCAGAGTGCGCGCCAGCGCCGCCATCGAGATCGGCTCGGCAAAGCGGTCCCGCATCAGCGCGATGGCCAGATCCACACGCCGCCCTCCGGCCAAGCGGACAGGATGGTCGGTATTGGCAAGCGCCAGCGTCAGATCGCAGGCAATGTCGTCACAGGTCTCTGGTTCCAGCAGCCCGGTTGTCAGCATCCGGCCTGCGCGCAGGCGAATGCGGGACATGACGGAACCAAGGGCGTCCGGTCGTGGACGAACAGGACCTGTCCGCAAATCCTCGTCGCGCTGCACCTCTTCAAGGAAGCGCAGGGGAAGGGTCAGAACATCCGCCATATAGGGGCCGTTCTGCGGGCGCGCGACTACGGTCTGCCGCCGATTCGGCGCAAAGGCCAGAATGCCGCCCGCCATGGCCGTGATCATGTCATCCTGCACGGCACAAGTGATCCGTCCCGCCCATGGGAACAGGACCGTAAGCCGCTCGGGTTCTTCCAGCGTGACGTCATGCCCGGTGGACCATACGCGCGCCAGCACCATCTGCGCTGCGCAGACACGGCGAACGGCCAGCCTTCCCCCCGGTTCGAGAAAGCGGAAACGGTCGGTGCGGTGGAACAGTTGCGGCACATCGTTTGCGCCCGTGCTCCAGGTTGGTCTGAAACCATGATCCTGCATGTTTTCGCGCCATATGCTGCCCCCCCCCTGCGCAAGACTGGACCACTGCGGCAGCGCGCGAAACAATTTTTTTCAATCCTGGCGTGTATTGAGGGTCTGCGGCCCTGAAAAACCACATCGGCCTTCGCTGAAAGGAACTGTTCCATGACCCTGCGCAGCTGTAGCCGCATTGCGGCCCTTTTGCTGATGATCGGAGGCGCCCCTGCCTTGGCCGATGAAATCCGTCGCGAAACCGTGCATTTCGCCCCCGGAACCTCGGGCTCGGCCATCAATTCCAGGGTCAAGGGCTACGCTTCCGTTCAATACAGCCTTGGTGTCAAAGCGGGCCAGAAGATGAGCGTGCAACTCGATTCCGGCAATGCCAGCCTTTATTTCAACATCACCGCGCCCGGCGCCAATGCGGCGCTGTATAACGGTTCGATCGACGGCAACGGCACCACCGTCACCATCCCGTCCAGCGGCAAATATGTCATCGACGTCTATCTGATGCGCAATGCCGCGCGGCGGGGCGAGACGGCGAATTACACCCTGACCCTTTACGTCGAATAACCCCAAAGATGGAGAAGACCATGAAATATCCCCTGTTCCTGCTGGGCGCGCTTGCGCTGTCGGCCTGTGTCGAGGGGGCGTCCAGCCCAAGCGAATTCCCCGAGGATGTGCAGGTCTGCAAACAAGCGATGGCCTACCGCGAAGCCACCACGCCCACCTTCATCGAGGTGGTCAGCGCCGCGCCCCTGCGTGATGGCTCGGGTGTCCAGATGTTCCTGACCCATAACGGGCAGAACATGACCATCTGCCGCACCGATACCAGCGGCAGGGTGAAAGAACTGTTCCCCTATGGTTGAATGTTCCGGTGGGGGCACGACTCGTGCCCCCGCAGGCCCCGAAAGCAAGGCAGACCGCCCATGACTGAAAAACCGGATTTCCCGTTTTACGCGGGTCGGCCCGTTCTGCTGGAGGGGCGGCAGTGGCTGATCCTGATGGCGGCGCTGGCGCTGGGATTTGCGGCGCTGTCCCTGCTGCCGATGCAAGGCTTTCCGCAAAGCCTGTTCCCGGCACTTTTGTTCCTGCTCATCCCGTTGCTTGGCCTGCTTTGGGTGGCGGGGGCGCATTGGATCGCGCTGTTCCGCCCGGTCGGGATCCGGCAGGTCGGGCTGATGATTTTCTTCGGCTTTCTGACGCTGGCCGGGTCGATGGTTTCAGGGTTGATCCTCTCGCAATTCGTGTCCTTCAGCCATAATCCGATATCTGACACATTCGCCAGCATGACCATCCTTGATCTAGTCGCCAGATTGATCCCCACCCTACCGCAGTTGATCGGCGAAGAACTGTTGGGGATTGTGCCCTTCCTTGCCGTTCTGTGGCTTTGTGTCACCCGTCTGGGCCTGTCACGCCGCGCGGGAATATGGATCGCCTTGATCGTCTCGGCCCTGATTTTCGGTGCGGCGCATCTGCCGACCTATGATTGGCATTGGGGGCAGGCATTGATCGGCATCGGCGCGGCGCGGGTGTTCCTGACGCTGGCCTATATCGTGACGCGCAACCTGTGGGTTTCGGCGGGCGCGCATATCCTGAATGACTGGACCGGTTTCCTGATCACCTTCGCCATGGGTCATGCGCCCATCGCGACCGGGACCTGAGATGTGCGATGACCCTGTCGCATGATGCCAAAACCGGCCTGAAAACGCTGGGTATGGCTCTGGATCTGGGCCCACCATCCAGGCCCGATTTCCGCGCCCGGAATGACGGGGTCCGGGGCGCATGATGGATGCGCCCCCTTTCCCGGGCTATTTTCGGCAGACGGCCCGCACCTCTGCCGCATTCCCCTAGCGCAGCTCCTGCATCCAGCCCAGCGTCGGGCCGGTCGGTCCCATTGGCTTGTATTCCGCGCCCAGCGGCTGGTCCCAGCCCAGACTGTCAATCAGCCGGAAGATATGGCCATAGGCAACCTCTCCGCCATCCGGCGGCCCCCGGTCGGGAACCGAGGCGAACTGGATATGCCCGATCAGCGGCATCAGCGCCGCGATGCGGTGGCTCAGATCGCCCTCCATCAGCTGCACATGATAGCAGTCAAACATCAGCCGCAGGTTCGGTTCGGCCACTTCGGCGATGATCTCCTGCGCCTGCGCGGTTGTGGTCAGGAAATAGCCGGGCGCGTCATAGCGGTTCAGCGGCTCGATCAGAACGGTCACGTCGATCCCCCGCGCCCTGGCGCAGGCATGGCGCAGATTGGTGACAAAGGCCGCCCGCGCCGCCGGTCCGGTGGCAAACCCAGCCATGACATGCACAGCCCCTGCGCCAATGTCGGCGGCATAACCCATCGCCTCATCAATCGCGGCGCGGGCCTCGGCCTCGCGCCCCGGCAGGGCGGACAGACCGTTTTCCTTTTTCGTCAGATCGCCGCGCCTTGTGTTCAGCCCCAGCATGGTCATTCCGGTTTCCGCCAGTGCCGCCTTCACCTCGGCCGCCGGTGTGTCAAAGGGCCAGTGACATTCCACCGCATCGAACCCAGCCGCCCGCGCCGCGCGGATCGCGTCGGGCAGCGAAAGTTCGGACCACAGAAACCCCAGATTTGCAGAAAACCGCATCATTTTCCCTCCGGCAGGGCCAGCCCTGCATTGCGTGCATAGACTTTTGCAACCGCCGCATCATCCTCACGCCCCAGACCCGAACCTGAGGCGGCCAGGAATTGCTGCAGCGCCGCCGCCGTGACGGGGGCGGCGAATTTCGCGCCCTTCGCGATGTCCAGAACGATGCCCAGATCCTTGGGCCAGATATCGACCGAGGACCGGGGCGTGTAATCCCCGTCCACGATATGCGGCCCGCGATTTTCCAGCATCCATGAGGTGCCCGCGCATTTCGGGATCACCTCCATGAATTTCTCGGGTGCAACACCTTGGGTCATGCCGAAGGTCATTGCCTCGGCCATGGCGGCGATATGGACGCCCGCCAGCAACTGGTTCACCGCTTTCATCGCCGAACCGGCGCCCGGTGCGTCCCCCAGATCGAACACGGTCTGTGCCATCGCATCCAGCGCGGGCCGGGCGGCGGCAAAGGCCGCGCGACTGCCCGAGGCCATCACCGACAATTGCCCCGCCGCCGCCTTGGCAGCTCCGCCCGAGATCGGCGCATCAAGGTAATGCACGCCGAACCCTTCGCAGCGCGCGGCCATGGCGCGGGCGAAATCGGGGGCGACGGTCGCGCAGGACAGAACCACCGCGCCGGGTTTCAGCCCGGCAACCACGCCCGCCTCACCGAACAGCACCGCCTCGGTCTGGGCCGCGTTCAACACCACGACGACCACCGCATCCAGCTGTCCGGCAATCTCGGTCAGTTGGCCCCCACTGCCGCCCTCGGCCTGAAAGCGCGCCACAGCCTCGGGCGCAATGTCGAAACCGTAAACCCTGTGCTGCCCCCGCAACGCCGATTGCGCCATGCCATAGCCCATGGAGCCCAGCCCGATCACCGCGATATCCTGCGTCATGAAATCCTCCTGCCGTTTCGCGCCGACCATAACGCAAGTGGCGGCGTATGCCACGAAAATCCGGTATACCAGATTGCAGGGCGCGAAATTACAGGCTGACCAGCGCGCCCCCGGCGGCCTGCGCATCGCCCGCATCATGGGTGACCAGCAGCGCCGGAATGCCCGCCGCGCGCAGATGGTCGAAGGTGAAGGCGCGGATTTCACCGCGCAACCCGGCATCGAGGCGTGAAAAGGGTTCATCCAGCAACAGCGCCTGCGGCCTTGCAAGGATCGCGCGCATCAGGGCGGCGCGTGCGCGCTGCCCCCCCGACAATGTGGCAGGGTCGCGGTTGGCGAAGCCCTCCAGCCCGGCCTGGGCCAGGGCGTGCTCAACCGCTGCGCGCCGGGCCTCACCCCGGATCCCGGGCGCAAGGCCGAAGGCCAGATTGGCCCCGACCGACAGATGCGGAAACAGCATCGCATCCTGAAACAGCACCCCGATCCGCCGCGCCTCGGGCGGCAGGGGGCGCAGGTCGCGGCCATTCAGACGGATCTCGCCCTGCAGCGCCCATCCATGGGCCAGATGCCCGCCAATCGCATCCAGCAGCGTGGATTTGCCGACGCCCGACGGGCCCATCACGGTCGTGACCTCCCCCGCCGCGATGCGAAGGGTCAGGGGCGGGAACAGGACCGCGCCGCCCTTTGGTCTGACAGTGACGCCGATCAGATCAAGGCTCATGCGGGTCCTCCGCCGGTCATGCCGCGCCGGTCGTGCCAGATCAGCGCAGGCAGAATGATCGCCGCGCCATAGGCCAGAAAGGGCAGCGCCGCCTGCAACAGCGCATAGACCCCCACCACCCGCCGGTCCGAACCTGAGGACAGCGTCACCGCCTCGGTCGTCAGCGTTGCCACCCGCCCCGCCCCCATGAACAGCGTCGGCAGATATTGCGCGACGGAAACGGCAAAGCCGATGGCGGCGGCAGTCATCAGCGGTCCCGCCAGCATCGGCAGTTTCACGGTCCGGAACTGTCGGCCCGGGCTGGCCCCAAGGGCCGCCGCCGCGCGCAGGGCACGCGGGTCCAATGCGCGCCACGGATCGGACAGGGCCAGCATCACATAGGGAAAAACGAACAACATCTGCGCCCATATCACCGCAAACAGCCCGCCACCAAGTCCGAATTGCAGAAACAGAACATTCAGCCCGTAAAGAAACCCCACTTGCGGCAGCAGCAGCGGCAGATAGATCAGACCCTGCGCCCAGCCTGCGCGGCTGCGCCTGCCGCGATCCTCACCTTCCAGCCAGGCGACGGCAAGCGTCAGCGACAGCAGGGTGCTGACCAGACCCAGGATCAGCGTGGTTTCCAGCGCCCGCCGCCAGCCCTGCCCCTGCCAGCCACGCAAGGACCAGCTTTCAGGCAGGGCGGCGGGGAAGGACCAGCGAAAGGCGAAGGACCAGACCAGAAGCGACAGAACCGCCAGCGCCCCCAGTGCCATCAGGGCCAGCACTGCCACGCCCGCCAACCGCAGCCCCGGTTCTGACGACACACCCCGCCCGCCGCGCCAGATCCACCAATGGCCGATCCTGCGGATCAGCGCCTCGGCCAGCAACCAGATCAGGATTGCCGCCGCAACGATCCCCGCCTGCAACAATGCCGCTGCCGAGGCGGGCAGGATCAGTCGCGTCTCGGGCGCCGAAAACCAGCGTGTGATGGCCACGGCCAGCGTCGGCGGGTTCGAGGGGCCAAGGATGATCGCCATATCCACCACCGACAGCGCATAGGCCAGTGTCACGAAAACCGGCAGACGGATCAGCGGGTAAAGCTGCGGCAGGATCAGCTTCATCCAGACCACGCCGCGCCCGTAACCCAATGCCCTGCCCTGTGCCTCGGTCTGGCGCAGGGGAAGCTGCGCAAGGGCCGAGCCCATGACCAGCAGGAAAAAAGGCACTTCCTTGATCAGCAGCGCCAGCATCAGCGCCAGACCGGCGGTGTCATTCACCGTGGCCAGATCGGGCGGACGGTCCCAGCCGGTTGCCCATGGGGAAAGCGCCCGCGCGATCCAGCCGGAAGGGGCAATCAGAAAGGCAAGACCGATGGCCAGTGCCGCATGCGGCACCGCCAGAAACGGCGCCAGCAGCCGCGCCCGCGCGCCCGCGCCAAGACGCCCATGGGTGGCCCCCAGAAACCCCGCCGCCAGTGCAAGGGCCAGAAGGGTGGACCCGATGCCGGTCACAAGGGTCAGCCGCAGACTGGTCCAGAGACCCGGCAGCGCGAAAAGCTGTCGCCATGGTTCAAGGCTCAGCCCCTCAGACCCGATGGCGGGCAGATGGCCGAAAGCGGCAAGTGCCGTGCCGCCAAACCCCGCCGCAATCGGCAGCACCAGCCCCCCCATGACCAGCAGCAGAACCGCCAGCCGAAGCGCGCGGCCTTCACCCGTCATTTCGTGTAGCGTTCGGTCCAGACC
Source organism: Szabonella alba (assembly GCF_016765775.1). Classification (GTDB taxonomy): domain Bacteria; phylum Pseudomonadota; class Alphaproteobacteria; order Rhodobacterales; family Rhodobacteraceae; genus Szabonella; species Szabonella alba. Next base: position 67,733 of record NZ_JAESVN010000012.1, on the reverse strand, counting down.
TCGACCAGCCGGGACATCCAGCTTGCATGCGGCTCCAGCAGGGTGGGGCCAAGATCCTCAAGTGCGGGCAGCGCGGGCGAGGAGGGCAGCGCCGCGAAAAGTGCCTGTTCCGCCGGGCCCAGTTTCGACGGATCGAGGACCGAGAAACTGCCCAGAACCTCGATATTCTGCTGATGCGCCTGCGTTGCCGGTTCCAGCAGGAAATTCGCGACCACCTCGGCCCCTTCGCGATTGGCCGCGTTGAAGGGGATCGCGACAAAGCTGATATTGCCGATGGAACCGCCTTCGGGCACATGGACGCGGGCGGTCTCGGGCAGCAGCCCCTCGGCAATCGCGCTGGCGGCGGCGGCGGGGTCGAAGGAGACGCCGAATTCCACCTCACCATCATTCAGCATCTGTTGCTGCACCGACTGGTTTTCGGGAAATGTCTCACCGCCGCGCCACAGATTGGGGCGCAGCGTTTCATACCAGTCCCAGAAGGGCGCAGTGGCCGCATCGAAATTTTCATCCGTGGCAGGTTGTTGCAAAATGGCAGGATCAGGGGTCAGTTCGATCAATGCCTGCTTGAGAAATGTCGAGCCCATGAAGTTGCTGACCGCCGGATGTGTCAGGCGGCCGGGATTGGCGGCGGCCCAGTCCGCCAGCCCCGCCATGGTCGCGGGGGGTGTGGTGCGCGCACTGTCATAGACCAGAACGAAACGGGCAAGACGCCATGCACTTTCGAACCCCTCAACCGGCACGGTGAAATCAGTCACCGCCGCAGAACCCTCGGACAGGTCCAGATAGCGCGCATTGGGCAACTCATCCGCGAAGGGGCCATAGAGCAGCCCCTGCGATTTCATCGACAGAAAATTCGGCCCGTTGATCCAGATCAGATCGACCGAGCCGCCGCTGTCCCGGCCTGCGGCCTTTTCCGCGATCACACGGTTCACCGCCTCGGCAGTGTCAGACAGCTTCACCTGTTCGACGCGGACGCCGTAACGCGCCTCGGTCTGATCCCCAACCCATTCGATAAAGGCATTGGTGCGCGCATCGCCCCCCCAGGCGTTCCAATAGACGGTCTGGCCTTTTGCCGCCTCCAGCGTCGCGGCCCAGTCTGCATGGTCGGGGTCGGCAAAGGCGGGGCTGGCAAGGCCAAGCGAAAGGGCGGCGATCAGGACGGGGCGCATGAACTCTCCAGTCTTCGGGGGGTTATTTCCAATACGGTCGCAAAGGGGCAAACGTTTCAAGGGGTCACGAAAAAACCCGCCAGCCCTGCATCCAGCGCAGCAAGGTCGTGACGAAACAGGCCGCCGCATATCCACAGGCGATGATCGGGAAAAGGTCCGGAAACAGGCAAAACAGAACAAAAACCGCAATCGTTTCCGTGCCTTCGGTCAGCCCGCCAAGATAGAAGATCCCCTTCTTCGGAAAATCCGCCGAGGTAAGGCCGCGCCGTTCGGCAATCACCGAAAAGGCCAGAAAGCTGGACCCGGTGCCGATGAAAGAGGCAATCAGCACCGCCCCCGCAACCGCGTTCTGCCCCGGATCGGCCAGCACAAAGCCCAGGGGAACCAGCGCGTAGAACAGGAAATCAAGCGCGATATCCAGAAACGCGCCCCGGTCGGTCGGCCCATGAAGGCGCGCGATCTCGCCATCCAGCCCATCCGCAAGGCGGTTGAGCAGGATCAGCGCCAGTGCCACGCCATACGCCCCGGCCCACAGTGCGGGCAGCGCCAGCAGACCCAGCCCGAACCCCGCCAGCGTGACATGATCCGCGCCGATCCCCGAGGCCGCAAGCCGCCGCGCCGCCGGATGCAGTACCCGGCGCAAAAGGGGCAGCAGCGCCGCGTCGATCATTCCGGCAATTCGTGCTGATGTTCGCCCAGACGCGGGGCGGGGCGGTCCAGCGCAAGGCTTGCCCCTGAAAACACGATCGGCGCCCGCACCCCCGGCACGCCACCCGGGGCAATCTGCATGGCGCGGGCCATGATCTGGGGATCGGCAAAGACATCGGCCATGTCATTGATCGGGCCGGCAGGCACGCCCGCGCCTTCACAGGCGGCCAGAAGATCGGACTTGCTGCGCTGGCGCGTGGCCCGCGTCAGCGCCTCGGTCATCGCGGTGCGATTGGTCACGCGGTCGGCGTTGGTGGCGAATTCCGGGGCGGTGCCCAGCGCCGAAAGGCCCAGCAGATCGCACAGCCGCCGGTATTGCGCATCATTGCCGGTGGCGATGATGATCCAGCCATCGGCGCAGTCGAACACCGCATAGGGGGCAAGGTTCGGATGGGCATTGCCCATTTTCGTCGGCGCGGTGCCCGTCGCAAGATAGTTCATCGCCTGATTGGCCATGATTGCCGTCGCCACATCAAACAGCGCCATGTCGATCTGCTGGCCTTGCCCGGTCGCCCCGCGCTGATGCAGCGCCGCCAGAACGGCGGTGACAGCATAGATGCCGGTGAAGATATCGGTGACGGCCACGCCCACCTTCTGCGGCTGGCCATCGGGATCGCCGGTGACACTCATCAGGCCCGACATGCCTTGAATGATGAAATCATAGCCCGCGCGATGCGCATAGGGCCCGTCCTGCCCGAAGCCGGTGATCGAGCAATAGATCAGCCGTGGATTGACTGCCGAAAGGCCCGCAAAATCCAGCCCGTATTTCGCAAGACCGCCGACCTTGAAGTTCTCGATCACCACATCGGCATCGGCGACAAGGCGGCGCACCGTCTCCTGCCCCTCGGCCGTGCGGAAATCGACCGTGACGGATTTCTTGCCGCGATTGGTGGCGTGGAAATAGGCGGCGGCACTTTCGCCGTCGCGGGTGATGAAGGGCGGGCCCCAGCGGCGCGTGTCGTCGCCTTCCGGGGCCTCGACCTTGATGACCTCTGCCCCCAGATCGGCCAGCACCTGACCGGCCCATGGACCCGCAAGGATCCGGGCCAGTTCAACCACTTTCAGACCGGCAAGCGGAGACTGCATAGCTTACTTCGCCAGTTCCGCGTCGATCAGGCCCGAAAGCTCGGCAAAGCTCATATTGCCATGCTTCACCCCGTTGATGACCAGCGAGGGCGTCGAGGTGATGTTGTCGGCTGCGGCATCGGTTTCATGCTTGTTGACCATCGCCTGCGCCATGGCCCCGTCACTGAGACAGGCCTCAAGTTGCGCATCCTCAAGCCCGGCGACACGTCCGATGCGGCGCAGGTTTTCAACCACCTCATTCGGGTTGTCCGAGGCGGCCCATTCCTGCTGCTGCTTGTAAAGCATTTCCTGAATGCCGAAATACCGCATCTCACCGCCGCAGCGCGCCACCATCGCGGCCCAGAGCCCGTAACGGTCAAACAGCACCTCTCGATAGACAAAGCGGATCTTGCCGGTGTCGATATAATCGCGCTTCAAGGGCTTGAAGACCGCGTCATGGAACGTGGCGCAATGCGGGCAGGTGTAGGAGGCGTATTCCGTCACCGTGACCGTCGCATCGGGGTTGCCCAGCACAAGGTCGGGCACTTCGGGCAGTTCGGCATCCTGTGCGAAAAGCGCCGAGGGCCGCGCCGCAAGGATAAGACCCGCCGCCGCGCCCGTGATGATGAAATCCCGTCTGTTCATGTTCTGCCTCTTGGTGTTCTGGTTCTGGATAGGAAATTCTGCGTGATGGTTTCAAGCGCCTTTCGCAGCCCCTCATCGGTCACGCCCTCGGCGCTGCGGGCGGCCTCGGCCCGGATCGCGGGATCTGGCGGGGCGGGTTCCTTCGCTGCGGCCAGAAATTCGGCCTGCCCTTCGGCAAAGCCGCTGGCGGCGGTCTGCGTCAGGCTGATACGCGAGATCGCGTTATAGCCATAGCAGCCGTTGACCTTCTCGCGGATCGCGGGAAGCTGCATCTGCACCATCGGCGCATGGGCCGATTGCACCAGCAGCGTCAGCGTCGCCCCGAACCCGCCCTTGCCATAGCCGATCTTGACCGGCCGGGTCATGCGCGCGGTCGCCTCTCCCACAATCTCGGGCCATGCCGTCAAAAGCCGCGTGACCGCAAATCCCCGGGATTCGCCCGCATCGCGGATGCGCTGCTTCAGCAATCCCGATGCCGCCTCAAAGCCGCGCATCCGGCGGGGGGCCGGGGCAGAGGCATTGGCGGAAGGGCCGGGACGTTTCATGCGAAGGGCGGGGCCTCGGGTCGGTTCTCTCTGGTCTCTGTCTACGATCCCCGGCACAGTCGCGCCAGAGATTTGCCGGGCTGAAAGGCGCGGAAAGACCGGGAAAGGCATAAAGATTGCGTGACGCCGATGTAACCCGCGCGCTGCTGGACTGGTATGACATCCATGCCCGCAGCCTGCCCTGGCGCGTGCCGCCCGACGCTTCACAAACGGGGCAGCGGGCCGATCCCTACCGCGTCTGGCTGTCCGAGGTGATGCTGCAACAGACGACCGTGGCGGCGGTGAAGGACTATTTTCACCGCTTCATGGCGCGCTGGCCGGGGGTCGCCGATCTGGCGGCGGCAGCGGATGCCGACGTGATGGCCGAATGGGCCGGACTGGGCTATTACGCCCGCGCCCGCAATCTGCTGGCCTGTGCGCGGGCGGTGGTTGCCGATCACGGCGGGCGGTTTCCGGAGACCGAAGCGGGCTTGCGCGCCCTACCCGGCATCGGGGCCTATACCGCCGCCGCGATTGCCGCGATTGCCTTTGGCCGCGCGGCTGTGGTGGTGGATGGCAATGTCGAACGGGTCATGGCGCGGCTGCACGGGGTGCGGGCTCCGCTGCCCGGCGCCAAACCCGAACTGACCGCCCTTGCCGCCCGGCACACACCGCAGGACCGGCCCGGGGACCACGCGCAAGCGGTGATGGATCTGGGCGCCACGATCTGCACGCCGCGCAATCCGGCCTGCGGGATCTGCCCGTTGCAGGCCTTCTGCATGGCTCGGGCAGAGGGCATCGCCGCGGAACTGCCCGCCAAGGTGCCGAAAGCTGCCAAGCCCACCCGTCACGGCACGGTCTGGATTGCGCGCCGCCCTGTCGATGGCGCGCTGCTGGTTGAACGTCGCCCGCCCCGGGGACTTCTGGGCGGGATGCCCGGCTTTCCCGGCAGCAATTGGGAAAGCCGCAGCCCCGCGCCCGCCAGCCCGCCGTTTGCGGCGGATTGGCGCCCGGCCGGCGAGGTCCGCCATACTTTCACCCATTTTCATCTGATCCTGTCGGTCGAGGTGGCCGAGGTTTCGGGCAATCCCGACCGGGGGGAGTTTCTGCCCCCGTCGGTCTTTGACCCCACCGCGCTGCCGACCCTGATGCGCAAGGCACATGATCTTGCGTCACAGGCGTTTTTGCCACGTTGAGCGGGCGACGCGATGCGCTATCCTCTGCGCAAGGATGAGGTGATCCGATGGCCATGACCCCTGCCCCTGATCTGTCGCGCCTGCGCGCGGCTTTGCCTTTCTGGCTGTCGCTGCTGATGGTGCCGCTGGCCATTCTGGGCGCATTGCAGGGCGGCTGGACGGTGCTTTTGCTGCCGCTTTCGGGATGGGTGATGTTCTCGATCCTCGACGCGCTGACGGGTCTGAACACCGAAAACGCCGATCCCGCCACCCCCGATAGCGGGCTGCTCTGGTATCGGCTGCTGACGCTGATCTGGTTTCCGCTGCAATTCCTGCTGCTGTGCTGGCTGCTGTGGTATGTGCCGCAGGCCGCCCATCTGGGGCTGGCCGAGCGGTTGGGGCTGTTCTTCGGCATGGGGGTGATCGCGGGCACGGTCGGGATCAATTACAGCCATGAACTGATGCACCAGAAATCCGCGCTTGAACGCTGGCTGGGCGATCTTCTGCTGTCCATGGTGCTCTATGGTCATTTCCGGTCCGAACATCTGCGGGTGCATCACCTTTATGTCGGCACCCCACGCGATCCGGTGACCGCGCGCTATAATGAGGGGTTTCACCGCTTTTACCCCCGCGTGCTGTGGCAATGTCTGAAATCGGCATGGGGGGCGGAACAGGCGATGCTGGCGCGGCGTGGCCTGCCGGTCTGGCATCGCAGCAACCCGTTCTGGCGCTATGGGGTCTTGCAGGCTGGCATGGTCCTGCTGGCGCTGGCGCTTGGCGGCTGGCAGGGGCTGCTGTTGTTCCTGTGGCAGGCGGGCGCTGCGGTCTGGCAGTTGGAACTTGTAAATTATGTCGAACATTACGGGCTGACCCGCCGCCATCTGGGCGCGGGGAAATATGAACATGTCCTGCCGCGCCACAGTTGGAACGCCGCGCATAAGGCGTCAAACTGGCTGCTGATCAACCTGCAGCGCCATTCCGACCACCATTACAAGCCCGACCGGCGTTTTCCGCTGCTGCAGAACTATTCCGAGGATGAGGCGCCGCAGCTTCCCTATGGCTATCCGGTGATGACCGCCTGCGCGATGGTCCCGCCCTTGTGGCGCCGGGTGATGAACCCGCGCGTGCGCGACTGGCGGCGGCGGTTCTATCCCGACATTACCGACTGGAAGCCCTATAACAAGGCGCTGAACCCGATGCCCGGGCGTTGATCGGCGCAGCGCATGCCGGTCAGTCCGGCAGATATCCATTATCTGCCGCCGCCCGCCACAGATCGCGCAGCCAGTCCGGGGCGGCGGGCAGGATATGGCGGTCGGGCGGCAGGATATCGGGCCCGATGCGCCGCGCCTCCTGCGCCAGTGCCCCGGCCTCCTCCGCGACGATGCCGGTCACATAGACCGCATCCTCGATCCTGGCGCAGCCGAGGTCCGCCCGGCGCGCATGAAACCGCTGATAGGGCGCCATGATAACCGTGCCGGGACGTGCCCCCGCGATCACCCGATCCTCCAGCGCGCGCAGACTGTCGGGGTCGGCCATCGGCTGAAAGAAATAGATCACGTCATAGCGGTCGTAATCCGCGAAGGTCAGCGCATTGGCGTGAAAGGCCGCACAGCGCGCGGCCCCCATCCGGTGAAAGGCGCCTGCGGCCGCCTCGACATAGGCCGGGTCATAATCAAACCCCTCGGCCTGCGCGAAAAGGCCCGAGGCCAGCAGAACCTTCATGCCGCCGCCGCAGCCCACATCCAGAAAGCGCAAACCACGGCCGGGCCGCAGCGCCAGCGCCACACGCAGCGCGGCATGGGCATGGGTGATGAACCCGGCGGCGTTGAAGGGGATGTCCGGATAGCAGCCCAGATCACCCGCGACCTGCGATTGCGGGGCGGGATTGACCATCCGGTGCAATGTCATCAGGGCCCCATCCAGCGCCGCGATGCGACTGCCCGTCAGGTCATGACGCGGCGGCAGATGCGGATAAAGCGGCCATTCCGCGCCTTTCTGCACCAGCCGCAGCGCATCCGAGATCCGCGCTGCCGCGTGCAGCCGCTGGCGCAGCCGCTTGAAATGGCGCTTTTCCTCTATCTCGGCCCGGTCTTTCGAACGCTCACCGCCCTCACTGCGAAACTGCCGTTCAAATTTCGACAGCGATGCGCGCAGATCAAGGACCTTGCGGTCGAACCGGTCCAGCAGCCCGGCAAGGCCGCGGCGGGCCGGGCGGCGGCGGGCAAGCTGGGCAAGAATCAGTCCGGCGATCTGGGCCAGTTCGGCCTCACGCAGATCGGCATGTCGGCGGGTGTCGGTCAGCACGGCCATGGCGGGAAAAATCTCCCTGCAAATTCGCAACGCGGAATCGGGTTGCTCGACAATCGGGGTATCGGGTTCTCAATCGTATCGGTCAAAAGTCGGTCGGGGCGCGGGAAAGCAGAAATCAGGGGCGCACTGAGGCAAAGCCTAGAATGAAAAACCCCCGCCAGGCAAGATGCATGGCGGGGCAGTTGTGCCGCAGGCGGACCGCGGCACTGGCGTAAACTTGTAATCAGGAAGGCGCGGTCAGTGCGGGCGGCTTTCGTCCATCTCCGCCCGGATCTGCTGACGCAGGATGTCGATGGGGATCATCTTGCCGTCGCGCTTGAAATGCCAATAGGTCCAGCCATTGCAGGACGGCGCCTTTTCATAGGCGGCACCGACCTGATGGATGGATCCCTTGACCTCATTTCCGATCAGCGTGCCATCGGCCCGGACCTTGGCCTTGTAGCGGTTGCCGATGGAATACAGCTCCTCCCCCGGGCGCAGCATGCCGCGTTCGACCACCTGCCCGAAGGGCACGCGCGGTTCGGCGCGTTTCGATCCGGTGATCTCCAGCGCCGAGGCGTCGAATTTGCGCACCTTCGCCAGACGGGCAGTGGCCACCTTGCGATAGGCCTCCTCGCGTTCGATGCCGATGAAATCCCGGCCCAGCATCTTGGCCACGGCCCCGGTCGTGCCGGTGCCGAAGAACGGATCCAGCACCACATCGCCCGGATTGGTCGTGGCAATCAGAATGCGGTGCAGCAGGCTTTCGGGTTTCTGTGTCGGATGGGCCTTGTCGCCCGCCGCGTCCTTCAGGCGCTCATGCCCGGTGCAGATCGGCAGCACCCAGTCCGACCGCATCTGCACGCCCTCATTCAGCGCCTTCAGCGCCTCATAGTTGAAGGTGTATTTCGCGGCCTCGTCGCGGCTGGCCCAGATCAGCGTCTCATGCGCATTGGTCAGGCGTTTGCCCCGGAAATTCGGCATCGGGTTCGACTTGCGCCAGACCACGTCATTCAGCAGCCAGAACCCCTGATCCTGCAACTGCGCGCCGACGCGGAAAATATTGTGATAGGATCCGATGACCCAGATCGCGCCATTCGGCTTCAAGAGCCGTTTCGCCGCCGCCAGCCAGTCCCGGGTGAACCGGTCATAGGCGGCAAAGCTGGAAAACTGGTCCCAGTGATCGTCCACCGCATCGACAAGGCTGTTATCGGGACGGTGCAAATCGCCCTTCAGTTGCAGGTTATAGGGCGGATCCGCAAAGATCAGATCGACCGAACCCGCAGGCAGGCTGTTCATCAATTCGATGCAATCGCCCGCAAGGATCTGGTTGAGCGGCAGCTGCGCTGCCTCCGGAGTGTTGCCCGAGGCTTTGCCCGGTGCTTTGGTCTTTATCGTCATCTCTGCCTCTGTCCCCGGCCTTTGCGGCCATCTTGTTGGGATCAAGGATGAGTCAAAGCTGATTCGCCGTCAAATTCTTTATTGAATCAAGGGGTTACAGATTTAGCTTGATACAAGATATTGTGGACTGGCTTAAAGGATCGCCTATGCGCGGGGGTCACCCCAAGATCTAGAAGCGCTGCCAGATGCGCCTTGGTCGGATATCCGGCATTGCGCTCCCAGCCATAGCCTGGATGCTGTTGCGCCAAATCCACCATGAGGCGATCGCGTGTCACTTTTGCCACGATCGAGGCCGCCGCGATCGATAGACACCGCGCATCGCCCTTCACAATGGCCCGGCCCGGGCAGGCCAGATCGCGCGGCAGCAGATTGCCGTCAATCAGGGCCAGATCGACCGGGGCGATCAGGGCCAGCGCCCGTGTCATCGCCAGATGGCTGGCGCGCAGGATGTTCAGGCTGTCAATCTCATCCACGCTGGCATGGGCGATGCCCACCTCGGCGCAATCCATGATCGCGACAAACAGCGCCTCACGCCGCGTGGCATCCAGTTGCTTGCTGTCGGCAAGCCCTGCAGGGATGCGGGCCGGATCCAGCCGCACCGCCGCCGCCGTGACAGGCCCGGCCAACGGGCCGCGCCCGACCTCATCCACCCCCGCAATGCGCAGGGCGCCGGTGGCAAGGGCTGCGGTCTCGAAACTGAAATCGGGGGAAGGACGGGTCATGCCCCCCTTTTCCCCGCCCTGCCCCGCCTTGCCAAGGGGATTCGGCGCAGCGCAGGGGCGGGGCATTGCCGCAAGGGTCGGGGTGCTGCGCCCCGAAGGATGGCGGGCGCCGCGATAACCGCCCTCAGCGGAAGAACCCCTGCGGGCGAAACCCCGCCTCGATCAGGCAATGCCGGTCATAGGCAAGAACGTTCCGGCCCCGCAGCAGCACCGGCATTTCGCAGCGGCGCGGAAGGTCCCGCTGGATCCCGGCCTGTTGCAGACAGCGCGCCAGATAGACCATGCGGGGGCCATGCCGTCCGCTTGTCCGCGCCTCGCAATTCGCAGGCAGAACGATCGCGCGGGGGCGATGGGGCCGGGGCGGCTGCATATGCGGTCGGTGGGCGTGCGGCGGCCGGAACTGCGGGGGGCGGATATGGGGAGAGCGGACATGCGGGGGACGCGCCGGAACGCCTCTGACCTCCCCCCGGCCATCGCGGCGGTGCAGGCCGGGGCGGTCACGGTCACGGTCACGGTGATCGACCTCAACCGCCTTCAGCCGCAGATCCATCGCCCCTGCAAGCGCAGGCTGCACCGGATCGGCCCCGGCCGCCCGGGTGGGCAGGGCAGCCGCCGCAGTCATCAGTGCAAAGGCGGTCACGACGGCAGCGACAGTCACAAGGAAGCGGCGCAGATTGGGTGAATTCTCGGTCAACATCGGGTGTCCTTCTCAAGGGGGCCATCGGGCCTGCAAGGGGTTCGGGCCCCCCGGTCCCTGCATCTGGGCGATGCGGCAGACCGGGGGGCGGTTCCTGTCCCGACCCTCGGACCCCGGGCCGCTGCTGCGCAATATCGGGGCGCTGTTATGCGATAGCGGCCCTTGCGATATTGATTATCCCGGCCCCGATGCGCAGATTGTCGCCAAGGGTCCGGCGGAACCCCTGCATCCGCACCGCCCCTGCCAGAAGGAGTCTGCCCCCGTGCCCCGACCCATTCCCAGACCCAGACCCAGATCGCTATGCCTTCGGGCCATTCTGTTTCCGGTCCTTGTGACCCTGTCTTTTGCAGGGGCGGCGCAGGCCGAATGCTTTGCCGATTACAAGGCCAAGCAGGACAATCCCCTCCGCCTGCATTACGGCGTGATGGATGTGTCCGATGCGGCCTGTTCGGTTCAGGCCGCGCCCAGGGTCATCGCGCCGCGCCTGTCGGCGGCGGGCTGGACCCTGCTGAATGTGATTTCGGTTTTCGGACCGGAAGGTCTGGAAGAAAGGAAAGCCGGTGCCGGTGAGTTCTTCCGCCGTTTCTGATCCGCTGAAAGCCGGCAACCGGGTCGTTGCCGGGGGGATCGCGGCCATCGTGCTGATCCTGTTCGCGGCGGCGGTGCTGCTGTTTCTGAACCTGCCCGACGCCAATGCCTTCAACGCGCGGGTGGAACGGCTGTTCGTTGAAAGTGATGGCCTGACCTCGGGCGCCGAGATCCGCCTGCTGGAAATCCTTGCCCAGTCGGGCACCACCTTTTCCGATGTGCTGGCCAGTTACCGCGTCGTGATCTTCGTGCTGCTGGTCTTTGCCACGGCGCTGATGGTGGCGGCGCTTGTGTTTCTGGTCACGATCATCACGCTGAACCGCCGGATATCCGCAATCCAGCGCTCGGGGATTCAGGTGTCGTCCCTCCTGATCAGTCGCGATTCCCGCGCGGTCTATATCAATGACATGGAATTCGCCCTGACCGAGGCCGCGCTTGAAACGCTGTCGGTGCTGGCCGAGGCGCGGATGGATGATGATGTGCTGACCGGCGCGCAGATCGAGGCGGTGATCTCGGGCCGCGACGCATCAGATTGCGAGGAGGCGGCGGGAGCGACGCGGATCAAGCGGCTGCGCGATGCGCTTGGCAATCAGATGGTCAGCGAACTTCTGGTCAAGACCATCGCCCGGCGCGGCTATGTTCTGGCCGTGGGGCGCGATGTGATCCGCATGATATAAGCGGCGCAAGGATATCGACACCTTCCGTCTGCACACCCGGCGATTGCTTGCATCACCCGGGCATGGGTCCTATATCGACCGCTCTTGCCATTCCGGGGGGGACGCCATGATTCCGACGCCTTTCTACCTGATCGACAAGACCCGTCTTGCCGCCAATATGGCCAGGATGGACCGTCTGCGGGATCTGTCGGGGGCAAAGACGCTGCTGGCGTTGAAATGCTTTGCGACATGGCCGGTCTTTGACGCGATGCGCGACCATATGGACGGCACGACCTCGTCCAGCCTGTACGAATTGCGGCTGGGGCGCGAGAAGTTCGGCAAGGAAACCCATGCCTATTCCGTCGCATGGGCCGAGGATGAGGTGGATGAGGCGGTGGGTTACGCCGACAAGATCATCTTCAATTCGATCAGTCAGCTGGACCGTTTCGACAACAAGACCGCAGGGATTGCACGCGGTCTGCGGCTCAATCCGCGGTTTTCGACTTCGGGCTTTGATCTTGCCGATCCGGCCCGCCCTTTCAGCCGTCTGGGCGAATGGGATCTGGCGAAACTTGAATCGGTGGCCGACCGCATCAGCGGCGTGATGATCCATTACAATTGCGAAAACGATGATTTCGACCTGTTTGACGCGCAGCTTGGCCGGATCGAGGCCGAGTTCGGCGGGTTTCTGGCGAAGCTGCAATGGGTCAGCCTTGGCGGCGGCATCCATTTCACCGGTGAGGGTTATCCGCTGGACCGTCTGGCCGCGCGGTTGCGCGCCTTTGCCGACCGTTTCGGCGTGCAGGTCTATCTGGAACCGGGTGAGGCCGCGATCACCAACACCGCCAGCCTTGAGGTGACGGTGCTGGACATTCTGGACAATGGCAAGAAACTGGCGGTGGTCGACAGTTCGGTCGAGGCGCATATGCTGGATCTGCTGATCTACCGCCAATCCGCCCGGATGGAGACGTCAGGCGATCATGATTACATGATTTGCGGCAAATCCTGCCTTGCGGGCGATATTTTCGGTGAGTTCAGTTTTCCCGCGCCGCTGAATGTCGGCGACCGGCTGTCGATTGCCGATGCCGCCGGTTACACAATGGTCAAGAAAAACTGGTTCAACGGCGTGAAGATGCCCGCCATCGTGATCCGCGAAACCGACGGATCACTGACGGTGGCACGGCAATTCGGCTATCAGGATTTCGCCGGAAGCCTTGGCTAGGGCTTCCCCCTTCCCTCTGTCCTTAAAGGAGACGGTTCGAAGTGAAAAAGAACGTGCTCATCATCGGCGCGGGCGGCGTCGCGCAGGTCGTCGCGCATAAATGCGCGCAGAACAACGATATTCTGGGCGATCTGCATATCGCCAGCCGCACGGTCGCCAAATGCGAAGCGATCATCGCCTCGGTGCATGAGAAAGGTGCGATGAAGGTGCCGGGCCCGTTTCAGGCGCATGGGCTGGATGCGACCGATACCGGCGCCGTGGCCGCGCTGATCGGTGCGACACGCGCGCAGATCGTCATCAATGTCGGATCCCCCTTCGTCAATATGTCGGTGCTGGATGCCTGCATCACGACGGGTGCTGCCTATATGGATACCGCCATCCACGAAGATCCCGCGAAGATTTGCGAAGCGCCGCCATGGTATGCCAATTACGAATGGAAGAAGCGCGATGCCTGCAAGGCGGCAGGCGTCACCGCCATTCTGGGCGTCGGATTCGATCCGGGCGTGGTCAATGCCTATGCGCGACTGGCCGAGGACCGGTTCATCGACAAGATCACATCCATCGACATCGTGGATATCAATGCCGGATCGCATGGGCGCTGGTTTTCCACCAATTTCGATCCCGAGATCAATTTTCGCGAATTCACCGGCACGGTCTATAGCTGGCAGAAGGGCGCGTGGCAGGAAAACACCATGTTCGAGGTGGGCCGCGAATGGGATCTGCCGGTCGTGGGCAAGCAAAAGTCCTATATGACCGGGCATGATGAGGTGCATTCGCTGGCGAACCGCTATCCCGATGCCGATGTGCGTTTCTGGATGGGGTTCGGGGATCACTACATCAACGTCTTCACCGTACTGAAAAATCTTGGTCTTCTGTCGGAACAGCCGGTGAAAACCGCCGAGGGGCAAGAGGTTATCCCGCTGAAGGTGGTAAAGGCCGTGCTGCCCGATCCGGCCAGCCTTGCGCCCGATTATACCGGCAAGACCTGTATCGGCACGCTGGTGAAGGGGGAAAAGGACGGCAAACCGGCCGAGGTGTTCGTCTATAACATCGCCGACCACAAGGATGCCTTCAATGAGGTGGGCAGTCAGGGCATCAGCTATACCGCCGGCGTGCCGCCGGTGGCCGCTGCGATCCTGATTGCCCAAGGCACATGGGATGCGGGCCGGATGGTCAATGTCGAGGATCTGGACCCCGCGCCTTTCCTTGATCTGCTCAACGGGATGGGTCTGCCCACCCGCGTGAAGGATGCGGCGGGTGACCGCGACATGACCTTCTGAAGCAAGCAAGACTGGGCTGCGTCGGGGGCGGGGGCCATGGCCTTCCGCCCCTTTTCCATCTGCGCGCGTCTCAGCCGGATCGCAGCAGCGTCTTGGCGCCTTCGGCGGCGCGGGACAGGGCCGCGAAATCCCGCGTCGCCCCGGCGGGTGCCGAGCGCAAAAGCTGCGTCGCCAGCCGGTCGATAACCGCCGCCGCCGCGCGATTGGCTGAATTCTGCCGCGCAGGCGCCGTGGCGCGGACCGTGCCCGCGCTTTGCCGGCCGCCCCCTTCCGTCAGACGCGCCGGCGCGCGGGCGGGATCGGCCTCACGCGCGGCGATGCTGTCCAGTTCATCCGCGGCGGCGGACAGCGCCACCGCAACGGCGGCATAAGGGCCGGTCCGGGGCAGGCGCGGCACCACCTGCCGATACTGATCGCGCAGGCAATCCACCCGCCAGCGCGCGTGATAGGACCCGCAGAACCGCGCCGCCCCGGTAATCCAGCGTTCCACATTGCGCGTGCTGTCGGCATTCGCGCGGCCCCAGCCAAAGCTGCCGCCGCCCGAGATCGTGACCTCGGCAGGGACAGGCCCCGCAGGCAGCAGGGCCACCCCAGCAACCAGCGTGACCACCAGCGCAATGCCCGCCCGCCGCGCCATCCGTCAGGTCGAGCGCAACAGCACTTTCATGCTGTCCACGGTTTCGGCGGCGCGCTGGAAATGCACCTGCTTACGGGCCGAATTCGATGCAGACCGCAGCAGCGTTGTCTGCAACTCCTCCATCACCGCCGAGGCCTGTGCCTTGGCGCGGGCAAGATTTTCGGGGGCCACGGGCCGGATCGGGGTGGCCGAGACGCGATCACCATTTGCATTTGGCGCGCGGTAGCGGTTCACCGGCGCGGTGCGGTCCACGTTTTCCAGCACGATCCGGTCCAGCTTGTCCGATGCCGCGTCCAGCGCCTCACGCATTTCGGCATACTCACCGTTCCGCGGCAGGGTGCGCGCGGCGCGCATCAATTCGTCGCGCAGACAGTCGATCTGCAACAACTCCCCATAGCGGGCGCAGGCCTCCCCGCCTTCGGTCAGCGAGCTGACAACGATATTGGTCTGACCCGTCGTCAGTGCTGTGAAGCCGCTGTCGGGACGCTCGGGTGCCGAATAATAGGATCCTCCACCCGGATACTCACCCTCGCCCGGATACTCCCCTTCACCGGGGCCGCATTCGCTGCATTCGCCTTCCCCGCCGCCATTGGAATCCTCACCCGGATCGACCGCCATCCCGTCATCATGGCCCAGCGATTCCGGTTCGGTCCCGGGCGGCAGGATGCGGAAATCAAGTTCGTGAAACGCAGCGGCAGCGGGCAGGGTTGTCACGTCATCCCCCGAGGCCTCGGCTGTGCCGGATCCGAAGGCAACGCCCAGACCAAGCGCGGTGCAGACAACAAAAGACGTGCGGGCCATTTTCATGTCCTTTCAAATGAAAGCGATTGAGTCAAAAACTGCTTTCCAGAAAATCAGACACGCAATCCGAAAGCAAGTTTGATCGCGCGCTGCGTTCCGGGGCCGAAACTGCCGTCGATGGCCCCGGTATAAAATCCGCTATCGGCCAGTCTGCGCTGCAGGGCGCGGCGGGCATCAGGGCTGAACATGTTGGGGCGCTCGACAAGGATATCCAGCACATCCCGCGCCCCGCTGCGCAGCGCATCATAAAGATAGCCCGCCGCATCCGTGGCTCCCTTGCCCTGAATCAGCCCGTCATCAATCAGCGCCGAGAAGTTGAACAGCGCCTGCGGATGGCGCAGATCCGCCGCGCGTTCGAACAGTTTCAGCGCTGCCTGCGGATCAGCGGGAAGGCCCAGTTCGCCCTGATAATGCAGGAAACCCAGATCGTTGATCGCATCGGCAAAATCCTGTGCCGCCGCCGCCTGATAGAGTTCCAGCGCGCGGGCCGGATCAACCCCGACCCCGATGCCGGATTCATACAGCTTGGCCAGTTCGAACTGCGCCTCGGGCGATCCGGCCTCGGCCGCGCGGGTCAGCAGTGTTACCGCCTCCGCCGGGTCGAAACGGTCGGCCTGAGGGTTCAGCCGCATATAGGCCAGCCCCACCATCGACCGCGTATCCCCCAGATCGGCCAGCGCGACCAGCTGGCTTTCCTGATCGGGGCGGATGCCCGACCATGCCACGCGCAGATCGGCATTCGCGGTGCCGTCATCGCCTTCGGCGGGGCCCGCCAGATAAAAGGGCACGCCCGACAAGGCACCATAGGTATGGGGTTCCTGCTGGTTTCCCGTCACATCCAACACCTTGTCACGCACCTGCCGGAACATCAGGCTGATTTCCAGCCCGGGTTGTTTCATGCGGTCGGCCAGCGCCAGCGCAAAGGGGCTGTTGCCTTCCAGCCCGTCCAGCGCCACCTGCCCGTCCTTGGCGGCAAAGGCGACCAAGGTGCCGCGATCGGGGGAGGGCGGGGCAAGCCCGCCAGTGCCGCGCGCGCCCTCAACCGGGGTCTCGGGGGTTTCCAGCGCCGCAAGGTCCAGCCCGTCCCCGAAAGGATTGTTGCGGCAACTGTCCAGAATGACAATGCGCATGACGCGCGCCCGGTCCACCGTTGCCAGCAGATCGTTGAGCGAGACGGACTGACGCTGCACATCGCGGTTTGACCGCACATCGGCATCGGCGGGAACAAGGAAATTCTCACCCTGCACCTCGATCCCGTGGCCCGCAAAATAGATCAGCGCCAGTTCCGCGGTCTCGGACTGGAAGGCGAAACTTTCCATTTCACGCGCCAGATCGGCATAGCCGGGATCGGTGACCAGCGTCACGGTAAAGCCGATATCCTCAAGCGTTTTCGCGATCAGCCTTGCATCGTTGACGGTATTGTCCAGAGGTTCGATATGCTCATAGCCTGCTACCCCGACGACCAGCGCGATCCTTTCGGCCAGCGCCGCCGAAGGCAGCAACAGCAGCATGGCGCAGAGGATCAGCGGGCGGATCAGGGCGTCTTTCATCGGAACCATGCCATTTTCAAATGAGGGGAATGAACAGAAAGCCGGGACATATGGCCAGTCTAATGCCATTCAGGCGCTGTGCAAAGCCGGGGCGCAGTTCACGTCCCCGTAATCGGCCCAGCCCCGCAGATGGCGACCCGCGAATGGCGGCGTTCAGATCTCACCGGCGCTGCGCCAACGGATCAGCGTTTCCTTCGACACTTCGAAATGCATGCTGTCCTCCCGGGAAAAGGACGCGCCCCAGAACCAGCCCTCGGCCTGAAAGAAATCCGACAGGATGGTAAGGCCAAGCTGGGTGCGGCCATCACCCAGCGTATCCAGCACGCCGTCGATGTTCAGATCCACCGCCAGACCGAACGCATGCGACGAGACCGAGCTTTGCGACCCCCTGATGCGCCGGACGCACAGCGCGCCTGCCGTGGAAATGCGGTTGTAGAGATCGACATCCATGCGGCGGACCTCTTCGAACACACGGCGGATCGATTCGACCGCCGGGCGCAGCATGTTGACCCGGATCGGGCCGACATCGCCCAGCACCAGCATTTCCTTCAGCTTGGGATTGGTCATCGGCTCACAATCGTCGGAAAGCTGTTCGCGGGGCGGGCCGAACATTTCCAGCAGAAAGGACGGGGTTGCGACCGAAAGGCCGGTATTGATGCCCCGGCGACCGGCGATCTGCACGACCTGCGCATAGCTGTCGACGATCTGGTTTTCGCCCAGCCGCTCAAACGGCATGTCGTCGCCTTCCTGCAGTTCCATCGGTTCGCGCGGCATCTGCTGCAGGCGGGACAGTTCATCCTCGACCGTGCCAAGCCGGAATTGCAGATCCTCCATCTGCTGGCGCAGGATCTCGATCTCGATCCGCGCACCGCTGTCGACGGCAGGCCCCCCGGTCTGGTCCCCGCCGCCGGATGAAAACATCCAGGATCCAAGAAACCAGATCATCGGGGCAAGCACGATGGCGACGGCAAGAATGATGGCGGGCAGGAGACGCATCTAGAGCCCCGGAAACTGAAATCTGCGGTTGCGCCGCATTCTATACCGGTTGGGCCCGGTTGGGAAACAGCAAGATGCGCGATATCAGGCTTGTGATGCCATGGGCGGTCTGAAAATTCGTTGTCCGGGGGCATCCTGTGGTATAGTTTTCAGGCATCGCATTTTTCAGAAAGGCTTTGAGCCATGTTGAAACAGTCTTTGATTGCCCTTTCCCTTGCCGCCCTGCTGTCACTGCCGCAGGCGAGCCTTGTTCACGCACAGGATGGCGCAGCCGACAGCGCGCAGGAGTTGCAGGAAAAATTCCAGCGCCAGAAGACCCGCGGACTGGCACTTGTGTCCAACAGCAGCGCGCAGGTCGTCGTGCCCAGCACCAGTGCTGAGGGCAAGACCGAGATCGCGCCCGTGACCTATTCCCAGATCGAGAAGGAAGAGCAGGTCAATATCCGCATCACCTTCGATTTCGACAGTTCCGTGCTGCGCCCTGATGAAAAGCCGAAACTGGCCACTTTGTGTGAGGCGATGAAGGCGGTCGATGTCGAACTCTTCCGCATTGTCGGCCATACTGATGCCTCGGGATCCGATACCTATAACGAGAAACTCTCGCTGCTGCGGGCCGAAGAGGTGAAGCGCCATCTGGTCAATGATTGCGGCATCGTGCCGGCCCGGCTTGAGGCCGTTGGCATGGGCAAGCGGTTCCTCTACAATGCGGAAGATCCGCGTGCCGATGAAAACCGCCGTGTCGAATTCCAGGCCCTGAGCTGACATCAGCCTGAGTTCCATCAGATTGCCGCCCCTCGCTGAAGGTCCTGAATGACCAAGTCCAGATCGAGCGACACCTTCAAACCGGGTGATCTGCTGAACAACACCTATCGGATCGAGGCCCTTCTGGGCCGAGGCGGAACATCCGATGTCTACCGTGCCCGGTCCGAGATTTCGGGCCGGCTCGTGGCCATCAAGGTGCTGCAATCAGAACTGGCGAAGAATGAAAACTACCTGCGCCTGATGACGCGGGAAGAACAGATCCGCGACGTGCGCCATGATGCGGTCGTGCGCTATTCCGAAAACCAGCGCACGCAGGATGGTCAGGTCTATCTGGTCATGGATTTCGTGGACGGGCCGGGGCTTGAGGAAAAGCTGCTGTCCGGCGGCATGTCCGCGCCCGAACTGGTGCGGGTCGCCGCAAGGGTGGCTGAGGGACTGGCCGCCGCCCATGCCCGCAATATCGTGCATCGTGACCTGTCGCCCGACAATATCATCCTGCGCAACGGCAGGCCCGAAGAGGCCGTCATCATTGATTTCGGCATCGCCAAGGATGACAATCCCGGCGCCGAAACCGTGGTGGGCAATGAATTTGCGGGCAAATATGCCTTTGCCGCGCCGGAACAGCTGAACGGTGCCTCCGATCACCGGTCGGATATCTATGCGCTTGGCGCGCTGTTGCTGGCCACCTTCCGGGGGGAGCCGCCTGATATCGGCGAAAACCCGATGCAGCTTTTGCGGATCAAGGAGGCGCCCCTGAATGTCGAGGGCGTGCCCGAGCCGTTGAAATCGCTGATCGCGAAGATGGCTGCGCCCGGCCCGGATGACCGGTTCCAGACGGCCGAGGATGTGCTGCGCGCCATCGACCCGACCTATACCGCGCGCCATGTCATGCGCACCAGCCCGCCCGAACCCCTGCCGCCACCAGTGCCCCCGCCGCCGGAACGCCGCAAAGGGTCGGGGCTGCTGGTCGCCGCCCTTGTTTTGCTGCTGGGGGCAGGTGGCGCGGCATGGCATTTCGGCGCTCTGTCCGGGCTGATGGCCCCGGCCCTGCCCCATGCCAGCCCCTTCCTTCTGGAGGCGGGCACGGCCCCGGGCGCGGCGCTGCATATCAGCGGTCATGTCCCGGATGAAACCACGCAGGGTGCGCTGGCCCAGCGGGCCGAGGCGGCGGGCGGCACGGCGGATCTGGCGCTTGCCACCGGCGATATCGCCGAAAGCTGGGGGCCGGATCTTCTGGCGCTGTTCGATCAGGTTGCCGCCCTGCCGGAATGGCAGCTTTCGGTGTCCGACAACAGCGCGCAGATCAGCGGGCTGACGGAAGACCGCGCTGAACTGGCCGCGATGCGCGAATCGCTGGCCGAGGCCGGTGCGCTGGATACCCGGCTTGACCTTGTGCTGGGTCCGCGTTTCCTTGATCCCGCCCCGGTGCAGGCGCTTGTCGCGGAAAATGCCGATTGCGGCCCGTTGCAGGTATCCGAGGCGCCTGCCGATGGCTGGGCACTGGGCGACAGGATCGTGATTTCCGGCAAGATGGCAGAACAGGGCTCCCGCCTGCGCATCTCCGAGGCGCTACGCGAAATTGCCGGGGATCGCAGCGTTCTGGTCGATGTCGAGATCCTCAACACCAACCTGTGCCGGATCGAACAGGCCCTGCCGCGTTCGGTTCCGCGTGGCTTTGGCGTGATCTTCGGCTTTGGCGACCGGGCCGATCCCAACCCTGCCGCGCGCTATTTCGTGGGCGAAAACCCCGCCATCGACATTGTCATTCCGGCGGAGGTGACGACGGGTTACCTTTGGGTCTCAATCGTCGATGTGACGGGCAGCGTCTTTCACCTGCTGCCCAATGTGAACCGCCCTGCCAATGACATTGCGTCGCTGCGCGAAGGGCGTGAGGGCGAGATCCTGCTGCGGGTCGCCTTTGGCATCGAAGAGGCGCAGGGCAGCACGCGCATGGCCTTCCTTGTCGATGATTCCGTTCTGGGCAAAAGCAAGGTCGTCGTGCTGCATTCCGAGGAACCGGTGTTCCAGAACCTGCGCCCGATTTCTGAATCGACCGAAAGTTTTGCCGAAGCGGTAGCCAGTCAGGAAAGCGGAGAGGCGATGGCTGCGACGTTTTCCATCGACAGCCGGATCCTGACGACCGAGAAAAAATAGCCGCACCCCCCCGCTGCGGCCGATCCTTGATGCGCAAATCCTGAATACGGCAAACCTGAGGCCTGCGCCCCTCGTGCGGCATCCCCGCGTTTGAACGCAGGCGGCGGAAGACGGGCGCGACCGGGCCCGTCAGTCCCAGCCCTGTCAGGCCACATCCACGACGATGATGGAAATATTGTCGGCCCCGCCCGAATCCAGCGCCAGCGTCATCAGACTGTCGGCAACCGTTTCAATGGGCGCGCCGACGACCATGCGTTCCAGTGTCGTGAAACCCGCATACTTCGTCAGACCGTCCGAACACAGCAGGAAACGGTCGCCGGGTGCGACATCTCCGCGGATCTTGTCGAGTTGCAATTCTTCACCCACGCCCACGGCACGGGTGATCGCATTGGATTGCGGATGATGCTCGGCCTCATCCCATGTCATTTCCCCGGCGGCGACAAATTCGGCCACCAACGAATGATCGGTGGTCAGCATCTCCACCTTGCCATCGCGGAACCGGTAAAGGCGGCTGTCCCCGGCCCAGAAGGTTACAAAATGTTCATCGGTCAGGATCAGCGCGACAACCGTCGCCCCGACCGTGCCCTGCAGGCGGCGCTCGGCCTCTTCGCGGATCCGGTCATGGGCCAGCATGATCGACTGGCGCAGCCCGCGCATCAGATCACCGGGCGGCTGGTCCGGCGGGATCATCGCGATCGTGTCGACGATGGCCTGACTGGCGAAATCCCCTGCCGCATGGCCGCCCATGCCATCCGCGACTACCCAGATTTTCTGGTCCGGCAGGGCAAGGATGGAATCCTCGTTGACCTTGCGCACCTTGCCGACATGGGTGGTGGCACTGAAGCGGATCGTCATTCTGTTTCCATCCTCTGCCAGACTTTCGCATCCATGTCGAAAAGTCCGATCATCTGTCCCGCTGCGGGCAATCCCTCACAGACCATCATGCGCATTCCATCGGCGGTCTCTGCCGACCAGACCGAGGGTTTTCGGAAATCCTGTGCCACAAGGCTTGCCGCCAATTCGGGCACCAGCTGGCCCTGTGCGGCCCCTTTGACCACCAGCCCGCCCTGCCCCGGCAGCACGGTGATATGCGTCGGCATCTGCGGCAGGCTGAGCGTTGCCAGCCGGTCGCGCAGCAGATCCTTTGTCATGTCATCCTCAAGGGCTGCCAGCGCAATCTCATCCAGCGCCTCGAACATCGGCACCGATAGGAAATGGTCAAGGATCGGCGAATTGCCATCCGGCATCGGACTGGCCAGCGTCAGCGGAAACTGTCGCCCCACCCGGTCGACCGAGGACATCATCACCCCGGTCACCGGTGCTGCCCCGCACAGCCCGGGGCCAAGGTTGAACCGCCAGATCGGCGCCGAAAAATAGGCCTCCTGCCAGGCACCGCCCAGAGCCCCCCGCGCCATCACCAGCCCCTCCTGCAACCAGCGGTCCCAGGGGTCGATAAAACCGGCGGCAAGGTCCATCCGCAGGAAATCCCCGAGGGCCGGAAGTTTGCCAAAGGCACCGAACCGCGACACCATCAGAAGGACTGCGGACAGGTGAACTTGCCCAGGGCGGGCAAGGCAAAGGGATTGAGCGAGGATCCCGACTGCATCTGGAAGATCGCGATACGCCCGCCGATATTGAAGATCACCCGGTTTCGGTCGCTGACATTGGTGCGCCGGATCTCGGCCGCGTCCAGCAGGCGGAACCAGCCCCACGGCCCGTCACGCCGCAACTGGCTTTCCACGCCCTGCGCCGGCGGATCGAAGGCCACGCGCCCGAACCCCGCCGCCCCCGGCCATGTAATCCCGACCGGTGCGGGCTGGCCCATCGTGTGGTTGAAATCCACTGCAGCCCCGTCGACTTCGAGCTTTACCGCATTGGCCTTGGGGTCCAGCGCCTCGGGCGTGATCTGGAAACTGACCGCAGGCGTCGCCCCGGAGGTGAAGAAGGCCTGCCGGATCAGCGCTGCCTGTTCGAATTGCACCAGAACCTCGGGAGAGATGCCCAGATCGGCGTCATTCACCCGCTTCCATGTCCAGGGCCGGGAAGTGGTATCGACGATATTCGCAAGGTTTTCGTTGAAGAAGGCATCAAGCAGCCCTCCGGGCGAGAACATGCGGGCGAAATCCTGCATCCCCACATCGTTTGAGGACCGGCGGTTGAACGGATAGCGCCCGTTGATCGCCTGTTCACAGAAAGGCGCGACCGAACTTTGCCATTTCGCATTGATCGCCGCCCGGTTGCCATCGGCGGTGATCCCCGAGGATCCGGCTGCAATCTGGGTGGTCCAGCGCTGCATCGGGCCGGGCAGGCGTTGCGTCGCCTCGGTCAGGGCGAAAATCGCACTGCTGCCCGGATCGGTCGAGGCCGAGGCCACACCCGAGAAGGAAAGCTTGCTCATTTCCCGGTAGACCTCTTCCAGCGTGAGGACCAGCTCATCCAGTTGCGAGGCCTGCCCGTCGGGACGGCGGACAAGGTCATGCAACCATGAGAACCGCTCTTCGACATAGACACCGGGCGCCTTGGGGGGCTCGCCGCCCGATTGCTGCGCGCCGAATGCAAGCGCATCGACAAAGGCCTGCGCCTGCACACTGAGGATCGAACGCAGCTCAAGACCCGCGACCGCAGAAACCCCTTCGCCGACCGCTGCGGTGGGAAGCGCCGAACGGTCCTCGGTCAGCCTCGTCTCATCGGCAATCGCGTTCAGCAGGTTGACGATAGGCGATGTCGGACCCGACAGCACATTCGTCACCTCGACCGCATGGCGCAGGCTTTCCAGCGGGATGATATCCACATCCGACAGCACGCCCTCATAGCGGGCGACATAATCGTTGTAGTAAAGATCCAGCACATCGCGGCTGAGCGCCAGAAGGGCGGCATCCGATTCCTCGATCCCGCCGCGACTGCCCAGCACCCAGCTTTCGCTCTGGATCCGTTTGGCAACGCCAAGCGCCTCACCCAGAAAAACCTCGTTGAAACCGCGATAGGTGAAGATCCCCTCGATCCCCTCGTTCAGCGGCTTGCCTGAGGACCGCACCAGCGCCCGCGTCACCGCAGGGCCGCCGACATCGGTGATCCGCCATTTCGGCAGTTCCAGCGCGCGGGGGCTGGAGATGATGCCGGTATAGATGCGCTGCGCGGGCGGGGTGGCGGCAAGGATATCCTGCACCATCTCGATCAGCGGCC
Source organism: Szabonella alba (assembly GCF_016765775.1). Lineage (GTDB taxonomy): Bacteria > Pseudomonadota > Alphaproteobacteria > Rhodobacterales > Rhodobacteraceae > Szabonella > Szabonella alba. Next base: position 43,509 of record NZ_JAESVN010000012.1, on the reverse strand, counting down.
CGTTGAGCGAAATCTTCTGCATCGGCTGCGCCAGCAGGGCGCGAAGATGCTTGTCCAGATCATTGCGCAATTCCTCACGCGGCTGGCCGGGGAAGGACAGGCTCCAGTCCAGCGTCATCCATTCGGTCACCAGATCCTTGCTCATCGGGCCTTGCTGGCCCAGCATCAGATAGATCTTCAGTGCCTCATACAGGATATCGGGATTGTTGATATTGCCTTGAATCTGGTCTTCGAGCCGCAGCAAGAGACGCGGCAGCAGATGCTGGTTCAGCGCCGCGCGATAGGCCTGCGCGCCCTGATCGCCAATCACCCGGCCCTGATACAGCCCATACCCCGCCCCCGCCGGCATGACGGCAGTTTCCCCCTCGGGAAGCTGGCGCAGCGTATTGGCGGGCATATCGTAAAGGATGTTCAGCGCGGGCACGACCGACGGCACGTCACTGTCGGCAATCGGGTTTGACGGGATCAGCGCCGATGCCGACTGATAGGCGTTCAGACGCTCGGTCGCCTCGGCGATCATGGCGCGGTTGGCCATGAAGCTGAGCGTCCAGAGCGTCGCGGCGGTGATCGCGACCAGAACGGTCGCGGCAATGGCCAGCGCCCGGGTGATCTTGTAACGCCGTTCGACCTTGTCATCGGCCGAAACCAGACCGGCCTCACGGAACACGACCTGTTCGAACAGCCGCGTCAGAAAGAAGGACCGTCCCGTGCCCTTGCCGGTGCCGATGGCCTGCCGCCCGATGCCGAAGGTCCGCGCCATGCCCATCATCAGCCGGTCGATGGGGGTGCCTTCCTGCGTGCCGGATGTGAAATAGACACCGCGCAGCATGTGGCGGTGTTCGAACTTGTTTTCCAGAAACACCTCGTTCAGGAAATCCCGCGCGACCTGACGCACCGACGCGACCTGCCCCGGAAATCCCGCGATCAGGCTGCGGCGCTGAGGGTCGATTTCCGTCTGCATCCGTTCAAGCGCCTGACTGTTCAACTGCGTCAGAAGGCCCGAGAATTCATCGTCGAAGGCGGCAATCGGGGACATGTCGGCCTTGGCCTTGCCGCCCTTGGGCAAGGGCAGCGTAAAGCCCCAGACCTGTTCCCGCGCTTCCTTGCCCAGATTGTCGAAAAACTCGGCAAAGCCCGCGATCAGGTCGCCCTTCGTGAACAGCACATAGACCGGAAAGCGCACACCCAGCTTTTCGCGCAATTCATGCAGGCGGCGGCGGATCGCCTTGGCATGGCTGGCCTGCGTGACCTCATCCTGCATCGACAGGTCGGACAGCGAAATCGCGATCAGCGCGCCATTGATCGGCTGGCGTTTGCGGTGCCGCTTCAGCAGGTTGAGAAAGCCCAGCCAGCCCGCATTGTCGGATTCCGCATCGCTTTCCTGCGTGGTGTAGCGCCCCGCCGTGTCGATCAGCACGGCCTGATCGGTAAACCACCAGTCGCAGTTGCGCGTGCCGCCGACCCCGCCGATGGACCCTTTGCCCATCTCGTCGGCCAGCGGGAATTTCAGCCCTGAATTGACAATGGCCGTGGTCTTGCCCGCGCCCGGCGGGCCGATCATCACATACCAGGGCAGTTCATAAAGCGACTTGCGCCCCAGTTTCGACTTGCGCAGCAGCGTCAGCGCCTCTTTCAGCTTCTGGCGCATCTCGTCAAGTTCACCCTTGACTATGTCATCCTCTCCACCGCCCTCATCGACCGAGGCGACGATATCCTCGGTCAGCTTGCGGTTCCGCCTGCGGCGCAGCAGGAAGATCAGCAGAATGGTGAACAGCGCCAGACCGAACAGGATGCCGATGGCGATGAAACGCGCGCGCGGGGTATCAAGCGGCCGCCATTCATCCGAGCCGATCATCGGGCCGAAATACCAAAGGCAGACGCACAGGATGATGGTCGTGAACAGGATCGCCGTATAGGCCGATTTGAACAGCGGGAAGATATAGCGTCTGATCATCAGCTTGCCTCCCTCAACAGCAGAATTTCAATGCGGCGGTTCTGCGCGCGCCCCTCGGCCGTGTCATTCGGCGCGATGGGTTCCTTGTCCGACCGCCCTTCCGCCGTCAGGCGTTCTGCATCGTCAAAGAACTCGGCCATCTTCTTGCGCACCGATTCCGCCCGGGCCAGCGACAGATGCATGTTGGACGGAAAGCGCGAGGACCGGATCGGCACATTGTCGGAATGCCCGGCGACAACGATCTGCCCGGGCTGTTCGTTCATCGCCTTGGCCAGACGTTCGATCGTATCCACCACATCATCGGCCAGTTTGTCAGACCCCGATCCGAACATCGCGGCACCGGCCAGACGCACGGTCAGGGAATTGGCATCCTCAAACACCTTGATCGTGCCCGCCTCGATTTCCTTGGCCAGAAAGCCCGACACGACCTCGACCTGACTGGGTCCGGGCGGAGGCGGCGGGGGCGGAGGCGGCGGAGCGGGGCGTTCCAGCACCGCCGGGCGCCCTGGATCGACCGAGGCCAGCTGCCCCAGCAGCCGTTCGGTCTGCGTGCCAAGCGCCAGCGAGATGCCCCCAAAGGTGATGGACAGCAGCAGCGCCATCACGCCGATGGCGATATAGACCGGCTTCCATGCCGACAGCGCCTTATGCGGACGGTCCACGCCCTGCCAATGCGGCGAAAGATCCTGTTCCACCTGTCCACGCTGTGCGCGGATTATGCGTGCCAACCCGTTGCGGATCTGCAGATGCTTGTCCACGCCGCCCTGTTCGACGCGCAACCGCCCGTCAAACCCGAGGCTGAGACACATATACATGAATTCCAGCAATTCGATGTTGTTCGGCGGATCCTGTTCCAGCCGCGCCAGCACGTCATAGAACCGGTCGCCGCCAACGGTTTCACGGTGGAAGGTGCCGACCATGGATTGCATGCCCCAGATCGACTGTTCGCCCCAGGGCGTGTTCAGCACCACATCGTCAATCGTGGCGCAGATCGCATAGCGGGCGACCTTGACCTGCTGCGGGTCGATGCCTGCCTGAATGGCCCGGGTCTCGAACCCGCGGATCTCGGCCACGACATTGCGGCGCAGGGCCTCGGGCTCCATATGCTGGGCGCGGTTGCGGATTCGGCTGACCAGCGCGAACAGCGTCGCCGCCGCTGCGTTCAGCCGGTTCATACCCGTCATGGCCAGCACGATGGGGCTTTCGGCGGTCTTGCCCGCATCGGCGGCGGCCTGCGCCGCGCTGGATTGCGGCACCCCGTAGCTGACCGATTGTGCGGCGGCCTGATGGGCCGCATTGGGCGCGGCGGCCGGATAATTGGGAACGCCCGCAGGCGGCGCAGCCGCAGGCGCGCCGCCACCGCCCCGGCGTCCTGCCGGATTGGGACGGATCACCGTGCGCTCGCTGTCATCCGGCTCGGCAAAAGGGTCGTTTCCAGACATCGTTCAAACCTCTTGTCGGCATCAGCCCGTGCGGATGGCCCAAAGTTCCATGTTCAACCCCGGATAATCCCCGGAAACATGCACCGCGATCCCGCCCGAGGTCGTCATCTTGCGCCAATAGGGGCTTTCGCGATCCAACTCGAAATACACAACACCCGAATGGAACGGGATCTGGCGCGGCGCAACGGGCAACGGGCGCAGCGTGATCCCCGGCAGGGCCGAATTCACCAATTGGCGGATTTCCTCGACCGGGCCGATCTTGGCCTGCCCCGCAAAATGCCGCCGCACATTCTCGACCGGAATATCGGCCTTCACGGCCAGCACGAAGCCTGCCGTGCTGATCAGCTTGCGATCCGCGATGATCCCGACCGAAATGCCGTATTTGCGCGGCTCCAGCGCGATGGAAACTGCCGTCTGTTCCAGCACCGTGGACAGATATTGCCGCAACAGCCGGATCACCGGATTATAGGTCGCGGACAGTTTGTCATGCCGATAGGGCGGCATTTCCGGCGGCTGCTTTTCCGGCGCCATGAAAGTTGCCAGTTCCCCCGCCAGCCCGAGGCAGCGATCATAGAGCATGGCTGGATGCACATTCTCGATCTGCAGCAGATTGCGAAACACCGGCAGGTTGCGGTTCAGCGTCATCAGCAGCAGGAAATCTTGAATCTCGGCCACGCCCTTGGTCGGCCCGCCCTCGGCCAGACGGCCTGACAGCGCCTTGACCCGGTGGCCCAGCATCCCCTCAAGTTCACGCAGGAAAGCGACCAACGTCGGTGCGGCGCGCACATCCAGCGCAGAAGGAATGAACGCCTTGTCCAGCACCACCTCGCGGTCTGGCTTCACCTCGATGATGCGCGCGATGGGAATGATGATCCGGTCGGCAAGGTCATCGACCTCAAGCGCGAATTGCAGACGCATCTTGCCGATACCCAGCGTGACGGGCTTGCGCCCCTCACCCATCGTGTCGGTCACCTCGATCTCGGCCGGGCGGAACCGCGCCGCGGACCGTTCGGCCCCGGTCATGTCCACCTCAAGCGCGCCGCGCCGACGCTGCGGAACCGACAGGAATACCACACAATCCTTGGTGCCCTCGGGCACTTCCAGCGCGGGGGGATGGTCCACCGCCTCGGGCACGCGGAACACCGCGCCATCCGGCGTCAGCCCGGCACAGGACTTGATCGCGAACTGACCGAGCTTGAGAACCTCCTCGTCAATCTCAAGGTCACTGACGCCCCAAAGATAGGGCGCCACGCGCCGCGCCAGCCCCGCAATCAGGCCCTCGGCATAACGATCCGCCTGCTGGAAATGATGAGGCTGCAGAAACAACCCCTCAGTCCAGAGAACCTTGCTATCCCAGGACACAGACGCCCCCCTTCAAATTCGTGCCCGAAGGCAGATCTATGCGACCGGCAGCCTAACGCCCCGCACCGGCGCTGTCATTTCAATCTTTCCAGTTGCTTCTGATACGCCTTGGAAAACTCTTTGCTGAAAAACTCGTGGAAATCATGTTCGGCCTGTTCGGAAATCTCGGCATAGAGCTTTTCATAGGTTTCCCAATAGCGCGATTTCCGTCCTTTCAGCAGATCGGCAAAGCCGCTGCCGCCACCGATCTTTTCTTCCAGTGTCTTGGGGTCCAGACGCCCCAGCACATCCTTGATCGCGGCCTCCATGCCGGTGACCATGGCCACCTCATGCGCCTTGATGTCCTTCAGCGCCTCTTCCACGGCGGCATTGCCCTCAAGATAGCCCTTCGCCTTGGGCCTGAGCACGAATTCCACCGCATGTTCCGCCGACAGCGCGAATTTCAGCGGGTTGTTCCCGCCGGCGCCGATCATGGTCTGGTTGATGCGGAATTCAGACTTGATCGAGGACCGCGTCATCAGGATCTCACGCAGCCCGGCGATCAGGGTAAAGACCATGCGGCCGATCCGCTCCATCTCGGCGGGCATATCGGCGTCGGGGATGGTCACATCCTCGGCCCCGGCGCCGCGGAAAAAGGCACGCGCCGCATCAAGGCTGGCAGCCGAAGGCGGGGCTGCGGGTTCGGCGGCGGCCTTTTCCGCAGGCGCCTTTTCTGACGGGGGTGCGGCAGGCCGGGCAGCAGCGGCGGGCGTCGGTTCCTTCAGTGGAACCGAACGTTGCAGCGGCGGCGGCGGCGGCACCACGGAACTGGCCAGCCGGTTGCGCGCCACCGGGGCGGCAAAGGGTGATTCCTCTTCCTCTGGCTTCGGATCGGCGGGAGGGATTGCAGCCGGGGGCGTCGCGGACGGCGGGACCGCAGCGGGGCGTTGCGGCTCGGGTCGCGGCGCAGGGCGGGGGGGGTCCGGTTCGGGCAGGGGATCGGGCACTGCCCCGGGCCCGGCAAGCGTGTCAGGACCGGCCAAAGGATCAGGACCGGCCAAAGGATCGGGAACAGACGGCGCCGTCGCAGGGGGGCTGGCCGGTTTCGGATTGGGGTTGGGATTCAGGAAATCATCGTCCCAGTCATCGGGAATGACCGCAGCAGCCTTCCTTGGTGCGCTGAACCCGTCATGGATCGAGGCGCCATGCTCTCCGCGCGACGGACCATGATCATCATCCAGTGGGTCGGGGATATGGCCCAGAATCGGATCCTCCCCCCCATCGACCTGCGGCAGCATCAGACTGTCGATCGGATCTTCACGCACGATCTGCGACGGGCCGCGCGGCGCCTGTCCGCCCATCAGATCATCCAGAAAATCGCTGCGCGAGGCGCCGGGATCGTCCAGCAGATCCAGCAGATTTTCGGGCGAGGACCCCGCCTTGCCATGCGACACCGGGCCGTCATCAATCGGCGGCGGCAGATTGGCCATCGGGTCCGAGGACCGCCCGGCAGCAGGCAGGATCGCAACGATCAGCTCATAGGCGCCCATCGACAGCACATCGCCATCATTCAGCGGCGTCGGCACCTGACCCAGCGGAACCTTGCCATAGTTCAGATAGGTGCCGTTGGTCGAGAAATCGATCACGGTCACTTCGCCGTTCTGATCCTCGATCGCGCAGTGATTCTTGGAAATCAACCTGTCAGGATCGGGCAGGACCACATCGTTTTCAGGCCCGCGCCCGATGGTCAGGCTGGGTCCACGCATAACGATCGGCGCCCCGTCGCCCGGAACCGCGCCGGTCGATTGAAACCGCAATGTTACAGGCATTCAGGCATCAGCCTCCGGTCAGGACAGTTATGGCGCCCGGCGGCAGGATCGGCGCGGGGGTCGGACCTCCACACAGGTCAATGCCGATCCGCGCGGCGGGCAGTTTGCCTATCATAACAGTCACAGACCCTTTGGCAATCGGATGGGGAACAGGCCCCATCAGGTCGGTCATTCTGGCGGCGGGCAGCTTCACAACCAGCACCGTCGGGCAACAGGGGGGCAGCACAGGCACCGGTGCGCCGTAAGTGGCCAGACAGGTATGCATATCGGTCATTCGGGCCTGCGGAGGTCCGGGCATGGCTTATCCTTTCGCCTTGACCTGTTCGCCCTGACCGGCGGTGACGCGGCCATTGCCGCCCCGCGCGATATCAAGGCCCCGGTCGATGAGAAGATCGAGATAGGACTTGAACGTATCGGCCCGCGCCCGGGCCGCAATCATGTTCATGGCCAGCACCGCAGCCCCCACGCCATTGGGCGGGGCGGGCGTGTCGTTCATGTCCCCCGGCCCCAGCGTGCCATCGGCATAAAGCGCCGCCATGGCGCAGAAAGTGGTGTCATCATCCATATCCGCCGTCTCGAACGCGTCCCGCGCCGCGATGCGGTTTTCCTCGGTCGGCTTGAAGACCCAGCGTTCGGCGCAGGCCAGCGGGATCGGCACGGCCTTGGGCTCTTCCCCGATCAGGTCGCGCGCGGCCAGACAGGCCCACCATGTCGCCTCCCGCGGGGGAAGCGCCACGGCCAGAAGCCGCAGGATGTCGATCTGCGCGGCTTTCTTTTCCAACTCGCCAAAGACCACATCCACAGGCGCCGAGGCCGGGGCGGATACCGGCGTCTGCAGTTTCGTATTGGCCATGGCCAGCATCCGGGCCGCAGGCTCGGGCGGGATCTTCTTCAGATTCTCAAAGCGGGTGCTCATGTCATCCTCAGTTGATCATCGTGATGCCGCCCTGGATTTTCACCATGGCCGAGCCTTTGAGTTCATTCACTGCCGACGCTTCGGATTTCACCATGATCCCCTTGATGGTGATGCCCGACTGGTCGATCTTGATCGAGTTGCCGCCCACCTTCAGTTCGATCTGCTGCATCGATTCGATGGTGATGCCCGCCGTGACGGTCGACTTATAGGCGCCGGTCACCGTTTCGGTGAATTTGCCCTTGGTGTCCTTGGTCTCGTCGCCCTTGATGTTCTTTTCCGAATTTCCGTCGACATCCTCGGTCTTGTTGGACTTGATATAGCGGATTTCATTGCCCGTTTCGACCTTGAAGGTGCTGTCGCCGGTCTTCACGAATTCCGAACGATTGGCATAGATCGTCTGGGTGTAGTCGCCCGGATCCTTCTTTTCCATGCCGATGGTGATCGTGGCATTGTTCTTGATGATCTCGACATAGTCCTTTTCGGACTGAAGCCGGACGAATTCCTCGTCCTTCTTGTCCTCCATCACCAGTTCATTGAAATTATCCGCCCCACCGCCCTTGGAGGACCGCGTCTTGATGCCCGACTGCGTCTTGTTGTCGGGCAGGGCATAGGGCGGCATCGTGTCCTTGTTATACAGCATGCCGGTGCAGATCGGGCGGTCGGGGTCACCATCCTCGAACTGGATCACCACTTCCTGCCCGATGCGCGGCACATGGACCATGCCCCATTGCTTGCCCGACCAGGGGGTGACGACGCGCACCCAGCAGGTGGTCTTTTCATCCTCCTTGCCGTCCCGGTCCCAGGGGAACTGCACCTTGATGCGACCATATTCGTCGGTATAGATCTCTTCCCCCGCCGGGCCGGTCACCCGCGCGATCAGGATGCCGGGGATCTTCGGCCATTCGGTATGGGGCACCGTGCGGTAAGGCACTGTCTTGGGCAGCACCTTCATCGTGCAGCGATAGGCGTCCTTGTTTTCCTCATCAAACTTGATCGTGCCGGGCAGTTTGCTGGCCTGATCGCCCTGCTTGGATGCCTCGACCTTCTGAGACTGATCCTCATCGGCGTTTTCCACCTGCATCATGTGGACCGCATTGACGATCAGATAGTCGATATTCTCATTGTCGCGGAAATGCGCCTTCAGCTTGAAGGTCTTGCCATAGGCCAGCGTGCGGACATTGCCGATCCCGTCGCGCAGCTGATGCTTGGCGGCGTTCGCCTCCATCTCGACCCTTGCATAGATCTCACCCAACGCGGTTTCCCGGTAATGGCCGGGATAGCGGTAAATCTCATGGTTTTTCTGTGAATGCTGACCCTTGGGGATCGCCTTCACGGTTTTCAGGTCGGCTTTGGGCTTTTCGAAGTTCCAGTCGGTCAGCGTGACCTTGCCCGAAGTCACCGATTCCGCACCGCGCCATTCGAAGATATGGTCGGTGGTGCGGCGGTATTCCTTTTCACGCGGCGCATATTCGATGGTCGCGGCATTCTCGACCGGGCTGTGGCCGCCGATATCATCAACCAGCATCATCTTGTCGATACCGTTATCGGAGGTGAAATAGTAATAGATCCCCTCCTCCTCCATCAGGCGGCTGATGAAGTCGAAGTCGGATTCGTTATACTGAACGGTATAGATGCGCTCCTGCGGCGCGCGGTTCAGCTGAAAGTCGAAATTGCTGAATCCGTGATCGCCGAAGATCTTCTCGATGATCTGCCGCGCACTTTCGTTCTGGAAAATGCGGTTGTTGCGGTTGCGGGTCAGGAACCACAGCCAGGGCCGGCATTCGATGGAGTAGAAACCATACCCCTCCTGCAGGCCGATAAACTGCCCCTCGATGCAATGGCCGACGAATTCACGCCAGCCCGAACCCTCATCATCGCCCTTCTTGATCTTCACCTTGACCACACGGCCGACGATCTGGCCAAGGTCAAGCTTCTTGTCGGCCGCCATGAAATCGACGGTCATCTCGGTCAGTTTGCTGAAGCCCTCGACGACCCGCGCAGCCTTGATGAACAGCTTGGGGACGGGGGCCTCCAGACGCAGGAGGCGGTTCTCCAAAATTGCTTTTTGCGACATCTTGCCATCCTCTTTACCCAACCGTCCCTATTCAAAAGTCGGTTGGAAAAATCTCGATCAAAAGGTTTTCCCGGCGTAGCCTTTCGATCACGTCGGAGTTGATCCTCCACAAATTCGCAACCGAAACGCCGCCCTTGGTATAGCGGTTCAACTCAAATGCGCTGTCGAACTGCAGGCACTTCACCCGGAACGGATACAGGCCCCGCCCATACAGCAGGTCGTTCAATAAGTCCTCGCCCTCATAAAGCCAGTAACCCTGATTCACTGCAAGCAGCGTCATGGGGGCGTCGTCATGTCCTTCGGGCCCATGTTGATCCGGGTTGTCGCGCATTACAAGCCCTCCAGTAGTGCTGCCAGTTCGGCATCTATCGCATTCGGGTCGCTGGGTGTGTCCACATCGCCGAAACTGGCCAGCAGCGCATCCAGATCATCCTCGGCTGCCGCCGCTGTGTCCCCGGTTTCCCCAGTTTCCACGCCGTCATCGGGCGCGGGCATTTCCATTTCAAGGTCCAGCCCGCTGGCCACAGGGCCCTTGTCGCGGACCGGCGGCGCGCCGGACCACGGCCCCGCAATCTCGGATCCGGCCAAGGACTGGAACGAGGCCAGCCGCACCACATCCCGGCCCCGGATCGACACGACTGGCATATAGCCGCGCGTCATCGTGTGGCGCACCAGCGCCTCGGTCATGTTGCGTTCCGTGCAGGGCAGCGCCACCTGATCACCATGCCGGTCACGGGCAAAGTGATAGGGCATGTCGCCCATCGACATCTGCCCGCCCAGCGTCATCTTCGGCCCGCCCGCCTTCCATTCCGCGGCCATCAGCAACGCGGTCAGCAGCACCGGATTGGCCCAGAGCATGCCTTTCAGCCCTTCCTGTTCGGAAAACTCCTCAAACTCGAAAGCGTCGATCGGATCGGATTTGCGGCCATAAGGACGGCGCAGCAGGAAGCGCGGCGTGACCAGCCCCAGCCAGCCCGCCGCGTCATGCGCGCGCAACCCGTCCCAGGCCCGTGCGGTCAGCGGGTGACGGTCGCGCAGATCGACCTCCAGATAGCCCGGGGTGATCGCGGCAAAGAACGGCGCCTCGACATGGGCCGCGACCTGCGCCACCCGAGTCAGAAGTTCGGCATGGGGCGGGGTTTCCTCAAAGGTATAAAGCCCGAACAGCGCCGAAAAGCCGATCCCGCCCTCTTCCTGCAAGGGCGCATCCAGCAGCCGGAACAGGCCGGTCTGCGCCAGATCATCACTCGCGGCCAGATCGGCGGCCAGTTCCTCGGCGGAGACATCGAAAAGAATGATCTGCAGTTTCACATCGGTCTCGATGCGCCGCGCCAGAAGGTCCAGCCCGCGCCACTGCGCCTCGATGGCCTGAAATTCGGGGTGGTGCAGGATCAGTTTCATCGCCGAACCCATCGCCGCATCGACCGAGGCCTTCAGCACCGCCGCCTCGGGGCTGGGGCCGGGCACGACATGTGGGCCGATGATCTGGGCGATCATGTCATCCACCGGGGAGACCTGCGTCAGCCGCCCCGAAACATCGCCGATCAGTTTCTGGAAATCGCTCAAACGGCGGTCGGTGGGCACCGAGCTTGCGGCGGAATGGCGGTGGGTCGCGGTCGCCTGCGTCGTGAACTCCCCCGCCCAGCCCTGCATCTCGGCCACGGCACGCGCCGCCATCGAAGGCACGGACAGGCGCTGGCGCAGCCCTTTCAGCGCCTCGAAGATCTCACAATTGCCGACGATCTCATCCGGGTGCAGGTCGTCAAGCCCGCCCAAGGGCACCTCGATCCCCTTGCCGTCGGGGCCGACCGGCAGCACCAGCCGGGTTGCAAAGCCCTCGATCACCTCTTCGACCGTATCGACATCCAGTTCGATCGGGCGTCGGCGGGCCAGCGCATCGCCGGTCTCGATCTTGCCTGCGGCGGCCCGCCCCGAGAAATCCCCGAAAACCGCCATGCGGAACCGGGGCCGGGCCAGCGCCTCGGCCGAGGGTTTCGGCGCGGTGATCCGGGCGATGACCGGGCCTGCGGGCCTGGCCGCAGCGGCCTGCGGCGGCGCGGCCAGAAGATCGTCAAGCAGGGCCATGCTGTCCTCCATTTCCGTGACCGGGGCGGGCGCGCCCTCCTCTGCCGCCGCATCGGGTGCCGAAGCTTCACCGCCGAACGTGGCCAGCAGGTCGTCAAGATCGGTCCCATCTTCCGCGCCGGGTTCGGGCGCGCCCTCCTCTGCATCCGCATCGGGTGCCGAGGCCTCACCGCCCAGCGTGGCCAGCAGGTCGTCAAGATCAGTCCCGTCTTCCGCGTCGGGTTCGGGCGCGCCCTCCTCTGCATCCGCATCGGGTGCCGAAGCCTCACCGCCCAGCGTGGCCAGCAGGTCGTCAAGATCAGTCCCGTCTTCCGCGTCGGGTTCGGGCGCGATCTCTGCCACTTCCCCACCGAGTGCCGAAGCCTCACCGCCCAGCATGGCCATCAGGTCGTCAAGATCGGTCCCATCTTCCGCGTCGGGCTCAGGCGCGCCCTCCTCTGCATCCGCATCGGGTGCCGAAGCCTCACCGCCCAGCGTGGCCAGCAGGTCGTCAAGATCGGCCCCGTCTTCCGCGTCGGGGTCGACACTCTCACCTCCTGCAGATCCGACCAGCAGATCGTCAGGACCGGCCAGCGCATCATCTGTGGCCGGTGCCGGGATTTCAGCGTCGGGCGTTGGGTCCAGAAAAGCATCCAGCGCCGCCAGCGGATCCTCGGCAGGCGCCGGATCGGGCAGGCCATCCGGGGCTGTCTCGGCACCCTCCCCCGGCAAGGCAGGATCGGGAAGATCCCCGCCTGCCTCACCCTCATCCGCCGGTGAAAGCTCATCTGCCAGAAGATCCGCCAGCGGATCGAACTCGGCTCCCGACCCGCTCAGGACCGAGGCCAGCGCCTCTTCCGGCCCGGTATCGGTATCGACCAGCGGCGCGGCATCAGCCAGCAGATCGGCAAGCGGATCCTCGTGCGGTGCAACGGCGCGCAGGGCGTCCAGTGCGGCAGCGGATGTATCCGGCGTTCTTTCGTCCTCCGGCGTGGCCGAGCGTAGCGCGTCCAGCGCAGCGGCAGCCGTGTCAGTCGCGTCCTCAGCCTCCATGGGCGTAGTGGCGCGCAGAGCCTCCAAGGCAGCGGCAGCCGCGTCGGGTGTTTCTTCGTTCTCCGGCGTGGCCGAACGCAAAGCGTCCAGCGCGGCGGATGTCGTATCCGGCGCGTCCGCTTCCTCCGGCGTCGCCGAACGCAAAGCCTCCAGCGCGGAGGATCTCGTATCAGGCGCGCCGTCATCCTCCGGCGCAGCGGCACGCAAAGCGGCCAGCGCAGCGGATGTTGTATCCGGTGCTTCCTCAGCCTCTGGCGTAGCCGAACGCAAAGCGGCCAGCGTAGCGGATGCTGTATCCGGCGCTTCCTCAGCCTCCGGCGCAGCGGAACGCAAAGCGGCCAGCGCGGCGGATGTCGTATCCGGCGCTTCCTCAGCCTCCGGCGCAGCAGAGCGCAAGGCGTCAAGCGCAACGGTGGTCGTATCCGGCGCGTCTTCTTCTTTCGGTGCAACGGAACGCAAAGCGTCAAGCGCAGCGGACGTCGTATCTGGCGCGCTCCCATCCTCCGGCGTAGCCGAGCGCAAAGCGTCAAGCGCGGCGGCGGTCCTATCCGACGCCTCCCCATCCTCCGGCGCAGCAGAACGCAAAGCGTCCAGCGCGGCGGAAAGGCCGGGAGGTGACCGGTCCGGTTGCGTAGCGGCGTTGGTGGCAAGGGCCGACAGCAGCGCCGGGTCCTGCAAGGTCTGCTCGATCAGGGTCTCGGCCCCGGTCTTGCCATCCATATAGGTCATCAGATTGGAAAGCTGTGTGCGCGCCTCCAGCAGCTTGCGCAGGGGTTCCACCTTGCGGGCAATCTCGGCAGGGCTGAAATCGGCCATGCTTTCAAAGGTCAGATCGACCGCGACCTCACCCTCACCCGTCAGGGTATTGGGCACGGTGAAGGCGGCGCGCGGGCGCATGGATTTCATACGCGCGTCGAAATTGTCGGTGTCGATCTCCAGAAACTTCCGGTCGGCCACGGGCGGTTGCGGTTCTTCCGACTTGCCTGCCAGATCAGACATCACCCCCATGACAAAGGGCAGCTGGACCTTCTTTTCCGCGCCGTAAAGCTCCACATCATATTCGATCTGGACCCTTGGCGCGCGATTGCGGGAGATGAATTTCTGTGAACTGTCAGCCATTCTTCTGTTCCATCAGGGCCCGGATCTCGGTGCGCAGGGCCTGAACCTCTCCCTGCAGGGCAGCGACCTGTTCCCCGACCTGATCGGTTTCCGAGCGCACCAGATCACGTAGCTTTTCAAATTCGGCCTCGGCCTCGGCCTCCACCGCCGATTGCATCGTGTTGACCAACAGACCGATGAAAAGGTTCAGCACCGAAAAGGCGGTCATCACGATGAAGGGCACGAAAAACGCCCAAGCATAGGGATACTCATACATGACCGGGCGCACGATGCCCATCGACCAGCTTTCCAGCGTCATGATCTGGAACAGCGAATACAGCGATGCCCCCACCGTGCCGAACCATTCATCGAACTTCGCGCCGAACATGATCGTCGCCATCACCGCGAAAACATAGAACACGATCGACAGCATGATGATGACCGCGCCCATGCCGGGCAAGGCATCGAACAGCGCCTGTACCACCGACCGCATCTGCGGCACCGCCGACAGGATGCGCAGCGCCCGGATCACCCGCAGGGCGCGCAGCGCCGAAAGGCTGGTGGTCTGCGGCAAAAGCCCCAGACCCACCACGCAGAAATCGAACACATTCCACGCATTGCGGAAAAACGACAATCCATAGGCATAGAGTTTCGCCGCAATCTCCAGCACGAAGATCGCAAGGATAACCCGGTCCAACGTGTAGATCACGCCGGGCAGGTTGGTCTTGATGTAATCCGAAGTGGACAGCCCCAGAATGATCGCATTCAGGATGACCAGTGCAAGGATCGTGTTCCGCACGGCCGAACGTTCGATGAAAACCCGCAACCGCGCGCGGAACGTCCCGTCGTCCATTTCAGCGATTTCGCTCACCTCTCCGGCTCCTTCTGCGCTGCGGTGACCCCGCGCTTACTTTAGCGATTTCTCGATCTTCAGAAAGGCAGGCTTGAGCGTCTTGGCCGCCTTCAGGGCCTCCTGCGCCGACTTGTCCACCCCGGCCACGCGCTGCAGCTTGACGATCTCGGCCTTCACGCCCGCCGCGTCCAGCTTGCCTTCCTTGATCGTGGCCTCGGCCTCGTCGAGTGTCTTTTCAAAAGCCTCGGCCTCGCTCAGGAACTTCTGGAAGATCTTCTCGCTTTTCTCAATTTCTTTGGCAAAGTTCTGCAGGCCCGCATCATCGGCCTTGGCATGTTCCTTGGCCGATTTCATCAGAAAGGCCACGGCGGCATTGGCCTCCCGCCCAACCTTGTCGAACTGGCCCGAAACGGTGGCCATGTCCCCGGCCGCCTTGGTGAAGGCATTCTTGGCATTGCGTCCTGAAACCGCCTTTTCCAGCCATTTCATCACGTCGATGGCCGATTTCAGCGGACCGGTGAAGGCGCTCTTGAAGTCCACATTGTCAAGCTTGGCAAAGGCCGCCTTGCCATCCTTCAGCGCCTTCTTGTTGTCGCCGCCCTTTTCAAGCTCTTCCAGTTCCAGCGACAGCTTCTTGGTGATCGCTTTCACGATCTTGTCGTAATCCTTCGACAGCGCCGCCTCGGCCTTGGCATCGGGTTTGCCATCCTTGGCATATTGCCCGACCCGCACCGCAAGGATCTTCAGATCCCACCGCGCCGCGCCATACATCCCCGCATTCAGTGTCTTCTTCTTCCACTTGCGCGGGTCGAGCATGATTTTCTGCGAAAAGGTGATCTTGCCGAACTTCTTCGACAAGACCTTGCTTTCCTTAATGAACTCCTTGGCCTGCTTGGTCATCTCATCAAGCGGATCGGCGTCCAGTTCGGCGGTGAACTCGGTCTTGCCATCGGCTGCGGGCATGGTCTCTCTCCTCTTGATGAAAATGGATTTTCAGGATCTCGTCATTCAAAGGCGTAGGTGAATTCTCCGTCGGTCACGTCAATGGCGACCTTGCTGACCTCACCGCCGGTCATCATGCGGCGCAGGAATTCGGCCGAGATGTCCGGCAGCATGGTGTTGGTCACGATGGCGTCGATCATGCGGCCACCGGATTCCAGTTCCTGACAGCGGTCCACGATGGTCTGCACCACGGCGTCAGAATACTCGAACGGCACACCATGGGCCGACTGCACGCGCTTCTTGATGCGGTTCAGTTGCAGTTTGGTGATCTCGGCGATCATGGTCGGCGACAGCGGATAATAGGGGATCACCACCAGACGACCCAGCAGCGCCGGCGGGAAGATCTTCAGCAAGGGATCCCGCAGCGCCTTGGCCATGCCCTCGGGGTCGGGCATCAGATCGGGATCGGCGCACAGATCCATGATCATTTCCGTGCCCGCATTGGTGGTCAGCAGGATCAGACAGTTCTTGAAGTCGATGGACCGGCCTTCGCCATCCTCCATCACGCCCTTGTCGAAGACCTGAAAGAAGATCTCATGCACATCCGGATGGGCCTTTTCGACCTCATCCAGCAACACCACCGAATAGGGCTTGCGGCGTACCGCCTCGGTCAGCACCCCGCCCTCACCATAGCCGACATAGCCGGGAGGCGCGCCTTTCAGGCTGCTGACGGTATGGGCCTCCTGATACTCGGACATGTTGATGGTGATGACATTCTGTTCGCCGCCATAAAGCACCTCGGCCAGCGCCAGCGCGGTTTCGGTTTTCCCGACGCCCGACGTCCCCGCCAGCATGAAGACCCCGATGGGTTTTTGCGGGTTGTCGAGGCCCGCGCGGCTGGTCTGGATGCGTTTCGCGATCATCTTCATCGCGTGGTCCTGACCGATCACCCGCTTGGCCAGATGGGTTTCAAGGTTCAGGACGGTCTCGATCTCATCCTTGACCATCCGGCCCACCGGAATGCCGGTCCAGTCGCCCACCACCGTCGCCACGGCCTGCGCATCGACAATCGGCAGGATCAGCGGGCTGTCGCCCTGCATTTCCGTCAGGGCCGCGTTCTTGGCGCGCAGATCGGTGATCAGCGCCGCGCGGGCCTCGGGCTCCAGCGGGCTGGCGGGGGCATCGGCCTGATCGACCGGCGCGCCGCCCTCGCGCAATCTGGCGCGGATCGCAAGGATCTCCTCGACCACGGCCTTTTCTGCCTCCCAGCGTTCGGTCAGGCCTGCAAGGCGGGTTTCCTCCTCCCCCTTGGCATGGGTCACGGCGACGCGGCGTTCATGCACCTCATAACCTGCGGTCTCATCACGGCTGATGATTTCCAGCTCGGTCTCCAGCGCGGAAATGCGGCGACGGCTGTCGTCCACTTCCGCAGGCACCGCGAACTGGCTGATCGCCACGCGGGCGCAGGCGGTGTCCAGCACCGAAACGGATTTGTCGGGCAGTTGGCGGGCGGGGATATAGCGCGCCGACAGATTGACCGCTGCCTCGATCCCCTCATCCAGCACCTGCACCTTGTGGTGCTTTTCCAGCATGGACGCGATGCCGCGCATCATCATGATGGCCTTGGTGGGGCTCGGTTCATCCACCACAACCGTCTGGAACCGCCGGGTCAGGGCCGGGTCTTTTTCGATATGTTTCTTGTATTCCGCCCATGTCGTCGCGCCGATGGTGCGCAGCGTACCGCGCGCCAGCGCGGGTTTCAGCAGGTTCGCGGCATCGCCCGTGCCTGCGGCCCCACCAGCGCCCACCAATGTATGCGTCTCGTCGATGAACATGATGATCGGGGTCGTGCTGGCCTGCACCTCGTCGATCACCGACTTCAGGCGGTTCTCGAACTCGCCCTTCATGCTGGCCCCGGCCTGCAGCAGCCCGACATCAAGGCTCAGGATGCGCGCATCCTTCAGGCTGGGGGGCACGTCGCCGCGCGCGATGCGCAAAGCGAAGCCTTCGACCACCGCCGTCTTGCCCACGCCGGCCTCACCGGTCAGGATCGGATTGTTCTGACGCCGCCGCATCAGCACATCGACGACCTGCCGGATTTCCTCATCCCGGCCCACGATCGGGTCGATCTTGCCGTCACGGGCCTGCTGCGTCAGGTCGGTGCAGAACTGCTGCAACGCTTCTTCCTTGCCCATCTGGGCGGGCGCGATGGCGCCGGAATGTTCACCCGGGCTGACGCCGCCACCGGTGCTGCTGCCATCCTGCGGCGCCATGCGATCCTCGGGGGAGCCATCGGTGGCATCGGCGAAATTGTCGGCCAGATCGTCCGGCTTGATCTTGCGGAACTCCTCCGACACGCCGAACAGGATATTCTGCAATTCCTTGGTCTTGAGCATCCCCAGCACGATGTGCCCGGTGCGGACCTGACTGGAATTGTATTTCAGCGACCCGTAAACCCAGGCCCGTTCCACCGCGCTTTCCAGATGCGACGACAGGTCGGAAATCGCCGAGGCCCCCCGCGGCAGCGCATCCAGCGCGCGCGTCATGTCGCGCGCCATGTTGGACGCATCCAGCTTGTAATGCTGCGCGATGCGATGCACATCGCTGTCGGACCCCTGCAGGATCTGGTGGAACCAGTGCACGATCTCGACATAGGGGTTGCCGCGCAGCTTGCAGAAGACGGCGGCACTTTCGATGGCCTGATAGCCCAGCTTGTTCAATTTGCCAAACAGCGCAACCCTGCTGATCTCGCTCATGTCCTGTCACCTTTCCCTGTCCTGATGTCCGGCTGACAGCCGGATCGTATGCATCCCGTCAGATCAGACCGCAGCCCCTCCGCCATGGCGCCGCGCCAGCGCCACAGGGATAAGATACAGATCATCGGCATCGCTGTCGCCTGCCCGCGTTCCGATCCAGCTTGTATGTCCCAGCCGTGTTGTCTGGCCCAGAACCGCCTTGGGCACTTCCTCCTTGGCCAGCACAAGATTGATGTCCCAGTCCAGCGTATCGCCGACATAGTTGCGCACGATATCCTCCAGCCGTTGCAGTGACGGCGAACCGGGCATCATGCGCTGGAAATCGGGCAGGCTCATCGGGCCGATGCGCAGGCGGAACTTGGCGGAATGTGACCAGACCCGCGTGCCGATGCTGGTGCCCAGCCCCAGCCCCACGCGCTGCCCCAACTGCCAGCGGTCGCCCGCCTCAAGCTCCAGCCACTGGCCGACAAACTGCTGCAACCGCACCGGCGCGCGCACAAAGACCGAGATGATCGAGACTAGCCCGTTGGCATGGCGCGGACCGGCCGTCAGATGCCCGGCGAAATGCCGTTTTGCCAGATCGGGCATGGCGTCGCGATTGTCCATCGTGCGGCCCTTGTGGCCCGAAATCGCCGCCACTTTCTCGGCAAAGGAATCGGCGGCCTGCCGCCCCCGCCGCCCCCGCATCGACCGGTCGAAGGACGGCGCCGGATGTGCCACCGACCAGCCCCGGTAGAACAGACCGAACAGCCGGTGCGTCAGCATATTGCCAAAGGACAGCAGCGTCGGGTCGCGATGGTTACGATGGCGGTCGCGCACATATTCGGTGATATGCAGCGGCAGCGGCCCCTGCGGGCCGAACAGGCCGAAGAAGCGGTTGACCAGATGCCCCGGACGGCCATGGGCGGGCGGGGTCATGCCTGCGATGGTCGAGGTCGGAAAGGCCAGTTCCGCCTCTTGCCCCAGACGATAGGTTTCTTCACGCGGGCGCTGGCTTTCACCCAGACGCGGCGCATCGGGAAACTGCGCTTCGAGAATGCGAAGCGCGAGGAAGATGTGATAGCTGTCAGGCCGTGCCAGAAGCTGCGCGTAATGCGTCAGATGATCCGGCCCAGACCCGTTTCCGGTTTCCATCGGGCAATCTCTCCCCGTTGCTGCGTGTGCAGCACGGTTTCCGTAAAGCTGTTGATCGTCACGTAACGCCGGAAAAACCGCTCAAGAACCGAGCCGAGCAGATAGACACTCGTGCCCTCAAAGAAACTGTCGTCAAAGCCCAGCCGCAATTCAAGCCCGCGCACGGCGGTCGACATGACCCCGTCCGACATGCGCCGCACGATGGGGCGGCTGCTGACCGAGACCATGCCCTCGATCTGCTTTTCCACGGTGCGGTCACCCGTCGGCGCATAGATGCCCACCAGTTCACGCAGCGCCTCGATCCCGCCGCCGTTGGCGGTATCGGTGATCGACAGGTAATTCAGGCTCAGATGGCTGATAAGACGCCAAGCCGCATCCCCCTGCCCGATCATGCTGCGCGGGCGCGTCGGGTTCACCGGCGTGGTGATCCGGGCGACCGGACCGCCATCGGGCAGGTGAAACACATCCGCCCCCCCGGTGGACAGCAATAGCGGCAGATCGCGGTTGGAGCACATGGCCTGCACCGACAACTGGCCCAGATCGGTGCGATAGGGTGCCTCCCGCGGGTCGACCAGCGTCAAATAAAGCTCGGACCCAAGGTATGAGGTCCGCACCCCGCGCAGCCGCTCCTTCTCACTCCGCTGCCGCATGCGGCGGAACTGCGTGTAATAGGCCGGATGGTTGTCACCCGCCGCCGTGAAGTCATCGGCGGAATAGAAGGCGCGGAATTCCACATCCCTGTCGCCCTTTTCCGAGATGCCGGTGACCGAATTGATCGAGAACACCTCAAAGTCCAGCGGCGCGGTGCGGTCGGCGACGACATGATGTTCGACATCCCGCGTCGTAAGCAGAACGCGGTCGCAGCGCTTTTCAAACAGGTTGATCGCGGGGCTTGCATGCAGGGTGAAGGCGTCGGGCGTCACCGCCGAGGCAATCTCATGCATCCCGTCGCGCAGCAGAAGATAGATATCGACATCCGCGCCCTTGGATTTCTTCAGCGCGGCATTGATCCCGGTGATATCCACGAAATGATACCGCTCGGGCATCGCGAAATATTCCTGCAGCAGCCGGTAGCCGTCAAAGCTTTGCTTGGGGCGCGGCAGCAGCGATTCCGCCGGATCGAAGCCGCGCGGCGTGACGCGGGCGCCCGGCAGGTCCAGCACCCAGTCCGACCGCCGGTCGGTCGAACGGCCCGCAATCGCGGTGACCTGCGTGCTCAACAACTCATGCAGATCCCAGTTGCGCCCGCTGCGATTGTTGAAAAACAGCGTCAGCCGGTCCAGCGACAGGTCTGAAATCGTGTCAGCCCCCTTGCGGCGCAGGCGCAGCCGGATGCCGGCCCGCGCCTCGACATCCCGTGTGATCCCCGCCGCCACAAGCTGCCCGCGCCCGTCCAGATATTCCGCCTCGACAATCTCGATGGGC
Source organism: Szabonella alba (assembly GCF_016765775.1). Taxonomy (GTDB): domain Bacteria; phylum Pseudomonadota; class Alphaproteobacteria; order Rhodobacterales; family Rhodobacteraceae; genus Szabonella; species Szabonella alba. The sequence continues at coordinate 22,628 of NZ_JAESVN010000012.1, read as the reverse complement.
CAGAGCGTCACATCCTGTGAGGTCTCGAACACGCAGGGCGTGACATCGCCATCGCCCAGCGACGACCGCAACTGCGTGTTGCGCGGCACGACATAGCCATCCTTGGTCGCCGCGAGTGCCGAATCCGGTTCGAAGGCCACGATCATCATCGAGGGCGTCGGGGCCAGATAATGCGGATAGACGATTTCCAGCAGATGCTGGGTGAAATTCGGAAACTGCAGTTCCAGTTCCAGTTGCACCCGCGCCGACAGGAAGGCCACGCCTTCCAGCAGCCGTTCGACATAGGGGTCCAGCACCTCGGCGCTGTCCATGCCCAGACGGGATGCGATCTTGGGATAGGCCTCGGCAAATTCCGCGCCCATGTCGCGCAGATAGGCCAGTTCCGTCTCGTAATGTTTCAGCAGGCGGGTATCCATCAGCGCGCCCTGCCCGGCATCGCGCCCGCCGCACTGGGACGTTCCAGCTTCAGCTCGCCCGTGGTGATATCGACCTCGCTGCGCAGATACAGTTCCATCGGCAGGGGCTGGGCCCACATGTCGGCCGCAATATCAAAGGTCACGATGGTCTGCCCGGCCTTGTCAGTATCGCGCAACACTACCCCCAGTGATCCGGGAATGATGCGGGGTTCGAATTTCTCGATCGCGCGGTGAATGGAATCGCGTATGCGGATCGTGCGCTCCAGCGTTGAATACTCGCCCGCCACTTCCTGCACGCCGTAGGTCAGCACCGACTGGGCCACATTCGGATAGCGTTCCGGGTCGATCAGCCCGGAATTGTCATAGGTATTCAGCAGCCATGACAGATCCCGCTGAATGATCTCCCGCAGGCGGCGCAGGTCGATCACCCGGCTGTCGCGCGTTTCCTTGGGATTTGTCGGGTCTTCGTCTGTCAGCCGGTCAAGCAGGGATGGCTGAAGCCGTTCGGTCAGCGCATGTTCGGCCATCAGCCCTCCGGAGCGGGATCAGTGTCAGGATGGTTGATCGTCAGCGCCCGCAGATCCATCAGCGCCGTATCGCCCGTATCGGTGGCAAGCAGCCGCTGGCCGGTTCCGGCAAAGGTCTCGGCCCCCAGATCGGCCCAGTTGGTTTCCCGCGCCAGTTTTTCGGCCTGGCTGCCCCGTTCGGCGGTCCCGGCATAGCGGGTCGGGATCAGTGCCACGATATCGCCGCCGTTTTTCAGCACGATATTCACCGGGGTCCAGACGCAATCGCGCAGATCCTTGGGCGGCTCGGCCATGATGGACCGGATCATGTTGAAGGGCATCCAGAAATAGCGGCCGTTCACGACCGCCTCCAGCACCGGACCGATGCGCATATCGGCATCGGCGATCCATTCGAAAGGTTCACCGTTCAGGGTGCCGGTCACCGCTGGTGCAGCCTCAAAGGCGCGGGCGCGCAGGCTGGCGGCATCCTCGGCGCGGCCCGCAGCCTGCGCCTTCAGCGCCTCGATCATCAGCGCCAGCCATTCCTGCGGCTCACCGAAGATCAGCGGCTCTTTTTCGCCCGCGAATACCTTGTCACGGTAAACCTCACAGATGATGCCTTCGCGATAGGTCTGCGCCATCGAGGTTGCAGCGGCGTCCAGTTCAGCCGAAACCTTCAGCTGCGTGATCGCGCGTTTCCAGTCGCCCAGAACGCAAAGCAGCTGGAACAGGAAGATCCGCAGCCGCGCATCACCGGACTTGGCCCGGATTTCGGCCTGAAGGGCCGACAGCGTGGCGTCGAGATCGCCGGTTTTCAGCAGCTCTTCAGCCCGCATCGGAATATTCCTGACTTCTGGTCATGCTTGCGCAACCGGTCCCGAAGGCCGGCGCGACGGGGCAGGCGCCGTGGACAGATCCACGGCGCCGTTCCAATGTCATCAGACCGTAAGCGAGGCGTTGTTCTTGACGCGGCTCCACATCGCTTCCTCGGGCTTCGAGGCCATCTTGCCCTTCTGGTCCTGCGGGAAGTAGTGGATCCGGATCGCACCGAATTCGAAGATGACGGTTTCTTCGCAGACATCGTCACCGTCCGAACCCGACCAGCTGATGTCTTTCACCATGACAAGGCGCAGGTCGAACTTCAGGAAGGTCTTGCCCGACATGCCCGAGGCATGCTGGCCCGAGGCGCGGCGCAGTTCGACCACAACTTCGTCGAAATGCTCACCGGCGCACATAGCGTGGAACAGGCCGGTCGAGGCGGTGTCGGTTTTCTTGGTGATCGTCAGTTCCTTGAAGATCGCCTTGCCGGCAGCACCACCGCCCGTGACCGAGCCGATGTTGATGTTGTTCTCGGCGCCGATTTCGAAGGACATGACTTCGAATGCTTTTTTATCGGACATGTCCTTGTCCTGGGTCTCGCCCGGGATTTTGTCTTTGTGCGACGGGGAATAGCAGTATGCGTCAAATGCCATTTTGGAGTCTCCTCTTGTGAAGCGTCATAGGTGGCGAACCACCCGGTTCTGAATGGCCCCCCCGCCAATATTGCGGGGGGAAACCAGCAGTCATCAGCCCTTTTCAGTGGGCAGCTTGGACACCAGACGGAGCGACACGGACAGTCCCTCCAGCTGGTAATGCGGGCGCAGGAAGAACTTCGACGTGTAGTAGCCGGGGTTCCCCTCCACTTCTTCGACAACCACCTCGGCTGCGGCCAGGGGGCGACGGGCTTTTTCATCCTCGGCCGAGGTGGCCGACGAGAAATCGACATACTGGTTGACCCATTGCTGCAACCAGTCCTGCATGTCATTGCGGCTTTTATACGAGCCGACCTTGTCGCGGACGATGCATTTCAGATAATGCGCAAAACGGCAGGTCGCGAACAGATAGGGCAGGCGCGCGGCAAGGTTCGCGTTCGCGGTTGCATCGGGATCGTTGTATTCCGCAGGGCTGTGCAGCGACTGCGCGCCGATGAAGGCCGCAAGGTCGGAATTCTTGCGATGGATCAGCGGCATCATCCCGTTACGGGCGAGTTCGGATTCGCGCCGGTCGGAAATCGCAATCTCGGTCGGGCATTTCTGATCCACGCCCCCATCATCCGAGGGGAAACTGTGCGAGGGCAGGTTTTCCACCGCGCCACCGGATTCGATGCCCCGGATGCGCGAGCACCAGCCATATTCCTTGAAGGACCGGTTGATATTCACCGCCATCGCATAGGCGGCGTTCACCCAGCCGTATTTCTCGGAAGCCGCACCCTCGGTGTCTTCTTCAAAGGCGAAGGCCTCAACCGGATCGGTCTTGGACCCATAGGGCAGACGGCCCAGAAACCGCGGCATCGCAAGGCCGACATATTTGCTGTCCTCGCTTTCGCGAAGGCTGCGCCATGCGGCATATTCCGGGGTCTGGAAGATCTTGGTCAGATCGCGCGGATTGGCCAATTCCGCCCAGCTGTCCATCTGGAACAGCGTCGGACTTGCTCCGGTGATCAGCGGCGCATGGGCCGCAGCAGAGATCTTGGACATTTCGGCCAGAAGTTCCACATCCGGCGGCGAGTGGTCGAAATGGTAATCCGCGACCAGCGTGCCATAAGGCTCACCACCGAACTGGCCGAACTCCTCTTCATAGACCTTCTTGAAGATCGGCGACTGGTCCCAGGCCGTGCCCTTGAACTTCTTGAGCGTCTTGGCCATGTCCTTCTTCGAGATATTGAGGACGCGGATCTTCAGCATCTCGTCGGTTTCGGTGTTGTTCACCAGATAATGCAGGCCGCGCCATGCGCTTTCCAACTGCTGGAAATCGGCATGATGCAGGATCAGGTTGACCTGTTCGGTCAGTTTCTTGTCGATCTCGGCAATAATGCCCTCGATCGTGCGCAGCGCATCGTCCGAAACCAGCGCGGTATTGACCAGCGCCTGTTCGGCCAGCGTCTTGACCGCCTGTTCGACGGCGGTTTTCGCATGATCCGATTTCGGCCGGAACTCCTTTTGCAGGAGCGAGGCGAATTCGGAATTGCCAAAGGCGGTTTCGCCTGCAGCGCCCGAGGATTGGAGTTCAGCTTCGGCCATGACTTACCCCTTGTCTTCTTCTGTCGCGCCAGCCGCCGCTTTCGGCTGCGCGGCAAGCGCCTTGAGCAGGGCGGGATCCTGAATAACCGTCGAGATCAGATTTTCCGCCCCGGTCTTGCCATCCATATAGGTCATCAGGTTTGACAGTTGTGTGCGCGCGTCAAGAAGTTTCTTGAGCGGCTCAACCTTGCGCGCGATGGCGGCAGGGCTGAAATCATCCATGCTCTCGAAGGTGATATCCACCGCAAGGTTACCTTCACCCGTCAGGGTGTTCGGCACGGTGAACGCGGCACGCGGTTTCATCGACTTCATGCGGTCGTCGAAATTGTCGACGTCAATCTCAAGGAACTTGCGGTCGGCAATCGAGGGCTGCGGTGCCTCGGACTTGCCCGCCAGATCCGACATGACGCCCATCACGAACGGCAGCTGGACCTTTTTTTCAGCCCCGTAAAGCTCGACATCATACTCGATCTGAACACGGGGCGCCCGGTTGCGCGCAATGAACTTCTGTGAACTGGCCATTTCTAGCTCCCTGAAGATTTAGATACGTCTTTGGACCACAATGCCGCGACTGCCCCCTGCGGGTCAATATTCCTCCTCATCCTCCAGACCTCCGATCAACTGGACATTGCTGCGGCCATCCGGGGCCATATCCTTGATGATGGTCATGAAGTCCGCGCCGACAAGCCGCTTGGCCCGGTCCAGAAGGATCGGCAGCGGGCTGGAGGGTTCGGCGCGCTTGTAATAGGCGATGATCTTGTCCAGCGCATTGCGCACATCCTGCTGGCTGTTGATGACCCCGGGGACGCCAGCCCCCGCCGGGGCGGCCATGGTCCGGGGGGCCGCAATCGCGCCATCGGCGCCAGCGTCCTGCCCTTCATCGCCGTCAACGCCCTCCGGCTCTTCGCCACCGGCGGCGCCGATACCGGCCGCTTCAAAACGCGACATGACCTGTCGCAGTATCTTTTCAAGCGGCGCAAGATCGGGCCCGAATGTCGGCACCTGTTCGTCAAAGACCCGCCCGATGGCCTTGATGTCTTCCTGCGCCTGCCGCGCGGCGTCGCGCAGTTCCTGCAGCCGCGCCGGATCGGTATCCTGAAAGGCTGCGGACAAGGCCGAAAGATCGGGGGGCGATTCACCATCCTCACCAAGGGAAATCTCTCCCTCGGCCAGCATGAAATCGCGCAGGCAGACCCTGCCGAAGGCGCGGCTGTCGGTCAGCGGCGCCAGACGGATGCCGCGCATCATCGTATCTGCATCGGCAAGCGCCGCGATGGCATTGACGCGCATCGTCGGATCGTTGTCGTCATCGGGGTCAAGCTGCGGATGGCAACTGTCCCACCACTGTTCCAGACAGCCCCTTATGTAAGTGGTCGCCTGCGCAAAGCCCGGAAAACCCTTGGTTCGCAACAGCGAATAGGCCAGAAATACCGCCGCGCGCAAATCATGGCTGCGCTCCAGAACCTCCATCGCATTGCTGATGACCTCGGCATGATCGGGCTCTTCGGCGGCAATGACACTGTCACCGACCTGACGTTCCTCACCATGCTGCGCCGCCAGTTCAAGCGAGATGAAGGCCGGATCGTATTCCAGATTCTCGCCACTCGGCTCATCATCGCCGCGACTGGTCAGAAGGTCGGTCAGATCCATTCAAGGCTCTCAAACAAAAACTGAAATTTCGGGCACAGGCCCGTATCGCGCAGCGGCACGTTAGCAGAACAATTTCACCGATCCAGAAAAAACGGATATCTATATACAAAGACGCAGTCTGAACACGGGACTGAGTATGACACAGTCCGCCGAAAGCTCAAGCCCGTCTGAACGCAGCATCATTGCGTCCTTGACCCACAGGGGCAAATGACGTTCCATGATTGCATTGATTCAAGCATTATTCCGTCCCTGCGGGGACAGCGCATGAAAGATCACGCCATGGAAGATGAAGGCGAAGACGGCGCAGGCCTTGGCCTTGAGGGGATCCAGCTCAAGAAATTCGTGAAGATCGCGCGCAAGCAGCCCTTGCCCTTTGCCTTCGTGCCCGGCACGGGCGATGAAGAACCGACCTTCATGCTGCACCGGCGCAAGAAGGCCGAGGTGATGGGCAAGACGCTGCGCAAGGAAACCGGGCAAAGCAAGGTCAGTTTCGGCATGATGTCGGTCGAGGGCAAGACCGTCAGCCTGACCTGTGACAAGGTGGTGCCGGGACTGGGCAAGAAGCTGCAACGATTCTTCCGCCAGCAGAAGGTGCCGATGGATGTCATCCTGCTGGATGCCGAGGGCAATGAGATAAGCTGACCGCAGGCGGGCCGGAATGCCCGGACCTGCGCAACCGGCACCTGTCCGGGTCTGGCTTACCGGGTCTGGCCTAGCCGATGGTCCGCGCCAGAACGTCCTGCCAGTTGTCCCAGGTGATCCGGCGGATCAGGTCGGGGCCATAGCCCGACCCCTCCATCGCCGCGACCAGTTCCGGCAGGCCCGCCGACGACCCCATGAAGGCCGGGATCATCGTGCCGTCGAAATCCGACCCCAGCGCCACTCCGCCCTCCCCCAGCCGCGCGATCAGATGATCCAGATGGCGCAACATGTGCTCCGGTCCGGTATCGGGGTTCTTGATGCCGTCGGGCCGGATGAAGGCCACGCCGAAATTAAGCCCGACCAGCCCGCCACTTTCGGCAATCGCATCCAGTTGCCGGTCGGTCAGGTTGCGGGTCGCGGGCGTCACCGCATGGGCGCCGGAATGGGTGGCGACCAGCGGCGCCTCACTGCGCCCGGCCACATCCCAGAACCCGGCCTCGTTCAGATGGCTCAGATCGAACAGAATGCCCAGCCGGTTGCAGATCCGCAGCAGATCAAACCCCGCCGCCGTCAGCCCCGGCCCGGTATCGGGCGAGGCCGGAAAGTTGAAGGGCACCCCATGGCCGAAGATGTTGTCACGGCTCCAGACCGGACCAAGCGACCGCAGCCCGGCGGCGTGATACAGATACAGCTCGTCCAGACCGGGGCCGATGCCTTCGGATCCCTCAATATGCAGGATCGCGGCAATCGCGCCTGCCGCCCGTGCCGCTGTAATCTCGGCAGCGGACCGGCAGATGCGGATCACATCGGGCCGGTTGGCGGCCATACGGTGCAGGATCGCGGCCTGTTCAATCGTCGCCTGCCGCGCGCCTTCGGGATCAATCGGGCCAAAGGCGCGATAGGTCGCCATCGGGTCTGGCGCGGTGGCCGGATCGCCCGGCGCCCAGATCGCAAAAAATCCGCCCGCAAACCCACCCGCCCGGCATTTCACCAGATCCAGATCGTCGCCGCGGCCTTCGAAAAATGCGGTGCCATGGCGATCACCGGACGCCCAAAGCTTGCTCAGCAGATCGTTATGGCCATCGAAAACCGGGCAGTCCGACATGGGATTTTCCTTCTTTCAGGGGGCGACACGACTCGCCTTGACAGGGGGGAACGAAAGTTGCCCACTTGGTCAAAGTTGCGCCCGCCCGTTCCGGGTATAGACGCATCGCAAAATGAAAAACAGGGAGTCTGCAATGTCCTTCGACCTTCCGTTCCGCCGCAGCACCGCGCTGGTGCTGGCCTCGCTTCTGGCCGGGGCCGCGCCTGCCGCGCTGATGGCGCAAACCCCCGAAGATACGCTGGTGATCGCCGATGCGATTGACGATATCGTGTCCATCGACCCGCATGAAGCGTTCGAATTCTCGGGCACCGACCTTGTCAACAACACCTATGACTCTCTGGTCGAACTGGACCCGACCCGGCCCGGCGAACTCGTCCCCGGTCTGGCCGAAAGCTGGGACGTGGCCGAGGATGGCGTGACCTATACGTTCAAGATCCGCCCCGATGTGTCCTTCGCCTCGGGCAATCCGCTGCGGGCCGAAGATGCGGCATGGTCGCTGCAGCGTGTCGTCAAGCTGAACAAGGCCCCGGCCTTCATCCTGACGCAGTTCGGCTTCACGCCCGAGAATGTCGAGGAAATGATCACCTTCGACGGCGATACGGTCACGATGAAGACCGACAAGCCTTATGCGCCCACCTTTGTCTATAACTGCCTGACCGCTGCGGTCGGGGCCATCGTGGACAAGGAAACCGTCATGGCCAATGAGGTCGATGGCGACATGGGCAATGCCTGGCTGAAAACCAACACCGCCGGCACCGGCGCCTATGTGCTGCGCTCCTACAAGCCGTCTGACAGCTATATCCTTGAGGCGCGCGAGGGCCATTGGCGCGGCGATGCGAAACTGCGGCGCGTCTTCATGCGCCATATTCCCGAAGGCGCGACCAACCGCCTGCTCCTGGAACGCGGCGATATCGACATCAGCCGTGAGGTAACCTCGGTTGATATCGAGGGGATGGAAGGCAATGCCGATATCCGCGTCGAGACCGATCTGGCAGGCTATATCTATTACGTCTCGGCCAATCAGAAGAATGAGGCGCTGGCCAATCCGAAAGTGCTGGAGGCGATGCGTTGGGCCATCGACTATCAGGGCATGACCGAAAGCTTCCTGAAGGGCGAACAGACCGTGCATCAGGCCTTCCTGCCGCGCGGCTATCTGGGTTCGATAGACGAGACGCCCTATTCGCTGGATATCGAAAAGGCCAAGGCGCTGCTGGCGGAATCCGGTGTGACCCTGCCGCTTGAAATCAAGATGAGCGTGCGCAACAGCCAGAACCGCACCGATATGGCGCAATCGGTTCAGAACACCTTTGCGCAGGCCGGGATCAACCTGACGCTGTCCATCGGCGAAGGCGCGGAAGTGCTGGGCGAATACCGCGCACGCCAGCATGACCTGACACTGCAAAGCTGGGGACCGGACTATCCCGACCCGCATACCAATGCCTCGACCTTCGCGTTGAATGCCGACAATTCGGATGAGGCGAACCTGACCGGCAGCCTTGCATGGCGCAACGCCTATGATCCGGGCGAACTGATGGCCCTGACCGAGGCCGCCGTGATCGAACGCGATGCCGACAAGCGCCGTGCGCTTTACGAAGAGATCCAGCGCAAGCATCGTGACACCTCGCCCTTCATCGCGATGTTCCAGGAAAACAACCGCACCGCGATGCGCAGCAATGTGCAGAACTTCTACACCGGTGGCACCGTCGATCAGGCGACTTATTGGCTGGTCGAGAAGTAAGAGGCTTTCGGCGGGCGGCTTGTTCCGCCCGCCGATGCCCTTTCCCGCATGACCGTAGTCCCCGACACCCCCGCCCCGCCGTTCCGGCTGCCGCGTCCGATCCGCCTGATCGGCGGCACGGCTCTGTCATTGGCCATCACCATCCTTGGCCTTTTGCTGGTAACCTTCATCATCGGCCGTGTCGTGCCCATCGACCCTGTTCTGGCCATCATCGGCGAACGCGCCACGACCGAACAATATGAGGCAACGCGCATCGCCCTTGGCCTTGATGAGCCGATGTGGAAGCAGTTCGCGATCTATGTCGGCGATGCGGTTCAGGGTGATCTGGGCCAGTCGCTGCGCACCCGGCGCGAGGTGTCCGAGGATATCATCCGCTATTTCCCCGCCACGCTGGAACTGGCCACCATCGCCACGCTGTTCGGGGTTCTGGTGGGGGTGCCTGCCGGTGTTCTGGCGGCAACGCGGCCCGGCACATGGGTTGACCAGATCGTGCGGATCGTCGGGCTGATGGGCTATTCCATGCCGGTCTTCTGGCTGGGGCTGCTGGCACTGCTGATCTTCTACGGCATTCTGGGCTGGGTCGGCGGGCCGGGGCGACTGGATGCCGGATTCTCGATGATGTTCGAACTGGATGTGCCGCAACGCACCGGGATGATTCTGATCGACACCGCCTTGGCGGGCGAATGGGCGATGTTCCGCAATGCGCTCAGCCATATCGTGCTGCCCTCGGCGGTGCTTGGCTACACCTCCATGGCTTATATCAGCCGCATGACCCGCAGTTTCATGATGAATGAACTGGGGCAGGAATATATCACCACGGCCCGGGTCAAGGGCATGCCCGAATGGCGCGTGGTCTGGGTCCATGCGCTGAAAAACGTTATGGTGCCGCTGATCACGGTGATCGCGCTCTCCTATGCCTATCTGCTGGAAGGGTCGGTCCTGACCGAGACGATTTTCGCATGGCCGGGCCTTGGCAGCTATATCACCGATGCCTTGTTCGCGGCGGACATGCCCGCCGTTCTGGGCGGCACGGTGGTTGTCGGGGTGGTGTTCGTGACGCTGAACATGGCCTCCGACCTGCTCTATCGTCTTGTCGATCCGAGGGCACGCTGATGGCCACGATGACCGAATGGCTGCGCGATCCCAGCCCCTCGTCGCGCCTGCAAGCCCGTCTGGGGCAAAGCTATCTGGCCTGGCTCAGGATGCGGCGCAATCCGCTGGCCATGGTGGGGCTGTTCATTATCCTTCTTTTGCTGGCGATGGCAGCCTTCGCGCCATGGCTGGCAACGCATGACCCGCTGACGCAGAACCTTGGCCAACGCCTTTTGCCACCCGGCACGCCTGGGCATTGGCTGGGAACCGACGATTTCGGCCGCGATATCTGGAGCCGGATCGTCTATGGCAGCCGCATCACGCTTTACATCGTCACGCTGGTCGCGGTCACCGCGCCGCTGCTGGGGCTGATGATCGGCACGGTCGCGGGCTATTTCGGCGGCTGGGTCGATCAGGTGCTGATGCGCATAACCGATATCTTTCTGGCGTTCCCCCGCCTGATCCTTGCGCTGGCGCTTGTCGCCGTGCTGGGGCCGGGGATCGAGAATGCGGTACTGGCCATCGCGCTGACGGCATGGCCGCCCTATGCGCGGGTGGCGCGGGCCGAAACCCTGACCGTGCGGACATCGGATTATATCGCCGCCGTGCGCCTGCAAGGCGCGGGATCGGGGCGAATCATCTGGGGCCATGTCATGCCGATGTGCCTGCCTTCGGTCATCATCCGCGTAACGCTGGACATGGCGGGGGTGATCCTGATCGCTGCCGGTCTGGGGTTCCTTGGCCTTGGCGTGCAGCCGCCGACCCCGGAATGGGGGCTGATGATTTCCTCGGGCCGCAAGTTCCTGTTTGAACAATGGTGGGTCGCGACCATGCCGGGGCTGGCGATCTTCATCGTCAGCCTTGGGTTCAACCTTCTGGGTGACGGGCTGCGCGATGTTCTGGACCCAAGGAGCAGCGGCAAATGACGCTTCTTTCCGTCAAGAACCTGCGCGTGACCTTCGACACCGAGGCCGGAAAGGTCGAGGCCGTGCGCGGCGTTTCCTTCTCGCTTGGCCGCGAACGGCTGGGCATCGTCGGCGAAAGCGGTTCGGGCAAGACGATGACCGGGCGTTCCGTGCTGCGGCTGATCCGCCCGCCGGGCCGGATCGAGGCGGAGGAGATGCGCTTTGACGGCATCGACCTGATGGCCGCATCCGAACGCCAGATGCGCGCCCTGCGTGGTCAGCGCATCGCGATGGTCATGCAGGATCCGAAATATTCGCTGAACCCGGTGATGAAGATCGGCGCACAACTGACCGAGGGGCTGCGCCTGCGCGACGGCATGTCGGCCAAGGCGGCCCGCCTCAAAGCCATCGAGGCGCTGGAGGCCGTGCAGATCCGCGGCCCCGAACGGGTGATGGAGGCCTATCCGCATGAATTGTCCGGCGGGATGGGCCAGCGCGTGATGATCGCGATGATGCTGATCCCGAACCCCGATCTGCTGATTGCGGATGAACCGACCTCGGCGCTGGATGTGACCGTGCAGGCCGAAGTTCTGTCTATTCTTGACGGGCTGGTGCGCGACCGGGGCATGGGGCTGATCTTCATCAGCCACGACCTGCGGCTGGTGGGCCGGTTCTGCGACCGGGTTCTGGTCATGTACAAGGGCCGCGTGGTCGAGGAGTTGGAGGCGAAGAATCTGATGAACGCGACCCATCCCTATACTCAGGGCCTTCTGAACTGCCTGCCCCGCATCGGCGGCAACCGCAGCCCCCTGCCCGGACTGGACCGGGCCGCGGAATGGGCGGAATAGTGCGATGTCCATGATCGAGATCGAAAACCTGTCGGTGCATTACCCCGCCAAAGGCCAGCTTGTGCGCGCCGTGGAGGGCGTAAGCCTGCGCGTCGGTGAGAAAGACAGTTTCGGACTGGTGGGCGAAAGCGGATCGGGCAAATCGACCATCCTGCGCGCGATCTGCGGGCTGGCCCCGGTCAGCGCAGGCACGATCCGCATCGGCGGCGAACCGGTCCCGACCCCGCGCGGCCGCGCCTTCAGCCGCCGGGTGCAGATGGTGTTTCAGGACCCCTATGCCAGCCTGCACCCGCGCCATACGCTGGACCGCACCCTGTCCGAACCCTTGGCCATTCACGGCATCGGCGGCAGTGATGCGCGGGTCGTCCGCGCTTTGGAGGATGTCGGCCTGCCCGCGGCCTTCCGCTTCCGCTATCCGCATCAACTGTCGGGCGGGCAGCGCCAGCGCGTCGCGATTGCCCGCGCGCTGATGCTGGAACCCGAAATCCTGCTGCTGGATGAACCGACCTCGGCGCTGGATGCCTCGGTTCAGGCGGAAACGCTGAACCTGCTGAACCGGCTGAGGGCCGAACGCGGTCTGACCTTCCTGATGGTCAGCCATGACCTTGCCGTGATCGACCATATGTGCGACCGCGTTCTGGTCATGCAGCATGGCCGCGCGGTCGAGGAACTGACGCGCGAGGCGCTGGCCGGCGCACAGATGAAAACCGATTATGCCCGCACCCTGTTCGAGGCGAGCGCGGACAGGATGCTGGGCAGCTGACCCCCGGAGAGGATGACATGAACCACCCCGTCTTTGATGGACATAACGATTTCCTGCTGCGGCTTTACCATGCGCCCGACCGGCGGGATGAGCTTTGGCTGAAGGGTGAACGGGACGAACAGGGCAATCCCGTCGGCCATCTGGACCTGCCCCGCATGCAAAAGGCCGGGTTCGCGGGCGGATTCTTTGCGATCTACATCCCCTCGCCGGTCGCGCATGACAGTGCCGGTTTCATGGCGCAGATGGATGCGCCGCCCTATGACCTGCCTTTGCCCGATCTGATCGACGCCAAGGGCGCGCAACCCGTCGCCCTGTCCATGGCAGGACATCTGCACTGGATGGCCCGCAGCGCGCCGAATGATTTCAGCCTTTGCACCACGGCGGCCGGGATCCGCGCGGCCATTTCCACAGGCCGGATTGCGGGCGTCATGCATATGGAAGGGGCCGAGGCGATCAGCCCCGGTCTGGACGAATTGCCGCTTTGGCATGCGATGGGGCTGCGGTCCATCGGGCCGGTCTGGTCCCGGCCCACGGTGTTCGGCCATGGCGTGCCCTTCCGCTTTCCCGGCAGCCCCGATACCGGGCCGGGCCTGACCGATGCGGGCCGGGCGCTGGTGCGCGAATGCGACGCGCTGCGCATCATGCTGGATCTGTCACATCTGAATGAGGCCGGGTTCAACGACATCGCCCGGATCTCGACCGCGCCGCTGGTTGCGACCCATTCCAATGCCCATGCCGTCACCCCCTCGACCCGCAACCTGACCGACCGGCAGCTTGCCATGATTGCAGAACGCGGCGGGCTGGTGGGGCTGAATTTCGCGACCTGCTTCCTGCGCCCCGACGGGCGGCAATCACCCGAAATGACGTGGGAACCGGTGCTGCGCCATCTGGACCATCTGCTGACGCATCTTGGCGAAGAGGGCGTCGGTTTCGGGTCCGATTTCGACGGCGCGACCGTTCCGCAGGGCATCGGCGATGTCACCGGCCTGCCCGCGCTGCAACAGGCGATGCTGGATCACGGGTTCGGCGCCGCACTGGTCGAGAAGATCGCGCATCGCAACTGGATCGCGCTGCTGGAAAGGGTCTGGGGGGAATAACCTCCAGACCCATTTACGCCCGGCCTTTTTCTGTCCGGAAATATCCTCGGGAGGGGCCCTAGGAGGGCAGACAGCCCTCCCAGGGGGCGGGGCAATCCTGCCCGTTTGCAGGCGGCAAGGCGCGTTGAAAAGCGCCCTTACCGCCCCTTCCAGACCGGAGCCCGCTTCTCGGCAAAGGCGCGCGCGCCTTCCAGTTGATCCTCGCTGGAATAAAGCCGGTCGACGGTCACGAATTGCCGCTTGGTGATCCGGTTCAGCGCATCCTGAAAACGCATGTCCTCGGCCTCACGCACAACCTCCTTGATCGCGGCATAGACCAGCGGCGGGCCGCTCTCCAGCAATCGCGCCAATTCCCACGCTTTGGGCAAAAGATCGGCCTGCGTGGTGATTTCCTTCAAAAGACCCCAGTGCCGCGCCTCCTCGGCATCGAACCAGCGCCCGGTCAGCAAAAGATCCATCGCCACATGATAGGGAATGCGCTTGGGCAGCTTGATCGAGGCCGCATCCGCCACCGTGCCCGACCGGATTTCCGGCAGCGCGAATGTGGCATTGTCCGAGGCGAGGATCAGATCACAGGACAGCGCCAGTTCCAGCCCGCCCCCGCAGCAGATGCCATTGACCGCCGCAATGACGGGCTTGTTCAGGTTCGGCAATTCCTGCAAGCCACCAAAGCCGCCGACCCCGTAATCGCCATCGACGGCATCACCATCAGCGGCGGCCTTCAGATCCCAGCCGGGGCAAAAGAACTTCTCGCCCTCGGCCCGCAGGATCGCGACGCGCAGACTGTCATCATCGCGGAAATCCCGGAACACCAGCCCCATGATCCGGCTGGTGGCAAGGTCGATCGCATTGGCCTTGGGCCGGTCCAGCGTCACCTCCAGAATGGCACCTTCGCGCCTTGTCCGGATCGGGCCTTCCGTTCGCATCTGCATCATGTCTCTGCCTCCCAGATCACCGCATCCGCCGCAATGGCACCGCGGGCGCGGACCATCAGCGGATTGATTTCAATTTCCTCAAGCCGGTCATCGGCCTGTATCATGTCCTGCAATGCCAGCACCGCGGCGACCACCGCGCCGGAATCCGCCACCGCCCGCCCGCGATAGCCGTCCAGCAGCGGCCAAAGCCGCAGGCGGCGCAGCGCCTCGTTCACCTCGTCCCCGGTGACCGGCAGGACCAGCGTCACCGTATCGGCCAGCAGTTCCGCCATGGTGCCGCCCAATCCCAGCGTTACCGTCGCGCCGTAAACCGGATCGCGCCGCAACCCGACCAGCAGTTCGGCCAGCGCCCCCGTCACCATTTCCTCGGCCAGATAGCCCGTCGCCCCCGGTATTTCGGCCTGCCCCTCCAGCGAGACAAGGTTCAGCCGCACCGCCCCCGCCTCGGTCTTGTGGGCAAAGCCCAGACCTTTCAGCGCGAAAGGCCCCGCCAACGCATGGGTCCGCGCCGCAAGTCCCGGCAGGTCCGCCGCCGTCACGCCCTGCGGCACGGCAATCCCGGCAGAGGCCAGCCGCGCCTTGGCCTCTGCCTCATCCAGCAGCCTGACCGGGCGGACAGGCAAGGCGGGCAAGGGACGCCAGCCCGGACGCGCGGCCGGTCGCTGCACCGCCTTCAACGCAGGCAATGCCGCCTCCAGCCCCATCAGGGGCGCAACTCCGCGCGCCATCATTGCAATCGCCAGATCCTCATCGAAATTCTCGGACAGTGACGAGACCGGAAAGGCGGGTTTGCCGGTCGCGGCCTGTGCCGCCTCGATGGCCGTCAGCGCCGGGAGAAAGCTGGACGGATCGCAACGGTCGGGGCGCGGCGGGTCAATGATGAAGATCCCCGCATCATAGGCGGCCAACATGGTGCTGAACACATCCGTCGTGCGCGGCCCGTCGCCCCAGATGAAGGTGTGGTAATCCAGCGGGTTCGCAATGGCGACAATCGGCCCCAGAATCCCGGACAGATGCGCTGCTACCGGGCCGGGCACGGGCGGAAATTCCAGACCCGCCGGGGCGGCCAGATCGGCGACCAGCCCCGCCTCTCCGCCCGAACAGGACAGCGAACAGAGTCGCGGGCCAAGGTATGGTCCGTGAACATGAAAGATTTTCAGCGTCTCGATCAGCGCATCGGGGCTGGCAACCTCGGCCACGCCTGCCTGCCGCAGAAAGGCCGATGAGGCCGCGCCGCCACCGGCCAGCGACGCGGTATGCGACTGCGCCGCCTGCCGGGACTGTTCGGTCTTGCCCGATTTGATGCAGACGATGCCCTTGCCCGCCTTTGCCGCCCGTTCGGCCAGTGCCGCGAACCCCGGCGCATCGCCGATCCCCTCGACATAAAGCCCCAGCGCGGTGACGCGCGGATCGGCCAGCAATTCCCCGGCCAGTTCGGTCAGCCCCACCTGTGCTGCATTGCCCAGACAGGCGACATAGGCCACCGGCAGCCCCCGCGCCTGCATCGTCAGGTTGATGACGATATTCGAGGACTGACTGAGCAGCGCAACCCCGCGTTCCACCCGCCGCCCGCCATGCTGATCCGGCCAGAGCAGCGCCCCATCGAGATAGTTGATCAGGCCATAGCAATTCGGGCCGAGCACCGGCATATCCCCCGCCGCCGCCACAAGTCCGGCCTGAAGATCCGCCTCGCCTGCCTCCTGCCAGCCTGAGGCGAAGCAGATCGCCCCCCCGGCCCCCATGGCCGAAAGCTCCCGCACCACCTCAAGCGTGGCATGGCGATTGACCCCGATGAAGGTCGCATCCGGCACCCCGGGCAGATCGGCAAGCGAGCGATAGCAGTCCAGCCCGCCGATCTGCGCCCGCGTCGGATGCACCGGCCAGACCGGACCCGCAAATCCCATTGCGCGGCATTGCTCGATCACATTCAGCGCCCAGCCCGAGCCGAGAACGGCAATCGACCGGGGTCGCAGCAGGCGTGACAGGCGGCTCATGCCACGGTCCACACTCGACGGTGAATGTCGAAGGGGGGCTGTCTGCCCCCCACGGAGGCGCGGGGCGCGCCTCCTCCCTCCGAGGATACTTTTGAACAGATGAAACTCACAAGACGCCCTGCCCCCAACGAAGGAGGCAGGGTCGCTTCACCTGTTACGGTCATCGGCGTCCCCGCCTGTACCGCGTCAGAAGGATGGAGGGCAAAGGTTAACATTTGGTTCCTTCATCTGTTCTCAAATATCCTGCGGGGGTCCGGGGGTGCAAAACCCCCGGCGCGGCGCGTCAGCCACCAACCGCGCGCAGAAGTTCGCGGCTGATGATATGGCGCTGGATCTCGGATGTGCCTTCCCAGATCCGTTCCACCCGCGCATCGCGCCAGATCCGTTCCAGCGGCAGTTCCTCCATCAGGCCCATGCCGCCATGAATCTGGATCGCCTCATCCGCGACCATGGCCAGCATCTCGGTTGCCTTGAGCTTCGCCATGGACATATCCGCCTCGGTGACCGTACCCTGATCGAATTTCCAGCCCGCCTCCCATGTCAGCAGTTCGGCGGCCTTCAACTCCATCGCCATGTCGGCCAGCTTGAAGCTGACACCCTGAAACTTGCCGATGGCCTGACCGAACTGCCGCCTCTCGGCGGCATAGGATACCGCATGATCCAGCGCCCGCGCCGCGCGCCCCAGACAGGTTGCGGCGACCTGCAACCGGGTCGCGCCCAGCCATGTATTGGCGACCTCGAAGCCCTTGTGCGGCTCACCCAGCACATTTTCGGCAGGCACCCGGCAGTCGTCGAATTCCAGCACGGCATTGGAATAGCCGCGATGGCTGACATTGCGATAGCCGTCGCGCACGGTGAAACCGGGTGTGCCCTTGTCGACGAAGAACGCCGTGATCTTCTTTTTCGGGCCGCGCGGTGTGTCCTCTTCCCCGGTCGCCATGAAGGCGATGGTGAAGCCCGCGATATCGGCATGGGAGATGAAATGCTTGGTGCCGTTCAGCACCCAATCCGATCCGTCAGGCCGGGCGCTGGCCTTCATGCCGCGCAGGTCCGATCCGGCACCCGGTTCGGTCATCGCCAGACAATCCCAGGTTTCCCCCCGGATACAGGGCATCAGATAGCGTTCGCGCTGTTCCGGGGTGCCGGCCAGCAGGATGTTCGAGGGGCGCGCGACACAGGTCCAGTGCAGCGCATAATTCGCGCGGCCCAATTCGCGTTCGTAAAGCAGCCAGGACAGGGTATCGAGACCCGCGCCGCCCACCTCCTCGGGCATATTGGCAGCATAAAGCCCCGCCGCCATGGCCTTGGCCTGCAAATCCCGGATCAGGTCCAGCGGCAGATGACCGCTGCGTTCCACCTCGGCCTCATGCGGATACAGTTCTGCCTCGACAAAGGCGCGGGTGGTGTTGACGATCATCCGCTGTTCATCGCTCAGTCCGAACTGCATCATGCCCTCCGCTGGCCGACATGGCGACCCGCGCCCTCGGGCCGGGGCAGGGCGGCATGGGCGGCGGCGATGGGGCGCAGCCGGTCCTGAATTGCCTGTGGCGCAGGCGCAGCCCGGCCCGCCTTCATGTCGACATGCAAAAGCATCTGTTCCAGCGTGGCGACCGGCGCGCCTTCTTTCAGGATGCGGATGAAGATATGCAACCGTTTTTCATCCACATGCAGCACCTGCACCGTGCCGGTCAGCGCATCGCCAAGTTTTGCCTCGCCCAGATGCAGGATATGGGTTTCGGCGGTGTAATAGCTGAACCCCGTGCCGACATAGGCGATATCGGCGCCGATATGGCGCAGAAAGGCGTCACAGGTTTCGGACGCGGCGAACAGATAGCGGCTTTCGGTCATATGACCGTTATAGTCGATCCAGCCCGGCAGCACGGTCATCCGGGCCATTTCCATCGGCGCGGCATGGTCGGGTGACGGATCAGGCATCGCCGCACGGCGGCGCGCATCATGATCCAGCAGGACCTTGCCCGCGCCCCAGTCGCGGTCTTTCAGCACGCGCAGAAAGCCGATCAGGTTCTGGTCGCGGATGCGCTCCAGTTCCCGGATGGTATGATGCCCCGATTGCGCGTCGGATTGCCCGGCGATCAGATCGACCAGTTCATCATTGAATTCGGGTACATCCATCAGCTTGGTCCAGGGCCAGGACAGGCAGGGCCCGAACTGCGCCATGAAATGCTTCATGCCCGCCTCGCCGCCCGCCACGCGATAGGTCTCGAAGAGGCCCATCTGCCCCCAGCGCAGGCCAAAGCCCATGCGGATCGCCTCATCGATTTCCTCGGTCGTGGCGACGCCGTCCTTGACCAGCCACAGCGCCTCACGCCAGACCGCCTCAAGGAAACGGTCGGCGATATGGGCGTCGATCTCCTTGCGGACATGCAACGGGAACATGCCCAGTTCCCGCAGGATTTCCTTGGCGCGTTCGATCAGCGCCGGATCGGAAACCGCCGAAGGCACGATTTCGGCAAGAGGCAGCAGATAGACCGGGTTGAACGGATGGGCGACAAAGATCGTCGCGGGATTGGCTGCCCCTTCCTGCAATTCGGACGGTTTGAAGCCCGAGGTGGAACTGCCGATGGGCGCATCGGGGGATACCTGCTGGATCTGGGCAAAGACGCGGTGCTTGAGGTCCAGACGTTCGGAAACCGATTCCTGAATGTAATCCGCCCCTTCGACCGCCTCGGTCAGCGTTTCGGCAAAGCTCAGCCGCCCTTCGGGCGGCATCGGGCCGTCCGACAGGGCGGGCAGGGCGGCGCGTGCATTGGCCAGAACCTCGTCCACCTTGCGGGGGGCCTCGGGGTCGGGGTCGAACACCGCCACATCCCAGCCATTGAGCAGGAAACGCGCGGCCCAACCGCCGCCGATGACCCCGCCCCCGATGATTGCCGCTTTTTGTGTCATGGTCCTGATCCTGTCATTCGCGGGGCCAAGCCCCCCTCCCCATCCCTCCCCCACAAGGGGGAGGGGACCGCCTGATTTCATCCGTGCCGCCCGTCGATCCCGGGCGCTTCCCTCCCCCCTCGTGGCGGAGGGAGAGGTTGGGGGCTACCGGCCCACCGGCGCGCGCTTTTCCATCTTCAGCCTTGCGCGCACCTCGGCCGGGGTGATGACCCGCGCGCCCATGGCCTGCACGATGCCGACCGCGCGTTCCACCAGTTGCGCATTGGTGGCCAGCACGCCCTTGTCCAGCCAGAGATTGTCCTCCAGCCCGACGCGCACATTGCCCCCGGCCAGCACAGCGGCGGCGACATAGGCCATCTGATTGCGCCCGATGGCAAAGGCCGACCAATGCCAGTCCTGCGGCACATTGTTGACCATGGCCAGAAAGGTGTTCAGGTCATCCGGTGCGCCCCATGGCACGCCCATGCAAAGCTGCACCAGCACCGGGTCGGGAATAATGCCTTCGGTCACAAGCTGCTTGGCGAACCACAGATGGCCGGTGTCAAAGGCCTCGATCTCGATCCGCACACCGCTTGCGGCCATCCGGGCCGCCATGTCGCGCAACATGCCCGGCGTGTTGACCATGACATAATCGGCCTCGGCGAAATTCATCGTGCCACAATCCAGCGTGCAGATTTCGGGGCGGCAATCGACGACATGCTGCACACGCTCTGCCGCGCCCGCCATATCGGATTTCGCGCTCATGCGGTTCATCGCTTCGGTGCCGTCGAACAGCAGATCACCGCCCATTCCGGCGGTCAGGTTCAGCACGACATCGGTCGCACTGTCACGGATGCGTTCCGTCACTTCGCGATACAGCGCCGGGTCGCGCGACGGTTTGCCGGTTTCGGGGTCGCGCACATGGCAATGCACCACCGCCGCCCCGGCCTTTGCGGCGGCAATCGCGCTTTCGGCGATCTCGCGCGGTGAACGCGGCACATGCGGGCTCCGGTCCTGCGTGCCGCCCGAGCCGGTCACGGCACAGGTGATGAAAACCTCGCGATTCATGGTCAAGGGCATGGGGTCCTCCTTTACAGCGCAATGATATGCGCGCAGAACGGGGCCGGAATGGCAAATTGCGCAATCGGATGACGGAAAAGGCAACACGCACAACCGCCCTGCCGCCGCCCTGCCGGGTGGCGCTTCTGGTGCTGCCGCATGCCTCACTTCTGACGGTGGCCTCGACGCTGGACCCGTTGCGCAGCGCCAACCGGCAATTGGGGCGTGAGGCGTTTCAATGGCTGGTCGTTTCACCGGGGCTGACCTCGGTGCCGCTGACCTGCGGGCTGGAACTGCCCTGCCAGCCGACATTGGCGGCGGCGCAGGGCTTTGATCTTCTGATCGTGATCGCCGGGTTCCGCATTGCCGAAGTCATCACCACGCCGCTGCTGACCGGGTTGCGCAAACTGGCGTCGTCGGTCGGCACCATGGCGGCGGTGGATGCGGGGTCATGGGTTCTGGCCAAGGCCGGGCTGCTGAACGGTCACCGCGTCACCGTGCATTGGGAGGATCTGGACGCGCTGGCGCAGACCTATCCCGATCTTGAGGTGGTGCCTGACCGTTTCGTGATTTCCGGCAACCGTATCACGGCGGGCGGGGCCGGGCCCGCGCTGGACATGACCATCGACCTGATCCGCCGCCGCTTCGGTGCGCGGCTGGCGCATGAGGTGGCGACCAGTTTCATCACCGCGACCAGCGACCGCCGGACGCCGCAGCAGAACCCGCAATATGACGGGGTGGCGGTGGATGCCAAGGTTTCCGCCGCCATCGGCATGATGGAGGCCACAGTCTCGGCCCCCCTGCGCATCAGGGATATTGCCGCAAGGGTCCGGCTTTCGGTGCGGCGGCTGGAAAACCTGTTCCAGCGGGATCTGGGCTATAGTCCCGGTGCGTTCTATGCCGAATTGCGGCTTCAGGCGGTGCGGCGCAATCTTGCGGGCAGCGATCTGAACATGGCCGAGATTGCGGTGCTGACCGGGTTCAGTTGTCCCTCGGTCCTGTCGCGGGCCTTTTCGCGCCGCTTTGGCGAAAGCGCGCTGGCCTTCCGGCGCCGCAGCCGGAACTACGCGGGCAACGGCATCCTGCGCGACGGGGCCTGACTGAATATCCTGAAACCATGCGCCCCGGCCTCGCGGCCGGGACGGTCACAGGATCAGATCACCAAACCCAAGTGCTGCCACACCGTCAAGGTTCACCGTCAGATCGGCATTGGCATTGCCCGTGACATCGCCCAGCAGCCTGCCGGTCACCGCGTCATAGCGCAATTCACCGGCGACGCCCGAGAACAGGGCCGCCCCGATGAAGGTGAAGGACTGATCGCCCGCCGGTAACGCATCCGCATCCATCGCGCTGAGATCGATCCGGTCGACGCCCAAGACGAAATCGACAATCCGGTCAGTGCCGCCCGCAGCCGGGGACTGATCGAAGACAAAGACATCCGCCCCCGCATCGCCATACAGCTGGTCATCGCCCGCCCCGCCGGTCAGCACATTTGCCGTATAGCCGCCATTGAGCGTGTCATTGGGCGTTGTTGCAAAACCCTGTCTCCCAACGATTCACATCGCGAATCCATGCGGTTAGACGGATCGTATGAGCAAGCCATCACTCGCCCGATACCGCACGAGGAACTGGTCCAGCTACACAGCTTCTCTGCGCAAGCGTGGGTCGCTGTTGATCTGGCTGGACAAGGACATGACCTGGCTTGCGCCGCATGACGGCAGCCCCGGTCGGCCTGCGGTGTTTGCGGAATGAGGAGGATCGGAAAACAGTCCGGGGGACTGTTTTCCCGACGAATGCGATCCAGTTCTGATGTGGTGGATACCCCCGCCCGACGGCATCGCAATGTGCCAGGGTGGTGAGGTCATCATCGCCACATAGGAGGGGGTACCCATGAAGAAGTTTGCCATAATTGGAGTTGACCTAGCCAAGAATG
>NZ_JAESVN010000011.1 GCF_016765775.1 Szabonella alba | reverse complement strand
CACCGAAGGCTGGTGGATGACCGGGCAGACCATTCTCGTCAATGGCGGCTACACCACCAAGTAACGTCCGACACTTAGGATCTGTGCCCATAGCGGCCCGGCCCGGTCCTGAAAAGGGGCCGGGTCACCCACCCATGCAGTCGACAGGACTGCATGGGCTGGATCTGCCACATGGCGACCATGAATATCCGCGCAGCAGGTAAAGCTTTGAAGTGAGCGGACATTTAACAATGTCAGAAGTAAGCAATTCGTGATTGCTCGTTGAAAGGGAAGATCTTCTTCAATTTTAGTCAGATAAAATCTGTCCGGAATGAGTCCGGTAATCCGCTTGCGCTAGACTGGTCCACAGAGGTCAACCGGTCCCGGATGCTTGTCGCGACCTGTCTCGCATGAGCCTGTGCGCCCTTTCGAAATGACGAGGAATAAACAGCAATGATCACAATGTCCGATCCAACGCGAAAGAATGACGTTCTGCAGGGAATAAAAAGAGTCGTCGAAAGCTATCCAACCATTGCCGCCGCTTCTGATGCCTTGGGCATCAACCGGCAGCAGTTGAACAAATATCTCAATGGGACATCGATGCCGTCGCTGCGTGTATTGCGCCGCATTTCACAGGTTACAGGATTGCCGATTGACGCTCTGTATCAGGAAAATGTCCAAGATAGGATGCTGCCCGACAAGTCTTCTTTGGGAAGCGATTCTCCCGCAATCCTGCCGCAAACCGGCCTCGTCAGATCAGCGGAGAATTTGAAAATCCAACAAATGACGACTCTTCAAGGCAGATACATCATGTATCAGCTCTCTCCATTGTACCCCGGCTTTGTGACATGTGAATTGCTTCGCATCATGGTGGTAAACAGGGCGATCCATGCAGCATCGATGAAGCTTGCAGTCGGCGAAGCATCCTGTGTTGAAAAAATATTCGCCAGATTCAATGTGAGTTTTGCCAAGGGTCGTCTGGTGCTGATCGAAATAGGGGGCGCAACCGAAGAAGAGGTGAAATCTGTCATGATGTTCTATGCCGGTCCGAATAATGATCCCAAACTTCTGACCGGTGAGAAGCTTGGCGTGGCAGATATTGGGGCACGGCCGATTTATAATACAAGAACAGTTTTGAAAAGAATATCGGGTTCTCCCGATATTTCTCGCGGTCTTGTCAGCATTGGTGATCTCGCTGCAGACATTTCCAGCAATCTGGCGCTGGACACATCGGCATCAGCGTCTACAACAGCGCATTGAGGGAAAGCCAAGTAGAATGAGTCAGCGAGAGCATATCAACTTTCCTGTTAACCTGAGAAGGGCCCTTTCCGGACAGGACAGCCTGACGGGTTTCTCGGGAAAGATCGGTATATCCCGTCAACAGCTGGCGAGATATTTGTCAGGCGCCCAGATGCCCACGTTTGATGTGCTCAAGCGAATTTCAATGCTCGTCGGGGTCTCCTCAGAGGATCTGCTTTCGGATCCTTCAGCTTTTGAAGCCGTGCTCTCATCCGAGGCTTCGGGTGATGGCCATGTGCCTCAGCATTGGATGGATCTGGGTCGGGAATTGGCGAGACTTGGCTGCTTTGATCTCGATCTTGCCGAGTTGCAAGGTGTTTACGAGGTGTTCTGTCTTGGTGAGGCGGAGGAAACAGAGCTTTTTCGTGGTGTCGCGCTCATTTCAAAAATCGGGCAGATTGGCATTCTCAGATGTGTAAAAACTCGGGGCGCGGGCTCACTTCTGCAGCAGTCGAATAACAGATTGGCGCGCCGTGGCGTTCTTCTGATGTCACCAGGAGGGGTATTCTTCGCGGGGTTTCATAATCTTGACGGTGTCGGCCAGCGTTTTGGGTTGCTTGAGCTGAATGCACCGGCGGATACACCAACCAGAGACATGACCGGATTTCTGATCACGCGAAAGCTGCAGAGGATGACCCCTCTTGATACCATGAGGGTGTATTTTCGTCGCCTGCGCGATCCCGGCTCGGCTATGCGGCTGAGTCGGAAAATTGGCAGGATTGATCCGGATACGATTGAACCGGAGGTCATGGCAATCCTTACCAACCATAACTTCTGATCGTCGCGACAGGGCATATTGCGCTGCAGATTTGTCACAGGGCTGATGTCCCGACCCACGGAATTGCACCGTATGTCGGTGTACTGAATCAAATACAGACACGCCTTTCCTGAAACGATCATCTGATCCCGTAGTAATTCCCGGATGCGTTTGTTATCAGAATGGCGATTGCTGGAGCCTCGCAAAGGCGTCCAGTTTTCGCTGACTGATCTGGACTGCGCGTTATCGAAGGCGCGGCTGCCAACCGCGCCTTTGGTGTCATAGAATGGGACAGGGCGCAGTATTACAGCCGATCATGATTTCTGGGTCACGGGACCAATCGCATGCCAGGATATTGCGGCACGGGCGATATGGGTATCCGCCCAGGTGCTGAACTCGATCTTGAATCCGGTCGTGGTAATGTCATGTGCCGCAAGCCAGAACCGCAAATTCTGATCATGGGCACTGTCAATCGCGGCAAGGCCGATGGTGACAACCGGAGGGGATGCGAAGGGGCTTAGGAAAGCCACATTCATGGCAACCTTCCGGTCTCCCTCCCCCGTCCACATTGGCAGTTGTTCATCGACATGGTTGAACAGCGTATCAATGGCGCTAATAACTTGCAGGCCACCGACCGTCAAACATTGCTGCGACGGCGGTGGTTCCTCCAGCTTTTGCACTTTCTGGGGCGCTTGAGCCATATTTACTCGTCGTCCTGACAGTTAGAGCACAAGAAAGGCATCGGTTACGGGCTTTCCGCTGTGACCGGCGCGGATTTGTGACGCAGTTTGCAGGTAATCACCTCGCCATCATCAAGCATTTTCCGTTTCTGAAAAACGAGATTTCCAGCGGGCAAGGCGCGAATGGTCTTTCCGGCCTTGATGGCCTCACCAATCTCAAGCAGGACCACATCCATGATCGCGCTTGCGATCTGACCATTGATGCCCGGCGCACCGGCCTTGACCAGGTCGAACAGGTCACTTTTCTTCAGTACCGTTTTGCTTTCAGCAACTTTGGGCGCCTTCACCTTGGTCGTCTTCTTATTTCCGGTGGCCTTCTTGGCTGCGGGCTGGTTCGACGCTGTTTTCTTCACATTCATGATTTTTCTACATTCTGGATTGATCTATGCCTGAGTTTTACCTCAGACGGTAGGTTGTGGATGGTGGTGATCTGTCAGGCTTTGCAGGTTTCCCTGCTTCAGGATTTGACATGCTTCCGGATCAGAAAGACGCCAATCTAAATTCACTTCTGCCTGCGCCGGTTCACAGCAGTTCATGCGTTCTGATATTGCACCTTTCTGGGTTCATTCAGTGGAGGTCTTGCGCTGATGCAGGTCCGGGGCGAAAGCCTTCGGACAAGGGATGCCGGTTTCTGTCACCACCAGTTTCTTGCTGTTCCTTGCATGGCGCGCGGCCAGTTCCCGGCCGTCCCGCCCCGTCACCCATGGTGGATGCTCCGATGTCAAACACAGAAAATCTCCCTGGTCCGCTACCAAACGCTCCGGCTTGGGCATTTCCCAATGTCGTGAACAGAAGCATTTGGTGATCAACGTAAGCCAAGTCTTGGGGCTCCAATTCAGGGGTTTGCCGCCGGCAGCTCTGGCCGCTTAGTGTCGTCAATCGACCTGGGGCCATGTTTCATGGAAGTCATGCGATTAATTCACGTGCAAGCGTTCAGTCATATCGTTGCTTCAGACTTGTGCTGCCTGGAATTGCATCAATTTTCAGATCAAGTTTACAAATGATGGGGACATGGATGGATTTACCTAGTTTTGAAGAAATTCAGGAAGCTCTCCGTGACTTTATCTTGGCCCCAGTCCTGGAACCCCTGCGTAGCCTGACCTTTGCCTGTGGTTACGACGAACTGCCGGGCCAAAGAAGTTCTCTGGTTGTTGCGGTCGGCGCACTTGATAGCGAATGGGTTGGGCGCGCAATCACCGGAGCATCGAAATGAAACGATTTTTTCCGGCTTCCGGCATAGCGATTCCTGCTCGCGGCGCCCGGCAGTTCTGTGCGCCAGGCCCCCGCCGCCCCAATCGGCGCGGCCTTCCCTGGCTTGTCCGAAGCCCAGGGCAACGACAGGCTTGCCGTTAAGGCAGGTGAAGGCAAAGATGGCGCGCCTGTAGGCAAGGCTCTCCCGCTTATCGCGTGTGTCGGGGTCAGGCAGCGCAGCCTTAAATGCCTTCGCTATTTAATTCAGAGTCGCAACTCATAGCGAATTTGCAGCTCTGACCTGCTCTGTTATCGAATATTGGTTGGGCAGTGTTGGTTGTGTGCGCAGATGTTTTTAAGGGGTGCGGCTGCTCATTGCAAAGGGTTCTTTTCCCTGCCTTGCGTAATTCGCTTTTGCTGCGAGCCGTACATGGTGCTGTGTTTCTCTGTTAACAAACCGGTGCATTTTTGGTTGAGAAATATTGTATTCAAAACATCAGAAATCTCCGGTTTGTTGGCAGTTCTGATTTTCATCCGATCCGGGCATTCGGTCCTGTGCCGTATCCAGGCGCCGGGTGCAGGCAAACGGCCGTTTTCGCCGTTGGCCTGTTCGTGAAGCGGCGCGTCAATTCCGGGGCCTGGTTGGTCCGCGCATTTCGGGGGGGGGGCGAAATGATTGCCAAGGGCATGTCGGTCCGGGTCCGCCGAAGCGGAACAACAGTTCCGGTTGAGCGGCTGATGATCGGCGATCTGGTCTATGATCCGGTTGCCGACAATTATATCGAACTTATTGATATTCTGAGCCGTCAGTCCACGCGGCTGGGCCATGGGTTGGTGCGGCTGCCGGCCGGGCGGTTCGGCCCGGGTCTGCCGCAGCAGGATCTTCTGCTCAGCCCCAAGCAACCGGTCGGTTACCCCGATCGGTCTCCCGCCTCGGCTCCAACCCGGTTGGAGTTCAAGGCAGCATGCCGACTGGGCGAAGAGTATCGGGATTCCGCGCTGCTCTTCGCCCTTTTTTCGGAACGCCCGGGCTGCATTTCGGTCGGCGGGCTGGTGCTTCAGGTCTTTGATACGCGCAGTCTGAATCAGCCGGTCGGTTCCACGAGAAGCGATGGCATCGTCGCGCCCGCCCATGCCGGGTCGATGGATCCGTCCGGCCCGACACGCAGGAGGACGGAATGAGCAGTGTTGTTCATCGCATACCGGCCGGGCGGCCCGAGGGCGGGCATATCGACAGGTCCGGCTCCTCGTTGATGCTGGGCTGTGTCCTTCTGGCGGTGGTGGCCGGGTGGGTCTCTGCGCTTTTGGTGTTCATCGGGGGGTTCGGTCTGCTTTCCGCGGCTTTGGCATTCCCGGCTGCCGGTTGTCTTGCGCTTTTGCTGGCCGCTGTCGTGGCCCGCCGCAAACCAGAGGATATCAGCATGCCACCCGACCAAAAAACCGATCAGTGAAAGGTATGAGTATGAATTCAATGATGACTTCCGTTCCGCATCCGGCCCGGCTTGCCCTTTTGGGCGTGCTTTTGCTTTCGGCCTGTGCGCCGCGCGATCTGGAATCCCCCCCGGTCACCGTCGCGACGGCGCAGGGCCCCGTTCTGTGCCAGCTTTACACGGAGGGCATTGTCTATTGGGACCGCTCGATCGACCGCCCCGACAGCATGTCGGCGGCGCAGGCCGATGCCATCTGCCTCGAAGAAGGCCAGAGACTGGCGGCTCGAACGTCGGGCTGACCCTGCAGCGAATGCGCGCTGACTCCGGTCTTTGCGGTCTGTGAACTGCTTCGGGAGTGTTGCCTTGGATATGGTGTGGTGGAATGAGCTGACGGGAGTTTTCCGTCGTCCCTTTGGAAAACTGGCCTTCCGGGGATCGGGCCAGATTAAGATGGCGTCAGGACAGCAGGCGACCTCGCTGCGATCCATCTGGCTGTCGTCAAGGCGGATTGGCGAGGCGGCGCAACAGGAATTGCCGGGTTTCGGCGATGATCTTGTGCTGATGGGGCGCGGCACGTTCGGCGAAGTCAGGACCGAGGATCGTGACGGCAACACGGTCCGGATGGAATTCCTGCTGCCCATCCGGTTCAAGGCGGCGTTCGAAAATGCACCGCGGCTGGTTGTCCTGCTGGATCAGGGGGCAGGGCAGGCCGTCTGTAAGGCAAGTCTCGATTATCGCGCCCTGACGCCAGACGGGTTTTCGCTGGCGCTTTTGCCGCGCGGAATCAAGGGCCATGGCGATGCACGTTTTTACTGGCTGGCCGTGGGCGCCCGATGTCAGACATCGCGCAGCGGCAGGTCGATCTTGTCCCGCAGCGCGCCTGCTTCGCCGCGTGATACCCCTTCTTTGGGGGGTTCAACGATGACGGATAAGGGAACGATGTCGCCGGATCATCCGAACGCGCAGGCCGCGCCGGGTTCACCGCCGGAGTCGCCATGGCCGCAATCCGGCGCGGCCGGTCGGAAATGGTGGCTGGATGCGATCACCGATACCGGGTTGCCGACCCTGCAATTCAGGCAATTGCGACGAGGCGGCCGGATGCGTCTTTTCCGCTGTGACAACCCTGCTTTGCAGCACTGACGCTGGCGGGTCAGCCTTTTGTGTCGGATCGGACATGGCACATGCAGCCTGTGCCGGAGCGCAGCCTTGCCCGGATCATCCTTTGCGGACAGATGCGCCGCCGGGCGGGATTACCCGGCCCGGAAACTGGCATTCGCGGCAAAGCCTGTGCCGTTCAGGATGGCGGGCGCCAATGCGGGTTCATAGGCGAGCAGTGCCATTCCTTGCGGATCCGTCTGACCATCCGGACCGGTCTCTTTCGCGGCTTCACCGGGCTGCACGAAACGGGCATCCCTTGGTTTCAGCAAAAGCTGGATCGGCTGCACCTGCGCATCGTGCAAGGTGCTGATAAGCGTATCAAAGGGGAAGGCCCCGGTCGCAGATCTGGCAAGCCGGGGCAGCGGCAAGGGCAGCACTGCACGACCTGCAAAGACCTTCAGACGATCCGATCCCGGCACGTCATCGGCTGGCGCAAGCCCCGGCCCTGTCACGACCGGCATCGAAAGCGCCTCGTCCCAAGGCAGTTCGGCCAGGGCGCACAGGGGCATGTCTCCGATGCGCTCAGACACTTTGCGCAGGGTGAAGGACGCATAGGGCACAATTCTGTCCGCTGTGGTCAGCGCGATGGTCGGGTCGATCAGCAGCGCCTGATCGCCCCGGCATTGCAGGGCGGCGGCCCGAACAACACCGTCCCAGCCCTCCTCGTCGGTGACCGGATGGAACAGGAAATCCATCCGCAAACGCCCGTTCACCGCCGCGGATTTATGGCTGCGGATTGACCGCCACAGATGCCGGGCAATCATCTGTGCGGGCGCATGGCCTTCGGGCGCAACCAGCAGGATCCGGTTCGCCCTTGCCTGCACCGCCTCGCGCACGGCCCAGTCAATCAGGGTCTGCCCGTCATAGCGCGTCAGTTCCGGCACCTCATTTCCCGTAGGTGCACCGGGTTTGCCGATCGGCAGGATGACATCAATCGTCTTCATTTCAGGGGCCCGGCAACAAGGGAGATGGCAGAACGCGATCTGCAATGAGAACTGAAGACCGGTCGCATTGACCGCAGGGTTCCGGGTTGTGATTTCATGCCCTGTTTGACGAAGTGAGGACGGATACCAATCATGACAGTCCTACCGTTATGCACATCCAGCTTCGGGCCGCGCCCGCTGTCGCGACACGGTCACCCGCCTTACAAGCGGCCCCAAGGGCCCAGCGAGGTGCCAGAAGCCAGATTTAGAAAGGGGGAATAAACACCCGACGGAATGATCCTGCCCCAAACTTCTGGGATTCGAAATTCGCTATCAGGCGCAGGTTTTGCCTTTTCCGCGAAGCGGTCCGACCGCCATCAGCCGCAATCGCATCGAAGTGCGGGCCGGGTCCGGATCCCGCAAGGCTGAAGGATCGCGCGGCTGCTGGTTGCCAAGGATCGCGCGCAGGCGGCGGGTCAGGCGCTGGCGGCGCGCCGCGCCTTGCGGCAGCGGTCTGAACAATGGCGGACCTGTTGCCAGTCGCGCGCCCATTTGCGCCGCCATGTGAAGGGCAGGCCACAGGTGGCGCAGATCTTGCGCGGCAATTCGGCGGGTTTGCGCATCTTCGGCACGGGATCAGCCCTTGGGCCGCAGCCGCGACCGCCCGCCATCGACGCCGATCACCTGCCCGGTGATCCAGTCCGCCTGTTCCGACAAAAGGAAAGCGGCCAGCGCCGCGCTGTCGGTGGCCCGGCCAAGGCGCGGCAGCGGATGCAGTTGCGCGATGGCCCCGGCCACCTTGTCATTCGCGGTCAGACCGGCGGCCAGCGGCGTATCGGTCAGCGAAGGTGCCACGGCATTCACCCGCACATGTGGCGACAGTTCGGCGGCAAGCGCCCGGGTCAGCCCCTCGACCGCGCCCTTGGCCATCGAGACCGAGGCATGGGCCCCAAAGCCCTGCGTCACCGCGACCGAGGAGAAGAGCACAACCGAGGATGTCCGATCCGCCGCGCCTGCCTTCAGTGCGGGCAGGGCGGCCTGCACGGCCAGCGCCGCGCCTTCGGCATTCAGGCGGAAATCGCGATGGAAATCCTCGGGCGTCAGACGGGGCAAGGGGCGCAGGGTGATGCTGCCCACGGCATAGACCAGCCCAACCAATGCAGACCCTGCCGCCGCCGAGACCTTGGCAAAGCTGTCCGGGTCCAGCACATCGGCGGCGGTGTGGCTGGCGCCCAGTTCCTCGGCCAGCGCCGCCAGCCGTGTGGCATCGCGCCCGGTCAGATGCAGCGGCACCCCGGCGGCCTGCAAACCCCGCGCGATGGCCCCACCGATCCCGCCCGTCGCGCCCCAGATCAGAACCTTGCCCATGATGCCCCCGGAATGTTTGCGTTCGGTCTTTTACGCCCGGGATGCGGGATCGGTTCACATTGTGCCGCAGGTCACAGCATCCCCTTCAGCGACGTCAGCCGGTCAGCCTCGGCCGCGGGCTTGTCCCAGCGGATGCGGGCGATCCGCGGAAAGCGCATCGCGATGCCCGACCGGTGGCGGGGGGAGGGGTTCAGCCCTTCAAACGCCACTTCGACCACCAGTTTCGGGGCAAGCTGGCGCACCGGTCCGAACCGCTGCACGGTATTTTTCCGCACGAAACGGTCAAGCTCGCGCAGTTCCTCATCGGTGAAGCCGAAATAGGCCTTGCCGACGGGAACCAGATCCGCGCCGTCCCATAGCCCGAAGGTGAAATCACTGTAAAAGCCCGAGCGTTTGCCATGGCCCGACTGGGCGTAAAGCAGCACCGCATCGACCAGCATCGGGTCCTGTTTCCATTTGAACCATGGCCCGCGCGGACGACCGGCCAGATAGGGCGCATCGCGCCGCTTGATCATCACTCCCTCGATCTGGGGCACCGGCGGGGCGGCGCGCAGCTGCGCAAGCGCGTTCCAGTCGTCAAAGGGCAGCAGCGGTGACAGGTCGATGCGCGGGCTGTCGATCCCTGCGGCCTCAAGCCGGGCGCGGCGCTGCGCCAGCGGCAGGGGGCGCAGATCCTCGCCTTGCCATGTCAGGATATCATAAAGCCGCAGCGCCGCCGGATGGCTGCGCAGCAGGACGCGGCTGACCTGCTTGCGCCCCAGCCGTTTCTGCAGATCGCTGAACGGTGCGATTTCATCACCGCGCCGGACCAGCAATTCGCCATCCACCGCGCCGTCGAAGGTCATGGCCTCGATGATGTCGGGAAAGGCGGCACCAATCTCTTCTCCGGTGCGGGAATACAGCTTGCGGATGCCCTGTTCGGATACGGCCTGCACCCGGATTCCGTCCCATTTCCATTCGGCGATGAAATCGCGCGGGTCCAGCGGTGCAAGTTCGGCAGGCGTGACGGGCGTGGACAGCATGACAGGGCGAAAAGGGGCGGGCGCGGGGTCGGGCCGGGGCCCGCCGTCAAGCCAGTCGAACAGCGGCTGGAAGGGTGGGGAAAGCCCGTGCCAGATCTCTTCGATCTCCTCGACGCGGCGTTGCGTTCCCATGGCCAGCGCGCTGCGGGTCAGCCGCGCCGAAACGCCGACGCGCAGATTGCCGGTCGCAAGCTTCAGCAGCGCCAGCCGCTCGGGCGGCGACAGCCGGTCCAGCAGATCGGCAATCACGCCGGACAGGGCCAGCTTTCCGGTCCCGTTCAGCAGGTTCACGGCCTGCGCGACCGAAACCCCGGCCCCCGTTTCGGCCTGCGATCCCGTCGCGGCACCGGCCGGCCAGATCAGCGCGATGGTTTCGGCCAGATCGCCGACAAAATCATAGGACAGGCGGAACAGCTGTTCATCCACCCGATCCGACGCCAGCCGTTTGAGCACCGAGGCGCTGACCTGCCGCAGATCCAGCGTGCCGGTCAGGGCCGCCAGCGCGTAACCCCGGTCAGGGTCGGGCGTGGTCCCGAAATAATGCGACAGGATCGTAAGCTTGGAATTGCGGCCGGGGGTGAAGGCCAGACGCTCCAGCAGGCGGGCAAAGGCTTTCATTCCGGCTCATCCTCATAACCGATCAGCCGCAAGGGGCGGGCGGCGAAGCCCTCGATCTCGCACCAGCGCAGCAGCCCGTCCTCGGCACCATGGGTGATCCAGACCTCTGTCGGCGCCAGTTCGCGGATCGTGGCGGTCAGTTGCGGCCAGTCGACATGATCGGAAATCACCAGCGGCAGTTCGATCCCGCGCTGCCGGGCGCGGGCGCGCACCGTCATCCAGCCCGAAGCATAGCACAGCACCGGATCGCGGAACCGCTGCACCCAGGGGGAGGCAAAGGCCGAAGGCGGGGCCAGCACAAGCTGTGCCGTGTCATGATCCGCCGGGTTTGGTTTGGTGGCGGGCTCCGTCGCGGCGACCAGCGGGCCAAGGTCGATGCCCTGTTCGGCGTGATAGTCGCAGAGGCGTTTCAGCGCGCCATGAATGGCGATGGGGGCCGCGTGCCCCGCCGCGCGGGCCAGCGCGATCACCCGCTGCGCCTTGCCAAGCGCATAGGCCCCCACCAGATGCGGCCGGTCGGGAAATTCGGCCATGCTGGCAATCAGCCGCCGCGCCTCGGCCATGGGATCGGGATGGCGGAAGATCGGCAGCCCAAAGGTCGCCTCGGTAATCAGGATATCGCAGGGCACGGGTTCCCAGGGCGCGCAGACCGGGTTCGGCACGCGGCAGTAATCGCCCGAAATCAGGATGCGCGGACCCTTGTCCGGCACGATCAGGATCTGCGCCGATCCCAGCACATGGCCCGCCGGGTGGAAACTGACGGTCGTCTGACCGATCCGTATCGGCCCGTCGGCGATCTGGCGGCTGGCGGTGAACTCCTCCCCATAGCGGATTGCCATGATCTCAAGCGTCTGGCGCGTGGCCAGCACCGCGCCATGGCCGGGGCGGGCATGGTCGGCATGGCCATGGGTCACTAAGGCACGCGCCACCGGGCGCAAGGGGTCGATGTAAAAATCGCCCGGGGCACAATAAAGCCCGGCCTCGGTCGGATAGACGATCTCATCCGCGCGCATTGTCATGCCGGTCCCTGCGAGTCAGTCCCTGCGTTTCCGCTTGTCGCAGCATAACGGTCCCGACCGGCGCAGGGCAGGGCCTTCGGCGACCTGCGGCGGCGCTTCGCGCAGGCGGTGTTTCAGGGGTCAGGCCCGCCCCTGTCGAAGGCCCCACCCCTTTCCAAGGCAAGGCTTTCGCGGCCGAATGTCAGGCCGAAGCGGTCCAATAGGCCGCGACAGTGGTCTGGCCCTGTCCTTTCGCGTCCTCCTTCAGGCTGGCGCGGATGGTCTGGGCATCCGATTTCTCACCGCCGAAGACCACCCCGACACCGGGCGAAACGCCACGCATCCGGCCAACTGTTTCGACAAAGGCGCGGCGCAGCGGCAGATCCCGCCCCCGGCGCAGCCAGTGCAGGTTGATCCCGGGCGGCGCGCGCAAGGCTTGCCTGTCGGCCATGTCGCCCAGTTCGATGACCACTTCCCCGGTGACCGAGGCGGGCAGCGTTTCAAGGATCCGGGCCAGCACCGGCAGCGCGGTTTCATCGCCCCCAAGGCAAAGCGACGCGCCGTCGGGCAGCCAGCCGCCGCCGGGACCGGTCAGGCCCACCACATCGCCCGGTCGGGCATCGCGCGCCCAAGCGCAGGTGGGCCCCTTGCCATGCAGGAAGATATCCACCTCCAGCCAGCCCGCAGCCGCGTCAATCGCGCGGATCGTATAGACCGGCATATGAAGCTGTCCTGCCCCGGGCCAGACCGTCCGGCCATTGGCGGCAAGGCGGGGCCATTGCGGCTGCGCCGGATCGCGGGGTTGCAACAGCCGCAGATGCAGCCCGGTGCGGGCCATGAAGTCCAGCGCATCGGCGGCCAGTCTGATGCGCTGAAAACCGGGGCTGATGCGGTCGCTGCGCAGCACGCGGGCCTGCCGAAAGTTTGGCGGCGGCTGACCCTCGGACGGGCCTTCCTGCCATGACAAACCCGCCGCCAGACCTTCCGACGCGACCTCAAGCAGATAGCCAAGCGTATCGCGCAGGTTCTGCAATCCCTCGTCATTCTGCGCGGACAATCGCACCCCGGCGCGTCCCGCATGCCAGTGCAGCCGGATCTCACCGGCCTCCATCACGGCGGTCAGGACATGATCCGGCGTGACATGCAGCTTGCAGAATTCCGAAAGATTGCGCGCAAACCCTTCAATCTCGGCCCAGCCGACGGGGGAAAGGGTGCCCTGTGCGGTGGATGCAAAGCCCATTCAGCCCGCCAGTCTTGTGTAAAGCCCGCCCTGCGACAACAGGGCCGCGTGATCGCCGGTTTCCCGCACTTCGCCATCAGCCATGACCACAATGCGGTCGGCATTGCGGATCGTGCCCAGCCGATGCGCGATCACCAGCGTCGTGCGCCCTTCTGACAGGGCCTCAAGCGCCATCTGGATCTCGCGCTCGGTCTCGCTGTCCAGCGCCGAGGTTGCCTCATCCAGAATCAGGATCGGCGGGTTTTTCAGAAAGGCGCGGGCGATGGCGACGCGCTGTTTCTGCCCGCCTGACAGCATCACACCGCGTTCCCCGCACATCGTGTCCAGCCCTTCGGGCAGGCTGCGGATCAGCGGGCCCAGCTGGGCGCGGTCGGCAGCTTCAAGGATTTCGGCATCGCTGGCGCCAAGACGGCCATAACCGATATTTTCGCGCAGCGAGGTGCCGAACAGGAAAACGTCCTGACTGACAATGCCGATCTGGCTGCGCAGCGAGTCCAGCGTCATCTCGGCCAGTGGCAGACCATCAATGCTGATCTGCCCGGAACTGGGCGTGTAAAAGCGCGGCACCAGCGCCAGAAGCGTTGATTTCCCCGCCCCGGATGGGCCGACAAAGGCCACGGTTTCCCCGGGGGTCACCTGCAGGGTGATATGGCGCAGCACCGGGCGGCTGGCATCATAAGCAAAGCTGACATCGTCAAACCGGATCGCGCCGCGCAGGGCCGGGGCGGGGCGCGCGTCCGGCGCATCGGCAATCTCGGGTTCGGTCGACATAAGTTCCTGATAGCGGCGGAACCCGGCAATGCCGCGCGGATAGGTCTCGATCACTGCGGCGATCTTTTCCAGCGGGCGGAAGAAGACCGCGACCAGCAGCAGAAAGCCAACAAAGGCCCCGGTCGTCAGTGAGCCGTCCAGAACGAAACCCGCCCCGATCACCATGACCGCGACCTGAACGAAACGCAGGCCCATGTAATGGATCGCGGTGGATTTCGCCATGATCCGGTAGGCATCCAGCTTGGTGGCGCGATAGGCGCGATTGTCCTGTTCGAAAAGCCTTGCCTCATGCGCCTCATTGGCAAAGGCCTGCACGACGCGGATGCCGCCGACCGCCTCTTCCAGACGGACATTGAACCGCCCGACACGGGCATAGATTTCCTGCCATGTCCGGGTCATGCGGCCGCCATAGACCACGACAAGCCAGATGGTGACCGGCACGATCAGGACGGTCGCGGTTGCCAGAACCGGATGCAACCACAGCATCAGGGCAAAGGCGCCCGCAAAGGTCATGATCGCGATGAACAGATCCTCGGGGCCGTGATGGGCCACCTCGCCGATCTCTTCCAGATCCCGGGTGACGCGCGCCACCAGCTTGCCGGTACGGGCATGGTCGAACCAGCGCCATGACAGGCGGGTCAGATGGCCGAAGGCGCGGGCGCGCATCTCGGTCTCGATCTCGATGCCCAGCATATGGCCCCAATAGATGACCACGATCATCAGCAGCGTGTTCAGCGCATAGATCGCCAGAAGCCCAAGCGCTGCGGCGATGGTCAGCGACCAGTCGCCCATCGGCAGCAGATGGTCGATGAAACCGGTGATCGCCAGCGGAAAGGACAGCTCCAGCAGGCCCGAGGCCACTGCTGATCCGAAATCCAGCCAGAACAGGCGTTTATGCGGTTTGTAATAGGTAAGGAACTGACGCAGCATGGGTCTGGATCCTGAGGCTATATCCGGGGCATCGGACTTGGTCATTCGGGCAGGGCATAGGCATGGCCGCCCCGCCCGGCGACATGCATCGGCAGGCCATAGACGCGGGACAGTGCCCCGGGGGTCATCAGTTCGGTCATCGGCCCCTCCAGCAGCAGGCGCCCGCCCTCAAGCGCCACCACCCTGTCGCAAAACCGCGCGGCCATGTTCACATCATGCAGCACGATCACGGCGGAAAGCCCGGTCTCGTGGCACATCTGCCGCAGCAGGGCCAGAACCTCGACCTGATGCGCGACATCCAGCGCCGAGGTCGGTTCATCCAGCAGCAGCGTTGCGGCCCCCTGCGCCAGCATCATCGCGATCCAGCCGCGCTGCCGTTCACCGCCCGACAGGCTGTCGACCAGCCGGTCGGCCATCGCTTCCACACCGCAGCGCGCCATGGCCCGGGCGACGGCATCGTGATCTTCAGGGCGGAACCGCCCCAGCGCACCACGCCAGGGATAGCGGCCAAGCGCGACCAGTTCGGCCAGTTTCATGCCCTCGGCGGGCGGCGGCACCTGCGGCAGATAGGCGATTTGCCGCGCCCTGTCGCGGGCGGGATAGTCCGCCAGATCACGGCCCAGATGGCAGATGCGGCCCGCGCTGGGCCGGGTCTGACCTGCGATCAGTTTCAGCAGCGTTGACTTGCCCGATCCGTTGCGCCCGACCAGTGCGGTCACGGCCCCTGCGGCAATCGTCAGTGACAGCCCGTCGATCAGGCGGCGGCCGGGCACATCGAAGGCCACATTCTGCAGGAAAAACAGCGTCATGCTGGGGACTTTCGCATCAGGGTCAGAAACAGCCACGGGGCGCCGATCAGCGTGGCGACAAGCCCCAAGGGCAGATCATAGGGAAAGGACGCGGTGCGCGCACCAAAGGCGGCCAGCACCATCAGCAGCGCCCCGATCAGCCAACTGCCCGCAACAAAGGGCACGGCCCGTGCAAGGCCAAGCGCGCGGGCAAGATGCGGCGCCATCAGCCCGACAAAGCTGACCGGGCCGACCAGCAGCGTTGCGGCCCCGGTGGCAAGACCCGCCGTCAGGATCAGTCCCAGCCGCAGGGACGTCATCGGCAGTCCAAGCGCGCGGCCGACCGCAGGGCCAAGCGGCAGGATCTCAAGCCAGCGTGAGGCCGCGACAAGGGTCGCCAGCAGGGCCAGCGCCAGTGCCGCAAGGGCTGCGGCCCCTTCGGGGGTAACCTGCGCGGCGCTGCCGGCCAGCCAGCCCAGGATCTGCCAGGCCCGGCGGTCATCCGAGGCCATGATCGCCCCCAGAACCGCCGTTGCCAGCGCGCCGATGGCAAGCCCCGCCAACAACAGCCGCGCGGGGGCCAGATCGGCGCGCAGCGCATGGCGCGACAGTGCGGCCAGCGCCAGCGCCCCGCCTGCCGCTGTGCCAAGCGCAAGGGCCAGGGCCGTGGGCTGGGGTAGAGTGAACACGGCCACCGCATAGCCAAGCGCCGCCCCCCCGGTGACGCCCAGAACCTCGGGTGCGGCCATCGGATTGGCCGTCAGCCGCTGCAACAGCGCCCCCGACCCGGCGAGAAGCGCCCCGGCAGACAGGGCCGCAACAATCGCGGTGGCCCGCAGCGGCAGGAATTCGGCCTGCAATGCGGGCGCGATGAAGCCCCAGCCCTCAGGGCCGCGCCCGCCGAACA
This sequence comes from Szabonella alba, assembly GCF_016765775.1. Classification (GTDB taxonomy): domain Bacteria; phylum Pseudomonadota; class Alphaproteobacteria; order Rhodobacterales; family Rhodobacteraceae; genus Szabonella; species Szabonella alba. The sequence continues at coordinate 74,661 of NZ_JAESVN010000011.1, read as the reverse complement.
GGGTCAGCACCGAACAGGTCATCAGCAGCAGCGCAAGACAGACCAGAACCCGGCCCGGCCCCGCGCTGCGGTGGACCTCCCGCGCGCCGCTTTCGGTGGCTTGCGGCACCTGGGCTGCCATGCGCGGCAGCAGCCACAGCAGCAGCGGCCCGCCGATCAGCCCGGTCAGCGCCCCGGTCGGCAATACCGGCCCGCCCGCCGCCGCCAGCGCCAAAAGCGTGCCATCGGCCAGAGACAGCACCAGCGCCCCGGTCAGCGCCGAGATCAGCAGCCGGGTGCGGATCGTCCTTGCCCCAAGCGCCCGGGCCATGGCTGGGGCGGCCAGACCGACAAATCCCACCATGCCCAGCTCGGCCGAGACCAACGCCGAAAGCCAGACCGCCAGCAGGATCGTGCCCAGCCGCAGCGGCGCCAGCCGCAGGCCAAGGCCCTGCGCGCCCTCCGATCCCAGCGACAGCACCATCAAGGGCCGCGCCAGCAGCGCCGCCAGCGCCAGCGCGGGCACAAGCGCCAACGCCAGGCGATGGACGCCGCCCCAGTCCTGCTGGGTCAGCGCGCCGCCGTTCCAGATCACCAGCGACAGCAGATAATGCCCCTGCGACAGGGTCAGCGTCGTGGCTATGGCGGCGGTCAGCATCCCGGCCAGCATGCCCGCCAGCGTGACCGTGACCGGCGCAAAGCCGCGCCGTGCGCCAAGTGCCAGAACCGGCAGTGTCACCGCCGCCGCCCCGGCCAGCGCGACCGGCAGCGCGCCTTCGGCCAGCAGGCCGGGGGCAAAGATCGTCGCGGCGACCAGCGCCAGTTGCGCGCCCGAACTGGTGCCCAGCGTCGTCGGATCGGCCAGCGGATTGCGCAGCACCGCCTGCATCAGCGCCCCCGCAAGCCCAAGACAGGCCCCAGCCAGCAGCGCGACCACGCCGCGCGGCATCAGCCCATGCGTCAGCAGGATCTGCGGCACGGTCAAAGCCTCGGGATGCCAGGGCAGGGCGGGCCATTGCGCGAGGGGCAGCGCCGCAAATGCGGCAAGGGCCCAAAGCGACAGCGCCGCAATCGCGGCAAGGATCAGCCAGCGTGTCATGCCGCGCGCCTCAGCGCTGCCGTCAGCGCCCCGGCAAAGCGCAGCGCCGAGGGCAGGCCGCCAAAGGCGTTGAATTCGGGCAGGTGGTGGACATCGCCCCGCCGCACGGGCGCTAGATGGGTCCACAAGGCGCCGGTCTGCAAGGACCGTGCGGCCTGCGGCGGCACTGCGCCGATGATGACAAACCGCGCGTCCGGGAAAGCGGCAAGCCGTTCCATCGGCACCGGCGCGTTGAAGGCAAAACGGGTGTCCCCGGTCCAGGCATTTGTCAGGCCCAGTTCCTGCAAGGCCCCGCCGAACAGGCTGTCACCGCCGAAAACGCGGATATGGCGCGCATCTCCGATTTCGATCAGCAGGCAGGGCCTGTCGGGTGTCAGCCTTGCCCGCAAATCCGTGAAACGATCCCCTGCGGCCTGCAGCACCGGCACGGCTGCCTCGGGCCGTCCGAGGGCGCGCGCCAGATCGGAAACCAAAGTCACCAGCTTGGGCAAAGGCGGTTCCCGGGGGACATAAAGCGCCTGCGACAGCACCGGGGCGATGCGCGACAATTGCGGTTCGGCAAAGCTGTAATAGCTGGAGGACAGAATCAGATCCGGCCCTGACAGGCTGAGCGCTTCCAGATTGGGGGCGCCGCGCAGGCCAAGATCGGCGGTCGCGGCAGGGGGCCGGGCCGGGGCCACACGGCGAAAGGCGATCAGTTCCGCAATCGCCTCTGGCGGATGACCAAGGGCCATGGCGGTTTCGGCCATGGCCCAGTCGATGGCCGCGATCCGGGGCAGAACCGCCCCGGGGGCGGGGCGCGCCCGACCCAGTACCGCAGCGGCTGCGGCACCAAGAAGGACGCGCCGGGTTACCATTTATAGGTCAGGTTCGCCTGAAGATTGCGTCCATCGCCGAAATAGCTGGAACTGAAGCCGACGGCCGAGATGTAATCCTCATCCGTCACATTGTTCAGGTTCACCCGAAACGCCACGCCATTGTCCCATTCATAGCTTGCACCCAGATCCAGCAGGGTCACGGCCTCAAGTTTCTGGGTATTGGCATCCGAGGCCCAGCGGCTGCCAAGATGCCGCAGACCGCCGCCCAGTATCAGCCCGGCAAAGCGGCCCTGCTGGATTTCATGGTTCAGCCACAGGCTGGCGGCATGGCGCGGCGTATTGGCGAGTTCATTGCCGTTATTGTCACCGGTGATTTTGGTTGAGGAATAGGTATAGGCGCCCTTGACCGACCAGCCATTGTCCAGACGCGCCACGCCTTCCAGTTCCAGCCCGCGGATATTGGCCTTGCCGATCTGGCGCGTGCCCGAAACCGGGGCGCCGCCGATGATCTCGGTCACGCCCGTGTTGCGGTCATTCTCGGACAGATCGTAAAGCGCGGCGGTGAACAGACCGTCAAAGCTGACGGGTTCATATTTCACGCCCAGTTCCCATTGCTCGCCGGTGGTGGGGCGCAGCGGATTGCCGTCGAAATCCACGCCCGGTTGCGGCAGAAAGGATGTGGCATAGGCCAGATAGGCATGCACACCGCGATCCCAGACATAGCCCAGCGACAGATGGCCGGTCGTTTGTTCATCGCTGCGGTCAAAGCTGACGGTTTCGAAGGTCGTGACATTCTGGCCGCTCTGATTGGTCCAGTCATGACGCAGCCCGACGGTTGCGCGCCAGTTGCCCCAGCGCATTTCATCCAGCGCATAAAGCCCGTATTGTTCGGCATCGACGGTCTTGTCGGCCTCATAGGTCGTGGCGCCCACGACAATGCCGCCATAGGCCGGGGCCAGATAGTCAATGGAATTCACACCCGCGAAACCGGTATAGGCGGTTTCCTTGAATTTCTGCGCATCCACCCCGAAGGTCAGCTTGTGTTGCAACGCGCCGGTCGCAACCTCGCCCGAGAGACGCAGATCAAAGGCGATGGCGTCGAAATCCTCACGCTGGTCGATGCGGCCCCGGTCCGCGACCGATCCGGTATTCCCGGCAATATAGATATTGTCGTAATTCCAGTCGAAACCGGTATGGCGGAAGGTGCCGTTCAGCTTCCACCCCGCGCCGAAATCATGGGTGATGCCGAAGGACAGCGTTGTCATCTTGCGGTCGCTGGTGTTGAAACTGTCATCGCCGAAGTCGAAATCGCTGAGATCCGAGGGATCGTAAACACCGACAAAGCCGTTCGGCACCCCGGTGGGCGAGATGGGCGCATCGTCATGATGGCTGGCCATGAATTCCAGTTCGGTCGTCTCGGACAGCGCATAGCTGGCCGAAAGCCCCAGATAGGCGCGTTCATTGTCGATATCGCGGATATCGGTGCGGCTGTTGCCGGTCTTGCCGGTGATGCGATAGGCGAAGCGGTCATCGACAACGCGGTTGGCATCGCCGTAAGCCGACCATGACCCGTTGCTGTCCAGACCAAAGCCCAGTTCGGTGAAATCGGCATCGGCCTGCGCGCGTTTCTGCACCATGTTGACCAGACCCGCCGGTGTGCCCGCCCCATAGAGGATCGAGGCCGGGCCGCGCAGCACCTCGACGCGCTCAATTCCATAAAGCTCGAACCCCGGCGCGCTGGTCGGATATTGGGTGGACCGCATCAGCCGCAGCCCGTCCAGAAACTTGTCATTCTCAAGGTTGAAGCCGCGCAGAAACAGGCTGTCGAAACGCGGATCGCCGCCGTAATTCTCGGCGATGATCCCGGCAGAATAGGTCAGTGCCTCGGCCAGATTGGTCGATCCCTGCGCCGCGATCTGCACGCTGGGCACCACCGAGACCGAGGCCGGCGTTTCAAGGATCGGCGTGCCGGTCTTGGTCGTGGCCGAGGCCCGGGCTACCGGCCCGTCCAGCACTCCGGTCGGGTTTTCGGTCCCGTCCAGCGTGATTGCGCCAAGGAAGGTCAGGCGCTCCCCCATGTCCTGCGCCAGAGCCCCCGAGGCAAGCATGGCGGTCAGGCTGGCACCCAGCAGCAGGGCGGTTCTGGTCAGAAATGGCATGGTCATGTCCCGTCGTGAAATTTCTGAGTGTTTAACTCTAGATTTCGCAGCCCGTCTTGAACCTGTCTGCGGCGATTTGTTCAATCCGACGGGATTCCGGTCATCGCGATCCGGGTTCTGCGCCATGCCGAGGGCGGCATGCCATGGGTGGCGCGGAAACTGCGCGACAGATGCGCCTGATCGGCAAAGCCGGTTGCCTGTGCGATCTCGGCAAGTGGCAAGACCGAATTTTCCATCAGCGTGCAGGCTGCCAGCAGCCGCTGCCGGGCCTGCCAGCGATGCGGGGTTTCGCCGGTTTCCATTCGGAAGCAATGCGAGAACCAGCTTTCCGAAAGCCGCGCGGCGCGGGCCAGTTCCGCCACCGGGACAGGGCGGGACAGATTGGCGCGGAAGTGCCGTTCCACCGCCGTCATCTGCCAGGGTGCCAGCCCGCCCGAGCCGCAGGAACAACCGTCATCCGCGTCGCAAGGACCCGGTTCCGCAAAGAATTCCGCCAGTGTCGCGTCGATCAGGCTGTCCAGCAACATCGCGCCCCGGCGGGGCCGGACCACCTCGGCTGCGGCCAGACGCCCCAGTGCAACCAACTGCGGCGTGGTCTCCAACAGCCGGGGCTGCGTCAGATCGGCCCTGACCCCCGTAGCAGAAAGACGCCGCTGCAGGGCAGATGCCTCAAGATGCAGGTCGATATGGTTCAGCGTGCCACTGCGTTCCATCCGGCTCCAGAGCGGAACCCCGGCCGGAATATAGGAGGCCTGCACGGCCTTGTGCGCGGGGGCGGTTTCCGACAGGCGCAGCGAAAGCGGCGGCGGCGCATCATCCAGAAAGATCACGATGCGCGGATCGGGCGCGATGTAATGCCCGCCGCCCCCCTGATCGCCGTGGACCGACCAGACATCGGCCACCGCCCCGGAAATCTGCCGGAAGGTCAGCGGCGCAAGCGCGCGCAACGCATGGATGCGCGATTCCATTCGGGGCCGAAAATCGGCGATGGCCGTCATTTCAGGCAACCTTTCCAAAGGTTTTCGGTCCGGTGGCCTGTCGTTTCGGTGGGGGCGGACTCGGGATGGGTGTCAATCTTACAATTTCAGTAAGGATTTGCAACCAGATCGCAACGGGTGCATGTCCCCGCTGCGTCTGCCGGTCCGATAGGGTCTGCAGGGTGGTTGGTCCCGGCCCGCCCTATTCTTCGGGGCGCACCGGAACGGGCCTGCCCTCGGCATCCAGCGCGACGAAGGTGAAATTTGCCTCGGTCACCATCTCACTGCGGCTGCTGGCCCTTGGACGGCGCCAGGCATCAACATGGATCGTCATCGAGGTGCGGCCCTGCCGGACCAGCGTTGCATAAAGCGATACCTCATCCCCGACCTTGACCGGACGGTGAAAGATCATCGCATCCACCGCGATGGTCGCGCTGCGCCTGCCCGAGGTCAGCGCGGCGACGCTGCCTGCGGCAAGGTCCATCTGGCTCATCAGCCAGCCGCCGAAAATGTCGCCTGACGGGTTGGTGTCTGCGGGCATCGCGATGGTGCGGATCGTCGGGCTGTGCTGGGGTGGCTGTTCCTGTCGGTCCATCTGAATCCCTGTTCTCGCCTTGGGTGACCGTGTTACCGGTTTTCCACCCTGTCCGCCATCCGTGCGCCATGGCCCCGAAGAAACGCGGTTATGGCGACATCGAGCTTTTCGATGTTCACCGAATGGCCGCCCGGCAGATTGACAGTGCCCATCCTGCCCGACCCTGCGATCCCCGCCCTAAAGATAAAGGTGCCGCACCATGTCATTGCCCAGGAGTTCCGCGCTGGTGCCGCTGATCGCGATCTGGCCCCGGACCAGAAGATAGCCGCGATCAACGATGGACAGCGCGGCCTCGGCATTCTGTTCGATCAGCAGCACGGTCTTGCCCTCATCCCGGATGCGGCCGACGATTTCGAAATACTCGTCGATCAGTTTGGGCGACAGCCCCAGCGAAGGCTCATCCATGACCACCAGTCCGGGATCGGCGATCAGGGCCCGGGCCAGCGCAACCATCGCCTGTTCGCCGCCGGACATGGTGCCCGCCCCCTGATTGAGACGCTCCTTGATCCGGGGAAAGAGCGTGGCCATTGCCTCCAGCCGTTCCCCGAAATCCAGATCCTTGCGCGCGGCGTCAAATCCCAGCCGCAGGTTTTCACGCACCGTCAGCGTGGGAAACAGACGCCGCCCCTCGGGCACGAAGCCGACACCAAGGGCGGCCAGCCGTTCCGTGCCGATCCTGGCGACATCCTCTCCCATCATGCGGACGATGCCGCCCGTGGGGCGCAGCAGGCCGCAGATCGCCTTGAAGGTTGTGCTTTTTCCGGCACCATTGGGGCCAAGGAGGCAGACCATTTCCCCGCGTGAGACCGTCATCGAGACCGAGCGCAGCATCGGCACGGACCCGTAGGCCGAGGAAAGATTATCCAGTTCAAGCATTTGCGGCCCTCTGTCCAAGATAGGCTTCCTGCACGCGCGGCATCACACGGATATCCGCATAATCGCCTTCCGCGATCTTTGATCCGTAATCAATGACCGTCACCCGGTCTGGCAGCGTGGCGACCAGCCGCATGTCATGTTCGATGATGAGGAAGGACAGGCCCGGCTTTTCGGCCATGACGCGGCGCACATCCCCGATCAGCGCATCGGTATCGCGGTCATCCATCCCCGATGACGGTTCATCCAGCATGATGACCTTGGGTTCCGAGGCCAGCGCGCGGGCAATCTCAAGCCTGCGGCGGTCGGCCTGTGGCAGCGCGCCTGCCAGCGTGTTGCGCCGCGCGTGAAGCGCCGGGGAGAGCCCGTGCAGGATGGCCTCGGCCCGTTCTGCCGCCGCGTCCAGTTCTGCCCGCGCCCGGCCCGGACGCAACAGCGCATCCAGAACGCCCGACCGGGTGCGCGTATGCATCCCGATCAGAACATTGTCGAGCAATGTCAGATCGTTGAACAGGCGGCTTGACTGGAAGGTGCGCGCAATGCCAATGGCGGCGATGCGATGGACGGGTTTGCCGGTGATGTCCTGCCCGTCAAACAGGACCTGACCGCGTGTCGGGCGGTAGATGCCCGAAATCAGGTTGAACAGAGTTGATTTCCCGGCCCCGTTCGGCCCGATGATGCACATGACCTCGGACCGTGCAAGACGCAGATCCACGCCATTGACCGCGACAAGCCCCCCGAAACTGATCGTCAGGTCCCGCGTCTCAAGGATCGGCGCGGCGGTGTCGGATGCCGTGACCATCTTATTTCCCCCCGTAATGGCGCGCGCGCTGCTGGAACAGACCCTGCGGGCGCAGCACAAGGAACAGGATGACGACGACACTGACAAACAGCAGGCGGTAATCGGAAAAGATCCGCAGCTTTTCGGGCAGCAGCGTCAGCAGGAATGCCCCCAGAATGACCCCCAGCGTATTGTCCATGCCGCCCACGATCACCATCGTCATGATCGTGACCGAGACGATGAAGGTGAAGTTGTCGGGTGAGATATAGCTGACATAGAAGGCATAGACCGTGCCTGCAAAGGCCGCAAGAAAGGCATCCACCCCGAAGGCCAGCATCTTGTACCAGACGACATTGATCCCCTGACAGCGGGCGGCCAGTTCATCCGCGCGCAGCGCGTTCCAGGCAAGCCCCACGCGGCTGTCATGCAGACGTCTGGCCGACAGGATCGACAGGGCCACAAGCGCCGCCGAAAGGTAGTAGAAATTCGCCTGACTGGGCAGCCTGTGGCCGAACACTTCAAGCGGGCGGGCAAAGGAATGGCCGAACAGGATTGGCGCGGGGATCCCGACCAGCCCGTTCGGCCCGCCCGTCCATGAGAAGTTGTTCAGCAACTGGTGGATGACGATTCCGAAGGCGATGGTGACAAGGGCCAGATAGCTTTCCTTCGTGCGCATCGAGGGAAAGCCCAGCAGGAAGCCGAACACGGTTGCGACCAGTGCGGCGACCGGCAGGGCCAGCCAGAAGGAAATGCCGAAATGGATTGCCAGCAGCGCCGAGGTATAGGCCCCGATCCCATAGGACGCACCGGTTGCAAAGTTCGGGATATTTGCGCTGCCAAGCTGGAAGTTCAGCGCAAGCGCCAGCACCGCATAAAGCTGCGCGATGATCAGAAGATGCAGCGCATAGCTCGACCCGTTCAGAAAGAACGGATAAGCCAGCACGATGATCCCGCCCAGCAGCAGCGCGGCAAGGCGCGCCTCGCCAAAGGCCGCGACAATGGCATCCTCGATCGCGGGCCGGATCTGAAGCAGCGCGAAACCTGCCCCCATCAGCGCCAGAAGGGCGACGATCACCGCCGTGTCATCGCTCAGCAGGAACAGCCGCAGCAACACCGCCGCCGCCAGTTCGACCGCGATCACGGTGGCAAGGCTGCGCAGTGGCGAGGGCCGCGCGCTGGCCCGGAGTTCTTCGGTTGCTGACATGGCTCAGACCTTCTCGAAAACCGGCTTGCCAAGCATGCCGGAGGGTTTGAGGACAAGCACGCAGATCACCAGCAGGAAAATGAACACCATCCGGTAGGACGCGCCATCCGGCACCGTGACCTGCACCAGCGTGTCGATCCCCGCGATCAGCAGGCTGCCGATGATGGCGCCATGCATGGATCCCAGCCCACCGATCACGGCGGCGGAAAAGCCGATCAGGCCAAGCTGGATGCCGAAATCGAACCGTACCACCCCGGCATGGCTGGCAAAGAACAGCCCGCCGATGGCCCCGACGGCCGAGGCGAGGAAGAAGGTCACGGCAAAGATCCGGTTGGGGTTGATCGCCATCAGCCGCGCAATGTCGCGATCTTCGGCAACCGCGCGGATGCGCAGGCCGATGGGGGTGCGGTGCATGATCCAGAACAACAGCGTCACCATCAGCACCGAGACCAGGACGACAAGAACCGAGAAGGCCGAGATCTGAACCCCGCCGATCTGCACAGAATCCCGGATCAGTGCGGGAAAGGGTTTGGGGTTCGATCCCTGCGGATAGAACATGCGGATCAGTTCGCGCACCACGCTGCCCAATGCCACGGTGGCGACCAGCGCCATCATGGCCGGCGCGCCGCGAAACCGCCGGATCACCAGCCAGTCCAGCAGGATGCCCAGCAGTCCCGTCACCACAATCGCCACGCCAAGCGCCACGACCAGCGCCCATCCCGCCCCCGCAGGAAGCACCCCGGCAAACAGGATCTGGATCACCGCCAGCGCCACGAAAGGCGCCACGATGGACACATCGCCATGGGAAAAGTGAATGACGTTAAGCACGCCGAACAGAAGGCTGAACCCAAGCGCCACAAGGGCGTAGATACTTCCAAGCACCATCCAGTTCACAAGATGCTGTGCCAGCAGGCTGTCCATCGCATTCTCCCCGGTTCTGCGCCGCTGTCCGGCTGCGGCCTGCCCTCCGGCATAGTGAAGGGAGGGTCGTTCTGGCAAAAGAAAACGCGGAATTTCTGGTTAAGGATTTCCGAAGCCGATCCTCGGAAAATGCGACTTCCTTGACGCATGGGAAGGGGTCAGTCTCTGGCCACGGTCCGGCATGACCCTGTCCGGTGACAGGGCGTGTTCCGCCGAAAAACGCGCGGGCCGTGACAGATGCGGCGCGATCCGTCCCAACAAGGAGAGATGACAATGTTCAACGTTAATGGTCGTCGCAGGACTTTGCTGACCGGTCTGTGCATGTCGTTCGCGCTGGGGGCCTTGCCCGTTGCCGCACAGGACAAGGAAACCATCAAACTCGGCTTCATCGGCCCGCTCAGCGGTGGCAATGCCCAGCAGGGGCTGGGTGCGCGCAACGGGTTCATCCTTGCGGTCGAACAGGCCAATGCAAGCGATTATCCCTATACGGTCGAATATGAGGTGCTCGATGATGCCTCGGACCCGCAAACCGGCGTTTCGGCGGCGATGAAGCTGGTCAATGATCCCGATGTCGTTGCCGCGACCGGGCATTGGAACAGCCCCGTGGCGCTGGCGACGATCCCGGTTTTCAGCCGCTTTGAAATGCCCTTCATCGTCTGGGGGGCGATCAGCCCGAGTATCACCGAGCAGAACCTGCCCGAGATCACCCGTGTCACCCCGACCTTGCTGACCGAGAACCAGCCGCTGGCGCAATGGGCCGCGTCCGATCTGGGCGCCAGCCGCATCGCGATTGTCTCTGATACCAGCGATTACGGCACCGGCAATGCAGGCGCGTTCGAGGGGTTTTTCACCGAGGCGGGCGGCACTGTCACATCGAAAGACCTGCTGCCGGTCGGCAATACCGATTTCCGGGCCATCGTTACCCGGCTGCGCGGCGATGCGCCCGACGCGGTTTATTTCGGCGGCGTCATCACCGAGGCGGGCATCCTGCGCCGCCAGATGATCGAGCTTGGCCTTGATGTGCCGATGATCGGGATCTCGGGCTTCTATGATCCCGATTTCATTTCGATTGCCGGAGAGGCGGCGGTCGGGACGCTGGTCAGCTATCCGGCGGCGGCCTCCAATCCGACGCTTGAAAAGCTTTATGCCGATTACGAGGCGCGCAGCTTTGCCGAACCGACCAGCCCCTATACCAAATACGCCTTTGATGCCGCGAATATCCTGCTGTCGGTGATTGCCGAGCACGGCATCGAGGACAAGGCGGCGCTTTCCGCCGCGATCCGTGCCATCGAGCATGACGGCGCGCTGGGTGTCACCAGCTTCGATGAAACCGGCCAGACCAAGATCCCGGTCGAGATCGAGATCAAGGAAGTCCGCGACGGCGCCTGGGTCACCCGGGCCGAGTGATCGCGCGCGGCGGGCGGGGGGGGGCCGTTCCTTCCTGCCCGCCTCAGGGCCGGCGGTTCGCCCCGCTGCCGGTTGCCGATGTCCAAGGGGCTGACAGGACGATCCGTCCACCGTTTTCAACCTTTGACCGCGCTGTCCGGTATCGCCCCCGGAGCTGCGCCCTGCCGCCCGGCATGATTTTAAACCAGAAGGAAACCCGATGCTCAGAACCGGACAACAATACAAGGACTCGCTCCGCGACGGGCGGCGGATCTGGATCAATGGCGAGCGCGTTCAGGACGTGACGACCCATCCCCAGTTCAAGCCGCTGGTCGATATCCGCGCGCGGATCTATGACCTTGCGCATGAGGACGCGACCCGCGACATGATGAGCTATGAGGAGAACGGCGAACGCTACTCGATCGGACTGAAACTGCCCTACAGTCAGGCCGACTGGCACGCCAAGCGCCGCGCGACCGATGTGGTGCTGGAAGATGTCGGCGGCATCGTCACCCGCGTCGGCGATGAAACCGCCGGTGAGATGTGGTCGCTATTTGACGGTCAGGATATTCTCAACGAGGTCGATCCGCGCTTTTCGGTGAATATCCGCAACCATATCCAGCAGGTCATCAAGACCGATCCCTTCCATGTTTCGGCCAATACCGACCCCAAGGGCGACCGGTCCAAGCGCCCGCAGGATCAGGACCCCGACATGCTGCTGCATGTGGTGCGCGAAACCGATGCGGGGATCGTGGTGCGCGGCGCGAAATATGAAACCGCCGCCGCCTATGCCAATCAGGCCTTCACCAAGCCCACGATTGCCAATTGGGGCGACTCGGCCCTGTCGGAATATGCGGTGGGGTTCATCTGCGATTTTTCCTCACCCAATCTGCGCTTCATCTGCCGCACTGGATTTACCGGACGCGCACCCGCCGAGGATTATCCGCTGTCGAACCGCTTTGATGAGGTCGATGCGCTGGTGATCTATGATGATGTGCTGATCCCGTGGGAGAATGTGCTGTTCTATCAGCATACCCGCGCGGCCACCTTCATCCGCGCCACCCTGCACCGCTATTCGGCATTTGCCTTCGTGCAGCGCAATCTCAAGCTGGCCGACATGATGATCGGCGCGGCGCTGTGGAACGTGCGCCAGACCGGGCTTGAGAAACAGCAGGCCGTGCAGGAAAAGCTGGCGACGCTGGCCTGCTACCGCGAAGGGATCAACGCGCATCTGACAGCCGCCATCGCCATGGCCGAGGAAAGCCCCGGCGGCTTGACGATGCCGAACCAGTCGCTGCTGATGACGGGCCGGGTTCATGCCTGTTCGCAACTGCATCACATGATGCATCTGGCGCGGGAACTTTGCGGCGGGCAGATCTGCGTGACGCCCGATGCCGCGTCCTTCCGCGATACAGAGGCCGGGCCGTGGCTGAAGAAATTCTACACGCTGAACGAAAACTGGGACAGCGACGACCGGCGCAAGCTGCTGGCCTTCGCGCGCGATCTCTTGAATTCGGATTACGCCGGTCACCGGCTGACCTTCCAGCTTTTTGCGCAATCGCCGCCTTTCGCGCATCTTGGCGCGGTCTATCGCAATTTCGACTGGGATGACGCGCTGCGCTTTACCAAGAAATCCGCCGGTCTTTCGGACCGTGTGCTGAACTGAACCCTTCTGCGGAAAGATCCGATCATGATTCACAAACGCATCCGCCCCTTCAACACGAAGGAAACCTATCCCGAGCAGAAGCTCGACAATGACCTAAGCCAGGGCGTCGTTGCGCGCGGAACCATGGTGTTTCTGCGCGGACAGGTCAGCCAGGACCTGGACAGCCGCGAAAGCCTGCATACCGGCGATGCCGGGGCGCAGACGGCCAAGACGATGGAAAACATCGCGCTTTTGCTGAAGGAAGCCGGAAGCGAGATGGCGCATGTGTGCCGGATCGTCGTCTATCTGACCGATATCCGCTATCGTGAGGCGGTCTATCAGGAGATGGGCAAATGGCTGAAAGGCGTGCATCCCTGTTCCACCGGCATCGTGGTGCCTGCACTGGCGCGGCCCGAATGGGTGGTCGAGATCGAGGTGACCGCCGTCATCCCCGACGCGGCGTGACGGGGGGCGGGACATGACATTCTCAATCTCTGCACGCTGCGCGGATACCGGCATGTTCGGTATCGCGGTGTCCTCGTCCTCGCCCTGCGTTGCGGCGCGCTGCGCCCATGCGCGGGCCGGGGTCGGTGCGGTGGCGACCCAGAACATCACCGATCCGCGTCTGGGGCCGAAGGGGCTGGATCTGATGGCGGGCGGGCTGACCGCCGAGGTGGCGCTGGCGCAACTGAAGGCCGAGGCGCCGCATCTGGAATTCCGCCAGCTTGCACTGGTCGATGCCCAAGGCGGCACGGCGGGTTTCTCGGGTGCGCGCACCCTTGGCACCCACCGTTTCGCCACTGCGTCCGATGTGATCGCGGCGGGCAATCTGCTGTCGGGGCCCGGGGTTCCCGATGCGATGGTCGCCCGCTTTGCGGAAACCAAAGGGCAATCGCTGGGTGACAGGCTGATTGCCGCGATGCAGGCCGCGATTGCGGCAGGCGGCGAAGAGGGGCCGGTGCATTCGGCGGGTATGCTGCTGGTGCGCGATGTGGCCTGGCCGGTTGCCGATCTGCGCGTGGACTGGACCGATGACGACGCGATCGGCGCGCTGGCGGCGCTGTGGGAGCGCTGGAAGCCCGAGATGTCGGCCTATGTCAGCCGCGCCCTCGATCCGCATACCGCGCCCAGCTATGGCGTTCCCGGCGATCCGTGACCGGTGGTTCTTGACGGGTGACCCGGGACAGGCGGTCGCGACGACGCGGCGCGCGGCCCGGCTGTCCCCCCCCCGCGCTGCCCCTTTGGCGGGCAGGGCGCGCATTTCTGCCATCAATTGCTGCATCCGGGACTGCCGCGCCGGGTGGCATCGTCCCGGTCTTCTGGATGGACGGGCCGGTCTGCGCTAGTCTGGCGCCTTCCTGATCTGACGGAACCGGGCGATGCGATTCACATTACGACAGCTCAGCTATTTCGTGGCGGCGGGTGAGACCGGCAGCGTCACCCGCGCCTCGGAACAGGTAAACATCTCACAGCCGTCGATTTCGGCGGCCATTTCGCATCTGGAAACCGAATTTGGGGTGCAGCTTTTCGTGCGGCATCATGCGCAGGGCCTGTCGCTGACCCCGGCGGGGCGGCGTCTTCTGCGCGCGGCAAAGGACTCGCTGCGTTCAGCCTATGAGCTTTACGATGTGGCCTCCACCTCGGTCGGCGCGGTGGCCGGGCCGATCAATGTCGGGGCGTTCCGCACCTTCGCCCCGGTGATCTTGCCCGAACTCTGGCGCTCATTCATCGGTCTTTATCCGGATGTGCGCATGAGCGTGACCGAAGGCAGCGAGGCCGAATTGCTGGACGGGTTGCGCACGGCCCGTATCGACATCGCCCTGACCTATGGCATCAACATGACCGGCGATATGGATTTTCTGCCTCTGGCCGAGCTTCCGACCTATGTTCTGCTGCCGGCTGAGCATCCGCTGGCGTCGCGCGGCCCGCTGCGGCTTGCCGATCTTGGGGATGAGGGCTTTGTCCTGCTGGATCTGCCGCTGAGCCGTCAGTATTTCCTGTCGCTGTTCGAGAATGCCGGGATCGCGCCGCGGATCGTCGCCGAAACCTCCTCTCCGGCGGCGCTGCGGTCCTATGTCGGGGCGGGGATGGGGTTTTCACTGATGACAATGCGGCCCCGCAACATGTGCGCCGAGAATGGCAGCGCGCTGGCCTATGTCGCGCTGGAAGAGGACATGCCCCCGATGTGTCTGGGACTGGCCGTGCTGCGCGATCTGCGCCGTCCAAGGGTGGTCGAGGCCTTCGAGGCGCATTGCCGTGAGCGGATTTCGACCGAGAATATCCCCGGTATGGCGGGCATGTCCCCCCGGTAGCCGTCGCTGCCTCATCTTTTCCGAGCCAGTTCACCGGAAAACCCGACTTTCCCGCGCCGGTCTCCCTGTGGAATATCGGTATCGGAACGCGGGGCCTGGTTCCCGCGCGATGGGAGGAAAGCATGACACAACGGACCGGATCCCCGGACACCGATCAGGATCTGCGCAGCAGGTTCCTTGAGGGAATGAGCCATGCCGCCTGCACCGTCAATATCGTCACGACCGACGGTCCGGGCGGGCGGGCGGGTGTCACGGTTTCGGCAATGGCTTCGGTCTCGGCCGATACCGCGCGTCCGACGCTTCTGGTCTGCGTCCATCATCTGAGCCCCGCCGCCGCGCGCATTGCCGAAAACGGGGTGCTGTGCGTCAACGTGTTGCGCGACGATCAGGCCTATATCTCGGATACTTTCGCGGGCCGCTTCAAGGATGAGATCGGCGACAAGTTCGACTGCACCGAATGGATCGCCTGCGCCACGGGCGCGCCGCGCATTGCGGACCCGCTTGTTGCTTTCGACTGCGTCCTGATAGGCAATGAACGGGTCGGCACGCATCACATCTTTCTGTGCGAGGTGCAGGAGACGCACAGGGCGCGGGCCGGATCGCCGCTGATCTATGCGAACCGTGCCTATGGATCCTCACGCCGGATCGAACCTGCGAACTCGGTCCGCGCCGGGCGCGACGGGTTGGGGGCAAGGGTTGCGGCGGGCTGTTTCGTGACCTTTGCCCCCTATGTCATGCCGCGTCTGATTGCGGGAATGAACGGCACGGCGGTGGATCTGGTCGAAGGCGACCAGCGCCGTCTGACCGAGGCGCTGACGGCGGGTGAGATTGAACTGGCGCTGATGTATCAGCTTGATCTTGATCCGCAATTCGAGACGATTCCGCTTGGCGCGCTCTGTCCGCATGTGTTGCTGGCCGACGGCCATCCGCTGGCCCGCCAGTCCGAGATTACGCCCGCCGAACTGGCCGAGGAGCCGATGGTCCTGCTGGATATCGCGCCCAGCCGGGACTATTTCACCGGGCTGATGACAGCGGCCGGGGTGGCGCCGATGGTCGCGCATCGCACTGCGTCGCTTGAGATGGTGCGCGGGCTGGTCGGGCATGGTCTTGGCTATGCGCTGCTGGTGACGAAACCCGCATCGGAAATGACCTATGACGGGCTGCGTCTGGTGGTGCGGCCTCTGGTCGGGGACCACGCGCCCAGCCGGATCGTGATTGCATACCGGCGCGGGCAGCCGCTGTCGGCGGCAGCGCAGCGCTTTGTGACCCGCTGTCAGGATCAGTTCGAGGCCGGCGCATCTACCTTCTGAGGACCGGTGCCTGAAGGCTCAGGCCCAGCCGGCGATGCCGTGGCGGTCAGTCGCGCGGGACCAGCACCACCTCAAGCGCGGCGGCATTGCCTTCCTTCGTGACAGGGTGGCAGGCGGTCGCCGCCCCTGCGGGCAGGATCAGCGTATCACGCGACCCGATCCGGCACCCGGCGGCTTCCCATTCCCCGGCAATCGCAAAGAGAACCGCCAGACCTCCGGCTGGCACATCGCTTTGGAACGCGGCCGACATGACCCGTGCCGTGGTGATGCGCCACCGGTCGCGCGCTGCCATGACATTGATGACGCGCACCCCGTCACCATCGGGCCGTCCCACCGGCGCAAGGCCGGAATCGAACCGGCAGGGGGCAAGCAGTTCCAGCCGCAGCAGGCGGTCACCGAAATCCAGATCGAGCCCCGCCCCCTCTATCAGCGTGATGACCCGCTCGACCCCGGGAAAGGCCGAGAATGTCGCCACTTCGGGGATCGGGGCACAACTGATCCGCAGATCAAACCTGTCCCGGGTTGCGCCCTCGGGCAGCAGGCAGATCTCTTCGGTGATGCCCTGTCCGGTTTTCCAGGGCAGGGCCAGGTAGCTGCTGGCGGGGATATGAAGCGGTGAACCCTGACCGGGCGCTGGGCTGTGTGACATGGATGTGTCCTGCTGTCGGGGATGGAAATTTCAGGATGCAGGCAGAAGATGCATCAACCCGGGGCGAAGCGTTGCGCGGGCTGCGTGAATGCGGCCATCGCCGTCAAGCCGGATCTGCTGTGGCATCTGACAGGGCTTTCCCGCCATGCGGGCCAGATAGCGCCCCGGCGCCGGACGGCACAAAAGCGGATGAAGCTGCAGGCCGCCCGAGGCACAGGCCGTCGTTTCAACCAGCCAGTCCCCGCCCAGAAGGCCTTGCGCCCCGTCCAGATCGCCCGCCGCAAGGCAGGCCCGGATCAGGGTCGAGGAAATCCGCCGCCCGTCGGGGCCGGAGATATCGGCAATGATGCTGGTTCCGATCCCGGCCTCGCGGCCAAGATGGCGAAGGGTTTCACTATCGCCCGCGCGACCTAGGCCAAACCGGAAATCCCGGCCCGCGACGACATGCGACACGCCCAGTCCCGACCGCAGGATGTCCGTGACGAAGGCTGCGGGCGAGAGGGCGGCAAAGGCGGCATCAAACCGGGGCGCGAAGATGAAATCGACCCCGGCGCGCGCAAGCATCTTTTGCTGCGTGCGGGGCGTGGCAAGCTGGAAGGCGGGCGCATCGGGGCGGAAGAAGGCGCGCGGATGCGGTGTGCAGGACAAGACCCCCAATGGGCGGCCGGGGGCCGCACGTCTTGCAGCGGTGACCAGCGCCAGATGACCCAGATGGAAGCCGTCGAAATTTCCAAGCAGCAGAACGCCCCCCCGCAGCGCAGAGGTCAGGGGCAGCGCCCGCGTGACAAGGGCAGGATCGCCGAAACCGCGCCCCGGCGCAGGCATCACCGCGCGGGCAGACAGGGCGGGGCTGGCAGACGGGGCGGGGCTGACAGACGGGGCGGTGCGGGCAGACGGGGCGGGCATAGTGGCCATGACTTCCATTCAGGGCTCCTGATCCGGACCCTTCACGCATACCGGTCTGCCAGACGCTGCGAAATTCGGATCTGCAACGGCTCTGCTTCGGCAAATCCGATGCAGGGTGCGACCTGCAGTCATCCTGCCGGGTTTCGGTGAAACCCGTGCACCGGTTCTCGGGGCGATGATGAAGGTGTCGCCTGCCGGAACGGGACCGGATGGAGGAGGATATGCTGGAATTCGCACTGGAACCGGATCCGGAACGCTCTCGTCTGTCCTGCCAGATCAAGGTGACCGGGGCGATGGACGGGCTGGAACTGCACCTGCCTGCAGAACTGGCCTAGGCGCTGACCAGTGCCAGCAAGGCGGTGACTGCGCGGGTGCGGTGGCGGTCGGGATGGGTCAGGGCGGCGAAGGGGCGGCGCGGCGCGGGCGCCCAGTCGACGGTGCGCGCGGCTATGCCCGGATGCGCCCCGACCGCGCGGCGCGACAGCATCGCCGCCATCCGCCCCGCCCCGACCGCCGCCAGAAGTGCCTCATTCGACGGGCATTCGAAGGCGAGATCAAGATCGGCAAGTGTCAGGCCCATGGTCTGCAGATGCGACTCGAATTCCGCCCGCGTGCCCGATCCCTGTTCACGCAGCACCCATGCCAGACGCCGGTAATCACCGGCATCAAGGAATTTCTGGGTTGCAAGCGGATGATCGGCGGCCAGCACCAGCACCAGTTCATCCCGCGCCACCACCTGCCGGCGCAGACCGCTGTGGCGCACATCACCCTCGACGAAACCGAGATCAGCCTCACCCTCCTGCACCGCGCGGGCGACCTGTTCGGTATTGCCGACGGCCAGCGCGATGGTGATGCCGGGATGCAGTTCATTCAGCCGCACCAGATGCGGCGGCAGCCAGTAGCTGGCGACCGTCTGGCTGGCATGCAGCCGCAAAAGCCCGCGCGTATCCTGTCGCAGATCCTCCAGCAGGACCTGCGCGGTTCCGGCCCGCGCAAGCACGGCCTCGGCGGCGGGAATGAAGGCGCGGCCCTCGGGGGTCAGGGCAATGCCACGGCCGATGCGGTCAAACAGACGGACCTGATGCTGCGTCTCCAGCGCTGCGACCGAGGCCGAAACGGCGGATTGGGTCATGCGCAGGTCTTCTGCGGCGCGGGTCATGTTCCCGCGACGCGCCACGGCCAGAAAGATACGAAGCTGGTCCAGCGTCATGCGGGCAGTCTGCCGGATCGCTGGATTTAATCAATCGATTTTTTCGATCATATCAAGCAGAATTAATTGATTTAATGCGTTCCAGATCCGGCGCAGACCATGGGGAGCCCTGCATGATGGATTTGACGATGCCGCGAACCGCCCTTGTCCCCCGCCGCTTTCGCCTGCCCGCTGCGGACGGGTCCATCCTGCCCGGGCTTGCGCTGGCGCTGGGGTTGGCCCTGCTTGCGCTGGCACTTCAGCGCGCTGCCGGAATTCCCGGGCTGGGGCCGATGATCCTGGGGGTTGGGTTGGGGATCGTGCTGCGTACCTGCGCCGGGCCCATCCCGCAGACCGGTCCCGGGCTTCGCTTTGCGATGCGCCGCCTGCTGCGGCTGGGGATCGTGCTGCTGGGGTTGCAGGTCACGGTCGCGCAGGTCGCGGCGGTGGGCCTTGGCGGACTGGTCGCCATCACCCTGACCCTTGCGCTGACCTTTGTCGTGACAAGGGCTGTGGGCCGCGCGATGGGGGTCGATGGGCGCCTGTGTGATCTGATCGCTGCCGGGACCGCCGTTTGCGGTGCCTCGGCGATTCTTGCCGCGAACACCGTCACCCGGGGCCGGGATGAGGACGTGGCCTATGCCGTTGCCTGCATCACTCTGCTGGGCACAGCGTCGATGCTGCTGCTGCCGCTGCTGGCGGCACCGCTGGGCCTGACGCCTGAAATCTATGGGTTATGGGTCGGGGCCAGCGTGCATGAGGTCGCGCAGGTCGTAGGCGCGGCCTTTGCGCAGGGTGATGTCGCAGGCCAAAGCGGCACGGTGGCCAAGATCGCCCGGGTGATGTTGCTTGCCCCGCTTGTGATGGCAATGGGACTGATGGCTGCGCGCCGGGGCGGCGGCAGCACAGGACGCGCGCCGATGCCATGGTTCGCGCTTGGCTTCATCGCCATGATCCTGCTGAATTCCGTGATCGACCTGCCGGATGTCCTGCGCCAGACCACGGGCAGCGTCACCACCGTCCTGCTGACCGTGGCGCTGGTGGCGATGGGTCTGGAAACCGATCTTTCGCGCCTGCGCGCCGTGGGGCTGCGCCCGCTGCTGCTGGGTGTGTTTGCAACGCTTTTCGTGTCGGCCACCGCACTGGTGCTGATCCTGCTGCTGGCGGCATGATGCGGATGACTGGGCGGCCTTTTCCGTCCGCCCGAACCTCCACTTCAGTGGCAGGATCAGACCAGCACGCGGCCCGGCGACAGCAGTGTCGGCTCCAGCGCCTCGGACCATTCGACGCGGCCGCGATCCAGCGTGATGCGATGCGCGGCAAGGCTGCGGGCAAGGGCGGCGCGGGGGGCGGCTCCGGCCCAGTCCAGCGCTTGGCCGGGGTCAGCGATGCCCCAGTCCACGATGTTGCGCACCGCCTGATCGAGGCACAGTGCCGAGCCTGCAAGATTGCTGCGACCGGGCTGCAGCACGGCACCCTGCGGGCTGTGCTCAATCGCCATTCCCGCGAATTGATAGGGCCCCGCCGGGGCAGCGGCGGCCAGCACCGCATCAGTGACAAGGATCACCCGATCCGCCCCTTTCAGCCGGATCAGGGCTGCCAGCGCCTCGGGGCCGATATGGTGGCCATCGGCAATGAGACAGGCGGACAGCCCGGGTTCGGCCAGTTGCGCCAGCAAGGTATTTTCAAGCTTGGGCAGGGTCTGCGGCAGGCCGTTGCCCAGATGGGTGGACAGCGTCGCCCCGGCGGCGGCGGCGGTCCGCACATCGGCGAAACCCGCCGCGGTATGGCCAAGCGCCACTGTGCAGCCTGCTGCCGTCAGCCTGCGCGTCAGCGCCAGTGCCCCCGCGCGTTCGGGGGCCAGCGTGACCAGCAGAACCGGGCGGAACAGATCGGCCGAAAGCCGGTCGTAAAGCGCCGGGTCCGGATCGGCCATCGCCTCGGCCGGATGACAACCGGCATAGCCGGGCGCGTCATTCAGGAACGGCCCTTCGACATGATAGCCGGGCACCATGGCCGGGCCCAGACGGCTGGTCCGCACGGCATGATCCAGCGCCGACAGCCGGTCTGCCAACGTCTCGGGCTCGGCGGTGATCAGGGTGGGAAGACAATGCGTAACCCCCGTGGCAAGGATCGCCTCAAGCGCGTGGTCCAGCGCCGCAGGCGTCAGGCCGCCATCGTTGAAATCCACCCCCGCAAAGCCGTTGACCTGCAGATCGCACAGCCCGCCGCTGACGCGACGCGCAGTCATCAGGCGGCCCCCTCCGGTGCCAGCAGCGCTGCCGAGGCCCGGTCGAGATGCAGGCTGCAGGCGGGATGGTTGCGGATGATCGAGGCGGGAATTTCGGGCGATACCGCCGCCTCGACCGTGGCACGCACGGCCTCGGCCTTCCGGGTGTCGGGCACCGAAAGCACAAGGCGGCGCGCGCGCAGAATTTCACGGATGCTCATGGAAATGGCCTCGGCGGGCACATCGTCCAGCGTGGGAAACCAGCCCTCGCCCATCTGCTGACGGCGGCAGGCGTCATCAAGGCGCACGCGCAGGAAGGGCACTGTCGTATCGAAATCGGCAGGCGGATCGTTGAAGGCCAGATGGCCGTTTTCCCCGATCCCGGCAAAGCAGACATCGACTGTTTCAGCCGCAATCAGCGCATTCAGCCGCGCGATTTCCGCCCCGGTATCGGCGGCGTCGCCGTCAATCGCGTGAAAGCCTGCCGGTGGCACCGGCAGGCGGGCCAGCACCCGTTCGCGCAGATATTTGCGGAAACTGGCAGGGTGCGTCACCGGCAGCCCGACATATTCATCAAGGTGAAAGATCGAGATGCGCGACCAGTCCAGCCCGGACGCGACCAGATTTTCCAGCATGTCGAACTGGCTTGCGCCGGTGGCGAGGATCACCACCGCACGCCCCCGCGCGGCAAGGGCTTCGCGCAGGGCCGCTGCCCCTTCATCGGCTGCGGCACGGCCAAGGGCGGCCTTGTCGGGATGGATCTGGATCTGCATGGGCTGACCTTTCTGCAAAGCGCGGCAGCCATCGGCAGGCGGCGCCGGCGGCATTTGACCTTAGTTTCCACGCCGAATATTTAATGTCAACGGCTGATAAAAAATATTGACGGCGCAGGGATCCCCGCGTTTACTCGGTCAAAACCAACCGAGGAGGTCCCGCCGTGAAACATCTCAGATCGACCCTTGCCGTCATTGCCGTTTCCGCCGTTCTGGCTCCGGGGTTGGCCTCGGCGCAGACGGTGCTGCGGCTGGCCGAAAACCAGCCCGAGACCAATCCCGTCACCATCGCGATGATGAAATTTGCCGAACTGGTGGCGGAATATTCCGACAATGAACTGAATGTGCAGGTCTTCCACTCGGCGCAACTGGGGCAGGAGCCCGAAACCATCGAACAGGCACAGGCGGGGATCGTGGATTTCGCGCGGGTGAATTCGGTCGTGCTGTCCAATGTCAGCCCCTCGATGGGGGTTTTCACGCTGCCCTATATCTTCCGCGATTATGACCACAAATTCGCGGTTCTGGATGGCGAGATCGGTCAGGCCGCGCTGAACGATCTGGGCGAGGTCGGGCTGAAAGGCTTTCCCTTCATGGAGGCGGGTTCGCGGCATTTCTACACCGTCGCGGGCAAGCCGGTGCGCAGCATCGACGATCTGAAAGGCATGAAGATCCGCGTGCAGCCCGCCCCGATTGCCCTGCGGATGGTCGAACTGCTGGGCGCGGTGCCGACGCCGATGAACTATGGCGAGGTTTATTCGGCGCTGCAGACCGGTGTGATCGACGGGGCCGAGAATGATTTCGTGAGCTATCAGACCTCATCGCATTACGAAGTTGCGCCGAATTACACGCTGGATGGCCACCTGAGCCCGCCTGCCGTTCTGGTGATGAACGCGGCCCGGTTCGAGGGGCTGAGCGATGCGCAGAAAGAAGCCGTGACGCGCGCCGCACAAGAGGCCGCGATCTATGAGCGCGAAATCATGACGGCGGCGATGGATACCGCGCGTGAGGCGGTCGTGGCGGCCGGGGCCGAGATCATCGAGATCGACAATGCCCCCTTCCGGGAGGCTGTGGCCCCGATCTTTGCCGAATTCCCAGATCTGGTGCCGGTGATCGAGGCCATCGGTCAGGTCGAGTAAGCGCGCAAAAGGGCGGACAGCATGAACCTGCGGGCGCGGGCATCAAGGCTGGTTGATGCGGTCAATTCGGCGGCGGCGGTTGCCTGCTATGGGCTGCTGATCGCCATTACCGGCGTGACGGCGATGCAGGTCTTCCTGCGCTACATGCTCAACCGGCCCACAAGCTGGTCCGAGGAGATCGCGCTGTTGCTGCTGATCTGGTTCGGGTTGATCGCGGTGGCAGTCGGCATCCGGCGCAATGAACATCTGGCGATCACCTTTCTGCGCGACCGGCTGCCCCTGCCGATCGCGCGGGCGCTGGATTACGGCGCGCAACTGGGAATGCTGGTCTTCATGGCGGTCGTGATGTGGTTCGGGCAGGATCTGATTGCTCTTGCGGGCCGGCAGTTGATGCCCGCCTCGGGCCTGCCGAAAAGCTGGCTTTATATTCCCGCACTTGTGGGGGGTGGTCTGGGCGTCGTCAACGCACTGGCCAATCTGCTGTTGCGGCAGGTGCCGACCGGGGCGCAGGAAACCCTTGCCGACAATGTGGCCGACCTGACGAATAAAGGAACAGGCAATGCCGGTTGATTATGGCGGCATCGCCCTGCTGATCGGGGGATTTTTCGGCTTCATGGCGCTGCGGGTGCCGTTGGCCTTTGCGCTTGGGCTTGCTGCACTGATCACGGCGGCCTATCTGGGCCTGCCCTTGCTGCTGGTGGCGCAGCGCATGATCAACGGGCTGAACTCTTTCACCTTTCTGGCGGTGCCCTTCTTCATCCTTGTCGGCAATATCATGACCGAAGGCGGAATCTCGGACCGGCTGGTGCGGCTGGCGGATGTGCTGGTCGGGCGGATGCGGGGCGGGCTGGCGCAGGGCAATGTCGTGGCCTCCACCCTGTTCGGCGGCATTTCAGGGTCGTCGATCGCCGATGTGGCCTCGGTCGGGTCCTTCCTGATCCCGGCCATGGTGCGCAAGGGATATACCCCGCAGTTTTCCGTCGCGGTGACGGTCACGTCTTCAGTGCAGGGCGTGCTGATCCCGCCCAGCCAGAACATGATCTTCTACGCGCTGGCGGCGGGGGGGCTTCCGATTTCAACGCTGTTTCTGGCAGGCTATGTGCCGGGGCTGCTGCTGGGCGGATCGCTGATGGTGATCTGCTGGGTGATGGCGCGCAAACACAACCATCCGCAAGGTGGGGTCTACGGCTTCCGGCAGGGGATGGGTATCGTCGCTGATGCGCTGATCGGGCTGTTTACCGTGGTCATCATCATCGGCGGTATCGTCGCGGGCATCTTTACCGCAACCGAAAGTGCCGCCGTCGCGGTGATCTATGCGCTGCTGGTCACGGGGCTTTACTACCGCACGCTGAACCGCCGGGCGATGGGGCGCATCCTTGCCTCGACCCTGACCACGCTGGCGATGGTGACCGCGATCATCATGACATCGTCCGCCTTCGGGTTCCTTTTGTCCTATCTGCAGGTGCCGTCCTTGCTGGCGCAAACCATTCTGGGCCTGTCGGACAACCCGATCATCATCCTGCTGGCGATCAATGTCCTGCTGCTGGTATTGGGCATGGTGATGGATATGGGCGTGCTGATCCTGCTGCTGACGCCGATCCTTCTGCCGATCGCGACCAGTATCGGCGTCGATCCGGTCCATTTCGGCATCATCATGATCCTGAACCTCGGGATCGGGCTTTGCACGCCGCCGGTGGGCACATCGCTGCTGGTCGGCGCGAGTATCGGGCGTATTTCATTGGAGCGCACGACGCCCGCGCTGATCCCCTTCTATATCGCGATGTTCGTGGTGCTGATGCTGGTGACCTATGTGCCTGCCCTGTCGATGACATTGCCCAGCCTGATGAAATGATCCTATCCTCGGCTCCGATGGAAACCGATGTCAGGGACCTGCTGGACGTGTTTGATGTGGTGGCCGCAGGTCGGGCCAGCACAAGGACCGAGGTTGCGCAGCTTTTATCGGCAAGGCCGACCTCGGTTTCGCTGCTGGTGGGGGAACTCGTCGCCCGCGACCTGATCCGCGACAGCGCGGTGAAGGGGCAGGGGCGCGGGCGGCCCACCGGGTTTCTGACCGAGAACCCCCACCGCATGGTGGCGCTTTATATCCATATCGTTTCCAGCACGGTCTTTGCCCGGGCTGTGACACGCAGCGGCATTGTACTGGCGGTCGCCTCGGCCTCGCCGCCGCGCGGGGCGGATAATGCAGTCATGGCGGCGGTGCTGCGCGATCTGGCAGGCAGGGCGCTGGCGGCGCTGCCCGAAGGGGCGCAGCATGTGGCGACGGTCTGTTCGCTGTCGGGCCTTCTGGATGTCGAGCACCGGCTGTGGTGTTTCACCTCGCGCTGGCCCGAACTTGCCGATCTGGACCTGCGCGACGTGTTGGCGGGCTTCGGGCCTGATCCGGTCTTGCTGCGCAATCTGGATGCCGAACTTGCGGGCCGAATCGCGGCCGAGGCGGACCTGCAGGCCCCGTCGAATGTGCTGCTGCTGCATTGGGGCTATGGCATCGGTGGTGCCTTTGCCACGCCGGACGGGATTGTCAATCAGGGCAAGGGGCGGTTCTGCGAGATCGGGCATTGGCGGCTGGACAACAATGCCGGGCGGCGCTGCACCTGTGGCAACGAGGATTGTCTGGAAACGGTCGCGGCCCTCTGGGCGCTGCATCCGGGGCTGAAGCAGCACTTCCCCGATCTGCCGCTGGATGAAGAGGCGATGGGCCCGATGGTCGAGGGGCTTGCCCTGCTGGACAGCGCAGCCCTGCGTGAGGCGCTGCGCCAGACGGTGCGGATCACCACCAACCTGTGCCGCCTGCTGTTTCCCGAGCGGATCATCCTGACCGGCCCTTTCCTGCGCAACAAGGCGATTTTCGCGCGGTTCTCGGAAAGCCTTACCGCCGCGCCGATCCTGCGGTCGATGGACCGGCCAGTGGTTGTGCAGGGGCAACAGAATGCGGCCCTACTGGAGATGCAGGGCGCGTTGCGCGCGCCCTTCCGCGCGGCGCTGGTCGCGATCCTTGCGGCCTGATCCGGTCGCGCAGCGCCTGACCCTCCAATTCCGACTGCCGCGCCGGTCCGCTGCTTTGTCAGGAGGGCATCCGGATCAGGTGAGCCCTTGCCGAGATTGCAGGGTTGTGCCGGATCCCATCCAATTCCGGGTGAAACCTGAATCCGCCGTGCTGCGTCATTCCTGACGGATATTCCGCATGCTCGGGGAAAAGCACCGGGTTACATATTTTTAAACGGTATTAATTCGATCAAAATACACGCTATGGTTGTAAAATGAACCACTGAGCCGGATCTTCAATGCCGAAGGGGTCGTGACAGCGCAAGTTCGACAATGTCCGACAATTGCCGCCGCCGGAACGGTTTGGCCAGAAAGTTCTCATTCTGACGGATCGTTCCATCCACAAGAAGGGACGAGTCGGCATAGCCCGACATGAAGATCACCGGCAGATCCGGAAACCGGATTCCTGCCTCATCCGCCAGATTGCGCCCGTTCATGCCGCCGGGCATCATGATGTCGGTCAGCATCAGGTCGGGCTGTTCCTCTTGCTCCAGCAGGCTCAGCGCATCGCTTGCGTTTGACGCGGTCCGGACATTGTAGCCCATGGACCGGAGCAGTTCCGAAACATGCTCGCGCACCTGGGTATCGTCATCGACAACCAGAACACTCTTACCATTCATTTGACTTGCCTCACTCTTCCGCACGGCAGTTCCAGTCCCGGAAATGTTGAGAAGAATACGCGTTACCTGTTGAAGCAAGTCAAGTTGGCTATCTGGACAGGTCGCGGAATGATGCCGACCTTGTGATCGCGGTGCTGCCGCGTCTTGGGGTGCTGTGGTCTTCTGCTGCCGTTTATCCCGGGGGGCCGCATCCCAAAGGGGCGGCGGGCCCTCTGGTCCGGGCCACAGGGGAAAAGCGCGCCCCGTGCTGCCCCAAACGTATCGGCTGACGCATTCCGTCAAGGCCGGGCTGGTCGTCAAAAGACCTGCAATCCAAAATCCACAAGGTTTTTGCACGGAAAACGTGACCGCCTGATTGCCGCCTTGGTTGCCGACACAAACCTGCCCCAGTTTTTCCTGATCTGGGCGGGGCAACCGAGTTTTGGAGAATCCAAATGGCTAACCCACTTGCGACCGGAATTGTCTTTGTCGATGCAGCCCTGCCCAATTTTGATGAGATCATTGCGCAATTGGGGTCCGATCTTATTGTCCACACGATCCCGGCCGACGGGGATGGGCTGAGCTTCATTGCTGATACGCTTGCAAATGAAACCGGGGTTGAGGCGGTCCACATCCTGTCGCATGGCGCGCCCGGAATGCTGGTGTTGGGCGATCTGGCCCTGACCGAAGAGATGATCGCGGCGCGTCCTGTCGAAATGGACGCCATCCGTTCGGCCCTGTCCGCAAATGCCGATCTTCTGATCTATGGATGCGATCTGGCCGCCGGCGAAACGGGCCGCAGCTTCGTTGATGCGTTTGCCGCCGCAACCGGCGCCGATGTGGCGGCCTCGACCGATCTGACGGGTCTGGGCGGCGACTGGGATCTGGAACATTCCACCGGACCGATCGAGGCCGCACCGCTGAGCTTTGATGCGTTCAACGCGACGCTGCTGACCACGCCCTATACGGAAAATGCTGCAGCAGTGCAGATCGACCCGACGCTGGCCCTTGCGCCCACCGGGGTGGGTGACGACTATTCCGGCGGTTCGCTGCTGATCGAAGGCAGTGGCGCTGCGGGTGAAACCCTGGGCTTCATGCAGTCGGGATCACCTGATTTCACGCTGGGCGCGATCAGCGTCGTCGGCGCGGGCATCTATCGCGGGACCGGCAGCGGTGCCGAAGTGATCGGCGGTGTCGATGCCGTCAAGAACGGTCAGAACGGCGCGGACCTGCTGGTGAATTTCAGCGTCGGCTTCACGAATGGTACGATTGATGCCGGGACGCCCGGTTCAACCGATATCGAAGGCTGGGTCGTCGGAATGACCCAGATCGTCATGGGCAGCAGCGAGATTGCAGGTTGGACCACACCGGTGGATACGACCTATCCCGGCAGCAATTCCAACGGCGATGTGTCTACCGGGGTTGATCCAAGCCAGTTCTCGGTCATCCTGTCCGACTATGACGCCGGTTATGTCGGCGATCTCGCCCTGCGGCTGGGAACAGGCAATAACCAGTGGATCGGCGAAGGCTATGGCGTGATCCGCGGGCCTTATGTCTACTCCGAAGGCACTGTCGTTCTGCAGCAGGGCGACTCCGTGTCCTTCGCGTGGAAGGCTTTGTCGGGGGGAGATGCCTTCGATGCCTATGGTTATCTTCTGAATGTGCAGACTGGCGAAACGATCACCATCCTTGACCAGACCGGCACGCAGGCAAACCAGGAAACCGCCTGGGCGACCGTATCGCGTTCCGTGGGTGCGGGTCAGGAAGGTGAATACAGGTTTGTCTTCATTACCGGTTCCTATGACCTGACCGGGGGCACGCTGGTTGGCGCCTCGCTGATGGTCGACGAAGTGACCGTGACGCAGGCAAACCCGCCCGCGCCGGTGCAGGAATTCAACGTCAACGATCTGGCGAAACTGGCGACCTTCTCCAGCACCGCTGATGATTTTGACGATACCGCCGTCACCATCACCTATACCGCGACGCCGGGAACACCCGCGGGGGCCACAACCAGCTATAGCGGCAGCAACACGATTGCGATCACCGAGACCAATGACGCGCCCGAATTCACCGCAGGGCTGTCGATGGGCAGCGCGCTGCCGGGCGGTGCCATCGAAAGCACGGTGTCCGATTTCGCCACCGCCGCCTTCAGCGACCCGGATTCGCAGTTCGCCCCCTTCGATACGCTGGGCGGCATCGCGATTGCCGGCGTTTCGAATGACCCGGAAGACGGCACATGGTTCTACTCGGCTGATGGCGGTGACAGCTGGTCAACGCTGCCAGCGGTCTCGGCCGGTTCGGCGCTTGTGCTGGACGCTGCGGCCATGCTGCGCTTTGAACCTGCGCCCGGTTTCACCAGTTCGGTAAGCCTCTCGGTCCATGCCGTCGACAGCACCTGGTCGGCAGGGTTCTCGACCGGCATCAATGCGGTCATGCTGGATACCTCCACATGGACCGACAGCGCCGCCTTCTCGGCCAATGCGGTCACTGCGCAGGCGGTCTATGAACAACTGATCAGCCCCACCGCGTCCTTCAGCTATGCCGATACGACTGCGGTGGATGACTTCACCGCGCAATCCGGCACCGTGTCCGGTGTGACGGACACGCTGAATACCGGCCGCAGCTACAGCTATGCGCTGGATGGCGGCACGGATGCCGGGGACGGCACCGATACGGTGAACTCGCCCTATGGCACGCTGACGCTGAACCGCAGCACCGGTGCGTGGAGCTTTGAGCCGAATGACGCCTCGATCAACGCCCTGGGCAACGGGACTATGGCCTCGGTCACCTTCGGTCTGATCGTAGAGGACGGCACCGGCGGTGCGCTGACGCAGAACTTGACGCTCAACCTGACGGGTGCGGATGACCCGATCCTGTTCGAGGCCGGGGAAGGTGCGCAGTTCCTTGCCCGTGGTGAAGCTGTGGCCATTGCCTCCGAGCTTGCGCTTTCGGATGACGGCGCGGCCATGGTCGGCAAGGCCACGGTGACGATGGAACAGGGCGTGCGCGACAATGCCTTTGGCAATGTTTACGAATCCCTGTCGCTGTCCTCTGAGGCGCTGGATGCTGCGACACTGGCGGGGGTGGCGGTCGACATCGTCAATGGTGATACCGGTTCGGTCGTGACCCTGACCGGCGACGCCATGCCGGCGGTCTATGAAACGATCCTGCGCGGGATCATCTATACCAACTCCAACCCCAATGCCGTGGTCGGAACCCGCACCGTCGCGTTCGAGGTCGAGGATACCGGCGGCAATGTGATCGAAACCGACAGCGTGCCGGTGCAGGTTGCATGGGCGCCGTGGTTCGACATGAACGGCCCCTCGGGCACGGGCCTGTCGCATGAGGTCACCCATGTCGAAGAGGCCCCCCCGGTCTATATCGCGACCTCCGACGCGCAGATCCTTGATCAAGACGGCACGATTTCCAGCGTGACCGTGACCCTGACCAACCCGCTGGACAATACCGAGGGGGCGCCGGTCGAATATCTGTCGATCTCGGCTCCGGTCCTGACGCTGCTGGCCTCGCATGGCATCCTGATCGGCGAAAGCGACGGGGTGCTTGACGGGAACGGCAATCTGACCGGCGCGACCGAAATCACCTTCAGCGCCGCCGCCGGGCAGACCGCAACCCGCTTCCAGATCGCGATGCGCGGGGTGCAATACACCAACACCGCAGACAACCCGACCGCAACCGACCGGATCGTTACGGTCAATGGCGTGGACTCGGATGGCAATACCGGCCTTGGCGGGCAGACCATCATCCATATCGAAGGCAGCAATGATGCCCCGGTCGCCACGCCGGAAACCGCAACCGGCAGTGAGGACACCGATTATGTCTTTGCAACCGGTGTCTTCGGCTTCTCCGATCCGGTGGATGGCGGCGCCAATCATCTGGCCGCTGTGCTGATCGACACGCTGCCCGCCTCGGGCACGCTGATCCTTGACGGGGTGGAACTGACCGGCCCGACCGAGGTTTCGGCGGCCGATATCGCTGAGGGCCTTCTGGTCTATCGCCCTGCAGCCGATCAGTTCGGCCTTGGCGTCGCCGCGTTCAATTACCGTCTGCGCGACGACAGCGGTGCAGCGAATGACCTGTCCGAAGCGGCAACGCTGACCATCGACCTTGCCCCGGAAAACGATGCGCCGGTGCTGTCGGTCATCGAGGGCGGTGCGCTGAACCCGATCGACGAGGATGTGAGTCTTGCCTTGAATACCGGCTCGACCGTCGCCGAAATTCTTTCGGCGTCCGGTCTGACGATCTCGGATGTGGATCTGGAGCCGGGCACGGAAGCGCAGGCCATCGCGGTCACTGCGCTGGACTCGACCAATGGCAGCTGGCAGTTCAAAATTGCCGACGGGCAATGGTCGGCGGTCGATATCGGCGCGGTGAATGCGGGCAATGCGCTGTTGCTGGATGCGGGCGATGCGCTGCGTTTCCTGCCCAGCCTTGACTGGAACGGCACTGTCGAACAGGCTGTGACCTTCCGTGCCTGGGACAAGACCGCGGGCAATGCGGGCGACTATGTCGATCTGGCGGCGAATGCCGGCGGCACCGGGTCGGTCTCGCTGGAAAGCGGCACTGCGGATATCACCGTGGAAGGGGTGGACGACGCGCCCTTTATCTCGGGCCGCGCCTCGGTCACGCTGAACGAGGACGGCACCGCAACGATCAACGGCTTCACGATCGGCGATGGGGACGGCGACGCGCTGAGCGTGCGCATCACCATGCCAGATCCGGCCGCCGGTACGCTGGACCTTGAAACCACGACCGGGATCACCGGCACCACCAGCGGCACCGTTCTGGAATTTTCGGGCAGTATCGCGGATCTGCAGACGGCGCTGAACTCGCTGCGCTACACGGCAGCGACCGATTACAACGGCAGCTTCGATCTGCAACTGGAGGTCAGCGACGACGAGGGGGCGACATGGCAGCCCTATTCGGTCTCGCAGACCGGGCAGTTCTTCTGGGCAGGCAACGGGCATTATTACGAATTCGTCAGCGCCCCGGGCATCACCTGGCAGGATGCGATGGCGGATGCCGAGGAGCGCAGCCTGTTCGGGCTGGAAGGCTATCTGGCCACTGTCACCTCGGCCGAGGAAAACGCCTTTATCGCCCCGCTTCTGGGTGGTCAGGGCTGGATCGGTGCCAGCGATGAAGGCGACGAAGGCGCGTGGATGTGGATGACCGGACCCGAGGCCGGAACCTACTTCTGGCAGGGTCTGTCCGATGGCGGCCCGGTGAACGGCGAATACAGCAACTGGTCCTATGCCGAACCGAACGATCTGAACGGTGAGGACTATGCCCATTATCTGATCGACGGGACCTGGAATGACTTCCCCCTGTCGAACGGATCCATCCAGGGTTATGTCGTCGAATATGGCGGCATGCCGGGCGATGCGCCCGTGGCGCAGGCGGCCCCGCTGACGATCACCGTCAATGCGGTGAACGATGCGCCGGTGCTGGCGGCGAATGATGTCACCTTGCAGATGAGCGAGGATGATCAGGGCAATTCGGGCCATCTGGTTTCCGACCTGCTGGGCGCGGCTGTCTCGGATGTGGACAGCGGCACACATTCGGCCCAGAACGGCACGCTGCAGGGGATCGCGGTCTATGCGACTGAACCCGGAAACGGCGCGATCGAATACAGCCTGGACGGGGGCGAGACCTGGGACACTGTCCTGCTGACCGAGGGGGAGGTGCTGCTGCTGCGGAGCAGCGATCTGATCCGGCATGAACCCGACGGGCAGAACGGCGGCACCGCAAGCTTCGGCTACTACGCCTGGGATCAGTCCACAGGCATGACGGGCCATGTGGTTGCCGGGATTGCGGGCGATCAGAATGCGGCCAATCGTGGCGGCGACAGCGCCTATTCGACCGATGCGGCTACGGTCAGCTTTGACGTGGCCGATGCCGATGACGCCCCGACCCTGACGGCCAGTTCTGATGCGGAATATTATGCCCGCGGCCCGGCGGTGGCGGTCTTTGGCCCCGGCGATGTGGTTCTGTCGGATGTCGATGGCGGTGCGACCCTGACCGGGGCAACCGTCACGCTGGACCCGGTCACTGCCGTGGACAACCTTTTCGGCAACTGGGAGGCGCTCAGCTTCGAGGGCGGTCCGGTTCTGACCACCAGTTCCGGCGCGGTTCTGACCGTCGCGGGCAACGGCACCGCCCTGACCCTGTCGGGCAGCGGCACGCTGGAGGATTATGCCGAAGCGCTGGAAGCGCTGCGTTATGCCAACGGCAACCCGAACATGACGGTGGGGGCGCGGTCGGTCATCCTGACCATAACCGATGATACGGGCCTGACCTCGGCGCCGGTCACGGCGACGGTGGATGCCGAATGGGCAACCGTGGTCGATCTGAACGGTGCAGGCGCAGGCCGCGATCATGCGGTCAGCTATACCGAAGGTGCGGCGGGTGTTGCCATCGCGGCGGCGGATGCCGAACTGATCGACCAGGACGGTGTCACGCTGACGATCACCGCGACGCTGCTGGACGCGGTGAATGGCGAGGACGAGACCCTGTTCATCGCCCCCTCCACAGCGACACAGCTGCACAATCTCTATGGCATCACGATTGATGGCAGCGGGACGGCTGCCATCACCCTGACGGCGATCAACGGTCTTGATCCGACCTTCTTCCAGGCGGCGTTGCGGTCGATCCAATATGCCAATGCCTCGACCAACCCGACCGACGCAGCCCGCCATGTGCTGGTTGAGACGGTGGATATGGCCGGACATCCCGGCATCTCGGCCACCACGACGATCAATGTCACCCCGGTGAATGCGACCCCGGTGGTGGGTGAGATCGAGAACCTGGTTGCGGTGACCGAACTTGCCGATGCCTCGGCCCAGATGGTCGAACTCAATGGCAGCGTGACGCTGAGCGATGGCGACCTTGGTGAGACGGTGGAACTGGTCGCAACCGGTCCGGCCTCGGTCCTGTGGTCGGGCGGTGCGGAACTGCCCGAGGGCGTGGATGTGGCAGCCCTGATCGACCCGGCAGCCCTGACGCTGGGATCGGTCGTGGCGGATGGCACGGCCCAGACCCTTGGCTGGACCTATGCCGCAACCGCCAATCTGGACTGGCTGGCCGACGGGGAAACGCTGACGCTTGTCTTCAACCTTGCAGGCGATGACGGCCATGGCGTTTCGGAAGGGCAACCGCTGGAGATCACCTTCATCGGGACCAATGACGCCCCCACGGACATCACCCTTTCGGCGACCGAGATCGACGAGAACCGGCCCGATGGTGCGGCCCGTATCGTGGCAACGATTGATGTGCTGGATGCCGATATCTCCGACCACGCCCATACGATCGGGATCGCGGCGGGCGGTGACGGCTTCTTCTTCGAACTGGTCAATGGCAATGAACTGAAATTCCGCGACGGGGTCACACTCGATGCGGAAGGCAAGTCCAGCTATACCGTCAACCTGACGGCGACGGATGCTCTGGGCCAGTCGGTCACCACCCAGCATGTCATCACGCTGGGGGATGTGAATGAGTTCGTGCTGACGACCCCGGTCTTCGACGTGACCCCGATCATTCCGGGAATGCGTGCGAACCTGATCCCGGTGGATACTGCCGATGGCAGCTTCGTCGGTGTCCGGGCAATCTCGACCGATGCCGATGCAACGGATGAGGTTGTGCTTTACGAACTGGTCGCCGATCTGGCCGGAAGCCCCTATGCGGGCGGAAACTTCCAGATCGACGCCACGGGACCGGGTGCCGGGCGGATCTATCTGGCGGAAGGCGCGGACCTTGTCCCGGGAACCGCCTATGACCTCTTCGTCCGGGCAACCTCGACCGATGGGTCCAGCCAGATCAGCTCGATCCGGATGCAGGCCTCACCCGGTCTTGTGACGCTGGGCGATAAGACGATCAATGCCGCCGAGGCAGATGCTGCGCCCTTTGTGATCGCAGGACTGTCCGCAGGGGCGACTGTGATCGTCACCTTCTCTGACGGCATGGACAGCGTCTCGGTAACGGTCACGGCAGATGGCGCCCACAGCGCCGATCTGACGGGGCTGGCCGATGGCCCGGTCACGGTGTCCTATGAGGCGACCAGTGCAACCGGAACCCATAGCGGCAGCATCGCCGCCGGTGAGATCACACTGGACACGGATGCGCCGGCCGGAGTGCTGAACGTCACCTTCGAAGGACCCGCCTTCCCCGGTGGGCCGGTTATCGGCACGGTTACAGGTGTCGATGAAGGCGCGGGCTGGGAATATAGCCGCGATGGTGGTGAAAGCTGGATGACCGGAGACGGCAACAGCCTGATCCTGTCCCAGGACAGCCAGGGCGAGGTTCTGCTGCGGCAGTTCGATCAGTCCGGCAACCATGGTGCCGAGATCACGCGGCTGATGTCCGGCAGCATGCTGGATGACAGCATGACCGGAAGTTCCGGGGCCGACAGCATCTATGGCTGGGACGGGGCGGATATGATCGCGGGCGGTGACGGGGCCGACATGCTGGTTGGCGGTGCCGGAAACGACACCATCGCCGGGGGCGCCGGGGCCGACATGATGCTTGGCGGAGACGGAACCGACACGCTGGACTACAGCGCCGATACCACCGGCGTTGCGGTTCGGCTGTGGAACCTGACCGCCATGGGCGGCGATGCCGAGGGGGATGTCTACTCGGGCTTCGAGAATGTCACCGGGGGGTCGGGCAACGATACGCTGAACGGCGATAACGGGGCTAACATCCTGACCGGCGGCGAGGGCCACGACTTCCTCTTCGCGGTCAACGGCAACGATCTTGTCTATGGCGGCGCGGGCAATGACACGCTCTATGGCGGGATCGGGGATGACCTTCTGAACGGCGGCACTGGCAATGACCGTCTGTATGGAGATGCCGGAAATGACACCCTTATCGGGGGTGCCGGTGCCGACACGATGCATGGCGGTGACGGGATCGACACGCTGGATTACAGCGCCGATACGACTGGCGTTGCGGTGCGGCTGTGGAACCTGACAGCCATGGGCGGTGACGCCGAGGGCGATGTCTATACCGGTATCGAAAACCTCATCGGCGGATCGGGCAACGATACGCTGAACGGCGATAACGGGGCCAATGTGCTGACCGGTGGAGAGGGCAATGACTTCCTCTTTGCGGTCAATGGCAACGACCTTGCCTATGGCGGTGCCGGGAACGACACGCTTTACGGCGGGGTCGGTGACGACACGCTGGATGGCGGCACGGGTCATGACCGTCTTTACGGTGACGCGGGTGCAGACCTGCTGATCGGCGGGGCGGGCAATGACACGGTGGCCGGCGGTGCCGGTGCCGACACGATGCATGGCGGCGACGGGATCGACACGCTGGACTACAGCGCCGATACCACCGGCGTCGCGGTGCGGCTGTGGAACCTGACAGCGCTCGGCGGCGATGCCGCAGGGGATGTCTATACCGGCTTTGAAAACCTTATCGGCGGATCGGGCAATGATACGCTGAACGGCGATAACGGGGCCAATGTGCTGACAGGCGGGAATGGCAATGACTTCCTCTTCGCGGTGGGTGGCAATGACCTTGTCTATGGCGGCGCCGGGAATGACACGCTTTATGGCGGTGCGGGCGACGACACGATCGAGGGCGGTTCGGGCAATGACCGGCTCTATGGCGATGCGGGGGCGGACAGCTTCATCTTCAAGTCGGGCCATGGGCAGGACACGATCCTCGACTTCTCGGTCGCCAATGACAGGCTGCAACTCTCTGCGGCGCTGGTCGAAGGTCTGACAACCGGGCTTGATGTTCTGGCCGAACATGCCAGCATCACCTCGGCAGGGGTCACTCTCGACTTCGGCGGCGGCAACAGCATCCTTCTGCACGGGGTGAACAGCCTGACCGGGTTGGAAGACCGGATCGACATCTTCGGCGATACGCTTCTCTGAGCTGACAGCAAACCAGTTTCCCCGCCTGCCGCAAGGCGGGCGGGGAATGCCTTACAGGTGGGATGTTCTGTTCTGCGGTGACACCACGCCCGGCCCAAGCGGACCATCGACCAGCATGATCCCCACGCAAGGCGGCCCAAACCGGAAGACCGGATCCGGACAGGTCAGGAACCGGCCGCATTGCACGGCAACCATCCCGCAGCGCCCGCAAGGCGAAACCGGCGTCGGATGGTTTCACGGATGAATCGGCCCAGCACTGCGCAACCGCTGGGCGTCACCGGATCAAGCCACATCCTCTGATTGTGACAGCCTTGCCCCTGGGTTTTCCGGCCTTGTCTGGTCGCCACGATCCGGCGCATTCAGCCAAAGCGACACCGACCGCCATGCAGGCCGCCGCCATGCCGTTTCAGCCCCCGAAGACATATCCGATATTGTGGACCGTCCGGATGAAATGCCCGTTTCCGGAAGGATTGGGCAGTTTCTTGCGCAATCTGCTGACCAGACCGTCAATGGCGCGGTCATAGCTTTCCCAGTCCCGCCCCTTGGCCAGCGTCATGATCTGATCGCGGGTCAGCACGCGGCCGCGGCTTTCCATGAAGGCCTGCAGCACCGAGAATTCGGCGGTGGTCAGCAGGATTTCCTCACCCCCGGCGGTCCAGACGCGGCGTGCACCGATACTGACGCGGTAGCCTTCGAATTCATGGTCGATGGCAGGCCCGCCAGAGGTTTGTTCAACCCGGTTTGCGGGCGCGGCGAGTTGGGCCGAGGCCCGGCGATGCAGCGCATTCACGCGGGCGGCCAGTTCCCGGGGCCGGAAGGGCTTGGTCACATAATCATCCGCACCGATTTCAAGTCCGACGACCTGATCCGTTTCATCGCCCCGCCCTGTCAGGATGATGATTCCCGCCTGACTATGCGGTCGCACCTCGCGGATCAGATTAAGCCCGTTTCCGTCCGGCAGGGTCAGGTCAATTATGAAAAGATTGTATTCGACCTTGCTGACACAGTCCCGGAATTCACCAGCCGAGCCGACGGTGTCTATGCTGTAGCCTTCCCGGATCAGGGAGTGTTCGAGAAGTTCAAGAATGGCGGGCTCGTCGTCGACAGCCAGGATTTTGGGCTTTGACACGTTTTTTCCGTTCCAGGCAAAAAGAGTCGGACAGGTTGCACTGATGTTTCAGAACTATACACATCATTCACAAGCGGTTCCAGACTTTTACATTATATTCAAATTCTTTTAAATTCAACGACTTATTTTAAGGACGCATCCATATTTCAACCTTTCTGACTGTTTGCGTGAAAGCGTTTTGAGATTTCCGCGCAAAATTTCGTGACCGGGACGAGTTATCCAAATCGCCCGACATCCCGGCAAGAGTTGCGACCCGCCCGGCATATGGGTCGGACAGCCGTTTCTTAGCCTTGCTTCGCAAGCGCAGGACAACGGGATCGGGAGTTCCTTCCTTTTTACGCGGTCCGCGCAAGGCGCGAGAGGGAAGGGGATCTGCCTTGCCCCTCGCGCAAAGCGTCGGGGGCAAGACAAAATGTCGGATATCAGTTTCAGGATCGATCCGGGTCAGATCGCGCAGAATCTGACGGATGGGGGGGATGCGGTTGTTTCCGGGGGGCTTTTCGGGGGGATCGCGATCTCGCGCAGCGCGGCGGAGGTGGAGAGTTTCCGCCAGTCCGTGGAAGAGCTTGGCCTGACCCATATCCGCTGGCCGGGCGGCACGCTGTCGGAAACGGCGGTGATCCGCGAGAATGGCAATATCCAGCTCAATACCAATCCCGACCTGCCCTATGCCTATGATCTGGGCTATCCCGAACTGCTGCATCCGCGGGCGCTGCAGGATGCGGCGGGCCTGCCGACCGGGCGCGACAGTTTCACCGATATGCTGCAACTTGCCATTGCAAAAGGGGCCAGTTTCTCGGTCATCCTGCCGACGCAGCGCTATGTCGATGCCCCCGAGGAGGCGGCTGCGGATGTGCAGGATTTCCTGCATGCGCTTTTCGTCGAGGACCGCTGGAACGGCGGTGAACTGCCCGAGCGGATGATCCTCGATATCGGCAATGAGAATTATCACCCCGAGGAGTATGCGAAGGTTTCGGTCGCCATCCTGAAGGCGGTGCGGGAGTTCCGTGACGCCCATCCGGATGAGGAATTCACCTTGGCCCTGCAGGCCATGCAGGACGGCCCCGACACACAGGAACTTGTCAGCCATCTGGAGGATTACAGGGGGCCGGAGGATGAGGGCCTGCTGTCGGAGGTGGATTCGGTGCGGATCCATGTCCTCAAGCACAGTCTTTCGGCGCTGCGCAAGGTCGAGCATGGCAAGAAGGCCGAGGCGATCTCGGAACTGCTGGAGGCGGTGCAGGCGGATCGCGACCTGATGGGCTTTGACCCCGCAGAGGAGGTCGAGGTCTATTTCTCGGCCTGGACCGCGACGGCGAATGATGTCGAGGCCGGTCTGGCCCTGCCGATGTCCAGCGCCATCGCGACGCTGTCGCTGTTCACCGGAATGGCGGAACTGGGCGCCGATCATGCCGCCGCCTGGGGGGTCGGGATGGGGGAACTGGGCACCCATGTCACGATGACCTGGCTGGATCCGGAAACCGGTGAATTGCAGCTTTCACCGCATGGCGAGGTGTTCCGCCAGATGGCCGAGACCCTGCCGGGGATGAAACTGCTGACCCATCGCCATCTGGATGCGGGCCGCGACATGCCCGCCACCTATTTCGCTTTCACCGATGACACGAAAGCGGTGATCTTTCTGGCGGCGAATGACATTCCGGATGACGGCATGGAGATCGGGTTCGATCTCACCGATTTTCCGGCCTTCGTGGGGTTCGAGGCCGAAAGCGTCAGCGTGCCCGATGGCTGGGCCGGCGCGCCGGTGGTGTCGGAGCCGCAGATGGAGATCGACGGCGCCCGCCTGACGCTGCGCCTGAGCAGCGATTATCAGGTCATCCGCATCACCGGCCATTATGCCGGAGCGGAGAATGAGGACGGCGGAACCGCAGCGCCGGAGCCGGTTCTGGTGCCGCCCCTTGGGCTGGAAGGAAGCGGCCCGACCGATGGAACCGATGGCGATGACAGCCTGACCGGCACCGCGCAGGATGACCGGCTGCAGGGTGGTCCGGGGCAGGATACCCTGACGGGGGGCGCGGGGGATGATGCGCTGTTCGGGGGCTGGGGGGATGACCATCTGTATGGCGGCGCGGGCAATGATGCGCTGCATGCCGGGCTGGGTCAGGACAATCTCTGGGGGGGTGCGGGGGCGGACAGGTTTGTGCTGGATCCGCGCGCCGGGTCCATCCTGCAGGATTTCCGCGCCGATGAGGGCGACCGCATCAGCTTTGGCGGGACTTACAAGACGGTCGAGGATCTGCTGGCCGCCAGCAGCCGGGGCGATTTCACCGGCAGTGGTGAGGAACGCGACCTGATCCTGAGCCATGCCGCCGGGGGGATGACGGTGCTCTTGGGCGGCGCGGGCCTTATGGCCCAACTGCCGCATCTGGTGCTGGATCTGTCGGCCCCGTCTTTCGAAAACCTCACCCCGATCGCCTCGCCCTTGGGCGAGGGCGATATCCTGCTGCCTCCAGCAGTGGAGGACGGGGAGGAGGAGGACGAAACGGCCGATGAGGACGAGGAGGAAGACGACGCAGGCGATGCCGCGCAGGGCACCTGCTTTGTCGCGACCGCCGCCTTTGGCGACCGGATGCATCCCGATGTGGTCTGGCTGCGCCACTGGCGCGATACCGTTCTGATCCGCAGTGCGGCGGGGCGCTGCTTCATCCGGGCCTATTGGAAGATCGGCCCCGTCATGGCCCGCCATGTCCGCGCCAACCGCCCCAGCGGACGCATCTTCCGAAAACTCATCACCGCCATCATCCGCACCTTGCAAACCGCCCGCCCCGGCACAACCGGGCAGACCGGATCGGCCTGACCAGAGGGCGGGACGGGCAGAACATGCCCGCGATATCCCGCAGAGGCCGGATGCGGCCTCAACAAGACGCTGTGCCGCAGATCCTGGGCAACGTCGTTGATCGGCATGAGGAAGCGTCCCCTGATGCCCGCCAGCCGGTCGGCGACCCTCCTCGACCTTTGCGATGCCTATGCGCCGCACAGCAAAACGAGCCACTGGGGGATGCCGTTCCTCGCCCGAGGTTGGCAGGTCGATGGAGGATGTCCGCGATATCCTGGCGGTGTCCAGCGCCACCCCTGTGGCGCTGCCGCCCCGGGAAAGCGCACCGAAGCCACGATCTTCGGCCGGCTGAAACACTCTGACTTGGCAAATGTCAGAGGAGCATTTACTGAGACCCCCGGAGCAGTGGTCGAGTGGTCTAAGGCAGCCGACTTGAAATCGGCCGGGCCAGAGATGGTCCCGTGGGTTCGAATCCCACCTGCTCCGCCACTTGCCCCCGCGAAAGCGTTCTCCCGATCCAGCTGCGGCCGAATTTTTCCGTTGTTTTCGGGGGTTATGCGGGTGAGGCTGTTAACCGGCACATTCCCCATAAGGTCAGAAAGTGTTCTCTCCGGGCCGATATTCTCCAGACCTGTTGCCTTCGCTGTTTTGGTGAATTTTCCGCAACTCCCTGAATAGATGAGGTTAAAGTCCGGTTTGGCGGTGAGTTCGACCGCAGTCCCGCCTGCGGCTGTTGTGACTGGGATCGGAATGTGTCAGGCGCATTATGCGCTCCAGGCGCTGCTTGCGGTGCTGCCAATCGGGGAGCACACGATCCAAGAGTTCGTAGAAGGCGGCCCCATGGTTTGGCTCGGCGATGTGGCACAGCTCGTGGGTAATGACGTAGTCAATGGTATCAACTGGTGCCTCGATCAGGCGACGACTGAGGAGCAACCGCCCAGCCGGAGACATAGAACCCCAGCGCTGCTTGATCTGCCTGACAATCAAGCCTCGCGGCCGGAATGCCTCGGGATCTGGAAATATCGTTAGATTGTGCTCGGTTCGTTCGGCGAACTTCACATGGGCCCGTTCCCGATACCAGGGATCCACAAGCTCGCGAGTGACTTCAGAGCTGTTAGGGCGATGCGTTTGCACAACGATGAAGCCGCGGGTTAGCTTAACCCCTGCTTGTACATGCGGCACAACCTTCAGCCGATACTGCCGTCCGAGGTAGAGGTGCGTCCCTCCGGGGCTTCGCCATGGCGGGATAGTGGGCCATGATGGCCTTGCATGTTCGCAAGAGACATCCATATACCATCCATGCAGATGGTTTATGGAGTTATTTTTGGCAAACAAGTCTGAAAACGCGATACCGGCCAAGGCGCCGGAGTCTGAAAAACTGACGATCAATCTTGGCTTTGTGGACCTCGGCCAGATCGAACTTCTGGTGCAGGAAGGGTTCTATTCCAACCGCAGTGATTTCATCCGCACTGCGATCCGCAACCAGATCGAACGCCATGCCGATACCGTACGCCAGATTGTTCTGCGCAAAAGCGTTGATCTGGGCCTGCGGCACATCACGCGGGAGGAACTGATGACAGCGCAGGCGGCGGGTCAGATGCTGGATATCCGCGTTCTGGGGCTGGCTGTTTTGGCCCCGGATGTCACCGCCGACCTTGCCCGCGCCACAATTTCCGCCCTGTCCGTTCTGGGCACCCTGCAGGCTTCCGCCGAGGTAAAGGCCGCCCTTGCAGACCGCATCACCTGATACCAAACCCCCGAAAGCACATCATGACCCGATTTTCCCGAAGCGGTATGGCCCGCGCCACTGAACTGACGCGCTCCGGCAATCTGGCCGAGGCGACGGCCCTGATCAATTCGATGTTGCGCGCGAAGGACGCGCCGTCTGATGATGTCACGGCCCATGCCGGAATTGCCGACAAGGATGTGATCGAGGGAACATTTACCCCCGCTGGCACCCCTCCTGGCACCCCCGCTGGCGATCCCCAGCCAAAACGCCCGGCGCGCACCCGGTACAAAGGCTTGCGCGAAACCCTGCGTTCCATCGCAGCAGGCGGGATGCCGCAAAAGGGCGTGGTGATACCTGCACCGCTGGATCTGCCCGCCGGTGCGCAGTTTCTGTCGCTGATCCATGACGGTCCGCAGGGCAGCCGCGACTATCGGTTGTATGTTCCGGCGCGCAGGGTTGATGGGCCGCGTCCTTTGATCGTCATGCTGCACGGCTGCACCCAGTCGCCCGAAGATTTCGCCGCCGGAACCGGAATGAATGCGCTGGCTGAGGAGGCGGGCTATCTGGTCGCCTGGCCCGCGCAGCCGCAGGGCGCGAATGCGCAGAAATGCTGGAACTGGTTCCGCCCGGAAGATCAGGCCCGTGACCGGGGGGAGCCCGCCGTGATCGCGGGGATCATCCGCGATATCCTGCGCGACCATACCGCCGATGCAAGCCGGGTCTATGTTGCCGGTCTGTCGGCGGGCGGTGCGGCGGCGGCCATCATGGGCGCGGCCTATCCGGACCTGATCGCGGCGGTCGGCGTGCATTCGGGATTGCCGGTCGGCGGCGCGCAGGATGTGATGTCCGCCTTTTCGACCATGCGCAACGGACCATCCGGCAAGGAACGACCCAGTTCGGTTCCGGTGATCGTGTTTCATGGGCTGGCCGACAGGACGGTACACCCGGACAATGGCACGGCAGTGATTGCGCAGACTC
Source organism: Szabonella alba (assembly GCF_016765775.1). GTDB lineage: Bacteria > Pseudomonadota > Alphaproteobacteria > Rhodobacterales > Rhodobacteraceae > Szabonella > Szabonella alba. Next base: position 31,528 of record NZ_JAESVN010000011.1, on the reverse strand, counting down.
TGCGGGTGCATAAAGGCCTGAAACGGGTGCGCAACCCGGGAACATCCGATCAGGGACGCAGCTATCGGCACGCATGCCATGACGACAAGACAGGCCGGAGCATCGCCGAGCATTGGGAGATCGAGGGCGCAGGCCATGCCTGGTCCGGCGGGCAACCGGGCGGGAGCTATACCGACCCGAAAGGTCCGGATGCGTCACGCGAAATGCTGCGCTTTTTCGCACAGCACCGGCAGGTACAATAACGGGCGTGTTTCAGCCCGCTTTTCGACCCGCCCCTGTCCGGGCGACAGCATGATCAGCAACATCTGACCGCATCGCTTGCAGGGACATATTGGAGCGCGGAACCCGGGGCAGGATGAACGTCTCATCCTGCGCCGTCAGCCGTTCAAGCGCGGCCCTGCCCCGGCTGACCCGGCTTTTGATCGTGCCGACCGTACAGCCACAGGCATGGGCCGCCTGCAATTGCGAAAACCCCAACACCCCCATCAGCATGAGCGGGCGACGCTGATCAAAGGGCAACCGGGCAATGACGGCCAGCAGTTCATTCAGCGCAACAGCGTGTTCCTGCGACGGTTCTTCGAACAGCGCGTCGGCGCGGACGCCGTCAACATCCTCGACCTCACGCCGGTATTTCCGAATTTCGGAAAAGAACGTGTTGCGCAGGATCGTGAACAGCCACGCGCGCAGGTTGGTTTCAGGACGAAAACTGTCGCGGCTGCTCCAGGCTTTCAGAAGTGTGGTCTGAACCAGATCTTCGGCCCGGTGCTGGTTCGACGTCAGTTTGAGCGCGCGACGGCGCAGTGTCACCGCCTGTTGCGGTAGAAGCGCGTGAAACGAATGCGTGTCAGTCATGGGATGCGTCTCGCTTTCTGCAAGGGCAGACATGCAGTGTCACCGCCGTCCTGAAGGCAGCGGGGTGCAGCGTCTGATGTCAGGGGCGTCATCGTTGCCGCGGTCGGGTCATCATGCGGAGGAGGCCCCCATGATGACCGTGCCGTCAGGCAGCGGCGGCAGCGTTCAGGCGTTGCTGGGCGAGTTTGGACAAGGCTTTGTCTGCACCGTATTCCTCATCCAGCGTGGTTTTGAGCAGGGTTTCTGCCTGCGGATGGCCAAGTTGTCTGGCCCACGCAACCAGCGTGCCATAACGTGCGATCTCATAGTGCTCGACCGCTTGCGCCAGTGAAATCAGGGCGGCATCCATTGTTTCCGGATCTTCGATATCGGCCATCAGGCCCTCGGCTTCTTCGATCAGGCCGACCATGGCGTCGCATTTCGCGCCGCGCGCCGGTTTGCCAAGGATGTCGAACACCTCTTCCAGCCGTACGACCTGCCCTTCGGTCTCATCGCGATGGGAGGACAGTGCAGTCTTGAGCTTCGGATCGGTTGCCTTGCGCTCCATCTTCGGCAGTGCCTTGAGGATCTTGCGCTCGGCGTAGAGCACATCTTTCAGCGTGTGAAGGAAAAGGTCGTCAAGGGTTTCGATGGTCATCGTTGTGCTCCTGAAATGGATACTGTCGGGGTACAAGAAGGGTGGAGGGGCCTCAGTCGGCCCAGTTCCGGCCCTGTGCTTCACGGTCCATCCGTCTGGACCTTGTCGGCCAGGACAGCGGTTGCAAGCCGTCGTCGGGTTCATTCCGATAGGTCTGGATGAACCGTTCGGCATGCGCCTTGTTCTGCCGCCGCAACCGCAGCGACCGCAGGGCACGCTGGCTCTCCAGCATTTCGGTGAGTGTGCTGATAAAGACCTGAGCAGTGACTTCTCGGATCATGGGGTTCTCCTCAGCGAGGGTGGAAGGCGGTTCGGATCGGGCGGTGGGTTAAAGCAGCAGGGCGATGATGATTACGACAAGGAGCGGCGCTCCGAGCAGCCAGGCGATTAGTGCGGGCATGGGGTATTCCTTTCTGGACCGGGACTGTGTCAGGGAAATCGCTTCAGCGTCGCTGCATCAGGACATCCAGCCCCAGACCTTCGTCACGATGACGGCCACCTGCGGTGGCGGCAAAGAACGCGGCTACGGCGCCGATCAGCAGGGTGGCGGCGGCGATGAAGCCAAAGACCACACCCGCGACACGGGCCTTTTCGACAGCGGCCATGGCGGTGGTGCGGGCGTCGGCGATTTCGGCATTCACTTCATCGACACGCGTGCGCGCGGCGGTTTGGTCAAGATCGCTGTTTGCGGCAATGGTCTGCGCAAGATAGGTGCTGTCACGCTCGGCCATCTGGCCGTCAACTGCACTGCGGGCGAGGATGGCAACCACTTCGCGCTGAAGGACGGGAGCTTCGGTTGTCGGCGGTTGGCCCGGTGCGGTCGTTGCTGCGTCCGTTTCCGACGCCGCGACGGTATCGCGCAACATCAGGTCGTCGAAATAGTCGGATGACATCGCCTCGCCCGCTGCATCAACAACCTGCGCGGTGCCGGTCGCCCCGGCACTCAGCACTCCACCCACGCCAAGGGTTGCCAGAATTGCCGCAGCCAATGCGCCCGTCGCCCAGACAATCAGCCCGTGCATTCCGTCGCGTGCTTCCACCTCGGGCGCGGTGGCATCGCCTGCGCGGCGCCGCATCCGCCCGGCAAGGTAGCCGCCCGCGCCAAAGCCGGTGACCATCACCCAGGCAAACCAGATGCCTGCCGCGATGGCGAGCCAGGGGGCAGAGACACCATCACCGCGATAAGGCGAGGTCAGCGACAGGCCAAGCCCAGCCCCGAAACTGATCAGCAGAAGCGAGATCGACAGCGCAAAGATGCCACCTGCAAGAATGGCGGACCAATCCACATAGGACACGTCGCTTTGGGCCATCGCGGGCACCGGGCCGAGTCCGGGACGGGTGGCGGATGCGTCAGAAATCATGGGTTTATTCCTTGTATTTACAGGCGCAATCAGCGCAGGCCGACAAAACTGAGCAATGCCAGCACAATCACGACAGCGCCGACGATATAGATGATCTGGTTCATGGACTTTCCTTAGGTTGGTGGCAAAGCGGGGAGAAAGAACGGGCTGTGCAGGTCGGCCCGATGGGGTCGCATGGGGGGCCTGTCAAAGGCGCGCGCCCCGGTACGAACCGAGTTTTCCCGAAAGACCGGGCAACCGGGGTTTTCCGGTCTTTCGGGCACTCGCAAAAAGCAACAGGTCGTTCTGCATTTCTGCCTTAACGGGAGTAGACTGTGCAGCATCGGAATCTACGCAGTCGCAGAACATACCCCCCCATTCCTGAAATGAGGGGGGGACAGATAGACGTTTCCGCCTGCGGCAATAACTGATACAATTGAGTGAAGTATTGTGACGATCAAGCACCGGCGGCGTCACAGAACGACAGATCCACCATTCCCTTCGACAGTCGGCCCGATCAGGAGACGACCATGTCAGAGGATAAGCCGCGCACCGTTCTGCCTGTTGTCGCGATCGGTGCCTCTGCCGGCGGACTGGAAGCCTGTCGCGAGCTGATAAAGGACCTGCCGGGGACTGTTCCGGGGGCCTTCATCCTGATCCTGCATCTTGATCCGTCGCATGACAGCATGATGGTGGATCTGCTGGCAAAGCATACCGGGCTGCAGGTCGTTCAGGCCACCGAAGGTCTGGCGCTTCAGGCCGGGGTGCTTCACGTCATACCGCCCGGCGTTTTTCTGACCGTGAAACGGGGGGTCATTCACCTGCGCGACCCGGAGGGCGGCAAATCGGTTCGCCTGCCATTTGATGTGCTGCTGCGCTCCCTCGCCCAGGATGCAGCAAAGGCCTCGGCCTGTATAATCCTGTCCGGAAGTGGCACCGATGGCACGCTGGGGCTTGCGGATATGCAGGCCGCTGGCGGGCTGGTGATCGCGCAAGACCCGACCGAAGCAGGCTATCCCGGCATGCCGGACAGCGCAATTGCAACTGGCCTTGTGGCAAAGACCCTGCCCATCAGCAAGATGGCCGCCGCATTGCGCGCATTTTTTGAAACCGGCGGAAACCCGGCGGCCGATAAACCGGAGCCAAAACGCGGCAGCGCCCTGCGTGCGGCCAGCGTGGCGACCACCGGATATGACGATGTGCTGGCCTTTCTGCGCGAACATGTGGCGCAGGACCTCTCGCTTTACAAACGCGGCACACTGGAACGGCGCATCGCCCACCGGATGGCACGGATCGGACTTGGGTCTGATGAAACTGCACGTTACCTTGGAATGCTGCAGTCCGACAAAGATGAGCGCAGCCAGTTGTCAGCCGATCTTCTGATCCATGTCACCAGCTTTTTCCGCGACTCAGCGGTGTTTGAAAATCTGTCGGCGAAGGTCGTTCCGGACCTTCTGGCGGCGATGGCCGGTGATCGTCCGCTGCGGGTCTGGGTTGCCGGGTGCAGCACCGGCGAAGAGGCCTATAGTCTTGCCATCACCTGCATTGAGGCGATTGAGGCCGCAGGCGCCACCGCCCGGTTGCAGATTCTTGCGTCCGATGTCGATCCCGAAGCCGTCGCCACCGCCCGCGCCGGGTTCTATTCCAAGGATATTGCGGCCCATGTCTCACGCGAGCGGCTGGACCGGTTCTTCGTGGCCGAAAATGACGGCTGGCGGGTCACGTCGGCTCTGCGGGATCTGGTCGTGTTCACCGTCGCCGATCTGCTGTCCGACCCGCCGTTTTCAAAGATTGATCTGGTGTCATGCCGCAACGTGTTGATCTATATGGGCCCCGAGGCGCAGGCACGCGTCATCGCGCGCTGCTGTTTCGCCTTGCGGTCCGGTGGGCTGCTGCTGCTGGGGGCGGCGGAAATGCCGGGGCAAAGCGATGCCTGCTTTGCGATCGAGGACAAGGCGGCGCGTCTGTGGCGGCGCGTCGGCAAGAGCCTGCCCGGGGACCTGAATTTCAGTTTGGGCAAGCGCGGGGAAGCCCCGGCCGTGCCGGGGCAAACTCCGCTGAGGCGGTCTGCTTTGGCCGAGTTGTGCCGCCGCATCGTGTTTGAAACCTATACGCCCGCGGCTGTCTTGCTGAATGACCGGTTGGAATGCCTGTATCTGCTTGGCGAAACCGAGAAATATCTGAAAGTCACCCAAGGCCACCCTGATCCGGGTATTGCCGGCATGTTGCCAAAGGCGCTGCGCGCCCGGTTCCGTACGGCTGCGGCGTCCTGCACCCCGGAAAACCCGCTGGTGACGATTTCAGGGGGGCGGCTGCAGGGGGCGGACGGCTTTGATATTGCCCTGCATTCCGTGATGGCCGGGGACGAGCCGCTGGTGCTGGCCTGCTTTATCAGCACCGCGCGCCCGTCATCGGGCCAGACCACCGGCCCGGACCAGCGCAGGGGCGATCTGGAAGCAGATCTGGAAGCGGCGCGCGGGGATCTGTCCGACGCGCTGCGCGATCTGGAGGAGGAGGTGGAAGCGCGCAGCGCTGACGCCGCCGAAGCGCTGTCGGTCAACGAGGAGTTTCAGTCCACCAATGAGGAGCTGTTGGCCTCGAAAGAGGAACTTCAATCCCTGAACGAAGAACTGACAGCGCTGAACAGCCAGTTGCAGGAAACGCTGGAACGTCACCGCACCACCGCCAATGACCTGCAGAATGTGCTGTTCAGCACAGATGTGGCGACCTTGTTTCTGGACCCTGATCTGAACATCCGCTTCTTCACGCCCGCCGCCCGCGCGATCTTTCGCGTGATCCCGACCGATGTGGGGCGCCCGATTGCCGACCTTGCCTCGCTGTCGAAAGATGATGACCTGTCTGCGGATATCCGCGCCGTGCTGGCAACCTGCGATCCGCAGGAGCGGGAGACCGAGGGGCTTGGCGGTCAGTTTTTCCTGCGTCGCATTCAACCCTACCGTGCCGAAGGCGGGCGGGTCGAGGGTGTGGTGATCACCTATGTGGATATCACCGAACGCAAACGCAGCACTGCCGCCTTGCACGCCGCCATGGCCGAGGCCGACCGCGCGACCCGGGCCAAGTCGCGGTTTCTGGCCTCGGCCAGCCATGACCTGCGCCAGCCGCTGCAATCCATGGCGCTGCTGCACAAGCTGATGGCCCCGCATAAACGATCCAGCGAAGCGGCACGGCTGGCCGCGCTGCTGGATCAGACGCTGAACTCGATGACCGCGATGCTGGATTCGATGCTGGATGTGAACCGGATCGAATCCGGGATCGTGCATCCCGAGATGCGCCCTGTGGCCATTGCGCCGCTCATGAAGCGGCTTGTCGATGAATTCGGACCGCAATGCGGGCTCAAGGGACTGAAACTGCGCGCGGTGCCGTCCAGGGTCTGGGTGCAGACCGACCCGCAACTGCTGGAACAGATGCTGCGCAACCTGTTGTCCAACGCGGTGAAATACACACCCAAAGGCGGCATCCTGATGGGGTGCCGACGGCGCGGCGACGTTGTGACCATCCTTGTCTGCGACAGCGGCATTGGCGTGGCAGAGAAGGATACGAAGACCATCTTCGATCCCTATCAAACCGTCAGCAAATCAGCCTCACCTTTCGGGCAGGGCCTCGGGCTGGGCCTGTCGATCGTGCAGCGGCTTGCCGAACTGATGGATCATCCGGTGACTGTCCGGTCCACCCCCGGCAAGGGGTCTGCGTTCATGATCACGCTGCAGGTGGTTGACCCGGTTCCCGATCCCCCGGCTGCCGTGCAGACAGGACCAGAGGTTTTGACGGCAACGCGACAGACCGGCACGATCCTTCTGGTCGAGGATGAAGAATCCCTGCGCGATCTTCTGGCAGATGTGCTGCAAGGAGAGGGCCATACGGTTGTGTCCAAAGCCACGGCCCAGCAGGCGCTGGCATGGGCCAGCGGTGATGTGGAACGGCCTGATCTTTTGCTGGCGGATTTTGATCTGCAAGGCGGCACAAACGGTCTGACGCTGGCGCAGGATCTGCCCGATGTTCTGGGCGGCACGGTGCCCAGCATCATCCTGACCGGCGATATCACCTCGGCCACCCTGAAAAGCGTCACAGCCTCGGTCCATCACCATCTCGTAAAGCCGGTCATGCCCGAGGTCTTGCTGGCCCTGATTTCCGACCTGATGCAGAAGGCCCGTATCGAACAGGGCAAAAGCGCGCAGCGACCGGACACGGACATCACCACGGTTTACGTCATCGACGACGCCTCGATGATCCGCGAAACCACCCGCCGCTTGTTCGAGGCCGAGGGCTGGAGGGTGTTTACCTATGCCACTGCCGAAGATTTCCTGGCCGCGCCGCATGCCCGTTCCGGCGCCTGTCTGCTGGTCGACAACCTGTTACCCGGCATGGATGGGGTCGCTCTGATCACCCTGCTGCGATCACAGCAATCGAAACTGCCCACGGTCATGCTGACCGGACATGGCGATGCGGCAACAGCCGTTGCGGCGTTGAAGGCGGGGGCCTCTGATCTGATCGAAAAGCCGGCGAGCGCCGCCGTTCTGCTGGCCAGCGTGCGCCACGCCATCAAGTCGGGCGACAACAGCCAGCCGGTCCTGGAAACGCGCAAGGCCGCGCAGCAGCGCTTCTCCGGCCTGACAACGCGTGAGCGCGAGGTTCTGGCGCTGGTGCTGACCGGGGCGCCCAACAAGATCATCGCCCATGATCTTGGGGTCAATCAGCGCACCGTTGAAAACCATCGCGCATCGGTGATGCGTAAAACGCGCGCGGCATCCTTGCCGGCACTGGTGCGGCTTGCCCTTACAGCAGAGACGCCCGGCGGGTGAGGTCAGGACTGCCCGAAAAAGGTGCCTGTCCGTTCTGTTTCTGCACCGGACGCGTGCGCCGTCGCGTCCGGGGTAATTTGCGCCAGTTCCCCAAGGCCCGCTGCCCAGGGATCAGCACGTCACCCGAAGACTGTGCCTGCCCTCGGGCAAACGAAGCCTGAGCCGACCCTTGTCGGGCGTCAGGGGCACGCCATCGAGCAGGGCAGAATGAATGCCATGTCCGGTCCGGCCTTCGTTCTTTATGGTGATGGCAATATCGCTGTCCCCAAGCCGGACCGTTGCACGGATCTCTGGCCAGTCCTTCGGGAAACAAGGGTCAAGCAGAATTTCCGATCCTTCGCGGGTCAGCCCCAGAATGCCCTCGATCCCGGCACGATACATCCAGCCGGCCGATCCGGTGTACCAGGTCCACCCGCCGCGCCCTTCATGCGGAGCCATGGAATAGACGTCCGCGGCCACGACATAGGGTTCGACCTTGTAGCGCATGGCGGCCCCGGGTGTCAGGGCATGGTTGATGGGATTGACCAGCGAGAACAGCCCCGCCGCCGCATCGCCATCTCCCATGCGGCAATGTGCAAGGATTGCCCACATCGCCGCATGGCTGTACTGCCCGCCATTCTCGCGCAATCCCGGCGGGTAGCCCTTGATGTAACCCGGGTCGAGCGGGCTGCTGTCGAAGGGCGGCGTGAACAGCAGCGCAAGCCCCGGATCGGGGCGGATCAGGTGCTCTGACATGCTGGCCATGGCCGTGGCTGCACGCGCCGGGTCAGCCGCAGCGGACAGGACGGCCCAGGATTGCGCGATGCTGTCGATCCGGCATTCCTCGGACGCCGCCGATCCCAGCGGCGTGCCGTCGTCATAGGTGCCACGGCGATACCATGCGCCGTCCCAGCCTTCGCTTTCGATGGCCTGCAGAACGGTGGTCCGGTGGGCGCGCCAGCGCTCGGCGCGGACCGGGTCGCGGATATCTGCATGGGGGACCATCGCGTCGATGGTGGCAATCAGCAACCAGCCCAGCCAGACCGAGGTGCCCTGACCGCCTTCGCCAACACGGTTCATGCCGTCGTTCCAGTCGCCCGTTCCGATCAGCGGCATGCCGTTCGCGCCCGTCAGGTCGACCGCCTGATCCAGCCCGCGCGCGCAATGTTCGAAGAGACTTGCTGTCGTCCCCGAGATTGCGGGCAGGAAGAAATCATCATGCGCCCCGGGGGGCAGCGCCGGACCTTCCAGAAACGGAATTTGCGCGTCGAGGATCGCGGCATCGCCGGAAACGCAGATGTATTGCGCAACGCCGAAGCCCAGCCAGAGGCGGTCATCCGAAATCCGCGTGCGCACGCCCTGACCCGAATGGGGCAGCCACCAGTGCTGCACATCGCCCTCGGGAAACTGCCGTGATGCCGCACGCAGAAGATGGGCGCGCGTCATGTCCGGTCGCAGCGCGGTCAGTGCCATGCCATCCTGCAACTGATCGCGAAAGCCATAGGCGCCGCTGGCCTGATAGAACCCGGCACGCGCCCAGATCCGGCAGGCGAGCGTCTGATAAAGCAGCCAGCCGTTCAGCAGGATATCCATGGCGCGGTCGGGCGTCGTGACCTGCACGGCGGTCAGAAGATCGGTCCAGTGCTGGCGAACGCCCTGAAGCGTCGTTTCGGGATCGGTGGTGCGGTGGCACGCGATCAGGGCGCGCGCGGCCTCGGTTGACTCTGCCTGCCCAAGCAGGAACAGGATTTCCACGCTTTCCTGCGGTGCAAGTGTCACATGGCGCTGCAGTGCGGCGCAGGGGTCGAGCGCGGGCCCGGTGCGCCCCGACAGCCGTCGGGCGCCGATCCCGGCGGGGCGTGCCATGCTGCCCTCACGGCCCAGAACCTCTGCCCGGTCCGCGCTCACGCTGCTTGTCTCCGCGCCCAGATCGACAAAGGCGACGCGGCCCGGAAATCCAAGGCCAAAGGGGTTGCGGGCGAAAACAGCCCCGGTTTCCGGGTCCCTTGTGGTGGTTATATGGGCCGCCGTGGCGCTGCGGGACGTGCCAAGAACCCATTCCGCATAGGCGGTGACCGCAAGGCGTCGCATGGTGTCGCCGGTGTTGCGCAGCGTCAGGCGGGTAATCCTGACCGGATCGTCCAGCGGCGCGAACTGCACCATATCCGCCGCGATGCCATGGGCGGCATGTTCGAAGCGGCTGTAGCCGAAGCCATGCCGCGCGACATAGGTGCCGCGCCCCCGGATCGGCAACGCGGTCGGCGTCCACAGCGCGCCACTGTCGAGATCGTGCAGATAGAGCGCCTCTCCCGCAGGATCGCAGACCGGGTCGTTCGACCATGGCGTCAACTGGTTCTCGCGGCTGTTTTCGGCCCAGACAGCGCCGCTGCCTTCAGCCGAAACCGCAAATCCGAAGGCCGGATTGGCGATGACATTGATCCAGGGCGCGGGCGTGGTGTGCCCGTCGCGCAGGATGGTCACATATTCGCGGCCGTCTTCAGCAAATCCACCGGTGCCGTTGAAGAACTCCAATTCTATGTCCGGGGCTGCGCTGGCCGGTGACGGGACCGGCGCCGCAAGGCGCGGCGGCGCTGGCGCCGTTTCAACCGGCGGCACGGCGTTGATCTGGGCGCCGATGCCCCCCCGGCTGGCCAGCAATGTCACGCGCGCCACGGCGCTCAGCATGGCACGCTGTTCGGCTGTGACAAGATCGGCGCGCAGGGTGTGGATCGCACCCTGTGTCGCGCCTTGACGGACCGTATTGCGCGGGCGGGTCTGGGCCGAGCGCACAGTCACGTCAATGGCGCTCTGCAGATCCTGTACATAGGACGACGCACGGTCGTTCAGGATCACCAGATCGACATCCAGTTGCCGCATCCGCAGGTATTCATGCGCGGCCAGTACCTCATGCAGGGCGGCGGTGTCTTCGGTGTCGCTGATCAGGAACAGGATGACCGGCAGATCGCCCGAAATGCCCATCGCCCAGAGGGTCGATTGCGGCCCCATACCGGCGTCGATCTGGCCGGGCGTCGCCCGCAAGCGCGGATCGTCGCGCAGGATCATGCCGCCGAGGCGCTGAAAATCGACCGCAGCGGCGGGGGTGACACCCAGATGGCGCAGTTGCACCTGGCTTTGTGTCCAGGACAGGGTCACGGCGCGCTCGAAGGCCGAGGGTTCGCGGTGGCGATCCACCTGATCCAGAAGCGCCTCGGGCGTTTCGGCGACCACGGTCCAGAACGTCACGCGCGCCATGCCGCCGGGAGGCACGACAACCCGGCGGCGCAGCGCAAAGATCGGATCAAGAACCGTGCCCGTGGTGCCCGATAACGGACTTTCCGCCATCGCCGCAGTGCCGATATCCCGTCCTCGGCCAATGAACCGTGCGCGGTCGGTCTCATACTGGACCGGGGCGCTCTCAACGCCTTCGACGACGCCGATATGGGCGACCCAGACCTCGGGGTCGGTGGTGGAGCGTCGGCGGCGGGTGGCAATGATGGCTCCAAGTTCGGCCATGTAATCCGTCACCACGAAGAGCTTCGAGAATGCCGGATGCGCCAGATCGGATGCCTGTGGCGCCAGCACGAGTTCGGCATAGGATGTCAGGTCGATCTCGCGCGTATGGCGGCCGGTATTGGTCAGCGTGACGCGGCGCGCCTCGGCATCATCCTCAGCCGAAACCACGATTTCGGTGGTCATGCCCAGCTTTTTCTCATGCAGGCGGAATGAGGCCTCGTGTTCGCAGAACACCGCGCTGTGCTGGTGGTCTCCGGATCCGGCCGGCTGCCCCGCCGCGGACCAGAGCGCACCGGATTTCACATCCCGCGCAAAGATGAATGATCCCATCACCGCCTGTGATGGATCGGGCCGCCAGCGGGTGATGGCCAGATCGCGCCAGCGGCTGAAACCTCCGCCCGTGGGGGTCAGCATCACGCCGTAGCGCCCGTTCGAAAGCATATGCCCGGTGGGCGTTGTGTTGCCCGGGCCTTCGAACTGGCGCACCATCGGAGCGTTGTCGATTTCGACCCTCGTGACCGGAACATCCTCGGCCCGGGGTGGCGCTGCAGTTGCGTCGCGCGGCACGCGCTCTTGCAGCAGAAGGTCGACCGCCCGGATCATCGGTTCCGCGTGGAACCGGGTCCGCAACAGCCCGTCCTGCACTGTGTTGGCGATGGCGGTGATCGTCATGCCCTGATGATGCGCCATGAAACTTTGCACCAGGGCGTGATCTTTCCCGGCAGGTAGGCGCTGCGCCGTGAAATCGACCGCCTCGTAGAATCCGAACCGGCCTTCGGCCCCAAGGGCGGCAAGCCGCTTGAAATTGCGCAGGGCCGCCTGCGGTGCGATCATCGTGGCCAGCCCCGTGGCATAGGGCGCGATGACACGGTTTTCATTCAGGCCCCGTTTCAGACCCAGCCCCGGCACACCGAAGTTGGAATACTGATAGGTCATCTCGAGATCCCGCGCGTTGTAGGAGGATTCCGACACACCCCAGGGCATCCCATGCGCCACGCCATAATCCCTCTGGCGCTCCACGATCAGCCGGTTGGTCTGTTCCAGCACCGACCCCGCAGGCGCTCGCATCACCAGTGAGGGCATAAGATATTCGAACATGCTGCCCGACCACGAGATCAGCGCCGATCCCGGCCCCACGGGTGTCGCGGCGCGGCCCAGCCGGAACCAGTGCCGGGTCGGCACGTCGCCCTTGGCGATGGCCAACAGGCTGGCCAACCGCGCCTCGGAGGCCAGCAGGTCATAGCAGTTGGGGTCGCGCGTGTTCGTCGCCACGGAAAAGCCGATGGACAGCAGCCTTTTCTCGGGGTCGAGCAGAAAGGCAAAATCCATCTGCATCGCAAGATCGCGGGCCAGCCGTTCGACATTGGAAAGGCGGGGGTCCGCGCCACGCGTCGCATCCTCGACATGCCCGGTAATGCAATCGCGCACAGCACTGCACCAGAAGGCCAGATCGGATGCGGGATCGTCCAGAGCGGCCAGACCGGCAGCCTCGGTCGCCAGGGGCAGCAAGGTCGGGAAAGCCTCATGCCGCGCATTGGCGGCGATCAGTCGGTCCAGCAGGGCCGAGATCGCAGGGGCCCCGGGTGTGCGCGCCAGTCGAGCCAGCGCCAGCGCATCGCCAAGCCCTGCGCGCCGTTCCGGTTCTGCCAGCCGCATTTCCCGCCAGTCCCGGCAGGCCTGCGCCACGGCGATCAGATGACCGGCCAGATTGCCGCTGTCCACCGCCGAGACATAGGCCGGATCCAGCACGCGCAGATCACGGGTATCATGCCAGTTGAAAAGATGCCCCCGGAAGCGGGGCATCCGCTGCACGGTCAGCAGCGTCTTTTCCAGCCGGGTGACGGCCGCGGCCTGCCCGATCCACCCCATGTCGCGGGCCACCGTTGCGGACAGCAGATAGAGGCCGATATTGGTGGGCGATGTGCGGTGAAAGACCGTGGGCTCCGGGGTTTCCTGAAAGTTGTCGGGGGGCAGAAAATTGTCGGTCTCGGTCACGAAGGTCTCAAAATACCGCCAGGTGCGGCGGGCGATGAGGCGCAGGGCCCGGATTTCGCTGTCCTTCAGGGGCAAGGGGGACAAGGCTGCCTGCGGGCGACTGATCCGATGGGCAAGCGCGGGCGCCGCCAGCCACAGAAATGCGAATGCTGTGACCACCGGCCAGACCGTAGGGTTGAGCGCCGCCGCCGCTCCGCAAGCGCTGAGGCCAAGTGCCAGCCCGCCCGCCATCATGCGATACTGCGCCCCTGGTCCGGGCTGCATTTCTGCGCCTGCGGCGGCGGCCGTCACCCATTGCAGCAGGTGTCGGCGCGTCACCACCAGCCGGATCAGCGTGCGCAGCGTGGCATCCGTCATCTGCCACGCCGTATCGGCCAGAAACGCCGTGTTCAGCGCGATCAGACCGAAGGCACGGCGCGCATCGGCCAGCAGCGCCGCAAGGTGGCTGCGTGACGTGATCCCGGCCCGGCCCGGCAGCACGGCAAACGGCAGCCCGACCAGATGTGGCAGGGCCAGCATTGTCAGCACCGCGACGGACCAGACAGCTGCCACCGGCAGCGGCAACATCCAGCCTGCGAACAGGGTGACAAGCGTCAGCGGTGCCACAAGGGCGCGCCGCAGATTGTCGGCCATCTTCCAGCGTCCAAGCAACGACAGGCCACTGTGCGGCCGTATCAGCCATGGCAGAAGCTGCCAGTCGCCCCGCACCCACCGGTGCTGCCGGCGCATCGCGGTGTCGTAGCGCGCGGGAAAGGCATCGACCACGTCAATATCCGAGGCCAGACCCGCGCGTGCAAAATCCCCCTCGAACAGATCATGGCTCAGCATGCTGTTATCGGGCACGCGGCCCGCAAGGCTGGCGGCAAAGGCATCCACATCATAGATGCCCTTGCCGGTGAAAGACCCCTCGCCGAACAGATCCTGATAGACGTTGCTGTCGGCACTGGCATAGGGCTCGATCCCGCCGGGGCTGGAATAGATGCGCTGAAAAAGCGAGCCTTCCGTGCCCGTCGGCAGTGCTGGCGTCACGCGGGGCTGCACTATGCCATAGCCCGCGATGACACGCCGCGTCACCGGATCGAACACGACCCGGTTCAGCGGATGGGCCATCTTGCCGATCAGCCTTGCAACGGTTTCGCGCAACAGGCGGGTATCGGCATCAAGGGTGATGACGAAGCGCACATCCTGCGGCAGGCGGGCATGGGGCAGGAAATTCGTGTCGGTGGCGCCGCGCAGCATCCGGTTCAACTCGGTCAGCTTGCCGCGCTTGCGCTCCCATCCCATCCAGACAGCTTCCGCCGCGTTCCATTGCCGGTGACGATGCAGGAACAGGAACCGATTACCGCGATCAGATGGATACCGCGCGTTCAGGCGCCCGATTGCCGCCTCGGCCGTGGCGACGAGCGACGCATCCTGAGATGTCGTCTGGCTGGCCGCATCGGGCCCGTCGGACAGCAGCGCATAGTGCAGCGCGCCGCCGGTGCTGGACAGGTAATGGACCTCAAGCTGGTCGATCTGCGCCTGAAGATCTTCGGCGTCGTGCAGCAGAACGGGCACCGCCACCAGCGTCCGCAGGGTCGGAGGAATTCCCTTGGACAGATCAATCCCCGGCAACAATCCTGGCCGGACAGTCCGGGTCACGGCCAGATTGACCAGCGCGATACCGGCCTCGGACGCGGTGACAAGACCTGTGATCGCAAGGAGCAGCAAGGAAAGCCTCTCTGCACCCGTGGCCCAGAGAGCGGCGGCAAGAACTGTCATCGAAACCAGCACAATGGAGCCGAGATAGCCACCCAATCCGAGCTGGCCCGCGACACGGCCCAGCCGCATCCTCAGCGTCGGCACAAAACCGACATCGCGTTCCAGCGCAGTGCGGCCGGGTCCGATCAGGCTGAACCCCGGGTCGGACAGGGCACCGGGCGCACCTTTTGCTGCAAGTCGCAATGCAGCATCCGCGATGGCGATCTCGCTTATGCCGGAGCCGCGCGCCAGCACCTCGATTTCTGTACGATAGCTGTTGCGCGTGTTGAAATCCATCGCCGCGAAATCGGACCGGGCGCGCAGGCGGTCGTCGATCAGGCTGACATCCTCGACAAAATCCGTCCAGTCCAGCTCTGACGCCAGACGTATGCTGGTCACGATATTGCGCATGGTGACGTTTGACGCGCCTTGGCGGAGTTGCGCATTCCGCACGACGGTTTCGATCGTGGACCCCTGATGATGCAGCCGGTCTTCCAGCCAGGCGTGCAGGGGTGTTTCGGCCGGATCGAACCCTCGCAGGCGCTTGGCAATCTGGGCCGCCACGATTTCATCCAGCGGTGCGCGGGCAAGAAAGGCTGTCGCAGAATGAAGCGCGTCCTGTGGCGACACCGCCTTGTCGTTCTGCGCCGCCAGAACCCGGTCGACGATGCCGTCGGCCACGGCCCGCTGTTCGTTGCCAAGGGTGATCTGTTCGGCCAGACGGCGCATGTTCTCGATCAGCACGATCCGCAGCGTGATCGCCACGGCCCATAGTTCACCGATCGTGAGCGGGCTGACCTGCTGATAGGACTTCACGAACCGGACAAGGACAGAACCCGACAGAAGACTGTCGGTATGGGCGACATAGGCCCATGCCAGACCGAACACGCGCGGATAGCCCGCAAATGGACCATCGGCGAGCTTGGGCAACTGCCGATAATATCCTGCCGGAAGATCGTCGTCGATCTGGCGCAACTGCTGTTCGACCAGATGGAAATTGTCCAGCAGCCATTCGGCGGCGGGCGCAACGGGACGCCCCGCCTGCAGCGTTTTCGCGCAGGATCGGTAGGCCATGAGCAGATAGCGTGCATTGTCCTTGACCCGCGCCGTCAGCGGACGGACAGGCGGGCCGCGCCAGGGCGCAACCGCCTGTGCGGCGGCCAGGGTCAGCGCGTGATGCTCCAGCCTTTCGGTGCCGAAGATCTCGGACCGGATCGGCGTTGTGTCCCGCCACAGGTCACTCCGGGATGGTCGCCACCCGATACTGTGGACCATGCGCTGTCGAAGTCCGCGCAACAAGGTTACAGCCGTCACGCCACCTCATGAGCGATTGGCGTCAGATCCCCCGCGCGCGTCCGCGCAGTATCACTGACCAGGGTTTCCGCCCCGTTGGCGGGATCCCCGGGCAGATCTTCAAGTCGGGCATCGCCGGGGTTCGGTGCAGGCAGGCCCGACCGCATCCGTCGGGTCATGGTGTCCCAGTTGTTTTCAATCTCATCCCAGTTCATCACAGGTCCTTTCGGGTATCGGCGGCTGCCCTTTTGCAGCGATGCTCGGCATCGGGCGCGGCACAGCCTGAGGGTGTGCGGACATATCCCACCCTATCGGCCCCGTGGCCTTGGCGCGCTATCCCAGATCAGTGCCGCCGGAATTTCCGAAGGCGGACGCGGGATTCCCGCCTGTCCCGGGGCTCCGCCTACCGGCGACGAACAGAATTTCCGCCCGCAAGAATGCCGTTGATCAGGGCTGCGACGGCGGCGTGAAGCTCGGTCTGGCCGTCCGACCCTGTGTCATTCGAATGCGCCGCAGCGGCATCGCGAAGGATGCCGACAATTTCATGTTCCGGCAGAATGTTGCGGTCATTCATCGCCAGCAGAAGCGACTCGCAGATCGCCAGTGCGGCCACTCCTGACACGTCGGGGATGTTGGGCATTGACGAAGCCTTCCAGTTGCAGATGCCGGGGATGCGGCGCGCGTTGATCGGGAACGTTGCGCCAGCTTCGCAGTTCTTGGTTCACGCGGGCTGAGGCAGATCAGTCCGAGCGGTTTTATTCGCGCCTATCTGACGATCGCACGGACACGCACCTGTGTGCCCGCGACCGTCCTTGGCGCCTGACATAAAAGGAGCGTTGGCATTGAATGCCAGTCACAGCCCGTTCGCGCGAAAGCTCGGCGCATTCGTCGCCCTGTCCAAGAAAGAGCACCTGACGCTGGACCGCTTGCATGGTCGGCGCAAGGTCTTTCCCGCGGGAAAGGATATGGTGCATCAGGGACAGACCAATCAGGCGGCCTATATCCTGGCGTCGGGTTGGGTCTGTTCCTACAAGATCCTTGCGGACGGAACCCGCCAGATCGTCGATTTCCAGATCCCCGGCGATTTCCTGGGCCTTCGCTCGGTGCTGTTCCGCACGTCGGATCACAACATCGAACCGGTCACGAAGGTCGAGGCCTCTGAAGTGCTGGTGCGCGACCTGCTGGAAACCTTCAGCGAGACGCCGCGCCTTGCCACCGCTGTTCTCTGGGCGGCGTCGCGTGACGAGGCGATGGTGGTCGAGCATCTGGTCAGCATCGGCCGGCGCGACGCAAAGGAACGTACCGCACATTTCCTGCTGGAACTGAGCGCAAGGCTAAAACTGGTGGGCCTGGGCTCGCTTTCGGGATATGACTGCCCGCTGTCGCAATATCTGCTGGCAGACACGTTGGGACTGAGCGCCGTTCATGTGAACCGCGTCCTGCGCGAGTTGCGCGAGGACGGGCTTGTCACGTTCCAACATGGCCATGTCGAGATTCACGATCTGGACGGGCTGGTGGAGTTTGCGCATTTCGACAAGACCTATCTTGATCACGACGGGCCGCTGCTCAGGTAATCAGGCGGCCGTCATGCCGCCATCGACGGTATAGGCGGCCCCGTTGACATAGGCGGCATCGTCGGATGCGAGGAACGCCACCACTCCCGCCACTTCGTCAGGGGTGCCATAGCGTTTCATCGGGATCGTGGCGGCAAAACCGTCATGGACGGCAGCGGCAGCACCGGGGCTGGCGCCTTCCTCGATCGACTCCATCATCCGGCTGTCGATGGGGCCGGGATTGATGCAGTTCACACGGATGCCCTTGCCCCCCCATTCGACCGCTGCCGCCCGTGTCAGACCAAGAACGGCATGTTTGCTGGCGACATAGGCACAAAGGCCCGCCGATCCGGTCAATCCGGCCACGCTGGACGAATTGATGATGCTGCCATGCCCGGCCTTTGCCATGACCGGGATCACCAGTTTCAGCCCTATGAAGATGCCGGTCACGTTGACGTCCATCACCTTGCGGAACCCGTCGGTCGGGAAGTCGGGTATGGGCGCGACCGGGCCTTCGATCCCGGCATTGTTGAAAAAGATGTCGATGGTGCCGAATTTTCCGACAGCTGCTGCCACGACTTTGCCGAACGCGGCCTCATCGGTCACATCCGCCTCCACGACCAACAGTCGCTCCTCCTCCGGGATTGCTGCACGCAGCGGCCCGAAATCCGCGCCCGCAATGTCGGTGGCGGCGATCAACGCGCCGCGGGCGGCCATCAGTCGTGCACTCGCCATGCCTATGGCACCGGCCGCGCCGGTAATGAGGGCAACCTTGCCAGTCATGGTTTGGGTCATTGTATTTCCTTTTCATAAGAATCTGCAGCCGCATCACAGTGGCCGTTGCAGTTGCGTCCACCCGATGCACAGGACGAGGGGAACAGGCACATCGGGTGGATCAGTCTTTTCCCGGCGGTGCCAACAAGGACGTGGCCGCCGCAGGGCCGTAGCTGATGATGGGCTTTCAAGCAGGTCCTCGCACTGCTTCAGGTTGGTGTTCTGATCGGCGGGCAGACTTTTTCGTCCGCAAGACGGTTCTCAGGCGCCAGCGGCTCGATGCCTACCTGCGCGTGCGTCGATGGGGATTGCGGGGCTGGTGGTCCGGGCCGGACGGTTTCTGTCACGACCTCGATGACGTGCTGCGCCAAAGGCAATGGAGGGCAGCCTTCGGCCGTTTCAGACGGACGGCCCGTTCCGGCGTTGCGCCACCTCATCCACCTCGGCCAGAATGTGTTTCCACAGCAGATGCGCCCCGGTGCTGCGCCGCGCAGGAGGTTCCTGACCATAATAGGCCCAGGGGCTTGGCGGTCGGATGGCGAAGGGTTCAACCAGCAGGCCCCGGTCAATGAACCGATCACAAAGCGATGTCAGGGCGATGGTCACGCCCATGCCATGCACGGCCATTTCCAGCGCCACATTGGTTGAATTGGTCTTGAGCGCCGCCCCGGCATCGGTCACCGCAAGGCCGGGCGCATCCTGAAAGATCTTCCAATATTCCTGCCGCCCGGCAATCAGGATTCTGGTCCGGGAAGACAGGCCCTTGCCCTCGTCCAGATCCCGGGCCAGCGCCGGGCTACAGACAAAGGACAGGGTTTCGCCCCAGAGCGGTGTCGCGCCCATGGGCACCTCGTCATTGCGGTTCACCGAGATTGAGATATCGGCGATCTCATCGTCCGGATTGTCCCAGATCGTTGCATTCACCACGACCTCGATCCCCGGGCTTGCGGCCCGAAACCGGGCAAGGCAGCCCGGAAGCCAGTTTTCGGCAAGGCTGAGCGGGCAGGCCACGATGACCGACCGGTCGCGGGAGGTGGTGGCAATGCCCTCGGTCGCGCTGTCGATCTGATGCAGGGCCTGCCGCAGCGTGGGCAGAAACGCCTCACCGATTTCGGTCAGCGCAATGCTGCGCGTGCCGCGCACGAAGAGATCGCGCCCCAGATATTTCTCAAGCCCCCGGATATGGGTGCTGATCGCGGCCTGCGTATAGCCCAGTTCCTGCGCGGCCCGGGTAAAGCTGAGATGCCGCGCCGCAGATTCGAACGAGCGGATGAAATTCAAGGGGGGCGGAGGCCTGTCCATTGATGAAACCGATTCTTCCGGGTGTTTTCACTCAACGCATCTTTGCAGAGATGCATAAATAAAACCACGTCATTGGCGCCAGATTTATCGCGTGTTCTTCCCTGAAGGATCACTATTTTCGACACATCAGGATGGCGGCGGGGCTGTGGCGGCTTGTCCGTCGCGCAACGCGCGCCATCCGACCGTTGAAATCACGTTTCGAATGCCGGGCGACCGGTCAGCGACAAAGGCAGACACTCATGCGCACCCATGCCCAGGCCGTTGTTATCGGAGGTGGCCTTGTCGGCTGTTCGATCCTCTATCATCTGGCCAAGAAGGGATGGACCGATGTTGTGCTGCTGGAACGGTCGGAGCTGACCAGCGGTTCCACCTGGCATGCGGCGGCGAATATCCATGGGCTGCATGATGTGACCAATATCTCGCGGCTGCAGCATTACACGATGGGGCTGTACAAGCAGCTTGAGGCCGAAACCGGTCAGGGCTGCGGGATCTTCCAGCCCGGGTCGCTTTATCTGGCGCAGACCGAGGCGCGTGAGCATCAGTTGCGGATTCAGGCGGCCAAGGCCCGGCGCTATGGCATGAATTTTTATGAAATCACCCGCGATGAGGCCGAACGCCTGCATCCGCTGGTCGATTTCAACGGCATCCGCTGCATCATGTATGAACCCGAGGGCGGCAATGTGGACCCCTCGGGCGTGACGCATGCCTATGCCACCGGCGCGCGGAAGCTGGGAGCGGAAATCCTGCGCTTTACCCCGGTGACGGGCACCGAACCGCAGCCCGATGGCAGCTGGATCGTGCGCACGGAAAAGGGCGATATCGCGACGCCCTGGGTCATCAACGCGGCCGGGCTTTGGGGGCGTGAGGTGGGTCGGATGGCGGGGCTGGAATTGCCCCTGATCCCGACCGAACATCAGTATTTCGTGACCGAGACCATTCAGGAAATCGCAGGGCTTGACCGCCGCCTGCCCTCGGTCGCGGACCGGGACGGCGAATATTATCTGCGTCAGGAAGGGCTTGGCCTGCTGGTCGGCGCCTATGAAAAGCAGATGAAGTTCTGGGCCGAAGACGGCACGCCGCAAGGCTTCGGGCATGAACTGTTCGCCGATGATCTGGAACGGATCGAACCCAACATGCTGCGCGCGATCGACCGGGTGCCTGCGGTCGGCATGGCGGGGATCAAGCGGGTGATCAACGGGCCGATGATCTGGTCGCCCGACAGTTCGGCGCTGTTCGGTCCGGTGCCGGAACTGACCGGATACTTCTGCTGCAACGGCATCATCCCCGGCTTTTCGCAATCGGGGGGACTGGGCAAACTGGCGGCGGAATGGATCGTCGAAGGCGAACCCTCGCTTGACATGTTCGGCTGGGATCTGGCGCGTTTTGGCCATTGGGCCGACAAGTCCTTCACCAAGGCGCGGGTCGAGGATCAATATGCCAACCGTTTCAAGATCCATTTCCCGAATGAAGAACGCGCGGCGGGCCGCCCGGTGCGCACCCGCCCGGCCCAT
The DNA here is from genome assembly GCF_016765775.1 of Szabonella alba. Taxonomy (GTDB): domain Bacteria; phylum Pseudomonadota; class Alphaproteobacteria; order Rhodobacterales; family Rhodobacteraceae; genus Szabonella; species Szabonella alba. Next base: position 10,219 of record NZ_JAESVN010000011.1, on the reverse strand, counting down.
GCGCTGCAAAAACGGATAGGCGCGATCTTCGGCCTGAATTTCGGCTGGGAGCATCCCTTGTGGTTTGCCGCCGAAGGAGAGCCGGATCATGAAACTTATGGCTTTGTGCGGCAAAACTGGTGGGGTCCGGTCGGGCGTGAGGTCCGGATGCTGCGTGAGAATGCGGGGATCATCGACATCTCCAATTTCGCGAAATACAGCGTGAAAGGGCAGGGGGCCGAGGACTGGCTGAACGCGCTGTTCGCCAATCGCATGCCGGTTGCCGTGGGCCGGTCCTGCCTGACGCCGCTGATCGGCAAGCGCGGCGGCGTGGCGGGTGATTTCACCGTGACCCGGCTGGCGCAGGATGAATTCCTTGTCGTCGGCTCGGGCATGGCCGAACGCTTTCACCAGCGGTTTTTCAAGGCGGTGCCGCTGCCGCAGGGCACCAGTTTCGAAAGCCGGACCGAGGCGCTGTGCGGCTTCAACCTTGCCGGTCCCAAGGCGCGCGACATTCTGGCGTCGCTGACCAATGTCGACCTGTCCGACGCGGCCTTTCCCTTCATGCGCTCGGCCCGGATCACGGTGGCGGGGGTCGCGGTGGTTGCAATCCGCGTCAGCTTTACCGGTGATCTGGGATGGGAACTGCATTGCGACGCGGGCGATCAGGTCACCCTTTACAGCGCGTTGCTGGCGGCTGGCCGCGATTTCGGCGCAGGCCCGGTGGGCAGTCGCGCGCTGATGTCGCTGCGGGTGGAAAAGGGCTACGGGTCATGGGGGCGGGATTACAGCCCCGAATACTGGCCACAGGAAAGCGGGCTGGATCGTCTGGTCAAGGCCGACAAGGATTTTCTGAACAAGGCCGCCTGGCAGGCCATCGCCGCAAATCCGCCGCGTGAACAGATGGTGATGCTGGAGATCGACGCAGGCAACGCGGATGCCTCGGGCGGTGAGCCGGTCTTTCTGACGGATGGGACGCCCGCAGGGCAAGTCACCTCGGGCGCCTATGGCTATTCGGTCGGGAAATCGCTGGCCATCGCCTATCTGAAGGCCGGAATGGCCGGCCCGGGAGACACGGTTCATGTCGCCATCCTGGGGCAGGACCATACGGCCCGCGTTCTGGATCGCCCGCCCTTTGACCCCGATGGCACCCGCCTGCGGGGGGCTGCGTGACCGCAGGATCAGAAAATATAGGCCCCGCTCAGCCGGCGCGCGTCATCGACCGCTTTCAGCCGGTCCTTGGTGGCGGTGCCGCGCGAACTGGCAATGGCGGTCAGCAGATTTTCCACGATGTAGAATGCGGCCACCAGCGACGGGTAGTAGTGCGGGCTGTCGGTGGGGGCCAGAAAAACGGTCGATGCCAGCGCGGCAAGGGGCGAGCTGCGCCTGTCGGTCACCGCAAAGACGGGGGCATTGCGCGCCTTGGCAAAAGCGACCGCTTCGATGGTTTGCCGGGAATAGGGCGCGAAAGACAGCGCCAGAACAACATCGCCCGGCCCCACATCCGCCACCAGTTCACTGGCGGTCTGATCGCCCGACAGGGTCAGGATGGTGCCCGGAACCGCGATACCGGCCACCGACTTCAGCAATCCGGCCATCCAGTACATCGACCCCGTGCCGATGACAAAGGTCCGCTCGGCCCTGATGATCGCCTCGGCGCAAAGGACCACGGCGGCGGGGTCAAGATGGCTTTGGGCCTGCTTGAGGTTCCGGACCGCGACTTCGGCGATCTGCGGTCCGGCCTTGCCGCCTCCCTCATCGGCGAGGGAGGCCCGCAAGGCGGCCACACGGGGGCCGAACCCCTGTTCCAGAAGCTGTTTCTGAAAATCGGCGCGCAGCTCGTCATAGCTGTCATAGCCGATCTTGCGGGCCAGCCGCACCATGGTCGGCGAGGTCACGCCGCAGGCCACCGAGACGCTGCGCATCGAATCGAGCGCCACCTGATTGGGGTTGTCGATCATGAAACGTGCGGCTTGTGCCAGTTTCGTGGGCAGGTCGGGCAAGGCCTGCGCCAAATGCGCCATCGGATCGTTCATCTGCTCTGTCACCATCGGGATGCTGTCGGATTCCACGGTATTTCGGTCGCGAAGCAATTGAAAGATAAAATACAAGAACGTAGCATCTGCAACATCGCGTCGACAAAGGCGATTCTGTCTTGTGGCCGACATGCAGAGGTTCCGAACGTGCCATCGGCATGACTGTCACCAACTGAAAACAGGGAGAATACCAATGAAAAAGACCGTGAAAATACTTGCCGCCCTTGCGATGACCGCAGGCTTTGCCGGTGCGGCGCAGGCCGACAAGCTGGATGACATCAAGGCCGCCGGTAAGCTGGTCGTCGGCATCAAGCAGGATTACAAACCCTGGGGCTATCTGACCGTCGATGGCGAACTGGCCGGGCTTGAGATTGATCTGGCCAAGGATGTGGCCAGCCGTCTCGGGGTCGAGGTGGAACTGGTTCCGGTTGTCGCGTCGAACCGGATGGAGTTCTTGCAGCAGGGCCGGATCGACTTGGTTATCGCCACGATGGGTGACAATCCGGACCGTCGCAAAGTCGTCGGCATGATCGAACCGAATTATTATGCGGGCGGCACGAATGTGATCGCGCCCAAGGCCGTGGGCCTGAAATCATGGGAAGACCTTCGCGGCAAGGATGTCTGCGCGCTGCAGGGATCCTATTACAACAGGCGCGTGACGCAGCTTTACGGGCCGACCCTTGTTGCCTTCGCGGGCATCCCCGAGGCGACCTCGGCGCTCACCAATGGCAACTGTGTCGCCTTCCTTTACGACAACACCTGGATCGAGTCGCAACTGGCGACCGAGGCGCAATGGGCTGATTTTGAAATGCCGCTGGTGACCGAAGATCCGCAGGCCTGGTCGATCGCCGTGCCGCTGGAAGAGCTTGACGCCCCCTATGGCAAGATGATGAGCGAAATCGTCACCGACTGGCACAAGACGGGCTTCCTGATCGAACGCAATGCAGAAAACGGCATTGCCGCCAGCCCGTTCCTGCAGGAACAGCACGACCTGCTGAAATAAGCCCGGCTGAAATAGGCATCGGGTCACCACTCAACGAAACCGGGTCAGCGCCTTGATTGGCGCTGTCCCGGACGAAGTGCGAGGGACTTCATGGAAACCGTGCTGGATTGGCTGCAACCGGACTGGCTTTTGAGTCTGTCGGTCGTCAGCGACGATTACAACCGGGGAAGATATCTGAGCGGCCTTTGGATGACGGTCAAGCTGTCGGTCATCTGCATCGTGCTGTCTTTGATCGTTGGTATTGCAGGGGCCGCAATTCAGGGTGCCAAGAGCCGTGCCTTGCGCGTTTCCGTCGGTTTCTTCGTGGCCTTCTTCCGCAATACCCCGCCGCTGGTGCAACTGTATTTCTTCTATTTCGCGATCGGTACCGTGCTGCGCATTACCGGTGAAAACGGCTTGCCCCAGCCGTTGGTCAGCAATTTCGGCTGGGCCGTCATTTCGCTGTCGCTGTTCGCGGGGGCGATGAATATCGAGATCTTCCGCTCGGGCGTCGAGGCGGTTCCCAAGGCGACAATCGAGGCGGCCGAGGCGCTTGGCTATACCCGCCTGCAGATCTATCGCTACATCGTCTTGCCCCTTGCGCTGCGCATCTCGATGTCGGCGCTGGGCACCAATCTTGTGAACCTCGTCAAGACGACAACGCTGGTCTACGCGATTGCGGTGCCCGAGCTTTTGTATGTCGCAGCGCAGATCTGGTCGGAAGACCTGAATGTGCGCGAGATGATGAACGTGCTGCTGCTGTCCTATGTCGGCATCGTCGCCGTTCTGGTCTGGGTGCTGCATCGCTGGGAAAAGGCGCTGCGCATTCCGGGATATGGGGGCTGAGATGCGAGAGACCATGAACCCCGGGCGGATCAAGGGGCATCTGCCCGTGCTGCTGCCCGCCCGCAAGCTGATGCTGTCGGACATTCCCCTGCATGACCGGCTGTTCAATGTCTGGACGGCCGGCGCCCTGCTGATCGCCTTTCTTGTCACCGCCATCGGGCCGTCCTTTGCTCAGGCCGAGGCGGCACCCGCGCGGTCAATCCTGACCATCCTGTTCGAATGGACGCCGTCAATCGCAAAGGCCTTCGGATTCAACGTCCTGATCTCGATCATGGCGATGGCCATCGGCACCGTGCTTGGGGTGGGGCTGGGGGTCCTGCAGGTCTCGCCCCGGTCCATGATCCGCCGTCTGGCCTGGATCGTGACCCAGTTCTTCCGGAACTCGCCTTGGCTGGTGCTGCTGTTCTATTGCATCTTGCTGATCCCGTTCAAGATTACGCTATTCGGCATGTCGGTCCCGTTTCCGGGCTGGATCAAGGCCGTGATCGGCCTGTCGCTGCCGGTGATGGCCTACATGTCCGAATACATGCGCGGCGCGATCAACTCGATCCCCTCCGGACAATGGGAATCCGCGCAATCGCTGGGCTTTACCCGGTTCCAGACCATGCGTGACATCATCCTGCCGCAGACGATCAAGCGGGTGCTGCCGCCTTGGATGAACCTTTATGCCGTTCTGACGATGGCCACACCGCTGGTGTCGATCGTCGGCGTCAATGAGGTGATGAGCCTGACACGCGCCGCGCTGAGCGCCGAAAGCCGCGTCGATCTGCTGATCCCGATGTATCTTTATATCCTGTGCTGGTTCTTCCTCTACTGCTACCCGATCAGCACCCTGACCGGCCGTCTTGAACGCCGCTATTCCGTCAAACTCTGAAGGAGAACGGGTCAATGCCCTGGACACCCGATCAACCAATCATTTCGCTGAAGAACGTGCATAAATCCTTTGGCCAGACCGAGGTGCTGCGCGGCATCAGCATGGATGTGATGAAGGGCGAAGTCGTCTGCATCATCGGGCCGTCGGGTTCGGGCAAATCGACGCTGATCCGCTGCATCAACGCGCTGAACGATATTCAGGGCGGGTCTATCACCGTCGAAGGGCAGGAATTGCGGGATCCGAAACTGGATCTGCTGGCGCTGCGCAAGAAGGTCGGAATGGTGTTCCAGCAATACAACCTTTTCCCCCACAAGACCGCGCTGGAAAACGTCATGATGGCCCCGATCAAGGTGCTGAAACAGAACCGTGCCGAGGTTGAGATCCGCGCCCGTGCGCTGATGAAAAAGGTGCGGCTTGAAGGCAAGGAAGACGCCTATCCGGGTGAATTGTCGGGCGGGCAGCAACAGCGGGTCGCGATTGCCCGCTCGCTGGCGATGAACCCGGATGTGATGCTGTTTGACGAGGTGACCGCGGCGCTTGATCCGGAAACGGTCAAGGAGGTGCTGGTCACCATCAAGGATCTGGCCGCCGAGGGGATGACCTGCATCCTTGTCACCCATGAAATGGGCTTTGCCCGTGAAATCGCGGATCGCGTCTATTTCACCGACAGGGGCGTGATCGTCGAATACGGGCCGCCGCAGAGCTTTTTCGACGATGCCAAAGACCCGCGCACCAAACAATTCCTGAGCCAGATCCTGTAAGGCATCCCCATGCGTTCCGAACAAGACAGTCTTGGCAGCGTCAGCCTGCCCTCCGATGCGCTTTATGGCGCGAACGCCCTGCGCGGCGCCCGGAACTTTGCTGGCCTTGGCCGCAGCATGGCCGCCTTTCCGGTCTTTGTGACGGCTATGGCCCGGGTCAAGCAGGCCGCCGCCAGGGCCAATCAGGCGGTGGGCGCCCTGCCGCCGCAGATTGCCGATGCGATCTGTCAGGCCTGCGATGAAATTGCGTCGGGTGCCTATCACGACCAGTTTCCTGTTCCCCTGGCCGAAGGATCGGGCGGCACCTCGCTCAACATGAACATGAATGAGGTGATCGCCAACCGGGCCGGGCAGCTGCTGGGCGACGCATTGGGCAGCTATGCCAATGTGCACCCGAACGATCATGTCAATCTGGGCCAGTCGACCAATGATGTGGTGCCTACCGCCGTCAAACTGGCCTGTATTCTGGCCTCGGGGCCGCTGATCGTCGCGGCCGGGCATCTGGCAAGCGCCTTTGAGACCAAGGCCACGGAATTCCGCGATACCCTGCGCGTGGGCCGCACCTGTATGCAGGCCGCCCAGCCGATGACCTATGGCCAGTTGTTCGGCGGCCATGCTGCCGGCATCCGCCGCGCCACCGGGGCGCTGCAATCGGCCTGCGACGGCCTGCGCGTCGTGCCCATGGGCGGCACGGCCATTGGCACGGGTCTTGGGGCCGCACCGGGCTATGATGCGACGATTGCCCCGGCGCTGTCGCAGGCCTTTGACATGCCGGTTTCCCGCGCCGACGATGCCTTTGACGCCATGGCCTCGGCAGATGGCTTTCTGCGACTGTCGTCTGAACTGCGCAACTTGTCCTCTGTCGTGTCCAGAATTGCCGCCGATCTGGTGATCCTTGGCAGCGATGGAGCCTCGGGTCTGGGGGAGGTCATCCTGCCCGCCGTTCAGCCCGGATCCTCGATCATGGCAGGCAAGGTCAACCCGGTCATGTGCATGAGCGTGCAGCAGATCGCCTTTGCCGTTCATGGTCGTGATGCCACGGTCGCCCTGGCCGCGCAGGCCGGGCAAATGGAGATCAACCATTTTGAACCCGTGATGGCTGAGGCCCTGTTTGACAGCATCGAGTTGATGACGAAAGGATACATCCTGTTTGCCGAACGCTGCATCAGCGGCCTGACCGTTGATGCCGGCCGGTCCTATCAGAACCTTGCCGCCTCCTTTGCGGTCTCGACCGTTTTCCTGCGGCAACTGGGCTATGCGCGGCTGTCGAAACTGGTCAAGCAGGCGCAGGCGATGCAGATGCCCCTTGCCGCCCTCGCCGTTCAGGAAGGGCTGATTTCCGAGGCGGAACTGCGGGAGGTTCTGGCGACCGCTGCGGGATAGGCCGACAGGCGGCAGGGCGCGATCCGGCATTGACACCGGGCGCGCCCGGACGTTCCATGCGCCCCGCATCCGGCCCGGGCCCTGCGCTGCGGTCCGGCCCTTCCCTTTGAACCACAAAAGGCAAATTCTCATGCCCCCCCTCCATGATTTCCGCTCGGACACCGTCACCCGGCCTGGCAAGGCGATGAAGGCCGCGATGGTCGCGGCTGATCTGGGCGATGCGGTCTATGACGACTGCCCGACGACGAAACGGCTTGAAGCGATGGCAAGCGAAAGGCTGGGCAAGGAGGCGGGCCTGTTCTTTCCGACCGGCACGCAGTCCAATCTGGCCGGGCTGATGGCGCATTGCGGTCGTGGCGATGAATATATCGTCGGCCAGCAGGCCCATACCTATGTGAATGAGGCGGGCGGGGCCGCCGTTCTGGGCTCGATTCAGCCGCAACCCCTGCCGAACGAAGCCGATGGCACCATCGCGCTGGACGCGATCCGCGCCGCGATCAAGCCCGATGATTTCCATTTTGCCCGCAGCCGGTTGCTGGCGCTTGAAAACACCTTCAATGGCCGGGTGCTGCCCGCCGCCTATGTCGCCGAGGCCACCGCGCTGGCGCGTCAGCACGGGCTTGCGACCCATCTGGACGGCGCGCGGCTGTTCAACGCCGCTGTCGCCTCGCAGACCGATCCCGCCGATCTGGCCGCCCCCTTCGACAGCCTGTCGATCTGCCTGTCCAAAGGGCTGGGCGCGCCGATTGGATCGTTGCTGCTGGGCAGTCGTGACCTGATCGAACGCGCGCGGCGGCTGCGCAAGATGCTGGGCGGCGGCATGCGCCAGACCGGGGTTCTGGCCGCTGCTGCGATCCATGCGCTGGATCATCATGTCGCGCGTCTGGCCGATGACCATGACCGCGCAGCAAGGCTGGCCGAGGGGCTGCGCGCCTTTCCCCGGCTTGGCGTGCGGGAAGCGCAGACGAATATGGTCTTCATGTCGCCCCAAGGCGTCGATACAGCGGCCCTTCTGGCCTTTCTGGCGGAACGGGGCATCGCGGTTTCAGGGCGCTATGGCACCCTGCGATGGGTTACCCATCTCGACATCGGCGATGCCGGGATCACGGCCGCGATTGATGCCTGCGCGGATTTTCTGCAGCAGAAGGCCGCGTAAGCAGTTTTGTTGACTAGGAAACTTGCGTAGGCTAGTTTTCGGGTCAACATGAGCGCAACCGCATCCCCCTCTGATCTCACCGACCATCTGGGCTATTGGCTGCGGATGGTTTCGAATGCTGTCTCGCATGGCTTTGCCCGCAGGGTTGAGGCCGAGGGCGTAACGGTTGCCGAATGGGTTTTCCTGCGCGCGCTTTTTGACAGTGAAGGCATGGCGCCGACGGTGCTGGCCGACCGGATGGGCATGACGCGCGGGGCGATTTCCAAACTGGCCGACCGGGTAGAGGCCAAGGGCCTGATCCTGCGGCAGGGTGCTGCCGGACGCGGCCAGATCCTGTCGCTGACCACGGCGGCCCGGGCGCTTGTGCCGCGACTGGCAGCACTGGCCGATGCGAATGACGCGGCATTCCTTGCGCCGCTTTCCGCAGCAGACCGCCTTGCGCTGGCCGGGATCCTGCAAAGCCTTGCGGCGGCGCATGGGCTGACCGCCGCGCCGCTGGATTGACCCCCAGCCATGAAAGGACCCGCCATGGATGCAGACCAGATCGCCCTTGCCGAAACCTGCCTGCAGGCAGCCCATGATGGCAGTCTCGGCTTTCCCCAGATCCTCGGCCGCCTGATCGCGGCGGGGTTTGAAGGTTACAGCGTCGATTACCGGCAGAACCTGCAGACCTTCTTCCTGCCATCGGGTGAGGCCACGACCCACGCGATGATCGGCCCGGGACAAAATGTCGCGGAACGCTTCGATCCTGTCGCCATCGAAGGGCTGGTCCGCTGGGCGCAGTCCGGGGCGCCCGATTACAGCTATGCCGCCTTTTCGCAACGCGCCGCCCAGGCGGGCTGCGCGGGCTATCTCGTGTCCTTCCCGGGGCGTCGCGTCCTGTATTTCGGCCGCAGCGCCGAAACCCATGTGGAACATTTCCCGTCCTGAACAGGCATTTTCCGCTGCGGCCCGACCGCACCGGAAAGACCCCCGCCAAGGGCCGCTCACCCCGTCCGGGACCGATCCCGTTTTCCGTATCCGGTCCATGGCCCTGCGCTGTTCAGGGCCGGTGTGACGCCATTCTGTCGCTCTCTGGTTACGGTACGGAACCAGAAAGTGTCATGCGCCTATTGCATATCGCTGCACTTTTAAGGATTTAAGAAGCTGGGGGGTTTCGCCTCGATCCCGGTTGGTTCCGGCGGCGCGAAATCAGAATGGTGTGGGGCAGATCCGATGGGTTTCGAAACGAACAGGGCCGCTGCCGCGGATTGCCGTTTCACGAGTCCTGAAACGGCGCCTTCGTGCCCGACAGAATGCCGCGTTTCCCCGTCCTCCCTCCATGCCACTGGCTGAATTCAACGACAGGTAGATCTATGACGAACAGCATGCTTACCCTCAAGGAAAACGGTCAGGTGACGCAACTCGCGCAAGAAGGCGTGCTTCCCGAGCGGATCATTCTGGAAGGGCCAAGCGTCGTGACCCTGCCCGTCGGGCCCGAGGCGGTTCTGCGCTATGACCGGGTTGGCCTCGATCTGGTGCTGGTCCTCGCCGATGGCAGTCGGATCACCATCGTCAATTTCTTCGTCACTGGTCCCGATGACGCCCGCAACGACATCGTTTTCGTCGATGGGAATGAGGTCATGTGGTGGGGCCAGTATACCCAGCCCTGGCAGGGGTTCCAGATCGCCGAGATCGAACCCGGAGCGGTTCCGGGGGCATTCGGCTTCTTTGGTCCGGGTCTGCTGGCCGGCCTTGCGGGCGGCGGCGCGCTGATCGCAGGCGGGGGCGGTGATGATGGCGGGAACAACCCACCTGTTGCGACGGACGACGCGGGTTCGGTTCGGGAGGCGGGTGTTCAGGCGGGGGGCAATGCGGGTGATCCGGGTGTTGCGCAGGCCTCGGGGAATGTGCTGACGAATGACAGCGATATTGATGGCGGCACGCTTGTTGTGACGGGTGTTGCGCTGGCGGGGGGCGGGTCTGCCGCGCCGGGCGATGTTCTCGTGGGTGTGCATGGCGATCTGACCCTGGGGTCTGATGGTGTCTGGACCTATGTGCTGGACAATGGCCGGGGCGCAACCGAAGGGCTGGCTTTGGGTCAGACGGCGCAGGAGGTGTTCACCTATACGGTCTCGGATGGTCAGGGCGGCACGGCGGTGGCCGATCTGGTTGTGACGGTGACGGGCACGAATGACCTGCCGGTGATCGATGCGGCGGCAA
>NZ_JAESVN010000010.1 GCF_016765775.1 Szabonella alba | reverse complement strand
CGCATCCGCAGCAAAGAAAAAGAAGGAGACAACACAGATCTTGACCCCTGCCTGACCCGAAATCCATACTCAAAGCCGGGTCAATTCTCGATGAAAAACCCGGGTCAGTTCTGGGTGAAAATCAACAATGGTGCTGAATGATGCTCCTCCCGGTGGAACGCCCTCGGAGCGCTATTTCGTTGCTGTCGTCGGTTCTGCCTCCGAAGCGTATGATACGGCGAACAACGTGATCAAGCTGAATGCCTCTCTCTGGGTCAACAGCAACGTGGTCCGTGTGAACGCTGCCGAGGATCCGGGTTGATCCAGCGCAGCGAGGACCCCTGACATGGCCTATGTCACCTCCGAACAGGCCTTCGCGCATCTGTCCCTGACCGAGGACATGGCCGCGCTTGATGCCGCGATGATCGGGCGCAAGCTTGCGGCGGCGCAGAACCATGTCGAACGACTGCTCGGCTACAGGCTGGCCGCGCGGTTCCTCGATCCTGATGAGGAACCGGGGGATGAGGACACGCGCGAGGAATTCCCGGCCTCGCTGGCCGAGGGGATCCTTCAGCTGATGGCCTGGTGGTTCGAGAACCGCGAAGCGGCTGGCCCGGCAGCGCGGGAAGTGCCGTTCGGGGTGCGCGAGATCCTGAACGAATATCGGGATTGGAGCTTCTGATGGCGGATGATGGCGGTCTGTCCAGTTTTCAGCGCCGCATGAAGGCTGTGCCGCTGGCGGCACGGCAATCGATTCAGCCCGTTCTCATGCGGCAGGCCGAGGCCATGGCGGCAACCATGCGCCAGCTTGCCCCGAAGGATGACGGTGATCTGGCCGAAAGCATCGCGGTCACCGGCCCCGGCCAGTCCACCCCGCCTTATTCCCAGCCCGGCGGGGCGAAGGTGGTGCCGGAAAACGCCGTCGCGATCACGGCGGGCAATTCCGATGTTCGATATCCGCACCTTCAGGAGCACGGGACCACGTTCCACGATCCGCAGCCCTTCTTCTGGCCCGCCTTCCGATTGCACCGGAAACGGGCGCTGGCCGCGATCAAGCGCGGCATCGGCAAGGCGATCAAGGAGGCGAAATGAGCGCGGAACTGTCGGTTCAGGAGGCGCTGCGTGCGCGGCTGGTGGCCAGTCCCGGAGTGACGGGACTTGTTTCGGCCAGCGCGATCCTTGACGCAAACCAGCGCCCGGCACCTTCCCCCTCGATCATGCTGGGCGAAAGTCAGGCGGTGGACGAGGGCGACAGCCTGCGCCGCGACCGGCAGCGGGTCTGGCACACGCTGCATGTCTGGGAACGCGCGCCCTCGCTCGAGGGTGTCAAGCGGATCTGCGGTGCGATCCGGGCGGCGGTGCAATCCGGTCGGCTCGACCTCGGGCCGGGCTTTCATTGCGCCGACTGGCGGGTTTCCAGCATGCGGCAGATGCGCGACCGCGATGGCGAAACCTCGCATGGCGTGGTGACGGTCGAGGTCCTGGTGCAGGAGGTCGCGCCATGACGGCCGGTCGCCGCAAATATCCGATCACGGTGCAGGAGGCCACGGAAAGCCTGAGCGCGGCGGGCAGTCCGGTGTTCACCTGGACCGACAAGGCGCAGCTGCGCGCCGAGATTGTCCAGCAAGGCACCACTGAATTCCTGCGCGATTTCGGGGCCAGCGATGAGACGGTGATCGTCTTCCGCACGATCTGGGCGGGGGAGATCACCACGGCAGACCGGGTGCGCCATGCCGGGCGCAGCTTCAACATTCGCGAGGTTGTGCCGCTCGGCCGCCGCTTCGGTATCGAGCTGCGCTGCATCGCCTTGAGCGGGGTTAACTGACATGCGCGGGATGAAGCCACAGGTCCAGGTCGAACGGGATCCTATCGAGGATATGCCGCCGCCCGAATGGCTGTCGGACGATGCCAAGACAGAGTGGCGGCGGATCGTGCCCATCCTCGGGAAGCGCAAGATTCTGACCAGCGCGGATCTCGGCAGCGTCGAGAATTACTGCATGGCGATCGGTATGGCGCGGGAAATGGAGCGTGAGATCCAGCGCCTCGGGGCAGTGCAGAAGGTCTATGCCATCGACAAGGATGGTGTGTCTCGACTTGTGCGCATGGCGAAGAACCCCGCGGTATCGATCCAGTCGGACGCGATGACCCGGGCACGGCTTCTGGCGGCCGAACTCGGCTGCACCCCGGTTTCCCGGTCGCGCCCGACCATCGAGGACGAAGACGATGACGATGGCCTCTGGGGCTGGCCGGGGGCGCGCTGATGTTGCGGCCTTCCTGGATCGACAATGAGGACGAGATACCCGACCCGATGGGGCGCGGGGAAATGGCCGTGACCTGGTTGCGGCAGCTGCGTCACCCGAAAAGCCGTCTGCCGGGCCGGGCCTTCCAGCTTGACCCATGGGCGGAACGCACGATCCGGCGCATCTATGGGCCGCGCCATCCGGACGGCACAAGGATCGTGCGCCGCGTGGTGCTGCTGTTGCCGAGGGGCAATAGAAAAACCAGCTTGTGCGCCGCGATCACGCTTCTGCACCTGATGGGGCCGGAAATGGAAACCGGCGGGCTGACGATCTCGGCCGCCTCGGCCCATGAACAGGCGATGGAACTCTTCAATGAGGCGGCGCTGATCATCCGAAATGACCGGCGGCTGGAAAAGCACCTGAACATCCGTGAATATGTCTCGCGCATCTCCTGCCAGAGGGCGCAGACCCGTTATGTCGCGATTGCCTCCGATGGCAAGGTGCAGCACGGCAAGACCCCGAATGTCGTCATTGCCGACGAGCTTCATGCTTGGGAGGGACGGCCCGGCCTGAAGCAATGGGAAGCGCTCGATTCTGCGCTGGTGAAGGTGCCGGGGACGCTGATGGTCGTGGCTTCGACCTCGGGACGGGGGCAGGAGAACCTTGCCTGGAAGACCGTAGAATATGCCATCAAGGTCCAGAAGGGTGAGATCGAGGATCCGGCAACCCTGCCGGTGATCTTCATGGCTGAACCCGAAGATGACTGGCAGGATGAAGCCCTGTGGTTTGCGGTGAACCCCGGCCTTGCGCATGGCTATCCGGATCTGGACGCCTATCGCGACAAGGCGGCAAAGGCCGTTCACTCACCCTTTGACCGCGACAGCTTCCTTCAGTTCAACCTCAACCGCTGGCTGGACCAGTCCACATCGCCCTTTGTGGAAATGCATGTCTATGACCGGGGGCGCGGCGCGGTCGATCTCGAGGCGATGGAATCGGCGCAAGCGCCCTGCTGGCTTGGCGTCGATCTGTCGAAGAACGAGGATCTGACCGTTGTCGTCGCGGCCTGGCGCGATGGTGACGGCTTTGCAGTTCATCCGTGGTTCTTCTGCCCCGAGGACAATCTGCGCGCCCGGGGTGAACGGCACGGGGTCGATTACATCAGCTGGGCCGAGGATGGTCACATCATCCCGACCCCGGGCAACACGGTCGATCTGCGCGCGGTGGAGGATCATATCCGCGAGCTTTGCGCCCGCTTCAATGTCCAGGAGGCGGCATTCGATCCGACTTTCGGGCGGACGATGATGGCGGCCCTGAATGAGGACGGAATACCGGCGGTGGAGTTCCGGCAAGGCTGGGTCAGCATGGCGCCTGCGGTGAAGGAACTGGAACGCGCGATCCTGTCCGGATCGCTGCGCCATGGCGGGCACCCGGTGCTGCGCTGGAACTTCGAGAACATTCAGGTGGAAACCGACAAGGCCGGGAACCGCATGTTCCACAAGGGCAAGAGCGGCAACAAGATCGACGGTGCGGTTGCAACGGCAATGGCCGTGGCGCGCGCCGCCGCAAGCGAAGGGCAGTTCACCACCTCGGCGGACTGGTTCACCGAAGATCTCTGGATGGCATGAGGGGGCGCAGATGAACGCGGCGGTTGGGGCGGATGAACGCCTGGTGGTGATGCTCGAGGCGCGGGTCTCGGAATTCGAGAAGCGCATGGCGCGGGCAGAGGGTCGCGGCACAAGGTCTTATCAGAACCTGCGGCGGGGTTCGCGCGGCGCGACCCAACAGATGGAACGGGATATGCTCCGCTCGACCAGCCGGATCAATCAGGCTCTGGCCACGACCAGCACGAAAATCGGAACCTTCTCCAAGACGTTCGCCAGCGGCTTTATCCGGGGCGGGATCCTCGGGGCCGTGGGCACGGTGACGGTCGGCGGACTGGCCCAGATGGTGCGGGGCATTGCGCAAGTCGGGGATGAAGCCAAGCGCGCCGGCGTCAGCCTTGAAGCCTTCCAGGAATGGAAGTTCGTGGCCGAACAGAACAGGATCGGCGTCGATCAGATGGTTGATGGTTTGAAGGAACTCAACCTGCGTGCCGACGAATTCGTGACCACCGGGAAAGGCTCAGCCGCCGAGGCCTTCCAGCGTCTGGGCTTTTCCTCGACCGAACTGGCCGAGGCGCTGAAAGACCCCTCAGAGCTTCTGTTGCAGATCATCGGTCGTTTGCAGGGCCTCGACCGCGCGGCCCAGATCCGGGTTGCCGATGAGATCTTCGGCGGCTCGGCTGGGGAACGGTTCGTGGAACTGATCGGCCAGGGCGAGGCCGGGCTGCGCCGCACCATCGACCGCGCGCATGAGGTTGGCGCCGTGATGGATTCCGAGATGGTTCAGCGGGCGGCGGAACTGGACCAGAAGTGGAATGAAGTCACGGCCCGCGTGGGTGGGTTCTTCAAAGCCCTTGTCGTCGGCGCTGCGGAAGCCACTGGCATCGTCTCAGATTTGAAGCGCCAGCTTGACGCCCTGCCGCTGAATTTCTCGGGCGCGGCCAATGATACGGTGAACAGCTTGCAGGCGATTGCGCAGGAACTTGACCGCCTTCGGGCCGGTGAAGTGGCGGCTGAGGTTCTCGACCTCGCCCGATCCATCCAACAGGCCCGCGACGATCTGGACTATGGCACGATCAGCCTGGAAGAGTTCGACGCCCGGCTTGAGGATGCCAAGGACGAAAGCGAGCGCCTGCGCGGCGAACTGGAATCTACCGGCCAAGCGGAGTTCTCGGGCGTGATTGCCCGCCTTGGGGCGCTTTGGGGCGCGGTGAACGCTGTTGCCGACGAGGCCGCCCGGCTTCGCAGCGAACTGCCGGTGGATTGGGAAATGGCTGGTAGCGACGGCTCGCAGATCGGCTGGAACGATGATCCGAACGCACCGCGCACCCGGCCCCAGAGGCCGGATGTGGACTCGCGTGGCGACTGGGAGAATGCGGGTCAGTCGGCATCGGGCGGGGGTGGCGGGCGCAAGACCGATGACTATGCCGCTGCCGTGGCCTCGATCCGCGAAGAGACGCGGGCGCTTGAGGCTCAATCGCTTGCCTTGATTGCGGTGGCCCAAGGCGGCCGCGACTATGGCGATGCTGTCGAATACGCCCGACGCCGTGCCGAGTTGATGCATGCGGCCATGAAACAGGGCAAGCAGATCACCCCCGAACTGACGGCCGAGATCGAGGCGCTGGCCATGGGCTATGACTCGGCGGCGATGGCCGCGCAGAATGCCGCCGAACAGATGCAGAAGGTTCAGGACAATGCCGAGCGCGGGGCGCAGGCCCTGAGCGACATCTTCATGTCCGTTCTCAATGGCAGCAAGAGCGCGGGACAGGCTTTGGCGGATCTGTTGATGCAGATGGCAAAGGTCCAGATGCAGAAGGGCATGATGGCGCTGGCCGATTCCGGGGGGGCAATCGGTGGCTTCTTCAAGACCATAGGCGGGCTGCTGGGTTTTGATGGAGGTGGCTATACCGGAAACGCACCAAGGAGCGGCGGCCTCGACGGCAAGGGCGGGTTTCTTGCGATGATGCATCCGCGTGAAACCGTCATTGACCATACGAAAAGGCAGAATGTTACCGGAGGCGCGTCGCAGCCGCTCGATGTTCAGGTGCATGTCACCGCTGCGTTCGATGAGAGCGGCAATCTCTACGTCAAGAATGTGGCCCGGCAGGAGGCTCAACAGGCATCGTCGCGCATGGGTGCCGAGATCGACAAGGCCTTGCCTGTGCGGGTCCAGCAGATCAACGGCAACCCGAGGATGCGCTGATGGCATTGACCTTTCCCTACCCACTTTCATTTCTCAGTCGCTGGCTAGAACCCTCGCAGGTTACTTTCGCACTCACCCGTAATGATGAAATGTCAGGCGGTGGCGATGGCCGTTACTGGGCTGCGCAGCTTGCCTCGCCCATATGGCGGGTCAACATGGTGCTAAGGGCACGTTATCCCGAAGAGGGATGGGCAATAGATGCCAAGATAGATGCGCTCAACGGATCGGCGCGGGCATTTCTGTTCTCGGACCCGTGCTATGCGCCGCCCGTTGATCCCGGCGGCTCGGTCGTGGTCGAAGCCATAGGTGAAGACAGGACAGCGCTGGCTTTTGCGGGGCTGCCTGCAGGATTTATGCTCCGGGTCGGTATGCGCCTCAGTATCGCCTGGGGCGCTGACCGCCAATACCTCGCCACGATCAGTGAGGAAGTGACCGCGAATAGCGAAGGGGTGACCGGGCTATGTTCGGTAATGCCCTATCTGCCTTTTGGTATCGGCGTCGGGGCGACCGTGGAAATGGTTGAACCCGTGCTGAAGGTGATCATCCCACCGGGTGGGCACAATCCGTTCACCTTCTACGCGGGAAATTACATGGCTGGGGGCACATTGTCTCTGATCCAGAAGGTTTGACCATGCAGCGCCTCACTCGCCAGCTTTGCGCCGCAGTCCGAGCTTCCATTGCAGGGAACCGGGTTCGCCCTCCGGAAGCCGGGCGACCGCTGTGGAACGCCTTCCAGAGGCTCAACGCAACGCGCACATATCACAGGGCTGGCCCGAACCCGATCCAGCCTTCCGAGGTTGAGGCCCTGTGCCGGATGATGTGCGTGCCGTTCGGCCCGCATCACATCGCAATCCTGCTGGCCATGGATCAGGTATGGCTCGATCAGGTTTATGCCCAGAAGGGCGCGCCGGAGGGCGTGAAAACCCTGCCGCCGATCTCGAAACAGCCGCTTACAGCGGCGCTGTTCGATTTGGTGGTTGGGTGACCCCGGAAGCCCGCAGGCGAAAGCAGGAACGCCTGGAGCGGGACGCCTCGAGGGGCAAGCTCGGACAGGGACGATATAAGGCGTTGGTCATAGAGCTGGCGGAGGTGATCCGGATGGCATTCGACGCCGGAGCCACCGCCAGCCTGTGGGGTTTGGAGGGGCCGCTGGTTCATGCGATCCGTTCGGATCTGTGCTTGCAGGGCTGGGGATGGGTGGGGGCCGATGCCATGGCGCGGGATGTGCTGGCGGATGTGTTTCGGAAGGTGAACGCGGTGCGGCCGACATGGAGGGAAGGGCAACCAGATTGGACAATTCCGACAAATATTCTGATCGAGCGGACCCGCTGCGCGCGCTGTCACGGGCCATTGCCAGAGGGAAGGCCGAAATTCTGCAGCGATCTGTGCAAGGCTTCGCACAGCAGCAGTCAGCACAGCGCGCGGGAGACCAAAGAGCGCGTTGCGACGGCGATGGCAGTCCAGTTGATCTGACAGCGCGATGCGAACATTGCGGGCAGCCATTGCCTGCGAGGACGGATACAGGCCGAAGGGTCCGCGCTGACCGAAAGTATTGTGGAAGCAAATGCCGGGATGCCAGTAGCAACGTCCTCGTGGCCGAGGATCGCTGTTCGGCGCGCCAACAGCGAAGGTGTGAAAGGTGTGGCAAGGATTTGTCCGGGCGGCACAGGGTGAGTGCGCGTTTCTGCACAGTGAGCTGCGGCAGGCGTCACCGATACGCGACGAATGCGGATTTCGGGCACAAGGAATGCAAGAATTGTGGCGCTAAGTTCCGTGCGAAGAAGGCAGATGCCAAGTTTTGTTCTTTGAAATGCTCTGGCCGGGCGCTGTTCGACGCCGGTGCGATCCGCCCTCCTGTGCGGAGACGGCGCCTAACTGCAGCACGATTCGATGCGTTTTGGCGGTGATCTAAGCCCGTTACCCCAAATGTTACCCCGGCAAATTCTGCAAATGAAAAGGGCTCGGGCAATTATGCCTAAGCCCTTGTTCTTAAATGGTGAGCCGGACAGGATTCGAACCTGTGACCCGCTGATTAAAAGTCAGCTGCTCTACCAACTGAGCTACCGGCCCCACTGGGGCGCTTCCTAGGAACTTCCCCGGCGGGGGTCAAGCGGGATTCGTCGCAAAAATGCATCCTCTGGCAAAAACCCCGCCGCAGGCGTAAAAGCGGCGCATGAATCGCATGGACGCCCCGGACGGCCTGCCCTTTTGCAAGATGCATGGGCTTGGCAATGACTTTGTCATCATCGACTCGCGCGGGCGCGGGGCGGTGGTCACGCCTGCGCTGGCGCGCGCGCTGGGGGATCGCAACCGGGGCGTCGGATTCGATCAGCTGGCGGAAATCCGTGATGCGCAGGATGCGGATTTCGCTCTGGATTTCTGGAACTCGGATGGCAGCCGCGCCGGGGCCTGCGGCAATGCCTCGCGCTGTGTTTCGGATCTGGTGATGCGGCAATCCGGGATGGAGGCGCTGCGCTTCGTGACGGCGCGGGGGGACCTTCAGGCGGTGCGCCGGGCGGATGGGCTGGTTTCGGTCAATATGGGCCCGCCGCAGCGCAACTGGCAGGAAATCCCGCTGGCCCGCGCTGTGGACCCGCTGCATCTGCCGCTGGCGGGGGATCCGGTGGCCGTTGGCATGGGCAATCCGCATTGCGTGTTTTTCGTGCCCGATGCCGGGGCAGTCGATGTCGCGGGGTTGGGCGCTGCGGTGGAAACCGACACGCTGTTTCCGGAACGCACCAATGTCGAATTTGCCAGCCTGACCGGCCCTGACCACCTGCGCATGCGGGTCTGGGAACGCGGCACCGGCATCACGCTGGCCTGCGGGTCGGGCGCCTGCGCCACCGCCGTGGCGGCGCATCTGCGGGGCCTGACGGGGCGGCGCGTGGTGATGGATGTCGATGGCGGGCGGCTGGAAATCGACTGGCGCGAGGATGGCGTCTGGATGACCGGCCCCGTGGCCCATGTGTTCGAAGGGCGGCTGTCGCCTGAATTCCTGCAGGCGCTGGCATGAAGCCCCCGGTCTTCTCGACGCTGGGGTGCAGGCTCAATGCCTATGAGACCGAGGCGATGAAAGAGCTCGCCGCCGCCGCAGGTGTCGGGGGGGCGGTCGTCGTCAATACCTGCGCCGTCACCGCCGAGGCGGTGCGCAAGGCCAAGCAGGAAATCCGCCGTCTTGCCCGCGAAAATCCCGGCGCGCCGGTGATCGTGACGGGATGCGCCGCGCAGACCGAGCCCGAGACCTTCGCCGCCATGCCCGAAGTGACCCGCGTCATCGGCAACCACGAAAAGATGCAGGCCAGCACATGGGAAGGGTTGCGGACCGCCGATTTCATCGGGCAGACGGAAAAGGTGCAGGTCGATGACATCATGTCGGTGCGCGAAACCGCCGGGCATCTGATCGACGGATTCGGCCGCCACCGCGCCTATGTGCAGGTGCAGAATGGCTGCGACCATCGCTGCACCTTCTGCATCATCCCTTTTGGCCGGGGCAATTCACGCTCGGTTCCCGCCGGGGTCGTGGTCGAACAGATCCGGCGGCTGGTGGATCGCGGCTTTGCCGAGGTGGTGCTGACCGGGGTGGACCTGACAAGCTGGGGGGCCGATCTGCCCGCAACCCCGCGTCTGGGCGATCTGGTCCGCCGCATCCTGCGGCTGGTGCCCGACCTTCCGCGCCTCAGGATCAGTTCCATCGACAGTATCGAGGCCGATCCCGCGCTGATGGAGGCGATTGCCACCGAACCGCGCCTGATGCCGCATCTGCATCTGAGCCTTCAGGCCGGCGATGACATGATCTTGAAGCGGATGAAGCGCCGCCATCTGCGCGATGATGCGATCCGTTTCTGCGAGGAGGCGCGCCGCTTGCGGCCCGATATGGTGTTCGGGGCCGATATCATCGCAGGCTTTCCGACCGAGACCGAGGCGATGTTCGAAAACTCGCTGGCACTGGTGCGGGATTGCGATCTGACCTTCCTGCATGTCTTTCCCTTTAGCCCCCGCAAGGGCACGCCTGCCGCCCGGATGCCGCAACTGCGCGGCCCCGAGATCCGCGACCGGGCCGCAAGGCTGCGCGCGGCGGGCGATGCGGCACTTGGCCGGCATCTGCAGGGTCAACTGGGCCTCACCCATCGCGTGCTGACCGAAGGCGCACGGACCGGGAGGACCGAACAATTCACCGAGGTTGCCTTTGACAGCGATCAGCCCGAGGGCCGGATTGTCGAGGCGCAGGTTTCGGGGCAGGCGGGCGGGCGGCTTCTGGCCAGCGCCTGCTGACCGGTCTGCCGCAACGGGCAGCCCCCCGGCATTCCCTCCGGTATCGAAATCACCATCCCCCGCGCCGTGGTCGCTTGACATCCGGCGCCTCGCCCCGCAGCAACCGGTATGACAGCTTGACCGGATTGCCGGGCGTTTCAGGAGGGGAACACGCATGACAACTTATCGCATCGCCTTGATTCCGGGGGATGGCATTGGCGGCCCGGTGACCGACGCCGCCTTTGCCGTTGCGCAAAAGGCACTGGGGAACGTGAGCCTTGAGGGCGTGACCTTCCCCTGGTCCTGCGAATATTATCTGGAGCATGGCCGCATGATGCCCGATGACGGGATCGAAACGCTGCGCGGCTTTGACGCGATCTTTCTGGGCGCGGTGGGCTGGCCTGCGAAAGTGCCGGATTCGGTGTCGCTGCACGGTCTGTTGCTGCCGATCCGCAAGGCCTTCGTGCAATATGCCAATATCCGCCCGCATCGGCTGTTGCCCGGGGTCGAAGGGCCGCTGAAAACCCGCGATTTCGACATCCTGTGTATCCGCGAGAATACCGAGGGCGAATATTCCGGGGCGGGCGGGCGCGTCCATGTCGGCACGCCGGATGAGGTGGCGGTGGAAACCTCGGTCTTCACCCGCACCGGGGTTGAACGGATCCTGCGCTTCGGTTTTGAACAGGCGATGAAGCGGCGCAAGAAACTCGCCTCGGTCACCAAATCCAATGCGCAGAAATATTCGATGGTCTTCTGGGATGAGGTCACCGACCAGCTGGCGCGGGACTATCCCGAGGTAGAGGTGACGCATTATCATATCGACGCGATGTGCGCGCGGATGGTGATGGCACCCGAAAGCCTTGATGTCGTGGTCGCCTCGAACCTGTTCGGCGATATCCTGACCGATCTGGGCGCGGCCATTCAGGGCGGGCTGGGCTTTGCCGCTTCGGCCAATATCAATCCCGACCGCTCGGCCCCTTCGATGTTTGAACCGGTGCATGGATCTGCCCCCGATATCGCGCATCTGGGCATTGCCAATCCGATGGCGGCGATCTGGTCTGCGTCGCAGATGCTGGAGCATCTGGGAGAGGCAGGGGCCGCCACGCGCATCATGGAGGCCATGGCCGCCGTGACCGCGCAGGGCATCGGCACAGTTCCGGGCAAGGACCGGACGGAGACAATCACCAAGGCGGTTCTGGCCGCGCTGGAAGGCTGAGACAACGCGAACGCGCGTCCTGCCGGTAGGGCAGGGCGCGCGTTTTGCAGCAGGATGCGCGCGTGCGGCGTTCTGCGCGGTCCGGGAAATGCGGAACGGATAACGGCCAGCCCTTCACACGGATCAGACCGCGAAAGCGTCGGCCCATTCAGGATGGCGCTTTCGCATCGCGTTGACGAAGGGGCAAAGCGGCATGATCCGGAAGCCTGAGGCCCGCGCATCGGTAACCATATATTCGACCAGCCGCAGGCCCGCCCCGCTGCCGCGCAGTGCCTCGGGCACGCCGGTATGGTCGGCGATGATCAGCGTGGCAGAGGTGACCGAGAAGGTGATCTCGGCCTCCGCCCCGTTCTCGGTCAGCACATAGCGGCCCTTGGCACCGGACAGTTCCTTGCGGATCGCGGAATCGGCGTTTGCGGGATCAGTCAAGGATTGTCGCCTCGGTCGCGGCGCGCAATTCGGCCTCGGTCACGCCATCGGCACATTCCACGATGCGCAACCCGCCCTCGACCACATCCAGAACGCCCAGATTGGTGATGATGCGGTCGACGACGCCCTTGCCTGTCAGCGGCAGGGTGCAGTCGCGCAGAACCTTCGATTCGCCCGCCTTGTTGGTGTGGTCCATCACCACCACGACCCGGCCCACGCCCGCGACCAGATCCATCGCGCCGCCCATGCCCTTAACCAGCTTGCCGGGGATCATCCAGTTCGCCAGATCACCGTTTTCCGCCACTTCCATCGCGCCAAGGATCGCCATGGCGATCTTGCCGCCCCGGATCATCGCGAAACTTTGCGCACTGTCGAAAAAGGCGGTCTGCGGCAATTCGGTGATCGTCTGCTTGCCAGCATTGATCAGGTCGGCATCCTCTTCCCCCTCAAAGGGGAAAGGGCCCATGCCCAGCATGCCGTTTTCCGACTGCAGCGTGACATTCACGCCTTCGGGGATGTAGTTCGAGACCAGCGTCGGAATGCCGATCCCCAGATTGACATACCAGCCATCCTGCAATTCCTGCGCGGCACGCGCCGCCATCTGGTTGCGGTTCCAGCCTTTTTGTTCGACGGCCATCACACCCCCTCCCGCTTGCGCACGGTGCGCTGTTCGATGCGTTTCTCGTGCTGGCCCTGGATCAGGCGATGCACATAGATCCCCGGCAGATGGATCGTATCGGGGTCAAGGCTGCCCATCGGCACGATTTCCTCAACCTCGACGATGCAGGTCTTGCCGCAGGTCGCCGCGGGCGGGTTGAAATTGCGCGCGGTCTTGCGGAAGACAAGATTGCCGCTGGGATCGGCCTTCCACGCCTTGACGATGGACAGATCGGCAATGATCCCGGTTTCAAGGATGTATTCCCGGCCGTTGAAGGTTTTGACCTCCTTGCCCTCGGCAATCACCGTGCCGACGCCGGTTGCGGTGTAAAAGCCCGGGATCCCCGCGCCGCCCGCCCGCATCCGCTCGGCCAGCGTGCCCTGCGGGTTGAATTCCAGTTCCAGTTCGCCGGACAGATATTGCCGCATGAATTCGGCATTTTCCCCGACATAGGAGGAGATCATCTTGCGCACCTGCCGCGTCTCCAGCAGCAGGCCAAGGCCGAACCCGTCCACGCCCGCATTGTTCGAGGCAACGGTCAGATCCTTCGTGCCCGCATCGCGGATCGCCGCGATCAGCAATTCGGGAATGCCGCAAAGGCCGAAACCGCCCGCGGCAATCGTCATGCCGTCGAACAGCAGCCCGTCCAGCGCCGTCGCCGCATCCGGATAGATCTTCTTCATCACTGCCTCCCCTTCGGAACCGTCTGACTATTGGACGAGCGGCCCGAAGCTGTCAATCGCCGCGCCGCAGCGTGGCCATGGCTCCGGCCGTCCCGACTTTCCCCGGCGTTCAGCGCTCGGCCCGCAGCAGGTCGCGATCCGCCGCAATCAGGATCAGGCCCCCGTCCGGGCCGATATCAAACCGGTCGGTCGCGGTCAGCGCCGCAAGAAAGGCGGCTTCCAGCGCCATCTGGTCGGGCGGGCAGGCCATGCGCGTCACCGCCGCCGGACCGATGCGCAGGCTTTCGCCGTCCAGCACTGCCCTGGCGTTGAAGCGGTTGCAGCCCGAGAAACCGGAAACCGCATCGCCCGTGACGGTGAAGTCCGGCGCCTCGGACCCTTCGGCAAGGTCATGGCCTTCGATCTGCATCACCCGCCAGTCGCCCTGCAACAGCAGCAGCGGATCGCCCGCACAGCCCGTCAGGTCCAGCCCCTCACCCTGAACCCCGGCGGCAAAGGGATAGGGCATGCCCGACATGCTGTCGGCGCAGGGGCCCGCCGTCACCGTGAACTCAAGCCCCGGAAAGCTCCAGCGCAGATGGTCCGGCCCCGCATCGGGTTCGGGCAGGGGCGACAGTGCTGCGGTAAGCCCGCCCTCGGTCGAAAGCGCCGCGCCGTCTGCATTCAGGGTCAGCACCCAGCCCGGTTCATTTCCCCGCGCGGTCAGCGCCGTTTCGGGGGGCAGCGCAAGAGAGTTGCATGCCGGCATCTCATCGCCCTGCCAGCGGATGATGGCGCCGTCCTCCTTGATCCAGACCGCGTGCGGCCCGTCATCGGCAAAGCGCGCGCCCGAGTTGGCCGGCGCGAGAAGGGCGGGCAGGCGGCGGCTGTCTTGGCCAAGGCTCAGCACCGCGTCCTCACCCGCAAAACCCAGCCCGAAAATCCGCTCCCCGCATAATAGCCATCCGCGTGGCCGCTGGGTGATATGGCCGTGAAGCGACAGCGGCCCAAGGTCTGCATCTGACGCTCCCGCCGGGATCGGGACGGATCCGGACCGCCATGCCAGGCGATCCTGCACAAGGATCGTGGCGCGCAGGACCAGCGGGCCTTCGGGCAGCTCAAGATTGAAATCGAACGGCACCTGACGGCCCCGGGCCGGTTCCGAACGTGTCACGACCTGTCCGTCCGGTGCTGCAATCTCGACTTGCCATTCCGCGTCGTCGGGCAGGGCGATCCTTTCGCGATAGGTCAGGCTGCCGGAAATCATGCGCGTCTCGGCCATGGACAAGGCGGGGCCAAGAATGCCGCAAAGCAGGGCGGGAACAGCGAGGACGGTGCGGCGCATGGGGGGTGCCTTTCGGTGGGAACGGGAGTGCCATGATCGGATGCCACGGTCTGTGGATCAAGGGGCGAGGCGGATCAGGCGGTGGAGTGGTTTTCACCCTCGCGCTCGGCCCGGTGATATGGCAAGAACGCCCCCGTGCGGACGTGGCGAAATCGGTAGACGCAGCAGACTTTGACAATTGGAGTGCCCGTCGGGAAACCTTCGGTGCAGAACCGCTCAAATTCGGGGAAAGCTCTGGGTCGCAAGGCCCGTGCCGATCCCGAGCCAAGCCCGCCCGAAAGGGCCGGGAAGGTGTAGAGACTAGACGGGCGGCGCCTAAAACCATGTCTTCAGGGCTGGTCAGGGCGAAGGGATAGTCCAGACCACGAACGCCCCTGCCGGTTCGGCTTGGGGGGCGGCGGCGAAAGCCGAAGTGGTATGAAAATCTGTTTTCCTTCGGGAAGTGCGGGTTCAAGTCCCGCCGTCCGCACCAGCCCCGACAAACAGTCCCGACAGGCAGCCATCCGGGCCTGCCCGGGATCAGGCCTGCTGGGCCGTTTCCCGCCCAGATCGGCCCTGATCTGCGGGCCTTATCGTCGCTGCGCCTTGGCAATCGGCCCCGCAACCCCTAGTTTCAGGACAGGATCTTGAAATGTGGTGTCCATGGTTTTTCTGAAGTCCCTTAGCCTTTCTGCCCTGCTGCTGGCCGGGTTCGCCGCCGGAATTCCGGTCGGTTCCGCTTTGGCGCAATCCAGCCCTTCCGTGCAGTCCGGCGAGGCAGGGGCCGTCACGCCCGCACGCCTTTCCGACCTTCTGAAGATCGGCGAGGTGATCGAGGTCATGCGTCTGGAAGGGCTGGATTATGGCCGCCAGATGGAGGGGGAGCTGTTCCCCGGTCAGGGCGGCGCCGACTGGCGCCGGATCGTGGCGCTGATCTATGACGCGCCGACCATGCGCAAGCGCTTCGATACGGTTCTGGACACCGAACTGGAAGGCGAGGCCGAAACACTGGCCGCTGCCGCTGCGTTCTTTGACAGCGATGCCGGACGGCGGATCCTGTTGCTGGAAGTGGAGGCGCGCCGCTCGCTTCTGGATCCGGCGGTCGAGGAGGCCGCAAAGCTGCGCGCCGAAGAGATGGAGGCCAAGGGAGATGCGCGGTATGACCTTCTGCAGCGCTTTGCCGAGGCCAATGACCTGATCGAAAGCAATGTTCTGGGTGCGCTGAATGCCAATCTGGCGTTTTTTCAGGGCATGGCCGAGGTGGGCGGTGTCGGCGATGAACTGACCGAAGATCAGATGCTGGCCGATGTCTGGGCGCAGGAAGCCGATATCCGGCAGGAAACTGTCGAATGGCTTTATCCCTATCTCGCGCTGTCCTATGGCTCGGTGCCCGATGACGAGATGGAGGCCTATCTTGCCTTCAGCCAGAGCGATGAGGGCCAGCGCCTGAACCGCGCACTTTTTGCCGCCTTCGACGCGGTCTTTACCGCGATTTCGCGCGATCTGGGCCGGGCCGCTGCGCGGCAGATGATGGGCATGGATATCTGAGCGGAAAAGCCGCTTTTGCTGCTGATTTCGGCCCGATTGCCGCGCGCCATGGCTTGACAGCACAGGGCGCATCCGCGATAAGCGCGCTTCCTGGCGGCCCTTGGGGTGGCCTGGTGTCATATTGATCTCGTCCCGAAAAGGGGCGCGCTGTCCGAGGCGGGCTTGACCCGGCAACACCGCAAGGGGCCACAGGACGCGGGTAACGCAAGAAGGAAAGACCCATGTTCGCGGTCCTCAAGACAGGCGGCAAGCAATACAAGGTGCAGGCGGGTGACGTGCTGCGCGTGGAAAAGCTTGCGGCCGAAGCTGGTGAAAAAGTCCAGTTCAACGACATCCTGATGGTGGGCGGTGAAACGCTGACCGTCGGTGCGCCGCTGGTGGCCGGTGCCGCCGTGCAGGCCGAGGTGATCGCCCAGATCAAGGGCGAGAAAGTCATCCATTACGTCAAGCGCCGCCGCAAGCACAGCTCGCAGCGCACCAAGGGCCATCGTCAGCACCTGACGCTGCTGCGCGTCACGGATGTTCTGGCCACGGGCGCCGACAAATCGGGCGTTGCCGCTGCGACCGGAACCGCCGATGCGCGCCGTTCGGCGCATGAAACCGGGGCCGCACCGAAAGCGGATGAGGCCCCCGCGAAACCCAAGCGTGCCGCCAAGGCCGCGGCGTCCAAGGAGTAATCCCCCATGGCACACAAGAAAGCAGGCGGTTCGTCCCGCAACGGCCGCGACTCGGCCGGTCGTCGCCTTGGCGTGAAGCTTTATGGCGGTCAGGCCGCGATCCCGGGCAATATCATCGTGCGCCAGCGCGGCACGAAGATGTTTCCGGGCGAAGGCGTCGGCATGGGCCGTGACCATACGATCTTTGCCACGGTCGAGGGCCGCGTGACCTTCAAGTCG
Source organism: Szabonella alba (assembly GCF_016765775.1). Taxonomy (GTDB): domain Bacteria; phylum Pseudomonadota; class Alphaproteobacteria; order Rhodobacterales; family Rhodobacteraceae; genus Szabonella; species Szabonella alba. The sequence goes on along the minus strand of NZ_JAESVN010000010.1, from coordinate 84,389 downwards.
GGCCTCAAGGGCCGCACCTTCATTTCGGTCCTCCCCGCCGCGGAGGCAGCCGAGTAAGCCGAACCGTTACAGTCCGTATGTAACAGGGGGATCGGCCGGAAGGCCGGTCCCTTTCCCGTTTCAGGAGCCTTCGGGGTCTGGAAACAGGGAATCGCCAGCGCTGCGCCCTGTCGGCGCGCAGTTCAGGGCGGACAAGATGATTTGCCCGGGGGCCAGAGGCGACGGGCAGGCGCAAGACCGGGCAGGGCGCGTATCGCGTTTTGCCCGGCAAGGCCCGTCCGGTGGGTATATCCCGCCGGATCCGGGCGATTCACCCGGGGCAACCCGGCATGTGCTTCGGAGGAGGGGCCATGACGCTTGACATGATCGACCAGAAGGCCGTCATCCCGGCGGGCAGATTGCTGCTGCGGCCGGTGCGGAAATCGGATGCGGGGCTGTTTGCGCTTTACGCGGGCGATGCGCGGGTGGCCAAGGCCACACGATCCATTCCCCATCCGCTGCCACCCGGTGCCGCCGAGGCTTTCGTCTCCCGCAGCATGGCTGCGGGCGGGGTTGAGCAGGTCTGGGTCATGGATGGCAGCGCCAATGCCCTGCCGGAAGTGCTGGGGGTGATCTCGCTCAAGGCGATGGACCGGGGGCAGTCAGAAATCGGCTATTGGGTGGCACCGGCCTTCTGGAATACAGGCTATGCCTCCGAGGCGCTGCGTGCGCTGCTGGAGGCCAATCCGATGGGCAATTGCGCAATCTTTGCCGAGGTGTTTCAGGACAATCCGGGATCGGCGCGGGTGCTGACGAATTGTGGCTTCGACTATCTGGGCGATGCCGAGACCTTCAGTGTGGCGCGCAATGCTCGGGTGCCGACCTGGACCTATATCCGCAAGCTGTCCAACGCCTGATCCAGCTGCCCGGCAGTTCCCCCGTCGGTCACGGGGGGCTGTCTGCCCCCCGCCGGCCCGGCCCCTACGGGCCGGACCTTCCCCCCGAAGGTATTTTTGCCAGGATGAATGGGGCCGGGGCGGGGCTTCGGTCCGTTTTGCGCATTGAGCGCGACCTGCCGCATAGGGTATGAGGCAGGCGACAGGAGGCGGGCGGCCGATGCCGCCGCCCGACCCGTGAAAGGAAGCCGTTGCCATGAAATTCCTCGACCTCGCGAAAGTCTATATCCGTTCGGGCGGGGGCGGATCGGGCTGTGTGTCCTTCCGGCGCGAAAAATTCATTGAATTCGGCGGCCCGGATGGCGGCGATGGCGGCAATGGCGGCTCGGTCTGGGTTGTGGCCGTCGAGGGGCTGAATACCCTCATTGATTTCCGCTATCAGCAGCATTTCTTCGCGAAATCCGGCCAGCCCGGAATGGGCAATCAGCGCACCGGCAAGACCGGCGATGATATCGTGCTGCGCGTGCCCGTGGGCACCGAAATTCTGGACGAGGATGAAGAGACCGTCATCGCCGATCTGGTTGCGGTGGGGGACCGGGTGCAACTGGCCAAGGGCGGCAATGGCGGCTGGGGCAATCTGCGCTTCAAATCCTCGACCAACCGCGCCCCGGCCCGGGCCAATCCGGGGCAGGAAGGGGTGGAACGCACGATCTGGCTGCGGCTGAAGCTGATTGCCGATGCGGGGCTGGTGGGGCTGCCCAATGCCGGGAAATCGACCTTCCTTGCCGCCGTGTCCAATGCAAGGCCGAAGATTGCAGATTATCCGTTCACGACGCTGGTGCCCAATCTGGGTGTTGTCGGCATCGATGAGCAGGAATTCGTGATGGCCGATATTCCGGGCCTGATCGAAGGCGCATCCGAGGGGCGGGGGCTTGGCACGCAGTTTCTGGCCCATGTCGAACGCTGTTCGGTGCTCCTGCATCTGGTGGATGGCACTTCGTCAACCATCACCAAGGATTACCGCACCATCGTGGCCGAGCTTGAGGCCTATGCCGACACGCTGGGCGACAAACCCCGCATCACGGCGCTGACCAAGGCGGACGCGCTGGACACCAAGACGCTGTCGACCCGTCGGCGCGCGCTGGAAAAGGCCGTGGGCGGGCCGGTTCATGTGATTTCTGGCGTCGCCCAGCAGGGACTGGCCGATGTGCTGCGCGCACTGCATGCCGAGATCATTGCCGACCGCCTTGCCGGTCAGCAGGAGGAGACCGGACCGTGGCAGCCCTGACCCCGGTGGCCGCCCCCGATATCCGGGCGGCGAAACGGCTGGTTGTCAAGATCGGCTCGGCCCTGCTGGTGGACCGTGAAACCGGGTTGCGCAGCGGCTGGCTGGCCGGGCTGGCGCAGGATGTGGCGGAGGCCAAGGCGCGCGGCGCGGATGTGGTGCTGGTGTCTTCGGGATCCATCGCGCTGGGGCGCAAGGTACTGGGTCTGCCTGCCGGGGCATTGCCGCTGGAACAAAGTCAGGCAGCGGCGGCGGTGGGCCAGATCCGTCTGGCCCGCGCCTATGAGGAGGTGCTGGCCCCGCATGGCCTGACCACCGCGCAGGTGCTGGTGACGCTGGAAGATACCGATGACCGGCGCCGTTACCTCAATTCCCGCGCGACGATGGAAACCCTGCTGGGGCTGGGCGTCGTGCCCATCGTGAATGAAAACGATACGGTGGCGACGGATGAGATCCGCTTTGGTGACAACGACCGGCTGGCAGCACAGATCGCGGTGACGGTCGGGGCGGATCAGCTGATCCTGCTGTCGGATGTGGACGGGTTCTATTCCGCTAATCCAAAGGAAGACCCTGGCGCGACCAGATTTGACCTTGTGACCGCAATCACGCCCGAGATTGAGGCGATGGCCGGGGATCCGGTTTCGGGCCTGTCAAAGGGCGGGATGAAGACCAAGATCATGGCCGCGCGCACCGCAATGGCCGGGGGCTGCGCCATGGCGGTGATGGAGGGATCGGTCGACCGGCCGCTGGCCGCCCTTGCGGCCGGTGCGGCGCGCACCTGGTTCGTGCCGCAGGCCGATCCGCAGCTTGCGCGCAAACGCTGGATCAATGCGATGAAGCCGCGCGGTGAGGTGCGCCTTGATGCCGGCGCCGTCCGGGCGCTGGGGCAAGGGAAATCGCTGCTGCCCGCCGGGGTGACCGGGGTTGCGGGCACTTTCGGGCGGGGGGAGCCGGTGACGATCCTTGGCCCCGACGGCGCGGCGCTTGGCAAGGGTCTGATGCGCTATACCAGCGTTGAAGCGCGGGCCATTGCCGGGCATCGCTCGGGGGAAATCGAGGCGATTCTGGGCTATGTCGGCCGCGCGGCGCTGATCCATCGCGACGATATGGTGCTGTAATCAGGGCCTGATCCCGTAGCGCGCCATCTTGTCGGCCAGTGTCCGGCGCGGCAGGCCCAGATCCTGCGCCGCGCGTTCGGTCTGACCCCGCACGCGGTCCAGTGCTGCACGGATCTCGCGTGCCTCATACTCGGCCACGCGGTCGGCAAGGGTCGGGGCCTCGGGCAAAGGCAGCGTGACCTCAAGCCCCAGCGCATGGCGTTCGGCGGCAAGGCGCAATTCGCGGACATTACCGGGCCAGTCATGGCGCATCAGATCGCGGCGCAGGGCAAAATCAGGCTCGGGCAGCGCGCGGCCATAGCGCCGCGCGGCCAAGGTGGCGTAATGGGCAAAGATCAGCGCGATATCCGGGCCAAGACCGCGCAGTGGCGGCAGGGTGATTTCGGCCCCGGTCAGCCGGTAATACAGGTCGGCACGGAAACTACCCCCGGCAATGCGCTGGCGCAGATCGGCCTTGGCGGTGGCGATGATGCGCAGATCCAGGGGCCGCAGGCGGTTTTCGCCCAGCCGTTCGATCTGGCGTTCCTGCAGCGCGCGCAGCAGTTTGGCCTGCAAGGGCAGGGCCATCGCCTCGACCTCATCCAGCATCAGCGTGCCGCCTGCGGCGGTTTCCAGCTTGCCCGCCCGGTCCTGCGCGCCGGGAAAGGCGCCTGCGGCATGGCCGAACATCTCGGACTCGAACAGATGCTCGGGCAGGGCCGCGCAATTCAGCGCGACAAAAGGCCCGCGCCCGCGCGGCCCGGCGCCATGCAGCGCGCGGGCGGCAAGTTCCTTGCCGGTGCCGGTTTCCCCGGTCAGCAGCACATCGACATCCAAAGGCGCAAGGGCCGTGATCCGGTCACGCAGCGCGGCCATGGCGGGGCTGTCGCCCAGAAGTGCCGCCGGGGCAGCAAGCTGTTCGGATTGCAGGCGCGCCAGTTCCGTGCGGGTGGCGCGCGCCCGCAGAACGCGCGCAAGAACGCCCAGCAAATGCCCGGCATCATAGGGTTTTTCCAGAAAATCCTCGGCCCCTGACTGGATCGCCCGCACCGCATGGGCAATATCGCCATGGCCGGTGATCAGGATCACCGGAATGTCCTGCCCGGTCGCGCCGATGGCGTCGAGCAGGGCGAAACCGTCCATTTCCGGCATGCGCAGATCGGTGATCAGCGCCTCGGGCGGGTCGCTATCCAGTGCCGCCAGCGCCTCGGCACCGCGCAGGAAGCCGCGCGCCGAATGGCCGCCCGCCCCGACCAGATCGGCAAGGGCGGCCAGATGATCGGCATCGTCATCGACCAGAAAGACGCGGGACGTCATTCGGCGGCCTCGGTGCCGGTTGCGATGTCGTCCATGACGGCGGGCAAGGTCACGGTGACCGTGGTGCCGGTGCCGGGGGCTGAGGCAATGTCCAGCCGACCGCCGAATTCGGCAACCAGCGCCTGCGAGATGGCAAGCCCCAGACCCAGCCCCTCGGCCCCGGTTTTGGTTGAGAAAAACGGTTCGGTGACGCGGGGCAGATCGGCGGGGGCGATGCCGGGGCCGTTATCGGTGACCCGCAGATGCAGGTCGGTGCTGTCGGTCTGCGCGTCTGTCCCGGCGCTGACCCGGACCTGACCGCCCGCACGCCCCTCGACCGCGTCCAGTGCATTCAGGATGAGGTTGACCAGAACCTGTTCCATCCGCACCGCGCCCGCCCGCGCGATCAGCGGGTCGGGCATCGGTCCGGTTTCAGGCATGACACCCACGGCGCGGGCGCGCGGTTCGGTCAGTTCCAGCGCGTTCTGCACGACGGAACGCAGGTCGATCAGCGACAATTGCCCCTGTTCGCGGCGGCTGAAGGATTTCAGATGCTTGACCGTGCGCTGCATCCGTCGCACCAGACCGCGCACCGTGGCGATCCGGGCACGGCTGCGATCCTCGCCTGCGGGCAGGGTCAGTTCGGCAGCCCCCAGCGTGGCCTCCATCGCGGCAAGGGGCTGGCTGATCTCATGCACGATGGCAGCAGACATGCGGCCAAGGGCGGCCATTTTCTCGGAATGGATCAGCCCTTCCTGTGCGGCGCGCAGATCGGCCTCGGTCTGGCGGCGGGCCTGCACCTCGCGCGCAAGCTCGGCGGTGCGTTCGCGCACGCGCGCCTCAAGCTGGGCCGATTGGGCAAGACGGATCTGCAGGATCTGGCGGCGTTGCTGGGCCAGTTTGAACAGCCCCGTGGCAAACAGCGCGACAAGGGCTGCGGCAAGGGCTGCTGCGGCGGCTGTCGCGGTGATCGGGGCCAGGGGGGCCGCGGCAATCAGGGTCCAACCCTCAGCGACAAGCGGTTTCTGCCTTGCGATCAGGGCATCGCCTGCAATGGTCGTGCCATCGGGCATCAGCGGATCACTGGCCGCCGGGTTCAGCCCGTCATAGGTGCGTTCTTGCGCGATCCGCGCCTGCGCAGCCGGCCCCAACGGGGCAAGGGGGCGGTAAAGCCAGCGCGGATCGCCGGACAGGAACACCACCCCGTCACCATCGGCCAGCGCGATGGGCTGGCCTGCGCTGGCCCATGTCGCGCGCAGCGGATCAAGGTCGATCTTCACGACGACAACACCGCGCGCACCGCCGGTTTCAACCCGCGAGGACAGGAAATAACCCGGTTTGCCCGTCGTCACCCCGATTGCATAGAACCGCCCCGTCCCGTCCGCCATGGCATCGCGGAAATAGGGGCGGAAATTGTAGTCATGCCCCATGAAACTGCCGGGCTGGTCGTGGTTTGAGGCGGCAATGGTCACGCCCCGGTCATTCAGCAGATAAAGCTGATCGGCCCGGGTCATGCCTGCGATGCGCGCCAGATAGTCATTGGCGGTGGCGATGCGCGCGGGGTTCGCCGGGTCAAGGATCGCGGCCCGGATGCGCGCATCCTCGGCCGCGACGCCGGGCAGGGCGCGGAAGCGTTCGATCTCGGCCTCCACCGCGCGGGAGGTCAGGATCAGGGACTGGTCCAGCCGGGTGCGGCTTTCCGACAAGGCCAGACCGCGCGCAAGGGCAAAGGCCGCCCCCGCCGCCAGAACCGCCAGCAGTGCCGCCGCCAGCAGCCAGCGCCGCCCGGCCGTGGCGGGGGGGCGGGCGGCGGGCGTCATGGGGCGGTTCCGCCGGTCAGCACATCGGCGATATGTGCCGCAATCGGAATGGCCGAGGTCGCGGCGGGGGAAGGCGCGTTGCAGACATGCAGGCTGTGCCGCGTCGGCACGAACAGGAAATCGTCGATCAGCCGGCCTTCGCGGCTGACCGCCTGCGCGCGGATGCCTGACCGGTAGGGTTTGAGGTCGCCCAGCCCGATCTGCGGGCAATAGCGCTGCACCTTGCGCAGATAAAGACGGCGGATCGCGGCGGCAGACAGTTCATCCAGCGCAGGCCCGGCATTGCGCGCCAGCACCCGCCAGAAGCCGGGCCATGTCAGGCTGTCGGCCAGATCGCGGGGCGAAAGCGACGCCTTGCCATAGGCTTCGCGCGCAAAGGCCAGCACTGCCGAAGGGCCGACGGTGAAAGCCCCGTTCAGCTTGCGCGTCAGATGCACACCCAGAAAGGGGCGTTCAGGATCGGGGATCGGATAGATCAGCCGCGAGACCAGATCGGCAGGCTGGTTCTCGATGCGGAAATAATCGCCCCGGAACGGGATGATGCGGAAATCCACCTCGGCCCCGAAGGCGCGGGCCAGCCGGTCCGATTGCAACCCTGCGCAGAACACTGCCTTGCCAGTGCCGATATCGCCCCGGTCGGTGGTCAGCAGGAGGCCGCTTTCGCATTCCTGCCCGCCGGCGACGCGTATGCCCAGCCGGATTTCACCGCCGCGCGCGCGGAAGATCTCGGCCATCTTCAGGGCGACCGCTCCGAAATCGACGATCCCGGTGGCAGGCGACAGCAAGGCGCCGACCGAGGCGATGGCGGGTTCCAGCGCGCGCGCCTGCGCCCCCGTCAACCGCTCGATCTCGATCCCGTTCGCGCGGGCGCGGGTTTCCAGCGCCTCCATGCGCGGCAGTTCCGCCGCGTCCGTTGCCACGATCAGCTTGCCGCAGGTTTCCATCGGCAGGTCGTGTGCGGTGCAAAATTCGCGCGTGGCCGCGACGCCCGCCGCGCAGAACCGCGCCTTGTGGCTGCCGGGCGCGTAATAGACGCCCGCATGGATCACGCCGGAATTGCGCCCGGTCTGGTGCAGCGCCAGTGCATTTTCCTTTTCCAGCAACAGGATACGGGCGGCAGGATGCAACTCTTGCAGGCGCAGCGCCGTGGCAAGCCCGACGATGCCGCCGCCGACAAGGGTAAAATCCGCCGTTTCCATCTATCCTCCGCAGGGGGCAAGGCGGATTGCATCACCCGCCGCCGCGCCGATTTCATGGCATTTTGCGCCGCTGCACAAGGTCCAGCCTGCCCCCGTCGCCCCCGAGGCGGCAAGGGTCAGGTCGGGAAGGTGGGTTTCGGGGTTCCAGACCCACCAGCCCGCCTCCAGCCTTGCGTCCGGTCCCGGCTCCATTCCGGCCCCCGACCCCTTGATTGCTACGCGCGTCAGGGTCAGGGCATCCACGCCGATGCGCCAGTCCTCGCGCCATTCGACCCGCTCCACCGAATGGGTCCAGTGCAGGGTGAATTCCGGGGCGGCCAGCGTCATGGCCACCGCCCCGGCCATCAGGCAGGCGCTCATGCCGTCTGGCGCATGCTGCGGGTCCGCATCCACCAGCTTGCCGCGAAGAGCGCGACAAGGGCAAAACCGATCTCATCCGTGATCGGCATGGCCGCGACCAGCGTTGCCGCCGCGACAATCGCCAGCACGCGCTGCCACCATGTCAGCGGCACGGTCAGCCAGCCGATCACCGCCGCACCCCACAGCCCGATCGCGATCAGGGTTTTCGCGACGATATAGATCACCGCCGGAATGAAACCGATGGTCTCGGCCAGCGCGCCGCCGGGTTGCAGCATCAGGGCCGGGGTATAGACCGCCATGAAGGGGATGATGAACCCCGCCGCCGCGATCTTTATCGCCTGAACCGAGATGCGCAGCCCGCTGTCGCGCGCGATGGGGGCGGCGGCAAAACAGGCCAGCGCCACCGGTGGCGTCAGATCGGCAAGGATGCCGAAATAGAAGACGAACATATGGCTGACGATCAGCGGCACGCCCAGTTCCAGCAGCGCAGGGCCGGCGATGGTCGAGGTGATGATGTAATTGGGGATGGTGGGAATGCCCATGCCCAGCACGATACAGGTCAGCATGGTCAGGATCAGCGACAGGATCAGACTTTCGCGCCCGACGCTGACGATGAAACTGCCGAAGGTGTTGGCCGCCCCGGTCAGGGTCATCGTGCCGATGATGACGCCGACCAGCGCGCAGGCGATGCCCACCGGCAGCGCGGTCTTGGCCCCGTCGGCCAGCGCATCGCGGCAGATCGCCAGCGTTTGCCGCCCGCCTTTGGTCAGTGCATTCAGCACGATCAGCGCCAGCACCGATGCCGCGATGATCCAGATGCCGAACTGGAAGAAGGCCGCCGCGATCAGCCCCAGCCCGATCCAGAAAATCCCCCGGATCACCCCTTCAGGCAGGTTCAGTGCCGCCGCCGCGCCAAGGATCAGCAGCACCGTCAGCGCCAGCCCCACCGTGCCCGCGAAAAGCGGCGTGTAGCCCGAGAACAAAAGGTAGACCAGCACCGCCAGCGGCAGGATCAGATGCCAGCCCTCGCGGATCGCGCGGCGGGGCGAGGGCAGGCTGGCCTTGTCCATGCCGACCAGATTGGCGCGGCCCGCCTCAAGATGCACCATCCAGAAGGCCCCGGCGAAATACAGAAGTGCGGGGATGATCGCGGCCTTGACCACCTCGATATAGGCGACGCCCAGCGTCTCGGCCATGATGAAGGCCACTGCGCCCATGACCGGCGGCATGATCTGCCCGCCCATCGAGGCCGTCGCCTCGACCCCGCCCGCGAAGGCCGGGCGATAGCCGAAGCTTTTCATCAGCGGGATGGTGAACTGTCCGGTGGTGACGACATTGGCGACGCCCGAACCCGAGATCGTGCCCATCAGCCCCGAGGACAGGACCGACACTTTGGCAGGTCCGCCCTGCTTGTGTCCGACCAGTCCCAGACTGACATCGGTGAACAACCGGATCATCCCCGCCTTTTCAAGGAAAGCGCCGAACAGGATGAAAAGAAAGATGTAAGTTGAGGAAACATAGGTTGGAATCCCGTATATCCCCTCGGTCCCGAAGGCCATGTGGTCGATGACCTGACTGAAATCATAGCCGCGATGGTTGAAGGGGCGCGGCAGATGCTGGCCGAACAGGCAATAGGCCAGAAACCCGCCCGCGATGATCGGCAGGGCCGGGCCCATCAGCGCCCAGGCTGCGGCAAAGACGGTGAAGAGCGCGATGGTGCCCACGACGATGTCGCGCGGCAAAGGATCGCCCGCGCGCAGGAGAAGCGGCACATAGTCCCACCACTGATACAAGGCGACGGCAACGCCCAGGCCCGCCATCAGCCAGCCCGCCGCGCGCAGAAGGGGCGTGCGCCCCCGGATCGCGGCCAGCAGGGGAAAGCCCAGCAGTGCCAGAAATCCGACATGGAAGGCCCGGGTGATCTGGCTGGCAAAATCAATCAGATGGGCGGCGGTTGCGATCTGGAACGCGGAAAAGGCCACGGCGATCCAGAACAGGATCCGCCCTTCCAGCCCCGGCGGAAAGCCGCCATGCAGCGGATCGACAACTTCGGCCTCGGCGCCTGCTACGGCCGTTGCGGCCTTGTCCGGCGTAGCGCCGGATGTGGGTTCTGTCTGCATGATCGGCGTCCTCCCTCAGGGGTATCAAAGGCCCTGAACGCTGGTTACGATAATGGCCCCGCCCTTCGCCCGGGCGGGGCCATCCTGTCCGGCCCCGTCGGTGGCGGGGTTACTGCATCAGGCCCGCTTCGCGGTAATACCGTTCGGCACCCGGATGCAGCGGAACGGGCATCCCGTTCAGCGCATTGTCGAGCGAGATCGACCGCGCCGCCGCATGGGCGGCCACCAGCGTCGGCAGGTTCTCGAACATCAGCTTGGTCATCTGATAGGCGGTTTCCTCGGGCACATCTTCATGCGTCACGAAGAAGTTCATCACGGCGACGGTCGGCACATCTTCGGTCTGTCCTTCATAGGTGCCGGCCGGGATCACGCCTGCGACATAGGGCGCGCCCAGCGCTTCCGCGACGTCGGCGGGAATCGCGACGATGGTTGTCGGCATCGAGGTTGCCAGATCCTTGATCGAGGCGACCCCGATCCCGGCCGATTGCAGCGTTGCATCCAGCTGGCGGTTCTTCTGCAGTTCGACCGATTCCGCGAAGGGCAGATATTCGACCTTGCCCAGATTGTCATAGCTCATGCCCGCGGCGCCCAGAATAGCGCGGGTGTTCAGTTCGGTGCCCGATTTCGGGGCGCCGACCGACAGGCTTTTATCGGCCAGTTCGGCCAGTGTCGTGATGCCGCTTTCGGCCGAGGCCGCAATCTGGATGAAGTTCGGATAGGCCGCCGCGATGCCGCGCAGCTTGGTCAAGGGCGCGGGAAAGCCCGCCTCTTCATTGCCTTCCCAGGCAAAAAGCACCGAATCGCCCAAGGCCAGCGCCAGTTCGCCACGCCCCTGCTGCAGCAGGTTCAGGTTCTCGACCGAGGCTTTGGTGGATTGCACCTGTGCCTGCACGCCTTCGATCTTCTCACCGTAAAGCGTCGAGAGTGCTGCGCCGATCGGGTAATAGACCCCCGAGGTGCCGCCGGTCAGCACATTGATGAATTCCTGGGCCGAAGCGGCCACCGGGGCAGCGGCGATGGTGGCGCCGGCCAGAAGTGTCCGCAGGGATGCGGTGAATTTTGTCATGGGTTCCTCCTCACAAGGTCGATGTCACGCCATTGGCTGCGTGATCGGTTGGCAATTCTGGGGCGGGTCCGGCGCAAGAACAATGATTTTCCGCAAAACCAGCGCGAAATGGTCTGCAAGGCATTGCCAGAGGGCTGGCGGGATTTCGCCACGCCCCGCCCTGTGCCGCGCGGAGCGCCGCAGACATCAGGTATGCGGCGCGGTGCGCAGCAGTCATCAGGTGATGCGTTCCAGCCGTTCCTTGGACATGTCGCCCGGCACGATGGTCACCGGTACCGGCAGGCTGCCCGATCCACGGCTGAGCTGCGTGACCAGGGGCCCCGGCCCCGCATTGTCGGTGCCTGCGCCCAGCACCAGCACGCCGATTTCGGTATCCTCGCGCACCTGGGCAAGGATTTCCGTCACCGGATCGCCCTCACGGATCACGAGTTCGGGGTTCACGCCCTGCCTGTCCCGCATCCATTTCGCAAAAACCTCGAAATGCGCCTCGATCCGTTCCCGCGTCTCGGCGCGCATCAGATCGGCCACGCCCATCCAGTGCTGAAATTCCTCGGGCGGAATAATCGACAGAACCGTGACGCCACCGCCGGTATGGGCTGCGCGCAGCGCCGCATAGCGCATCGCATTGAGACATTCGCGGCTGTCATCCAGAACGACCATGAACTTACGCATACTTATCCTCCCGCATCGCCCGGATCATGGCGGAACTGCGCAGGGCTGGCAACTGCCCTGCGCAGTTCGGGGGGATCAGGGGCGCTGGGCAGGCCGCAGAGCGCGAAGGGCGATCCGGCCGAATTGCCCTGCCAGCAGCAGCGCCAGCTGCAATGCGAAAAAATAAAGCAGCGCCAGTGTCGTCAGCGCCAGATCTGACAGCCGGACAAGCGCCCGGAAGGCGCGGGATTTTCCCAGAACCTCCAGAACTTTGCGCGAATCCGTGCCCGCCACCCCGGTCAGGCGGGCCAGCCGCGCCGCATCATCCGCATTCTCGACATGGCGCAGCAAAAGCAGCGCTTCGCTGGGCGATGTGCGGTCGGCAATCCGGCCCAGATCGCCGGCGACCGCCCCAAGGCGCGCCAGTCGGGCCCGATCCGTCACCTGATCGAAGGCCCCCCGACGCAGCGCGGCCCAGTTGATCGGCAGATCGGCGACTGCATCGCGCAGGCTGCGGCTGAAACCGGCGCTCAGCGTTCCCAGACGCTGCGCAATCCGCAGCATCGTCGCCCCTGCCTTCACCGGAACGGTGGTGCCGCCACTGGGAATCGCCGCGCCGGTCGCGACCAGCCCGACAAGTGCAAGACCGACCTCCAGCCGGTCGGTGGGTTTGCCTGCCAGTGCCGCAAGGCCGTTGCGGCGCAGCGCGTTGGCATCGCCCACAGGCGTCATCTCAACCGGCAAGGCGCAGACCGCAAGCTGTGACAGGGTCGGACAGGCAAGTATGTTCAGTGCGCAGGACCCGCAATCACGGGCAGTCTGCAGCCAGCCCCCCTGACGCTCGCGCAAGGCAGCGAGCGCCTCGCTTTGGCGGGGGAGAAGGGCGATTGCGTGATCCCCGGCCAGTTCGGCCATCAGGTTGGCCTGATCGAGATCTTCCCGGAGCAGCGCATCGTCCATGCGCGGCCCGATCCAGTCCGGATGCACCGTCCTCGCCATGGCGCGGTCAAGCGCGCGTTTTGCCTCTGCCTCACTGCGCGCGACGAGTGGCGCGGCAAATGGCGATTGGCGAAGCGTGGCAAGACTGCCCGCCGCTGTTGCAAGGATCAGCGCAGCCGTGACCAGCCGATGCAGCCAGCGCAGCATTCACCCCCCGCTATGCGCCCAGTCCCAGTAAAGATCCCGGGCCCGGCGGGTCATCTTGCCGGGGCGGTAATGGGTGTCGTCGAAGCGCGAAACCGGGGTGACCTTGGCGAAATTTCCCGAGAGGAACACCTCATCTGCGGCTTCGAAATCGGCAAAGCCCAGCACGGTTTCCACCACCTCCACCCCGTCGGCACGCAGATTGGCGATATGGCGGGCGCGGGTGATGCCCGCAAGGAAGGTGCCATTGGCAATCGTGGTGAACACAACGCCGTCGCGCACCATGAACACATTGGCCGTGGCCGATTCGGCGACATTGCCCATGGCATCGGCCACCAGCGCATTGCCGAAACCCTTGGATTTCGCCTCTACCAGCATCCGCGCATTGTTGGGATAAAGACAGCCCGCCTTGGCATCGCAGACGGCATCCTCCAGCACCGGGCGGCGGAACCGCGTGCGCGTCAGGGTCGTGGCAAAGCCCGGATCGGGCATGGCGACCTCTTCAAGGCAGATCGCGGTGCCGGTCGGTCCGATCTTGGGGGCGACCCCCAGTTCTGACCCTTCCAGCGCCCAATACATCGGGCGGATATAAACCGCCTGACCCGGACCATAGGCGCGCAGACCATCGCGGATGATGTCCTGCATATCCCCGGCATCCATCGCGGGTTCGATCATCAGCGCCCGGGCCGAACGGTTGACCCGCGCGCAATGCGCGGCCAGATCGGGGGTGACGCCGTCGAAATAGCGTGCGCCGTCGAAAACCGAGGAGCCCTGCCACAGGCCATGATCGGCGGCTTTCATCACCGCGATATCGCCCTCATGCCAGCGCCCCTCGAACCAGGTGCGGATATTCGTACCGAATGCCATGAATTAACCTTCCCTTGCCTGCGCGCAGTTAAGCACCGGGCGCGGCTGGCGTCCAGCCGGGCAGGCGCGCGGCACAGGCGTGGTCAGTCCGCTTCGGCCAGCAGGGCGGGCAGGTCCAGCCGGGCATTGGACATTGCCAGATTGCCCGTCTCATCGCGGGGCCAGTCGCCGGGCGCGCGGTCGCGATACAGCTCAACCCCGTTGCCATCGGGGTCCCGCAGATAGATCGCCTCGGACACGCCGTGATCGGCGGCGCCTTCAAGGTCGATCCCTGCCTCCAGCACGCGTTTCATCGCCTTGGCAAGGCTGCGCCGGTCGGGAAACAGGATCGCGGTATGGTAAAGCCCGGTATGGCCGGGCGGCGGCGGCGTGGCCCCGCGGCTTTCCCATGTATTCAGGCCGATATGGTGGTGATACCCGTCGGCACCCAGAAAGGCGGCCTGTGTTCCGTATTTCTGCTGCAGCTCAAACCCCAGCACATCACGGTAAAAGGCAATGGCGCGGTCAAGATTGGCGACTTTCAGATGAACATGGCCGATACGGGTTCCGGGGGGCAGCACAGACATGGAAAACTCCTCTAATGACCATTGCATACAAAAAATTCACAAAATCGAATATAGCGCAGGATGCACAGCCTCCGTGCGCCTGTGAGAGGGCAGGTATTCTGACGGCGCATTCCGCAGGCGATCTGGCCGCTTTGTGTGGGAAAGGATGCGCCCCCGCCAAGGGGAGGGCGGGGACGCGAAGGCCGGACCGTTCACGAGGGGGACAGGTGGGCCCGGTGCGGCGCAGGGCCGACCGGAAAGCCATAGCGCGTGAATGAAACCGCGATGTGACAGGCAGGATCAATCACGCAGGGTGAAGAAAAGGCTGTCATGCTCTTTGATCATGCCTGAGCGCATAACGGTTAGCCGCGCCTCATAGTCGCCGGCGGGCCAGCCGCCCGGGGGCATCCGCCGCCCCACCGCGCGCATCGCCCGGGCCTGTGTGCGGTCCAGACCAACGGTTTCCGACAGAATGCCGCCGCCCGGCCCGGTCAGGCTGAAGGTCAGACTATCCCCTGCCTTTGTGCCGTAAAGATGCGCCCAGATCACCAATGCGGGCAGGTCGCGGGTCAGCCGGGGAAGGGCAGGCAGGCCCGCCTTCACCGCCTCGAATTCCGGCACGGCGCTGGCGATGCCAAGCGCGATCAGCCCGCCCGGACCGTAGGGCACGGGCTGCGACCACAGCGCGGGTCCGGTTTCGGCCGCGCCGCAGCCTTCGCCCGGCCGGGGCGCGAAGGGATCGACCACAGCACCATCGCGGCGCAGGCCCAGATGCAGATGGGGAAATTCGGTCTGCCCCGAAAGGCCGATCTGCCCCAGAACTGTGCCTGCCGCCACCTCTTGCCCCTGCTGCACCGCCACCGATCCCTGCCGCATATGGCAATAAAGCGTCTGCCAGCCGCCGGAATGGTCAAGCACCACCGCATTGCCGCATTCGTTGCGATCCAGAACCGGCGCCCCCGGCGCGCCAAGGGCGATGTCGGGCATGCCGTCGCGCAGCACTTGCACCCGTCCCGGCGCGGCCGCGCGAACATCGACACCCCGCGCCATCGCGGCCAGATCTGGCAGGGCGATATCGGTGCCGCTATGGCCGTCATAGCTCAGCGGCCCGCAGGTGAAATCCACCGCCCCCGGCCCGGGGTCATGATCCGGATATTGCTGGATGAAACAGTCCTGACCAAGACTGCAAGCCACAGGCCATTGCAAGGAAAAGGCCCCCGCATGCGCGGGGGCCAAAGACAGGGCAAGCAGCGCTGCCCGGATGATCGTGGCGATCATTCCGCCGTCAGAAGCGGCGGTTTCTGCCCGGTCAGGCGGGGTTTCTGCGGTTCTTCGACAATCAGATGGATCTGATCGTCCTTCACCGTGACCTTGACGACGCCTCCTTTCACCAGCTTGCCGAACAACAACTCCTCGGCCAGCGGCTTCTTGATATGTTCCTGGATCACCCGGCCCAGCGGGCGGGCGCCCATCTTGTCGTCATAGCCCTTTTCCCCCAGCCAGGCTGCGGCCTCGGGCGTCAGTTCGATATGGACATTGCGGTCCATCAGCTGCGCCTCAAGCTGCAGCACGAACTTTTCGACCACCTGATTGATCGTCTCCCGCGCCAGCGGCGCGAAGGAGATCACCGCATCCAGACGGTTGCGGAATTCCGGCGTGAAGGTGCGTTCGATCGCCGCCGTATCCTCACCCGTCCGGCGCTCCCGGCCAAAGCCGAAGGCGGCCTTGGCCATATCGGCGGCCCCGGCATTGGAGGTCATGATCAGGATGACATTGCGGAAATCCACCTGCCGACCGTTATGATCGGTCAGTTTGCCATGATCCATGACCTGCAGCAGGATGTTGTAGACATCCGGATGCGCCTTCTCGATCTCGTCCAGCAGCAGCACGCAATGCGGATGCTGGTCGACACCATCGGTCAGCATGCCCCCCTGATCGAAGCCGACATAGCCCGGAGGCGCGCCGATCAGCCGCGAAACGGCATGTTTTTCCATGTATTCCGACATGTCGAAGCGCAGCAGTTCCACCCCAAGGCTTGAGGCGAGTTGCTTGGCCACCTCGGTCTTGCCCACCCCGGTCGGCCCGGCGAACAGATAGTTGCCGATGGGCTTTTCGGGTTCGCGCAGACCGGCCCGCGCCAGTTTGATGGCCGAGCAGAGCGAATCCACCGCCTTGTCCTGCCCGAAGACCACCCGCTTGAGCGTCTTTTCCAGATCCCGCAGGGTTTCCGCGTCATCCTTCGAGACATTCTTGGGCGGGATGCGGGCGATTTTCGCCACGACGCCCTCAATCTCCTTGGTGCCGATTGTCTTGCGGCGCTTGGATTCGGACACAAGATGCTGCGCCGCCCCCGCCTCGTCGATCACGTCGATGGCGCTGTCAGGCAGCTTGCGGTCATTGATATAGCGCGCCGCCAGTTCCACCGCCGACTTGATCGCGTCATTGGTGTAGCGCAGATCGTGATGCGCCTCGAAATGCGGCTTCAGCCCCATCAGGATCTTGATCGCGTCGGGCACCGAGGGCTCGTTCACGTCGATTTTCTGGAACCGGCGCGACAGGGCACGGTCCTTCTCGAAATGCTGGCGGAACTCCTTGTAGGTGGTCGATCCCATCGTGCGCAGCTTGCCGCCCTGCAACGCGGGCTTCAGCAGGTTCGAGGCATCCATTGCCCCGCCCGATGTGGCACCCGCGCCGATCACGGTATGGATCTCGTCGATGAAGAGAATCGCGTCCGGATGGTCCTCCATCTCCTTGACGACCTGTTTCAGCCGCTCCTCGAAATCGCCGCGATAGCGGGTTCCGGCCAGCAATGCGCCCATGTCGAGGCTGTAGATCGTGGTCCGGGACAGAACGTCCGGCACTTCCTTGTTCACGATCTTCCACGCCAGACCTTCGGCGATGGCCGTCTTGCCGACGCCCGGATCGCCAACCAGCAGCGGGTTGTTCTTGCGCCGGCGGCACAGAACCTGAATCGCCCGCTCCACCTCGGCCTCGCGGCCGATCAGGGGGTCGACCTCGCCCTTGCGGGATTTCACGTTCAGATCGACGCAGAATTTCGACAGCGCCGATTCCTTGGCCTCCCCGGCCTCGGCCTTGGGGGTTTCCTGCGCTTCCTCGGCGCCGGTCACGGGGCGATTTTCACCGTAAGCCGGATCCTTGGCCACGCCATGGGCTATGAAATTCACCGCGTCATAGCGGGTCATGTCCTGTTCCTGCAGGAAATAGGCGGCATTGCTTTCGCGCTCGGCAAAGATCGCGACCAGAACATTGGCGCCCGTGACCTCGGTCCGGCCCGAGCTTTGTACATGGATCGCAGCGCGCTGGATCACGCGCTGGAAGGCCGCCGTCGGCACCGCCTCGGACCCTTCGACATCGGTGACAAGGGTGGACAGGTCGTCATCGACGAAATCCATCAGCGTCTTGCGCAAGTCGTCCAGATCGACCGAACAGGCCTTCATCACGCGGGATGCATCCGGTTCGTCGATCAGCGCCAGAAGCAGGTGTTCCAGCGTTGCAAGCTCATGGCGACGGGCATTTGCAAGCGCCAGAGCGCCATGAATGGCCTGTTCGAGTGTTGTGGAGAAAGATGGCACGTTCCGGTGCTCCTGTTCCTGCTGGTGCGGCGGGCGGGGTCCACGCGCCGACCATGGCCTCATAGGATTAAACTTCGGTTTTCTCTGCCCGTCTTCAAGTGTTTTTTCCGAAGTTCCGGCCTTTCTTTCGGCAATGTCCGAAAATGTGATCGAACAAGCCTCGGATGGGTCAGAAACGATCCTTTCGGCCACGGATCTCGGCGAAAACCTGTTCCGGGGCCGCATCGGGCATGCCGATGGCGGATTTCAGGGCAGGGTCTGCGGCGCGCAGAAAGGGGTTCGTCCGCCGTTCCAGCGCCAGGGTTGAGGGCACGGTCGGCAGTCCCGCCTCGCGCGCCCGTTCGATCTCTTCCTCCCGGAAGATAAGCGCCTCGTTCTGCGGTTCAAGAGCGCGCGCGAAACGCATGTTCGAGGTGGTGTATTCATGTCCCGAACAGATCAGCGTTTCCTCGGGGAGGGCAGAAAATTTCTCCAGGCTGCGCCACATCTGCGCGGGCGTGCCCTCAAAAAGGCGTCCGCAGCCCATGGCCATCAGGCTGTCACCGGTGAAGGCAAGCCCCGCGCCGGGGATGTGAAAGGCGACATGGCCGACCGTATGGCCCGACACATCCATCACCCGCACCTTCTGATTGCCGAACATGTGGGTCTGACCTTCGGCCACGGCCAGCGCAAGCGGCGGCAGGCGGTGGCTGTCGGCCTCGGCCCCCCAGACCGCGACATCGACCGCGACATCCTCGGGAAGGCCCGCCAGCAGATCCTTCAGCCCGTCGACATGATCACTGTGATGATGGGTCAGCAGCACATCGGTCAGCCGCCAGCCGCGCTCGGACAGCACCGCCAGAAGTGGTGCCGCCTCGGGGACATCGACAATTCCGGTGGCCCCCGTCTCGGCATCGTGGATGACGAAAGCATAGTTGTCGGTAAGGCAGGGGACGGTCACGAGATCGAGCGGCATGGTCTTTCCTCCGTCTTTCGTTATTCTGGCCCCCACTCTTGCCCGGATAAGGCCCCGCCGCAATGCATCTGGATGTGCTGGACCTGCGCAACTTCTATTACCGGACCAAGCTGGGGCGCATCGCCCAGCGGGCCATCCGTGACCGGCTGGTGGATCTGTGGCCCGATGTGAAGGGCCAGACGGTGGTGGGATTCGGCTTTGCCGCGCCGCTTTTGCGGCCCTTCCTGCCCGAAGCGCGCCGGGTTATCGCGTTGATGCCCG
This sequence comes from Szabonella alba, assembly GCF_016765775.1. Classification (GTDB taxonomy): domain Bacteria; phylum Pseudomonadota; class Alphaproteobacteria; order Rhodobacterales; family Rhodobacteraceae; genus Szabonella; species Szabonella alba. The sequence continues at coordinate 65,256 of NZ_JAESVN010000010.1, read as the reverse complement.
CGCAGCAGGGGGTGATGCCCTGGCCTGCGGGCATGCCGAATGTTTCGGTGCTGTGCGAGGAAACGCAATGGCCGCTGGATACCGGAAGCGTTGACCGGCTGGTGCTGCTGCACGGGTTCGAAACCTCGGAACAGCCTTCGGCACTGCTGGAGGAAACCGCCCGCGTGCTGGGGCCCGGAGGGCGGGCGCTGTTCATCGTGCCCTCGCGTTCGGGGCTTTGGGCGCGGCGGGACGGCACGCCCTTCGGATACGGGCGCCCCTATACGCTGGGCCAGCTAGAAGCCCAGTTGCGCCGGCATGAGTTTCAGCCCGAGCGCAGCATGGCCGCGCTGTTCTCGCCGCCGTCGGGGCGGCAGTTCTGGCTGCGCACGGCCGATTTTCTGGAAAAGAAAGGCCGCCGCTTTGCGCCATGGCTGGCGGGTGGGGTCTTGATGGTCGAGGTGTCCAAGCAGATGCATTCGCCGCGCCGGGGCGGGCTGGGGGCGGCGGTGACGCGGCCCTTGCGGGTGCTGGAAGGCGTGGGGCAGGCGATCCCGACCCCCAGTGCCGGGCCGGGAGGCGGGACGACGGCGGCACAGCCCATTCGCCTTGCGCAGGCCGCGACCCCGGGCACTTCACCGCACGGGCGACCGGGATGCGGCAGGGCAAAGGGGTGATTCACCGGTCCCTGCCGGTTGCGCCCTTTTGCCGCCTTCGTGCATCCGGACGCGCCCCGCCGATGCTGCGCTGCGGCTTCAAATGGTCGCAGGCGCCGAAAAGCCGCGCTTCAAGGGCTGTTCGGGATCACTGCGGCGTGACTTGAGTGGTTGCGGGGGGGCAGGTCCTCTGCTACATCGACCGCGAAATTGAGACGCATGCAGCCAGTATGCGCCATGGGATGCCCTTGTGTCTTGCAACCGCGGGACGGGGCCCAGATATCGGAAGGGTAGACGTGTCAGAATCCGCATCGATCTCCTCTGGCATTGCCGCGCGATACGCCACCGCCGTTTTCGAACTGGCGAAGGATGAAAAGGCCCTGAACGTGCTGGAGGGGGATGTTGATGCCCTTGACGCGGCACTGTCCGGTTCGGCCGATCTGCGCGACCTGATTTCCTCGCCGGTCTATACGCGGGATGATCAGGGCAAGGCCATTGCCGCCATTGCGAAAAAGATGGGGCTATCGCCGCTCTTTGCCAATACACTCGCCCTGATGGCCTCGAAGCGCCGTCTGTTCGTGCTGCCGCAGATGGTCGCCCTGCTGCGCGATCTCATCAGCGCCGAAAAGGGCGAAGTGATGGCCGAGGTGACCTCGGCCGTGAAGCTCTCGGCCGCGCAGGCCAAGGAACTCGCCGCGACGCTCAAGGCGCGTGTCGGCAAGGATGTGAAACTGAAAACCGCCGTCGATGAAAGCCTCATCGGCGGTCTTGTCGTCAAGCTGGGCTCGACCATGATCGACACGTCGGTCAAGGCAAAGCTCGCGGCCCTCCAGAATGCAATGAAAGAGGTCGGATAATGGGTATCCAAGCAGCTGAGATTTCTGCGATCCTCAAGGAGCAGATCAAGAACTTCGGGACCGAGGCGGAAGTGGCCGAGGTTGGCCGCGTTCTCAGCGTCGGCGACGGGATCGCCCGCGTCCACGGGCTGGACAATATCCAGGCCGGTGAGATGGTGGAATTCCCCGGCGGCATCCGCGGGATGGCGCTGAACCTCGAAGTCGACAATGTCGGTATCGTGATCTTCGGCGACGACCGCGCCATCAAGGAAGGCGATGTCGTCAAGCGCACCAAGTCCATCGTGGACGTGCCTGCCGGTGACGCGCTTCTGGGCCGCGTTGTGGACGGTCTGGGCAACCCGATCGACGGCAAGGGCCCGATCGAGGCGACCGAGCGCCGCGTGGCCGACGTCAAGGCCCCCGGCATCATTCCGCGCCAGTCGGTGCATGAGCCGATGGCGACCGGCCTGAAATCGGTTGACGCGATGATCCCCGTTGGCCGTGGCCAGCGCGAATTGATCATCGGTGACCGCCAGACCGGCAAGACCGCGATTGCGCTGGACACGATCCTGAACCAGAAAAGCTATAACGAGGCCGCCGGCGACGACGAGTCGAAGAAGCTTTACTGTATCTACGTCGCAATCGGACAAAAGCGCTCGACCGTGGCACAGCTGGTGAAGAAGCTGGAAGAAACCGGCGCCATCGACTACACGATCGTCGTGGCCGCCACCGCATCCGACCCCGCGCCGATGCAGTTTCTGGCGCCCTATTCGGCGACCGCGATTGCGGAATATTTCCGCGACAATGGCCGTCATGCGCTGATCATCTATGATGACCTGTCCAAACAGGCCGTTGCTTACCGTCAGATGTCGCTTCTGCTGCGCCGTCCGCCGGGGCGTGAAGCCTATCCGGGCGACGTGTTCTACCTGCACTCCCGTCTGCTGGAGCGTTCGGCCAAGCTGAACGCCGATCATGGCTCGGGTTCGCTGACCGCGCTGCCGATCATCGAAACGCAGGGCGGCGACGTGTCGGCCTTCATTCCGACCAACGTGATCTCGATCACCGACGGGCAGATCTTCCTTGAAACCGAACTCTTCTATCAGGGCATCCGCCCGGCCGTGAACACCGGTCTTTCGGTGTCGCGTGTGGGTTCCTCGGCCCAGACCAATGCGATGAAGTCGGTTGCTGGTCCGGTGAAACTGGAACTGGCGCAGTATCGCGAAATGGCGGCCTTTGCGCAGTTCGGTTCGGATCTGGACGCCTCGACGCAGGCGCTGCTCAACCGGGGCGCACGTCTGACGGAGCTGATGAAGCAGCCGCAATATGCGCCGCTGACCAATGCCGAGATCGTCTGTGTTATCTTCGCGGGCACCAAGGGCTATCTCGACAAGGTCGGTGTCAAGGATGTGGGCCGCTATGAGGCCGGTTTGCTGAAGCATCTGCGCGCCAACCATGCCGACCTTCTGGCCGACATCACCAACAATGACCGCAAGGTGAAGGGCGAGCTTGAAGACAAGATCAAGGCCGCACTCGACGCTTTTGCAAAAGACTTCGCCTGAGGGCGGGGCAGGGGGTAGGTAGATGCCGAACCTTAAGGATCTGAAAAACCGGATCGGAAGCGTCAAGTCGACGCGGAAGATCACGAAGGCCATGCAGATGGTCGCGGCGGCCAAGCTTCGCCGTGCACAGGATGCGGCCGAGGCGGGGCGGCCCTATGCCGAGCGGATGACCTCCGTGATGGCGGGGCTGGCCGCATCGGTGGGCAATGCCGAAGGCGCACCGCGCCTTCTGGCGGGAACCGGCAGCGACAAGGTGCACCTTCTGGTCGTGATGACGGCCGAGAGGGGGCTTTGCGGTGCCTTCAACTCTTCCATCGCGCGTCTGGCGCGGCTGCGCGCGCAGGAATTGCTGGCGCAGGGCAAGACGGTCAAGATCCTGACCGTCGGCAAGAAGGGGCGCGAACAGCTGCGCCGTGACATGTCCGCCTATATGATCGGGCATGTCGATCTGTCCGATGTGAAGCGGATCGGCTATGCACAGGCGCAGATGATTGCCAAGGACGTGCTTGCGCGTTTCGCAGCGGGTGAGTTCGACGTTGCAACGCTGTTCTTCAACCGCTTCCAGTCGGTCATCAGCCAGATCCCGACCGCGCAGCAGGTGATCCCGGCGCGCTTTGACGATGCCCCGGCCACTGCATCGGCGCTGTATGACTACGAGCCTTCGGAAGAGGGAATCCTTGCGGATCTGTTGCCGCGCGGTGTCGCGACGCAGGTCTTCACGGCACTTCTTGAGAACGGAGCCTCTGAACAGGGGGCACGGATGTCGGCCATGGACAACGCCACGCGCAATGCGGGCGACATGATCAACAAGCTGACCATCCAGTACAACCGCTCGCGTCAGGCTGCGATCACCAAGGAACTGATTGAAATCATCTCGGGCGCCGAGGCGCTCTGACCCGCACGGAGAAAAAGACATGGCAAAGGCGAAAGCAACCGGCAAGATCACTCAGGTGATCGGCGCTGTGGTGGACGTGCAGTTCGAGGGTGACCTTCCGGCCATTCTGAACGCACTCGAAACGAGCAATAACGGCAAGCGTCTTGTGCTGGAAGTGGCGCAGCATCTGGGCGAGAACACCGTCCGCACGGTTGCCATGGACGCGACCGAGGGACTTGTGCGCGGTGAGGCGGTTTCTGATACCGGCCTGCCGATCGCCGTTCCAGTGGGTGAGGCAACACTGGGCCGCATCCTGAACGTCATCGGGGAACCCGTTGATGAAAAGGGCCCGGTTTCCAGCAAATCCACCCGCTCCATCCATGGCGCGGCGCCCAGCTTTGCGGAACAGTCGACCGAGACCGAGATTCTGGTCACCGGTATCAAGGTTATCGACCTTCTGGCCCCCTATACCAAGGGCGGCAAGATCGGCCTGTTCGGCGGCGCCGGCGTTGGCAAGACGGTTCTGATCATGGAACTGATCAACAACATCGCCAAGGTGCACTCGGGTGTGTCGGTTTTCGCGGGTGTCGGTGAACGGACCCGTGAGGGCAACGACCTTTACCACGAGATGATCGAATCCGGCGTTATCGTGCCCGATGATCTGGGCAAGTCCAAGATCGCGCTGGTCTATGGTCAGATGAACGAGCCTCCGGGCGCGCGGATGCGTGTGGCGCTGTCGGGCCTGACGCTGGCCGAACAGTTCCGCGATGATACCGGATCGGACGTGCTGTTCTTCGTGGACAACATCTTCCGCTTCACGCAGGCAGGGTCGGAAGTGTCGGCACTGCTGGGCCGTATCCCCTCCGCCGTGGGTTATCAGCCGACGCTGGCGACCGATATGGGTGCGATGCAGGAACGCATCACCTCGACCAAGAACGGCTCCATCACCTCGGTGCAGGCAGTCTATGTTCCGGCCGATGACTTGACCGACCCCGCACCTGCAACTTCGTTCGCGCACCTTGACGCGACGACGGTTCTGGACCGCGCGATCTCGGAAAAGGGGATCTATCCGGCTGTGGACCCGCTTGGCTCGACCTCGCGCCTGCTGGACCCGCTGATCATCGGGGAAGAGCATTACAAGGTCGCGACCGATGTGCAGCAGGTGCTGCAACGCTACAAGTCCTTGCAGGACATCATCGCCATTCTGGGGATGGACGAACTGTCGGAAGATGACAAGCTGACCGTGACGCGCGCGCGTAAACTGGAACGCTTCCTGTCGCAGCCTTTCGACGTTGCAAAGGTCTTCACCGGTTCGGACGGTGTGCAGGTGCCGCTGGAAAAAACCATCGCGTCCTTCAAGGCCGTGGTTGCGGGTGAATATGACCACCTTCCGGAAGCCGCGTTCTACATGGTCGGCGATATCGACGACGTGATCGCCAAGGCGCAGCGTCTGGCTGCGGCTGCGGCATAAGGGGGCATCATGGCAGGAGCACTGCAATTCGACCTCGTGAGCCCGGAGCGCCGCCTTGCGTCGCTTCAGGTGGTCGAGGTGCAGATCCCCGGGGCGGATGGCGATCTGACGGCGATGGAGGGGCATGCCCCCGTCATCACCACGCTGCGCCCCGGTGTCCTGAAAGTGGTTTCGGCGGAAGCGACGCGGTCCTTTGCGGTGACGGGCGGCTTTGCCGAGATCACCGCATCGGGTGTGTCGGTTCTGGCCGAACGCGCCGTTCCGCTGGAAGAGGCGACCGGCGCGCTGATCGACAGCTATGTGGCCGAGGCCCGTGAACAGGCGGCCCTTGCGGCTGCGGATGATCGCGATTCGATGGAGAAGTTCATTCAGGATCTGATCAATCTTCGGTCGGTCATCGCGGCCTGAAACCCGCCTGACATCGGCCCCGTGCCGGTGCAAAAGCATTCGAGAAAGGTCCCGGAAACGGGGCCTTTTTTTCATGGCGCGCCTTGCACAGGACCTCGAATTGCCGCTTTCTGGTCGGCAAGCTGCGGGCAGGGCGGCACAGGGATCACATGCGACGTTTCAGAACAAACAGTTTCGGAATCGAACAGGGCAGCCGGGTGCTGTTTTCCGATTTCATTGATGACGGGGTGATGTGGACCGGACAGGGCCCCCGCGAGTCCCGCCATATCGTGCAGTTCCGGGAGGCGTTCATCGACGTTCCCGCCGTGCATGTTTCGATTGCGATGTGGGATATGGACAGCGGCGCCAATGGCCGCGCGGATATCGCAGCCGACAAGGTGACGGCCAAAGGCTTCCATCTGGTGTTCAAGACCTGGGGCGATACGCGCGTGGCCCGGATCCGCGCCGATTGGATGGCCATCGGCCCCCTGCGCGATACGGATGAATGGGAAGTTGACTGAAGGCTGCGGCCCGCGCTGCAGCGCGCTCCGCGCAGGCCATGCAGAACGAGGGTGGGTCAGGACGGGGCGGGCGTCACCCCCGGCTATACATTCCCTCATAGATCGGGGCGAGGGTTTCGGTTTCGAACAGGGACGACACGCTGGTGCCGTTCCAGATGTTCAGGATCGCCTGCGCAAAGATCGGTGCGGTCGGCACGATGCGGATATTCGGGGCTGACCGCACGGCCTCGGACGGTTCGATGCTGTCCGTGATGACAAGGCTTTTCATCACCGATTTCGTGATTCGCTCCACCGCTGGCCCCGACAGCACGCCATGGGTGATATAGCTGTGCACCTCGGTCGCGCCATTTTCGACCAGAACTTCGGCCGCCTTGCACAGCGTGCCGGCCGTATCGCAGATGTCATCGACAATGATGCAGGTCTTGCCGGTGACATTGCCGATCACGGTCATTTCGGCCACTTCGCCCGCCTTTTCGCGGCGCTTGTCGACGATGGCCAGCGGTGCGCCGATGCGTTTGGCGATCTCACGCGCCCGGCCGACGCCGCCCACATCCGGTGAGATGATCATTACATCCTGCAGGCGGTTGCGGAACGAGTGTTCGATATCCAGTGCAAAGACCGGCGCGGAATAGAGGTTGTCCACCGGAATGTCGAAGAAACCCTGAATCTGGGCGGCGTGCAGATCCAGTGTCAGCACCCGGTCAATCCCTGCTTCGGCAATCAGATTGGCAACCAGCTTGGCCGAGATCGGCGTGCGGGCCTTGGCGCGGCGGTCCTGCCTTGCATAGCCGAAATAGGGGATCACGGCGGTGATCCGGTCCGCCGAGGACCGCCGCAGCGCATCGGCGATGATCAGAAGCTCCATCAGATTGTCATTGGCAGGGTTCGAGGTCGGCTGAATGATATACATGTCCTCGCCGCGCACATTCTCATAGACCTCGACGAAGATCTCCTGATCGTTGAAGCGCTCGACCCTGGCATCGACCAGCCCGACGGACATGCCGCGATGCATGGACATGCGGCGCGCGATGGCGCGGGCCAGCGGCATATTGGCATTGCCGGAAATAAGCTTCGGTTCGGTGATGGCGGGCATGGCTGACCTCGGATCAGGGATTCGCAACGCGCGGGCGGCGTTGACACCGCTTATCACCGGGGTAGGGTCTTGCAAACCAATGGCTGGAAGGATGTGTGCAAATGGCCCGGATCGACTACTATTTCACAGTGCTTTCGCCCTATGTCTATCTTGCGGGCACCCGGCCCGCCGAAATTGCGGCGCGCAACGGGGCAGAGCTGCGCTATTTTCCGCTGGACGCCAATGCGCTTTTTGCCCGCACCGGGGGGCTGGCGCTGAAAGACCGGCATGAAAGCCGCCGCGCCTACCGGTTGCAGGAATTGCGCCGCCAGTCGAAAAAGGCGGGGCTGGTCCTGAATCCCGCGCCCGCGCGTTGGCCGACCAATCCGGCCCCGGCCTCTTATGCGCTGATCGGGGCGCAGGCGGCGAAGGACAAGGGGGCGACGGGCGATCTGGCCACGCTGCTGCACGGCTTCGGGCGCGCGGCATGGGCCGAGGATCGCGACATTGCCGAGGACAGCGTGATCCGCGACTGCCTGACGGCAGCGGGCTTCGATCCGGGCATTGTGGATAGCAGCCTTTTGCTGGGGGCGGAAACCTATGCCGCCAATCTGGAGGAGGCGACCGCGCGTGGTGTGTTCGGCGCGCCCTTCTTTGTGGTGGGGGAGGAAATGTTCTGGGGGCAGGACCGGCTGGACGATCTGGATCTGCATCTGTCGGGGGCGCTGTGACGCTTCCGCTGCGGGTTTTCGGCGCGGGGCGTCCCGCCCTGGCGCTGCATTGCTCGCTTGCCCATGGCGGGGCCTTCGCGGGCCTTGCCGCCGCGCTGCCGGACTGGCAGATCACCGCGCCCGACCTGCCCGGCCATGGCCGGGCGCCGGAATGGCCGCTGGCCCGCATGGCGCAATCGGACATCCATGCCGAGGCCACTCGGGAGGCCCTGACCATCCTTCGCAGCATGGATGCGCCGGTTCCGGTGATCGGCCACAGTTTCGGGGCGACTGTGGCGTTGCGTCTGGCGCTGGAAGAACCCGATCTGGTGGAACGGCTGGTGCTGTTCGAACCGGTTCTGTTTGCGGCCGCGCGGGCGGCAGGCGGGCCGGAATTTCCTGACCATCTGCGGGCGCATCAGGGTTTTGATGCGGCGCTGCGGGCAGGTGACATGCGCGCCGCCGCCACGGCGTTTCAGGCGATCTGGGGCACCGGGCAGGGTTTCGGGTCGCTGACTCTGGCGCAGCAGGATTACATCGCGGCGCGGATCCATCTGATCGCGGCGCAGAATGCGGTGCTGGTCGAGGACAGCGCGGGATTGCTGGATCATGGCAGGCTGGAATCGCTGGGCCTGCCGGTGCTGCTGGTCGAGGGGGCGCTGTCGCCGCCGGTCATCGCGGCAATCCAGACCGAGCTGGCGCGCCGCCTGCCGCAGGTGGCACGCGGACAGATCGCAGGGGCGGGGCATATGCTGCCGATAACCCATTCCGCCGATTGCGCGGCCCTGTTGCGGAACTTTTTGGGCGCGTCGGCATAGGGGCAAGGCCCGGCCAATCGGGGCATCGCCAGTCAGGCCCGACCGGTCACACCCCCCGCGCCGCCGGCCCCAGAAAGGCCGCCAGCAGCGCGTCGATATCGGCCTCGGGCGTGTCCCAGCCGGTCACAAGCCGGCACAGCTGCGCGTCCATCCGGTAATAGACCGCCCCCGCCCCGGTTGCGCGGCTATGGGCGCTGGCTGGCAGGCGGGCAAAGATCATATTCGCCTCAACCGGATGCAGCAGTGTCGCGCCCTGATCGGTCAGCCCTGCCGCCAGCCGTGCGGCCTTGGCATTGGCCGCCCCGGCCAGACGCAGCCAGAGGTCATCCGCAAACCACGCCTCGAACTGCGCTGCCATATAACGCAGTTTCGACCCCAGATGCCCGGCCCGCTTGCGCCGCAGCTGAAATTCCCATGCGCGGGCCGGATCGAAGATAACCACCGCCTCACCCGCCATCAGGCCGTTCTTGGTGCCCCCCAGCGACAGGATATCCACCCCCGCCCGCCATGTCATGTTGGCGGGGCTGGCCCCGGTCGTGGCCAGCGCATTGGCAAGGCGCGCGCCGTCCAGATGCACCGGCAGGCCGTGATCCCGCGCCAGCGTGGCAAGGGCGGCCAGATCGGCGGTGGAATAGACGCTGCCCGCCTCAGTCACAGTGCTGAGGCTGAGCGCACCGCGCTGCGCGCCGTGAACCGACCCGCCCGCACCCGCGATGGCCGTCGCCAGCGCCTGCGGGGCAATCCGGCCATGCGCGCCATCCACCAGTGTCAGCTTTGCGCCGCCGGTGAAAAACTCGGGCGCGTTGCATTCATCCTCGGCGATATGGGCGTGGCGGTGGCAGAAGATCGTCGACCAGGACGGGGCCAGTATCGCCAGCGCCAGCGCATTGGCCGCCGTGCCTGTCGAGACCAGAAACACTGCCGCATCCGGAGCCTCGAACACCGCGCGGATCGTCGCGGTCAGCGCGGCGGTTGCTGCATCATCGCCATAGGACAGCGAGGGCGCTGCATTGGCCGCCATGATCGCGGCCATGATCTCGGGCGCGACCGTTGCGCCATTGTCCGAGGCAAAGAACATCAGGGCCGCTCCTGAATGACGTAATCTTCCCAATCCTCTTCCGCGACCTCGTTTTCCGGCACGGTCCAGCCGCGCACCGAGGCCCCGGCACGGTGTACCGATTCCGGATCGCCCGAGATCAGCGGATGCCAGTCTTCCAGCGGCTTGCCCTCATGCAGCAGGCGATAGGCGCAGGTTCGGGGCAGCCAATAGGCGATCTGTTCCAGCTTGTTAGGGGTCAGGCTGACGCAATCGGGCACGAATTGATGGCGGATCGGATACTGGCTGCAGCGGCAGGTCTCACCATCCAGCAGGCGACAGGCAAGGCGGGTGAAATCCACCTCGCCCGTATCCTCATACTCGATCTTGTTCAGGCAGCATTTGCCGCAGCCGTCGCACAGTGCCTCCCATTCCGCGCCGGACATCTTTTTCATTGGCACGGTTTCCCAGAACCGGTCCCGCAGTTTGCCGGGATCGGCGATCAGGCCGGGGCGGCGCGGCGGGGCCATCAAAGCGCGCCCAGACTCTGGCGCGCGCGGGCGCAATCGGCATCCATCTGGGCGATCAGGGCGGGCAGGCCGTCAAACTTCGCCTCCCCACGCAGGAACTCGACAAAGGCAACTGACAGGTGCTGGCCGTAAAGATCGCCTGAGAAATCAAACAGGTATGTTTCCAGATTGGGCGGGTTTTCCCCGAACATCGGGCGCACCCCCAGATTGGCCGCGCCGTGATAGCGGCCCTGATGCGGGCCGGTCAGCACATCGACCAGTACCGCATAGATGCCGGGTTTCGGCAGATGCAGATTTTCCACCGCCATATTCGCGGTCGGATAACCCAGCTCGCGGCCCCGTTTCGCGCCATGGATCACCTCGCCCTCGATGCGGTGCCAATGGCCCAGCATGTCGCGGGCGCGCACGGGTTCCCCCTCGGTCAGCGCGCGGCGGATCTGGGTTGAGGAAATATCAACCCCGTCAGTCTGGATCAGCCCTGCCTGCGTGACGCCGATCCCCTGTTCCGCGCATAGCCGCTGCAGATCGGCCGCCGTGCCCTTGCGGCCCTTGCCGAAACAGAAATCTGCCCCTACGACGACATGCGAGATGCCCAGACCTTTGGCCAGAACATCGGTAACGAAAGCCTCGGGCGACAGACCGGCAAGGCGCGCATCGAAGGGCAGTTCGAACAGAACCTTTACCCCCAGCTTGGCAAGGCGGTTGGCCCGCGCCTCGGGGTTCATCAGGCGAAAGGGCGGGGCCTCGGGCGCAAAGAAGCTGCGGGGATGCGGCTCGAATGTCACGACGCCCAGCGGTCCCCCTGTCAGGGCCGCCTGTTCTGACGCCAGTCCGATGACATGCTGGTGGCCCAGATGCACTCCGTCGAAATTGCCCATGGCAACCGCAGCACCCCGGTCGCCTCCTGCAATATCCTGCCAGTCGTGATAGATGCGCATTATGCCCCTGCGGGCCCGGGCCCGCGCCTCAGTCGAACTTGCGCGACGGCGCCAGAACCAGCGCCTCGCCCTTCAGCACAACCGTATCGCCCACGGCGCAATGGGTTTCAAGGGTCACCCGGCGGCGGGCGTGGTCAATGGCGGTGACGCGCACCTCGGCATGGACACAGTCGCCGGGGCGAACGGGGGCCATGAATTTCAGGCTCTGGCCCAGATAGACCGCGCCATGACCGGGAAGCTGCTCGCCGATCACCGCTGAAATCAGCCCTGCGGTCAGCATGCCATGCGCGATGCGGCCCTGAAAGATCGTGTCCCGCGCATAAACGTCATCCAGATGCACCGGATTGCGGTCGGTCGAGACCTCGGCAAAGAGCGCGATATCCCGGTCGGTCACGGTCTTTTGCAGATGGCGCGTCATGCCGATCTCGATATCCTCAATGCAGATCGTGCCGCGTGGCTGGTTGTCGGTCATGCCGGATGCTCCCGCTATACGGGTCAGAGCCTAGCGCCTGCTGCGATGCAGCGCAATCCGTCACGCAAGATATTTTCGTTAAGTTGGTGCGGAGAGCAATATTATTTCTGGGTCAATTCAGCGCAGAAACCCTGTGGTCAGCGTCGGATTGCGCCCTTCGGCGGTCAGGAACGCCTCCAGCCGCTCGGCATCCAGCCGTTCGGCCGGGCCGAAATTGCCTGCCTGCAACCCTTCGGTCAGGAAAAGCGTGTCCAGCCCCTCCATCTCGCCGCCCAGAATATCGGTGCCGATCCCGTCCCCGACACACAGGATGTCTCGGTCGGTCAGCGTGCCGTCAATGGCGGCAAGGCGGCGGCGGGCCAGATCATAGACCGGCGGATGGGGCTTGCCGAAATACAGGGCTTCGCCCCCCAGTTCCTCATAGAATTTCGCCAGCGATCCGGCGCAAAGCAGCCGGGTTTCGCCGAAATCTACAATGAGGTCGGGATTGGCGCAAAGCATCTTCATCCCGCGCGCCTTGGCGTAAAGGAATGCCGCGCGGTAATCTTCGGGACGGTCGTCATATTCGTTCAGCGGTGAGGTGCAGACAATGCCCTCGGCCTGATCCAGATCCACCCGTTCGATCGCGGGGCCTTCGGCGCGCAGGGCCTCAAGCTCGGGCGGGACATCGGTGAAGAACGGATCATCCTTGGGCGTGGACCCGATATGATGCACCCGATGCCCGACCGCGCCCGCAAACAGCGCATATTGCGCCGCATCGCCCGAGGTCGCGATATCGTCCCAGGCATCGCGCGGCACGCCCATACCCGCAATCTGTTCCGCGACCGGACCTTTGGGGCGCGGCGAATTGGTGACAAGGATCACCCGCCCGCCACCCGCGCGAAACTCCTGCAAGGCCGCCACCGCCTCGGGCCATGCGGTCTTGCCGTTATGGACGCAACCCCAGAGATCGCAGAACAGCGCACGATAGCTTGTGCCGGTATCGGACAGGCGGCGGATGATACGGGTCATGGGAACCTTTCGGATTGGGCTGGGGAAAGGGCGGAGCTATGCGGATCAGACAGGCATTTCAGACTGGCGCATCAAAGGGCCGGATCAGAAGCGCAGCGCGGGAAGGATCTGTTTCTTGCGGCTCATCACGCCGGGCAGGGTGACGGTGTCGCCGCTGACGCTGACGCCGAAGGAGGCCTCGGCCAGTGATTTCACCAGATCATTCGGGACCAGCAGCGTGGCCTCCTCGCGCAGGATATCGACGATGAACAGCAAGACCTGATCGGCCCCGTCCTCGGCCGCGACGCCTTCCATAGACCGCATCAGGCTGTACTTGCGGTCCAGCACCACCTGCGGCGCGGTGGTTTCCAGCACCGAGACGCGCAGTTCGCGGCCCGCGACGCTGTATTCCTTGCTGTCCATGCGCAGCAATTCGGCATCCGAGAAGGCCGAGACATCGGATTTCGCGGCAAACATCGCGGCGGCGAGGTCAGGGATCGCAACGCCCAGATCGGCGGCAAGGCTTTCGGCCACGGCGCGGTCATGCGGCGTGGTGGTGGGCGACCGGAATTCCAGCGTGTCCGACAGGATGCAGGACAGCATCGCGCCCTTGATGCCGCGCGGTGCGCGGGCCAGATCATCGCCGATCAGGTCATGCATGATCGTGGCGGTGCAGGCCAGCGGACGGATGGTGATGTCGATGGGGCTGCGTGTTTTGAGCCCGCCCACCAGCATGTGATGGTCGATGATGCCCTCGATGCGCGCCTCATTCACAGTGGCGGGCAGTTCGGCGGGGTTGTTCGTATCCACGATCACCACCGGCGTGTCGGGGGCCAGATCGCCCAAAAGGTCGGGTTTCGGCAGATCCCAGTGGCGCAGCATGAAGGCGGCTTCGGTATTGGGTTCGCCCAGCAGCATCGCGGTCGCGGGGATGCCCTTCACCTCGGACAGATACCAGGCCCAGATGACGGGGGAGCCGGTGGAATCGGTATCAGGGGATTTGTGGCCGAAAACGAGCGTGGTCATGGATCTGCCTCGGAAAGTACGGTTTCGCGCCGGGTTATAGGCGGGCCGGGCGGGCTTGTCACGCGGTCAGGCGGGAGGCAGGCCGACAGGCAAGGGGCCGCGCGCTATTCGGGCAGCCGTTCCAGCGTGAAACCCTCGGCCTCCAACAGCGCCAGCACGCCTGCCTTGCCGGGCAGATGCAGCGCGCCGAAGGCGGCAAAGGCGGGGCCTTTCGTGGCAGCGTCGATAAGGGCGGCCAGCCAGTCGCGGTTGCGCTGGCTCATCAGGGTTTCTTCCAGCTTTGCAAACTCGGCCTCGACCTCTGCGGCATCGGCACCGGGTTGTTTCAAGGAAAGATGGCGGTTCAACTCCCAGATCAGCCTTGTGCGCGCGGTGAAAAAGGCCTCGGAGGTGGTGTGCAGCAGATCGGCGGCGCGGTCCTCAAAGGACAGCGCATTGCGGATCATGGCGACCTGTTCGGCCTCGGTCATCCCGTCGAACAGCCGCAGCGCGGTGTCATAGGGTTCCAGCGCCCGGACCGGGATGCCGCGCAGGTCGGCCGCCTCTATCAGCCGCTTGTCCAGCCCGGCATCGCGGGCGGCAATGGGCAGGGCGCAGGGTGGAATGGCCAGCATCATCGACAGAAACCACGGCCGCAGCCGTTCGGCAATCGGGCCGGGGATACCGCGTTGCAGCAGCGCATCGGCAAGGCGGTCGCGTTCTTCCGACCCAAGCCGGTCGAATACAGCTGATCCGCCCTCTGCCAGCATGGTTCCGGGATCGGCCGCCATGCGGTCGCGCAGGGCCTCCTCCTCCTCGGGGCCCGCCTCGACCAGCAGCACCGTCGCGCGCTCCAGCAGCGGCAGCAGACGGTCCATCACCCCGTCATGGCGCGGATCGTCCAGATGATAGGTGCCTGCCAGCATAAGTTCGGCCTCGCCCCGCGTGGCGCGCCACAGATTGCCCTCGGGATAGGGGACTGCGGCGGCCCGGGCCATGAGCTCCTGCCGCTCGGCGGCGGGCATCACCTCCAGCAGATCCGTGCCCCGGCATTGCGCCTGCGCCGCACTGCTCAGCGCGAGGCAGATCAGCAGGACAAGCCCGGGCAGACAGGCAGGAAGGCGGGGAATGCGGTGCATGGTCTGCGGGCTCCTCTGGCGGGATGGGTCCGGGCGGGTCGCAACAGTCTGTCACGGGCGGCTGCGTCGGGAAAGGGTCGGCGTCCGGAAGGGGCGGCACCGGGCATGTGGACTAAAGGCATTGGATCAGCGCCAGTCATGGCGCAGCCTTTTGGTCAGGGTTTCCCGGCTTGTGCCGTCACATTCGAAAGCAAGGCCGCGATCATCGCCTCGATCCGGTCCAGCGGGACGCCGGAAATCCTTTTCTGCAGGCCCAGAAGCACGATCCCATGGACCGAGGAAAACAGCGTGCGGGTCATCAGATCGACCCGGTCGCCCGGCCAGTCGGGAAAGATCCGCGCGATCGGGGCGGCGATCAGGGCAAACAGCGCGCCCAGTTCGGCCAGATACCATTGCGGCACGTCCATATCCGTGGACATGTCCAGATCAAACAGCGCGCGCCACAGGTTGTGATTGCCTTGCGCGAAATGCAGATAGGCCAGCGACATGGTGATCAACTGGTCCTGCGCGCGGTCCTGCGGGCGTTCTGCCACCGTTTCGGACACATGGCTGCCCAGTTTGCGGAAGGTGCGCCCGTTCACCGCCATCACCAGACCGTTGAGATCGGTAAAGACATTGTAGATGGCGCCGACCGCGCAACCCGCCTCGCGCGCCAGATCGCGGACCTTGACCGAGGCCAGCCCCTGCGCGGCGATCCGGGCCTCGGCAATCCCGATCAGGCGTTCGCGCAATTCCTCACGCCGCTGGTCGGTCTTGCTGATCTTTCCGGCCATGTGCTGCCCCCGTCCTTGTCCCGCCGTGACGTCATTCTGAACGCCGTTCAAATTAGCGCGGAGCGACGGGGAAGGCAAATCCTCGGCATCGTGGCAGACCTCAGCGAGGGGGGGGAGCCCCTTGCGGCACGCCGGGCAGAGCGCAGAGCATTTCATAAAGCAGGTTCGCGGCGACCAGTGCTGTATTGCCCGATGGGTCATAGGGGGGCGAAACCTCAACCAGATCGGCCCCGACAAGGTTCAGGCCCGCACAGCCGCGCACAATCTCCAGCCCTTGCCAGATGGTCAGGCCGCCGGGTTCGACCGTGCCGGTGCCGGGGGCAAAGGCGGGGTCAAGACTGTCGATATCATAGCTGAGATAAACCGGCGCATCGCCGATCTTCGCGCGGATATCCGCCATCAGTGGCGCAAGCGAGCGGTGCCAGCACGCCTCGGCCTGCACCACGGTCCAGCCTTTTGCACGGCCCCAATTGAAATCCTCGGGGCTGTAGCCGGTGCCGCGCAGCCCGATCTGGAACACCTTGTCATTGATCAGGCAGCCCTCTTCCCATGCACGGCGGAAGGGGCAGCCATGGGCAACCTTTTCGCCGAACATTATGTCGCTGACATCAGCATGGGCATCGACATGGATCAGCGCGACAGGGCCGTGCCGTTCCTTCATTGCGCGCAGGATCGGCCATGTCAGCGTATGATCGCCGCCCAGTGTCAGCGGGATTGTCCCATGCGCCAGCACCGCGCGATAGTGGTCCGCGATGATCCCGACCGATTTCTTCAGATCGAAGGTGTTGATGGGGACATCTCCGATATCGGCCACCTGCAGATGGTCAAAAGGGGCGGCCCCGGTCGCCATGTTATAGGGGCGCAGCATCCTGCTTTCATCACGGATCTGGCGGGGGCCAAGCCTTGTGCCCGGACGGTTCGAGGTGCCGATATCCAGCGGGATGCCGATGAAACAGGCATCCAGCCCCGCGGCACTGTCCTGCACGGGCAGGCGCATCATGGTGGCCGGGCCGCCGAAACGGGGCATTTCGTTGCCGCCAAGGGGTTGGTTGAGCTTCCGTTCCGTCATCCACGCCTCCATCCTGTCCGGGGCATCCTTGCGGATGTGCTGCGAAGTGCAAGCGCGAAGTTGCGGGCCGGGGCAGGGGCGCAGGGGGGCGCTGCCCCCCTCTTTGGCTATGCCAAATTCACCCCCCGGGATATTTATGGACAGAAAAAGGGCGGAGGGGGCAGAGGCGTCCGGGTGAGGCCTTAGAACCCCGCGACCTTGCGCAGCATGTTCAGCGCGACCAGCGTGATGAAGATCGCAAAGGCGCGTTTCAGCGGTGCGGGATCCATCCAATGCGCGAGCCGCACGCCCAGCGGGGCGGTCAGCAGCGTCATTGCGATGATGATGCCGAAGGCGGGCAGATTGACCGCGCCGACCGTATAGGGGGGCGGCGCGTCGATCCTGAGAAACAGAAAGCCGATGACCGAGGGCAGGGCGATGATCAGCCCGAAGCCCGCCGCGGTGGCCACCGCCCGGTGGATCGTCATGTTATAAAGCGTCATGACCGGCACACCGAAGGACCCGCCGCCAATGCCCATCAGCACCGAAAAGAATCCGACTGCGCCCCCGATCCCTGCGCGCCGCGCGCCCCTGGGCATCTCCGATCCCAGCCGCCAGTGGGACCGCCCGAAGGCCATGTAAAGCCCCGCGATCAGCGCCAGCACGCCGAAGATGATCTGCAATGTGACCGAGCGCAGTTGCGCCGCTGTCAGCATTCCCAGCACCGCGCCCGCCGCTATGAAGGGCCACCAGCCGCGCAGCACCGACCAGTCCACCGCGCCGCGCTTGTGATGCGACATCACCGACCGTGCCGAGGTCACGACGATGGTGGCCAGCGAGGTTGCAAGACAGACCTGCATCAGCTGATCGGACCCATAGCCAAGATGCGAGAACATGTAGAAGAAAGCCGGAACCAGCACGATCCCGCCGCCGACCCCCAGCAATCCGGCGATGATCCCGGCAAAGCCGCCGATCACCAGAAGCAGCGCAAGCATCGGCAGCAGCGTGGAAAGATCGTGCATGGCAGGTCTCCGGGGCAGATTTCCGCCCAGCCATAGACCGCAAGGCGCGAAAGGACCAGAGGTGCTGCGCGCGCCGGATGTATCAATCGGGCCGGGGTCCCTTGCCTGCACCGCCCCTGGCGGTCGGTCAGAGCCGCTGTGTGATGCGGTGTTCAGACCGGAACGGTCACGCGTTCCAGCGCCATGTCGACCACATCCAGACCCGCCCCGGGGCGCGAGGCGTTTTCTGACAGCACCCGCCGCCAGCCGCGCGCGCCCGGTCGTCCGTGAAACAGCCCCAGCATATGCCGCGTGATCTGGTGCAGCCGCCCGCCGTCTGCCAGATGTGCGGCGATATGGGGCCGCATCGCCTGCACCACCGCCACCGCGTCGGGGGCATGATCCTCCCCCCAGAGCCTGTCTGCCCCGATCAGCACCGCAGCCGGATCGTGATAGGCCGCACGCCCGATCATCACCCCGTCCAGACCCTGGGCCAGCAGCGCCTCGGCCTGCGCCAATGTCGTGACGCCACCATTGAGGCAGATCGTCAGTTCGGGAAAGTCCCGTTTCATCCGCAGCACCAGCGGATAATCCAGCGGCGGGATCTCGCGGTTTTCCTTGGGGCTGAGGCCCTGAAGCCAGGCCTTCCGGGCATGGATGATGATATGGCGCACGCCCGCGCCCGCGACCTTTTCGATGAAATCGGGCAGCACCGTCTCGGGGATCTGGTCATCGACGCCGATGCGGCATTTCACCGTGACGGGCACCGGACTTTCGCCGATCATCGCGGCCAGACAGTCGGCGACCAGCGCGGGCCGTTCCATCAGCACCGCGCCGAAACAGCCCGATTGCACCCGGTCCGAAGGGCAGCCGACATTGAGATTGATCTCGTCATAGCCCCAGGGGCCTGCAATCCGCGTGGCCCGGGCCAGTTCCGCCGGATCCGAGCCACCAAGCTGCAGCGCGACGGGATGTTCGACTGCGTGGAAATCCAGCAGCCGCGCGCGCGGCCCATGAATCACCGCCGCTGCCGTGACCATCTCGGTGTAAAGCATCGCACGGCGCGTCATCGCGCGGTGAAACACCCGGCAATGCCGGTCGGTCCAATCCATCATCGGGGCGACGGACAGGCGGTGACTGCCGTGATCATGGGGCAGGATGTTCTGGGTCATCGCGATGTCACTCCCGTCGCCGGTCTGTCCTTGCGGAAGATGTCTCGGTGCCTGCCGTCTTTCCTGTCCGCTGATCCGGGGGCAGCGCCCGGGCAGGACATGCGGTCTAGCACGGCTTGGGCGGAGCAGGGAAGCATCCCCGGCGCGTTAAATCACCGTTTGCGGGCGGTGTGGGGCCCCCATCAAGACCGGAGCCATGAGCGGCTTGGGTCAACCCTCACTGGGTCGGTCGCGGTGGCGCTGCCAGGGCCAGCGACCGGCAATCTCAACCTCCAGCGTGAAACTGAGGAAGGTGCGGATCACAACGATGATCGCCAGTTCGCCAAGGTTCTGCAGCGTGGGATCCACTGTGACCGTGCCGATCAGATCGGCGGCGATCAGGAATTCGACGCCGATCAGGATACTGCGGGCAAGACGCGTGCGGAACAGATCGAAGATCAGCGATCCGTCCCTTTGGCGCAGCGCGTGGCGCAGGGCCTCCCAGATCGCAAGGACGATCCCCGCAAGGATTGCCAGAACTCCGCAGAACTCAAGCAATTGGGCTATGATTTCCAGATATGTCTGCCGTTGCTCGGCTCCCATGAAGAAAGACCTTTCCGTTGCTCGGTGCCGATCCTGCTGAATGGCCGCGCAGCCTGCTGCCCCTGCGGGAGCCCGGACCGCGCTGTTGGAAGACCTGAAGGCCCGGAACTCAAGACCCGGCCCCCAAGGCGGGGATCGACTTGCCGCGCAACCCGGATGACCGCGCGTTTCATGCGCCGATAACGACCCGGCTGCGCCCATCGTTCCGGATGCCGGGCGGATTTTCCGGCAAGATGGCTGTTGATTGCGCTCAGGGCCCCGTTGGTCGGGCATCGCCTGTCGCAGGCAGGACAGAGGCAAACCCGGGCCGGTCATCGCTAGGCCGTGGGCACGGTTCCGCCGTCGATCACATATTCAGTCCCGGTGATGCTGCCTGCCCGGTCCGAGGACAGGAACGCAATCAGGTTTGCAACCTCGTCGGGGGTCGAGGGGCGGCCAAGGGGGATGCCGCCAAGGCTCTGCATGATCATCCGCTTGCCGCCCTCCAGATCGGTGCCCGCCTCGGCCGCCAACCGCTCTGCCAGCCGGATCGAGGCATCGGTGGCGATCCAGCCGGGCGAAACGCGCACCACGCGCACACCTTCGGGTGCCACCTCTTTTGACAGGCTTTTGCTGTAGACCGACAGCGCGGCCTTTGCCGCCGCATAACCGGTGGTCGCCTCGGGCAGCGGCAATTCGCGCTGGATCGAGGTGACATGCACCACGACGCCCGACCCCTGCGCCACCATGCCCGGCAGCAAGGCGCGGTCCAGCCGCACGGCGGGCATCAGGTTCAGGTTCAGTTCGGCCTGCCATTCGGCCTCACCCAGGGCGGCGAAACCGCCGCCGGGGGCCGAGGAGCCGCCCAGCATATGCACCATGATATCCACCCCGCCCAGCCTGTCGTGAATGGCCGCGGCCACCGCCTCGCAGCCCTCGGGCGTTGTCAGGTCTGCGGCGACGAATTCTGCTTGCCTCAGGCCCTTGGGTTGGCTGCGCGCCGTGGTCAGCACCTGTGCGCCCAGTTCGCGGAACAGCGCGACGGTCGCGGCCCCTGCACCCTGCGTGCCGCCGGTGATCAGAGCGCGCTTGCCCTGCAATGTCAGAAAATTGTCCATCAGCCGATCCTCAGGTCGCGGATAAAGACTCCCGAGGACCCGCCCGACAGGCCAAAAGTGAAGGTCAGCATCGCCGGGCTGCCCGGAAAATCGCCGCTGACGCGGGCGCGTATGACGGCTTTGCCCTCTGCTTCGGTCAGTTCCAGCGGCTCGGCGCTGTGGCGATACTTGGCTTTCGCCGCCTTCCACCATGCCTCGATCTCGGCCGGGCCGCGATGGGTGGCGCCTTCGTCATGGACGATGGCATCGGGGGCAAAGGCCGCCGCAAAAGCGGCGCCGTCCTGCGGCGCGACAGCGGTGAAATAGGTGCGGATCGGGGCGGGCAGGTTCATTTCGGTCTCCATCATGTCTCTGCCAACAACATAGCCCTCGACGCGCTTCCCGATAATCGGGATAAAGTGGCATCTGATGATGACGAAATCGGGATAATAAATGGAAACCGGTCTGAAGGGGCTTGAGGCGGTTCTGGCCATCGCGCGGCGCGGATCCTTTCGCGCGGCTGCGCTGGATCTGGGCCTGTCGACCACCGCGCTGTCGCATACGATCGGGCGGCTGGAGGCGGGGCTTGGTGTGCGGCTGTTCAACCGCACCACCCGCAGCGTTTCCCTGACCGATGCCGGGCGCGATTTTGTTGCCCGCGTCGCCCCCGCCATTGCCGAGATCCGCGCCGCGATGGACACGGCCCGGTCGCAACGCGAAACGCCCTCAGGAATGCTGCGGATCAACGCGTCGGCACAGGCGGGCCGGGAGGTCGCGCCGCTGGTGCTGGATTTCCTGCGCCGCTATCCCGAGATGCAGGTCGATCTGGTGACCGAGGGGCGGCTGGTCGATATCGTGGCTGACGGCTTCGATCTGGGCATCCGTCCCGCCGATCTGGTGCCGCGCGACATGATTGCCCTGCCGTTGGGGCGCCCCGAGCGTCATGCCGTGGTGGCCGCGCCGGAATGGCTGCTGCGGCATCCGGCACCCCGTTCCCCCGCCGATCTTGACCCGGCGCATTGTCTGCGTATCCGCCTGCCCAATGGCGCGCTGCTGCGCTGGCCCTTTGAAAAGGACGGCGCGCCCTTGCCCTTTGAGGCGAAGGGCCGCCTGACGATGGATGAGCCCGCCATCGCCCGCGCGGCCGTGCTGGACGGGGCGGGGATCGGCTATTTCATCGAGGGCGATGTGGCCGAGGATCTTGCCGCCGGGCGCATGATCCGCCTGCTGGAGGACTGGACGCCCGCGCGCCCGGGGTTCAGCCTGTATTATCCCGGCCGCCGCAACCCTTCGGCAGGTTTTGCTGCCTTCATCGCCATGGTGCGGGACGGAAACAAGGCGCCACCGGTCCCGCGATGACTGCCACGCCTGCGACCTTGCATTTCTGTCCCGCGCTGCGGTCACAACACCGGGCCCGGTCAAGAGGCCTTCATCACGCGTTTCGGACAAGATCTTCTGCCGCAGTTGCGCTAAGGCGGGCAGTACGGAGTTTGTCGCATGGATTTCAGCCCGCCCTTCGATCCTGATCTGGATGCCTGCGCGTTGGCCCGTGCGCTGATCGGTGCGGCGCTGACCGTGCGGGGCGTGGGCGGCATCGTGACCGAGACCGAAGCCTATGCCGCCGATGATCCGGCCTCACACAGCTTTCGCGGCCCGACGCCGCGCAACCGCGCAATGTTCGGTCCGGCTGGCCATGCCTATGTCTATCGCGCCTATGGGCTGCATCTGTGCCTGAATGTCGTCGGCCGCCGGGGGGAGGCTGTGCTGATCCGTGCGCTGCGGCCGGAATGGGGGATCGCCGAGATGCGTCAGCGCCGCCCGACGGGTCCGCTTTGTGCGGGACCGGGGCGGCTCAGTCAGGCACTGGATGTGCGGATCGACGATGATGGCAGGCCCTTCGACGGCACCGATCTGCGGCTGCGCCCGGCTGCCGCGCCGGTGACCGGCATCGTTTGCGGCCCGCGCATCGGCATTTCCCGTGCGGTCGATCTGCCCTGGCGGTTCGGTCTTGCGGGCGAACGCGGACTGAGCCGGCAATTCTGAGACCGCTGCGGGTGCCGCGCCCGTTTTTCCGCCTTGTTTCGGGTCAGGGGCGCGGGCCTTTGCGCAGGCAGCCCCCGCGCCCCTACGATCCCCGCGCCCTGATCCTTACATCCCCGGCTTGTTGCGGGTCGTTTCAGGGTTTGCCCGCCCCTTCGCGCGACCAGAGCCGCAGCGGGCGGCAGGCGGCAACGAAACCGGCAGAGGTGCCGGGTTCCAGCGCAATAATCCCCTCATCCGCCGCCGGGTCGATCCCCGCGGCCTTCAGCAGGGCCGCCGCGCCCGGGCTGTGGGCGATGAACTTGCAATGCGCGAAAGCATCGCGGACAAAATCGCGCGCCGGGGCCTCTTGCGCCAGACGCGCGGCCCCTTCGGCCGTCAGGACCAGCGCCACCGCGTCGAAGAGGACCGAAGGGCCACCCTCGACCATATGCATCGCCGGGATCCTGCTGCCATCGGACGCCGTCACACCGCCGATTTTTGGGGCCACGATCTCCAGCGTGGCGCCTTCTTCGTGCAGCGCGTCCGACAGTTCCTGCAGCAATGTGGCATCGACACCGTCACAGACCAGAACCCCCAGCTTGCGGCCTGCAAAGCTGTCCGGACCATTGCGCTCGATGCTCAGCGCCGGCGATGCCGGCAGATCGCGCAAAGGCACGGCGCTGTCGGCAGGCTCGGGCATCGCCGCGATCCCCAGCCGGTCGGCAACCTTCCCGGCCAGCGGGGCGTCAATGTTCAGCAGATGGGCAACCATGCGTTCGCGGATGACCGGCGTTTCGCATTTCGACAATTCGAAGATCAGCGCATCGGCGATATGGTTCTGCTCGGTGGCGGTCTGGCTTTGATAGAACTGCCGGGCCTGACTGTAGTGATCGGCAAAGCTTTCGGGCCGCAGCCGCTGTTTCGGGCCATCGGCCGGGGTGGCATGGCTGAGATGTCCGCGTGCGGGATCCTCTCGTGGACCTTCCTGCCATGAATTCGGTTGATAATTGGCCCGGCCCTTCGGGTTGCGCATCGCCATATGCCCGTCCCGCTGAAAATGCGCGAAGGGGCATTTCGGGGCATTGATCGGGATATGGGTGAAATTCGGACTGCCCAGCCGTTTCAACTGCGTGTCGAGATAGCTGAAATTCCGCCCCTGCAGCAGCGGATCATCGGAAAAGTCGATCCCCGGCGGCACGTTCTGCGTCATGAAGGCGACCTGTTCGGTTTCGGCAAAGAAATTGTCCGGCATCCGGTCCAGCACCAGCCGCCCCACGGGCACCGGCTTGAGGATCTCTTCGGGGATGAGTTTGGTCGGGTCGAGAATGTCGAACTCAAACCCGTCGGCGAAGTCCTGATCGAACAGCTGAAGGCACAGCTCCCATTCCGGAAAATCGCCCGATCCGATGGCATTCCACAGGTCGCGGCGGTGGAAATCGGGATCGGCGCCGTTGATCTTCACGGCCTCGCTCCACATCACCGATTGCAGGCCCAGCTTGGGCTTCCAGAGGAATTTGACAAAGGTGGATTTGCCCTGCGCATCCAGCAGGCGGAAGGTATGGACGCCGAAACCCTCCATGAAGCGGAAGGACCGGGGGATGGCGCGATCCGACATGACCCACATGATCATATGCATGGATTCAGGCGTCAGGCTGATGAAATCCCAGAAATTGTCATGCGCCGACTGGGCCTGCGGAAAGCCGCGGTCCGGTTCCGGCTTCACCGCATGGATGATGTCTGGAAACTTGATTGCGTCCTGAATGAAAAAGACCGGGATATTGTTGCCGACCAGATCCCAGTTGCCCTCTTGCGTATAGAACTTGACGGCGAAACCACGCGCGTCGCGGGCCAGATCGACGCTGCCCTTGGATCCGGCCACGGTTGAGAAGCGCACAAAGACCGGGGTGATCTCTCCGGCGCGCTGGAAGATATCGGCGCAGGTATATTCGGAAAGCGTGTCGTAGGTCTCAAAATAGCCATGCGCGCCATAGCCCCGGGCATGGACCACCCGTTCGGGAATGCGTTCATGGTCGAAATGGAACAGCTTTTCGCGGAAATGGAAATCCTCGATCAGGGCCGGACCACGCGCCCCGGCCTTCAGCGTGTTCTGATCGTCGGCGACCGGCCCGCCCTGTGCAGTGGTCAGGGGTTGCGTCCCTTCCGGGGCGGTCTGATGCAGCGTGCCGCCCGGCCCCCGGGCAAGTGTCTGGTCGTGAAGTCTTGCGCGGTCGGACTTGGTCATCTCAGTCTCCTGTGCTGGTTTCGGGCGGGCTGCGATCCGAGGAGCCGCCCGGTTGCTTGCGGTTGCCGTCATTGCGGCGGTTCGGATCGGTCCGGTGCCGTCCGGCCGGATCAATCTGTTGCTGGCGTTGGTCGATCACATGAAGTTCGACCTGACGCAGGATCTCGTTTCCCGGCAGGGCCGGGACTTTGGGGCAGTGGGTCATCGGAGGCCTTTCGCGGCATCGTGGTTAAGACCGGCGCCGACTTGTATCAGACGGCAAGGCGGCGTCGGGACAGGATCCGGTTCAAAGGGTGGGGGCGTCCCCGGATCCTGCCAGGCTCATTGCGTGATCGGCATGCCCGAACGACCCAGCGAGTCCGGGTTGTCCGCATCATATTCCGGCAGCGCCTCGATCTGTTCGCGGGTCCAGGGCAGATAGACGCGGGTTTCGCTGTCATTGCTGTAGATCGCGAGATCGCTGACCGGCACCGCAACGCTGTGCACGCCGATGCCAAGGAAGCCGCCGATATCCAGAACGGCATGGGTCGGCTGGCCCTGATCGGCACTGCTGCTGTTCATGCCGCCAGAGTCTGTGCCGGTGGCGGCTGGCCCGCCGGTGTCGGGCACGGTGGTGGCGGGCAGGGTGCTGTCGACGGCGGCGCTGTCGCTGCCGGTGGCCATTGTCGAGCCGGTTGCGGTATTGCTGCCGGTGGTGCCGGTTTGCATATCCGTCGTGCCGCCTGCGCCCGATGAGGTGTTTGCGTCAGTGCTGGCGGAGCCTTCGGTGGCGGTCCCGGTCGCGGAAGTGCCGGAGTCAGCGTTGCTGGATTCCCCTGCCGAACCGCTGGCGGCGCCAGCGCTTTCGGGCGGCCCGCCGGACCCGTCGGTTGCAGTCGTCCCGTCGGTTCCGGTGGTCCCGCCGCTCATGCCATCCGCGCTGCTGCCCGAGATGGGTGCGCCGGTCGCGTCCGTGCTGCCATCGGATTCGGGCATCGTTCCGGTCGTGGTTCCGGTCATTGTTCGGGCGGTGCCTGTCACCCCGCTGTCACCGCTGACCGATTCGGTTGCCGTGCCGGTCGTGCCAGCCGTGCCCTGATCCGTGCCAGCCGGATCCGTGCCGGTCATGCTTTGGTTGCCCGCGCTGGAGACACCGGCCCCGCCGGATGTGGTCGTGTCCATCGAGGCGCCAGCGCCGGGCATCACCTCTTCCGAGGCCTCGATATGCAGCACCAGATCCACCACTTCGCCGATCGAGTCGCCGGTGACGTCATAAAGTGTTGCGCCCAGCAGATCGTCGGCGGTCAGCGCCATGTCCTGCTGGTTGAACCCTTCGGGCACCGTGACGGCGGACATGTCTGCCCGGTTGGCAGTGGTCCCGCTCGATGCAGTTCCGTCCGACGAGACTGCCGGATCGGTGGTCTGCGCCACAAGCGGTGCGGCTGACAGGGCTGAGACAAGCGTGGTGGTCAAAAGAAGTTTTCTCATGGTCTTCTCCTTGAGGATCGGGCCGCCGGATCGCGGCGACGGGGATGCTTGGGTCGCCGGATCGCGGCGACGGAGGGCTCAGGTCAGAACCGGGCTGCGATCCGGCCGCGTGGAAGCCGGGGCGGAGCTACAGGCCGTGTCACCCGACCCATCATCGGCTGGCCTGCAGATCGGCCTCGTCGCGCTTCAGAAAATCCCGTGTGATCGTGTCGGTGTGTTCGAACAGCCAGTCCGCCATGTCCTGTTCCTCGACAAGGATCTGCTGAAGGACGGACACCGCCCTGTGATCCCCCAGGCGGTCGGCGGTGGCGATCAACACCTTGTAGGCAATGATTTCCATATGTTCGAAGGCATAGCTGCCCATGCAGTCTTTCACGACCTCGTCGATGGCAAAGAAACCGCTGAGGGCCTGACCGGACGCGGCCATCTTTCCCATCGCGTCCTTCATCATCGAACTGCCCGAGGCGCGGGTGTTCAGAAGGTCCAGCAAGGCCGCCGCCTGGCGTTCGGTTTCCGAGATATGCGTTTTGATCCGGGCGCTGAGTTCGGGGTAATTCTCAAGTCGCGACAGCTTCCCGCGCATCATCGTCAGGGCCTGCTCTTCCATCGCATGGGCATCGCGAAGCCATGCGACATAATTTTCACGGATATTGTCGTCCATTCAGTTTCCCTTCGATATGGTGCCGCGATCATTGGTCGCGCGGCTGAAACGGGCAGACGCGTCGTGATCCGGCCGTGTGGGCAGTTCCTGTCTATGCCGCTTTCATTTACCCCGAAGGGTGCGAGGGCCTTCGATGGGTCCGCTGCCCGAATGGCACCGGTGTGGGCGTGGTCCTGATCCGGCAAAGACCGGTTGTTCTTGGACAAGCAGGCGGCTGCGGGTCGAACGGATTCCTGACCTGTCTTGCCTGCGGTTTCTTCCTGCCGTTTCGGGGGCAAGCAGGGGATCAACCGGCAAGAGGTGCGAATGTTCCGTGCAGGACGGGTTCCTTTTGCGCGCCGAGAGAAAGGCCAGACCAAAAGGCGTGCGCGCAGGGGGCGGCAGAACCGGCGGACCCGTACCGACCGGCCTGTTTGTGGCAGCGCCTTTTGGGCCGCTGTCGCTTCTTGTGGTTTCAGCAGTCGTCGCGCTTGTTGATCCGGCCCGAATGATCGCGATTTTCGCTTATGGTGCTGTCGAAGTTGCGACTGCGCGGGATCAACGGTGCATCGCTGTCCTGCTCCGTGTCCTGCACTGTGGACTCGTTGCGGATTTCCTGTGGCGCGGCGCGTTTCTGTTCAGGCGACAGATCGGGCGCACCGGACTTGATTTCGCCCGCCTCTAATTCACCGGCCTTGAACTCCTCGGGCCGATGGGCGGAGCCTTCATGATCCGATTGCGCATTCTTGCGCGGCACGGCCCGGGGCGGGCGTTTTTCGGCGGCGAATTTGGGTTCGTTCGGCATCTGGGGTTCCTCCGGTTTGATGCAGCTTCAATCTTTTGGCCTTTGAAATGTTCCGCATCACTGCAACTGGCGGCGCGAAAAGCCCGCCACGAATGCCAGACGGCAGGGCCGAAGCCCCGCCGCCTGTGTTGTGACGCTGGTGGGGGTCAGCGTTTCTGATCCCGGTTATCGGGCGTGTGGCCCTTGGCATCCCGTCCGGTCTGTTCGCCCTGCTTGTGCTGGGCGTCCTGACCTTTCTGGTCCTGACCGGGCTGCTTTTGCGGCTGCTGGGTGCCGCCCTGCGTGGCCGGATCCTTCGGGTGTTTTTGGTTCTGATTGTCCCGGGTGGGATTGTGCTGATTCTGCGTTGCCATGATTTCCTCCATTCACGGACAGGCGCATGTCGTCTTGCGCATCCCGTTCAACAGGGCGGTCCCCCGAATGTTCCCGCCAAATGTTCCCGCCGAACGTTTAGCCGGGTGCCATTACGCCCGCGTGCAGGCGGCCCGTGCAGGCGGCCCGTGCAGGCGGGCCGTGCAGACGGACGGCGAGAGGTCGCAACACCACCCCCCGGATGCGGCTACCGAATTCCGGGAACATTTCGCGGTTTGCCCGGTTCAACCCTCAGGCGCATCGCGAATGCCGCTTCCAGCCTCCAGTTCATCCGAGGAAACGACATGACCTTTCCCCCCGAGGCCCCGCTTTTCCCCCCCGCCAGCCGCGCCCGCCGCCAGTTTCTGCAGGTCTCCGCCGCAAGCCTTGCGATGGTCGGGCTCAGTGCGCCGTTTCCCGCGATGGCACAGGCGGACCTGCCGCCGCTTGAGGATTATGCGCCGGAATTCTTCACCCCCGGGGAATGGGCTTTCGTACTGGCGGCCGTGGCCCGGCTGATCCCGTCAGAGGGCGCGGGACCGGGCGCGATCGAGGCGCGGGTGCCGGTTTTCATCGACCGCCAGCTGGACGGAAATTTCGGACAGGCCAGTGACTGGTACATGGCAGGCCCGCATCAGGCCGATGCAGCGCCCGAATTCGGCTGGCAGACACCGCTCAGCCCGGCCGAGGTGTATCGCGCGGCGATCCCGGTCTTTGACGACTGGTGCCGCGATACCCTTGGAGCGCCCTTTGCCGGACTGGAGACCGAGGCGCAGGATGAGGCGCTGACCCGGCTTGAGGCGGAAGAGGTGCCGCTGGCCCCCGAGATCCGGGATTTCTTCAAGATCCTGCTGGCCAATACCAAGGAAGGGTATTTTTCCGATCCCATCCATGGCGGCAATCAC
This sequence comes from Szabonella alba, assembly GCF_016765775.1. GTDB lineage: Bacteria > Pseudomonadota > Alphaproteobacteria > Rhodobacterales > Rhodobacteraceae > Szabonella > Szabonella alba. The sequence continues at coordinate 36,179 of NZ_JAESVN010000010.1, read as the reverse complement.
GGCATGGCGGCCTGGGTGCATATCGGTTTTCCGGGCGCGCGGGCGCATTACCTGGACTGGGTGGGGCAGCATAACGTGCGCTATCCGCTGGGCCCCGTCTCGATCAGCGGCGAGAGGGCCTGACCCATGGCCAGAACCGATGCAAAAAAGGATGTGGTGATCGTGGGCCTTGGCTGGACCGGGGCGATCATGGGGATGGAACTGGCACAGGAAGGGCTGGAGATTCTGGCGCTGGAACGCGGTCCCAACCGTGAGACGGTGCCCGAGATGCGCTATCCCAACATGATTGACGAGCTGAGCCAGGGAGAGCGGCATAACATGATGCTCCGCCCGGCCCAGTCCACCGTCACCATCCGCCGCAATCTGAATGAAACCGCGCTGCCGATGCGCAAATGGGGGTCGTTCCTGCTGGGCAATGGCGTGGGCGGATCGGGCGTGCACTGGAACGGCCAGAACTGGCGGCCGCAGCCGATTGAAATGCAGTTGCGCAGCCATATCCGCGACACATGGGGCGAAGAGATCATTCCCGAGGATATGACAATCGGGGATTACCCCGTCACCTATGATGAGCTTGAACCCTATTTCGACCGGTTTGAGCGGGTTGCCGGGATTACAGGCGCTGCAGGCAATATCAATGGCGAGGTGCAGGAGGGGGGCAATCCGTTCGAGGGCTGGCGGTCGGGCGATTATCCGATGCCGCCGTTGCCCGTTACCTATAATGGCATAAAGTTCGCCGAGGCCGCGCGGGCGATGGGTTATCATCCCTTTCTGCGTCCGGGCGGCAATGCCTCGACCTCTTATGTCAATGAATATGGCATGCAGATGGGGGCGTGCAATTTCTGCGGCTTTTGCGAACGCTATGGCTGCTACCAGTATTCCAAATCCTCACCCCAGACGACGATCCTTGCGGCATTGTTCCGCAAGCCGAATTTCAGCTATCGCACCGGGGCCGAGGTCTTGCGTGTCGAGATGGCAGCAGACGGGCAGACCGCGACCGGCGTCACCTATTTCGATGAGGAAGCGGGCGAAGAGGTGTTTCAGCCCGCCGATATCGTGATCCTTGCCGCCTATCAGATCGAGAATGTCCGGCTGATGCTGCTGTCGGGCATCGGAACGCCCTATGATCCGGTCTCGGGTCAGGGGGTGACCGGCAAGAATTATGGCTATCAGATCACCGGCTCCACCTCGATGTTCTTTCGGGATGAGCATTTCAACCCCTTTATCGGCTCGGGCATCAACGGCGTCTGCATTGACGATTTCGGGATGAGCGCGAATGACTTCGGCGCGCTGGGCTTCATCGGCGGGGCCTATATCTCATCCGCACAGACCAATGGCCAGCCGATCCGGTCGATGCCGCTGCCGCAGGACACGCCGGCCTGGGGGGCGGAATGGAAATCTGGGATCGCCGAATGGTATGGCCATCAGATGAGCATCGGGCATCATGGGTCAGTCATGTCCTACCGGGGGCATTACTGCGATCTGGATCCCACCTATCGCGACCGCCATGGCCGTCCGCTGATGCGGATCACATTTGACTGGCATCCGAATGAGCTGCGGATGAATGCCTATCTGAAGGAAAAGATCGAGGAAATCGCGAGGTCGATGCAGCCCGATGTGATGCAGTCGAGTTACAAGGATTATAACAGCCGCTATGACGTGCGCCCCTATCAGACCACGCATAATACCGGTGGTACGATCATGGGGGCCACGCCCGAAACCGGGGCGGTGAACCGCTATCTGCAGGCCTGGGACAAACATAATGTCTTTGTCACCGGGGCCGGGGCTTTCGTTCAGAACACGCAATACAATCCCACCGGACTGGTGGGCGGGCTGGCCTATTGGGCGGTGGATGCGATCCGGCGCCAGTATCTGCGCAATCCCGGGCCACTGGCCTGAAAGGGGGACAGGATCATGATGATATTTCTGCGTATCCTCGCCGCTTTTGTCCTGATGGGAATTATGGCCCTTGTGGCCATCATCTGGCTGCCGGTCAGCCGTTCGCCGCTGTCGGAATCAGTACCTGCGGATTGGACGGCCAGCCCCGGTGAAGGCGAATATGTCATGCGCGCGGGCGATTGCATGGCCTGCCACACGGCCGAGAACGGGCCGGATTTCGCGGGCGGTCGCGCCATCGAAAGCCCGCTTGGCACGATCTATACCGCCAATATCACCCCCGACCCGGAAACCGGCATCGGCAGCTGGACCCTGCCGCAATTCCGCGCCGCAATGATCGACGGGCTGCGCCCCGACGGGGCGCATCTTTACCCCGCGATGCCCTATGAAAACTACCGCATGCTGACCGAGCGGGATATCCGCGCGCTTTACAGTTACTTCATGGACGAGGTGGAACCGGTCAACAGCCCGGTGCCCGAGCCTGAACTGCCCTTACCGTTCAATCAGCGGTGGGGCATCCGGGTGCTGAACTGGGCGATCCTGAGCCATGACAACGGCTTTGACGGCACGATGGGCGATCCGGTGCTGGATCGCGGGCAGTATCTGGTCGAAGGCCCGGGCCATTGCGCGGCTTGTCACAGCCCCCGCACCGTCTATATGGGGCAGGACGGTATTGCCGCCGGTGAACCTGACTTTCTGACCGGCGGTTTCATCGCCGGGCAGGAAGCGCCCCCCTTGCGGGGGCAGGGCAGCCGCATCCGCCATTGGCCGATCCAGGAACTGACAACCTTTCTGGCTACCGGGCGCAATTTCGAATCCACCGCCAATGGCGAGATGGGCCTTGTCGTCGATCATTCGCTGCAACATCTGACGGATGATGACATCATCGCCATTGCCCGTTTCCTGCGCGCGGCGGATCGTCTGCAGCATGAGGCCCCCGAGGAGGCCGTGGCCACTGGCCCGCTTTCGATACCCTATGCGCAGGCCAATGCGGAAGGGGCGGACACCGCGCGGATGCTGACCGGGGCGCAACCCGACATGCCCTTGGGCGCGCGGCTTTATCTCGACAATTGCGCGCAATGCCATTTCGTGACCGGTCGCGGCTCACCGGGGATCTTCCCGGCGCTGCAGGGCAATTCGCTGGTCACATCGTCCGAGATCGCGCCGCTTGTCTCGATCATCCTGCAGGGTGCCCGGGTCGAGGGCACCGAGAAACGGCCGATGCCGCTGGTGATGCAGGGCTACAAGGACCGGCTGGATGATGCCGAGATTGCCGAACTGGCCAGTTTCCTGCGGCAAGCCTGGGGCAATGCGGCAGAACCCGTTACCGAAGCCGAGGTCGCGGAAATTCGTCAATCCGGCGAGGCGATCGGACATTGATCGACCCCAATGCTGCAAACCAGTGAAGTCTCGGGGCGGTCCTGCGGCAATCGGTCAGATGGAGTTGTGCCGGAATGGACCCTGTCATTCCCCTTGACCTGCAGCGGATGTTTCTTGGGGAGGATCCTCCGCTTTTCCTGCTGGAAATCCTGCTGCGGATCGCCATCATCTGGCCCTGGACCATGCTGCTTTTGCGCTGGATCGGCGGGCGCAGCATTTCACAGCTTTCCCTGATCGAGTTCCTGCTGGTCATCGCGCTGGGTTCGGCTGTGGGGGATTCGCTGTTCTATCCGGAAGTGCCGCTTTTCCATGCGATGCTGGTGATCTTTGTCATCATCGCCATCGACAAGGCGATTGATCACGCGATCCGGCGGGTTCAGATCGCCAAGCGGATTTTCGACGGCCGCCCGGTCGAGGTGATGACCAACGGGGTAATGCGCGTTAGTCTGATGGGGGCAAGGCAGATTGGCAGTCTGGAACTGATGGAACTGCTGCGGCTGAAAGGGGTGCGCAATCTGGGCTCGGTTCATCGGGCCTATATGGAACCATCGGGGCAGCTTTCGGTCTTTGCCGCCGATCCGCCGCTGACCGGTCTGCCGATCATGCCGCCGGTCGAAGCCCATGATCCCGACAGGGCGCAGGTCGGCGCGCGCTGCTGTCTCAATTGCGGCAGGCTTGGCGATCTTGCGGCGGACTGTCCGAATTGCGGGGCGGACAATTGGGCGATGGTAGCGGTACCGGCGCCGAAACTTGGCTGAATCCGGGGCAGGGCAAGATCCGCGCGCGCCGCGACAGGGGGATGCGTTAGTCCTGATGCCTGCTGCCGCTTTCGCGGTCTTTCAGAAACCCGCGAAGCGGAAACGCTGGCAGCCAGCTTTCGCGCCGCAGGGTCCAGAGTTCATAACTGGGCGTCAGTTGATCGGTCTGGTCCAGCGCACCCAGATTGATCTCGATTTCATCATCTGTGCGCCCGAAGACCGGTGACCCGCATTCAGGGCAGAAATGCCGCCCCCGGAAGTCGCGCGTGGGTCCGGTGATCGTCACCGCTTCGGCCGGAAAGATGCCCGAGGCGTGAAACAGCGCGCCGTGATGCTTGCGGCAGTCGATGCAGTGACAGATCCCGACGCGATAGGGCGCACCCGTCGCCACGAACCGGACCTTGCCGCAAAGACAGCCCCCTTCATAGCGCATGGCCCTTTTCCTTTCCTTGCAACTGCCGTGTCTGGTCTTGGCGCACCTGCGTCGCAAGATCTACGGCGCAGGTCCGGGATGCCTTCAGAAAACAGATGAAGCCGTCGCGGGCAAGGTTGAACCCCTGCGGGTGGAGAATGTTCAGATCCGATCCGGGCCGGGCCGTGGCGGGGTCCGGTGGAACAATGCGGCAGAGGAATGGTTGACTCCCCGTGGCGGCGCGGTGCCGCAGACCCAGGACAGAAGGAGTGGATCCATGGCAACCAGACGGGATGACGGGCAGGATATGCCGCCGGACCGTGGCCGGGGCGAACGCCCGCAGGACAGTCGCGAACAGGACAGGTCGGGGCGGGATCGCAATGAAGACGGATATCGTGACCAAAGGGCCAGTCAGGGCTATACCGAGGATGACCGGGGCCGCAATCGCGGTGATCTATGGCATGGCGAGGGGCGCGACCGGGATCGCCGCGACTGGGATCCGGCCAATTACGGCGGGCTGAACCGCGAACGCGGCCCGGGAATGGCCGGAGGCTGGGACGATCCCGCGCGCAACGACGCGGTGGGCCGGGGAGATTTCCCCTCTCGGCAGGATACCCGCTCCGACAGACCGCAGGACAGGTCGCCACAGCCCGAAACCGGCCCGCATCGTGGCAAGGGGCCGAAGGGCTACAGGCGGTCGGATGAACGGATCCATGAGGATGTCTGTGACCTGCTGGGCCATGACGACAAGCTGGATGCCTCGGGCATCAGTGTCACGGTTGCTGGCGGAGAGGTCACGCTGGATGGGTTTGTCGATACCCGCATGGCCCGCCGCTGGGCCGAGGACTGCGTCGAAGCCTGTTCCGGCATTGGCCATATCCAGAACAATCTGCGCCTGCGCGATGACGGGATGCACGGCCACGATCAACACAGCGGTGATGACGCCAGCCATGGCATGGTCCGGCCGCGCGGCGGGCAGGACTGACCGATGGCCGGCCACGCCGACGGGTCCGGCGTGGCGGGCCTGCCCCGCTTTCAAGGATTTGATCACCGGGGGGCTGTAATCGCGCGGGATCATTGCTTAGGGTCGGCGATTGGGGCGTTAAACGCTCGGGCAGGCTGGAAACAGATTTATGAATCGTCGCGCAATCCCTTTTCCCGGGCAACCTCCCGCACAACCGCCGTATGAGGAGGAGCCGCTTTCGCATGAAGCGAAGGAACTGGCCGAGCAGATCGCCGCCGAACCCGTGCCGGAACGGCTGCGGATGATGGCCGCCGAACTGGGCCGCGCGCTGGATGCCAGGCAGAAGGATTCCGACCGCGATATGCCGTCTGATACTGAAAAACCGGCGGACTGATCGCTTCGGGGATACCCGGCAGGACTTTGGCGGTCCCGATTGCCCCGTGCCTTACTTCACCGCGACAGACCACATTGCGCGAATATGCGCCCATGGCGGGAATGACGCGGAACGCCCTGATCTGGCCGGGGTTGAATCCGGCAAAGGATCAGGGAGATTGCGATGTCCAGATCAGACAAGACCCGAACAGCGACATATGACCAGACATCAGCGGGTGAGACCACCGCGGATGAACTGGTTGAAATGATCCCCGCCTTGCGGATCTACGCGCGCAACCTGATGCGCGGCGCGGATGAGGCGGATGATCTGGTGCAGGAAACCCTGATGAAGGCGCTGGCCAATGTGGACAGCTTTCAGACCGGCACCAATCTGCGGGCCTGGCTGTTCACCATCATGCGCAATTCCTTTCTGACCCGCGTGACCAAGCGCGCGCGGGAACGGGTTGGGTCCAGCGATTGCGTTTCGGGCAATGTGATCTGCTTTCCCCGGCATGACGCGCAGATTGCCGGAAATCGTCTGATGGCCGCGATCGGCCGTCTGCCGCAGACCTATCGTGAGGCGCTGGTACTGGTTTTTCTGATGGGAGAAAGCTATCAGGAGGTGGCGCGGATCACGGATTGTGCCATCGGCACCGTGAAAAGCCGCATCAACCGCGCCCGCAATCTGGTAATGGAGGATCTTGGGGCGCGGCGCGTCGATGATCTTATCGTGGTGAACCATTGATCGCCGTTCATCACTGATCGCCGTTCATCACTGATTGGGTGGCAGGGTCAGTGGCGTAACGCCCTGCACCGGACCGAATTCTGCCACCTTGCAGCGCAAGCCCGACCGTGCAGCACGCCGTCGGATCCGATGGCAAAGCGGGTCTTGGCGTCCAGTTGATGGGGGCTGCGCCCGTTCGATCACCTCGCGGCCCTGACCGCTGGGAAAGCCCTGACCGCTGGGAACGACGGTGCCGGTTAGTGTGACACCGCTTTCCCGTCAGTCGATGACCAGCACCGGGACCAGCACCGGGACCTCCTGCCTTCCGGTCAGGGCAGATCAAGCCGCTTTGCAGCTGCGGGATCTCATACAGAGAACGGCCCGGAAAACTGCGGTCCCGGGGCCCGAAGACGGTTTCATGCTATCCGCATCCTGCCTTGCAAAACGGGCGGGCCGGTTTTGGCCCGCCCGCCATCTCAGGTCACGTCACCTCAGGCCGCTTCGACCGCCGCCTGATTGACCGATCCCTCGGCCAGCCGTGTCAGTTTCACATCGGTGGCTTCTTCCTCCGACAGGGTCTTTTTCAGCAACGCGACCACGTCCTTGTGGCCCAGCAGCTTGGCCCAAGCGCACAGCGTACCATAGCGTGCCATCTCGTAATGCTCGACCGCCTGTGCGGTGGCGACAAGCCCTGCGTCCAGCGCGGGGGAATCCTTGAAGCCCTCCATCACTTCCTCACCTTCCTCGATGATGCCGTCGATGGCCGGGCAGGTCTTGCCGCGCGCCGCCTTGCCGATCATCTCGAAAACCTGCTGCAGACGTTCGACCTGCCCTTCGGTTTCGTCGCGATGGGACTCAAAGGCCGATTTCAGGTCCGGTGACTGCGCGCTGCGCGCCATCTTGGGCAGCGCCTTCAGGATCTTGCGTTCGGCGTAATAGATGTCCTTGAGCATGTCGATGAACAGATCTTCCAGCGTTTTCGTTTTCATGGCGTCACTCCTGTTTCGCGGATGGGGATTGTCTGTCCTGAACCGGGGGCGGGGCAGATTGTTCCCGGTCGCTGGGGCAGCCCGGGCGGAACATCACGACCCGCTGCGGGTTCAACACCTGTCCCCCCAATGGAGTTTCCCCATGACCGACGCCAAGCAGAACCCGTCCAACCATTCCGTGATCATCGTCAATGCGCCGGTCCGCGAAACCCCGCCGGGCGTTTCAGGGTCTGACCCGGCGCAGGAGGGCCGCCCGCCGAACCCGGATCCGGACCGGCAAGAGGCCCCCCTCCGGCCTGCCGCCTATCCGCGGCCGCCCTTTCCCGAACAGACGCAGGACCTGCCCGGCAGTTTCCGCAAGATGGACCCGCGCCCCGACCATGGCGAGGAAAGCTGGCAGGGAAGGGGCCGACTGGCGGGCATGATCGCGCTGATCACCGGCGCCGACAGCGGCATCGGACGCGCGGTCGCGATTGCCTATGCCCGCGAAGGCGCCGATATCGTGCTGTGCTATCTGGACGAGTCCGAAGATGCGGCCGATACCGCAGGGCTGGTCGAACAATGCGGGCGGCGCTGCATGCAGATGAAGGGCGATATCGCGGATCCCGCGCATTGCCGCGCCATCATCGGGGGCGCGGTGCGTGAATTCGGCCGGATCGACATTCTGGTGAACAACGCCGCCCATCAGCAAAGCTTTGACGAGCTGACCGACATCCCGGATGAGGAATGGCAGCGCACCTTTGCGGTGAACATCCATTCCATGTTCTATCTGGTCAAAGCGGCATTGCCGCATATGGGCCGTGGCAGCGCCATCATCAACACCGCCTCGATCAATTCCGATATGCCGAACCCCTCATTGCTGGCCTATGCCACGACCAAGGGGGCAATCCAGAACTTCACAGGCGGGTTGGCACAGATGCTGGCAGAGAAGGGCATCCGGGTGAATTGCGTGGCCCCCGGGCCGGTCTGGACACCGCTGATCCCGGGCAGCATGTCGGGCCGGGAAGTCGCGCATTTCGGTGAAAACTATCCGATGGGGCGTCCGGCACAGCCGGTGGAACTGGCCTCGGCCTACGTGATGCTGGCCGAACCGATGTCAAGCTACATCTCGGGCGCAACCATTGCAGTGACCGGGGGCAAGCCGCTGATCTGAAGCGTGGGCGGGGCTGCGCGCGCCGCCGCCTGTAGCGGCGATGCGGTCAGGGCGGAGGGACCGGGGCACGCGATTGCCGCCAGCCCGCCCCTCGGAAACCTGCAGATATGGTGCCGCAATCGCGGATCGGGACGGCCCACCGGACGGAACAGCTGCCCGCAACCGCAGAAAGCTTGTGGAAAGACGCGTGGCCCGGGTCCGGCATGTTCAGCGGCAGGGTGGCGGCGGTATGCCGTCCCACGCGCTGGAAAGGCCAGCCGGAACGATGCCTGCCGTCTGCCGATCAGGCGCGCGGGCACGGGGGCCGCGTGATCGGTGCCCGCGTGATCCCGCAACACCACGGCACTGGGCGGTGCCGGCCCGACATAGGTGCGGACCATCGGGAAACGATGTTGATACCGGGGTCTTTCAAATGTGTCGCTTTCCGGCTATGCATATCGGTGTAATGGTTTTCTGTTGTGAGTGTGCGAGTGATGACCCGGCCCGATTTTTCCCAGGCTTTTCGTGGTGGCAGACTGGTCAAGTGGAAGGGTGGGGTCGCCAGTATCGCCCCCTTCGCGGTGTCGGTCGCAGGGGCTGCGGGGGCGGTTCTTGTTCTGGGTGGCGATCCGGCATGGGCGGCCTGCACCTATATCGAACCTGGCCAGTACACGGCCTCGGGTCCCGGTGAAAACTGCGTCGTCACCGATGAAAATTTTAGCGTTTTCAATAACTTCACCGGCAATGACGCCATCATGGTGCATAATGGCGCCACGCTGACATTTTCCGCGGCTTCCGGCGGGAATGCAAATGTCAGTGCAAATGCCACCGGCATCCGGCACGGCGTTTCCCTCGGTGTTCGTGTACCCGGCCCCTCCACCCTGACCGTCAATGGCAATCTGGATGCGCGCGCAACCAATGCAAACAACGGGCGCGGGCTGATCATCAACGGCGCGGGCAATGAAGCCTATATCACCGGAACCCTGACGGCCGTGCGCAACGGCGGTTCGGGCGGGGCGGCGGTTGAGGTTGTCAGCGGCGGCCTTCTGGATGTCGGCGGAAATGCCGATATGAGCTCGAATCTCGCTCAGGCGTTGCGCGGCTACGGCACCACCACCCTGCGCGGCGATGTCATGGCCACGACGACGGCAGCCACCATGGCGATTATCACTTCAGGCACCACGCGCATCGTGGGCGATCTTACCGCCACGGCCAATCACGCCTCGGGCACGGCGCTGGTCCAGTCGGCGGGTTATTTCATTGCCGAACAGGGTTCAGTGCTGACGGCCGGGGGCAACGGCGTCAATATCAGCGGCGGCACGCTGGCACTTGGCGGCAGCACTCAAGGTTTTGTGGCCGGTCAGACGGTGGTTTCTGTCGGTGCGGATGCCACGATCGCGGCCACGAATGCCAATGCGATTGTGGTCGGTGGCACGCAGACCCAGACCGTCATCATTGACGGCACGATCACCGGCGGCAGTCTCGCAACAGCCGCCGCCCTGCGCACGCAAAGCACTGCAGGCATGGCGGTCACGGTGGATTTTCAGGATGATGCGGTGGTCAGCGCGGCCTCGGGCATTGCCTATCGTGATGATGCCGGTAACGCGACGGTGACCGTGGCCGAGGACGCCGAGGTTTCCGGATCTTTTGCCCTTGGTGACGGATCGGATCATCTGATCCTTGACGGACTGACCGATGTTTCAACGATCACGACCCTGGATCTGGGTGACGATCTGGACAGTGCCGATGGCTGGGTCGATACCCTGACACTGCGCGGCATGTCGTTGGCGATGACCGGGGCGACTATCCTGAATGCCGAGATTGTCGAGGTTGACGGCGGGCAGATCAGCTTTACCGACAATGCGCTGACGACGGGCAGCGCTGATGGTCTGGGGCTGCATGTGAGGAATGGCGGCGTTCTGGCCGCCGGGTCGGTTTTTGATCTGACCGGCAGCCTGCGGATCGCGGCCGATGGCACGATGCATGCCTTGGGCGGCGGTGCGGGACAGTATACCGTGAGCGGTGATGTCAGCCATGCCGGAGTGATCGACCTGCAGGACGGGCTAGCGGGCGATCTTCTGTCGATTGACGGTGATTACCTTGGTCAGGGCGGCACGATCCGTCTGGATACGGTCATGGCGGATGACACCAGCCTGACGGATGCTGTGCGCATCGGGGGTGACGCATCGGGCAGCACCGTTCTGGATATCGCCAATGCGGGCGGTCTGGGGGCCATGACGGTCGGCAATGGCATCCGTGTCGTTGAAATCGTCGGAAGCAGCACCAGTGACGCCTTTGCCTTGATGGATGAATTTCTGGTCGCGGGCGCCTTCGAATACCGGCTGTTTCATGCGGCGACGGACGGGGCGGATGAAAGCTGGTATCTGCGGTCGGAACTGAGCCCGACGGATCCCACCGACCCCACCGATCCGACGGACCCCACTGATCCGACGGATCCCACCGACCCGACAGATCCCACTGACCCAACGGATCCCACCGACCCGACAGATCCCACTGACCCAACGGATCCCACCGACCCGACGGATCCCACCGACCCGACGGATCCCACCGATCCGACGGATCCCACCGATCCGACGGACCCCACTGACCCGACGGATCCCACCGACCCAACGGATCCGACCGACCCGACGGATCCCACCGACCCGACGGACCCCACCGATCCAACGGACCCCACCGACCCGACGGATCCGACCGACCCGACGGATCCCACCGATCCGACGGACCCCACCGATCCAACGGATCCCACCGATCCGACGGACCCCACCGATCCAACGGATCCCACCGACCCGACGGATCCCACCGATCCAACGGATCCCACCGACCCGACAGATCCCACTGACCCGACGGATCCGACCGACCCAACGGATCCGACCGACCCAACGGATCCAACCGACCCGACGGATCCCACCGATCCGACGGACCCCACTGATCCGACGGATCCCACTGATCCGACGGATCCCACCGATCCGACGGACCCCACCGATCCAACGGACCCCACCGACCCGACAGATCCCACTGACCCGACGGATCCGACCGACCCGACGGATCCCACCGACCCAACGGATCCGACCGACCCGACGGACCCCACCGATCCAACGGATCCCACTGACCCGACGGACCCCACTGATCCGACGGATCCCACTGACCCGACGGATCCCACCGATCCGACGGACCCCACCGATCCAACGGACCCCACCGACCCGACAGATCCCACTGACCCGACGGATCCGACCGACCCGACGGATCCGACCGACCCGACGGATCCCACCGACCCAACGGATCCGACCGACCCGACGGACCCCACCGATCCAACGGATCCCACTGACCCGACGGACCCCACTGATCCGACGGATCCTACCGATCCGACGGACCCCACTGATCCGACGGACCCCACCGATCCGACGGATCCTACCGATCCGACGGACCCCACTGATCCGACGGACCCCACCGATCTGACGGATCCTACTGATCCAACGGATCCTACTGATCCAACGGATCCGACGGATCCTACTGATCCAACGGATCCTACCGATCCGACGGACCCCACTGATCCGACGGATCCTACCGATCCAACGGACCCCACTGACCCGACGGATCCCACTGATCCGACGGATCCTACCGATCCAACGGATCCGACCGACCCGACGGATCCCACCGATCCGACGGACCCCACCGATCCAACGGATCCCACGGATCCCACCGACCCGACGGATCCCACTGACCCGACCGATCCCACCTTCCCTACCGATCCGACCGATCCCACGGATCCGGTCCCGACCTATCGGCCGGAGGCCGCGCTTTATGGTGCCGCGCCGGGGCAGTTCCGCTTTGCGGATACGACCATGCTTGGCAACATGCACCGCCGGCTGGGGGAGACCATTACCGATGAACGTCAGCTCGTCTGGGGGCGCCTGATCGGCAGCCGGTATGAAAATCGCATCGACAGCGCTGTCAGCCCGCATTCGGAGGGATCGCTTACCGGTCTTCAGCTTGGCGTCGATGTCTGGCGGAACAGCGACTGGCGCAGCGGGGTCTATATCGGCACGCTTCAGGGCCGGATGGATGTTTCGGGCTTTGCCAGCGGCCGTATCGGCCATGTCGGCAGATCCGAGAGCAATTCATGGTATCTGGGCCTTTATGGCACCCGGACCTGGGCGGATGGCACCTATCTGGATCTGGTGCTGCAAGCCTCACGCCATGACGCGGATCTGTCTGCCCGCAGCGGCAGCGAGGGCGACCAGAAGGGCAGGGCGCTGACCGCCTCGGCCGAGATCGGCAAGCCTTTCCAACTGGATAACAGTCCCTGGATGATCGAGCCGCAGGCGCAGCTTGTCTATCACAAGCTGTCGCTGGATGATGTGGTGATCGGCAATACCCGTATCAGCCACAAAAGCGATGAGGCGTTGCTGCTGCGTCTGGGGGTCCGTGCGCAGGCGGACTATATGCTGAATGATGGCCTGTTCGAGCCCTATATCCGTGCCAATCTTTACCATCAAAGCTCTGGCAGCGACCGGATAACCTTCACATCGGGCAGCACTGCGACCACCCTGCTTAACCCGTTCGGCTATACCAGCGCCGAACTTGCGGTCGGGGGAACCTACATGGTCGGCCAGAATACGCAGATCTATGGAGAGATCGGGCGGATGTGGTCGCTGGGCGGGCGGTCCGAACTGGACAGTTCCGTGCAGGGATCCCTTGGCCTGCGGATCCGCTGGTAAGACAATGCCCGGCACCGGCGGCAGCGTATTGCCGCCGGTGCCGACCGGCCAAAGACGGGCTGTGCGCCTGCTTTCGGCTCCGGCGGCCGGCAAGGGCAAAGCTGCACGCGCGCTGGCTCGGTGGCATAACGCGACAAATGTCATCGGATTCAGGCTTGAAAAACGGTGCGGGTGGTTCAGACTGACAGTGTCGGACCCTCTGTGCGAGGTCCGGCAGGGCTGTCGGCCTCGGCTGGTCTGCCCCCGTCACCTTCGCGCTGCCGGTTTACGAGTGTCTCTTTGTATCAGGTCCCGAAATGCCCCATCCCATCATCGAAAATCTTGCGCCTGTCGCGGCCCTGCGGCGGCTGAGCCCGGGGGAGACCCCGCGCGTCAGCAACATGGAACTGTTCTTTGATCTGGTCTATGTTTTTGCGATCATTCAGCTTTCCCATTTTCTTCTGGCCCATGAAACATGGCTGGGGGCCTTTGAGGGGCTGATCCTTTTCGCCGCTGTCTGGTGGGCCTGGAACTATACCGCCTGGGCCACGAACTGGCTGGATACCAACCATCATCGCGGGCGGATGCTGATGGCGGTGCTGATGGCCTGCGCCCTTCTGATGGCGGCCGCCATGCCCGAGGCTTATGGCGACCGCGCGCTGCTTTTTGCCGGGGCCTATGTCGCCATGGCGCTGATCCGTGCGGGCTATATGGCCTGTCTGTTCCGCGGGCAGGCGATGGGGCGCAATTACGGCCAGCTTTTCGCGTGGGGGGTGGTTTCGGGTCTGTTCTGGATTGCCGGTGCCCTGCTGCCGGAACAGCGGCTGGCTCTTTGGCTGATCGCAGTGCTGATCGACTACATTGCACCTTATCTGGGGTTCTGGCTGCCAGGCCGGGGCGCCACGGATATGACCAGCTGGCCCCTGCGCGGGCTGCATCTGCTGGAGCGTAATCAGCAGATTTTCATCATCGCCCTGGGGGAATCGATCCTGCTGATCGGCGGATTGCTGGTGCAGAACGAGCTGGGCTTCGATGTGCTTCTGGCCACGATGATCGGGTTCGCGCTGATCGTTTCCCTGTGGTGGATCTATTTCGTGCATCTGACCGAGATCGGGGAACATCGTTTTGAACATGCAACGGATCATGCGCAACTGGCCCGGGCCGGGCTGGCCTATGCCCATGGGCTGATGATCTGCGGCACGATCGTGATGGCAGTCGCCATCGAGCTGATCGTTGCCCATCCGCACGGGCATGTCTCCATGCCGATGGCGCTGATCGCCTTTTTCGGGCCGACGATCTTTCTGACCGGCTCGGCGGTCTTTCATCACATCATGGCCGAACGGATGCCCTTGTCCTATCTGGCGGCAATCCTTGCGCTGGCCCTGTGGTGCTGGATCGCGTTGCGGCTGAATGGTGAATGGCTGGGGGCGGGCATTCTGGCGGTGATGGTCACCCTTGTGGCCCTGTCCCATCGCAAGGGGGGCGCGAAATGATCGGGCTTATCAACCGTATCCCCGCCCCCGGTGGTCTGCCGGTGACGCTGGGGCTTCTGGTCGCGATCCTTGTGCATAATCTGACCTATCCGGTGACGGGGATGGACGGGATATTGCCGCTGATCTTCTATCTTTTCTACGGGTCGATGTTCACGGTTGCCACCTTCGGCCTGCTGGCGGATGTCAGGCTGCGGCTTCTGGCATTGTTCAGCAGCCTGCTGCTGATCGGGGCCGAGATTGCCAATACCTATGCGCCGGGCATCTACAGCCCTGCGGCCGTCTATCTATCCTCGATCCTTTACCACATTGTCATCTCGGTGGTGCTGACGATCTACATCTTCCGGTCGACCAAGGTGATGTCGGATGTGCTGATCGCGGCCGCTGCGATCTATCTTGTGGTCGGATCTGGCTTTGCCGCGATTTTCGCACTGATCGAATGGATCGTGCCGGGCTCCTTCGTGATGTCCTCGGGGGAAGCGGTCAACTGGCAGATCCTGTTCTATTACAGCTATGTCACGCTGACGACCGTGGGCTATGGCGATGTGCTTCCGATCGGGTTCCTTGCCCAGTCCTTCGCGATCTTCGAGGCGGTTCTGGGTGTGCTTTACACGGTGATCCTGCTGTCGCGGCTGGTTGGCATGACAGGGCAACCCAGTTCGGGCTGACCGCCCCGGATTGCCCGCACCCCGGGTCGCGCGACGATGGAAAGCGCGCGCTCCGCGCCCTATTGCTGGATCAGGGCGATATTGGCGATGCCGTTCTGGGTCAGGCCGGCGGCATTGCCATTGCCGATCTGGCGCAGGACTGCCTCATTCTCGTTACCCTGCACGCTGAGAAGGATCGAGTTGTCCAGACCGTTCTGCAACAAGGCGGACATGTTGGCATCCCCCAGCACCGCGACCGAGGCGCTGTTGCCAAAGCCGCGCTGTTCATAGCTGCCGACGGCAAGATCGGCCAGATCCATGGAAAACCCGGTCGTATTGTTATTGCCATTGCCTTCGATCAGGATCAGTGCGCTGTTGCGGCCCGATTGTAACAGGTCTGCCCGGTTGTCATCGCCGGTCACGCGCGTCTCGGCCTGATTGGTGCCGCCAAGCCCGGCTTCAAGCCCTTGCCGGGTGGTGATGACATTGCGGTCTCCGGCAATCTCGGTCAGGGCGTCATTGGTGCCCATCTGGTCGATCAGGACCTTATTGCGGCTGCTGCTGCCCTGCAGCGACAGAATCGCGACATTGGTGCCCAGTTGCGACAGGCCGATTTCATTGTCATTGCCTTCGACCAGCGACAGCACGATGTCATTCTCGGTTCCGTCCTGTTCGATGCCGATGGCATTGCCGTCGCCGGTGATGACAATTGCCCCGGTGCGGTTGATCCGGCCGCGTTGCAGGATGCCGAACGCATTGGAGTTGCCAAGGATTTCAAGATTGGCAAGGTTCCCGTTGGCCCCGGTATCTTCGGTTCCGCGGCGCTGGATCAGGGTCGAGGCAATCGCCCCGGTAAAGCCCGCATAGCCGCGCAGCGCGGTCGTGCCGTTATTGTCCCCGGTGATCAGCAGGAAAACATCATTGGATTCGTCCAGAAGGTCCGAGGCGCTTTCCTGTTGCAGCATGTCGATGCGATTGCCAAACCCCGTCATCGTGACATCGGCCGACTGGCCCGGCATGCCTGATTGCTGGTTCTGGTCGATGCGCTGGATGACATTGCCGTCCCCGCCATTCTGTTCGATGGTCAGGCTGTTGGCGTCGGTCGGAACCGGCCCCAGAACGCGCTGCACCACCTCATCAACGCGGTTGTTATTGCCCTGCTGGCGGATCGTTGCGCGGTTCTGGCTGTCGAAACGACCGAAACTGTTGCGCTGCAGCAGGCCGCTTCCTGTTGTCCCGATCTGATTGGCATTGCCATCCTGCCGGATCACCAGACTGTTGTGATAGCCTTCCTGAAACAGGATCAGATCCTCGGTTCCGGCGATGTTGCCCAAGCCGATCTGATCGACCACGGCCGCATTGTCCGCGCCGTTCTGGTCGATCACGGTGCTGTTTTCAATGTTCTGCGTCTGGCCCGCCACCGGCATCGACAGCAGGAAGGCCAAGGCAAGTCCCGAATGTCTGAAGGGTCCTGTGATCACGGTCGCGCACCTGCCATTATTGGTTAATCGTTATCGAGTTAAAACCGCCGAGTTGTGAGAAAACGGCGCTGTTCTGGGTTCCGGTCTGGGTCACGACCGCCTCATTCGCGGTGCCCGATTGCTTGCCTTCAATCCGGTTCAGGTCACCCAGCACGTCGAAAAGGCTGGAATTCCCGGTGCCGTCCTGAATAAGGCCGATGCTGTTCAGATCACCCGAAAGCGTTGCGATCAGCGCATTGTCGGTGCCGTCCTGCCGGATCGACAGTCGGTTGTCCGATCCGGCGGGGGTTATCGCAATCGCGATGCCGTTTCCGACGCCGTTCTGGACGGATCCGATATCATTGCGGTCGCCCAGAACCGTGATCGACAGGTCATTGGCGGTTCCGGTCTGCACCGCGCCCAAGTGATTGTCGGCGCCCTGCAGCAGCACGGGCAGCACCACGCCGATGCTGTTGTCGCTTCCGGTCTGGATCGTGCCTGCCTGATTGCCGGTCCCGACCATGCGCAGATCAAGACGATTGCCATAGGCCACCATCCCGGCCTCACCCTGGACGAAATGCCCGCCAAGCGCGCCGGTCAGCGCCGCCTCACCGCCCAGCGGGGCAAGCCCGTTCGCATCCCCCGTCTGTTCGAGGCGCAGGCTGTTGGCGCTGGCGCCAGCCGGTCCGGCGGCATATTGGCGGATCTCGTCAACGCGGTTTCCGGCCCCGGCCTGCTGCAGCCGGGCGTGATTGCCCGCCACGCCGCCGGAACGGTTCTGGGTCGCGATTCCAAGGTCATTCCCGCCCGAGGCTGCAACCTCGGCAAGGCCCTGTTCGACGATCAGCTCATTGCCAAATCCCGTGCCAAATCCCGCTAGCCCTGCACCCTCGGCGATCTGGGCAAGACTGCCGACGCGGTTATCGTCATTGCGCTGGGTGATCTGGGCAAGATTCGTGCCGCTGGCGCTGTCTGAGGCTTGCACAAGGCCCGTCTGGGGCAAGGGTGCAAGCGGCGCTGTCCCGGTGCTGTTACGGTCGCCCGTCTGCAACAGGAAAAGCGTATTGCCCAAGCCGGATTGCTGCATGGTAAGACCGGCGCGCCCGGCCGCATTGTCACTGCCGCCGGACTGGTCGATGCTGGCGCTGTTTCCGGCGCCGGTCAGCCCCGGCAATCCTCCCTGCACCAGAAAGGCGGCATTGCCATCGGCGCGCGCCGCCATCGGGGCGGCTGCCATGCTCGCAATCAGAATGGCGATGAACCGTCCGGAAGACATGCTGAAACCTTGTGTTCAACGAGGATCCACGCGCCCCTGAAAGGGGCGCGCGGCAAAGGCATCCGATTACTGGACGATGCCCGCATTGTTGAAGTTGCCGGTCTGTGTGAAGCCGACAGAGTTGAAGCTGCCATTCTGCGAAACCACAGCCTGGTTCTGGTTGCCGCTGATCGAACCGCTGATGCCGTTTTCACTGCCGATCTGGGCCATGGCAAAGCTGTTGCGATCACCGACCACGGTCAGGCCAAGGTCATTGCCGGTGCCTTGCTGGGTCAGTTCACCCCGCACCAGACCGCCCAGATTGGCCGTCAGGGCCGCACCCGAGAAATCGGGCGAACCCGGGTTGAAGAAGCCCGGCGTCAGGTTGTTGCGGTCGCCCGTCACACTGACATTCAGGCTGTTGTCACCGCCATCCTGCGTGATCTGCAGGCGGTTGCGATCACCGTTCATCGAAGCGGCCAGCGTGTTGCTGTCGCCCGTCACCGTTCCGGTCGCGACGTTGCGGTCGCCGTCCTGCCCAAGGCTGGAGCTGTTCGACGAACCAACGATGGTCAGCGCGCCCTCGTTCAGGCTGCCGGTCTGGCTGATGCTGGTCGTGTTGAAGTTGCCGGTGACCGAGGCCGAAGCGTCATTCAGCGTACCGTCCTGCAGGATCGAGGTCGAAACATTGTTGTCGCCCAGAACCATCAGATCGGCGCCATTCAGCGTACCGTCCTGCAGGATCGAGGTGGCAAGGTTGCCATCGCCGGTAACCATGGCATCGGCGGTATTCAGGTTGCCGTCCTGCGTCACCGAGGTGATGTTGCCGTTCCCGGCGACATCGGCGGTACCGGTGTTCGCGTTTCCATCCTGCGTGACAGTGGTCTCATTGCTGTCGCCCGAGACGGTCGCATCGCCGGAATTGCCGTTGCCAGCCTGATCGGTCAGCGTGGTATTGCCGCTGCCTGCAACTGTGGCGGTGCCGAAGTTCAGCACGCCATCCTGACGGACCGTGGTGGCGTTGCTGTCACCAAGAACCGTTGCCATGGCAGAATTGCCCGTTCCGGTCTGGTCGGTCCCGGTCGTGTTGCCATTGCCTGTCACTGAGGCGGTGGCACTGTTCAGCGTGCCGTCCTGCACAAGGTCGGTTGCGTTGTCATCACCGCCGATAACACCGGATGCGGTGTTGAACGATCCGCTCTGGTCAATGCCGGTTGTGTTGTCATCGCCCACGACCGAGATGTCGCCGTCATTGCTGTTGCCGGTCTGGACGGTCAGCGCGGTGTTGTCATTGCCACCAAGATTGGTGCTGGCAAAATTGTTGTCGCCGGTCTGGCGGAAGCCCACATTGTTGCGGTCGCCTGTGATGGCCGAAAGCGCGATTTCGTTGTCATTCCCGAACTGGCCGACACCCACAAGGTTGTCCATGCCCGAGACGATGATGCCAAGCGCGAGGTTGTCATCGCCGGTCTGCGTTACGCCATAGGCCGTCGCTTCGCCGGTCAGCGTCAGAGCAGTCTGGTTGCGATCCCCCGTCTGCAGGATCTTGGAGCTTTCCGCGTTGCTTTCCGCCGATGCACCGCTCAGACCCGGGCCACCGATCCGCGTGCCGCTCATATAGATATTGGCCGCGTTGTCGTTGCCGGTCTGCTGCAGCGTGTCGAGGCGCAGCCGGTTGCCTTCCTGCGTCACAACCGCATCGTTTCTCTGGCCAGCCTGAATGACGCCGCCGGCAGCGCCGGTGCCCGAGGAAACCTCGTTGCGCGCATTCGGCTGACCGTTGCCGCCATTGTGGGTCTGCTGGATCGTGGCCGTGTTGCCATTGCCCGCAGTTCCGCCCACCGATTGCTGAAGATTGGCGTAGTTGCGGTTCCGGCCCGAGGTCTGGGTGATGCTGGCCGACTGGTTGTCACCGGTCTGGGTCAGCACATTCACGACGTTTCCGCTTTCGTCAAACGGGACCACAGGACCGGACTGGGTGACGGTCGCCTCGTTGGAATTGCCCTGCTGCAGCATCTGCGCACCAGCAGCATTGCTGCCAACATGGTTGTCGACACTCGACTGCGTGATCGTCAGGACGTTGTCATCGCCGTTCTGCGTTGCCGCCGACAGCAGGCCGTCGACTCCGACGGTCGAATTGCTGGCCCCCGACTGGTCGATCAGGGCCGCGTTGCTGTTGCCGCTTTGCGACAGCAGCGCCTCGTTATTGTCGGCCAGCGCGCCGGATGCGACCAGCGCCGCAAGGCTGGAGGCCAGAGTAAAGGTGATACGGTTTTTCATGGTTCGCTCGATGTTGAAAAGGGGAAAGCCTTGACCCGGAACCGGGGCAGGGAGGTCTATCTGGGTTTATTGCAGGATGCCGGCGTTGTTGCCGTTGCCGATCTGGGTGAAGTTGGCGGTGTTCATATCGCCAGCCTGCACCACGGCGACCTGATTGCTGTCGCCGGTGACCGAACCGTTGATCGTGTTGCCAGCGCCGAAGGACGAGAGCGCGAAGGCGTTCATATCGCCGGTCACGGCCAGATGCGCGGTGTTGTTGTCGCCGATCTGTTCGATCAGACCCGATGGCATTCCACCCGCAACCAGCCCGGCATTGCCCGAAAGCGACTGGTTCCAGCCATTGTCATTGCCGGTGATCATCGCAGTGGCGATATTGGTGCCACCGATCTGGCGCATCAGCAGCCCGTTGGAATTGCCGCTGATATCGACCGAACCGCTGTTGGACGTGCCAATCTGTTCAACCCCGACATTGTTGAACGTGCCGTCAACCTCGGCCACCGCGATGACGTTGAGGGAACCGTCCTGATAGGTGCCGACCTCGTTCAAGTCACCTGAGATCGTCAAGGTGCCGACCGTATTCTGGTCGCCATATTGGGTGACGCCGAACTGGTTGGTGTTGCCGCTGATGATCAGGGTCGCACGGTTGTTGCTGCCACGCTTGGCGGCCTCACCCTGAATCAGGGTTGACGCAATCGCACCCGACATGTCGGCCGCACCGGTAAGCACGCCGTTGCCATTGTCGTCACCCGACATGGTGACATTCAGCTCATTGCGGGCGTTGCCGCCGCCGCTGCTGGGGCTGTATTGCGACACGCGCTCAATCGTATTGCTCGCCCCGGTCTGCGCGATATCGGTAAAGTTCCCGCGCGAGGACTGGCGCCACTGCTGAACGCTGCCGACTCTGTTTCCGTTGCCGCCAGATTGCTCGATGTTCACGGTGTTGCGCTGCAGGTTCGACATGGTCCCGGTGCTGGTCTGCGAAATCGCGCCGACCGTGTTGCTGTCCGAGGCCTGTTCGATGTCGATGATATTGCCGTTCACGCCATCGCGGTTGCTGATCTGATAGATCCCGGCCTCACCGCCATTGCTGTTGGCCTCAAGGCCGATCGCATTGCCGCTGCCGCCTTGCAGGATCGTCAGCTGGTTGCGCTGATTGACCTGACGGATGTTCTGCGCGTTGGACCCGGCATCGTTATCCGCCCCGGTCTGCTGGATCAGCGCGACGTTTGCGGTACCCGACTGGTCCAGCCAGGCCTCATTGTTGTCGGCCAATGCGCCGGTTGTGGAAATAAGCAATAGGCAAGTGGTCGTGTAAAGCACACGTTTCATGGTCGTCTCCATAATCTGGAACAGGAATCAGCGGGTCTTGGGACCGGGCGGGAAACTGACCCGCCCGGCCGAAATCACTGCATGATGGCCGCGTTGTTGCTGCTGCCGGTCTGGCTGAAGTTGGCGGTATTGTTGTTGCCGCCCTGCGCCACCGCAGACTGGTTGAAGCTGCCATCGACCGAACCGGCGATGTCGTTGGAATCCCCGGTCTGGTCCATGCCGAAGGCGTTGGAACTGCCGATGATCTCCAGCGAGGCGAGGTTCATGCTGCCCGTCTGGGAGATCTCGCCTGAGGTCAGGCCGACCGACAGGGCATTGCCGCTGAAAATCTGGCCAAAGCCGTTGAGATCGCCCAGAATGTTGACAACGGCGCTGTTGTTGTCGCCGGTCTGGCTGATGCCGACACCATTGCTGTCGCCGGTCTGGGTGATCGACAGGCTGTTGTCATTGCCGTCCTGCGTGCCTTCACCGGTGTTGAAATCGCCGGTCTGCACCAGCAGCGCAGCATTGCCGGTCTGGCCGATATTCGTGCCCTGCAGGATCGAGAAGCCGTTCGAATTCCCGGCCTGATCAATCACGATCTGGTTGCCGCCGGACCCGATCATCCGCGCCACCGATGATACCGCGCCGTTATTGCTGCCCGACTGGCGGATATCCAGCGAGGCATAGCCCCCCGGAACCAGAGGTGAGGCATTCGGATGCTGGGCGTCATTGTTGTCGCCGGTGATCGAGGCCTCGGTGATCTGGTTGTTATCGCCGCCCTGCACGATCTGCGTGCCGCGGTTGTGCCGGTTGACGGTGCCGCTGCCATTGCCGTCACCGGTCTGGGTCACGGACAGGATCGTGTTGCCGGTGCCGGATTGCTGGGTAATGACCATGCTGTTGCCGCTGCCCTGCTGCAGGGCGCTGGTCACCTCACCCTCGATCGAGGCATTGCGCCCCACCGACAGCGTGTTGTTGTTGCCGATCTGCCGTGCATCATCAATCAGGTTGCTGCCGGCATTGTTCGAATAGTTCGAGGAAAACGAGTTGGAATTTCCGTCTTGCAGGGCAGCGTCGATGACGTTGCTGCCACGGCTGAAGCCGCCGCCCGTCGATTGAGTCTCTCTGAAGCTGTTATTGTCGCCATTCTGCAGGATCGGGGCCACCGCGGTTCCGACGCGGTTTCCGCCCGGACCTGCCGCCTGCTGAACAAGAGATGCGTTTCCATCCCCGTTCTGGGTCAGGTAGGCCTCATTGTTGTCGGCATGGGCTGTAGCCAGAGACATGGCGAGGACGCTCGCAGATACGAGCAAAAGATTGGGCTTGGACACGATTCTCTCCCTGAAATCGTAAGGCATGCCACAGCCAAGGGCCGCAGCTTTCGAATTTTGACCTGTGTCTGTTCAGGAGAGTCGTCTTGGCAAAAGCTGGGTAATCGCCGGCATGCTGGGAGCCGACGATACTTTCGCCTGAGCACTCACCAAACCTACACAACACGGAACAATTTACCAAAATTGCGCATAGTTGAAACAAGTTTTTGCGAGCTTTTGCACAAATTCCCAGTTTATCTTGGAAAACAGCGGATAAGAGTGAACAATGCAGGCCGGTTATCATTATTTACGACTGTGGATATACATTCCGGTCTCAGATAACTGGATAAAAATGCACAACTTGCAACCCCTGGTGGAATTGATTTTATTTAATTACTGCTAGGTTGTGCGTCGCGTCTTGCAATATCGGTTTTGCATTGAATTGATTCCCGGTGATTCACCTGTCTAAAAGGACAGGTTGCTTGCTTCCGGTGCTCATCGGTCCGCCGATAATGCCAGACAGTTCTTCTGGCCGGGTCGTCGTTTCGGTGGCCTTTTTGTTCCCGACACACTGCGCTCCTGGGGTGCAGAGACTCCTCTGGCGCGGGTGGTCGCATCCCTTAACCAGTCCTGAGCAACCTGCCCCCTGTACCGTGTGTGCGCCGCCTGTCCGGGCCGGATCGTTCGTGGCAGGCGTAAAAAGGCAAAATGCGCAAGCCGCGCAGCATCGCGGACAGTCGCAAGGGCAATCCACCGGCGCCAAGCCGGCCTGCGCGCGTATCGTCTGGCGGTCTTTGCGGTGCCCCATACGCATCGCGGTGCCCCATGCGTATCGGCAAATCGCGGAACCACGTCGGCCCGCTGGATTGAATTCCGCATCTGCAACGCCTTGCAGATCCATTTCCCGTCCTGACCGCCTCGGAAAAACGCGGATCGGCCGGTTGCCGGTGCATGGTCCATCGCAGGGCAGCGGCACCTTCTTGTGTTTTGCGGGCCTGCCTTTATTGTCACGATGCTTCGATTTCGATTCGGTGACTTACTGGTATTGGTGTTTTCAACCGCTGGCTCCCGAAGGCATCCGTGCTGGCAGGGTTCCAGTCACTGACACGATTTTTTTGTCGTTCGGGCTTTTGTCGTTCGGGCATTTTGTCCGGGCATCTGTTGTCCGGGGGGCACAGACCATCATCCCATCAGTCGAGTTTTGCCGCCTTGGTGGCGGCAGAACAGTATATCGTTTTCCGCTGTTTTGGCATGCCCGGACAATCCTGTCGGGGCAGTTCAGTGCTGCTTTAGGGTTCGGTATCGCCTTCAGCGCCGAAGTGGCAAATTCGTCACTTGCGCCGCATGGCAAAATGGAAGCCGATTGCTTTTCGATTGCAGGTTGTTAGCCTGATGTTCAAGATTGTCGTTTCTTTTATCCAATCGGGTAAATGCAATGCAGCAAGGTATGAAATGAAACCGATACTGGGCGCTTTCTTCGTCGCCACACTGCTTTTTGCGCCAGTTGTTCAGGCGCAAGATCTTGTTTATCGGCCGGTAAACCCAAGTTTTGGCGGCAATCCCCTGAATTCCTCGCATCTGCTTTCGATTGCAGGGGCGCAGCGGACGGCAACCGCGCGGGATGCGCCGGGCAGTTCCTCGGGCGTTGTGGATGGCGGCACGCCCGGCAGCAGCGATGCCGATCTTTTCGTGCGCCAGCTTCAGGGCCGGTTGCTGTCGGCCCTCGCAGCCCAGGTTACGGATGCGATTTTTGGCACCAATCCGCAGGAAAGCGGCACGGTGACCTTCGGCACGACCACCGTCACCTTTGAGCGCAGCCTGGAGACAATCCGGCTTCTGATCACCAACACCCTTGACGGTTCGGTCACCGAGATCATCGTCCCCCAGCTGGTTGCGAGCGGCCCATGACCCTGACGACATTGACCCGCGCAGCATCGCTTTGCCTGGCGGCGCTTGCGCTGACCGGATGCGGCGATATCGGCGCCAAACTGCTGGGCCCGCCGGATGCCGCCATGGTGACCGCGGTCACCGAACAGAACCTGCAATTGCGGCTGCTTCCGGGGCCCAACCATCGCATCACCGTTTCGGTCTATGACCTGCCGGATCTGACCGGTCAGTTCCGGGAACGTGACAATGTGCAATCGCTGTCCCGCGCTGTCAGTCAGGGCGGCGGCCCGATCCTGATCAAGGCGTTGCAGGATGCCGGTGAACGTCGGTGGTTCTCGGTCCTTGACCGCACCGCGCTGGATGACCTGCTGCGTGAGCGGCAGATCGTGACCGAGATGCGGCGCCTTTACCGGGGTGAGACTGAACCCGATCCGAATGCCATCCCGCCGCTGCGCCATGCCAGCATCATCATTCAGGGCGCGATTGTCGGCTATGACAGCAATGTGCAGACCGGCGGTTTCGGCGCGCGATATCTGGGCATCGGCGGCGATCAGCAATGGAAGCTTGATACCGTCACCGTCAGCCTGCGCGCCGTGTCCAGTGATACCGGTGAGGTGCTGGCCAGCGTGATGGTGGACAAGCCGATCGCCTCGACATCACTGCGGGGCGGGGCCTTCACCTATGTCGAACTGGACAAACTGCTTGAGATCGAGACCGGCGTCGCCGCGAATGAGGCCAAGCAGGTTGCCGTCCAGATGGCCATCGAAAAGGCTGTGTTCAGCCTGATCCTTGAAGGTGCCGATCTGGGCGTCTGGTCCTTCGCACGGCCCAATGATGGCGCGAAGCTGCTGGAAATCTACCGCCGTGAGAAATATCGCGGCACCACGATGCAGACCCAGCGCAGCGTCGCAATGCCGCCCGATACCCGTAATGCGACCCGCGTTGTGCAGACCCGCCCGCTTCCCCGCTCGGCACCGCAGCGCGCCGGTCCCGTGACCCAGCGTGTGCTGCCGCCCGCGCAGGCGACCCCGCCCGCGCCGCCGCCTGCCGCAGAGGATGGCGAAGTCATCGGCTGACAGGGGGCCTGACCCGGTCACACCGCCCTTGCGCCCGTCAGGACAAGGGCGGTTTACCTTTCTGTTGCCTTTCTGCGGGGCTTCGCAAAGTCCTTTGCCGATCCGAATAATTGGAAACGCGGGCAATTCTTTTGCCATGATCTTGCCTAGGTGTCACCACAACGCGATGCAAGCCTGTTCTCAAATGACAGCATGTGAGGTGGGGCATGTCGTGGATGACGGTGGCAAAGGGTGGCCTTCTGATGCTGCTCGCATTCTCGGGGCCGGTCTCGGCCAATGGCATTTCGCACGAGAATCAGATAATCCGCTTTGCGGTCGAAGGGGATGACAATCATATTCACATAGCGCAGGAATTTCTTGATGTCGGAATTCCGGACGCGAACATCATTGATGTCGAAATCATTGGCGACCGGAATGGCGGATTTCAGCCCTGGGCCTCGCGTCTGGTTTCCGGTCTGGGTCTGGAACCGGGCAGCCTGAGTCAATCGGGCTGGGGCAATGAGCTTGGCCTGAAGGTCACGGGAAGCGACAATGTCTTTGCGACCCGTCAGCAGGGCCAGTGGAATGTGATTGACGGCGTTATTACCGGATCCGGCAACCAGGCGGCGATCCAGCAAAGTGGAATCGGAAACAATGTTGCCTTCTCGCAATCGGGTCAGCGCAACATGATAGTTGTATCCCAATCGACAAATTAATGATAAGGTCGTGCATCTCAGAGACTCATTTGAATTGGGGTTCCTTCGTGCGCACGATCCTTGCAGTGTCCTTCGCGGCCTTGGTCGCCTCTGCGGCGGCTGGTCTTGCAGGGGACGGCAACAGCCTGAACCTGTTGCAGATTTCTGATGGCGCGGCGGGGAATACCCTTTACATCGACCAGTCCGATGCTTCCGGCTCTGTGGTCGCGGGCGACAGGGCAGGCGATCTGCCCGCCTCGCAGATCGGTTCGGCCAATGTTGCCAATCTGACCGTTACCGGCAATGGCGGCTCGGTGGCGCTGAACCAGAACAACGCGCTGACGGGATTTGCCATCGGCAATACGGCGGATGGCGTGATTTCCGGGCTTTATGGTTTTGGTTCCATCCTGCAGCTTGGCGATGGCAACAATGCCTCGCTGGAGGTCAATTCGCCTGACGGTCTCAATCCCGCGGCGGGCCGCATTATGCAGACCGGCTTTTTCAACGATGCAAGCCTTGTCGTGACTGGCGCGGGCGCAGAAGGCACGCTGCGCCAAGTTGGCAGCGGCAACAGCAATGCGCTGGTTGTGGAAGGCGCGGGAACTACGGCCAGTTATACCCAGATCGGCAATAATGCCGTCAATCCGCAGGGTGTCACCGTCATATCGAATGGCGGCAGCGTCGCAATCACCCAGTATTCCTTCTGAAATGCCGTCTTGCGCAAAGCTGGGCACGGGCGTTCTGGCCGGTCTGATTGCCGGAACCGTTGCCTGCGCCGACGATAGTCCGGTTTCGACGATTGAACTGACAAGACTGGATGGTGCGCTGCGCATAGAGGGTTTCGTATCAGGCGGGACCGGTGAAGCCACGGCGCGACTGGAAATTCAGCATTCCGGCAGCGGCGGCAATATGACCACGCGGCAGGCAAGAACGCTGATGCTGCAGCAGGGTGCGCGGTTTTCGGTCGCCTCGACCCAGATCAATTTTGACACGACATCGACACTTGCCGTGGATCTGGTGGTGGAAGCTGCCGACGGGATCGTGGCGCATAGCCAGACCCGGATCACGCGCGAAGCAGACTGAATTCATCTGACAGAGTAATCCCATGCGCCAAGTCCCTGTTCTAGCCTTTCTTTCCGCAGCCATCATCGCAGTTGCCGGATCCGCTTCGGCGCAATCGCGCGCGCAGTTGATCGAGGCTTTCTCGGGCGAGTGGTTCGTTTTCGATCCGGGATTCCACTCGGCGGCTGAACCCTGCGCGCTGACGCTGACAGCCACTGAGACGGGCCGGGACGGACGACTGGAAGGGGCGTCGGGAAATTGCAGCGGCGCGCTGGCGGATCTGACGTCCTGGAGCATTGAGGGCGGTGTCCTGCGCCTGTTCGATGCCGCCGAAAACCAGACCGCCGAACTGGGGGGCAATCAGCGTCGCGTCACCGGAACCACCTTGAAAGACCAGCGCGGTCTTGTGGTTGAGCGCGCGAAAGGCGATGGCACCTCCGAGACGCTTGCGCTCGCAGTGCAGCGGCATCGCTGTTATTTTGTCGGGCTGACCCCGGTCTGCGCCGGTCCGGGGGATCTGGCGCTTCCGATCTTCACGCCCGAGGGCGACCGGATGCTGGCCGAGATCGAAATCTTCGGCAATCTGGTCGTTCGTGGGCAACCGCGCCGCGATGCCACCCAGATCGGCACCATTCCTGACGGGGCCTGCATCCGCGTCAATCAATGTCTTGTCGCCTCGGACGGGCTGTGGTGCCGGGCGGCCTTTGGTGACACGCAGGGCTGGCTGGCCAAGACCGCCCTGCGGCGTGAGGAATGGCCGATCGTCACCTATAAATCGGGTTGCAGCGCAGTTGCCGACTGAGGGCAGTATCCGGGGGGGCATCGCCCTTGCCCGCCCTTGCGATCTGGCGCCCCGGATGACTGCGCGCGCAGCCGCACTGACATGATCGTTGTGGCGTGTCGGATGCCCTAGTCCGGCTTGTCGGCGGAGTGGATGTCGCTTGCACTCAGAACCGGCGAGGCGTCGATATCCTTGGCGTTCAGCATGGCCGCCACACGCTCCAGCGAGGCGACAAGCTGGGCCTGTTCCCAGTCCTGCATCCGCTCGAACGCGCGCACGAATCGCTGTTGCAGCGCATCCGGCGCGTTTTTCAGCGCGGCGCGCCCTGCAGGCGTGATGACCACATTGCTTTGCCGCCGGTCCGCCTGGGACCGCCGCCGGGTAATCTTGCCTGCCGTTTCCAGCTTGTCCAGCAGGGCGGTGATCGTGGCCTGCGCCACGCCCATCTGGGTTGCCAGCGCCTTGGGCGTCGTGCTGCCATCCGGCCGCCCGTTCAGGATCTGAAGCACGCGAAGCTGCGCCGGGGTCAGACCGGCGGCCTGTGCAAGCTCCCGCTCATGCAGCCAGGTTGCGCGCAGGATACGCCGCAGCGCGATCAGGCAGTCATCAATGCGATCACCTTGGGTCTCCATCGCGCCAGTATCGCATGAAGCATCCCATCGCATCAATCCTTCCGCGACGTGCCAAAAATAATTCGGCAGATGCAGCATCATGCGCCTGAAGAGTGGTACAGACAGACTGAAAAACTCTACATCATGCCTCTGCATGCCCTCTAAAATGCTGCATCTGGGAAAGAAAAACGCTTCACAGGTTGAATTTTATCCCGAACCGATATACTTAGCATGCCTAAGCAGTATGCGGTGTGTGTCTAACCAGTTTCAGTTGAGCAACAAGCCAATCGAAGGAACGGAACAGATGCCGAAAGATATCGCCACCCCCCGACAACGGATGCCTCGCCTGCGTAAGCCACTTGCGACGGACGGGGCCGATATCTGGGCGCTGATCAGATCATGCAAGCCGCTCGACGAAAATTCGATGTATGCCAACCTGATTCAGGCCGATCATTTCCGCGATACCTGCGTGGTGGCCGAACTGGATGGTGAAATCGTCGGCTGGGTCTCGGGTCATATGATCCCCGACCGGGGCGAATTGTTTGTCTGGCAGGTCGCGGTCAGCGCCAAGGCCCGTGGTCTTGGGCTGGGCCGCAAGATGCTGCTGGAACTGGTGGATCGCGCCGCCTGTGACGAGGCGACGCATCTCAAGACCACCATCACCAAGGACAACGCCGCGTCCTGGGGCCTGTTCAAAAGCTTTGCCCGGATCATCGGCGGCAAGCTGACCGATGCCCCGCATTTCAAGTGTGATGAACATTTCGACGGCCAGCACGCGACCGAGCATATGGTGACGATCGCCTTGCCCGAGGTGTCGACACTGGCCCGCGCGGCCTGATCCCCAATTCAGAAATACAAGCAACGCACCAAGTGCGAAAGGATGACTCATGCCCAAGGACATGACACCGACCCCGTCTATCTTCGAACGTCGCGAAAGCGCGGCGCGGTCCTATTGCCGCGGCATGCCCGCCGTCTTCACCAGCGCCTCCGGGTCAGAGCTGAAGGACTCCGAAGGCAATTGCTACATCGACTTTCTGGCGGGATGTTCCTCGCTGAACTATGGCCATAACGACCCCGATATGAAGGCGGCACTGATTGACCATATCACCTCGGATGGCATCGCCCACGGGCTTGACCTGCATACCGAGGCCAAGGGCGCCTTTCTGCGCGCCCTTGAGGACCATATCCTTGCCCCGCGCGGCATGGATCACAGGGTGATGTTCACCGGACCCACCGGCGCCAATGCGGTCGAGGCCGCGATGAAGATTGCCCGCAAGGTCACCGGGCGCAGCAATATCATCGCCTTCACCAACGGCTTTCACGGGGTGACCATGGGCGCGCTGGCCGCGACCGGAAACAGCTATCATCGCGGTGGGGCGGGGATGGACAAGGCGGGCGTGACGCGCTTGCCTTTCGATGGCTATGCCGAAGGCGTGGACAGTGCCGCATTGCTTGAACAGATGCTGGGCGATCCGTCGGGCGGTATCGACGCGCCTGCGGCGATCCTGCTTGAAACCGTGCAGGGCGAAGGCGGGCTGAACGCAGCCAGCCCCGAATGGGTGCGCCGCGTGGCGGCCCTTGCCAAAGAACATGGCGCGCTTCTGATCATCGACGACATTCAGGCCGGTATCGGCCGCACCGGCACGTTCTTTTCCTTTGAAACCATGGATGTGACCCCCGATATCGTGACCATGGCCAAATCGCTTTCGGGTTTTGGTCTGCCGATGGCCATGGTGCTGGTGCGCCCCGAGCATGATGTTTTCGGCCCGGCCGAACATAACGGCACCTTCCGCGGCAATACCCATGCCTTTGTCACCGCCCGCGTCGCGATTGAAAAATTCTGGTCCGATGGCCGTTTTCAGCGCGAGCTTGCCGAAAAATCCGCCCTGCTGCGCGATGCGCTGCAGAAGGTTGCAGCCCTCGTTCCCGGTGCACGGCTCAAGGGTCGTGGTCTGATGCAGGGGGTTGATGTGGGATCCGGTGAACTTGCCGGTGAAATCTGTGGCCGCGCCTATCAGATGGGGCTGGTGATCGAGACCTCGGGCAATAAAGATCAGGTGGTCAAGGTCCTCGCGCCGCTGACCACTCCGGCCGCGACCTTCCGCAAGGGCTTTGACATCCTGCTTGACGCCACGCGCGACGCGATGGCGCAACGGGTCACGCTGGCTGCAGAATAAGGAATGACGACATGATTGTACGCGACTTCAACGAGATTCTGAAAAACGACCAGTCCCGCATGGTGTCGGATGCGAAATGGACCTCGGTCCGGATGCTGCTGGCAAGTGACGGTATGGGGTTTTCCTTTCATATCACCACGCTTGAGGCGGGGTCCGAACATACGTTCGAATACAAGAACCACTTTGAGAACGTCTATTGCATGAAGGGCAAGGGCTCGATCACCGATCTGGCCACCGGTGAGACGCATCAGATCACACCCGGCGTGATGTATGCGCTCAACAACCATGACCGCCATACGCTGCGGGCCGAGGAAGAGCTGGTCATGGCCTGCGTCTTCAACCCGCCGGTCACCGGCACCGAAGTGCACCGCGAAGACGGGTCCTATGCCGCTGCCGATGAGGGCTGACATGACCCATACCGTAGAAAAGATCGGCGGAACATCGATGTCGCGCATCCATGAATTGCGCGACACGCTGATCATCGGCGACCGCAAGGGGGCGGATCTTTATGGCCGCATCTTCGTGGTCTCGGCCTTTGGCGGGATCACCAACCTGCTGCTGGAGCACAAGAAATCAGGGGAGCCGGGGGCCTTTGCCGCCTTTGCCAACAATGACAGCGGCCATGGCTGGCATGACCGGCTGGACCGCGCTGCCGAGGCGATGCGCGAGGCCCATGGACGGGTGCTGGACCATCCCGCCGATCTGGAACGCGCCGATGCCTTCGTGCATGACCGCATTCTGGGCGCGCGCAACTGCCTGATCGATCTGCAGCGCCTGTGCTCCTACGGGCATTTCCGGCTGTCGGAACATATGGCCTCGACGCGGGAACTGCTGTCAGGTCTTGGTGAGGCGCATTCGGCCTTTGTCACCACGCTGATGCTGTTGCGGGCGGGTGTGAATGCGCGTTTCGTCGATCTGTCGGGCTGGCGGGATGGCGGCGATCTGGGTCTTGACGAACGGATCACCTCGGCGATGGAAGGGGTCGACCCCGCCACCGAAATGCCCATCGTCACCGGCTATGCGCAATGCGTCGAAGGGCTGATGACCGAATTCGACCGGGGCTATTCCGAGGTGACCTTTTCACGGCTTGCCGCGCTGACCTGCGCGCGAGAGGCGATCATCCACAAGGAATTCCACCTGTCATCGGCCGATCCCAAGCTGGTCGGGGAAGGGGTCGTGCGCAAGCTGGGCCGCACCAATTACGACGTGGCAGACCAGCTTTCCAATCTGGGGATGGAGGCGATCCATCCCAAGGCCGCCAAGACCCTGCGCCAGTCCGGCGTGCCGCTGCGGGTCAGCAATGCCTTTGAACCCGAAGATCCCGGCACGCTGATCGACGATCAGCCCGCCGAGGAACCGGCGGTCGAGATCGTCACCGGGCTTGATCTTATCGCGCTGGAACTCTTTGAACAGGACATGGTCGGGGTGAAGGGCTATGACGCCTCGGTGCTTGAGGTGCTGACGCGGCACAATGTGCGGATCGTCTCGAAGGTTTCGAACGCCAATACGATCACCCATTATGTCGATGCCTCGCTCAAGCTGTTGCGGCGGGTCGAAAAGGATCTGGCCCGGCGTTATCCCTCGGCTGAAATCTCATCGCGCCGCATCTCGATGGCGGCAGTGGTCGGCCGCGATCTTTCGGGGCTTTCGGTGCTGACCCGGGGGCTTCAGGCCATTGCCGGGGCGGGGCTTGAGGCGATCGGTGCAACGCAGGGCCCGCGCAATGTCGATGTGCAGTTCATTCTGGACCGCGACGCGCTGAACCCGGCCATTGCCGCGCTGCATCAGGCCCTGATCGAACAACATCAGCGCCCCGCGCTCTGTCATGCCGCCTGACGGCCGGGGCTTTCAGGGCCGGAAAACCCGCCCCGGAAAGCCCGCCCCGAAAAGCCCGCCTCTGTAATATCTCATGGGGCGGGTTTTCCGCTTTTGTATGTTTTTCAGATATTTTTGCCGAGTGTCGCAAGGGTTTGAAACCCGGGCTTTGCCGCAGGGTCAGGGCTGCGCGATGCAAGACCGGCGCCCCCGTCGGAACGAACCCGCATGATGCGCTGTCCGGCTGCGCTGGCGATTGCCCGTCCTGATTACGGCGCTGTTTCTTGCCACCGGATGCGGATGCCGCCGATCCGCGACCGTCCGGACCGGGCGATCTGCCGGGGGTGGACGGCTTTTTGCCGAAAATTGCCGATCGCACGGGGCCGGCCCGCTTTGCCCTTTTTCTGCCACGATAAGTTGCACCGTAAGGTTGGAGTGTAAGAGTATGAGGTCGCCCAATGGTCAGTGCCGATCTGAAGGATCAACTGAAGGAACTCATCTTTGTCGATTATCTGAGATCCGTGGCCCGGGTGCGCTTGGGCGAGGAACCGCAGCGGGCGTTCACGGACCATGAGGCGCGGGTTGCGAAACTCCGCCGGAAGATCGAGAAGATCGAGGCACAGGAGGTCGTTCAGGCAAGGCGATCGCTCTTCCGCCTCGTCGGCTGACGCCAAAGCCTGCATCGCCCCAACGAGTTTCCGCCCTTCAATGCCCCCGCGCAACGCACCCGCAATCTGCCCCTGAAGGCGCGGTTTACCGACAATTCCGCGATAGACTAAGAAATCGCAACAAGGCGAAAACGGTCGAGATTCAACAGGAAGGCTGTAGGAAAAGATTTTAAAACAGATGCTTGGATCGCCTGACGTCAGGGGCGTGGCAGGGCGCTATGCCGCCTCTTCACGCTATGCGGCCTCTTCACAAGGCCCGCACTGCGCTGGATCTGCGGGCCAGAGATCCGGGCCGGTCCTGCATCGCGACACGGACCCCCAACGCGACAAAGAACAGCGGATTGGCCGGCTGGCAGTGAGCCGATGAACAGGCCCAGTGCCATTTAGGTCATTTGCCCTTTTTCTCACCCAGCGAGACCGGCTTTACCGCGCCGGAATTGGCCGTGGCCAGCGTCTTGGGCTTTTCCTGTTTCGGCTTCTTTACTTCCTTGTTCCCACGCTTGTTGTCGCCTTTTCCCATGATAACCTCATATGCCGAACTACCCTCCGGCGTCATGCCGGATGGACCGATCCTCAGGAAAATCACGGTTGCCTGATCCGCATCAGGGCGATGACCTTGATGAGTTGCGCCGCCCCCTTCCAAGGATCACGACGCGGTTCCAATGTAAGCTTTGTTCCCCGTCTCACAAGCCGCTGGCCGAAGAAGGGGCTCTGTTGCGCAAATCGGGTGATGGCCGAGGTTCCCCTTTCCCCGGACGGACTTATCCCAGAGCTTCCGTGACGGGTATGCGGGGCAGCCGACGCAGGGCTGGGCGCAGCGGGTCAATCAGCAGGTCGCGGCCTGGATCGCCTTGCAGCAGGGCTATCTGGATGGGCCGCTGGCCAGGCGGTTCGGGGACGGCACGGCCGCGCTGCCGGGGCTGGCCTTTCTGACGGATCTCGATACCGGCCTGCGCCGCCCCGGCGCCAATCGCGCCGCCATTGTCACCGGCGGGGCAGATCGCTTTGAGGTCAACAATGCCGGGGCAATCCTCAACGGGTTGCTGAGCGGTACGGCGGTCACGCAGAACCCGATGGACGGCACATCGGGGCGGCTGATGAAGGTGGGGGATTTCGGGCTCGGGGCCTTCGGCGTCCTGCTGGCCGGGTCCACCCCGCTTAAGGATCGCAACCTTGCCTTGGGCCGCTATTGCTATGCCAGAAACAGCATTCCCGATGCGCCGAATGCCTCGACCTGGATCCACACGCTGGATGTGATCGCGGTTCCCACCTTTGTGGTGGGGGGGGGGAATGTCCGGCGCAGCTGGATCACGACGCGGGTCACCACCTACGATAACTGCCCAGAGATATCAGATTTGTACCGAACGCGTCGCCAGTTTAGCTTTGATATTCAGTATTCTATACAAACTAAGCGTCTCGGTAGCGCACTTCTGATCGTTTCAGATCAAGTTCGGTTTACCCAAGGTCTGCCGCTAAACCCCTTTCTCGGGTCTCAAAGGCAAACTCCGTCGACCTGAAAGCAAATCTTTCAACACCCCCGCCGCAGCCCTCCCGCCCGAAAACCGTTCTGCTGCAACATTCGGTGTCAAT
This sequence comes from Szabonella alba, assembly GCF_016765775.1. Lineage (GTDB taxonomy): Bacteria > Pseudomonadota > Alphaproteobacteria > Rhodobacterales > Rhodobacteraceae > Szabonella > Szabonella alba. The sequence continues at coordinate 743 of NZ_JAESVN010000010.1, read as the reverse complement.
CACTGCAAGAATCCGTGGCGAGCTACAACAACCGAACTGGGCGAACAGCCCCTCCCCGCGTGTAAGGTGACACGAGAATCTGCAGTAGACCGGGAACAGGTGAAAGCAGCCGGTATTATCTGGGAGCCGACAAGAAAACAGGGGCTTAGGTGCAGCCCGGCGGCGCAGAGGGTGCGCGGCGCGAAATCTGCATAGGGCCCCGAAAAGACCGAAATCGCGGCGAAGTCTCCGATTGGGCGGCCTTGGAGGCCACCTCGGAGGCCGGTGTTTAAACCATTGATAAACGGGTGTTACAGGCTGGATCAGGGGCGGGAAGGCGCACCGCGCGGCCGACAACCGGTCGTCGGAACTGGGAAGTGCTGTTCCCAGTTCGGGAGGCACTTCCCGGAAAGGCGTATGCCTTTGATTTATAGAGAAAGGTTCTGGTGTTGCGAAGATCGGCGGGAGACACGTTCTGGGAAGCGATTTTCACGCGTGCCGCATGCCTTTCCCTCGATCAAGTTGGCATAATCCGCATTATCGGACTCCAGGGGCCGTTGAGAGGGGCTGGTAACGCTCTGAGCTCACTCTGAACGAGAAGTCACTTCGGCCATGTCCCTTGAAGTCGCAATCATGGGGTAATCCTCCCCGTTTTAACGGGGCCCAGAAGTAGACTTCAGGCAGCCATCTTCAGTTTCTGGGCGGGTGTGATGCCGCCGATGCCCATGTTGGGGCGCTCATTGTTGTAAGTCCATAGCCAGTCG